>OZ244043.1:0-535000 GCA_965215215.1 Saprospiraceae bacterium
GCGATTAATGGAAAACCGGCGGACGGTTCGACCGTGAAACAAAATATGTTTCAATTCCTATCAGCTGCGATTAATGGGCTTAACCGCGTCCGACAAAATAATATCGTCGTTATGTTTCAATTCCTATCAGCTGCGATTAATGGTTATTGAGCGCGTGCATGGACGATTGCACGGAAGTAGTTTCAATTCCTATCAGCTGCGATTAATGGCGTCGCGGCCTTCGCGGTCGGAGCATACTCTATCGTTTCAATTCCTATCAGCTGCGATTAATGGCTTGGCGTAGTTTGCGGCGCTCGCGGCGTAACTCGGTTTCAATTCCTATCAGCTGCGATTAATGGCGATTGCTCCGATGGAGCGGGCGATGGATACGAAAAGTTTCAATTCCTATCAGCTGCGATTAATGGTTATTAAGGGCCTAACGCGGGAATCCCTGGTGAAGTGTTTCAATTCCTATCAGCTGCGATTAATGGTAGCACTTCGAGCGTAGACTAGTGCCCGGCCGCCTAACGTTTCAATTCCTATCAGCTGCGATTAATGGGACCACGGGCCAGGCGATCACCTTGGGGTTAAGACAGTTTCAATTCCTATCAGCTGCGATTAATGGGGTTGTAGCCTAATTATAAGAAGATACAATAAAACGTTTCAATTCCTATCAGCTGCGATTAATGGATAATCCGTTCGGCTAGCGGCGAAGAGTTAGAAAAGTTTCAATTCCTATCAGCTGCGATTAATGGCTGTCCGCGGGGCCAGATACTAAGACCGTGCAGCCCCGTTTCAATTCCTATCAGCTGCGATTAATGGGTCAAAGCGGACGCGCCTGAGAAGGGTGGCGAAAAGTTTCAATTCCTATCAGCTGCGATTAATGGGATTCAAACGCGCGCGCAAAATTAAAACCCAATTTTAGTTTCAATTCCTATCAGCTGCGATTAATGGATAAAGACAAAATTCGCTGGCGAAACTGTGTGTCAGGTTTCAATTCCTATCAGCTGCGATTAATGGCCGAATACCACAGCTGCCATTTCGATTTAGAAAGGTTTCAATTCCTATCAGCTGCGATTAATGGGGGGTGGGGCGGTGTTCGTCGACCGAGTCCCCCGAGGTTTCAATTCCTATCAGCTGCGATTAATGGACGCCAACGGTCTAACCGCAATCTCGATAGCCCTCAGTTTCAATTCCTATCAGCTGCGATTAATGGTAGGTATCACTACAACGAGGGCCGGTTCACTGGCGGGTTTCAATTCCTATCAGCTGCGATTAATGGGCGCCGCATCGAAGGTCGAAGTACCGGCTAGTATGGCGTTTCAATTCCTATCAGCTGCGATTAATGGCTGCCCTTTGGCTGTACCAATCCCCTCGCCATTGAGTTTCAATTCCTATCAGCTGCGATTAATGGGACGTAACGTGTGGCTCTTAGAATACACGCCGAACAGTTTCAATTCCTATCAGCTGCGATTAATGGTTTTTACGACAATAAAGGTATGTTTAAAAGCAATAAGTTTCAATTCCTATCAGCTGCGATTAATGGTTTAAGCCCCCTCCCCGCGTTCGCGGTTGCGCGCGCGTTTCAATTCCTATCAGCTGCGATTAATGGTGTCCCACACTTTGTTGTATTAAAGTGGAATTTTCGTTTCAATTCCTATCAGCTGCGATTAATGGGAACCGTAGCAGCGAAACAATCCTAATTTCCGAAAGTTTCAATTCCTATCAGCTGCGATTAATGGACGCGCGAGCACGGGCGCGGGGTGCACGCCGAGCAGGTTTCAATTCCTATCAGCTGCGATTAATGGCGGTCAGGCGTCAGACGGGAAGTCTTACATCACAGAGTTTCAATTCCTATCAGCTGCGATTAATGGGTTACCCCAAGCCACTACCCCGCCACCGTTGTACTGTTTCAATTCCTATCAGCTGCGATTAATGGCTGACGGGGTGACCAATGCGGCGGCGTTCAACACGAGTTTCAATTCCTATCAGCTGCGATTAATGGCGACCACGGACCGCTACCTGTCGGCGTTCGCTAGCAGTTTCAATTCCTATCAGCTGCGATTAATGGTCCCCGACGCCGGACCGAACCTAATATCGAACGTCAGTTTCAATTCCTATCAGCTGCGATTAATGGCAAAAAAACACCCATGCATCAACTGCACATTGATACGTTTCAATTCCTATCAGCTGCGATTAATGGCGTTGGCCCATTCACCAAGGCTACCCCGATCCTCGAGTTTCAATTCCTATCAGCTGCGATTAATGGACAAATATACACTTTTTCTGGTCAACTGTCTGAATTGTTTCAATTCCTATCAGCTGCGATTAATGGCACCGAACGCACGCGGTTGCGCGCTAGCTCTTCTTTGTTTCAATTCCTATCAGCTGCGATTAATGGAGGCAGAGGTTTCGGCTGTGCCGGCAGCATTCGTGAGTTTCAATTCCTATCAGCTGCGATTAATGGTCGCATTGCGTGTTGGCCTGACCTGCCCCCAACTCGTTTCAATTCCTATCAGCTGCGATTAATGGCGTCTATCTCAGTTTCGGTAGGGGTATCGGTAGGGTGTTTCAATTCCTATCAGCTGCGATTAATGGCGCGTGCGGGTCGATGAAGGAAGACATGAAACTATGTTTCAATTCCTATCAGCTGCGATTAATGGCAACTCGACGATCGGATCAAGAAGATCGACTACGAGTTTCAATTCCTATCAGCTGCGATTAATGGTGCACCCCGGGCGCGATGAACGCTTCCTTTAGCTTGGTTTCAATTCCTATCAGCTGCGATTAATGGCAGGTTAAGGGTTTTCATTTGGGTGTCGAACTTGCGTTTCAATTCCTATCAGCTGCGATTAATGGTAGGGCTACCTCTAAGCTTTGTCCGGCGATCGTTATCCGTTTCAATTCCTATCAGCTGCGATTAATGGGCGCGTATGCATTGAGCGGGTGGGTTATGAACCCGAAGTTTCAATTCCTATCAGCTGCGATTAATGGCCATCTCCACCATCGCGGCGCCCATGTCTGTGACATGTTTCAATTCCTATCAGCTGCGATTAATGGGAGAATCGAATGGGCGGGTTAGACACATTGGCTTGCAGTTTCAATTCCTATCAGCTGCGATTAATGGGTACACTACGCTCGCGTCGGCGCGGGCGACGATCTTGGTTTCAATTCCTATCAGCTGCGATTAATGGGGATCGTGCCCTGGAACATACTCGCCCAGCACCACCGTTTCAATTCCTATCAGCTGCGATTAATGGATCCTTCGAAATCACCTACGTCGTGGAAGCGGTCACGTTTCAATTCCTATCAGCTGCGATTAATGGGTGGCCGTGACTACACCTGTGACGCGTTGGTCTACGCGTTTCAATTCCTATCAGCTGCGATTAATGGTCGGCGACCGTGTACCTACCGGACAAGGGTACGCCATGTTTCAATTCCTATCAGCTGCGATTAATGGGGGGTGACCTGGCCGCACAGGAACTTTATCTTGCTGTTTCAATTCCTATCAGCTGCGATTAATGGCTCAGCCAGGCGGCCGCCTTCCTGAAAGTAAGATCCGTTTCAATTCCTATCAGCTGCGATTAATGGACTTCTACATCCCCGTCGGCGTTCGGCTCTTTCGCAGTTTCAATTCCTATCAGCTGCGATTAATGGGACGCCCCTGAGGCAACTGAGGTGGCCGAAGAGGCAGTTTCAATTCCTATCAGCTGCGATTAATGGAGGCTGCTCGGCGCGGAGGGCAGCGGACGACTCCACGTTTCAATTCCTATCAGCTGCGATTAATGGGGTGGTGGCGTACGCGGGCGGGGAGGATGTGGACTTGTTTCAATTCCTATCAGCTGCGATTAATGGATGTGTTCGCGGCGGACCTTCCGGACCGCGGGCAATGTTTCAATTCCTATCAGCTGCGATTAATGGCAACCTACGCCGCGCGGCTGACCGCCGGATGCGTTAGTTTCAATTCCTATCAGCTGCGATTAATGGCTTCACTGCGGTCGGTCCGGCCGGCTGTCAGTCGAGGTTTCAATTCCTATCAGCTGCGATTAATGGCTTCGCCGCTGGTGAGGGCGCGTGGCGCGGGAACGCGTTTCAATTCCTATCAGCTGCGATTAATGGTCGGCGGTGGTATCGATGGAGTTGCCGAAGGCTTTACGTTTCAATTCCTATCAGCTGCGATTAATGGGTGTCGTGGCCGCAGGCGTGCATCACGCCCACCTCCGTTTCAATTCCTATCAGCTGCGATTAATGGGAACCGGCGTGCACATGACTGCGACCACTACGCTCGTTTCAATTCCTATCAGCTGCGATTAATGGCGTAGCGTCCACCGCCCCGCCCGTCGTCCGAATCGTGTTTCAATTCCTATCAGCTGCGATTAATGGCCGCTGTCCCGGCGCATGATCACGTGAATCTCACACGTTTCAATTCCTATCAGCTGCGATTAATGGCTTGTCAATAAACTCGACGTGCTTTTTTGGCGGATCGTTTCAATTCCTATCAGCTGCGATTAATGGCGGCTCACCAGGTTAAAATCGCCCGCCAGCAGCAAGTTTCAATTCCTATCAGCTGCGATTAATGGGCGAACGCGGAGGAGCGGGACGAGACGCTCGTCAGTTGGTTTCAATTCCTATCAGCTGCGATTAATGGGCGGCTCACGGCGCCAAGGCCCGCGCCAGGCAGCCCGGTTTCAATTCCTATCAGCTGCGATTAATGGCGGGAGTCGGTCGACCAGGCGGGCAACCCGATCTCGTTTCAATTCCTATCAGCTGCGATTAATGGGTTAAATCCGTTCGGTACGATCTCCGCGTCCCACACGTTTCAATTCCTATCAGCTGCGATTAATGGCCGGCAACTCCGCCGCCGACGCCCGGCGTTACTCCCGTTTCAATTCCTATCAGCTGCGATTAATGGAGCCGGCAACCGAATGTATAGCCCACTCATATTCAGGCACTCATCAGTTACTAACCGGCCACAAATATACCACTTTTCACGTCAACCTCCAGTACAGCAATTACCCCTTGTCAGTGACGACTCCATGAAGTTGCTGATTGTCAATTACTTATAACCCTCCTTGTTAAAGAACTAGTCGTCGGTGATCCTCAACACGCAACCAGCGACGACTCACAGAAACTGGTCCGTCGCCCCCCTCTCCACACCAATCACTTCCTTCTCGAGCCAACGTGCATCGCGATTCTTGAAGAGAATCAGCGAGTCATACCCCTCAACCATCACCGCCGACATCGCATCTACCATCTCCGTAAGCTGCAACTCCGTGAGCTCACCTTCCAGCACCGAATTCTGCACCCAGGTGAGGTAGCGCCGGCCGATCTTCAGCATCCGCTGCGTTCGTTCAGCCCCTACGTCATATACCGCGATCACGTACACGCCCGCGAAGATCGCACACAACCACACGTTCCCTACCACCATGCCCGAAACGGCTCGTACGACTCCTCCATCCCCAGCAGGTGTTTAGCGAGCTTGTAGCACTCCAAACGGATCAGCCGACGGTAGCTCACACGTCGCCCGAGCGTCCGGTGCTCGATTGTCTGATCGAGCCGCTCCTCCCATGCCCGCAAGTACACCTTGCGTCCGCGCTCACTCAGAAAGCACGCATCATCCACGAAGTCGAAGTGCTCCGCCCGCAACTCACGCTTGTTGCAAAGCCTGAAGATCAAACGATCCACGAGCAGCGGTTTGAAAATCTCCGATACGTCGAGCGCCAAGCTATACCGACGGTAGCCCGGCTCGTGGAGGTAGCTGATCGTGGGGTTGAGCTGCGAGTTGTAAATACCGTCCACACAGACAGCGTAGCACATGGCATTCCCGAAACTCACCAGTGCATTTAACTCATTAACCGGCGGACGCTTCCTGCGCCCATCCCACGCGTACCCGTCTATGATTCTATCGAAAGCGGAGTAATACGTCTGCCTGCTGTTACCCTCCACACCCATTAGCTCGGGCACGTCGCTCACGTTCGGCAAGTTTTGGCGCAAGCCTTCTAGTTGCTCGATTTCGATAGCGAGATCACGCCCACGGTTGCCGTAGTAACGGATATTCTTGAGCATGTTCCACGTCGCGCCGTCCACGAGCGCCCGGGCTACGGCGAGCCGCCGCTTAGGGTTGAGGTAAGCCTTCGTTTGTTCGATGACCATCTTCCCGGCTAGCAGGTGCTCGCGCGGACTAAACGAGCCCGTGTAGTGCTCGTGGTAATCGAAAAAATGAACGGGGATGTGCTGCTTGCCGAGGAAGTTATACAGCGCTGAGTTGGCGTCGAGACTGCCGAAGGCATACAGCGCCGTTACGTCATTGACGGGAATGAAACGGGTTTTAGGCTCGGGTTCGCTTTCCGTAGCAAAAGGCGTAAACTTTAGGGTATTATCGGCCCGACTTATACGCCCAGGATTGAAGAGATAGTAAGCGCGAGCCATGGGTAAATCGTTTAGAAAAAGCCTTCCGGCAAAACCGGTCAGACGTAGCAGAACTCGTAAAAGGCGCACTTGCGGCAGTACGACTTCTTCACGGCGGCGGGCGCTGTGGGCAGGGCGCATACTGCCTGAATTTCCGTAAGCCAGGCATCGATGCGTTCGCGGTCGGCTTCCGCCAAAACCGGTACTTCGGTCGTGCGTCGCTGCTTGGGGTATTCGATCAAGCCACGCACCCCGGGTACGCCGGTCCGTTCTAGGTGCCACTGGTAGTAGCGCACCTGCGCGAGGTGCGCCTCCTCCAGCTTCGGCGACTTCTTCACCTCCCGAATGAGACGCTCGCGCGGGTCGTAGTGATCGATAATTACGGGGCCGACGCGCAGCTCGCGCCACCGTCCTGCCCGACGGGCGTAGGCAGTGGCGCCGAGGTATTTACCGGCGCGTACGTCGGCAGAGTTGTCCTCCATGCGCATGCCGTGGTGATGGAGCCACAGCTTGCGGGGGCAGAGGAGGAGGTAGGTGAGGTGGGAGGCGTCGGGGAAAGAGCGGGCGCTATGCATCCCCGAAGTCGTTTTCGGAGAGTGCAGCCTTCGAGTCGCTGGACTGGTACAGTCCGAATAGCCCCAGCTCTGCATTGTATACTTCCCTCCCGAGCAAGTCGCATACGGCACCTTCTTCTCCCGCGGCAGCGTAGTAGTAAGTCTCTACGCTAGGGTCGTCGCCCCAGCCGATCTCGACGGTGCACTTCGAGAGTTGTTGGTTACTCAAGCGCGTGTCTTTGTCTACCATGTAGACTGGCACCTCGAGTCCGTACAGCAGTTTGTGTTCCTGCCAATCGCTGTACCTCGCCATCCTTGTAGCGGCGACCGTAAGCACGGTCGCCTGGGCACCTATCTGCCGAGCGCTCCAATCGAAGGCTTTGGCCTGATCATCGTCACTACGTATATCAGGCAACACGATTACTGATTCACGTAAGAGGTGCTCGTACGATTTCAGGTTGGCTCTTGCCGCGATCGAAGGTTCCTCGGGCTCTGGATAGAGTTTGTTTACCCAGGCAGTCATTTCTGAAGGTGTAATCTCAACGCCAGCCGCCGGCAGGGACCTCAAGTGCGAAACCGTTTGTTCTAGTGGCTGGGATACTTGCCAGCCCTCCCCGCGCTTGTACTCTCCGTAGGGTGCGGGGTAGATTCGACCGTCTTTCATCGGCGCGACTACGACGCACTCCGCTCCCAGTTGCCCGACACTTAAATTTTCGCTTTCGCGAAACCGATTGAGGCGACCAATACGCTGAGATAATCTATCCCAAGGACAGGCTTCGCTCAACATGTTCGACGTAGAGATATTGACACTCATCTCCCCGATTTGGGTGAGGATAGCGATAGCCTGCGGCCTACCCTGCTCCCAAGCCTCTGCTCCGAGCAGCTCGAGTAACCTTTCCTCCTTCAACTTTTTGTGAGGCTCAGTAAAGCGACTGTGGTAAAGCACGATCTCCGTGTGCTGCTTAGGATCGTATTTGGCCTGCAGCTTTCGCAAATACTCGTAGTAGGCCATCGCACGTGCGATAGTGTTCGCATACACAATACCATTTCCGGCTCGAAGCATCCGCACGAGATGGTCGTGGGCGTCCGGAGGTAGGGCTACTTCCCCGCCGTAGCACACCTTTCTACGTGGGGGAGCTTGGGCAGCAGCCTCTTCTTCGTCTGCATCGATAATTTCGGAAGGCACTCCGTAATACTTGCCGGCGCTCTCCGGCACCGTAGCGCTCATAATGAGCACCGGCACCTCCAGTGCCCGTAGTGCGTCTAGCAGGAACCGAATGTTAGCCTGTACGAAGCCATCGTAGAAATCGGCCTCGTCGAAGACCACGGCAGCGTGAGCCATGAAGGCTAGCGTGCTGTGATGATGCTCGCGCGCACCGGTAAGCGAGATCAGCAAATGGTCTACGGTACAAACGGTAACCGGAGTTATCAATTTTTGCGCGAGTAGGTGAGGCTCGCGCGCCTGTGCCTTGGCTTGGGTGTCTAATTCGCCATAACGATTGAAGAAAGCCGAAGAGTGGTATAATCCTGTCGTACCGACGAGGTCTTCGGCGCTCTTCGCGAGGGCGTTAGACGTAAACCGCGTCGGCATTGCCACCACGAGCCGATCGGCACGCTGACGTTTTATCTGATGGTCTGCCCACAGAAGCGCCGCAGCCGTCTTCCCGCTACCCGTTGGCGCACGCAGGATGGACACCCAATCGTCGCTCTTGGCGCATTCCCGGGCGAGCTTTTGCACCGGCTTGTACGACGGGAACGGCCACTCGAATGACCACGACTCGAATTTCGGCAGCGCACCACGTCCGAGACTTTCCATACGACTTGCGCGCGTGTCGGCGAGCTGAAGGAGTGCACGCGGTACGTCGAACCGGTAGCGTCCGCGTATGACCTCCGTAAGCAGTCGCTCATCCTTGCGACCCTTTGAGAACTTATCACCTGCCTTCTTGAACTCCTTCCACGTTTTAGCGAAAGGTGGCTGAGCCTTGGAGCGCTCCCCTACTCCATCGCTTAACCATCGATTCTCGAATCGGGAGGCGAGCTTACCGTGATGGGCTGCCACCGCAACGTAGGTTTCGTTGCTACGGTTTCTCATCTTCTCCAAGCTCGCCATCTCGTGGCGGATACCCGACCTTAGCAAACCCGTAGGCCGGGGTAAGCCTCCGCTATTTACAGCCTGTTCGTAGGCTCTATAGTCATCTGCATCTACCCTCTTCGGATCGCGTCCACTCTTCCGACGCCACTCGCAATACAGCATGTAGTCATTCCAGCAACCGGCCTGCCACAACGGATGCGCTTTGCCGAGGTCGTGATCTTTAGCCGCTGCGAGCACGTGTGCTTTCAAGTCACTGCACGTGAGGCGAGCGTACTTTTCCGCGAGAAAGGGGAAGGCTTCGAGGATCGCCAGCGCTTCGGCTATCACGTGCGCTTCGTGATGCTCGAGCGGTATCCCGGAGGGTTTGCCGAGGAGCAGTCTCTGAGTTGACATGAGGCTACGTTAGACGGGTCGGTACAAGTCGTTACGCTCAAAGGCCTCGAGTGCCTGCTTGTAAGCTTGATACACGGGTGTCTCACCATTTCGGTCGTCCCCCACGAATACGAGTGCACCACGGTCACGTAGCTCGGCGAGAATATTCTCGCGCTCTTGTTCCGTCGTTTCGTCCTTCCAGTAGCGTACGGCTTTACGGCTGTGCTTGGGGTCTAGCACGATGAGTACCCGGTTAGGTTCGCCACTTACAGCGTTGCGGGCTTGGTTGGCGTAATCGGTAATACTGCCAGTGGCCTCTAAGAAAAGTCGGCACCGACGTGCGTGCTCGACTTCATCGATGGCGTGTCTGAAGCTCGTCGCTACGTGTGCGGTATCCTCGTAAGTGTACTCTCGTACCGTCCCTACTGCTCCGACGTCGAGGGAGAAGTTCATCACCATCTCGTCGTGCTGGCTGTACTCGTTCGTCGCTAACGCTTGCTTCTTCCCGTCGGAATCGCTGTCCATCTTTAGACGCACGAGGAGATCGCGCCCAACCTCGCTCTCGCGCAGTGCTACCGCTGGAGTAGCGCTGATCGGGGCCGTACGCCGTCCTGAGTAATCGCCTTTGTTGGTGTCGAGAAAGCCTCCGAGATCACTGCGTAGATCGGTATCGATTTTAGTGGTCGGGGCGTCCCCGTTCGCGACGAACGTGTCGCCGGCACCCTCGTCGCTTCGGTTGAGCCGGTCTACGGCACTAAACAGTGCGTGGCGCTGCATTTGCCCGCTTACATACACGCGGCCATCGGGCCTACGCTTGATCGAGGAGGCGTTACCTAAGAGTTTTTCGCCGCGATTGGCAGCGTGGTCGGTGAATGGCGCAACGGCCGTAACGAGAATGGATTTGATCTTCATTTCAATGATTGTTAATTATGGATAGATGGGCGTGTATTCGGCTAGACTGCGTCCAAATCGAAGCCGCCTCCCGCGTCCTTATTATCCTCGGAAGACTGATCGACCAGTGTTTCCGAACCTCTCTCGGCCACCATTTCCTTTTGGGGGGGTTGAAGCCTCATAAAAGCTGTAGCCAATTGTTTGGCCTGTTGTACGTCGATGTGCTCTCCGGCGATAGCCTCCCGCATGAACTCGCTAGCGCCATCGGGAAAGTCGAGATTAGCGGACCGCCCAACGATCGTCGACAGGCGACTAATTAAGTCGGCTCCCGACTTAGCGCTCCCGATAGAGCTTTCGAGCTGGGTGAGGATGCGATTCTTGTACTCCTTCAGCGATAGGCCACTGCGGCCGCGACGCTTGTCGTCCTGGATCGCGTTTTGAGCTCCGATGTAGGCCGATAGATTCAGGCGCTGGCCGTAAGCCTCCGCACTTTCGACGATGCTGCGGGGTATTTGCTCGACTTGCATAAAGTAGGTATTGAAGATTGGGTAAAAGGCCTGCGGGTAGCTCGCCCGGAAGGCAAAGAAGTCGCGTGCGTAGGCCGGCGCAAACAGCGTGAGGAAGTGTCCGGCCGAGATCTTGAAACGATCCCACTTTGGATCGGAGAATTTGTTGCCGTCGATACTTATAATGTCGACGCGATTAACGGCTTCTGCTGCAGCATGTAAAGCTCCACTCAGTGCTAGCTCTACGAGATGGTGTGCATAGCGTTGCTGGCTTGAGCCACCGTTAGCGAAGAGGTAAATAGGTCGCCCGGCCATGGCCTCGAGTACTGGTCGGGCTTCCTGTTCGTCGAGGTCGGTAGCCTCAGCGGCGTAGCGACCGATTGCGGCAAGTAGACCGAGTGCGCCCACGTCAATACCGCGCGGTGAACCTCGGTAGTTTCCCTTGTAGAGAAGTGGTCGTCCGTACTTTTTCGATTTGTAGCGCCCCGTCCAGTAACCATCGCTGTCGCCAGTTAGTAGCTTCTGGATGATACGTATGTACGGACCGTATTCTTCGATTGGTAAATCGGGCACTACCGCTACATTCGATCCAAGATCGTAGTCGTAAGCAGCTGGCTTAAGCTGCGAGAGTGCGGCAACCACGGTTAGGACCGCCTCTTCGAAGCCTACCCGTGGGTTACTCATCGATTTAGCGCCGGCGTTAATTTTTGAGACCGTTGGTGCGAAGCTTTTCTTAAGCTCGACGCTGGCAGGGCGTTTAGCTTTACGGGCTTCGGCAATTCTTGCCTTCGCCTCTTTCACTATATCGGCGGCATTGTTGCCGGTTACGATATGTGGAGCTGAGAAAAACCCATTGGCGCTGATTTGTCCATTCGCCTTGCCGGGTTTCGCATCAGTATGATATCCGTATTCAACGGTTTCCTCAGCCTCATTCGGTAGAGTGCTAGGTGCAATCATGAAGCGAGTAAGTGACTCCTCGATATAGGACACGGCAGCAGTAATTAATGCATCACCTTCAAGATCGCGATTACCCGTTTCATAGCAAAGTATGGCTAAGCCATAGCGCGGTAATGGGTGCAGAGTGTTCCCGTCGATCATATCGATATCCATTGTGCGTCTACCCAACCATCATTACTGCCGAGGTAGAGGGCCCCCTCCGGGTTAGCCAGTGCTGCACCTAATAAATCTGCGAGCGTGGGGGTCGTAAGTACCTCGAATACGTACGGTCCCTCAGGCACTACGTAGCCACGCTTCTTGGGGCTCACGTAGTACTGCGGGAATGCCTCGCGGATAGCATCGACGTGAATTTTCGCTCCGCGTTTTTGCATCGCGTCACCGAGTGACATCCTCTCGAACCCTTTGCGATCGCCAAACTCGACTTTGATTCCTTCATCACTAGACTTGGTCGCAGTGATGAGGGCTTCGATAACCGCGCTGTAGGCACGACTTCCGCCTAAAAAGTTCCCACCCTTATCGTGCAACTGCATAGACCACAAATCATCGTACCCCATAGAGGGCGGAATGTGTTTTAGCGAAAGCTGTACGTGATGATCGAGCAGTGACTCGTATTTACTTCCGGAATTCGAGAGCGTACCCTTGGCCCAATCTGTGGTCTTTAAATCACTAGACTTAGGCAGTTTCTTTTTAGCCGTTTTTGCTAAGCCTTTCCGCAATTCGCGCCGCAAATCACCGTGGTAGTGCCATCCAAGCGCGTTTTCTAGCATTCCAAGCACCATGTGCCGCGTTGGAGCCAATTCACTACGGAAGTACGTACCTGGTTGACTAGACACCATGCTAAGCGGTGCTAGTGCTTCAATAGTCAACGTTGCTTTGGTAGTTAACTCGGGCGGCTCTAGGTAGAAGGAGAGATCAGTTAGAGCAGTAGACGCAACTTGTGTTAGCGATTCGTTCATTTCGACTTCATCATTTCAAGCGCTCCAAAGCCGACTCCCGTACTCTGGCCTCCGCCAACGTTCCAAGCAAAAGCACATACCCCTGCGCCACCCTCCACCACCACTGGACACAAACTCGCGCGGTTGTGGACACCTTTGTAGGTAATCAACTTCGACTTAGCCTTCCCGTAACTCCGGTCAAAGCGCATCGCCCCCACCGGCGTTAGGCCCGCCTGCCCCTGCTTCCAGTGCAACACGCGCGTCAGCAGCTCATCGGACTGCTCTTCGCCGTAGAGAATGTGCTCACGACTACCGTCCGGACGCGCATCGCGCAGTAGCACCGGGCTCTTCGCCCAGAAAGTGGCGGTCTCTCCGAACTCGGGAGTCCGCTCCATATCGACTGCCTCAACGTGCATCCCCCAAGCCACGCGTCGCGGGTCTTGCTCCTCGTAGGTAATCGGTTTGCGCATCAAGTCGGCCATCAGCTCCACGAGCACGTCGTCGCGGTAACTAGACAGGAAGAAGCTCGAGCCGCCCTCGGAATCTAGTGCGCCCCGGCGCACGCGACCGTGACTCAAGTCGCTCATCGAGTACAGGCTCGTCCCCTCGTGCAGGTCGTCGCGCTTACCGAGCCGACCGTGGAGCCAGCCCGTGAGGTTAGGTAGGTAGTCCCAAGGAACGGGACGGTCGTTTGGTGTAAGCCGGAAGTGAAGTCGCATGGAGAAAGGAGGGCGATTAATGAGTTTTACCGCGAGCGATACAAAGGTGCGGGCGGCGGGGGTCGATGAGTTGCTCCTCTACCCTCCGTCGTCAACCGGTGGTCGGGTGCGGGTCGACGGTGCCGTAGCTATCATCGATTGGGACGGCGAACCACCGGTCAAAGTCGATATTCCCCACCAGCTGGCTCGCGAATGCTACAACTATTACGACCCCGGCCGGGAGCGCCTGACCATCATCCGCTATTCCCTCCCCGGCCTGGATCGCTACGGAAACACTGATTTTTCCGTACAAAGCGACCCCTATGCCGGGGAGGTAATTGCCGCCACTCGGGCCAAACGCGGGTACTGTGAACTGAGCAGCACTTCCGCCGTCCGTCCACTTCCCCGCGGGGCGCAGTTGTATCACTTTCACGAGGTGTATCACTTCAGGGGCCCCCGTGAGGTGCTCGACCGCATTGCCCGCGAGGTGCTTCGCACGGGGCTCCCCACCTCCTAATGAATCACCTCGCGGGGATCTAGTCTACTGTACGATAAGTCGCTCTGTAACGAAGTTATTCACTCCGTCGACAACGCGGACCAGGTAGACACCGCGGGCAAGGAGGCGAAATTCGGCGCTGTTACCCTGGATGGGTAGCGAGCGGACCAGCCTGCCCTTCTCGTCGTGTACGGTTATCTGGCCATTGACCGGCTTATCCAAGCGCAGTTGTACGATCTCCCGGTGCGAGGGGTTCGGGAACACCTTTACCTCGATTGGTGACTCGACACCTACCGACCCGGTCGAAGGATCGAACCTCGGGTTGGTATCCGACCCTTCGGCCGGGATGTCGACGCAGTACTCGTCTATATAAAGCGTCCCCGTACCGCAGTAGAACCAAATATTGACGGCTTCGGTGCCGGCGGGTGCATCCGCGCTGTAGACAACCGTTTCGTACCCGGTACTTTCGACTTTTACGTTCGTCGTCGTGATCGTTTGATCATTCGCGTCTTTAAAGTCAATACCGAGCAGTGCGAAAGCGTCCGGTTCCGCGGTACGTGCGCGTGCGGTTACGGTGACGGTCGTGCCTTCGGCGACGGATCTGGGGATACGTTGGTCGCCGCCACTTTCGGCGGTAGCGAGCAGGACGGATCCGCCCTCGTCCTGGGCCGTGGTTACCGCCCCCAGTACGGTATTCCAACCCTCGAGGTCAGTAGAGAAATCCCGGTTGGTCAGCCCCCCGGTACAGTCAGGGCCAGTCCCGGTTCCTTCGGCCGGAATATTGACGCAGTACTCATCTACGTAAAGCGTCCCCGTACCGCAGTAAAACCAGATGTTGACGGCCTCGGTGCCGGCGGGTGCATCCAAAGCGTAGACGATCGTTTCGTACCCAATGCTTTCGACCTTTACGTTCGTTGTGGAGATTGTCTCATCACTGGCGTCCTTAAAGTCGATGCCGAGCAGCGCGAAAGCGTCCGGCTCCGCGGTACGCGCACGTGCGGTTACGGTGACGGTCGTGCCTTCGGCGACGGCTCTGGGGATGCGCTGGTCACCACCACTTTCGGCCGGGGCGAGCAGGACGGATTCGCCCTGGTCCTGGGTCGCGCTTACGGTACCCAATACGGTATTCCAACCTTCGAGGCCATTAGAGAAATCTCGATTTACCAGCCCCCCGGTACAGCTAGGATCGGTCACGTTGATGTTGGCTTGCTGGGAGAGGTCGGTGCCGACTACCTGGACGGTGACCGTCCCGCTTCCCGGAGCCAGGGGGATTATGCGACCGTCGTCTTCCACCCGAAAGGCATTCGGGTTGCTGTTCGTGTAGGTCAGCTCCTGGGTGCTGGCGTCCACGGGGTTAAAGGTGGCTACCAGGAAGAGGGTGTCCGAAAGCGATAGGGTCGCATTCGCCGGCGTTACGGTGAAACTTTCCAGCTCCACGAAATCGCCTACTCTAACGGTGATCTCATCCGTCACCCCGTTATCCGACGCGGTAGCGGTGATGGTGGCGATGCCATCGCTGGAAGCCGCGGCGAGGCCGTCGGCGCTGACACTAACTACCGATGGGTCCGAGCTAGACCAGGTAACCTCCTGGTTAGTAGCGGTGGAGGGTGTGAAGACGACCTCAAGTTGGCGCGTCTCGCCCTCACCGTCGAATTGAAGATCGCCGGGGATGATCTCGATGGCCGTCACCCCGCCGCCGCTGACCAGGTCGATCAGCTTATCGCCGGAGTCGGAGGGCAGGGAGATGAGGCCCTTATCGTCCCAGGCAACGGCGGTCAACAGCAAGTCGTTCGTTCCGGCGGGCAGGAGGGGCTTCCAGTTGAAGGCGAAGTTGTCGGCCCGGTCGTAGCTATAGCCGATGAAGTTCTCTTCCAGCCAGTACCCGACGCGGCGCGTGTCGCCCGAAGCGTTCGCCCTCAGAGTAGCACCCGAGCCGGCATCGATCTGGTCGGGTGCGTCGATGGCTACCGTAGGCCGCCCGTTGAACGTGTAGTTTCCGGTAGAGGGGTTACTGATGAATCCGTACACCATGGCGGCCGAGGCGTTGTTCTGCCATACGGTATTTTCCGAGCCCGCGATGGACGTCCGGTTTTCGACGCGCTGCTCCATCAGCGGCCAGTTCTGGTACTCATAGCGCGGGTACATGGTGGATTTAGAGAAGTCCTCATCCCCCTCCCACTGAAAACCGAAACCGAAAAAGTCGGGGCTTTGGTAACTTCCGTAAGGGACGTATCCCGTAACGATCTCATTGGAGTAAACCTTGCTGTTGACGTCGTTGAGCCACCAGCTGTTGGGGTGGAAAGGGTACTTGACCGACTTCTCCCCCACGTTGTTGATCCAGGTGATGTGCTCCTGGTTGCCACCCAGGAAGAAGGCGGAGGACGTATGGATGGCGTCGATGTATTTGGTATCGTCGGACAGTTCACTGGCCGCTAGCAACAGCGTCAGCATGGGCGTGGATTGCATGCCGATGATGTGCGCCTTGAAGTTATTGAAGGCTACGCGATAGCCCCGCTGCTCGCTGGGGGCGATGTAGCTGTCGTCCGCAACCTGGAGGATCTTGGCTTTCACCTCGTTCTGAAAGGCTACGTCCAGCCCCGGGAAGTCAGCGGGGAGCAAGGAATAGATCACGCTGGCGTACTCCCAGTATTCGGGGGCGCCCCAACCTTCGGACCCGCTGATGAATCGGTCGTTCGTGCTCAGGCCGTCGCGAAAACTCGACTGATAGGTCGTGTTCGTCGTAGCCCGGTAGAGGGCTACGTCGGCAAGAGTGCGTGACCTGCGCGTAGCCTGGGCCCACAGCTCGTAGTCGGCGGGCGTGGCGTTATTCACCGCCCAGGTATAGGCGTTTTCGGCTTCGGAGATCCACTCGGCTACTTCACCGGCGTTACCCCCGGAGAGTCGGAGGCTGGAGGCGTACCAGGCCGCCGCCGCGGCGTAAGTGAAGGTTTGGTTAGGGTCTTCGGCCATAAAGCGAAGCGAGCGCTCGTCCTCCCAACTGGGGAAACCGTCGATGGCCCCGGCATCCACCCCGCCGTAACCGCCGGGAACGCCGCCGGTGGTGATCCCGCGGGCGAGGCCGACATCCTTGGCGCGTCGGTAGTAATCGATCAGCCAGCGGGCTTCGTTAAGGATGTCGGGTAGGCCGTCCGTGCCTTCGTCGATCCAGTTGGCATCGCTCTCGTTGAGCTTGTACCGGTTGCCGACGTCCCCGTCACCGAAGTTCTCCGGCTTCAGGGTGTAAAGCAGCATTAAAGAGAAGGGTACCCGGGCGTGAAACGGGTTGGTATCCCAGTCCCCCGCGTCGTGGTACCAACCGTAGACGGGCAGGAATTCGTTATTGAAGTTACCGGGCGCGCTTTCTGATTTTTCGCTGGGGGAATCCAGCCAACGCGTCCGATCGTAACGGAACCGTTCCAAAGGAAGGTCGTCGGGGTGGTAATCTCGGGGCCGAACCTTACCGTCGGGGAGCTCCAGGACGATACCCGCACGCTGGTAAAAGATCCCCTTCATTACGTAGGAAAAGGGCGTACGGAAGGCATCGGCGGCGATGTCGAAGGGGAACGAGCAGCCCATGCGGCTGACGACGACCTTATAGGTGCCGGGCGTGGTGAAGTTGGAAAAGTCCGCCTCGAGTACGTCGGAGAAAGTATAGTTCTGGGGTATGCGCGGCGGCGGCCCGTCCCCACCGAGGCCGAACCAAAAGGGCGATCCGTCGAAGCGGTCGTTGGTCGCGGGGCTACCGTCGGTCACGCGCTTGCGCATCTGTACGGTGCCGTTAAAAACCGACTGGCCGGAATTGACGTCGACCAGGTCGAAACGCGTACCGTTGTAGTCCTCGAACCGACCGCGGCCGTCTACGATGTCACCGAAGTTCATATCACCCATCCACTGGCTGATGTAAGCGTACTTGGGCGAGTTGGGTACGAAGCCCAACTGGTTTACGTGGACCGACTCCGAGTAGCGCTCCCGCGGGTCGAACGTGAAGTCGAACGTTTCGCGGTTAGCGGCGTAGTCACCGAGGTCTATCGTGTAGGTACGCCCTTCCGTGAGGGGCTGCGGTAGGTGAAGGTAAACCCAATGATCCAGGACGACCTGCCGCTCCTTCTCAACGAAGAGCGTATTGACGTCACCGGCTTTCGATTTCCGCCCTACGGCTACCGGCCTGACGATACCACTGAAATTCGGGTCATCGGAGCTACTGATGCCCCAGGTACCCAAGTTGCCGATGTTCGCCGTATCGAGGGCCGCGTTGTAAATGATGTTGCCGCCGTTCGTCTGGCCGTAATCGATGTGGCCATCGTCGAACCGCAGTAGCAGAATGCGATCGGAGACGGCCGAGACTTCGACGATGTTGGAGGCCCACCCCGCGGCCGTAAAGCCTAAAAGCAGAAGGAGGGTGAGGAATGGTCGGGCCCTCCGCATCCCTACATCAAGAAGGGGCTGGCGGAAGGATGGGAAGTAAATTGCGATCATGTGTGGACGGTCGACTTTATTTGGTTATAAAAAGCGGTGTGTTCGTCGAGAAGGCACACGGGGCGCAATCAGCGTAAGTAGCCAGGGGAGCGGTAGAAAACACCGTTCAAGCTTACCGTGCAAGGTAGCCGGGAACGAATCGGTGATTTACGTAAGCATGATGGACTTCGTCGACTACTGCAAATATGGTATGTAAAAAATTGGAAACCTCGCGTGGGAGACATAATATCGATTGCAGAAATGTTAAATACCGCGGAAATCATACTTCATACTTTAGGTCGCTAACAAGCATAACGTACCGACGCCTTAAGGGCCCGGGCGAGGGAAATTCTTCCCGCACCGTAACTCGTTCACATTGCTGTCCTACCCCCCAATTATATGCCGCAGAACAAGCGCAGCCCCCCCGCCGGGCTGGAAGCTGGCCTTTCTGGCACTTGGCGGCGCCCTGCTGCTCGGGCTACTCACGCTGGGCTTCATTTACCTCCGGGCTATCGGCGGCGCCTACGGCCCCATGCCCGACCGCGCCGCCCTCCTGGCCGTAGAAAATCCCGAAGCCAGCTCCGTCATCAGCGAAGACGACAAGGTCATCGCCGAGTACTACAGCGTCAACCGCCTCAGCGTACCGCTAACCGAAATTACCCCCTGCGTGAAAGATGCCCTGATCGCCACCGAAGACGCCCGCTTTTTCGAGCACCAGCGCATCGACGCCCGGGCGCTGGGCCGCGTGATCGTAAAAACTGTCATGATGCAGCACCGAAGTAGCGGCGGCGGCAGCACCATCAGCCAGCAGCTCGCCAAGCAACTCTTCCCCCGGCGGGATAACGGCATGGGCAGCATTCTGAAAACGAAGATCCGGGAAATGATCATCGCCAGCCGCCTGGAAAAGGCCTACGGCAAAGACGAACTCCTGGCGCTGTACATGAACACCGTCCCCTTCGGCGAAAATGCCTACGGCATCGAGGTCGCCGCTAACCGCTTCTTCAGCAAACGCGCCGCTGAGCTCAAAACCGAGGAAGCCGCCGTCCGCATGGCCGCCCGCAACTCCTCCGGCGCCCGCACCTCTACCCCACTCCAGTTGGTGAGGCAGAAGGACAGTACCCCGTAGAATTGGGCATTTACATGAGCGTCGAAATCGTAGTGCTCTTCCTTGTCCGCATCATCGAGTTAGGCGCTCGCGGCTGGGAAGCGTTCGGTGAGATCATTGCGGGCAGCTACGTTCAGCACGAGATGCACGTGCACCTGCTCGTTCATGGCGATGTTGAAGGCGTCCGTACGAAGTGCCTGGTGCTTGTCGGTATGGGCGGCGGCCTCATCGAGTGACTCGACCCACGTAAATCGATCGAGCTTGAAGTGGCGTATATCCCGCTGCCCGAGGTCGTAGGCGTGGAGGATACCCCGGGGCACATCGAGATGAAACGGTTCGACGAGGCGCGGCCCCACACTGTTGGAGTTGGTGCTACGGTAGTCACTGAGCCGGACGCAGTGCTTCGCCTCAATCGCGGCCTGAAGCGTATCGATCTTCGCGAGCATGGGTGCGCGCAAGCCCCGTAGACCGAGTTGCTGAAAGTCCCGTACGCTCTCTTCTACTGCCCGTAAGGGCCATGACCTCGGTAATTAGGGCGTCGTCAATTTCGATATTGGTGCGCGCCATGATGTGAATATATGGGTTCTATACACCTGTAAGCTGCACTCCATACGAGAAAAACCTCTTAGGAAACAGCGTTACACCAGCCTAATCGCAAGATTCCAATGAATTTTGCGATCGTAATCGCAAGATTTAACCTAATTCTGCGATTAGACCTTGAATACTGCTAGCGCGGTAAACCTTACTCGTGTCGTACGAATCGTTGACCTCGCCGTAGGACCGCCTACCAACCCGTTAGTCGCTCGATCGCGTCCTCGAGGCCTACGTAATGGACGCCCTCGCTCGCGAAAGCCGCTCCAACCGGCGCAACGACCAGTACGAGATCGGGCTCGAGATCCGCAACCGCCTGGCGGAGCCACGGGTCAACTTGGGCGCTGAGCTACGCTTGATCTCTACACTCACGAGTTTGCCCCGCCGGCCAACCACAACCAGGTCCATCTCGACGCCCGTCTGCGTTCGGTAGAAATAGAGCTCTGCCCGCCTGGACACCACGGCGGCGAGTTGCTCGATCACGTAACCCTCCCAACTCGCGCCCTGCAACAGGCTGTCCGACAACTGAAGTCGATCTTCGACGAAGTTGACGGCGTGCAGCAAGCCGCTGTCGCGGACGTACAATTTCGGTGCCTTGGTGAGGCGCTTGGTCACGTTCGGATGGTAAGGCCGCAGCCGACGCAGGAGGAAGGCACGCTCCAGTAACTGTACGTAGTTGCTCACCGCGGTGTGACTTACGCCGAGCGAACGCGCGTAGTCGGTTTGGTTGAAGAGCCCCCCTTGATTTACGGCGATCATCCGGAACAATTTGCGAAGCGTGTCGATCTGCGCTACGCTACCGAGCGCGGGTAGTTCCCTGGTCATGTACGTCTCGACGTAGCTAGCTCGCCATTCGAAACTTAGCTCCGGGTCCGGGGGCAACAAAGCCTCCGGATACCCACCCACCAGCCAATGCCTCTCACGAAGCCTCAGCTGCGCGAGTTCGACTAGAGTCAGTGGCGTTAGCTCTACGTAGGCAATCCTTCCGGCCAACGATTCACTAGCCCCCCGCATCATCTCCGGCGACGCGGATCCGAGTAGTACGAACCTCCCCGGTCGTCTGTCTGCATCGATGAGCGGTCGGAGGAGTGTGAACAGTTCGGGACGGATCTGTATCTCGTCGATGACGATCGTGAGGTGGCTCCGCTCTTCGAAGTAGTCGAACGGGGATTGTAGCCGAAGGAGGTCCCGGGGGTCCTCTAAATCGAGAAAATGGACGTCCGTTTGGCGCTCGAACAGTAGCTCTTTGACGAGCGTCGTCTTTCCGACTTGCCGGGGCCCGACTATTCCAACGGCCGGGAAGCTCGACAACAAGCGACGAATCTCGGACGCAGCCGACCGGAAGAGTAAACTCATATCCTTGTAATCTGAAACTACAGGTTTCAGATTACAAGGATACAGCTTTAGTTAGAGATGTCATCAGGACTAGGTTGATAGATACAGTAGAGGCGTTGTCGAGTGGCTCCTCCAACAAAGATGTATGCGTTTCAAACCATTTTACTTCGGTAAAACGAGACCTACCAGTCGGCTACACCAAACATCAAGCAAGGACCACCAAGGCCTCGCCGCGAGCCACCATGCGCCCGATCGGCCGCAGCTTGAGTCCGGCAGCCGCACCAACGCGCTCCACCTCCGCGCCGTCCGCAGGATCGACCGATACGAGTAAGCCCCCACTCGTCTGCGGATCAGCCAGCAAGTAGCGCTGCTCCTCGCTCATCTCCCCCAGGCCGCCGCCGTAGCTGCGCAAGTTTCGTTTGGTGCCACCCGGCACCGCGTCGGCGCGCAGGTAGCCGAGCACTACCTCCCGGTCGAGCACGGGCACGGCCTCGTAGTCGAGTACCGCCGAAGTATCGCTCGCCTCGCACATCTCCGAAAGGTGACCGAGCAGGCCGAAGCCCGTCACGTCCGTCATCGCGCGCACGCCGCTCACCTTCGCGAGCTCCAGGCCGATCGCGTTGAGCTGGGTCATGGATCTCGGGCAGAGCTCAGCGTCCTCGGGGCGCAGCTTGCCCTGCTTCTGGGCGGTGCTCAGGATGCCGACCCCGAGGCCCTTCGTGAGGTAGAGCAAGTCACCGACCTTGGCTCCACCGTTGCGCTTGAGCTCGGACTCGGCCACGCGCCCGTTTACCGCCAGGCCGAAAATGGGCTCCGGACTGTCGATGGAGTGCCCCCCCGCCAGCGGGATACCCGCCTCGTCGCACGTAGCGCGCGCCCCCGCAATCACTTGCCCCGCCACCGCCGCCGGGAGCTTATCGATCGGCCAGCCGAGGATCGCGATCGCCAGCAACGGCTTGCCGCCCATGGCGTAGACGTCGCTGATGGCGTTGGTCGCCGCGATCTGCCCGAAGACGAATGGATCGTCGACGATGGGCATGAAGAAATCCGTGGTGGAGATCAGGGCGGTACCGTCGCCGAGACTGAGCACTGCCGCGTCGTCGCGCTCGGCGTTACCGACCAGCAAGCCGGGGAAACCCGTACCCGCCGTACCGCTCGCCCCGATGATCTCGGAGAGGACGTCGGGCGCGATCTTGCAGCCGCAGCCGGCGCCGTGCGAGTACTGGGTGAGCTTGTAAACGGTGGGGGCGGTCGAAGTCATGGCCGCAAGATCGCGTCGCCGATCGATTGGCGATTCACCCCGGGGTAGGCGTTGCACTCGCCAACCGCTCGGCCACCGCGGCCAACTCCCCCACCCGCGCCTCGATCCGCTCGGAGCTCGTGGGCGTCTGCCGCGCGGAGTAGTGCGCGTAAGCCTTGTCGTAGTACACGAGCGCGATCCGCACGGCGGTAGCCAGATCTTCGGCGTCCACGGCCGCGATCGCCTCCTGCGTGGCTAAGCCGCCGAGGCGCTTGCGCAGGTGCACGAACACGTTAACGAGGTGCTCGCCGGGGTAGTCCCCGTACAGCTCCACGATGTGCGCCACCCGGTCCTCGGTCGGAACGACGAGCTCCGTCCGGTGCGCGGCAGCCAGCGCGTTTACGAGGCCTTCGGGCAGGAATACCTTCCCGACGTTGCGGCTTTCGTTCTCCACCCAAACGGGTCGACTTACGTCAAAACCCCGCAACCGCTCGAAGATCAGGTTCTCGGCCAGCTCCGTACTCGGTTGCACCGCCCCCGGAGCCAATCCGAACGCGCTGCCGCGGTGGTTGGCGATGCCTTCGAGGTCGAGCACCTGCTCACCGATCCGCTCCAGCTCGTGCAGGAGCACCGTTTTCCCGGAACCGGTCGGGCCGTCTACCACGCGAAACGCGAAGGGCAAGTCGTCGAACAACGAGCGGGCGTGCTGCCGGTAAGCCTTGTAACCGCCTTCGAGCCGAACCACCGCGTACCCCGCCGTTTCGAGCAGCCAGGCCACACTCCCGGAGCGCGAGCCACCCCGCCAACAGTACACGCCCACCGTGCGCCGACCGGCGGTGAGCGCGTCGACGCGCTCCACGATGTCGCGCATCTTCGGCCCCACGATCTCGAGCCCGGCGAGCAGCGCCTCCCGCGGGTCCACCCGCTTGTAGAGCGTCCCCACCCGCGCGCGCTCCGCGTCGCTAAACAGCGGTACGCCGTGCGAGCCGATCAGCCTGCCCTGCGCGAACTCCCCCGGCGAACGCGTATCGACGACCACGAGCCCCTCCCCGTGCTGCTTCCGCAAAAACCCCTCAGCGCCGACGAGCTCGATCATACATGCTCGAAACTGCGACAAGCCGCCACGGCGCTCTGCCACCCTTTGTACAGCTGGTCCATGGGTGCCGCGGCACGACTTACGTCAAAGGTGTCCGTAGGCAAGGGAAGCGCGCGCAGATCGTCGAGGGTCCACAGCCCGACACCGAGTCCGGCCAAAAACGCCGCCCCGAGCGCGGTGGCCTCGCCCAGCTGCCGGCGCACGACCGGTCGCTGCACCAGGTCCGCCTGAAACTGCATGAGCCAGTTATTTGCCGAGGCCCCACCGTCCGCTTTCAGGGTGTCGAGCTTCAGCCCACTGTCGCGCTCCATCGACTGCACGAGGTCGCGGGTCTGGTAAGCGAGCGATTCGAGGGTCGCGCGGGTGAGGTAGCGCTTGTCCGAACCACGCGTGAGGCCGAATACGGCACCGCGGGCTCGCCCGTCCCAGTACGGGGCGCCCAGTCCGGCGAACGCGGGCACCACGTACACGCCGCCGTTGTCGTCGAGACTGCTCGCAATCGCCTCACTCTCCTTGGCGTCTTCGAAAAACTCCAGTCCGTCGCGCAACCACTGCACCGCCGCGCCCGCCACGAGGATGCTGCCCTCCAGCGCGAAGTGGCGCTCCTCGCCGATGCGCCAGGCGATGGTGGTCAGCAGGCCGTGCTCGCTCCGACGTAGCTGCGTACCGGTGTGCATCAACAAAAAGCAACCGGTGCCGTAAGTATTTTTCGCCTCCCCGGCGGCAAAGCAGCGCTGCCCGAATAGGGCGGCCTGCTGGTCGCCCGCAATCCCGCAAATCGGAATGGCCACCTCAGTAAGCGCAGTATCCGTACGGGCTAACTTTCCCGAACTCGCCACGACCTTCGGCAACTCGTTTTGGCGCAAGCCGAACAGGTCGAGCAGCTCCTCGCTGTACGCGCCGAGGTTGATGTCGAAGGCGAGCGTGCGCGAGGCGTTCGTCTCGTCGGTGAGGTGCTCCCTGCCGGAGGTGAGCTTGTGGACGATCCAGGTGTCGACGGTCCCGAAGCGCAGATCGTCGGCTCGGCGCGCCTCCGCGAGCGCCGGTACGTTGTCCAGCATCCACGCCCACTTGCTCGCCGAGAAGTAGGCGTCGACCACGAGGCCGGTACGCCGGCGGATGTCCTCGCCGCACTCCTCGCGGAGCTCCGCGCAGCGACTCGCGGTTCGCTTGTCCTGCCACACGATCGCCTTGGTGAGGGGCTTACCGGTACGCGCGCTGTAGGCCACCGCCGTTTCGCGTTGGTTGGTGATGCCGATGGCGGCGATGTCGCTAAATTTTAGCTTCGCCTCGCGCAGCGCGGCCTGTACCGTGGCCCACTGCGCGTCCCAGATTTCCTCCGGATCGTGCTCGACCCAACCCGGCCGCGGGTAGTACTGCTCGAACTCCCGCTGGGCGAGCGCCACGAGTTTTGCGGAAGCGTCGAAGACGAGCGTGCGGCACGAAGTGGTGCCCGCGTCGAGGGCGAGGATGTACGTTGGGTCGGCCATGTGTAACGTTGGGCTGAAACCGGTCGGCGAGCCAGCCGGTTGTTGCCGGTGAAGCTACGCGCCTATGACCCCCGATTCCGCCCCCACGGCCGCCGAGCCCGCCGCGCCGCCCGTCCGCGTCGAGCGCGTGAGTTTTCGCGAGAGCGGTCAGTTCTCCGCGCGCGACGTAGCCTACGCCGAGCGTGACCCCGCGCTGGCGCCCTTCATGGCTTACCCACCCACCCTCGCGGCTTTCGCCAAAACGATTGCCGCGCGCACGGCCTGGGAGGCCGACCGCCGTTATGGCGAAAGCCGCCAGACCCTGCTCGACGTGGTGCGCGAGCAGTACGGAAGCTACCGGGTGAAGCTGCCGGCGGACGTGGACGCGCTGCTCGACCCGCAGACCTTCACGATCACCACCGCCCACCAGGCATCGCTCTTCCTCGGACCGCTTTACTACGTCTACAAGATCCTGAGCGCGGTGGCGCTGTGTCGCAGCCTGAGCGAACGCTACCCCGAGCAGCGCTTCGTGCCCGCCTTCGTGCTCGGCGCGGAGGACCACGATTTCGACGAGATCGACCACCTCCGCTTCCGGGGCAAGACCTACCGCTGGAAGACCGAGCAAACCGGCGCGACCGGAGCGATGAGGCTCGCCGATTTACAGCCCACGCTGGAGGCCTTGCTGCAGGACCTCGGTCCAAGTACGCACGCAAGAAAGTTGGAGAGATCGCTGCGCGAGGCCTACGCCGCGGACCGCACGCTCGGCGAGGCGACCGCCGGCTTCGTGGCCGAGCTGTTTCGCGACTACGGCGTGGTGGTGGTCAACCTTACCCACCCGCGCTTCAAGCGGCAGTTCGCACCCCTGATCCGCCGGGAGGTCCTCGGGCGCGTAAGCGAGCCCCTCATCGCCGAAACGGTGGCCCAGCTCGAAACCGCCGGCTTCGCGCAACAAGCGCACGCCAGGCGGATCAACTTTTTTTACCTCCGAGCGGGGCGGCGCGATCGCCTCGAGGTAGACGGCGAGGACGTCGTGGTACTCGACACAGACCTCCGTTGGGGTCGCGAGGCGGTCGCCGCGGAGATCGAGGCCCACCCCGAGCGGTTCAGCCCGAACGTCGTGATGCGCCCCCTCTTGCAGGAGATTTGCCTGCCCAACCTCGCCTACGTCGGCGGGGGCGGGGAGCTCGCCTACTGGTTGGAGCGCCGCGCGCAGTTCGCCGAGTTCGACGTGCCCTTCCCCGTGCTCGTCCGGCGCGACAGCGCGTGGTGGATCGGGGACAAACAAGCGCGCACCCTGGCGAAGCTCGGACTCCGGGCGCGAGATCTCCTCGGTGACGAGCACGCCCTGCTGCGCGCGTTCGTGACCGAGCACAGCGCGACCGACGTCGCGGTCGACGGCGACGTGGAGCGCCTGCGCGCCCTATTCGAAGACCTGAGCGAACGCGCCGCGCGGGTAGATCCGACCCTGCGGATGAAGGTGTTGGCCGACGGGCAACGCTCGATCAACGAGGTGGAAAGACTGGGGAAGCGACTCGTGCGCGAGTTGAAGAGACAGCAGGAGCACTCGATCGATACGATTCAACGGATCCGGGCTGAATTGCTGCCGGACGGCGGCCTCCAGGAGCGTACCGATAGCTTCATGGATCTCTACGTGCGCCACGGCGGGGAGCTGTTCGACACCCTCCTGGCGGCCTTCGATCCGCTCGACATGCGACTCAAGGTATTCGAAGAGTAGCCGACGCAACTCTCCTGCCGCCCGCGGCTTACCTTCGCTGCCGCATTTAAATTTTCCGATTTGCCCCTCCGCCTGTTCGCCCTCATCACCGTCGTTTTCGTCGGCATCTTCGCACGACTGCTACCGCACGCCCCGAATTTCACCCCCATCCTCGCCATGGGGATGGTGGCCGGGGCCTTCGCCCGCCCGCGTTGGGTGGGCCTAGCGAGTACGCTGGTGGCGCTCTACCTGAGCGATCTGGTGCTCAACAACGTAGTCTACGCCGAGTACTACGAAGGCTTCCGGTGGTTCGGGAGCCCCGCCGTGTACCTCGGCATGGCCCTGGCCTGCTTACTGCCCGTGCTCATGCGCGCGCGCGGCGACAGCTCCTGGTCGCGTTTGGGCGGCCTCGGGGTCGTCGGTACGGCCCTCTTCTTTCTCGTTTCCAACCTCGGGGTCTGGATGAGCTCGGGTATGTACCCGCTCACGCCCGCCGGCTTACTGGCCTGCTACGCCGCCGGTATCCCCTTCGCGCTAAACTCCCTGGCCGCTACGCTTGTATTCGGGAGTATGGCCGTCGTTTTGCTGCGCCGCGTTTACAGCGACGCCCTCCGCCCCGCAAACGGCTAAGCCCAACGCCTTTACCTCCACGTTCGCTCGACCTAGACCAAATGACCCAACTCGCCGAGAAGCAAGAAAGCCTAACGCTGATCCGCAGCGCCGCCCGAGATTTCGCAGAGGCCCACATCCGGCCGCACGTTATGGAATGGGACGAAGCCCAAATTTTCCCGCGTGAGCTGTTCACGCAACTTGGCCAGCAGGGCTTTCTCGGGGTGCTCGTACCCGCCGAATACGGGGGTAGCGGCCTGGGCTACCAGGAGTACATCACCATCGTCGAGGAGATCTCCAAGGTGGACCCGAGCATCGGCCTCAGCGTCGCCGCGCACAACAGTCTGTGCACCAACCACATCCTCCTGTTCGGTAGCGAGGAGCAGAAGCGGCGCTACCTCCCGAAGCTCGCTTCGGGCGAGTGGGTCGGGGCCTGGGGCCTGACGGAGCCGAACACCGGCTCCGACGCCGGTCGGATGAAGACGGTCGCCGTCGCGGAGGGCGACGATTACGTGATCAACGGCGCCAAAAACTGGATTACCCACGGCTACAGCGGCGAGGTGGCCGTCGTCATCGTGCGTACCGGCGAGCTACTCGATTCTCACGGCATGACGGCCTTCATCGTCGAGCGCGGCACCGAAGGATTCCGCGGCGGCAAGAAGGAGAATAAGCTCGGCATGCGCGCCTCCGAAACCGCCGAGATGATCTTCGAAGACTGTCGGATCCCCCTCGCCAATCGCCTCGGGGAGGAGGGGGAGGGATTCGTTCAGGCCATGAAGATCCTCGACGGCGGCCGCATCAGCATCGCCGCCCTCTCGCTCGGCACGGCCAAGGGGGCGTACGAGGCCAGCGTTGCCTACTCGCAGGAGCGCGAGCAGTTCGGGCAGCCGATCGCCGACTTCCAGGCCATCGCCTTCAAGTTGGCCGATATGCAGGCGAAGATCCAAGCCTCGGAGCTGCTCACGCGCCAGGCGGCCGGACTCAAGGAGAACGGCGAATCCGTAACCAAGGCCTCGGCGATGGCCAAGTACTTCGCCTCGGAGAGCTGCGTGGAGGTAAGCACGGACGCCGTGCAGATCTTCGGCGGCTACGGGTACACCAAAGACTACCCGGTCGAGAAATTTTACCGCGACTCCAAGCTCTGCACCATCGGCGAGGGGACGAGCGAGATCCAGAAGCTGGTCATCTCCCGCGAGGTGTTGCGGGACTAAACCGGAGCTGACCTAGCGGATTACCACCACGCGTTTGCTGCCCAGGCTTTCGCCAAAACTCGTCGCGGCCACCACGACGTAAGTCCCGTTTGGCAAGTTTTGCGGAAGCGCGGTGCCCTCGCCCGTCCAAACCCGCTGTCCGAGTGAGGAGAAGACGCTTAGGCGAGCGGTACTCGGTAAGCCGCTGGCGGTGAGGTTACCCCGACTCGGGTTGGGGTAGACGCTCCACGGCGGGCGGAGCGCGGTACTTCCGGTAGACACGGCGCGACCTTGATCGAAGAGCTGGACGCCGCCGCGGCGGTTGCCGACGGCCGCTACGACGGTGCTGTCGGAGTCCGTACCGAAGCTGGGGGAGAGTTCCTCGCCCACGCCCAGGCTCAATTCGGTGAGGAGTTCGGCGTCCCCGTCCGCCTGGGCGGGGGTGCGGTACACGAGCATACGGCCCTGGGCGGAACCCACGTAGAGCGCGCCCTTCCGGTCGAAAGCCGGGACGCTGCGGGCGTTGGTGAATCCGGGCACGCGGACGTCGATGCCGCCGTAGCTCTCGCTCGTGGGTGTAGCGTCGAAATCGGGAGCATCCGCCTTGCCCGTGTTGAGGTACAGGTTGAGGTTGCCGTTGGCCTCCCCGATCAACAAGTCAAGTAGACCGTCGTCGTTTAAGTCGGCCACGGCCGGCGCGCTCTGGCGGCCGACCTCGATGAAGAAGGAGCGTGAGCCCAGCGGTTCGAACTCGGCTGCGCGGCCGGGTGCGGCTAAGTTTCTGGCGTAGTTCAAGCTCCCCTCGCCGTTGCCCAGCATCAGGTCGAGATCCCCGTCGGCGTCGAGGTCGGCGAGTACGGGGACCAAATCGGTGAGGGTACCCCCCACGACGCGGTTGAGGGCCTCCAGCCACGACGGCACCTGTTGCGTGTAGGCCTCGCCGTCCCACGCGTACAGCCGGAGCTCGCTCACGCGCTCGCCGTCGACGAAGTAGGAGTCGTTGCCCACGAGCAGGTCGTCGATCCCGTCGCCGGTCAGGTCGCCCCAGGCGGGGTGCGCCCCGGTGCCCAGGTCGACCGCCCCGTCGGTGAGGAAGGACGTCGAGAGCAGACTCAATCCGGCCGACCCGTCACCGGTGCCGTAGCGCCAGAGTACGTCGCGGTCCTCGCCGAACTGCGGATTCGACGGTGCGACCAGTACTTCGGTGTTGCCGTCGCCCTGTAGGTCGACCACGAAGGCCGCCGGGAAACTGGGCAGATCGACGGAGGTCGTCGAAGCCGGCCAGTCGTAGACGACCTCCGTGAAGTAGGCTTCGCCGTTCTGCGGCGTGTTCGTCACCTGACTGAGGGTGGGTGCGGCTACGTCGCCGATGAGCAGGTCCATATCCCCGTCGCCGTCCACGTCGTACGGGGTGGTCGTACTCCCCGGGTGCAGCGCGACGAGCTGGTGTTCGGTACCGGGGTCCGGCGCGAAGCCCGCCGAGCACTCCCCCGCCGCATCCGCGAGGGTAATCGTGCCGTCGAAGGCCGATTCGATCATCCCCCCGTAGCAGGCGCTCGATCTCGTGAATTGGAGCAAGTTCGCGTCCCCGCTCGCGCCCGCCGGGCTCACGTTCTCGTAAAACACGATGTAGGAGCCGCTCGCGTCGAAGCCGAGGATATCGAGATCCCCGTCGCCGTCCACGTCGGCGATGCCCGGGAGGTCCGTGATCGGCGAGAGGATGAATTCGGCGTTGCCGCTCGGCAGGGTGTAGGGCACCAGGTTCACTGCCGCCCCCGGGAATTCGACCAGCGCGAAGCTCACCCGCCCGTCGGCAGCCCGCGATCCGGCGTACACCTCCACCCCGGGTCGGCCCACGATGCTCGAGAAGGCGAATAGGTCGGGGACTCCGTCGGCGTTGAAATCGCGCAGCAGGGAGAAAGCCTGCACGCTGGGCCAGTCCTCCACCAGGCTCAAGTCCGGCTCCCAGCCGTTGAGTCCACTGCGGAGCGCCATGTGGACGTCGCCGGTGCGGTCGAATACGTACAGCTCCGGGGTTCCGTCGCCGCTCAGGTCGGCCACGCTCACCTGCGGGGTGTTGAGTCCACCGAGTTGCGCCGAGCGGAGCAGCCGCCCGTCCGCGGCGAAGGGGCGCTCACCCGGTGGTAACAGCGCGAGCTCGTACTGCGCGTGCAGCAGCGGGGTAAGCAGGAGGCAAAGGCTCAGGGTAAAAAAGCGCATCTGGGGGGAAATTCGACGTGGATACTAGGGTGTATAGCTCTTAACTCCTACGCGAGATAGCGCAGCGTGTGACAATTACCTTCCGCGCAAACTTTTACGCTTTTGCCCGCACGCACACTCGCCCTGCTCCTCTCGCTCGGTCTGGCTGCCGGGATGTCGGCACAAGCGGACGACGCGAGCGCTAGGATCGAGCAATCCCTGGGGCTCTCGGTCGATTCGGTTCGCTACCGGGGCGCCGTACTCGGCGTCGACAGCCTCGCGAGGTCGATGGCCGAGGTCGACGCCGCGGGCGAGCTGTTCCTGTTCACCGCGTCGCCGGGGGCCCGGTTGGTACACGTATCCCGGTCCCCCGGCGACGCTCCGCGCGTTCGGGGCGTCCCCCTGTGGCTGTCCATCGTGCCGCCGCTCATCGCGATCGGACTGGCGTTGTTGTTCAAAGAGGTGGTCTCCAGTCTGTTCGTCGGCATCCTGGCCGGCTCCTTCATCGCCGGCGGGTTGCGCGTCGATAGCTTTTACTACAGCTCGCGCAGCCTCTGGGACGTATCCGGCCGCTACTTTATCGAGGCGCTCAACGACTCGGGGCACCTGTCGGTGATGGTCTTCTCGCTCCTGATCGGGGCGATGGTGGCGCTCATCTCGCGCAACGGCGGTATGGCGGGCGTCGTCGCCCGCCTGGCCGTACTCGCCCGCGATCGGGTGTCCGCGCAGTTGAGCACGTACCTGCTCGGCATCGCGATCTTCTTCGACGACTACGCCAACACGCTCATCGTCGGCAACACGATGCGGCAGGTTACGGACCGTTTTGGCGTAAGCCGCGAGAAGTTGGCTTACCTCGTCGACGCCACCGCCGCCCCGATCGCGAGCGTGGCCTTTATCACGACCTGGATCGGTGCGGAGCTCGGCTACATCGAGAGTGGCTTCGCGGGGATCGAGGGTCTGCCCTTCGAGGTCACGCCCTACGCGGTGTTCCTGGAGAGCCTGCAGTACAGCTTCTACCCGATCCTCACCCTGCTGTTTATGGGCCTGCTGATCGTGAGTCGGCGCGACTACGGCCCCATGCTGCTGGCGGAACGCCGGTCCGCGCGAGCCTTCCGGCAAAACGCGGGTCACCGGGCCGGGCGAGACGCGACCGCCCACCTGAGCGACGCCATCGAAAACGACGAGTTCGCCCCCATCGACGGATCGCCGCTCCGATCGCGCTACGCGTTGCTCCCGGTACTGACGGTGGTCGCGGTAACGGTGTTCGGGCTCCTCGACACGGGCATGACGGCGCAGGCGGGCGAGCTCGACGCCGCCGGCATCGCGGCCGGCACGTACGGCGAGATCTGGGCCGGGCTGGGTACCGGCGCCGGCGAGTCGCTCGGGTTCTTCCGCAAGCTCGGACTGCTCATCGGGGCGGCCGATAGCTACGTGGCGCTGCTCTGGGCGAGTTTGAGCGGGGTACTCGTAGCGCTGGCCATGACGATCGGGGCGAAGATCATGGACCTCCAAAAATCGATGGACACCCTACTGCACGGCTTCGGTACCATGTTGCCGGCGCTCGTGATCCTGACGCTCGCCTGGGGACTAGCCGCCGTAACCGAGGACCTGCACACGGCGACGTTCCTGACCGAGGCACTCCAGGGCAACATCGCCCCGGTCTTGCTGCCCTCCCTGATCTTCGTGCTCGCGGCGTTCATCTCGTTTTCGACGGGCAGTTCCTGGAGCACCATGGCCATCCTGTACCCGATCGCGATCCCGACCACCTGGACGGTCGCCGTGGCCGCCGGCCTCGACGTGGATCACGCCTACGCGCTGCTGCTCAACACCACGGCCACCGTGCTGGCCGCCTCGGTGCTCGGCGACCACTGCTCCCCGATCAGCGACACCACCATCCTCAGCTCCCTGGCCAGCGGCTGCGATCACCTCGAGCACGTGCGTACGCAGCTGCCCTACGCACTCACGGTGGGTGCGGTAGCGCTGGCCGGCAACTTGACGGCCGCCATCATCGGCGGCGGCTGGTGGCATTTCGGGCTCGTGGTCGCCCTCGGCTTAGGCATCTTCGTACTCGTGATCCGCGGCTTCGGTCGACCCATCGATGGCTGAGTTCGATCCCGACACGCTCGCCGAGACGGTGGGGGCGATTCGGGCGTGCCGACTCTGCGAACCGCACCTGCCCCTCGGCCCCAACCCGATCGTGCGGGCCGACCCCCGGGCGGAGGTCGCGCTGGTGTCGCAGGCGCCCGGCTCGATCGCCCACCGCAGTGGCGTCCCGTACGACGATCCGAGCGGCGCGCGCCTGCGCGAGTGGCTCGGGGTCGGGTGGGAGGAGTTTTACGGGAGTGGCCGCTTCGTGGTGATGCCGATGGGCTTCTGCTACCCGGGGCGGGCCAAAGGCGGTGACGCACCGCCGCGCCCGGAGTGTGCCCCGGAGTGGCACCGGAGGCTCTGGGACGCGCTGCCCCCGCTGCGCGTGAAGATCCTGATCGGGGGCTACGCGCAGGCCTACTACCTGGAGGAGCGGCGCAAACGGACACTCACGGAGACCGTGAAGAACTTCGAGGAATACCTGCCCGAGTGGCTCCCGATCCCGCACCCGAGTCCGCGCAACAACATCTGGCTGCGTAAGAACCCTTGGTTCGAGGAAAGCGTCGTCCCCCGGCTGCGGGCCATCATCGCGGGCGGCTAAACCATGCCCCCGCCCAGCAGTTGCTAAGCTTCCAGCCATGCCGAAGCGACCGCCCGCCAAACGCGACCTCCCGAGTAAGATCTGCCCCGTCTGCGTCCGCCCCTTCAGTTGGCGCAAGAAGTGGGAGCGCGACTGGGAGCGGGTGAGGTACTGCAGCGAGCGGTGCCGCCGGAGCGCCATGGCGGCGGCGGCGGTGAGCAAAACGGGGAACAGCCTATGAGTACGATCCGACACGACGTAGAGGAGGGCCGCGCGGCCTTCCACCCCTACAACATCATCATGATCCTGGTGCTCGTCGGTGTGGGTGCCCTGTTTCTCGCCTTCTCGGCGGCCTTCATCTACACGCGCGTGCAGAGCGACCTGCCCCCGATCGACCTGCCGCCGCTGTTTCTGTTCAATACGGTGGTGCTGCTCGGTAGCTCGGCCACGATCGTGATGGCGAAGAAGGCCTACCTGAGGGACGATACCACCGGCTACCAGCGCGCCTTACTCTACACCATCGGGTTGAGCCTCGTATTTATGGCGCTCCAGTTTCTCGCGTGGCGCGACTTGTTCTCGCAAGATATTTTCCCGCACACGGACAACTCCGCGGCTTACCTCTACGTGATCAGCGGTTTGCACTTCGCCCACGTGATTGCGGGCCTCCCGTTTCTGCTCGTTTTCTATTTTGTGGCCCGCAAACGGATGAAGGAACCGGTGAGCGTGCTCGTCTACTTTAGCGATCCCGAAAAGCGCCTAAAGTTGCGCATGTTGTCGATGTACTGGCACTTTCTAGATGCCTTATGGATCTATCTCATAATTTTCTTCTTCATAAACCGCCTGCTGTATACCGTTCTGTAGGTACTGATCCCCGTGTTTACAGGGGATAGTCTTTCTTTGCCCGATGCACCAGTCCAGCGCATCCACCCAAACAGCCAGCGACGAGTCTACCTCGCCGGCTCCCAGGGCGCTCAACGGCGCGCGAGTTCTGGTCGCCTGTTTACGCCGCCACGGGGTTGATACGATCTTCGGTTACCCCGGTGGAGCGATCATGCCCGTTTACGATGCCTTCTACGAGGCGAAAGACCTGCGCCACATCCTCTGCCGCCACGAGCAGGGGTGTATCCACGCCGCGCAGGGTTGGGCGCGCACGTTGCGCAAGACGGCGGTCGTGGTGGTGACCAGCGGCCCCGGGGCCACGAACTTGGTTACGGGGCTGGGGGACGCCCTGCTCGATAGCACGCCGCTGGTTTGCATCACCGGTCAAGTGCCCGCGAGCCTGCTCGGCACCGATGCGTTTCAGGAGACGGACGTGGTGGGGTGCACCATGAGCGTGACGAAGTGGAACATCCAAGTCACCCGCGCCGAAGACCTGCCGGCCGCCCTGGACAAGGCCTTCTACGTCGCGAACTCGGGCCGCCCCGGTCCGGTGTTGATCGACCTGACCAAAGACGCGCAGACGCAAGTGGTTGATTACGCGCCTACCCCTCCGTTGGCGATACGCTCGTACGTGGCTAAGCACCGCGTGAACCCGCAGGACGTACGCGACGCGGCGGAATTGCTCAACGCGGCCGAACGACCGCTCATTTTCGCCGGGCACGGCGTTCAGATCGCCCACGGGGTGGAAGCGTTCCGCGCGCTGGTGGAAAAATACGAAGCCCCGACGGCGGTAACGCTGCAGGGCCTCGGCAACCTCCCCTTCGCCCACCCCGCGAGCGTTGGTATGGCCGGGATTTACGGACACATTGCCGCGAATCGCTTGCTCGACGAAGTGGACGTCATCCTCGCCGTAGGTATGCGGTTCGACGACCGCGTGACGGGTAAGGTCGCGGATTTTGCCCCCCAGGCGAAAGTGATCCACGTCGACATCGATCCTTCGGAGATCAACAAAAACGTGCGGGTCACGGTACCCATCTGTGCCGACGCCCGCGAGGCGCTCGAGGCGCTCACGCCCTTGCTGGAGCGACGGAAGTTCCCGGCTTGGATGGTCCGCTTTCGCGAAAACGACGAGATCGAACGCGTCGAGGTCCGCGAGCCCGCCACGAGACCCGATCCGGCCGGCTACCCGACGATGGAGCAGGTCGTGGCCGAGGTCTCGCGGCAGGCCGCCGGTGACGCGATCGTGACCGCCGACGTAGGGCAGCACCAGATGGCGGCGGCGCGCTACTTCGATTACACCGAGCCCAACCGCTGGCTCTCGAGCGGTGGAGCGGGTACGATGGGGTTTTCGCTCCCCTCGGCGGTCGGGGCGCAGATCGCGGCCCCGGGTACGCAGGTGATCTGTTTCGTCGGCGACGGCGGGTTCCAGATGACCGCCCAGGAGTTGGGCACGGCCTTCGAGCACGGGCTGCCGATCAAGGTCGTGTTGCTCGACAACAAGCGGCTCGGCATGGTTCGGCAGATGCAGGATTTTGTGTTCGATCACCACATTTACGGGGTCACGATGGTCAATCCCGATTTTTGTGCCTTAGCCAAAGCCTACAGTTGGCGGGCCTTCGCCGTCGACAAGGCGAGCGAGATCGCCGGCGCGGTAGCGAGGTTGCTAGCCAGCGAAGGGCCTACCCTTCTCCACGTGAGCGTGGATCCGAAAAGCGACATCTTCCCGGTCGTTCCGTTTGGCAAAGGCCTCAAGGATATCATGCTCGGGCCTCCCCCGCTGGAGGATGCCCGGCAGGTCGACAACGGTGAGTCGCTATGAAGGAGCTCGAGTACATCGTCGTCATTTTTACGGAAAACCTAACGGGGTTGCTCTCGCGGGTGGTGTCGGTGTTTTCGCGGCGGCACATCGGTATCCAGAGCCTAACGACCTCGGAGTCGAGCGATCCGGGCATCCACCGCATCACGGTCGTCGTGCGCTGCTCGCCGACGATGGTCGAGCACCTGCGTACCCAACTCAACAAGCAGGTCGACGTGCTGCAGGCCTTCACGTACGAGCCGCACGAGGTGGTCCAACAGGAGATCGCGCTCTACAAGGTGCCGACCGCCGCCTTCGCCGATTCCGACACCGTGGAGGCCCTGATCCGCTCGCACAACGCCCGCATCCTCAGCATCGAGCCGGAGTACGTGGTCATCGAGCGCACCGGTCACCAGCACGAAACCCGACAGCTACTAGAAGATTTACGGACCATCGGCGTGTACGAGTTTGTACGCTCCGGGACCATCGCCATCGTAAAACCGATGGAACGTTTGAACACCTACTTACAAGCCTTGGAGGCTGTAAAAAACTGAACTGAAATTATGCCGACCCTGGATTTTGGCGGCGTGCAGGAGCACGTCGTTACGCGTGAGGAGTACCCCTTGAGCAAAGCGAAACAAACCCTCAAGGACGAGAAGATCGCCGTGATCGGCTACGGGGTACAGGGGCCTGGTCAGGCACAGAATCTGCGGGACAACGGCTTCGCGGTCATCGTCGGTCAGCGCAGAGGCGGGGGCTCCTGGGAGAAGGCCGTACGCGATGGCTGGGTGGAGGGCGAGACCCTCTTCGAGATCGCCGAGGCGACCAAGCGCGCCACGATCGTGATGTACCTCCTCAGCGACGCGGCGCAAATTTCGGCCTGGCCAGTCGTCAAGGAGAACTTAACCGCCGGCGACGCCCTCTACTTCTCCCACGGCTTCGGCATCACCTACCACGAGCGCACCGGGATTATCCCCCCGGAGGAAGTCGACGTATTCCTCGTCGCCCCCAAAGGTTCGGGCACCTCCCTGCGCCGGCTCTTCGTAGAGGGACGCGGACTGAACAGCTCCTACGCCGTGTTTCAGGATGCGACCGGCCGCGCCACCGAGCGCGCGCTCGCCATCGGTATCGGTATCGGGGCCGGCTACCTCTTCGAGACCACCTTCAAACGCGAGGTCTACTCCGACCTCACCGGCGAGCGCGGTAGCCTGATGGGTGCTATCCAAGGGCTGTTCGAGGCCCAGTACGACGTTTTGCGTAAGCACGGTCACAGCCCGAGCGAGGCCTTCAACGAAACGGTGGAAGAGCTCACGCAGAGCCTCATGCCCCTCGTGGCCGAGAACGGGATGGACTGGATGTACGCCAACTGCTCTACCACCGCCCAGCGCGGCGCGCTCGACTGGAAGGACAAATTCCGCGACGCGGTGAAGCCCGTGGTCGAAAGCCTCTACGAGGAGGTGGCGAGCGGGCGCGAGGCCCAGCGCTCCATCGACCTCAACTCGCAGGACGACTACCGGGAGAAGCTCGAGGTCGAGCTCGCCGAGCTACGCGACAGCGAGATGTGGCGGACGGGGGAAACGGTACGCGGGTTGCGGCCGGAGCGGGGGTAACCATCCATTTCTTCCGAGGAAGCGGGACAACGAGCCCCCGGTTGGTACCGACCCGACCGGACTTAGCTTCGCGGGATGCAGAACCAGCCCCAAGCGCTCCTCCTTGCCCTCGTATGCTGCTACATGGCGGTCCCGCTCGCCGCGCAGTACAGCATTGGCGCGGTGGGTGGGTTGGACGTCGCGCACCGTAGGCTCACCACCACCGAGGATCGATTCGACGGCGTGATCGACGCGTACAACGACCTCGACGAGTCGGCGATCCTCCCGAACATCGGCCTTCGATTCGAGGCGAAACTCCGTGGTCGACTCGGCTTCGCCGCGCAGGTACGCTACCGCATGGCCGGCTACAACTACTCCGGAAGTGCGGTACGTGACCGGCTGGATTCCACGGTGCAGGTCGGTGGGGAGACTTTCGAGTTTAAGAGCCGCTACGACCTGCTCACCGTGCCGATCGGCGTGGTGGAGCACTGGGGCCGGGGGGCGTGGACGTACTACGCGGAGCAGTTCATCGTCCCGATCTTCAAGCTGCGCGAGCGGGACCTGATCGAGGGGGCGGACGGTGACTTCCGCCGTGTCGAGAGTCCGGAGCGCGCGCGCGACGTGATCGCGGCGCTGCAGCTCGGCGGCGGAATCGAACGGACGTTCTCCGATATCTGGCGCGTTCGGATCGGGGCGACCGCCAAATACCACCTCACCTCGACCCTCGCCGACGCGCCGATCGACGAGCATCTGTACGGAGTGGGAATAGATGTCGGGTTTGCGCGGTTGATCGGGTTGGAGCGAGGGTAGCACCGTTCGACCCGCTACACTTCCCCCCCGCCGAGCCCCCAACCCACCACCCCCGCCGCCACGGCTACATTCAAGCTGTGCTTAGCCCCGAACTGGGGGATCTCCAGTACCGTATCCACTAGCGCCAGCGCCGCCTCACTCACTCCCCGCACCTCGTTGCCGAGCACCACGACGACCCCCGGGTAGGCCGAGGGGTCGAACTCCGCGAGCGAGGTAGAGCCGATGGCCTGCTCGAGTGCGGTGATACGGTAGCCGCGCTCGCGGAAAGGGCCGAGGGCGCCCTCGATCGTTTCGGCCTCGTGCCAAGGGACAGACTCCTCCGCACCGAGTGAGGTTTTGAGGATCTCCCGGTGCGGGGGGCGTGCGGTATAACCGACCATGACCACGGCTTCGAGCAGGAAGGCGTCCGCGGTGCGCAGGATGGAACCGACGTTGTTGCCGGAGCGAATGTTCTCCAGCACGAACACGATCGGACTCCGTTTTGCCGCGAGCGCCTCCGCGGGCCGGATGCGCCCGAGCTGTTGCGGGGTCTTCTGCCGAAAGTCGGTTCCGGTGCGCATGGCCTACTTCTCCTTCGCCGCCGCGTAGTCCATCGCCGCGCGTACGAAGCTAACGAACAGCGGGTGCGGGGTCTCGACGGTGCTCTTGAGCTCCGGGTGAAACTGCGTGCCGAGGAAGTACGGATGCCCCTCTAGCTCGACGATCTCCACGAGTCCGGTTTCGGGGTTTACACCGGTAGATTTTAGACCGGCCTTCTCGAGCGCCTCGCGGTAGGCATCGTTGAACTCGTAGCGGTGCCGGTGGCGCTCCTGGATCTTGTGCTTTTTGTAGGCTTTGGCGGCCAGGCTCTTCGGTCGGATGTCGCACGCGAACGCCCCCAGGCGCATCGTCCCCCCCTTGGTGACCACGTCTTTCTGGTCGTCCATCAGGGCGATCACCGGATCCTCGGTGGCTTCGTCTACCTCCACGGAGGCTGCCGAGGGTAGACCCGCCACGTTGCGTGCTACCTCCACGACGGCGCACTGCATCCCGAGGCAGATCCCGAAGAAGGGCACCCCACGTTCGCGACAGTACCGGATTGCGGCGAGCTTACCCTCGACGCCGCGTTCACCGAAACCGGGGGCAACCAAGATCCCGTCGTACCGCTTGAGGGCCAGTGCAACGTCCTCGAAATCGCCCTCCAGCTGCTCGGAGTGCACCGGCCGCACCTTGACCTTGCACTCGTTGACGGCGCCGGCGTGGATGAAGGACTCGTAGATGCTCTTGTAGGCATCCTGCAGCTCGTTGTACTTACCGACCAAGCCGATACGGACCTCGTGGGTTGGGTTCTTGAGCTTACCGAGGAACGCTTTCCAGGCGCCTAAACTCGGCTCCCGCCGGTCGAGTAGGCGGAGTTTGGAGATGACGGTGGTGTCGAGTCCCTCGCGCAGCATCATGAGCGGCACGTCGTAGATCGTCTCCGCGTCGAGCGCCTCGATTACGGAGGCGACGTCCACGTTGCAGAAGAGGGCCAACTTGCGGCGGATGTCCATGCTGATCGAGTGCTCCGTGCGGCACACGAGGATATCCGGTTGGATCCCGGTGTTCAACAGCTCTTTCACCGAGTGCTGCGTCGGTTTGGTCTTGAGCTCGCCGGCGGCACTCAGGTAGGGGATCAACGTGAGGTGAAGGACCAGGCAATTGTCGCTACCCAGCTCCCAGCGCAGTTGCCGCAGGGCTTCCAGGTAGGGCAAACTCTCGATGTCCCCGACCGTACCGCCGAGCTCGGTGATTACGATGTCGAACTCGCTGCTCGCACCGAGTAGCTGTACGCGGCGCTTGATCTCGTCGGTGATGTGCGGCACCACCTGGACGGTTTTACCTAAGTAATCCCCCCGGCGCTCCCGCTCGATAACGGTTTGGTAGATCCGACCGGTGGTGACGTTGTTCGCCTGACTGGTGGGAACCCCGAGGAACCGCTCGTAGTGGCCCAAGTCGAGGTCCGTTTCCGCCCCGTCATCCGTTACGTAGCACTCGCCGTGCTCGTAGGGGTTGAGCGTACCCGGGTCGATGTTGATGTACGGATCGAACTTCTGGATCGTAACCTGGAAACCCCGGGCCTGGAGCAGCTTGGCGAGGGAGGCGGCGATGATTCCCTTCCCGAGCGAGGAGGTCACCCCACCGGTGACGAAGATGTATTTGGTCATAGGCCGTAACGACTGGTTACGGGGCGACAAGGTAGGGAGAGCGGGGGCGGATGCCGGTCACTTCACGTAAATCCGCTTGCGCTTGTAGTCGAGCGTAACGGTGCGCTCCGCGATCCAATCGCGCCCCAGCAGTCCGTCTACGAGCAGGCCGCTTTCGCGAAAACCGGCCAAGTCGGCGAAGGCGAAGGGCAAATTGAGCCAGTTGCCGTCGGCCACCTCGGTGAGGTGAACGCGGCGGCGTTGGATTCGCGAGACGGTGGTTCCGAGTCCGCGTACTTCCAAATCCGCCATCTCGGCGCACTCGTCTTCGGAGATGCGGTCGAGCAGCTCCACGTCGAGCAAGTTGACACCCGACCCGGTGTCGAGCGCCAGGTCGAGGCGCTTGCCCGCGACAACGGAGCGGAGCGTCGGAACGTGGCCGCAAAGCCTGAACTTCAGCGGTACCCCCAGGGCGGCGTCGTTCGCGTCGGATGCCTGAAACGTGAGTTGTTGCCGCGGGTAATTGATCGAGATCGCTGCCTCGCGGAGTTGCTCGTAGCCGATCAGGCCGGCGACGTGCAGACCTAGTGACTCGTCGAGGTGCGAGAGATCGATCGTGTAGGCCTTGAGGTCGTGCTGCTCGATGGGACCCCACTGGAAGTCGGTCACCTCGACTTCGCCGTACGGCACCGGACTGCCGAGGGCCTGGCCGTGGGCCACCGGCTCGGTCACCGGCTGGTTGAGTATCAGTCCCGGGGAGCCCGAGTCCAAAATGAACGTCCCGCGGATACCGTTGCTGCTCGCCTCCACGAGGATAAACGGTCCTACCGCGCGGAAGGCGTGATGCGAGGTGACTTTCACCCGCGTACGGTCGGCGGTTTCGGGACCGAGTTCCGCGTTGAGTGGCGCGAGTAGCGCTACCTCCACCTGCCCCGCGATCGAGGAGGCGAGAAAGAGGGTCAATATGCCGAGGAGGACGCGCATTCGAGTTTTAGCGGAAGCAGCTGGTGTAAAGTGGATTTAACGTGGAAATCAGCCTGAATTTACTCCAAGTTAACCCACAGTTAACCTTGCAAGTTTCGTGCTCAACTGCGTACCCCGGTAAAATACGGTCTCCCGATTTGATCCTGTTGGGCGTTTCTCGTTGACATTCAGTTCATTAAAGAAACACCAGGCAACTGACCGGTATTGACAATCAGTCCATTTTACATTGTAAATTTTTGACAAGTGTAATATGGTTGACACTTGCAAGGGCGGTGGAGAGCGTCGAACCCTAGCCACCGACACTTAAGCTCCACTTAACCGTGCCGAAACATGTCGCGCTCACCTTTGCGGTAGGAACCAAAACCCCTACCCCGCTGTGATGAAATTCTCTACCCTTACCCTCCTCGCAGCGGCCGCTGCGGCGCCTGCTTTTGCGCAGACTGTGGTTGAAATTACCGACGCCGACTTGGTCGGTGGCGAGACTTACGATTGGAATGCCGGGGACGTGTACGTCCTCAATGGGCTCGTTTACCTCGAAGCAGGCGGTACATTGAATATACCCGCAGGTACCGCACTCAAGTTTCGGAGCGAGCCCGATGGTCCAGCCGCGGGAAACAACACCTCCGCGCTGATAATAACTCCAGGTGCTCAAATTTTCGCAGACGGCACAGCTGATGCCCCAATCATCATGACGGCAGAGTCTGATGATCTCAATGACGCTAGTGACTTCGAGGAGCCAGAGATCACCCGAGGTCTATGGGGTGGGTTAATCCTACTAGGCAAAGGCACATTAGCGACCGACGGCAGTGTTGATCAAATTGAGGGAATCGCCACGAGTGAATCCCGCGCCGCCTTCGGTGGTGGTGCGAATCCTGACGACACTACCTCCTCCGGCAGATTAAAGTACGTTTCGATTCGGCACGGTGGCAAGTCGCTTACCACGGACAATGAGATCAATGGTCTAACACTCGGAGGTGTTGGATCGGGTACAGAAATCGATTACATCGAGGTGTTCGCTAACGACGATGACGGCATCGAGATTTTCGGAGGTGCGGTAGATGTCAAGCATGCGAGTATCGCTTTTTGCGCGGACGATTCATACGACTACGACACGGGCTGGCAAGGACGCGGCCAGTTCTGGTTCTCGCTTAATGCATCGGACGTCTCAGGCCGCGGCGGAGAATTCGACGGTGCCGACCCCGATGGCGCTTTACCTTTCTCGAACCCTACCGTCGCTAACGGAACCTGGATCGGATCGGGTGCCGATCTAGCCGCTGATACATCTAAAATCGGCGGAGAGAAAAACGATTTTGCAGTCGTCATCCGTGACGGTTCCGGAGGTAAATTCTATAATTCCGTATTCACTGACTTCACCGGTAAGTTTCTCAACTTGGAGGATCTACCCAATGGTGATGGCGTAGACAGCTACCAGCGTCTCACAGACGGCGATATAACCTTAGCTGGAAATATCGTTGGCAGTTTTGGTGATGTTGGTGACGATGCAAGTAATCTTATCGAGTACTACGTCGATGGCGATCAGCCTGAAGGCACCGACGTACTTGCCGCGATAACCGCACGAAATAAATTCCTCCCTGATTCGCAGCTCGTTGCTGGAATCAGCCGAACACCAGAAAGTAAAGAGCTAGACCCTCGTCCAGCTTTCGGTAGCGCCCTGCTAGACTCCGATAACGTTGCCGAGATCGCCGACGCTGATGCAGGAGATGATGACTTCTTCGAGGATACCGATTATGTCGGTGCGTTCGCTGGCGGTGATAACACACTCTGGATCCAAGGTTGGACGGCTTTGAGCACTTACGGCTTTCTTACTGATCAAGCGGTATCGACCAAGGAAATCGTTGATCAATCTGGAGTTACCCTTAGTCCAAACCCAACCAGTGGTGAAGCCACTCTGTCTTACTCTCTACTTGAAGGCAGTAAGGTGTCCATTGGGTTGTTTGACGTAGAAGGACGTATGATTCGCCAGCAATCGGTTAATCGGGCTGCTGGTCAGCAACGGTCACTGATTGAGACAGCTAACCTTCCTACAGGTACCTATCTCGTCAGACTCGTAGCCGACAAGCAAGTCGTAACCAAGAGGCTCTTCGTAACCTCTTTCTAGGATAAACTCAGCGGCCCCGCCTCACGGCGGGGCCGCTTCCTTTGAGGTTTCTAGTGTAGCAAACATTCCGCTATCCTTCAGAACCTATATTTTATCATCTGGTAATTAAGAATCAAATGAACTGCAGGCACCTACTAGGTTTTCTGACTCTTTTCATAGGAGTAAATACCCACGTGTTTTCACAAGCAGTGATCACAGGCACAGTCCTCGACGATCTAGGAGATCCAGCAATTGGAGCAACTGTAGTCGACGAATCTATCTCACCGCCTCGCGGTACGACGACTGATTTTGACGGGAAGTATCGTTTAGAGGTGCCCGAGGGCACCTACACGCTTAAGTTCTCGTACATCGGTTTGGGTGATAAAAGCGTAACGGACATAGTGGCCTCTCCGGGTGAGGTTACGTTTTTAGATGTATCCCTTGAGGAGTCATCTACCGACCTTGCGGAAGTCGTAGTCACAGCAGCCGCGATCGAGCGCACTGAAAACGCGCTCATCAAGATTCGCCAGGGATCCGACAAGATACTAGACGGCATCAGCTCGCAAGAAATGTCGAAGCTGGCGCTTTCGAACGCTGCCGGCGCCATGACTAAAGTTACCGGTACTACGGTAGTCGACGGTAAGTATATCGTCGTGCGGGGGCTAGGAGATCGGTATTCGACCGCGCAACTCAACGGCCTCACGATGCCGAGCTCGGATCCATACCGCAACTCACCGCAACTCGACCTTGTACCGGCAAATCTCCTGGATAATATCCAAACGTCGAAGACCTTCACACCCGATCAGTCGGGCGCGTTCACGGGGGGCAACGTCGACTTAAAAACGAAAGCTTTCCCCGAGATCAAAACCTTCACCGTCTCAGTTGGGGCCGGGTACAACACACAGTCATTATTCAACGATGACTTCAAAACTTACCGTGGAGGAAATACGGATTGGCTAGGCTACGATGACGGTACGCGTGCGCTTCCTGAACGTCTTGTAGAGATCGGTAACCTCGAGGTGCCAGCCGGGCGTGGTAGTACTGGAAGTGTGAACGTACTCTCGAACTCTGCTTCGAGGCTCAACACGACGGATGAAGCTAACACACAGGCTTACGAGCTTCTCGAGGAAGCTAGCAACGTTCTTCCGTTGGACTTTTCAACTCAGCGGTCTACTCCTACACTGAACCATAACATCGGAGTGAGCTATGGAAATAGCCACGATTTAAGCGAAGGAAAGCGGTTTGGTTATTTATTTAGCGGAGTTTACTCTCGCAACTTTCAACACTACAGTAACGGGACGACAGCGTTTTATCAGTTAACCGACCCTAATGCAACTGGACTGAACGTTAACTACGACCTACGAGACACAACCTCCGTAGAGAATCCAGTGGTTTCAGGATTCGGAAGCTTTGGTTTTAAGTTTGCTGAAGGACAAACCATTACGGCCAACGTCATCTACAATCACGACGCATCTATTGGAGCTCGTCAGTTAGCCGGTACGGCTCCAGCCCTCAACCTCTCACCGACGCAAGAGCTTCAGAACCGCACGCTTACATTTTTGGAAAGAAGTACAATGACCTCGCAGGTCAACGGCGAGCATGCGTTGAACACCGCAGGAGATTTTCGACTCGAATGGTCTACGGGTTACACGGTTACGACTCAGAACGAGCCCAACCGTCGACTGTTAGCTGCGATAGTCGATTACAAGAACCCAGATGCGCCAACCTATCAGATCCCAAGCGCATCAATTTCACGGCCACTTAACTTCTTCCGTGACCTCAGAGACGACCAGTGGGAGACTAAATTGGACCTCTTCAAAGAATTTGAAGGCGGACACAAGCTCCAGGGTGGTTTGGCTTATAGAAGTAAAGAGCGGACTTTCGAGGAACGGATCTACGAGCTTCGTGTCGTCCAGCGCAATATCAACATAGAGTTTAACGGAAACACGGACGAATATTTCTCGGATAGTAATTTAGGCTTTGGACCACTTAACAGAGGCGGTGTAGGTGCTATCAACTACGTAGTCGATAACACCACTCCAGCCAACAGCTATGATGGTCGCGAAAATATTTTAGCAGGTTACTTGATGGGTACCTACAAGATCAATGATAAATTACGAACTATCGTAGGTGCTAGAGCGGAACACACTGACCTAGAGTCTGTAAGTAGGGACGACACGCAACCAGATAGCATTCGTATCGGATCGATATTAGGTACCGACATTTTACCGAGTGTCAATTTGGTCTACTCGCCAGCGGAGCGACACAACGTCCGTGCAAGCTTTACGCAGACGATTGCGAGACCTAACATGAGAGAAATAGCTCGCTTCCCGAGCTATGACTTCATCGGCGGCCCCACCTTCTCGGGAAACCCGAACTTGGTCCGTACGCACATCGACAACTACGACCTCCGCTACGAATTCTTCCCGACGGCGGGTGCGCTGTTGTCGGTCAGTGCCTTCTACAAGGAGTTCACCGATCCGATCGTATCTACCTTTCTACCCGCGCAGCAACTCGAGTTTACGTACGTGAACGTACCATCGGCCACCGTTTACGGTCTGGAGTTCGAAGCCCGCAGCGACCTCGGCTTCATCAGCGAGTCACTCGCCGAGCTCAAAGCCGGCGCCAACTTCAGTCTCATCGAGTCGGAAGCCGACATCAACCCCGTTGAGCTCGCGCGAATCCGGACCTTCGTACCGGATTTTAAATCCACCCGCGATTTTCAGGGGCAAAGCCCGTACATCGTCAACGGCAACCTTTCGTGGGCGCCCGAAAGGTTCGGCTTCGAAGCCGCCCTCGCCTACAACATATTCGGCGATCGTCTGGCCTTCAACGGCGATTCCGGCACCCCCGACGTGTACGAGCGCGCCCGCGGCAGCCTCGACGTTTCGGTGAGCCGCAACTTCGGTCCGGTAGGCGTGCGCCTCACGGCCACCAACCTACTCAACCCTAGCTACGAGACCTACGCTACCTACGAGGGCCAGGACTTCATCTACACGCAGTACAAGCGAGGTCAGAACGTAAATCTCTCCCTCGGCTACACTTTCGGCAGCTAAGCTGCGTGCCCTACCTCCGACAATTACCAGATTGATATCGAGCGACTCGAGCCTAGGCTCGGGTCGCTTTTGTCGTGTAAACTTAGCCCATGGACGCAACCACGATCATCATGTGGGGAGGTTTTATCCTCTCCGCTTACGCTGTGGTCGGGAACGACTCCATCCAAACCCTCGGCACCTTCCTCACCTCCAACGAGGATAAGCCGTGGTGGCAGCTCTGGCTGTTCGCCGGCGGCCTACTCGCCCTAACCCTCATCGTCGGGTACGTTACCTCGGATCACGACGTGAGCTACGGGCGTCTGCGGGTACTCGCCAGCAGCGGCGAGCTGCGCTACAAGTCGCCGCTCGACATCGAGGGCTTCAACTGGGCCTACCTCCTGCCGCCGCTGGTGCTGATGCTACTTACCCGCACGGGGATTCCGGTGAGTACCTCCTTTCTGATCCTCACGTTCTTCGCGCCGAAGGGCCTGATGGACATGATCAGTAAATCGCTGCTCGGGTACGTCGTTGCCTTCACCGCGGCGATCGCGCTTTACGTCATCATCGCGCGTACGCTCTCGAAGACGTTTATCACCTCCACCCTCCCCCCCGAGCACAGGAAAATCTGGATGGGCCTCCAGTGGCTTTCTACCGGCTTTCTGTGGAGCCAGTGGCTCATTCAGGACTTCGCCAACATCTACGTCTACCTCCCGCGTTCGGTCACGCGCGTCGAGCTGATCGTTTCGCTGGTCATTCTGCTCGTCATGCTGGCCTACATCTTTAAAAATAAGGGCGGCGCCATCCAGGAGATCGTTCGCGTGAAGACAAATACGCAGGACGTGCGCTCGGCCACGATCATCGACTTTACCTACGGGATCATCCTCTTCTTCTTTAAGGAACTCTCGGATATCCCGATGTCGACCACCTGGGTGTTCCTGGGCTTGCTCGCCGGCCGGGAGATCGCCATCCGCTGGCGCCTCGGCGATCGCGACGATGGCAACGAGTACCTCGATGATCTTGAGCCCGGCTTTGCCCTCGATGCCGATGGGCACGTGCATCCTATGTCGCTCGGGAAGGATACTTGGAAGATGGTTGGTTCGGATTTGGCGAAGGTGTTTTTGGGACTGGGTATTTCGGTTGGGCTGGTGTTCTTGATGCAGTGGTTGACTGGGGCTGGAGGGGCTTTTTAGCCTTTCGGCAAAACTCAGCACTTGAGTGAGCTAGCAGATCATCAGCCTTTTCGGCTATTTAAGCTGTCAGTGCATGGGAGTGTCTAAATCAGAAATCAGGTGAAATCCAACACTTCTCGGGCAAGAAGTAATACGGAAAGTCCTACGATCGGCAGGCGGATATACGGCTATCGGCAATGTTTATTTAGGATACACGCGAGATGTAGCTCGTGGGTTGAAGCAGTAGCTATAGCTTGCAGCGAGGCTGTCTAAGTTGGTTCAACCGAAGCATATATATAGGGACATATTCAACAATAGCCGATAGCGAGTATTTAGCTGCAAGCAAAAGAAGATAATGAGAATTGAACGAATTATAGAATGGGGAAATGCTAACCCCAAAAAACTATTTCAAATTGATGGATTGGGAGCGATTTTGTCAGCAGTTCTTCTAGGAATAGTTTTAGTTAAGTTGGAGAGAGTTTTCAGAATTCCTAAACTAACTCTATGTTTTCTTGCTTCATCCCCTTGTCTTTTTGAGATTTATGATTTTTACTGTTACTTTAATATTGATAGAAGTTTTGGAATATTTTAAACGGAATTGCAATTGCAAATCTGATGTATTGCTGTTTGACAATTGGATTAACGATTTACCATAGAGAAGAAATTGAGAATTTAGGTTGGACTTACATTTTGATAGAATCTATAATAACCCGTTGCACGGTTGAAATTTAAGCTAGCCAGTGTTTTGTTCGGTTGAGGGGTTTGCCGGTGTGGTAGTTGACCCACTGTTTGATCGTGCGCGTGAGCAATTTGGTCCCCACCCGCACGGCGAGCCCGGCGTAGCGTTCGGCGAGATTGCGCTTCACCCGAACCTCGTCGCACGCCCGCGAGAAGACCGTCTCGATGTAGCGGCGCGCCCGCCGGTGGTACGGGTCGGTCGGCTCCCAGCGCCCGTCGTTAGAACGGTAAGCTGCCTCGAGGGCGCCGCCGGACTCCCGGGCGAGACCTAGGCGTAACTGCTCGCCGTCGTAGGCTCTATCGGCGAGGACGTGGCGCCCCCGCAGGCCCCGCGCGAGGTCGTCGGGGAGGACGCCGCCCGAGGGGAACTCGGCGAGTCCGGCGAACACGCGGGCGTGGTGTTGAGGGGCGGGCCGCAGGACGTGGTCGACGTAAACGCCCGACGTCGTGGCGATTGGGTGGAGCTTGTAGCCGAGCACGTAGGTCCCCGAGGAGGCGTGGAAGGCCTTGTCCGCGCACTGCGCGTCTACGTCGGCGCGCCGGCACGCCCGCGAGCGGCGCTCCCGCTCGACCCCGGCGGTCGGGATCGGCATCGAGTCCGCGGCGATAGGCAAAGACTGAGTTCTCTCTAATACTCCAGAGAGGCTTGAATGTATAACCTTTTCAACCTCATCGATTATTCGTTCATCTGATAGCGCAATAATCCGTTGAATAAGCGAATATTTCTTTGCTTCTAAAGTCACTGCTTGATTAGTTGGGAGTACTAAAGCAGCCGGCTTGTTGCGAAGCACGATAGAAATGCTCTCAGTTCTTTCTCCTACCTCCTTTCGTAATCCATAGGGACTGCGAACGCTCACAGAGCGTAACAGGAAAAGCCCCCGTGCACAATACGCACGGGGGCTTTCTCGAAAGTCTAAAACGGATTAGTCGACGACTTACGCCTTCTCGTCCACCTCCTCAAACTCAACGTCCGTCACGTCGTCCGCACCGGCGCTGCCGTTCGCGGACCCGTTCTCGGCGTCGTCGCCGGGCTGACCGCCCTCCGGTGCCCCATCAGCACCCGGCGCGTTGCCCGCCGCGTACATCTTCTGCGTTGCCGTCTGCCAGGCCGCGTTGAGATCGGCAGTCGCCTTCTCCACGGTATCCAGATCCTGAGTCTTGTGCGCCTCCTTCAAGCGAGTAGCCGCCTCCTCGATCACCTTGCGATCCTCGTCCTCGATCTTGTCGCCGTACTCCTTGAGCTGCTTCTCCGTTTGGAAAGCGAGCGAGTCGGCTGCGTTGAGCTTCTCGATCTTCTCGCGCTCGCGCTTGTCGGTATCGGCGTTCGCCTCCGCCTCGGTGCGCATGCGGTCGATCTCCTCCTGACTTAAGCCGGTCGAAGCCTCGATACGGATGGTCTGCTCCTTGCCCGTCCCCTTGTCCTTCGCGGATACGTTGAGGATACCGTTGGCGTCCATGTCGAAGGTAACCTCGACCTGCGGTGTACCCCGGGGAGCCGGTGGGATACCGTCTAGGTGAAACTTACCGACCGAGCGGTTCTGCGAAGCCATCGGGCGCTCCCCCTGCAAAATGTGGATCTCCACACTCGGTTGGTTGTCGCTGGCCGTCGAGTAGACCTTCTGCTTTTTGGTCGGGATAGTCGAGTTGCTCTCGATCACGACGTCGAACACGCCCCCCATCGTCTCAATACCGAGCGAGAGCGGGGTCACGTCGAGCAGGAGCACATCCTGTACGTCGCCGCTGAGCACGCCGCCCTGGATGGCTGCACCGATCGCGACCACCTCGTCGGGGTTGACCTCCCGATTGGGCTTCTTGCCGAAAAACTTCTCGACGGCCTCCTGCACGGCCGGGATACGCGTCGATCCACCCACGAGGATAATTTCGTCGATGTCCGACTTGCTCGTGCCCGCATCCTTGAGCGCTTGCTCGGTCGGCCCGAGCGTACGCTCCACCAGGTCGTGGGTCAGTTGGTCAAATTTGGCGCGGGTCAGTTTTACCGTAAGGTGCTTCGGTACGCCGTCCACGGCCGTGATGTACGGCATGTTGAAGTCGTACTGCGTGGTCGAAGAAAGGTCGATCTTCGCCTTCTCCGCCTCTTCCTTGAGGCGCTGGAGGGCCATCGGGTCTTTGCGCAGATCGATGTTCTCCGACTTGTGGAACTCGTCGGCGAGCCAGTCGATGATCACGCGGTCGAAGTCGTCCCCACCGAGCTGGGTGTCGCCGTTGGTCGACTTCACCTCGAACACACCGTCGCCGAGCTCGAGCACGGAGATGTCGAAGGTACCGCCACCGAGGTCGAACACGGCGATGGTGAGGTCCTTATTGCTCTTGTTCAAGCCGTAGGCGAGTGCCGCGGCCGTTGGCTCGTTGATGATCCGCTTCACGTTGAGTCCGGCGATCTCCCCGGCCTCCTTCGTGGCCTGACGTTGCGAGTCGTTAAAGTAGGCGGGCACCGTGACCACGGCCTCCGTCACGTCCTGACCGAGGTAATCCTCGGCGATCTTCTTCATCTTCTGCAGGATCATCGCGCTGATCTCCTGCGGGGTGTAGTCGCGGTCGTCGATCTTGATGCGGACCGTATCGTTGGGCCCCTTGTTTACCTCGTAGCTGGCGTGACTCACGTCCTCGGTTACCTCCGAAAAGCGGCGCCCCATGTAGCGCTTCACCGAACTCACGGTACGCTTCGGGTTGGTAATGGCCTGCCGTTTCGCGGGAGCACCCACTTTACGCTCGCCGTTATCCAGGAAGGCGAGGACCGACGGTGTGGTCCGCTTGCCCTCGTCGTTCAGGATTACCTCGGGGGTGTTTCCCTCCATCACGGCCACGCAGGAGTTGGTGGTACCGAGGTCGATGCCGATTATTTTACTCATGATATTCCCTTTGGTTGCCAAGCGTACAGCAAAGGGTATTCCCCGGGGAGATTCCTGCCGTTTTGCCGGAAGGCTGCCGCAAAACGGTTCGGCGGCGGCAGAGATGGAAGGGATCCGGCTGACAGTCCGTCAGCGCGACTGCACCGTGTTGGGAGATCGCCGCACTAGGGCCGGAAGTTGAGTTCCCTCAGCCCCGCACCGTTGTACAGCTCATCGAACGAGGCCGGGGAAAGCGAGCCGGAGGAGTCCTGGCGCAGCTGCGTGATGCCGCCGAACAACCCGAGCCCGCCCTCGATATTGCTGAACGGCGGTAGCTCCTGCGTGGAGGTGATCCCCGTGTTCGCCCGTAGCAAGGTCTGGAGATCCACGAAGCTCGCGTCGCCCCCGGTGATTACGAGTTGTACGTAGTTGAACGTCCGGACTACGTCGGGATCGACCTCGACGTTGGCCACCAGGTAGTCGAACAGGCCATCGATCGGCACCGAAAACGTGCTCTCCGCCGGCAGATTCGTTGCCGCCGGCCAGTAGAGCACGCGCGCTTCGAATACGTCGTCGCGCTGCTCCGAGTACACGAAATTGAAGCCCGCCTCGTACAGCTGGATCTCCTCCCCCTCGTTGTTACCCCGCCAGCTGAAGGTGAAATCGCGGTCGGACGTGAAGCCGTAGTTGCTCGGCGGCTCACGGTTGGCGATGAAAGTTTGCTCGGGCAGCACGCTCGCCCGGCCGCTCGCCAGCTCGTTCCCGTCTCGCTCCAGGTGGAGCTGCAATTCGTCGCCGGGCCGGAGGTCTAACCCCTCCGTGTCGTAGCGGTAGAGGTAATTGGGGGCTCCCCCGAAGACGCCCGTATCGCGTCGCACGCCGGCATCGCTTGCGCTAAAACGAGTCGCCTCCGCCCGCGATCCGGTGCGCTCGCTCTCCACGTAGACGGTCAGTGACTCCGGACGATAGTACACCGAATCGGCGTCCCGCGCGGCCTCGACCGCCCCACCGTCGGGTGCGAACCGGAAAGTTTTCGAGACGCTGACCACCTGCTCGGTGGCGCTCGCGTTGTACAAGCCGTAAACCACCGGCACCGGCGCCACGTCCTCGAGCAGATCGACATCGTTGGCGCACGCGCCGAGCGAGAGGCTCGCGAAAATGGCCATTCTTAGTGTAGCGCTTCCCTTCATCGCCGCCAAGGTACTTTCGCGCAAACGCAACGCATGTCCGTACACGCTGAGGTGAAGCGGGTGACTACCCACGTCCTCCAAGCCATGAAATCGCAGGGCGAGCCCATCGCCATGCTCACGGCCTACGATTACACCATGGCGCGCATCCTCGACGCCGCCGGTGTGGACGTGCTGCTCGTCGGCGACTCGGCGAGCAACGTGGTCGCCGGACACGAGACGACCCTCCCGATCACGCTCGACCAGATGATCTTCATGGCTTCGGCCGTGGTCCGCGGCACTTCGCGGGCGCTGGTGGTGGTCGATCTGCCCTTCGGCACGTACCAGGGCAACCCGATGCGGGCGCTCGATTCGGCCATCCGCATCATGAAGGAATCCGGCGCCCACGCCGTGAAGCTCGAGGGCGGGGAGGAGATCGGCGAGTCCATTACCCGCATTCTCTCGGCGGGCGTACCGGTTATGGGCCACCTCGGGCTCACGCCGCAATCCATCTACAAATTCGGTACGTACAGCGTCCGGGGGCGCGAGGAGGAAGAGGCGCAGAGCTTACGCGAAAACGCCTTGTTCCTGGAGGGGGTAGGTTGCTTCGGCGTGGTGCTCGAGAAGATCCCCGGCGACCTCGCCCGGGGCATCAGCGAGAGCCTCACCATCCCGACCGTCGGCATCGGCGCGGGCGCCCACGCGGACGGTCAGGTACTCGTGACCCAGGATCTGCTGGGGTTAACCAAAGATTTTAATCCTCGTTTTATACGTCGTTACCTCGACCTAGCCGTCGTTATCGAGGGGGCGACACGCGAGTACATCGACGATGTGCGCGCGCGGCGCTTCCCAAGCATCAAGGAGTCGTACAAGTAGATGTCCCAGCCGCTCAGAATCTTCGCCATCGTCCTCGCCGCCATCGGCATCATCACCCTGGCGTGGATCGGCTACCGCAGCTACGAACTCTACTACGCACCGCAGGTCATCCGTACGGAGGTGATCCAGCTACCCACCGGCGGCAACGCACAGCAGATGTTCGATACGATCGCCAAGAGGCAGATCGTCGAGGACACCGCCTGGTTCCGGCGGGCGCTCGATCGGCTCGGCTACGACTACCGCGCGGGCCAGTTCAAGACCGAGGAAGGCTGGTCGGCCTCCGATCTGGTGAGACACCTCGAAGACGGTCGCCAGACCGCGGCGAAGATCATCCTCACCGGCGGGCGGCAGATCGGCGACGTGGCGAATCGGGCTACCCGCTACCTGGAGATCGACAGCGCCGCCCTCATGCAGGCCTGGCGGGATACGGCTTGGCTCGATTCGGTCGGACTCACACCCGAAACGCTCATGTCGACCGTGATCCCGAACACCTACAACGTGTACTGGAACGCGAGTCCGGTGGAAGTACGGGATCGACTCCTCGTGGAGAGCGGCAAATTTTGGGACAAGAACAATCGCCGCGCGCGGGCCGACTCCCTGCGGCTCAGTCCGCAGCAGGTCTACACGCTCGCGAGCATCGTGGACGCCGAGACCAACGCCGAAGACGAGATGCCGACCATCGCCGGGGTGTACCTAAACCGCATTCGCCGGGGGATCAAGCTCGACGCCGATCCGACCGTCGTCTTCGCGAACGGGGACTTCACCCTCCGCCGGGTGTTGTACAAGCACCTGCGTACGGATTCCCCGTACAATACGTACATGTACGCCGGTCTTCCCCCCGGCCCGATCATGATGGCCAGCATCGCGGCCATCGACGCTACCCTATCCCCCGAATCGCACGACTACCTCTTCTTCGTCACCCGCGGCGACACCTCCGGCAAGCACTCCTTCGCCACCGACATGCGCGGTCACTCGGCCAACATCCGCGCGTTCAAGCGAACGCTGCGCGAGCGCGGCATCCGCCGCTAGCACCCCGCGCCGCTGCGTTAGCGGAAGAAGCTAAAGTACGTTTTGCCGTACGTGCGTAGCCCCTCGAAGTGAGGGTGCGCGGTAAAGTCGTGGTTGGGGTTGTGTTCGAGCACGAACAACCCTCCCGGGGCGAGCAGTCCGCTCTCGAAGAATTTATCCGGAACGGTATCGAGGGTCGGCAGCGGATACGGTGGCCCGGCGAAACAGTAGGTGTACGAACCCTTATCGCGCGCCAAAAACCGAAAGACGTCTTCGCGCACGATACGCAACGCTCGGTCGATGCCCAGCTCCCGCGAGAGCTGGGTTACGAACTTTACGGCCGGGGGGTGCTGGTCGACGTAGGTGGCCTCCCCGCAACCCCGACTGATGCACTCGTAGCAGTGATTGCCCGTGCCCCCAAACAGGTCGAGCATCACCATCTCCCCGAAGTCGAGTCGATTCTGCAGTATGTTGAAGAGGCCCTCCTTGGCGATGTCGGTCGTGGGCCGGGTAGGCCATTTGTTGGCGGGCGGCGTAAATCGCCGACCGCGGAGGGTACCGCTGATGATGCGCATACGGGGGTCGTTCAGGGGGATACGGCGGTCAGCGTCTCCCTCCGCAGACAGCGCTGGTAGGCCAGCAGTAGCGCCGAACTCGCCTTCGAAGCGGAAACTTCGGTGAGCTCGGGCTCCAACTCGCGTACGTGAAAGTAGATCTTCAACTGCCGGTGTAGCTGCCCGTCGGGTACCATCTCGCCCCCCACGACCACCGGACAGGCAGCACGACCGAAGCCGTAGTGCGTGAGCAGGGTGGCGAGGTTGAAAACCGCGTCCGCCTCACTGTTGATGCGGCGGGGTTGAAAGAACACCGGCTGCTCGTCGCGTGCGGCGACGACCCACATGTGGCCCTCCACGAAGAAGCAAAGGACCAACTCACCGGCGGCCGGCAACAGGTCCGAGGCCGCCGCGAGCAGCAGTTGGGCGATGTGGTTAGTGTAGCTGCGGCCGGCCGCTAGCCCGGGATGCTGATCGAAGAGCGCGACGGCCTGCAGCGAGGACAGGTGGATAGCCCCCACGAGTCTCGGATCGGCCAGCGGGTAGGAGGCCCGTAGGTAGTCCGCGCGATCCGCGTCGAGGTACAGCTTACGCGGTACCAACTGCCAGTACGAACCCGTCTGGTAGACGGTCGTACCCGGGTGGTCGTTGACCTCGGCTATGCTGCAACCGGTGTACCGGTAGGTCGTACCGCGGTCCGCGGCGCTCGCTCCGGCGGGCACGAATCGGTAGGCACCCCGCTCGTGCACGATGAACACACGCTCGGTGCCGGCGATCGCCACCCTACACTAGTTGTCCCAGCTTCCGGACAGCGAGGGCGTGGACATGTTGCCGAAGCGGACCTGCCTGGTCGGATCGTAGCGCTCGTCGTACTTCTTGTACTTCGCTTTCGCGAATTTCCCCATGAAGGTGGAGTACGTGGTGCCGACCTGCACCACGTCCACCAGGGCGCTCTGGTAGGTGACCGTGTCGGCGTCGATCTCGAACTCCTTGCCGCCGCTGTACGGTATGAAGCGCAGGGAGTCCACGTTGATGCCGAGGGTGTTGATCGAGTCCTGGGCGACGACGTAGGAGGTATCGTAGCGGATGACGCCGTCGAAGTTGGGATCGTCCGGATCGCCGTACACGCTCACGAGCGGGATGCGGCCATTCTTGAGCACGTCGGTTAATGTATCGAAGTCAGCGGCGAAGTGCCCGGTAACGTCGCGGTAGATCTGCTGGGAGGAGCGTATTTCCTTGAGTCGGTCGATTACGGCATCTTCGCGCAGCTGCCGGAAGCTTCCAAACTCGATCGGCTCGCTGATGGAGCTCGTGAGTACGTAAACCAGGAACGCGGCAATCGCAAGTAAAACCAAGTTAATAGCCAATCTCATAGTAGGAGCAGGGTTTGGGCAATGATACGCAAAGTAGCTAGCGCTTTCGGAGCGGCTAATCTTCGCAATTTTACACAACGAAACGTAGATGCAAAATCCCTTAAATAGGGTGGCCGAGCCCCTGATCTTGGCCATCGAATCGTCCTGCGACGATACGGGGGCCGCCGTTTGGGGCCGGGGCGAGTTGCTCTCCAACGTTGTCGCCTCCCAGCTGGAGCACGTGGCCACGGGCGGCGTGGTGCCCGAGGTGGCCAGTCGCGCGCACCAGCGGGTCATCGTCCCGGTGGTCGAGCAGGCCCTGCGTCGGGCGGGCATCGAGGCGCGGGAGCTGCACGCCGTGGCCGTTACGAAGGGCCCGGGGTTGATGGGTAGCCTCATCGTCGGGGTCGCTTTCGCCAAAACGTACGCCGCGGCGCTCGGTATCCCGCTGCTCGCCGTTCACCACATGGAAGCCCACGTACTCGCTCATTTCGCCACGGCGCACCGACCCGAGTTTCCGTTTTTGTGCCTTACCGTAAGCGGCGGCCACACGCAACTGCTCGTCGTCCGCGGTCCCTTCCGGTACCGAGAGATCGGCCGAACCCTCGACGACGCCGCCGGGGAGGCCTTCGACAAAAGCGGAAAACTGCTCGGACTCCCCTACCCCGCCGGACCGCACATCGACAGGCTCGCCAAACTCGGCAACCCCAGGTTCGCTTTCGCAAAACCGTCCGTACCCGGTCTCGACTTCAGCTACAGCGGCCTGAAGACGAGCGTACTCTACTTTTTACGCGATCGAATCGCCGAGGATCCCCACTTCGTCAGGGAGAACCTGCACGACCTGTGCGCGTCGGTACAGCAAGCGATCGTGGAGAGCCTGCTGGTGCCCACCCGGGCCGCACTCCGGCAAACTCGGCTCGGGCAGCTCGTACTGGCCGGAGGGGTGAGCGCCAATTCCGGACTGCGAGCCGCGGCCCGGGCCCTCACCACGGAGCTCGGGATCGAACTCTTCGTCCCCCCCCTGAGCTTGAGCACCGACAACGCCGGCATGATCGCCGCCGCCGCCGCCTTCGCGTACCGGGACGGTCGTTTCGCCGGGGACGAGCTCGAAGCCGCGGCTAGACTACCGTTCGAGGTGCTACCGGCCGAAGATCAACTCGTGCCGTCCGCTTCGGGACCCGGACATCCGCGGTTAACAAGGAGCGGTACCGGCTAAACGATCGATGCCGCGTACGCACGATCCGAACCCTCCGTGAGGGTTGCGGGGACACGCGACGGATCCGAACCAGCTTAGCGTTTGTCTAGGGATTAGCGATCCGGTGAGATCGCAGCTGAATCGGTGCTCACCGAGGGAGAAAACGTAGGGATAGCAGCGCTACCGCGGCGCTCTGACGATGGAAGGCTCCAAGTCAACCGATTTTCAGTCGATCAGTGAGTTCTTAGACAGACGCTTACAACGAGGCGAGTAACCGGACCTTGGTCTCCTCGTAGTCCTCGGGGCTGATCAAGCCGCGATCGCGCAGCACCCGGAGCTCGGTGAGCTTACCGACGAGATCCGGCGGATCGCCTGCGGCCGGCCGCGATTTCCCGACCGCCGGAGCTTCGGGGTCTACCTGTAGTTCGTCGGTAGCACGTGGTACTGGATTGGCGTTGTCGGCCGGGGTAACCGGTGCGGTGGGGTCGACCACGAGCTCCTCGTCGGGTTTATCCCCCATCGGAGTCGAGGCTTCGGGTGCGGGTGCGGGCGGGGGGCTACCCGGTGAGCTCGTAGCCCGACGGATCATCTCCTCCACCTTGAACCGTCCTTTGCTCACCTGCTCCCCGAAGGCACCCGCGTCAGCCGAGCCGCCGTCGCGACGCTGTTCCGCCTGCCACTGCTGCACCACGTCTTTGCCCTTCTCGAACTGCTCCCGGTAGAAGCGCTTGAAACGGTCCGGATCGAGATCGAGGATCGTTCCACCCGTCGAGAAGTGCTGCCTGAAGGCTTGCCCCGTGGCGTAAGCCGTTGCCCCGGACAGGACCCCCCCGGCCACGCTGCCCACGAGGGTACCCGCGAACGGCACGAGCTTCACGACCGAAGCCGCCCCTACCCGGGCGAGCACCGCCGAACTCAGGGAGCTGACCAGCGCTTTACCCTTCGTCGCAGAAAAATCGACCTCGTACACCTCGCAGAGTTGACGGACCATGTCGAGCTGCACGGCCGACACCGCCGCGAGGTCGGCCAGGGCCACCGGGATGGCGCCGGAAGCGACGGCCCACATGCTGTGGTTGCGGATGATGGTTTCGGCGTGTCGGCTGCGTTCGTCGGTCATGGAGAGAGGGTGAAAAACTAGGGTTGGGTAACTAAGGGTGCTGAAGTATAACGCCGCGGGCGGTACACTCGGCTCACCACATCGACTCAAGCAGTTGGTTTACCGACCAAGGCGCCAGGCTCGTGCCCTTTCCGCCCATCCCGTTGCACAACCAGAGCCCGGGCAGCCCCGGGTGCTCGAGCACGAAGGGACGGCGATTCCGTGTGGTGGGTCGGATTCCGGCGAGGTATTGCGCTTCTGCGGGAATCTCCAGCCCGAAGCCCGCCGCTTGTTCGTGCAGGTAGCTCAGGCCGGCCTCCGTGGTCGCGGGCGTTCGGTCGTGGTCGTCGTTGGTGGCCCCGAGCCAGACCTCGTTTCGGGTACCGATCGGGCAGACGAACGCGCTGCGTTTGTAGGCGGCATCCCGGGGGGCCGCGTCCAGTCGGAAGCGAACGCTCTCCCCTTTCGTACCCCGCCAGCCCAGGTCGCCCCAGCGTTGGGTGCGCATCGCCCGGGCTCCCGTACAGTCGACCACCCGGTCGGCGGTGACGCCCAACTCGCGCGCGCGCAGCCCCCCGTTCCCGACGGCGAGCGAATCCACGGCCACCTCCTGCTCGACGAGCAGACCCCGTTCGGTAAGGTGACGCCGGTAACGTTTTAGCGCGAGCGGCAGATCGACGCGGAAGCAGGCGTTGGTCGGACCGAGGGTAGTGGGGGTATTCGGGAACGGTTTTGCGGAAGCGTGTACCGGCGCCCCGAGCAGGGCACCGACGTCGGGTTGACCCCGCCGCATGTCCCACTGGTTGAGGGCGGCGGGCCGTTCGAGGTCGCGCATAACCCGCATCGGGTGGAGTAGGTCCGCCCCGAGCGACCCACCGAGCTCGCGGTAGATTTGTAGACCTTCGAGCAGTTGGGGCATGCCCCAAGAAAGTACGAAGCGGCGGCCGGTTACGGGATTCACGATCCCAGCGGCCGCTACGCTGCTCGCGCCCTCGTGGCCACGATCCGCCACCAGGTGCTCGACGCCGAGCTGGCTGAGCCGGAAGCTCAGTAGCGTGCCTACCAGGCCCTGCCCGACGATCAAAACGCGGGTGCGCCTCAACGCGCGAGTTGCTTCTGCGTGCGAAGCGGGAGACCCTGGAGCACGAGTCCGTAGGAGTGGGCGATCCAACGCGCGAGCAGGTCGTCGGGGATCGCCTCGCGCTCCCAGTAGACGGAGTTCCAGTGCTTCTTGCTCATGTGGTAGCCGGGCTCGACGGACGCGTGCTCCTCGCGCAACCGGCCCGCCAGCTCGGGCTCGCACTTGAGGTTGAGGCGCGGCGTATCGAGGGAGAGGAGGGCGAAGATCTTCCCGCCCACCTTGTAGACTACGCGCTGCGGCCCGAACGGGGCGGACGCTTCGCAGCCCCGGTAGGCCTCGCAGAGCGCGGCGATCGTTTCGTGGTCCATGGCCTATGTTACAACTCGTGCACAAGTTAATCGACCGGTTTCTTCTGACGCAGGAGCTGCGTGCCCGTCCGTACGAGCTGCGCCGGGCGCGCCTGCTCGGCTGGATCCACGTCATTACGGTGTTCATCGGCGCGGCCATGGCGCTGGTCCTGTGGATGATGGACCGGGTGGTGGTACCCGTGGTAGCGTTCACGCTGATCGTAGTCGTACTGACCGGCCTGTTCCGGCGCTTCGGCAACATGATCCTGAGCGGCAACCTGCTCGCCCTCTTCATCTGGCTGGTGTTGTCGGAGAGCATGTTGCGCACCGGCGGACTCTACTCCGACAACCTGCTGTGGATGCTGCTCGTGCCGGTGATCGCGTTTCTCTTCACCGACACCCGGTGGGGGGCCGCCTGGGCGATCCTGGTGGTCGCTACCCTGGGCGGCGCCTACGTGGCCGAGCTGCGGGCCGACGTGAGCTACCGGTACGCGAGCTTGCACTTCGAGGCGGATTACTACTTCCTGAGCTATTTGGGGCTGTTCACCGGATTGTTCGGGGTGATCGTGCTCTTCGTGCGGGGCAACGACAACGTACTCGCCGAGCTCAAGGAAAAGAAGGAGGCGTTGCGCCGGGAGCACGCGCAGGTCGAGCTCCAGAACGAACGGCTCCGCATGCAGGAGGGCGAGTTGACGCGGAGCAACCGCGACCTCGAGCTGTTCGCCTACGTGGCGAGTCACGACCTGAAGGAGCCGGTGCGGATGGTGAAGGCCTTCTCGAACCTACTGGACAAGAGTTTGGGGAGCTCGCTGGACGGCGCGGACGCGGAGTACCTCGGGCACATTACCACGGGTGCCCAGCGGATGCAGGCGATGTTAGACGATCTACTCGCCTACTCCCGGGTGGGCCGGGAGCGGGTGAGCGACCGCGATGTGGACCTGAATTCCATCGTGGAGGTGGTTCGGAACAACCTGCGCGTCCCGCTCGACGAATCGGGCGGCGCGATCGAAGCCGGACCGCTTCCGACCATCCGCGCGAAAAACGTACAGGTGGTCCAGGTGGTCCAAAACCTCGTGGCCAACGCGCTCAAATTTCGTGAGGCAGACCGGGTTCCGCACGTTCGCATCCGTCAACTCGCGGGCACCCGGGACGAACTCGGGCTCGAAGTCGCGGACAACGGGATCGGGATCGCGGAGAAGGACATTCCCAAGATCTTCGGCGTGTTTCAGCGCCTGCACAGCCGGGCGAAGTTCGAGGGCTCCGGGATCGGGCTCGCGACCGTCCGCCGCATCGTGGACGACTGGGGCGGCCGGGTGGAGGTGAGCAGTGAGGTGGGGCGAGGCACCTCGTTCCGGATTTGGATTCCGGCGGATCGCTCGGTCGCCGGGGAGCCACTAGGGGAAGATACCGAGCGCCATGTAATCGGCCCCGATCTTATTGATAGCCACCACGAAGGCGGCGGTGCGTAGGTCGGGGATGTCGGGGTGTTGGTTGCGGACCGCACGAATCTGCTGGTAGGCGTTGACCATCGTCTCCTCGAGCCCGGAACGCACGAGATCGATCTCTTCGGCTCCTTTGGCCACGAGCTCGCGATCGCGCTCGGAGATGGGTTTGCCGGTACGTTCCTCGACGAGCGAGAGCAGGCGGGCGTTCTGGTTTTCGTCGAAGCGCTTCTCCATGCGGCCGAAGCGCATGTGGGAGAGGTTTTTGAGCCACTCGAAGTAACTCACCGTCACACCGCCGGCGTTGAGGTACATGTCGGGAATGATTACCACGTCCCGTTGCTTGAGGATGCGCTGGGCGCCACTCGTGACCGGGCCGTTGGCCGCCTCCGCGATGATCTTGGCGCGGATGCGTTCGGCGTTCTTGACGTTGATCACGTTCTCGAGGGCCGCGGGCACGAGGATGTCGCACTCGAGCTCGAGGCAGTCCTCGCGGTGCTCTTTACCGAAGGACTGTGCACCCGGGTAGTCGAGGATCGAGCCCCTTTCCTGACGGTAGGTGAGGAGGTCGTGGATGTCGATTCCCTTCGGGTCGTGGATGTAGCCTTCGACCTCGCCGACGCCGATGATCTTGACGCCGCCCTCGTCCTGCGAGATGCGCGCGGTATAGCTGCCGACGTTACCGAGGCCCTGCACGACCATCGTTTTGCCCTCGATGCCCGGCGGCAGGCCGAGCTTCTTCATGTCCTCCGCGAAGGAGCAGCACTCCCGGATGCCGTAGAACACCCCCCGGCCGGTGGCTTCGGTGCGGCCCTTGACGCCGCTCTGCGCTTCGGGCTTGCCCGTTACGCAGCCGGCGGCATCGATATCGTTGCCGGCGAAGGTGCGGTAGGTGTCGTAGATCCAGGCCATCTCACGCGCGCCGGTTCCGTAGTCGGGGGCGGGCACATCGACGCTCGGCCCGATACAGTTGCGTCGGATGAGCTCCATGGTGTAGCGGCGGGTGATGTTCTCCAGGTCGTGCGGCTCGAACTCCCAGGGGTTGATCTTCACACCGCCTTTCGCGCCGCCGAAGGGTACGTCGACGATGGCGCACTTGTAGCTCATGAGGGCGGCGAGCGCCATCACCTCGTCCTGGTTAACGTGGTTGGAGTAGCGGATCCCCCCCTTGGTCGGCAAGCGGTGGTGGGAGTGCTGAACGCGGTAGGCTTCGATCACTTTGTACTCCCCGGCCACCTTGACCGGGAAATTCATCCGGTACACGGAGTTGCACGCTTTAATCTGGTCGAGCAGACCGTAGGGCAGGCCCGTGAAGGGCGAGGCTTGGTCGAAGTAGTCGTTGACCGATTGAAAAAAGCTAATCTGTAAATCCATCATCCGGCTCTAGTTGATTTTCGAGTTTGGTTAACCGTCGGTCTACCCACCACACGAAGGCAAATAGTCCGAGCAGTACCAACGCGATGACGGCAACCACGACGTAGATCTTGCCTACGCTTCGTAAAAAGTCGGGTTGCGCCTGCAGGAGTAGAGCGGCGGAGAGGGTGGAATCCATGGGCTGGGCGGCGAGGGCTTGGGCCCTGTAAATGTGCGCGATATTTATGATTAGCCGAGCAGTCGCTCCCGCAGCCGCGTTTTGAGGCGGGCCGCACGCCAGGAGAGCTGCGCCAACCAGAGGCCGAGCAGCGTGAAACCGACGATCCCCGGGTAGAACACCATGCGCATGGTCGAGTCGAGGTCCTCCCCGCCGAAGCCCGGGTTGCCACCGGCGCCCGGGTGCAGGCTCTCGCGCATACGCGGGATGATGTACAGGAGCGGGATCAGCATCGCGAAGCTGAACAGGTTGTACGCCGCGCCGACCCTCGCCCGCTGCTGGGGTGCCGGCAGACTGGCCCGCAGTACGAAGTAGGCGAGGTAGATGAGCAGCGCGATGGCCGTCATGTTTTGCTTCACGTCGCCACTCCAGGCCTTGCCCCAGGTAAAGTTGGCCCAGACCATACCGGTCGCGAGGCCCATCAACCCGAACAGGAGTCCCACCCGGGTGAGGGCTTCGGAACGGCGGTCGAACTCCTCGCGGCCGGTGCGCAGGTACCGCCCGGCGTAAACGGCCGCGCCGAGCATCAGCAGCATCAGCGCAAACCACAGCGAGACGTGGAAGTACTGGTTGCGGATCGACTCCCCCAGCAGCGCGCGGTAGGGGAAGGTGAGACCGGTGGCCGGACTCAGGTCGACGAGCTGATCCGACCAGCCCCGGGCGTTACTCGGTCCTACCGTATTTGCGCCCTGCGTGATCGAGATGGCCGCGGGCAAGACGAAGGCCCCATCGCTCGGGGAGTCGACGATCAGGGAGGCCGTGGCGATGCCCGAGCTACCGGGCAGGTGGTCCGGCAGCTCGAAGTCGAGGTCGACGCGCTGGTCGTCGAGCACCGTGGCGCTCACGGCCGCGAGGGCGGTATCGGGCGTCTCTTCCCCGGGCGCGGCGGGTGCGTTGAGCCGCAACCAGGCGCGAACCGGCTGCCCGTCTCGCGCGAGCGTGGTGTTGTAGCCCTCCACCGCGATGGTCGCTCGCTCCCCGGACGCGATCCGCTGCGGGCTCGCCGAGCGGATTCCGGGCTTGAGCGGCACGAGCATACCCGCGAACAGCACGTAGAGCATGAGCACCAACGACAGCCCTTTCCACCACCCTCCTTTCATGTCCGTAAAGGTCGCTTGCGGTTGGTGGAAAGCCGAACTTTAGGCCTCGCGCCACAGAAAGGGGACGAGAAATAACGCTAGTCCGACCGCCAACAGGTCGACCCCCGCCAGGATACCGAGGTCGCGCCCCGTGCTCGTCTGTTGGACGAGCCGCAGGGATACCGCCCCGAGTTTTACCGTAGTGAGCAAAAGCGGGATCACCACCGGGAAGGCGAGTATGGCGACCAGCCCCGGACCGTTCGTGACCCGCCCGGCGACGAGCGACAGGAAGGTGAGGATGAGGCTCAAGCCCAGCACGGCCAGCAGTAGCGTGGCTACGAACAGGGGTACTTCGCGCACGAAATTGCCGAACAGCAGCGCGAGCAGCCCCCACACCAACAGGCCGATGGCGAGCAGGAAGGCGGCGTTGGTCGCGACTTTCGCGGCGTAGACCCCGAGCGGCGTGGCGAGTTGGTGGTAGTAGGCGTGCCGGTAGGTGAGCTCCCGCCGAAACGACTGGCCGAGGCCCGTGGTGGCGCCCAACAAAAGAACGATCCAGAAAAGTGCGTTCCAGAGCCGTGGCTCGAGGGTCCCGAAGGCGAGCGAGAACAAGTACACGGTGCCCACGGTAAACAGCAGCACCGAGGCGAGCGAAGCGCGCTGCCGCAATTCGAGTCGCCACTCCAGCCCCACCAGGCTCACCCAACTACGCCACACGGTCCAAAACTACGCTTACTTTACCGCACACACTATGATCTCACCACGGGTTGCCCTGGGTGCCGTCGTGCTGCTCGCCGTCCTGCTCGCCGCCCTGCCTCAGCGTTTATCGGCCGCCGACTCGGTCCCCTTCCTCACCGCCACCGCCCGGGAGGGCGACGGACTGTACACGCTGTTGCGCCGCTACGAGCTGCCGATCAACACCTGCTACCAGCGAAAATTCGAGGAGATCAACGGGCTTTCGCCAAAACGCGTCATCCGGGCCGGGCGCGATTACCGGTTGCCCGTGCTGGTGTACGCCTACAACGGCAAGTCGATCCGGAGCACGATCGGGGTAGACGATCTGGAGATCGCCCGGCAGATCCAGCGCTACAACCGCGGTCGCGAGAGGGCCAAACAGCAGGCTACCCCCTACGAGCAGTCCCGGAAGCTCTGGGTGCCCTACGGCCTGCTGTTTTGCGGGAGCGACCCCGGGGCGGCAACCCCGAAGCCCGACGACGGGCCCACGCGGTACGCGATCTTCGGTGAGCGGTACGCGAGCGTGAAGCGGGTCGACTACGCCCTGGCCGGCAAGGAGTTCTACCTCGTGTCCGGTCACGGCGGGCCGGACCCGGGGGCGCTGGGGCGCAAACGGGGCCACCGGCTCTGCGAGGACGAGTACGCCTACGACGTGGCGCTCCGCCTGGCGCGCAACATCATCGCCCACGGCGGGGTGCCGTACGTGATCGTCCGCGACGAGGACGACGGTATCCGCGACGAGGTGTACCTCGACTGCGACTGGGACGAGCGCGTGTGGGGTGACCAGTCCATCCCGCGCGACCAGCGCCTGCGGCTCAAGCAGCGCTCCGACGTCATCAACGAGCTCGCGAGGACCTCGCGCGCGAAAGGGGTCGGCGAGCAGTACTGCATCGTGATCCACGTGGACAGCCGGCACGTCGACAACCAAACCGACCTGTTCCTCTACAAGCAGCACGACGATCCGGCCTCCGAGCGACTCGGGGAGCAGATCCGGCAGGCGATGATCAGCAACTACGCGCGCCTCAAGCGGAGTCGCGAGTACCAGGGCGCCCTGCGCACCCGCGATCTGCACATGCTCCGCGAGGTCGACGTCCCGACGGTGTACATCGAGCTCGGCAACATCCAGCACGAGTTCGACCAGCAGCGGGTCCTGATGGTCTCGAACCGGCAGCTCCTCGCCGACTGGTTTACCGAGGGCATCCTGGCGGGCGTCGAGAAGTAGGCGCACCTTCGCCCGCGGCGCCGACGTTGTGCTTATTTCTTGTCCCCACGCGCCCGTTTGTTGAACGCTCCCCCACTTCTTCCGTCCGATCAGCCGCCGCCCGAACGCAAGGGGGTGGGCTACTGGCTGGGCTTCGCCGTCGGGTTTACGACGCGCTGGGTGCTGCGACTCGCGCTGCTCTTCCTGCTGCTCCTGCTGCTCAGCTTCTTTTTGATCCAGGTGCCGGTGGTGCAACGTTACGCGGCCGGTCAGGCCTCCGAAGCGCTCGCGGAGGCACTCGAGGTCGAGGTCCGCGTGGGCACCATCGCCATCGAGCCCTTCACCAAGCTCCGGCTCGAGGACGTTTTCATCGGCGACCGCACCGGCGATACCCTCGTCCAGGCGGGAGCTATTCGGGCCAACCTGTTTCAGCCACTCCGTTCGCTGTACAACCGTACGTTGTTCGTGGAGGGCCTCGAGCTCGAGGGCGCCTACGTGAAGTTGCGGCGCGATACGGCTAGTCCAAGCGGTAACTACGCCTTCCTCAGCGAGTTTTTCGCCCCCGCCCCGAGCACGGCTTACGAGGAGCGCGACCCCTTCCAGTTCGATTTGCGCTCGCTCGCGGCGCACGATACGCGCTTCGCCTTCGAAGACGATTTCGCCGGGACGCGCCTCGCGGCCCAACTCGATTCGCTCGGGCTCCTCCTGAACGTGCTCGACCTCCCCGCCAAGCGCATCGACGCCGAGCGGCTCAGCGTGGCGGGCTTGCGCACCCAGCTCACCCGCTTCGCGGGCGCGCCCGCCGTACCCGACCCCGGGGATTCGACCCGATCGGCGACCGATCCGGCGCGCGCGCCGGATACGAACCGCGCCTTCCTGCTCCCCTTCGACATCGCGGTCGACGCCGTCGACCTCGAGCGCATCGGCTTCCGCTACGACGACGAACGGGGCGGGGCGCGGGTCACGGGTCCGGAGTTCGACCCGCGGCACATCGCCATCCGCGACCTGCAACTCGGGCTGCGCAATTTGTCGCTCGGGCCGGATAGTCTGGGCCTCGAGGTCCAGGGCCTCGCCTTCGAGGAGGCCTCGGGGATCAAGCTCGACAACCTCAGCGCGAGCACCGTGTCGTTCACGGAGCGGGCGGCGTCCGTCAGGGGCCTGGCGGTGGCCACGAACGAGAGTCGCCTCGGATCCGATCTTCAGGTAAGCTTGCCCCCGTCGGCCACCTGGGAAGACGCCGCCGAGCTCGGCGTCTTCGACGTTACCCTCGCCCCCTCCCAAATCCAAGTGGGTGAGCTGCTGGCGTTCGTTCCGAGCTTGCGCGAAAACAGCTTGCTGGCGACCCGAAGCGAGGACAAGATCTCGCTCGCCGGCCGCGCGCGCGGGACCGTCGACCAGCTACGCATCGACGATCTGGCCGTATCCCTGCCCGACGGGAGCTACCTGCGCGCGGATGCGAGCCTGCGCAACCTAACCAACCCGGCGGAGGCCCTGCTCAACGTGGAGGTCAGCAAGCTCAACACCTCGGTGGCACGGCTCAGTGCGCTCGTTCCGAGCCTCTCGATCCCGCCGCGCTTCGAGAAGCTCGGACAGCTCGAGTTTACCGGGCGCTTCGACGGCTTCCTGCACGATTTCGTCGCCTACGGCGATCTGCGCACCAACCTGGGGCAGGCTACCCTCGACACGCGTTTCGTCAGTACCGAGGGCCAAAAAGAGCAGTACTCCGGCGAGCTCGCCCTCGTCGGGTTCGACCTCGGTGCCTTCTTGGGCGTCGACGACCTCGACGCCATCACCGCCGAGGTGGAGATCCAGGAGGGCAGCGGCCTGCGCGCCGACAACGCCGAGCTCGCGCTGCGCGGCCTGATCGCCGAGGTGATCTACCGCGGCTACACCTACCGAGGCGTGCGGGTGAACGGTACGGTGGCCCCGGGGAGCTTCGAGGGCGAGCTCGAGCTCGCCGACGAGCACGCCGACCTAGACTTCAACGGAAAGATCGACTTGCAACCGGGCAGGGAGCTGTTCGACTTCGGCCTGCAGGTGCGCAAGGTCGACCTCGGACCGCTCGGGCTCAGTCCCGAGCCGTGGAGCTTCACCGGCAACGTCGAGATCGAATCGACCTCGCTCGACATCGACAACCTCGTGGGTCGCGTGTCGATCGAGGGCTTCACCCTCGACCACGCCGACGGCCGCAGCTACGCCCTCGACCGGATCGTAGCCAGCCAGTTTGCCGCGCCCGACGGCTCGAAGCGCCTGAGCGTGGAGAGCCCCCTGCTCGTGGCCGATCTCTCCGGCGATTACCGGCTGCGTACCCTCCCGAAGTCCGTACGCGCCGCTTTCGAGACCAACTACCCCGAACTCTACAAAAACATCGGCCTCGCTCCCGTTTCGGGACCGGTGGATACGCTGGATACGCGGATCAGTCTTTCCGCGAAAGCCCTCGCCCTCGATAGCCTCATGGCCGCACTCAACGTTCCGGTGAGCCGCCTCGACGGGAGCGACCTCGCGCTCACCCTCGATACCCGGCAGCGGCGCCTCGACCTCTCGCTCACGAGCTCGGCGCCGCAGGTCGGCGGCGTCGGCTTCGACCGGCTCAGCGTAGACGTGCGCGGCGTCTCCGGGGAGCTCGCCGTGACCGGACGGGCTGCGGCCCTCGACCTCGGTCGCTACGGCTTCGGCGACCTCGAGGTCTACAGCGAGTACGCCGACGGGGATCTGCGCTTCAGCATCGCCGCCGATACGGCCAGTAGCGTGCTCGGCGCGGTGAGCCTGGCCGGCGCCATCCACATCGCCGATACCGCGGTCGCCTTCACGCTCGATCCGACGAGCTACCTCTTCATCGGCGGCGAGCGTTGGACCGTCGAGCCGGGCAACGAGCTCGTGCTCGGCAACCGGCGCGTGATCACGCACGACTTCGAGCTGCGCGCCGGCGAGCGCTTCGTCATGGTCGAAACCGTCGGCGAGCGCGGGCTCAACGTGCTACTCAGGCAGTTCAACCTCGAGATCCTCAACGCCTACCTCAATCCCGACAAGCTGCGGGTCGCCGGGGCGATCGACGCCTACTTCTCGGCCGAGGACCTGTACGCCGGCGAGGGCATCAACTTCACCGCCAGCGTCGATACGTTCACCATCAACGACGTGGACTGGGGGGCGCTCCAGGCGTTGGTCACGCTACCGGATCCCGGGCGGCCGGCCACGGTGTACACCACCTTCTCTCGCCTCGGGCAGCAGGCCGTGCTCGACGCGAGCATCGCGCTCCGCGACAGCGTGCTCGTCGGCGGCGAGCCGCGCCCGGCCCAGTACTTCGACGCGAAGCTCGGGAGCGAAAACTTCGACATGTCCTTCCTCGGCTACCTCATCCCGGGCATCATGGACTTGCGCGGGCGTCTCGGGGCCGATCTGCACGTATCCGGTACCCCCGACGACATGGTGCCCGAGGGCGGGATCCAAATCGACGCCGCCGCGCTCACGATCGACTACCTCAAGACCCGCTACTTCATCGACGGCCAGTACGTGAGCATCGACGCCCGCAGCCTCGATGCGTCCGGGCGTCAGATCACCGATCGCTTCGGCAACACGGCCGTGATCACGGGCGGGCTCACGCACAGGGGCCTCAAGGAGTGGGCGCTCGACGTGAGCCTGAGCACGCAGCGCCTCCACGTGCTCAACACCAACCGCTACGACAATCCGGTGTACTACGGCCAGGCGTTCGCGCGGGGGAAGGTGGCCTTCACCGGTTCGTTCCCGCAGTCGAACATCGACATCTACGCCCGGGCGCTCGACAACTCCAAGGTGGTGTTCCCGGTGGCCGGCACCGGTACGGCGGCCGACCTGCGCTTCATCCGCTTCCGTCAGCCGGAGGACTCCACGGTGCAGGAGGTCGCCACGTTCCTGCGCGGGGCCAACGTGGATATGGAAATCGAGATCGATCCGCGCGCCGAACTGCTCCTGATCTTCGACGAGGCCGCCGGCGACATCCTGCGGACGCAGGGCACCGGCGACATCAAGATTCAGTCGCGCCGCACCGGCACCTACGGCATGTACGGAAAGTACGAGGTCGACCTCGGGGAGTACCTCTTCACGCTACTCAACGTCATCAACAAGCCCTTCTCCATCCTCAAGGGGGGCGTCATTCAGTGGGACGGCGATCCCTTCACGGCGAAACTCGACATCACCGCCCGCTACGACGGCCTCTCCGCCGCCCCCGCCTCGTTGATCGCGGGCCTAACGAACGAAACCCTCCCCGGCGCGAACACGCGTACGCCCGTCGATCTGCTCATGAAGCTCACCGGGGACCTACAGCGACCGAACATCGACTTCAACATCGACCTACCCGACGTAGACGGTGAGGTAAAAGGCCTGGTGGACACCCGGCTCGCCCTGATGCGGCAGGACCCGAACGAGCTCAACAAGCAGGTATTCGGACTCATCGTGGTCGGTCAGTTCCTGCCGCAAAGCGAGGGCCTCAACGTCGGCGCCGAAACCATCGGCTTCAACACCGTGTCCGAGCTGTTCAGCAACCAATTCAGCTACCTGCTCACCGAGCTGTTCAGCAGCCTGGCCGGCCCGAACGGGGCGCTCAGCGGCATCGACATCGACGTCAACCTGCAGGGGAACTCCTCCCTCACGGGCTCGGGGGCTTACGGACGCAACGACCTGGCCACCTACCTGCGGACCTACTTCTTCGACGACCGCCTGGCGGTCGGGGTCGGGGCTAACTTCGGCAACCGGGGGGGGAGCTCCGGGCAACTCACCGCGGGCAACTTCGAGGTGAGCTACGCCCTCACCGAAGACCGGCGCTTGAGCCTCAAGACCTACGCGAGCACCAACGAATACCTCGGCGTCCTGCGGCGCAACCGGGGCGGGGTGGGCATCAGCTGGCGCCGGGAGTTCGACAGCTTCCAGCAGTTGTTTGGCGCCGTGGAGGCGGCCGAGCCGGCGGAGACCGGATCGATCATATTCGACAACAACTAGCACTTCGCTCTGCCGGGAGCGCTGCCGGAGGATCTGCTCGGTGGTCGGGGTCCAGAGGTCGGTCGGCAGACTGAGCGCCTCGCTCGTGAGGAGGTTGACGTACTGCGCCATCGTCGCGAAAGAGGCTTTAATGGCAAGCCCCACCGTCGGCGCGGTAGCGGGCGGCCAGGCGGGGCTGGAGGCTCCACGCCAGCGCCCTTGCTGGCAAAGGCGCTGGCGTGGAGCCCGACGTTAGCCGTGAGTTTTGGCGAAAGCCGTCACTCGTCCTCGGCGTACGCATAGCCCTCCCAGCCGGTGGTGTTGGGGCGCTCGAGCGTGGTGTCGAGGGGCGTTTCGTCCGCGGAATCGGCTGTGGATGTGGAAGCCCCCGGGCTGTAGGTTGTGGTGCGTGACCCCGCCGCCGAAGCGCCACTGGTGCCGGGGGTCGGGCGCGAAGCTCACGTTGTAGCGCAGGCATAAGTCCTCGACCTCGGAGCAGTAGTCGAGCTCGGAGCGTTCGAAGGCGCCGTCGCGCTGTCGTTCGAAGGCGTTGTAGAAGCGGATCTGGTAGCGACTGTATGTGGCCGTGAGGTAGAGAACGCGCGGCTGCCGAACTCGCTGTTCCAGCGGATGCAGCAACATTGTTGCCCCAGTGCAAGCTTGTATGTATATTTTCATTTGTCCGATCATTGTCAACTATCACTCACCTGACACGGGATTGACTTCCGTGATTTACGTTTGACATTCACAACCAAAAAGAGGCTCACGCCAGACAGTTAAAGGAACAAGACAAACGTTTACAGCAACTCAACTAAGGCACGTAGCGGATCCCGCGTTAGATAATGGACGTACCTTCTTGCCTTCGTCTGCATCTTCGCCCTCCCCACCGCCTGCGAGCAGGAGGATTTCGAGCAACAGTCCGAGATCGAAGGTATAGTCGTCGATGACATCCTCGTGGACGAAGCGGAACAAGATCTCATGATCGCTGAGTTTTATGCGAACGTTGACGTTCCGCCCCTGGACGAATCAACTCTCGTGTCTAGGGCGAATGAGCCAATCCGCACGCGGGAGCAGTTCGCCAAGGCCATTATAGCCCACAAAGAATATAAGTACGTCATCAACCACGTCGCCGCGACCTTCCTGGCTGTAAAGAAGTACCCCAACGAAATTCTAAAGCTCAGCAATCCTAAACACTGGGCAGTATAAAATACTTGAGATCGCTGACCGGGAGATTAACGACTTCGGCTTTCGCGTGCTGGGTCCGACGTTCGACGCGCTGAAACACATCCACCGGGATCTCAAGGCCGACGTCGCCCCCGCACTCTGGCAGGATAAGTACGCGTGGGCTATGGCGTACTGGGTTGCCAGGACTAGTGGTGTAAGCGGTGGTACCGCCCCGACTTACGACAAAAAGCTCCTCCGGGATCGCCCCAAAGCCCCTAAGGGGTGCACGACCTGCCCGTGCTCCGGGTGCGACGATCTTCCCGAGCCACAGTCCTTTCCCTTCGGGGACGCCGGATCCCCTCCGGATGGGAAGGGCACGAGCGCTTGTAGTAATAGTCAGTACATAACTTGTCTGAACAGCGCGAAGAATACTCACGAGGCACACTCGAGCGACTGCCGGTACGACTTCGCGCTCGACTACGGTGAGGCTACGGCCGTGGCTATGGTGGGGATTCTCCTGCCCGGGTGGGGTTGGGTAGCTGGGGGTGCTTATTTTACGGTCAAAGTTGCCTTCTCGGGGGCTCAGCTCAAATTATGCGCGGACAGAGTGGATCGAGACTACTTGGCCGAGCAATCGACCTGCATCGACCTTTACTGCAAGTAGTCGCGCCTTACCCCAATGATGAACCCTCTCTCGGAATCGTTCATGCACCCGCTCGCGGTTTACACTGTCGTGTATGCCGTGACCATGATGTGCGTGTACATATTCTACCGTAAAGGTTTCTACAAAGAGAGGAAGCAGAAGGTCGCCGTGGTCGTCCTCGCGGTCGTGAGCCCGATCCTGTTTGTGGCTATCTTACTACTGCTTGGGTAGTAGAGTGGCTTGGAGCCCGTGTTACAAAAACCCCCGTCGAGTCAAATCGGCGGGGGTTCTACGTGCCACCTTCCCCCCCCGACTCACACCCGATCCCCCAACTGCCGCAGGCTCATATCCGCGAGCACGAGCGCGGCCATCGCCTCGACGATCGGTACGGCGCGCGGCAGCACGCACGGATCGTGGCGCCCCTTGCCTTCTACAGTAACGGCCTGCCCGTCCGCGTCGATTGACTCCTGCGGCCGCATGATGGTAGCGATCGGTTTGAAGACGCAGCGAAATTCGATCGGCATCCCGTTGGAGCCCCCCTAATCTTCGCTGAATGGCTAAATATTTAGTGGGTTAAATTGTGGCCCATACTTGTAGTCCGGCATTCGATTCAGAACAATCATACCATACGCTCGTGAAATACGCCGAGATCCTACAGGTCGCAATCGCGTCCAGCTTCATTTTCCTAAGCGCCTGCACCAAGGACGTCTCGTCGGTCGCGACCGCGACGCAGAGTCCGCCGTCGAGCGCCACTCACGAACGAGAGGCCGACGAGGAGTTACGACTCTGGACGCACCGCTACCTAAGCGCTGTGCCCCGCGGTCAGGAAAGCGGGTACGTAGCCCGCGGCCATACTACCCCCGGGAAAAGCAACCCCATCGTCCTATTGCGACTGAACACCGAGTTCCATAGACGCAATGCCGATGTGTCGTGGGAGGAGACGCACGATTTCGCGCAGGAGGCAATGCCGCGTCACGGCGTCGACCCCGAGGTCTACGACTCGGCCTACAGCTCGAGCCTAACCATAATAGCCATGAAGGACGATGGAAGCCCCGCGGTCCCAAGGCGCGATAGCGTCATAGAGTATTGGATGTACGCGCTTGTCTTATACCAGGGCGCCAAGACCAAGATCATGGCCAAGCTCGCGGAGGCGTTACGCCCGATCGTGTCTCTGGCGAAATACAACTACTACCGCTCGTACGTCATCGACCGCGCGAACAAGGACCTGGCCAAGATGACCCCGTACCTTGAGGAAGCCCGCGAGAGGATCGAGTCGAGGCAGGGAGGACTTGCCCGAGAACTACGTCCCAGTTCAACTTACGGGCGTATACGGAGCGGTATTTCCACGCGGAAAATGCACTCGAGTTACTGGGGGCGTCCAAGTGATCGCCGGCTAAATCAGCCTTATAGCTAAAACTTTCTACCCCTCGTCGATTCACATCGGTGGGGGTTTTTGTTTGAAGTCCTCCCTCAGCCGCCACGAGCTCGTCCGATCGCCCAACCCCCGCAAACTCATGTCCGCAAGCACGAGTTCGGCTATTGCCCCGATGAGATGATTGGTACGGCGCGTGGGAGCACGCACGGGTTGTGGCGCTCCTTGCCGTCCGCAGTAATGGCCTGCTTGTCCTCGCGGACTACGCGGATGCGTGCCACCATCCTCCCCGTAGAAGCGACTGCAGCAGCGCGGACTTATCGCCTGGGATAGCAATTCCGATTGAGCCAGATTGCATACATTAATTCGAGTATATTTGTCACCAAATTACCATAAACCATACATAAGTCAGCCAATGAGTAAATCGATACTTAGTAATCCTAGAATGCGATCAGGTCAACCTAGACTAATTCGCCTCTTAGCCCGTCTTGCCTTCCTCGTGCTAGCGATCGCGCTCTACTCAGATACCCCCCTCGAAGCGCAAGGCGGGCCACCGCCCATCTTGGAGCCGGCTGGCGGTGGCTCAGGTGGCGGTGGCGGCGGCGGCGGTGGCGGCGGTGGCGGCCGACCATACCAGTTTGGAAATGCCCCCGGGTGGACGAACTTTTGTCGCATCGAAGGCGCTGGAGAAGTAGACTATATCGAGGTTTGGTTTAACGACTCCAACCAAGACTGTATCTCGGACGACTGGGAATCAATACATCACATGAACGATGGCTCCAGGCATGAGTGGAGCTCTCAGGATAATGATGCGTTCAGGGAGATGGATTTCGGCGATTGGAAGTGCTGTGATCCTAACGATAACTGGCTCGCGGGCAGTGGTGGTCGTGTCGGCGGCGGCAGCGGCAGCTGTGATCTCGCGATCTCTTGCGCCAGATGCCATGGAACGAGCGATTGGGCACGTTGTAATTCCGCCTGTACCCAATGTAATTAAGTCACCATTCTACTAGAATACTCAAATCTCAAACAATGAAATATACTAAGATCTTGCTAGTCGCAATCGCGTCCAGCTTCATTTTCCTAAGCGCCTGCACCAAGGACGTCTCGTCGGTCGCGATCGAAGCGGCCAACGAGCAGGAGGCTAACGAACGTGCGCAGTACTGGTCGCACTACGCGTTGAATAGGGCGGGACCCGAGCGGAACTTCGGTTACCTAACCCGCGGTCACACTACCCCCGGGAAGGAGAACCCCGTCGTGAAGTCGCTATTAAATCGCGAAATCTACAAGAGCCGCAACGCCATAACGTGGGACGAAGCGCACGATTTCGTGCAGGCGGCCATGCAGCACTACGGCGTCGATCCAACTGTATACGACTCGGCTTACAGCCCAAGCCTGACCGTGGTCGCCATGAAGATCGCTTACGAGCGGGCGATGGAGGCCCCCCAGACGCCGCGGCGTGATAGCGTCATGGAGTACTGGATGGACGCGCTCGTGTTGCACGAGGGCGCCGAGACCAAAATCATGGCCGAACTTGCGCAGGCGTTGCGACCGGCCATCTCTCAGGTAAAGTACGATCGGTACCGCAAGTACATCGTCGATCGCGCGAAGAAGGACATCGTGGAGCTGACTCCGACCCTGGAGGAGGCCCGAGATAGGATCGAGTCGGGACAGGAGGATCTGTCCGAGGACTACGTGTTCCACTTCCACCTGCAATCCTACTCGCAGAGGTACGTCAACGCTGAGGATGCGATCGCGATGCTGAGCACGAGTAAGTAGCAATTACCTCCGCGAACGGCTAGTTGCGAACCCCCACCGAGTCAAACCGGTGGGGGTTTTCCTTTGCTGCGCACGGCCCACGAGCTCACACTTGATCCCCCAACTGCCGCAGACTCATATCCGCGAGCACGAGCGCGGCCATCGCCTCGACGATCGGTACGGCGCGCGGCAGCACGCACGGATCGTGACGCCCCTTGCCCTCGACGGTGACGGCCCGCCCGTCGGCGTCGATCGACTCCTGCGGCCGCATGATCGTGGCGATGGGTTTGAAGGCGCAGCGAAATTCGATCGGCATCCCGTTGGAGATGCCGCCCTGCACGCCGCCGCTGTTGTTGGTGCGCGTGTGCACGCGGTCTCCGTCCTGCACGAAGGCGTCGTTGTGCTCGGAGCCGAGGAGATGCGTGCCCGCAAAACCGGACCCGTACTCGAAGCCCTTGCAGGCATTAATCGATAGCATGGCCTTGCCGAGCTCGGCGTGTAGCTTATCGAAGACCGGCTCGCCCCAGCCGGCGGGTACGCCGGTAACGCGGCAACCGACCGTACCCCCGATGGTGTCGCCCGCTTTGCGGACCTCCCGAATGCGGGCTTCCATCGTTTTAGCGGAAGCGGGCGTGGCGGCACGGACCGGATTCGACTCGATGACGGCGGTGTCGAGTGCCTCCGGCCACGCCTCAACCCGGACGGTGCCGACCTGCTCCACGAACGCGATCACCTCTACACCCAGCGACACGAGGTAGGTTTTGGCGAAAGCCCCGGCGGCCACCCGGGCGGCCGTCTCGCGCGCGGACGAGCGACCGCCACCGCGGTAATCGCGGTTGCCGTACTTGGCGTCGTAGGTGTAGTCGGCGTGACTCGGCCGGTACTGGCGGGCGATGTGGCTGTAGTCGCCCGAGCGCTGATTCGTATTGCGGATGAGCACCGAGATGGGCGTACCGGTAGTCTTGCCCTCGAAGATCCCGGAGAGTACCTCAGCGGTATCCGCTTCCTTGCGCTGCGTAACGATGGCGCTCTGCCCGGGTCGACGCCGCGCGAGCTCGCTGGCTAAAAACGCGTCGTCGAAGGGCATCCCCGCCGGGCACCCGTCGACGATCACCCCGATGGCCGCGCCGTGGCTCTCCCCGAACGTAGTGATCCGAAAGCGGTCCCCGAAACTATTCCCTGGCATCGGCGCAAGCTAGGCCGTGTCTGACAACCCATCACCTACTACGAGCGGCAAGATTTCCCCCTGCCCGTCATCGTGCGACTCGAACGATACTCCCGCATCGCCCGTCGTTACGCTCTTCGCTCAGCGGAAAATTCGCTCGCCCTCGCTACGGCACGAGTTATCAGACACGGCCTGGGCATCAACCTCCCCATCGATCTGCCGTTACTCAAGGCACGTTCTATGGCAGCAATCCAAACCCTCCCCGACGATTTTCTGGAAAAGGTGGAGTTCGACCGCGTGGTCGCGCTGCACGCCGCCGAAACCCTCGGACCGGGGGGCTACGAGCGCGCGCTCCGCCCCGAGCTGAGCGCCGATGCGGGGGTGCTGGACGATAAGCTGACCCTTGCCTTCGACATGCTGCGCGCCGTGAGCGCGGGCGAAGGCCTGCCGCTGCGCGCCTACGAAATCCTCGACGAGGCCTTCCGGATGCTGCGGGTCGAAGGTTACACGATGGCACTCGAGGAGTTGGTGCAAATCAACCTGCTGCTGCGCGACCTACTCGCCATTTACCGGCACCTCGAGGAGCCCGAACGCGCCGATCGCTACCCGAGGCTCGCCGCCGAAGTAAAGAAGGTCCCGCCCGCCCCGGAGCTCAACAAGGCCATCGACCAGGTGATCGACGAAGAGGGTAAGATCCGCCCAAATGCCTCGGCGGAGTTGGCGCGCATCCGGCGCGCGCAGCAGCAGGTCCAGCGCGAGGTCGACGATAAGTTTCGCGGACTCGTACAGAAGTACCGCGAGCGCGACCTGCTCGCCGACACCGTCGAGACCTTCCGCAACGGGCGCCGTGTACTCAGCGTGCCGGCCGCCAACAAACGCAAGATCCGGGGGATCGTCCACGACCAGTCCGCCACCGGCCAGACGACCTACATCGAGCCCGAGGAAGTGATCGCGCTCAACAACGACCTCTTCGACTTGCGGGCCGAGGAGCGGCGCGAGGTGGCCCGGTTGCTGAAGGCGCTCAGCGCCCAGCTGCGGCCCGAACTCGAGATGCTCATCGACTTCGACGAGCAACGTGCGCGCTTTGACGCTCTCCGGGCGCAGGCGGTAGTAGCCCGGAGGATGCGGGCCAACCGACCCAAAATCGCGCAGGAGGCCCACCTCGAGCTCCGCGAGGCGCGCCACCCCCTACTCTACCTCAAATTTCAGCAGGAGTCACGCAAGGTGGTGCCCTTCGACCTCGACCCGCACGAGGGCAAGCGCCTCGTGCTGCTCAGCGGCCCGAACGCCGGCGGCAAGTCCATCCTCCTCAAGGCGGCGGGCTTGCTGCAGGTCATGGTGCAGGCCGGCCTCCTCGTGCCCTGCGGCGAGGAAAGTAAGTTCGGAACCTTCGATACGTTTTGCGCGGATATCGGCGACCAGCAGAGTCTCGACGACGACCTGAGCACCTACTCCAGCCACCTCCGGAACATGCGCGAGTTTTTGGCCGTAGCCGGGGAGCGCACCTTCGTGCTCATCGACGAGTTCGGTTCGGGGACCGACCCCAAGCTCGGCGGCGCGGTGGCCGAGAGCATCCTGCGCGAGTTGCTCCGCGCGGGCGTGTGGGGCCTCATCACCACGCACTACGGCAACCTCAAGGCGTACGTCTACAAGCAGCGCGGCGTCGTCAACGCGGCCATGGTCTTCGACGCCGACACCCTGCACCCCACCTACGAGATGCGCCTCGGCAAGCCGGGCTCGAGCTACGCGTTCGAGGTCGCCGGGCAGGCCGGGCTTTCGCCAAAACTCCTCGAGTACGCCCGCGGGCGGGTGCGCGGCAACGAACACGAGGTCGATCAGCTCCTGCTCGACCTGGAGCGCGAGCGCGCCGCCGCCGCGGACAACGCGAAGCAACTGGCCATCGAGCGGGAGAAGATCGACCGCCTGACGAAAGCCTACGGGCGGATGCAGCGCGACCTGGAGGTGCAGCGCAAGACCTTCAAGCTCGAAACCCAGGAGCGCGCGCTCCAGGCGGAGGCGCGTCAGCAAAAAGAGCTCGAACGGGTAGTGCGGGAGATTCGCGAACGCGACCGCAAGGAGTCCTCGACCCAGGTCGTGGCCGCGGCGAAGCGCGTCGTCGAAACGCGCCGAGCGAGTCGCAAAGCTAGGGAGACCGAAGTCGCCACCCTCAAGGACGAGCTCAACGCCGAATCGCTGCGCACCGCCGCGAAAGACCTCCCGCTCGAGGAGGGGGCGCACGTGCGCCTGCGCCGCGGCGGCACGACCGGGGTCATCGAGCGCATCGATCGCGGTAAGGCGACCATCCAGATCGGCGAGCTCACGATGACGGCCAACCTCAAGGACCTCGAGGTCGTGCGCGCGCCGGTCGCGCAGCGGAGCACGGCCGTGAAAAAAGACCTCCGCGAGCAGGTGGGCGGCTTCCGCCCGGAAATCGACGTGCGGGGCTTCCGCCGGGAGGAAGTCCTCAACCTCGTGCAGGACCTCGTGGATCGCGCCATGATCAACGGCGTCGGTGAGCTGAAGATCTTACACGGCAAAGGGAACGGTACGCTGCGCCGAACGGTGAGGGAGAAACTGAAGGAGTACGGTCCTAAGCTCGAACTAACCCATCCCCCGGGCAACCAAGGGGGCGACGGTGTGACCCTGGTCAAGCTCTAGCCGGTGGACGTAACGCGCGGCCAACCCCGCGCGGAGGCGACGGTGTGACCCTGGTCAAGCTCTAGCGGCCGACGCCGGCATGTGACCCTGGAGCCCACGGCCACCCAATCGATCGACGCGCGGATCGGGAGTCTCCGCGCCCTGGCGACAAGCGCTCGTTTGCGGGCGAATTTCCGGGCGACTGCAAGTTCGGAGCGGACAACGAAGGATCGTACCCGCGCTGCGCCTCTCGATTCGGAGTTAGCCTCCATAAGGCTATCTACCGAAGCCGCCCGGCTTTCGGCCCCTCGAGCGGGCGAAAGTCGGGCGGTCTCGTTGGGGGTTAGGTCCCCCGGTTCAGCTACCGGCGTTTTGGCGAAAGCCTAGTACACCTCACGGCCGGCGAAGTGGAACGCGGCTTCGAGGGCGGCGTTTTCGTCGGAATCGGAGCCGTGTACGGCGTTCTCCCCGATACTCTTCGCGTACTTGGCGCGGAGCGTGCCCTCCTTGGCTTCCGAAGGGTTGGTAGCTCCGATGACCTCCCGGAACGCGGCCACGGCGTCTTCGCCCTCGAGTACGGCGGCCACGATCGGTCCGCCCGACATAAACTCGACCAGATCCCCGTAAAAGGGGCGCTCCTTGTGGACCGCGTAGAAGTCGCCCGCTACCGCCGGGCTCATCTGGTAGTAGCGCATCGCGCGGATGCGGAACCCCGCCGCTTCTATGTCGCGTAGGATGTTTCCGATATCGCCGGCGCGCACGGCGTCGGGCTTGATCATCGTAAGTGTGGTCGTTCCAGCCATTGGGGGTACTCCTTTTTGTGAAGACGCGCGAAAGTAGCCGTTTCTTTAGGCCGCACATGCAGACCCTCGACGACCTGCGCGACTTCCTCCAGCAGCCGCGTGACATTACCCTCGTATCGCACCGCAACCCCGACGGCGACGCCATCGGATCCACGTTGGGCATGCGGCGCTTCCTCGAGCAACTCAACCACACCGTCCACGTCATCGTACCGAGCGAGTACCCGGTGTTCCTCAATTTCCTGGCGGGCATCGACGACGTGATCGTCCACGATCAGGAGACGGAGCTCGGCGAGAAGCGACTCCTGGAAGCCGACCTCGTGATGCTGCTCGATTTCAACAGCCTAGATCGCATCGACAAGGCGGGGGAGTTGATCGGCACCCTCACCTGCCCCAAGGTGCTCATCGATCACCACCTCTTCCCCGAGGACGTTGCCGACGTGGTGGTGAGCGACACCTCGGCGAGCTCCACCTGCGAGCTCGTGTACCGCACCGTCAAGGACATGGGCTACGGCCACCTCGTCGGCCCGCACATCGCCGAGGCGCTCATGACGGGGATCCTGACGGATACGGGCGGGCTCACCTACGCGACCAACCCGACGCTCTTCCGCGTGGTCGCCGAGCTCTTCGAGCGCGGCGTGGACAACGAGCAGCTCCAGGACGCGATCTTTAACTCCTTTTCGGAAAAACAACTCCGCCTGCTCGGGCACTGCCTGGCCAATCGCATGGAGGTCTTCCCGGAGCACCACGCCGGGCTCATCACGCTCACGAAGCGGGATTACGAACACTACAACATCCAGCGCGGGGACACCGAGGGGATCGTCAACTACCTGCTCCGGATGGACGGGATCGAGCTGGCCGCCTTCATCACCGAACAGCCGAACATCACCAAGGTGAGCCTCCGCTCGAAGGGGGACGTGAATGTCCAGGAGATGGCACGGGATAACTTCAAGGGTGGAGGCCACAAGAATGCCGCCGGTGGGTACAGCCATTCCGGGCTCCGGTCTACGGTCAGCAAGTTTCGCAACGCGTTGGCGGCGCGAAGCCTACCCCACGTATAAACGCTATGTTTGCTCGCCCTCCTGGCGCCGTGGGCGCGGGGTTTAGCTTTTTATGTATGCGATACTTCCCCCTCCTCGCCGGCCTCTGCCTGCTGGCCGCGTGTAACAGCGAGCCCCAGGAGCAAAAGACCAAGAGTGGTTTCAAGTACAAGCTCCTCAAGGACGAAAGCGGCGCGACCGTGCAGCCCGGCGAAGGCGGCTCTTACTTCGTGAGCGTTTACAAAAACGACAGCCTGCTCCAGAGCTCCCGCGACGTGAGTCCGGAGCCGCAGGTGTTCCTACTTCCGAACGCGGCCGCGCTCGAGGCCGCCACGGAGCCCGATCTTCTCTCCGAAGTGATGCAACTGCTTAGCGTCGGCGACAGCGCGTCGATCCTGCTACCGATGGACACGATCAAACAGCGCCCCCCCGGCTTCGATTCCACCGATATCCTGCGCTACGATTTCGTGCTGACCCGCATCATGGATTCCACCACCTTCCAACAGGAGGAGAAGGTGAAAAGCGATAAACTCGCCGCCGAGCTCGCCGCCTATCAGTCCCGACAGGAGCCCGTGGCGGATTCGGTGGCGACGCTGCTGGCGGAATACAAGAAAGGCGGTGATGCGGCCGGCTACACCACGACGGACAACGGCTTGAAGTACAAAGTACTGGAAGAGGGCACCGGCGCCCGGCCCGAGCCCGGACAACCCGTGACCGTTAGCTACTACGGGGTACTCGTCTCGGACGGGGAGATGTTCGACAACAGCTTCCGCGCCGGTAAGGCGTTCGATTTCCCGCTCGGGCAGGGCTACGTGATCCCGGGTTGGGACGAGGGCATCGCGCTGCTCGAGGAGGGATCGCGCGCCGTACTCGCTATCCCGAGCGAGCTGGCCTACGGCGACAACCCCCAGCCCGGTAGCCCGATCCCGGCCGGCGCCGAGCTGATGTTCTACGTTCAGTTGCAGGAAGTAGGAGACGCACCGGTTCAGTAAACAGGCAATTAGATTTCACTCAACCGGCTCCTTCGCGAAGCCGTAAGCCCGAGGAATGACCAGCGATCAGCTCAAGGATCTGCAGGACAGAGCGGCCTCTCTCAGGGGGTACCTTTGACGTCGATAACCGACGACTGCAAGTAGAAGACAAGGAGCATCAAGCCGCCGATCCGGCGTTTTGGCTCGACCAGGAGGCGGCGCAGCGCGTGATGCGGGAGCTGCGTGGCCACAAACGTTGGCTCGGGGCCTACGACGCGCTCGAAACCGCCATCGGGGAAGCGGAGGTGCTCGAGGAGTTCCGTCAGGCCGGCGAGGGTACCGAAGCCGGGGTGGATAGCGCCTACGAGGTAGCACTCGGCAAGCTGGAGGAGGTAGAGTTCAAGAGCACCCTGAACCGGGCTGAGGACGAGCTCAACGCCGTGCTCGAGATCAACGCGGGCGCGGGGGGTACCGAAGCCCAGGATTGGGCGGAGATGCTCCTGCGGATGTACTCCATGTTCGCGGACAAAGAGGGCTTCAAGCTCTCCGAGATCAGCCGTACCGACGGCGCGGAGGCCGGCATCAAGAGCGTCACGGTCGAGCTGACCGGAGAGTACGCGTACGGGCAGCTGAAGGGGGAGAACGGCGTGCACAGACTGGTACGGATCAGTCCGTTCAACAGCCAGGGGAAGCGGATGACGAGCTTCGCGAGTGTGTTCGTGCACCCGGTCGTCGACGACTCGATCGAGATCGAGGTCGATCCTTCCGACTTGGAGTGGGACACGTTCCGGGCGAGTGGAGCGGGCGGTCAGCACGTCAACAAGACCGAGAGCGCGGTCCGGGTCAGGCACCTCCCCTCGGGCTTGGTGGCCGAGTGCCAGCAGGAGCGTTCGCAACACCAAAACCGGGAGAAGGCCCTGCAGCTGCTCCGTAGCCGACTCTACGAACGCGAGCTAGAGCGCCAGGCCGCCGAGCGTAACTCGATCGAGGAGGGCAAGATGGCAAACGAATGGGGGTCTCAGATCCGCTCGTACGTACTCGACGACCGCAGGGTAAAGGATCACCGTACCGGCTTCCAGACCCCCCAAACGGACGCCGTCCTGAACGGCGATATCGGAGGCTTTCTACAAGCTTACCTCAAGAGTGACCTGAATCGCTGATCGGGTACGCGAAATACGAGGCATTCGGTGTGTGATACGCCACGCTACCGGAAGCACGTAGGGTAAGTACGACGCGTCATCAACCCGCGGCAAGTCTTGCGTTCGGCTTCGAACGAAGCGCATTACTTGCGAAAACACTACCTAACAGCATACATTCGTCAGCGACGAAGTCAGACTTCGTTCACTAGCTAAGTTGGCCCCATTTAGGTGCGGAAGGACCCGAATTGGAAGTTTATCTGCTCGAATTCACACCGTAGACATCCATTACTCCTATCCTGCCTTTTGGCTTGATAATGAATCATACTACAGAAAGTCTTCAGGATCGTACCGTCGTGATCGTGACGGACACCGCCTGTAATATTCTCTGGGTTAGCGAAGCATTTACATCGAACTTCCGAGTGCTCGGGCCGAGTCCGGTAGGACGAAGTTTGGTAGATTGGTTGAGCAGCTATCCGGACAGCGATTCGCTCAGACACCATATCAAGGCGTGTATTAGCGCGGGGACCAAGTTGAAGCACACCATTCGACTCGGCTCGGAATCGAGACTCAAACTTGCGTGCCACCCCGTAGCAAATGTGGAAGGTCAAGCTCGTTCGTATATCCTCGTAGGCGTGCTACCGCACGCGGGTCCCCAAGCAGCGCCCTCCCGAAACGAGGGCGCTTTCAAAGCTCAGTACCAAGGGAGTAGCCTTACCCTAGAGCGAGGTCGGGAGCTCTTCGACCGGGCGGAGCGGCTGGTTCGCGACGATCAGCTGTTTCGCGATCGCGATCTTTCGATCGCTAAGCTCGCGCAAAAACTCAATACCAATACGCAGTACTTGAGTCAGGTCATCAATTTCCTATTCGGGGATCGATTTTCGACTTATATCAACCTCGCCCGCTTAGAGTACGCCGAGCGGTTACTCAGTACCGGGTCGTACGACGAGCGCGACATTTGGTGGGAGTGTGGATTCGGTTCCTATTCCGCTTTCTACCGGGCGGCCCACCGCCACCGCGGGGTGAGCCCCTCGCAGCTACGCCGCAATAAGGTAGCTCGTTCCGTCTAACGCACTGCGCGATTTCACTCGCTCAGCCCCCCAAATTTCGTTCGCCGGATTCTCTTCTGTCCAGTTATCTTACCCACAGAACCCAGTTTATGCAGCTCCCTACGGCAAACTCCGAACTAGCGATCATCTTGACGGATCCGAACCGGAGGATTCTGTGGGTAAACGAAGCGTTTACGTCGATTACGGGCTACACGCTTCCCGAAGTACAGTTCAAGTCTCCCTCCATGCTACAGGGTAAGTCGTCCGACAGCCGGGTGATCGAGGAGATGAAGTTTTGTCTGCACCATAACCTGCCGTTCAAGAACGAGATAACGAATTACCGTAAGAACGGGCAGGAGTACAAGTGCCGCCTGGTGGTCCACCCCATCTTCGATAGTAATCGAACCCTCACGAACTACATCGCCTTCGAGCGGGACGCCTCCAATTCGAGCGAAACCAAAACCGACCAGCTTCTTCAGTTTACGTCGAAGTACCAAACTTCCTCCCTCAAGGGCGTCAAGAGCTTGGAGCTTTACGACCGGTTGCGTCGCACCATGCAGTCGGATAAGCTGTACCTCGACTGCCGACTCAATTTGCCGCAGCTGGCGGACATACTGAAAACGAATACCAAGTACTTAAGTCAGGTGGTAAACCACCACTACAAAGACAACCTACAACAGTTCGTAAACGAGTTCCGCGTCGAGGAAGCTAAGCGTAAGTTGGTCGATCCGGAATTTGCCAACCTTACGTACTTCGCGATCGGACAGTTGTGCGGATTTAAAAACAAGAGTACTTTCTACAAGGTGTTTAAGAAGTTCATGGACGCTACCCCCCACGAATACGTGAGTGAGATTAAAAACTAGTATTGACGAATAAAGAGGTAGCTGCCCCCTTTGGGGAACTGGCAAAACTATTAGAATATCAGGGGGAGAATCCCTTCAAGATCAGAAGTTACGGCAAGGCGTACGATGTTTTGCGGAAGCGGGCCGAACCGGTTGCGGCTTTAGACCTGACCGAGCTGCAGGCCATCGAGGGTATCGGCAAGGCGATCAGTCAGAAGATCCGTGAATTCGTCGAGACGGGGCAGCTCGACCTCCTCACCCGGGTAAAAGCGGAGGTGCCGCAGGTGGCGGCGACCCTGCTCTCCGTACGTGGTATCGGCCCCAAAAAGGTTAGGCAGTTGGTAACCGAACTGGAGGTCGATTCCGTGGGGGAGCTACTTCACGCCATTCGCGAGAACCGCGTAGCCGAGCTCAAGGGATACTCCGATAAATCGCAGGCCAAGCTTCGCGCCCAGCTCGAGTTCTGGGAGCGGTCGCAGGGGCAGGCCCGCTACGCCGAGGTGGAGGCTTACGCCCTGGCCACACTGAATAGCTTGCGCGAAAACGCGACGCGCGCCGAGTTGAGCGGGCCCTTCCGCCGGCAGGCGCAGGTGATCCGCGAACTTCATTTCGTGGTGAGCGAGCCCAGCGACACCTGGCTCGCGGCGCACGAGTTCGTTGCGCTCGAGACGACCGGGGAGTCGATACGGTCGGCGGCGACACAGCGCTACCGAAGCGACGCCGGCGAGTTTCCCCTCGCGCTTTGGGCAGTCCCGGACGAGCTTTTCGGAGCGTATTGGTTGTTGGACACCGGCAGCCCGGACTGGTTGGAGACGCGGCCCGCGTTGACTCGCTTGTGCGAGGCCGCCCGTGAGCCGACCGACGAAGCAGCCCTGTTTGCCGCGGCCGGGGTAGTGCATTGCCCGCCCCCCGAGCGCGAAGTCGAATCCCCTAGCCCCCCTACCCCGGCCGCGGAGTTGCTTCAACCGGGCGACATTCGCGGCGTCGTGCACGCGCACACCACCGCCAGCGACGGATCGGCCTCGCTCCCCGAACTGGTCGCCGCGTGCCGGGCGCGTGGCTTCGGCTACCTCACCGTAACCGACCACAGTCAGGCCGCGGGGTACGCCCGCGGCCTGAGCCCGCAGCGACTGGCTGCGCAGGGCCGCGAGATCGACGAGCTGCAGGCCACACTTACCGACTTTCGGATCTTCAAGGGTACGGAGTGCGACATCCTGCGCGACGGATCGCTCGACTTTACGGACGAGGTGCTCGCCGCCCTCGACATCGTGATCGCCTCGGTGCACAGCGTGCTCACGATGAGCGAGCGCGACGCGACCGATCGCCTGCTGCGCGCCATCCACAACCCGTACACCACCATGCTCGGGCACCCGACCGCGCGCATCCTGCTGAGTCGGGCCGGGTACCCGCTCGCTATGCACGAGGTCTTGGATGCTTGCGCAGAACAGGGGGTCGCCATTGAGATCAACGCGAGTCCCTACCGACTCGATCTCGACTGGCGCTACGTCGGTATGGCCGTGGAGCGTGGGATTATGATCTCCATCAATCCGGATGCGCACTCGACGGCCGGACTGGATGACGTTCGCTTCGGTGTGCTCACCGCGCAGAAAGCCGGCCTGCGTCCGGAAAACTGCCTCAACGCACTCGGGGCCGATGCGTTCGGAGCCTGGCTCGCGCAGCAGCGGCGGCGCCGTACCGCGTAGGCTACGCTTGCAGGCACCCTACCTTCGCTTCTAAAGTTTTAGCGAAAGCGACGGCCCGACGGTCGGAGTAGTAGTCGCCGTTGGCATTTTGCTCCACGAAGCCACAGTGCCCCCCGTGGTGCGGGATCTCGAGGTGGAACAGCGGTAGCCGGCCGGCCAATCGACGCGGGTAGCAGGAGGAGGTCAGAAACGAATCGTCGGCCGCATTCACGCAGAGCACCGGGTGCCGCAAATTCGGGAGGAGTGGGCCGGCGCTGTTGCGCGTCCAGTAGTCCTTCGCGGAGCTGAACCCGTGCCAGGGCGCGGTGTACCACTCGTCGAACTGATCGAAGTTGCGGGCCCTGCGAAAGGGGTGAGGCAACGCGTGCTGGTTCGCTTTCTCGCGCGCTTTCTTGTTCAAGCCCACGATGAAAGACCAGCGGTAGGCCCAATTTCGCGAGGCGTTGATCGCGCGGTTGCAGTCCGCCACGAAGAGCGGTACCGAGAACACGGCGGCACCGAGCACCTGCCGCGGCACGCACTGCGGTTGCTCGGCGAGGTACTTGAGGACCACGTTGCCGCCGAGCGAATACCCGGTTAGCATGACTTGCGAGGCCTCGGTGCGCTCGATGGCGTGGTGGAGTACCGCGGCGAGGTCCTCGGTCTCCCCGATGTGGTAGCTGCGTAGGTGTCGGTTCGGTTCGCCGGAGCAACCCCGGAAATTCATGGCGCAAACCGCGTAGCCGGCCCGGTGGTAGGCGCGGGCCATCCCCGCCATGTACGGGCGGCGGGCGTGGCCCTCGAGCCCGTGCGTGAGTACGACCAGCTTGGTGGAACCGGGTCGGTGGACCCAGTCGAGATCCAGGAAATCGCCGTCGGTAAGTTCGAGGCGCTCACGCGACCAGCCTACGTGCAGGTTCCGTCGGAGCGTGCCCGCGTAGATCGTATTGACATCCGGTTGACGAAAGGCGAGCCGCGGCCGGTAGATAGATTTGACGAGGGGCATGAATGCGAGGTTACGCCAAGCTGGCAAATGGTGTTGCCTTCGCGTCGACTGCGCGAAGTTGCTCGTACAGCCGGATCACTTGCATCGCTTCGGCGACGTCGTGTACGCGCAGCAAATTTGCCCCCCGCTCGAGGGCGAGTATGTTGAGCGCGGTCGTTCCGTTGAGTGCCTCGGCGGGTTCGCAACCGAGCGGGCGACAAACCATCGACTTGCGGGACAGTCCGGCGAGCAGCGGCGCGCCGAGCGCCCGGAAGTCGGCGAAGCGAGCGAGGAGCTCGTAGTTGTGCGACACGGTTTTCCCGAAGCCAAACCCGGGATCGATGACCACGTCGTGCAGGCCGAGCGCCCGGAGCTCGGCGAGCCCGACGTTGAGCTCGTCGTAGACATCGAGGAAGACGTCCCCGTAGCTCGGCGCCCGCTGCATGGTGCGGGGGGTGCCCTGCATGTGCATGAGTACGTAGGGTACCCGGTGCCGGGCCACGACTTGCCAGAGCGCCGGATCCAGCTTGCCCGCCGAGATATCGTTGATCATCGAGGCACCCGCATCGAGGCAGGCTTCGGCTACGCTCGCCCGGTAGGTGTCGATCGAGACGATGGCATCGGGGTGCTCCCGGAGTAGCGCCCCCACGACGGGCAGCACGCGCTCCAACTCCTCGGACTCGCTTACCTCACGGGCGCCGGGCCGCGAACTGGCTCCCCCGAGGTCTAAGATGGACGCGCCGTTCGCTAGGTGGGCCGTGGCCCGCTCGACCGCCGCGTCCACCGCACCGTACCGACCGCCGTCGTAAAAGCTGTCCGGGGTGAGGTTCAGGATCGCCATCACGCGCGGCTCGTGTAGCGAGAGCAAGCGCCCGCGGCAGTTGAGACTGGGTGGAATCGTAAGCATCGGAGGCAAAGATGTCCCCCGGGAGCGATCGCGTCGAACGATCCTACTTAACCGTACAAACACAGGTATTTAAGAAATGAAAAGTTGAATCCTCCCGATCATCCTATCTATCCACTTACTTTACAACTATATTGTTAGGACGCTTACCCGAAGTACCTACTCAGCGTGTTCCGGGAAGCCGTGTAGGAGATGAGCCCGATACTCGTAACGAACAAGGCCGGCACCATACTATGGGTCAATGAGGAGGTCTGCAGGTTAGTGAATTGCACTGCCGAAGATCTAACAGATACCGTGCTCGTAGACTACTTAGAGGCTCCTTCCGGTGCGGAATTGCAGCAGCGCCTGGAACGCGTTTCCGGTCCGGGTGAAGTGGTCTACTACGACGGTACGTTTACCTCTCTCAACGGAGAGAAAATCACGCTTGAGTTTAGGATATATCCGGTCGTCGAGCTAGAAACTCAGGAGTTTTTATATCACGTTTCCATCGGTACAACGTCGTCGCAGTTACGTCAGGATGGTGGGGCGGTGAAGGTTGATGAGTTCCGTCGCACCTACGAGCACACGAGCCTCAGCTTTACCGACGGCGAGCGCCTCTTCGTCCGCACGGAGGCAATCGTGCGGGCCCAAAAGCTCTTTTTGGATCCGAACTTCAGCCTCGATGAGGCAGCGCACCGGCTGGCCACCAATCAGCTCTACCTAAGTCAGGCGATCAATTTTTTCGCGGGCAGCAGTTTCCGAAACTACGTCAATCACAAACGCTTCAACTACCTCTACCTCGCCCAGGAAGGCCCCAAGCGGTCGAAGCTGACCGTCGAGGAGCTCTGGCAGATGGCGGGTTTCGGTAGCTACTCCACCTTTCGGCGCTACCTGAAGCAGGAGCGCGGCATGACCCCCAAAGCGCTCGTCGCCGAGTTGCGACAACAGCTGTCGGACTAGCGTCGGCCGTCGGACGGGCATCCTCGCCCTCCGTCGCGTCGCAGAACGAAGAGGGCCGCCCCCTTTCGGGAGCGACCCTCGTACGCTCATTTCACGCCCTAAACCGCGTTAGGTCGCCGTTAGGCGCCGCAGGCGATGCAATCCGGATCGTCGAGGCGGCAGGCTTGTTCGCCGAGCTCGGTCGCGTCGATGGTCGTCACGGTCTCGGCGGCGGGGTAGCCGCTGTCGCCCTGGGTTTCGAGTCCGCGGGGGGCCTTAACGACCGGAACCGCCGGTACTTCGGCCACGACCTCCTCGGTGCCCTTGTTCGCCTGCACCCGCTGGTGCTCGGCGGAGAGGGTAAACTTGATCGGGTCGACGGCCGCCTTCGAACGCAGGTAGTACATCCCCGTCTTCAGGCCCTTCTTCCAAGCGTAGAAGTGCATGCTCGATAGCTTACCGAAGCTCGGATCGACCACGAACAGGTTCATCGACTGACTCTGGCACACGAAGGCGCCCCGGTCGGCGGCCATGTCGATGATTACCTTCTGGGAGATCTCGTAGACCGTCTTGTAGCGGTTACGCAGCTCCTGCGGGATCTCCTCGATCTCCTGCACCGACCCGTTGGCCGCCATGAGGCGCTGCTTCATGGACTCGTTCCACAGCCCGAGGCGGTGCAGGTCTTTGAGGAGGTGCTTGTTGACCACCACGAACTCCCCGGAGAGCGTGCGGCGCGTGTAAATATTGGCCGTGTAGGGCTCGAAACACTCGTTGTTGCCCAAGATTTGCGAGGTACTCGCCGTCGGCATCGGGGCCACGAGCAGCGAGTTGCGCAGTCCGTGCTCCGCGATATCCGCCTTGAGGGCCGCGAAATCCCAGCGGTCGCTCGGGGTCTCACCCCACAGGTCGTACTGGAGGATCCCCTGGCTCGCCGGCGAGCCGGAAAACGACTCGTACGCTCCGTCGGCCTTCGCTTCCTCGACGCTCTGCGTGAGCGCCGCGTGGTAGATCGTCTCGAAGATGTCGCGGTTGAGCTTCCGCGCCTCGGGCGAGTCGAAGGCGAGCCCCATCAGGATGAAGGCATCGGCCAGCCCCTGCACGCCCAGGCCTACCGGGCGGTGGCGCATGTTGGAGTTGCGCGCCTCCTCGATCGGGTAGTAGTTCACGTCGATCACCCGGTTTAGGTTGCGGGTCAGCACCCGCGTGATCGCGTGCAGCTTGTCGAAGTCGAACTCGTGACTGCCGTCAGCCACGAACTTGGGCAAGCTGATCGAGCCGAGGTTGCACACGGCCACTTCGTCGGGACTCGTGTACTCCAAGATCTCGGTGCAGAGATTCGAGGAGCGGATCGTGCCGAGGTTCTTCTGGTTCGACTTGCGGTTAGCGGCGTCCTTGTACAGCACGTACGGTGTACCCGTCTCGATTTGCGATTCGAGGATGGCAAACCACACCTCCTGCGCTTTAACCGTTTTGCGGCCACGCCCCTCCCGCTCGTACTTGTGGTAGAGCGCGTCGAACTCCCCGGAGTGCACGTCGAAGAGCCCCGGCGCCTCGCTCGGGTCGAAGAGCGTCCAGTCGCCACCGTCCTGCACGCGCTGCATGAAGAGATCCGGCACCCACATCGCGTAAAATAGGTCGCGCGCGCGCATCTCCTCCTTCCCGTGGTTCTTCTTCAGGTCGAGAAACTCGAAGATGTCCGCGTGCCAGGGCTCGAGATATACGGCGAAGGCGCCTTTGCGCTTCCCACCTCCCTGGTCGACGTAGCGCGCCGTGTCGTTGTACACCTGCAGCATGGGCACCAGGCCGTTGCTCGTACCACCGGTCCCCTTGATGTAAGAGCCCGTGGCGCGCACGTTGTGGATGCTCAGGCCGATCCCGCCGGCCGACTGCGAGATCTTGGCGCAGCGCGTTAAGGTTTCGAAGATCCCGGGAATCGAATCCTCCGTCATCGAGAGTAGAAAGCAAGAGGAGAGCTGCGGCTTCGGTGTACCCGCGTTGAAGAGGGTCGGCGTAGCGTGGATAAACCACTTCTCGCTCATCAGCTCGTACGTCTCGATCGCGCGGTCGATGTCCTCCCCGTGGATGCCCACGGCAACCCGCATGAGGAGCTGCTGCGGCCGCTCGGCCACCTCCCCTTCCATGCGGAGCAGGTACGAGCGCTCGAGGGTCTTGAAGCCGAAAAAATCGTACTCGAAATCCCGATCGTAAATGATCGCCGAATCGAGTCTCGATTTGTGCTTATTAATAACCTCGAGCGCCTCGTCCGAGATGAGTCCGGCCTGCTCCCCCGTCTTCGGATCCACGTAGCCGTGTAGCTTCTTCATCGTCCGCGAGAAGCTCTTGTCGGTATTTTTATGCAAGTTCGATACCGCCACGCGGGCCGCCAGCAGCGCGTAGTCCGGGTGCACCGGCGCCATGGTCGCCGCCGTCTCCGCGGACAGATTATCGAGCTCCGTGGTCGATACCCCGTCGTACAATCCCTGGATCACCTTCTTGGCAATATCGATGGGTTGCACGTACGGACTCAGACCGTAAGAGAGCTTTTTAATACGGGCAGTAATCTTGTCGAAGGATACGTCTTCGAGGCGGCCGTTACGTTTCTTTACTTGCATTTGAAAGGGGATAGTAGGGAAGCGTGAGAGAAAATAAAAAGCTAATTAAATTACAGCCTTTCGGCAAAACAAACGGTGTAATTTAGCGGTAGTAACCAAAGAATACCCCCGAAGGGTGGCTGATAGCTCGAAGGTTACACCCCGAACCACCGGTAGGTTTCCGGGGTACTAAAAGTCCTCATCGAGCGAAAACACCTGCTTCTCGCGACCGGTAGTGATACCGGCTTTCTGGTAGTCCCCCACCCGCTTCTCGAAGAAGTTCGTTTTGCCCTGGAGCGAGATCATATCCATCCACGGGAAGGGATTCTCGGAGCCGTAAACTTTGTCGCACCCGAGCGATTCGAGCAGGCGATCGGCCACGCACTCGATGTACTGTTGCATGAGCTCGGCGTTCATGCCGATGAGGCCCACCGGGAGCGCTTCGGTGACGAACTCCTTCTCCATCTCGACGGCGTCGGTGATGATGGCGGTCACGGTTGCCTGCGGGAGCTTGTACTCGATGTGGTCGTTGTAGAGTAGGCAGGCGAAGTCGCAGTGCATGCCCTCGTCGCGGCTGATCAGCTCGTTGGAGAACGTAAGCCCCGGCATCAGGCCCCGCTTCTTCAGCCAGAAGATCGAGCAGAACGATCCGGAGAAAAAGATCCCCTCTACGGCCGCGAACGCGATGATCCGCTCGGCGAAGGTACCGTTCTCGATCCAACGCAGCGCCCAATCGGCCTTCTTCTTCACGCAGGGCATCGTCTCCACGGCGTTGAAGAGGTAGTCTTTCTCTTCGGTATCCTTGATGTACGTGTCGATCAGCAGGGAGTAGGTCTCCGAGTGGATGTTCTCCATCATGATCTGGAAGCCGTAGAACATCTTAGCCTCGGTGTACTGCGTCTCGGCGACGAAGTTCTCGGCGAGGTTCTCGTTGACGATCCCGTCGCTGGCGGCGAAGAAGGCGAGTACGTGCTTGATGAAGTAGCGCTCGTCGTCGCTGAGCTTGTTGCCCCAATCGGCGAGATCGGCGGTCAGGTCGATCTCCTCGGCCGTCCAGAAACACGCTTGCTGCTTCTTGTACCAATCCCAGATATCGGCGTGCTGAATGGGGAATAGAACGAAACGATTCGGATTCTCCTGAAGGATCTTTTCGGTCGGTTTACCTGCGGTAAGTGTGCTCATAAAACGTAAGTTTTGGCGTGTTAATTCTGATCACGAGCGCGGCGCACTCACGAACGGGATTTGGTTGTGTTTCGGTGAAGTCGGTATACCGTTACAGTGGATAACGGTTTGTATCGGGGCCCTCGGCGGACGAGTCTGGGGCCCTCGGCGGGCGAGCAAGTAGCTGGGGGCTACACAAGGCGGTAAGCGATGCGGCGACCCGGGTTGCTAAGGTAGAGCTGAGTCCAGGTTGTTAGAATCGGGGATACCAACACCCGTGGAAAACCTAAATCCCGGCTGTGAAATCCCATGCGATGAAAATTTCAATTCTGAAAACGGATCTGCAAACTTTACTAGAATTCATAGATCTCCACATTCGGGCGTCACTAACCCCGATAGTAAGCGCACAAATCGCCTGCTAGTCAAACACTTGAGTAGAAATGATTATGGATGAAGCCGCGCTTTCCTAACAATACATACGGGAGAGGCGCGCGCGCAGTTACCAACGTGCCAAACCCGAGCCACGGCGAAGCTGTGGAATTCCACTGGCACGGGATCCGCCCGCTAGAGCAGCCGCTTGCGCTGAAAGTAGAGGACCACGAACAGCGACAACACGATCGAAAGCCCGATCACCCCCGCGAACGCCCAGGGCTCGTCGCTGAAGGGCAAGGGTACGTTCATCCCGAACAAGCTCGCCACGAGGGTGGGTACGGTCAACACGATCGTGACCAGCGTGAGGCGCTGGATCACGATGTTTAGGTTGTTCGAGATGATCGAGGAGTAGGCGTCCATGGTGCCCCCGAGGATGTTGGTGTAGATGTTCGACATTTCCAGGGCCTGCGAATTGTCGATGATGATGTCCTCGAACAGGTCGGTCTTGTCCTCGTCGTTGCGGATCTGGAGGAAGTCCGAGCGCTTCATTTTCATTTTGAGTAGCTCGTTGGTGCTCAACGAGTTCACGAAGAACACCAGCGACTTTTCGATGGCGAGCAACTGGCGCAGCTCCTTGTTGCGGCTCGAATCGTAGAGCTCGCGCTCGATGGCGTTGCGCCGCTTGTTGAGGTCGCGCAGGCAATTGGTGAAGCGGTGGACGTTTTGCTCGAAGATGCGCAGCACGAAGCTCGCCTCGTCGGCGAGCCGGAGCCCACGGACGCGCCCGTCGATGAAGAGCTGCAGGATGGTCTCGCTCGCCGAGGTAATGGTCACCGTCGTGGTCGGCGTCAGGATGATCCCGATCGGGGCGGTCAGGAAGATCGCGTCGTTGTCTTCGGCCAGGCCCTCGTTGCGGATCGGCGTGTTGATCACGATCAGGCGGAACTCCTCCTCGCGCTCGTAGCGACTCCGCTCGTCCACGTCGATGGAGTCGACGAGGAAGTCGAGCGGGATCTCGTGCTGATCCGCGAAAGCCTTCAGGTCGGCGTGGATGAACGGCGGGGCGATGTGCGCCCACTGGTGGGGGGCCGTCTCGCTGACCTCCTCCACGCGGTTTTGCCGGACGACGAAATATCGGACCATAAGCGGGCACACCGTTGCGGGTCGGCGCGGACGCAAACATAGGGTGTGAGATCAGCGGGGGTGAAGCAGTCGACGGGCTACGCCAAATATCTCGGGGCCAACCGTGCGCGCACGCGGGCGCGATCCTCGAGCTGGGCCGCTTCCTGCTCGGCGTTGAAGGGGGCGGTCGTGTAGCGGTAGCCGGCACCCAGGTGCTGGGCGTGGAGGGCCTTGGCTACGTAGGCCCAACCCCAGCGCCGGAATTGGCGCACGTGCACCAGCTCGTGGACGAGTACGGTGGGGGGTGGCTCGTGCCCGCACTTGATCACGTCGCCGAGCACGAAGGCGATCCGGAGGCGGGCGGCGATCCGCGCGGAGCCGGCGTCGAGCCATACGCCGCGTAGCTCGTCGACACCGAAATACGTTTTAGCGAAAGCGGACTCCCCCGGGGAGAGCCGGCGGTAACGGCGGCCGTTGAACCCGGCGTCGAGGCACTGAACTAGGAGCCCCAGGCCGGTCAGTTCCGCGGTACGGACCAGGAGCTCGAACGCCGTGCCGCGTAGCCCCGGCCCCCCGGCGCCGTAGCCCGCGAGCAGCGGGGCGGGCCGTACGGGGAGCAGCAGCAGCTCGCGCGCGCGCTCCCGGTAGCCGCCAAGGAAGCGCCGGGCGCAATCGGCGACGTACCGACCGATCACAGGTCGACGAAGCGTTCGCCCAAAAATCGATCCTCCTCCGGGGCGAGCCGTTCGCGTCGGATCACGTACGACTCACCCCGCTTGCTTTTACTAAGCCGAAACTCGTAGGCCGCGTCGTCGATGCGGACGCGTTTGAAGTCCGACCAGCCGTAGAGGTCGCTCGTTCGACGCAGGTTATCCGTGATCGTGATCGTATCGTCGTCGATGTCGAGGGTGTGGTCGAAGGGCTGCGAGACGCGCCGGAGCTGCGCCGTACCGAGCACCACGAGCCCGTACCCGACGCCGAAGACGATCGACCACATCACGAAGCGATAGATCGGGCTGGCCGGCCCCACGCTCTCGTTCTGGGCGAAGGCGTACGCGGCCACGAAGACCAGCACGATCGCCAGCGGCTTCACGCGCCTACGTTCGTCGAGCTCCTGACTCATCGTTCTGCGAAAGCGCTTGCGGATCTCCATATCGCCTGACCTAATCGAAGCGGATCGCCCGCACCGGGTCGATGCGCGTGACGAGCTGCGCCGGCAAGAGGAGTAAGGCCATCACGAGCACGAGGGTTCCGAGATTCAGCCCCAAAATTATCCAAAGATTGAGCGAGATGGGTGCGTAGGACAGGTAGTAGTTCTCCTCCGAGAGCCGCACGAATCGGAAGTGCTGCTGCAAGACGCAGAGCCCGATCCCGACCGCGTTCCCCCAGAGCAGTCCGCGCAGCAGGATGCGCGCGCCGAACACCAGGAAGATGCGACGCAGCTCGGCCGGGGCCATGCCGAGGGTGCGCAGGACGCCGACCATGCGCGCGCGCTCGAGGATGAGGATCAGCAGCGCGGTCACCATGTTGATCACGGCCACGGCCAGCATGAGCCCGGTGATCACGTACTCGTTCACGTCCTGGAGCTCGAGCCACTCCAAGATACCGGGAAAACGTTCGCGGACGCTCTGCGCGCGAAATTCGGCCGGCACCACCTCGTAGTACACGTACTTCGCCACGCTCTCCGCGTCGTCGGCCTCCTCGAGGGTGAGTTCCACGCCGCTTACCTGATCGGGCTCCCAGCCCAAGACGTCCTGCAAGACCCGCACGTCGACGATCGCGAACTGCGTGTCGTACTCCTCGAGCCCGGTGCGGTAGAGTCCGCCCACCTCGAAGCGCAGGCTGCGCCGCCGACGCCCCTCGGGGAAGTGGACGATGAACGGGTCGCCGAGTTCGAGTTGCACGCGTGCCGCGGTCTGCTCGCTCAGCAAAATTTTGCGCGAGGCGCTGCTGTCGCTCAGGTCCGGAAGCTCGCCCTGGCGCAAGTTGCGGCGGAAGAAGGCCCAGTCGATCTCCGGCCCTACCCCCTTGAGTAAGATGCCCTCGATCTCCGCTTTCGTCTGAATTACCCCCGGCTTGACGATGTAAAATTCTACGTTGCGCACCCCGGCCCGGCTGCGTTGGCGGCCGGTGATCGCCTCGAAGCCGGTGGGGTACTCGATGCTGCCCGAGAGTCGGCGCAGGGAGTCGACCCAGCCGGCGCCGCGCGAGAACGGGACGGCTTCGAACAGGCCGTCGCCCGACTGGGCGGCGACCACGTGCACGTGTCCCCAGAAGCCGAAGACCTTGCTCGAGATCTCGGATTGGAAGCCGCGAATCAGCGCGGAGGTGACGACGATCACCGCCACGCAGAGCGCCGTGGAAAGCACGGCGAGCCGGATGATGATGGACGCGAGTCGCCCGGATCCCCTGGCGGCGAGTCGATTGGCGATGGTGCGGGACAGGGACATGGGCGGCGGCCAAGATCGCCTAATTTGGCGGCCGTGAACTTCCTCGAAACACTCGCCCACCGTCAGCTCATCCAGGACGCCACCCCCGGCCTCGCCGAACACCTCGCGGCGAGCAAGCCCGTGACCGGCTACATCGGCTTCGACCCCACGGCGCCCTCGCTGACCATCGGCAACTACGTGCCGATCATGCTGCTCAAGCTCTTCCAGCGCGCGGGTCACCAGCCCATCATGCTCTTCGGCGGCGCCACCGGGCGCATCGGCGACCCGAGCGGGAAGGACAAGGAGCGGGAGCTCAGGAGCTTCGACGAGCTGGAGGCCAATTTGGCCGCTCAGCGCAAACAGGCCGAGGCCCTACTCGCTCCGGAGGCCGGCGCGCGCGAAGCGAAGTTCGTCGACAACTACGATTTCTACCGCGACTTCACCGCGCTCGACTTCCTGCGCGACGTGGGTAAAACCCTGACCGTAAATTACATGCTCGCTAAAGAGAGCGTGCAGAAGCGGCTCGAGTCCGGTATCTCCTTCACCGAGTTCTCCTACCAGCTGCTCCAAGGTTACGACTTTGAGTGCCTGTACAAGGAGTACGGCTGCACCCTCCAAATGGGCGGTTCCGACCAGTGGGGCAACATCACCACGGGCACCGAATTCGTGCGGCGCAACCTGGGCGGCAAGGCGTACGCCCTCACCGCTCCCCTCCTCACCAAGTCCGACGGATCGAAGTTCGGCAAAAGTGACTCCGGCAACGTCTGGCTCGACGCCGAGCTCACGAGCCCGTACCAGTTTTACCAGTTTTGGATCAACGCCGACGACCGCGATCTGCCGCGCTACCTCCAAACCTTCTCGCTGCTCGCGCCCGACGAACTCGACGCGCTGATCGCGGGTAGCGCGGGCGCGGGCGCCCGCGCGGCCAAGACGAAGCTCGCCGAAGAGCTCACCGAGCGCATCCACGGCGCCGAAGCCCTCGAGGGCGCGAGTGCGGTGAGCAAGCTCCTCTTCGATCGGCGCGCGGACGCCGATTTCTTGCGGGGCCTCTCCCTCCCGACCCTCCGGAGCATCGGCCGCGAGCTGGCCACCTCGCGGGTGAGCAAACGGGAGCTGGACGGCTCGGGTATCTTACTCACGGAGCTCCTGGCCGACCACACCCAGGCCGTCGCGAGCCGCTCGGAGGCAAAACGGGCCGTCCAGGGCAACGCCGTGAGCCTCAACAAGCTCAAGGTAACCGACCCCGAAACCGTCGTTACGCAAGCCGACCTCCTGCACGACCGCTACCTCATGCTCGAAAACGGTAAGAAGAACAAGTTGCTCGTAGAAGCCGTGTAGACCGTACCCATGACTATTCTCCCCCTCTTCGTCGTCAACGCCTTCGCCCGCGCCCCCTTCACCGGCAACCCCGCCGCGGTGGTACCGCTGGACGCCTGGATCCCGGATAAGGAACTCCAAGCCATCGCCGAGCAGAACAACCTCGCCGAAACCGCCTTCGTGCTCGTGCACCCCGACGAGTCCGGCGCCCGCCCACTGCGCTGGTTTACGCCCGCCCGCGAGGTGCGACTCTGCGGCCACGCGACCCTGGCCGCGGCGTTTTGCCTGAGCGAAATGTTGGAGTTCCCGGATACGGCGCTGCGCTTCAACACGCTCTCCGGGGAGCTCCGTTGTACGAAGTTGAGCAACGGCGAGTGGCAACTCGACTTCCCGGCCGACGGCGCTTTCGTAGCCCCGGACGTACACGACCTCGCCGAGCAGGTCGTCGGAAAGCGCTTACGCGAAAACCAGGTGTTCGTCGGCAAAGACGACGCGATGGTGGTGCTCGACGCCGCCGCCGGAGTACTCGACTACGAACCGAACCACCTCGCGATCCGGCGGGTGCCCCGGCGCGGTATCATCCTGACCGCCGCCGCGGATCCGGATGCCGGCTACGACGTGGTGAGCCGGTGCTTCTACCCCGAGTTCGGCGTGGACGAAGACCCGGTAACCGGATCGGCGCACGCGCTGATCGCACCCTACTGGTCGGGGGTGCTCGGCCGGGACACCTTGGTCTGCCTGCAGGCCTCGCGGCGCGGCGGGTTCGTCACCGCGACGTACACGGGCGGCGAGCGCGTGCTGCTGGCCGGCGGCGCGCGCGCGTACGCGAGCGGCGAGCTCAGCTACTAGTGCGCCCGGGCCGTCCGACGGCTAAACCGGTCGACTACTTATTGATGCCCTCGACTTTGAGGTCGTACCAGCCCTGCACGTCTTTGCGCGGCGCGATCTGCCCGAAGGCCAGGTTGAGTCCGGCGCGGAAGTGTGCCGTGCGCGCCGAGGACAGATCGAAGGCGCTCAGCACGTTGTCACAGGCCACGTAAAACTGGGGTCCGAACACGTCGACGAGCAGGTTCGCCCCAACGTAGGGTCCGCCGTGCTTGAGTCCGCCGAGCACACCGAACTGGCCGAACCTCCCGAAGCGCTGCGTGGCGCCCACCCCGAAGCCGGCGTGCCAGACGTTGCCCTCGTTGACGATGGCCGTGGCGCTGAGCGAGGTGTTCGGGGCTACGCGGTAGCGGCCGGTGGCCTGTAGGTAGAGGGGCAGCTTGGTGGTGAACTCCTCGTCGGTCGTCTCGAACTCTACCTCCCCGACGAGACTGTCGATAACGCCCGCCACGTCGAAGTCGAGGGATTCGGCGAAGAAATCTCCCTCGTACCCGCTGTACACGAACTGCCCGTTGCTCTGGTGCTTGCGGGCCTCGCCGGTCCAGTTGACGAACCCGGCGTCGCGGACGCTGAAGCCGAGCTCCAGGTCTTGGTTGTGCCGGTAGATCACCCCGAGGTCGATCCCGAATCCGGTACCCGCTCCGACTCCGGACCCGAGCTCGCCGATGAGTACCGTGTCGCTCATCGTGACCGGGATACCGGCGGTGCGGTAGGTGTTGTGACTCTCGAGTCGGATTTCGTAAAAGTCGGGGTCGGTGTACAGCGAGGCGTTGGCGCGGCCCGTTTGCCAGGCCGCCGAGCCGAGTAGAAATTTAGCGCGAGCGCCGAGGGTGACTTTGTCCCAAAAGGTGTAAGCGCCGTTGACGGCGAACTCCTGGAAGGCCTGGGCGTCGATCACGGGCGCGAGCTCGAGCACCTCCCCCACGTAGGGCGCATTCCCGTAGGCGGTAAGCTGGGCTAAACCACGTGGGAAGTCGAGCGAACCGACCGCGCGCACCCGGTGCGAGACCCCGAGTTGCCAGGCGCGGTGCCGGTAGTTGAAGGCGAAGCTCTCGGCGGAGAAGTCGATACGCTGATCGTTGCCGCGCGGGCTCAAGCTGGCGATGAAGGCCTCGGAGTCGACGTGGAGGGTGCCGTCGCGCACCTCCCCGATGTCGTTGACCGAGTAGGGGCTACTGAAGCTCCCGCTCACCGAGGGCAGCGCGATGGAGACGCGGTGATCCTGCAGGGCCGCGGGATTGCCGAGCAGCTGCTGCATACCGTACTGGAGCGGGAGCTGAACGTCGGACTGCGCGGAGACCGCGCCGGCTCCGCCGAGTAGCAACGCGAAGGTCGCCGAGCTGAGGTACTTATTCTTCGATAACATCTGCATCGCTGTTGAGGACTACGGTCGCGCCGATCTGGAGCGCGATCTCGCTGTTGGAGTAGAGGGCAGTACTGCCGTTTTCGGGACTGAGGAGGCGGAGGCGCACGACCGCCCGGCGGGAGTCGGCGAGGTTGGCGATCTTGCGTGGGCTCAGCTCGAACTCGTTGCGGCTGGTCGTGGGCGCGATCGTGCTGCCGTCCTCGCGCACTTCCGCGGCGGACAGCAGCGGGAGCGGGCCCTCGTCGAAGAGGCTGTCGCGCAGATCACCGGCGGTATCGTAGAAGTAGAACTGGCCGATCGCGTCGAGGCCGAAACCGTTGACGGTTCGCAGGACGAGTCCGGCCGACTTAGCCTCGGCGAGTCGACCGAGCACGCTGACGTCGAGCTCCTGCTCGAGCGTGAAACCGTTGAAGCGAAGCTCGAGCGGTACGTCGAGCTCGAGTTCGGCCTGAAGGCGCGAATCGCGGTACATGAAGAAGGTGGAATCGTCGGCGACGTTGGTCGTGAGTCCGCGCAGACCAAACTTGAGCTGCTTCGGAAATCGGTTGAGTACGCCGACGAGGTTGCTGTTCGTTTTGTCGATCTGCAGGAAGCTCTCGACCTCCACGGCGTGCGCCGGGTCGCTCGGGTAGTCCGGTTCGAAGCCCCGATCGAGCTCGGTATCGACCGCGATGGTTTCCCCCCCGGCGGTGAGGGCCTCGCCCCCGTCGGTGCGGAGGCTGATCGCGGCCCCGGTAGAGGAGCGAACGTGGAGGCGCGCGACCGGGTCTACCAGCGCGACCTCGCCGGGCTTGAATATGTCGAGGAAATCGAGCGCGACGGAATCCCTCCCCAGGTCGATGGCCAGCGAGTCGAGGCGACCCTCGACGTACGAGAAGTCCGTCTCGGTGAAGCTAATCACGCCGGCGGTGAGGCGGACGGCGCGGCCGTCCTCGAGGCGCGCGGCGTAGTTGACGTCCACCGTGCCGGCGAGGTCGAGGCGTAGCTCGGAGACGCCGAGGTCGTATCCCTCGGTGTACGTCGAAAGCGCCGGAATGCGAAAGCGGTAGACCATCGGTCCCGCCGCGGTGGTAAAGTTGGGCACGCGGAGCTCCACGTCGGCGGCGAACGGGTAGTCGTTGCGCATCGCGACGGAGACTTTGCCCTCGCTCGTGATCATCCGCGAGACGGGGAGAACGGCACCCTCGTCGTTGATCCGGTAGTGGGTCGCCGTGTCGAGTAGTGGAATGGATACGTCGAGTAGCTCGACGAACTCCGAGGGATTGACGTCGAAGAGTTGCTCGCGGACGTGAATGCGCAGCTCGTGGTCCTCGGCCTCGTCGAGGGCTCCCTGGAAGTCGAAGCCGCGCATCGCGTCGGCCAGCGTAAAGCGCGTAGACAGTACCGGGAGGGCCATCTCCGGTTCCCAGTCGTCGAAAGCGACGCTCGAAATCGGGTCGGCGCAGGCGGTGAGCGTGGCGGCGATTCCGGCCAGGCAGCACAACGTGTAGTTTTTTCTCATAGCTGTTCACATGCGACCACTCAAAGCGGAATGGTTACAGCGTAGCCTTTGAAAAAATCGAGCCGGTCTTTACCGGCTTTGGGTTAGGGGCAGAATACGCCCCGGCGCCGCGTGGGTCGCCGATCGAACCACGCGGCTCGCCAGTCGCGGGCGGCATCGACCTTCCCGAAGGCCACATTGAGGCCCACGCGCACGTGCCCCCGCTGCGCGGTATAGGGGTCGGCGAGCGCGGTCACGTTGTCGACCAGTGCGTAGAGCTCCACGCCGTACCACTGGGTGCTCACCCGACCGCCGACCAGCGGCAGCCCCCCCTGGAGCCCGGCCACGACCCCGACGTGCACGAAGTCCCCGATGTGGTGGGCGATGCCCACGCTGAGTGCCGTCGTCCGTACGACGGTCTGTTGCATTTGGGCGCCGAAGGTGAGGTCGGTGGCCTGGCCCACGCGGTAGCGGGCGAACAGGTTGAGTTTTGGCGAAAGCCGCGTGGTAAACGTGGTCGAGTCGCTGATGGAGCCGTTCTGGGAGCGGATGCTGTCGTTGACCTCCAAAAAAATGGTTTGTGTCTCCTGGTCGAAGACGCTGCCCGTCCAGCTCCTCGTGGTCGACGTACCGGTGAAGGTGAAATCGACGGTCCGACGCCGCCAGCGCAGGCTGCCCAGGTCGGCGAGCACGGCGCCGACCTGGAGACCTTCGGCGGGTCGGACCGTGAAGCCGAGATCCACGGCGAAGCCCGCGCCGGCCACGGGCCTCCACTGCGCCGGCGACACGGCGTAACCGCCGGTGGCCGGATTGAGCACGTGCCCGGCCGTCGCGTAAGCGGCCTCGGTGTCGACGGCGAGCTCCGCGGGGTCGGGGCGGCGGGCGACGTCGAAGTAACCCACGTCGAAGCTGGAGGCCGTGGTGCCGAGCAGGAGTTTGGCGCTCACGCCGACGGTGAGGTGGCGACTGAGTCGAGCGCCGAGGTGCGTGGCGAGCTGGTGGTAAGAGACCTGTTCGAATTTCGGCCAGATATCGAGGGCCCCGCCCGAGCCGGGGAGCGCGCCGGTGCCGAGCAGGGCTAAGCGGACCAGCTCGGCGCCCGTCTCGAAAGCGAGTTGGTTGCGGAAGGCGTGTGAGACGCCGTACTGCAAGCCCCCGCGGCGGTAGTTAAACCCGAGGGTACCGATCTCGTATTCGCCCACGAGGTGGTTGCTGGGCTTGACGAGGTTCAATAACCTGTCTTCGTCAACATTTAGCCCGCTGCGCGTATAGCCGACTTGCGTCGGGTTGACGGTCGCGGTGGCCATACCCATACCGCTAAACAGCTGACCGGTATACGTATGATCCTGAAAAAGTGAGGGGTTAGCTAGGGTCGCGCCGATCCCGTGCTGCAGTTGACGCTGCAGATCGAGCTGGGCGCGAGCGGCGCTACACGCGCACAGGAGTCCGAACAGGACCAGGTACCTGCGCGCAAGCTGTAAATGTGTAGGGGATTTCATCACCGAGAGGCTTGCTTATCCTTTACCTTCGTCGCCGTATGGCCATCATGATTACCGAAGAGTGCATCAATTGCGGAGCTTGCGAGCCCGAATGCCCGAACAACGCTATTTATGAAGGGGGTGTCGAGTGGCGGATCGCCGACGGTACCGGAGTTACTGCACCCTATACGTTAGAAGGCGGGGAAGTGGTTAGCCCGGACGCCGAGCGCGAACCGGTTTCCGACGATTTTTACTATATCGTGCCCGACAAATGCACCGAGTGCGTCGGGTTTCACGAGGAGCCGCAGTGTGCCGCCGTTTGCCCGGTAGATTGCTGCGTGCCCGATCCCGAGCGCGAGGAGGCACAGAGCGCGCTGCTCGCGCGCAAGGACCGCCTGCACGTGTAGCGTCCGCGCCCGGGCTTGCACCCTCGGGGAGTCGCCTCCGTACACGCTGGGGCAATATGCCCGCTATCCGTCCCCACGCAGGCCCCCGCCGCCCGCCCTATTTGTCCACGCTACTCGCGGGTACCTGCGTCCTCACCCTGCTCGGCGTCTTTAGCCTCGCGCTGCTCGAGGGGCGCGCGCTCGTTACCGCAGTGCGCGAGAGCGTGGCCGTGGTCATCGAACTGCGCCCCGGGACGCAGGCCACCGACCGAGACGCGTTCTCCGCCTGGCTGAGCGGGCAGCCGTTCCTCAAACCCGGGAGCGTCGTCTACATCGACCGGGAGGCGGGTGCGCGCTTGCTCGCCGCCGACCTCGGGGAGGATCTACTCGACTACCAGCTCGAAAATCCGCTGCGCGACGTATTCACCGTCAACCTGCGCGAAGAGTTCGTCACCCCGGCTCAAATCGTCAACTGCCGCAACGCGATCGCGGCGCGGACCGCCGTGCTGGACGTGGTGGTGCAGGAGGATCTCGTTCGGGCGCTGGCCACCCGGCTCGAAGGCCTGTCCTGGATAGGCGCCAGTTTCGGGCTGTTGCTCCTCGCCGGGGTGGCCTTCCTGGTGCTCAATACCACGCGCCTCGCCCTGCAGGCGCAGGCCGGGGTGATTCGCAACATGGAGCTCGTGGGCGCGAGCTGGGGCTTTATCTCGCGGCCTTTCCTGACGAAGGCGACCCTCCACGGCCTACTGAGCGGCGTGTCGGCCGCGGGGCTTACACTTGCGGTGGGCTACTCGGTGTTCTACAGCTGGCCGGCGCTTTGGGTCGCCATTCCGACGCCGCAGCTGATTGCCCTGTCGCTCTGGCTTTTGGTATTGGCGATTTCGCTCAACTTCGCCGCCACGTTCGTCATCGTCCGTCAGACCCTGAAGCTTCGTTAAAATTGCCACATGGCTCAAGTCAGTAAACCCTCCTCCGTGCGGCCGAGCGCATCGACGCGCCAGGAGATCCGCATCGAACGTACCGAGGGCGAGAGCACGCTCATCTTCGGGCGCCGATCGCTCGTCTTCATCGGTGTCGGCCTCCTGCTCATGGTGCTCGGCATGCTGTTGATGGCCGGCGGCTCCATGCCCGATCCGAATACCTGGGACGATAGCCTGATCTACTCTTTCCGCCGCATCACCCTCGCCCCCCTCGTGATTCTCGCCGGCCTCGGGGTGATCACTTACGCCATCCTGAAGAAGTAGCACCGTGAGCGAAATAGTACGCGCGATCGTCCTGGGCATCGTGCAGGGGCTGACCGAGTTCCTACCGGTGAGCAGCAGCGGCCACCTCGAGCTGGCCAAGGTGTTGCTCAACGATACGAGCCTCGCCGAGGAGAGCAAGCTCATGACCATCGTCCTCCACTTCGCCACGGCCGTGGCCACGATCTGGGTGTTCCGCGCCGACATCGGCTCCATCCTCAAGGGCCTCTCCGGCGGCGAGAGAGAGGACCTCCTGTTTGCGGGCAAGATCATCGCCAGCATGGTGCCGGCCGCGGCGGTGGGGGTACTCTTCGACGAGCAACTCGACGCGCTTTTCTCGCGCAACATCGTGCTCGTGGGCTTCATGCTCATCGTCACCGGCTTGCTGCTGTTCCTCGCCGACCGCGCCAGGAGCACCGAGCGCATCGTTACCTGGCGCGACGCGGTGCTCATCGGGATCTCACAGGCGATCGCCATTTTACCCGGGATCAGCCGTTCCGGCGCCACGATCTCCACGAGCGTGTTGTTGGGCGTCGACCGCACCAAGGCCGCCCGTTTCAGCTTCCTGATGGTCGTGCCGCTCATCTTCGGCGCGATCGCCAAGGATTTACTCGACGGCGATCTGATGGCTCAGTCGTCGAACTTCGTGGCTTACGGCGTCGGTTTCGTCACCGCCATGCTCACCGGCATCTTCGCCTGCCAGCTCATGATCCGCCTGGTCAAGGAGAGCAAGCTCCGGTACTTCGCCTACTACTGTTTCCTGGTGGGCGCGGTGGCGGTCAGTACGGCGATCTACTACACCTAACCCGCGTGCCGTACCAGCTCCCCACCGCCGCCGAGTTTCTGGCCGGCCAGCTCCTGCTCGTCGATAAGCCCGCCGGCTACACGAGCTTCGACGTGGTCAACAAGCTACGTTACCGACTCCGCAAACTCACTTCCGTAAAACGCATCAAGGTCGGCCACTCCGGTACCCTCGATCCGATGGCGACCGGCTTGCTGCTCGTCGCCACGGGGAAAGCGACGAAGCGGCTGACCGAATTGACCGGACTACCCAAGTCGTACTCCGGCACCATCCGTTTTGGCGAAAGCACCCCGAGCTACGACGGCGAGACGGAGGCCGACGCCCGGTACCCGACCGGACACCTAACCCGAGCGAGCGTGGAGGCCAAGATCCGGGAGGAGTTCGAGGGCGTCATCGAGCAGAAGCCCCCCATCTACTCGGCGATTAAGGTGGGCGGCAAACGGGCCTACCGGGCGGCGCGCGCCGGACAGACGTTGGACTTGCCCACGCGCCGCGTGCGGGTGAGCGGGTTCGTGCTGCACCGCGTGGAGCTGCCCGAAGTCGACTTCAGCGTCGACGTGAGTAAGGGGACCTACATCCGTAGCCTCGCCCACGATCTGGGGCGGGGCCTCGGTTCGGGGGCCTACCTGCAGGCCCTACGCCGTACGCGGATCGGGGAGTTCTCTATTGACCGCGCGCGGCCCCTCGGGGCGTACGTGGAGCTACTCGATCGGGCACTCGCATCCAATCCGGATACTTGACCGCGAAGCTGCGCCGGGGCGTACCCTCGGCCCAATCGCCCATGGCGAAGGCGCGCACGGGTCGCTCGAAGAGCGGGTGGAGCCCGCGCGAACGGGCGGCCGCGACGAGCTGGTCGCCGAGCGGCCAGTAGAGCAGGGTGTCTAGCGCGTCGGTACGGCCCACGCTCTCGGCCCGCCGGAAGGTAAAGTTGTGGACACCGTTGTCGAGGCTCGCGTCGGGTGAGTAGGATTCGTTGTGCCCCTGACCGTACCCGCCGTCCGCGTATTCCTCCCCGGTTTGGACGATCCAAAGTCGGCGCGTCCCCGCGGCCGTGCTGTCGAAGAGCAGGCGACTGAACTCATCGCCGACGGTGTGGTCGCCCGCGGAGCTCACGATGAGGAGTTGGGCGGCGGTATCGATGTCGGTGTACGTACGGAGGCGGCTCCCGGTGAGCTTGGAGGTCCCCGGAGCGCAGAGCAGTCCGCCCGCGGCGTGGGGCACGCGCAGCGAATCGGGGCGCGCCATCAGGAAGGCCGAGATGGCCCCCCCGTAGGAGTGCCCGATGTACACGAGCGCGTTCGTGTCGACCGCCCAGCCGCGATCGGCTACCCGCGTTAGCGCCGAGCGGATGCCCGCGGCCGCGTTGCCCGCAAACCGCTTGGTGCCCGGCGGGATCAGGGCACGCTGGTAGCGGGGGTAAACGACCACGTTGCCCCGCTCGACGAGGTGCCGGATCCAACCCGCGTAGTTGTACGGGTTGAGCGCGCCGTACCCGTGTACGAAGACGACGAGCCCGAGCGAATCGGCCTCACCGGCGTCGGTCGGTGCGAATAGGTAGAAACCGGTATCCGCCCGGAAGTTATCGACGACCTCCAGCCCGGCGCCCGGTTTCGGAGCCACCGCCCGCTGGCAGCCGGGGGCGGTGTAGAGGGCTAAGCTGAGGGCGGCGGCGGCGGCGGCGACTGAACGTAACACGCCCCCTCAACGCGCGACGCGCGGCCGAGGTCTACTGCGCGGACCATTAAGTTCACGGCCAGATGGCGAGCCCTAAACCGATCGGAATTCTTGGCGCAGGTGCTTTCGGCACCGTGATGGCCAACGTAGCCGCCACCAACCAAGACGTGCTGCTCTACACGCGCGATCCGGACCTGGCCCGGTGCGCCAACGTCGAGCGCGAGGTGCGGGGCGACAAATTGCACGATCGCGTCCGAGTGATCAGCGATCCGGCGGAGCTCTGCGGGTCGTGCGATCTCGTGCTGCCGATCGTCCCGTCGACCGCTTTCCGCAAAACGATGCGCGCGTTCTCGCCCTACCTCACGCCGAGGCACTTCGTGATCCACGGCACCAAGGGCTTCGACGTCCCGATCCCCCGGGGGGGAAACTGGTCGCGCGTCCGCCTGGCGCGGCAGGAGGTGCGCACGATGAGCGAGGTCATCCGCGAGGAGACCTCCGTGCTGCGGATCGGTTGCCTGAGCGGACCGAACCTGTCGAGCGAGATCCGCGACGGGCAACCCACGGCCACGGTGGTGGCGAGCAACTACGAGGAAGTGGTGCAGGCGGGGCTGGCGGCCCTCTCGACGGATAATTTTCAGGTCTTCGGTTCGCACGAGCTGCTGGGGGCCGAACTGGCCGGGGCGCTAAAGAACGGGCTCGCCATCGGCAGCGGTATTCTGGCGGGTAAAGGCCTCGGCAAAAACATCCAGGCCATTCTGCTCACCCGGGGCTTGGTTGAGATGGTGAGTCTCGGCAAACGGATGGGTGCGGGCAGCCGGGCCTTCCTCGGCTCGGCGGGCATCGGCGACTTGATCGCGACGGCCACCTCTTCGGAGAGTCGCAATTTTTCGCTCGGGTACCGCATCGGGCGGGGCGAGAAACTAACCGACGCGACCGACGGCTCCCAGGTCCTGACCGAGGGCGTGCGCACCCTACGGATCGTGCGCCAGATGATCCGATACTACAAAATTCACCTCCCCATCTTTTTGACCCTGCACGCGGTAACGGTGGAAGGGTACGACGTCGATCGTGCGCTGCACTTTTTGATGACGTACCCCTACGATGTCGATGTAGACTTCGTGTAGCGTTCCTTGCGCACGATACCTCCTCCCTATGGTAAGCAATCCGATTTTCCGAAAGGCCTGGCCCCACGCGCTCGCACTCCTGGCGATGCTCGTGGTTTGCGTGGCGTACTTCAGTCCGCAGCTCGAGGGCAAGGTGGTCGGCGCCTCCGATACGATCGCCTACATCGCCATGAGCAACGAGGTCCGGACGTACGCCGAGGAAACCGGGCGCCAGAGCTTGTGGACGAACTCGATGTTCGGAGGCATGCCCACCTACCAGATCTCCGGTCCGGAGCGCGGCAACCTGCTGCGTTTCGCCGAGCGCGTCGCGCAGCTCGGGATCGGCCGGCCGATCGGTTACTTCCTCGTGCTCATGGTGGGGATGTACGTCCTGCTCACCACGATGGGGGCGTCCGCCTGGCTGGCGGTGATCGGGGCCGTTACCTTCGGGCTGAGTGCCAACAACCTCATCCTGTACGAGGCCGGGCACATGACCAAGTTGCGGGCCATCGGCTTTATGGCGCCTACCCTCGCGGGCCTGATCCTGCTGTTTCGCGGTCGTTACCTGGGTGGGTTCGCGCTGTTGGCCACGGCGCTCGGGCTCAACATTTACGCGAATCACCCGCAGATGACGTACTACCTGGCCGCGGGTTGCGCCTGCTTCGTGATCTTCCGATTCATCCACGACCTGGGGGTACGGCGTTTGCCTCGATTCGGGACGGCGCTCGGGCTCTCGCTGCTGGCCGCCGGCTTGGCGCTCGGGGCTTCGTGGTCGAAGATCTCGACCACGCTCGAATACGGCGAGGACACGATGCGCGGTCAGGCCATCTTAGCGCCGGACGAATCGGCCGCCCCCGCCGGGACGGCCTCCTCTTCGGAGGTCGACGGCCTGGCCTGGGATTACGCGATGATGTGGTCGAACGGCGCGCTCGACGTGGTGGCCTCCTTTATCCCGGGCGTCGTGGGCGGCAGCGGCGCGGAGCCGGTAAAACGAAGCGGACCACTCTCGCAGGCGCTGCGGCGGGCCGGAGCGCAGCTGCCGCCGGGTTTCAAGGCCCCCCTTTACCACGGTGACCTACAGTCGACCAGCGGTCCGGCCTACTTCGGGGCGATCAACGTGTTCTTGTTTATCCTGGCCATGTTTTGGCTGCGACCGGGCTGGCGCTACTTCCTCGGCAGCGCGGTGCTCGTTACCCTCCTGCTCAGCATGGGGGTACACGCGGGCTGGTTCAACCGTCCGCTGTTCGACTACCTGCCCTACTTCAACAACTTCCGGGCGCCGAGCTCGGCGACGAGCGTGACGTCGGTTTTCGTGACGGCCGGCGCCTTCAGCGCGCTCTGCCTCGCGATGCGCTACCGCGACGGCGATCCGGGTCGAGTACCGCTCAGCCGTTTCTACGCCGGGGCCGGCGTTGCGGCCGGACTGTGCCTGGTGTTCGCGCTGATCGGTCCGTCGCTGACCGATCTGGCGGGCGGCTCCGATGCGCAGTTGCAGCAAGCGGGCTTCCCCCTCGACGCCGTGCGGGAAGAACGTGGCGATTTTCTGCGCGGATCGGCCTGGCGGAGCTTCGGCTTCGTGGCCGTCGCCGCGGCGGCCCTCTGGGCGTTTCTGACGCGGAGGCTGACCGCTACCCCGGCGCTACTCATCATCGGGCTGGCGAGCATCACCGACGTATGGGGGGTCGGCAAACGCTACCTCGGCAACGAGGAATTTCAACCCCGATCCGGGATGGCGCAACGCAACGCGCCGCGCCCGGTCGACGAGCAGATCATGGCCGACAAAGATCTGAGCTACCGGGTGCTCGACAATACGGTCAGTACCTACCAGGATTCGCGCGCCAGCATGTACCACCAGAGTGTGGGGGGCTACCACGCGGCTAAGCTGCAACGCTACCAAGATTTAATCGATCGGCACCTACTGCCCGGCAACACGAGCGTGCTCAACATGCTCAATACGCGCTACGTGATAACCGAGCAAAACGGGCAGGAGCAGGTGCAACGCAACCCCAACGCGCTCGGCAACGCCTGGCTCGTGGAAAACGTGGAGATCGTGCCGACGGCAAACGCGGAGATCGACGCGCTCAACGCCATCGACCCGGAGACCACGGCCGCCGTACACCGGGAGTTCGAAGACCGGCTCTCCGCGAAGCGTTTTAGCGGAAGCGGTACGGTAACCCTCACGAGCTACGCGCCGGATAGGCTGACCTACGACTTCAAGAGCGATGCGGATCAGCTGGTGGTGTTCTCCGAGATCTGGTACGGGCCGGACAAGGGGTGGATGGTGAGCATCGATGGCGAGCCGGCCGAGCTGTTGCGGGCCGATTACGCCTTCCGCGCGGTGGAAGTGCCGGCGGGCGAGCACGAGATCGAGATGTGGTTTGCCCCGGCGTCGTTCGCGCGGGGCGAGGCGGTGAGCTACGCCTCGAGCGGGTTGATCATTCTGGTGGGACTCGCCGCGGCCTTCTTCGGCCTCACGGGGCGCACGCCGCCCGGGGAGGTCGCGCGGCACGATCGGTCGCGGACGTGATGGCGGCTCCGAACCGAGGGGAGCTCGTCCGCCGCAAACGGGTGCTGGTCGTTACGTACTACTGGCCGCCCAGCGGGGGGTCGGGCGTGCAGCGCTGGCTCAAGTTCTCGCGGTACTTGCCGGAGTTTGGGTGGGACGCGACGGTGGTTACGCCCGAAAATCCGGACTTCCCGGTCCGGGACGAGAGTCTCCTGGCCGAAGTCGGTCCGGATACGGAGGTGATCCGCCTGCCGATCTGGGAGCCTTACGCCGCCTACCGGCAGCTCACCGGCGCGAAGCCCGGCGAGAACTTCGGTGCGGGTCCCGACAAGTCGCCGAGCCTCCTGAAGCGCTTCAGCACTTGGGTGCGCGCGAACTTCTTCGTGCCCGATCCGCGGGTGTACTGGGTGCGCCCGACGGTGAAGGCGATCGCGGAGTACTTAACGCGGGCCTCGGTGGACGCGATCGTGACCACGGGTCCGCCCCACAGCGTGCACCTGATCGGGCTCGGGTTGAAGCGGCGTTTCCCCGCGCTTCCGTGGATCTTGGACGTACGCGACCCCTGGTCGCAGTTCGACGTACACCTGGCCTTCGGTCCGGGCGCCCGCGCGCGGGCCGAGAACGAGCGGCTGGAGCGTACGTGCCTCGCGGCGGCCGACGTCGTGCTCGGGACGGCCCCGAGCATGCCGGATTCCCTCGAGCCGTTCGATAGCTCCAAGTACCGGTGCGTTACGAACGGCTACGACGAGTCGGATTTCCCGGAGGTACAGGCCGCTTCCGCGAAAACGACCGGCCGGTTTCACCTCTACCACACCGGGTTACTCAACGCGGTGCGCAACCCGGTAGCCGTGTGGGAGGCGCTGGGGCGTATGTGCGCGCACGACGCGCGTTTTGCCGAAAGGCTGCACGTGTACCTGATCGGAACGGTGGCCGGGGAGGTACGACGAAGTCTCGCCGATCAACCCGGCCTGCGGGGGAGATGGACCATCGAGCCCTGGATGGACCACGCGACGCTGCTCGGGCGCTACGCGGATGCCGACGCGTTTTTACTCTGCCCGAACCGGTCGGACAATGCGCGCTCGCAGATCAACGGAAAGCTGTTCGAGTACCTGGCGATGCGGCGGCCGATCTTGCACGTCGGGCCCTTCGATTCGGACAACACGCGCCTCCTAGACGAAGCGCACGCCGGCCTAACGGTGATGCCCGGCGATCGGCAGGGGATGATCGGCGCGCTCGAGCAATTGAGTGGCGGGCGTTTTAACGCAAGTGAGCACGCCTTCTCGGACCGTGTAATCCGGCGTTTCAGTCGTCGCGCTACGGCCGAACAGCTCTCCGGGGTGCTCGGGTCGGTAACCCGTGGCCCATCTTAGCGCCACTCCTCGACTATGCACCGCAGAAAGACCATCCGACGCCACATCGATGCGCTCGACGCACGGACCCACCTGAAGATTGGCGTGCGGCGGGTACACCCGCCCAACCTAAAATCGGCCGACTTACCTCGACGAAGCTATCTCGCTCCTTGGATAAGCTGATCTCAGTGGTCGTCACCTACAACAGCTCCGGCTGGCTGGACAGGTGTTTCCCGCCCTTGCTGGCGTCGTCGCGTAACGCGCACACGATCGTCGTGGACAACGCTTCCGCAGACAGTACGGTCGCCGAACTGCACGAGCGGTATCCGGCCGTCGAGGTGATGGCGCAACCGAGCAACCTCGGTTTTGGGGCGGCAAATAACCTCGGTATCCGACGCGCGCTCGCGCTCGGAGCGACACACTGCCTGCTAATCAACCACGATGCCTGGCCGCTCGACGACGCGATCGAAGTACTGGTAGAGACGGCGAACGCACACCCGGAAGCGGGGATCGTGAGTGCGTTGCACGTGCTGGTAGACGGGCGAACCCTGGATCGACCGTTCGCGGACTACCTGCTGCAAGCGGGCGTGCGCGCGACTCGGGCGGACGACGTGGCGGCGACCGACCCGTTTGCCGTACCCTTCGTCAACGCGGCCGGCTGGCTGCTTCCGCGCGCTACGTTCGAGCGGGTGGGCGGCTTCAGTCCGCTCTTCTTTCACTACGGGGAGGATCGGGACTACGCGGCGCGCGTCCACTACCACGGGCTCCGGATCCTGGTCGAACCCGCCGCGCGCATGGTGCACGCGCGTGATGCCAGGCCGTTCGGATGGAGAGAAGATGGAGCAATTCAGCTGCGGAGCATGCGCACGGGCCTCCGCTACCGACTCGCTGATCCTACCCGCAACGGATGGTCGCAGATCGCCACGGCCGGGAGGTGGTGGCTCGGCAACTTGGTTGGACTAGTCAAGGCAGGTCAGTGGCGCTACTTGCTCCCGGCCTTAGGCACCCTCGACGAGCTTAAGGCTTTAGGCGGTGAAGTGGCCACGCACCGCAAAGCGGTACGTACGGTCGGCGGCTCTTTCCTCGACCTACCGAACCGACGCTAGCATGGGGGTCGTAATTCGTCAGGGACTTAAAAGTACCGCCGTACAGTATGCCGGCGTAGTGATCGGAGCGGCTACGATCTTGTTCTTAGTCCCATTGGTAAGAGAAGAATACGGCCTGGTACAGGTAATGGTCGCGGCCGCAAATTTACTTGCCCCATTTGCGATGCTCGGTAGCTACGGACTGGCCGTACGCTTTTACCCGAGGTTCACGAACCCGGACGCCGGGCGACAAGGATTTTTAACGCTACTACTATTACTCTGCCTGGTTGGGAACGTACTTTTTATTAGTTTATGGCCGTGGCTCGATGGGTACATACGCAATTACTACTTCGCCGAGATGGAGCCGGAGTATCGGCAACATCTGAGGTACTTACCTGTATTAGTCAGCTTATTTGTATTCATAAAGGTGTTAATTCAGTACGTAAGCAATTTTAGAAGAATCGTAGTCCCCACGCTACTCGAACAATTCTTATTTAAGATCACGCTTCCAACGCTATTACTCCTTTATCTTTACGGATACATAAGCACCGGGGGAGTAGTTTGGGGGACACTCGGTAATTATACATTCGTATTGATCGGCATGATCGCCTACGCGGCTACACTGAAACAACTTAAGTTCAGCTGGCCGAGTAAGCAAATTTTTGCGGCGGGCAGGGAGATGTCGTATTTTGCCGGCTACGGTATTGCGGGGATGGTGGGCGCCATACTCGCTTTTAGTTTGGATACGATCATGGTCGGTTCTTACCTCGGTGTAGCGGCGGTAGCGCAGTACGCTATGGCATCGTTTATCTGCGAGATAATCATGAAGCCGTACACCAACCTAAAGGCCGTGGTGGGACCGCAGGTGAGCGAGGCTTGGGCCCGGGACGATCGTGCTACGCTACAGCGGCTATACCGAAAATCTACAGATAACTTATTGCTGATCTGCGGCTATCTCTTCGGCGGTATCCTGGTGTGTTATCCGGGCTTGGTTCAGCTATCGACGAAAAGCGAGGTGCTCGCCGGTGCGTTCACCACCTTTCTGATACTTGGATTTGCGCGTCTGGTCGATGCTGCAACCAGCATCAACGAACACATCATCACCTACTCGAACCGCTACCAATTTAATCTGATCGCGATTCTTTTCCTGGCCGTAAGCAATGTCGTACTCAATACGGTCCTCGTTCCTCGTTACGGTATATCGGGTGCGGCTTTAGCTACACTTATCTCGGTTGGTACCTACAACACCGTCAAAGTACTCTTTGCTGGTTTTAGTTTTAAGCTGTGGCCTTTCGGCAAAACTACGTGCCTCATTGCAGCCGCGCTCGTACTCTGCGTTTTAGCAGTATATCTACTTCCCCTGTTTCATACCTGGTGGGTGGACATTCCCCTGCGCGGTGGGCTACTTACTTGTCTACTCGGAGCTTACGTTTGGTTTGGGGAGCCTAGCGCGGAGGCGAAAGGGATCTTGAGATCAGCGATCAGCCCGTTTAAGTCTGTATGGTAGCTATTACCGAGAAGCTTTAAAACCAAACCTTATAATCCGCTTTATCGTCGATGTTCTTATCTACGATGCAGATGCCTCGAAAGTAGTTATCGAGTGTGTAATTGATCCTCGGGTCCTTTTTCAGTTGACTCCAAGCGCGTTGCATACCCGGCGACCAGTTGATGTCGTCGAATACGAGCAGCGATTTATCCGCTAGGTGGGGGAAGAACTCCTCGAAGTACCGGACGGTCGCGTGTTCGTCGTGGTGCCCGTCGATGAAGGCGAAGTCGATTTCCCCGTGTTCGCGGAAGAGTCCCGGCAGGGTATCCTGAAATTTACCGACGGCAATCGAGAAGCGACCGAATTCCTGTTCGCTCAGGTTCTGTTTTGCGGCGGCGGCGAGGTGCGGCGAACCTTCGAGGCTGACGTACTCGCCGCCGCCATTGAGCTCGAGTGCCTGGGTACCGTAGGCGAGCGACACGCCGAGGCAAGTCCCGAGCTCGAAGCACAGCTTCGGCCTGAACTCCCGGATGAGTCGGAACATGAACTCGCCGTTCTTCGGGGAGCTCGAGGCGGTTTCGTACACGTCGCAGATCCGCGATTCACCCACGACACCCGTTTCCATCGTCTGCTCGCTGCGGGTATCGGTAGCGTCTCCGGATCCGAAATCGAGTACGGAGATCGTCTGTTGGTTGGCTTCGTAGGAGGCCCTAAGCCGTTCTACTTTCGCGAGCGCGGCGCGTTCCTCGGCGGCCCAGAAGCCCATACGCTGCTCTTCTACGCAGTGCCGGAGCTTCGTGAACCGCGGATCTGCGCCCAGTTTGCCGGCGGTCAGTTTGCTTTGCAGTAGGTGCTTCGCCTTTCGGACGTTCGATCCCATGGGGTGATGATACTGTACGCGCTAACGATCTGCCGGATGAAGCTCGCCCAAATTAACATCGCCCGCATGCGGGCACCGCTCGAGTCCGACGAGATGTTTGAGTTTCGGGAGTTTTTAGCCCCGATCAACGTTTTGGCGGAAGCCCAATCCGGGTTCGTGTGGCGGCTCAAAGACGACGCCGGAGCGAGCGCCACCGAGGTCGAACACCCCTTCGAGGACGACATGGTGATCGTGAACATGAGCGTGTGGGACGACTACCCCAGCCTGCGCCACTTCGTGTTCGATACGGCCCACAGCTACTTCGTGCGCAGTCGGCGCAAGTGGTTCGAGCGGATGCGGGCGCCCTACGTGGCGTTGTGGTGGGTGCCGGACGAGCACGAGCCGACGCTAATTGAGGCGAAGGAGCGACTGGATTCGATTGGGGAAGTGGGGCCGGGGCCGCGGGCGTTCGTGATGGGCGGGCCTTACGATAGCGCGGGTGTCGCCTTAGGGGTAAGCGGGAGATGATAGAGGGGAAATTTGCTAACCGGTCGAACTCGTCCGCCGTAATCGAACGGGTTGCGGTGGATGATCCACGCTTCTTGAAGCTCGTGAAGCGACTGGACGATGCGCTGGCCGTGGTCAACGGGGATCAGCACGATTTTTACACCCAATTCAGTCTGGCGCCTACGCTCGATTACGTAGCACTGCTGCTCGAAAGCGGCGAGCCGGCCGGTTGTGGGGGCCTTCGCCACAAGGTCGACGGAAGAACCGAGCTAAAGCGGATGTACGTACGCGAAGAGTCCCGAGGGAAAGGTTACGCAATACGGATCTTAACTCACCTCGAGCGAGCCGCTGGCGACGCTGGCTTCGATACGGTAGTACTCGAGACCGCCCACAATCTAAAAGCTGCTAACGGCCTGTATCGACGGGCCGGATACGAGCAGATCGACAAGTTTCCTCCGTACGTGGGGAGGCCGCTGAGTGTGTGTTACGGGAAGCTACTCACTGAAGATCGCTGAGCCCCGGGGTGCTTCCGCCAAAACTCGCCGTCCGTCGAGCATCCTAGCTTCCCGGCCGGTGTTACACCATCCGATCTAGCGCTCGACTCAGGAGTATTCACTTAACCCCGTATAGACCTTTGAGATCCAGCGTTATCGCACCGTCCACGCTGCTCTACTCCGGAGCGAATCCAGCGGCTGATACGTAAAGGTAGCATGCATGTACATACGTGTGTACCTAAGTTTACGAGCGTTCTCCTGTACCTAATAGGATAGCTGCTTATTGTGCGCACGAATGAAGCCCACCTATCCTGCCCCAGGATACCTCAACATACCCCGCGCCCTGCGCGAGACCCCCGCGTCTCCGCGAGAACTAACCCCCGCTAGCCGCCACATCACCTCAACAAATCCGGCCGCCGCACCCGCGTCCGCTCCTCCGCCCGCTCCGCGCGCCACGCCGCGATTTTGGCCTCGTGGCCGGATAACAATACCTCCGGTACCCCCCACCCCCGAAAATCTTTAGGGCGGGTATAGACCGGCGGCGCGAGCTGGTCATCCTGGAAAGAGTCGGTGAGCGCGCTCGTTTCATCGTTGAGCACACCGGGCAAAAGCCGACCCAAAGCATCCGTGAGCACCGCCGCCGCGAGCTCACCGCCGGAGAGCACGTAGTCGCCGATGCTCAGCTCCAGCGTAACGAAATGATCCCGGTAGCGCTGGTCGATGCCCTTGTAGTGGCCGCAGACGAGCAGCAAGTTTTGGCGCAAGCTGAGGGCATTGCACCGGGGCTGGCGCAACGGCTCACCGTCGGGCGTGAGGTACACGACCTCATCGTACGTACGCTCGGCCTGGAGCGCCTCGGTGATGGCCACGAGGGGCTCGGGCCGGAGCACCATGCCCGCCCCACCGCCGAAGGCGTAATCGTCGAGCTGTTTGTGCTTGCCGAGGCCGTAGGCGCGCAGGTCGTGCACGTGGACCTCGAGCAAGCCCCTGTCCCGCGCGCGCTTGAGGATCGAGTGGTCGAACGGCCCGCGCAAGAGCTCGGGTTGGACGCTAACGATGTCGATTCTCAAGGGCGGCGGGTGAGTTAGCGGAAGCTAAGCTTAGTTAACGGAGAGGAGCTCGACGTCGAAGACGAGGGTCGCGCCGGGGGGGATGTCGGCCCCGGCACCGCGGTCGCCGTAGGCGAGGTCGCTCGGGATGTGGAAGCGGTACTTCGCGCCGGGCTTCATGAGCTGCACGCCCTCGGTCCAGCCGGGGATCACCTGGTTGAGTCCGAACGTAGCCGGCTCGCCGCGGTCCACGGAGCTGTCGAAGACCTTGCCGTCGAGCGTTTTGCCGGTGTAGTGAACGGTGACGCTCTGGGTAGCGGTCGGACTCTCGCCGGTGCCCTCCTGAAGGACCTCGTACTGGAGCCCGGAGGTGGTCGTGGTGATCTCCGGGCGCTTGCCGTTCTCGGCGAGGTAGGTCTCCCCTTCGGCCTTCGCGGCGGAGGATTGTTCGGAGCTTGCTTTGGCCATGGAATTTTGTAGGTTTTGCTGAGCTTGGGTAACGGCCGAATCCGGGATCTCCCCTTCGCTGGCGGCCTTGAAGCCGGCGAGGAAATCGTCGTAGCTCGTGATTTTGAGCCCCTGCGACTGTACCGATTTAGCGAGTACGATGCCGAGGCTGTGGGAGAGGGTGTCCATTTGGGCAGATGCTGTGGTGTACGTAAAGACAGACGCCGCGAGGATTGCGATCAACTTCATAGGGGGCGTTTTGAGGATACGCGAATGTAGTCGGGTGATTCAGGACGCCATAACGGTAGAATGGCGGGGATGTGCGGGAGCGGCTAACTTCACGGTCTATGAGCCTACGTATTCGCCTTTCCGCGGCCTGTTTCCTCCTGTTCGCCGGTTTACTCTCGACGGGCGCTGGTTCGGTGGAGACGACGCCCGTCGGGGTCGAGGCGGCTAGCATCAATTGGATGAGCTGGGACGCCGCGATGAAAGCGCAAGCGAATGCGCCCAAGCGGGTGATGGTCGATGTGTACACCGACTGGAGCGGTTGGAACAAGCGCATGGACTCGAGCACCTACAAGGACCCCCGCGTGGTCGAATACATCAACGCCAATTTTTACGCGGTGAAGCTCGACGCGGAGAGCAAGAACCCGATCACTTACAAAGGCACGACGTATACCTTCGAGAAATCAGGCAATCGCGGCGTCCACGGACTGGCCGCCATGCTGCTCGACGACCGCCTCTCCTACCCCGTGATCGTGTACCTCGACGCCGAGCTGAACCGCACCATGATCAGTCCGGGCTTCAAGGATGCCGACAAGCTGTTGGCCGAACTGGAGCTGGCCAACGGCCAGAAGTAAGCACGGTTAGGGAAGCAACATATCTAAGTCGCGGCGCAGGCTCTTGGCCGAGGCTACGTTGTCGGCGCGGTCGAGCCGCTTCGAGAGCGTTTGGTAGGTCGCCAAAAGCTCGTACTCGAGCACTAACTCCTCGCGGAGTGATTTCATCCTGCGCGTTTCGGAGGGATTGGGCGTGCGCAGCTGCTCGAGGTCGCGCTCCATGGCGTTGAGCTTCCGCTCCTGACGCCATTTCTGGTCGAGTTCCTGCAGGGAGCGCAGGCTCTGGCGGTAGAAATCGACCTTCGTCCTCCGGAGTGCCAACTCCTCCTCGTAGCCGTTCAAAAGCGCGAGGCTCTTGCTCCACTGCTTCCCGCTGGCCTGCGGGTCGAGGGCTTTGAGCTCGACGATCTTGCGGTCGATGGATTTTTGCTCCTCCACCAACTTCTTGATTCTCCCCCGGGCCCGGTCCGCTCGCTCGCCGAGACGGGCTAAGAAGCGAGGTTCGCGCGATGCCCCGCTCAGGTGATTGTAGAGGGCCAGCCCCGCCCCGGCGAGTACGGTGAGCAGGATGAGCGACACGAGTACCAAAGCAACTACGCGCATGAACCACAAGGCGCGCATGAGTACGAAGATGGCCAGGGCCACGAGCAGGAGCCCCGGCCAGTAGCGTTTGACGACGTCTTCGAGGTAAGCGAGGTAACTCCTAAGCATGCGGGGATGGCGAACGTTCGAGATACTCTAACAACGCACCGACTACGAAACTGCTTCCGCCGACGAAAATTAGGTCGTCCGCTCCCGCAAAACGGCGGGCCGCCGCGTAGGCTTCCCCGATCGACGGGCAGGCTCGAATAGCGTAACCCGCGGCGGCCAAACCGGCCTGGGCATTGCCCAGCGGTTGGTTGCGCGGTAAGTCCAAATCGCCGTAGTAAAATTGAGTATCCCTTGGCCAGAGCTTCAGGAAACTAGCTATCTCCTTGCCCTGAACGAAGCCGCACACCACGTGCAGCCGCTCGTGCGCGTACGCGACCACGGCGGGTGCGATCTCCTCCCAGGCCGCCGGGTTGTGTCCGGCATCGGCGAGTACGAGCGGGCGCTCGCCCAGCTCCATAAAGCGCCCGCGGTAACCGCTCAGCTGCCCGATCTGCAGCAGCGCCCCGGCCGGGGGACGTACCGGAAGCCCGAGCTGCGGAGCCGCTAAGCTCCAGGTGGCGAGGGCCGTCCGCAAGTTTTGCCGGGCGAACGGGCCGCTCAATTGAGTGGGTTGCCGAAGCGCCTCGTCGGAGATAAGGTCCTCGGCGTAATGCAGGGGGGCCGCCCGCTCCGCCGCTACTCGCGTAAAAACCGCGGCGGTCTCGTTTTGGCGCAAGCCGACTACTACCGGACGGCCGGGTTTGATGATTCCGGCCTTCTCGCCCGCGATGGCCCGCCGCGTGTCGCCGAGTAGCTCCGTGTGGTCGAGGTCGATGTTGGTGATCACCGCAACGAGCGGATCTACGAGCACGTTGGTGCTGTCGAGGCGGCCGCCCAACCCGACCTCGACGACCGCCAAGTCGACCCGCTGCTCCGCGAAGTAGGCGAAGGCCATGGCTACGGTAAACTCGAAGAACGACGCCTGCGAGCGTTCGATCAGCGCCCGATGGGCTGCGACAAACCGGACCACGAACTCTTCACTGACCAGCTGACCGTCTACGCGGATGCGCTCCCGGTAGTCGACGTAGTGCGGACTCGTATACAGGCCGGTACGCAGGCCCGAAGCCGTACCGAGCGTGGCGAGCGTGTGGCTCACCGTACCCTTTCCGTTGGTACCCGCCACGTGGATGGTACGCAGTCGCTCGTGCGGGTCGCCGAGCGCTTCGAGCAGCGCGTACGTTTTATCGAGCGTGAGCTTCCCCGCCGGCACACCGGTGCGCTGGTACATGGGCAGGAGGCCGAAGAGGTATTCGACGGTGTCGGAGTAGGATAAGTCGGGCACGGCCCGCAAGGTCGGCTACTGGACCACGAATTCGTAGGTAATCTGCCCGCACTGCTGGTCGGTCGTACTCGGGGTAAAACGGTACCCGCGCGCGTTGTTGATGGCGAGCTTCTTGAGCCGTTCGTCGCTGGTGGTCGAGCCGCGCTGGGTAAACGTGGCCGTGGCCACCCGGCCGTCGGAGCCGACGCACACCTTCACGACGACCTTGCCGCGGAGGTTGCTGTTGTCGGAGAGCGTCGGACTCGACATCACGCCGCGCGCTTCGAGCCCCCCGCCCACCGAGCCGGCGCCGCCGCTGCTCAGGCCCGTGAGGCGCTCGGCGTTCGGGTCGCCGTTCGGGTCGCCCTGGTTGCCCGGCTTCCCGGTTTCGCCCTTGCCGTCGCCGGCGCTCGCGTCGTCTCCGAAGAGACTGCCGATGCCCTCGCGTAAAGCGCTCGCTTTCGCTTCTGCGGCGGCTTTGGCTTCTGCGGCGGCTTTGGCTTCGGCAATTTTCGCGGCCTCTGCGGCGGCCTTGCGCTTGGCTTCGGCCTCGGCTTCCCGTTTTGCTTCGGCGCGCAACTGTTCGGCGGCACGCTCGCGGTCCGAGTCCTCCTTGCGTTTGAGCGCCTCGGCCAGGCGTCGCTCGCGCAGCGCGATCTCGGCTTGTCGGTCGCGGATCAGCTCCTCTTCGTCTACGTCGGCGACGACGGATTCCTCGGGTTCCGGCTCTTCCACGGGTACGGGCTCCGGCTCGGGCTCCACTACCTCCTCCACGGGCTCCGGCTCGGGTTCCGCGGCCGGTTCTTCGACGGCTTCCTCCTCGGGCTCCTCGGCCACGACGGCCGCCGCGGCCTTGGTGTTCTTCGGTCCGTCGCCGAGCTCGGGGATACCCAGATTGACGGTGATGCCCTCCTGGCCCGGGGGCGGATCCTGGAAGGTTAGGAACGGGTAGATCAGTAGGATGAGGAGCAAGACCATGATCACGCTCGACACGATCCTGCTGCGCCGGAGGTACTCGGGATCGTCTTGTTCGAGGTAGATGGTACTCATACGGATACAGTAACGGTCGCCTCCCTACTTCCTTGCCTTCGGCGCGGCGAGCACGCCGTTGATGTCCAAACGGCGCGCCATATCCATTACCTCGACCACGCACTCGGTCGGGGTCGTGGACTGGTAGCCGATGGTCACCGCGTACTTACGCTCTTTACGGGCCGCCTGGCGTAAGGTTGTCTCGAGTTGCGAGGAGCCGCGCTTTTCGCCGTTGAAGGTGAAGCTGCAGTCCCCGCCCACGAGGACCTGGTCGAGCCGTTTATCCGGTGGCGGATTGTTGCGGTTGGCCTGGCCGGGGAGCTTGAGGTTGAGGGCGTTGGGGGCCACCAACGAGCTGGTCAACATGAAGAAGATGAGCAGCAGGAAGATGATGTCCGTCAGGGAGGACATGTTGAAGAGCGCAGTGACTTTCGACCTTTTCTTGAGTCCCATAATCTTTAGGTCTTACTCGCCTGCGTAGCGATCATCGCCTTGACCTGGTTCTCGGCGGCGAGCTGCATGCAGCGCTCTACGTTAGTGAAAGGGACGCCCTTCTCGGCGACGATGGTGAGGGTGATGTCCTCCTTCTGTTCCGCTTCCCTGATCTTTTGCTGCACCGCCTTCTCGAGGGCCGCGGGCTTGATCACGTCTCCGTTGAGGCGCCACTCGCCCGCCTTACTCACCGACACCACCACGCTCGTAGCCGCCACCGTCTTCGAATCGGAAACCGGTAGATCGAAGGGCTCGATACGCACCAGGCTGCTGGTGAGCATGAAGAAGATGAGGAGCAGGAAGATGATGTCCGTCAGCGACGACATGCTAAACTCCGCGGAAACTTTGGACTGCCGCTTGAGGGACATCTAGGTGGTGTTTTGACGAAAGTACGTGCCGATCGAAACCGAGCTAAACGGTGGCCGGCTCCTGCAGCAGGTCCATAAACTCCATGGTGGTCCGCTCCATGTTGAACACGGCTTTCTCCACGCTGGCTACGAGGAGGTTGTAGGCAACGAAGGCGAAGATGCCGATGGCCAGACCGAGGGCCGTGGTGAGCAGGGCCTGGTAGATACCGCCGGCGAGTACGTCGGGGGTAACGTTCTCGGCCGTAGCCATCTCGTAGAAGGCGAAGATCATCCCGGTTACCGTACCGAAGAAGCCGATCATCGGTGCCGCGCCGGCGATGCTGGCGAGGGTCGAGAGGTTTTTCTCTAGCTTGAAGACCTCGAGGTTACCCACGTTCTCGATGGCGGCGTCGATGTCGTTGAGCGGCTTACCGATCCGCATGAGGCCCTTTTCGACCATGCGCGCCTGTGGGGCGTCGTTGTTGCGGCACAGGGCGAGCGCGCCGCTGATGTTACCGCTCTGTACGGCCGAACGGATGTTGCTGATGAAGCTGTCGTCGGTGCGGCCCGCCTTCTTGATCGTCCAGTAGCGCTCGAAGAAGATGACGAGCGCGATGAACATCAACACGAAGAGGATGAGCACGATCGCGATCGCCATCGGACCACCCTCCCAGATGATATCGAACAGGGATTGGGAGGCGGTGGCGCCTTCGAGCTCGACGTCTTGGAGCAGGAGCAGATTCTGAAACATAGTGGATAGCGGTTGAAGCGCGCGACGGGGCACAAACGTCGCAAACCCGGCTGGCATTACAAATGTGGCGTTACGAGCGAAATGGATCGTTAACCTTCTTCACATTGAAAAAAATAAATTTCTTTAACGTTTACAGGACAGTATATTACAGTCTGTTGCCCGACGTAAGGATAGATTCGTGTTCCTACTTCTATTAAATTCTCTCCCATGAAGCCTTCCGCAAAGACACCGTTTTCGCATGCCGCCGACCGAGATGCGAGGCTCGCCATCTCCCGTGAGGCCGTTTCGCCCGGAGGGCGCATGCGTAGAGAACTCGAGCGACCGGACGGAACGACCGCCGGGATACGATTTCAGTCTACGTCCGTTCCGCTCATCCGGTTCCGTAGTAAAGGATTTCCGTACAGCATTGCATTTTAGGTGCATATGAGTCTAGCGAAAATTCGCTGGACCGCCTTTCGTTTCGTTCCTTCGGCCGCCTAAACAGCCTAACCGAATGAGCCGTCATATCCGCAAGTGCGCCGTCCTGGGATCAGGACTCATGGGCACCGGCATCGCCTGCCACCTCGCCAACGTCGGCCTCGAGGTCTTGCTGCTCGACATCGTTCCCGGCGATCTGGCGGACGATAAGTCCAGCGACCCCGCCCAACGCAATCGACTCGCCGACGAAAGCTTAGCCAAAGCGCTCAAGGCAAAACCGGCCCCGCTCTACGACAACGACTTCGCCAAGCGAATCACGACGGGCAACCTCACCGACGACCTGGGGAAGCTCGCGGATTGCGACTGGACGATCGAGGTCGTCGTGGAGCGACTCGACATCAAGCGGCAGCTCTTCGAGCGGGTCGACGAGGTCCGCAAAGCGGGAACCCTCGTCACTTCGAACACCTCCGGCATCCCGATCGCCCAGATGTCCGAAGGACGCTCCGAGGATTTCCGCACCCACTTCTTCGGTACCCACTTCTTTAACCCGCCGCGCTACATGCGGCTCTTCGAGCTCATCCCGGGCCCTGATACCGATCCGGGACTGATCGACTTCATGATGCACTTCGGCGACGTGGTGCTCGGCAAGCAAACCGTGCTCGCCAAGGATACCCCGGCCTTCATCGCCAACCGCATCGGCGTGTACGCGATGTCGAAGGTGTACCAACTCACCGCCGAGCTCGGCCTCCCGATCAATACGGCGGATACGCTGACCGGACCCACCATCGGGCGACCGAAGACGGGCACGTTCCGGCTCGGCGATTTGGTCGGACACGATACGGCCACCAAGGTGATGCAGGGCATCGTCAAAAATGCGCCGCACGACGAGCAGGCACCCGCCTTCGAGGTGCCGAACTACCTCCAGTTCATGCTAGACAAGGGCTTCTACGGCAACAAATCGGGCCAGGGCTTTTACCGCAAAACCGGTGCACGCGATCCGAAGACCGGCCGTTCGGTCGTCGAGGAGCTCGATCTGGAGACGAACGAGTACCGCGAGCCCGTCAAGCTGCAGCTCGCCAGCCTCGGCACCGCCAAGCAGATCGACTCGCTGCCGAAGCGGGTCAAGTCCATGTTCAACGCCGAAGACGAGGGCGGCCAGCTCGTCCGACGCTCGCTGGCCGGGTTGTTTAGCTACGCGAGCCTACGTATCCCGGAGGTCGCCGATCAGCTCTACAGCGTGGACGACGCCCTGCGCGCCGGCTTCGCCTGGGAGCTCGGACCGTTTCAGTACTGGGATGCCGTCGGCGTGAAGGCCGGTATCGAAGCCGCCGAGGCGGAAGGCCACAAAGTCGCCGATTGGGTAACGGAGATGGTTGCGGCGGGCCACGACTCGTTTTACAGGAGTGAGAACGGACAACTGACCTACTACAATCGGGAGCGCAAGGCGTACGAGGTGGTCCCGGGCACGAGCGAGTTCATCCTCCTCGACAACTACCGGGAGCGCGAACCGATCCAACAGAACGCCGAGAGCACGCTGCACGACATCGGGGACGGCGTGCTGTGCTTGGAGTTTACCAGCAAGGCCAACTCGATCGGCGAAGGCGTGCTCAGCGGCATCAACAGCGCGATCGATCTGGCCGAGTCGGGAGATTGGCGGGGCCTCGTGATCGGCAACAACGCGACCAACTTCACCGTGGGCGCCAACCTGATGATGATCGGGATGTTCGCCTTCCAGCAGGAGTTCGACGAGCTCAATCAGGCGGTGAGCTACTTCCAGAACACCGTGATGCGGTGCCGCTACTCGGCCATCCCGGTGGTGGCGGCCACGCAGGGCTACACCTTCGGCGGCGGTTGTGAAATTCTGATGCACTGCGACGCGGCCGTTTGCGCCGCGGAGAGCTACATCGGGCTCGTGGAAGTGGGCGTGGGCCTCATCCCCGGCGGCGGCGGCACCAAAGAGATGGCGCTGCGCGCGAGCGATCGTTACTTCGAAGGCGACGTGCTCGTCCCTACCCTACTCGAGCAGTTCAAAACCGTGGCGCTCGCCGCGGTCTCCACCTCCGCGCCGCAGGCCTACAACTACGGCTACCTCCTCGGGGGTCGCGATCGGGTGGTGGCCAACGCGCGCCGCAACCTCGGTGAGGCCAAAAAGCGCGTCCTCGAGCTCGCCGACGGCTACGTGCAGCCCGTGGAGCGTAAAGACGTAACCGTGCTCGGCCGCGCCGGCATGGCCGCCCTCTACGCCGCCGCCAACGAGCTGAAGCTCGGGGGCTACGCCAGCGAGCACGACGTGAAGATCGCCCACCACGTGGCCAAGGTGCTCTGCGGCGGCGACCTCACCGGAACGCAGCAAGTATCCGAGCGTTACTTGATCGACCTCGAGCGCGAGAGCTTCCTCTCGCTCGCCGGCGAGAAGAAGACCATGGAGCGCATCCAGCACATGCTCCAGAACAACAAGCCGCTCAGAAACTAAGCCTTCCCCCCACCCAGCCAATTAATACCCATGGACGCATACATCGTAAAAGCCTACCGTTCGGCCGTAGGGAAAGCCAAGAAGGGCGGATTTCGCAACTACCGCTCCGACGACCTCGCCATCGACGTGATCCGGCACCTGCTGCGGCAAACCCCGGAGGTCGACCCGAAGCTCGTCGACGACGTGATCGTCGGCTGCGCCAACCCGGAGGGGGAGCAGGGCCTGCAGATCGGTCGACAGATCTCGCTGCGCGCCCTCGGCAAGGAGGTCCCCGGGATGACGGTAAACCGCTACTGCGCTTCCGGACTCGAAACGATCAGCATCGCGGCCGCCAAAGTGCAGGCGGGCATGGGCGAGATTTACGTGGCGGGCGGCACGGAGAACATGTCCACGATCCCGATGACGGGCTACAAGCTCGCGCCCAACTACAACGTGGCGCGCGACACGCCCGACTACGTGGTGGGTATGGGGCTGACCGCCGAGGCCGTAGGCAAGAAGTACGAGGTGAGCCGCGAGGAGGCCGACGCCTTCGCCGTGCGCTCGCACGAGCTCGCCGCCGCCGCCATCGACGGCGGGCGCTTCGAGGACGAGATCGTACCCGTGGACGTGGAGGAGGTCTTCGTCAAGGACGATAAGCGTCACGCGAAGACCCACACGGTCGACACCGACGAAGGCGTTCGGCGCGGGACGTCGATGGAGGGGCTCGCCCGCCTGCGCCCCGCTTTCGCCGCGAACGGTATCGTTACGGCCGGTAACAGCTCGCAAACCTCCGACGGTGCCGCCTTCGTGCTCGTGGTGAGCGAGCGACTCGTGAGGGAGCTCAACCTCACCCCGATCGCCCGGCTGGCGAGCTGCTCGGTGGGCGGGGTCGAGCCACTGTACATGGGGATCGGTCCCTGCGTAGCCGTGCCCAAGGCGCTCAAGCAGGCCGGGATCCAGCTCAAGGACATCGACCTCGTCGAACTCAACGAAGCCTTCGCTACGCAATCCCTCGCCGTGATCCGCCAGCTCGGCATCGACCCGGAGATCGTGAACGTAAACGGCGGCGCTATCGCGCTCGGGCACCCGCTCGGGTGCACGGGCGCAAAGCTCTCCACACAGCTTTTCAACGAGATGCGCCGTCGTGGCAACAAGTACGGGTTGGTCACGGCCTGCGTGGGCGGCGGCCAGGGCATCGCCGGGGTCTACGAGTTCCTCAATTAAAAAAGCAGCAACCGACGTAGTCGATCGCTGCTTCCAAACCAATCATATTTCTTGAGCCCACCGAAGCGGGCAATCCTCAATCCTATCCAACTACCTCCAACAACCGCGCCAAACCCGCCTAACGTTTGAGGTAGCAGTAGCCGGTGTAGGTGCGCCCCTTCCCGTCTTCGAACACGTAGTAGTACGTGCCCTCCGGCAAATCGGAGCCGTCGTAGTAGGTACCGCGCCAGGAGTTGTCGTAGTCGTCCGCGTCGAAGACGCGGTTGCCCCAGCGGTTGTAAATCTTCACGTTGTTACCGGGGTAGTCTCCCACGCCGAGTACGGTGAACGTCTCGTTGACGTCGTCGAAGTTGGGCGAGAAGCCGGAGAAGATGATCAGGCCGTCGCACTTCACGTAGAGGTCCACGCGCGCCGTATCGCAGCCGTTGCCGTTGCAGATCTCGTAGACCATGCTGTCGATGCCGCAGTAGTTCTTACGCGGGACGTAGGTCAGCGAATCGGTGAGGCGCTTGATGCGACCCTGTCTCGGGTAGCGGATCACCTCGAGGGAGGTCAGCTCGCCGCGCGGCAGGTCGTTGGCGAGCAGGTCGAGCGCCAGCTCGCCGTCCATGAGCACGGAATCTTTATCGGGATTCGCCACGGGGAAGAGCAGGTCGGCCGGGTCGACGGCCTCGGCGAGTACGATGGTCGTGTCGCACACGCCGTTGACGTCGCAGACGCGGACGCAGAGGGTGTCCACGCCGAGCTCCACGCCTTCGCCGAGGAAGCAAACGTCGTCGAGCTCGCGTACCGCCACCTTCTCGCCACCCGCGTCGGGGCAGATGTTCTCGAGGCTAACCACGAAGCCGGGCAGCTCCTCGGTGCTGAGGCAGAGCGTGTCCGCAAAACCGATCCCGACCGTCCAGCGGACCGTATCCACGCTCGGCGGATCGAGCTTGCTGCAGCCCACGGTCACCCAGAAGATCTTGGTGCACCCGCCGGGCGAGGCGAGCTCGGCCCGGTAGCTGCCGGCGAGCACCTCGATGCGGGTGCCGTCGAAGATGTCGCGTTGGGGTTGTACGATCTCACGCCCCGAGGCCAGGCGGAGGCGGAGGCTCAGGTACTCCTTGTCGGTGTCCCCGCCCCGCAGCACGCCGAGGGACGCGTCGTAGCTCCAGGCTTCGTTGTCGAAGTAGGTCATGCGGGCGGCCAACTCCTCGACGCTCGCTACCCGAGCGTTGAAGAACCGACCGTCGACGCGCCAACCTTCGAGCAGGATCTCCCCGCTCAGGTCGAAGCCCCCGAGGTCGTAGTAGACGTCGGTAGATTCGTTGCAGGCTTCGACGGGACCGGCGTACGCGGCTCCGTTGAGCGAGAGCGTGTGCGAGGCCATCAGCTCGAAGGGTACGTCGAGACACACGGGCGAGGGCTGATCGCAGTACGGCGTATTGAGTCGGATATCGTCCGGCCGGAAGGCCGCCGAGCAGGCGTCCGCCGGGCGCACGATCACGTGAACGCTGTCGCGGCAACCGTCGAGACGGCCGACGCTGGCGAAGTCGTAGCCGCCGGGTACCCCGAGCGTCACCGTGGAGCTAGCCTGGTTGGGTAGCGTCTGCGGGGTGAGGTAGACGGTCTTGCCGCTGACGAGGTGCGTGACCTCGATCTCCCCGTAGGCGCGGCCGGGCTGGCCGCCGGTTACCGTGTTCTCCTCGGCGTCGTAGCGCCAGCGCCCCCAGGCATCGGAGCGGTCGAGTGCTTCCGCAAAACCGCGGGCGTCGGCCACCTGCTCGGCGATCACGATCGCGTCGCCGCCGTAAAAGAATTCGATCACGTACGGTCCGTCGGCACCGTCGCCGGGGAGGCTCGCGAGGTTGTAGTAGACCAGTTCGCCGCGGCTGCAGTCGTCCGGATCGATCGGCTGGCCGTCGAGCTCGAAGCGCTGGGTGGTCGGCAGGTCGAAGTTGGCGAAGCACCAGTCGTAGCTCACGCCGTCGGTCTCGATCACGAGGGTGTCGGCGGTAAAGTACTCCTTACAGGCCACGGGCTCGCAGAAGTCGGGTACGGCGATCGATCCGACGGCGGTACAGCCCTGCGCATCGGCGACGGTAACCTCGTAGTTGCCCGCGGCGAGGCCGGTTTGGCTGCTGTCGGCGGCGAGGCCGCGATTCCAGCTTATGGAGTAGGGCTTCGTCCCGCCGACGATGGATACGTCGATGGTACCGTTCGGGCCGTCGCAATCGCTGCCCTGTACGAGCGGGTCGAGCCGGAGTTCGCGCGGCTGGGTGAGGCGCACGTTACGCGTCGTCAGGCAGCCGGGTTGGGTGCGATCCACGAGGGTGTAGCTGCCGGCGAACAGGTTGTTTTGCGGAAGCAGACCCAGGGATTGACCCGCGCTGTTGCGTAGCTCGAGCTGTTGGTTGGTCGTGGAGGCGATGGCGCCCGAGGCTTCACCGAAGCAGGCGATTTGCGTGACGACGAGCGTGGCGGGGTCGATGGCCGGACCTTCGTCGAGGAGCTCGAAGACGTAGGTCTGCACGCAGCCGTTGTCGTCGGCCATCCGTAGCTCCTTGCGGCCGGCGGCCTGCCCGGTGAGCGGCACGCGCGTGAGCCTGGTGTTGCTGGCCACGAGCTGCCCGTTGAGGGTGAGGTCGTAGGTGTCGTTGAAGCCGCTCACCTCGACCTCGAAGCTGCCGTCGCGCCCGCCGTTGCAACTGGCCAGGAGTACGTCGGCGGTGTCGAGCGCGAGCGCGAGTGGGTTCTCGGCAACGGTGAGCGTGGTGCGCTGCAGGCAGCCCGCCGCGTCGGTAACGGCCACCTCGTAGTACCCGCCGCGCAGCTCGGAGATGGTGTACGGCATCGCGCTCGCTACCTCGGTGGCGGCATCCGGACCGTTGTAAACGACGCTGAACGGAGCCGTACCGCCGTCGGTGAGCAAGGTGATCGAGCCGCCGCTTCCGCCGCCGCAGGCCGCGGGTGTACTCGTGCTCGTGAGCGAGTAGTTGCTCGTACCCGGCACCACGAGGACGGTGTCGAAGCCGCACGAGGTGGCGTCGTCGAAGATGCTGATGGCGTAGCTCCCCGCCGGGAGTCCGGTGGCGAAGGTGGTGTTCGAGACGTTCGGGCTCCAAGTAATCGTGAGGGTCCCTACCCCACCGCCCACGTCGAAGCCGAGGGCGCCGTCGGAGCGCCCGCAGTCGGAGGGCGAGGTGGCGACGTTGGTTACCGCGAGCTGGCAGTCGCCGATGTAGCCGGCGCCGACGAGGTTGACGCTCTCGTCGTAGGTGGCCACGAAGAGATCGGACAGGCCGGTCGCATCCGCGTCGGAATCGATAAACTCATCGCCGCCGACGTTCTGTGGCGAGAAGTTGAAAGCCGCCTGATCTTCGAATTGTACCCGGTAGCCGCCCGGCGCTAAGTCCTCGAAGCTGTAGAAGCCCGCGTTGTCGGTGAAGAGCACGGCACCTCCCGCGGCGAGCCCGTCGCGGAAGATCTGCACGCGTACGTTCTCCAGGGGCAGCTCGTAGGGCTGGCGCAGGCCGTCGCCGTTCTCGTCGAGCCAGACGTAGCCTCCGACGTGCGGTCTCGCGCAGTCATCGTCCACTTCGACGTTCGCTTCGGCTTCGGTGGCGCAGACCAGGCTCCCGTCCGGCGCCACGCGACTCACGCTTGCGCGAAAACGGTAACTGCCCGGAGCGAGCGAATCCGTGGATACGCGGTAGCCGGTGGTCGCGAGCAGGTTGCCGCCGGCGTTCGGGTTGCCGGGATCTTCGGACCACGCGATGCTGAGGCTATCCGCGGAAACGCTGTCGGGCAGCGTGCTGATCGAGATCTCGGCGGGGAGGTTCTGGCAGATGGTCTGATCCGCGGAGGCGATCACCTCGAAGCGCGGGAGCGTGGTAATGGCTACGCTGTCGACGCGCAGGCAGCCGTCGAGCCCGGTGGCGCCGACGACGAAGGTTTCGGTTCGGTGCTCGCTCGTGGTCTGTGGACAGTACTGAACGGTGGGACCGGAGAGCGTATTCAGATTCGGCCCCTCCCACACGATACTGGTGGTTGGTAGGTCGGTGGTGACCTGCAGCGTGATGCAGTCCTCCACGCAGGCGAAATCGGGTGCGGCGAAGGTGATGACCGGTGCCTGCAATACGTCGAGCTCGATGTTCGCGTTCGCGCCGCAGACCACGTTGCCCGCGGGATCGGTCGTGACCACATCCACGGTGTAGCGGATGGTGCTGTTGAGGTAGTCGCCGTCGACGACGAGGCGCGGCTGGCGGCAGTCGTCGCAGGAGAGGTAGCTCAGGCTCGGGTCGTCGATGCTCGCCCAGGTGTACGCTTGGTCGAAGTTGATGCTGTCTGCCTCCGGGAGGGCGATGCGCACGGTGTCGAAACCGCCGGTACAGACCGTGGACTGCGAGAGCGTGACCGAGACGCTGTCGAAGGTGACGAGCGCGGAGCAGCAGGAGCCGAGCGGGCAGGTGGAGGTTACGGTACCGACCTGGTAGTTGTAGCTGCCGCTCTCCCCCACGTTGATGCTCGCGGTGGTGGCGCCGGGGATCAACGTTCCGTCGAGGTACCAGCGGTAGTCGGTGTAGCCGCCGGGCGCGCTGAGGGCCACGGACTGCCCGCACTCCGCACGGATCGGGACGCTGACGCAGGCCGAGACGAGGTCGTCCTCGTCGAGGGCGCCGTTGCCCGGATCGGAGTCGATGTCGGTCCCCGACATGGCCGTGATCTCGGCGGTCGCGGCCAAAACCCCTTCGTCTTGCACCCGCAGTTCGAGGGTGACGATGCGTTGCGGCTCGAAAAAGCGGATGTCCCCAATCGACCAGCGGCCGGTTGCGGGATCGAAGTTTTGCGAAAGCGGGAAATGACTCACGTAAGCGAGTCCCGGAGGTAAGTCGATGCGCACCCCGATGCCGTCGACGTCGGTGCCGAGGTCGTTGGTGACGACGTAGGTGAAGTAGACGAGGTCGCCCCGCTCGACGTAGACGTCGCTCGTGACGCGGAAGATCGAAAGGTCGTTCTGCGCCGAGGTCCACGTGCTCAGCAGCAGGCATAGACACGCCGTGCAGGCAGCGAGCAGGTAACGTCCGGGCGGACGGCCTGCGGGAGCGGGGGGGAGCAGGTTACGAAGCAAACTTTCGGGTTGGCGTTCACCCGCACGAGGCCGGTGGACATATCACGGAAAGCTCTCATGCAAACTCTGCGCCAAAGCAACGCGCTGTGCATAACGCCCGCGCCGAATGCGGAGCTATCGCCCGTGAGGCGCCGCTACGGGGCGCCGAGCTCGATGGTGACCGGCAGGCACACCTCGTCCGGGCAGGCGGCGTCGTACAGCGCGCTCGCCGAGCAACTCGTTAGTCCTTCGAAGGCGAGTTCGAGCGGGAGATCCGGATCGCCCGTACAGCTCAACTTAGGTAGGAGGAGTACCTGCTCCCCCACCTGCCCGGTAAGCACGAAGCGCTTCCCGTTGACGCGTAGCGCTCCGGCCGGATTCGCGAAAGCGACCCGTACGGCGAGGTCGAACTGCCCCTCGGAACACTCGCCCGCTTCGACCGCTAGGACCCTGAGCTCACAGCTGCTGCCGCAAGCGCCCGGGGAGGCGACCACGATTCCGCGCCGAGCGCAGGTCGGGTCTAGTTGGCTTACGACGTCGAGGCTCACGCTCTGCCGGGTGTACGGGAACTCGCCCACTTTCACCTCCGCGTTGAGGAAGGCACTAACTACGTTGGCGTCGCCGCCGATGCGGAAGGTTGTTTGCCCAAAGATTCCCGGCGTGCCACGCAAAGTGGCGAACACGGCGTAGGTGTCGTCGGTCAGATCGCCCGGCGTACCGTTATCGTTACAGAGCGTGCGCGTTTCTACCGAGGTGAGCCGGCAAACGTCCGTGGTCGAGGTGGTGGCACACGGAATCGAACCGACCCGCAGTGCGTAGCTCGCCTGGCCGTCGCAACCGCCCGGAGCGGAGTTCCGGTAGTCGACCGTGAAGTTTAGCGAGCGCGTTGCCCGTACCCGGATCGCACGTGTGGTCTCGCCGGTGGACCAGCGGTACTGATCCGCGCCCGCCGGGGCGGTGAGCGTGAGTAGCTCACCCGCGCAGGTTTTGGCTCCTGACGCGAGCAGACCGCTCAGCGTCCGTGCGACGACGGTGGAACTACTCGGTGCGTAGACGAGCTCTTGCGTGGCCGTGGAGCTGTTGCCGCAGGCGTCGGTCGCCGTCCAGGTGCGCAGTTTTACCGTGAGTACCTCGCCGCCCCGGGTGCGCTGGCTCTCGGTGCTTCGCTCCTCGACGCTGACCGCGCCCCCGCAGCCGTCGGTCACCGACGGCTGTTCGGCCGAGGGATCGTACGTGGCGCAGGCCGCGTCCATGCTCGGCGGCACGTCGCTGAATACCGGCCCGGCCCGGTCGGTGACCGTTACGATCTGCTGTAGGGTGGCGAGGTTACCGCAGGCATCCGTGAGGGTCCACTGGCGGTAAATCTGCTTGTCGGAAGCGCAGCCGCTGCTCGGCGGTGCCTCGAACTCGTCGTAGGTGAGCACGGGGGTCGGATCGCAGGCGTCGACCCCGCTCGGCGTGACCTGTGGCAGCGGTTCGCCGCAGGCGATACTGACGTCGCTTACCGACGTAGTGAAAACGGGTGGAGTGAGGTCGCGAACGTGGATCTCCTGGTCTTCGCGGGTTTGGTTACCGCAGGCATCGGTGGCGATCCAGGTCCGGACGATGTCGAGGCCGCAGTTGGCTTCGGTAACGACGTCTTCGTAGGCGACGACCACGTCCGGATCGCAGTTATCGAGCGTCGACGGCGGAGCGAAGTCGAGCGGTTCGTCGCAGTCGAGGGTGGTAACGCGGGGCACGTCCACGAGCGTTGGCGCCTCATCGTCGCGGAAGGTGATGAGCTGACTGGCGGTGCTCACGTTGCCGCAGTTGTCCATCGCCGTCCAGATGCGGCGTACCGCCGGCCGCGCTTTACAGCCGGTGGCGTTCGTCTCTTCGATCTCGCTGACCTTGATGTCGACGTTGACGTCGCAGGCGTCGGTGGCCATGACCGTCGAACTCGGAATGGCTTCGCCGCAGGCGAGTTCGATGTCCTCGGGGACCTTCGCGAACAGAGGTCCCTGCGTATCGCTGATCGCTACCCGCTGCCTCGCCTCGGTCGTGTTGCCGCAGTTGTCGGTGGCTACGAACACACGGATGTGTACGTAGGTATCCGCGCAGGCGCCGGGTTCGATTTCGGCACGCTCGACGAGGACGACGTCCAGCGTGCAGTTGTCGGTAACCGTGGGTAAATCCGCGGGGAACGCGTCACTGCAACCGATCGCAACGTCGAGAGGTACTCCGGTGAACGTGGGAGCTTGCGTGTCTTGCACCGTAACCAGCTGCGAGATGGTACTCGTGTTGCCGGAGTCGTCGGTCGCCGTCCACACGCGCACGATCTCGTAGCCGTCGCCGCAGATGTCGGTTACGGTACTGTCGAGGGTGATGGTCGGAGCAGACCCACCGCAGGCGTCGGTGGCGGTGACTACCGGAAGCGGCCGCGGCGCGTCACACGCGAAGGTTTGTGCGGGAGGTGTACTCGTGAAGCTCGGATCTTCGGCGTCCTCGACGACGACGGTTACGTCGGTTTGCGCCGAGCAGCCGGCCGCGTCGGTGGCCGTTACGCTGTAGGTCGTGGTTGTCGTGGGTGCGGGGTCGATCCGTGCGGTCGTCTCGCCGGTCGACCAGCTGTAGGTCACTCCCCCGCTCGCAACCAAGGTGGTCGCGTACCCGGAGCACACCCGACCGTCATCGGCCACTGGGCCGCTGTTTTCGGTAACGGCGATGCTCGGTGTGGGGAGGGCGGTTACCTGTACGGTCTGCTGCTCGAAGCTCGTGCAGCCGAAGTTATCCATGTCTACGCGGACGTCAGCCGGGCCCACTGCGGTAAAACTCACCGTGTGCGGTCCGGCGCCGGTGGCCGTTGCCGGGCTCGCTCCGGGGCCGAAGGTCCAGGCGTACGTCTGACTCGCTTGGCCGCCGGTGACTTCGAAGGTACCGGAGCCGCCCGCACAGACCTGGGTCGGTCCGGTGAGCGTGCCGCTCGGACCGGTGGGGTCGCTGAGGGTCTCGGTGCTTTGGGTGTAGCTGCACAAGTCGTCGCAGTAGCGGACCACGAGCGGGTAGCTGGCCGCGACGAGGCCGGTAAACGACGTCTGGCCGCAGGGCTCGAAGCTGCCGCCACCGTCGAGGCTGACCTCGAAATCGTAGGTAGCCGGCACGGTAACCGACACCTCGATCGAACCGTCGCTGCCGCTACAGGTCGAAGGATTTGTGGTATTTACAACCGTAAAGGTGGGTACTGGGCGTAGGGTGCCCGAGTAGGTATCGCCGGACGCACAGCCGCTGGCCGTGTTGGTAACGTTGAGGTCTGCGGCGATCGCGGTGAGACTTGCGTTCGTGTACGTGACCGCGTGTGGTCCCCGGCCGGTAGCCGTAGCCGGGCTCGCGCCCGGGCCAAACGTCCAGGCGTACGTATGCCCGGCACCCGCGTCGGCCGCCTCGAAACTGGTAGGCTGCCCGGCGCAGACATCCGGTGCCGGTGCAGTGGAAATAGTCGCCGTCGGCGGCGTCGGGTCGCTGAGCGTTTCGGTGCCTTGCGTATAGCCGCACAGGTCGTCGCAGTAGCGGACCACCAAGACGTGCGTTCCCGCCGCGAGCCCACCCAGCACGGTTTGCCCGCAAGGGCGGAAGGTGGTGCCGCCGTCGGTACTGACTTCGAAATCGTAGCCCGTTGGGACGCTCACCGAAACCTCGATCGAGCCATCGCTGCCGCCGCAGGTCGACGGGTCGTTGCTCGCCGTTACGGAGAAGCTCGGTGCCGGACGCATCGTACCTGAGTAGGAGTCGCTGGCCGAGCAGCCGCTGGCGGTGTTCGTGACCGTCACGCTCGCGCTGATGGTGGTTGCGGCCGCGCCGGTGTAGGTAACCGCGTGTGGTCCGCGACCACCGGCGGTCGCCGGGCTTGCTCCCGGACCGAAGTTCCAGGCGTAGGTGTGTCCGGGACCCGCGTCGGCCGCCTCGTAGGTGGCTGCCTGTCCGGCGCAGACATCCGTCGCCGGCGCGGTGGAGATACTCGCCGTCGGCGGGGTCGGATCGCTGAGGGTTTCGGTCGTTTGGGCGTAGTCGCACAGGTCGTCGCAGTAGCGGACCGCGAGCGGGTAGCTGTTGGCATTGAGTCCGGTAAAAAGCGTTTGGCCGCAAGGCTCGAAGCTCGTGCCGCCGTCGAGGCTGACCTCGAAGTCGTAGCCCGCGGGTACGCCGACGGCGACCTCGATCGAGCCGTCGGCACCGCCGCAAGCGGTCGGGTCGTTGGCCGCGGTAACCGAGAAGCTCGGCGCCGGGCGCATCGTCCCGGTGTACGTGTCGCTCGCCGTGCAGCCGCTACCGGTATCGGTTACCGTTACCTCGGCGGTTATCGATACGGCGCCCGGCCCGCCGGTGAAGGTGATCGCGTGCGGTCCGGGACCGGTGGCGGAGGCCGACGAGGCCCCCGGACCGAACGTCCAGGCGTAGGTATGCCCGGTTCCGGCGTCGTCGGATTGGAAGGTGACCGCTTGGCCGGCACACACGTCGGCCGCCGGAGCGGTCGCGATGGCTACGGTAGGCTGGGCGCACTCGCCGTCGGCGCAATCCACGTCGCCGTCGAGGTCGTCGTCGATTCCGTTACCGCAGATCTCGGGGCAGCGGACGCGCAGCTCGAAACAAGTGGGCGGCGCCGTGCACGTTGGCCCGGTGGGCTGTACGCACAGCTCGCCCACGGAGTTGGGTACCTCGGCGGCGAGGTCGAGTTTTACGGAAGTAGTATTCTGGCCGGAGGCGATGGAGCCGATGTCGGTAGACCAAACGTAGCCGGTTGCCCCGGCGACCGGATCGATGTGAAATTCGTCGGCGAGCGGGGAGCAGGCGAACGTCTCGCACCCGCGAACGCGACCGTAGCCGGGGTAAACGAGCTCGCCGGTGGCGTCGCGGACGGCGATGGCGTAGGTGCCCCAGTCGAGGTTGGGGACGGTAAGTTGATTGGAGGCGTCGAGCGTCGCACCGGTTAGTGCGTAGGTAGTGCCGTTGTCCGTCGAGACGTCGTAGGGGGCGGTACCGAAATCAGCGGCGTCGAAAGTGAGCGTAATCGATCCGTCGCCGCTCGCACAACCCGAGGCGTCGGTGGCGGTTACGGCGGTAACGGTGAAGGCGCCGCGCGTACCGTCCGCAGCCTCGGCGGGGAGGCTACTCATCGATGCCAGAAGCGAGACTAGAACGGCGGCAAGCGGCTTGGGCATAAGGCGTCGATGGTGAAAACCAGCGGCACGACCCGTTTTAACTCGATTCCTGGGGGGAGGGACTCACGTTTGCGGCGGATACGGAACGCCTGAAACGGGCGCGTGCCGAGCTCTACGTGGCAAAAGCTGTACCACCAGCGAACGGCTACCCCATTTAGGCTACCCGAAGATCTGCTCGTAATCGGCGCTGTACTTCGAGAAGTCATCGGCGAACGTGGTAACGACCACGCCGCGCTCCAGTCGCTCGGCCACCTTGATCGCGCCCACCAGGTTTCCGGCGCCGGAGGGACTCACCAACAGGCCCTCCTCGCGTGCCAGCCGCTTCACCATTTCGTTCGCCTCGGCATTGCTAACCGTTACCACCTCGTCGGGGACTCCGGGATCGTAGATCGGCGGTACGCGCCCGGTGGTGGCGAGGTGTTTCCAGCCTTCGAACTCGTGGTCCGCTCGATCGGGTTGCAACGCTACCATGCGTGCACCCGGAAGGTGCTCGCGCAGGTAGCGCCCGACGCCGATCTGCGTGCCCGACGTACCGATGGCACAGACGAAATGCGTCAGCTGGCCGTCGGTCTGGCGGACGACCTCCGGACCGGTACTCGCGTAGTGAGCGCCCCAGTTGTCGGGGTTCGCGTACTGATCGGCGAGGAAATACTTGCGGGTGTCCGACTCGTAGTCGCGGCGTACCCGCTCCTGGCTCCCGTCGACGCCGAGCTCGCCGGGGGTAAGCACGAGGTCGGCCCCGAGCCTGCCCATGATGTCGATCCGCTCCTGGCTGGCGGTTTCCGGGAGGCATATGCGCGCGGGCAATCCCAACGCACTCGCCACGGTCGCGTAGGCGATGCCCGTGTTGCCGCTCGTGGCGTCGATGAGGGTTTGGCCCCGCCCGTAATCACCGCGCAAAATGGCCTGGCGGATGATGTTGTAGCCCGGTCGACTCTTGACGCTGCCGCCGAGTTGCATCCACTCCAGCTTGGCCAGCACGCGCACGCCCGCTTTCGCGAAAACGCGTCGAAATTCGTACAGCGGGGTGTTGCCGATGAGCTGGCCGACGTGGTCGAGCCGCTCTACGAGCGCCGGGTTCGCACGGGAGGTAGGTTGAGAGGGAGCTACGGGCGACATGGGGTTGCGGTTGCTGAACGCGCTTACCAACGCGAGAGCGCCGGGGCCGTTGAGCGCCGAAGCTAGCTACCCGGGAGAATGCGCGCGGCGGGTTGCGCGGGCGGGCAGGCCGGGTCGCACTCATCGATCAACCCATCGCCGTCGTTGTCGATGCCATCGCCGCATATCTCTACGGGTACGATGGTGAAGGTGACGCTCTTGTCCGCGCAGGAAGGTCCCGTACCGGTGGAGTTCGGGTAGGCCGAGGTGGCCACGGTGTACGTGCCCGCCGTCCAGGCCAGCGCGGCTGCGTCCGTTGCGTAGGCGTACGGCGCGACCGCGTCTAACCGCGTATCCGCGACCGTCCCGCTGATCGTGTAGCGGACGCTCGGGGTACTGCCGGTAGCCCCCGAACGCAGGTTCCAATCGGTCGGGAGGGTGTTGGCCCGGTAGCTCGCCCCGTCGGCGATCGTCGTGCCGGTACCGGCGCCCAGGTCGTAGAGCTGCACCGCGGCCAGCGTCGCCGAGCGGTCGGTGAGCGTCTCGGCGGGCAGGGAAGCGGGGCAGGCGGACGGGCCGTCGGGCCAGCGCAGGTCGATGGTGTACGTCCCCGGGGCTAAGCCGCTGACCGTCGCCGTTCCGGCCGTCTCGACGTAGCTCACGAAGGCGCCGCCGCCCACCTGGATCTCGCGCGAGGCGTGGTACTTGTCCGGCGTCCACGTTAGCGTGATCCCGCCGTTGGAGTTGCCGCAGGTCGGATCTTGGGTACTGACGCTGACAGATGCGGAGGAGGACTCGTAGACCGTAACGCTCTGGACGGCTACGGCGGCATTTCCGCATTCGTCTTCGGCGGTCCAAGTCCGACTGAGCACCCGGCGACTCGTGCCGGCCTCACTGGCGTAGCTCGGTGCGTACGTCAGCGTGGTCGACCCGCCGCAGTTGTCCGAGGCGGTCGGTGCACCCGTAGGCTCGGCGTCGCCGGCGCAGATGGCCGTCGGTCCCGGCACCCCGGCAAAGGTTGGCGGGGTGGTGTCGTCGAACGTGAACGTCGCCGAGCGCGAGATCACGAAGCCGCAGTTGGTAGTCGCCGTCCACGTGCGCTCGACTTGGTAGCGGTTCGCACAGCTGCCGGCGGTGGTTGCGTCGCTGTACGACCAACCCACCGAGAGCGGGCACTCCGCCTCCGTGTCCGCAACGGGGTTGCCCGCCGGCATCGTCGCTCCGCAAGCCAAGGTTTGGCTGGCGGGGACGCCGGTGACCGTGCTCGGCGGACCACAGATGAAGAATTCGACACAAACGATCTTGTCGGTACCGTTGTCGTCACTCAGTTCGAGAGAGATAGTTTCCGAACCGGTGGCACCGGGTGCAGCCTGGTAATCGAAAGTGAGCGGACCGGTTTTAGTGACGGTGCCCTTGGAGGCATCGTTGGTAAAGCCACCGATATTTACCCCCGAACCGCAGCCCGAGGCCAGGATCGTATGATTGATCGTGGTACCGGCACATACCGGGTCGATGCTGTAGCGATTCGATTCTCGGTTGGTACTCGGGTCGATCACGAGGATGGATTCGGCGAAGTTGGTGAGGTAGCCGAACGTTCCGGTACGCCCGCTCACCGCGACGAGTAGTGCGGCCTGGAAGTAACTCGAGCTCTCCACGAAGTTGTCGTCCGCCAGATCGGCCTGGTCGATCACGATCGAGATGTAGTCCGGTTTGCCGCGAACCGGCGTGGCGATCGCACTCGGGAGGTCCTCGGCGACGGCTCCGTTGACCAGTAGATCGCGCCTCGACGCCGTGGTAGTGACCACGGACAAGCTGTATTCCTTGCTCGGCTGTTTTGCGAAAGCGACACTCAAGTTGCCGCGGCAATCGCCGATGGAGGCAGCGAGCGCCATACCCACCTCGCTGTTGGAGGTACTGATGCCGCTGATTTGGTAGACGTACGATGGGTAGGTAGTCGTGATGAGCTTAGGCTCGCCCACGTTACCGGAGACCGGGACCTTAAGCCAGCCACCGGCGTCGACCGTTCCGTAGGGCGCCGAATTCCCGTCGACGAACACCTCGGTCCCGTCGAAATTACTAACCACGACCGCGTAGTGCTGCACGCCGGTTCCGGCGTGCTTCGTGACTACGTACTCGACCCCGGTGTAACAGATTGGCACGAGCTGGTCGATGCCCGAATCCTCGCCGCCCCCGCTGTCGAGCTGCGTGTGTTGGGAGCCCGAGTTGACCACGATCAGCTTGTCGCTTTCTACCGAGACCCCACTGACGGTCTGGTTCGTGTCGTCGTCCCGGACTAAGTAAGACTCGCCCTCGTTGAGCGTGACGACGTGCGGGCTCGTTAGTCCACCGAACAGTTGGAGACGCGCCGCGTCGTAGCTGAACGTAACCTGCGTGTTGTCTTCCGTAGCCATCACGCTGATGAAGTGCGCTTCCTGGCGACCGGTATTTGGAGCGGGTAAGGGTCCGGAAAGCGGATCGGCTGAAGAGTTGGCGCCTCTGGAGGTGTACTGCTGTACCTGACTGCCGGCCCGGAAGGAAGTTCCCAGCGCTTGTTGACCTTTCAGGGTAACGAGCGCCTGCGTGAAGAAGGCGTCGAGGTAGTAGTTCGCTTGTATGGGGAAGTCCGATTCTACGATCAGACCCTTGTTGGATTGTGTCGCATTGGTGGTGCGCGTTTGGACTACGTCTTTCGGCAGCGAGATCACTGTGGTAGCGCCCCGGTTTACGGTGCTGGTGGCTACGAAGCTCCCGTCTTGCGTCCGTACGGTTACCGTCGCCTGCGCAACGTCGGTATTGATGTTGAGGTAACTGGGGTGTTCGAATGCGAAGGGATTGTTACCGGAGTCGGTCAGCTGCCAAATGGGTGGCATGTAGTAGGTCAAGGGATCGCCGCAGGTCTCCGCGCTGGTAACCACGCAGTTTAGGCAGTTGCCGTCGGAATAATCGATTCGCCCGTCGCCGTCGTCGTCCACTCCGTTAAAGCAGTTCTCGGTCCCGGTGGTCCGGAGCGCGCCCTTTACGCCACGTTGGACGTAGTTCGGCGCCATGCCGATCGAGTTCGTCCGGTACGCGTCGGAGCTGTTGAATTGGTTGTCGAGCAGGAGCGGCTGGCCGGTGAGGTCCGGCGGCAGGTCGATCTGCAGGCGGATGGTTTGCGGGGGGAAGCCACCGAGTTCGTAGAAGCCCTGCACCCCGTCCGGGCTCGTCCGGGTGACGGTATTGCCCAGGGGCGTACCGTCCAGCAGTTCGGCCCGCACGATCACGCCGTTGAGGCCGAAGCTCCCGTCCTCGTCGTGCAGGTTGTCGGCATTCGCGTCGTTCCAAATGATTCCACTGGCTCCGGCGGTACCGGTGGGTACCTGTCCGAAGTCTACGTCGCGCACGTCGTCGTCGCCGTTTACCGTCAGGATCGGGGTCACGCCGCCGCGCCAGTTGCCGAGATTCACCGGTTCGAAGTCGCTGTCGCGGTCGGCCGGGTGGCCGACGGCGGTAGGACTCAAGTCGAGCACCGGCGAGAGGTAGGCCACGACGAAGTAGTCGCCCGCCGGCAGGCGCCGGAACACGTAGCCCTCCGGATCGCCCGTGGTCCGGGTGCGGGCTACGACTTGGTCGTAGGCGGGGTCGCGCACCCCGTCGCCGTTGTCGCGGTACAGGTGCACGCTCGTCTCGGCGAGGCGATCGTCGTTGACGCCCGGTCCACCCGCATCCCGAAATCCGTTGCCGTTGATGTCGTTGAACGAGAGGCCGGAAATGCGGGAGTTAGCGCCTACCGGACCGCGATCGCGCAGGCAGAGGTCGTCGAAGAAGGCTTCGTCCGCTCCGCTGTTGTTACTCACTTGAATCCTCGCCGAAGCGGCTCCCGCCGGCGGGGTATACTCGAACTCCAAGCGCGAGTCGTCAAAGTGGACCTCCGGGTAGGTTTGGTCGCCGAGGCTGGCGCTACCCGCATCGAAGGAGGTGATCCGGACCGAGGCCCCGGCCCCCGTCGTGTTTGGCGTTTCGGCGCGGAAGGCCAGGGTATAGCGGCGGCTCGGATCGACGGTAAGCGACGCGGATTGGACGGCCGTAAACCCGGTTACCGGTGCAATCCTCAGCCTGCCCCCCGTGACCGATACGGACGCCGGGTTGCCGATTACGGTGTAATCGTCCAAACCGTCCGGACCCTGATCGAAGCCCGTGTTGCCGTTCTCACACGCGGCGGGAACAATGTAGTCCTCCTGTCCCCAGACGACGCCGTAGGCGAGTAAACACAAGGCCGTGAGAAGTACGCGCATAAGTAGGTGGCTATCCCGAAGGGTTATTCGCCGTACTACCTAGCCAAATTCACGCCAAGCCGACCGATGCCCACCTCCGACCTTAGGCCCGACTCCCCATAATTCCCTCACGCCCAGCCTCCTCCGCGTAGCCGTGCAGCTGTACGGGTCGATCCGATTTGCGCAAGCGCATATTCAAAAACTCGACGCCGAGCGAGAAGGCGATGGCGAAGTAGAGGTAGCCCTTCGGGATGGCGCCTACCGCGGCCTCGAAAACCTCGAGGTGGCCGAGGTGCGCCCCCTCGGCGAGCAGGGTGAAGCCGATGAGGATGAGGAACGCCATGCCGAGCATCTGGACCGTGGGGTTGCGGTTGACGAAGCGGGCGACCGGCGTGGCGAAGAGCACCATGATGCCGACGCTGACGATGACCGCCACGACCATGATAAGGAGCGCGCCGTAGACGCCGTTGGTCATGCCCACCGCGGTGAGGATGGAGTCGAAGGAGAAGACGATGTTGATGACCGTGATCTGGGTCACGATATTCGAGAACGAGGCTCCTCGCTTGGGTACGTCGCCCCCCTGCTGCTCGCCCGCGTGCCCGTCGAGCTTGTGGTGGATCTCGGTGGTGGCTTTGTAGATCAGGAAGATCCCGCCGGCGAAGAGGATGAGCGCCTGCCCGGTAAACCCGAAGCTCAGCCAGTCGCTTTCGTAATTGAGCCAGGGCTGCTGGAGACTGGTCAACCACGAGATGCCGAAGAGCAGGGCCACGCGCATGACCATCGCCAGGACCAGGCCGATGTTGGTCGCCCGCTTCTGCTGATTTTCCGGCAGCTTGTTGGCCGCGATCGAGATGAAGATGATGTTGTCGATGCCGAGTACGATCTCCAGGAACGTGAGCGTGAACAAGCTCATCCAAACGGAGGCGCTCGCGAGGTCTGGTATCTCCATGGCCCAATGATACCGCCGCTGCTCCCTAACCTTGCACACGTGAAGTACCGACGCCTCCGCCGCGACGAGCTCGAGGAGCTCGGCACGTCGTTTACCCGCTTCCTGGCGGCCCGGGGGATCCCCGCCGACGAGTGGGCGCGCCTCAAGATCGAAGACGAGGAGCGCACAAATGCGCTGTTAGACCAGTTCAGCGAATTGGTGTTCGAAGATGTCCTCACGCGCGTAAAATTGCTCGAGCAGCGCTCGGCGACCCAGCTGTTGCTGTATCGCTGTGGGGCGGAGAAGATCGAGCTGCGCGGGATCATCGTCAAGGGTACCGACCGGGTCGATTTGCGCAACGAGTTCGAAGACCCCGCCGGCATGCTCGAGCGACTCCGCGCGGGCGGCGGTAAGGTGCAGCTCGCCAGTGCCGAGCGCGCCTACCGGGGCGGGGACCGCAACGCCGATCTCTTCGAGTTGATGGAGAAAGGCGCCCGTATTCAACCCGATTCCGAGCTGTTCGATTTGCTCGTAAAGCTGGAAGCCGATGCCTGACCCGATAGCCTTCGTCAGTGAGTTATTTGCCCTGCCGGAGTACTACCGGCGCATGCGGAAGTACGAGCACGTGGCCCCCTGGCGCCGGGTAGACTACGGCACGCACTCCCGCCAGTACGCCATGTTCGCCGAGCAACCCGACCCCTTCGCGCCCACCGCGGTGTGGATGCACGGGGGCAGTTGGCAGTTCGGGAGTCCCGACATCCTACTCACCTTCGGCGAATACTTTTGGAAGCGCGGTTACCACGTGTACATGCCGAGCCACCGCCGCATCCCGCGCGCGAGCGGGGAGATGATCTTCGGCGACATCTGCGCCTCCCTCCAGCAGCTCCAGGAGATGATGCCGGTACCGACTCACATGCTGCTCGGCGGCATGTCGAGCGGCGGCCACCTCGCTACCCTCTCCGCCCTGCGGCGCGCCGAGTGGCTGCAGCCCAACTGCACCATCCAGGCCCTCCTCGCCTGCGGGGCCCCGCTTTCGCTAAAACACCTGGGCGCCAGTCCGACGCGCCGCCGCCTCGCCGGAAACATCCGCGCCGAACGTTTTGCGACGATCGATCCGTTGGCCCAACTCGACGCGCAGGACGGTCCGCCCCCCTTCCCCGGCCTCGTTATCCACGGCACGGCCGACGGGATGGTGCCGTACACCTGCGCCGTGGCCTTCGTGGCCCGCGCACGCGCGATTGGTTGGGATCGGCTGCGGTGGCACTCGCTGCCGGGGGGGCACCACTTGGATGCGACGGGATGGTTGGTGCGGTAGGGGAACTCCCTACGCGAGCGCCACGAGCCGCTCGACGAGTTCGAGCGTCAATCCCCCCCCACTCCCACTCGAAAGTTGGTAGTCGACACCTTTACTCTTGAGGTCGTACTCCTCGAGCAGCAGCAGCGCCGACATCAATTGCTCGCGCGACCACCCCCGCGCCGCCCCGCGCACCTTGCCGAGTCGAAAGCTGCTCCGAATCTCGGTAGCCTCCTGCTGCACCTTCTCCGAGGCGTTGATCACATCCTTGATCGCGAACAGCGAGGAGAAGTAGCTGTACAGGCTCGCCAGGGTGAGTGGCAGGGGATTATCCCGCTCGTTTTGCGCGAGCACGTACCCGATGCGGACGGTGCGTTCGGCTTGTTTTGCCCCGAGCGAGTCTTGGAGCTCGAAGACGTTGTACTGCCGGCTGATGCCCACGTGGGTCTCGATATCCGCGGTACCGATCGACCGATCGGCGGGGACGTTGAGCAGCAGCTTGTCGATGGCGCCGCTCAGCGCGCCGAGCTCGGCGCCGAGGTAGTCGGCGAGTAGGTCGGTGACCCCGGGCTCGGCGGTGCGCTTGTGCGCCTTGAGTCGCTCGGCCACGAAGCCGGGTACTTGATTGCTGTAGAGCGGTTTGCTCTCGAAGGCGACGCCGGCGTGTACGATGGCGCGGTAGGCCTTGGTGTTGCCGTTGAGCTTTTTGCCGCGGTAGGCGAGTACGAGGACGGTGCTCGGCACGGGTTGTTTGAGGTAGGTTTCGAGCTTCTGGAAGTCGGTGAGGTCCTGCGCCTCCTTAACGAGCACGAGCTGGTGGGGCGCCATCATCGGGTAGCGGCTGGAGGCGTCGATGACCTGCGAGGCGGTGATGTCGCGACCGTACAACACCTGCTGGTTGAAGGACTTGTCGGCTGCGCTCAGCGCGCTGTCCTCGAAGGTTTGGGCGAGTAGATCCGTGAAGAAGGGCTCCTCCCCGTGCAGGAGGTAGACGGGCTGGAAGCTCTTCGACTTAATGTCTTTGAGGACATCGGCGTGGGACTTGGCTACGGGCATGGGGGGTTAGCAAACTTAGCTTGAGTTTACAGCTTAGCCGACGCAAACCCTCGTGGCCACCAGCGAGCGTAAGTTTTCGCGGAAGCGGGACGGTGACTCTCGCGGGCGGCGACGCCGAGTTGGGGTACTGGCTCCGGGACGCCCCATCTTACCGCCCGTGACCCCCGACTTCATCGCCGCGCGCTCGCCCCGACAGCTCGCCGGCGGCTTCCTCGCCCTACTCATCGTCCTGCAGTTCGGCTACCCCGTCACCCTCTACGGGTGGGGATGGGCGGTCGCTTACCAGGTGGCCTACGCGAGCCTCTTCGTCGGCGGGGCGTGGGCCACGCGGCGCCCGGTGTTCCACTCGCCGCTGTCGGTGGTGAGCGCGCTCGGCTTCGTCGCCGCGAGCGTGTGGTACCTCTCCGACCCGCGCGCGCAGCTCCCCGAGCTCGTCGCGTACGCCGCGCTCATCCCCTTCCAGGGCGCGCTCATCAACACGCTGTGGGGCTACATCCACCTGAGCGGCGACAGCGACGCGACCGACCTTTTCTCGGCGGTGAGCGTCTACCTGCTCATCGGCGCGATGTTCGTGCCGGCGTACGGGTTGCTCGAGGAGGTGGCGCCCGGGTCGTTCGCCGACGCGGCCGCGCCCGACGCGCCGCTCACCTGGCAGCAGTTTCAGTACTACTCTTACGTAACCCTCAACACCGTCGGCTTCGGCGACCTGCGCCCGGTCAGTGCGTGGGCGCGCGCGCTGTCCAACCTCGAGGCGCTGGCGGGGGTGTTGTACGTCGCGGTGACGATCACGCTGCTGGTGGGGGGAGTGCAGCGGGGCGGGCGCGAGCGGACGGGGCACGAGTAAGTTGCACCGGTTCGCGCTCCGCGTCGATCCCGTACGTTCGTGAATCCTCGAGGAGGTAAGCCCCTCGGACGAATACCGGCGGTAGGTGCCCCCTCGGCCGCCACCCGTCGCCCCTGCACCTCCGAGGAGTCAAGCCAGCTGCCGCTCGCTCCCTTCCAAGCTCCGCGACACCGGGGCGGGTGCCCGCTCCCCCCGCACGAGCGCGGCCACCGCCTCCACCCAAGCCGGCATATCGTTTAAGCTCGGCACCAAATCGAGCTGCTTCCCGCCGAGCTCGACAAACTCCTCGTGGTACTCATCGGCGATCTCAATCACGGTCTCCAGACAATCCGCAGTAAAGGCCGGACAGAGCACCAGCAACTTCTCGTCCCCTTGCTCCCGGCGGTGCTCGATCACTTTACTCGTGTACGGCTGCGCCCATTTCTCCGGACCCAACCGACTCTGAAAGCAAATCGTGTACTCCTCCGGCGTGAGCCCGAGCTCCGCAGCGATAGCGCGCGCCGTGGCGTGACACTGCGCCGAATAACAATATTGGTTTACCGTCGAAATACTCCCGCAGCAATTCTCCGCCTTGGTGCAGCGCTCGTGCCGGTCGGCAACCCGCAACTGGCGCTCGGGCAGGCCGTGAAAGCTAAAGAGCACGTGGTCGTAATTCTCGACGCCGAATTTCCGTGCGTTCTCCGCAAAACAGCCCACCATCGCCGGGTTGTCGTAGTAGTCGCGAATCAACCTCAGCTCGGGGATCGACTGCTCCTCGCGCAGCACCCGCATCACTTCGTCGTGCACGCTCCCCACCGTGGCCGAGGCGTACTGCGGGAACAGCGAGAACACCACCAGCTCGCTGATGTCTTCGGCGAGCAACGCTTTGATCGTAGCCTCGATACTCGGTACCTGGTAGCGCATCGCGAGGCGCACGACGTACGCCTCCCCGAGTACGGGGTGCAGTTGCTCCACGAGGCTTTCGCCGAACACCTTGAGCGGACTGCCCTCCTCCGTCCAGAGCTGTTGGTACAACTTCGCCGAGGAGCCCGACCGAAACGGGGCGATCACGCCCTGCACCAACGCCTGACGCGCCGCCCAGGGATAGTCGATCACCCGACGGTCCGTTAGAAATTCACGTAGGTAGCGGTAGACGTCGTAGCGCGTCGGAGAATCCGGGGTGCCTAGATTGACGATGAGCACGCCGGTTTTGCCAAGGTTCGCCATGCGGAAAAGACAAAACAGGCCAACATTAGGTTCTCGACGGCCCGGGCTGCAAACCCGCCCGTTACTTTGCGGCCTATGCCAAAACCCCTCATCCTCGTAACCAACGACGACGGCATCGCGGCCCCGGGCATCCTCGCGCTCATCGACCTCGCCCGGGAGTTCGGCGAGGTCATCGTCGTAGCGCCCAACACACCGCAGTCGGGCCAGGGTCACGCCATCACCCTCGAGGACCCGCTCCGGATCCATCCGGTTAGCGTGTTCGGCGATAGCGTCGAGGCCTACGAGTGCACCGGTACGCCCGTCGACTGCGTGAAGCTCGCCAAGCACGTAGTCGCGAAAGGTCGCAAGATCGATCTGTGCGTGAGCGGCGTCAACCACGGCTCCAACGCCGGGGTCAACATCATCTACTCCGGCACGGTGTCCGCCGCGATGGAGGCGTCCCTCGAGGACATCCCCTCCATCGCGTTTAGCCTACTCGACTACAACTGGGAGGCCGATTTTACGGTGGTCGATCCGTACGTACGCACGCTCATCGCCTACGCGCTCGACGGCGGTTTCCGCGGGACGAAGCTTATCAACGTGAATATCCCCAAGCGCAGCGAGGAGCCGATCGGAGGCCTCAAGGTGTGCCGGCAGGCGAACGCCCGCTGGGTCGAGGAATTCCAGGAGGGCAAAGATCCCCGGGGCCAAACCTACTACTGGCTCACCGGCAGCTTCGTACCCAACGACATCGAGGACGACACCGACATCTACGCCCTCGACCAAAACTACGTGAGCGTGGTGCCCTGCGGGCACGACCTCACCCGCTACCAGGCCCTCGAACCCCTGCGCGAGCTGGACGCGTTGCCCCTGGTCGAAGCCAACTCAACCCCCGCCTAGTGCTACGCCGAGACATCCTCTGGATCGGACTCGCCCTCGGCGTGGTACTGCCCGTGATGGCGTACTTCCTACTCGTCAACGTCTTCGCCCTGCTCGACGGGCTCGGCGCGGCCGACGGTACCGGTTTGAACCTCAATTTCCGCGAGCGTACCCTCACGCTGCTCGCCATCTGCGTCAACCTCCTGCCGTTCCGCGCCTACAACAACCTCCGCGCCACGCAGGCCATGCGCGGCGTACTGCTCGCCACCGGGTTTTACACCATCGCCTGGATCATCGAGTACGGCCTCGATCTCCTCAACAACTAACGCGTGCGCTACTTCCTGGTAGCCGGCGAGGCCTCGGGCGATAACCTCGGCGCCCTCCTCATCGAGGAGATCCTCCTGCTCGACCCCCGTGCGGAGTTCATGTTTTGGGGCGGCGACGCCATGCAGGCCGCCAGCGGTGGGCTTGCGCCAAAACGCCACATCCGCGAGCTCGCCTTCATGGGCTTCGCCGAGGTGGCGCGCAACCTCCTCACCGTCCTGCGCCTCATGCGGGAGGCCAAACGGCAGGTGGCGGCCTTCGCGCCCGACACCTTGGTCTGCATCGATTACCCCGGCTTCAACCTCCGCCTCGGCGCCTGGGCCAAACGCCGGGGGGTTTGGGTCGATATGTACGTGAGTCCACAAATTTGGGCCTGGCGCCAGGGGCGCGTGCACCGCGTGATTCGCGACACCAACCGCGTACTGTGCGTCCTGCCCTTCGAGGTCGAATTTTACGCGCGTTTCGGTTACGCGGTCACGTACGCAGGTCACCCCCTCCCGAAGCGCGTGGATCGTTTTAGCGTAAGCGAGACCCTCACCGTGCAGGATAGTGAAGGCGCGCGCGCGGCCGTCGGCGAGGTAGTGGCCCTCCTGCCCGGGAGTCGCCTACAGGAGGTGCGCGAGCTGCTGCCCGTCATGCTGCGGGCTTGCGCCAAAACCGGCGACCGGCTCCCGGTAATCGGTGCCGCCCCGGTACTCACGGATGAGGAGCTCCGCGGACTATCGGAGGAGTTCGGCGTCGGCTGGACGCGGGACACCTACGACCTGCTGGGCCACGCGCACACCGCCTGCGTATCGAGCGGCACGGCGACCCTCGAGACCGCGCTGTTCGGCGTGCCGCAGGTGGTTTGCTACCGGGGCGGGCGGATCAGCGTGGCGGTCGCGCGGCGGCTCGTTAAGGTACCGTACATCGCGCTCGTAAATTTGATCCTCGGGGAGCAAATCTTGCCCGAGCTCATCCAGGGTGAGCTCACGCCCGCCTCGCTCGCCGAACGGTTGTCGGAAATCAGCGCCGGACCCGCCCGCGAGCTACAGCTCGCGGGCTACGGGAAGCTCCGCGAGCGCTTGCTGCCCTACGACGCGGCCGCCACCGCGGCGAAATTTATCGTAACCCGTGCACAAAGCGCCGACCGGGCGATGAACCAGGCGTAAGCGGACAGGCTTTGTTAAGGCAAGAAGCTAAAACCTTTTTCACTATGGCCCAGGCCGAAGACATCAACCCCATCGAACGTGCCGAGCACGCGGACGCAGCGAAGCGCCGCGAGCGCGCCGGGACCGATCCGAACGCGAAGCGTTACAACGACGAGACGTACAACTGGAGCCGGCAGGCTACGCTCTACGGACTCGTCGCGGGGGTCGCCCTCGGCGCGTACCAGTTCTTTCTCAACATCGCCGAACAGGGCATCGCGATCGGGTGGGGCATCCTGGGGTTCCTGATCTTCGTGCCCTTCATCTGGTACGGACTGAGTCAGTACCGTAAGCACCTCGCCGCGGGGGAGGTGTTCAAGAGCGGTATTCTTTTCGGGCTGCGGGTCTCGGTCATCGGATCCATCGTCGCCGTCGCCCTCAACGGCATCGGCTTCCTGATCGGCGGTGAGGCCACCCCGGAGGTCGTCGGAACGGAGGCAATCAGTTTCGGTCAACTCATGGTGAACAGCGTATTCCAAGTGCTGATCGGCATCGTGGTCGGGATGACGATCACGTTTATCATTCTGCAGGGCATCAAATCGGATGCTCCTGCCGACGAATTTATCGAAGAACAGGAAGGACATGCATAGCCACGACTACGATACCCTGGTGGAAGCTCAGATGGGCTTGCGCAAAAACGGTTTCACCGAGGAATTCGTCTGGGAGGACGAGCAGTTTAAGAGCGAGGACAAGAGCGTGACTTACCGCCCCGACGACCTCAAGATCGTGGAGCACTACCGCTTCGAGGGCGCCAGCGACCCGGGGGACATGAGCATCCTGATGGCGCTCGAGGCCAAGGACGGTCGGAAAGGCTACGCAATTAGTGCCTACGGTACCTATGCAGATGAGAAATTCGTTAAATTCCTGGATGAGATTCCGGAACGCGAAGATCCGGAGGTCACCGCCAAACCCGCATGAGTCAGCAGCAACCCGATTTAGGTCCAGTAAGTCTGTCGAGGATCGCCTCGTTTCTGGCCATCATCGGGTTGCTAATATTCGCCGCAATTTGGCTCAAGAGCCTCCTCGTTCCCTTGGTGTTCGCCGCCGTGTTCGCGCTTACGCTACGCCCGATCTGCAATTGGGTAGAGCGGTACGTACAAATCGACTGGCTTTCCATCGTGATCACTTTCGTGATCGCCGCCCTCCCGGTAGCGGCAGCGGTGGTGGTGTTCACGTACCAGACGGTGGAGGTCATGGACGACTTGCCCACGATCACCGAGGAGTTTCAGGAGTCGCTGAATCGCATTTTCATCTACACGACCGATAAGCTCGACCTCGAGCTGGAGGTGTCCGGCTACGACTGGGTGCGCGGTCAGCTCGGGGATGCGCTCGACCAACCGTTCCTGTACTTGAGTGGGCTGGTAACCGGCGCCGGGGGGGTAGTGGGCACGCTTCTGCTCATCTTCTTGTACACCTTCCTCCTGCTGCTGTACCGCAGTCCGCTGCACCATTTTATACTCGGTCAGTTCGGTGGTCTAAATCGGGAACGCATCGACTTGGTGCTCGCCGACACGCAGCGCATGAGCTACACCTACCTCAAGGGACTCGGCATCGTGATGGTCATCTTGGGCCTGCTCAACAGCGTCGGACTGACCCTCATCGGCATCGATTATGCCTTCTTTTGGGGTTTCTTAGCTGCCTTTCTAGCGATCATCCCTTACATCGGCACCACCATCGGCGGGTTGCTGCCGTTTTTGTACGCGCTCAGTACGACGGATAACGCCCTGCAGCCCATCCTGGTCGTGATTTTATTTACCACCGTACAGGGCATAGAGGGCAACATTATCACCCCGAAGGTAGTGGGCAGCTCCATTCAGGTCAATCCGCTCGCCGCTATCATCGCGCTGTTTTTCGGCGGCTTCGTGTGGGGGGTCGAGGGGTTGATCCTCGCGCTTCCCCTGACGGCGATGATCCGGATCTTGATGGTGCACTCCCACAGCTTCCGCCCCTTCGGGCTGCTGTTGAGCGACGACCTCCAACGGCGCGACGTAGAGTTTCTGGGCGCACTCGACGAAGACCACTACCGGATCGTCAACTTCTTTCGCGTGCGCCGCAACGTGCCCCCGCCGGGCGCCCTCGTATCGCACAAGTTGTCTGCCCGCGAAACGCTCGACATCGAGGTCGAGGAAGGCTACCGGGAGGATATAACCGCCTAAGTAGCGGGTCCATCCGCCGCTGCCCCGCGGTAGCCGCTACCTTGGCCTGTTATGGCCCGAGCCACTTACGAAATCCTCCACGAGGACGCGCAGATCGTCGTCGTCAACAAGCCGCCGGATTACCTGACGATCCCCGATCGCTTCGATCCGTTCAAGCGCAACTTACTGACGGAGCTGAAGGAGAGCTACGAAGAGGTCTTCGTGGTCCATCGCCTCGATCGGGAGACCTCCGGCATCCTCGTGTTCGCGCGCGACGCTGACGCACATCGCGCGCTGAACCTGCGGTTCAGTAACCGCGAGGCCGACAAATTCTACCTCGCGCTCACCACGGGTTGCCCCTACCCGCGCGAGGACACGATCGACAAGCCCATCGGTCCGGACCCCCGGGGCGGCGGCCGCATGCGCATCGACCCGCGCGAGGGAAAGCCGAGTGCGACGGCCTACGAGACGCTCGAGTGTTTTCGGGAGTACGCGCTGGTGCGCCTACAGCTATTCACGGGGCGGACGCACCAGGTGCGGGTGCACATGGCGTCTACCGGTCACCCGCTGGCCGTCGACCCACTCTACGGCGGTTCTGAAGCCATTTTCCTCTCCCAGATCAAGCGTAAGAAATTCAACCTTAAGAACGGTACGGAGGAGCGACCGCTGTTGAACCGAGTGAGCTTGCACGCCTACCAGTTGGCGTTCGATCATCCGGGTACCGGGGAGCGGGTTAGTTTTCAGGCGGAACCGCCGAAGGACTTCCTGGCGACGGTACGGCAGTTGGGGAAGTGGGGGGCGGTACCTAGCTGAGCCAAGATTCGATAGGGTTCCGATTCAGCCGAACGCGCATGTCCCTTCTTGAGGTTCGATCCTCAGGCCTCGAGCACGAATCCGGCCGCGCGCTCGATCGTCGCGCGCTCGTACTCGAAGTACGGACGCAGCGCCGGTGGCGCGGTGCTCCGTCCCCAGTCGTAGATGAGCTTTTGCGTCTCCGGTGAGCCATCGTGCCAGCGCCGGAGGACGTCGAAGAGGTTGAGTGGCTCGGGGGAGGCTTCTCCGTCGCCGAGGATCCACGCCAACTTCGGGACTGCATTCTCGGGCGTCATCGCTCCCGCCTTCACGTCGAGCATGATCTGGTAGCAGGCTTGGAACTGTTGGTTGGCGCTCTCGAGTTCGGGACAGAAGGTACCGGGGAGCGGGGCGGTGTGCAGTCGGTCGAGCTCCGCGGTGTCACCCGTTTCCAGGTAACGGTAGTACGAACCGGTGTAGCGAATCACTCCGAGGTTCCACGCGAGGTACCACATCTTCGACCAGGCCCGCCAGAGATCGAAATCGCGGAAGGAGATGTACGAGCCGTGAATGAGGCGGTCATTGTTGTCGAGGATGGTCTGATTGAGGCGATCGACGTACGAGAAGCGCTCCGCGGAGAGGTCACCGTCCTCGAGTCCGGCGAGCAGGTCAGGAAGGAATGCTTCCGCCACGGCGAACGTGTTGGCCATACCGCGGCTGAAGAGCGCGTCGACCGCGCCGGCGGCGTGGCTCATCATCAGCCACCGGTCACCGACCGTTTTGGTCGACGAGTACTGCGTGCGCCCGGTGGAGATCCACTCGAAAGCCGGCTCGGCGTCGACGAACTGCTCGGCGATGGAGGGAAAACGTGTGAGAAACGCTTTCCACTCGTCCGCCGCGGTGGCGCCTTCCTTCTCCGGGAAGGCGCTACGCTCGAGGGTTAGTCCCACCGAAACGACGTCCGCCTCTGAGTCTTTGTGGTTGTTGAAGGGGATCACCCACATCCAACCGCCCTCGAAGAGGTGATGGAGGGTGCCTTCGTTCCACAGAGTTGGCTGCCCGTTCCCGTTCTCGATTTCGTCGTACGGTCGTACGCCACGCATGTGGGTGAAGATGGAGCGGGTGTCGGTGGCGAATCGGCAGGGCTCCTCCCGGAGTCCGAATTGTTCGGCGAGCACGGACCGGCGCCCGGTCGCGTCGATCACGTAGCGCGCGACCACCTTCGCGTCGCCGCTCAGGTGGACGGTTGCGCTGTTTTCGTCGAAGTCGACGCCTCGGACGCGCGTTCCCTCGTAGGCGCTCGCGCCGTAGCGCTTGGCGGCGTCGAAGAGGTAGGCGTCGATGTCCGCGCGCAGCAAGTGAGACTCCGGACCATACAGCCCCTCGCTCACGTTGCACTGGGTCACCTCGTAGCGCTCGTGCGGGTGGTTCTCTCGGTGGTAGACAAACCCGAAGTTCTTCTTGATGCCACAGCGCTTACTCACCTTGGTGGCGAGACCGCGACTGGTCGTGATCTGCGCGAGCTCGGGAACGTCGTAGCGGGTGGCGAGCTGTCGCAAGAGGAAGGAGGTCTCCCCGATGGTCGACTCCCCGAGGGCAAAACGGGGGTGGTAACCGGCGTCGACGAGCGTGACGCGAGCGCCCTGACGGGCGAGGATCGCGGCGACGGCGCTGCCGCCAATCCCGCTGCCGAGAACGACGACATCCGCCTCGGAGTGGGCGGGAATCCGGGTGGCCGAATGGCCGTTTACCGAGGGACTGGCCTGCGGTTGTTCTCTCATGATAGGAGGGGTTAATGTGTAGTTTGAAGGGGCGCGGGCCGCCGGAGCGACCACTTCGAAGGGGGCGCGGGCTCGAGTACCACGCGCTCGCCCTGCGGCCGTTTGTTCTTCTTCGGTTTGGCCGGTCGGGGTTCGTTTTCGCGCCGGCGATCGGCGGAGTGTTCGACCCCCGCCTTCGCCTGGGCGGCGGCCATCGTGCGGCGAGTGAGTCCGTCGTGTGCGAGCTCCCGCTGGTACGCCGCGAGTCGGGGCTCGAGCTGGCCGTTGAAGTGAGGCATGACCGCGCGCGCGAACAGGTCGTACGACCGGTGCGAGGCGTACGGATCGGCCAGTTCCCCGTGCTCGATGACGAAGGTCCCGAAGCCCCCGGTAATCCGTTGGAGCTTCTCGATGTGCTCGATGGCTTGGGCCGGGGTGCCAATAACGGCGTGGCCGACCGTTCGGAGGACGTCAATCACGGCGTCGACGTCCTGGGTGTCGACCGGAATGTTCATCGGTAGGATCTGCCGGAGGTAGGTTATGTAGTGTGGTAGGCCCCAGGCGACCTCCTTACGGGCCTGCTCCTCGGTCTCGGCGATGTGTACGGGGCTTACCGCCGACCAACGCTTGCGGCTGATCGTCTGACCGTACTCGAGGGCGCGCCGCTCGGCGATCCGCCACGCGGTGGTCATTGGGTTCTCCGTACCCGCCCCGATCGCGGCCGCCGCGCCGAAGGACAGAAGTCCGGCGCCGAAACGACCGGCAGCCCGCGGACCCGAGGGGGAGCGAAAGGACGCCACGCGGATGTCGAGGCGCTCCGAGAAAGGTCGGAGTTGGAGATACGCGTCCTTGAGCTCGAACCAATCTGTAGTCTTGTTGACCGGTCCGTCGAAGCGGAGCAGCGAGGTGATCGCGTCGAGCGATTCCTCCATCTTGTGTCGCGCGTCCATGGGGTCGCGACCGATCATCGACGAGTCGAGCGCGAGCGCGCCGGAGCCTACCCCGAAGATCAGGCGGCCGCGCGTGATGTGGTCGAGCTGAATGATCCGGTCGACGACGTGGAGGGGGTTGTGATACGCGAGGCTCGAGACGCCGGTAGCGAGCTTGATGCGGCTGGTGCGCTGGGATGCCGCGGCGATCATTATTTCCGGACTCCCAATGATTTGCCACCCTCCGGAGTGATGCTCCCCGAACCAGAACTCGTCGTAGCCGAGCCGGTCGCAGTGCTCGGCGAGTTGGAGGTCGGTCTCGAGCTGCAGGGTTGGGTTATGCCACGGCCGGTGGATGGGGAAAGTGAGCACTCCAAACTTCAATCTCTCTGCTTTCTTCGTCATAGATCGCGCTTCGTGAGTCTGTAACCACCGTTGCAAGAACACCATCGAACCGCAGGCTGGGCGTCCAAAACTTCAAAATAATAGTTTGTTTTTGACGATTGCTAAATAATATAAATTTTTTTAAGAATCTGATCCTAAAATTTATATCTACTATAATGTGTAACCCTGCTTGGCTTATTATTCACAGTAGCTGTCGCCCGCTCACACTAGTGAGTGGTACTGACGTGAGTCGCGTTTCTCTTACCTATGCTCCGTAGAGTACGAGTGAACTCGGCTGGATGCACTTCGGCTACACGCATCCACTGTGCTAGACTGCCATCACGACGGTTTCAACGTCTTTTACGGTAAGGACCTTGCACTCCCCTTCGGTTGTCTCATGATCACGCTAAACCCGCGCGCCATGCGCAAGATCGAGTTCACCGACAATGACGTCAGACGCACGTCCGTCAACCTCGACCTCGTCACCCACGTCGAGGATGAGGCCTACCCTGACAATGCCGATCACGACGAGGTCGTCTTCCGCCCCGTCTCCGGGGCCTCCGTCATGTGCCGACTCCGCACCCGCGAACAGTACCACGCGGCCCTCGCAAAAGTCGTCGAGGCTCTCCGCGAACCACTCTAATAGTTGCCTCTAAGACTCAGAGCGTGTTAGAGTTTTTCCAGCTGCCTGAGCGCGGGCTTGACGTGCACCCACAGGACCGTCGCTTCGTATTGGCGACGCAGGCGGTCGTAACACACGCGAAACGCTCGCACGAACGAGAGACGGGCGAAGGTCTCCTCGATGACCCACCGCGCGGGGACCGGGGCGAACCCACTGGCCTCCGACTTCTTGCACTCCGGCACCGTCACGGACCGCGACTCGACCCCGGGGGCGGCGCACGCGTCGGCGAAGTGGAGGTACGCCCCGTCGGCGAGGGCGAGCCCGACGGTCGTGAGCCCGGAGGCCCGCGCCACGGCGGGCACGGACTTCGAGTCGATCTCGCGACGACTGTCGGGTGCCCGGGGTCGCCGTCCGGCCCCGGGGCTCCGACGTAAGCGAGGGCGAAAGCCTCGCGGAAGCGGAGCGCGCCGATGGTCAGGGCGTTAGCCGACTCGATGACGTAGTCGCTCGCCCGGCGCCGGAGGTAGTCGTACCCAACGTGCGACGAGAGTCGGGCGGAGTCGAGGCTGCGCCACTGGGAGCCGTTGTCGACGCGGTGGAAGCGCGCGGCGACGGACGAGTCCGAGGGGGTACTTACGCCGCCGTCGCGGGATAAGCCCCCGGATAACGCGGGCGAGTAACTCGACGCCGTCGTCGGAGACGTTCGGGGGGTGTAGAGTGAGACCCATACTCCCGGTAGCGGCTCCGGCGACTTGCTGTTTAGCGGGTTATAAATGAGCGAGTATCGCATGCGAGAACTCTAACACGCTCTCAACCAATCAACGGCAGTCTTCCCATTCAATAGATCGGCACTACCCACTGCCTTAATTGTACTGCGACCGCTCCTCAGTGGCAACTCCTTTAGCTAGGTTCCAGCGCTCTGCTAGTAATTTGGCGGCAGTAACCAGGCGATCCGCTTTGGGTCATTGAGAACCTCCAAGTCGCTCCCCTCGGGAACCGGGTAGCATTCTAGTTTCTGGTCGAACGATTCTAAATATCCAATCAGCTCGTAGTTCTCTAACTCCCTTTGCTCGTCGATAAAATCCTCGAGCACTAGGTCGTCATAGAGTTGGCTTAAGAACGCTGAGACCGATACAACTATCTCCGGCTCGCACCCGGACCATACGCGCCGTTGTAGATTAACATCGCCAATGTCTACAGCTCGCTTGTAAATTTCGGACTGCCACTGTATGTCATCCATTAGAACGGGGATCTCCGTTCGCGGTTGGGTATTTGAACCTCTCTTCGCCCGCCATGCCCCCCCTAGCCGAACGCCTCCGCCCCAGTACCCTCGCCGCCTACGCCGGCCAGGAGCACCTCGTCGGCGAAGGGAAAGTGCTGAGTGCGGCGGTGACCTCCGGGCGGCTACCGAGCATGATCCTGTGGGGGCCGCCCGGGGTCGGTAAGACTACCCTCGCCCACATCCTCGCCACCAGCCTCGACCGCCCCTTCTTCGAACTCTCCGCTATTAGCGCCGGGGTGAAAGACGTGCGCGAAGCCATCGAGAAGGCGAAAAAGCAAAAGTTCTTCGCCAGTCCGCCGCCGGTCCTGTTCATCGATGAGATTCACCGGTTCTCGAAGAGTCAGCAGGACGCACTGCTCGGGGCGGTAGAGCGGGGCGTGGTCACCCTGATCGGCGCCACGACCGAGAACCCGAGCTTCGAGGTCATCCCCGCGCTGCTCTCCCGGGCGCAGGTGTACGTCCTCGAACCGCTGTCGCGGGAGCGGCTCGTGTTGCTCGTCGACGAGGCGCTCGAACGCGACGAGTTTTTGCGGAAGCTCGACCTGACGATCGACTCGTACGACGCGCTCATCCGCATCAGCGGGGGGGATGTACGCAAGCTCTACAACGCCCTGGAACTGGTGGCTTCGCAGGCCGAGGCGAGTGGGGAGAGCCACATCACGGACGAGCTGGTCACGGATGTAGTACAAAACAACCTCGCGCGCTACGACAAGGGCGGCGAGCAGCACTACGACATCATCAGCGCCTTCATCAAGAGCATCCGCGGCAGCGATCCGAACGGAGCGCTCTACTGGCTCGCCCGCATGCTCGAAGGAGGCGAAGACGTAGCCTTTATCGCTCGCCGCTTGTTGATTAGTGCTTCGGAGGATGTAGGCCTGGCCAATCCGAATGCCTTGCTGCTTGCCACGACCTGCATGGACGCGGTGCGCATGATCGGACTGCCGGAAGCGCGGATTATCCTTTCGCAAACGGTCGTCTACCTAGCTACCAGTCCGAAGAGCAACGCGAGCTACAAGGCGATTGGGGAAGCACAGCGCATGGTGCGGGAAACGGGAGATTTACCCGTGCCGCTACACCTGCGCAACGCACCGACCAAGCTGATGAAGCAACTCGATTACGGCAAGGGGTACACGTACGCACACGACCAGCCGGGCAACTTCTCCGAACAGCGGTTCGTGCCCACCGAGCTCGGAGATCCCGTCTTCTACGAACCGGGTGAGAACGCGAGCGAGGCGAGCATCCTCGAACGGCTCAAAAGCTGGTGGCCGAAGCGGTACCGGTAGGCATTTACCTTAAGACTGCGAATTTCGCTACCAAGTCATTATGGAACTTACTCGGTTGCCGTGGTAGTCCCTGAACCGAAGTCGCGTAGCAAACCTCCCCTCGACAAATCCTCGTCGAGTGCCTCCCGGTGGATTCCCCCACCACGACCGATCGGCCGCCACTCCGACCGCTCTGTGTAGGGTTCCGCCGGCCAGCCGCTCAGATGCCGCGTACGGGACGGCGAAGGTGCGCCCACCGGCGAGCGTGACGTAGAAGCGCTCTCGACCGATCCCCACGTCCACGGCCAGTTGGCGACCCGGGTCGCCAACTGGCCATGGACCGACGCTCCGAGGTCTCGACTACTTTCGATCCAGGCGCCCAGTACTTTGCTCCACATTTCCCTTAGTAACGTGTACATGCGCTCGTTCCCTTCGCGGCGGTAGAAGAAGAACCGGGGTACCCATCAGTATCCAAGAGCTTGCGCACAGCAACGGAATTGATTTAGACTGTACACCGCTATCCCTCCTCGTCGACCCGCTTCCCGAGCGATGAGTCCTTCTTGGGAGCCGCAGCGACCACCTCGTCCTCGGGCGGCTCGGGGTACTCGACGCGGGCGTGGTACATGCTGTTGAGCATTGTCTTAAAGATCGCGCGACACACCTCCAGCTCGGCGAAGGACAAGGAGCACTCGTTGAGCTGCCCGTGCGCCACCTTGGCGTCGAGGATGCCGTCGACGAGCTTCGCGATGCCCTCCTGGGTAGGGTCGCGCGTGGCGCGCCCGGCGGCCTCCACGCTGTCGGCGAGCATGAGGATGCCCTGCTCCTTTGAGGTGGGCAGCGGACCCGGGTAGCGAAATTTGACCTCGTCGTCGGGCGTACCCTCGTGCGCCTTGCGCCAGGTACGGTAGAAATACTCCACGCGCGTGGTGCCGTGGTGCGTGCGGATGAAGTCGATGAGTTTTGCCGGAAGGCCCGCCTTCTTGGCCATCCGAACCCCGTCGGGCACGTGCGCGATGATCACGCGGGCGCTCTCCAGCTCGTCGAGGTCGTCGTGGGGGTTGCGCCCGGTCTGGTTCTCGATGAAGTAGAGCGGGGCGGTCGACTTGCCGATGTCGTGGTAGAGGGCGGCCACCTTAACGAGCAACGTATCGGCGCCGACCTCCCGGGCGGCGGATTCGGCCAGGTTGCTTACCGCCAGGCTGTGTTGAAAGGTACCCGGTGCACGCAGGCCGAGCTCCCGCAAAACGGGTCGGTTGACGTCCGAGAGCTCGAGCAGCGTGACGTCGCTCGTGAAGCCGAAGAAGCGGCCGAGCAGGGGCACCAGGGGGTAGGCGAGGAGCACGAGGAATACGTTGACGCCCAACCAGACGAAGACCGACCAGTCGATGGTGCGCCACGCTCCCTCCTTGGTGAGCTCGAGGCCGACGTACCCCACCGCGTAGGTGAAGAACAGGAAGAGGATGGTCCGGAAAAACTTCGTGAGGTCGCGCGTGCCCGTGGGCGAGAGCACCGCCACGATCCCCACGATGATCTGGATGAAGGTGAACTCGTACCCCAGGCTCGTGAGGAAACTGGCGATCAGCACCACGCACAAGTGCGTGAAGAGCGCCACCCCCTGCGGGTAGAAGCTCTTGATGATGATGGGCACGATGGCGAAGGGCATGACCCACACGCTGAGGCCGTTGAGCGATTCGAGCCGGAAGACCGCGAAGCTGCTCACGAGCACCAACATCAGGATGAAGACCAAACGGTTGAACCGCGCGAACTCACCCCGGTGAAACACGCGGATGTAGAGCAGCAGCACCGCCATGATCATGCTCGTGAGCATGAGGTACCCGAGGAACATGAACCAGCCCCGGCTGTCGTCGACGACCTGGGATTCGTACTGCCGGCGGTAGCTCTCCAGCTTGCGGTAGATCTCCTCGCTGACGATCCCGTCCTCGGTCACGATGATCTCGGCCTGGCGTACCATCCCACGGGATTCGGCGATCTCGGCGAGGTTGGCCTCCAGGAAGCGACGCGTGAGCGAATCCGAGTAGCGGACGTTGGGCTGCACGGCGTCTTGCAGGAGCGGCACCAGCACGTCCGCATCCCTGAGGCGGGTCGCCTGCACCGAGTCGCGCAGCTGCTCGCGGACCTGTTCGGGGCCCACCAGACTGGCCGTGCTCCGCTCGGTGAGCGTGTTGCCCCGCACGATGTGCACGATGCCGCTGCGCGCGTTCGCGACCGGTCCGCTCAGGTCGACGATGCCCCGGTCGTAGCTTCGTTTCAGTAGGCCTTGGGCTACTTTCAGGTAGCGATCGGGCCGCCGCCGGAAGTCGCCAAAGTCGGAGTCCGCCGGTAGCAAGCGGAAGCGGTCCTGGAACACGGCCTCGAAGCTGGCGAGCTCTTCGTTGGCCACGTTGGGGTCGTACACGAGGTACGGCTCGGCGCGCGCGCGCACGGCGTCGCGTTCGGCCTCGAGCTCGGGGTCGAGCTTGCGGATGGGGAAGTCGAACGGAGCCACGAGGTCGTCGTAGCGCCAGCGCGTACCCTGCTCGTAGCGCTGGTCGAATTTTACGCCCGTGGGGAACATGAAGGAGATGAGCACGACCACGAGCAGCACCAAACCGACCTGCACCCAGGAGGGCAAATCGTTCCAGAACCGGCGCATGCGGTAGCGAAACCTCATTCGTGTACCCAGGGGATGTCCGGCTCGCCGGCGTGGTGGGCCAGGGCGCGGGCGAGCGTGAAGAGGTAGTCCGAGAGCCGGTTGAGGTAGCGGATCAAGGTCGCGTCTACCGGGCTGGCTCGGTGAAGGGTCACGAGTCGCCGTTCCGCCCGCCGAGCGACACACCTCGCCAACTGGCACTGGGTGACCGCCGGACTTCCCGCGGGCAGGATGAAGGCCGTGAGCGCGGGGAGGTCGACCTCGAGCTCGTCGATCCAAGCCTCGAGCCGCACCACCGCCGCCTCCGTGAGCGGTTTTAGCGAAAGCGCTTTCTCGGGCGGCGTAGCGAGCTGACTGCCGACGGTGAAGAGCTCCGACTGGACCCGTAGCAGCTGCTCGGCCGGGGCAATTCGCTCCCGCAAAACACCGGGTACCAGCGAGCCGACCACGCCCAGTTGGGCGTTCAGCTCGTCGACGGTTCCGTAGGCCTCGATACGTGCGTCGTCTTTGGGGGCGCGCTGACCTCCGTAGAGGCTCGTTTCGCCCGTGTCGCCGCCCTTCGTGTAGATTTTAAACGCCATCGTTAGCGCCAAGGTAGGCGCCCACGCTTCCTTTAGGGCTGGGCCACGAAGTCGAGAGCATCGCCGTTGATGCAGTAGCGCAGTCCGGTGGGCGCGGGGCCGTCGTCGAAGACGTGCCCCTGGTGGCCGTCGCAGCGGGCGCAACGGACCTCGTCGCGCGACATGCCGTGGCTGTCGTCCGCGCCAACGGCCACGTTACCCTCGTGGATGGGCTCGTAGAAGCTCGGCCAGCCGGTGCCGGACTCGAATTTGGTCTGCGAGCGGAAGAGCGGCAACGCGCAGGCCGCGCACACGAATACGCCCTCGTGCTTCTCTCCGAGGAGCGGGCTCGTGAACGGCCGCTCCGTACCGCTCTCGCGGAGGATGTAGTACTGCTCGTCGCTGAGCTCCGCCTCCCACTCCGCGTCAGACAACGTCAGCGCCGAGAGCGTGTCTCCGCCGAGTCCGATCAACGGTCGTGCACTTTGGGTACCGCCCCGACCTCCGGCGGTGGCGCCGTCGTTCTGCGCTGAGGATGCGTTGGCACCGGAGTTCCCGCAGCTAACGACGAACGGAATGAGCAGTAGGAGGTACCTCATGAGCGCGCGGTTTGGCAATCAACGCGGCCGGCACGCTGGGGTTGATTACCGCTTGCGCGGTTGCGACCACTCCTCCCCCTCGGCGAAATTGACGATGCCGCGAATGGCGGCCATGATGGACAGAAACACGCCGTACCCGAAGGTGACGACCATGAAGATCCAGCGGTAGCTACCGGCTTCGGCGATCCAGAAGCCGCTCAGCAAGCGCGCCCCGAGCACGGCGAGGCCGGCGAGTGCGGCGTAGGAGAGCATGGAGCCCGTCCAGTACTTTCCGATATTGGGCGCCGCGAGCGACATGAGTGCGTTGCTGACCGCGAAGATCATCAGGGCGGTCGTGAGGGTTTGGTAGGCCCAACGCTCGGAGAGCTCCCCGCCGGAGAAGAGCGTGAGCCCACCGATGAGAATGACGACGAGCATGAACGCAGCCGCCACGATCGCCTGGAGGTAGGGATTGCGTAATCGCAAAAACCAGGATTCGCGGAGGACGCCCTCGTCGTGTGCTTCGGCCATGGCAAGGGGAACAGGGGGAGCTATCGGAGGTTTACGGCGGCTACTGAAGGACGCGGCGCGTATCCCGAAAGATTTGCGCCCCGCCGGAGCGGGACTCCGCGTGCACCGCGTTCGCCTCGGCGAGTGTACCGTGCAGATCGTACTCCGTCGCCTCCGTGATCTTTACGTCCGCGAAGTCGCCGAGGCGCACGTACCCGTCGGCCAGCACGTACACCTCGTTGTCGACCTCGGGCGAGTCGTACTCGGTTCGGCCCACGAAGTACTCGCCCTCCTTGCGGTCGAAGAGCACGCGCAGGGTGTGGCCGGTGAGGGCTTCGTTTTTGGCGAGACTGATCTCGCGCTGGATGGCCATAAGGCGCTCGGCGCGGTCGGCCTTGACCCCGGCGGGCACATCGTCTACGACTTCGTAGGCGCGGGTGTCTTCTTCGTGACTGTACTGGAACACGCCCAGGCGCTCGAACTGCATGCGCTCGACGAAGTCGCACAGCTCGAGAAAATCGGCTTCCGTTTCGCCGGGGTGGCCGACGAGCATGGTCGTACGGATGGCGATCCCGGGGGCTCGCTCGCGGATCTCCGCGAGGAGGGTTTCGGTTTCGCCACGGGTGATCTGGCGGCGCATGTCCGCGAGCACCCTGTCGGAGGCGTGCTGCAGGGGCATGTCGAGGTAGTTGCACACTTTCGGTAAAACCGCAATCGCATCGACGATCGCGAGTGGAAACTTGCTCGGGTAGGCGTAGTGGAGTCGGATCCACTCGATCCCTTCTACGTCGGATAAGGCGTGTAGGAGCTGCGGCAACGCACGTTCCTTGTACAGATCGAGGCCGTAGTACGTAAGCTCCTGGGCGATGAGCATGAGCTCTTTGACTCCCCTGGCGGCTAGGTGCCTGGCCTCCTCGACGAGCGAGTCGACGCTGCGACTCACGTGCTTGCCCCGCATAAGCGGAATGGCGCAGAACGAACAGGTCCGGTTGCAGCCCTCCGAGATTTTCAGGTAAGCGTAGTGCAGCGGCGTGGTAGGTAGTCGTTCGCCGATCAAATCCTGCCGGTAGTCGGCTTTGAGTGTGGCCAACAAGTGCGGCATGTCGAGCGTCCCGAACCACCCGTCTACTTCGGGGATTTCGGCGGCCAACTCCTCGCGGTAGCGCTGGGTGAGGCAGCCGGTGGCGTAGAGCTTGTCGATGCGGCCGGCGGCCTTCTCGTCGGCGTACTGGAGGATGGTGTCGACGGATTCCTGCTTAGCGAGGTCGATGAAGCCGCAGGTATTGACGATGATCACCTGCGCGTCGCGGTCGGAGTCGTGCGCCACGTCGTAGTCGTTGGCGGCCAGTTGGGTGATCAGGTTTTCGGAGTCGACGAGGTTCTTCGAGCAGCCGAGGGTAATGACGTTGACCTTGTTGCGGCGTAGGGTGCGGGTCTTCATGCGGAGGGTAAAGGTCGCGAGGATAAATTTGGATGCACCTGGGTCCGTAATTCTCCGTTAGTCGGGTATGCGTTTTTTATTTGCCCTCACCCTATTCGCCATCTCAAGTTTAGCGCAGGCACAGCAGGTGAACTACGAAGCGGGCACGGATTGGCGTAACTCGTACGCCGAGTCGCCGGCCTTCGCGCAGGCCATCAGCGGGATGTTGAGAATTTCGGACATGCGAGCCTACTATGGCCTACGCCTAGCCGAAGCGTCCGAATCCCGGTTCAGGGGTAGGTCGGTCGCGGGTACGTCCAGGTTAACGGCGGTCACGGCGCTAGCCACCTACAAATCGTTTCCGTTCGATCTGGAAGGCGATTGTAATTGTCCTACTTGGGGCAAGGAAGGCTGGTTGCAGAAGCATTTGTTCGTCGAGATCGGAGCCGGTGGAGCCCTGGTACAACGGCGGGAAACTAGCGCGGGGGATCCGCCGGTAACGCTGAGCGTGACCGACGAGCGTAAGTTCGGAGCCGGTTATCTACTCCGCAGTGGTTTGAGCGTGAAGCTCGTAAAGCAGTTTGAGGTGTATCTGGCCGCCTCGGCCGCCGGAGTGTTACACCGAGAATTCTCCGAAGCAGGAAACTCGACTACCCCAAACTTGATCCACGATATCGGTTTGCAGGGGACCCTCGGATTGACGTACCGCTGGCGCACTAAATCGATCTAGCTCACCCCAGACTCTTCTCCCGCCCGCTCGTAGTAGCGAGCGCCGCGCCGATCGCCCGGAGACGGCGGCGGAGGACATCGGTCGAGCGCGAATAAAACTTACTGTTGGTCTGCTCTAAGCTAGATTTTATACAAGATTAGAGGAAAGATTAGCGCCCGCCTAGAACACGAGCACGGTTTTTGGCTTCTCTCCCAGCAGTAATAGTACATATGTCCCAGATAGTCTCCACCCGTCTGCGCGCCCTCACGAGCCCGCTCACCGCCGCACTTTACGATATCTACCAGGCGGAGGAGAGACTGGGGTGGCGATTTGACGCCTGGTTGATTAGCGACTTGCGGTGTTTCGGACACCTCGACCAGCGCGAGGTCGAATCCGTTCGACGCCAATTTGCGCACACCCGTCTGTTACTGCAAACGCGAATCCTGGAGCTCGGTCGCGCCGTGGCGCAGGTACCCAACGTAGTCGACACGACCGGGCGGCTCAGTATGGAGTCGAAGCTCCAACAACTCGTCAGTCTCCACGCCACGTTCCGGCGCGCGTCCCGCGACGTACGCCGGAAGGCCGACCAAGCGCTCGCGGCCGGGCAGTTCGCCGACGCGGAGATCCTGCAGGATCTGTTGGACAGACACGACGCGATCTGCGAACTCCTGGAAGAGGCCTTCCGCTACAAGCCCGATGCGGCGCATCCGGCGCCCGCGTGCGTCGCCTAGCGGCCCCTACTCCCCTAGCGGCCCCCGTGGCCTCAGCGAAGTCGCCAGGCGGTTCCACCGCCACACCAACAGTACCGCCGCGCAGGCCAAGCCGATGCACAAGCCGATCCACAGCCCGCGCGCGCCGTACCGCCCGGCGAGGTAGTAGCCGCTCGACAGGCCGATGGCCCAGTAGCTCAACAGTCCGATGAGCATCGGCACGAAGGTGTCCTTGAGCCCACGCAACGCCCCGGCGGCCGTACCCTGGATACCGTCGACGATCTGGAAGATCGCCGCGATGGCGAGCAGCTGCACCGCGAGCTCGGCGACCCCGCTGTTCTCGCCCGACGGTGCGCCGATGAATAGGCTGACCAGGGGCTGGGGGAAGACCGTGAAGATGGTGGCGGAGACGCACATCACGCCCGCGCCCATCGCGATGGCCAACCAACCGGCCCGGCGCGCGCTGGCCGTGAATCCCGCCCCCACGAGGTTGCCGACCCGAATCGTGGCGGCGAGCGAGACGGACAGCGGGAGCATGAAAGCGAGTGCCCCGAGCTGCAGCGCGATCTGGTGAGCGGCGAGGGCCTCGGCGCCGATGCCCCCGATGAGGATGGCGGTGACGGTGAACATGCCTACCTCCAACCCGAAGGACAGCCCGATGGGAGTACCGATGCGGAGTAGCTCGCGCAGCTTAGCCCGGTCGGGTGAGCCGAGCCTCGCGAACACACCGTATTGCCGCAAGTTTTTCCGTGAGCGCGCGTACGCCGCGAGGACTAGAAACAAGTACGCGTAGCTGATGGAAGTGGCGTACCCGGTGCCCACCGCGCCGAGGGCGGGCACGCCCAACTTGCCGTAAATTAGCATGTAGTTGGCCGCCGCGTTGACCCCGACCGCGCTGATCGCGCACAGCGTAACGGGCAGCGGTCGATTGAGCCCCTCGAGCCACGACCGCACCGCACCGAAGCCCAGAAACGGGAGCACGCTCCAGCTCACGGCCCCCAAGTACGCGGCCGCTAAGTTGGCGACCTCAGGTTCCGGACCGAGGTAAGGGAGGGCGAGCCGGGCCAGGTAGAGCAAAGCGACGACGACCGGCGTCAGGAAGGCGGCCAACCAGAGTCCCTGTCGGGCGGCGGTCGAGATGCCCGCGTCGTCGCCGGCGCCAACGGCTTGCGACACCAGCGGACCGACGGCCAGCACCGTACCCAAAGACAGCAACAGGATGGCGATGAAAATACTCGAACCGAGGGCCACGGCGGCCAAATCGACCGGCCCGATGCGACCGACCATCGCCGTGTCCACGAAACCCATCGAGGTTTGCGCGACTTGCGAGAGCGCAATCGGACCAGCCAGCTTGAGCAGCGCGACAACGTTACGATCCGGAGCGACGGCGAGGGACATAGATCGACAAAGGTGCCTCCATCGGTAGCGCAGCTATCTTTCGCCCATGCAGGAAGCTTCCGTAGCGGTGTACTGGGATTTCGAGAATATTCATGCCTCGGTGGCGAAGTTCGAACTGGGCGCCGATTGGTTCGACCGGATGAAGCGCGGGAAGCTCGCGCTCCAGGACACGAAAGTGCTCAACATCGCCGCGATCATGCAGTACGCCAGCACCCTCGGCGAGGTGGTCATCAACAAGGCGTACGCCAACTGGACCAACTTCTGGCCTTACACCGACGCGGTGAACGAATACTCGATGGACCTGGTGCAGCTCTTTCCGCTCGGCATGAACGCGAAGAACGGCGCGGACATTCGCCTCTCGCTCGATATCGCCGAGGACCTCGTGCTCCACCCGCACATCGACATCGTGCTGCTCGTGAGCGGGGATTCGGACTTCATCTCGATCGCCCAGCGGGTGCGGCGCAAGCACAAGCGCATCGTCGGACTCGGCGTAAAGGAAGCCTCGAACCGCTACTGGCAAATGGCTTGCAACGAGTTTAAGCTCTACCGTACCATCGCCGCGCAGTACGGTACGCCGGCCCCGCACACCGAGGAAGACCTGGACCAGGAGTACGAGCTCGCCGTACCGGACACGGCCGGCGCGAACGCCAAAACGCGCGCTACCGCCGACAAGCCTACGAAAAAGCCGGCACCACGCACCCGCAAGAAAGAACCTTCCGCGGAGCACCAGCTGCTCCGGCAGGCCATCCAGAGTCTGGAGGCCCGGGAGGGCAGTCCCTGGATAAAGCGCGTCAAGATCAAACCGATGATGCTGCGCCTCGATCCGGCCTTCGACGAAGCGAACAACAGCTTCACCAATTTCACCGCCTTCCTCGAGGGGGCGACCGACATCGTCGAGCTCAAGGAAACCGACGACGACGTGCTCGTGCGGGTCAAGCGGCTCACCAAGCGCCGTGCGCCCCGCCGTAAGCCGACCAAGACCACCTAACCGCCACCCCTCCCCCAGGCCCCCACGATACTTTCGCCTTCCATGTCGCAATCGTCCACCGCCGCGCTCGCGCCTACCGTCACGGTCGAAACCGCCACCGCACTCGGCCTTACCGCCGGGGAGTTCGGGCTCATCCGCGAGCACCTCGGCCGCACGCCCAACTTCACGGAGCTGTCGATCTACTCGGTGATGTGGTCCGAGCACTGCTCCTACAAAAATTCGATCCTGTTGCTCAAAACCCTCCCGCGCGAAGGGGGGCGCCTCCTCGTTGGGGCCGGTGAGGAGAACGCCGGGCTCGTCGACCTCGGGGACGGCTGGGCTTGCTGCTTCAAGATCGAGAGCCACAACCACCCGAGCGCCATCGAGCCGTTTCAGGGTGCGGCAACCGGCGTCGGCGGAATCCACCGCGATATCTTCACGATGGGCGCACGCCCCATCGCCGCGCTCAACAGCCTGCGCTTCGGCGACCTCCGGCTGGCACACACCCGCAAGATCGTGGCGGGCGTGGTGGCCGGCATCTCGCACTACGGCAACTGCTTCGGCGTGCCCACGGTGGGCGGGGAGGTGTACTTCGACCCGGTCTACAACCAGAACCCACTCGTCAACGCGATGAGCGCCGGGGTGGTCCGCGTCGGCGAGACGGTGAGCGCCGCCGCCGACGGCCCCGGCAACCCCGTCTTCATCGTCGGTTCGGCCACCGGCAAGGACGGCATCCACGGCGCCAGCTTCGCCTCCAAAGACCTTACCGAGGACTCGGCCTCCGACCTGCCCGCGGTGCAGGTCGGTGATCCGTTTCAGGAGAAGCTGCTGCTCGAGGCCAGCCTCGAGGTCATCGCAACCGGCGCCCTGGTCGGCATGCAGGATATGGGCGCGGCCGGCATCACCTGTTCTTCTTCGGAGATGAGCGCGAAAAGCGGCACCGGCATGCGCGTCGACCTCGATTTGGTGCCGCTGCGCCAGCCGGACATGCAGCCCTTCGAAATCTTGCTCTCCGAAAGCCAGGAGCGCATGCTCGTGGTCGCGCAGCGGGGCCGGGAGGCCGAGGTGCTCGCCGTTTTCGCGAAGTGGGACCTCGAGTGCGAGCAGATCGGGGAGGTTACCGATACCGGGAACGTAGAGTTCTGGTGGCGCGGCGACAAGGTGGCCGAGCTGCCCGCCGACCACCTCGTGCTCGGCGGTGGGGCCCCGCAGAACGTCCGCGAGTCGCGCCGCCCGGCCTACCTCGACGCCCTGACTCGTTTTAGCGAAAGCAGTCTGGCGGAGCCCACCGACGGGGAGCTTATCGCTGCCGCCAAAACGCTTGCCGCCGATCCGACGATAGCCTCCAAGAATTGGATCACCGACCAGTACGATCGGATGGTCCGCACGAATACCGCCACCACGAACTTACCCTGCGACGCGGCCGTGGTGCGCCTCAAACAGAGCGATAAAGCGCTGGTACTCACCACCGATTGTAACAGCGCCTACGTGTACGCCGACCCGTACAAAGGGGCCCTGATCGCCGTGGCCGAGGCGGCGCGCAACATCACCTGCGCGGGGGGCGAGCCCCTGGCCGTAACCAACTGCCTCAACTTCGGCAACCCGTACAATCCGGAAGCCTACTACCAGTTCAGTGAGGCCGTGCGCGGCATGGGCGACGCGTGTCGGGCCTTCGGCACGCCCGTGACCGGCGGCAACGTGAGCTTTTACAACCAGAGCGTCTACCCGGATCGAACGGAGCCGGTCTACCCTACCCCGACCATCGGTATGCTCGGGGTCATGGACGACCTGGATTCCCTTACCTCGTCCGCTTTCGCAAAACCGGGGGACACTATTTACCTGCTCGGCACCTCGCGCGACGACCTCGGGCAGAGCCGGTACCTGCGGGTGGTCCGCGGGATCGTGGAGAGCCCCTGCCCCCACTTCGAGCTCGACGAGGCGCTCGCGCTGCACAAACTCGTGTCCGAGCTCATCGAACATCGCCTGGTCGCCTCCGTACACGATGTCTCGGAGGGCGGGCTGTTCGTCAGCCTGCTCGAAAGCGCTATGCCCAACCAGCTCGGTTTCACTATCGATGAGTTTGCGCCGGACGTGCGGCGAGACGCCTTCCTGTTTGGCGAAAGCCAAAATCGAGTCGTGGTAAGCGTCGCCGGCGAGCAGCGCGGTGCCCTCGACAACCGTCTCGCGGCCAGCGGGTTCGCTTACGCGAAACTGGGTCTCGTCAGTTCCGGCGGGCTTCGGGTTGGCACTACCTTCTTCGGTTCGGTAGCCGACTACACCGAGCCGTACGGAACGGCCCTCGCCCGACACTTAGACGCGGCCACCTTATCCTAAATCATCCCCCGGTGAAAACGCATACGTCCACCCGCCTCATGTTCCTCACGACGATCCTCCTTAGCCTCGGTCTCGCCGCCTGTCAAACCCCCGGCTCCGGTACCGCGGGCGGGGTCGTGGTCGCGGGCCAGATGAAGGAGGCGGCGGGCATGCAGGTGTACCTCGATCGACTCAACGGACCGAACCAGGCCTCTCTGGTCATCGACAAAACCGACGTCGACGCGCAGGGCGCCTTCGAGCTGACGGAAGTCGAGAGCGTAGAACCGGGGATCTACCGCCTCCGGTTTGGCGCTCGAAAACTGCCCTTAATCTTCGGCGGGGACGAAGAGCGGATTGAGATCAACGGCTCGCTGGCGGGCCTCCAGAAGTACGAGTACGACGTGGTCGGCTCCGCCTCATCGGCGAGCTTCCAGGGGTTGCTCGAAAAGCTCGCGAGTCGCGCCTACCAGAGTGCGGACGTAGCTAACTACATCGACACGGTGAGCAACGCCTACGCGGGCGTTTACGCCGCCGAGCTCGCCCTCGGCCCCAAGGGCGAACACCTCGACGCCCACAAACGCGCCCGCACCCGCCTGGAGGAGCAGAACACGTCGAGTGCGTACCTGGCCGCGTACGCCGAGTACATCGACATCGTAGAAGCGCAGTACGCCGCGCAGCAGGCGCAGGAGCTGATCAAAGTGGGAGCCCAGGCACCAGACATCGAGCTGCCGAGTCCGACCGGAGATACGTACCGACTGAGCGACCTGAAGGGCAGTGTGGTCCTGCTCGACTTTTGGGCGAGTTGGTGCGGGCCGTGCCGGGTCGAGAACCCGAATGTGGTCAAGGTCTACAATAAGTACAAAGACCGGGGCTTCACGGTGTTTAGCGTGAGCCTCGACGGACTCGACTCGCGGATGCGACAGGCGATGCAATCGCAGGAGCAAATCGAGAAGCAGACCGAGGCGAGTAAAGATCGCTGGATCAGAGCCATCGAACAAGATCAGCTCAAGTGGCCCTACCACGTGAGCGACCTGAAAAAATGGGGCAGCATCGCCGCCAAGACGTACGGGGTTGGTGCGATACCACGGACCTTCCTCATCGATCGCGAGGGTACCATCGTGGCCCTGAATACGCGCGGGCGACTGGAGGAGGAACTGACCAAGTATTTGTATTTGTAGCCTTCTAACGTGCGTGTAGAAACCCTTCTAATCCGCGAGCCGCGAACTAAAAGGGTTTACTTACATTAAAACTCGCCTAGTAATTTGCATCTGCATAATTACGCGCGGCTCTCGCGTTGATCGCGCCGTAGCCATGCCTGGTAGTTTTGGACGATTCGCCTCTTTTAGCGGGGAAGTAAGCCGTTCGCGCCAACGATGTTCGAACTTGAGCATTGGTGAGCGATGGCTTATAAGACCAAAGTAGGGCCGCCGCCTCCTCCTTCTTACAGGAAGTAATTGTTACTTCGGCACCGATAGTTACCGCATAGAGTAGCTGATACTTCATGGATTTCATGAGTTAGTGAAGTGACAAGATTAGCGAGGCAGGTAAACTCTACCTGCAATCCGTCGGTAAGACATCGCCGCAGTACGATTCGCTGCGTGTCGGCTTAAAAAATTTCGGAAGCTAAAACTTGATGTTTCGACACGATTAACTATACGACGCTTCGCAGTGGGTGCTTACGACGACCTTACCGGTTGCATACGACTCCCTCCGGGAGGAGAGTACGTTCGACCTTCTTAAATCCTAGCTCGTAATCAGTCCCGCTCGACTAAGAGCCTATCTGGAAACTCGCGATCTGGCGAAATCGCAGCCGATTTGGGGCCCATCGAGGAAGAAAACGTAGGGATGGCAGCGCTACCACGAGGCTTTCAGCCGATGGAGAGTCCCAGAGCAACCGGTTTTCAGCCGATCGGCAAGTTCTCGGACAGGCGCTCAGGTGTATAGTCGCAGTGCAGAGCTGACGCGTTATAAGGGTAGGACACCTAAGCTGGACTGTCCCAGGAGGCGAGTAAGATGCCCCCGGCCACCGCGACGTTCAGGCTCTCGGTCGGGACTGAGTCCCGCGACGGTATGGTCACTACTATACTTGCTACGGCGCGGACGCCGGCGGACGGTCCGTGCGATTCACTCCCTAAAACGAGTACTCCCCGCTCAGGCCACACCACCGAGTCGTACGATTCTCCCGCTAAATCCGATAACAAGACCACGTGCTCGGGGAGGTGCTCCCGCAGATCCGTCGCGGCTACCACCCCCAATCGCAAACGAAACAGGCTCCCGCGTGCTGCCGCCACTACTTTCGGGTTGTACCACTCCACCGACCCCGGCGCGGCGAGTACCGCCTCCACCCCGAACCATTCCGCGGTTCTGAGGAGCGTACCCGCATTGCCCGGGTCCGCCACGCCGTCCAGGTACAACAGCCGCGCGTGCTGCGCGAAATCGTAACCGTCCGCGCTGGGTTCCCCGAATACCGCCACCACCCCGTGCGGCTGGCGCTGGGTGCTGAGTCGCCCGAGCTCTTTGTCTTCGATTATAAAAACGGGCTGACGGTCCAAGGCCCCGGCCACCGGCGGACCGTTTTGCCGCAAGGCGAACACGGCGGCCTCGGTGGCGTACACCCCCTCGGCGGACCAACCGCTTGCCAACGCCTCGGATACATTCACAATCCCTTCGACCAGGAATGCCTTATACATTCGACGAAATTTGCGCTGGTGCAGCGCCCGGACGCGTTGTCGCTGGGCATTCGTAATCGGCATCCGCGCTAACCTACGTGCCCAGAATGGTCCTTCCCCCGCCGAATCTCCTGGCCCTGCTCCTGTTGCTGGGTATCGTGGTCGGCGGGTGCAACACGTCGAAGTACCTCGGGGCCGACGAGTACGTCGTCCGCCAGAACCAGATCGAACTAGCGGAAGGCGGCGAGGTGCAGGACTGGCGCAGCATTCGGCTCGAGCTCGACAATCAGGTGGTCACCAAACCGAATGGGCGATTTTTCTTCGTGGCGCCGCGCGAATGGTTCTTCCTGCGCTTACGCGACGCGGCGGACACCTCCGATTTCCAGCGGTTCGTACGCCGGATCATCGCTGAACCGCCCGCTTTCTTAGATACGGCCGCCGTGAGCCAGAGCCGACTGCGGGTGCGCAACTTCATGCTGAACCGGGGCTACTTCGACGCGGAAGTCAATTCCTCGGTCGACACGTTTCGCAAACAGTTCGTGAAGGTCGATTTCGAGGTCACGCCGGGGAGGCCCTACACGCTCGATTCGATCGACTACCAAACCGCTAATCCGCAGATCGCCGAGTTGTTGCAGGCTACCCGAAGCGAGCGCCTGCTCGATCCGGGGCAGCTGACCGACAGCCGGGTGTACGATCGGGAGGTGGGTCGGATCGTCACGTTGCTTCGCGACAACGGCTTCGCCGGATTCTACGCCAACAGCATCAGCCCGCTGGAAGCCGACAGCAGCGGGCACAGCGTTCGGGCCGCGCTCAAGGTGCTGCCCCCCGGCCCCGGCGAAATCCACCAGAAATACCGCATCGGCCGGATCACGGTGTTTCCGGACAACGATCCGCTGTCCACGGTCACCACGGTAGGTTACGATACCACCTACGACGCGCTGCGCTTCATCTACCAGAGCGACGAGATCGACGTGGATCCCGACGCGCTGGCCGCGAACATCTTCATTCGACCCGGGGAGCTGTTTAACCAATCGGCCGTCACCAAGACGAACTTGGAGCTCAACAGCCTCGGGCTGTTTCGATTCGTGAGCCTCGAACAGGAGGTCAACCCCGATGACTCACTGAGTATCGACTTCCTCATTCAGCTCGCTCCGGCTCCGCGCTGGACGATCGGTCAGGACGCCGACCTCACGATCACCGACCGGCCCGCTGGACCCGACTCGAGGTTAAACCTCGTCGGCGGTCAGGTCTCCGGATCCATCGGCAACCGTAATTTGCTGAAAGGTGGCGAGCGACTCAATTTGTCGGCGGATGCCGGACTCGAGTTTAACATACCCCAAATCGGTCGCGGGAACGGGCGGGCGCTCAACACCATCGAGCTCGGTACGCAGGCGCAGCTGCGCATCCCGATCTTCAAAGATTTCTTCGGCCTCTACTGGGGGCTCAATCAGCTGAGCTTGTTCGGGAAGGGAGAGGACTCGACGGGCTTCAACTTGGTCAACGACGGCTTCTACCAATCGCTGCGCGAGCAGGGAACCACCCGCCTCAACCTCTCGGCCCGCTACACGCAGATCCTCAATTTCTACACCACGACCAACCTGTCGGGGGCGTTCGGCTACGAGGTGAGTCTGAACTCACGCGATCGGTACGCGATCGACCACGTGGGTCTGGAGTACTTCACGGTGCGCAGCGACTCCCTCTTCCAGAGCATCCTGGAGCGAACGCCGTTCTTGCAGCGGAGCTTCGGCGATCAAGTCTTCTCCGGTTTTCTGCTGCGCCGTATCGCGCTCACGCACGCCTATCCGACGAAGGGCAGGAGAGGGGGAGCTAGCGTGCTGCTCGACCTCGAACAGAGCGGTGCCGAGGTGCTGCTGATCAACCAAATCCGTAACGCGGCTACGGACAAGACCTCGGTGTTTGCCATCGGCAACGATCTCGACTACGCCCGTTACCTGCGGGCCTCCCTGAGCACAGCGTATCAGCGGCCCGTCGGGGTGCGTTCGGCCGTAGCGGCACGCCTGCTCGTGGGTTCCGCCGTTACCTTCGGTTTCGCCGACCTCGAGCGGGACGTACCCTACGTCAGGCAGTTTTTCGGGGGGGGCTCGCAGAGCATGCGCGGTTGGCGTGCCCGCTCACTCGGGCCGGGGAGCTACCGCGACGAGCTCGGGCTCTCCGACACGATCGACGTGGCGAAGTACCAACAGGCCGACTTTCAGCTCGAGGCCAATTTCGAGTACCGAACTTTCCTAACCAACATCAGTACCGTCCGCCTCGACGGCGCCCTGTTCTTCGACGTAGGCAACATCTGGACGCTGAAGGAGGATACGTCCCGCCCCGGTTCGCAGTTTCGCCTTTCGGCAAAACGGGGCAGCGCCGGCCAGGTGATCAACGACGCATTCTACAGGCAGCTGGCCGTGAGCAGCGGTGTGGGATTGCGACTCGACATCGGCTACGCGCTGCTTCGCTTGGACTTGGGTGTAAAGCTGCGTAACCCCTACCCCATAGGCCGGGAGGGGGAACCGGCTTCGTACTGGCCGCGCAACTTCACCGACGACGCCAAATCGCTTAAGCGATTGGAGGCTCAGATAGGTCTGGGCTACCCGTTTTAGACCGTGAGCAAACTTCGGCGACCGTAGGTTTTGCAAGCGTAGCAAACGTGGGGATCGTGCCCCCGGGCCGGGCAGTGCTCCCGCCCGTAAAAGATCATTTGGAGGTGAAGCTTGATCCAGAGCTCGCGCGGGAAAAGTCGCTTCAGATCGCGCTCCGTCTGTACGACGTTCTTACCGTTGGACAGCCCCCAACGGTAGGCCAGGCGGTGGATGTGGGTATCGATCGCGAAAGCCGGCTCGCCGAAGGCCTGACTCATGACCACGGACGCCGTCTTGTGGCCGACCCCCGGGAGTGTTTCCAGGGCGGCCATGTCGCGCGGCACCGCCCCGCCGTAGCGCTCTACGAGGATTTGCGAAAGCGCCCGGATCGCCACGCTCTTACGCGGGGCCAGCCCACAGGGTCGGATGATCGCGCGGATATCCTCCACGCGCTGTACGGCCATGCGCTCCGGTGTGTCGGCCAGCGCAAACAGGGCGGGCGTGACTTGGTTTACGCGCACGTCGGTGCACTGCGCCGAGAGCACCACGGCGACCAGGAGGGTATAGGGGTCCTGGTGCGCGAGCGGGACGGGGACCTCCGGGTAGAGCTCCTCGAGCAAGGCGATGAGGCCCGCGACTTTCTCTCTTTTGCTAACTCTCGCCACGCGGTCAAGCTTCTCGGATAGCTCTAATCTCGCGCGTGCGCGCTGCTGTTAACTCGAGGTTACCGCCCGCGCGGAAGCGCTCACGCAAGTAAGCGCGTGCCTCCCGAAAGGTTCTAGCCCCCCTTTCGTGAAATAACCCGCCACTACCGTCGGGGGGGGGGAAGCGGGCCTCATCGATGGCCTCGCCGCCGAACCAACCGAGGGTAACTACCGTGAGTGTTGTTTGCCCAGGAAAGTACGGAGGGCAGCGTCGAGCGCTCCGGTGTTCGCTTCCGGGGTCGTTAGGGGTCGGCCGAGCAGGCGAGCGTACAGGTCGAGGTAGCGTTCGGATACCGTGCTCACGAAGGTACCGGGCATCTCGGGCACCGTTTGGCCCGCGAGTCCTCGGAAGCCCTGCCCCATCAGCCACTCCCGCACGAACTCCTTGCTGAGCTGCCGTTGGGGCTCCCCCGCCGCCTGTCGCCGTTCGTAGCCTTCGGCCACGTAGTACCTACTCGAATCCGGGGTGTGCACCTCGTCGATGAGGTAGACCTTGCCCTCGTAAAATCCGAACTCGTACTTGGTGTCCACGAGTAACAGCCCGCTCTCGGCCGCCATTTCCGTTCCTCTGGCGAAGAGCCTCCGTGTGTAGTCTTCGAGCAGGGTGTACGTACCGAGCTCCACGAGGCCCCGGCTCAGAATATCCTCGCGCGAGATGTCCTCGTCGTGCCCTCCCTCGGCCTTGGTGGCCGGCGTAATGATCGGGGTCGGGAGGCGGTCCGCCTCCCGCAAGTTTTCCGGGAGGGCAACCCCGCAGAGCGTGCGCGCGCCGCCGTCGTAGGTCCGCCAGGCGTGGCCGGCCAAGTAACCGCGGATCACCATCTCGATGCGGATCGGTACGCAGGCCTTCCCGTAGGCTACGTTGGGGTGGGGCACCGCCTCGAGCCAGTTGGGTACGATGTCGCGCGTCGCTTCCAGGAAGTGGGTGGCGACGCCGTTGAGCACGGCGCCTTTGTGCGGGATCGCTCGCGGCAAAACGTGGTCGAAGGCGGAGATGCGGTCGGTGGCAACCAGGGCCACTTTGTCGCCGAGGGTGTACACGTCGCGGACCTTGCCGTGGTAGACGTCCGTTTGCCCGGGCAAATCGAAATCGGTGCGGTCTATGGCCATGCGGCCGCCAATGTAGGTGCCCGATCGGAGCGATCTTACATATACTTCGTCGAATTACGGTCGACGAGGATATCGCGCAGTTCGGACAGCATCCGGTACTGTTCCGGCAGGAGGCGTTTGGCCGCTACTTTGAGGCCGACGAAAGTGCCCTCCTGGTGCTGGGGTACCTCCAGGATCGAATCCCGGAGTCGGCGGGCGTCTTCGAGCAGCAGCCCCTTGAGCGAGGGGATATCGTGGTAGTCGCCCTCGATAGCGTACCCGCGGGCTTCGGTCGCGGCGCCCTCCACGGGTTCGAGCGCGATCACGTCGTCCTGATCGAGGGAGCTCCGGCGGTCGGCGTCGGTTTCCGGGAGCTCGTAGGTATCGTCTTCGAGGTTGTCGTGCACGAAGATCTCTAGGCCACGCTCACGAACACGGTAGACGACGAGGTGAAGTTTCTGACGTATTCCCATGAGCGGTCGGACTAAGAGGTCGGCAATATGCAACGGCGCCTAGGCATCGGAGTTCTGGTTCAGCAAAAAATAGGCCGTCATTGCCTCTAAAAGTCGCCTGTCGTCATCTTGCTGTAGATCGACGAGGGCGTAGGCGCGGGGCACTACCTGCCGACTCACCCCGGGACGCACGAGGATCGCGAGCGTGCGCTCCCCGCGGTCGAGGTGCACGGTGCGCTCGTCGCGCTGCGGCACGAGGGCCGCGGTTACCGCGGCCCCGTTCACCGCGTGGAGTGCGTCGCGGTAGATGGATCCGGCCGGACCTCCGTCGATGGTGAGGAAGGTGCGCTCCCCGCGTTGACGGAAGACGTACTCCCGGTCGACGGTCTGTACGAGCGTCATCGACTGGGCCTCCTTCGCGCGGGGGTACTCCTGCCGCACGTACGCCGCTACGTTCTCCCCGTAAATCGTTTGCAGGAATCCGACCTTGCGGTTACGCGCCTTGAGCAGCTTTCGATCCTCGCTCGGCGCGAGCGCCAGTAGATCGAGCTCAGCGGGCTTGAGGCGAACCAACGCCCGGCGCACTTCCACGAGCTTCGAGCGCCACTCCTCCAGGGTGCGTTGCAGTCCTTTCTCCTTCGGGACGCCGCCCGTAAATACGCCGTGAAGCTTGTTGGTGGTCGCGGTCGCCAAACCGGCGATTACACTCACCACTGCCACCATCGCGATCACTGAACCCATACGCGCGAAGGTACCAAATACGTAGCGGGTGGTGCACGGGCGTTCGGCGGCCGCGGCGGCCTTTTGGTCGAAAGCCGGTCGCGGCTACCCGAGGTAGGAGCGCAGCTCCTCGTGGTGGTAGCTCTTGCGCAACCGACGCAGCGCGCGCTCCTTGATCTGGCGAACGCGCTCGCGGGTGAGTCCGAGCAGGTGACCCACTTCCTCGAGGGTGCGCGACTTCATGCCGTTGAGTCCGTAGTAAGCGGACAGCACGTCGACCTCCCGGGGCGTGAGCAGGGTCAGGCCCTGCTTGACCTGCTCTATCAGCGAAGCCTTGAGTACGTCGCTGTCCGACTCGAGGCTCTGCTCGCCGCGCATCACGTCGAGCATGGTAACCTCGCCCTCGTCGCCCCCCATGGGCGCGTCGATGCTCACGTGGCGGTTCGAGCCGCGCAGCATGTTGCGCACCTCCTTCACGGGCAGTTCGAGGGCATCGGCTAGCTCCTGGTGATTGGGCTCGCGCTCGTACATCTGCACGAACTTGATGTGCGCGTCCTGCAGCTTGCGGTAGCTCCCCGTTTTGTTGAGGGGCAGACGCACCATGCGCGAATGATCTACGATCGCCTGGAGGATCGACTGGCGGATCCACCACACGGCGTAGGAGATGAATTTGAAGCCGCGCGTCTCGTCGAAGCGTTTGGCGGCTTTGATCAGTCCGCAATTTCCCTCGTTGATCAGGTCGGAGAGCGAGAGCCCCTGATTCTGGTACTGCTTCGAAACCGAGACCACGAAGCGCAGATTGGCCTGCGTCATCCGGTCGAGGGCGGCCTGGTCGCCTTTGCGAATACGCCTGGCCAGCTCCCCCTCCTCGTCCGGGGTGAGGAGACTGATCTTACCGATGTCCGAGAGGTACTTCTCCAGCGCGATGCTCTCGCGGTTGGTGATCTTGTTGCTAATCTTGAGCTGCCGCATGCGGGTGTGGACGTAAAGAGTGATGATCGGACGGCTCAGGTGTGAGTCGTAACCACCCCGCGCGGCGTGCAACGCTAGGTCTGCCCCGCGGCGGGCGCGAGTCGGATGTTCGTGTTTGCACAGTCCGGGCGGGGAAGCTGGTAATACGCGTTTTTCGGCGTATTCCGTCCCTGCTTACGTTAGGCGTACAAATAGGTTGCCAGCGGGTGCGCCGATCGCTTGAGGGAGCCCACGAGAACCGCCGGTTTCAGCTGATCGAGCGACTACCACAGCCGCTCGGCGACCCGTTCGGCCCGGCCGGCCATCCGTTCGAGCTGGTCGTGCGTAAACCCGCAGGCGCACTCGTCGGCGTAGTACGACATCACGTTCGCGGTGTGCGGCACGTAGTAGCGGCCCTGCTCGTCCTGACCTCGATACACGAACGTGCACGGGTTCTCGTTATCCACCAACTGCATCGTACTGTCGAGTGCGGCGGTGTACGGATCGGCCGGGGTATCGCAAATCCTGTCCCCCGCCGTAGCGCAGTTGTCGCCGCTCACCAGCTCATCGCCGCCGGAAAACGTGTGTAGCAGTCCGAAGTAATGTCCGAGCTCCTGCGCGAGCGCCTTGCTCGTCGGCGATACGCACTCGCCGAGCACGGTGACGAAGGTGCTGTCCGCGAGTGCGCTCAGGCTGTCGGTACTCGCGAGACTACAGTCGTCGCGGGTGGTGTCCGCCCTCGGCACGAACACGTCGATGATCCGGCGGTCGCCGAATTGCGCCACGAGCTCGTCGGCGTCGGTGGCCTCGAGGGACTCGTACCGGTAGTTTGCCACCGTGTCGTAGGCGCACACGTCGAAGGCCACGCAGATGGGGTCGAACCACGCGTTGGTCAGCTCGAGCATGCTCTCGAAGGCGGCGCGGTCGAATTCCTGCGCCCCCTCACTCGTCGCGTTCAGGTGCACGAACAGCGAGAAGCGCTTCTCGACGCACGGCAGATCGCTCTGCTGGGTCGTGTACGCGTTTGGGATCCCCTGGGCGCTCGCCGAGGCGGCAAAACTTGCCACGGCGACCAGGCACGATAGGGTACGGACGAAAATTCTTACCATAAACGTTTACACAACGTGACGTCGAGTACGTCAAACTTACGGCTTTAGCTTACGGACTGCCTGACGGCCCCCGAAAAATCACGAACATTGTGCAGCCGACGACGCGCTCTGTTGGTGCAAATTAAATTTATGCGCGTAGCTCTATCCGCCTGGTTGTTGTTTCTCTGCGCGCTGGCGAGCGCCGACCTAGCGGCCCAAACCGCGAGCCCCAGCACGGGCTGCTTGCCCTTTGAGGCGGCCTTTACGCCCCCATCGTCCGGCAGCTCGTTTTGGGATTTCGGAGACGGGGTCAACTCGAACCTGAACAATCCGACGCACGTCTACACCGCGGCGGGTACGTACCGGGTGGAATACCGGCGGACCGCGGGGGGACCGATCTTGGGGACCACCACGGTCCGCGTTTTCGCCACGCCGACCCTCAGCATCGAGCCGGAGACGCTGCTCGGGTGCGCGCCGGCCGAAACGGGTTTTCGCGTAAGCGCCGACCTCGATCCCTCGATCCGGACGGAGGCGTACAACTGGACCCTCGGCGACGGTGGCAGCGCCCGGGGCGACACCATCACCTACACCTACGAGCGCCCGGGCACCTACGACGTAGCCGTAGCCCTGCAGACGAACTTTGCTACCTGCAACGTCACCGAAATCTTCAGCGCCGCGGCCTCTGTGGTGGCGCCGCCCGAGGTAACCGTACTCACGGATCCGCAACCCGCGCAGAGCTGCGAGGCGCCCCTGCTCGTGACCGTCCGGAGTCGCGTATCCGGAGGGCTCGCCCCGTACAGCTACGACTGGGACCTCGGCAACGGCGACAGCAGCGCTCAGGCGAATCCGGGTTTGGTGAGCTACCCGACGGCCGGGGGTTACCAGATCGCCTTAACCGTAACCGATGCCAACGGCTGCGTGGCGACCGCGCTCACCCCGGTGAGCGTCGGCGGCCCGGACGCCAACTTCGTGCTGCCCGATACCGTATGCCTAGGTCAGGAGTACACGATCGCGCCGCTCGGGACGGCCGATTTTTACGACTACACCTTCGGACCGAACGTCGAGTCGATCAGCGCGAGCGACGACGGGCGCGAGCAGACCGTGCGCTTCACCTCGGCCGGTGCGACCACCGTATCCCTGGAGGTAACCAACAGCGCCGAGAATTGCACCGCCGACACCACCCGGGAGCTCTTCGTGCAGCGGGTGGGCGCTACGGCTACGGGTGACCCGAGCACGGTTTGCTCGGCGCCGTTCACGGTCGACTACAGCGTGATCGGCGACGGGGTTAGCGCGGTGTGGGAGTTCGGGCAGGGGCAGGGGAGCTCGACGGCCCTCGACACCGCCGTCAATTACGAGTACGACCAGGGCGGTGAGTACGGCTACAACTCGACGCAGCGCGCGGTGGCGGGCGTGCTCCTCACCGACGCCGCGGGCTGCGTGCTCGACACTTCGGTCGTGACGCTCTTGTACAAACCGAACGCACGGTTCGTGCCCGACGTACACCAGGGCTGTGCCCCGTTAACGGTCAACTTCTTCGATTCGACCCGGGCGAACCAGCGCATCATCAGCTACGTGATCGACTGGGGGGACGGCAACCAGGAGACGATCAACGTGGCCGGACCGTGGCAACACACCTACGCGGCCACCGGCGACTACGAGGCCACGCTGACGATCGACACCGAAGACGGCTGTACCGACACCAGCTACCCGGTAGCGATCGAGGTCGGTGCGCCCGTCGGCGGACTCAGCTACACGACCGACATCGACGGGGACTGCCCCGGGGATACCCTCACGTTCGTCAACACCAGTCCGAGTCCGCTCATCGACGCCGTGCACTTCGAGGTCGGCGGCGGCCACAGCTCCATGTGCTTTAATTCGGATACGCTGCGCCACGTAGTACGCAACGCCCCCGGCACCACCGAGCTCCCCGTCGTACTCTACGCCGAGTACAACGGTTGCGTCGATAGCTTGGTGGACGCCGTACCGTACACGCCCGGTCCGATCGCGAAGCTCGGTTACGCCGTGGAGTGCGCCACGCCGTTCGACGTGCGCCTGTTCAATCGCTCCGAAGCGAGTGCGACCGACAGCGTCCGGGTTCGCGGCCTGGAGGACAGTACCTTCGCCACCGCACTCGCCATCCTGGATTCGGCGGACTTGACGCTCCCGGCGCGCGGCGCCTACCAAGCCATCCTGGTTGCTCGCGACCCGAGCAGCGCCTGCGGTCCGAGCTTCGATACCGTCGAGTTTTACGTTACGGTACCCATCGCCAATTTCGATCTCCCGGACCAGCTCTGTACCGGCGTGCCGCTCGACCTGGACGGTAGCGCCAGCCAGGACGTGAACGCGACGTGCGGTCTCGGTTACCAGTGGGAGTTTACGTTTGATCGCCCCTACTCCACCGATCAGGCGATGAACAGCGAGGTGAGCGCCTCGGCGCGGGGACCGCAAACCGTCGATCTCATCGTAACGGACATCAACGACTGCCGCGACACGGCCAGTGTCGACGTGGATCTGTTCGGCTCGGAGCTGACCGTGACGGCCGTGGACGACCGGATCTGCATCCCGGAAACCGTGCGGTTCGACCTAAGCGCCGAGAGCGATACCACGGTCACGAGCTACAACTGGGATTTCGCGGGACAAGGCACCAGTTCCGTTCAGAACCCGTCGTTCCAGTTCACCGATCCCGGCGATTCGAGTACCCTCGTGGTAAGCGTCGCGACGGTCGACGCGCTCGGCTGCCCCGGGAGCGGTTCGGTTCCCATCTCGGTTTACCGGCCACGGAGCACGGTCACCACCCTACCCGACCCCGCCTTGATTTGTACCGGTGAAACGATCGACTTTACCGCTACCCAATTCACCGAAGAAGGGAGTTCGCTCACTTACGCCTGGGACTTCGGTAACGGACAGACGAGCACTACCCAGGACGCTTCGGCGACCTACCCCGCGGCGGGCACGTTCCCGGCCTCGTTGGTGTACACGGAGGTAGCCTCCGGCTGTCAGAACGATACAACCGTCAACGTCGAGGTACAGACGGCCCCGACCGCCGCGTTCACCAGCGATATCGACGACAACGAGATCAATTGCTACCCTACGCTGGCGACCTTTACGGACGAGTCGACGAGCGCTTCGGAGACGAGCGCCCTCTGGCTGACGGGCGGGGTTACGGCTACCGGTCCGACCTTCAGCAACTCCTTCGATCGGGGCACGCAGACCGTCGCGTTGATTTCCTCGACCTCGGCGGGTTGCCGCGACACCGTCTCGCGCGATTACGAGTTCACCGGCCCCGTAGGGGATATTTTGCAGGAGCCCGCCGAAATCTGCGTCGGCGAGGAAGTCACCTTCACCCTCATCGATACCATCGACGTGGAGAGCTTTACCTGGGACCTGGGGAACGGCGAGACGATCGACGACCAGACCAGCGTGACCACGACCTACGACTTCCGACCTACGGGCGGAGAGACCGTGGTTTCGGTGACCCTGCGGGCCGCGAGTAGCGTGTGCACGTTCACGGCCACTTCCGACGTGCAGTTCTTGGACATCGCCGCCGACTTCGTAACCGATCTCGGTTCGGAATCCTCCTGCGGCCCGGAGGTTACCCTCGTCGATCGTTCGCGCAACGCGACCACGTACGCCTACGACTTCGGAGACGCCGGTACGAGTACCGAATCCTCCCCGAGCGTAACCTTCCCCGGCCCCGGCAGCTACGACATAAGGCTCGTCGTCGGCAACGACAACCCCCTGTGCGCCGATACGACGACCAAGTCAATCACCGTTCTGGAGCCGCTACAAGTCGGTATCGAAGCCGGAGCGGAGTGCATCAACGGCGGATCCGTCATCACCCTCGACCCCTCGCGGCCGCTCAGCTCGGCGGCCTATTCGCCGGCCAACCTCATCGCCTCCCAGAGCGGCAACTCGGCCACCACCGTTACGCTTACCGAAAATACGACGGTCTCCGTACTGGCCCGCGACACCTTCGGTTGCGAGACTACTGTCACCGTAGATGTCGAATCGGGCGGCGGTTACACCGGACGGGGCGATACCCTGACCGTTATTGAAGGCGGTTCGGTAACGCTCGACGTACAGGAGCAGGAGGGCTACACCTTCCGCTGGCTCGATCCGGACGCCGTCGGTTCGGAGACCTCAACGAGCCCAAGCGTTAGCCCGCAGGCGACCACGGACTACGTTATCGAAGTGAGTGACGCCGGGGACTGCGGTACGCGCCTGCTCATCTTCCGCGTGATCGTGGTCCCCGCCCCGATTATCCCGAACCTCTTTACCCCGAACGGCGACGGCTCCAACGACGACTGGGGTCCGTTAATCCCCGAGGGTGCGGTACCGACCGTCGACCGCTACGAGGTGTACGACCGTTGGGGTGGCCTCGTGTTCCAGGGCGAATCCATCGAGGATCGCTGGACGGGCGACCGCAACGGCAACGGAAAAGAGGCCGTCAGCGACGTGTACGCCTACGTACTCGTATTCAACTACGACGACGGCAGTACGTTCGAAACCTCGGGCGAGATCACCCTCCTCCGCTAGCCCCCTCCCCACATGAGTACCACTACCAGCACCGCTAGTCCACAAGCATTCATCGCCGAGAACCGAGACCGCTTCCTCGCCGAGCTGCTCGAGTGGCTACGCATCCCGAGCGTCAGTGCCGATCCGGCCTACAAGGACGACGTGCGCGGCGCAGCGACCTGGTTGGCCGAAAAGCTCGAACGCGCTGGCGCACGGGACGTGGCGCTCCACGAGACCGACGGCCACCCCATCGTCTTCGGGCAGCTCCACCTCGACGACGCCCTGCCCACCGTCCTCGTCTACGGCCACTACGACGTGCAACCGCCGGATCCCATCGAGTTATGGACTTCCCCCCCCTTCGAACCGGAAATCCGCCCCGCCGAAGGCCAGCCCGACGGAGCGATCTACGCGCGCGGATCCGCCGACGACAAAGGCCAGGCCTACATGCACGTCAAAGCCTTCGAAACCATGATGGCGACCAACTCGCTTCCGTGCAACGTGAAGTTTATCGTCGAGGGCGAGGAGGAAGTCGGCAGCGATCACCTCGAAGGCTTCGTGCACGCCAACCGCGAGCTACTCAGCTGCGACGTGGTGTTGATCTCCGACACCGCGATCATCGCCAACGAGGTTCCGAGCCTGACGGTCGGACTGCGGGGACTGAGCTACGTGGAAGTCAAAGTCACCGGTCCGGACCGCGATCTCCACTCCGGCATCTACGGTGGGGCGGTCACCAACCCGATTAACGCCCTGTGCGGGATGATCGCGAGCCTCCACGACGCGGAGGGCCGCATCACCATTCCCGGTTTCTACGAGGCCGTCCAGGAGCTCAGCTCCGAGCAGCGCGAAAAGCTCAACCGAGCGCCCTTCGACGCGGCGGCGTACGCGAGGGACTTGAAGGTGGACGCCATAGGAGGTGGGGAAGACGGTTTCACGCCCCTCGAGCGGACGAGCATTCGCCCCACCCTCGACGTAAACGGCATTTGGGGAGGGTACACCGGCGCGGGCGCTAAAACCGTGCTCCCGAGCGCAGCTTTCGCCAAGATTTCGATGCGTCTCGTCCCCGATCAGGTCCCCGATAAAATTACGCAGCTATTCACGGATCACTTCGAGTCGATCGCGCCCCCCGGCGTAGAGGTGGAAGTGAACCCGCACCACGGTGGTTTCCCCGCCGTACTCCCGACGGATAGCGACGAATACCGCGCCGCGGCCAGGGCGATGGCGAGCAGCTTCGGCGAGGAACCGATTCCGGCCCGTGGCGGCGGCTCCATCCCGATCGTCGCACTCTTCGAACAGCAGCTCGGGGTGAAGTGCGTGTTGATGGGCTTCGGGCTCAACAGCGACGACATCCACTCGCCCAACGAACACTACGGGGTGTTCAACTACTTCAAGGGCATCGAAACCATCCCCTTGTTTTACCGAGAGTACGCGAAGCTCAAGGCGGGTAAGAATTAAGTACGGTCGCCAATCGATCCGGGTAGTCGGTGATGATCCCGTCGACCCCCCACCCGATGAGTTCGCGCATGCGGCTCGGGTCGTTGACCGTCCACGGTAGTACGCGAACCCCGTAGGCTTGCAGATCATCGACGACGCTCGGGGTCAGAAACAGGTGGTAGGCGATGCAGGCTTCCGGATCGAAGCCGAGGGCGTCTACGCGACTGCGCCACCGGTGTCCGTACTCGGTAATAAAACCGATCCGCAGGCTCGGATCCGCGCGGTGTAGGGCGAGCAAAGTCGGATCGCCGAAAGCCTGAAAGAGCACGCGCTCCGGATCGACGTGCGCTCGTACGACCCGTAGTACGAGCTCGACGAAGGCCTCGGGACTCGGCACGTGAGTACCCTCCCACTCCGGCCTTGCCTTGAGCTCGATGTTGTAGGATGGGCGCGGTAGGCTCAGGCTATCGGCCAGTCGGTCCATCCCTGCCAAGACCTCGCTGAGCAGGGGCTTGGGGGCGACCGCCCGCCGCTGGTACGGAAAGTCTACGTCCGGGACACCACACGGAACGGATCGGATGGCCGCGTAAGGGAGTCCGAAGAGGGGGGTCGCCTCGTTGTACCCGGTCTCCTGTAGCTCGCAGATTCGAGTCCTGAAGAACGGTTCGTGGGAGACCACCACCTGGCTGTCGGCCGACACCACGACGTCCAATTCTAGGGTCCGCACACCCAGGCGGAGTGCTTCCGCAAAACCGGTTAGCGAGTTCTCGGGGTACAAACCGCGGGCGCCGCGGTGGCCCTGCGCATCGAAGTCCGGGCGCAACCCGGCGGGGTCCGTTTTTGCGCAAGCGCCAACCGTTAAGCATACTCCCAGCACGGGATAGACGGCAAGCCGGGGTACGCGCACGGGACACAAAATAGTTCCTTCTCCGTAAGCGTACTTTGTCCTATGCGTCTGCCCGCTTTTATCCTCCTATTGTGTTTCTCGTGCGTAGCGCTAGACGCGCAAACCGTGACCACGGATGCCTCCGGGGCGGAGATCGTCGTGTTTCCCGACGGTAGCTGGCGCTACGTCGACACGGCGAGCGCCGGGACGATGCAGTTCGAAGAGCCGCTGGAGGAGATCATCGGCGAAGACGGGGGGGCGGTAGCCGACCAGGGGTCGACACCGGCGGGGCCGAAGGCCAGTGTCGACGCAGAAGCCGAGGAGCGTGCCCGCAGGGCTATTCGTCAGGAGATCGACGCCGAGCTGGCCCGTGCCGACGATGACCAAGACGAGGTAATGCGGCTGCGCAAGATCACCGACAACGAGCAACACAAGGTCGAGAAGCTGCGCGACTCACGCTCGAAGCGCGCCAAGCAACAGCTCGGCGTCTCCGAACGGCGGCTCGCGAGTGTCCGCGGGGAGCTGCAGCAAGCCGAGCAGCGTGTAGCTCGTACGCGCCGCCGCGCCGGCGTCCTCGAGCAAACGGTAAACATGACGATCGCGGAGCGGCGGGCACACCTGGTTTCCACCGGACTGCTCAAGCCCGGCGAGCCGATCAACTCCGCTTCCGGAAACACGGTTACCCCCGCTCCCGGGCCCGCGCCCGCGCTCGCGGGCGAACCTGGGGACACCCCCGCCGAGCGGACGCCGCCGTCCACTCTACGATCAGACGTAGATGAGTCTACCCCCCCGAACACGCCCGTTCCCGCAGGAGCTGTCCCTGATAAAGACGTTTCGTCGGGGGGTATACTGGAGGAGATTATAGAAGACCCAGGTCCACCTGCTACCCCCGCGCAGATTATCGACCGGGAGCCGATCCGAGAGGAGGTAATCACGGACGACGTTGCCGCTCAGGACGTAGCGGATCAGGAGGTTGCGGATCAGGACATAGCGGATCAGGAGGTTGCTTCGCCGCCCGAACCAGCCGAAGACGCAGTAGTCCGGGAGCCGATAAATCGGGAACCGACTATTGGCGAGCCCGACATCCGCGAACCCGCCGCCCAATCCCCTACCGAAGCCGTGGAACCTGCTCGACGCGGACCTCCCCCCGAGATCCGGGACCAAAGTAAGTACGCGAGGTATGCGCGGGAGCGGGACCCTCGTTTTAACCCACCGGCGCGCGATTGCGCGGTCGTGGAGGAGGGTGTAGACGAGTTTACCCAAAAGCGTCGTCGTGCGCTCGGCGAGTTTGAGTTCTTCACGTATACCTCCCCGCAGCTCAGGCCCGTCCTGAAGGACAAATCCCTGATCACCGCGATCGGGCGATTCGTGTCTACGGGCGACAACCTCAGCCTGGAGGTAAGCTACCGGATCCGCTCCCAGTACGCCAACCAGGAGTTCGGGGTACTCGCGCGCGGTTCCGAGCTCGGGATCAAGCTCGTGGGCGGGGGGGAGGTCACGCTACGCAACGCGGAGCTCGAGCGGGGGAGCTACGACCCGGTCGACAAGGTGTACATCTTCAACGGGCGCTACAGCGTGAGCTCGACCTCCGAAAAAGCACTCCGGCGGGAGCTCGTGGATAAAGTACGCGTCGTGTGGGGCTCGGGCTTCGAAGATTACCCGGTGTACGATGTGGCCGTGTTGGCGCAGCAGCTCAAGTGCTTGTAAGAAGCGACCTTCACCCCATGCCCGTCGCAACCCCCCGTGATAACCACACCCTCGGTCTCCAGCTGCCCACCGACCCGCGCTGGGTCAACCTCGTCGAGATGGACCTCGGGGAGGTCCTCACCGACCACGCCTACTGTGAGCAGAAAGCGGCGCTGAGCTGCATCTCGATCATTCAGGCGTACCCCGATAAGCTGAGCTTGGTCAAGGAGCTCGCCCCGATCGTGACGGAGGAGTGGGGTCACTTCCGGCTCGTGCTCGCCGAGCTCGAGAAGCGCGGCCTACCGCTCGGGCGCCAGCGCAAAGACGAGTACGTGAACGGCCTGCGCGGCTTTACCCGGGGCGGCGGCTCACGCGAAGACCGACTCGTGGAGCGCCTGCTCACCATGGCCCTCATCGAGGCGCGGAGCTGCGAGCGCTTTCGTCTGTTGAGCCTCGAGCTGGCCGAACCGCGGTTGCGCGAGTTTTACCACACGTTCATGGTGAGTGAGGCCGGGCACTACCGGATGTTCATCGAGCAGGCACGCCTATTCGGCGATCCGGAAGCGGTGCGCCTGCGCTGGATGGAGTACCTCGATTTCGAGCGGGAGATGCTCGCCACCATCGAGGTCCGCGGCGACCGTATTCACTGATCGTAGAACGCAGTACGTCGAACTCCGGCTCACTCGGGCTTCTGATCCCGGGGCCGCCCGAACAGATCGCGGCTTTCCGTCCCCCCGGGCGCGGGCTCCGCGCGCGGGGGCTCGGCGCTCTGCACGCGATCGAACCACTCCATCCGCCAGCGCCATTCGCCGGCGTCGGCGGCGTACACGTAACCGTCGTAGCTCCCGTCGGGAACGTACGCGGGGGGATCGCCCCGCCTTACCGGCGGACCGGTGACCAGGTGATCGAAGACGATACCGTCGAGCGCGGGATCGAAGTTGAGACCGACGCGGGCGTCGGTCCGGTACTCGAGTATCAAGCGCGCTTGGCGGCGGGTCTCGCTGTCCTCGCTACCGACGAACACCTCGGCGCCGAACAGGGGCGCACCGGTTCGGGGACCGAAGGAAAGCACGTCCGCCACCTTGCGGCGGTGCGCGAACCCGTCGGCGTCGAAGCCGAAGAGCACCCACGCCGGCCGGCCGTCGGCGAGCTCGAACGAGTGTACGTTGTAGTAGAGCGCTCCGTACCACTGCTCCGGACCCAACTCGAACTCTCTTTCCAGTCCGAGCGCCTGCGCCGAATCCCGGAGTACAATCGGCTCGGCCGGGGCGGCGCGCGTTTGCAGGACGCCGTAGTAGCGGTATGTGGAATCGTTCACGAAGAGCTGCCAGGTGAAGATCCGCCAGGAGCTGTCCGCGGGACTGACCTGGCTCACCGTCCGCAGTCCGGCAAACGGGTACGCCATGGCCGAATCGGCCGCCAGCGCACGGAGTAACCCCGCCCGAATCGTATCCGCGGCGGTCCGGCGGGCGGCCCCGTCCCTGCTCCGGAGCGCGATGTTGCCCGCCGCCTCGAGCTTGGTCTCGTACTCGCGCGGGCTCCCCGCCGCTGCGTTGGCGAGCTCGAGGAAGTCGGCATCCCGGTAATTCGTATCCGTCACGACCCGGGGCTCGCCGGGCGCTTGGGCGCTCAGTTCGGCTTGCGCCAAAACGGGAACCACGCCGAGCACCGCTAGAAGTAGGCCACGGAAAACAAGCTGCATAGCACTCGAACGAAGCGCTGGGCGGGCGGGTTGCCCGCGCTTACCTTACCGCCCTACCCTACACAACGCACACGAAGCGCATGAACCTCCACGAGTACCAAGGCAAGGATCTTCTCAAGAAATTTGGCGTCGCCGTTCAGGAAGGCGTCGTCGTCGACAGCGTCGATGCGGCCGTAGCGGCCTACCGCGACACCACCGAGCGGACCGGCATCAAGTTCGCTGTCATCAAAGCGCAGATTCACGCCGGGGGCCGCGGTAAAGGCGGCGGGGTTAAAGTGGTCAAGAGCGAGGAGGAAGCGCGCGAGGTAGCCGGCGACATTCTCGGTATGATGCTCAAAACGCCGCAGACCCCCGGCGGGATGGAAGGCCCCGGCAAAAAGGTGCACCAGATCCTCGTGGCCGAGGATGCGTACAAGCCGAGCTTCGACGCCTGCAAGGAGTACTACATGTCGATCCTCACCAATCGCGCCAACAAGTGCAACGTGATCGTGTACTCGGTCAAGGGCGGCATGGACATCGAGCAGGTCGCCGAGGAGACCCCCGAGCTCGTGCACCGCGAGCTAATCGATCCCTCGCTCGGACTACAGGGCTTCGACGCCCGCAAGATCGCTTTCAACCTCGGCCTCGGCGGCAAGGCATTCAAGAACTGCACGAAGTTCGTAACGAGCCTGTACAAGGCTTTCGTCCAGTCCGACGCCACCCTCTTCGAGATCAACCCGTTGCTCCACGACGGGGAGGACGACTTCGTTGCAGTCGACTGTAAGGTGTCGATCGACGACAACGCGCTTTACCGCCACAAGGACCTCGCGGAGCTACGCGATACCCGCGAGGAAGATCCGACCGAAGTGGAGGCCAAAGCGAGCGATCTCAATTACGTACAACTCGACGGCAACGTCGGCTGCATGGTCAACGGCGCCGGCCTCGCGATGGCGACCATGGACATCATCAAGCTCTCCGGCGGAGAGCCCGCCAACTTCCTCGACGTGGGCGGTACGGCCGACGCGGCACGCGTGGAGCAGGCTTTCCGGATCATCCTCAAGGACGATAAAGTCAAGGCGATCCTCATCAACATCTTCGGCGGCATCGTGCGCTGCGACCGCGTGGCCCAGGGCGTGATCGACGCCTACCAAAACATGGGCTCCATCAACGTCCCGATCATCGTGCGCCTGCAGGGCACCAACGCCGACATCGCCAAGCGGATGATCGACGAGTCCGGGCTCAACGTACGCTCGGCGACCTTGCTCAAGGACGCGGCAACGGAGGTGCAGGGGGTTTTGGCGAAAGCCTAGGGCCGCTCGGGACGCCCGCGCTGGCCCGTCCCGAGCGGCCCGGCGCCGGGCTCAACGCTTGCCCCGCAGCTCGAGGCTACGCTCGTTGAGCTCGGCGCACGCCTGCTTATCGTCGGTGATCCGTTCGCCGAGCTCGATGGCGGCGAGCAATTGAGCGTGCGACAGTTGGCGGTAGGCGGCCCGTTTTTGCGTAAGCACCGTGCGCCAGGGCGCGTCGAACAGGTTGTCGTACACGATGCGCAGGAAGCAGTGGTTGAGGTGTACCGGGTAGCCGCCCCGCTTCGCTCTCGCCGGAAAGGTTTGGTTGGCGAGGGTTTGTAGCCGTTGCCGCAACGCTTCGGTATCGGGGTGCTCCGCCATAGGCTTACGAACGTAAAAACCGGGCACGATCGCTTAGATCGTGCCCGGTGGGTGGGCCTCGCGGCCGTTTCGAGAGATGCGTAGTTTTCCCGGCAGTGCGTTTAGAAGACTACTTGCGACCGGCGACGGCCTCGAGGCGGGCGTCCATGTCGGCGAGGCGTGCTTCTAGGTCACTGATCTGCTTAGCGCTCACTGCGGTGGCGTCGGCGGTGGAAGTACCGCGGAGGGTTGTGTTCTCGGCTTGCAGCTTGGCTACCTGAGCGCTCAGCTCCTGGACGGCCTCGACGAGTACCGGCGTAACGGCCGAGTAGTCGACGGTGAGGTAGCCGTCGCCGCGCTCGAACACGGTCTGAGGGAGTACCTCGCGGATCTCCTGCGCGATGAAGCCGAGGTGCGTAGCGTGGTCGAAGTTTTCGGTCGGGAACTCGTCGCTGCGGAACTCGTAGCTCACGCCGCGCAGGGCGTTGATGGCTTCGAGGGCGCCTTTGAGCTCGTTGACGTCCTTCTTGAAGCGGGCGTCCGAAGTGACCGACGAGTTACTGGCCACGATGTTACCGCCGACGTGGAGCGTCGCTTGCGGGGTGCTGGTGTTGATTCCAACCCGTCCGATCTCCCCGCTCGCACCGGCGTCGGCATCGTGGAAGAGCCAAGGCTCGCTCGACGTAGCCTCACGGAACTCGAAGTCTTCGCCGGCGCCGTTCGTGACCGTGTAGTCTGCACTGGCGGTGATACCGGTGGCGGTAACCTGGTTGTTGGCGTCGCCGAACTGGTAGGAGGCCGCTAACTCCACCACGTGGTTGCCGGCGTCGGTTACCCAAACGTCCGCACCGCCGGCCAGCGCGCGGCGGGCGTAGATACGGGTGTTCGTGGCGTCGTAAACCCACTCGCCGTTGGCGGCGAGAAGCTGATCTACGGTTACGGACTGTACGGTGTTGTCGACGGGTGCGCCGTCCTGCTGGAAGAGGATCTTATCCGCTCCAACGGGGGCCGGTACGTAGGCGGGTACCGCGTTGAGCGTTACGTTACCGTCTACCTGGAGGGTGGCGTCGAGCGTGGTCGCTCCAGCGACGTCGAGGGTCGTCCCGACGTCGAGGGTCGTGGCCAACGTAGTCGCCTGATCGACGTTGAGCGTGCTCGTCACCGTAGTAGGCACGGTTACGTTGGCGGCGGCGGCGTTGACGGTCATGGCACCCGCGTAGCGACGCGGCTCGATGGCGGTGCCAGCGCCATTGAGGACCCATTCTCCGTTGGTCGCCAAGAGATCGGCCACGGTGTACGCTTCGACCACGCCGGCTCCGTTTTGGATGAGCACGCGTGTGGTCGGTGGAACCGCCGGCGGAGTGGTGAGTAGGTTGACCGAGTTCAACGTCAACAGTCCGTCGACGGTCGTAGCGTCGAGCGTGGAGGCTCCGGTCACGTCGAAGGCCCCGACTACGTTGGTTTGAGCGAGCGTCGAAACGCCGGTCACGCCGAGCGTCCCGTTTACCTGGGTGTTGGAGAGCGTCGAGGCCCCGGTTACGTTGAGCGTACTGTTAACGGTCGTCGCCTGGCCGATGCCTACGGTCGTAGCCGTGATGTCCACGGTCCCGGGGTAGTTGGTCGGACTGAGCGTCGTGCCGTCGTCTTCCCACTGGCCGTTGCTCGCGAAGATCTCGTCGAGGGTATTGAACTGAACCTCCCCGGTACCACCGTCGGAGATCAATATCCGTGTAGTTCCGGGTACTGGCGTAGCTCCGGCGTTCACCGTGCCGAGGCTCGTGATACCGGTTACCTCCAGCGTGCCGTCGACAGTTGTGGCGCCAGTGATGTCGGTCACCCCGGTAATCGTTGTGGCACCGGTGATGGTCGTCGCTCCGGTGATTTCGGTCGGGACGCCGATAGCGACTCCCGCGTTGGTAATCTGAATCGTGGTTGCGTTCAGGTTAGCCGGATTCAACGTCGTACCGTCGAAGTCCCACTCGCCCTGAGCGTCGAATAAGTCGGTGAGTGATTCACGGCGGAAAATACCCGTAGTTGGGTCGTAGAGCAGTACGTCGCTGTAGGCGACGTCGGTACCGTCGTAATCGATGATACTTTCGACGCGGATCGGCTCGTCGGTGCCCGGGGTTACCGGCACGACGTGCAGCGACGCGTCGGGTGCAGTCGTCCCAATACCCGTATACTGGGCGTTGGCGACTCCTACGCCGGCTAGCGCAGCGACCGCCAGGGCGGTCATCCGACGTCGGGTATTAAGGAGGGTAGGGAAATTCATGATGTGTACAGCAGTTACGAAAAGGGTTATTGAAATGTGGCCCGAGCCACCCTTGAGGTCGCCGCTGAGCCGTGAACACATGCACACTTTCGCTAAAGTCATGCCAAAGCATGACGCCATTTTATAATATGGACGCAATCCCCCTCCTCAGCCTGCTCACCCGCGCCCGCCGGGCCCTCGCGCTCAATTTCCCGGAACCCGTTTGGGTGAAGGCCGAGCTCTCGCAAATCACCGAGCGCCGGGGGCACCGCTACCTGCAGCTGGTGCAGAAGGGAGACGCCGCCGGGGCCGCGCCCGTGGCCAAAGTGGACGGCGTAGTTTGGTCGCGGACCTTCAGCAAGGTCGTACGCGAAAGGGGCGTCGCCGCGCGCGACGTGCTCGCGGCGGGACAGGAGGTCTGCCTGCGGGTACTCCTCGACTTTCACGAGGTGTACGGACTCAAGTTGGAGCTCGTCGACTGGGACCCGAGCTTTACGCTCGGGCAGTTGGAGCTACGCCGTCAGCAGATCGTCGCCGAGCTCAGCGCGCGGGGCCTGCTTTCGCAAAACGGGCAACTCCCCCTCCCCCCCGTCCCCCAGCGCATCGCGGTGCTCTCCTCCCCCACCGCCGCGGGCTACGCCGATTTCGTGGCGCAGCTCGAACACAATGCCTCCGGGTACCGCGTCGGCCTCACGCTGTTCGACGTGTCGGTACAGGGGACGCAGGTCGAGCCCACCGTACTCGGGGCCCTGGCTGCGATCAACCGGCGATCCGGCGAGTTCGACGCCATCGCGCTCCTACGCGGCGGTGGCTCCAAACTCGATCTGGCCGGCTTCGACGTGCTTACCGTTGGCGAAGCGATCGCTTCCGCGAAACTGCCCGTGCTCGTCGGCGTCGGCCACGAGACCGATGAGACCCTGCCCGATCTCGTCGCGCACACCAGCCTGAAGACGCCTACCGCGCTCGCCGAGTTTCTGCTCGCGCGCTTCGAGGCGTACGAGGCGAAGCAACTCGAGCTCGCCCGCTCGTGTACGCGCTGGGCGGCGCAAAGCCTCGGCACGCTCGCCCGACAGCTCGAACGGGCGGGCGGCGCGGTCGAGGGTGCGGCCAGACGGCAACTGCTTAGTTCGGACACGCAGTTGACCGCGAGCGAGCGGGGCGTGCTACAGTCCGCTCGGGTGGCCATCGCGAGCCACGCCCAACGCTTGGAATCACGGACCCGGGAGCTCGACGCACTCGACCCGCGGGCCGTGTTCGAGCGCGGTTTCAGTGTGGCTACCCGCGGGGAGGAGGTGATCCGTTTTGCGGAAGCACTGCACGCGGGGGATGTCCTCACCACCCACTTCGCGACCGGTACGGCTACCAGCGTGGTAGAATAACTTTCGCCCACAACCCACTCCATGGCCGATCAGCAAGCTCCGAAGAATTACCAGGCCGCTCAGGACGAGCTCGAGACCCTCCTGGCCGAGCTGCAGGGCCCCGTGGTGGATGTCGACAAGCTGGCGGAACGGGTGCGGCGGGCGAAGTTTATCTTGGACTGGTCGCGCGCCAAGTTGCGCGCCACGGAAGCGGAGGTGGAGGGGCTACTCGACGACGCGAGCTGATTCGGGCCGTGCGGCAGGGATCACTGAACCAAAAACGCCCTACTCGACACACCTTGCTCCGAGGTAACGGTGGCGACGTAGCTACCCGGCGCGAGTCGCTCGGCGTCCGGAACCGCGATCGTGTGGTCGCCCGCCCCGAGGAAGTCGTTGTTTTGCGAGAGCACCCGGCCCGTTAAATCGCGCACGGTTATTAGGAGTCGAGCCGAGTTCGACAGCGTGAGCTCGACCGCGACGGCCTCACCGGTGCGTACGGGATTGGGGGTAATGACGAGCTGCTCGACGGCTTCCTGCGGGTCGGTGACGCTCGTCAAATTCGCCGTCGTGAAGGACTGACTGACCGCACCGTCGCCGAAGGAGACGTCCGAGAAAGGACGTATACGGTAATAGTACCGCTCGTTCTCCTCGAGCCCGGTGAGGGTGTACTCCGTGGCGTTTGACACGACTACCTCCTCCACGAGGGGATCGAAGCTCCTGCGCTTGCTGACCTCGAGGGCGTAGTACGCGGCGTCGGGGACGGGCTCCCACTTTACGGTGACTACGCTCGCGCTGTCGGTGATCGCGTCGGGCAGGGGTGAGATCACGTTGACGGCCTCGGACACCGTCCCCGTCCCGGTCGGACCCGATAACCGCCGGAGGTAGTCGCGTGACGTATCCTCGTAGTCCGTCAGCATCATGGCCGCCTGCTCGTCGGAAAAGGTGTATTCGCTGCAAGCCAAGAAATAGCCCATGAAGTTGTTCGGATCGGGCCGTATCAGCTCACCGTTCTTATCCTTCACGTCGCCCGCGTACCCGCAGGCGGGAGCCCCGAAGCCCATGTTGTAGTCGGCCGGCGTATCACAAAATCCGTCGCCCGCCTCGGCGCAGTTGGCTCCGGCGCCCCGGGTGACGAACTCTACGTCGATCTCCCCCCCCAGGCAGGGGGCCTTCGTGATCGTGACGGGATTGTCCGTCGGGTAGTCGGTGGGATCATTCCACCCCTCGCAATCCCAACCCTGGAAGGTGTGCGGGAGACCGAAGAAGTGGCCGAGCTCGTGGGAGGCGGTTGAGGCGTTGTTACCGATTTCGCTGCGCGCGAAAACGAGGTAGTCGTTTTGGGGGTGGTAATAACCCAGGGTGACTCCTTCCCCAGTTCCACCGGGCGGGGTTGCGTCGTTGGGTACGAAGATCGTAACGGCCGCGCTGCTCTTGTTTTGTACGAGCTCACGCGTGAACTCCCCGCTGTTGTCGTAGAGATTGTCGCTCGAGAGATAATCCCAGGGCTGGTCCTGCCCCGGCGCGAGGTAGAACCGGATGCCGCGCGGTGCGAAATCCACGTTGAGCGAGGTCATCAGATTGAGCAGGTCGTCGAAGCTGGCCGCGCCGGTACCGTCGCCGCGGCGAATCAGCTTGAAGCGAATCGGCACGTCGACCGGGGCTCGCGGAGTGAGCGGACCGCGCGTGCGTGACTTGACGAGGTTTTCGCGGAAGCGGACCTGGTCGATCTCTCCGGTACCGCAGAACCCGTGGGTGGACTGCGCGAAACCCGCGGATTGGAAGACCCAAAGGAGGAAGGTGAAGCTGAGGAGAGTACGGCTCGGACGCATAGGCAAGGGTTGGGAGAAGTCGGGCTTCGCTAAAGTAACGTGCGATCGACGGTTTGAGCGTGTATTGCTTTTTTACATTTGCCGCTCTTTCAAACTTTCATCCCACCCACCATGGCCAAGATTACGGTCGTCGGCGCCGGGAACGTCGGTGCGACCTGCGCCAACGTCCTCGCCCACAAAGACCTCGTCAACGAGGTCGTTCTCCTCGATATCCAAGCGGACCTCGCCAGGGGCAAAGCGCTCGACTCTTGGCAGCAGGCCCCCATCGATTTCTACTCTACCCGGTTGAAGGGTACCGGCGACTACGCCGACACGGCCGACTCGGACATCGTGGTGATCACGGCGGGTGTCCCGCGTAAGCCGGGCATGAGCCGCGACGATCTGATCAGCACGAACGCGAAGATCGTGACGATGGTAACGACCTCGATCCTCGAGCGCTCCCCCAACCCGATCATCATCGTCGTCTCGAACCCACTCGACGTGATGACCTACGCCGCCTTCAGGAAGAGCGGGCTCGACAGCAGTCGCGTGTTCGGGATGGCCGGCATCCTCGACACGGCCCGCTACCGTGCCTTCCTCGCCGAGGCGCTCGACGTGTCGCCGAAGGACATTCAGGCCGTACTCATGGGCGGCCACGGCGACACCATGGTTCCGCTACCGCGCTACACCACGGTGGCCGGTATCCCCGTCACGGAGCTCATCGACTCCGCGAAGCTCGACGCGATCGTGGAGCGCACCAAGAAAGGGGGCGGCGAACTCGTCGGCCTCATGGGCACCTCGGCCTGGTACGCGCCGGGGGCGGCCGCCGCGCAGATGGTGGAGTCGATCGTGCGCAACGAGAATCGAATCTTCCCGTGCTGCGCCTACCTCGACGGAGAGTACGGCCTGAGCGATATCTACCTCGGCGTGCCGGTAAAGCTCAACAGCGCGGGGATCTCCGAGATCATCGAGCTCGAGCTCGACGCCGGCGAGAAGCAGTTACTCAACGCGTCGGCTGAGCACGTACGCGAAGTAATCGGGACCTTCCAGAAGATGTAGGCTACGGACACTGCCGGGCAGGGCGAGCTAGACGAGATCCTTGTCTTTCGCCTTGCCCAGCATCACCAGGTTTTCGCCCTCCACGCTGCGCATGGCCTGCGGCACCACCTTGAGGCGGGCGGGCTCGATGCGCTCGCCGGTCACGGTACAAATACCGTATACCCCCTGCCGGATCCGCACGAGCGCGGCTTCTAGCTCCTCGATGTTGGCGATCTGACGCCGGGCCATCTCGTTCATCCGCTCCATGTCCATGTTCGCCGCCGAACCGTCGATGTAGTCGGCCGAATGATCGCTGTCCGAATTCTGGCTCAACTCCTCGAGCTGCTCCTGCAGGTACTGGAAGTCGTCTCTGGCCCGACCGAGCTTTTTCACGACGTTATCACGGAACTTGTCTAGCTCCTCGGGTGAATAGCGTTCTGAGCTCATGGGGGAAGGTTCACTACCGGTTTTTTAGCAAACCGGCGCCGAATAAACAAAAAATCGCCACAATGCAAGTGGCCAACGCACAAACTGCCCGAATGCGCGTACTTATCGTTGCCGCAACGCCCTTCGAGCTGGCTGGTTCGACCTCGGCCTGGCCCGCCGTCGGCGGCGACGCGGCGCGCCGAGCGGGTTCTTGGGCGTTGGAGTATCTGGTTACCGGAGTCGGACCGGTACACACCGGCGTACTGCTCACCGAAGCGGTGCTGGCCCGACCGCCTTCGCTCATTCTGAATATCGGTTTGGCCGGGGCTATCGACCGAAGTCTGGAGCTCGGCGAAGTCGTCCACGTGGTGCGCGAGGAGTGGGCCGACCTCGGCATCGAGGAGCGGGACGGGTCCTTTACCTCCGCCCAGGCCCTCGGGTTACTCGACGGAGACTCGCCGCCCTACAGCGCGGGGCGGCTCCACGTGGCCACGGAGCCCGCGTTCGCGAAGCAGGTCACGGCCCTCACCGCCTCCACCGTGCACGGCGCGGCCGAATCGGTGGCCGCCCTCCGCCGGCGCAGCGACGCCCAGGTCGAATCCATGGAGGGGGCCGCCGTCTTTCTGGTCGCCTTGCGGCAAAACATCCCCTGCGTACAACTCCGTGCCATCAGCAACTACGTGGAGCCCCGCAACCGCGACGGCTGGCGTATCGAGCTCGCCCTCGCCAACCTGACCGCGACGGTCAGTCGATTGTTGGCATCGATACCGGGCGGGGGCGGGGCCGCGCGCGCCACGCCACCACGAGGTCGATGAGCCGACTGTAGCTCGCCAGTCCGTCCGCGACGCCCTGGGATTTGAGGTAGCTATCGTAGATCGCATCGCGGAGTACGGGGGCTACGGCGGTGTATTTGTCGAGACTCGCGTTGATGTTGTCGAGGTCGGCGCGAACCCCGGCCGGCAGGTTTTGCCGAAAGGCGGCGTAGCCTCTCGGATCGCGGCGGGCCACGGCGGCGCCCACGTAGCGGTAGTAAGTGAGGTGGCCCGAGTAGCGCAGGTAGAGGTTGTCGGCGTGGATGCAGGCGAGGTAGGCTACGAAATTGCAGGAGCCCTCGTCGGTGATGCCGTAGCCATGTAACGTTTCGTGGGCGGTAACGAAGGGGACCTGCAGCGTGTGCAGTCCGGCATCGACGTGCCCTTCGCCCGTGAGCGGGAAATAGATGCCCGAGGTACTGAAGTGCAGCAGGACGCCCGGGACGACCTTGCGGACCCGCACCCCGCCCCCGTTCGGGTAGCCGAGCGCGCCGAGCTGTTTGCGGACCGCGGCCTCCAGGGAGAGCGGGGAGCCCTGCGCGAGGGGCAAGCTCGCCAGGTCGAAGGTGTCGCGCAGGGGAAGTTGCGCGCGGAGGATACTGACGTATTTGGCGGCGCTACGCAGTTCGTCCCAGAGATCGTCGGTGCTCAACTCCCGTACGTCGAGCTGGAGCTGGTCGGCGAGCGGGACCCGCCCGTAGTTGAAGCCCCACGCGAGGAGGAAGACGGCGAGTACCCCGGCCAGGCTGCGCGCGAGGACCAAGCCGGCGGCAAGGAGTTTGTAGCGGGTGGAGAACTGCCGGTACACGTGCGCGCGAACGGCGTACACGAACCAGCCGAGCGAAACCGCGATGAGGATGCCCGAGGCGGCCAGCGGCCACCAGGCGAAGGCCGTGTGTAACAACCACTTCACCTTCGGAAACAAGGCGCGGCTGTAGTAATCTTCGACAACTTGCGCCGAAAGCAAATACCGTAATAAAAGCAAGCATGTTGCAAACGAAACCCAACGCAGCGCCGAGCGCGCCAACGAAGAAAAAGCTGAAGGAGCGCTCGCGATCATGGGCGGTAGAGTGGCTAAACGTAGGCACCGTGCTTCTTGTTGGAGGCCTCGTGCTCGCGGGCTGCGGTTCGGAACCCCCCGCAACGGACGGCGGGAGAGCACCCACAGTCGCGGTCGGACCGAGCACCTCGGCGTCGACCTCGAGTCTATCGGCGGAGGAGCGCGACCTGCTCGCGCGCGCCAAGGGGCGCACGTGGATCGAGCTGCGCGCCGCCGAGGTCGACGCCTACCTCAGTCCGCGCTCCGACAGCACGAGCGCCATCCTCTTTTGGTCGCCGAGCACGGGCGCCGCCGGGCTGCGCCGCATCCAAAGTCAAATACAGGGCCTCAACGAGCTCGGTATCCGGGTGGCGCTGGCCACGCCGGCCGGCGGCAACGAACGGGAGGAGCTGATCGACCTGCGCGAGTCGCAGCTCGTCGTACCCGCCTACACGGTCCCGGCCGCCGGAGACTACGCCGGGCTGCCGGGCGGGAAGCTGCCCGCGGCGCCGGCCATGCTGATCCGCTCGTCGAAGGAGCCGGAGGTCTTCCTCGCCGACGCGCAAACCCCCGTGAGCGCGTACCGGGAGCTGTTGGTGGCGCGGGCGCCCGACTAGGCGCGCAACCCAGAATTGTGTGGCAGTGTTATTGGCACCTACACCAAACAGAAATACCTACCATGGCATTCACCTTCACGGATACGAACTTCGAAACTGAGGCAATCAACGACAAGGGCGTGAGCGTCGTCGACTTTTGGGCGGAATGGTGCGGTCCCTGCCGTATGATCACGCCGATCATCGAGGAGTTGGCCAAGGACCTCGACGGCAAGGTGAAGATCGGGAAGCTCAACGTGGACGAGAACAGCGAGGTAAGCCAGCGCTACGCCATTCGCTCGATCCCAACGATCCTCATCTTCAAGAACGGAGAGGTCGTCGATCGCCACGTGGGCTCCACCACGAAGGCAGCCCTGCAACAGAAGATCGAGCAGCACCTCAACTAGAACGACTAGACGGTCCTCTTTCTAAATTCGTAGCGAAGGCTTCGGGAAGCGCAACACAGGTCGGTCCGGTACCGTCTTGTAGCTATCCCGAAGCCTTCAATACGTTACGCCCTTGCTCTCCGCCCAAAACGTCCGCGACCTGGGTCGCCTCGAACTCCTCGCCAAGCAGGTGGTGGAAGGCTTCATCATCGGGTTGCACAAGAGCCCGTTCCACGGCTTCTCCGTGGAGTTCGCCGAACACCGGCTCTACAACCCCGGCGACAATCTGCGTAACATCGACTGGAAGGTCTACGCGCGCTCCGACCGGATGTACACGAAGCGCTACGAGGAGGAGACCAACCTGCGCTGCCAGCTGGTCGTCGACGCGAGTTCGAGCATGTACTTCTCGGACGCCAAAGACCGCGCCGGCAGCAAGCTCCAGTTTAGCGCCGAGGCGGCGGCCTCCCTGATGTACCTCCTGCAGCGCCAGCGCGATGCGTTCGGCCTGAGCCTGTACCACGACACGATCACGAGCCAGTCGGCGCAGCGCTCGAGCACTACGCACCTGCGTGGACTCACCGCCCAGCTCGAGGCCTCGCTCGACGGCTACACAGCGGGCCGCAGCTCGAACACCGCCGAGGCCCTACACACCGTGGCCGAGACGCTGCACAAGCGGTCGCTCGTCTTCGTGTTCAGCGATTTCTTCGGGCAGGGCGACAACCTCGAGGAGCTCTACGGGGCGCTACAGCACCTGCGTCACCGCAAGCACGAGGTCGTATTATTCCAGGTAACCAACCACCGGCGGGAGGTCGATTTCGCCTACGACAACCGTCCGCACGAATTCGTCGACATGGAAACCGGCGAGCGCGTAAAATTACAACCGGGGGAGGTCGCGGAGCTCTACCGGAGTCAGGTCGCCGAGCAGCGCCAACGGCTCAACGAGACCTGCCTGCAGTACCGCGTCGACCTCGTCGACGCCGATACCTCGCGCGGCTTCAGGCCCGTACTCCAGGCCTACCTGGTGAAACGCGCCAAGATGCGGGCTTAACCGATGCGGGCTTAACCGATGCGGGCTTAACCGATGCGGGCTTAACCGATGCGGGCTTAACCGATGCGGGCTTAACCGATGCGGGCTTAACCGATGCGGGCTTAACCGATGCGGGCTTAACCGATGCGGGCTTAACCGATGCGGGCAGGTTCCGGTGGGCTTCAGCTTTCACCCTCCGGGCTACCGACCGGATGCCGGGTGCGTCGTGCTCGGTGATCGCGTCGGTGAGTTCGGCGAGCTCGCTCCAGAGTCTCTCGTACTGCCTGGCGACGTTGGCGCAGGCACCGAGGGCCCGCGCGCGCGCCGCTACGGGAGCCCGCTGGTCGAGCCAGGTGTCCACCGCTTTCGCAAAAACTCTTCCCGCGAGCTCGTGCGGGACGGTGCGATCTTGGAGGATGGAGAAAACCTGCCGCGGGATGGAATCGTGGGGCGGGTTTTGCAGCAGCGAGACGAGGGTAGAGAGGTGGGGCGAGAGCGATTTCGGGCACTGTCGGTGGACGTGGAAGAGCACGTAGCCCGCCCGTTGTGCCTCCCTCCGGGTGCCGCTCGCCGCGAGCTCGAGGACAGCCGCGAGCGGCACCTTCGCGTCGCACACCTCGCGCGCCAATGCCTCCCAGTCGGAACGGTTCCCGAGTTTGGAGGTATCGATGGGCATGGCGATCCGCTTTGCGGGGTGAAGAAAAGGAGTCCCGCGAAAAACGGCGTCGGGACCGACCTTCCCCACATGGCAAAAATCGACCTGAACAAGCTCCCCACTACGCCTCCGGAGGGTGCCGACAAAACGCGGTCGCGAAAGCAGGCCAAGGCCTACGCCGCGGAGATCGCCGACTACGTAGATCAGTTTGGAGCGGTGAAGTCGCACGCGATGCTGGTGATCTTCCAGGGCATGGATGCATCGGGTAAGAACGGGGCGGTCGAGGCGGCCTTCGAGCAAACCTCGCCGCTCAACCTGCGAGTTCACTCCTTCAAAAAACCGACCGAGGAAGAGGCCGCACACGACTTCCTGTGGCGCGCGCACGCGCACGCCCCGGCCAAGGGCCAGGTCGCGATCTGGAATCGGAGTCACTACGAGGACGTCCTCATCCAACGGGTACACGGCTGGATCGACAACGAGCGAGTGTCCGAGCGCTTTCGGGCGATCAACGCGTTCGAGCGACTCCTCATCGAGGACAACGACACGATCGTCCTCAAGTTCCTCCTGCACATCGGTAAGGACGAGCAGGAGAAGCAGCTCCAGGAGCGTCTCGACGAGCCGGATAAGCACTACAAGCACAACCCCGGAGATTGGGAAGAGCGGAAGCACTGGGACGAGTACATGGCGGCCTACAACGACGTGCTCGCGCGCTCGGAGGTACCGTGGGCGATCGTGCCGACCGACTCGCGCTGGTACCGCGACATCTTGGTGGCGAAGGCGGTTATGGACGCATTCGAAGGGCTGAACATGGAGTGGCCGGCACTCGACGTTGAGTGAACCCGACGTTACTTGCCTCCCCATATGCGCTCTGTCCTCTCTTATTTCACCTGCGTACTGTTGCTGTGCACCGCCTCGGTGCGCGGCCAAACCTCCGCGACCTACAACAACCCCCAGGCTACGTACAACGACGCGCGAATGCTGTTCGACGCCGGCGCTTACGGGGTCGCCGCCGAACGGCTGCGGCGCTACCTCGGCCTGTCGGATGCGCCGGGCACGGCCCAGCACGACGAGGCACGCGTCAACGCCGAGCTGTTGCTAGCCCTAGCGGCACAGCGCGCGGACTTGCCCGAAGCCGCGGTACTGCTGGAGTCGTTTATCGACCGCTACTCACCGCAACCCGTAGCGAACGAAGCCATCCGGCAGGTGGCCGAGCTGGCCTTCGCCGACAAGGATTACACAACGGCGGCCGAGTTTTACGAGCGGCTACCGGAGTCGGGGTTAACGCCCGCGCAACGGGATCTCGTGCGGTTTCGGCTCGGCTACGCGGCCTTCGTCAAGAAGGACTTCGGCACCGCGCTGCGCTACTTCAACGGTTTGCGCAATCGCGCGGGCGAGCAGCGGGAGGCGGCTACGTACTACTACGCGCTCGCCGAGTACTACGACGGCGACAACGCAGCGGCGCTGAAGGCCTTCGAGTCGCTGTCCGAGTCGAAAAAGTACGGCAAAGTGATCCCGGGCTACCTCGCGCAGATCTACTTCGCCGAGGGCAAGTACGAGGAGCTCATCGCGTACGCCGTACCGGCCGTCGATGCACCGGGTGTGCGGCAGCAGGACGAGATCCACTTGCTCATCGGCCGAGCCCTCTTCGAGCTCGGGCGCTACGAAGAGGCCCTCCCGCACCTCGAGGCTTACGCCGCGAGCAACCAGGAGATGAGCGCGGAGGACTTCTACCAGCTCGGCTACGCGCAGTACGTATCGGGCGCGTACGAAGCCGCCGCGGGCAACCTCCGGCAGCTCGGCGGCGAAGACTCACAACTCGCGCAGGCCTCGCTGTACTACTTCGGCAACTCGCGGCTCCACCTCAACCAGCGCGAGGAGGCGCGCCCGGCCTTCGCTTCGGTGAGCCGGATGGACTACGACCCGCAACTCAAAGCCGAAGCCGCTTGGAACGTCGCGAAACTAAACTACGAACTGGGCTACGACCAGGAGGCGCTGGTCGCGCTACAGGCCGTACCGGATAGCTCCTCGCACTACGCCGAGGCCCAAGGATTGCTAAGCCGCGTGATTCTGAAATCGCGCGACTACGAGCGCGCCCTCGGGATTCTCGACGGCATGACCGAGCTCACCCCCGAGCTGCGGGAGGCTCGCCAGCGGGTACTCGTGTTGCGCGGCCTACAGCTCGTGCAGGCGCGCGAGGAGGCCGCAGCCAAAACGCTGCTCACCCGCAGCCTCGAGGGCCCGGGCGACCGCTACTACGAAGCGATCGCGAACTACTGGTTGGGCGACATCGCCTACGCGGACGGCGCGCACAAGACGGCCGTCAAGCACCTCGGGCGGTTCGTGGAGCTCGCCAAGGCGGTGGACCAGCCCCTGCCCGAGGATTCGAACTTGGGTACCGCCCAATACCTCCTGGGCTACAGCTACCTGAAGCAAAACGATTTTCGGAGCGCCCTCGGGCACTTTCAGGAGGCGGTAGCCGGACTGCGCCGACGCATCTCGCTCGGCTCCGACAGTCGCCCGCTCGCCAACATGCTCGGCGATGCCGTGGTGCGCGCAGGCGACGCCAATTTCAAGAAAAACGACTACACCGCCGCACTCAAGTTTTACGATGAGGCCATCGACAAAAAGTACCAGGGCTACATCTACGCCCTGTACCAGAAGGCGATCATCGAGGGTCTGAGCGGCAACTCGGCGCAGAAGATCATCGCCCTCGAAACGATCGTCGATAAGTATCCGAAATCGGATTTCGCCGACGATGCGCTCTTCGAGCTCGGAGCCACCTACCTGTCGATCAATCAGCTCAAGCGTTCGGGACAGGTGCTCGAGAGGCTCGTGAACGACTACAAGGGCTCCGCCCTCCGCAACGACGCCCTCATCCAGCTCGGCCTCGTGAGCTACAACCAGGGGTCTACGCAGACCGCCATCGACTACTACAAACAGGTGTTCGCGAATAACCCCCGGGCCGAGGAGGTCCGGGTAGCGCAGCAAAACCTTCAGGAGATCTACGTCGACGACCTCGGCAAGCCCAACGAGTACCTGGCGTTTCTGGAAACGGTGCCCGGCGTAAAACTCGATAACTCGGTCCGCGATTCGATCAACTTCGCTTCCGCTCAAAACAAGTACCAGGAAGGCGATTACACCGAGGCGGTAGATCAGTACACCAGCTACCTGAACAATTACCCCGGCGGCGGCTACGCGGTGGAGGCACTCTACCGGCGGGCCGACGCCTACCTCGTGCAGCGCAAGTACAAGGAGGCGCTGAGCGACTTCGAGAGCATCGTCCAGCGCGGCGCGGGGCAGTACTACACCGAAGCGCTCACCAAGGCCGCCCGCATCGCGTACGACAGCGAGCGCGATTTCGAGAAGGCGAGCCGGTACTACAACAAGGTCATCGAGGACGCGGGCGATCAGGCCTCACCCGAATTGCGCCTCATGGCGCTCCGGGCCAGCTACCGGAGTGGGGACGCGAAGGCGGTCTACGGTCTCACCCAGCAGATTAACGCAGATCCGAACGCGTCGGAACCGACCCGCGCCATCGCGAGCTTCTACGACGGCAAGGTGGCTTACGACCGCAAGGACTACGACCGCGCGCTCGCGAGCTTCGATCGCGTCGTGGAGGTCGACGACGGCGAAGCCGCCGCCGAGGCGCGCTACCTCACCGGTCGGATCTACTACCTGCAGCGCAACTTGGAGAAGGCGAAGGAGGTGGCGATTAGCGCGCAGCGCAAGAGCTCGGGTCACCCGTTTTGGGTCGCCCGATCGGTGCTCCTGCTCACCGATGTATTCGTCGATCAGGGGGACCTGCTCTCCGCCCGCGCCGTAGCGGAAGGACTCGTCGAAAACTACCGGGGCAACGAGAAGCTCGAAGCCGAGGCGAAGAAGAAGCTCGCCGAGGTGACCCGCGCCATGGACGCGGCCAGCAAGGTGCGCCCGACGGACGACGGCAAGCTCGATCTCGTAGAACCCGAAAACCGCTAACATGCGTCTCCCTAGTACAGCCCTTCGGACCGCCTGGCTGAGTTTCGGCGGTACCCTCTTGCTTCTGTTCCCCCGGGCCGGGTGGACCCAAGACGACGGCGAGCCCCTGCCCACCGAGCTGGTCACGATCGAGAAGAAGTTCGACGCCCGGCTCGCCGAGGCCGAACCGGTGGGGACGCGACCGAGCCTACCGCCGATCGACACGTCGCTGGTCCCACAGACCTACGAGGCTATCCCCGTGGAAACCGACATCGCCTACAGCCCGCCGAGCATCCGGCCGCTCGCCGTGCGCTCCGAGGAGCAGCCGCCCACCTACGAGGGGCTCGTCCGCCTCGGCGCCGGTTTTCCACTCGGTTGGCTCGGCGATTTGGGCTACGCCAGTCGCTCCGACGCCTTCGCGTTCCGCGCCGACGCACATACCTACGGTATCCAGCGGAGCGAGACCGACGAGCCGCGCTACGCCGAGGTCGACGCCACGGTGGGGGGTACCTTCTACACGGAAGCGGGCGTAGCCGTCGACGCCGACCTCGACTACGATCGCCGTATGTACCGCTACTACGGCTACGAGGCGGCCACGGGGGATACGACCGGACTCCCCGTCGATCGACTGGATCAGGCCTTCAGTCAGTTCGGCCTGCGCGCCGCGGTCCGCAACTCGAACGAGAACTCCGCGGGGATCGACTACCGGGTGGGTATCGACCTCGATTTCCTCTCGGACGCTTTCTCGACTAAGGAGCGCAACGGACTCCTCAACGTGTTCGCGCGCCGAGACTTCGGCGATTTCTGGTACGCCGAAGCCGAAGTGGACGTCGACATTACCTCCTACGACGCTACGGAGAAGCAGGACCTCAACAACTACGGCTTCACGCCGACCGTCGGGGCACACTACGATCAGTTCGGCGTCCGGCTCGGCGCGACCGTCGCGAATACCGACGACGAGTTTCTCGTGTTCCCGCAGGCCGAGATCAGCTACGTGATCGGCGGCGGCTTCGTGGCCGTGGCCGGGGTCGACGGTGGCCTGAAGAAAAACAACCTCTCGAACGTGAGTCGGTACATGCCGTACGTCGCCGAGGATTTCGAGCTGCGCAACAGTCGGGTGTACCGGGGTTACGCCGGTCTGCAGGGACAGACGATCGGGATCAACTACCGCGCGACGGTGAGCTACAGTCGCATCAACGATCTAGCGATCTACGGGCTCGACAGCTCGGGGTACCGCTTTACTACCGCGTACGACAGCGCGAACGTGATCGGCATCAAACTCGAAGCTAGCGCACCGCTCACGGATCGGGTTACCGGCGGTCTGCTCGTCGAAAACCGAATCTTCACGCTCGAAAATGCGAACAAGCCCTACCTGTTGCCGAGCTTCGACGCGAGCTTCAACGCGCGCTACGAGGCGGTACCGGGGAAAGTGTACGTCGAGGCCTCGCTGACCGCCCAGAACGCCTTGCCCTACGTGGTGGAGGTCACCACCGAGGGTCCCCGCGAGGAGCGAACCGAAGCGCTGCTCGACCTGAGCCTGGCCGCCGATTTCGCGATCAACGAGAGATTGAGTGCTTTCGCGCAGGCGAACAACATCCTCAACAACAGACGCGAGAAGTTCCCCTACTACCCTACCGTTGGGATCAATGTGCTCGGGGGCATCGTCGCCAAATTTTAGCCCGCGGAGCTTACGGGCAGTACCGCGCGCCAGATGCTGAGCAGCTTGGACTGCTCCACGTCCCAGTTGAGCCGCTCGGCCGCCCGAAGACAGCCGTCCTGTAGCTTCGCGTAGTAGCTCGGCTGTCGGCAGGTTTCGATGGCGTACACGATGCTCTGTACGCTCAGGTTTTTCACGAGGTGATAGCACCCGAACGCATCCTCGATCCGGCGGTACTCGGGCCAATCCATCTGTAGGCTGGGGACGCCCGCCTGGACGTAGTCGAGACTCTTGTTGCTCAAGCTGAAGTAGTAGTTGAGGCCGCGGAGCTCCATGAGCGCGTAGCCTAGGTCCGCCCGTGGGGTAAGCTCGCGCAGTTGTTTGGGCGGGAGGTTACCTAAAAACTCCACGTTCGGAATCTCTTCCCGGCGTTTGGTGGTCTGTAGCTCGTCGCTCAGGTAGCCGTCCCCCGCGATCCAGAAGCGTACGTCCGGGAGCAACTGAGCCGCCCGGAGCAGTTGCTCGAGTCCGCGCCCCTCGTTGAGCGCGCCCTGGTAGAGTACGGTGAAGGGTTCGTTCGGTGGTGCTATGGCCCTGCGCGTGGCGTCTGCCGTGCGAAAAGGTAGGTTGCGGATTACCCCCACGCTGAGCAGACGGTAGCGCTGCTCGAGCGCGAGTGCGATCTCGAAGCCGACGGTGTAGCAGGCGGTAGCCGCGTTGACGTACTGTTTGGCTACCCGCCCCCAAGCCCACTTGATGTGGGGCCGGCGAGCTACCTCCGGGATCTCGGTAAAGAGCTCGTGCGCGTCGTAGATCCAGGGAATACCCAACCGACTGGCTGCCCGAGCACCGGCCACCATCGTATCGAGGTCGACGACGAGGATGGAGCGCGGCTGGAGTTCTACGAGGCGTTGGTGCTGCGCTCGGGCCAAGTCAACGTAAAAAAGCTTACCCGCGTCGTGCGCTAGTTCCAGGCGCTCCTGGGCGAAGGGCAAGCTCTCGTCGAGCGGCTTACAGCCCGGTCGCACCCGGCCGAGCAGCAGGCAACGGTAGCCCGCCGCCTGGAGGGAGGTAAGGCAGCGTTGCATACGCTGGTCGGTGACCAAGTCGTTCGAAACGAGGGCAACGATGTCGTAGGGGGGGTCAGGCACTGAGGGAGGGGTTTTCGCGCAGACGGAGTCGGCCCTGTGCCTCCTCGATGACGCCTTCGGTGAGCAGCTGCTCGGAGGCGGCGAGTACGCTCGGATGGTGGCGCGCGGCGAAGGCGTCGAGTAGCTCGGCGGGCGTGAGCGCCTGGCGCCGCAACACCGCGGACACTTTGGGTAGGTAGCGCGCGAGGTCGACGCGGGCGGCTTGCTCCCGGGCGCGACACACGTCGCACTGCCCGCAAGCGGGGGCGGTTTCGCCGAAGTAGCCGAGCAGCTGGATTTGTCGACACTCCTGGGTTTTCGCGTAAGCGATGGCGGCTTCGACGCGCTGCGTTTTGACGTCGTGGCGCTTACGGAGATTTTTCCAGTCGATGGAGAGGGACTCGCGGTGCATCCGCGGCACCGTCCAGGTGAGTTGGGGCAGCTCGCCCTGCGGGCGGTAGTCGATGATCTGCTGTCGCTTCAGCGAATCCAACTGCTTTCGTAGGTCGTGGACCCCCACGCCGAGTTGCTTCGAGAGCGCGGCTTCTTTGAGGTAGACGAGTTGCTGGTGGGCGCCGTGGTGGGTGCGCAGGATGGCCTGCACCAATTTGCTGAGGCTCGGGTTACGCAGGGCGTAGTCGTAGAGCTCCTCCCTGCTGGCGAGCATGCAGATCATGGCCGGACGGAACACGGCATCGGTGGTGTAGACGATCCCCTCGGCCTGCAGCACGTCGAGCGCGTGGGCTACTTCGACGGCGGGCAGGTCGTAGGTTTTCGCGAAAGCGGCCAGGTTGAAATCGTAGGAAGCGCCCTCGCCGGCACCGATGGCGAGGTTGCAGTAGTTGCCGAGGGCGTGGTAAACGCGGCGGAGTAGCTCGGGCGCGGGCGTGCTCTCGGCGAGTTGGCGCGCGAGTCGCTCGGCGTCGGCGGCCCGGTAGAGGAGTAGGCCGTAGCTGCGCTCGCCGTCGCGGCCGGCGCGACCGGCCTCCTGGAAGTAGGCCTCGAGCGAGTCGGGCAGATCGAGGTGCGCCACCAGACGGACGTCGGGCTTATCGATGCCCATCCCGAAAGCGTTGGTGGCGACCACGACGCGCTTGCGGCCCTCCAGCCAGGCGGACTGCGCCTCGTCGCGCTCGCTCAACGGGAGTCCGGCGTGGTAGTGCGCGGCGGAGATGCCCCGCCGCTCCAGCTCGCCGGCTACCTCGTAGGCGCGGCCCCGGCTCCGGGTATACACGACCGCCGAGCCCGGCACGCGCCGCAGGGCTTCGACCAGCTTGGTCTGCTTGTCTTCGACCTCGCGGATGGCGTAGGTGAGGTTCGGGCGCGCGAAGCTCATGGTGAAGCGTTGCGCGTTGAGGCCGAACTCGAGTTGCCCGCAGATGTCGTCCGCCACGCGCGGCGTAGCCGTTGCGGTCAGCGCCAAAACCGGGGTCTCCGGCATGAGCGACCGGACCTCGGCGATCTGGCGGTAGGCGGGCCGAAACTCGTGGCCCCACTGGGAGATGCAGTGCGCCTCGTCGACGGCGAGCAGGTTGATGTCCGTCCGCTCGAGCCGGATGCGCGCCCACTCGGAGAGCAGGCGTTCGGGACTGAGGTACAGCAGGTCGAGGCCACCGAATTGGGCCCGATCGTACACGGCCTCCTGCTCGCGTCGACTCAGTCCGGAGTAGAGCGCCGCGGCCCGCACGCCGCGGGCGCGCAACGCCGCAACCTGGTCTTTCATGAGCGCGATGAGCGGGCTGATGACCACGCACACGCCCGGCCGAACGAGCGCGGGCACCTGAAAGCAGAGCGATTTGCCGCCGCCGGTAGGCATGAGGGCCAGTGCGTCCCGGCCGCGCAGCACGTGCTCGATGACCTCGGCCTGCAGCCCGCGGAAGCCGTCGTAGCCCCAACGCGCCCGGAGTGCCGCTTCGGCCGTCGGAAATTTCTGGGGCAGATCCACGGGGCGGCTCACGGTCGGAAAGGTAGGGCCGCCACGCACGAAGCGCGCCGCTTCCCGGGGGAAACGGCGCGCTTCACTACATCTTGAGACTGGCCAGACCTAGTTGCCGCGGGCGAGCTGGGTGTCGGCATCCGCGCCCCGGTCGAGGTCGTCGAAGGTGCAGTTGGCGAGCATCGGGGCGTTGGCGCCCTGGTGGTCGAGGTTGTAGAGCGACGCGCCCCGGACGTAGGCGTGGTTGCGCTTGAAGTCGCACTTCGACAAGCGCGGGCTGCTGGCGCCCTTGGTGGCCTGGTTGAAGATGGCGCCGCCGTAGTTGGCTACGTTGCCTTCGAAGGTGCAGCTCACGAGGCTCGGGCTGGCGTCACCGTGGTGGCGGCCGTCGTTGTAGATGGCTCCACCGTCGAGGTCGGCCTCGTTGGCGCTAAAGTCGCAGCGCACGAAGCTCGGCGTGGCCTTGCCGCCGCGGGCGTCGACGTACACCGCTCCCCCGTCGCGGGCGTAGTTGTCGGCGAAGTTCACGTTCACGAACGTCGGAGCGCTCGTTTTGCCGGTTTCGTTACCGCGGATCAGGGCGCCACCGCCGGCGCGCTTGGCGTCGGCCGTCGGGCCGGCCCCACTCGCGAATCCGCCGCGGATCGTGAGGCCGTCGATGGTCGTGGTGGCGCTCGCGGCCTCGACGAGGACCACGGTGAACGCGTTATCGTGGCGCTCGATGGTGCCGATCTCCCCGGAGAGGATGGTCACGTTTTGCTTGGGGTTGCGCTGGGCGGCATTGTCCTCCTCGCCGGCGAAGCCCCCGAGCAGCGTGACGCCGGAGGCGACCTTGAAGGCGGCCTCCCGGTCGGAAGCGTCCGAGGTGAGGTAGGTACCGTGCCGGAGCCAGAGGACGTCGCCCGAGCGGGCCGCCGTGAGGGCCCCGTGGAGCGGCGCGGCCTGGGTCCAAGATTCGCCGGTACCTGTACCGGTAGGGCTGACGTATAGCGTGGTCTGCGCGGAGAGGCTCGTGCCTAAGGTCGCGCATGCCGCCACGAGTAGTGGCTTTTGCATAGATTCTGTTTTTGCCGAAAGTGTTTGTTCGAAGTGAGCGGGGGGCAAAACCAGGGGGATACGTAGAGGCAGGCGAACAGTGTGCCGAAGTGAATGAATTGCTAATTTTATCGTCGAGTAGGGCGATACAATCCGCTGAACGGCAGCGAGTACCGGCCCAGCGGCGGCACCAACGCAAAACGCCCCGTTGACCAGGGCCAGCGGGGCGTTCTCCGTATGGCGAAGTCGGCTTTCGCTAAAACTGGTAACACCGATCGTAACGCGAGCCGCCGCGGTTGCGGCCCCGGGCTCCGAAGGCCCCGTCGCCGAAGCGAAAGCCGATCGAGAGTTGTATCGTGTAGAAGAAGTCGTTGTTCTGGGGGTTGCCGCGGGCGTCGATGAAGTTTTCGGTCACGGGATCGCGCTGTTGATCGGCGGGTCGAATCTCGTTGCGCCGGTCGGAGAGCGCCACGCGGATCGCCTCTTCGTCCGGACTGAACGACTCGAAGTCCCTAACGCTGCGGTAAAACCCACTCACGTCGTCGAGGTAGTCGAAGAAGAGCACGCGGCTATTCAGCTCGGCCCCGAACGTGAACTGCTCGCCGATCGGATAGCGGAGGCCGATCCCGACCGGCAGCGCGAAGCGGGTGAGGCCGTACTCGGGTGGCGCATCGCGCAATCCTTGCCCTTCCGTATTGTACTCCTGCAGATCGTAGACTACGCCGTTCAGCTCGGTCTGCGGGTTGAAGCGATACACGCTGGCCCCGAGGCTGAGGTAGCCGGGCAACCAACCATCCTTGCCGAGGGGGTAGAGCTCGCCGCTTACCCCGAACTCGTAGATATTCGTCACGAAATTTAGGTTGCGGACCCTGGTGGACGGGCGTCCGGCGTCGTCGCCGCCGACCTGGGCGAAGTTCCCGAACGCCCGCACGGCGAACAGCGGCGCCACGTCGACGCGACCGTATATACCGGCACTCAGGCGCATGTTCGGCAGGTAGTCCTTGCGGTCGAACGGCCCGAGATCCCCCTCGTACCCGGCCGCACCGATACTCACGCCAACTTCGTTCTGGGCGTAGGTGGAAACAGCAAAGCAGGTACACGCCGCGAGCGCTATGTTTCGAAAAGTTGTGTAAGTCATAGAATACCCATTTGCTGGTAGGCCTAACGGACACTGTCCTATTTTCGTACCAAACCTTGACGCGCGGTTGTTATGGAAGTACCCCGGTGGACGTTCTGTGATCCCATACGTAGGATCGTACATTGCCACCACGAGTAATTTACATATGACAAAATTTGTTCTGTCCGTAGGTCTTATCGCCGCCGTTCCTTTGGTTTGCGTAGCCCAGACAAGCGCTCCCGATAATTGGTTCAACCTCGACAAAAGCTCCAACGGAGTCGCCGGCGTAGGGACCGAACGAAGCTACAGCGAACTACTCGCCGATCGAGAGGGAGAGCCCGTCGTCGTCGCGATCATCGACTCCGGGGTAGATCCCGAACATGAGGATCTTATCGACGTGATGTGGACTAACCCCGGTGAAATTGCCGGAAACGGTATTGACGACGACAAAAACGGCTACGTAGACGATATCCACGGCTGGAACTTCATCGGCGGCGCCGACGGGAGCAACGTCGGCCCCGATACCTACGAGGCTACCCGGGTGTACGTAAAGCTCCGCGAGTACTTCGCCGATAAGGATACCGCGAACCTCAAGGGGAAAGACATCGCCGAGTTCGAGCGGTACAAAGCCACCCGCGACCTGGTGGAGGGCAAACGCGCCACCATGGGGCGTAATTACGAGCAGTACGCGGGCCTGCTCGAAGGCCTAGAGGCCCTCGAGGAAAAGCTCGGTAAGGATTTTACAGCCGCCGACCTCGCGAACTACGAAACCGACGACCCGATGAACCAGATGCTCGTCGGCATCCTGCAGCGGGTGATGGAGGCCGGCCAGACCGCCTCCGAGGTCCACAAGGAGCTGGAAAGCGCGGTCGAGTACTACGGCAACAGCTACAATTACGGTTGGAATCCGGACTTCGACACGCGTGACGTCGTGGGCGACGACTACGCGGACTCCTACGAGCGTAGCTACGGCAACAACGACGTGAAAGGTCCGGACGCCAGTCACGGCACCCACGTAGCGGGTATCGTGGGCGCCGAGCGCGGCAACGACATCGGTATGGACGGTGTCGCGGATAACGTTCGGATCATGAGCGTGCGGGCCGTGCCCGACGGGGATGAGCGCGACAAGGACGTAGCGAACGCCATCCGCTACGCGGTGGACAACGGCGCCCAGGTGATCAACATGAGCTTCGGCAAGGGGTACTCCTGGGACAAAGAAGCCGTCGACAAAGCCGTGAAGCACGCCGCGAAGCGCGACGTATTGTTGGTACACGCGGCCGGCAACAGCGCCGAGGACACCGACGTGAGCGAGAACTACCCCAAACGGGAATACGAACGGAAGGGCTTCCTCAAGTTTCTCAAGAAGAAGTACCCGGAGAACTGGTTGGAGATCGGCGCGCTCAGCTGGAAGGAGGGCGAAGACGCCGTGGCCACCTTCTCGAATTACGGGCAGACGAACGTGGACATCTTCAGTCCGGGGGTAGATATCTACTCGACCACGCCCGACCAGGGGTACGACTCCTTCAGCGGCACGTCGATGGCGAGTCCGGTGACCGCCGGTGTGGCCGCCTTACTGCGCAGCTACTTCCCGGACCTATCGGCGAAGGAAGTCAAGGAGGTCATCCTCGAGAGCGGTGAGTCGCGAGCCGGAGAGATGGTGAAGCTGCCGAACGCGGATCCGACGCTGGAGGACCAACTCGTGCCGTTCGAAACCCTCAGTTCGACGGGTAAGACGCTGAACGCCTACGGTGCCATCAAGCTGGCCGAGAAGAAAACCGGCAAGAAGCCCGGAAAGCCGCGCGGCGCCTAACGCACCACGATGTCCTTGATCACGGGCTGGGAGAGCTTGCCGTTCAGTTGGGCGATGAGCTTTCCCTTGCTGAACAACAACTCCTGGCGCAGCGGGGAAGAGTTGACGTTGACGTACAGGGTATCGTTGCGGAAGCTCACCTCGGTGGTGTGGCGGTTCACGAGCTGACCGAGCTCCCGTTCCCAGAGCGTTCGGATCTCGGACTGGGCGAGTTTGCTCTCCATACGCAACTCCCTCACGATGGTTCGTAGGACGTCTGCTACGGGTTGGTCGTTCTTGCGCATGCGGGCGAAGGTGGGTTGAGGACGGCGAGTAAGTCTCCGGTGCAGCCCTAAAGTAGTCCCCTAAACCGCGAAGTCTCTCCCCACGGGCAGTCGAGAAACACTTCCGTTCTGCACTTCGAAGTAGTGGGCGGTACGCTCGCCGGTGCGCAGGGCCGCCAGTCTCGTTGGGTGCGTGTCCGTTACGAACACCTGCCCGTAACGCTCGTGGAGTATCAAATCGAGCAGTTGTTGCACGCGTCGAGCGTCGAGTCGGTCGAATAGGTCATCGAGTAACAGCAACGGCGCCTTGCCCTGCTGAGCTTGCAGAATCCGCGACTGGCCCAGTCGCATCGCGAGTACGAAGCTCTTCAGCTGTCCCTGGCTGGCGAACCGCCGCAGCGGCCTGTCGTCGAGCTGGAGCTCGAGCTCGTCGCGGTGCGGCCCCACGTTGGTCCGGCGCAGGAGCAGGTCCTGGTCGCGCGCGCGCTGGAGGAGCTCGTTGTACGGTCGCTCGGCGAGCTTGCTGCCGTAGTACATGCTCGCTCGCTCGGAGCCCCCGCTTATCGCCGTGTAGAGCTCCTGAAACAGGGGGCGCAGCTGCTCGACGAAGGAGCTGCGCGTTTCGAAAATGCGTTGGGCCGGCTTCGCGAGCTGTCGGTCGTACGTACCGAGCAAGGTGAGGTCGACCTCGAGCGGGTGGCTCGCGTCCTTGAGCAGCGCGCCGCGCAACTTCAAAAGCCGGTTGTAGGTAACCAAGGCCGAGAGGTAGCCGGGGTCGTACTGGGCGATGGTCTGGTCGAGGAAACGCCGTCGTTCCTCCGGGCTACCGGTGGCCAGCTCTACGTCGGCCGGGGAGATCATCACCGCGGGCAGCAAGCCCACGTGTTCGACCAGGCTGCCGTAAGGGACCCCGGCGCGCTCCACCGTTTTGCCCTTCCTGGGTTGCAGCTTGAGCGCGACGCGCTCCGTTTTGCCGCCGAGCGCAAAAACACCGGCTAAGCGGAGCCAATTTTCGCCCGTCGCGATGCTCGCCGCGTCGCCGTAGCTAAAGTGCGAACGCGTGAGGCAGAGGTAGTAAATGGCGTCGAGTAGGTTGGTTTTGCCGGCTCCGTTGGCGCCCGCGATGAAGTGGACGCCCGGACCGAACTCCAGGGTTTGGGTAAGCAGATTGCGGAAGTGGGTAAGTTGGAGCCGTTCGAGAACCGTGGTTGGGGTCATCGACGGCGAAGATGGCGCAACCATGCCGTCGTGGCTGCCTTACCTTACCGACCCTACCTTTGCTCCCCAAAGATTTTTCCGTATGGCCTCGACGACCACAACTACCTCAGCCCCCGCCGCCAAGAAGAATGGCAAGGCGAGGAGCGAACCGAAATTCGACAAGGAGACCTACCTGAGTTGGTACACCCTGATGCTGCGCATCCGCCGTTTCGAGGAGCGGGCGTTGATGATGTACGGACAGCAGAAGATCCGCGGTTTCTGCCACGTTTACATCGGGCAGGAGGCGGTGGCCGCGGGTATCGAATCCGCGTTGATCCCGGGCGATAAAATCGTAACAGCCTACCGGCAGCACGGCACGGCGATCGGTCGCGGTATCTCGACCAAGGAGGCGATGGCCGAGCTCTACGGCAAGTCCACGGGTATCGTGGGCGGCAAGGGCGGCTCGATGCACTTCTTCTCGAAGGAACGCGACTACTTCGGGGGCAACGGCATCGTCGGCGCCCAGATCCCGATCGGTACGGGCATCGCCTTCGCCGAGCAGTACCGCGGCTCGAAGAACCTCTGCGTGACGATGTTCGGCGACGGTGCCGCCCGCCAGGGCGCGCTGTATGAGTCGTTTAACATGGCTATGACCTGGAAGATTCCGGTCCTCTACATCGTAGAGAACAACAAGTACGCGATGGGGACGAGCGTGGAGCGGACCTCCAACGTGCACGAGCTCTACAAGATCGGCTCGGCCTTCGAGATGCCCTCGGAGCAGGTCGACGGCATGCGCCCGGAGGCGGTACACGAGGCTATCGCGAAGGCGGCGGAGCACATCCGGGCCGGCAACGGACCGTACTTCCTCGAGATCAACACCTACCGCTACAAAGGTCACTCGGTGAGTGACCCGGCCAAGTACCGGACCAAGGACGAGCTCAACGGCTACAAGGACAAAGACCCGGTTAAGATGACCGAGTCGCGCATCCTGGAGCTGGGACTCGCCGACGATGCGGAGATCAAGTCGATCAAAGATTCGATCAAGGCCGAGATCGAGGAGGCCGTAGCCTTCGCCGAGGCCGGTGAGTACCCGGATCCGAGCGAATTGTACGAGGATAACTACGTACAGAAGGACTACCCGTTCATCCGGGACTAGTCGCATCCGGGACTAGTCGCCCTACTTTAACGGGATGGATGTCGCCGTCGAAGCCCGTACCCTAAGTTGCCAGCGTACCGAGTACGCGCTGGCTACCGATGATCGCTACCTTAACGCGGCGGCCCTGAGCCCGCAACTCCGAGCCGTTAGCGAAGTCGGCGCCGAGGTGCTGCGCCGCAAGGAGCGGCCGGGGCAATTCCGTCGCGAACACTGGCTGCAGCCGGTCCAGGAGCTGCGTGGCAGGTTCGCCGGATTGCTCGGCGTGCGCCCGGATTCCATCGCGACGGTGCCCTCCGTGAGCTACGGTTTGGCCTCGGTGGCCAAGAACGTGCGGCTGCGCCGCGGCCAGCGCATCGTCACCGTCGCCGACGTGTTTCCGTCGACGTACTACACCTGGTCCGCCTACGCGAAAACACGGGGCTGCGAGCTGGCGCCGATTGCCGCGCCGGCCAACGCCACCAATCCGGCCGAGGCTTGGAACGAGGCACTGCTCGAAAGTATCGACGAGCGCTGCGGCTTGGTCTGTCTGCCCCCCATCCACTGGAGCGACGGTACGCTTTACGATTTGGTCGCCATCCGCGGGGCCTGCGACCGGGTGGGTGCGTTACTCGTCGTGGACGCGACGCAGTACGTCGGTGCGAGGCCGTTCGACACGGACGCGGTCCGTCCGGATGCGCTCGTTTGCGCTGGCTACAAATGGCTGGGCGGACCCTACGGACTCGGGTACCTCTACATGTCCGAGCGTTTCGACGACGGTACACCGATCGAGGAGAACTGGATGAACCGAAGCGGGAGCGAGGACTTTAGCCGCCTCACGGACTACACGGACGTCTACCGCCCCGGCGCCATGCGCTATTCCGTGGGGGAGCAATCCAACTTCATCCACGTGGCAATGGCCAACGCTGCCCTGCAACAACTCGCCGATTGGAGCCTGGAGGGCGTAGCCGATTACACCGCGCTACTCATGGCCCCTTTTTGGGAGCGATTCGAGGCGTTGGGATACCGCCTCAATCCCGAAGACTACCGGACGGCGCACCTCTTCGGCCTGGAGCTGACTCCGCGCACGAACGTCGAGTCGCTCAAGGCAAAACTCGCCGAACGGCACCTGACCGTGAGCTTCCGGGGGCGCTACCTCCGGGTGAGTGCACACATCTCGACGCGCGGACAGGACCTCGCACAACTCTGCGAAGTCCTGTCCGAATTCAACTAATCGTACGACGGGGCCGAAACACACTTTTCGCAACCTCCGCACCCGGGTGGGTAAGCGCCTGCGCTGACTGTTCCGACCCCCGAGGGTTACGCACCGGAGCTAGTCCCCTTTTACCACCCGGAAGGTCGAGCGAAACCCGCCATCGCCCCGTAGCGAAACCACGTAAACCCCCTCTGCGAGTGTGCTCATATCGACCGTATTCCGGTCGCTCAGCTGGCCGTACTGCCGACTCATCACCTGCCGCCCCGTAGCGTCCAGTACGGACAGCTCGTGGTTCGTTACCTCGGTGGGGAGTGTGTACGTGAGCTCCCCCGATACCGGATTCGGGTAGAACTCGGTCCTCGCTTCACTGGGCGCCGTGCGGGGCGCCGTGCTCGCACCCACGCTCCCGAAATCGAATGCCTCCCAGCCACCGATCGACTCGCGGGTACAGGTCATCGCCTTCGTTCCGTTCTCGGACGAGACGTAGCGACCGTTGATGCCGCGCAGACTAACCGTACCGTCCGCATTCTCGATCCAATCGAACGCCTCCCAACCGCTGATCGAGGTACGGTCACAGACGATGGGCTTGAGGCCGTTCTCGGAGGAAACGTACCGTCCGTTGAAGCCTTTGAGCGCCACCTTCCCGTCGCCTGCGTCCTCGACGTCGAATATCTCCCACCCCGAGTAGCTCGGGCGGGTACACGTCATGGCCCCGAGCCCGTTCTCCGAAGAGACGTAAGCCCCGTTGAAGCCCTGCAGCCAAATGCTCCGGCCTACCGGAGGACCGTCATTGGCACCCGTCGTCCGGCGGACGCGCAGCGACGAGATCTTGTCGTTCCAAACGGTACCCGAGGTCAGGCAACGGGTGCTCTCGCGTAGGGTGATGGTCTGGCCGCGGAACCCACTGTCCCAGTACCCGATCACCTCGTAACCCGGGCTTACCCTAACCGACGATATCTCGTCGTTGGGCATCCCGAGCGACGCCAAGCGGGCTAGGTCGTAGTCGCCCTCCGGAAGCTCGACCGCTGCGCCGGCGAATGGGCAGTCGAAGTAAACGGTCGCGACTCCTCTGCCGGGGGGCACACCGCCGCCACCGTTGTAGTTACCGCCGTCGGGGTAGCCCACGATGCCGTTGCGGTTCGGGGCTACGGCATCGATCGTACTGTTTTCGACGGGATTGCCGAACTTAATGTTTTCGAGTACTTGCCGCAGGCCTCCCGGCCCGTCCACGATGTAGGGCGGATTGATGTGCATGAGCGCCGCGTTGTTGCGGTCCTCGAAGCGCTTGTACGTCCAGTGGCAAGATCCGATCCCGACGGAGTTGAGGCTCCTGAGCGCGTTGTTCATCCACTGTTCCGTATTCTCCCCGGTCTCACCGACCCAGATCGGGACGTTGTGCGTGCTGCGGAAGTTGCGGAGGTTGCCGATCGCGCGCAAGCCGTTCGCGAAGGGATCCGTGGTGTTGATGCCGTTATCCAGCAAGTAGCCCGGGCCGCTGTAGCGGTGCGAATTATAAACGAGGTTACTTCGGTTCGTAAACGTAAACGGCTCCATGTAATTGAAGTCGTTCCCGAAGCCGTTGCCCTCGATAACCAGGAGGTGATTGTCCCCCTGCGCCCGAACCGCGTTGATGATACGCTCGTGCAGATCGTGGATCACCTGATTGTTCGGGACGAAATTCGGTTCGTTGATCAAGTCGTACATCGCTACCCGCGCGTCGTTCTTGTAGCGTGCCGAGATCGCCGACCAGAGTCGTACCGTGATGTCCTGGTAGATGCGCCGGTTCCACAGGTCGAGGTCGACTAAACCATCGGAGATGTTCAGGTCGGTACCCTGCGAGCCCGGGGCCGCGTGGAGGTCGATGACGACGTACATCTCGTTGGCGGCCGCCCACTGCAACGTGCGATCGATCATACAGAAGGCCTCGAGCCGCTCCGGCGTGCGGAAGAGTTGATCGTTGTTGTACCAGTCGGTGAGCGCACCCACGTACCCTTCGTAGGGGAGCGTGCCGCGGATCACGTCGTCGCGTAGCGCCCGCTGTTCGGGGGTCAGAAACAGGTCGTAGTGCAGCGGCAGTCGCACGCAGTTGTAGCCGAGACTCGCGATAAAGTCGAGGTCCGGCTTTTGGATAAAATTATCGCGGTAGCTCTGGTAGAAGGATTCCACCTCCGCATCGCTCATGCCCGCATTGTAGAGTGTCTTTTTGACGGTGCCCTGGGTTTGCTTCCCGTCGATCCCCGGCCAGCCCGGCTTCACGATGTAGCCCTCTTGGAGCGCCCACCCTCCGAGGTTGAGACCATTAAGGATGACCTCTTTATTGGCCGCGTTGACGATTTTTCCGCCGTCCGCGCGCAGGAAGCTCTGAGCGTTCGCACTGGCGAATGTGCCAAGGCCGATAACGAGTAAAAGTAGCGGTCGGAATAGTATAGATATATTCATTAATTATTATCGACTGAGGTTTAGATTGTTGACTCGGATCTTTTAAAGGATGCACTGACCGTAAAATCAGTGGCATAATTAACAGCGTCTTCGTAGCGCAACGCTACGTGGGAGTTTGATGTCAAAGCCTCAATCTAGGAAAACTTACGTAATCGAGATTTAACGACTATACGGGCGGTGCCACACATACTCGAACGAGCCAAAGTCACTAATTACGCCGCATTTCATCCAGGTTGCTTTCCCAGGGTATTTTGCCGAAGTACTTCACGGCGGCCTTCTGGGATACTTCCCGCAGCAACAAACGAAGTCCTTCCTCTAAAGCAGCGCGCTTCGACTTCGGTCCGGTCTTAACGAGGACTCGTGCCATGAGCTCATCGTCGATTCCAATGTTGGTACGCATTGGTTTCAAGTAACAAAATGTAAGGCGCTTTCACGCCAACAACTTTGTTAGTCCGCTTACGAATTGGTTAAAGCTCGCAGACCGATTATCATCGATCGATAATATCGGCCCGATACGGCGGGCGCAATCCGTTTTGGCGAAAGTGCGCTTGGTGATTATTTCCATTTCTTGCGATCCAATTAAGCGATCAGAGTCACGATATTTCGCCTTTCTGGATAGGCTACCGGCTTTGGAAGTGGGATAAAGCGTTTCAACGGCTGCGAGGTTACCCAGATACCCGTTTTCGAGCTCCCGGCAAGCAATACGGACACAGATTGGATAGGCATCAACCCTGTACGTTTCTACTATATCCACTAGGCTACGCTTGAGTTCGATACAGTCGTTGCTGTCTTGATCGTGAATGACGAGCAGACGCACGGGTGGCGCGCACTGATGTAGTTGTGATGATTTGCTACGCAGCGATTTAACGAGATCGGACTTGCCTTCATGCGGACGGATAAAGACGTTGTGCTCAAGCAAGTAGCCTTGCGGCAAAACGCGGGGCAGAAAGCCGTCCAGAAAATGCATCATCGAGCGTTCCTCCACGAACACCTCCAGGCGATATGGCTCAAGTTTGTCCACTCGCTAACTCGGTTCTGCATCCGCGAAGTAGCGCTGCTTCCAGAGCGAGCCGAGTTGATCCCCTTCGCCGAAGAACCGCACGATATCCTCTTTGTCCGATGCGTGACGGACTTTCGTTATTCCATCTCGTTTGGCGAGCCAGAAGACCTCATCCGGGGTCGCCGCATTCAATAAGTCTGGAGAGTGCGTGGTGATGAACACCTGCCCTCCCCGCTGAGCGTACTCTCGAAATTCTTCGAGCAGTTCAGGAAGGAGCGTCGGATAGAGCTGATTTTCGGGCTACTCGATACAGAGCAGCGGATGTGGAGTAGGATCGTGCAGCAATAATAAGTAGGCAAACATCTTAATCGTGCCGTCGGAAACAAAGCGCGCGATGAATGGATCGGCGAAGGCTCCGTCCCGGAAGCGAAGCACGATGCGTCCATCGATGGTCTTCTCGGCCACGACGTCCTTGACGCCGGGTATACGTTGCGACATACGCTCTAGGACGCGCGCGAAGACTTCGGGATACTGCTCATGGAGATACTGAGCCACCAGCGGGAGGTTGTCCCCGGTTGCCGACAGGTGCTCGGCGTAGCCAGCATCGCGGACCAATCGAGCGTCCGAAATATGAAAGTCGAGCACCTGCCAGCTTTCGATAAACGCGCGGAATGCCGTGGCCGCTTTAAACCGCTCGAACTGCCCCAAACCCTTGATGGCGAGAATATCCGGAGATTGTAGAGACTGCTGTTCGCGCTCGAGCTCTTCGTCTGACTTGCTGAAGTCTTCTTCGTTGCGAACGGCGTACCCTTCGCCCTCCGCAAAGTCGAGGAAGTGGTAGGGTCTCCCGTAGCGGTCCCGCTTGTACCGAAGGATTTCTCTGGCGATCACGGGTCGACCGCCCTTCTCGATGATCTCCAAGACGTAGGTGACTAACCTATCGCGATCCGCGATTTTGAGCCGAAACTGAAGCTCGATATATATTGGCATTACGCTTCCTCGCGTCACCACCTCCGCCCAGCCCCCACGCTTGTCGAGAGCTTGTTTGACGTTGTTCTTCAGCGCATCACGCAAGAAGCCAAAGACGTCGAATAAGGTCGTCTTCCCCGTGCCGTTGGCCCCGATAAATACCGCGAGTTCGGGGAGGTTCTTGATATGGAGATCGGCGAAAGCCTTGAAATTGCGTACGCGTATGGTTTCAATCTTCATAGCTAGGCTTAAGCGATCGCACTTGGAATGCGAAGCTAAGAGCCAACTTTGAGCTGATGCCTTCTTACGTCCGTTTCACTGGGCGCGGGCGCACATTCGAAACCCCTCACCGTAACACCACGCTCCCGAGCTCGGCCGAGAACCGCACCTTCACCTCCTCCATCCGCCGGTAGCGCTTCATCCACTTCGTCACCCCCCCGCCGTCGGCCTCCTCCTGCGCCCGGCGCATCCGCTCCATCACCCCGTCCATCTTGCGCAGCAGCTTGCTGAGCTTGAAGCGGATCACCGCCGCCTTCGCGTCGGCCGCCCAGTTCTCCTCCGGCATCTTCTGCGTCGTCAAGAAGATGTCCTGCTTCGCCCAGCCCTCCGAATATTCGTAGGGGGTAGACAGTAGCTCGACGGCCAGTGACTGAATCGCCTCTTCCGCGTGACCCGTCCACACCGGAGCCCCCAGGCTCTCCCCGCGCCCGAAGCGCCGTTTGGCCTCGAGCGCGATCCTCCCGCACGCGGGGTCCTCGAAGCTGTCGAGGACCTCCTCGATGCCCTCGAGCACGAACGCCCCCACCGTCCGGGGGTCGTCACGCGAAAACCGCTCGTCGCCGAACGCGACGAGCATGCGGACCAAGTCGCGCTCCCGGTACCGGTCGTCGAGTACGAGCTGACCGCCCGGCGCGGCGGGCCGCTCGGAAACTACCTCTTCTCGGGTAGGCTCGCCCGCGCGCTCGGCGAGCTCGCGGGAGACGTTTCGCTCTTTCGCCTGCACGTCGCGGCGCTCCTGCGTGTAGCGCTTGTCGAGGTGCTTGTTGAGCTCGGAGACGAGCGTGGCCTCGGCGAGCTGAAAGCGCTCACCGGTTTGGCGCACGTACTCCGCGCGGAGCACCGCGTCGGGCACCTGGGCGATACTGGCCAGCACCTCCTGCACCAACTTGGCGCGCTGGATCGGGTCGGCCTTCGCCTCGTCGAGCAGCATGTCCGACTTGTAGGAGATAAAATCTTGCGCGTGCCGCTCGACGTAAGCCCGGAAGGCTTCGCCGCCGTGTTCCTTAACGTAGGAGTCCGGATCGTGGCCGTCGGGCAGGAGCACCAGGCTTACTTGCATACCCTCGGCGAGCACCAGGTCCAACCCGCGCAGCGCCGCCTTCACGCCCGCCTTGTCGCCGTCGTAGAGGAACGTGACGCGCTCGGTGAGCCGCTTGATCAGCTTGATGTGGCCCTGCGTGAGCGAGGTACCGCTCGTCGCTACCACGTGCTCCACGCCGGCCTGGTGGAGCGCGATCACGTCCGCGTACCCCTCCACGATCAGGCAGCGGTCCTCGCGCCGGATCGCGGCCTTGGCGAGGTGCATCGCGTAGAGCACGCGCGACTTGTGGTACACCTCCGTCTCCGGGGAGTTGAGGTACTTCGGTGCCTTAGTGTTGGTGCGCAAAATGCGCCCGGCGAAGGCGAGCACCTTGCCCGACGGGGAGTGGATCGGGAAGACGATCCGGTCGCGGAAGAAGTCGCGCGCGCCCCCCTTACTGAGCAGTCCGAGGTCGGTGAGCAGCTCGACCTTGTAGCCGGCATCGAGCGCCGCCTGCTTCAACGCATCACCGGCCGCCGGCGCGAAACCGAGCTCGAAGCGCTCGCAGATCGCATCGGAGTATCCCCGGTGCTTGAGGTAGGCCCCCCCGACGCTCTGCCCCTCCTCGGATTCCCGTAGCCGCGTGCGAAAGAAGTCACGCGCGAAATCGTTCGCGAGGCTCAACGACGCGGTGCGGTGCTGCTCCGCCTGCATCTCCGGCGTCAGCGCCCGCTCCTCGATCTCGATGTTGTAGCGCGCGGCCACGAGCCGGAGCGCCTCCGGGTAGCCGACGCCGTCGTGTTTCATCACGAAGGAGATAGCGTCGCCGCCCTCCCCGCAACCGAAGCACTTGAAGATGCCGCGGGCGGGGTTGACGTTGAAGCTCGGGGTCTTCTCACCGTGGAAGGGGCAGAGCCCGATGAGGTTGGAGCCGCGCCGCTTGAGCGCCACGTAATCGCCGACCACCTCCTCGACGCGGGCGGTGTCTTTGATGCGCTGAACCGTTTGGGGGGGAATCACGACCGACAAGGTCGGACAAATGACCCTTTACCCGCGGATACCCTCCGGCACCAATTTTGCAAACTAGGGGCTGTGGCACCCCAAAGGCACTTCCGTATGATTCGATCTTTACAAACTTTCGGCGCGGTATTCGCGACTCTCCTCGCCCTGCCCGGGGCGTTCGCCCAGGGGAACGACGCCCGCCCCGTGGTCTGCGGCAATCTGGCCGACGCCCCCCGCGTAACGTGCATGCTCCGCCAGGTCGACGATCTCGTGCAGCGCCAGGAGCTCGTCGTCGCCACGACCGTCGCCTTCGACGCCATGGAGCTCGCCCGTAACATCGGCGATGCGGATCTGCGCTACCGGGCGCACATGCGCACCGGGCAGCTTTACGTGAGCAAGCGCGATTACCCGAACGCGATGCGGCAGTTCGTCCAGGCGCTCAAGATCGCCGATACGGAGGTCGACTCCGGCTGGAGGATCGAGGGCAAGGGGGCCATCGGGACCACGTTCGCCGCCATGGAGGATTACGTGCAGGCGGAAAGCAACCTCACCGAGGCCCTCGGTCTCGCCAAGGCGAACAAGCTCACCAGCGAAGCGGCCCGTATGTACGCCGCCCTCGGCGACGTGTACCTGCGCAAGGGCGTGATCGGCAAGAGCCAGCAGCACCTGCGCACCGCCATCGATTTGCTCACGCAGCTCGAGGAGTACGAGCGGGCGGCCGACGTGTCCGGACAGCTCGCCGACCAGTACCTCGAGGCCGGCGACTACGACAACGCCGAGGCCTACGCCGAGCGCACGCTCCAACTCCACAGCGGCACCGACGACATGCGCGCCGTGGCCGCCGACAACCAGCGCCTCGCCCGCGTGTCGACCGCCTTCGACGATTACGAGTCCTCCCTCGAGTTCAACGAGATCGCCAACGGCATCTACCGGCGGCTCGGCGACGAGGTGGGGATCGTGGAAACCCTCAAGGATTTCGCCCTCACCCACCAGGAGCTCGGCCAGCGTCGCACGGCGCGCAAGCACGCCGACGACGCCATGGAGCGCTTGCGCAAAATGACGGGGGCCGAGGCCTTCGAAGTGGCGCGCGACCTCTCCCTCTACTACGAGCGGGCCGGCGATTTCAAGATGGCGCTCAACGCCCAGCAGGACTTCAACCGCCGCCGGGAGGCGTTTTTCGGAAACGAGAAATCCCGCGCCCTCACCGAGCTGAAAACGCAGTACGACAGTCAGTTCGCGACCGAGAAAGCGCAGCGCCGCATCGAACTCCTCGAGGTCGAGCGCGATTCCGAGCGCCTCTGGCGGGGCTTCCTGCTCGTGCTCGTAGCCATGGCCATCGGCCTGGCCGCCGTCCTCTACCGCGGCATCCGCCGCAAGAAGGCCGCTAACGACCTGCTGCAGTCCAAGAACGACGAGATCCAGCGCCAGGCCACGGAGATCGACCTCAAGAACCTCGAGGTCAGCGAGAAAAACGACAACCTCAACTCGCTCAACGCCAAGCTCGTCGACGAGATGGCCGAGCGCGAGTCGATCCAGAAGACCTCCTTCGCCCGCGACCGCTTCCTGGCCACCATGAGCCACGAGATGCGCACGCCGATCAACATCATCTCCGGCCTCTGCCACCTCCTCCTCGAGGAAAATCCGCGGCCCGATCAAGTGGAGCACCTGCGTACGCTCCAGTTCTCGGCCAACAACCTGGTCGTGTTCATCAACGACATCCTCGACTTCTCCAAGATCGAGGCCGGCAAGCTCAACCTCGAGAGTCGCGAGTTCAACCCGCGTCGCCTGTTCGAAGAGATCGGCTCGCGCTTCGAGATGGCGGCCAAGGAGAAGGACATCACCGTGACCACCACCTTCGACGACGCGATTCCGGCCTGCCTGGTCGGCGATCCGGCTCGCTTCAACCAGATCATGACCAACCTGGTGCAAACCAGCTTCGCCCACTCGGTGAAAGGAAACGTGAGCCTCTCCATGCGCGTCGAGGAGCTGACCCCGGAGACGACCATGGTCCGCTTCGAGATCGAGGACGACGGACAGGTGATGGACGACAAGCAACTGGAATCCATGTTCCGCAGCTTCACGTACAATCCGGACGACGTGTTCGAGGGCTACAACTCCTCCGACCTCGTACTCGCGATCACCCGTCGCCTGGTCGACCTCCAAAACGGCCAGATCGAAGTCGGCCCCCGCCCCGAAGGCGGCAACCGCTTCACGGTGCTCCTCACCTTCCGCATCGTCTCCGACACCGCCGCCCGCAAGCGGGTAGGCACGCCCAAGGTCTTCGAGCACCTGGCGGGCAACTCGATCCTGCTCGTCGAGGACAACAAGATCAACTCGCTCGTGGTGCAGAAGATGCTCACGCGACTCGGTATCGACGTGGTTACGGCCCTAGATGGCGTCGAAGCCCTCGAAGTTCTGGCCAACCGCACCTTCGACCTCGTGCTGATGGACATCCAGATGCCGAAGATGGACGGCTACCGCGCCACCGCCGAGATCCGCAAGCACATCAACCCGAGCGTACGCGAGGTCCCGGTCATCGCCCTCACGGCCTCCGCCTTCCTCTCCGAGCGTGAGAAAGCCAAGCTCTTCGGCATGAACGACCACGTCGGTAAGCCCTTCGCCCCCGAAGAGCTGCTCGACAAGATCACCAACTGCCTCGCCGTGCACCGCGGCGAGCGGGAGGTCGATACCGGTGGCGTGGTGCGCTCGTCGCGCTAGGCTACATGTCCTCGAGCAGCTCCCCGAAGTGCATGAAGGCGCTGCTCGCGTCCGGGGGCGCACTGCTTACGTCCACGGGCGCCTTACCTACCGGATGCTCGAACCGTAGGCGGTAGGCGTGCAGTCCGATCGATTTGTCCTCGAGGGCCGCACGGGCCCCGTAGCGCAGGTCGCCGAGCAGCGGCATGCCGGCGGCGGCCAGCTGCACGCGGATTTGGTGCCGGCGCCCCGTGGCGGGTCTTACCTCGAGCAACGAGTAGGAGGCCACGCGGGCCAGCAGGCGGTAGGTGAGCTCCGACCGTTTCGCGCCGGAGCCGGCCTGGCGTTCGGAGGTGTGCGCCCGCATGCGCTTTACGGTCTCGTCGTGCCGCAGGAAATGCACGAGCTTTCTCTCCTCTTCCGTTACGTGCGACTGCACCACGGCGAGGTAGGTTTTCTCCACCTCCCGCTTCGCGAACATCGGCTGTATCCGGCTGAGGGCCTTGCTCGTTCGGGCGAGGATGACGAGCCCGCTCACCGGCCTGTCGATCCGGTGCGCGAGCCCTAGAAATACCGCGCCGGGCTTGTCGTACTGGTGCTTGATGTAGCGCTTGCCCCAATCGAGCACGGTGCGGTCGCCGGTGTCGTCCCCCTGGGAGAGCATGCCGGCGGGCTTGTCGACGACGAGCAGGTGGTTGTCCTCGAAGACAATTTTGGGATTGTAGCGTTCCATCGGGCGTGAAGCTAGCCACCGCCTACTCCCCCTGCCCCAACGACACGTTCATCTTCGACGCCATGGTGCACGGGCGCGTCGATACCGAGGGCCTCACCTTCGAGCCCGTGCTCGCGGACGTGGAGGAGCTCAACCACCGGGCTTTCGCCAAAACGACGGACACCGCGCAGCGGGGCGCCTACCCGATCACCAAGCTGAGCTACCACGCCCTGGCGCACGTGCAGCGCGACTACCGCTTACTCGATGCGGGCAGCGCGCTCGGCGAGGGGATCGGCCCGCTGTTGATCGCGGAGCGCGGACTCTCCGAAGCCGAGATCACCGCCGGACCGCTGGCTACGCCGGGCGAGTTTACGACCGCGTCTTTCCTGCTGCGGCTCGCCTACCCGCGGGCCAACGACCTGCGGCCCTACGTCTTCAACGAGATCGAGGCGGCCATCCGCGCCCGCGAGGTCGCCGCCGGCGTGATCATCCACGAAAACCGGTTTACCTACGCCGAGCGGGGATTCAGTTTGCTGCTCGACCTGGGCGAGTTCTGGGAGAACGCGACCGGCATGCCCATCCCGCTCGGCGGCATCGCCGTACGACGGGATTTGCCGCAAGGCGTCCAGGAGACCATCGGCCGCGTGTTGCGCCGCTCGGTGGACTACGCGTTGACCAACCCGACCGCCAGCGCCAGTTACGTCGCGGCGCACGCGCAGGAGATGGCCCCGGACGTACAGTACCTGCACATCCGCACCTACGTAAACGACTACTCGGTATCGCTCGGGGAGAAGGGCCGCGCGGCCGTCCGAACCCTCTTTCGCATGGCCGCCGAACGCGAGCTCATTCGTGGACTGCAAGATGACCTCTTCGTGTAGGCTCGCCGGGCCACCTTTACCGCGCCTAACCACCGGACAAAAACCAACCCGCCCCATGTTGATCGGCCTGCCCACAGAAGTTAAAAACAACGAATCCCGCGTAGCCCTCACCCCGGGCGGCGTCTACGAGCTCACGCAGAGCGGCCACCGGGTGATGGTACAGGTCGGGGCCGGTGAGGGAAGCGGGTTCGAGGACGAGGAATACGACGAGGCCGGCGGCGAGCTCGTGGGGGCGCGAGAGGAGATCTGGCGGCGGGCCGAGATGATCGTGAAGGTGAAGGAGCCGATCGAGGAGGAGTACGAGCTCGTTCGCGCCGGACAGCTCGTGTTTACCTACTTCCACTTCGCGAGCTCCGAGCCCCTGACCCACGCCATGCTCCGCTCGGGGGCGACCTGCATCGCGTACGAGACGGTGGAGCTGCCCGACCGCACGCTCCCGCTGCTGGTACCGATGTCGGAGGTGGCCGGGCGTATGAGCGTGCAGGAGGGCGCCAAGTACCTCGAGAAGCCGGTCCGCGGTCGCGGCGTACTGCTCGGTGGGGTCCCGGGCGTTCCCCCCGGGAAGGTCGTGATCCTCGGCGGGGGGGTCGTCGGCACGCAGGCCGCGCGTATGGCGGCGGGCCTCGGGGCGCAGGTCGTGATCTTCGACGTCAACCTCAACCGGCTCCGCTACCTCAACGAGGTGTTGCCGGCCAACGTGGTGACGCTCTACAGCAACCAATACAACATCCGGCGGGAGATCAGCAACGCCGACCTGATCGTCGGTGCGGTGCTGCTCCACGGCGCGAAGGCCCCGAAGCTCATCCGGCGGGAGATGCTCAAGGACCTGCGCGCCGGGACCGTGCTCGTGGACGTGGCCGTGGATCAGGGGGGCTGCATCGAGACCTGCAAGCCGACCACCCACGAGGATCCGACCTTCATCATCGACGACGTGGTGCACTACTGCGTGGCCAACATGCCGGGGGCCGTACCCTACACCTCCACCATCGCGCTCACCAACGCTACCCTACCCTACGTACTCAAGCTGGCCCAACTCGGCTGGCGCGAGGCCTGCTCGCGCGATGCGGCCCTCGCCAAGGGCCTCAACATTGTGGCCGGCGAGATCGTGTACGAGGGCGTAGCCGAGGCTTTCGGGCTGGAGTACACGCCGCTGGCACCCGTTGTGTAGAACCGTCGCCGATTGCACCAAAGGTGCGCTTGGAGCCGTTGGGAAACGGTACGTACTCCACCCTATGCGTTTAGCTTTTACCCTGGTCGGCTTACTTGCCTCGTTGACGGCGTTGCGGGCCCAAATTTACTCAAACGAATTCCTGAGTGTCGGCGTGGGCGCGCGGGCCCTCGCGATGGGCAACAGCGTGGTCGCCTCCTCTACGGATATCTACTCCGCGTACTGGAATCCGGCCGGACTCGCCGGCGTGAGTGAGGAGACCGGCGTGCTCGCCGGCGCCATGCACGCCGAGCAGTTCGCCGGGGTGGCCAAGTACGACTACATCGGCGTGAGCATCCCGCTCAGCACCACCGGTCGCCGCATCGGGCTGAGCCTCATCCGCCAGGGGGTCGACGACATCCCGAATACGATCAACCTGTACAATCCGGACGGGACGCTCGACTACGACAACGTAACCTCGTTCTCGTCCGCGGACTACGGCGTGCTCTTCTCTTACGCGCAGCCCACGAAGTTGATGAAGGGCGATTTGGCCGTGGGCGGCAACCTCAAGGTGGTGCGCCGGATCATCGGTGAGTTTTCTTCGGCCTGGGGGGTCGGTCTAGATATCGGGGCGCGGTTGGAGCGCGGTAAGTGGCAGGTTGGGCTCACGCTGCGCGACGCGACTAGCACTTACAATGCCTGGAAGAACAACCTCGATGACCGTACCAAAGAAGTGCTGGAAGCTACCAATAACACCCTACCCGATGTGAGCGGGAGCGAGACAACCTTGCCGAGCATACTCCCCGCCGTGAGCTACCGCTTCGCGTACAAGCAACTCGGCTTCTCGCCGGAGGTAGCGGCCTGGGTAACGTTCGACGGCGAGCGCAACACACTGCTCGCGGGCAAGCCGGTAAGCCTAGATTTGGGTACGGGCCTCGAGGTCGACTACAAGGAGACCGTCTTCCTGCGTTTAGGCGTGGATCAGTGGCAGCGTTACCAAGCGCCCGGGGAGGAAAGCGAGAAGCTCATCGTACGGCCTGGCCTCGGCCTCGGCATCCGGCTCAAGAGCGTGGCCTTAGACTACGCTTTCTCCAACCCGGGCAGCGGGAACTCCCTGTACGCACACGTATTTAGCCTCCAGCTCGCGCTCCGCCGGCCGGGTCCGGCGCGTGTAAATTGACCCCACTCTACTCCGCGGAACGGATGTAGCGAAAGTGCCCGTTCATCTGGATGCGGTGCTTCATCGCGCTCGCCTCCCTCGCTTTTTCCAGGGCGGGCTCGAGTTGAGCCAGCAGGAACCCGAGGCGGGCGTCCTCGTCGCTGAGGCTCAGGAGACGGTACTCTTGTTTTGGCGAAAGCCCGACCCCGTGTCCGACCGCAAAACTGAAGCCCCCCTCGGTGGCCGGCGGTAGCTCGCGGTGGACCCCGAGTAGCTTGTAGAGCTCATTACAGCCCTCCCGCAGCAGTTCCGCCCGGTCGGTATTGCGCGCCTCAAATTCGTAGTCGAGCCGCTCCACCCCCCCGCGCGGGTACAGCTTGTCCTCCGGCTCGTTGTCGAAGCTCTGCACCTCCACCACGCCGACGCCGCGCGTCTCCACGTCGAGCTCCCCGGACGCATAGGTTTTGACCACGCGTTCGAGGGTGAGCTCGGTGCCGAGGCGGCGCAATTGCGTATCGATGAAGGGTACGATCACGAACGTGCCCTCCGGTTCGGCGCGCAGCTCGGCGAACAGCTGCCGGTACCGTTGTTCGAAGATGTGGAGCTTGACTTGCTCGCCCGGGAAGGCGACTAGGCCGAGCGGGAAGAAGGGAAGTGTAGCGGGCTGACTCATCGATAGCTGAACATGGCTCTTCCGACCAGGTTGCATCTAGCGGGCTGTGCAGGGGCGCAGCTTTCGCTAAAACAGTATTCACCGTGTTTACACAATCTGACTTCAATCGCCTAGCGGAGCACCAAGGTGCACCCGCCGTGACAATTTACCTGCCTACCCACCGCGCCGGCGAGGCCACCAAAGACGGCCACGACCGCATCGCGTACAAGGATGCCGTGAAGGAGGTCAAGCGCCAGCTCGAGGCCACCGGCGAGCTCGACGGAGCCGCCGTCGACGAGTTCGTGGGCCGGCTGCACGCCGTCGACGACGCCCCCGGTTTCTGGGAGCACCAGAGTGACGCACTCGGCGTGTTCGCGAACGGCGAAAGCGTAGAAACTTTTAACCTGCCGATCCAGCTGGAGACAGCCATCGTCCGGGTGGGCCAAGGGTTCCAGTTGAGCCACACCGCCGGTGTACTCGGCTCCGAGATGCGCTACTACATCTTCTCGCTCACGCAAAACGAGACGGCGTTCTACGAGGCCACCCGTTATTCCATTACGCCGGTACGGATCCACGATGAGGTCCCTACGAACCTGGCCGAGACGCGGGTGGTGTTCGACGGCGGTGAGCCGCAGCACCAACCGCGACCGGACGGTGGGGCGCCCAACGTGGTCAGCGGGCAGGGCGGCGAAAGCGAATCGCGCGACGCAAAATTGCAGAACTACTACGAGCGCATCAACGACGGACTGATGAAGCTGCTGGAACGGCAGCGCGAGCCCCTGGTGGTCGTGTGCGACGAACAGCACTTCGCCGATTTCTCGAAGGCGCTGCACTACAAAAATCTCGTACCCAAGCCACTCAGCGTCCATCCCAACGCCCTCGACCCGACGAGTCTGCACGCGGCGACCCTCGAGGTCGTGGAGCCCTATTTCGCGCAGAGCGCGCAAAAGTTATCCGAGGCGTTCGAGGTGGCGGCCGGCGCCAAACGGATCGCGTACCAGGCGGACGAAGCCGTCCCCGCGGCGATCGGCGGTCGGGTGGATACGCTCTTCGTCGCGAAGGACATGAAGCCTATCTACGGGGTGTACCGAGAGGATACGAACTCGGTGTCGATGCATTTGGAGAAGCAATCCGACAGCGTTGACTTGTTGGAGCTCGCCATTCGTGCGACGCTCAAAAACGACGGGGCGGTAGCGAGCAAGGAGGGTGATCTCCCGCTCGAAGGCAGCAACCTCGCGGCGATCCTCCGCTACAGCTACTGAGTCGGTCGCGTTGACTCAGAACGGGTAGCCGATGCCGAACTGGGGCTGCACCTCGTCCAATTCGAGGTAATCGAGGCCAATGCTATTCTCCGGCAACCAGGGTTTATACAGCGGGAGGGCGGCGTCGAGTCGGATGACGATCACGTCGAGGTTCAGGCGCAGACCTACACCTGTGTTCACGGCCAGTTCCTGGACGAAGTTGTTCAGCTCGAATACACCCCGGGCTTCCCCCCCTACGGGAGGCTCGGGGTTTACGTCTTTGTAAGTCCAAATATTTCCGGCATCTACAAACACGGCGCCCTCTATAAACGGAACGACATCGAAGCGGTACTCCGCGTTGAGCTCGATGCGGATGTCGCCCGTGCGATCCAGGGAACCCTGCGTCTGTCCACCGGTGGTGTCGGGGGCGATCCTTCCGGGCCCGAGTCCGCGTAGGTTGAATCCGCGCATGCTGTTGGGGCCCCCCACGAAGAACTGTTCGATGTACGGAGCGACGTTGCTCTTGCCGTAGGGTATCGCGGCTCCGAGGTAGGCCCGCGTGGCGATGGCGTTCCGGTCCTTTTGAAAGGTCTTGCGGATGTCGCCGTACACCTTGCCGAACTGACTCAACACGACGTTCCCGATCTCTCCGTCGCCGTTGGCCAGTACCTGAGCTACGTTCCCCGAGGTTCGGAGCCCGGCTTCGATGGTCCAGAAGCCCCGTTTGCTAAGTGAGGCGGGCTCGGTGTAGGTGAACTTGTACTCTGCACCGATGATAGCGGTGTTGCGGAACGCCGCGAACACTCGCGGATCTCGATCGACTATCGTTTGGAAGGTATCCGATTTGATCGCAAACCGGGTGTACGTCGCGCTCAATGGATAAAATTCGTGCGTTACGAACTGATTCGCGCGGTATTGGTACCCGAGCTTCAGGCCTACATTCTGAAGGTCGAAGTCTTCGCGCAGGGTGTACTGCGCGTTGAGGTTGATGAGCGTTTTCGGGATGTAGAAAGCCCCTCGTTCTAGCTTGCGGCCGTAGGGGGCGTAAAGCTTGGGCAGTCCGAGCGTGACTCCGAAATTGAATTGGGTGGCCTGAATCAGGTTCGCCCCGCTCGCTTCCTCGTTGGGTACCGCGCTCGTTTGGTACTCGACGCCTCCGCCCAGGTTGACGGAGAGATCTTCCGCCCCGTTGAACAGGTTTCGGTTGTTGTACGCGGTATTAACGCCGAAGCCCGGCCCCCCACCGGTAACCGCGGATGCGGACACGTCGACGTTCACGTCTTGGGTCTGCCCTTTGGTCAGCTGGATGTACTGATCGAGGACCGGGATCGAATCCGTTAGACGTCGCTCGAACTGGTAATTGACGAACTTAAAAATGCCCAGATCGAGCAGTTGATTGACGGTATTGTCGTAGATCTGCTTGTCGAACAGTTCTCCCTCGCGGAGCTGAACGCGCCGGGCGAGCACGGCGGGTCGAATCTTCTCCCCCGGCAGGGCTACGATAGCCATACCGCTGTGGTAGGTCGTATCGCGCGCGCCGACGGAGTCTTGTTCTAAGCTGTAATCGGGGATGATGTACGTTTCCCCGATCCTGTGCCGGAAGAGCGTGAGGCTGTCCGCGCCTTCGGCGAGTCGCATGTAGATGCCGACCCCCCCCGTGGTGGCGGAGCTATCGACGTAGTAAAAGATATTCGAAGTGGTAACGTCGTAGAAGCCGTCTCGCTGTGCGAGTTGGTCCAATCGAGCTCGTTCCGCGTTGAGCGCCGCGATGGTGTAGTAGTCGCCCTGCTTAATCAGACTCCCGTTCCGGTGCTTGAGGATAAAGCCACCTAGTGCGGTAGAGTCCGAAGGCCAAGCGACGGTATCGATCGCACTGCGTCCGTCGGTACGTACGTCGTATTTCGCCTGCGCCCGGGCGGAGTCAATGTGGATGGTATCGTAATCGACGCGCGATCCGAAGTAACCGTGATCTTTGAGGTAGTCGGCCATTATCAATCCGGTCTGCGCGGCCTTCGCGTCGTCGTAGTACGCGGGCGGTGCGCCGAGCGTATTCCGCAACCAGTTTTTGACGCCCTTCTCCTTCTTGGGTTGGAGTTTGAACCACCACCACATCTTGAGGTTGCTCACTTGCTCCTGCCGTACGACGGCGAGCAAGGAGGTCGTAAGCGCATCACCGTCCGGGACGTTGTCGGGGTCCTCGAGCTCGACTTCGCTACCAGCGTAAATGGGTCGTTCAGCCACCAAGTACCGTTCGACGGAACAGGCGGACAGCATGCCCACCAGCACGAGGAAAATCAGTAGGCTTTTAGGCATACGCACTCCAACAGCGGGGTTTCCCCGCCGGTTTGTTAGCTAACCACCGCGAGGGCGGTCATGAGGTATTCGAGGTCCTCGGCGACCTTTTTTCGCTGCTCTTCGAGGATCTGCCGCAGTTCCGGGCGGACGGTCTTGACCTCCAACACCTGATCGTACGCCCCGAGCAGACGCCGCTCGACCTGAACGGCTTCCTGTAGGATGAGCTTGTCGTCTTCGTTGGAGAAGAAGGACTTGATGTCGGTGAAGATTTCGTCGGCGGCGTCCCCGAAGGGGCGCGTCACGTTTTCGGGAATTTCGCCGAGTACCTCGATACGGTCGCGTATACCTTCGTAGAAGCCCTTACGCCGCGTCGCCTGTTGCTGGAAGTAGTCAATGAGCTCCTCGGAGTCCAGATTATCCTGCGTCGTGTTAAACTCTCGGTAGCTTTCGTACAGCCGGCGCTGCAGTCGGTTTAGTTCGTGTAATAGTTGCTCGAAAGCCATGGGCGGGTTTGAAGGCGCGTAAGAAAGGGCCGAAATGTAAGCGGCCGGACCTCCCCGTAGGAGGTCCGGCCGCCGATCGCCCGTTCGGTACGGGCACAGGGTAGAGTGTGATTTTAGCTGGCGGCGAAAGCGGCCTTTAGCTCGCGTACTTTAGAAAGCGCTGCCTGAATCTGCGAGCGCTGTCGGGTCACTACCGTGCGTGTACTCGCGGGTAAAGTTTCGTGCTTCAGCACGTCATCGTAGCTGGATAGGGAGCTTTCCTCACCGCGGATGACCTCGCCGATGACCGCTTTCTCGTCCTGACCGGCTAGGGCAGACTTGATATCGATCCAGAGGCGGTGAGCGTCTCCAGTGAGGCTCGTGCCTTTATCGACCTTGCCGCCGAGTTGCGCGATCTCTCCTTTGAGTTCGTGCCCGAAGTCGTAGCGCTGTTGGGCGTATTCCTTGAACCAGCTCTTGAGCCGGGCGTCCTTCACGTCTTCAGCCGACTCCTTGTAGCCTTTTTCGGCGTCGTAGCTCGCAGTGATGAGGTCGTTTAGGGCGTCGACGATTTTATTGGCATCAGCCATGGGTAGGTGTTTTAAGGGTGTGCTTGATAAAGCGACGCCAAAGAAGAGTTGTTCACCGGTGCAGCCGCTGACTAGTCAAACTTTTTTTGGAACGACACGCCGGTACCGACCTTATAAGAGTTCGACGAGCTGAGCGCGTCATTGGCGGGCTGACGGAAGACGCGCAGCTTGTAGTGGCCGGGTTCATCCAAAAGATAGCTCAGCACGAAACTGGTTTGAATAGCTGACGTGTTCGCGCCTCCGGCGGCGGAGTTCGTACCGGACTGTACGTCTAGCTCACTACCGATCGTAAGGATCAGTCGATCGTCCATGAGGGATTTGCTTACATCGATGTTTCCCTTGGTAGTTCGATTCTCGGCGTAGTCGTTTTCGTAGCTCTCTACACCTACATTGATATCTACGCCTTTGATAATATCATCAGCGAGACGGTTCAGCTGGTCGGAAACTATATTACTCAGGGAGCCGATAGCAGCATCAGCGACCGCACCGCTCGGTTTGTTGCCTCCCGAGCTCGCTCCCTGGATCTTGAAGCCACCAAGTACTAACAAACTGACAGCTTGTGCGTACAGCTCAGTTTGATTCTGCCTCAATTGCGCCAACTTCCTCTCTACTATACCAGACGATACGGTACCGTTTTCATTGGGTAGTTCAATCGATAATCCAATCTCCGGCGCAGCGATATCTCCCTTGATTCCCATAATTACGTTGACAGGCTGACGCTTCTTGGCCGCCAATGCTTCAGAAGAATTAGGGTCATTAACCTCAGCTTCGATCAACGGAAAAGTCGTCGTCTGTACAGTTGATATCGCCCGAATATTGAACCTACTATCCAATGGGTCCCCTACAAATTGGATTACACTTCCTTCTTCGATGTCAAACAATAGCTTCTTCAAGTTAAGTCCCGAAGCCCCCACCGTCAGCTGGTAAGTACCCTCAGTTATAGTATACGCTCCGGAGAGCAGCATACTACCATTCGGATTCATTTGCAGAAGCATATCCGAGTTACCCCTAACCTCCAGCTCATCACCGGTTATTGGATCTATGATCACGTGAGCCGTAGCATCGTCCGACAGCTTCAACTGTAGACCTAAATCTAGACCCAGTGCATTCGCTTGGTACACGTCGTCTAGAGATTGCGACGTATCCTGCGGCAGTCTGGTTGGATCGGCGTAAATAACCCAATCTTCCTCGCTTACCCCATTCGTGCTGATCAAGGGTTGTACGTAAACTTCCGTACCATCTTTCGTCTCGGCAACTACCCTCACTTTAGGATCATCGATGTTACCCGTGATATCGACCTTAGCGCCAACGACAGCCTGCCCGTAGTAGAGTGCGTCCACGGCGGCATCGGTATTCAATACCCTAAACTCATCCGTACGAAGTTGCAGATCGAAGTTAAAATTGGTGAAGTAATCGTGCGTAATCTTCCCCGACAGGGTAGCTTCCCGACCCGCAGAATCGGTCACTACGAATTTTCCGAAGTCTAGCTGAGATTCGGAGAAGTCGATGCGACTGTCAGCGATGCCGAGATCGATGCCGAGTAGATCGTACGTCGTGCGCGCCTCGTCGAATCCGGCGTAACCGACTACCGAAGGCTGCTCCACCGTACCGCCGATCTTCATGTTGGCTTTGAAGATGCCGGAGCTGTTCGAGAGTATGCCGGTAGCCAGCGGATCGATGAGCCGGAGTTCCACCTTTTCGATATCGGCGTTGATCGCGAGCGCTCCGTCTTTGATCCCGTACGTACCGCCGACGTTGACGTCGTTGAGCGGTCCGTGCAGACCTACGTCTACGTTTAAAATCTCGGTCGAAGTTTTCGTGTCCGCCTTAAGCGTCAGCTTGCCCACCTCCTGCTCGTTGAGTACGATCTCGTCGATACTCATGTCGGCAGCGTAGTACATATCGTTATTCGGATCTCTTACTTCCAAGTCTCCGTTCACCCGCCCGGTAAGCGAGAAGTCCTCAGTTTGTATGAGCTGAGCAACCTCGTTTAGATCGAAGTTGTCGATCCGAACGGTAAGCGGAGCTATATCTACATCCCCGCTCTCGTCCGTGGATCGTACGGCGATACTTTGTTCGTCCTTGCGGAAAACCAGATCTCGGATGTACAAGTAATTGGCGAAGTACTCGATGTAGTTGTTTCGATCGACCTTCCAGGTCTGCCCCGCGATCTCCAAGTCGCGATTCATGCGAATCTCGTAACGCTGCTTCTCGTTTTGCGTGACGCGAATACCCGTACCGAGCAGCAGGGAATCCTCCACGACGTACGCTTCGAGGTCCATCCGTAGACTGTCGTCACCTAAGCCCAGGTTGACCAAAGCCAGGTGAATCTTTTGCCCACCCGCATTGATTCCCCCCGTGCGCAGCTTGAGTAGCATCTCGCTCGCATCGCCCCCGATATCCAGTAAGATGGTATCGATCCGGTTACCTCCGTAATCTAGATTCGGGAGGAAAAACCGGCCCAACAACTCCTTCTCCCGCGTATCGAAAGTGCCTACGAGACTAGCGGTATCCAAACGCTTTAAGTTCGGGTCGAACATATTGACGAACTCAACCGGATCGTGCAGCTCCAAGCTGTAGGCGAACTTCTGATCCGTGAGTACGGGTTTATCGGTCGGTTCTATCGCCAACTCGTTGGGCGTGTCTTTAGGGCTCACGTAATCGTTGATCGGGAAGAAATCGTTGACGTAATTCGTCAAAAGCGGAGCCAGATCAGCGGTGTAGTACTTACCGATAATGCTCGCGGTGAGGATGGGCGAGTTGACCGCCAGGAACCGACCGTTCGTCGTATCACCGGCGCGCAGCAGTAAGCTATCGAGCAGTACGTAATTCGCCGAATCTTGTAGATAGAGGCTGTCTATGCGGAAGCCCCCAACCAAGTTGTCGGCGTTGTTACCCCTAAGTTTCGACGTGACGCCCAGCTTGACCCCGAGTGGCGTCGGGTAAAAGCCGAGGGGTTGGAGCGCTAGGGTATCCACGTTGGCCACGAAGTCCACGGCGGGGATTGTATCGCTGAAGTCGAGCAGTCCCTTGAACTGAAATTTCACGTTCGGATCGTCCATCCGCGCCTGTCCATTGAAGCGCTGCTCCGCTACCTTGCCGTTCACGTACACGTCGTGGTAGGTGTAGTCTTGGTAGGTGAAGGACTCGATACGTGTGTCCAGCTGGCTGGCGATTGCCTCCGGGGAGAGGCCCTCGCCGTCGACATCGAGCTTCATCGTGAGGGTTCCGATCGTGGAGTCCTGCAGTAAGGCGCCGACGTCGAACGAGTCGATCGCAATCGTTCCCGCGTAGCTGCCGTCCGTATAATCCTCGTTAAACTTCGCGGCGATGTCCTGGGTGGACGACCCGATGTCCGTAGCGAGTTCTCCCTCGAGGGCGAAGTCGGTAAGCGTACCCTGGTACGTCCCGGAAAAATCTACGTCGCCGAGGGCCTGGGCGTCGACGCCGAGGCTATCGGGAATGAAGCCAGCGAGCTCCTCGGTGTTCGTGGTGAGGGATTTGACGACGGCGTCGATGTAGAGCGAGTTGGGATCACTCAAGTTCTGGGCGGAGATATCTCCACGGAATCCCGTCCGGCCGGAGGTCCGTAACGCGAGGTTACGCCCTCGGAAGTCATTCGTCGTTCCGCTGAGGGCGCCGCTCAGGTCGAACGCCCCGAAGCCCGCCAGCTCGGGCGGCAGGCCGAGACCCTCGGTGTACCGATTGAGCTCCGCGTAGCTGCTGGTGAGTTTGCCGAGCTGTAAGTCGTAGCTGAGTCGGTCGGGGTCGGTGGGGTTGTTGAGTACCCCGGCCACCTGAAGCTCGGTACGCTCGCCGAGTCGGACCGCGATCTCCTCGAGCGTGAGTACCGCGAGGGTCCCGTGCACCCGACCGTCGAGTCGGAGCGGCCCGGTAGCGTCTAGATTTAAGCCAGCGTCCGCGAGCGTGGGGGCCAACAGCTTCACATCGGCAAACGCTACCTCCGTATCGTCGAAAGTGAGGTCGACTTCGGTTGCCGGGTCGGCTGCGGTTAGGGAAGCGAAGTCGGGGTACGCCAGTTCTGCATCGACGGAGATTCGCGAGGCAGGAGTAGCGATGTTAAGGCCCCGAAGCGTGAGCGCCTGATCGGTAACGTTGAGCCCGAACGCGAGCTCGTCGAGCGCCACACCGCTCCTCTCGCGAAACGTGAGCGATCGCCAATCGAGTGCGAGGCGCGTACTGTCCCAAACGAAGTCCTGCGCCTTGGCTTCGAGGTCGGCGATCGCGATGTTGCCCGGGTCTATCCCGCTCGCCACTTCCGGACTATTCTGGTTTCGATACGCAAAATTGATGTCGCTTAGCTCCAGATCGTCGACCGTGATCGGGAGGCCGGCGTACGGGAACACGGTGGCTGCTTGACCCGCCGCCGAAGTATCGCTCGCGACGGCCAACACCGCCGTCCCGGTGGAATCTCGCCGGAGCAGCTGGTAACTACCGTCCAAGCCGTCGATCAAGACGTCGTCGATGCCGACGGCGAAATCTTCGAGATCGAGCGTACCGATGTCGACCTTGAACTGGCGTAGAGATGCGTTTAAATCAGATCCGGCAACCTCATCGAGGAGGCGGACCCGCGTGTTGGTCAGATCGACAGTCTGCAGTCCGAAAGTGAATGCCGACTGACTCGTATCGACCTGCGCCGTATCCGCGGGCGCGAATGCGTCGAGGATAAATTGGTAATTGAAGGCCGAGTCACCCCTCAGCTGATAGGCGTTTACGACCGCCCCGTCGAGCGAAATCTCGTCGATGAATATTTCTTTCCCGAGCAGACTGAACACCCCGATGTCTACACTCAATTCGTTGGCGTACAGCAGGGTGTCGCCGGCTAAGTCCTCGACGTAAATGCCCTCGACGTTCGCTACGTCGAAGAAATTTATGTTGACGTGCTCGATGTCCACCTCAGCCCCACCGAGCGTCTGTTCGATGGTCGGGATAGCGTAGCCCAGTATCCGATTCTGAACCGACGGCAGTTGGATGGCCAGGACCAGAATGAGGAGTAGCAGAAGCAAAACGCCAATGATCCACGCGAGGACCTTGGCCGTAATTTTTAGGTAACGCATACGCAGCAAAGAGTAACCCCCACGGCTTCCGGGCGGTTCGGGCCGTAGAGGCAAGACGCACGGATGGTCACGGGGGTTACTCTAACGCTCGACGTACACGCGAACTTTCGGTGTACGACCGTCGGTGGGTCACACCGAGAGCTTCTCGTTTTCCGAAGCGGAATAATCCCCGCCCACCACGGCGGTCGCCGCGATCTTGGCGAAGGTGATGAGCTTCGAGTCGGTGTCATCCCAGAACTCGACCTCGCTGACGTCCACGCAAATTAAAGTCGCCTCCGGATCCTCCGGACCGTCGAACCAAGCGTCTAGAAATTTGGAGTAGTAATCCTTCTTGCGGGCCATGTCGTCCACGAGGCGGGCGGTACCACTCGCGGACACGTAGGCGGAGTCCCCCGGTTTCGAGTACGCTACGTTCACCTGGCGATCGTGGTAAATTTCCCTAACCTTGGCGGTGTGCTGCTTCGTGAAGAACCAGAGCTTTCCGTCGTCGTCGACCTTGCTCGTAGACATCGGGCGGGACCGCAGGGTCCCCAACTGGGCGTCGGAGGTAACGAGCATGCCCTCGCGTATGTCTTGCACCAGCTCACGGTACTTCTGTAGCATCTTGGCGTCTTCCATTCGGTTTTTTATTTTTAGCAATTTGCTTTAGGCGCTCGGTGAACCGGACTTCTCCTGCTCGTCGCCGTGGCCCTGTGCATTGTCGCCAACGGGGCCTAAGTCTTCTTCGCCGGCGGTGTCGTCGGCGGCGTGGTCCTGGCGCCCGTAGCCGCGCGAAGGGGTGGTCTGGCCCGGTCCGCGGTTATCGTCGGCGGCCTGCTCGGGGTGCGGATCTTTCTCTTTGTCGTCGTTCATCGGGTGTTGTATCGGATTAGTCTACACGCTCTACCTCGGAGCTCAGCTTGAGCACCTCGTCGCCGTCCTCCTGCTCGATCAGGAGCGCCTTGTTGTCGGGGCTCCCGTTTTTGGTAACCTCGCTGCCTTTGAGCTTGCGGGTCACCTTCTCCTCGAAGGTATCGGTGACTTTCCCGGTGGCGGTCCCGTTGCCCCAGGACCATTTGACGGTGGTGCCTTTGCGGATCATGCGTAGAGTATGTTAGGCGGGGCGGCTCTGTTCGCTACCCCGCCCGACTTACAGCGGGATGTTCCCGTGCTTACGGAGGGGCTGCTCCACGCGTTTTCGCGAAAGCGAGCCGAAGGCCCGCAGCAGCTTGCGGCGCGTTTGCTCGGGTACTATGACTTCGTCGATGAACCCACGCGCCGCCGCGCGGTACGGGTGCGCGAACTTCTCGGCGTACTCCGCCTCACGCTCGGCGAGCGCGGCCTCCGGATCCTCCGCGGACGCTATTTCGCGACGGAAGATGATCTCGCTCGCGCCCTTCGCCCCCATCACCGCGATCTCGGCCCCCGGCCAGGCGAAGTTGTAGTCGGCCCCGATGTGCTTCGAGTTCATCACGTCGTAGGCGCCGCCGTAGGCTTTGCGCGTGATGAGCGTGATCCGCGGTACGGTAGCCTCCGAGAACGCGTACAGGAGCTTGGCGCCGTGCGTGATGATCCCGCGCCACTCCTGCTCCGTACCGGGCAAAAAGCCCGGTACGTCGACGAGTACCAACAGCGGAACGTTGAAGCAATCGCACATCCGCACGAAGCGAGCGGCCTTGCGGCTCGAGTCCACGTCGAGTACCCCGGCCAGCGCCAGGGGTTGGTTGCCGACGATCCCGATCACCTCGCCGCCGAGCCGCGCGAACCCCGTGAGGATATTCTCCGCGAACTCCCGGTGGAGCTCTAGCCAGGAGCCCTCGTCCACGATGCCGAGTCCCACCTCCCGCATGTCGTACGGCTGGTTGGCGGCCGTCGGGACGATCTCATTCAGCGCCGGACGCAGTTCGGGTCCGGGCTCGAAGTCGAGCCTCGGGGGCCGCTCGTCGCAACTCGACGGCAGGTAGGAGAGCAAACGGCGCAACACCTCGACGCAGGCGACGTCGTTCGCCGCGGTGAGCGTGGTCACCCCGCTCTTGGTCGCGTGCGTGTGTGCCCCCCCGAGCTCCTCGCCCGACACCTCCTCGTTCGTGACGGTCTTCACCACGTTCGGCCCGGTGACGAACATGTAGCTGGTCCGCTCCACCATCACCGTGATGTCGGTGATCGCCGGCGAGTACACCGCTCCCCCCGCGCAGGGGCCCATGATGGCGGACAGCTGCGGGATCACGCCGGAGGCGCGCACGTTGCGGTAGAAGATGTCCGCGTACCCCCCCAAACTACGGACGCCCTCCTGGATGCGAGCGCCCCCCGAATCGTTGAGTCCGACGAGGGGGGCTCGGTTCCGCACGGCCAGGTCCATCACCTTGCAAATCTTCTCGGCGTGCGTCTCCGAGAGGCTGCCGCCGAACACCGTGAAATCCTGCGCGAAGAGGTACACGAGTCGACCGTCCACCTTCCCGTAGCCCGTGATCACCCCGTCGCCTAGGAATTGCTGATCGGCCATCCCGAAGTCGGTAGTCCGGTGCTCCACGAGCATGCCCAACTCCTCGAAGGTGCCCGCGTCGAAGAAGATCTCGACGCGCTCCCGGGCGGTGAGTACGCCCTTCTCGTGCTGGCGTTCCTGCCGCTCGGGCCCCCCGCCGAGCCGCGCCCGCTCACGTAGTCTACTGAGTCGCTGCACTTTGTCCATGGGGCCAAGAAACGATGCACAAAACGGCCGGCACGCTAAATTCACCGGCCTAACTCAGCAATCCGATGTCCACCGCCACGTTCACCGCGCCCGCACCCCACCTCTCCCGCCTCGTTACGGAGATGGAGGAATCCTCTACGCTCGCCATGTCGCGCATGGCCCGCGAGCTCGGCGCCGAGGGGCACGACATCATCTCGCTCTCGCTCGGCGAGCCGGATTTCGACACCCCGGAGCACATCAAAGCCGCCGCGAAAAAGGCGCTCGACGAGGGGTACACCAAGTACACCCCGGTCAACGGATTAGTGGAGCTCCGCCAGGCGATCGTGCGCAAATTCGAGCGCGACAACCGCCTCGACTACACCACCGAGCAGATCGTGGTGTCGAACGGCGCCAAGCAGTCCATCGCCAACGTGGCCCTGGCGCTCCTCGACCCCGGCGACGAGGCCATCGTGCTCGCACCGGATTGGGTAAGCTATTTCGCGCAAATCCGCATGGCCGGCGGCGAGCCCGTCGTTTTGCGCGCCGGCGTGGCGGACGAGTACAAAGTACGACCGGAGGAACTCGCCGCGGCGCTGACCGACAAGACGCGCTTCGTCATCTTCAGCTCGCCGTGCAACCCGACCGGCGGTGTCTACCACCGCTCGGAGCTGGAGGCTTTCGCCAAAACGCTCGAGGCGTACCCGAACGTGATCGTCGTCTCCGACGAAATCTACGAGTACATCCAGTTCGGCCGCGAGCACGTCTCCTTCGCCAGCGTCCCCGGGATGTACGAGCGCACCGTCACCGTCAACGGCTTCGCCAAGGGCTTCGCGATGACGGGTTGGCGCCTCGGCTACATCGGCGCGCCGGCCTGGCTCGCGCAGGCCTGCACGAAGATCCAGGGTCAGGTCACGAGCGGGGCCAACGCGTTCGCCCAGCGCGCCGCCGCGGATGCCCTCGACGCCGATCTCGGACCGAGTCGCGAGATGTGCGCCGCCTTCGAGCGCCGCCGCGACCTCGTGCTCGAGGAGCTCAAAACCATCCCCGGCTTCCGGGCCAACACCCCGGAGGGCGCGTTTTACGTGTTTCCGGACGTCAGCGAGCTCTTCGGCAAAACGGACGGAGAAACCACCGTCGGGACCGCCGACGAGCTGGCGCTCTACCTGCTCAAAAAAGCGCACGTGGCCACGGTGGCCGGCTCCGGCTTCGGCGCGGACGAGTGCATCCGCATCAGTTTTGCCGCGAGCGAGGAGCAGCTGCGCGAGGCGATGCGCCGGATCAGGGCGGCGGTTGCGAAGTTGGCGTAGAGCCCGCGGGGCGGCTTCGGAAGCCCCCGGGCTAACGCCCGGGGAGGTCGCCGTAGGCGATAGCCGGGCCGTAGGTTCGGGCTACACGTCCACGCCCTGCCAACGCCGCACGCCCAGCCCGCGCGCCGAGTAAAACCAGAGCATCGACCAGTAAAAGATCTCCGTGGCCCAGGCCGCCCCCAGGCCACCCCACCCCGTTTGGATGACGACGTAGACCAGTCCCATGTACAGTAACGCCGCGGTGGTCTGGACACGGAGCGCGAACCAAACGGCACCCGCGCCGACGAGGCTGTTGAAAAACGTAAGACCGTAGCTACACACGGCTAGAATGCCGATGACCACGAACAGGATCGGCTTCGCGGCGTCGACGAGCCCGGTTTGCTCGGACCCGAAGAGTGGGTACAGTAGCGTTTTAGGAAACAGGGCCACCGGTACGGCGAGCGCCAGGGTGACCAACAGGCAGAACCAGGCTACCTTGTAGGTTAGGCCGAGTACCACCGAGCGCCGACCGCGGCCCATGAAGTGACTCGTGAGGGTGTTGATGGCCGTGGCGAACCCCCAGGTGGGTACGCTCAGGGCCAGGTACACGACCCGTACCAGGTTGGTGATCGCGAGCGCACGCTCGCCTAGGTTTTCGACGATGCCGAAGAAGAAGAGCCAACTCCCCAGACCGACCACCGACTGCGCGACCACCGGCAAGCTCAGTTTCGCTTGGGTGCGCACGAGCTCCCAGTCGAGCGGCTGCCGGCGGAACAGGTGCATGTCCCTGACGTGGCGATCGAACCAGAGGTAGATCAGGAAAACGACGAGCGCCACGTATTCGCTTATCGTGCTCGCGAGGCCGGCCCCGGTGATTCCGAGCGCCGGCAGCCCCCAGTGCCCGAAGATCAGCGCGTAGTCGAGGGCGATGTTGGTGCCGAGCAACACCGCCGTGGCCAGGAGCAAGCTGTAGGTCCGACCGATGCCCGAATACAGCGCTACGAACGCAATGCCCGCGTAGCTCGCGAACACCCCCCAGGAGCGCGTACTCAAGTACTCTAGGCTCTTGTAGAAGATAACGTCACTGTCCAGCAGCGCCGCAAACAGGTAGTACGCTCCGAACTGCATGAACGCGAAGGCGGCCGCGGCGAGCAGCAGCTCGAAGACGAACATCGACTGGAAGGTTTGGCGCAAGCCCTCCTCGTCCTGCTGCCCCGCCCGCCGGGCGATCAGGATTTGCCCCGCCTTCGAAAACCCGTACCCGATCGCGGCGATGATGAGGTAGAAGACGCTCACGAAGCCAATCGCCGCGAAGTCGTCGACGCTCGAGTGGTAGAGGTACACGCTGTCCGTGAGCGCGATAGCGTTCTGAGCGGCGCTCCCGAGCATGATCGGGAAGGCGAGCTGGAAGATCTGTCGGTAACTCGTGTTTAGCCGCATAAATCGAGGGCAAGGTAGACGCCTTACTTTCCCACTATGCGAATGCTAACCCTTGCCTCCGTGCTTGCGTTCTTGCCCGCGATGCAAACGCCAACCTCCGCACAAACCGACTCCGCAGCGGCGGCCGCGGCCGCCGCCCCGGTGGCCGAACGCCGCCCGAAGCGACTCACCGCCCACGGCGACACCCGTACCGACGACTACTACTGGCTCAACGACCGAGAAGACCCGGAGGTGATCGCCTACCTCAACGCGGAAAACGCCTACAAAGAGGCCAAGCTCAAACCCGTAGACGCGCTCACCGAGCGACTCTTCGAAGAGATCGTAGCGCGCATCAAGCCCGACGACGAAAGCGTGCCGTACCTCGAGAACGGTTACCAGTACGCCGAGCGCTACACCGAGGGTAAGGAGTACCCCGTGTACCTCCGGCGCAAGGGCGGTCTCGACGGCGCGGAGGAGGTGATGCTCGACGTCAATGAGCTCGCCGAGCCCTACGCGTACTACGCCGTGGGAACGCGGGCCGTTAGCCCCGACAACGAGCTCCTCGTCTACGCGGAGGACACGCTCTCGCGCAGGATCTACACCCTGCGTTTCAAGAGCTTAGCAACCGGAGAGCCGCTCGACGACCGTATCGAGAACACGGCGGGCAACGTGGTTTGGGCCGCCGACAACCGGACCGTCTTCTACACGCGCAAGGACTCGACCCTGCGGCCCGACAAGGTGTACCGACACCGGGTAGGTACGCCGGCGACCGACGACGTGGAGGTGTACCACGAGAGCGATCCGACCTTCTACACCTATCTCTACAAAACCAAGAGCCGCAAGTACGTCTGTATCTACTCGGCCGCCACCCTCACCTCCGAAGCCCGAATCCTGCGGGCCGACGATCCGACGGGCGACTTCACGACCTTCGAGCCACGCGACCGCGGGTCGAAGTTGGAGTACTTCCCCGACCACGCCGGCGACACCTGGTACATCCGCACCAACAAAGATGCAGTCAACTTTAAGGTAGTCGAGGCGCCCGACGGCAAAACCGGTCAGGGCAACTGGACGGACGTTGTCCCGGCCCGCGATACCGTGCTCGTCGAGGGCCTCGAGGTCTTCAAAAACTACCTCACCGTCAGCGAGCGCATCGGCGGGATCGTGCGGCAGCGCATACTCCCGATCGCCGGCGATACGGCTTCCGCTACGCTCGACGACCACTACGTCGACTTCGGGGAGCCGGCGTACTACAGCGCGACGGGGACGAACTTCGACTACGATTCGCCCGTGGTCAGACTCGTGTTCACGAGTCTGACCACGCCGGTGACGCAGTACGACTACGACGTGTTTTCGCGGAAGCTGACCCTACTCAAGCGGCAGGAGGTGATCGGCGACTTCGATCCCGGAGACTATGTCTCGGAGCGCGTCGAGGTGGAGGCACGCGACGGGGCGAGCGTACCGGTGAGCGTCGTGCGGCACAAAGACACCCCGCTCGACGGCACGGCGCCCCTGCTGGAATACGGCTACGGGAGCTACGGTAACAGCATGGATCCCACCTTCTCGAGCGTGCGACTCAGTCTCCTCGACCGTGGCTTCGTGTGGGCCATCGCGCACGTTCGCGGCGGCGAGGAGCTGGGGCGGCAGTGGTACGAGGACGGGAAGCTGCTCAAGAAGCAAAACACCTTTACCGACTTTATCGACGTGGGTAAGTGGTTGGTAGCTAACGGGTACGCCGACGGAAAACGACTCTACGCACTGGGGGGCTCGGCCGGTGGCCTGCTGATGGGGGCGGTCGTGAACATGGCCCCGGCCCTCTACGACGGGGTGATCGCGGCGGTACCGTTCGTGGACGTAGTGACCACCATGCTCGACGAGACGATCCCGCTTACCACCGGGGAGTACGACGAGTGGGGCAACCCGAACGACGAGGAGTACTACCGCTACATGCTCTCTTACTCTCCCTACGACCAGGTTAAGGCGCAGGACTACCCGAACATGTTGGTTACGACCGGACTACACGACAGCCAAGTGCAGTACTGGGAGCCGGCCAAATGGGTGGCGAAGTTGCGCACGCTCAAAACCGACGACAGGCTGTTGCTGCTGCACACCAACATGAGTACGGGGCACTCCGGCGCGAGCGGCCGATTCGAGCGCTACCGCGAGAGCGCCATGGAATATGCGTTCTTGTTGATGCTCGCCGGACTCGATAAAGCCTGAAGGCCCGACTGAGGCGCGAAACTCGTAAGTAAACGTGAACACGATTTTACCGTTAACCTGACTAATGCCGAAAACGCTCACTACCTCTAGCTCGACCAGCGCATTCGTAGACGCCTCGCGCCTGGAGGTCACCCGGCGGTTTCGTGACCGGGACGACACCACGCTAACCTTTCACTGCCTCGAGCACACGGAGGACGTCGCCTCGGCGGTGGATCTGATCGGACGCCTCGAGGACCTGACGCCCGAGGAGCTCGAGGAGCTGAAGCTGGCGGCGTGGTGGCATGACGTCGGCATGTTGACCGACGAGGCCCGGGGGCACGAACGGCGGAGTGCCGCCGCCGCGTCCGAGTTTCTCAGGGAGCAAGGCTACCCGCCCGAACGGCTCGAGGTGGTAGAGCGGATCATCCTGGCCACCGACATGACGCACGCGCCCCAGGGGTTACTCGAGTCGATAATCCGCGACGCCGACCTGAGCGGCCTCGGACGCCCGGACTACCGCGCGAGACTCGAGAACTTGCGCAAAGAGTGGGCCGCGAAAGGCGGTAACGTCGAGGAGGACCGACGGGAATGGCTGGAGAAAAACATCAAGTTTTTGCACGCCCACAACTACCACACACCAGCGGCGAACCGGCTCTACGACGAGCAAAAGCGCATAAACATCGCCCTGCTCGAAAAGCGACTGGCCAAGCGCATCAAGAAGGCCGCGAAAAAGGCGAGGAAAGCCAAAAGTAAGAGTATCAAAAGCGCGATTAGTTCGGAGAAGTCCGCGCAAATGATGCTCAAGACGACGCTCCGAAACAACATCGACCTAACGTCCATCGCCGACGGCAAGGCGAACATCATGCTCTCGATCAACGCGGCGATCATCGCGCTCGGGATGCCGCTGCTGGCCGCCTACATTCCCGAGTACACTTACCTAGCCATACCCGGGGGTGTACTCCTGCTCACGTGTATCCTCACGATCTACTACGCGACGTTGGCTACGCGCCCGGTCAAGTCGGACGGAATTACAGATTTGAGCAAGCTAGACTCCGGCAGCACCAATCTCTTCTTCTTCGGCAACTACTACAACATGCCGGTCGATAAGTACAAGCAGGGTCTCGAGGAAGTACTGCAACGCCAGGATCTACTCGACGATTCGGTCATGAATGACCTGTACTACCTGGGCGTTACGCTCGGAGAAAAATTCAATCGCCTTCGTATCTGCTACGCCATTTTTCTCGTCGGCATGGTCATCGCCGCGATCGCGTTCGTGGTTACCTTCTACATCGGGGGGCCGCTCAACGGCTCCGAGATTCCGGCCAACCTGTACAACCCGACCATGGACAGCATACGCCACTAGCGCGACCCGGTTTACACCACGCGCACGCGGATGGCGCGCATGCCGTCGACCCCCTGCATCGCCTCCAGTTCCAGGTCCTCGGGTTCGCCGATCACGCTCCCGTTTTCGTGGAGGTACTTAATTAGGTCCAGGTAGATCTTGCGGTCGGTGTGGTGGGTGTACACGATCGCCACGTGTCCGGCGAGCGTGAGCCGCTCCTCGGTACCGCGGATGAGCGCTTTGTCGATTCGCTTCTTGATCACTTCGTAGCGGACGTTGTACGCGCCCTCCACGTCGAAGCGTTTCTCGTCCATCCGGAACTGGATGGTGATCGCGTTGCCGTAGGCGAAAACGAGCTGCGCCGTCTGCATGGGCAGCGGGAGCGACTCCTGTACCCCATCTACGGCCTTGGTGATATCGACCATCGTTTGCAGCTGCCACAGGCGCAGGTTTTGTAGGTGGATCTCGGAAAACACCCCACTGCGCAACAGGCTCTGCCCGGCGTAAATGCTAAATTCCACCCCGTCGGTGCGGTACTTGCTGAAGTAGTGGGGTATGATTCGCTGCGCGTCGACCTGCCGCTTGTTGATCACCCGATTGACGATGTGCGTGACCTGCTTCAGGCTCCGTTCGTAGAGGTCCCGACGCGATACCTTGCCGTTACCTCCGGCGTGGAGCGAGTCTTCGTAAGCCTCGATCCGGCCCGCCATCTCGGGCATGAGGGCGAGCTGTTCGCGCGTCGGTTCGAACTCGTACTTTAGGAATTCGAGCACGCGCTGCTCGTCGTTCGGGGTCATCCCGTCCTCGAGCCGCCGGCGCAACTCGTCGATGTCGAACTGGAGCTTCCCGGCCAGGGGGTAGCGCAACGCTACGGCCGGCTCGTCGAGGAGGGTTTTGGCGGCCGCCAGCGCGGCGAGCAGGTCGACGCAAATCGCCTGGTTCCTCAGGTGCGACGAGCTCACGATGTCCGCCTGCGCGTACAACGCCCAAACGTCTTCGAACCGGATGGGGGGTATGGTGTACGTGCCCTCCGTTTCGCCCTGCTCGTGCTCGATGATCTCCGCGGCGGCCTCGACGAAGCGCCACTCGACGCTCGGATCGAGTGCGGTGAAGTTCGTGCGCATCACGGACTGAATCTGGGCCTCGATCTCGTCGCGACTCCGGCGTACCGCCTGCCTGAAGAGCGGAATGATCGCTTCCAGTTGGTAGAGTACGAGGTTGCTGAACGCAAACGGCTGACCGCTACCCAACTCGAGCATACCCGTTACGTGATCGCCCTTGCCGAGCAGGGGTACGAGCACCAGGGACTGAACACCCGCGCCGACCAACTTCTCCTTCAACGCATCTCCCGCGAGCGAGGGGTCCTGCAGGTCGTCGTAGATCCGCACGGTACCGTGCTGACAGGTCTCGAGGTAGATCGTGTCCCCGAATTCGGGATCGAGGATCTGATCGACCTCCTCGTTGAGCAAATCCTGCCGAATCAAGTACCGGTGCATGACCGCCCGGTGGAGCGGGTAGTCGAGGGCCATGAGCCCGATGCGCAGGTCGGGGACGCGCAAGTAGTTACGCAGCACCTCCTCCATCTGAGAGATGCGACGTTCGCTCAAAACCGCCTCACGCTTGAGCAGCAGGTTACGGAGCCTGCTTATACTCGTTTCGGAGGTGACCTCGACGAGCCTCCGGACCTCGAACCCGCAGAAGGAGAAGACCTCGGGCGGGAGCTTCTCGAGCCAGAGCTCGGTGTCTTCGGGTCGGCTCAAGAGCTCCCTGACGTCGCTCTCGGTGATCGTCGGCTTTTCGCCGTTCACGACCACCTTGGCGAACCGAAGGTTCGGGATGATCTTGTAATAATCGATGAGCCCGCCCGCGGACTCCCGGATGTCGACGATCTCCTCGGCCACCGAGTGAAGGCTCTGTCCGTATTCCCGCGACAGGATGTGCAGGCCCGGACGCAGTACGGTGGCTTTGGCAAACTTATCGCCGTCCTTGTCGCCATCGATCACGATGCGATTATCGGTGAGCACCTGACTCATGGCGGGCGTCTCGATGAGGTCGTCGAACGCAAATGGACGACTTACGATTCCGAGTATGTCGTCCTCGAAGAACAGCGGGAAGAAGATCCGTAGGAAGCGCTCCTTTTTTTCGGGCGTATCGAGCAGCGCGGTGATCTGACCGCCCTCCAGGCTTTCGAACGCCTCGTTGACCTCCGCGAGCCACTTGTGCTGACCTTTGGTCAAACCGGCCACATCCGCTACGAGGGGATCGAGCGACCAAGAAGAACCGTAAACACCGCTTACTCTTTCGAAAAAGCTGCGCTGAGATTCACCGACCGCAGGGAGGGTTTCATTCACTGTCGTCATAATCGAACCGCGGTTAATCACTCATCTATACACCAGCGTACGCCTCTAAGTACGCATAACGCTCGGTTAAGGTGCCCCCGCTCGCCAGGGTAGCTCGGTCGAGCACGGCGGAGTCCGGCTTCGTCAGCTCCGGCAAGACGTACTTCGTAAACATCGTCCCGAAAGAGCGTGACGCATCCCTCGGCATTTCGTTGGGCAAATTGTCGACCGTCATCATCGTGACCGAGCCCGCCGCCCACGGGTCCGTTTCGCGGTGGCTCCGCCTGTCGATCCCGAAGTACGGATCCGCGATCGTGGACGACCTAATCGTGGTCGGAACGCTGGTGACGGGCGCGATGTCGCAGGTTACGTCCGCGATCACGCTTACGCGAAAACTCGGACCGGCCAGCTCGTCGAGCGCGAAGAAGCTCGGCGCGCGCGGATCCCAGAATACGCCGTTGACGAACACATCCGCCTGGGCCAAGTACGGAGTGAGGGCGTTCTCGAACGCCTCGGGACGATCGAAAAACTTCCCCCGCCGAAACGGTTTACCGTCCTTCGCCCGCACGTAGCGCTCCACGCTCACCGCGGTGAACACGGCCTCCCCCGCGCCCTCCCCGGCGAGAAACTCGGCGTTCGTGACTCGGCGCAGGCCCGCGTCCGCGAGCACCTCGGCGGCCCCCTTGCCGACCCGGCCGGTGCCGGTAACCACGACCCGAACCGCGCCGAAGTCCGTTTTCGCGTAAACGGCCCGCGCGGCGGCGTAGTCCCGGAAATCTCGCATCTGGGCCAGCGCGTAGCCTCCCGTGCGCACGCCGTACGCACGTAGCCCGTGGTGCGCACCCACCATACCCGCGAAGCGACCGAAGGCGATCACGCGCTTGCCCTGTTCGTCGGCGAGCAGCTCGTAATCGATCAAACGGATATTCTTCGCCAGTACAGCGCGCAGCAAATCGCGGTTGTAGGCCTGCTCCTTGTGCGTATGACTGAAGAAAAAGTAGGTCTTTCCTTCGATAAGTTGCCCGATAGGTACCTCCTTGACCCCGAGCAAGACGTCACAGCCGCTCAGGTCCTCCGAGAGCCCGACGCCCGCCCGGCGGTACTCCTCATCGGAGAAACAACGGATGGGAGACGGCTGGACCACCAGCTCTAGCCCTACGCGCTGGTCGGCGTTGTGGGCTTGGCTCGGGACGAGCGGCACTCGGGAGTCGGGCGGCGTTTTGCCCTCACGGATGATTCCAATGCGCATGGGGCGCAAGATGGGGAACTAATGTTCCGGTGCCCTGGTTAGTGCTCTCGAAGTTCATTCACATCTGGGGACGTAAAGGAATCGACAGGGGAGTCGATCGTTTAGTAAGCATGCCGGAGCAAGTCGCTCACCTCCGTTATCAACTGGCTACGAAACTTTTTTACATGGCAATACCAGCTATGCAATGGCAGCCTAGTCCAAGACTAGCCTAGCCGTAGGATCTTGGGGCTGACACCTGATACACGCTCCATCGTCCTTCACCACCTTTCAGGTTAGTCAACGGGGACCGGGCCGTCCGGTTGGCGAAGTAAAGGTCCTAAGGTTCGCGTATAGGTGTGTCTGCCGACCTCGCGCGCGCTCGAAAATCCAACGGTAGACTACGCATGGAGAAAGCTCTGCGGTGCTTCATCTGGACGCGAGTTCGACTCTCGCCGTCTCCACTTCAACTTAAATCCGCGGCGCTCTCCGGAGCGTCGCGGTTTTCGTCGCGCTCCAGCAAAACCAGTTCCTTCGTCTCCTCGTCGTCGTAGGTGAGCCAATCCGACGGCCGTTCCTGTCGCAGGAAAAAGCCGATCATCGCGAAGTCCCCGATGCAGCCCTGCGAGTGCGCCAACAACGTACCGTAACCGACCCACCAGGCGAAGCCCTGCAACCACAGGAGGCCCAGCAGTAGCCCGCCGGAGATAATCACGAACGGTGCCAACGCGATCGCGCTGAGCTGGCGCACGTTGACCACGTGCCCGGGTGCGACAGCGTAGAACATCATCGCGCCGAGGCTACCGCCGTACTCCAGCTTCCGGGCTCCGCTCAGCCGGTAACCTACGCCGTGGATCAATTCGTGCGGTACCACCAGCGGGAGGGTCAGTACGACGCCCAGCCCGAAGGGCAGCACGATGTCGGAAAACCACGCCTGCCCGAGTGACACGCCCTCGACCAGGCGGTAGCCGCCCCAAACGAGCATCAGCAGTAGGCAGCTAAAGAAGCCGGTCAGCAGCCAGCCCCGCTCGCCCAGCTCGCGCCGGATAAACTCCGGTACCTCCGTTAATGTCCAGCGTTCACGCTCGTAGTAGCCTCGCATAGGTGTCTCTGATCCGCTCGCTGCGGTAGCCGGTACGCCACATGGTCATGGCGCAGATGTTGGCCACCTGCACGCGGACCCAACTGGCGCCTTCGTATTTGCGCGCGCTCACGAGCGTTCTGCGCTCGAACAAAAGGTACCGCTCCCCGAGCCCGGCGGCCCGGCGGAGCAGATCGTACTCCTCCATGATCACCATTCGCGCGGAGAAGCCCCCCAGCCGGTCGTAAAGCATCCGGGTGACGAAAATGGTCTGGTCACCGCCCCGCACGGAAAGTACGTTGAAGGTGGTGAGCCAGCTGTTGAAGCGCAGCAGGGCGCTGGCGCTGTCGAAGCGAAAGGCGTAGCCGCCAACTTTGTGTCCGGTACGTACCGCGCGCTCCAGGTCGCAAAAGCACTCGAGCGGAGGGCGGGTGTCGGCGTGCAGGAAGTAGAGCACGTCTCCGCGGCTGACCTCCACCCCGGCGCGTAGCTGCAGCGTACGGCACTTCTCGGCGTCGAGCAGCCGAACCTCCGGGAAGCCGCGGGCGACGCACGCGGTTCGGTCGTGGCTACCTCCGTCGACCACGATCACCTCCAAGTCCCCCCCCCACCGCCGGTGCGCCGTACGGAGCACGCGGAGCAAAGCCGCGAGGTTGTGCTCCTCGTTGAAGCAGGGGATGATGGCGGAGATGGTCAAAGGTGGGAGACTAGCGAATTTCGTCGACTTCGTCCCCGAAGATCATCACCGCACGCCCGTTCGGGGTAGCGTAGCCGCGGTACATGCCTTCCGAGTTGAAGGGCATGGCGACGTTCCCGAAGTGATCCACGGCGATGATGCCGCCCTCGCCGCCGACGGCTTTGAGCTCCTGCTGGATCACCTTGTCGGCGGCCGTTTCGAGTGGCTCGCGGCCGTAGGCCATACGCGCGGCCACGTCGTGCGCCACCGCGTACCGAATAAAGTACTCGCCGTGACCGGTGGCACTCACCGCGCAGCTGCGGTCGTCGGCGTAGGTACCGGCCCCGATCAGCGGACTGTCGCCGATTCGGCCGAAGCGCTTGAGGGTCATCCCGCCGGTCGAGGTGCCCGCGGCGAGGTGACCGTCCTTATCGAGCGCGACGCAACCCACGGTTCCGAACTTCCCGTCTTCGCTGAGCCTCGGTTTGGCGTCGGATTGGGCCCGAGCGCGCTGCCAGGACTCGTACCGGCGTTCGGTGCGAAACCAGGCGGGGGGTGCTTCCTCGAGGCCTTGCTGTCGCGCAAACTCCACCGCCCCCGCGCCGCTCAGCAACACGTGCACCGAGGAGTCCATCACGGCCCTCGCCAACTGGATAGGGTGCTTTACGCCAACCACGCCCGCCACGGCTCCGGCCTCGAGATCTCGTCCGCTCATGAGGCTCGCGTCGAGCTCGTTGGTGCCCTCGTAGTTGAAAACCGCCCCCTTGCCCGCGTTGAAGTACGGCGAGTCCTCCATGAAGCTGACGGTGGCCACCACCGCGTCGGCGGCCGAACTTCCGTTCCGCAGCAACGACTCCCCGAGCTGGAGGGCGCTGTCGAGGGCCGCGCGTATCGACTTCTCGGTGAGCGAGTCGAGGTCCTCGCGGCGGATCACCCCGGCTCCGCCGTGGATGGCGAGGGCGTACTCCTGTTGCTCGAAGCGCTCCTCCCCGTCGGTTTCGTCGACTACCTCGACCCGGGGTTCGGGCTTGGCGCAGGCAACCAGCGCCAGTGCGCCGACGAAGAGGAGAAAGGGGACAAATAGGGCGGATTGAGATCGCATAGCGTAAGGCTTGAAGGCCACAAGGTCGCATTCCCGATTAGATGCGTACTTCGACCGTATGAATATCCTCATTATCGGCGGCGGAAACATGGGCGCCACCTACGCGCAGAGCTTCCTGCGCTCACACGTAACCAGTCAGGCCGGCATGCGTATCTTGGAGAAGAACGCCGAAAAAGCGGCCGCGCTCACGGGTACGGGGATCGGGGTGGTGGGAAGTGACCCGGCCGAGCTGATGTCGGGCGCCGATTTGGTGGTACTCGCGGTAAAACCGCAGGATACCCCGGCACTGTTTGCGAGTTTGGCGCCGTACGTGGAGGAGGATCAGACCTTCCTCTCGATCATGGCCGGCGTCACGATCGCCACCATACGCGAAGCGCTCGGCGTGGGTAAAGTGGTGCGAGCGATGCCCAACTTGCCCGCGCAGGTGGGCGAGGGCATGACGGTGTACACGAGCACCCCGGAGGTGAGCCGGGGGGAGTTGGCGACCATACAGAACTTACTCGCGACGACCGGCAAGGCCCTGTACCACGAGGAGGAGAACATGCTCGACGCCGCCACGGCGGTGAGCGGATCCGGTCCGGCCTACGTATTCTACTTCATACAGTCGATGATGGTGCGCGCCAGAGCCCTCGGTTTTAGCGAAAGCGAGGCCGAGCTGTTGGTGGTGCAAACCTTCGCCGGTGGGGTGAGCTTGTACCAGGCCAACGACCTGGATTGCGGTGAGTGGATTCGGCGGGTATCGAGCCGCGGGGGGACGACGGAGGCGGCGATGCAGAGTTTTAGCGAAAGCGGCCTGGGAAGCGGCATCGAGGACGGTCTGCAGGCGGCCTACGACAGAGCCGTGGCGCTCGGTAAGCGCTAGGCGTTACTTCGGTACGGCGAGTCGGAAGGTGGATACGGGTAGGCCGTAGCCGTTGACCAGGTTCGCCCCCGCAGGGTTGTTGGCCCAGGCGTAGGCGACGCGCGCGATGGGGACACCGACCGGGGAGGTGATCTGCAGCTGGTCCGGCGCGAGAACCTCCACCTCGGCGGTCGTCCAGTGCCCGATCTCGTCCTCGATCGCGAAGCCGCTTATGCTGTCACCCCCGGACGCCCGCAGCCCCGTGCCGACGCCCGAAAACTGAACCGTAACCCCATCCTTACCCGGCCGAACAGACACCGGGCGAGCGTACACCGGGCCGTCGTCCGATCCGTACACGACCCGAAAAGCCTCGTCCGCCAAGCGTCGACCCACGGTAAGCTTGTCGCGCGGGTGAACGTCGCGGGCGGCCCCGAGGCCGAGCGTGACCACGGTCGCGTAGTTGGAATCGCTAGCCAAGGCGGCCTGCTGCGCGCTACGGATAAGGGGCCACATATCTTCGGTTGCGTAGGGCTCGGTGGGTGGAGAGCCGAATTCGGGGAGTTCGACGACCAGGAGCGGGAGACTCGGGTCGTCGAGGTCTCCGCGGAGGACCTCGCCCAGCGTGGCGAGCTGCCGGCCGTAGTTACCGGCCCGGACCGGGTTGGTGGAGTTCGACTCGCCCTGGTACCACAGCGCGGCCTTAACGCGCACCCCCCTGAGCGGGGCCAACATCGCGTTGTAGAGCATGGTGGGGCGCTGCGCCGAGACGCCGAGCGAATCTATCCGAATCTGCTGGGGCTTAGCCCCCCAGAGTCGGTCGCCGAGCGCGACGGTGCGCGCGGCGGTCGAGAGGTAGATACTGTCCGGAGCGCCGGTTAGGCCGCCGTCGCCCCCGGTATCCTCGACCTTGACACTGATCGTATTCCGGCCGGTGCGCAGGAGCTCGGGGGCGATGTCGTAGAAACGGGGCGTGCTGGAAGCTGCCCTCATCCCGCCGACGAAAGTCCCGTTCACGAATGTCGAATCGCTGTCGTCGACGGGGCCGAGGGAGAGCGTGGCCCGAGCCGCGGCCTCCGCGCCCGATAGATCGACGTCGGTCTCGTACCAGAGGAGTCCGTCCACGTCCGGCAACCCCGTGTACTGCCACGATACGCCCACCGGCAGGGAGTCGAGCGGCGGGGTGAGGTTGCCCGCGGAAACGTGCTCGCCGGCCGGTTCGAAAGCGGATGCGAACCGCGTTTGCAGACTGGCCCAGGCGGGTCGTCGCTCATCGCCCACGCCGGGTACCAGCGGCGGGTTCTCCTCCGAGGCCGGTAGCCAGGCCTCGATCGTGGAGCCGCCCCAGGTGACGTTGAGCAGGCCTATCGGCACGGCGGGATCGCGTTGACGCAGTGCTCGGGCGAAGTAGTACCCGACGGCCGTGAAACGCTCCGTCGACCCCGGGGCGGTAGCCCGCCAGCGCAAGCCGTCGGGCAGGGTGTCGATCGGCTCCCGCGCCGCGAGCTTGGGGACTTTCAGGTGCCTGAGGAACGGATCGCGATCTTCCGCCGCCGCCGCTTCGCCGCCGTCCGAATCGATGACCTCCCACTCCATATTAGACTGGCCGGAACAGAGGAAGACGTCGCCGACGTAAATCGAATCGAGGTCGAGGGTATCGGTTGCCGTGGTCAATCGCGCGCGGTACGGTCCACCGGCATCGTGCGCGGGCAGGGCGATCGCCCACCGCCCACCGCCATCGGTTTTGGCGGAAGCCTCACCGAACTCCGGACTCACCAGATCGACCCGCTGCCGCGGCTGCGCCCGACCGTGTAGGGCCACGGGCGCCCCGCGTTGCCACACCGACCCGCTCGCGAAGACCGGACTGATTCCGAGTGAGGTACCGACGGGTCGGGATTGAGCGAAGCCGACCGCTTGCGCTAAAACGAAGGGCAGTACCCAGGCTCGTCGAGCGACCCGGATCCGAGGAGTTGCGTAAGGCATGCCCGAAGATGTCATTCTTCGTCTTTACTTGCTGACATGAACCCTCCGCGGGCCCCCCACGCGCTGCGCGCTCGAATCGCGGACTTCCTGCGGCGGTTTCCTCCCTTCAGCTACATCCCCGATCCGGCGCTGCTCGCGTTGTCCGGTTCGGTTACGGTCCGCTACGCGCCTACGCAAACCACGCTATTCTCGCAGGGCGAGCGGCCGCACGCGTCGTTTTACGTGGTGCGCGAAGGGGCGCTGCGACTCTACCGCGCCGACGACGGGCCGCGCCTCATCGACCAGCTCGACGAGGGGGACGTATTCGGGATGCGACCGCTCATCGCGAAGCAGCGCTACTCCGTGACCGCGGTGACCACGGAGGAATCGTTGTTGTACGTCATCGAGCTGGCCGCCTTCGAACCCCTCATCGACCTCTACCCGCAAGTGGCCCGCTTTCTGGCTACGAGTTTTGCGGCCGGTGTCCGCAATCCCACCCGGGCGGCATCCCCCGGGCGGGTGCTCGCCGACGTGGACGCGAACGAAGCGGCACACCGCACGCACGGCCGCCAGCGTGAACAGCTCATCGATTTGAGCCGGGTGGAGGTCCACCGCAAACCCGTTACGCTCAAGCCCGGTAAATCGATCCAGGAGGCCGCCCTCAAGATGGCGCGGTACGAGGTGGGCTCGATCGTGATCGTCGACGCGAAACAGCGGCCGATCGGTATCGTCACCGATCGCGATTTGCGGCGCAAAGTCGTAACCGGACTGTACAGCGGTCAGGAACGCGTGACCGAGATCATGAGTGCCCCGGTGCACACGGTCGCTCCGAACCTCCGTCTCGCGGAGCTGCAACTGGCGATGGTCCGGTTTCGGGTGCACCACTTGGTGGTAACGGAGGACGGCACCGACGGGAGTGAAACGCTGGGGGTACTCGGCAACCGCGATATCCTCCTGGCCATCGGCAACTCCCCCGCCGCGATTGTAGCGGAACTCGACAACGCGCGTACGGCCAGCGAGTTGGCCGGGTTGCGGCTACGGGCCGAGCGCTGGCTGTTCCCGATCATCGACCAACGAGGGAGCACCTTCTTTGCCTCGGGTGTGATGACCGAGATCAACGATTCCATCACCCGGCGCTCCATCACCCTGGCGCTCGAGGACATGGCGACCGAGGGGATACCCGGCCCTCCCCTGGCCTTCACGTGGTTGGCGCTCGGTTCGCAGGCGCGGGGCGAACAACTCCTGCGCACCGACCAGGATCACGCCATCCTCATTGCCGACGGCCCGCCCGCCGACGCAGCGGCCTCGAAGCGGTTCTACGTCGAGTTGGCCCGACGGACCTCCGGCACGCTCGCGGAGCTCGGTTACGACGAGTGCGTGGGCGACATGATGGGTAGCAACCCGACCTGGTGTCAGCCGCTGAGCGTGTGGAAAGCGCACCTAGACGATTGGCTGGCCGAACCCCGCAGCGAGAACCTGCTGTTCGCCAGCACCTTTTTCGATCGCCGTCCGGTGTTCGGCGACCTCGAGCTGGGCACCGAGCTGATGGCGCACTCACGCGACCGCGTACAGGGCGAGCACCGATTCCTCGGCTTTCTGGCGCAGGCGGCACTCGACAACCCGCCCCCCCTGAGCTTCTTCCGGTCGTTCGTGGTCGAGCGAAGCGGTGAGCACGAGGATCAGTTCGACATCAAGCAGCGCGCGATGCTCCCCCTGGCGGACGCCGCGCGGGTGTTGAGCCTCGAGCGCGGCGTTCCCGACCCCTCCAATACCGTACAGCGCTTCGACCGGCTGCGGGAGCTGGAGCCCCAAAATGCGAACCTGTACCGGGAGGCAGCGCAGGCTTACGATACGCTGATGCTGTTCAGGGCACGCCAAGGTTACAGCGATGGCACCGATGGACGCTACTTCAAGATCGGTGAGCTCTCCAAGCTCGAACGCCTGCAGTTGCGCAACACCTTTCGACCGATCGAGTCCTTGCTCGCCGCGCTGCGCGTGAGGTTCCAACTGTCCCTGTTGAGCTCGTGAGTGCACTCGATCCGCTGGTCGACCGCCTCCGACAGCTCCTGTGTACTTCCGGGGGCGCACGCCGCCGCGACCCGCGCGCGTACTGGCGTGCCTACCGGAAATTGTCGCGACTCCAGCCCCGCGGGGACACGCCCATCGAAGAGGTAGAGTTCATCGTGCTCGATACGGAGACGACCGGCCCGGACTACCGCCGGGATCGAGTTATCTCCTTCGCGGCTATCCGCGTGCGGCACGACAGCATCCTGATCGCGGACGCGGTCGACTGGCGGATCCGCGGGCGTCTGCCCTCGAAACCGGCGAGCATCGAGGTGCACGGGTTGCTCAACGATGCCCTCGACGCCGGACTGGAGGAAGAACGGTTTACGGAGCTGCTGGTCGACTACCTCCGGAACACCGTGCTCGTCGGCTACCACCCGGGCTTCGACCTGGCGGTACTCAATCGGGTGGTCAGGGAGCAGACCGGCGGGAAGCTGACCAACCGCTTGCTCGACGTGGCCACGCTCGCTATGCGGGTGGACTTCCCGATCAAAGAACAGCTGGCCACCCGGGCGCCTTACGAGCTCGACGCACTCTTCGAACGCTACCACATCGAATGCCCCGGGCGCCACACCGCCGTCGGGGATGCGTACTCCACTTCCGTTCTGTTCTTGAAGCTCCTCACCCGGCTTCGCGCGAACGGGGTGACTACCCTGGGCGGCCTGTTGCGCCGGTATAGGTGACGACCGTCTTCACGTTGCAAAACGCGCGTAAGCCCTCCAGGGCGAGCTCGCGCCCGTAGCCGCTCCGCTTGATGCCCCCGAACGGGTAGCGGGGGTCGGAGCGAACGAAGTCATTGACGAAACAGGACCCCGCCTCGAGCTCGTACTGGGCGATTTCTTCCCCCCGGGCGACATCCCTCGTGAAGACGGCCGCCCCGAGCCCAAACTGACTCCGGTTGGCCAGGGCGATCGCCGCCGCTTCGCCGGAGGCAGGCACGATGCAGGCCACCGGTCCGAACAGCTCCTCGTCGAAGGCGGGCTGGCCGGGGGCGACGTCTGCGAGCAGGGTTGCCGGGTAGTAAAACCCGGGCCCACTCGGGATCCTCCCTCCGAGCAGGCATTCGGCCCCGGATTTCGTGGATCGCGCAACTTGATAGTGTAACGTTTCGCGCAGGTCTGCCCGGGCCAAGGGGGCGAGTTGAAACGAGGTGTCGTCGGCGGGATCGCTGGACGCGAACTCGTATTTCGCGAGGGCCAACTTGAGTTTTTCCGTAAAGGAATCCCTTACCTCATCGACCACGATGAGGCGCTTGGCGCTGATGCAACTCTGTCCCGCGTTGAGCAGCCTACCCTGCACGCATTTTTCGACGGCGAGATCAAGGTCGGCGTCCGCCAACACGAGGTAGGCGTCGCTACCGCCGAGCTCCAGTACGACCGGTTTGAGCGCGCTACCCGCCGCCTGGCCCACCGCCTTACCGGCTTGGGTGCTGCCCGTCAGACTTACGCCCGCTACGCGCTCGTCCGCGATGAGCCGTTCGGTGGCGGCATTGTCGAGCCGCAAGTTTTGCAGGAGGGGAAGGCCCGCCGTTTCGGCGATGAGCTCGGTGAAGGCCTCGGCGCTCTGGGGTACGTTCGGGGCGTGCTTGAGTAGGCCCACGTTGCCCGCGGCGAGTGCGGGAACGATGAAGCGAGCCGCCTGCCAGTACGGAAAGTTCCAGGGCATGATGCCGAGGACGACCCCCAAGGGCCTGTAGACCACCCGAACGTAGGCTTCCCGTGTGACTACCCGCCGTCCGTGCAGACCGTCCCCGAGGTTGTCCGCGTAGTATTCGCACAGGAGCGCGCACTTCTCTACCTCGCTACGCGCCTCATCGAGGCGGCGTCCGACTTCGAGCGTCGACAACGCGACCAGCTCATCTCGGGCATCACGGAAGGCTAGGGCGAGCTTACGCAGCAGTTCCTCCCGCTCCGACGGCGAGCTGGTGGCCCACGCCTCGGCGCTGGCTTTTGCCGCAGTGAGCGATTCGGCCACCCGGGTAGCGGTAGTGAATGCGAAGGTTGCGACCCGCACACCGGTGCGCGGGTTGAGGGTCTGGTAGGTTAACACGGGCAGGGGCAAGAGGGATGGCTTTCGCCAAAACGGAGGGAGGGCTCGCAACCTAAGTCGCGAGCCCCCCTTCCTGAATCAATGAGGCGAGGTTTGGCCCTAGTCGTTGATGCGGCTGAGGCGATCCCCGACGCGGTCTAACCGCTCTTTCGAGCTTGCCTCGAACTCCTCCCAATTGGATTCCGCTTTTTGGTCGAAGTCTTCTAGCTCACTGTCGAGCTCGTCGCGCTCGAGCTTGAGCTCGTCGTACTCCTCCTGCAATTCGGCTTTGCCTTCACCGGTTTCCTCGGCCATCTCGGCCTCGACTTCCTCCATGCGGTTGTCGATCTTGGTTCCGAGATCCTCCAGGTCCGCCTCCAAAGACGCCGCACCGTCCGCGAGTGCGTTGCCGGCGCGGTCGGCGGCGTTCTCGATGCTCTCGCCCGCATTCTCGAGGGCGTTCTCCGTGCCGTCGGCCGCGTTCTCGAAGGCGTCCGTGGTGCTCTCGGCGGCGTTCTCGAGGTTGTCTTCCGTCGCTCCGGCGGCGGTATTCGATTCGTTGCAGGCAACTAAACCGAAGCCGAGCAGCGCGATTAGGCTAAAACTCTTCAGGTAGGTGGTCATACGGGTTCTGATTTACATGACAGGAATGTCACTTGAAAAGAACCCAGTTCACGCGGTACGTGAAAAGAAAACGTTAATGTGTAAACCGTACACTTTCTATCAACTCTCTTCTAGCACCCGCATGCCGATACTCCGTTGGCGGGGTTGCCGGAGGTAGCGGCTCGGGCTGAGCCCTACTTCCTCCCTGAAGCGCGCCGCGAAGTGACTTTGGTTCGTATAGCCGACCATATTGGCTACCTCGCCGACGGTCCAGCGTCCGGTGTCGAACATGCGCTGCGCGGTTTTTATGCGTACGCTACGTATGTAGCGGCTGATCGTAACGTTGAAGAATTTCTTGAACCCGGATTTGAGCTTCTGTTGATTTACGCCCACCGTGCGGGCGAGTTTGGCGATCGTCAAGTCGCTAGCGTATTCCTCGTCGATGATCGCCTTCGTTTGAAGGAGCTCGCGGATCTCCGTGTTCGTGAAACTCGCGTCGCTCACCTGCATGGTGGCGGAAGCCTCGGCGAGCTTCAACTGCTCTCCGACGACGAGTAGCGTCTTGCCGTGCGTGTAAGCGTTGTGTGCTAACCCCGACAGCTCGGTACCGAAGGTATGCGTCAGGAGCTCGGACACCGCGTAGTTCGGTCTGCTGCCGCAACTGACGAGCGTCTCGTCCCGCTCCTCCGCGTTCGCGAAGAGGAAACCGATCGGACTGTCGCAGAGGTAGGTGCGAAGCTCATCGACCATGCTCTGGCCGAAGTGAATGAAACTTACCTCGGCCTGATCGCCGGCGGGAATCGTGATGCGGACAGCGTGACCGACCCCGGGGCGAAATACGCAGCTCATGTGCGTATCCAGGGATTCGACGAACTTAGATTCCCCGATGTCGAGCGCGAGACTTCCGGATACGACCGCGACGCTCTGCGGGTGGGGATCCCCTGTGCCGGGTAGCTCGACCGTGAGTTCCTCCCGCAGGGTTGCCGCACAGTAGAAGTGGTAATTATCGGCCCCCCACTGTTGTACGTAGACGCAGCCGGATCCCAGATGGGGCTGAAGCTCGAACCGCGCGAGCCCGCACGTGCCGGTCGACGAAACCCCCAGGCAATCCCGTAGGCTATCGATAACTGCGAAGGAGGAATTGTGGGGGATCGCTAACGTCATGGACGCGCGAAAGGAACGCTTTATTTAAGACATGCACATACCGTCACACCAATTCTTACACTATAGACAGGCGCCCAGGGCGCCGAGCGCGAAGGCGAGGGTTACGAAGAGGAAGAGTACGAAACCGACGACGAAATTAGGGCTTGCGGAGGTCTTAACCATGGACCTCTAACCTTCAAATACCGCTCCAACGCATGCCGGTTAGCTCTTTTGTTCGGAGCTATTTCCCGGACCCGCCAGCAGGTCGTGCACGAGCTGCGGGACCGGCTTCCCGTTCTTCTCCATGTAGCTAACCCCCATCTTGGCTAATTTCAAGGCGATGGGTAGGTAGATACTCGCACGCTTCACCAGGGACTCCTTCGGGGGTGCGTAGCTCGGGGGCGGGGCCTGTTGCTGGCTGTAATTCGCCGCGGGCGCACCGTTCGGGTAGGAAGTGAAGTGGGCGGTATCGTGCCGATGACGCTTCGAGGAACCGAACGATTCGACGAGCTTCGAGACGCCGAAGAGCGCTACGCCGATACCGACAGCCGGGAGAACCAGCGTTTTCAGGATAACGGACGGACCTTCGGACTTTAGTTCGTTGAGGCTGGAGGCGATGCGGAGCTTGTCTTGCGTAGCGTTGATGTGTGCCTTCTTCTTGGCGTTCTCGAGCTCCTGTACGTTGGAAATTCTTTGTGGCTCGCGAAGCGTGTAGTTAGGAGCGTTCTCCATGGTTTGATCCTTTTGTGGTGTCGGTGGCGAATAGCTTTCCGATCAGGGTTTCGAGAAGGGGGTTGGTGAGGAGTGCTTTTCGGGCCACGAACAGTGCCCCCGCTACCAGCAGATACAGGAGGGCTACCAACAAAAATCCGAGTGCCGGACGGTTGAGTAGGTGGCCGATCCAGATGGCGAGCGAGACGGTGAGGCAGCCGAGGGCGAATATCCCGAACACGGCTACGATCGCCCCGGCGATAGCGTTTGCGACGATATTACTGCCCTTTTGGGCAACGTCGAGCTTTACGAGCTCGATGCGTGTATTGAGGTAATCTTCCGCGTAGGCTATCGTTTCGCCCGCCGTGGAGAGTAAAGCATTACGGTCCATCAGTGATTCTATTTAATAGAAGAGCCGGTAACTGCGCACGCGCAATGACCGGCTCTTAAATTCTTTAAAAGGCTTTTGCTTTTACGCAACGACTACTTCTTAGCCTTCTCCTCGGTTTCTTTAACCAAATTGTCTATCTCGGCTTTCTGCTGGTCGAGCTTAGCCTTTCCCTTCTCGACACCTTCCTGGAAGGAACTCGAGGTTTTGTTGGCTTCTTTTTTCGCGCTGGACGATAGATCGTTGGCCTTCGACTTCGCGGTGGCCGCTAAGGTATCGACCCTCTGCTTAGCAGTTGAAGTCAACTCGTCGACACTTTGTTTGACGGTCCCGGAGAGTTCGTTGACGTAGCTTTTGCTCTGGTCGAGGGCGGTGTGGAGATTGGAGTTAACCTTGCCGCTCGTCTCCTTGGCGTAGGTGGTCGCCTCGCCACTCAATTCGGTCGCGCGATCACCGAGACGTTGACGCATCCGCCGTCCCTCCTCCGTGCTGAGGTAGTATCCGGCCGCAGCACCGGCCGCTATACCCACGATAAAAGTGAAGAGGCCGCCGCCACCGTTGTTGCTGTCGCGATTTGTCATGATAGGTGTTTAGCACTCAATATGTCAATAAAGCGGGCCTAGTTCACGTTGGGAGGCAGCTTCGGGTCGCCGTTGCGCCCGTCCGCATCGGACTCGGGTGACTTTCCGGAGACCTCCGTAGGCTGATCGCCGTTCCCGCGGAGATTGAGTTGCACCTCGCCGAGCCGCATTCCGCCCTTGGCGTCGAAATCGAGCGTACGGATCGGGAACGGGATGGTGATATCGTGTTTGTCGTACATCCGCTTGATCACCTTGATCGTGTCCGACTGCGATTTGAGAAAGTCCTTTTGCGCGTTAGCGGGTTGCCAGAACCGCAGTGTGCCGTTGATCGAGGAGTCACCGAACTCCGTCCAGTACAGCTCGACCCCCCGTTCTTCGATGTGCTCCACCTCCCGCTTGACGGTTTCGACGGTGAGACGCTCCACTTCGTCCAGGTCTTCCCCGTAACTGACACCGATAGTGAGGTCTATACGGCGGTGCTTATTGACGCTGTAGTTTTTGAGCGGATTCTGCAGCACGTCTTTATTCGGGATTATTACTTCCTGACCCTGGAGTGTCTTGATTGCCGTATTCCGCAGCGTGATCCCTTGGATGATCCCAAAATAGTCGTTCGTCTCCACGAGATCGCCCGGCTTGTAGAGCTCCTTGACCGACATCATCACGCCGCTAAAAAGATTGGCCAGCGGATCTTGCAGCGCGAAACCGATCGCTAATCCCAGGATACCCGCACCCGCGAGCATCGAGCGGACCGGGCCGCTGAGGTCGAGCACGCTGAGCGCTCCGAATAGCCCCAGCGCCACCACGATCACCCGCGCGATAGATCCGGTCAGATCGGCGACGTTCTGGTTGCCGCTCGCCCGCATCAAGACTTGGTGAACGACTCTGTATACGTAGCGCGCGAGTACCCAACCGATGATCACGATCAGGATCGCGATCAGAAGATTCGGAAGCGCGAGGATGAGCTTATCGAACCAGAGCAACAGTTTATCCTGTAGCTTACCTAACGCTTCCTGCAGTTGATCCCACATACGATTGAATGCTTCTCGAGAAACGCCCGCGGTCCGTGTGCTCGCTGCGGGCGCCGACTACGTAGCCGAATTAGTTTGTCTTAGTGTATTGACTACGTTGTGCAGCGCGGAAACGTTGAGTTGCTCGAGGCCACACTGGATTTTTGGCCCACGGATCCATCGCGCTCACGCGCTACGGAAGTCGCTACGCCACTAGGGTGTTACGGTGATACCGGTTGTTAGAGCTTTAGGGTTCGCAAGTATTATCCTTTTTTCGTACAACGAATTTGTCGGCTACTAGCGTAACGTGCGCGCGAGTCGTACCTTAAGGTGGATTTTAGACCATGAAGTAACAAAAGGCGTACCCCAGACCCCTAGCCATGCATACCACCGACTTCTCGCGCGCTTTCCAACGGATCCGCCAGCCGCTGTGGGCATACGCAGTCAAGTTAACCAGGTCTGCCCGCGCTGCGGCGGTGCTCGTGCGTGAGACCGAATCGCGCGCCGCACTCGAGTTCAACCGGCGGGCGGCCCCTCCGAATTTTAACGCGTGGATATTCTCTATGCTTAGAAACACGCACTTATCCACGTACCGGAGGACGAGCCCCGCGCCTCCACAGTCGAAACGTACGGAAGGCTACGTACCGACCTCCGTGCAGCCCAGATCGACGGCAACCGGCCCGGGGGATAGCCCGTCCACCAACATATCCCAAGCTACACTCCGGAAGTACTTGAACGAAATCGAGCCGAAGTACAGTCGACCGTTCACGCTGTATTATACCGGTTATACGTACGAGGAGATAAGTCGGCATCTCGATCTACCGCTCGCTACGATCAAGGAGCGCGTGACCTGGACCCGCCAGCGCGTTATCGCGGCCATCCGCGAACAGACGCAGACGCACGCTTGAATCCGGCTTGCAGTTGTATTTGCTACTTTCCGTAGTCGGAACAAAGAAGCCCCAGCAACGCAACGTCGCCGGGGCTTTTCTCTGTCGGGGTGACTGGGTTCGAACCAGCGACCTCACGGTCCCAAACCGCGCGCGCTACCAGCTGCGCCACACCCCGAAATTTCAGTTACCAAAGCTTGGCACTCCTCCCTACACGAGGTAGAATGAGCGGAGACGGCGGGATTCGAACCCGCGGTACCCGGAGGTACGGCAGTTTAGCAAACTACTGGTTTCAGCCACTCACCCACGTCTCCGACTGGTCTCCCCCACAGCGTTTTGCGGAAGCGGGGCGAATGTACCTCTGGACGGGGCAATGTGCAAGTACGCTCGGTCGGTTTATGCCACGAAAAGCGGAATTTAGCCGAGTTGAAGTTTGAGTTTCTTCTCTACCTCCTCCACGGCGGTATTGAAGGAGTCGTCCGTGTCCATCAGGTCGCGAACCGTGCGGCAGGAGTAGATCACGGTGGAGTGGTCTCGGTTACCGAAGTGGGAGCCGATCTTCTTCAGGGACGCCTCGGTATGCTTCTTCGCTAAGTACATGGATACCTGGCGCGCGACCACGACGTGGCGCTTCCGGGTCTGCCCGCGGACCAAGTCGACCGAGACGTTGAAGTACTCGGCGACGAGCTCGAGGATCGAATCGACGGTGACCTCGCGGCTCGCACGGTGTACCGTCGAGCCGACGACTTCACGGGCGAGGTTGAGGTCGATGGTGCGGTCGAGCAGACCGGCGCGACCGATCAGGCTGACGATCGCCCCTTCGAGCTCTCGGACCGACTCGTCCACATTGTGACAAACGTACTCAACCACCTCGCCCGAGACGGCCACGCCCTCCTCGGCGGCTTTGTTGGCGAAGATGGCCATGCGGGTCTCCACGTCGGGGCGCTGTAGATCCGCGGTTAGGCCCCACTTGAAGCGGGATAGCAACCTGCGCTCCATGCCTTCGAGATCCTTCGGCGCACGGTCGCTGGTCAGGATGATCTGCTTGCGATTTTGGTGTAGCTGATTGAACATGTGGAAGAAGATCTTTTGGGTCTTCTCCTTACCGGCCAAGAACTGAATATCGTCCATGATGAGCACGTCGATCGACTGGTAGAAGCCGGTCAGCTCGTTGATCGTGTTCTCGCGGATGGCGTTGATGATCTGGTTGGTGAACTCTTCGGCCTGGCAGTAGAGCACTCGCTTATCCGGGTGGTTGCGCAAGATCTCGTTGCCGATCGCACCGGCCAGGTGCGTCTTACCGAGCCCGGTCTCGCCGTAGATGACCAGGGGGTTAAACGCCGTGGTACCGGGGCGCTTGGCGACGCTCAGACCGGCGGTACGAGCCAGACGGTTGCAGTCCCCTTCGACGTAGCTCTCGAAGCTGTGGTCGGGATTGAGCTGTGGATCGAGTTTCGGTCGTCGGATACCGGGGATCACGAAGGGGTTCGTAGGCATCACGTCTGATTCGGATGCGGGGTGGGCAGAAGCGTTGGCTTCTGCGGTAGCGTATGCGTCCACGGCTTCAGGTTTTTTAACTACAATTTGGTATTCGAGTCGGCCGGCCGAACCAAGCTCCCGCCGGATTGCAGTTCTGAGAACTGCGACATAGTGCTCCTCCAGCATCTCGTAGAAGAACCTATTAGGTATTTGCACCGTGAGGGCATTGTCCCTCAAGCCAACGGCGCGGATTGGCTCGAACCACGTACGGAAGGTTTGCTCGGAGACGTCATTCCGGATGCTAGCGAGGCACCGAGCCCAGGTGTCAGTACAGTCTTTACCCATTATCCTTTGGTCTGGATTTCACGATTGAGTGGTTTGTAAACTGTATCAATAAGCTTCGGGAAACTGAAGCCTTTAGGCGGGGTATCCTTCTCTAGCGGGGTGGCGAGAATGACCCGTTGCTCCGTCCAAAGGTGGGACAAAACACCCGGTTTTTCGCAGAGATTTGTCCCAGAGAGCCGTAGAAAACTTTTATTCGGTGACAATGTGGTGGCTAACTTACTAACTTCCAACCGTTTAAAACCGACAAAAAGATACCAAAAAATCGGTACCTATATCTCGGTATGGTTTAAGTCAGTACGCTTTCGCCGCCCTTCGGGTTGCCTCGTCGTGGCTGGGCTCGCCCGATCGCCACCGCCGCGGGACGTGTTTCGGATCTCAAGCTAGGGAGCCTAGGCCGAAGCACCCCGCGGATTCTAACATCGAACCTCCACGAAAAGCCGCCCCGGTTTAGACATTCGGTGTGGAAAGCCCGACCCGACGCGTCGTAACGCTCAGCCGGAAACGCTCAGCCGAACAGGAGGCTCGCCTCCTTCTTCACGGCGCTCAGCGCCATCCCGAGACCGGCGGCGCTCGACGGGGCGGCCTGATCGAGCAGCGTGCGGGCCAGCCGGCGGGCGGGCATCTGCGGCTCCACGATGTCGCTCACGGAGCTCACCGCCTGCAGGGTGTTGTCGCGGGCCTGCTGTACGATCGACCACAGGGACTGCGACATGTAGATCTGTTGCGACATGTTGTGCTCGTATTCGTGCTGGATGGCGAGGTAGATCGATAGGCGCAACTCCCCCGCCGTTTGGTCCGGCTGTTGCAAGCGCAGCAACAGGCTCGGGATCGAGATGCGCTCGCAGAACAGGCTCACCCGTTCGTAAGCCTGCAACCTCAGCGGTAGCGTCTCCGCGGCGCGCGCAGCCTGATTGCGGAGGAGTTCCATCTTCTCCTGGGTACGCAAGTGGTTGCGTAGCAGTCCGCTCGCCGTGAAGTACACGATCAGCGCCGGGACGGCGATCTTGAGGAGTTCGAAAATTGCTTCTAACCAGCCTAGCATAAGTTGTCCTTCTCGATAACGCGCCCAAAGTAGCCCTCGCGCCCGGTGCGCAACCGCTACCTTAACGCCACGTTACTCTCCAATATGACCGCCACCGCAGCACCCACCCGAACCGCTCCGATCACGATCACCGAGACGGCCCTCGCGCAGCTCTCCTCCATCCGCGACCAGCAGGACATCCCGCAGCAGTACGGACTCCGCGTCGGTGTCAAAGGCGGTGGATGCAGTGGGTTCCAGTACATCCTGGGCTTCGACGAGCCGAAGGAAACCGACCAAACCTTCGCGCTCGGGGCGCTGACCATCCTCATGGATCGTTCGCACGGGCTCTACCTGCTGGGCATGGAGATCGATTGGGTAGAAGGCCTCAACAACCGGGGCTTCTCCTTCAACAACCCGAACGCCACGGATACCTGTGGCTGCGGTACCTCCTTCAACGCATAGGGGCTTCAACGCATAGGGCTAGCCACCGGACTGCTCCCGGTAGCTGACCCCTACCCGACTACATCCTACCGATCACCTCGTCGGCGAACTCGCTACACTTGAGGAGCGTGGCGCCGTCCATGAGGCGCTCGAAGTCGTAGGTTACCCGTTTGGCGCTGATCGCGCCCTCGACCCCCTTGATGATCAGGTCCGCCGCCTCCGACCAACCCATGTAACGGAACATCATCTCTCCGGAGAGGACGACGGAGCTCGGGTTCACCTTGTCCTGGCCGGCGTACTTCGGGGCCGTACCGTGCGTGGCCTCGAAGATGGACGCCCCGGTGTTGTAGTTGATGTTGGCACCGGGGGCGATCCCGATTCCGCCAACCTGCGCCGCGAGCGCGTCGGAGATGTAATCGCCGTTCAGGTTGAGCGTCGCGATCACGGAGTACTCCGAAGGCCGCAGGATGATTTGCTGGAGCATGGCGTCCGCGATCACGTCCTTGATGACGATCCGGTTGCCGCCCCGCTCGATCACGTGCCAGGGCCCCCCGTCGAGGGGTTTCGCGCCGAAGTCCTCGACGGCCGTCTGGTAGCCCCAGTCCCGGAACGCCCCCTCCGTAAACTTCATGATGTTGCCCTTGTGCACGAGCGTCACCGACGGCTTACCGTTGGCGATGGCGTACTCGATGGCGGCGCGCACGAGCCGGGCTGTCCCCTCCCGCGAAACGGGCTTGATACCGAAACCGGAGCTCGCCGGAAAGCGCACCTTCTCGAAGCGCTCGGGGAAAGCGGCTTTGAACAGCTCCTTAAACTTCTCCGCGTCGGCCGTCCCTTCCTGGAACTCGATCCCGGCGTAAATGTCCTCCGTATTCTCGCGGAAGATGATCATATCGACCTTCTCGGGCTCCTTCACCGGGCTCGGTACGCCCTGGAAGTACTGCACCGGGCGCACGCAGGCGTACAGGTCGAGTTTTTGCCGCAAGGCGACGTTGAGCGAGCGGATACCGCCACCGACGGGTGTGGTCAGCGGCCCCTTGATACTCACCAGGTACTCCGCGATCGCATCGAGCGTGGCCTGCGGCAACCACTCCCCGGTGCCGTCCATGGCCTTCTGGCCGGCGAGCACCTCCTTCCACTCGATGGACCGCTCGCCGTCGTAGGCCTTCGCGACCGCCGCATCTAGCACCCGACTTGCCGCCGCCCAGATATCCGGACCGATTCCGTCGCCCTCGATAAAGGGAATAATCGGTCGATTAGGTACGCTTAATTTTCCGTCGTCAATCTTGATCGTCTGGCCTTGGCTCATGAAGTTCTCAACTTTGGGCGGCAAATGTAGTCGGCTTCGCTTACGCTAAAACGCCTCACCTGACTCCCCCGACAACATAAAACATATTGTTTTACATTTAGAATCAGTACCGTACCTTCGGGATCGCAGTTATGAACGAAATCCTACTTGCCGACCAAGAGCACCTCTCGGGGGAGGAGCAGACCGTCGAAAAAGCACTCCGCCCCCAGTTGCTCAACGATTTCGCCGGCCAGGCGAAGCTGGTGGAGAACCTCGAGGTCTTTATCGCTGCCGCGAAACTCCGGGGCGAGGCCCTCGACCACGTGCTGCTCCACGGCCCGCCGGGCCTCGGCAAGACTACCCTATCGCACATCATCAGCCACGAGCTCGGCGCGGGACTCAAGATGACCAGCGGCCCGGTCCTCGAAAAACCGGGTGACCTCGCCGGCTTACTCACCAACCTAGACCCCGGCGACGTACTCTTCATCGACGAGATCCACCGCCTGAACACCGTCGTGGAGGAGTACCTGTACAGCGCGATGGAGGATTTCCGGATCGACATCATGATCGATAGCGGACCGAACGCGCGCAGCGTTCAGCTCAGCCTGCACCCTTTCACGCTCGTCGGAGCCACCACCCGCATGGGTTTACTGACGGCCCCGATGCGCGCGCGCTTCGGGATCACCTGTCTGCTCGACTACTACGACGTGGCGACGCTCACCAACATCGTCGTCCGTTCGGCGGAGATCCTCGACGTAGCCATAGACCAGAACGGCGCGACGGAGATCGCCCGCCGCTCCCGGGGTACCCCGCGGATCGCGAACGCCCTGCTGCGGCGCATCCGAGACTTTGCCCAAATCAAGGGGAACGGCTCCATCGACCAAGCGATCGCGCAGTACGGGCTCAGGGCGTTGAACGTCGACGAGGGCGGCCTCGACGAAATGGATAACCGCATCCTTACCTCGATCATCCACAAGTTCAAGGGCGGCCCAGTAGGGATGACGACCATCGCTACCGCCGTGGGTGAGGAGCCGGGTACGATCGAGGAGGTCCACGAGCCCTTCCTCATCATGGAGGGGTACCTCCAACGGACGCCGCGCGGGCGGGAGGCTACCGAGAAAGCGTACTCCCACCTCGGTGTCGCCCGCCCCGCGGACGAGCGGACGCTCTTTTAACGGCTACCGCCCGGCGCGGGCGCTAAGCCTGGCGGGCGCTAAGCCTGCGCCGGAGGTGTATTGAAGCTCATCGGAGAAAACGTGGGCGGCGTGGCCTCCGGCTCCTGGATCTTGCCGAATTGCGCCTCGTAGCGCGAGACGTTGTCCGCCAAAGCCCGCAGGAGGCGTTTGGCGTGCTGGGGGCCGAGGATCAGGCGACTCTTCACCTTGGCTTTCGGAACGTTGGGCACGATCTGAATGAAGTCGAGCACGAATTCCGTCGGACTGTGCGTGATCACGGCCAAATTGCTGTACTGGCCCTCGGCAAGCGCTTCGGGAAGCTCGATGTTGAGCTGTCGGGTGTTGTCCGTTGGGTGGTCTTCGTCGCTGTGATCAGCCATAGTTAGGTGCGTTTCTCGGTGCCGCTGACGGCGGTTACTTCTCGACTGCCGGCTTTCGAGCGCTGGGGGATTGTTTGGCCGCCGGTTTCTTCGCCGCTGTCTTCTTCGCGGTTGTCTTCTTCGCGGCCGGCTTCTTTGCGACTGGCTTCTTCTTGGCCGGGGTCTTCTTTTTGAAGGCGGTCGGGATCTCCTCTACGATAAACTCTTTAACCTCCTCCAACGTGAGCGCTTTGGCCTCCTCGGCGGTCCACTTGTCGCCGTTCTCCCGACGCGGAAGCTTTACGAACTTCTTCTTGAACTTAATCGTCGGCCCCCAGCGACCGTTCTGGACGCTCACCTCTTCGTCGGGCCAGTTGTTGATGTAACGGTTGGCCTCTTTTTGCGCCTTGACTTCGATGAGTTCGAACATCTCATCCTGCGTGAGGGTCTCGATGTTCATTCGGGCGGGCACGTTCACGAACAGGCCGTTCCACTTCAGGAACGGACCGAAACGTCCCTTGCCTTTGGTCACCCCGTGCCCCTTGTACGTAGCCACCGGCGCGTCGGCGAGTTTCTTCTCTTCGATGAGCTCGATCGCCCGTTCGGAGCTGAGCTCCAACGGATCTTCCCCTTTCGGTAGATTGACGAACGCGTCGCCCCACTTCACGTAAGGTCCGTAACGCCCGATGTTGGCCACGACGGGCTTGTCTTCGTAATCGCCGAGATCGCGGGGGAGCTTGAAGAGTTCGAGCGCGTCCTCGAAGGTGATGTCCTCCATGCTCTGCCCGCGGCGCAGGTTACCGTAGACCGGCTTTTCGCCGGCCTCGAGCTCTTCCGGGGTACCGATTTGGGCGACCGGTCCGTAGCGGCCCATACGGACCAGCACCGTCCGCCCGGTTTGGGGGTCGGTACCGAGCTGGCGCTCCCCGCTCGCGCGTTCGGCGGATTCGATCGTGTCGGTGACGCGCGTCTTGAACGGACCGTAAAAATCGGCGAGTACCGTTTCCAAACCGACGCCGCCCTGGGCGATGTCGTCGAACTGGGTCTCGATATCGGCCGTGAAGCCGTAGTTCATGATCTGGTCGAAGTGCTCGGCGAGGAAGTCGACGACGAGCATCCCGAGATCGGTAGGAACGAGCTGATTGGAGATGCCGCCGACCTTACGCTCGAAGGGCTGCTCCTCCAACTTATCGTCCGGCAGGAGCACGAACTTCTGAAACGTACGGTCGGTACCCTCCTGCTTCTCCTTCACCACGTAGCCGCGCGCCGGGTCCATGATGCGCGAGATGGTCGGGGCGTAGGTGGAGGGGCGTCCGATGCCCAGGCTCTCGAGATCCTTGACGAGCGAGGCCTCGGTGTAGCGCCCCTTCGGCGAACGGGTAAGGTTCTCCTCGGCGACGAACTCCTTGAGGTCGAGCTTCTGCCCCACCCGAATCGGGGGGAGCAGGCCCTTGGTCGTCTCGTCCTCCGCCTCGTCGTCGTCGTCGTCGCGACCCTCCTGGTACACCCGCAGGAAACCGTCGAACGTGATAACCTCCCCGGAGGCCTGCAGCTGCTCCCCGGGTTGGGTCGAGATGCCGATCGTGGCCGTGGTGCGTTCCGTTTTGGCGTCGGCCATCTGGCTGGCGATAGCCCGCCGCCAGATGAGCTCGTAGAGGCGCATCTGGTCACGTTCGAGACTGGGGAGGGTATGCGCGTCGAAGTTGGTCGGCCGGATGGCCTCGTGGGCTTCCTGGGCGTCCTTGCTCTTCGACTTGAAGACCCGGGGTTCGAAGTACGGCTTGCCGTAGGCCGAGAGGATCTCGTCCTGCGCCGCCTGCGTCGCTTCCCTGCCGAGGTTGACCGAGTCGGTCCGCATGTACGTGATGTGCCCCGCTTCGTAGAGGCGTTGCGCGGTCTGCATGGTCCGCTTGGGCGTCATGGAGAGCTTGCGACTTGCCTCCTGCTGCAGGGTGGACGTCGTGAAGGGAGCGGCCGGCTTTTTGGTACCCGGTTTCTTGACGATGTCCTGGATCGAGTAGATCGCCCCGCGGCAGGCTTCGAGGAAGCTGCGCGCGTCGCCCTCGGTGGGCAGGTTGTCCTTGCGCGTACCCCGCATTACCGCACTCCCGCCCTGCTCGGTAGCCAGGTCGAAGTCGGCGAACAGCCGGAAGTAGGGCTTCGGTTCGAACTCGCGGATGAGTCGCTCGCGCTCCACGACGAGCTTGACGGCGACGGACTGGACCCGACCGGCGGAGAGGCCGCCCTTGACCTTCTTCCACAGCACCCCACTCAAATCGTAACCGACCAAGCGATCGAGGATCCGGCGGGCCTGCTGGGCGTTGACCAAATCGAGGTCGACCGTGCGCGGTTGGGTGACGGCCCGCTGGATGGCGGCCTTCGTGATCTCCCGAAAGACGATCCGCTTGGTCGACCCGGGATCGAGCCCGAGTACCTCGCAGAGGTGCCAGCTGATGGCTTCCCCCTCGCGGTCTTCGTCCGTCGCGAGCCAGACCTCGTCCGCGCCCTTCATCGCCGTTTTCAGCTCGGCGACCGTTCGCTTGGAGTCCGGACTCACCTCGTACTTCGCCTTGAAGCCGTTGGGCACGTCGATCGAATCCTCGCGCTTCGGTAGGTCGCGAATGTGGCCTCGGCTCGATTTGACGATAAAATCTTTCCCGAGGTATTTCTGGATGGTCGAGGCTTTGGCGGGGGACTCGACGATGAGGAGATTTTTCGGCATAGGGCTAGACGGGCTGACGCGGACTGTTTTACGGAAGTACTGACCGGTGGAAGGACGGCGAAACTACTTATCCAAACCCGCTAGTCTCGGCGGAGGCTGTCCCCGGCGGGGCGTTCCAACGTTCGGGTAGTGGTTTCGGAGACGGTAGAGTTGGCGAGTTTCAGCGAATCCGAGGCGGCTCGTTTCGCTTTGTAGGCGCTCGCAAGTCCCGCGACGTCAAGGTCTTGTCCGTTGAGGTGACGGTGGTAAGCGCGCATCATGAACTCGATCTGGCCATCGGGCCGATCCACGCCGAGATTTCGCAAATAGGCCGAAAACCGCGAACCGTCGTAAAATCCCCAGTTGATGGCCATCCAGCGGCCGAAGCTGAAGTAGAGTTGGTGGACGACCTCCTCTTCGCTCGCCCCCGCGTAGGCCTTCCGGCTCGAGGCGCTCGTGAGCCCTTCGAGGGCCTCGAGGGCGTCGGGCAGGTCTTTGGGGATGTAGCGGCCCTCGAGGTTTTGTTGCCGACTCCGGCGTTCGAAGGTCTCCCGGGCGCTACCGCGCTCGGCCTGGGCCTGTACGCGTAGGCAAGTACACGTCGACAAGACGAGGAGGGCGGGGACGAGAAGACGCATAGCGATCTCAACGCGCCAAAGCGCGGAGTAGGTACAGGGGCCCGGCAGCGGGAGAACCGTGCGGGCCGGTCATTCAGTAACGCACTACCGTGGCCCCCCAGGTGAACCCACTCCCGAACGCGGCGAACACCACGAGTTGCCCGCGCTCGAGCTTACCCGCGGCCACGGCTTCGCTGAAGGCGAGCGGGATACTGGTGGCGGTGGTGTTGCCGTAACGTTGGATGTTGTTGAAAAGTCGATCGTCGCTGAGGCCGAGGTTGCGCTGCACGAGCTGGGCGATGCGCAAATTGGCCTGGTGCAGGATGAGCAGATCGATATCCTCCACGCGCATCCCGGCGGCCGCGAGCGTTTCGTGGATGACTTCGGGAAGCTTCCGCACGGCCAACTTAAAGACGAACTGCCCCTCCATCACGGGGTAATAGTGTCCGTCCTCGACGATTTTTTCGGTAAGGAAAATCCCCCCGTAGGTGTCCGGCTCGGCGAAGCCCCAGTCGCGGTGATCCCCCCGTTCGGCGAGGTGCTTGCCCCCGTGCGAACCCGGGGAGAGCATCGCCAACTTCTCGGCGTAGGTACCGTCGGAGTGGAGTCGGTCGGCGAGGATACGCGAGCCACCCTCCTCCTTGGTGGGCTGGAGCACGACCGCGGCCGCGCCGTCGCCGAAGAGTACGGTTACCCCCCTACCCCGGGTGGTGAAGTCGAGGCCCATCGAGTGCATCTCCGAGCAGACGACCAGCACGTTGCGGTAGGAGCCGCTGCGGATGAATTTATCGGCCACACTGAGGGAGTACACGAAGCCCGAGCACTGATTGCGGACGTCGAGGGCCCCACACTCGCCGTCGGTGATACCGAGCTCGCGCTGCACGAGTACCCCGCAACCCGGGAAGTAGTAGTCCGGGAGAGTGTAGCGAAGATGATGAAGTCGATATCCGACGCGTGTACCCCGGCGTCCCCGAGCGCGGCCCGCGCGGCCTCCGCCCCCATGGTGGCGGTGGTGTCGACCCCCTTGAGGCCGTAGCGGCGCTCCTCCACCCCCGTGCGCTCCTTGATCCAGGCGTCGGAGGTGTCCATGACCTCGGCCAGATCGTCGTTCGTCGTGATCTGCTCGGGGAGGTAGTGGCCTAGACCAGCGATTCTTGTGTAAAGCATTGTTAGGATGGGCTTGGGCGGGCTGAAAGTAGAGGCGACCCGCAAGCCGCCCGGTACTAGCGAATATTCGCGAACGCCGCCCGGGAACCGACCGACCGCCGTCGGCGAGGGAGACTTCGAGCGAGTAGGTGTAACCCCCGGTCGATTGGATCGTCGCTTTCATCGAGGCCGCTCGGTCGGCGTGCAACCCCCCGGAGAGAGTCGCAATCCCTCGATAGGTAAAAGCAGTCGAACGCGACTGCGCCCCGCCGTCGGGTATTCGCGGCCGTTCGTCGATAGGTACGCTGTGCTTTAGACCTACCAAACTATCATAGCGGTGTACTAGCACACTAGTACACATTCATCATTTCACCTCACTCCAAAATCCAATCATGCGCAACGCTCTACTCCTAGCCCTTACCGTCGTTCTCTCGCTCTTCGCCTGCTCGCCCCTCCTCGCGCAGCGAGACGGCGGCGCCACCGTCGAGGGAATCCTGCTGGAGGAAGGCGGCGAGCCGGTCGCCTTCGCGAACGTGGTGCTCCAAGCTGCGACGGACAGCAGCATACTCAAGGTGGAAGTCTCGGATGCGGAGGGGCACTTCCTCCTCTCGGTCGCCGAAGGCGGCCGGTACCTCCTCACCGTTAAGTACCTCGGTCTGCCCGATTTGGTGGTCGAGCCGTTCGACCTCGGTTTTGGCGAAAGCCACCAACTGGGAACGCTGAGCATGGCCGCGCGATCGCTCGAGCTCGCCGAGGCTACGGTTACCGCGCAACGGACGATCGTGGAGATCAAATCCGACCGTACGGTCTTCAACGTCGACGGTACGATCAACGCGACCGGCGGGGACGCGATGTCGCTGTTGCGCAAGGCGCCCGGCGTGGTGGTCGACAACAACGACAACCTCATCGTGATGGGCCGCACGGGCGTGCTCGTGTACATCGACGGGAAGCGCAGTCCGCTGTCCGGGAGCGCGCTAACGGCCTACCTACAGAGCCTCGCGGCCGAACAGATCGACCGGATCGACATCATCACCAACCCGGGCGCGAAGTACGAGGCCGAAGGGAACGCGGGCATCGTGGACATTCACCTCAAGAAGAACGAGAGCTACGGTTCGAGCGGCTCGGTGAGCGCTACCGCCAGCCAGGGCAAGCGCTTCAGGAGTAACGTGAGCGGTACGGTGAATCACCGTGGGGGGAAGTTTAACACCTTCGCTACGGGCGGGGTGTACCAGGGCGCGAATCGCAACACCAACTTTTTCGAGCGTACTCAGAAGGGGATATTCATCGATGAGACCGTAGACGGAGATTACGAGTGGAGGGGCGGTAACCTCAAGCTCGGCACCGACTACCAGCTCAACGACCGCCACGCCGTCGGCATCCAAGTTAATACCAACTACAACGACAATGGCGGCACCTCTACCAGCGAGGTAGATTTCAGCCGTCAATCCTGGGAGGCGACGCCGGATTCGATTCTGGAGAGTAGGTCCATCAACGATGGCGACCAGCTCAACTACAGCGGTAACCTCAACTACCGCTTCGACGACAGCGCGGGCAAAACGCTGAACTTCGACCTCGACTACGGTGCATTCCGCAACGACGGCACGGAGCAACTGCCCAACACGTACTACGACGCCGCGCGAACTCGGATCCTCTCCCAGGTAAACTTCACGTTTGCTACACCCAGTAACATCGATATCTATACAGCCACGCTCGACTACGAGCAACCTTTTTTGGAGGGTAAACTTGGCCTGGGCGGCAAGGTGACGAAGGTGGTAAGCGATAACACCTTCGAGGTGAGTCAGATGAACGCGGAGAACGTAGCCGTTCTGGATCGGAGACGCTCCAACCGCTTCAAGTACGACGAGCAGGTCGAGGCGGCCTACGTTAATTTCAACCGCGACTTCGGTCCCGAGAGCCCCGCCGGGCAGGGCAAGACGTACAGCCTCACCGCCGGTCTGCGCACGGAGCACACCCGGGCGATCGGTGAGCTTACCGAGTACGAAAACGACGTGACCACCGAACCCGTCGACCGCGACTACTTCAACTTCTTCCCGAATGTGGGTCTGACCTACGCCGTGTCCGCTCAAAACCAACTCGCCCTGAGCTACGGGCGCCGCATCAACCGGCCCGACTACGAGAGCCTCAATCCGTTTCTCAGCTTCGCGAGCTTGGTCACCTTCGAGCAGGGTAATCCGCTCCTCCAACCGGAGATCGTCAACAACCTGGAGCTCGCCCACACCTTCGCCTCTCGCTACACCACCAAACTGAGCTACTCGCAGACCGAGGCCCAGATCACGCAATTGGTCCGTCCGAGCAGCGACGACGAACGCGCGACCTACATCGGCTACGACAACCTCGGTCAGCAAAGCGTGTACGCGCTCAACGTGAGCATTCCGGCGCAGGTGAGCGAGTGGTGGGAGGTATACTTCACGGCCACCGGAACCCACACGCACAACGAGGCGAGCTACGCCGACGGGTCGGCCGTCGATCTTAAGGCGTGGAACTACAACGTGTACGCCCAAAACACCTTCAGCCTACCGGCCGACATCAAGTTCGAAGTGAGCGGCTGGTTTAGCGGCCCCGGCATATGGGCCGGAACCTTCGAAACCAAGCCCATGGGCTCCCTCAACGCCGGCCTGCAGAAAACCTTCCTCAACGACAAGCTCAAGCTGCGTGCCGCGGTCGACGACATCTTATTCACCAACGGTTGGCGCGCCACGAGCGATTTCGCCGGCCAATTTTTCGACGGCGGCGGCAACTGGGACTCACGCCGCGCGAGCCTCTCGCTCACCTACAACTTCGGCAACGAGAAGGTGAAGGTCGACCGACGCGAGACCGGACTCGATGAGGCCGCGCAGCGCGTGGGCGGCGGCGACAACTAGCGCCGAAAGTCTCGCACCACGGTCGCGATCATCGCGCAGGCCTCACCCAACTCCGCTTCGCTGATCACGAGCGGCGGTGCGAAGCGAATGATGTTGCCGTGCGTCGGTTTCGCCAGCAGTCCCGCTTCCGCTAAATCGAGACAGAGGCGCCAGGCCGTATCGCTCTCCGGCGAGTCGTCGACCACGAGTGCGTTCAGAAGTCCCTTGCCGCGTACCAACCGCAGCAGGGGGCTTTCGTCGACGAGGGCCTGCATCCGGGCACGGAATCGCTCGCCGAGCCGCCGGGCGCGCAACATCAATCGTTCGTCTTCCACCACCCCGAGCGCGGCTATCGCCACGGCGCAAGCCACCGGGTTGCCTCCGTACGTGCTCCCGTGCTGCCCGGGCTCGATCACCCCCATCACCGCGTCGTCGGCCAGCACGGCGCTCACGGGGTACATTCCCCCGCTGAGCGCTTTGCCCAGGATCAGGATGTCCGGACGCGTGTACGTCGCCGCCTGCCGCTCGCAACGCCGCTCGCAGGAGCAGTCGCCGCACACGCGCAGCATCGCGCCGGTCCGGGCGATCCCCGTTTGGATCTCATCGGCGATGAAGAGCGCGTCGTGATCCCGGCAGAGCCGCGCGGCGCGGGGGATGAAGTCGTCGTCGGGTACGAACACACCGGCCTCGCCCTGGATGGGCTCCACCAGCAGCCCGGCGACGTGCTCCGTTTTGGCGAAAGCCTCCCCGAGCGCCGCGAGGTCGTTGTAGGGAACGGTGACAAATCCCGGGGTGTACGGACCGAAGTTGCCGCGCGCGTCCGGATCCTCCGAGAAGGAGATGATGGTGATGGTGCGGCCGTGAAAATTTTGGCCGCAGACGATGATCTTTGCTTCGTTCGCGGGGATCCCGCCCCGTTCGTAACCCCACTTGCGACAGATCTTTATAGCCGTCTCGACCGCCTCGGCCCCCGAATTCATCGGGAGCACCTTATCGAAGCCGAAAAACTCGGTCACGTACTGCTCGTAAGGTCCGAGCCGGTCGTTGTGAAAGGCGCGCGAAGTGAGCGCCAACTTCCCGGACTGCTCGGCCATAGCGGCCACCAGCTTCGGGTGGCAGTGCCCTTGGTTAACGGCCGAGTACGCGCTGAGAAAATCGTAGTACTCCCGTCCTTCTACGTCCCAAACCTTCGCGCCCAGCCCCCTACTCAGCACCACCGGAAGCGGATGGTAATTGTGCGCACCGTAGCGCTCCTCCTGAGCGATGAAAGCTTGGCTTTTGGACATGTCGCAAAGTTAACGGGTCGGGCAAGCTTCGCGTGGCGTCGTTTTCGGCGCATCGGGTACGCGAGCGGTTGCCGGCCGCCACGAGCGAGCTGCCGTCGACAAACACGCCGGGCTAAACCCGGTACACCGCCCGTCCGTAGCTTAGCGTTCGTCCCTCATACTATGCTACGAATTTTAATGAGCTGCCTGCTCTTCGCTTTCGCTAAAACGAGTTTCGCCCAAGCCCCCCACACCATCGCCCGGGATTGGAACGAAGTACTGCTCTCCTCGATCCGCGGGGATTTCGCGCGGCCGACCGTGCACGCGCGCAACCTATTCCACACGGGTATCGCGCTGTACGATGCCTGGGCGGTGTACGATCCGGTGGCCCAACCCGTGCTGCTCGGGCGGTCGTTCGGGGGCTTCGACGTGCCGCTCGACGCGGTTCCGGTGCCCGCCGACGTGCGTGCCGCCCGGGATGAGGCCATGAGTTTCGCGGCCTACCGCTTGATCCGCTACCGGTTTCGCCAGTCGCCCCGGCGCGACGAGATGAACCGTCGCCTCGATAGCCTGATGGCCGCGCACGACTACGATGTCGGCAATCGGCGCCGCAACTACGCCGAAGCCGGCGCGGCCGAGCTCGGCAACTACCTCGGGCAGCAGCTCATCGACTTCGGGAACCAAGACGGCTCCAACGACGCGGACGACTACATCAGCAAGTTTTACCAGAGCTTCAATCCCCCCCTGCAGATGGACGAGCCGGGTAATCCGAGCATGACGGATCCCGACCGCTGGCAGCCGCTCGCCCTGCGGGAGTCGGTCGACCAGGCGGGCAACCCGATCTCCGGCGCGCAACAAGACTTCCTCGGACCGGAATGGGGAAGCGTTACCCCGTTCGCCCTGAAGGCCGAAGACCGCAGCGCGTACACGCGCGACGGCTTCGACTACCTCGTGTACCACGACCCGGGTCCTCCCCCGCGCATGCGCGAAGGCGGCGACGAGTCGCGGGAACGTTACCAAAGGGGCCACGAGATGGTCGGGATCTGGAGTAGCCTACTCGACCCGTCCGATGGCGTCGAAATAGACATCAGCCCCGGTGCTACCGGCCGCTCTACCCTACTGCCCGAACCGGAGGGCTACTACGATTACTACCGCGAGTTTGAGGGCGGGGACACCACGGGCGGTCTCGCCTTAAACCCGATTACCGGACGTCCCTACGCCCCCAACGTCGTTAACCGCGGCGACTACCTCCGGGTGCTGGCCGAATTTTGGGCGGATGGCCCGGAGTCCGAAACGCCGCCCGGGCACTGGTTTTTGGTGATGAACTACGTTCACGACCAGCCGGATTTCGAGCCCCGGTGGCGCGGTCGGGGTCCGATCCTCGACCGCCTCGAGTACGACGTCAAGGCCTACCTCACCCTCGGCGCGGCGATGCACGATGCGGCCGTAACCGCCTGGGGCATCAAGGGGCGCTACGACTCGCCCCGGCCGGTGAGCGCCATTCGCTTCATGGCCGAACGCGGGCAGCGGTCCGACCCCGATTTGCCGAACTACGATCCGGAGGGACTGCGCATCGAGCCGGGTTACATCGAGCAAATCGAAAACGGGGACGCGCTGGGCGGGCGCAACGGGGAGTACGTCGGCGACATGCGGATCAAGGCCTGGCGTGGCCCCAGGTACATCACCGACCCGGAGTCTACCCGGGCCGGGGTGGGCTGGATCCGGGCCAAAGAGTGGTATCCCTACCAACAGCCCACCTTCGTGAGCCCGCCCTTCGCGGGCTACACGAGCGGCCACTCCACCTTCAGTCGGGCCGCCGCGGAAGTCCTCACCACCATCACCGGTAGCCCTTACTTCCCGGGCGGACTCGGGACGTTCCGGGCCAAGCGGGACGACTTTTTGGTCTTCGAAGCCGGTCCGACCACCGACGTGGAGTTGCAGTGGGCCACCTACCGCGACGCCGCCGACGAGGTGGCGATGTCCCGCATCTTCGGTGGGATCCACCCCCCGGCCGACGACATCCCGGGGCGTCGGATCGGGATCGAGATCGCGGCCGATGTGCTGTTGAAGGTGGGCGAATACTTCGATCCCAATGCTCCGAACCTAGCCGGCGCGGAGGCTACTCCCCGCGTACTTACCGCCCGAGACACCGGCACCTCCGCGCTCACGATCCGGCTCGAGTTCAGCGAGCCGATGGATACGGTCGAGGGGCTCGCCTACCGGCTGCCCCCGGATTTGCCGGAAGGCGTACTCACCGTGGCGAGCGAGCGCTGGATCGGCACCCAAACCTATGCGCTCACCTTCGACGTCCGCTACCGAAACGTCGCCTACCCGGGCGTCAACCTCGAACTCGAAGCGTACGATTTGAGCGGGCAGGCCCTCGTCGTACCCACGACGAGTCCGCTCTTCGACATCAGTATGCTTACCACGAGTGTGCTGTCGGCGCCCGAGTTCGCCGCGAGGGCGAGCGTGTACCCGAACCCTACCAGGGATGAGTTCGCGATCGACGGCCTCGGTGAGTCGGCCCTCGGCGGCGAGCTCCAGTTGGTTGACGTGGCGGGCCGCCGCGTGAGGACCTGGGCGGTGGACTCGATCGACGGGGTGTACTCGATCGGCGATCTACCGGCAGGACTATACACACTCGCACTACGGGATCGGGAGCACCGAATTTACAATTGGCGAATCGTGCACCGCTGATCTAGCCCACGCTACAACTGAGGTCGGCGAGAGACGTTAGTCCAGACATGATCGGCTATCAGTTCAGCGACTACGTAGCGAAACGAGACGAGCAGGACCCCTTCGAACGGCTCCTCAACATTTTCAAGGAGCTGCTCATGCATACGAGTGGCGACGTGTCCGAAGCGCTCAGCTGGCTCACCCAGCTCGACAAGCAGTACGGTCTGACCGACGATGAGTACGGGATGGCCGATTTCATTCAAGACCTCATCGACAAGGGATTCATCGGGCAACCCGACCCGAAGACCCCCGGCTTTGCCCCGAGCTCGAAGTTGGAGCTCCAACTGCGCCGCAAAGCGCTCGACGATATCTTCGGTCAGATAAAAAAATCGAAGCGCGGCAACCACTCCACCAAAGGCAGCGGTCAGGGCGACGAGTTCACGAGCGAGACGCGCGCCTACGAGTTCGGCGATCCGCTCGACCAGCTCTCGATGACCGATACGCTGAAGAACTCGTACATCAACCACGGCATCGACAACTTCAGCCTGACCCACGACGACCTCGAGGTGCGGGAGACGTTCTCGCAGGCCCAAACCTCGACGGTGCTGATGATCGACATCAGTCACTCGATGATCCTCTACGGGGAGGATCGGATTACGCCGGCAAAGCGAGTGGCGCTCGCGTTGAGTGAGCTCATTACGACCCGCTACCCGAAGGATACGCTCGACATCGTCGTGTTCGGTAACGACGCCTGGCAGGTAGAGATGAAGGACCTACCTTACCTCAAGGTGGGACCGTACCACACGAATACCGTCGCTGGCTTGGAGCTGGCCATGGACTTACTGAAGCGTCGGCGCAACCCGAACAAGCAGATCTTCATGATCACGGACGGGAAGCCGACGTGTATCAAGCGGGGTAAGAACTACTATAAGAACTCGTTTGGTCTCGATCGAACGATCGTTAACCGGACTCTAGCGCTCGCGGTCAAATGCCGCAAGCTCGGCGTGCCTATCACTACGTTTATGATCGCCCGGGACCCCTACCTCGTGCAGTTCGTAGATTCGTTCACCAACGCGAATAACGGCAAGGCCTTTTACTCTTCGCTCGACGGTTTAGGGGAGAATTTATTTATGGATTACCGCAAAAATAAGGGTCCGGGAAAAGGTAAGAAGTAGTGGTCGCCGAACGGCAGCTCACCACCGCCCAAGAGAAGCTAGCGGGGCGGATGATCGACCCGCGACTGTACTTCCTGTTCGCGCTTCGCCGGTTACCCTCGACCGCGTTTTGGGGCTTACGCGTGGCGGAGTTGGCAGCGGATAAGTGTGTAGTTACGTTACCCTACGGATGGCGCACCCAAAATCCGTTTCGGTCGATCTACTTTGCCGCGCAGTGTGGCGCGGGGGAGCTTTCCACCGGGGCGCTCGCGCTGCTTCACTTGGAGGGCAAAGCGAAAACGAGTATGCTCGTCACTGGCTTTCGGAGCCAATTCTACAAGAAGGCTACCGCCGATCTGCGTTTGGTGTGCGAAGATGGCCACCTCATCGGAGAAGCCGTCCGCGGCACATTGGAATCCGGCGGGGGGACAACGGTCGCTGCGAAGAGCCGCGCCTTTCTGCCGGACGGTACTTTGGCCAGCGAATTCGAAATTATTTGGAGCTTTAAACGCAAGACTTGAACCCGTTCATTAAATTATCCCTCCGCTTATTATTTTACGCGGTCCTAACCACGATTGCATACGTAGTTATTCGCTTCGACGCTACGAACCAAGAATACTCGGAGCAGTCGCTCACCGAATACAGCCAGGAGTTGCTCTTACTCGCGGTTGTGGTCTTGAGCGTATGGTCCGTTCGAAGGACTCCGATAAATCGGGCGTTTATCGTGTTGCTCGGCTTTGTGTCATTCATATCGTTCATTCGGGAGTTTAACAATACTCTCACCGAGTATTTATTTCCGGGTGCCTGGTCTACACTCGTCGCTATTACTTTCGTACCGGCGATCTTCTATTTCTACCGGCGGCTTCCGCAGTTGCGGAACGATATTTTAGTCAGTTCGAATACGTTCGGCTTCGGTATACTCGTCTCGGGTACGCTCTTGCTGCACGTTTTCTCCAGATTTTACGGAGCTAACGAAATTTGGCAATTCCACATGGGGGAACACTTCGACCGTGGGGTAGCGCGCGTGTCGGAGGAGAGTATCGAGCTTATGGCCTACCTGCTTCTACTGATGGGCACTATTGAGGTCATTAAGCACACACTGGATTTGGATGCGGATACGGACAAAGGCCGACGCTCGATAGGCTCCACGGTGCCTGCACGGCTTACGAAGTAGTCGCACTAGCCTTCGAACGTCGGGGTACGCGACTCCACACCCATTTTGCGGCAGTCTGAACGCGCTCGGTTAGGGCGAAGCTGGTGTCGTTCATTGCCTTATAGGTGAGCATAACTCCGATCGGGAAGATCGCTAGGGTGGGTGCCCACGCCGCCACAGCGGGTTGCAACGTGTAACTTTCCATCAATTTCTTACACATGATGGTTAGCACGATGAATACCATAAAGAAAATGATCGATACCAGGATTGGGTAGCCGAACCCACCCTTGCGGATAATCGCTCCCATCGGTGCACCGATGAAGAGAAACATGAAGCACGCCATAGCGAAAGAGAACTTCACATTGCGTTCGTAGATGTGGCGAATCAAACTGTCTCGCTGCGCCGTCAGTCGGTTATCGGCCCCTTCGGAGTAGCTCGATATAGAGCGTACGTAGCCGAGCGCCCGGTCTGCGAAGCTGTTCATCTTGTACTTGGGTTTCGAAGAGACGAAGTCGACGTAACTCGCTAGGGTACTGTCCTCCGCACTTATGGGCGCCGTGTTGATCCTGCTACCGGCTAGCCCGGCGACACGGGGTTCGGTGACTTCGCTATTGAGTCTCTGCGGCCTGCCGGGTGCGGGCTGCTCCTCGCTCGAGACTTCCGTAGAGTCTCTAGCGTCGCGATCTAGATCGCGCAGGGGGCTTATGTACCGCCCGACTTCCACGCCGAGTCGCTCCCGCCGATAGTCCATCGCGAGACGGATGCTGTCCGCGGCTAAGCCGAGCTGCGCGGCCGAGAGCATGTTTTGATGTGATTCGAAGGCCGACTCATCGGTATGCGTTATCTCGAATTCGGAGAGGTCGAAGCTCTTGCGGTAGGTAGCGAATTTGGTGCGCACGAAGGGGTAGGTCCGCCGCCGCGCATCCGCCTCCTGCTCGGGCTCCTGGTACTGGTAACCGTCTTCGAGCTCGAGCACGAAGTAGCGCTCGTCGGGCGTAATATTCATGGAACCGTGTTCGGCGTTTACGCCCTCAAGTCGACCGCGTAAGTTGCCTCCCTGCCGAAAGAGCATTACGTCCTCGAGGTTACGGTCGTCCTCGTCTTTCTTGCCGATCCGGATAGAGAATCCTTGGAAGTCGTCGTTGAAAGCTCCCTCCTCCAGGCTGAGGGTCGGTTTCTGTTTGCGGATATCGTACAGCCTGGTCTTCGCTTTGAGGTTCGCTACCGGAATTAAGTAGTTACTGCAGGCGAAGGAGAAGCCGGCGATGATCAGGCAACAGAGCGCCAGTGGCATCATCACGCGCAGCAGCGGTATGCCCGCCGACTTCATGCTGGCCAGCTCGTAGTGCTCGGCTAGATTGCCCATCGTCATGACGCTAGCGATGAGCACGGCCACCGGTAGAGCCATAGGCATCAAACTCACCGAGAGGTAGCTTACCAATTCTACGAGCAACAGTGGCCCGGCGCCTTTGCCGATGATCTCGTCGATGTACACCCAGAGGTACTGCATTAGAAATGCGAACAGTGCGATACCGAAAGCCACCGTAAATGGACCAACGAAACTCACGACTAACAGGCGGTCGATTTGCTTCATGCCCTAGACATTCTTCGGTGTACCCGCACTACCGGCCGCGAGGGCAACAGAATCTGATCCGTGATCGACGCCATTAGAATTTTTGAGGGCTTCCGGATTACGGAGCCACATGTCGCGCTGCGGAAATGGGATTTGCACGCCCTGCTGCTCGAAGAATTGATTGACCGCGTAACGTAGATCCGACTTTACAAATTCGATGCGCCAGGGTTCGCGTGAGTAGAAATACAGTCTAAAATCGAGGCTAGACTCACCGAAATCGACAAACATCACCCGGGGCACCGGCCGTTCGAGTACGTCGGGATGCTCGTTGGCCGCACGCTCGAGCAGGCGGGTTACCACGTCTACGTCGGAACCGTAGGCCACCCCTACCTGGATGTGGAAACGCAGTGGATTGCGGTTGTGCGACCAGTTGACGATGTTGTCGACCACCAGGTGCGAGTTGGGCACGATGATCACGATGTCATCGCGGGTGACGACCTTGCTCGTGCGGAGCCCGATCTCAACGACGCGACCGATGAAGTTGTCGACCTCGACCACGTTGCCAACCTCGACCGGGCCTTCCACGAGCAGCAGGATGCCACTGAAGAAATCGTTAAACGTCTGCTGAAGTCCCAGACCGACCCCCACCAACAACGCCGCCGCCCCCGCCCAAACCGCGGAGAACTGGATACCGATCACCCCGAAAGCCCACAGGATGCCCGTGAGGTAGATGAGGTAGGTGATGATTTGGTTGACCGCGTAGCTGCGACCGATGTCGACCCCGTTACGCCGGAAGAAAGGCTTGAGGATAAACCGGTTGATCCCCAGGGAGCCGAGGCGCGTCAGCAACACGATGATGAGTGCGAATAATAGGTCGCGAACCGTGAGCGCGGAGCTGTCGCCAGTCCACAACTCGAAGGCGAGGAAATCGCGCAGTTCTTCCATGCTTGCTGGGTCCTAAGCTAAACGGAGCGAGCGCACCAACGTTGCGTGTGCAACATTACCGCGCAGATGCCGCTTGACCGACTTACTAAAATCCGCGAGCTCCTACTCGCGGCACCGACCGATGACTTCCTCCTGTTTGCTCTCGCGCAGGAGCAGCGCAATCGCGGGGACGCCCGCGCGGCGATCGAGGCCTTCGAGCACCTCCGCGAGGTGAATCCGGGGTACGTGGGCCTGTACTACCACCTGGCGGAACTGCTCGCCGCACACGACGAACCGGCTCGCGCTCGGTCGATCTACGAAACCGGTATCGAGGTAGCCCAGCGCGCGAAAGATCGGCACGCGCTCGCCGAGTTACGCAATGCCTACGCGAACTGGGAGATCGAGCGGGCCGACTGAAGTACCTGCCCCACGTCGACGCTTCCGGTAAACACCAACGCGGTGGGGCCGATGAGTCGGACCCCGGAGAGCGCACCGTCCGCCGCCCGCTCGAAGGTGACCGCGAGTCGGCCGCCGCGCGCGTAAACCTCCACGCGCACGCGCCCGACGCGCGCCGTCCGGGTAGCGTAGCTGACGGCCGCCGCGGTTACGCCCGTCCCGCAGGCGAGCGTCTCGGCCTCGACCCCGCGTTCGTAGGTGCGGATGGCGAGCGCGTTGGCCGCCAGCTCCGTGACGTAATTCACGTTGATGCCCCCCGTTTTGGCGAAAGCCTCCTGGTAACGGATCCGTCGGGCCGCGGCTTCGATGTCGCCTTGCGGCAAAACGGAGGTCCACTGAACGTAGTGGGGGGAGCCGGTGTCCACGGTGTCGACGTCCGTGCCTACGCGGTGGAGCTGCGCGGCGATCGACATGCTCACCCCTACCTCACCGCCGGCTGCATCGTAGAGGACCCCGGTGTGGGCGCCGTCGTTGGCTTCGAAGTTTGCTACCTCCTTCGGCGCGAGCAGGCCCAACCGATGGGCGAAAGCGATAAAGCAGCGGGCGCCGTTCCCGCAAAAGCTCGACGGGGCGCCGTCGGCGTTGTAGTACACCATCCGCAGGGGCGCCTCCGGGCTGCGCGCCCCGCGCAACAGGATAAGTCCGTCCGCACCCACGCCCGTTCGCCGGGCGCACAAAGCCGCTATCCAATCGGCCCGCTCCTGGAAGTCCGGGTTCGGTCGGCGATCGTCGATGCAAATGAAATCGTTACCCGCGCCGTGCAGCTTGCAAAACTGTAGCATCTGCGTTCGTTAATCTCGGCCGACGGCGGTAGCGGTAGGCGAGTTGCTCGGCGAGCTGCCCTCCACCAACGGAACCCCGCGGTAGAGACTAACTCCGATCGCCAATAAAATCAGAAAGCCGATGAGCGCGGCCCCGAAGAAGGAGAATCGCCAGCCCCAAATATTGCCGAGGTAATTGTCCTCGTTAGCTGGTTCGTATCTCCACATAGCCTGGTCACAAATAGAATCGAAAGGTACGTGCATCCGATTGGCTCGCGAAACTATCTTGGCCAATCTAGCCTCGCGTGGTTGATGACCTCCACGCTCTCAGTGCTCCACATTCATGCATCAAATCTTACGTGGGCTACTCCTCTGCTTATCGAGCGCCGTGTTAGCCATTGTCGGTTTTAAGTACTTCGACACGTCAACGGCGCCGGCACCCGCGGTGCCCCAGCCCCAGTTTGTCGGCTATACCCCCAGTCCCGTGGGCGGTGTGGCCGGCGGTACGGTCGACCCCGCCCTGTTCTACCCCAACTTCGTGGACGCTTCTACGCGCGTCCGGCCCGCGGTGGTCAACATCAAGAGCATGGCGGGGAGCAGCATAAACGACATATGGTCGCGCTCGCGCTCGGTGGACGCCTCGAGCGGCTCCGGGGTGATTATCAGCTCGGACGGTTACATCGTGACCAACAATCACGTGGTGGACGGGGGTACCGACATCGAGGTTACCCTCGACGACCGGCGCGAGTACAACGCCCAACTCATCGGTCGCGATCCGAGTACCGACCTCGCCCTGATCAAGATCGATGCGGCGGGCCTGCCGTTCGTGGCCTTCGGGGATTCGGACTCCCTGCGCGTGGGTGAGTGGGTGCTCGCGGTGGGTAATCCTTTCGATCTACGGAGTACCGTGACCGCGGGCATCGTTTCGGCCAAAGGGCGATCGATCGACATCCTCGACGACCAAAACTCCATCGAGAGCTTCATCCAAACCGACGCCGCGGTTAACCCCGGCAATTCCGGTGGTGCGCTCGTGAGTACGAGCGGCGAGCTGATGGGCATCAACACCGCCATCATCACCCGCTCGGGGCGCTACGAGGGCTACAGCTTCGCCGTGCCCGCGAGCTTAGCGGCCAAGGTGATCGAAGACCTCAAGGAGTTCGGGGCCGTGCAGCGTGCGCTGCTGGGGGTCAAATTCGATGATGTATCGGTCGACGTCGCCAACGAAGTGGGCTTACCCTCGGCCAACGGCGTGCTGATCGAAGAGGTCTACGACCGTTCCGGAGCCAAAGATGCCGGACTCGAGTCGGGGGACGTGATCGTGCGCATCGAGGATGTGCCCATTCGTGACGTACCCGCGCTCAAGGAAGTGATCGGCCGCTTCCGGCCCGGCGCTACCGTTCCCATCTCGTACTTCCGGGACGGCAAGATCTCGACCGTGTTGGTTACGCTCAAAAACAAAACGAACGACGTCAAGCTCGTTAGCTACGAGTACCAGAGCTTCATGAGCGAGATCGGGTTCGAGCTCCGCGAGCTAACCGGAGACGAGCGCGACCGTCTCGACGTGGACGGGGTGAAGGTGTATTCCATCTACCTCGGTACCAAGATCGACCGAACGCGGATGGACGTGGACTACATCATCACCAAGGTGAATAGTCAGCGGATTCACTCGATCGAGGAGTTGGTTAGGATCGTCACCGATACGGACAAAGGGGAAGACGTACTCCTCGAGGGCTACTACGAAAATTTTAACGGCGAGTATTACTACGCCTTCAAGCGCTAGATCGGGCGGTGCCATATTTACGGCCCCTCGCCCAACCCAGCCGAATGCCTACCGATAACTCGAACGCCGACGTCCAGCAACTCGAAATCGCCCGCCTCCACCACCGACTCGAAGAAATTCGCCAGGGCGGTGGCCCCGAGAAACTCGCCAAGCAGCACGCCCGCGGTAAGCTGAGCGCCCGAGAGCGCGTGGCCGAGCTTCTAGACCCCGAAAGCGCGTTCGTCGAGCTCGGTGCCTTCGCGGGCTACGGGATGTACAAGGAGCACGGCGGCTGTCCGGCCGGCGGCGTCGTGATCGGCACGGGTCACGTGCGCGGCCGCCTCTGCGTAGTCGTAGCCAACGACGCCACCGTCAAAGCCGGCGCCTGGTTCCCGATCACGGGGAAGAAAACGCTGCGGGCTCAGGAGATCGCCCTCGAGAACCACCTGCCGATCATCTACCTCGTCGATAGCGCCGGTGTGTACCTGCCGATGCAAGACGAGATCTTCGCCGACAAGGAGCATTTCGGTCGTTGCTTCCGCAACAACGCCAAACTCAGTAGCCAGGGCATCCCGCAAATCTCGGCGATCATGGGCTCCTGCGTTGCGGGTGGGGCGTACCTCCCGATCATGAGCGACGAGAGTCTGATCGTCGAAGGTACCGGCAGCATCTTCCTGGCGGGACCGTACCTCGTGCGGGCCGCCATCGGGGAGGTCGTAGACCAGGACACCCTGGGGGGAGCCGAAGCCCAAACCGCCATCAGCGGGGTGGTCGACTACAAGTGCGGCGACGACAAAAGCTGCCTGGCGACGATCCGCGATCTCGTCGATAAGTTCGGGCGCCGCCCCACCGCCGGGCTGGATAGATCGACGAGCCTGGCCCCGGCGGTAGCTAAGGAAGAAATCTACAAGCGTTTCCCCGCCATCCGGACGAAGCCCTACCCGACCCGCTCCATCCTGGAGTGCATCGTCGATGCCGGTACCTGGACGGAGTACAAGCCGGACTACGGGCGGACCCTACTCTGCGGTTACGCACGCGTAGACGGCTGGGCGGTCGGTATCGTGGCCAACAACCGCGAGGTAGTCCGCACCGCGACCGGTGAGATGCAGTTCGGGGGGGTGATCTACTCGGACAGTGCCGACAAAGCCGCGCGCTTCGTCATGGTCTGCAATCAGAAGAAAGTACCCTTACTTTTCTTGCACGACGTAACGGGGTTTATGGTCGGCTCGCGAAGCGAGCACGGCGGGATCATCAAGGACGGCGCGAAGCTCGTTACGGCCGTCTCGAACTCGACGGTACCCAAGATTACCGTAGTCATGGGCAACAGTTACGGCGCCGGCAACTACGCCATGTGCGGCAAGGCTTACGATCCCCGCTTCATCGCCGCCTGGCCGACGGCCAAGATCGCGGTTATGGGGGGAGGCCAGGCCGCTCAAGTGCTGCTGCAAATCGAGATGTCGAGCAAGCGGGAAGACTTGAGCGCGGAGGCGCAGGCGGAGTTGCTCGATCGCATCAGCCAGCGCTACGAAGAGCAAACCACCGCTACGTACGCGGCCGCCCGACTGTGGGTAGACGAGATCATCGACCCGGTCGATACGCGCGCCTTCGTTTCCCGCAGCCTCGAAGCCGCTGACCAGGGCACGATCGAGCCGTTTCGCGTCGGTGTGATCCAAACTTAAGCACCCGTGGGGCTCGTAGCCCCTGGGGGAATTGAACCCCCGTTCCCAGCAGTGTGATCCGAACTTAGGCGCCCGCGGGGCTGCGCGCCGCTGGGCGAGCGCCCGCCGTCGCGACCTCGTCGGTCGCGGATTGCCGAGCGAATGCCCAGGCCGCGGCGGCGGCCGACCAGGCGGGTGCAACGAGGAAACCGACTCCGGTTAGCAGGAGGAGCACGAACCCCGCACCGGAACCGAGGGCCAGTCCGCGGTGCCCCCGAATGTACGCGCGTGCCTGACGGTAGTCGAGGGCACGCTCCATGCCGTAGTCGAGGAGCCCGGCTCCGGCGAAGTAGGATTGCACCAGCAGCAGCACGACCGTCGCCGCGAGGTTGAGTACGGGTACGAAGGCCAGGAGCGCGAGGGGGATCGTCCAGAGCAACTCGCTCACGAGTAGTTTGAGGTTTAGCCGCAAGCTTCTACGAAGTAGCGCACCGCCGCTCAGGGGGGGGTGATGCGCTGGGGGCAAGCCCCTCGTTTTACGGAAGTGGTCTTCCACGCGGGCCGCGACGGTACCCATCCACGGGGAAGCTAGCACGAGCACGATGTGCTTGAAGAAGAGAAGGCCGCCCGCCGCCGTGAGGCCGACGGCTATCGCGTAACGGACCCACCCCCAGGCGTTATCCGGGTTGAGCCAGGCGAACAGCGCAACGCAACCGGCGAGGAGCCCGAGGGCAACGCCGACGGATATGGCCGCGGTGAGCACGAGGTAGCGCCAGAGCCCGAGCTTCGCGAAAAGTGGAATCACCACCGCGTAGCCGCTAAGACCCGTAGCGAAACCCTTCACAACCTAAGTCGTAGCGGCGGCCAGCTGCGTGAGGAGCTCGCGCACATCGTTGACGGTATCGACCTGGTAGCGCGCCGCGGTACCCCCGCTGCCCACCTTGATGGTGTAGGCGCCCTCCGGCATCGCCTTGAAGGTATCCTCGTCGGTGTGATCATCGCCGAGCGTGATCGCGAAATCGTACTCGCGCTCCGCGATCCACGTGGCGGCGGCCTTGCCCTTATTCACGCCCGAGTTTTTGATCTCCACGACCTTATGACCCTCGAGCACCTGCAGATCGAGGTTCGAGGTCAAGTAGCTAAGCACCTCCCGGAACTCGCGTACGCGCTTGGCGCCCAAATCCTTATCCGCCTTGCGGTAGTGCCAGGCCAGCGAGTAGTCCTTTTCCTCGACGAAGCTACCCGGGGTGCGCTCCACCATGTCGTCGAGGACTTCCGTGACCCGGGCTTTCCACTCGCCGGACATGCCGGGGGCCTGCGACCACTGGCCGCTGTGGCGGCGCCAGACCCCGTGCTCGGCGGCCATGTCGGTGTCGAGGTGCCCGAGCCAGGCTTCGAGGGTCGTGCGATCCCGTCCGGAGTTGACCACCATGAAGCTACCCTCGGTTGCGGCGAGGTCTTCGAGGAGCTTCAGCAGCTCCGCGTCGGGCTTGACCGCCTGCGGATCCGTGTTAAAACCCATGAGCGTGCCGTCGTAGTCGAGCATCAGCAGCCTGGACTTAGCTCGCTTGTAATCGGTAACCATCTGCTCCATCACTTCGGGAGTCACGCGCTTGGCGTGGTGGGTAGTTGCTTTCACATTCAATCTTCTGAGGTCTTTCATAAATGCCTCCGCCCAGTTGCTCACGTTGTACTTGCGGAGGCGCTCCTGCATGGCGGTAAGCCGCTTGGCCTGCTGGTGTTGCGGCATCGAGAGCGCGCGGTCCAGTGCGGCGACGATGTCGTCGCTATCCTGGGGATTGACGATGATGGCGTCGGTGAGTTCGTTGGCGGCACCGGCCATCTCGGAGAGGATGAGTACGCCGCAGGGCTCGCGTTCTTTGGAGGCGATAAACTCTTTGGCTACGAGGTTCATCCCGTCGCGCAGAGGCGTGATCAGGGCGATGTCGGCGCGCTGGTACAGTGCGTTGAGGGCGCCGAAAGTTAGGCTACGGTAGAAGTAGAGGATCGGCGTCCAATCGAACGTACCGTAGAGCCCGTTGATCTCACCGACCAACGTTTCTACCTCGTGCTTGAGCTCCTGGTACTGATCTACGCTGTCGCGCGAGGGCACCACTAGGCTCACGAACGAAACCTGCCGATTGTACTCGGGGTGACTGGCTAGAAACTTGCCGATGGCGTGGATCCGCTGCGGGATACCCTTGGTGTAATCGAGCCGGTCGACGCTGATGACCAAGCGCCGGCCGCTGGCCAGCGTCTTGATCGCTTTCACGCCCTCGTCTTCCGGGTCGGGATCGAAGTGCGCGTACTTGTCGTAGTCGATCCCCATCGGGTAGACGTCCACGTTGACCTCACGGCCGTCGACCGACATACGACCGAAGGAGTGCTCGAAACCGGCGATCCGGTAGGCGGCACTCAGGAAGTGCCGCATGTAGCCGAAGGTGTGAAAGCCGAGTAGATCGGCTCCGAGCATGCCCTGCAGGAGTTCTTCGCGCCAGGGGAGGATGCGGAAGATCTCGTAGCTCGGGAAGGGGATGTGGAGGAAAAACCCGATGGAGGCCTTGGGCTTCGCGGCGCGGATTAGCCCGGGGAGCAGCAACAGTTGGTAGTCGTGCACCCAGACCGTATCGCCCTCCTCCATCAGCGGCACCACCGCATCCGCAAACTTTCGGTTTACGGCCTGGTAGGCGTGCCAGTAGGCGTCGTGCGTGTAGTCCGTATACTGAGTGAAGTAGTGGAAGTGCGGCCAGATCACCTTGTTCGAGAAGCCCCCGTAGTAGAGCGCTATATCGTCTGGGGTGAGGAACACCGGTACCAGTCCGTCCTCGGCGAGGTCTTTGCGCACCGCCGCGCGCTCCCATTCGTCGTTGATGGCTTTGCCGGGCCAACCGACCCACTTGCGCTCGAGGGATTCGTCGAGCGAATTGAGACCGGTGGCCAGGCCACCCGCGCTCGGAAAGTAGATGAGACCTCCGTCTTTACGGTCGATGGTGACCGGCAATCGATTGGAGACGATGATGAGCTTACCCATGTGGCCTACGTGTTTTCGCGCAAGCGCCTAGGTGGAGGCAGGCTTCCTTACCCGTTTGGTTTTAAATAGATTGACTATCTCCTTTTCCGTCATGAACTCGAGGTCGTCGAAGGTCCGCGTAACGAACTTCTTGATGTCCTGGTAGTCGCGCCCACGCTTGTCGGTGTAGCGGCGGATGAGCTGCTTCACGTAGGCGAGTGAGTGGGTGCGAAGTTCCTGCTTGAAGGATTCACTACCGAAGATGGTAATGTAAACGGCGAAGAGCTTAGTGATGTCGAAGAAGTCGGTGTAATTCTCGACATCGAGGTTCTTGATGTGGGCTCGGAAGTACCCGAGTGTCGCCTGTCGCACGCAGCTCAGCTCCGTAGAGCGTCCGTCGCGCTCGCTCACGTACACCCGCACCGCATCCTGGGTTCCCAAATCCGCGATGCCGGTATCGTGGAGCCGTTCGATCAGCTGGTAGTACTTCGCCACCTTGTCGTCGCGGTTGGTGCCGATACGCTTGGCCATGCGTCGGTCGGCCTCCTCGTTTACCTCGGCGCGCTCGTCGTGGTAGAGCCCGTTGAGCAGGTCGAAAAAACGGTCCGAGTAACCTGTTTCGTCCTGCTCGCGGAGCTCGCGCAGGCGATCGGCGATCACCGGTTCGGCGCCGTCGGGCAACTCGACGAAGATACCGAGTAAGGTCACGAGGCGTTCGTAGAGCGGATCCCCGAGGAGCGCGTCGTTGCCGAGGAATCGGGTGATGGGCTCGACGAGCGAGGCGTTGTCGAGCCCGTGCTTAACCCGGTAGAGAATGAAGTTTTCGAGGTCGAGCGCGTGGAGACCGAGTTCCTCTCCGTCGGCGGGGAAGGCGGCGGTGGCGTAGTTGTCGCGTGCGAACTGCCGTCCGTAGCGCTTGTACTGCTCGAAGCGTTGTTCCGCGGTACGGATCGAGCGGTCGTTGTGGTTCTCGAAGAAGTTACGGACTCGCTTATTCGCGATGTCGTTGATCAGCTTGGTAGACCAGACGGCGGTGCTTAGGGCGAAGGCCGTGGTTAGGCCCTGACCGATGCGCTTTTGTAGCTCGTCGAACGCATTGCTCTCGGCGACGGCGAGCAGCACCTTGCGCAGGTGCTCCCCCGGCCGCTCGTACTGCCCGCGCTCGTTGAGGCGCGGCCGCAGTGTGGTGTAACCCAACAGGCGCGGCAAGAACAGGCCTTCGAACCCGGAGTCGAGTAAGATATTTTCGAGGGCCTCGAGCTGTAGCGGGTTATCGTCGGCTACCTCGGCGTACAGGTTGGCGATGTGCGGCTCGTACCCCTCCTTGATCGTGGCGTAATCGTCGGGCTCTTCGCTCTCCAAGTAGGTCGTTAAAGCCTCGCTATCCTGAATGGCGGCTCTGATGTCTTCGGCGCGCTGGGCGTAGTCGAGATTCAATTCTTGCATAACGGGGGTGTCGCTGGGTAGGGAATGAAGGATACAAAAAGCCTGGTAGCCCCTCACGGGACTACCAGGCTTAAGGTCCCGGTGGGGCGTCGCCTCGCGGAGACGCCGGGCTAATTTACTACGCTTGCTCGGGTTTGCCGGCCTCTTCTGTAGCGGCTTCAGCATTTGCCTCGGCGGTGGCCGTGTCGGCCGCGCTCACGAGGTCTGGCTCGCCGGACTGTACGGATTCAGCGGCGTTGGTCGCGACGGGGGAGTCCGCAGCTGCGGCTTCCGTCACTTTTTCCGCAACGACCTCACTCGCCGTAGGAGCAGTAGCGTCTCCGCCGCCCGTTTCGGCGACCGGTTCGGTATCATCGGCGGCGGCGGCAGCGGCCTCCTCGGCCTCCTTCGCGGCCATCGAGAAGTCGGGCTCGGGCTCCGGCTCGGGCACATCGGGCTTGACGCCGGCGATGTCTTTGTTGCGTTGACGCTTTTCGGCGGCCGTCTCGGCGAAACGCTCGGCGAATCCGGCTTCCTTTTTCTCGACGTACTCCCCGTACCGCTTGTCGGCCTCTTCCTGCGTAAAGGCGCCCTTAGCGACTCCACGGTGCAGGTGCTTGCGGAACATGACCCCCTTGGCGCGCAGGATAGCACGAACCGTGTCGGTGGGCTGGGCGCCTTTGAGCAACCAGTCGAAGGCGAGGTCGCGATCGAGGTCGATCGTGGCGGGCTTCGTCATCGGGTTGTAGGTACCAACCTTCTCGATGAAGCGGCCGTCGCGCGGACTGCGCGCGTCGGCGATCACGATGTGGTAGAAGGGCTGTTTTCGCCGCCCGCGGCGTTGAAGTCTAATTTTGACCATGGGGTCGTAGTTTCTATGGGTTAACCATACCCGGCCAGTGGGATAAACCCGGGCCGGGGTTACTTAAAGCGTGCGAATGTAACCGTTCGGGCGGCAAGTAGATCGCACATCCGCCTACCATTCAACACGTACGCGCAAATTTACGCGGCGGCCGGTGAGGTAGTTGGGGATCGCGTACTGCTGACTCAGGATCGTCTTGATCCAGGTGTTCGACGCCTCGTTTCGGATGCCCAGGATATTGAAGAGCTCTAAGCTGACCCAAGCGTTCTTCGAAAACTTGAGCACGTGTCGGGGCTTCCGGTCTCGCCACTCGTCGCGCCACAACTGGGCCCCGAAGCCGATATCCAGGCGCCGGTAAGCCGCGAATCGGTAGGTGTTGCGAATCTCCCGATTGCTCTCCGGAAGTCCGAAGGGCAAACCGGAGCCGACGGTAGCCGTGAGGTTCACCTGAAAGTTCTCGTTGTTGGGCAGGTAATCCTGGAAATAGAGGCTGGTTGTAAACAGCTGGTCCGTCGGCCGGGGTACATCGCGCACGGAGTTGAACGTGGAGTCGTTGCGTACCCCGTCTAGATGCGCTACCCCGTCTAGTGCCTCGCGCGCGCGGAGCAGAGAGAGGTTAAACCAACTCTCGGTCCCCCGCACAAATTCGCCGTTGATGCGCGCGTCGAGTCCGGCCACGTAGCCGGTGGCGTCGTTGAGCCCGGAGTAGCGGATACGAACGTTGTCCACCTCGTAGCTCGCCACGTCCCAGAGGTGCTTGTAGTAGGCCTCCGCGATGAAGCGGTAGGGCCGACCGGAGTTTTTACCGCTGAAGTCCCAGGTGAGTCCGGCCAAGGCGTGCGCGGACTTCTGGGCGAGGATGGCTTGGTTCAGCTCACCGTTCGGTCGGCGTAGCTCCCTGTAAAAGGGGGGTTGGTAATACAGTCCCCCCGCGATGCGGTAGCTGATGTCCTGCCGACCGCCCAGCGGCTTCACCAACCACTGTACTCGGGGGGTCACGTAAGCCTCCCCGTTGATGGTCCAGTATCCGCCGCGCACGCCGAGCGTCAACCGCGACTCGAATAAATCCTCCCTGCGCCAGGTCCAGGTATCCTGCACGAAGGCCGTGGCCCGGTAACCCTCGAGCGTATTGCGCGATTTGTAACTTAGGTTCAGCAGTACCGAATCCGGCGAATAGCGCAGGGAGTAGCCCGCCGAGTCGAGTCGCTCCCACTCGTTGATGCGGTCGAAGATCTCCTCGCGCTTCAACGTCGCGCCCCACTGCACGAAGTGCGAGCTCGACGTCAGCCCCTCCGCTAGCCCCTGCAACTCGATACCGCCGAGGTGGGTGACGTTGTAAACGTTGGAGAGAAGGTAGTTGCGGATGTAGCGCTGCTGTACCCCGTTGCTGATCTCGCGCACCGCTTCGCCGAACTCGTCGCTCCCCAGCCCGGCATCCACCTCGCGCAGTGAGTAGGCCCCCGCCACGTCCCGTCGCTCCGTCTCGCGGATGTGGAAGCCGGAGCCGAGAAACTTAAGGTACAGCGGATTGCGCTCTCGCTCGGGGACGTAGGTCAGCGACAAGCCGCCCATACCCGTCAGGAAGTCGTCGGACTCCCGCCCCTCGAAAGCGCTCTGCAGCTGTAGCGCCAAACTGATGAGTCCGAAGCCCGTGCTCCGCTCCGTAGGCTCGAACTTGTAGATCGCGCGGTTGAAATTGGCCAGCGCCGCTACCTGCCAGGCCTCGTTCAAATCGTAGGTAACGTAGCCCTGCAGGTCCACGAAATCGGGCTGGTACTCCCCCCTGGTGTCCAGGGAGCCGAGCAGGTAACGGGTCGTTTTGTACCGGACGCCACCGAGGTAGCGCAACCGCCGGTGGCCGTCCTTACCGAGCTTCGAAGACCCCTCGATGTGCGCCGAGGCCCCCAAGAAACTCGCCGACGCGGATCCGGCCAGCGAATCGGGCCGCTTGTAGCGCACGTCGAGCACGCTCGAGAGCTTGTCCCCGTACCGCGATTCGAACCCGCCGGAGCTAAAGCTCAGCGAACTGGCCAGGTCGAGGTTGGCGAACGTGAGCCCCTCCTGCTGCCCCGTCCGGATAAGCTGCGGGCGGTAGATCTCGAAGTCGTTGACGTAAACGAGGTTCTCGTCGTAGTTGCCCCCCCGCACGTTGTACTGCGAGCTCAACTCCCCCCCGGTCCCGCTGCTCAGGCCGAGCGCGATGGCGGGCAGCACCGCTTCGAGGTTGCCCGTGGTGCTCGGTAGCCGGCGCAGCTGCTCGGTTTCCTCGCGCACCATACCCGCGTCGTCGAGCCGCGACTCGCGCACCACGATGTCGATGTCGTTGTCGCTCGCGCGCAGCTCCACCCGGATCGTGCGGACGTCGCCGGCGCGCAGGGGCGAGATCGGCAGGCGCCTTTCGGCAAAACCGATCCTGCTTACCGTCAGCTCGTGCGCTGCGTTCGCGGGCACGTCCATGCTGAAACGGCCTTCCGCATCGGCGTTGACGACCACGGATTGATCCGACAGGTAGACCGTGGCGAGCTCGATCGACTCCTGGGTAGCGCGGTCTACGACGATGCCCCTCAGGGTAGCGGTCGTGAGCGAATCCTGCGCCCGCAGTTTTGCCGAAAGGCTACCGATCGCGAGGAGGACACAGAGGCTTCGGACTAGCCAACTACGCTCAGCAGCAGCGGGAACACGTGCGCCGCGGCCACGAGGGACTGTACGAGCACCGTGCCGGCCAGCGAGGCGAGGGGTAGTTTGTAGAGGTAGGGTAAGCGGGCCAGCGGGACGCAGGCCAGGAACATACCGATGAAGGAGCCGCAGACTGCGGTGGCAAGGCATAGGCCCAAGCTGATTCGGACTCCCTCGACCAGGGAGCTGCCCGGGGCGCCAGGCCCGAGAAGAAGAAAGAGGTTGATGACCACCACCACCATCAGGGCAAAGGCGAGTGCCCGACGGAGGTAGCGTGCGAGGCTCAGGGCCCGGCGGCGGCGAAGGTATGGATTGACGAGGTCGTCGAGCACGATGCCTAAACTAACCTCCGCCGGTGCATCAACGTTCGGATGGGCGCCGCGAATACCGGAAAGGGGGTTTAAGCGAATTTTGCGACCTCGTGACCCGTGTTCTTGAGCCGGCGGATGGCCTCCGCCGGATCGTCCGCACCGAATACCGCGCTACCGGCCACCAGCACGTGGGCACCCGCCTGAAGCAACTGTTGTGCGTTCTGTAGCCCCACGCCGCCGTCGACCACGACGCGGGCGGGGAGGTTGCGGGTGGTGAGGCGCTCGCGCAGGCGTTCGACCTTGCGGAGGGTGCGGTAGATGAACTTCTGTCCGCCGAAACCGGGATTCACGCTCATAACGAGGGCGATATCGAGCTCATCGAGCACGTCGTCGAGCAGATCGACCGTCGTGGCGGGGTTGATGGCGACCCCGGCGCTGGCGCCGAGCCCGCGGATTTGCTGGAGCGTGCCGTGTAGGTTGGGGCAGGTTTCGTAGTGGACGGTCAGGTGGTCCGCCCCCGCGGCGCGGTACGCTCCGAGGTGCCGCTCGGGCCGCTCCATCATCAGGTGTACGTCGATGGGCTTCGTGCAGAGCTTGCGTACGGCCCCGAGGAGCGGCAACCCGAACGACATATTGGGCACGAACTGCCCGTCCATGACGTCGTAGTGCAGCCAGTCCGCCTCGGCGGTTTCGTTGACCACGGCAATCTCTTCGGCCAGCCGGGAGAGATCCGCGGCGAGCAGGGAGGGGGCGGTGAGGTGTTGTGGCATACGGTGGGGGTTAAACGTGTTGGATGCGTTCGGTCGGGATGGGCTCCTTGCCGAGGAGCGCAAAAAATACGTTCGCGGTTGCGATAACGTCCCGCTCGCAGTACTTGGTGATACGTTCGAGTCCGGTGCCCCCGTCTACGCCTTCGTCGTTGTAAAAGACCCTGCCTACCTCCGAACCGTCGATGTCGTTTTTCGGACTCGGTACACCGAACAGCGCGGCGAGTAGCTTGAGGGAAACGAAGCTGCCTCGCTCCCCGAAGCTCCACATCTCCATGGTGTCGAGCAGGTGCTTGCTCTCCCACGGCTTCTTGCCGCGTAGGTCGAGCATCTTCGGCAAGGACATACGGTGGATGAGCATGCGGCGCCCGACGTAGGGGACGTCGAACTCCCGAATGTTGTGGCCGCAGAAGTAGCGGAGATTCGGGTTTCGCGTAAGCAGATTTTCGAATGCGCGCAGGAGTTTCGCCTCCTCGGCGTCCGCGAAACTCTTGATGCGAAGTTGCTCACTGCCCGGCGCGCCGGTGACGATACCGACGCTGATACACACGACGCGACCGAATTCGGCGTGGATACCGGCGAGGTCGGTGTACCCCCGGGCTATCTCCTGGTCGCTCGGTCCCTCGGTCCGGAGCAAACGGGGGGCTTTGTCGCGCCAGATGTCGGCCAGGGCGGGATCAACCTCCCGCAGTGTGGCCGCCCCCGGAACGCATTCGATATCGAAGAACAAGATGGAGCTAAGGTCGAGCCGATCGTACATCACCGGCTAGGTACTCGCGCATCGCCGATCGGTCACGTTCGGTGGCTAAAAATTCCAATTCGTTGACCGTGTGCCGCGTTCGTGTACATTTGACTTGGCCGCATACATGCGGCCAAATTTTTATACGTATTTTCTAAGGGTGTATACCAACATCTAGGTACCTACGTTTGCCTGCCACACGTACACCACACGTTTAAATACAGGTCTATGTCCACTATCCAGAACGATCCGTCGCCCTCGGGGCCGAAACCAGCCTCCGACAAGGGCGGTTCCAAATTGATGCCCATCGCGCTGGTCGCGATAATCGCGCTACTCGCCCTCGCCGGCTACCTTTTTTACCGCAATTCGGAGCTCTCGAACGAGAAGGAGCAGATCTCGTCCCAGCTCGACGAATCGGCCATGCTGAAACGCGAGGTAGAACAGCAGTACTACGAATCGCTCGCCGAGCTCGAGGAGATGCGGGGCAGCAACGAGGAGCTCAACGACCTCATCGACGAACAGAAGGCGGAGTTGATGGCTTCGAAGGAGCGGATCGACGCGCTCTCGCGCGACAGCCGCAACTACAACGCTGCCCGCAAGGAGCTCGCGCAGATGAAGGAGCAAATGACCTCCTACGTTGCCGAGATCAACGAGCTCCGGGAGGAGAACGGACTTCTAGCCGAGCAAAATACCGACCTCTCGACGGCCAACGAAGGACTCCAACGTACGGTGAGCGAGGCCACCGCGCAGAACGAGGAGCTCACCGAGGCCCGCGCCGCGCTCCTGAGCGAAAAGGAGGAACTGTCGACGAGCAACGCCTTCCTCTCGAATCGGGTGACGATGGCCTCGGTGGTCAACGTGGGCGAGATAGACGTAACCGGACTGCGCCTCAAGGACAACGGCAAGACGGTTCGCAAGAAGTACGCTAAGAACGTAGACCTACTCAACATCTGCTTCGAGACCACGAACAACCCGGTAACGGATCCGGGCAACGAAATTTTCTACGTCCGCCTCATCAACTCCCTCGGCGAAACCCTCGCCGTCGAGGAGATGGGCTCCGGTGTGTTGGAGAATGCCCTCACCAAAGAGCAGGTGCGCTACACCAAAGCCGCCGAGCACCAGTACCAGAACGACGAGAACGAGGTGTGCGTGACGTGGGACACTCCGGTACAACTTCAGAAAGGTGAGTACGACGTGGAGGTGTACAATAAGGGTTACATCGCGGGCAAGGGCGAATTCAAGCTCAAGTAAACCCGTGTAATTCAGATTTGCGCCACGACGAACTATAGTCCGTCGTGGCTCTTTTTTGCAGTATGCCGCAACACGAGCCCAAGGAATCGAAGGTGCTGATCGATCCGGACAAGGTGACCGACTCGCCCGGACTCCTACCCTACGCCCACCACGTGGGCTCGGCGATGATCAAGCCCATCGATCAGGGACGCACCGAGGGCCTCGCCATGTCGGCGATGTACGAGCAGACGGGCACACTCAACTCAATCAGCTCCGCGAGCAGGTCGAGACCTTGATTCAGCAGGCGCAAACCATCCACGATCGCATCGCGGTCAGCGAGAGCATCTACACGGCTGAGGCCGGTTTCGCCCCGCGCATCGGGCATACGTACTTCCTCTACGAGCGGGATACCGGCGTGCGCGTACTCAGTCTGGTCGCCCCGGAAGAGTGGCGCAAAGGTCCGCCCTTTCGCTTCGTCGCACGCGCGAAGCTGCTCTCGGACCACACCTGGGACGTCGAAGCGGTGGTCGCCCCCGGGGAGGGAGGAACAAAATGAGGCTCCTCTTTCTAACCGCACTGAGCTTCGGCGGCCTCGACCTGCTTTCGCAAAACGGTTTGCCACTCGCATCCGTCCTTCCGGCGGGAAACGTACTCGAGCTCGGGGAGCTGGCGCTCGATACCTACCGTCGTGACTCGCTGTTGCTCGTGAACGCCACGCCGGTTGAGTTCCGCGTGGACAACGTACGCTCGGATTGCGGGTGCACGATCCCCGGGTGGGCCTACGAGCCCTTGCGCCCCGGAGACAGTACTTACCTCGTTTTCGACTTCCACTGCAAGACCGAAGGCGCCATGGAACGCGAGGTCGAGGTTTGGCTGTCCGCCTGGCGCCGAGCGGCGAATGTGAGCGTACGGGCATCCTGCCGTTGAGCCGGGCGGGTCGTTCGTCGAACAGCCCGCCGCCGCGCGGGGGAAGGGTTATACTTTCGCCGTCCTTATCGGACAGTACGTATGGGTGTATTCCTCTTCTTTGTCGTAGCCTACCTCCTGCTCTGCTACGGACTCTCCTCACTCTTCGCGAAGGCCGCGGCGGCGGGCGCAGACGTAGCGACGAAGGAGGCCTGGATCCCGGGGCTCAATTTCGGCAAGTGGGCCGCCCTCGTCGGACGCAAACCCACCTACGCGCTGTGGCTCCTCGTTCCGCTGGTCAACGTATTTATCTACGCCGGACTAGCCGTCGATCTGGTGCGGAGCTTCGGCAAGTTTGCCTGGCTCGAGAGCCTGTATGCGGTACTCGGAGCACCTGTCTATTTTACTCTACTCGGCCACGATCCGGCGGTGAGCTACGGGGGGCCGGTACTGTTGCAGGAGCGAGCGTTCCAGGCCGAGCTCGCCGGCGCCAACGAACGTGGGGAGACGCGGCGCGCTGCGAAGCTGAACGCGGGCAATCCGTACCGGAAGTCTACGGTACGCGAGTGGGGTGAGGCTATCGTTTTCGCCGTTGCCGCCGCCGCACTCATCCGGCTCTTCGTGTTCGAGATGTACACGATCCCTACCTCCTCCATGGAGGGGAGCATGCTCGTGGGGGACTACCTGCTGGTATCCAAGGCGCATTACGGCATACGCACCCCGAGTACGGTCGCCATGGTGCCCCTCGCGCACAACAGACTCCCCTTCTTTGGCGGGGAGAGCTACCTCAACTGGCCGCAGTTAAACTCACACCGACTACCCGCACTGGAGGGCGTAGACCGCAACGATCCGATCGTGTTCAATTTCCCGGTCGGCGATTCGGTCTACTACTTCCCGGATCGCACTTGGTCGATCGAGGACGTCCGCTACGGCGCCGTCCCCCCCCGTTACCTCAACGCGATCGAGCGCGGGGACAGCGAGCTCATCGTGCGGCCGCTCGACAAGAAGGACCACTACGTGAAGCGGGCCGTGGCGGTGGCCGGGGACACGGTGGAGGTACGCGACCGGCAGCTTTACATCAACGGCGAGCCCGCGGACAATCCGCCGCACCTCCAGTTCACCTACCAGGTAACCGTGCCCGAGGGGACCTCGCTCAACACCCGGGAGTTCGGAGAGTGGGGCATCAGTCAGGAGGATATGCTCGGTACGCAAGGGAATACGACGATCATGATCCTCGGTCAGGAGCAAATCGAGCGACTCGAAGGCATAAGCCCCGGTATCTCGATAGAGCCATTCGACGTGACGCGCTACGCGCAAAATCCGATCAAACTCTTCCCGCACGATCCGGAGAACTATCCGAACTGGACCGTCGACAATTACGGCCCCGTATACATCCCGAAAGCCGGAGCAACGGTCGCGCTCACGGCAAAAAACATCGCGATGTTCCGTCGCGTAATCCAGGTGTACGAAGGGCACGATTTACGCGAGGAAGGCGACGTTATCCTCATCGACGGTAAGCCCGCCGTCGAGTACACGTTCGGTCAGGACTACTACTGGGCGATGGGCGACAACAGGCACAACTCGGAGGACAGCCGCGTTTGGGGTTACGTACCCGCCGATCATATCGTCGGTAAACCACTTTTTATTTGGTGGTCTACGAAGGGCGCAAGCTTTTCAAATGGCATTCGGTGGAATCGGATAGGAATGAATGCGACGCAGATGAATTGAATGGCGGTAATCTGTACCTGACACTATTCCTCATCTGAAGTGATGTATATTTGCCATCTTTTGTATTGATACCTGGAAACGGGTAGCGCCCTACCTCAATTTACCAAAGATCCAAAATTGGATCGCGATTACCTGTGTTTAGTATGCCTAGGTCCACCAAGGTTTTAACCCGTGTTGCCATCCTTTACGACGGCAATTATTTTTTACATGTATCGAACTACTACAACTACAACCACGATCGGCGGCGGCGATTGAGTATCTCCGGCCTGCACGAATACATCAAGGCCCGTATAGCGGAAGAGGAAGGTACGGAGCCTCACCTGTGCTCCATCGTGGAGGCTCGGTATTTTCGGGGCCGCCTTTCGGCGAAATCCGCGAGTCAGAAGAGTAACCGACTCTACTACGATCGCGTGTTCTCCGACGTCCTGATGTCGGAGTACGTGACCAGCAGTCACCTTCCCCTACGCTCGAACCACGGTCGCATGGAGGAGAAGGGCATCGACGTACTCTTCGCGGTGGAGGCGATGAGCTTAGCGGCGCTCGGTCAGGTAGACGTGATCGTGCTCATCGCCTCCGACGGCGATTACGTACCTCTCGCGCGGAAGCTGCCGGCGCTCGGGGTGCGAACGATGGTGCTGTCGTGGAATTTCGAGTTCGAGGAAGACGGCCGCATGTCGACCACGCGTACCGCGCAGGATTTACTCGCGTGGGCGACCTACCCGGTAGACATGAGCGGTCTGATCGAAGAGCCGCTGCCCGAGGAGGAGCAGTTCGTCGAGAACCTGTTCGTGAGTCACGATACGCGGCGCGACGAACTGCGCGAGGAGGAGGAAGATCGCTTGGACCCCGAGCCCGTCGAGTATTCCGAGGAGGAGGATCCGCAGACTTCCAGAGTCATGAGTTTGAAAAACGGTTTTGGCTTTATCTCTTGGCCTGATAATAATTTATTTTTTTACCACGGTGACGTTGAGGGTGTTGACTTTAAATCTATTCGCGTCGGCGATCTCGTTACTTTTACAATTACCAAAAACGACCGAAGCGAAAATATTGCTCGACGCGTAAGTCTGAGTGCGGTCAGCGAGGAGGTAGAGGGGGATACGACGTACGAAGATGAGTAGCGGAGGCGCTAAGGTTTCGCGAGCTGCGTTACCTTGCTTAGATGCCTGTGATATTTACCGTACGCGGAGGGCTATCCTTTCGCACCCTGCTGGTCTGCGTATCCCTCGTCGCTGTTGCGTCCACCCAGGCGCAACAGCAGCTGCTCGTGGAGTTCGAGGACGGGCTCACGGCCGAGCAGGGTGTGCGGCACTGTGAGTCGTACATACTTACCTCGCGTTCGGCGGTTAACCGCACGCTAATCCTCCCCTCCGTCGAGGGGGAGGCACTCGCGCTGGTCGAAACGAACGAGAGCGCCGAGTTCTGGCGAAAGCTGCCCGGCGTTAAGCGGGTCTCTAACGACGGCAAAGTGAGCCCCAGGGAGGTCACACCCGATGACCCCACGTTCCCCGAGCAGTGGCATCTCGACCTCATCGACGTACCGGACGCCTGGGCGTACACGACGGGGGGCGTTACGCCTGCGGGGGATACCGTCGTTATCGCGGTTATCGAGAGCAACGGTTTTCAGCTCGATCACCCGGACCTTGCGACTAAGTACTACCGCGCTCCCGGGGAGATACCCGGCGACGGAATCGATAACGACGGGAGCGGGATCGCCGACGATGTAACCGGGTGGAATTTCAAAGACAACATCAGTACGTTCGAACCCAATTTTCACGGGGTCCACGTATGCGCAAGCATTGGCGCCGAAACGGATAACGGGCTATTGAGCGCCGGTATCGATTGGGGATCTCGACTGATGCCCATACAGGTCGAGACGATCGTCCAGTGGACCAGCGCCATTCAGTACCTGACCGCGCTACGCGCGAAGTACAACGACACCGACGGAGCGGAGGGCGCGTACATCGTCGCCATGAACATGTCGTTCGGCGCGAACGGTACCTCGTGCAGTGAGTTCCCGCTGCTCAACGAGGCGATGGACCGAGCGGGCCGGGCCGGGATTTTGTCGATCGGGGCCGCCGGCTCCGATGGAAACGCAGACGTGATCGAGGATCTCCCGACTTCTTGCGCCAGCGATTACCTGGTGATGGTTACCGCCACCGACCAGCAGGATATCTTGTACACCGGGGTAGACGTGGGCTTCTCGCCCCAATCGGTCGACATAGCATCACCCGGGGATAACTACCCTTCGACGGTGTACAGTTACGAGGGGGCGAACAGTACGACTTTCTCAAGTACGTCCGGGGCGACACCCTTGGTGACGGGGGCGGTGAGTCTGATGTACGCGCTCGATTGCGAGTTGTTTGCGGCGCTCGCAAAGCGGAACCCGGGCGAAGGCGCGAAGGCGATCAAGCGGGCCGCGCTCGCCGGCGTCGATCAAACGGAGTACCTGGCCACACGCGTGAGTAGCGGTGGGCGACTCAACGCGGCAGGCGCGATCGAGGCCCTCCTCGAGGAGTCTTGCGTAACGGGTGAGTTCGTGGTGCAATTCGCGTCGGGCGACCAGGCTAAGGCGAGCTTCAGCACGGGCGACGGGACTACCGTCGAACGGACCCGCACGCTCAGCGAAGCTTGGGGGATGTACCTCTACGCGATGCCCGGCGACGACGGAAATCGGAGTGCCGCGATAAGCTTGCTCGAAGCCCAGCCCGGGCTGCTCGGCTTAGAGCAAAACTTCGGTATGGACCTGCGCTCGCTCTTCCCCGATGACGCCGGCTGGGACGCGCAGGATGCGCTCCGGGAGATCCGCACGCCGCAGGCCTGGCAGAACGTGTACGGCGTAGACTACCCCGAACCGTCGGACGTGGTGACGGCCGTCTTCGACCAAGAGTTTAAGCTCGGTGTGAACGATCTCGCCGATCGCCTCTCGCAGATCCCGTCCGAAACCCCCGGGAACGGTGTAGACGACGATGGAAACGGCTACATCGACGACTACAGCGGCTACAACTTCACCGATCAACTCGCCTCGCGTTTCAGTAGCGGCAACCACGGTCTCGGCATGACGAGCCTGCTCGTGGCGCCCGCCAACGACCAGAAGAACATCGCGGGAATAGACTGGGCGGGATCCGTACTCCCCCTCCAGGGTCAGACCCTCGCCGAGTGGGTGGAGGCCGCTAACTACATCTCGCAGCTACGTGAAACGTACGACGCTACGGGGGGTAGCAACGGCGCCTACGTGGTAAGCTACCTGACCCCGCAGGGCGGCAGTCGCTCACTCGTCGGCGGTCCCCAGGCCGGTGTGGTCGAATCGGTACTCGCTAACCTCATGGAGTCGGGCATCCTTACCGTCGGTGCGATGCCCAACGACAGCACCAATCTGGTCTCCGATTTTCCGGCGAGCGTGATCGCACCCGGCTTAATTCGAGTGGGTGCAACGGATTCGATAGGTCAGCCGCTCCAACCCTTCCCCTACGACTCCATCTACGCAGCCGATATTACGGCGCCGGGCTCGAGGGTAGTTTATAGCGTAGCCAACAGAGACACCATCTCCATGTCCGGCACCTCCCCGGCCTCCGCGCTGGTGGCCGGGACGATCGCACTCATGTTTCAGGTCCCCAACCGGGCGTACAGTGATCCGGAAGATTTAGCCACGCAGATAGCTACCGATTTGGTCGAATCCGGATCGGTCGGCATCGCGGCCAACGAGACGGCGGCCCTCAACGCGGATCTGGCTACCTACCGCTACTCCGAACAGGCCAGCGGCCGGCAGTACTGCATCGTAACCGCGGTGTACCCTACCCTCCTGCGCGGTAACGAGTCTGCCGAGGTCCGGGTAGTCGGCGAGCCGGGCGAGAGTTGCCTCGTTAAGATGGCCAATTCGGTGGGTCAGATCGTACTCGAAATCGACGTGCCTACCGAAGTGGGGGCGGCGGAGCTTCGCTTGGGCGAGGGGACTTGGAGACCGGGCGTGTACTACGTATCCGCGCTCGCCGGGCAGCGGCGGGGGGCACTGCGGTTGGTAGTTGCCCCGTAAGGTAGGTTTTGTGGGGTAACCCTGGGCGCTACCACCCCGTTGTGTGCGTTATTTGGGTCGTATGCACATGAGCTTTACCGCGCGCGGAGGGATCCTTCCCCGCTTTCTGTTGGTTTCCGTATCTCTCGTTTTAGCGGCAGCTGCGCAGGCGCAGCAGCAACCGCTCGTTGAGTTCGAGGACGGGCTGACCGCGGGGGAGGGGTTGCGGCACTGTAGCTCGTACGTACTGTCTCCTCGGTCTGGTGCGAGTAGGACGATGATCCTGCCTTCCGTGGAGGGGGAGGCGTTGGCGCTGGTCGAGACGAACGAAAGTGCCGAGTTTTGGCGCAAGCTGCCTGGGGTGAAGCAGGTGGCTAATGACAATGAAGTCAGTTCGCGCGACATAACTCCCAACGATCCGACTTTTGCGAAGCAATGGCATCTGCAGCTCATTGATGCCCCCAAAGCTTGGGAGTACACAACGGGCGGTACTAGCCCCCGCGGTGATGATATCGTTATCGCCGTGATAGAGCGGAGAGGATTTCAGCTCGATCATCCGGATCTAATCAATCGGTACTATAGAGCCCCGGGGGAAATTCCCGGTGATGGAATTGATAACGACAACAGTGGGTTGGCTGACGATGTAACGGGTTGGAATTTCGAAGAGAATCGCCCGGGGTTTGAGCCGAATTCTCACGGCGTACATGTTTGTGCCAGCATAGGTGCCGAGACCAATAATGGGCTAATGGGTGCCGGGATCGACTGGGGAGCGAAGCTTTTACCCTTTCAAGTTGATGGTGTCAATACTTGGGTTACCGCAATTCAGCACATTGCGGGCCTACGTAAGCGTTATAATGAAAGTAACGGAACCGATGGCGCTTACATAGTCGCTATAAACATGTCCATAGGAAGCGACGATAGGAGCTGTGCAGGCAATACGATGCTCAACGATGCTATCGACAGGGCGGGACGAGTTGGTATCGTATCGATAGGCGCCGCCGGGGCGTTGGAAATGCAGATGTAAGACCGGACATACCGACGAATTGCCCGAGCGACTATTTAATTATGGTTACGGCGACAAACGAGCAGGACGAATTATTTCCGCTTCCTACTGTTGACTTGGGGTTTTCACCCACGTTAGTCGATCTATCCGCCCCAGGCGATTCTTATCCGTCAACTCAGTACACGTCGTCTAAATTTTATAGTAACACGTTTCGCAGCACTTCAGCGGCAGCTCCGCTCGTGACGGGAACGGTCGGATTGATGTACGCTCTCGACTGCGAGCGATTCGCGGAGCTAGCGGAGATTAGTCCGGCAACAGCCGCAAAAGTGGTTAAGCGGGCTGTTCTTCTGGGAGTTGATCAAACCCCCTATTTAGCTTCGAGGGTCAGCAGTTCGGGTCGACTTAATGTAGCGGGTGCACTCGAAGCGCTACTTACTGAATCTTGTATAGACGGAGAGTTCGTCGTACAGTTCGAATCGAGCGACCAAGCTCGCGAGACCTTTACTTCGACTGATGGAACCGGGGCGCAACGCATCCGCAGTCTCAGCGAGGATTGGGGCCTTTACCTCTACGAGGTATCGGACAAGGGAAGTAGGGCCGCCGCCCTCGCCTTACTCGAAGCGCAACCCGGCCTACTCGGCGTAGAGCAAAACTTCAGCATGCAACTGCGCTCTCGCTTTCCGGACGATGCGGGTTGGGGTGCCCAAGACGCGCTCCGCCAGATTCGAACCCCGCAAGCCTGGCAAAACGTTTACGGCGACGACGACCCGGAGCCGTCGGATGTCGTAACGGCCGTCTTCGATCAGGAATTTCGACTGGGCGTAAACGATTTGGAAGAGCGCATTACCATGTTGCCTACCGAAATCCCCGACAACGGACGCGACGACGATGGCAACGGCTACGTCGACGACTACAGCGGCTACAACTTTACCGAACAGCTTCCCGCACGCTTGAGCGACGTCGGCAACCACGGCCTGGGCATGACGAGCCTACTCGTGGCCCCAGCTAACGATCAGGCGAATATCGCCGGAGTGGATTGGGCCGGTTCCGTACTGCCGCTGCAGGGCCAAACGCTCGCCGACTGGGTGGAGGCCGCTAACTACATTGCCGGTCTTCGTGATACCTACGAAAGCACGGGCGGCTTCGACGGAGCCAACGTAGTCAGCTACCTCACCCCGCAAGGCGGTAGCCGCGCACTGCTTGGCGGCCCGCAAGGGGGAGTAGTGAATGGTGTGCTCGACGAATTGATGGAATCGGGTATCCTGACCGTCGGCGCTATGCCGAACGACAGCACCGACCTCGCCCTCGATTTTCCGGCGAGCGTCAGTACCTCCGGCCTCATTCGGGTGGGCGCGACGGACTCGATCGGCCAACCCCTACAATCTTTCCCTTACGACTCCACCTACGCGGCCGACATCACCGCGCCGGGCCAGCGCGTGGTCTATACAGCGTAGCGGGTAGGGATACGACGACGATGAGCGGCACCTCACCCGCATCCGCGCTGGTGGCCGGTACGCTCGCGCTCATGTTCCAGGTCCCCAACCGGACGTACACCGACCCAAATGACCTGGCCACGCAAATTAAATCGGATCTACTGGAATCAGGTTCGGTCGGGATTGCCGCCAGCCAGGCAGCCGCCCTCAACGCCGACCTCGCCACCTACCGCTACTCCGAGCAGGCCGAAGGCCGCCAGTATTGCACCGTCACCTCCGTCTACCCTACCCTCATCCGCGGAAACGAATCGGCCCAAGTACGCGTGGTCGGCGATCCCGGCGAGAGCTGCGTGGTGAAGATGGCCAACTCACTCGGTCAGATCATGCTGGAGATCGACGTCTGTACCGAGGTAGGTGCCGCCGAGCTTCGCCTCGGCGAAGGAACCTGGCGACCGGGCGTGTACTACGTTTCCGCCCTCGCCGGACAGCGCCGTGAGGCACTTCGCGTCGTGGTCGCTCCCTAAGGAAACGGCGGACCCGAAAATTTCTGACCACAGTCGTTTTTCTTTCCCAACTCAACTCCTATCTTCGCACCCGCTTCGGTAAAGCCTTTCGGCAAAACTAGAATCGGCTCTGTAGCTCAACTGGATAGAGCACCGCACTACGGATGCGGAGGTTTTAGGTTCGAATCCTAACAGGGTCACTACCCCGAAAAGTCGTTCGCTATGTCCAAGATCTGTCAGCTCACCGGGAAGCGCCCGGCTACCGGGAACAACGTCTCCCACTCGAACACGAAGACGAGGCGTCGTTTTCTTCCCAACCTTCAGCGTAAGCGCTTTTTCATTCCCGAAACGGGGGAAACGATCACGCTCAAGGTTTCGACGCAGGCAATCAAAACGATCAATAAGCTCGGCATTTTTGCCTACCTCAAAAAGCTCGAGCGTAAGGGGGTATCCACCGGCGTAAAGGTTTAAAGTGAGTTTGCTCGCCACCCCTCAACTAAGCGATCATGGCCAAGAAAAGTAAAGGTAACCGTCTGCAGATCATCCTCGAGTGTACCGAACACAAGGCGAGCGGTATGCCGGGCACCTCGCGTTATGTAACGCAGAAGAACCGGAAGAATACCCCCGACCGGCTCGAGCTTAAGAAATTTAATCCGATCATGCGGAAGGTCACCGTCCACCGCGAGATCAAGTAAATCCCCTGACCCATGGCTAAAGTTTCGAAGAACGCCCGTGTTGCCGCTCGTGCCGCTAATGCGGGCTCAGGACGCGACCACGTTAAAGTGGTTAAGTCGATCAAAGATCCGAAAACGGGCAAGATTACCTTCAAGGAGCAGATCGTGCACAAAGACAAGGTGAAGGAGTTTTTCGCCAGCAAATAGGCTTAACCGCCAACCTTACGAGAGGGGTTGCCTGTTGTCAGGCAACCCCTCTTCGCGTCTATCAGCCGTACTTTCCGAGCATGAGTTTCTTCAAAAAGTTTTTTACCTCCGATAAAAAGGAAGACCTCGACCACGGCCTCGAGAAGACCAAAACTTCGCTATTCGGTCAGCTGTCCAAGGCGGTAGCCGGGAAGGCCTCCGTCGATGAGGCGGTACTCGACGAGCTCGAATCGATCTTGATCGCCTCGGACGTAGGACTGGAGACGACCGTCAAGATCATCGACCGACTCGAAGCACGGGTAGCGAAAGATAAGTACGTCGGCACCGAAGACCTCAATAGCCTACTCCACGACGAGGTAGTTCGCCTAATGGGTGATGCGAATACGGCGGACTACGATTCTTACGAGCTCCCCACCGAAGCGCGCCCGGCGGTAATCCTCGTCGTCGGGGTAAACGGCGTCGGGAAAACCACGACCATCGGCAAGCTCGCCCACCAGTTCCGTAAGCGGGGACTCAGCGTGCTACTCGGTGCGGCCGATACGTTTCGCGCCGCGGCGGTGGACCAATTGCGCATTTGGGCGGAGCGAACCGACGCGGATTTTTTCGGCAAAGGGATGAACGTCGACCCGGCCGCCGTCGCGTTCGAAGCGACGGAGAAAGCGGTGCGGGAGAAGTACGACGTGGTTATCATCGATACGGCGGGCCGTCTGCACAACAAAGTCGGTCTGATGAACGAGCTCGGTAAGATCAGACGCTCCGTAACCAAGTGTCTAGACGGCGCACCGCACGAAGTGATCCTGGTGCTCGATGCGGCCACCGGGCAAAACGCCTACGAACAAGCCAAACACTTTACCGAGGCTACCGACGTGAGCGCCATTGCGCTCACGAAACTCGACGGCACGGCCAAAGGCGGGGTCGTGATCGGCATCAGCGATCAATTCAAAACCCCCATCAAGTACATCGGGGTCGGCGAAGGTGTAGAGCAGCTGCAGATTTTCAACAAGCAAGCCTTCGTGGAGAGCCTGTTCGGCTCAGAGTTGATCGGTAAGTAACCGGCGGATAGCGGTACGACACGGGCCTTCCCTGCGTTAATGCGTTTCATGGGCCGAGCCATCCTCCTCGCAATAAGCCTGAACCTCTTACCCGTGGGTTCTGGGATAGCCCAAATCGAGATCGAAGCGACCGTCGGAGCCTTGCGGGCCACCCACGTCCTTCCTTTACCCCCCTCCCCGCTATCCACGCGAGCCGCGCGCTCAGAACCGGTACACAGCGTATACGGTGAGGTCCGTTTGCGTAAAGCGCTATCCCCAAGGTTTAGTCTCCTGACCCAGCTCCAACTCGCGGGTGAAGGATCAGGGGGGATTCGATTTACGAGAAATCCGTTCGATAGGCCGGGGCCGGAGCCGGCGGAGTGGCCGGAGGTGACGACTGTCGAGGCCAAACTGGGTCCCGCGGTCGAGTTTGCGCTAACCCCGGTGATCGGGCTCGTCGCCGGCGCCTACGGTACTTACCGGCTGTACGAACGCGTCGTACCCGCGAGCGCTAGTCCGTACGGAAAGGCGAAGCCCGCCGATCTGCGCGGTGCGTTCGGATTCAGGGGGCACATCGGGCTTTGGGTAGCCGAGTTGATGTACGAGCGTGGCTTCCGCGACTCGGAGGGCGATATCGAGGTGGTTAGCCCGCGTGGCGAAAAACTGTACCCACGCTACTTCCGTACCTCGCTTCGCCTGGGGCTCGGTTATACGCTCCGAGGAAAGAAAAACAATCTCTAAGCATGCTGGCGTTCTACTGAACACAGCTAGAGCTACTCCATGGCAGACCCCAACAAAAAATACTCAGCGATCGAGCTAACCAAATCCCTGCTGTTTCGCACGCTAACGTACCGCGCGGCTGGCTTTCTGGGTAAGCCCCTCCTGCTCTTGCAAATCGCAAAAAAGTCGCTCGCGAAGGGCGATCAGGAGGTCACTTTTCAGTCCGTCGCGGACAGCGCCATCCAGAATCTTCGGCGGTTGGTGCGCTTGGTCACTGCCTACGCGACCGGTACCTACCGGGGCGTCTCGAAGAAGAACGCCGCGCTCGTAGTCGCCGCCCTACTCTACTTCCTGTCTCCGATCGATATCGTACCCGATTTCCTCCCGTTCGTCGGCTTCCTGGACGACGTCACCCTCATTACGTGGGTACTGGCTACCCTCGGAACCGAGTTGAGCAATTTCGAGGACTTCGAAAATACCCAAGTGGACCGGCTGGCCGGTATGAGCTACCAGGATCTCTACGAGCGGGCGAAATCACGCGACGTCGAAGGTCGTTCGGGTATGAGCAAGCAGGAGCTGGTCGATGCCCTCGGCAATTCGGCACCTTCGGCGAACTAGCGTCCAAGCCCGGTGTTGCCCCCTTAAAGCTACGTATGAACGGGAGTAACTGGGCGTTTTTTGCTATAGTCGCGGGCCTTATCCTCGTGGCCTTGCTCTACCGACGCTTCTACAGCGATCGCACCGAAGACGGTAAGGACGAGCTCAACTGGGTCAACGATTCGAATTACAACATCGCTACGTCCGACGCCGAAGAGGAGGTCCTCGAAGACGCTAGTCCGGCGGAGGCCCGCCACATCGTAGAGACCAACAAGTCCGAAGGCCCGTACCCGCCCAGCGACGAGGAGTTCCACACGCTGGAGGACAAGCTGGATCCGGGTAAGTACGATTCGGAAACCGTACGCGACCGCCTGAAAGATCCGGAGGCTTAGAGCCAACGGTCTTTCGACGATGTCGCCGCGCACCGAATGGTACGTTGTTCACGATCCGTCGCGGGGGTCACTTGCCCATCGTTTTGCCTAGTGCTCCTGCCCCCGGTAGCGTTTGACCGCTTCGGTCAGCTTCGGTACCACCTCGAATAGATCACCGACTACCCCGTAGTCTGCCGCCTTGAAGAAAGGAGCCTCGGCGTCCTTGTTCACCACGACGATCGTCTTCGAGTTGTTGACGCCGGCCAGGTGCTGAATAGCGCCCGAGATACCGATGGCGATGTACAGGTTCGGCCGCACGGCGATACCCGTCTGTCCGACGTGTTCGTGGTGAGGGCGCCAGCCGGCATCCGCTACCGGTCGACTGCAAGCCGTCGTGGCGTGGAGTTCGTTGGCCAGTTCGTCTATGATGCCCCAGTTCCCGGGATCTTTCATCCCGCGCCCCGCGCTAACCACGAGTTCGGCTTCCGGCAGAGGCACTATCCCCTGGACCCGCTCCACACTCGCCACCTCAATTTTCGCAGCGGGAAGATCCACGGTTATCGATTCCACGGCGACATCGTCCCCCGAGCGATCGGGCGGAATCGCGTTCCCCATGAGGGACACAACGGCCACTTGTGCGTTTACGCGAACATCGGCGAAAGCCTTCCCCGAGTACACGGGCTTGGAAAACGTGAGCGAGCCGGCAGTTCCACTCGGGAGACCGTTGACACCGGGCACGGATCCGGCGTCCAGCTTCACGGCTAGTCGACCCAGCAGGGATTTACCCGTACTGCTGTGCGAGAGCACCACCAGCGCGGCCGCCTCTCGCTTGGCAACCTCAGCGATCGCCGTACTGTAGACCTGCGAATCCATCGCCACCGGAGCGGAGCCCTCGATTTGGATCACGCGCGACGCCCCGTACGCACCGAGCTGCCCGGCGTCGTCCGCCTGGCCAATCACCAGCGCAACGCATTCGGTACTCAGCGAATCGGCCGCTTTACGGGCGTAGGTGACGGCCTCAAAGGCCGCCTTCTTAAATTTTTGTTCGGTGGTTTCTGCAAATACGAGAACAGACATACGGGGAGATTTGGGCGATTTAAAAGGGCGGGAGGAAGCGTTCTAAATGACTTTAGCCTCTTCGTGCAACAGGCGGACCAGCTCGTCCATGTTCTCGGGATCGATAATGTGAACGGAGCCCTTTTCCTTCGGGAGGCGGTACTTAACCACCTCGACCGAGGTATCGGTGCCACTCGGCGCAACCACCTCGAGCGGCTTGCGCTTGGCCATCATGATGCCGCGCATATTGGGTATACGTTGTTCCGCGAGTCCCTTGGCGGCACTGATCACGGCCGGTAAGGCAACGGATAAGACCTCTACACCGCCCTCGATGTCACGCCGTACGTTAGCTCTCCCACCGTCGATCTCCAGGGTGCTCGCGTAGGATACGTAAGGCAGATCGAGTAGCTCGGCGACCATGCCGCCTACCTCGGACCCGTTGTAGTCGATCGTCTCCTTCCCGGTGAGGATCAGGTCGAAGCCCTTGCCCTCGGCGTAGGCCGCGATCTGCTTCGCCACGAAGGCCGTACTACTCGGTTCGGCGTCGACGCGCACCGCCTTGTCCGCGCCGATGGCGAGCGCCTTGCGGACTACGGCATCGTTGGTGGCCGGGCCGACGTGGACTACGGTCGTCTCCCCCTCGCCCCCTTCGGTCAGTTCGAGCGCACGCACCAGGGCGTACCACTCGTCGTAGGGGTTCATGATAAACTGTACCCCACGCTCGTCGAAGGCGGTGTCGTTATCCGTGAAGCTAATCTTGGCTGTCGTGTCGGGCACTTTCGCAATGCAAACCAGTATATCCATGGGCGGCGGCTCGGGTTGGGCTGGGGTCAAATATAGGACGTGGGCTCAGGGCAAAACGGCCGGCCAGCGAATTTTCGCTGGATCCCATCGTGTGCTTCCTAACGCTGGGGCAACCCCTCGGTTGTGGGCTAAACATTGCGTGCGCTGAACGTTTTTACATCTTAGCTAGACTATTTCTAGATAACTTCGCCGCATGCCCGAGGTAGATCATCCGACCCCTCCCGAATCTCCATCCGTGACCGCGCTCCAGCTCGCGGCCCGGCAGCGGGGGGTAGTTTGCGGGTTTGCCGACCACTGTTTCGCCCACAAGTATATGTGCATGGGCGTCGTGCCCGGGAGTCGGGTAGAGTTGATCCGCAAGGCGCCGTTCGGCCAAACTTGTTACTTCAAAATCGACGGCCGCATGCTCGCCGTCCGAAAAGAGGAAGCCGCTTGCCTGCTACTCCAGCGTCTGGCCGAAAGCCTCTAACGCCCCCGTCCCGCACGGCCGGAGATGGCTTGGCGCACGTAGCCCTCGTAGGTAATCCGAACGCCGGAAAGTCGACCCTTTTCAACCGGCTTACCGGACTGCGCCAACGTACCGGCAACTTCCCGGGGGTCACCGTGGAGCGCCGTAGCGGACTCCTGAAGCTCGAGACCGCCCAGGTGGAGGTAACCGACCTGCCCGGTACCTACTCGCTCCACCCGGGCTCCCTCGACGAGTGGGTCGTGCTCGACGCGTTGCTCGGCTTCGGGAACCATCGCCAGCCCGATGCGGTCGTATACGTAGCCGATTGTAACCGACTCGACAAGCACACCCTGCTCCTTACCCAGGTCATCGACCTCGGTGTGCCCGTGGTGTTGGCCCTCAACTTTACCGACGACCTCACCGAGGGGGTCGCCGAGATCGATACGGAGACGCTCTCCGCGAAGCTCGGTGTACCCGTAGTGGCGATTAGCGCGCGCACCGGACGGGGCATCGAACGACTCGGTCGGGCCATCGAGGTCGCTCTCGACGGCGGTCTGCTTCCGCAAAACAGTTTTTACGAGCTTTCCAGCCTGGAAACGGAGGCGGCAGAGTTGCACAGCGCGGCCGGTGGAACACGCTACGCGCGCCTGCTTCGGGCCCACCACCATACCGAGAGCTCGACTCCCCCGGACCCCGAGTTCGACTCCCTGCGACTCCAGGTCCGCGAAACGATGCAGCGTTACGAACGCTTCCTCCCGGTACTGCGCGCCTCCGAGGCGTGCGGGCCGGAGCCCGATCCGCTCAGCGAGCGCATCGACGCGGTGGTGACCCACCCGGTGTTCGGACCGCTCGTATTCTTCGCCGTACTCTTCGTCGTCTTCCAGGCCATCTTCTCCTGGGCGAGCGTTCCGCAAGACCTGATCGAGCGGAGCTTCAGCACCGTCGGCTCTTGGCTCAGGGCCGCGGTTCCGTCCGGGATACTAGCCGATTTCCTCGTAGACGGCATGCTCGCCGGCCTCGGCGGGGTCGCCGTTTTCGTACCCCAGATCGCGATCCTCTTCTTCCTGCTCACGCTGCTCGAGGAGGTCGGTTACATGGCCCGCGCCGTGTACCTCTTCGACCGACTCATGCAGCGTTTCGGGCTCAACGGCCGCTCGCTCGTCGCCCTCACCTCGAGCGGGGCCTGCGCCATCCCGGCCATCATGAGCGCGCGCACCATCGCCAACCCCAAGGAGCGACTCATCACCATACTGGTCAGTCCGCTCATCAGCTGTTCGGCCCGCATCCCCGTCTACGCGATCCTCATCGGTTTTGCGGTACCCCCGATCACGGTTTGGGGGCTCTTCAACGCGCAGGGATTGGCGTTTACCGGGGTCTACCTCCTGAGCATATTCTCCGCCCTGGCCGCGGCCCTCGTCTTCAAGTACATCCTGAAGTCGAGCGAACGCAGCTACCTCATGATCGAGCTACCCGCCTACCGGGTCCCCGTCTGGCGGAACGTACTGACGACCGTCTGGATCAAAACGCGTTCGTTTCTCTTCGGAGCGGGCAGGATCATCCTCGCGATCAGCATGGTCTTGTGGGTACTGGCCAGCTTCGGACCCGGGGGTCAGCCCGAACGCGCCTCCGAAGCGGCCAGGAGCGAAGCACGGGAGCAGGGACTCAGCGCGGAGGCCACCGCCGACCTCGTGGCCAACGCCCGCCTCGAGTCGAGCTACGCCGGTCACGTAGGCCATTTCATAGAGCCGGCCATCCGCCCCCTCGGCTACGACTGGCGCATCGGGATCGCGCTGGTTACGAGCTTCGCCGCGCGGGAGGTATTCGTCGGTACGGTGGCCACGCTCTACGCCATCGGCTCGGCCGAGGACGAGGGCTTGATCACCGAGCGGATGGCCGACGCCAAACGCGCCGACGGTACCCCCGTCTACACGGTGGCGACGGCCGTCTCGCTTATCCTTTTCTACCTGTTCGCCATGCAGTGCATGAGCACGCTCGCCGTTACCCGCCGCGAGACGGGGACCTGGCGCTGGCCGGTCGTCCAGGTGGTTTACATGACGGCGCTCGCCTACGGGGCAGCCTTTGCGGCCTACCAGCTCCTCCGGTAGCCGGAGCTTTTCCACACTGTGGAGAAGGACCGGCCGCGTATTGCATCACGGGAGACGCTCGCCACGATACATTACATAATTTGCGTATGCTTCTATGGATTTAGCGGTTTGTGTTTGCCTCGCGGTTGGTGCCGCGTTGCTGGGGTACGTCCTGGCCCTTTACTTATCCAACCTTCGGCAACAGCGGGTTCTGGCGGAAGCGTACGTGCCGGTCGGCGACTACGATTTGCTCGCGGACGAGCTCAGGGCCGAGCGGGAGGAATTCGAGCGCGCGCGCGCGGCCTCCGGCGATCAGCTCGCCAAGCTGCTGGCCGAACGCGCCTTCCACGAGAAGGAGCAAGCCGTTTTGCGGAAGCAACTCCAGGACCAAGTCGCCGTACGCGAGCGATTCCAGGTTGAGGCGACTCGAAATTTCGAGTTGGTGGCCCAACGCTTACTGGAGGAAAAGGGCTCGAAATTGATCGCGCAACAGCACACCTCCCTGGAGCACTTGCTCTCGCCGTTGGCGCTGCGGCTCGGGGAGTTCCAGCAGCAGATCGACACCAAATTCGTACGTGAGACCGAAGAGAAAGCGAGCCTCGCCGCTCAGTTGGAGCAGCTGCATCTGCTCAACCAACAGTTGAGCGCTGACGCGAAACTGCTCACGCGTGCCCTCAAGGGCGACAGTAAAGTGCAGGGCGATTGGGGGGAGTTGCAACTCGAACGGCTGCTCCAAAGCGCTGGCCTCGCCAAGGATACCCACTATACCACCCAGGGTAGCTTCCGCAGTGGGGAGGGCAAGACCGTGCGTCCGGACTGCATCGTACACCTCCCCGACGACCGGAAGTTGGTCGTCGATTCGAAGGTGAGCCTGACCGCCTTCGAGCGTTTTTGCGCGGACCCCGAGGCCGAGGGGGCCGGCGAGCACCTCCGGGCGCACACGCTCAGCTTACGGGCGCACGTGAAGGGACTGGGGCGCAAATCGTACGAGCGGCTCTACCAAATCAACTGTCCGGATTACGTGCTCCTCTTCGTGCCCATCGAGCCCGCCTTCGCGCTCGCCTGTCAGCACGACCCGAAACTGTTCGAGGATGCCCTACGCGCCAACGTGGTCATCGTAAGCCCGTCTACCCTGCTGGCCACCATGCGCACCGTGGCCTACATCTGGCGCCAGGAGGACCAGCGCGCCAACGCCGAGCAGATTGCCGCCCTCGGTGGCCGGCTCTACGATAAGTTCGTCAGCTTCGTCGACGAGATGCGCGGCATCAAGACGCATCTCGACCGGGCCGACGCGGCCTACGACACCGCTATTCGCCACCTGAGCGACGGCAGCAAATCCGGCGCTACGCTGATCGGGCAAGCGGAGCGGCTCCGCGAGTTAGGGGCGCCTGCCCGCAAGCGCCTGGACACCGAGCCGCTCAATCAAGTCGGCCCGTAGGGCGAGCAGGTGCTCCCGCGTTTCCGGAGGTAGATTGCGCGCCCGGGCCGACGCTCGCCAGAGCGCGAAGCTCTCCGACCAAAGTAAGTAGAAGTAGGCCGCGGCGAGCAGCAGCGGTGGCAGCAGAAGGCAAAACCACCCCACGGCGAAGGCCCCCACGGCAGTGAGTACGAGCGCGTACACGAGGAAGGCCCCGAGGCCGAGCCCGTACCGAACGGAGCCGAAGAACTGCTCCGACTCGACGGTGCGTACCGTGTAGCGCTGGATGATCGCGGCGAGGGGGTAGTGCAGGAGCAGCGCCACTACGGCCAACGGTCCGAGCGACCACAAGCCGACGGCGCGCGGGAGGCTCCCGTACGACGGGACCGCCAATCCGCTATCCGAGACCCCGGCTCGTTCTAGGGCCTTCTCGTAGGCGTCGAGGTCGTAGCGCACGGCGTTGAGCTCGACGGCGTCCATCCCGTTGATCCGCTCGACCGCCCCGCGCTGCGCGGCGTGAAACGGGGAACGCTCGGCCGTCGGCGGGAACCCCGGATCGGGGTAATCGTGTTGGAGGATGGGTAGGAGGCGCTCCACCAAACCGTCGTTGCGCTTATCGTCTACCCGGACGATCAGGCCCCCGATGCGCTCCCGCAAAACCGCGCTCACCGCATCCGTAGCGGCCCGGCTGTCTTCGGCGTAGGCCGCCGCGTAGTCGGCAGCGTAAATAGGTTCACCGTAGCTGATGGTGAGCGTGGATCGAAAAGCGTTCGCGTCGGTGTACGTGATCCCGGTGGGTACGATGGCCACGGGTTTCGACGTGTCCTTCTTGTGCGCTTGGAAGAGCATCCGCGCCGTACCCCGCTGCACGCGGTGCACGCGGCGTCGCGGACTCCAGCGCCCTTCGCACAGGATGACGGTCGGCTCCCCGCGCACCACCTCTTCGGTCACCTTCGCCATGGTGGTCACGTTGCCGCGCAGGGCCTGCACCCCGTCCGACTCCCGGTAGATCGGTACGTTTTGGATCTGGCGCAAAAACCAACGCACGAAGGGCGTGACGAATTTGTCGCCGCGCAGGATGAACCAGCAGGCCGGGTCCACGTGCGTGCCCACGGCGATCGGATCGATGAAGGCCGTGGGGTGGTTGAGGGCGAAGATGACGTGGTTCCCCTCCGGAATGCGCTCGCGGTGCTCCACGTACACTTTGCGAAAGTTGACCCACAGCCCGAGCATCGCGTAAAACCGAAGGACGTAATAGATCATCGCTGGAGGGCAAAGAAAGGCAGCCGTTACCTTGCGCCGCGTGGGAGCGGCCAGGCGAGACGAGACGAGGAGGTTGATCGTGATCGCCGGGCCGACGGCCAGCGGCAAATCCGATTTGGCCGTGTCGCTCGGCCAGCGACTCTCCGCGCAAATCGTCTCCGCCGACAGTCGACAAGTGTACCGGGAGCTCAACGTCGGGGTCGCGAAACCGACCGCGCGGCAGCTCGCCGCGGTACCCCACCACCTCGTCGGCTACGTATCCATCCACGAGCCGTACAGCGCCGGCCGGTGGGCCGCCGACGCGCGCCACGCCATCGAGACGAGTTTTGGCGAAAGCCGGACGGTAATCGTGGCGGGGGGCTCGGGACTGCACGTTCGTGCGCTCGTGGAGGGGATCCCCGACATGCCGCACGTGCCCCGCGAGATCCGCGACGGCTACGATGAGGCCTTCCGGCAAAACGGCTTGCCCCCGCTCGTGGAGGAGCTACGCCGGCGCGATCCGGCCTACCACGCCGTGGTCGACCGCCAGAACCCGCGCCGGGTGCTCCGGGCGCTCTCGGCGATGGCGGCGAGCCGGATCACCTTTACCGAGTTGCGCGCCAGACCGGCTTCCCCGCTACCCTACCCGATGGAGTGGCTGATCCTGGATCCGCCGCGCGAGCGTTTGTACGCCGCGGTGGAGCGGCGCGTCGACGGGATGCTGGCGGACGGGCTGGAGCGGGAGGCACGCGCGCTGTACCCGCACCGGGGGCTCGACGCGCTCCAGACCATCGGCTACCGAGAATGGTGGCCGTACTTAGACGGCGATCGCGATCGCGCGCGGACCGTGGGGCTCATCAAGCAAGCCACGCGCAACTACGCACGCCGGCAGCTGACTTGGAACAGAAAGCTACCGGGTACGAGACTGGCGCGGGCGAACCCAGACGACGCCCTGCGCGCTATCCTTGGTCTATGAGCGAAACGAACGCAGACCCCCCTGCCCGACTGTGGCGCATCGACGCGAACGTAGACGCCCTCAACGCACTCGGACCCGGCACCCTCGGCGAGGCGATCGGGATGGAGTTTACCGAGGTCGGCGACGACTACCTGCTCGCGCGGATGCCCGTGGACGCACGCACCAAGCAGCCTTACGGACTTCTGCACGGGGGGGCGAGCGCCGCACTGGCCGAAACGATGGGGTCGGTGGCGAGCGCTATAAGCGTCGATCCGGAGCAATTCATCGCCGTGGGAACGGAGCTGAGCTGCAGCCACCTCCGCGGCGCGCGTGACGGCTACGTGTACGGCAAGTGTACGCCCTGGCGGCGCGGGCGTACGCAACACGTTTGGAATATAGAAATTTCAAATAAGTTGGGTAAACTCGTCTGTGTAAGCAGATTGAGCGTATCAATTCTCCCCCACCCTAGTTAATTCAGGATGAATGTTTTAACTTGCAGTACTATGCAAAAAATCTATCTATTAGTAGTTCTTGCAATTTTGGCTACATTCGGTGTGGCGCAGGATAATTATAACGTCGAGCTCCTGAGCAACGTACCGTTGGCCGACAACGAGGACGGGAACGACATTTGGGGCTTCGTGGACCGCAACGGGGTCGAGTACGCCGTGATGGGCACGACCTTCGGCACGTCCATCTACTCGCTCGAGGATCCGCGCAACCCGATCCAGCGGGCTCGTATCCGGGGGGCTAAATCCATTTGGCGCGACATCAAAACCTACCGGGACCGCATCTATGTGGTCGCCGACCAGGGGGACGACGGTTTGCTCGTTATCGACATGAGCCGCGCGCCGGAGACGATTACGCACGAGTACTACCAGCCGCAGGTCGACATCGGGGGTAGGCGCTCGGCGCTGGTGCGCGCGCACAACTTGTTCATAGACGAGTTCGGACGAATGATCATCACCGGATCGAACGTGTACAGTGGTACGCCGCTGGTGTTCGACCTCGCCCGGAGCCTCGACCGCGCGCCCTTCGTGGGGGCTAGTGCCCAGCGCTACGCGCACGACGTGTACGCCTACGATAACCTGCTCTTTACCTCGGATATTTACGAGGGGGTGCTCACTACGCACGACCTAACCGACCCGGCCAGCATCCGCCGCCTCGGATCGGCGAAGACCTCCAGTAACTTCACGCACAATGCCTGGGCGACGCTCGATAACGCGAGCGTGTTCACGACCGACGAGCGGGACGGCTCCTCCGTCGACGCGTTCGACGTTAGCGACCCGACCGAGATTAAGTTGGTGGATAAGTTTCGACCGAACGAGATCGGGAACTCGCGGAGCGTACCCCACAATACCCACGTGCTCGGCAACCACCTCGCCACCAGTTGGTACAAGGACGGGGTGATCTTGACCGACGCGACGCGGCCGAACAACATGGTGGAGGTCGGACGCTACGACACCCGCCCGCAGGCTTCGGGCGGCGGATTCGAAGGCTGCTGGGGGGCTTACCCTTTCCTCCCTTCCGGGACCCTGCTCGCTAGCGACATTCAGGCGGGACTCTTCGTCTTCAAACCTACGTACGCACGCGCCGGCTACCTCGAAGGTTTGGTTACGGACGCCGCGAACGGTCTTTCCTTGGGCGACGTAAAGGTCGAGTTCGTCGGCGACCCTACCATCAGCGAGCGGAGTAATTTGGCGGGAGAGTACGCGACCGGGCACGCGACTCCGGGCGCTTACCGAGTTAGGTTCAGCAAGAACGGCTATCAGGACGTAACGATTCCCTTGACCCTCAACGCGGGCAAACTGACGAGGAGGGACGTGAAAATGCAGCTCGAGGGTGTCGGTGGGCTCGACGTCAGGGTCAGGAGCCGCGCGCCGAATAGTGTCGCGCTTCCGAACGCCGACACCGCGATCGTTCTCAAAGGCCAGCGTCGCGTGGGCGGGGAGCTCGTCAAGGTCTTCGACGTGTACGCCGGCGAGTTCGGCTACCAGACGCGGCTACTCCGTAACATTCAGGTCGCTCCCGGGAAGCGACGCACGGTGAGCGTCTCGCTAAACGCAGGCTACTACGACGACTTCCTGTTCGACAACGAATGGACGGTGAGTAGCACCGCGACCACCGGGGCCTGGGAGCTCGGCGTCGCCGAGGGGACCAACTACGACGGATCGGTCGGCCAGCCCGCGGGCGACGTACTGTTCGACTACGGCGACCGCGCTTACGTGACCGGACGTACGGCCGGGGCATCCGTCGGGAGCAACGACGTCGACGACGGTTCGACCACGTTGACTTCCCCCGAGATCGACCTCAACGGATTACCGGATGCCCGTATAGAGTTTTCGTATTTCTTCTACAACGATGGAGGCAACGGGAGTACCCCGAACGATGAGCTCACGGTGGAGCTACGCAGCGCGAGCGAAACGGTGAATTTGCTCACGGTGGAGGAGACCACGAACGGTTGGCAACGCTTCGAAAGCGGTCCGCTCAGTGATTTGATCGATCTATCGGGTCCGCTCCGCCTAGAAATCACGACGGGGGATGACTCCGCCAACGGACACCTCGTGGAGGCCGGTTTCGATTGGTTCGTGGTCACCCCCGTAGCCAGACCCAACGTGAGCTTCAGTCCGCAATCGGGCTGTGCGCCGCTGCAGGTTTCCGCAAACTTCGCAGCCGACGAGGGTGCGCAGTTCGTGCTCGCGGTGCCCGATTCCGCTCTGGGCATCCAGACGGCCGCTAGCTCGCAGACCGTAACCTCCGCCGGTGTCTTCGACGCCGTAGTGGAAGTACCGGACGGCCGCGGCGGCCTCGCCCGGTTCGTGTACCCGAACGCGGTGGACGTGGAGGAACCTACCGTCGCGCAGTTCGAGACGTTCATCAACGGCGACACCGTCTACTTCGAGAACATAAGCTCGAACATCACCGGCGCGAGTTGGAACTTTGGCGACGGTACGACGGGGGAAGGGCTCTTCGTGAGTCACGTATTCTCCGACACCAAGGTCGCTTTCGTTACGCTCAACGTGGATGGCCCCTGCGGCAAGGACCGCATCACGAAGATGTTGGACCTCGAGCAAGCGACCGGGACGAGGAGTCATGAGACCCGCCCCCTGCTCACCGTCTCGCAGAACCCGGTTCAGGACCAATTGTACGTCGGCTACGCCGGTACGGAGGACGCGCGGCTGCTCCTGCGTAACGGTCTCGGTCAGACGGTGGCGGAACAGAAGGCACGGCCGAGCCAGACGTTGGATTTTCCGGTCGGCTCGCTACCCGTCGGGGTTTACTTCCTGCACGTAGCCGATAGTCCGGAACCGGCCGTACAGGTCCTGATAACCCGGTAGGACGCTGGCTCGTAGACGAACTACGGATGGTTTCTACCCGTACAGACGAGCCCGCCCGGATCCGGTGGGCGGGCCCAAAACTCCCCGGACTGTCCTGGGGGCAGACCACGCGCGCCGGCGGGGCGTCTACCGGGGCGTACGCAAGTATGAATTTAGCGACGCACGTGGGTGACGATCCCGCAGCGGTCGAGCGCAACTGGGCCTCCTTTACCACGGCCGCGGGCTGGACGCCGAATAGCCTGGCGCGCGCCGAGCAGGTGCACGGCGACGCAATCCTGTGCGTTACGGCCGGTGGGGTACAGGCCACGCCGGCGGACGCGCTGATATCGACTACGCCCGGTATCGGTGTCGGCGTATTTACCGCGGATTGTGTGCCGGTACTGCTGGTGCACGAAGCGAGTCGCACCGTGGCCGCCGTGCACTGCGGTTGGAAAGGAGCCCAGCTCGCGCTCGCCGGCAAAACGGTCCGACGCGTGGAGTCGCTCACCGGTTGCGCGGCGAACGGGTTGCGCGTTTGGATTGGGGCGGCCGTGCGGCAGGGTAGCTACGAAGTGGGTCCGGAGTTCGCGGAGCGTTTTGCCGCAAGGCACCTACGAGCGCTACCCGGTGGGAAGTACCTGTTCGACGTGGTGGGCGCCGTTTGCGAGGATCTACGGAGCGTGGGGGTGGCGGCCGAGCGGATCGGGGTGCACGGGCTGGATACGTTCGCGAATCCGGGTCTGCTCTATTCTTACCGGAGGGACGGTGTTGGGACCGGCCGGATGTTGAGCTTCGTCGGCTACCGGAACGATTAGGCGCGGCGGCTAGCTTTGCGCGGCCCCGAACTTCATCCATGAGCGACCCCATCCGCCAACCTGTGTCCGACAAGGACAAGGTGTTTACCACCGACCGAGCCGGTCGACACGATTTCGCCTTCAACGACCGGGTGGTTTCCGTTTTCGACGACATGGTCACGCGTTCGGTGCCCTTCTACATCGAGATGCAGCGCATGATGACCGAGATAGCGCGCGATGTGGTGGCCCCCGGGACCAAGGTGTACGACCTCGGTTGCTCGACGGGGACGACCTTCATGAACCTCGACCGGGTGCTGCCGCCCGATGTAGGGTTCGTGGGGATCGACAACAGCGAGCCGATGCTGGAGCAGTGTCGGGAGAACCTAGACGCGGCTGGGGTAACCCGCGACGTCGAGCTGCGTTACGGCGATCTGAACGCACACATCGAGATCGAAGATTCTTCGTTGGTCGTGCTTTGCCTAACCCTCCAGTTCGTGCGCCCGCTCTACCGGGAGCGGTTGGTCCGCAGCATCTACGAGCAGCTGAGGCCCAACGGGGCCGTACTCCTCATCGAGAAGGTGCTCGGGGAGAGCTCGATGTTCAATCGGTTGTTTATCGACTACTATTACGACTTCAAGCGTCGCAACGAGTACTCCGAGATGGAGATCTCGCAGAAGCGCGAAGCCCTCGAGAACGTGCTTATCCCCTACAAGCTCGACGAGAACCGCGAGCTCCTCCGCGACGTCGGTTTTCGCTACGTCGACGTGTTTTTCAAGTGGTACAACTTCACCGGCGTGGTGGCCGTCAAGTAGCTCTAGGTATGATGGTGCAGCTCGGGGATTTCTTCTTTCGCTACCGCAACTGGCTTTTCCCGGTGTTTTACGCGCTGATGTTCGTCCCGGCGCGGAGCATCCTCCCGGACTGGCGTGTGGCCGCCGGCCTCGGACTCCTCGTAACGCTGCTCGGGCAGGCGGTGCGGGCGACGACCATCGGCTTCGATTACATCGTGCGCGGCGGTCGCAACAAGCGGGTGTACGCCGACGACTTGGTAACGGGGGGGCTGTTCGCGCACAGCCGCAACCCGATGTACGTGGGCAACGTGACGATGATCCTCGGGATGGGCTTGCTCTCGAACAGCCTGGTGTACCTGCTGGTCATGGTCCCGGCCTTCTACTTCATCTACGAGTGCATCATCCGGGCCGAGGAGCGCTTCTTGCGCAACAAGTTTGGGGCGGGCTTCGACGCCTACACGCTTGACGTACCGCGCTGGCTGCCCAAATTGCGCGGCTTAGGCGATACGCTTTCGAGCGGCGGATTCAACTGGCGCCGGGTGCTCATCAAGGAGTACAACACCACCTGCGTGTGGATTGGGGCGGCCGTGCTGCTGCTCATGACGCACGTGCGGCGCAACGAGCCGGCGGCCACCTTCGACGACATGGCCTTCGGCTTCGGGGTGGCCATCGCGCTGGTGATAGGGGCGTACTTCGGGATCCGCTACCTGAAGAAATCGGGCACGGTAACGGCGTAAAACGCAAAAGAGCCGGCGGATGCCAGCTCTTTCTTGTAGCCCCTAGGGGAATTGAACCCCTGTTCCCAGAATGAAAATCTGATGTCCTAACCACTAGACGAAGGGGCCGTCGGTAGGCGCTCCCTAAAGCGGTGCAATGATACACGCAGTTCCGTTTCCAATCAACCGCTGCGCGCAATTTCTTATCGGCCTCAATCGCGCCGGGCTTTAGACCTACATTCGCCCCGAAATCCAGGTTCCGGCGGCTCGCCGCGACTTTCTTCCTAAACCTACCTCTTTCCCTCTCATGGCAAAGCGCATCGCCATCAACGGGTTCGGCCGCATCGGTCGGCTTACCTTCCGCAACCTCCTCGAAGACAGCAGCGTCGAAGTGGTCGCTATCAACGACCTCACCGACAACGCTACCCTGGCGCACTTGCTGAAGTTCGATAGCGTGCACGGCAAGTTCGACGGTACGGTCGAGTACACGGACGATAAGCTGGTCGTCAACGGCAAAGAGATCGACGCCTCCGCCGAGCGCGATCCGGCCAAATTGAAGTGGGCCGACATGAACGTGGACGTCGTGCTCGAGTGCACCGGCCTGTTCGTAACCAAAGAAAAGGCCAGCGCCCACCTCGACGCCGGAGCCAAGAAGGTGATCATCTCCGCCCCCGCGAAGGGCGCCGGGGTGCCTACCATCGTGATCGGCGTCAACGACGGCGACATCTCCGAAGACGCGAAGGTGTTCTCCAACGCCAGCTGCACCACCAACTGCCTCGCGCCGATGGTCAAGGTGCTCGACGATGCGTTCGGGGTGAAGCAGGGCCTGATGACCACCATCCACGCCTACACGGCCGATCAGCGCCTGCAGGATGCGCCCCACCGCGACCTGCGTCGCGCCCGCGCCGCCGCCCTCAACATCGTACCCACGACCACCGGTGCCGCCGCCGCCGTCGGACTCGTGCTCCCCTCGCTCGCCGGTAAGCTCGACGGGATCGCCATGCGCGTCCCCGTCCCGACCGGGTCGGTAACCGACTTCACCGCCGTGGTCAACCGGGAGGTCACCGAGCAAGCCGTCAACGAGGCCTTCCGCGCCGCGGCCGACGGTCCGATGAAAGGTATCCTCAGGTTCTCCACCGATCCCCTGGTAAGCACGGACATCGTCGGCGATAAGCACTCCTGCATCTTCGACTCGGAGTTGACCAAGGTCGACGGCGACGTCGTCAAGGTCATCGGTTGGTACGACAATGAGGCGGGTTACTCCGCGCGGTTAGCGCAGCTAACTACGATGGTTTAAAGCCGGGCGTACAACCCGTATCGCTTTCGCGAAAACACGTCGCGAACCTCACGACCGCCGCCGCTCCACGCGGGCGGCGGTCGTGTAGTTTTGGCGCAAGCCCGAACCCCCAAACAAACAGTATGGCAAAGTTTAGTGACCTCGACGTATCCGGTAAGCGCGTGTTGGTACGCGTCGATTTCAACGTTCCCCTCGACGGCGAGCGCAACATCACCGACGACTCGCGCATCCGGGCGGCACTGCCCACGATTCGCGATCTACTCGACCGGGGGGCATCCATCGTTCTGATGAGTCACCTCGACCGGCCACTCAAAAAGCTGCGGGAGGACGGTTCGATAAATCGAGAGAAGTTCTCGCTCGCTCCCGCGGCAAAACGCCTGAGCGAGCTAATCGACCGGCCGGTCGCAATGGCCGCGGATACGGTCGGTGAAGACGCAAAACGGAGGGTCGAAGCGATCCACCCGGGTGAGGTACTCCTCCTGGAGAACACGCGCTTCGAGCGGGGCGAGGAGAAAGGCGACGCCGAACTCGCAAAACAGTTGGCGGCGTTTGGGGAGATATACGTGAACGACGCGTTCGGAGCCGCGCACCGCGCACACGCCTCGACCACGACGGTGGCCGGAGATTTCGACGCTTCGGAGCGTGCCTTCGGCAAATTGATGGCCGTGGAGCTCGAGAACGGACGCAAATTGCTCGACAACCCGCGGCGGCCCGTAGTCGCGATCACCGGCGGGGCCAAAGTCTCGGACAAGGTGCTCCTGCTCGAGAAACTGCTCGAGCTCGCCGACGAGGTCATCATCGGCGGAGGCATGGCCTACACCTTCTCCAAAGCGCTGGGCGGTCGGATCGGACAGAGTTTGGTCGAGAACGATTTACTCGATAAGGCGAAGGAGATCCTAGCCAAAGCGAAGGAGAAGAACACGCAGATCCACCTGCCGGCGGACAACGTATGCACCGAGGAGTTTTCCCCCGACGCGGCGGCGGCCACCTACGCCAGCGGTGAGATTCCGGACAGCTGGATGGGCATGGACATCGGTCCGGTCAGCCGGCAGCACTTCGGCAAAGTGGTGAGCGGGGCGAAAACCATCCTCTGGAACGGCCCGATGGGCGTGTTCGAGTTTCACAATTTCGCGGCCGGTACGCTGGCCGTGGCCCAGGCGGTCGCTCACGCCACCGAACGCGGAGCGTACTCCCTGATCGGCGGCGGCGACTCCGTAGCGGCGATCAACCAGGCGGGTCTGGCCGACAAAGTGAGCTTCGCCAGCACCGGGGGGGGCGCCATGCTCGAATTTTTAGAGGGCAAGACCCTTCCCGGGGTAGCCGCGATCGAAGCGGCTTAGGCCCGGTTCAACCGTTTACCGGAAGATGTAGTAGTCGGGGGGACTTTCGCGATCGAAGCGGCTTAGGCCCGGTTCAACAACAGGACCAGGGAGAGGATGCTAACGGCTTGACCGACGATGTTCGCGGCGACTTCTCCCCAGTTTACGTTCTCCTGTGGCTCCTGGGCCGGATCCTCCGGTTCGGGGGCGGGCTCCACGGGGACGCTCACGGTCGCTCCAGGCCGGATACCGGGCGTGATCTTGAACAGGCCGAAGTTCTGCGTCCGCTTCGTCTGCCCGTTCGGATACGTAACCGTAATCCCGCGTACGTAGCCGTTGTCGCTGATGCCGCCGGCGAATTCGTTCACGTAGTAGCGCGCGCGCTTGCCCTTGACGTACGGGGCGCTCAACCTCCCGGTCGAGGCAACGTCCTCGAAGGTGGCCTCGCTCAAGCGGGTGGCCCCCTTGACCGTAACGAGGTCGAGCGTTTTCGGGATCTCGATCCGGTCGCCCTGCTTCAGGGTGACGTTCTGCGGGCTCGACTTACGGTCGAGCGCTTCGTCGAGGCGCAGCGCCACGTAGCCGAGGTTACGGTACTCGCGAAAGAGCGTGGCCCCCTCCGGAAACGCCTCGTCGGTGAGTCCGCCGGCACGCTCGACGATTTGCGCGACCGTTTCGTCGGGTGAGGTGAGCGCGTAAGGCCCGGGGTAACGGACCTCCCCACCGAGTTGCACGACCTGCTGTAACTCGAAGTCGGCGCGGTAACGTACCACCACCTGATCGTAGGGCTCGAGCTTTACCGTGGCCGATTTGGCGAGGAAGTCGCCTTCGATCTCCTCGGTGAGCACGATGGTCTGCGTCTCGTCGGCACCCAGGTTGACCCGGTAGATGTCGACTCGATTCGGCTCCGCACCGAAGACCAGGCCACCGGCCAGCGTCACGGCGTCGCGCAGGGTAAAGCCTTCGGCGTAGGGAAACTCGCCGCCGTTCCGCACGGCGCCCTGCACGAACACGCCGGAACGCTCTACGAAGTTCGCGCGGCTGATCACGCTGATCCGATCTTGTTGCCGCAACACCAGATCACGTTCGCTACCCGGCTCCAGCCCGTCGAGGTATACGCGCAATAGGAGTACGCTATCCGGACTCTCCCGAATCGTGCGGCGGACGAATACGAGCGGCGAGGCGTCCGGTTTTAAGCCACCGGCGAGCTCGATCGCGGACGTGAGCCGGAGGTTCGTCTCGGGACTGATCGCGAACGAATCCGGACTCCGAACCGCGCCCGTGATGTAGTACTGACCACTGTCGGTAAAACGCGAGAGCGCGAAGACCTGCACTTTGTCCTGCGGCTTGAGCACGAGGTCGTTGGGTCCGCCTTCATTCGCGAGGACATCGGCGAAATCGATGAATAGGTAGGCGATCGTACCGTCGTCGTTCGTGCGTCGCAAGTACCCGAAGTCGCGACGGGTCGTCCGGCGCAGGCCGGCCTCCTGCAGCAGGTCGCTGAGCCTCAGTCCGTCGCTCAGCGCGAACTGTCCGCTGCGATTCACCTCCCCGGCTAGGGTGACGACGTTGTCGAACTGACGCTCGATCGTAGGAACGGCTACACGGTCGCCATCGACCAAAGCGAAGGAGTCGCCCTCGCCGTTCGGGCCGAGCGGCACGTCGATCACCACTTCTTCGGATCCGCGGTAACGGGTTACCTGGGCGACCGTCCGAATGGCGTTCTGGCGAAAGCCACCCGCGTAGTCGATGAGCTCACCGAGCGTTTCCGACTCGAGGAGTTCGTAGCGAAACGGGCGCTTGATGGCGCCGACGATGCTGACCACCTTGCCGGCCGGAGGTACGAAGATGAAGTCGTTGTCCTCGAGGAAAAGGGAGGGTTGGTCTTGGGGAGCCAGTAGAAACTTGTAAACGTCGAGGGTACGCGCGGTGTCGCCGTTGCGCGAGAGTTGGATGTTGCGGACCGAGCCGATGTCGGTCGGTCCGCCCGAGGCGACCAGCGCGTTGAAGGCCGTGTTGATCGCGGGGATGCTGTAACTGCCCGGGTTAAATACCTCACCCACGATGTTGACGCTGATGGTGCGACTGTAGGTAAGCGTGAGCTCGAACTCCTCGGGGCGGAACACGTAGTAGCGTCCGAAACGGGAGCGGAGTAGTTCGCGAGCGCGTTCGAAGGTGAGCCCCTGGATGTAGATGCGACCGATGCCGTCGGGCTCGATGAAGCCTCCCGGCTGGACCTCGTAGGTGTAGCTAGCCTGACTCTGCCCGAAGATGGCGACGCCGACGAGGTCGCCGACCCCGAGGACGTAATCGCTCGGCGGGCGCGTTTCGGTACTCTTCTGAAAGACGCGTAGGGTTTGGTCGCGGAAAATTTGCTGACCGTAGATCGTGGCGCCGGGCAGGGCGTCCTTCGCCTCCTCCGCCAGCTCCTCGGCGACGGCCTCCCCGACGGTCGAGCCCCCCTCGACGGCCTCGGTGATCCCCTCGGTGAGCTCGGAGGTGTTGCCGGGTACGACCGGTGCCGACTCGGCCGCCTTCAGTGGGGGCTGCGCGGGTTGCCCGCTGTTGGGCGGCGGCACCTGGGCGCCGGTGGCCGGGGTCGCGCCCTCGGCCTGCTCGCTCTCTATCTCCGCTACGACCTCCTGGATCGCTTTCTCGAGCGCGGGGATCTGACTGGGCGAAATGCTGTTGAGGTTTTCGACGTCGAAGCCGCGCGCACGCAGACGGGTAATCACTTCCTGATCCTCGATACCGCGCAGCCGCAACTGTTCCCTCGCCTGTGCCTCGGCGCCCGGCGGCAGTGTAATCTGAGCCGCGAGTGAATCCGTGAAGCAAGAGGCCACCACCAGGGCGGCAAAGAGAATGAAGCGGAAACAGGCCTGAAGGGCGCGGGGGGCAGAACTTAAGATCACGTAGGTAGAGAGAAGCGATTAGGAGGCAGAAACAGCAAACCTAACCGCCACCGGGTGGTGTAGCGTACTGTTCTTCGTAGTAGTGCTGGTAGTTGCCCGAAGTGACGCCCTCGAGCCACGCTTCGTTGTCGAGGTACCACCGCGCCGTTTCGCGGAGCCCCTCCGCCGGGTACACGTGGGCTCCCAGCCCAATTCGCGTTGCAGCTTGCTGGAGTCGATCGCGTAGCGACGGTCGTGGCCGGGGCGATCCTTGACGAAGGTGATCGTCTTGCGGCTCGTGCCCGGTGCGCGCCCGAGTAGCTCGTCCATAACGTCGCAGAGTTGCTCCACGAGGTCGATGTTCTTCATCTCGTTGTTGCCGCCGATGTTGTACGTCTCGCCCTCCTTCCCTTTTCGGTAGATGGTGTCGATGGCCGCGGCGTGGTCCTTCACCCAGAGCCAGTCGCGGGTGTACTTCCCGTCGCCGTAGACCGGCAGCGGCTTGCCGTGCTTGATGTTGTTGATCACCAGCGGGATCAGCTTCTCGGGGAAATGGTTCGGACCGTAATTGTTGGAGCAGTTGCTGATCACCACGGGCAGGCCGTAAGTGTGGTGGTAAGCCCGTACCAGGTGATCGCTCGAAGCTTTCGACGCGGAGTAGGGCGAGCGCGGATCGTAGGAGGTCTCCTCGGTGAAGAGCCCGGTATCGCCGAGCGACCCGTAGACCTCGTCGGTGCTCACGTGGTAGAAGCGCTTGCCTCCGAAGTCGTCTTCCCAGGCCGCGCGGGCCGCGTTGAGCAGGTTGACCGTACCCACGATGTTGGTCATGATGAACGACATCGGATCGGTGATCGAGCGGTCGACGTGACTCTCGGCGGCGAGGTGGATCACCCCCGTCGGTGCCGTCTCCGCGAAGAGCTCCCCTACCGCCCGCGCGTCGGTGATGTCCACTTTGCGAAAGCGGTAGTTGGACGCGTCCTCCACGTCGCGGAGGTTAGCCAAGTTACCCGCGTAGGTCAGTGCGTCTACGTTAACTATTTGGGCCTCCGGGTAATTCGCCACGAGCCTGCGCACGAGGTGCGACCCGATGAAGCCCGCTCCCCCGGTTACTAAGATGGTACCTGTCATGACTGTGCTTTTGCGAACGCGCGCGGTTGGAGTTGGCCCGAGGCCTCGGCCTCGGGGACGGCTGTTTTAAAGTATTCGAAGGTCCGTTTTAGACCCTCTTCACGGGTAATTTTCGGTTCCCAGCCCAGTAGTTTTCGCGCGAGCGCGATGTCCGGTTGGCGTACCTTGGGATCGTCCTTCGGCAGATCGCGGCGCACGATCTTGGCCTCGGGGTTGCCCACCAGCGCGAGCACCTCCTCGGCGAATTCGCCGATGGTGATCTCCGAGGGGTTGCCGACGTTGACCGGCTGCGCGTAGTCGCTGAGCAGTAGGCGGTAGATGCCCTCCACGAGGTCGTCGACGTAGCAGAACGCCCGGGTCTGCGAGCCGTCGCCGAACACCGTGAGGCCCTCGCCGCGGATCGCCTGCGAGAAGAACGCGGGCAACACCCGGCCGTCGTTGACGCGCATACGCGGTCCGTAGGTATTGAAAATGCGCACGATACGCGTATCGAGGCCGTGGTAGGTGTGGTAGGCCATGGTGATGGCCTCCTGGAAGCGCTTGGCTTCGTCGTAGACGCCGCGGGGCCCGATCGGGTTCACGTTGCCCCAGTAATCCTCCGTTTGCGGGTGGATGAGCGGATCGCCGTACACCTCGGAGGTCGAGGCGATGAGGAAGCGGGCTTTCTTCCCCTTGGCGAGCCCCAGCAGGTTGTGCGTACCGAGCGAACCCACCTTCAGGGTTTGAATGGGCAACTTGAGGTAGTCGATCGGCGAAGCCGGTGAGGCGAAGTGCAGGATGTAGTCGAGCTCACCCGGCACGTGCACGAACTTCGAGACGTCGTGGTGACTGAATTCGAAGTGCTCCGAACCGAACAGGTGTTCGATGTTTTTGAGGTCGCCCGTGATGAGATTATCCATCCCAATGACGTGGTAGCCCTCGGCAATGAAGCGGTCGGAGAGGTGAGAGCCGAGGAAGCCGGCGGCCCCGGTGATGAGTACCCGTTTGCGTGACATGCAGTAGTTCTGAAGGTGTGACTGCGCGCGAAGATAGCCTCACGCGAAAGGCGCCGCCGCCCGCCGGCTACCTTGCCCCCGACGCGCGGACGACATCTACTACTAAGTGGCAACCTCCATCCTCTACAAATTGGGCGCCTGGGCCTACCGCCTGGCCGTGGCGAGCGCCGCGCCCTTCGACGGCAAGGCGCGCGCCCGGAGCAGGGGGGCCGCCACCGCACTCGATCTGCTTCCCTACACCCCCGCCGGCCAGCGTTGCTACTGGATGCACTGCGCTTCGGTCGGCGAGTTCGAGCAGGGTCGCCCACTCTGGAATCGCCTGCGCGCCGCGCGCCCCGAAGCCCGTTTCGTGCTCTCGTTTTTTTCCCCCAGCGGCTACGAGCATTTTGCGGGGCGGCCGGGGCTCGGTGAGGTCGTGTACCTCCCCTGGGACGGCGGCCGCTGGCCCCGCCGCTTCGTGGCCCGGCTTTCGCCAACACTCGCCGTGTTCGTCAAGTACGAATGGTGGCTCGGCTACTTCGCAGCCCTCAGATCTTCGGGTACGCACACCATCGTCGTCTCAGCCGCCTTCCGGCAAAACCAGCCCTTCTTCCGCGGGCGGCCTCCCCACCGCAACGCCTTCGCCGACGCACTCCGCGGGGTAGATCACATCTTCGTGCAGAGCGAGCGGAGCGCGCGTTTGCTGGAGGGACTCGATTACGCGAGGTACACGATAAACGGAGACACGCGCCTAGACCGAGTCCTCCACCTCGCCGGTCAGAACCTGGACGCACCACCGCTCGAAGCGTGGGTGGCGGGGTACGCGCACGTCCTCGTCGCCGGCAGCACGTGGCCCGAGGACGAGCAATTTTTGGCCGCAGCGCTTCTGGAAGATGCGGCGTACGGCGTACTCCTCGCCCCCCACGAGGTGTCGCCGGCGGACCTCGACGCGGCCGAGGCCCGCCTCCGGCGGGTCCTCGGGCACGAGGCGGTCGTTCGGCTCTCCGAGCTTTACGTCGACCCCGTTCGTTCGGCCAGGATCGTGCTCGTCGACCGCTTAGGCTTACTGTCCAAGTTGTATCGCCTCGGCACCGTCGCCTACGTCGGCGGAGGTTTCGGCGCCGGGATCCACAATACCCTCGAACCCCTCGCCTACCGCCTGCCCGTCGCTTTCGGTCCGAACCACGAACGTTTCGACGAGGCGCAGGCCCTCCTCGCCGCCGGAGTCGCCACCGAGATCCGCGGCACCGACGACCTCACCGACTTTCTCCACCGGCACACCGACGACGCTCGGCGAGCGGCCGTGGCGGGTTTTGCGGAAGCCTACTTGCGGATGAATCGGGGCGCGACCGACCGGATTTGGGGCTATTTGACCGAATGCGACCTAGTCTAGACCTTGCGGCCATGCAGCACCTCCTCCCCCACCTCGCAGCGATGGCCGGCAAGCGGGTGCTCGTGATCGGCGACTTGATGCTCGACGAGTACCTGTTCGGGGAGGTGGAACGCATCAGTCCGGAGGCGCCGGTGCCGGTGGTGAGCTTGCGTAAGCGCAGTCGGCAGCTCGGCGGGGCGGCCAACGTGGCGCTCGGTGCCCAGCAGCTCGGTGCGGAGGTGCGCATCATCGGCTTACGTGGCGCCGATGCGGACGGGGAGGCGCTGGCCGAGCTGCTGGTTGGGGCGGGCTTGAACGATGAAGGTATCTACGCCAGCGTACACCGGCGTACCACGCGTAAGGCGCGGGTGATGTCGCAGGGGCAGCAACTGCTCCGCGTGGATACCGAAGACGCTCACCCGAGCAACGACGAGGAGTTCGCCCGGCTCTGGCGTTTTGCCAAAGCGCAGCTCGACGCAGAGTGGCCGGAGGTGATCATCCTGCAGGATTACGACAAGGGGACCTTCACGCCCGAGCTCATCCAAGGGGTTGTAGCTCGGGCCAGACGGAACGATGTGCTCACGGTAGTCGATCCGAAATCGAGGAACTTCTGGTCTTACGGGGGGGTAAGCCTCTTTAAACCGAACCTCAAAGAGGTGAGCGAGGCCCTGTCCGGCGAGCGGATTGACTCCGGCCGGCGCGAGACGCTCGACGCGGCGGACGAACGCTTACGCGAACGACTCAAGCACCACGCCTCCTTGATCACGCTCGGTGCCGCGGGTGCCTACCTGAGTGACGGCGAGACGCCGTTGTGGGAGCCGGCACACGAGCGGGCGATCGCGGATGTGTGCGGCGCCGGTGACAGCGTGGCGGCGGCCGCCGCGTTGGCGCTCGCCGTACAGGCCCCACCGGAGGACGTACTCGCCCTGGCCAACCTGGCGGGCGGATTGGCCTGCGAGCACCTGGGCGTTCGGCCTCTCCGGGCGAAGGAACTCAGACGCGCGATTCTGGGAAGTACGTCCGTGGGAGAGCGAAATGTTTGAACCGGAGGGCACGTTTTTACGTCGGCGATCAACCACGCATACGGAATTACCGTATCCTCCGCGAGACCGGCGCTGGGGCACCCCCCTATATTACCAGCGCATCTAAACCAACCCCATGAAACTAACTTCACTCCTTATCGCAGCCTGCTTCGTGGGCACGGCGCTTCCCTCGTTCGCGCAGCAGAGGCCGGCGTACGTCGAGCGTGCCCTACCCGAGCAATTTCGGCAACATACTACCTCCGACAAATTCGAGCGGTTACCGATCGCCCTCGGGCGGCAGCTCACTTCCCGGTCGCGGCAGGGGATCCTACTCGACACGATCTTCCGGGAGGACTTCGCGAATGGATTAGCGGAGTGGACCGTGGTGGTCAGCGGCACCGATGTCCCCGATCAGTTGTGGGAGTACACCACGGCCGACTTCACCGGGGGCCGAGTTCGGCCCCTAGCGTTTAACGGACCCACGAAGGCGAACGGGTACGCGAGTCTCGACTTCGCGAAGTACGTGGAGTCGACCGGTGAGCCGATTACCGGAAGGGAGACGGGAGTCAACCAAGATCTAATCAGTCCTACGTTTAGTACAGCCGATTACGCCGGCGAGAAGCTCGCCATCAGCTTCTACCAATTGTACCGCTACCTCATCGCCGGGCAGCAGACTGCGTACATCAGCTACAGCATCGACGGCGGGGATAGCTTCACCGAGCCAAGTGAGATCAACCCCAAGCTTCGGACCAACGCTGAATTTAACGGACGCGTCGCGCTCGCCATCCCCGACTCGCTGGTAGGCTTCCCGGAGACTCAGGTACGATTCACCTATAACGGTGGCTACTACTCGTTGGCTATCGACGACATCGTGGTCGCCGAACAACCCCCGGTACAGCTCGGGATCGACTCCACCTTTTACACCATCGCTCCGAATTTCACGACCCCCCCGAGCCAGTTAGATTCGATCTACCCGGCTACCGCTTTCTACAACCGAGGTAGTGAAGACCAGGACGTCGTAGTTGGGTTTCGACTCGTCGACGCTGAGTTCAACACCATCGATAGCCTCGTGGTGGAGTACGGATCGCTCTCCGCGAATACCGAAGATTCTACGGTCGTATTCCCTAGAGCGGTGGCGATGCCGTCGACGCCCGGCGAGTACGCCGTAGTCTACGACATCAGCTCCGAGAACGTGGACGACGACACGGACGTGGCCGATAACCTACAGTTTTCCGTGTTCACGGTGCAGGAAAACATATTTTCGAAGAACCCGGGGGCAACTACACTCCTCCGCCCCGAAGGAGACAACCCGGAATACATATCGGGTAATATCTACCACACCCCCGAGATCAGTACGGCGTCAGTTACCATCGACAGTATAATCTTCATCGCGGCCACCGACGGCTTCGAGGACAACGGCAGCTCCGTCGGGGTTGCCGACGCGGAGATATGGGGATACAGGGGCGACCTAGACGGTGACGGGATCCCTAAGTTTGGTACGAGTGCGGACGACGCGAGCGCTGAGCTGGTCTTGCTCGGCGGCAACTCCATTACGGTGGATTCTACTCTGTCCACGGCCTCAATCATTCGTCTGGCGGCCAATGACGATAGTGATCCGAGCGAGCAAAGTCTCGAGTTACCTACGGACCAGGGATACGTCGGCTTCGCGGTTACGGTAGCCTACACTCGGGCGAACAGCCTGGCCAGCGACAACGACGAGTTTCTCATCGGTGCGAGCGACCTGTACGATTACGTCCCCAACGACGCCGTCAATGGTTTACTGGCTAGCCAGGGTCGCGTCCAGCCACGTCAGACGAGCCTACTCGAGATCCGCGAAGGGGGGGCTAACGTCTCGGGTTATTTCACCTTCAACTTCACCTCCCCAACCATCGTAGCGTACGTAAACCGCGACGGTGTCGAGGTTGCGACCGCGGATCTACCGATCTCGGAGTTTGGCATCAGCCCGAATCCGGTCAATTCAGCGCTCCGTGTGGCGTACGATTTCGAAGCCGTACAACAGGAGGTACAGGTTCGTATCCTCAATAACCTGGGGCAAACCGTCTACTCGAGCCGCGAACGCGGACTCGGGACAGGAACCCTCGAGCTCTCCACCGACCGACTCGCGGAGGGAGTTTACCATTTGGACGTTACGACCTCGGAGAGCAAGCGCGCGAGCCGAACGTTCGTCGTCGCGCACTAGCAGATCCGGTTCCCTCGACTGCGTCAAACAAAAAGGCCCTTTCGGAGTATTCCGAAAGGGCCTTTCACGTAAACCATTAGGCGATCTTACTTAAGTCGGCTACCTAGTCGTGCAGCTCTTGACGCTCGTGGGGCTGATCGTACGAATGCATGATCGCCGAGGCTTCGTTTAGGAACTCGTCGCCGAGCGTCTCTTCCTCGTAGGCGTTGATTTGCCCCTCGTACGTCTGCAATTGCGCGGTGGGAGCGTCCGTGTTATCGACACGGCGGAATTGAGCGTCGGCTCCCGGTCCTACGACTTCGGTCTCACAAGAGGTGAGGGCGAAGCACCCTGCGACCAGGCCGTATAAAGCTGCGGTTTTCATATTCATCACGTCTGTCTAGTTTTCAGGGTGAATCTCTATGCGTGCAAGCTTAGTGCCAATACGATGCATAAATTAGAAAATTTAGTTTGATATTCTATAGTTTGATAATGTGATCCGTCGATTGACTCAATTACCACTGTAACTGGTGATGATTAGTCTGTTACGGGGACATATCTCCCCCAAACGACAAAGAGGCCTGAATCTTTACGACTCAGACCTCTCGGTACGAAGTATAACTGGTTGAAGGTTCTACTTACTTGCTGGTGGCGCTCTTCACGATGCCCTCGAAGACAGCGGGGTGGTTCATGGCCAAGTCGGCCAGCACCTTCCGGTTCAAGCCCGAACCCTGTTGCTTCAATCCGTACATCAAGCGACTGTAGGTCGATCCGTGCTGACGCGCCCCCGCGTTGATCCTCGCGATCCAGAGCCGACGGAACGCCCGCTTCTTGTTGCGGCGGTCGCGGAAGGCGTAAACGAGACCTTTTTCGACCGCGTTTTTGGCCACGGTGTACACCTTGGAGCGCGCTCCAAAGTACCCGCGGGCCATCTTCATTATCTTCTTGCGCCGCGCCCTGGAGGCGACGGCATTGGTTGCGCGTGGCATAACCGGTGGTTTAGTTCGACACAGAGCCCGGGGCACGGTGGCCCAGGTTCTTTCGTCCTGTGTCCTCGTTAAAAATTAAAGTACGAATGTCTGCAGCCCAGCGGAAATGGCTTACTTACAGAGTAAGCGCTTGAGCTTAGGCGTGTCGGCACGCGAGGCAACGGTGGAGCCCTCCAAACGGAGTTTCTGCTTCTTCGTCTTGTTGCGCATCATGTGCGAGGTAAACGCTTGGAATCGCTTGACCTTGCCCGAGCCCGTAAGCTTGAAGCGCTTTTTCGCGCTCGAGTGAGTCTTCATCTTTGGCATAACAGGTCCTCTTAAGGGGGAGCGAAGATAGCTGGGTTTAGCTTTCCCGCACAGACTCGGTTTTGGCGGGTGCTCTCCCGCCGGGAGTCTTCTTTTTAGGTGCAATAATCACGTTCATACGGCGCCCTTCCATACGGGGCATCTCCTCGGCGGCACCGAGGTCCTCGAGCTCTTTGATGAAGCGCAACAGCAGCAGCTCGCCACGATCCTTGAACACGATGGAGCGCCCACGGAAGTGAACGTAGGCTTTGATCTTGGATCCTTCCTCGAGGAAACCACGGGCGTGTCGCAACTTGAAGTCGAAATCGTGATCGTCCGTATTCGGTCCGAAACGAATCTCCTTGATGACGGTCTTGACCGCCTTCGCCTTGATCTCCTTCTCTTTCTTCTTCTGGTCGTAGATGAACTTGGAGTAGTCCATAATACGCACGACCGGAGGCTCCGCCTTGGCACTGATCTCGACGAGGTCGAGGTTTAGCTCGCGAGCCCAGCGCTTGATGTCCCGCGTATCGTAAACGCCCGATTCGATGTCGCGCTCGGCGACCTCCGCCACGTCGTCCAGGTTGTCTCCGACCAGGCGGAGCTCCGGTACCCGGATGAAGTCGTTGATGCGGTGCTTCGGTTCTTCTCTACGAGGTTGTGGTCTTCTGCGACCACCGGATCTTCTTCTGGCCAAGCGCGGGTTCGTTTAGTAAGCAAAAAGGCGGGCGTCGAATGTAGACACGCCAGCCCGGGTGAGTAAATGTAGGCGGTTAAAAAGGGAAAAGCGCATACCCGACACGTGTTCGGGTATGCGCTTGTTAACGCACCGACCATCGAAAGGATGATGGTGATGGATTAGTTCGCGTTTTCGACGGCTTCCACCGCTGCGACAACGAGGCCGTCCTTGCCTTCGTTCAGTCGCGCCTCGAAGACGGCACCCTCCTCGGGGTTGGACTGCAGGATGAACTCGGCCAGCGGGTCCTCGATGTACTTCTGGATCGCGCGGTGCAACGGACGCGCACCGTACTGCGGATCGTAGCCTTTCTCGGCCACGAACTCCTTAGCTTCCTGCGTGAGGTTGAGCGAGTAGCCCATGCCGTCGAGGCGCGAATACAGGTCGCGCAACGTGATGTCGATGATCTTGAAGATCTCCTCCTTGTCGAGCGCGTTGAAGATGACCACGTCGTCGATTCGGTTGAGGAACTCCGGGGAGAAGGTGCGCTTCAGCGCGGAGCTAATCACGGCCCGGCTGTTGTCACCGGCCGCATCCTGGCGCGCCTTCGTGGCGAAGCCTACCCCCTGACCGAAGTCCTTGAGCTGACGGACGCCGATGTTGGACGTCATAATGATGAGCGTGTTCTTGAAGTCCACCTTCCGACCGAGACCGTCGGTGAGCTGCCCGTCGTCGAGGACCTGGAGCAGGATGTTGAACACGTCCGGGTGCGCCTTCTCGATCTCGTCGAGGAGTACGACGCTGTAGGGCTTGCGGCGTACCTTCTCGGTGAGCTGACCGCCCTCTTCGTACCCGACGTAGCCCGGAGGGGCACCGATCAGACGGCTGACCGTGAATTTCTCCATGTACTCGGACATGTCGATACGGATCAGTGAATCCTCGCTGTCGAAGATGTAGCGCGCCAAACTCTTGGCGAGCTCCGTCTTACCGACGCCGGTAGGGCCGAGGAAGATGAACGAGCCAATCGGCTTGGTCGGATCCTTCAGACCGACGCGGTTGCGCTGGATGGCCTTCGTGATCTTCTCGATCGCCTCGTCTTGCCCGATGATGGAATCGCGCAGGTCGCCGCCCATGCCGACGAGTTTGTTGCTCTCGGTCTGTGCGACGCGCTGCACGGGGATACCCGTCATCATGGCGACCACCTCGGCGATGTCGTCGGCGGTCACGGGGTAGCGCTTGGTCTTCACCTCCTCCTCCCATTCCACCTTCGCGAACTCGAGCTGACGGACGAGCTTCGACTCGTCGTCGCGCAAGTCGGCCGCCTGCTCGTACTGCTGGTCTTTGACGGCGGTGTTCTTCTTCTCCTTGACTTCCTCGATCTTGGTCTCGAGCTCCTCGATGTGCTTCGGGACGTGGATGTTCTTGAGGTGAACGCGGGCGCCGACTTCATCGAGCACGTCGATCGCCTTATCGGGCAAGAACCTATCGGAGATGTAGCGGTCGGAAAGCTTAACGCAGGCCTTGATCGAATCCTCGTCGTAGGCCACGTTGTGGAACTCCTCGTACTTCGGGCGGATATTGTGCAGGATGTGGATCGCCTCCTCCGGGCTCGGTGGGTCGACGACGACCTTCTGGAAGCGTCGGTCGAGCGCGCCGTCCTTCTCGATGTGTTGACGGTACTCGTCGAGCGTCGAAGCGCCGATGCACTGCAACTCACCGCGGGCGAGCGCCGGCTTGAAGATGTTGGAGGCGTCGAGCGAGCCGGTGGCACCGCCGGCGCCCACGATCGTGTGGATCTCGTCGATGAAGAGAATAACGTCGCGCGTTTTCTCCAACTCGTTCATGATCGCCTTCATCCGCTCCTCGAACTGACCACGGTACTTCGTACCCGCCACGAGCGCAGCGAGGTCGAGCATCACGATCCGCTTGTTGAATAACGTCCGGCTTACCTTCTTCTGGATGATCCGGAGGGCGAGACCCTCGACGATGGCCGTCTTACCGACGCCCGGCTCACCGATCAAGATCGGATTGTTCTTCTTCCGACGGGAGAGGATCTGGCTCACGCGCTCGATCTCGTTCTCGCGTCCGATGATGGGATCGAGCTTCCCCTCCTCGGCGAGGCGGGTTACGTCACGTCCGAAGTTATCGAGCACGGGGGTCTTCGACTTGCCGGCGCCCTTGCCGCGATTGTAGCCGCCGCGGGCACCGCCGCCGCTGGAGCCGCTCTCCTCCTCGTCGTACTCCTCCGACTCCCCCGACGCTTGGGCGAACGGCTCGGCGTAGCCATCGGCATCCATCCCGGCGTACTCGACCTCCTTCTTGTAGGAGTCGTAATCCACGTCGTAGCGATGCAGGATGCGCCGCGCGGGATTGTCTTCGAGTTTGAGCAAAGAGAGCAGGAGGTGCTCGAGGTTGATCTCCTCGGAACCGGAGCTCTGCGCCTCGAGGAACGTTAGTTTGAGTACGCGCTCGGCCAGGCGGTTGAGCGGGAGCTCGCCCATCTTGAGTGCCTCGCCGGTCGAGCCCGAACGTTGGATGGAGTTCTCGATAGACTTGCGGAGCTCTCCGAGGTCGGGGACCATGCTGGAGAGGACCTTCACCGCAAGACTGTTTCGCTCCTGTACGAGACCGAGCAACAGGTGCTCCGTCCCTATGTAATCGTGCCCGAGTCGGATGGCCTCGCTGCGCGAGCGCGCGATGGACTTCTTAACTTCGGGCGAAAAGCGTCTGCTGTTCATAGGCTTTTTTGGGTGGGCGGCGTCTGAAGGCTAGGCTACAAATCGTCGTCCGAATAGATATTTGCAATAGGCTAACCCGTCGCGCTCAAACTAAGGGGGAAAAAGCATGCCACTCGCGTGGAAAGGCGAATTTCCGTTGGCATTGACGCGATATGGCAGAGAACCCATAAAATGGGCTGCCATTATGCACGTATAACCTTCGCTCGCGGCGTCAGTACGTCATAACGTGCTTTCCGCACGCTTTGTGACTTCACTAACGCGTCTTCGTGTAGCTAGTTTCTATACTTTGCGGCTTCTAACACCGGAGCCATGAAATACGCAGTCGACAAGCAGGAGCACTACACCGTCCTCTCCATCTCGGAAAAGAACCTCAACTCAATCGTTGCGCCCGAACTCAAAAGCGAGCTCGTCGTGCTCGCGAACGAAGGCATCGAGAGCCTGATCGTAGACCTCGGCAACGTAGAGTACGTCGACTCCTCCGGCCTCAGCGCCATCCTCACGGCCAACCGCCTCTGGAAGCAGCAGGGCACCTTCGTACTCACCGGCCTCACCCACCCCAACGTTAAAAAACTCATCGAGATCAGCCGGCTCGACACCGTACTCACGCTCATCCCCACCGTGGAGGAGAGCATCGAATTCGTGAAAATGGACGTCATGCAGCGCGAGCTCAGCAAGGAGCCGGACGAAGAGTAAGCGGTGCCCCCCATTCGCGTCACCGTACTCGGCGTCAGCGCGGCGCGGCCGTTCCCCGACGAACCAACGAGCGCGGTGTACATCGGCCGCGGAGGGTCCCGCCTCCTCATCGACTGCGGCGAGGGTACCCAAACCGTACTCGATCGGCTCAACCTCGCCGCTACCCGGCTCGACGCCATACTCATTACGCACATGCACGGCGACCACGTTTTCGGGTTGCCCGGCCTGCTCGGCAGTCTAGCCCTCAACGGCCGTTCCAAAAAACTCACCCTGGTCGGCCCCCCCGGCCTCCGATCCTTCGTCGAGCACAACCTGAGTGCCACCGCCTCCGGCACCACCTACCCGCTCGAATACGTGGTCACCACCACGGAGCGCCCCGTACCCGCCCTGCTCGAGGTCCGGGATTTGGTGGTCGGCTCTCTGCCCCTCGCGCACCGCGTCCCCGCCACCGGTTTTTGCGTAAGCACACGTTTGGAGGGGCGTCGGATCAGGCCCGGTGCGGTGGAGGAGCACCGGATTCCGTACGGGTCGATCCCCGGCTTACGCGGCGGGCACGACCTCACCCTGCCCGACGGTAAGGTGCTCGCGAACCGACTCCTCACCCTACCCGCCCCGCCCCAGCGTAGCGTAGCCTACCTCACCGACACAGCGCCCTTACCGAGTTGGCCGACCGAGCTTCCGCGGCCTCAGCTACTCATCCACGAGGCCACCTTCGCCGACGGGGAGGCGGAGCTAGCGGCGGCTTCCGGGCATTCCACCGTGTCGCAGGCCGCCGCTTTCGCTAAAACAGTGGGCGCCGAGCGGACTCTGCTCACCCACCGATCCATCCGGTACCGCGCCGATCCGGAAGCCCTGTTGGTAAATGTCCGCCAGGGCGCCGACCGAACGCTCGACTGGGCGAAACCCGGGGCCACCTACGAGCTCGGCGGAGTGGGTTAGGAGGTCCGGCGAGTTCCCAAAAGGGGCCAGCACCCGGTTTGGTGGCACCGTCCGGCCGCCGGGCGGCATTCAGGTATAACTTTTGCCTCATATGAGTCGGACAGACCTTCGTCTGCCGACCCATACCTGCCCTCGACCATCTAATCTATTGATGGTCAGGCACCTTGAGTTGGCGCGAACGGCTTCCGCAAACCGCCACTCGCGCATGACTCTCGGTCTCGACCCCTCCATCCGGCCCCTTCTCACGCTTACGCGACTTCGCGTACTCGTGCTGATGGTGTTTTCTTTTTGCTTCTCGGTACAAGTGGCTTCCGCCGCGGACTCCGAGGCCCTGGTGTCGCCACCGGCGAGCATCACCGACCCGGGACCGGGGAAACGGGTGGACGTCTACTACCGCGGGCTGCGGGACCTGCTGCCGGCACGACTCAACCTGCCGGACCCGGAGTCCATCGAGAACGTCTGGATCGAGGTAGCTTACAAAGGTCGGCTCCCGGCCGTCGCGCTGCACAAAGCCATCTCGGCCCGGATCAAGGGCGGAAAAGAGGTTCAACTTACGCCCAATAAGCTCGCCGGCGAGTGGGGCTCCTCGGGCGTCGGCTCTTTCTCGGGCGAGATCGGTCCGACCGACCGCATCAACCTCAACTTCGAAGTCGAAGAAAAGTCAGCTCAATCCGTCATCGTGTACGTCGTGCGCTCCGACGGAGATCCGAGCGTCACGTACCGTGGCGCCTACTCCCTTTACGCCGGTTACCACAGCAGCACCACCGTTGAGGTCCCCCTCGCCGACGATCGGCGCGAGAAGCAGATCAAGGTGACCATCCCGCTCACCGAGCTCTCCGCCAACGGCGGGGCACTCGATTTCGTAGTCACGGCCGGCACCGTGACCAAAGGTTTTCGCCGAATCTGGGAGCCGAGCTTCCGGTTCGACAACGAGTGCTGCGTGGACACCGTGCAGGTGATGCTCGACAACGTGAACGCCGGCGCCCGCGAGGTCTCGGTTACGGTCAACTCCCCGAAGGGCAACCCCGACGGGCAGACCTTCATGGTCTCCGGCATCGTGCTCGCCGAGATCAGCCCGTCCTGCGCCCCGCTCACCCTCGACATCCCGACCGACGTTTGCACGGACAACTCCGTCGCGTTTACCTCCGTCAGCCCGGGCCCCGGCTACACGGTCACTTACGACTTCGGCGAGCACGCCGATCCGCGTACCCACACCGGCTTCGGGAAGGTGTTCGTGATGTACGATACCGAGGGCGAGCACGAGCTCGTGGCCACGGTCAGCGGCCCGGACTGCCGGTCGGTCGAGAAGCACACCGTCAGCGTCAACGCCTGCAACGAGAGCACCTGCGCGCTCGAGGGCGCCAACGTGCTCCAGCACCCCGCCTACGGCAACCAGGACGGCGTGATCGAGCTCGACATGTGCGTCTCCTGCGGCTCCTCCCCCCCCTACCGCATCTCCTACACGTACCGCGGGAAGGACTACGAGTCCGGCCCCTTCGACCGCGTCAAGCCCCGTCTCGAGAAGCTCGCGGCCGGTACCTACGAGCGGATCTACGTCACGGACGCCAACGGTTGCCAGACCAACGTAACCGGACCCGTAACCCTCTGCAACGGCGGTTGCGGTCAGTCGGCTACCTGCCTCGACGCCGTTTGTACGCTCACGGGCTTTCGCGAGAACGGGCGCAAGCGCGTGTTCTGGCTCCTCGGCTTCGACGTCGAAGATCCGCGCTGGCAGTGGGAGAACGGTACGGGCGATTTCGTCGTCGAAGGCGAGCAGAGCGCCCGGATCACCGGCCGCATCGTGAGTATCGAGGATCCGACGGCCGGCTTCGAGGTGAACCTCGTTTTGCGGAAGCGCCGCAGCTGGACGGACTGGTCGGCCCTTGGCCGCGGCTGGAAGGGCTCGCGCGAGCGCCTCGGCAACGGGGAGCACAAGGCCTGGGATTACTACGAGCTCGCCCCCGACATCAGCACCTTCAAAGGCTTCGGCCGCTACAGCGGTACGCTTACGCTACAACCACGTCCGGCCGACCTGAGCTACGGCGTGCAGGTCGGTCAGGGGGCCAACGATCAAAACCTAAGCCCGGGCATCAGCGCCTGGTTCGCGTACTCGGGTACGCTCAACGGCAAAACGGTATCCGGGGTCGGCGACATCAACGCCGAGGGGACGTGCCGCCTCTCGGAGCTCCGCAAGAACGCGGTGCCGATCATCGCTTGCGCCGAAGATTTCGCCGTGGCCTGCGGACGCACCATCGAGGACGCGCCCGAGCCGACGATCAACTGCGGCACTCCCGACGACTACACGCTCTCTTACGAGGATCGCGAGATGAACGGCACGCCGCGCAAGATCGAGCGGACCTGGACGGCGACCGGCCCCGGTGGCCCAGCTACGTGCAAGCAGACCATCAGCTTCGGCGACGACCAGGGGCCCGTTTTCACGGAAGTACCCTTCGAGAGCACCATGTCGTGCACGGAAGTGAAGGGGCAAACGGCCACGGCGGAAGACGCCTGCGGCGAGGTGGAGGTGACCGTGGTCGAGACCCGTTTTAACGAAAGTTGCCCCGGGAATTACGACCTGCGCCGCGTGTGGACGGCCACCGACGAGAGCGGCAACACCGCTACCGCCGAGGCCATCGTGCACGTGGTCGACACGCAGGGACCGACCTTCACGAGCGGTCCGGAGGACATCGTGATCGACTGCGGCGACGAGCTGCCGAAGGATAACGTGACGACCGCCGACGACTGCGGCGGTAACGTGAACGTGAAGTACTCGGTGAGCGCCTGCACGGCCGCCACGCCGGTGTACCGGTTCGCCGAGGGCGGCATCGAGTACCTACCCGAAGTCAAGGACCCCGGTCTGAGCTACGGCGCCGGGATGCAGGGCCTGGCGATCGAGGGGGTCTGCAGCGACGCACCCGCCCAGCGGCGGCGCTGGGAGGTAAGCAACCCGAACGCTTTCCCGGTCTACGTTTCGAGCGTAAGCGCGGGTAGTGAAGTGATCTACGAGGGGATCGTGGTCCCGGCGCAGAGTCGGGTGTACTTCTTCACACCGGGCTCCGGCGGCGCGAAGCTGAGCTGGAACGACGCGAGCGGTACCGAGAGAAACGCAACCGGTACGCCGACCGACGCCGCCTGCGAAGGCGAACTGAGCGCGGCCGAGACCTGCGCCTGCGTTTACGAACGCACCTGGACGGCGAAGGACGACTGCGGCAACGTGAGTACCTACGTGCAGAAGGTTTGGGAGCGCGACGATCGCGCCCCCGTGCTGCAGGACATTCCCGCGGACCGGAGTTACGTGGCCGGCTCGGCCGTACCCGGCCCGCCCAACGTAACGGCCAAGGACAGGTGCGGTGAGGCCACCGTGCGCTACGGGGAGGTTACGATCCCGAGTAGCGAATACCCCTGCGATGGCGCGGCGGTACACTACCTGTTCGGCTACAACTCCGTGGGACACTCCGTGCTCGAGCTCAACGGCCGGGTGTACCGCATCGGCAAGCAACCGCTGGCCGTGCAGGAGCTTTGCGAAGGGCGAGCGCTCGTGCGCGGGATCTTGGTGGACGCCACGAATCCGACGGCGCGGTTCGAGGTCAAACTCGAACTCGAGGGTCGGCGCAGCTTCGCCGAGCACCAGGCGGCCGGCGGCGCCGCCGAAGCCGCTGGCTGCGGCGCGTCCGACCAGTCGAAGTGGACCTTCTACCAATTAGACCCGACCAACAGCACCCTTACCGGCTCGGGGGCGAACGCGGGCGTCAATCTCGCCCTGGCCCCGGTCGGCGGCAAGTGGTTGCAACTCGGCCCCGGCGCCAATGCCGCAAACTGTAAGAATGGTTTCTTCGGGGAGTTCCGTTATACGGCTACGTCGGGGGTATTCGCCGGCGACCGCGGCGTTTGGCGGGGGAGCTTAAAGAGCGTCGAGCTCCCGGCCAGCGACGCCGGTTGCAAGGAGGGCTACACCCTGATCCGTATCTGGACGGCCACCGACGACTGCGGCAACCAGGCCATCGAGCGCCAGGCGATCCGGGTCGAAGACGCCGAGGCCCCTCGGTTCGTGGACCTGCCCGACAACATCACCGTCGACTGCGCCGACCCCGTACCGGCGGCGACCGCGAAGGCCGAGGACAACGCAGACCTCGACGTCAAGGTCGAGATGGAGGAAGCCGAAGCCGGTGACGAGTGCTCGCGTACGATCACGCGCCGCTGGACGGCCACCGACGACTGCGGCAACGTGAGCCTGGCTACCCAGGTGATAACCGTGGCCGATCAGGCGGGTCCGACTATCGCGTTCACGGACTCGACGCTCAGTAAACTCAAGAGTGGCGATTTGTTGGTCGTCGACTGCGGCAACGTACCGAACATCGACGAGGGCTCGGCCGTGATCGCGGACAACTGCGACCCGAACCCGGAAGTCAAGTTTACCGACCGCGCGCTCGGTCAGGGCGACTGCGCGACCAACGGCTACCGCGAGAAATTCCAGTGCACCTGGACGGCGCGCGACCGCTGCGGCAACGAAACCGTATTCGTGATTTTCGTGGAGTTCCGCGACGAACAGGGACCCGTATTCGCGCAGGTCCCCGAGGCCATCACGCAGACCTGCGGCGAAGCCGTACCGACCGCGCAACCGACGGTAAGCGACAACTGCGCGTCGAATCCGCGCGTCGTCGAATCCAGTCAAACCGTCGCCGGTGCGTGCGCCGACAGCTACCAGCTGATCCGGATTTGGACCGCTACCGACGACTGCGGCAACGCAGCTACGGCCAGCCAGGTGGTCACGATCTCCGACGCGAAGGCCCCGACCTTCGCCAACGTACCGGCCGACGCAACGCTCGACTGCTCGACCCCACTGCCCACCGACCTACCCGCGGTCGAGGACGATTGCGACCGGGAGGTACGCATCGTGGAAACCCAGGAGACGCAGACCAACGACTGCGCCGGCTCCTACCGGCTCGTGCGCCTCTTCACGGCGACCGACAACTGCGGCAACAGCGCCACGGCGAGTCAGGTCCTGATCGTCGAAGACGAAACCGCCCCGGTCCTCACCTTCACCGCTGAGCGTCTCCGCGGACTGAGTGACGGCAGCGAGCTCGTGCTCGACTGCGACGAGGTACCCGTGTTCAACGCTAGCGACGTGACCGCCGTCGACGGCTGCGACCGCTCGCCGACGGTGACCGTTACCGAAACCACCCCGGAGATCGGCACCTGCGCGACCGACGGTTTCGCCCGCCGCTACTCCGCTACCTGGGCGGCCGTAGACCACTGCGGCAACACGACTAGCGCAACCCTTCAGATCAAAGTTCGCGACCTCCAACGCCCGATCATCGCCAGTCTCCCGGGACCGGTTACCGTCAGCTGCGGCCAGGAGCTACCTACCTCGCAGCCGACCATCACCGACAACTGTACCGATGCCGCCAGCCTCTTGGTCACCGAAGAGCGCACCGACGAAGCCGGCAACTGCACCGACAGCTACCGAGTGATTCGCACCTGGACGGCGACCGACCTCTGCGGTAACGTAGCCACCGGTAGCCAGGTAATTACAGTACGCGACGAACTCGAGCCCGTGCTCAGCGACATCCCCGCGAGCCTCACCGTGAGCTGCGATGCGGCCGTGCCCGCCGACCTCCCGACCGCCACCGACAACTGCGACGTGGAAGTCGAGGTAAGCGTCGACGAACAGCGCCGCAGCGGTACTTGCCCGGGCAGCTACCGCCTCGTGCGCACCTTCACGGCCACCGACAATTGCGGCAACCGCGCCACGGCCAGCCAGGTGGTTACCGTCCAGGATCTCGTAGCGCCGGTCTTCGCCGACGTGCCCGAAGCCGTCAGCGCGAGCTGCTCGGACGGCGTCCCGGGCGCCCAACCCACCGCCACCGACAACTGTGACGCTAACCCGGCGATCGTCGAGACCTCCCAGCCCCGCCCCGGCGCCTGCCCCGACTCCTACGAGCTCGTGCGCACCTGGACGGCGACCGACCACTGCGGCAACGTAGCCACCGCGACCCAGGTCGTAACCTTCTCCGATACTGAAGCCCCCACGCTGGCCTCGCTCCCGCAAAACATCACCATCCGCTGCGACGAGCCACTGCCCACGGACCGCCCGGTAGCGACCGACGGCTGCGACCGCGACGTGAACGTGTCCGAATCCCAGACCCGGGAGGCCGGCGCCTGCGACAACGGCTACGTGGTTACCCGCCTGTTTACCGCAACCGATAACTGCGGCAACCAAACCACGGCCACCCAACTCGTAACCGTCGTCGATGACGTGGCGCCCGAGTTTATCGCCCTACCGGCGAACGTCGCCATCGCCTGCGACGAGCCGCTCCCGGCCAAGCGCCCCACGGCGCAGGACAATTGCGACGGCCAGGTCGAAGTGACCGAGACGCAGGACACCCGCCCGGGCAACTGCGGTGGAGGCTACGACCTCGTTCGGACCTTCTCCGCGACCGACCGCTGCGGCAACGTGGCCACCGCATCGCAAGTGGTCAGCATCACCGACGGTGAGGCGCCGCTCTTCACGTACGTGCCGGCCGACGTGGCCATCGCTTGCGAGGAGGAAATCCCGACCGAAGCCGCTACCGTGCGCGACGCCTGCGACACCGCCGCGGTCATCGTGGAAAACCAAACCATCCGCGAGGGCGCCTGCGCCGGCACCTACGAAGTGGTCCGCACCTTTACCGCGACCGATAATTGTGGCAACAGCGCGACAGCCAGCCAAGTGGTGAGCGTGTTCGACGCCACGAAACCCGTCTTCGCGAACGTCCCGGTCAACGTGAGCGTGAGCTGCAACGAAGCACTCCCGACCGCGGAGCCGAGCGTGAGCGACAACTGCGATACCGACGTCGACATAGTCCTCGACGAAGCGCGCCAAGAAGGTTCCTGCCCGCAAACCTACCGCCTACTGCGCCGCTGGACGGCCACCGACCACTGCGGCAACGTGGCCACCGCGAGCCAGGTGGTTACCGTTCAGGACGGTGAGGCCCCCGTGTTCGCCGACGTACCCGCCGACCTGGAGCTCAGCTGCAGTCAAGCCCTACCCACCGGCCAACCTACCCTCAGCGACCTCTGCGACGACGACGTCGAGGTCGTCGAGACCGAGCGCGTCGAGCCCGGTGCCTGCGCCAACAGCTACCGCGTGGTCCGCGTCTGGACCTCCTGCGATGCCTGCGGCAACGTATCTACCGCCGAGCAGGTGATCACCCTCACCGACCGCGAAGCGCCGACGTTCGCCGACGTGCCGGCCAGCATCACGCTGACCTGCGACGAGCCGCTGCCGAGCGTCGGACCGCAAGTGACCGACAACTGCGACGAAGAGGTGGCCATCAACGAGGTACAAGAGCGCCGCGACGGCGCCTGCGCCAACAGCTACGAGCTCGTACGCACCTGGACGGCCACCGACGCCTGCGGCAACTCGAGCACGGCCAGCCAGGTCGTGATCGTCGGGGACGAGCGGGCCCCGCTTTTCGCCTTCGTCCCGAGCGAGGTAACCGTCGATTGCGACGCGCCGATGCCGGCCGACCAGGTCGAAGTCTCGGACAACTGCGACCCGAGCGTAGCGGTCACCGAGTCTCGTACGGAGACCCCGGGCGATTGCCCGGGGAGTCGCGACGTGGTTCGCACCTGGACGGCGAGCGACGCCTGCGGCAACGTAGCCACCGCGAGCCAGCTGGTGCACTTCCGCGACTCGAAAGCCCCCGTTTTCGAAGCGGTTCCCGCGCTGATCGCCGTGCAGTGCGACGACGCCCTGCCCGTTACGCAGCCTACCGTCGTCGACGATTGCGACGCCGACTTCGTCCTTACCGAAGCGCAGACCACCGAGCCCGATAGCTGCGCCGGCGCCTACACCGTAGTCCGGACCTGGACGGCGACCGACGCCTGCGGCAACGTGTCCACCGCTACCCAGGCGGTGAAGGTCCGCGATACCGAACCGCCCGTTTTCACGCAAGTGCCTACCTCGGTCAGCCTCTCCTGCGACGGCGAGCTACCGACCGAGCTAGCCGCGGCGACCGACAACTGCGCCGCGGAAGTGGCGATCGTCGAGACCGAGGAGCGCGTAGCGGGCAATTGCCCCGGCAGCTACGTAGTCACGAGGATCTTCACGGCGACCGACGAGTGCGGCAACGCAACCACGGCTAGCCAGGTGGTGACCTTCCAGGATCGCACGCCGCCGGTCTTCGCCGAGATACCGGCCGCCGTGACGATCGAGTGCGACGCGAGCCTCCCGCTCGACGCACCGACCGTGAGCGACAACTGCGACGCCACCGTAGCCTTTACCGAAGCGCAGAGTACCACCCCCGGCGCCTGTGAGAACGGCTACACCGTACTCCGCGTCTGGACCGCCACCGACGTGTGCGGCAACCGCGCCACGGCCAGTCAGGTCGTGACGATCGAAGACACGCAAGCCCCGATCTTCGCCAGCGTACCGGCCGAGACGACCATCGAGTGCAGCGACGAGCTACCCGCCGAGATGGCGACCGCGACCGACCTCTGCGACCCCGAGGTCGCGATTACGGTATCCGACCGCACCGAGCCCGGCGACTGCGCCGATAGCTACCTCGTGATCCGGACGTTTACCGCCATGGACGCCTGCGGGAACCGCACCACCGCCGAACAGCGGGTGAACGTGCGCGATACCCAGGCACCGACCTTCGTGGACGTACCGCAGGAGATTACGGTGAGTTGCGACGAAGATTTGCCTACGGTTTTGGCGAAAGCCGAGGACAACTGCGACGCGCAAGTCGTGGTCGTCGAGGAGCAGACGACCGAAGTCGGCAGCTGCCCGGAGGCTTACACCGTCGTGCGCCGCTTTACCGCGACCGACAACTGCGGCAACACCGCCACCGCCGAGCAGCGCGTCAACGTGCGCGATACCGAAGCCCCGAGCTTCGTGAGCGTGCCGGTCGACGTGACCATCGCCTGCGATGCCCCCGTGCCGAGCGTGGCCGCCGTGGCCAACGATAATTGCGACCAGCAGGTGACCGTGACCGAGGCCCAGACGACCGAAGCCGGCGACTGCGCCGAGGGCTACACCATCGTGCGGACGTGGACGGCGACCGACGACTGCGGCAACACCGCCACCGCCGAGCAACGCGTGCGCCTCACCGACGAGGTGGCCCCTGCATTCGCGAGCGTGCCGGACAGCGTGACCATCGGCTGCAACCAACCGCTACCCACCGACGTAGCCACCGCCACCGACAACTGCACCGCGGAGGTGACCATCACCGTGGAGCAGGCTACCGAGCCGGGTGAGTGCGCCGGATCGTACCAGGTGATCCGCACTTTCACCGCGACCGACGGCTGCGGCAACACGGCTACGGCCAGCCAGGTGGTACGGGTCGAAGACACCAACCTACCGGTGCTCGCGGACGTGCCGGCGGCCGTCGTCCTCACCTGCGACGCCACCCTCCCCACCGACGCACCCACCGCCACCGACGGTTGCGACGAGCGGGTCGACGTCGTCGAAACCCAGGAGTACCTCACCGGCGAGTGCGGCGGTAGCTACCGCGTGATCCGAGTTTGGACAGCCACTGACGACTGCGGCAACACCGCCTCGGCCACCCAACTCGTCACCGTACAGGATAACGTAGCCCCGGTCCTCGCCAACGTCCCCGCCGAGCGCACGCTCACCTGCGCGGACGTGCTCCCGAGCGAGCTCCCCACCGCGACCGACAATTGCGATGCCGACGTACACGTCGGCGAAACCCAGCAGCGCATGCCCGGCGGCTGCGCGGACAGCTACACCCTCGTGCGGACCTTCACCACTACCGACGAGTGCGGCAACGCGAGCACCGCCTCGCAGATCGTGACGGTCGAAGACGTGGCCGGCCCGAGCCTCGCCGGCGTACCGACGGACGTGAGCATCAGCTGCGCGGACACCATCCCGACGACCCAACCGACCGCTACCGACGCCTGCGACGGCGCGGTGAGCATCGTCGAGGCGACCGAAACCATCGCCGGCGGCTGTCCGGGTACGTACCAACTGGTGCGCACCTGGACGGCCAGCGACAACTGCGGCAACACCGTCCAGGCCACCCAGACGGTGAGCGTGAGCGACGGCCTCGCGCCCGTATTCACCGACGTACCGACCGAGGTCGATATCGCCGGTGACGGGGAGCTACCCACCGACCAGCCTACGGCCACCGACGAGTGTGATCCGAACGTGATCATCGTGGAAACGAGCGATACGACCACGGTCGGCTGTGCGGATAACCTGCGTATCACCCGGCTGTGGACGGCGACCGACGACTGCGGCAACGTGGCTACCGCCACCCAGATCGTGAACGTGACCGACGAGACCGCGCCCGAGTTCGTGAGCGTCCCGCCCGCCGTAACGGTGAGCTGCGGCGACGAGCTGCCGACCAGCATGCCGCGCGCCCGCGACAACTGCGCCGCCGAGGTCGGTATCGAGGAGCGTACCCAACGCAAGAAGGGCGCCTGCGCGAACACCTACGACATCGTCCGCATCTGGACGGCCGCCGATGCCTGCGGCAACACGGCCACGGCCAGCCAGGTCGTCACCTTCGAGGATTCGACCCCGCCGGCGTTCGCCGACGTGCCGATGAGCCGGACGATCACCTGCGACGAACCGCGCCCCGACGAGGCCCCGACCGCCAGCGACGATTGCGCCAAGGACGTGAAACTCCGCATGGAGGAGACCACCGTCGACGGCGCCTGCGACGCGAGCTACGAGCTCGTGCGCACCTGGACGGCCTCCGACGCCTGCGGCAACTCGGCCACCGTGAGCCAGATCATCACCGTGATCGACCCGACGATGCCCGCCTTCGTACAGGTACCGCCCGACGCGAGCGTCAGCTGTGACGCCGGCCTGCCGAAGTCCCAACCGACCACCAGCGACAACTGCGATAAGAAAGTCGTGGTAACCGAGACCCAGGAGACCCTCAGCGGCGCCTGCCCCGACAGCTACGTAGTCTTGCGCACCTGGACGATCAGCGACGACTGCGGCAACTCCGACCGCGCCACCCAGCGCGTGACCGTAACCGACGACCAGGCACCGACCTTCAAGCGCGTGCCGTCGAGCACGACGCTCGCCTGCGGCCAAGCGCCTCGCGCCGCCGACGTTACCGCGGTCGATAACTGCGACGACGACGTGACGGTCACCATGACCGAAGCCAGGGAGGGCACCGACTGCACCACCGGCGTCAGGCTGATCCGCACCTGGACGGCGACCGACAACTGCGGCAACGCAACCACCACCAGCCAGACGATCACCTTTGAAGATCGCGAAGCCCCGAGCATCGCGGACCTCGAGCAGAAGATCACCGTCTCCTGCGAGCAGCCGATCCCCGTGCTCACGCCAACGGCCAGCGACAACTGCGACCGCGACGTAAACCTCGAGTTCTTCGACAAGCGGCGCGAGCAGCCCTGCGGCTACGAGGTCGCTCGCACGTGGGTAGCGACCGACGACTGCGGCAACAGCAAGTCGTCCGTACAGACCATCACCGTCTCCGATAGCCGGAAGCCGGTACTCGTCGGCGTTCCCGCCGACCTCCAGCTCGGCTGCGGCGAGGAGATCCCCGCGGCCAGCGTAACGGCCACCGACAACTGCGACGCGTCCGTCACCGTGTCGACGAAGGAGGAAGAGTCCGCCGGACGCTGCGCCGGCGAGCGCCGCATCACGCGCACCTTCACCGCCACCGACGCCTGCGGCAACGTAGCCAGCGCGGTGCAGGTCATCAACATCGACGACGCCACGAGCCCGGCGCTCACCGACGTGCCCGCCTCGCGGGAGTTGGCCTGCGGGGCCGCCCTCCCGACCGCGCTGCCGAAGGCGAGCGACGCTTGCGGAGGAACAGCGCCCGAGGTGAGCGTATCCGAGCGCACCGAGAGCGGTGCCTGCGCCAACACCTACCGCGTCGTTCGCCTCTTCACGGCCACCGACGCGTGCGGCAACACGGCTACGGCCAGTCAGGTCGTATTCGTCTCCGACACGATCGCCCCGCGCTTCACGGACGTGCCCGCCGCCATCACGGTGAGCTGTCGCGAAAACGTCCCGAGCGCGGAGGCGACGGCGACCGACGACTGCGACGAGCGCGTACGGGTCGTCACCGCCGAGCGCAACGTAGCCGGGGAGTGCGGCAGCAGCTACGAGCTCGTGCGCACCTTCACGGCTACCGACGCCTGCGGTAACGTGGCCACGGCTACCCAGGTGGTCACCGTCATCGACGATACCGCCCCGGTCTTCGCCAACGTGCCCCGCGACGTAGAAGTGGGCTGCGGCCAACCGCTGCCGAACAACAGTCCGACCGCGAGCGACGATTGCAGCCGCGGACAGGTCCGCATCTCGATGCTCGAGGATCGCGTCGGGGAACCCGGTGCGGCCGAGTACCAGCTCACCCGTACCTGGACGGCCGCCGACGAGTGCGGTAACACGGCTAGCGTAAGCCAGACCATCACGGTCTTCGGTGAGGGCAAGCCCGTGTTCACTTTCGTACCCGAAGACGCCCGCTACACCTGCCAGCAAACCATCCCGAGCATCCCGGCCCGCGCCGTAGCCAACTGCAACGGCGAAGCGGCCGTGACCCTCGACGAGGAGCGCACCGAAGGCGACTGCGCCGACTCCTACACCCTCGTACGCACCTGGACGGCCCGCGATGCCAAGGGCAATGCGGCCACCGCGCGCCAAACCATCCGCGTAGAAGATCGCGAGGCACCTCGCTTCAAGCGGGTACCCGCCGACATCACGCTCGCCTGTGGCGACGCGATGCCCGAGGACATGGCTACCGCCGCCGACAACTGCGACTCCGACGTAGCGGTCACCGTCGACGAGCAGCGCCGCACCGGCGACTGCAGCAGCACCTACTCCATCGAGCGCACCTTCCGTGCCACCGACGACTGCGGTAATAGCGTGACGGCCCGTCAGGTGATCACCTTCGCCGACGAGGAGGCGCCCGTCTTCACCTTCGTACCCGACTCGGAGGAGTACGCCTGCTCGATCGGTCAGCCGCGCGAGAAAGCCAAGGCCACCGACAACTGTACCTCGAACGTGACGGTGAGCTACGCGGATCGCAGTCCGAGCGTCGATTGCTCCGAGCGCCTCCAGCGGGTGTGGACGGCGACCGACGACTGCGGCAACGTATCGACCGCCGTCCAGTTTATCCTCCTGCAGGACGACGAGAATCCGACGCTCTCGGGCGTACCGCCGAACATCCAGGTAGACATCGCCGACGGCGAGACCGTACCCGCCGCCGCCCCCGTACGCGGGGCCGACAACTGCGACAACAACCCGCAGGTGAAGCTCACCGAGGAGTCGGTGCCCGGCATGGACTGCGACTATATCTTGGTGCGTACCTGGGAGGTCACCGATCGCTGCGGCAACTCCGCCCGCGGGACCCAGCGCATCAGTGTTTCCGGCGGCGAGTCCATCGGCATCCTCGTCCGCCCGAGCGACGACTGCGCCCCCGAAGGCATCGCCGTGGCGGCGAGTCCGCTCCGCGAGGGAGCCGTTTACACCTGGAAGGCCAACGGTGGCACATTTAGCGACAGCAAGTCCGGGGAGACGGTTTTCACGCCGAGCAAGGTCGGGGCGTACCAACTCAGCCTCACCGTTAGCGGCGAGGGTTGCGCCGGCCAGGCGAGCCAGGAGGTCACGGTCGATCGACTCAGTCTCTCCGTGGAGGGCGCCACGCGACTCGAGGCGGGCGACGCCATTCGGCTTAGCGCCAGCGCGGGCGCCGAAGGTTACTCGTGGACCGGTCCCCAGGGCTTCTCCGCCAAGGGGCGCGACATCGGTATCCCGAACGCGAGCCCGGCCATGAGCGGTGCCTACGTACTCACGGCCAAGTACGCGTCCTGCTCGCAGGAGGTCAGTACGTCGGTCACGATCGTCGGCGACACTCCGGTCGACACGAGCACCAACCCGCTCGGTTGCGCGTTCCCATCGCCCGACGAGGCCCAATTGCAGCAACCCCGCTGCGGCCAGAGCGACGGCAGCATCACCTTCCCCACCCTGCCCTTCGCCGAAGCGGTTTACACCTGGACCCCACAGGTGGCGAGCGGCGCGAGTGCGACCAACCTAGCCGCCGGCAAGTACCGCCTCCGCGTGAGTGACGCCGAGGGTTCCGCTTGCGCGAAAACGTACGAGTTCGTACTCAACGCGGCCCCGGAAGTCAATGGCGTGAAAGCCAAAACCTCCATCGTGCGGGCGCAAACGGACGACGCTTGCCTCGGCCCCGACGGCGCCCTCCTCGACCTCGTGCTCGTGACCGCGCCGAGCGTGCCGGACGGCTACGCCCTCCACTACATCCTCGCCGACGCAAGCGGCGGCGAGATCGTCGAGACGAGCGACGCCGCGCGTTTTAGCGTCAGCGGGAGCGGGCAGTACTCGGTGCACCAGATCGTGTACGACCCCAGTAACTTCACCCCGGACGACATGCTCGACGCCGGGCGCATCGACGCCATCGACGAGCAGATTGCCGCGGGCGACGTATGTGCCGCACTCACCACCTACGGGGCTCGATTCGTGGCTCGCGTCTGCTGCGAGGCCCCCGTCGTAAGCACGGTGAACACGGTGGACGCCGGTTGCGACCGGCCCTCCGGATCGGTGAACGTGAAGGTGGTGGGGGACCCCGCCGACTACAGCTACCGGTGGCTGCCCGAGCGGGGTACGCCGCAGAGCGATGCGGGTAACGCCAGGAAAGACCTGCCGGCGGGTACCTACACGATTCGCGTTACGCGCCCCGGTGCGGCGGATTGTGCAACGGAGGCAACGGCCACGGTTGGCGTGAGCGAGGTAGTGGCCGGGCGCCCGACCGTCGTTTTCGCCGACTGTGGCGTGAGCAACGGGCAGGTCGACTTCCCGAACGCCGCGGAGGGCGTGCGCTTTACTTGGCCAGACGGCCTCAGCGCAGCCAAGCGGGCGGATCTGGCCGCGGGTACCTACATCGTAACGGCTAGCCAAACGGACGCGAGCTGCAACGAGGAGATCGCGGTGAGCGTGGGAGCGCGGGCCGACTTCGGCCTGTCGGCTGAGGTGTTGCGGCTTCCCGCCTGTGGCGCGGCCGACGGAGCGGTCCGCATCGAGGCGAGTCGCAGGGGTAACTACACGTACGACTGGGGCACGGGCGCCGAACGGGAGAACCTCGCCGCGGGAGCCTACAACGTCCTCGTCACCGATCGCGAATCGGGTTGCAGCGAAACGCTCGGCTTCGTGTTGACGGACGGGGCCAGCGCGACCGCGACCATTTCGATGGCGGATACCACCGCGTTGAGCTGCTACGGTGCCCAGGATGGAGCGCCGAAGTTCGAGCCGGACTACGCTGCGGGCTTCGCCTACCCCCCCACGATCTCCTTCGAGAACAGTCGCGGGGAGGTGGTAAAGCACGGCGAGCTCGGTGCCGGCGAGTACTGCTTGTTGATTCGTGACGCCAACGGTTGTTTGGCCGGAACGCGCTGCTTTACGGTCGTCGAGCCGCGGGAGCTGAGCGTCGATGCGCAAATCTCCGGGGTGGATTGCGAGCGGGCCGGCGGATCGATTTCCCTCTCGCTGAGCGGCGGTAGCGCGCCCTTCAAGTACGACTGGCAAGACCTGCCCGCCGCCAACGACCCGCGCGATCGTACGGAGCTGGCGGTCGGTCAGTACGAGGTGAAAGTGACCGACGCAGCGGGTTGCGTGTCGCAGGTCCAGCTGCTCGAAGTCGGTAGCGACTGCGATCAGGGAGGCAACCGCCTCCCCGTAGCGATCGACGACGAGACGGCCACAACGCACGAGGCGGTTACCACGATCGACGTGATCGCGAACGATACGATCAACGGCTTACTCGAAGACTTGAGCTGGGTTACCCAACCCGAGCACGGGTCGGTAAGCCTAGAGAACGACGGCGTGTTCCGCTACGTGCCGACGCGTGATTTCTGCGGAGATTTCGACAGCTTCAGCTACGCGATCACCAACGAGTCGGGTGCCGACACGGCGACCGTCCGCATCGAGGTAGCCTGCGACAAGTTGGTCATCTTCTCCGGTTTCTCTCCGAACGGCGACAACGTGAACGATCAGTTTACCATCGTCGGCATCGAGAGCTTCCCGCGCAACAAGGTGATCGTTTTCAATCGCTGGGGAAACCAAGTCTACGAACGCGATGGCTACGCCAACGACGCCGAGGCCTTCCAGGGCCGTTGGAAAGGTAAAACGCTTCCGGAGGGATCCTACTACTACGTAATCACCGACGGTGCCGGCGAGACCTACTCCGGTTACCTCCAGCTCGCCCGCTAATCGCCCACTCGCACCGAACGCAGGGCGCTTCTTCCCCGAAAGGTGTAGAAGCGCCCGCTTGGACCAGTTTTTGGCTTGTACAACCCAGGATATGCGATTACCTCACGACACAACCAAGTTCGTACGCGCTCTACTCGTGGCGATGTTTGGCGTCGGGTTGGGCAGCGCTGCGCTCGCGCAGCAGGATCCGATGTTTACGAAGTACATGTTCAACGCGCTCGCCTTCAATCCTGCCTACGCGGGATCGAAGAACTACCTGAGCACCACGGCGATCTTACGCGATCAGTGGCTCAGTTGGGGCAAGGGCAACAGCTCCGTTAATGCCGGCGCACCGCTCACCTACGCGGCGAGCGTACACTCCCCCGCGTGGGAGCGGGTCGGACTCGGCGGTTACATTACGCAGGATCGACTCGGTTCTTCGGTGTTCAGTGAGGTCAAACTCGCCTACGCCTACCGCATGGCCCTCAGCGCGGATCTAACCCTCTCGCTCGGCTTGCAGGGTGGGGTAACGTACTTCAACCACGACTACTCCGGACTCAACTTCAAGGATCCACAGGTTATGGATCCCAGCTTTCGCGAAAACCGAGGGGCGATGGTACTCCCGAACGCCGGCGCGGGACTCTATCTCTACTCCGAGAAGCTGTACGCAGGACTCAGCGTACCCCGGTTATTCGAAACCGAGCTTCGGGACGTCGAGGAGCTGCCGCAGGAGACCGCCTCGGCCCTTACCGGCGCTCGCAACTACCGGCACCTCTACCTCGCGGCCGGAGCGGCCATTCCGGTGGGTTCGCGTGACCTCGTATTTAAGCCGAGCTTACTGGTGAAGGGGGTCGGCTTGCTCGACGGGTTTAGCACGAGCCGTCAGGACGTGGCGACCGTGCGCACTCCGACCCAATTCGACGTCGATCTGAGCCTGCTGATACGCCAGGTACTTTGGGTGGGCGGCTCATTTCGCTCCACGTTCGACTACGTGTTCCAGTCCAACAGCTCTCACGATAGCGCGGATCTCTGGGCCGCATTTTACCTCGACAACGGGTTGCGGCTCGGGCTGGCCTACGACTACAGTCTTACCCGCCTGCAGTCGTACGGCAGCGGCAGCGTGGAGGTGATGATCGGCTACGACCTGAACTACTCCGTGAAGCGGTTTACGACGCCCCGGTACTTTTAGGAGTCCGGGATACTACGCGACCGGTAGCGCACTACACAAACACAAGAAGCCCCCGACACCGCGGTGCGATGCGGGGGCTTGCGCTGCGTGACCCGGGTGGGTCTCGAACCCACGACCCTCTGATTAAAAGTCAGATGCTCTAACCAACTGAGCTACCAGGTCGACCTCTTAGCGGCCGCGAAGATAGGCTTTCTGAATCTTCATCCAAACGGGAATGGCGCTCCCTCCGGAATATCTACGACACTCGGACCGCGCCATCCCGGAAGGTACCGAAACCTGTTCCGCACGATGAGCTACCGGTAGCCAGCGGCCTGTAGATCGAAGAGCTCAGCGTATTTGCCCCCGAGCTCCAGGAGCTCGGGGTGCGTACCGAGCTCGAGCACGCGTCCGTCTTTCAGGACTAAAATTCGGTCTGCCATACGCACCGTCGAGAACCGGTGGGAGATGAGCACGGCGGTCTTGTTTTGCAGCAGCGCGCTAAAACGCTCGAAGACCTCGTGCTCGGCGCGCGCATCGAGGGCGCTGGTCGGCTCGTCGAGGATGAGCAGCTCGGCTTCTTTCATGTACGCGCGACCGAGGGCGATCTTTTGCCACTGGCCACCGCTGAGGTCTACCCCACCCTGGAAGCGTTTGCCGAGTACTTGCTCGTACTTATGCGGTAGGTTATCGATGACGGTGCTCGCCAGACTCTTGGTAGCCGCATCGCGGACCCGATCGGACTCTTCGAGGTAGTTGACCTCCCCGACGCCGATGTTATCTCCCGCGGAGAACTGGAAGCGGATGTAGTCCTGGAATATGACGCCGATCGCGCGGCGCAGCTCACCGAGATCGTACTCCTGCAGGTTGTGGCCATCCAGTAAGATACGCCCTTCCGTAGGCTCGTAGAGCCGGGCGAGCAGTTTGACGAGGGTGGTTTTGCCGGCCCCGTTCTCGCCGACCAACGCCAGCTTCTCGCCCGAGCGAAGGTGGAAGCTGAGGTGGCGCAACGCGTACTGCTCCGACCCGGGATAGCTAAATCCGACGTCCTCGAACACGAATCCATCCCGAACAGGATGAGGGAACGGACGACCCGCCTCCGAGCCGCGGATGGTCGGTTGGATGTCGAAGAAATCGAACAGATCCTTGAGGTACAGAGAGCTTTCGGCGATGCTCGAGAAGCGGTAAACCAGGCCCTGCATCAGGCTCAAGAGGCGTTGGAAGCTGCCGCCGAGAAAGGTGAGCGTACCGATGGTAATGATGCCGACGGCCGTTTGCCAGAGGATGAAAAGGTAGGCACCGTAGTAGGCCAGCGTTCCGACGGCGCTGTAGAGTCCGCCGATCGCGGCACGCTTGACCGCCAGTCGTTTGTTGGCCGCGTAGTATTCGTCACTGAGCTTCTTGAAACGGCCGGCCAAAAAATCGCTGAGTCCGAAGATCTTAACCTCCTTAGCCGTTTCGTCGCTCGCTCCAATGAAGCGGAGGTAGTCGAGCTCGCGACGTTGCGGCGTCCAGGATTGGGTGAGGGAGTAACTGTTGCGGCTGAACTGGCTCTCGTTGAGGAATGCGGGGACGACACTAATGGCCAGGATGACGATTAGCCAGGGACTGAAGTAGACGATGCCACCGGCGAGAAAGAGGAGCGTGAGTACGTCCTGCATCTGCGTGAGGACTTGCCCCATGAGTACGGTACGGGAGGTCGTTTGGCGGCGGGCTCGCTCGAGCTTGTCGTAGAACTCCGAATCTTCGAACTGATAGAGGTCCAGCTCGGCGGCCTTGTGTATGAGCCGGACGGACGTCGCGTTGGCGAACAAATCCCCGAGCAGATTTTCGCCGAGCGTCATCGCGCGGTTGATGCCTTCGCTGAGCAATCCGAGCCCCAACTCCACGGCGACGAGGCCCCAGAGCGGGTACAAGATGGGATCGCCGATCGAGCTCGGAGCTACACCCTCGGTGAGTCGCACGATCTCGTCGATGATCAACTTACCGACGTACAGCATCGCCAGCGGCAGGCCCGCCTTGACGAGGCGAAGGAGCCCGTTGGCGACGGTGAGGCTCGGAGCTACCCCGTAGATCATACGGAAGAAAGGCTTCAGGTAGACGAGCGCGCCAAACTGTTCTTTAAAGCTCGGTTTCTCTAAGTTTATCGTTGACACGTTCGATCAACGCGTGGCCTAAGGATTTGACTGGAATAGGTACAGACGCAAAAAGCGGCGCCCCCCTTTCAGGAAGCGCCGCTTTCGATAGCTACGGTCAGTTTTAGCGTAAGCTTAGTACGACCAGAGGTCTTGCTCGAAGTTAAAGATCTCCTGCTTGATCTTTTCTCCCTCGAGGAGCAGATCGACGCCGGTGAGGTACTCCTGTAGTCGACGGTCTTGCACGTTACTCTGCTTCCAGATGTAGGAGCTGAAGTAGCGGGTCTCGAGCAGGTCTTCCCAGGTGGTCGGACTTGCATCGTTGTTGACGTTGAAGACGCGTTCCCGTGAGAGCAACTGCCGCGCATTCGGGTAGTACACCCAGAACATCGGATCCTCGTAGAGGAAGTCACCGGTATCCTGATCGAATATGTCACGGAGGGGGGCGATGCCGAGGATACGGACCTGCATAGTCGAGCTTTCCTCGTCGAAAAACCAAATCTCCTTAACGCGGTAACGCTTGATGTCCTCGTAGTTGAGGTCGTTGCTCACCACCTGGATCGTTTCCTCGTAAGTATCGGGATCGAACGCGGTGATCGTATCCGTCGAAGTCGTCTTCGCGGCTACCTCTTCGGGCGTGAGTGGATAGGAGAACTTATCGTCTTCCGTGCTGTACACGGTGAGATCACCGTCTATAGCCGCCTCGAGCAAGATTTGGGCGAAGGGCCGATCCGGGAAGGCGAACATCTGGTTCATCTTTTCGCGGGTATCGATCACGCGCCAGATGCGCTTCTCCCAGAAGATATCCGCCTCGCGAACGGCATCGTAGGGGAGGACGGGCTTCTCCTGGATAAGGTCCTTGGCGACGATATCGTCGAGCGGCTTATCGGCGGGTGGGGCGCTTGATTCGGTTAAGACCGTCTCCGGGATCTGCGCGGAGGTAACCGCGCCGAAGCCAAAGAGAGCGAGACCGAAGAGTACCGAGGTGATGGGACGAGGGTTCATACGAAGACGTTGAGCTACTGAACGCAGTGAGCGAGGGTCGTATTGAGCGGCCTAGCGGATTTGGAAAACGAGTGAGTTAACCGTACGTCCGGCATTATCTCCCGGGCAGCGCGCCTTTACGTTCTGGAAGTAGTAGGTGTCGCCCGGGGTTGCGGCACGGATCTGACGCTGGGCGTCGGCGTTGAAGCCACCTCCGGGGTTGGAGACCGTAATCGGGTCTTGACGCTTAGGCACGCGTACGAGATTGAACCCTTGAATCTTGCAACGGGCCTCGAAATCGAAGTTGTCGAGGTGAGCTACGACACCCTTCTGGGCTTTAAACTCACCGTTACCCATGGTTTCGGAATCGTTGTTACCGAGGCGAGCGACCGGATCGGGGATTCGCTTGACGCGAAAGTCGAAGGAACCGAGCTGCTTACCGCCGGCGGTGACGACGACTTTGGCCTCGCCCGGCTTAGTGCCCTGCACTACGTACTTGCTTCCGCTACCCTTGATCGAGGCGGGACCGGTTGTCGTTACCCGAACTTGGTTCGAGCTAACACCGGAGGCGGATACGGTCACGGGGTTGTCTACACCGAGGTAAAATACATTCATCTTATCGGCAGACACGGCGACGGAGCGTGAGCCCACTTCGTAGGTGAACTTGGACTCGCCCGTGGCGGTCTTACCGGTAAGCGGGTTCTTAACCGCTACGGTGAGGGGAACGGTCTTCTGACCCGAACCGCTGGCTGGGATCGTGAGGTTAGCCGTACCGTCGGGATTGATCTTGAGCGCTTTACCGTTGGCGGTAATATTCACGTTCTCCGGCTGGAGCGAGGAGGAGTAGGTACCGACCGAGACCTTCGCGGTGATGCTTTCCCCACCTACGACGTAGCTCTTGTCGGCGTTGACAACGGGGAAGAACTGATCGAAAGTGATCGTCTTACCGCCGGCGAGGGTAGCCATGGAGTTGACCATGTTCGCCTCCGAGGATTTGAGATCGGCTTGCATTTGCGAAAGGAGCGGTAGCACGGCGGCTACCGGCATCTGGCGGAACTTGTACTCCGACCAGCTTTTCGATTCGCTGTTTTGCCACTCCGTATCGTCCACGTTGAACGGCATTTCGTTGGCGACGCTCTGTACTGACTGCTCGATTTGGGCCTCGTTGAGACCGAAGGTTTCGGCATTCTCGGTGACGAGCTTGGTGTACGCCGCGACGAGGGCGGCCCGGGTATCGAGGATCCGCTGCTTGAGTTCGTTGCCGGTATCTCCTTCGACGAGTAGACGCGTGGTTACGTCCTTGTTCTTCTTGCCGCGGATGTACTTGAGTTCACCGTCGTGATCCTCCTTGAAGTCGCCAGCGTCTACCGTACCGTTGCCGTCACCGGATACGTCGATGAGTTCGTTGCGGATGCCGTCGACGTAGGAGTTGAAATCTTTGGAGAGTTGACGAACCTCCGCAATAGCGGGTTCGATAGGCCGGAAGTCGGCCTTCGACTCGTCGGCGAGTAGCTTGGAGAGACTGGCTTCGGTTTGATCGAGTTGGCCGTTGACGACCTTCATGGTCGTGGTGTTACCGTCGTCGAGGGCGAAAAATGCGTTCATCACCTCCGCGGAGACGTTGAGCGCGAGCATGGCCGTGAGCACCAGGTACATGAGGTTAATCATGAGGGCGCGCGGCTCCTTAGGAATAGACATCTAGATCGCTAGGTTATGGGAGCTTGTAGGAGGTGGCCGGCGCGTGGGCTCCCCGGAGAGGAGTCGGCGCGCCGGCCTATCTAATGGTGTGCCGCGAGGCTTAGGCTTTGGCTGGGGCCGCGGGAGAGGTTCCCATCGCGGTGAGCATGTTACCGTATACGCGGTTCAGCGAACCGAGGTTCTGGTTGAGGGCCGCCATCTGGTCCTTGTACTGCTTGGTGTCCTCGAGCGAGTCACCGAGGGAAGCCATAGCTTCGTTAAGTTTGCCGTAGAAGTTGTTCATCGAGGCGATCTGATCGGAGGTCGACGAGAAGTCGGCATCCTGCAGGGCCTTGAGTGAACTCAGCGACTTCGACATCACCTGAAGTTCGCCGAGCATACCGCCGAGTTGCTGCTCGACGATCTCGCCGTTGAGCGCCTGAACCGGAGCCCCTGCGCCAGCGCTAGCTGCGAGTGGTGCGACGTTGCTGTTGTAGTCGTCCAGACCCGGGTAGAGCTTCTCCCAGTAGTAATCTTTTTCTGGCCCGAGGAAACCGAGCATAAGGAACAGGCCGGCTTCGGTGAGCAGGCCGACGGTCAGCATCTCACTAGCGTAGGGCCAGGATTGAATCTTGAAGAGTGCACCCACGAGGACGACGGCTGCACCGACTCCGATAATTAGGTTCTTGACGTACTTGAATCCTTTCGACTTGATGAAGCTCATTAGAAGTGTGTTTTTTTTCGAGCGTTTGAGAAGGTGGGGCGGCTGGGCATAGAGCTTCCGTCCCCCGGTCGGCACAGTCATGCCGTTCAGGTTATGTGTGGGTCACCGTTCAGTTTGAACGGCGGAGGTGCTTCTCGATCCAGAAGCGGTATAACGGGTGAGAGCGGGGGGTGTAGGCAATGCCCAACGGTAGCTTAATAGCAAATCGTGTACCCGAAATAGGGTGTTAGGCGACGAAAAGCCAAAAGTTTTGCCGAAAGGCTAGAAATCGTTAGCGGAGCGACCCAGGAAGGAGAGCGCGCAGCGGAAGCCGACGTAACTCTTCGTCGTGTCTTGGTACTCCCAGTTGCGGGTGCCGGTCTGCAGGAAGTAGCTGATGTCCTTCCAGCTGCCGCCGCGGATAACCTTGCGCTTGTAGCTCTCCGGATCCTCGTCGGCAGCGTCGTAGCGGATGTCCGGGTTGAGGTCGTGGAGGAAGCTGTACGCATTATCGTAGTAAGCGGTGCTGGTCCACTCGGCTACGTTACCGGCCATGTTGTACAGACCGTAATCGTTGGGGTAGTAAGCGTCGGCTTTCACGGTGTAGAGACCGCCGTCTTCGGGGTAGTTACCGCGACCGGGCTTGAAGTTGGCGAGCAGGCACCCTTTACCGTTGCGGACGTAGTAGCCGCCCCACGGGAAAGGGGCGAGGTCTTTACCACCGCGAGCGGCGTACTCCCACTCGTGCTCGTAGGGGAGGCGAAAGTCCTCGGTATTGACGGAGTTCCCTTCGGGGAAGGAGTTCCAAAGATTGGTACGCCAGTAGGAGAAAGCCTTGGCGCCGTGCCAGTTGACGCCAACTACGGGGTAGTCGTCGAAAGCCGGGTGCCAGAAGTAGTTCCGCGTCATCGGCTCGTTGTACGAGTAGGCGAAATCGCGGATCCAGACTAGGGTATCGGGGTAGACGTTAACGGTCTTGCGCTCGATGTAAGAGTTGCGCGGGGCACCCGACTTGTCGTGGGCGGCTTGCGACCAATCGTACCACTCGTAGGTATACTGCAACTTGCGGGTATCGAACTCCTGCTTACCGGCGAAACGGTCGTCGCCCTGGTAGTATAAGTCTTGGAGCGTTTCGTCGGACCAGTCGATGTCGTACTCCCAGTCGATGCGCTGCTCGCCGGTGATCTCGTCTTCGTAGAAGTGATCGAGATACGTGTGAGCGATAGAATCCTTGACCCAACCCACGAATTGACGATATTCGTTATTCGTTATCTCCGTATCGTCCATGTAGAAACCCGCGATCGAGATCGACTTGGGGGTCTGGAGGAAAGTTCCCGAAATATCCTGATCGGAGGCCCCGATGTGGAGCGTACCGGAGGGAATGTAGACCATCCCGTACGGGTTGATCCCTTTCCAACTCGGGCGATCTTGGACGCCAGTGAGTTGCCCCGTCTGTTGTGATCCACAAGAGGCAAGCACGAGGGCTGCAGCGGCTACGGCGGTAATGGAGGTTAGTCGTTGCTTCATCTTAGGTCCGAGTTTTCGGAGTTGTCTCAGCGTACTGCCCGGCTGATGGGCTGGATAAAAACTGGCTTGCGGTACAGAAAGGAGGCGGTGAGGCCTCCTCAAGGTCAACTTCAAGCTTGTGGCAAGAAGTATACCTAATCTGGTATGTCACAGTCGGGGGTTAAAGATTACGGGCGGCAATTTGCCTTTTCCAATAGGTGTATCGAGCGTGTATCGGAGCACTAATTCGTGCGAACCGTCGTGCGCACGCTCTAACTCGGAGAGTCCGTAGTCGTAAGAATACGCCAACGCCAACGAGTTAGATGACCGCCAGCCGACCTGACCGCTTACTGCATCGATCGTGTTGGCGCTGTAGCCCCTAAACGCGGCCCCAAATCCGATATTGCGGTTATACCATAGCATGCTCCCGAGCTGCGCCTGCCAAACGGACGCATCCGTTTGGGCGATACCAGTTACCTGTAGATCGATCAGCTCCGCGAGAGGTAATACGGTCATGGCGTACAGAAGGGTACTACGCGGGAAAACTCGGTCGAGTCCCTCCCAGTTGATACGAGGCTCGAGCGCGTTTACCACCGCGATCCCGACGGAGGTCTCGCGCCAAACTAACTCCAAACCCACGTCGGCCCCGATTCCGGCGGACGAGGTGGTGCTGTTGGCCAAAATCGGATCTTGGTGGTCGACCCCATTGCCCTCGTACACCCCGCCCGGTGTGCGTAGGGTACGCGAATCGAGGTTGGCGTTACGCCAGGAGATGCCCGCGCCGAGCGAGAGCAAGAACTCCTCGGTGTTCAAGATTTGGTACGAGAAGGCTCCGCGGATCTCCGTGGATCGCTGGGCTCCGATCACGTCTCGTTCCAGACCGAGGGAGACCCCGCCGCGCGCGATGTAAACCGGTGCGCCGAGGGTAACCTGTGTCGTCGTCGGTGATCCGGGCAGGTCCACCCACTGTCTGCGGAGGGCGCCGGTGGCCTCGAGCGAGTAGAGATTAGCGGAAGCGGCCGGGTTAAAACGCACCGGGTTCAGGTGCCACAGCGAGTGCTGCGGCCACGATTGTGCGGTCGCCCGCTCCGGGAAGATCGCCGCTTGCGCTAAAACGATCCCCAACAGTACCACAACGCCCTGGGCGCTAGTCGGTCGTGGCATAGGAGGGGGATTTCGTAGAGAGGTAATTTTCGGCTTCGGGCGATCTACTCACTACGTAGTACGCAGCCGTGCTAACGAGGTCACGTAAATAGGGAATACGCGCCAGGAAAGAAAACTGTTCGCGCGCCTCGATCCCAAACTTCAGGTTGTAAATCGGGTTGGTCAGCCAGATGACGCGCCGGTCGATTCGTAACCCGGAAGCGCGCACGATGCGCTCGAAGCGCTGAATCGATATTCCGGTCCGTCGAATGTTCTCGAGCTCGGTACGTACCGCGTCCCGTTCGCCCGAACGGCGAACGTAGTCCCTGTACATCGCCGGGGGCAGCAAGTGCACCCAGGGCATCTTGCTCACGCGCTTCGCCCTCGCGATCTGCTGGTGGCCCCCGAAGGGCATCATCCAGGGTGGGAACCCGAAGAAAATGCGCCCCCCCGGTGCCAGAAACTCCACGAGCCTCGGCATAATCCGTTCTTGGTGTGGGATATGCTCGATTACATCTTTGAGGACGATCAGATCGAAGCCCCGCGGCTCGAGCGCACGGGGATCGACCTCGTATATATCCTCGCTCACGATCCGCGCCCGACCGAGCGCAATCGGGCCGGCGAGGTTGTGACGAGCGAGTTTCGCCCGCGCATCCATGAGCTCGATTCCTACGCCCTCGTGACCGGCGTCGAGGAAAGCCTGGAGTACCCCGCCCTCCGCGCAGCCGACCTCCAGTACGCGCCAAGGTTTAGCCGCCCGCACGTGGGACGCCACGAGGGGCCCGATGTACGCACGCCCGGTCTCGCGCTGCATATCGAAGTATCGAGCCTTATCTGTGTGAAAATCAAACATGTATCAAAACAGAAGCGCAACGTAAATATGAGCACGAATTGGGAAAGGGAGTTAACGGCACCCAGGGATCCGCGTACACCGGGACGGTTGTTTGCAACAAAGAAACACAAAATGTTTCCACAAACTTGCGCGTTGTAAACATTTTGTGTTTTCTTAGCCCTGCGAAAGATTGCGGAACCTCGCCCAGCGCCTTACGCATCTACCGGCTCACTCCCCCGACGGGCGTTACCGGTTGCCACAAAGAATCATAGTTGTTTCTCATTTCAGTGCAGGTCGGAGAGCTAGCTCTCCGACCTCTCTTTACGACGTGAAGCTCACCCGCCCGAAATCCTCGTGGTCAGACGCGGTTGATGACGTTCTTGAACCGTGGCCGGCGGGGCTGCACGTCTCCGAGTCGCGCCTTTTTCGCCTCCTCGTACTCGCTGAAGTTCCCCTCGAAGAACACCACCTCGGAGTCGCCCTCGAAGGCCAGTACGTGTGTAGCGAGGCGGTCCATGAACCACCTGTCGTGACTTATCAGAAGTACGGTCCCGGCGAAGCTCTCGAGCGCATCCTCCAGCGCACGCAGGGTATTAACGTCCAGGTCGTTGGTCGGCTCGTCCAACAGTAGCACGTTGCCGCCCTCCTTGAGCGTCATCGCGAGGTGAACCCGGTTGCGCTCACCCCCGGAAAGCAGCCCGATCTTTTTTTGCTGGTCCGGTCCGGCGAAGTTGAACCGGCTGAGGTACGCCCTCGCGTTGAGCTCCCGGTCGCCGAGCTTGACGAATTCGTTGCCCTCCGAGACGGCCTCGAAGATCGACTTGTCCCCGGTTAGCGCCGCGTGCGATTGGTCCACGTAGCTCAGCTCCACGGTATCCCCGACCTCGACCTCGCCCCCGTCGGGGGTCTCCTCGCCGGTCACGATCCGAAACAGCGTCGATTTACCCACCCCGTTCGCGCCGATAATACCCACGATCGCGGAGCGGGGGACGCTGAGGTCGAGGTCTTCGAAGAGAAGTTGATCGCCGTAGGACTTGCTGAGGCCCTTGACCTCGATGATCGTGTCCCCCAACCGCGGACCGGGCGGGATGTAGAGCTCCAGCTTTTGCTCGCGCTCCCTACCCTCTTCACCGGCTAGCTTATCGTAAGCGCTCAGGCGCGCCTTACTCTTGGCCTGCCGGGCCTTGGGCGCCATACGGACCCACTCCAGTTCACGCTCGAGCTGCCTGCGTCGTTTCGACTCCGAACGTTCCTCCTGCTCGAGCCGCTGCGTTTTTTGCTCCAACCAGCTCGAGTAGTTGCCCTTCCAGGGAATCCCTTCCCCGCGATCGAGCTCGAGGATCCAACCGGCCACGTTATCGAGGAAGTACCGGTCGTGCGTCACGGCGATCACCGTACCCTTGAAGGCTCGTAGGTACTGCTCCAACCACTGTACACTCTCGGCGTCGAGGTGGTTGGTCGGCTCGTCGAGCAGGAGCACGTCCGGATCGCCGAGCAGCAAGCGCGCCAAGGCTACCCTGCGGCGTTCACCCCCCGAGAGCACCTCGATCCGCTTTTCGGGATCGGGGCAGCGCAGGGCCTCCATGGCCGTTTCCACCCGGTTTTCCACTTCCCAACCGCCGAGCCGATCCAACTCGTCGGTCAGCTCCCCCTGACGTTCGATGAGCTTGGTCATCTCCTCGTCGGACATCGGCTCCGCGAACTTGTCGTTGACCTCCTCGTACTCCCGCAGCAGCGCGTAAAGCGCGCCGAGTCCCTCTTCGACCGTCTGCTTGACCGTCTTGTCTTCCTCGAGCTGGGGCTCCTGGTGGAGGAAGCCGATCTTGTACTCGCCGTCGAAGCGGAGGTCTCCCTGAAAGTTGGTGTCCTCCCCGCTGATGATGCGCAGCACGGAAGATTTACCGGACCCGTTGAGTCCGAGTATCCCGATCTTAGCCCCGTAGAAGAAGCTCAGGTTGATGTTCTTGAGGATCTGCTTGCGCCCCCCGTCAACGAACTTGTTGACGCGCGACATGGAGAATATTATTTTTTCGTCGGCCATGCGGGCAAACCTACGGCCGCGCTAACCCTTCCCCAACGGTTCCGCCCTCGTCCGCTAAACTCAGTTGTCGAAACCGAAGGCGTCTTTCCGCCAAAAGATTTGGTGCTCCGTGTCCACCGGCACGATCACCGTTACGATGTCGAAGTAGAACGGACCGTCGTAACGGGCCTCCTGCATGTACCGCCCGGCGGCGGCCATGATCAACCCCTGCTTCTTCCTGGTTACGGCAGCCTGCGCACCGCCGTGGTTCGGGTACCGGCGGGTCTTGACCTCGACGAAGCGCAGGCTATTCCCGTAGCTGATCACCGAGTCGATCTCGGCGCGCCCCCACCGGTAGTTCCGCACCAAAACTTCCGCCCCGACCCGTCGGAAGAACGCTGCCGCCAAATCTTCGCCCCGGCGACCTAACGTTATGTGCTTTGCGGTCATCGGCGGTCGGCTACATTCACCGCCCAAGCTAGCACACCCCCTTATGGCCCGTATCACTTTGGACGCTACCCACCTCGAGGCATTCCTCAATCCGGAGGAGCTCGACTACCTCCAACCCCTCGTCGAGGTGGCCGACAAGCGGCTACTCGTCGGCCACGAGGGCGCCGGTTCGGAGTACAACGGCTGGGTAGGGCTACCCGACGACTACGACCGGGAGGAGTACGCGCGGATCCAACAGCTAGCCGCCCGACTCCGTAACGAGATCGAGGTACTCGTGGTCATCGGCATCGGGGGCAGCTACCTCGGGACGCGCGCGGCGGTGCACGCGCTCACGGATAGTTTTAGCGACAGCCAGACCAAACGACGGCGGGGCGCCCCGCAGGTCGTGTTCGCCGGTACGCAACTCAGTCCGCGTTACCACACGCACCTGCTCACGTACCTGGAGGGCAAGGAGTTCGCGATCAACGTGATCTCCAAATCCGGCACCACCACCGAGCCGGCGCTCGCCTTCCGGCTGCTGCGCAAGGAGCTCGAGAAACGCCACGGAGCCGACGGAGCGAAGGGGCGTATAGTCGCCACCACCGACGCGGAGCGCGGCAAACTCTTCGAGCTGGCTAAAGCCAAAGGGTACGAGCGGTTCGTGGTGCCGGACAACGTCGGTGGGCGCTACTCCGTGCTCACCGCCGTAGGACTGTTCCCGCTCGCCGTGGCGGGCATCGATACGGACGGATTGCTCGCGGGGGCGAAGGAGGCACTAGCGGATGCGAGCGCGCCGTTCGCCGACAACGCCTGCCTCCGCTACGCGGCGATCCGGCACGCCCTGTACCAACGCGGCAAAGTGATCGAGCTCTTCGTGGCCTACGATCCGCGGTTCCAGTACGTAGCGGAGTGGTGGAAGCAGCTTTTCGGCGAGAGCGAGGGCAAGGACCACAAGGCGCTCTACCCGGCCTCGGCGCAGTTCACGACCGACCTGCACAGCCTCGGTCAGTACATACAAGACGGCCGCCGCCACCTGTTCGAAACGGTGGTGCGGGAGACCACTACCTCCTACGATCTCGGTATCGAGCGCGTGGAGGGAGATCCAGATGGCCTCAACTACCTGGCCGGCAAGGATATGCAATTCGTGAACGAGAAGGCCGCCGAGGGGACGCTCGCCGCACACGAAGACGGCGGAGTGCCGAGCGTGCTGCTCGAAATGCCGGAGCTCGACGCGGCCGGACTCGGGTACCTCTTCTACTTCTTCGAGCGTGCCTGCGGGGTAAGCGCCTACCTACTGGGCGTCAACCCCTTCGACCAACCCGGCGTAGAGGCGTACAAATCGAACATGTTCAAATTGCTCGGCAAACCAGGTGCGTGAGGGCGAACGGCCCCAGGCCCCGAAGCCGTACCCCGCGCTGTTGAGGGCGGTCGCAGACGGACTCGACGAAGTGTTCGGACGCAGATTTTACGCCGACCGCGTAGTGGCGCATCTACTGAAACGGGACAGGCGGTGGGGCTCGCGCGACCGGGCCTTCGTCGCTGAGACGCTCTACGATTGCGTGCGCTGGTGGCGCCTGCTCTGCTACCTGGCCGAGTCGGACGTACCGGAGCGGGTGATCTCGGCGTACTGGACTTGGAAGTTCGACGAAGCGCTACGCGCCGATGGGTTTCGGCCGGTTTCGCCCGCGCACGTTAAACACGCCCTGATCGACGCCGGTCGGGACCGTGCGCTCCTGGAGAGCATCCCCGACTGGCTCGACGCCCGCGGCGCCGAGGAGCTGGGGTCACGCTGGTCCGACGAGCTGGCGGCACTCAACCAACCCGCGGACGTGTACCTCCGCGTGAATACGCTCAAGGGCGGCCGGCAAGCCCTCAAAGACGAACTCGAGGGCGAGGGTGTGTCGCTCCGCTTCGAACAGCGGGGGGAGGATGCCCTGCGCGTCGTTGAGCGACGCAACCTCTGGCAAACCGCCGCCTTCAAAGCGGGGCGTTTCGAAGTGCAGGACCTCGCCTCGCAGCAGGTCGCACCCGCCCTCGACGTCGCGCCGGGTATGCTCGTGGTCGATGCGTGCGCGGGCGCGGGTGGGAAATCCCTTCACCTCGCAGCGCTCATGCAAAACAAAGGCCGGCTCATCGCCATGGACGCCGAGGAGGTAAAGCTCGCCGAACTCAAGCGAAGGGCCCGACGCGGCGGGATCTCCAACCTCGACATCAGGCCCCTGACGCCCGGCAACAAAGTAGTGAAGCGACTGACGGGACGGGCGGATCGCGTCCTGCTGGACGTACCCTGCTCGGGACTCGGCGTGCTGAGGCGCAACCCGGACGCAAAGTGGAAGCTCAGTCCGGAGTTCCTCGAACGCGTTAGGGGTTGGCAACACGACATCCTGCGTTCTTACTCCCGGATGGTGAAGCCTGGGGGCAAGCTCGTCTACGCTACCTGTAGCGTGTTGCCGAGTGAGGGTTCCGAACAGGTAGCCGGGTTTCTCGAAGCCGCCGAAGCGACCTGGACGCTCGCCCGTGAGGAGCGCTACGAGCCGAGCCAGGGATACGACGGATTTTACGTCGCACAGCTCACGCTCGATTAACCACAGGCTAGTCGAGCTGTAGGTCCACCACCAAATCGACACCCGACGCCCCGCTCACGAGTACCTCCCGGTTCTCCGTGCCGAGCACGGGGTCCGTGAGCAGCAGGCCCTTGTACCGGGCCTCGCCTTTACCGTCCCGAACGTACTCAGCGAGCAACAGATCGTACTTACCGGCGGGGACGAACGCAAGGTTGAAGCGGCCCTCGGCATCCACGCGACTGCTAGCGGCCGCGTGGGCAAATCCGTCTTCGGCGGACGTTTTGGCGTCGTACTGACCGCGGCCGTAGAGGTAGGCTACGACGAGCCCGTCGCACGCTTCGTCGTCGTCGTCGTCGTCGTCGTCGTCGTCGTCGTCGTCCGCTCGTTCCTCCGTGCTACTGTCGGCATCATTTGCGTTGTCGCGGCGGCCCCAACCCCAGCCGTCACCATTCTTCCGCCGAGAACGTTGATCCTGGGTTAATCGCTCCCAATACGTAGCCCAGTTCAGTTGGTACCCTTCGTACCAACTGTTATCACCGTCCGAGTCGCTCTCAGCGTCGTAACCCATCCCGCAACTGTAATTCTTTACCTCACCCGATACGTTACCGCTTAACCGCACATCGGCGAGGCGCGTGCTCGCCTCCAAATTGGCGTCGGATTCGAACGTAAAATCGTTCTCGTTCTGAGCGCTCCGCCTAACGGCCTTGCGCAAATTGAGGTCGACCACGAGCTGGGTTACCGACTCCTGCTCGACGACGAAGGCTTCCGACGTATTCACCTTAACGGTCTCGGTACCATCGTAGGCCAGCGCGTCCTTGGTTCCGTCTCGACGCAGCACGTAGCAACCGGGGGAGTTCCCCGCTGCATCGGTTGCGAGATCGAGTACGAGCTCCAGGTTACCGTGGACATCCGCGCTGAGACTCTGTTGGGCACCGATCCTCACGGTTCGACCGTTCTGATAATTTGAGATATCGACCGTCTTACGCACCGAAAGATCAGCCTGGAGCTTGCCGTCGATGTGTACCTCCGCTACCGTGATAAAGACCGCCTCCACGTCCCGATCGTCGATCGGCGCGTCCGTCAGCTCGAGGCGGATAGCTCCTCGCTGTTCGCTCGGGAGGGTGCCCCCCACCTCGTCGCGTGTACAGGCGGCCGTAGACAGTAGAATCCCGAGCGCGCACAGCACGGGCAATTGAGGACAATTCTCGATACGGTAACTCATGCGTGTGTCTCGTTGTACACCCCACCCCCGGCAAACTCTGCGCCATCGGTCAGAATCCCCCACGTCGAATCGACGAACCGACCGAGTGCGGCGTCGAGTCGAACAAAGAGCGCAACGAACACCGGCTTACGCGGAAAGCGCTCCGCGCGAATGCATACGACACGAATGCGCATCGCGACTAAAGCAGATTGGTTTCGACAAACGGTATTCGTTTTAGCGTAAGCGGTAGCTCCGACGGGGAAAACGTACGGTTGAGCAAGTTTAATCGCGTGGTTACCACATTTATACTGCACACACATATATACATACATAATGCATAAATAATTGATATAAACACGTATAAATACATATATAGTCGTGCAAAATATTGAGTAGATCGGTCTTAATCCGCGTTAACAACCTAGCGCATCGAATCCCGCGACCTTTGCGGTATCCTGAAAAATGGACGGTCGCTGCTCCCCCGAAGCGGGGCCTACCGACTACTGCTAAGCTCCACACATGTTCTACTCTCGCGGTGCACTGCGCGCACTGGTACTCGGGGCCCTGTTCGGCGGGGCGAGCGGTCCGGCTTCACTCGCCCAGGAGGTTTCGGGCGTTCGGCTCAGTCAGTTACGACCCGTCGAGCGGTACCGCGTTCCGGATTGCCGGGATTCGCTGACCATTTGCTTGGCCTTAGATTTGGATGCCTTCGGGTACGACCTCGAAATCGACGGCGTACCGGCCGCACGGAAAACCCCTTGCGCCGCCGAAACACTGACCAGCTATAACCTGGATTCTTTACTCGGCGGCGCGAATACCGAATCGGCTTACGAGCTAACCTGGCGGCTGGCGCCGGGCGCGCGTCGCGGGCGCATCACCACGGTGAGCGAGTTGGTTAGCTTCCTGCGCGAAAACGACCCAGCCGGCGCTTGGCACCTCGCCGGCGACAACCGGTTGCTGGTCGGTGAGCCTTCCTCGCGACTCGGGGAGTTACTCGCGTTCGGAGTAGACTCACGCGCGATCCGTAGGGCGGAACCGGCGCCGTACGTGAGTGCATTCGGGCAGGGGATACGGCTCGGGTCCGGGCTACACAACCTCGTTCTCATTGGGCAACTGGGTGAACGCGACAGTACGCTCGTCGTGGTGGATTGCGGGTCGTTCCCGGTCGACAGCATCAAGGTAATGAAAGGCCTCGCCGCTACGCACTGCGTCAGTTTACCCGGGCGCGTCGAGGATTACGAGCTCACCTTCGGGTGTGCGCCGATCGATCCGGCCGTTGAAAGCGTAGACTTTTACTCCGTGACCGACGGCTGCATCCGGTTTGCGGCCGAGGAAGTGGGCGAAGCCTACACCTGCGTCGAGTACTGCGAGCGATCTACCGGATTCCGCGGAAAGGTCGGGCTGTACGTCGAGGTCCTCGCGGCAGCTTCGATCGGGAATCCGGTAGCGAACGACGATCAGTACGGAATAGCCTACAACGGGCAGCGCATGTTACCGGTGCTCGCGAACGACGAGGTCACCGAAGCGGCCACACGTATCCTTCTGAGAAGCGGTGTGACCAAGGGGGAGGTCCGCGTGGACCCGCGCAACCGACTGCACTACACCGCCCCGATCGACTTCTGTGGCCTCGACCGGATCAGCTACGAGGTCTGTAACACGGGGGGCTGCGATACGGCGAGCGTCCGCCTGGAGGTGACCTGTGACGCACTGCTCGTGTTCAACGGGCTCAGTCCGAACCACGACGGACGGAACGACGCGTTCACCGTCCTGGGTATCGAGAACTACCCAAATAATACGCTGCTCGTTTTCGACCAACACGGTCACCGGGTTTACGCGACCGAAGGCTACGCGAACGATTGGCGCGGGACGGGCGCCGGCGCCCCGCTGCCGAACGGTACGTACTACTACGTGATCCAGGTACCCGGCAGGGAGCCGCTCAGCGGCCCGCTACAGATCATTCGATAGACTTAGCACAGTCGTTTTGCCTCACCGATCGCAGTGATCGGTGGGGCTTTTTTACTCAAGTGCCAGCTACCAGGGCCGGATTCTTGGCGCGTTTGCGCTCGCTTTCCTTGAGGTAGATCTTGCGTATACGCATCGCGTCGGGCGTGACCTCCACGTACTCGTCGCCCTGAATGTACTCGAGCGCTTCCTCCAGGGTGAAGAGCCGGGGTGGGGTTAGCTTGAGCTTATCGTCGGCGCCGCTCGAACGTACGTTCGACTGCTTTTTTGCCTTAGTTAGATTAACGACCATATCGCCCGGCCGCGCGTTTTCGCCCACCACCTGGCCTTCGTATATCTCCTGGTTGGGTGTCACGATCAGGGTACCGCGATCCTGTAGGTTATTGAGCGAATAAGGGATCGCCTTGCCGGTTTCGCTGGCGATCATGGAACCGGTTACTCGCTTCGGGATGTCGCCGGCCCAGGCCGCGAACTCCTTGAAGCGGTGGGTCATGACCAACTCCCCCGCCGTGGCGGTAATGAGTTGGGTCCGCAGACCGATGATGCCCCGGCTCGGGATCTCGAAGGTGAGGAACGTGCGCTCCGGTTCGGCGCGCATGTCGGTCAGGGTGCCTTTACGCTGCGTGACCGCGTTGATCACCGTACCGCTGTAACTGTCCGGTACGTTGATGTACAACTCCTCCATCGGCTCGTGGCGCTTCCCGTCGACCTCCTTCAGGATAACCTGAGGCTGGCCGATTTGCACCTCGTAACCCTCCCGGCGCATCGTTTCGATGAGGACGGAGAGGTGAAGTACGCCGCGCCCGAAAACGGTAAAGGCCTCCGCCCTGTCGGTGGGCTCTACCCGGAGTGCCAAGTTTTGCTCGATCTCTTTCTCCAGGCGTTCCTTGAGGTGGCGGCTCGTAACGAACTTACCCGCCTGACCGAAGAACGGCGAGTCGTTGATCGCGAAGGTCATCGACATCGTGGGCTCGTCCACGGCGATCGGGGGCAACTGATCGAGGTGCTCGGGGTCGCAGATCGTGTCTCCGATCTCGAAGCCTTCGATACCGGAGATCGCGCAGATGTCGCCCGGTTCTACTTCTTCGACCTCGGTGCGGCCTAAGCCTTCGAACACGAAGATTTTCTTCGAGCGCTGCTTGCTTACGTTTCCCTCGCGATCGATGACGGCCAGCGCCTGATTCGGCTTCAGGACGCCCCGATTGAGCCGCCCCGAAGCCATGCGGCCCGTGTAATTAGAGAAGGCCAGCGAGGTCACCATCATTTGCGTAGGCCCGTCCCCCACGGCCGGTGGCGGGATGTGCTCGATGATCATGTCGAGTGCGTAGGTCACGTCGTCGGTCGGTTTGTTCCACTCCGGGCCCATCCAGCCGTTCTTCGCCGAGCCGTACACCACCGGGAAGTCGAGCTGCTCCTCGGTGGCGTTGAGCGCGAACATCAGGTCGAACACCGCCTCGTACGCCTCCTCCGGCTTGCAGTTCGGCTTGTCCACCTTGTTGACCACCACGATCGGTTTGAGCCCGAGCTCGATCGATTTCGAGAGCACGAACCGGGTCTGCGGCATCGGACCTTCGAAGGCGTCCACGAGCAGCAGCACGCCGTCGGCCATGTTGAGCACCCGCTCCACCTCGCCACCGAAGTCACTGTGGCCGGGGGTGTCGATCAAATTGATCTTCACGTCCTTGTAGCGGATCGAAACGTTCTTCGACAGAATCGTAATCCCGCGCTCCCGCTCGAGGTCGTTGTTGTCGAGGATCAGCTCGCCGGTGGATTCTCGTTCGTGGAACAAGTTACCGGCGTGCAGGAGCTTGTCGACGAGCGTGGTCTTTCCGTGGTCGACGTGCGCGATGATCGCGACGTTACGAATGGCGGTCATGGGGGTAGTTTAACTTCGAGCCTTGCGGCAAAACGGCACATACGGCTAAAAGGCGCGCGAAGGTACTCGTTACCCCGAATCGGAGAACAAGTAATGGCCGACCCCTACGAAGAGGAGCCGGCCACCTGAGAGTGAAATGAGAAACTAAACCTACAGATTAATCCGCCTTGTCGTAGAGCCACGGGTTTTCGCCGCCGAGGCGGGGTTCCCCGTTCTTATCGACGACCGTACGGGACGGCTGTTGCTGGGGCGGTTGTTGCGGTTGCTGGTAACCGTGAGCCCGGCGAAAGCGCATGTACGCCGGCTCGCGCTCGAGTCCGGCGAGCTCGTCGGTATCGTCCGGCGGCACGGGCTCCCCGTACGCTTGATACCGGGGTGCGTAGGGCTCGCTCGGCTCCTGCGGCGCGGCGGGCTGCTGGCGTTGCATATCCTGCAGCACCTCGTTACGGTACCGCACCGAGCGGTTGTACTTGTCCACCCGCGGGTGTACCTCATCGAAGTCGACGGAGTTACTCTGCGGCTCGCGCTGCCCGGGGTACGGGGCCTGCTTCGGGGGCTGCGGCTTACCGTGCGCCTTGAGGTCGACGACCTGCTTGGAGGCGCGCTTATCGCCGGAAAGTGCCTGGATGGCCGAATCTTCGAACCCAGTGGCGATCACCGTCACGCTCACACCGTCTTCCAGGGCATCGTCGAAGCAAGTACCCCAAATGAGGTTGGCTTCCATACCGGCCTCCTCCTGCACGAAGGCCGTGATCTGGTCGATCTCGTCCATCGTGATGTCGGTGGTACCGTAGCAGATGTTGAGCAGGATGTTCTCCGCGCCGTGGATGTCGTTGTCCTCGAGCAGCGGTGAGCTAAGCGCCTGGTCGACGGCCGAACTCGCGCGGTTCTCGCCGTTGGCGTACCCGATGCCCATGATCGCGACGCCGGACTGGCGGAGCACCGTATTTACGTCTTCGAAGTCGACGTTGACGTAGCCCGGGCGAGTGATAATCTCGGCGATACCGCGGGCGGCGGTGGTCAACACGTTGTCGGCCTGCGCGAAGGCGAGGCGCATCGGCATATCGGCGTGGATCAGGCGAAGCTTATCGTTGCTCACCACGACGAGCGCGTCGACGTGCTTCTTGAGCTCCATGAGTCCCTCGACGCCGTTGCGGATGCGCGTACGACCCTCGAACGTGAAGGGGAGCGTTACGATGCCTACGGTCAGGATGCCGAGTTCCTTGGCGGCGCGGGCTACGATGGGCGCCGCACCCGTACCGGTGCCACCGCCCATCCCGGCGGTGACGAACAGCATCTGACAGTCGTCCGCGAGAAACTGCTGGACCTCGGTCACGGACTCCTCGCAGGCCTCGCGGCCCACTTCGGGTTTACTGCCCGCCCCCCGACCGCGGGTGAGCTGGGGACCGAGGTGAATCTTAGTGGGTACGGGGCTTAATTCGAGCGCCTGCGCATCGGTGTTGGCGATGGCGAAATCGACGCCGACGATGTTTTGCTTGAACATGTGCGTAACGGCGTTCGAGCCGCCCCCGCCCACGCCGAGTACTTTGATTATCGTGCCGGTGTTGCGGCGGTTATCGAGAAGATGGAACATGGATTATTTTGTTGGAGGGGGTGAAAAAAGGGAGGTAGCGGAGCCTAGTCCATGTCTGGGTCCTCGTCGGAGTCGAACCAGACTTTGATGGTCTCCAAAAAGCGCGAACCCGTTGACTTGAGCCAACCTTCCGGTTCGGAGGCACTCGACCCGACGGCGTCCAGGCTCGCCACTGCAGCCGACGCGGCGACGACTGAGCCGCCGGTTGCATTCGACTGGCCGCCGAGCGGGGGCTGCGTCATGTTGGCCGTAGCCAGTTGAGCCGCCGCTACGGGTGTTGCGCGCTTCGATTCGAGCGCGGCTTCCCGTGCCTGCCGGTCGAGTTCGATCTCGCCGATGAGCAGGCCGATCGACGTGGCGTAGATCGGGCTGCCGAGCTCGATCGGGTAACCCTGCGCGAGGTGCTCCACGGGCAGGCCCACCCGCGTCGGGATGGCCGTGTAGAGTTCGGTGAGCTTGTCGACGTTACGCAGGAGACTGCCGCCGCCGGTCAGGACGATCCCGCCCTGTAGGCGACTCCGCGTATCGGAAGCCGAGATCTGGAAATCGATGTACCGCAGGATCTCCTCCATGCGCGCCTGGATCACCTCGGCGAGTTGCATCTCCGAGATTTCGGTGTGCTCCTTGCCGCGGCGGTTGGCGATGCGGATGAATCGATTGGTGGTCACCTCGCTGGCCAGGGCACTGCCGTAGCCCGTTTTTAGGTCTTCGGCATCGGCCACGGTGATCCGAAACACCTTACGGATATCGCTCGTGATCACGTCGCCGCCGAAGGGGAGCACGCAGGTGTGGCTGATCACCCCGTCGGCGAAGATGGTGATGTCGGTCGTACCGCCGCCGATGTCGACGAGGACGACCCCGTCGCGGCGATCGGCTTCGGTGAGTACGCTCGCCGCCGAGGCGATCGGCTCGAGGGTTAGATCGCTCACGTCGAGCTCGGCTTTCTGCACGCAACGCATGATGTTACGGGACGCCGAGTTCTGGCAGGTGATGATGTGGAAGTTGGCGCCGAGTCGCGTCCCGCACATACCGATGGGCTCGTCGATACCCCACTCGTCGTCGACGCAGTAGTCTTGGGGAATGATGTGCAAGATCTCCTCGCCCGGTTTTAGCGGAAGCTTGCGCATGGAGAGTACGAGTTTGTCGATATCACCCTGCGTGATCTCGGCGATGTTGTCATCGCGCGTGATCATACCGTGGTTCTGCCGGCTGGCGATGTGCTGCCCGGCGATCCCGACGTTGACGCGTTGAATGGGCGCGCCCACCTGCCGCTCCGCGCGCTGCACGGCGTCGGTGATGGCGCGCACGGTCTTGTCGATGTTCGACACTACCCCGCGTTGTACACCCTCGCTGATCACCCGGCCGTGTCCCAAAATTTCAATCTGGCCTAAGTCGTTGCGTCGCCCGACCACCGCGCACACCTTGGTGGTGCCGATGTCTAGCGCGACGCTGAAGTCGTTACTCTTTGTTTGTTCCCATTTCATCTCTACGTGTTTAAAAGTGTTTCAGTGTCTCTCTCAGGTCGCTTCATGGGGGGCATGTCATACGCCGTCGGATCCCTTGCGCTGGCAGACTACCTGACCGGCGTAGCGGAGATCGACGCTCGAATACGCCTCCCACCCCACCTCCGGCGTAGCGCCGTAGAGGTAGGTGCGGAGTCGTTCGAGCTTAGCGGGGAGCTCGGCCAAGCTGCCGAGCCGGAACTCGGCGGTGCCGAGCTTGGGAATTAAGGTGTAGGCGCCATCGCGGTAATCGATTTGCTCGATCAACGCACCGAGTAGCGCGTCGCCGCGCAGCTCGGAGGCGAGCGGGTACGCGGCGGGCAACAGGCTGTCCTGTACGGCCTCGGCGAAAGTCGGCACCGAGCCGGTGAGGATCGGGACCCGCGCCACGTCGTGCTTGCTTAAAGGCAAAATCTCGCCACTCGGTCCGATGTAGTAATCGACCCCGGTACGGTCGTGCACCCGGAGGATCGGCTGTTTTTGCGTAAGCTCGACGTGGAGCTTCCCGTCGAAGCTCGAGTAGATGTCGGCGCTCGCTACGTAGGGGTCCGTACGCAGGAACCGCTCGAGCTGTTCGAGTACGATGCCGTCGATGGCCTGTCCGATCAGCACACCCTGCGGACCGGCGTCGAGTCGGCTGCGGACATCGCTCGCTTGAATGAGGAAGAGTCCATCGGGACTCGGCTGGATCTGGATAACCACATCCGCCACCCGGCCGGCGTTGCGCATAACGGCGGCGTAGACCGCGATCGTAAATACCGCGAGGAGGGACGCCACCGCGAGGTAGCGCCACCGGCCCGCAGGCCAGGTGTTGTGTTTCATAGTCGTGCTCTCGGAACCGAGCGCTTCGTTAGGCTTGCACCAACTTCCGCGCTAGGCTATCAACGTCGCCGGCTCCCATAAACAGCAAAACGTCTGGATTCAGCACGTGCAGCAATCCGGGAGCCTCCGAACTGTGGACAAGGTACTTTTTCTCCACGGTTATATGAGAGAAAATCATACTACTTGACACATTTTCTATCGGCGCTTCCCTCGCCGGATATACCTCCAGCAGCACCACTTCCTCTAATGCGCTGAGGGCCAGTGCAAAATCACGATAAAAGTCTCGCGTACGTGTATATAAATGCGGCTGAAAAACCCCGATTACCCGCTTTCCGTCGAATAGCTCCCGCGCTGCGGCGACCGCGGAGGCCACTTCGGTCGGGTGGTGTGCATAATCGCTGATAACCTCGGCCGCTTTGAATCTGCCAAGCCGTTCGAAGCGTCGGGCTACCCCCCGGAACCCGGCTAAGTCCCTAACGGCTTGCCGCAGATCGGCACCGGCGGCCACGACCGACGCAATGGCCGCCACCGCGTTCTCTACGTTGTGGCGCCCGGGTACCATCGACTTCCCCGGTAAGGGTTCGGCGCCCGGTGCGTGTAGCTCGAACGCGAATCCGCCGTCTTCGACCCGGATCCCACGCGCCTGCCAGTCGGCCGTTTCCAGCCCGTACGTCCAGACCTCCACCGCGGTGAGCGCGCTCGCCAACCGCTCGGCGATGTGCGGCTTGGTGATTACCGTGCCCCCCGGTTTAACCTGACTGAGGAAGTCTCGGAAGCCCTGCTCGAAGGAGGCCCGCTCCCCGTAGATATCGAGGTGATCGGGCTCGATGTAGGTGACGATGGCTACGTCGGGGTGTAGCGACAGGAAGGAGCGGTCGTACTCGTCCGCTTCGACCACCAACCACTCACCCCTGCCGTCGAGGTAATTGGTCCCGTAATTCGCCGCAATGCCACCCAGGAACGCCACCGGATCGAGCCCCTGCTCGCGCATGAGGTAGGCCGCCATGGCGCTCGTGGTGGTTTTTCCGTGGGTTCCCGCCACGGCGAGCGTGGGGTGACTATCGCTAATCAACCCGAGGGCGGCGGCCCGCTTCACCAGCTTGGTCCGCCGTCGCTTGAGCTCCGACAGCTCCCCGAAATCGCTGGGTACCGCGGGGGTGTAGATAGCGAGATCCACGTCTCCCGGGATACCCCCGGGCTCGTCCTCGTAGTGGACCGAGATCCCTTCGCTACTCAGCGCCCGCGTGAGGTCGCTCGGCCGCAAATCGTAACCCGAAACCAGGATGCCGCGCTGCCGGTAGTAGCGCGCCAGCGCACTCATTCCGATACCACCGATCCCTACGAAGTAGACGTGTTGGGGGGTACTAGCGGACATGAGCGATCAAATTTTCGGCGATGGTGCGTGCGGCGTCGGGGGTGGCGAGCGCGCGTATGGCGCGCGCCATCTCACTACGTAATGTTTCGTTATCGAGCAACCTCGCCACTTGGATCGGAAGGTCGTTGATCTGCGCCGAATCGTGGATCAGTACCGCACCGCCCGCGGCCTCGACCGCGCGGGCGTTCGCGGTTTGGTGGTCGCCGGTTACGTTCGGACTCGGGATCAAGAGCGCGGGCTTACCGAGTAGTTCCAGCTCCGACACCGAGAGTGCCCCCGCCCGGCAGGCAACCAGGTCCGCCGCACCGTAAGCGAGATCCATCCGTTCGAGGTACGGCACGCAGCTCACGTTCGGCAGCCGGGCGGTGCCGCTCTCGCTAAAGCGCTCGAAGTATCCCCTGCCGGTCTGCCAAATCAACTGCAGCTTCGGCCGCTCGCGCCAAAACGCTTCCATCGAGGCATTCGCCTCGTTCATGGTGCGCGCCCCGAGGCTTCCGCCAAAACTCAGTAAGGTTGGCTTCGCCGGGTCGAGCCCGAAGAAAACGCGCGCCGCCGCGGCTTCGCCGAGGCTTCCGGGTTGGAGGGTACTCCTCAGCGGATTTCCCGTAAGGAAGCATTTGCCCTGCGGGAAGAAGCCGTGGGAGGCTTCGTAGGCGGTGAACACGCGTTTGGCCGCACGGGCGAGCAGGCGGTTCGTTACCCCGGGAAAGGCATTCTGCTCTTGTACGAATACGGGTCTGGCCTGCATCGCGGCCACCGCGAGGGCCGGTCCGCTCGCGAAGCCCCCGGTCCCGATGGCCACATCGGGGTCGAAGCGTTTCACGATCTTGTAGGCGCGACTCAGCCCGGCGCCCAGCTTGAAGGGGAAGGCTAGGTTGCGCCGATCTAGCCCGCGCTGGAAGCCGACCACCGGCACGCCCTCGATGCGGTACCCGGCCCTCGGCACCCGCTCCATCTCCATCTTGCCGAGCGCGCCGATAAACAGGCACTCCGCATCCGGATGCAGCTCCCGCACCGCGTCGGCGATCGCTAGCGCCGGGTAGATATGCCCCCCCGTACCCCCACCCGACAGCAGGACGCGCGGTGCACGCGGATTTACATTCGAACTCGCCATGGTACCCTATACGGCACGCGTGCGCACGAGTTTGCGGGGAGTGGATTTTCCCTCCACAAATCGGCTGACGCTGAGGATGATCCCGAAGGCCAGGCAAGAGAACACGAGGGAAGTCCCCCCCATACTCACGATCGGCAGCGGGAGCCCCGTAACCGGTACCATGTTCACCGACACCGCGATGTTGGCCAACGCCTGCATAACGAGCAGCAGGGAGAGACCACAGGCCATCAGGGCGCCGAAAAGCTTGTTGGAGCGAGTGAGCAGGCGGCAGGTGCGCAGGAACAACCAGAGGAACATAGCGATGACGAGCCCCGCGCCGAAGAGCCCGTACTCCTCGCAGATGATGGCGTAGATGAAGTCGGCGTACGGCGTCGGCAGGAAGTTGCGCTGCGCGCTTTTGCCCATGCCGACCCCGAAGAACTCGCCGTTGGCAACGGCGATCTTCGCCTGTTGCACCTGGTAGCCCCCCTCGCCGGCTACGAACTCCTGGATCCTCGAGGTCCACGTACCCACCCGTACGGAGTCCGGCGAAAACTGCCCGATCACGATCAGCAGGGCGAACACCAGCACGCCGGCCCCGACGAAGCCAAACAGGTACTTCACGGGTAGACGCCCAATAAAGAGCATCACCAGACAGGTAAAAAAGAGCATCAGCGCCGTAGACAAGTCCGAAGGCGCGATGAGCCCGCACACGATGATCACGGGCCAAATCACCGGCGTCATCAGCGAGCGCGCGTCGCCCATCTTATCCTGCGCCGCGGAGATAGCGCGGGCGAGGTAGACGATGATCGCGATCTTGGCGAAATCGGAAGGCTGAAAGCGGACGCCTACAATCGGCAGTTGCAACCAGCGCCGCGCGTCGTTGATCTCTATACCGAAAAAGAGGGTGAGTAAAAGCAGCACGATGCTCGCCACCAGCAGCCACGGCGCCACCACCCCGAAGCGCTGGTAGGGCGTTCGGTAAGCGAGGTAGGCGATGCCTACCCCCACGATGAGGATGCCTAGGTGCTTGAGGAACAGGTACTCGGTGTTGCCCGCGTAGAGCTTGTAGGCGAGTAGTCCCGTAGAGCTGTACACCGCCAGCAGACTGGCGATAATGAGCCCGAAGAAGATAAACCAGATGGTGGTGTCCCCGCGGAAGTAGCGGAGGGCCGGGATATTCATGCTTTCGATCGTGTTTCACTGAACCCGGGCAGCGCGCGCACCGCATCTCGGAACCGGTCGCCACGGTCGATGTAGTCTCGGAACAAATCGAAGCTCGCGCAGGCCGGCGATAGCAATAATACGTCGCCCGGTCGGGCTTCCATGATGGAACTTTGTAATGCGTCTTCCAGGGCGTGCGTATCGTGGAGGCGCTCACCGAACTCCGCGAAGGCGCTCAAGATCTTCGCGTTGTCTACGCCCAGCGCCACGATCGCGCGTACCCGCCCGCCCCGTACGAGCGGATCTAGGTCCGCGTACACATTCCCCTTGTCCTGACCGCCCACGATCCACACGATGGACTCCGCGAAGCTCTGCAGCGCCTTGGCCACCGCGTCTAGGTTGGTGGCCTTGGAGTCGTTTACGAAACGAACTCCGTTCGCGTAGCCGACCGTTTCCAGCCGGTGGGGCGCGTTCACGAAGCTGCGTAGGGCTTTCGCCAAAACGGTTCGCCCGCAGCCCACGAGCTCGGCGGCCGTCAGGGCGAACGAAGCGTTGGCCGCGTTGTGGGGTCCCTGCAAAACCGTGTCCGCTAGCGCGTATTCCCCCCGCGGGGTCCGCGCCGTACCCCCCGTGAAGGTCGCGGGCATCTCCACCTGCTCGGCGCCGGGCGGCAACTGGGGCGTGTGCGCTAGACTCATCTCGTCGTTGGCCTGTAACCAGGTTGCTCCGGGCCGCAGGGTACGCTTGAGCCGAAACTTCGCCCCGGCGTAGCCCGTGATCGAATCCTCGTAGCGGTCGAGGTGATCCGGGGAGATGTTGAGCACCATGCCGATATCCACGTGGAAGCGGTCGATGTCCTCGAGTTGGAAGCTGCTTAGCTCGAGGACGTACCAGTCCGCCCCACCCTCCAGCAGCAAGCGAGCGTAGCTCGTACCCACGTTCCCGCCTACGGCTACCGATACGCCGGCTTCGCGGAGTAGGTGGCCCGTGAGTAACGTCGTGGTGGTCTTGCCGTTGCTCCCGGTGATGCCAATGATCTTGCCCCGGGCGTAGGGCGCGCACCACTCCATCTCGCCCTGCACGGGGAGGCCTCGTGCTTTGGCGGAGGCCACCGCGGCGGCCGTCCAGGGGATCCCCGGGCTTTTCACCACGACGTCGATTCCCTCCAGCACGTTTTCGGCGTGCCCCCCCTCCTCGAAGGGGATGCCGGCGCGTTCGAGTTCCCGTTTGCCGTTTTGCGGAAGCGACCCGGCGTCGCTCACGAAGGGGAGGTGACCGCGCGCCTGGGCGAGCAGGGCTACGCCGCGGCCGCTTTCGCCGCCGCCGAGGATGAGGATATGGGCCAAAGCCTACTGCAGTTTGAGGGTGATGATGGAGAGTACGGCCAGGAAAATGGCGACCAGCCAGAAGCGAATCACGATTTTAGACTCGTGCATGCCGAGTCGCTGGAAATGGTGGTGAAGCGGCGCCATGCGGAAGATGCGGCGACCCTCCCCGTACTTTTTACGGGAGTACTTGAAGTAACTCACCTGAATGATGACCGAGAGGTTTTCGATGAGGAAAATCCCGCACATCAACGGGATGAGTAGCTCTTTGCGCAGCGCGATGGCGAGCGCGGCGATGATCCCGCCTAGGGTGAGCGATCCTGTATCCCCCATGAAAACCTGCGCGGGATAGCCGTTGTACCACAAGAACCCGATGCACGCACCCACCAGGCAGGCGCTAAACACGACCAGCTCCCCCGTGCCCGGTAGGTACATGATGTTGAGGTAGTCCGAGGCGAGCGCATTACCCGACACGTAGGCGAAGATCAGGAGCGTTACACCGATAATCGCGCTCGTGCCGGCGGCCAGCCCGTCGATGCCGTCCGTGAGGTTGGCGGCGTTGCTCACCGCGGTAACCACGATAACCACCATCGGAATGAAGATCACCCAGACCCAGGCGTCCGCGTTCTCGCCCAGGAACCACAGTAGGGAGGCGTAGTCGAAATTGTTGTTCTTCAAGAAGGGGACGGTCGTGACGGCCTGCTCCACGTACGCGAACCGCTCCACCACCGCGGGGTCGTCCGGTGAGGGCAGGCTCAAGGTCTGCACGATATCGAGTCCCTCGGCCCGCGCCTCGGCGAGTGGATAGCGGACGGTTACGTCCCTGGAGAGAAGCAGGGTAATACCCACGAGCAGTCCGAGTCCCACCTGCCCGACGACCTTGCTCCGCGCCGAGAGCCCCTCCTTGTTCTTCTTGAAGACTTTGATGTAATCGTCGGCGAAGCCGATGATGCCCATCCAGGCCGTGGCCACGATCATGAGCAGCACGTACACGTTGTCGAGCCGCGCGAAGAGCAGCGCCGGGATGAGGATCGCCAAAATGATGATCACCCCGCCCATGGTCGGCGTACCCTGCTTTTGGGCCTGACCGTCGAGCCCGAGGTCCCGCACCGTCTCCCCGATCTGCAAACGCCGCAGCGTGCGTATCACGCGGCCGCCCACGCCCACCGAAACGACGAGGCTAAAGAGGATAGCCATCGCCGCGCGGAAGGTCAGAAAGCGGAAGAGCCCTGCGCCGGGGAGGTCGTAGGCGCTATCGAGGTAACCGAAGAGTTCGTAGAGCATGTGTGCGGCGTGTGGTGCGAGTTACGGCGCCCAAAAAAAAGGCCCCGGCACGTAGTGTACCGGGGCCTGAGTCAAGTGGTTTCATAGTGCCGGTCCCGTCCGTGCGAGTGAGGCGGCAAATAGTGTTTCACAGTCCGTCATTCTGGACGGAGGTATTCGCGCAGTACTGCGCGGTCGTCGAAGTCCTCGCGGACCCCCTTAATCTCTTGGTAGGTTTCGTGGCCTTTGCCGGCCACCAGGATCACGTCCCTGTCTTTGGTCAGGCGCACGGCCGCCTTGATCGCCTGCCGGCGATCGGGGATCTCGAGCACGCGGTTCTTGAGTTCTACGGGGACGCCCGCCTGGATGGCCGCCCGAATCAGGGTGGGGTCCTCGGTACGCGGGTTATCGTCGGTTACGATCACCTGATCGCTCAGCTCGGCGGCGATGCCACCCATGGTGGGTCGCTTGGTCCGATCGCGGTCGCCACCGCAACCGAACACCGTAACCAGCGAGCGCGCCTCCACGCGCACCCGCTGGAGGGTTTGCAGTACGTTGAGCAGCGCGTCGGGCGTGTGTGCGTAGTCGACGATACCGACGCGCGTCTGGTTCGGCACGTCTACCACCTCGAGTCTACCGGCAGCGCCGCGGAGTGCGCTCAGCAGGCGAAGCACCTCCTCGCTGTCCTGGCCGAGCTCCACGGCCGTACCGTAGGCCGCGAGGAAGTTATACGCGTTGAAGTGACCCGCCAGGCGCGTGTGGACTTCCCGTCCGTTGACGTCGAGCGTGAGCCCCCGCAAATCTTCGTCGAGCACCCGCCCCTTGTAGTCGGCCAGGTGCCGAAGCGCGTAGCGGCGTTGGCGTGCCCGGGTATTCTGAAACATCACCCCGCCGCGCTTGTCGTCGGCGTTCACGAGCGCGAACGCACCGGGGGTGAGCCCGTCGAACAGCAGCTTTTTCGCGCTGATGTACGACTTCATGTCGCCGTGGTAGTCGAGGTGATCGTGGGAGATATTCGTAAATACTGCTCCCGCGAAACGGGTTCCGGTTACCCGCCCCTGTACGAGTGCGTGGGAGCTGACCTCCATGAAGACGTAGCCGCAACCGGCATCCGCCATCCCGCGCAGGGCTACCTGCACGGCCACCGCGTCGGGTGTCGTGTGTGTCGCCGGGCGCGCCTCGGTACCGATCCGCAGCTCGACCGTACCGATGAGGCCACACTTGTAGCCGAGCGCGGTGAAAAGGTCGTGACACAGGGTGGCCACGGTTGTCTTGCCGTTCGTCCCGGTGATGCCGACGAGCTCGAGCTCGTCGGCGGGCCGCTCGTAGAAAGCGGCCGCCAGCGGTCCGATCGCCGCCGCGGTGTCTTCCGCTTCTACCCAGGCGACCCCGGTTCTCGGCGCGGTCTGCCCGGCTTTCGCCAAAACGGCGGTTGCGCCCTTCGCGATGGCCGCGTCGATGTAATCGTGGCCGTCGACCGTGAGCCCGGGAATAGCGACGTACAGCGCCCCCGTCGCCGCCCGCCGAGAATCGGCGGTGACGAGTGTCACCTCGGATCGCGGGTCCCCGGCGAGTTGCCGGAGACCCACTTCAGCCAAGAGATCTTCTAAGAGGATCTGCGTCATAGTGTTGCTTAGTGCCTGGATTCTGGGTGTTTACTATCCTAAAGTGAGTTTTACGTACTGCCCGTTGGCCTTGGTGCCGGGGGCAATTGACTGCCGGGTGATCAGTCCGCGACCGCGGATATCGACGCGGCAACCGAGATTCTCGAGGAGGTACATCGCGTCCCGCGCGCCCATCCCCCGTACGTCGGGCAGGTAGCCCGGCGAAATCTCGAGTGAGGCCACGGTAAGCGTATCGCCGGGGTTGGTGAGCTCCGCCATCCCCCGTCGCGCCCGATCGAAGGCGGGTACGCGCAGGGAGGCGAGTACCGCGTGGATGTCCTCGTAAGAGCCCTTGCCGTGCTTCGGCAAAACGTCTTCGTTCCAGCGCGGCTGCGAGCGCGCGTACACCGGTTTGCGCAGGTTCGGATCGGCGGCGTACAGCTTATCGGCCATGTTCCGCCAGATCGGCAGCGCGACGTCGGATCCGTAGATGCCCCCCTTCTGCGGTTTGGAGATAAGCACCATCATGGTGTAGCGCGGCGATTCGGCGGGGAAATACCCGATGAAAGAAGCCTGGTGACCGCTCTCTCCACGCTCCTTCGCCTCGGGCGAATAGTTGTACTGTACCGTCCCCGTTTTCCCCGCGAACGTGTACAGTTCACTGCGGAACTTTTTAGCGGTCCCGCGCTCTACCACCCCTTCGAGCAGCGCCTGCGCCTGTTCGATCGCGTGCTTGGAGGCGATCGCGTTGTCGAAGGCCATGGGGGGGAACTCCTGCAGGATGCGTCCCTCGCGCTGGACGTTCTTAACGAGTCGGGGCTTCATGTAGCGACCGTCGTTGGCGACGGCATTGTAGAAGGAGGTGAGTTGCAGGGGCGTGAGCTCCAGCTCGTAGCCCATGCTCATCCAGGGTAGGGTGATACCGCTCCACTTGTTGAGCGTATCCTGAGTTGGGTCCTTAATGCGTGGGAATTTCTCGCCGAGCACCTCGATGCCCGTCATTCGGTCGAGTCGAAACTGGCGTAGCTTGTTGACGAAGGCGAGTCGCCCGGCCTGATTGTTCGCGTAGGCGCGTTCCACCAAGCCCGCGATCCCGACGTTCGAGCTAATCTCGAAAGCGCGGCGGGCCGTCGACGAGTCTATACCGTGCGCGCTCGCGTCGATGAGCGTGCGCTCGTAAAACCGGCGGCTCCCTTTAAACAGCCGAATGGTGTCCTCCAGGTCCACCTTCCCGTCGTCGAGCATGGCGAGCATCGAGGCGAGCTTGAAGGTCGATCCCGGCTCGACGGGCGTGCCGACGGCGTGGTTAAATACTTCCGATATCCTACCCGATTTCGACCGGGTCAAGTTGGACATGGCCCGGATGGCCCCGGTCCGAGTCTCCATAACAAGGGCCACCCCGTACTCGGCCTCGTGCCTCTCGAGTGCGTCGGTTAGCTCCTGCTGGGCGATGTCCTGGATGGTGACGTCGAGCGTCGTTTGCACGTCGTCGCCGCTCCGCGGGTTAGCGTGGTCGAGGTCCTCGATGGGTAGCAGGTGATTGCCGGGCAGGCGCATCATCGGTCTACTTCCCTCCTCACCGGATAGCCGGTCGTTAAACCGGCCCTCCAGCCCCACGGCGGTGCCATCGCCGCGGGAGTAACCGATGGTCCGCTGCGCGAGCATCCCGAAGGGGCGGCGGCGTTGCTCGCTCCGAAGAGCGATGAAGCCGCCGCGGTGTTGACCCCTCCTAAAGATGGGCCACGAGCGCATGCGCTCGTAGAGTGGGTATCCCGCCTGCTTGTGTATCAGTAAGTAGCGGTCCCCCCTCGCCCGTGCGTCGCTCAACCGGAGTTTGGTCGAGTCTACGCTCAGTGCTGGATTTACGTAAGTGTGGATGTTGTGGGCGAGACTGTCGATCTCTTCGTCGAACACCTCGTTGGTCAGGCCCGCCGCGCGGGTGTCCATGCGGATCTCGAAGAAGGGAAGCGAAGTCGCGAGTAAGCTGCCGTCGGCAGCGAGCAGATTGCCACGCGGCGCTTCGACGGGCACGTAGCTGATGTGTAGACTATCCCCCTTGGCGCGCCAGCGATCGCCCTCCTGCACCGCGATGCGAAAGGTCTGACCGAACACGAGCAACCCGAGCAGCGTCAGCACGCCCGCCACGATGTAAGCCCTGGTGAGGAGTTCGTTCTTCATAGGGATTAATCGCGTGCGTCCACCAAGCGACGGGGACTGGTACCGGCCAGGCCGAGCTTGTAGTCGGCCATCCTGCGTAAGACTTCGGACTGCTTGTTCTCGTACATGATCTCCGACTGAAGCGCCGTGGCGTGCCAGCGCTGCTCACGCAACTCCACCCGCGTCTCCTCGATGGCCCGCAGTTTCTCCTGCGCGCGGTGCACGTTGTAGACCATCACCAGCGCCAGTGCCGACAGGAAGAAGAAGTACGGTAGGTGCTTGAACATGCGGTCGCCTACCCCACCCGCTGGCAGAAGTCGCGTTACCCATCCTGTCTTTTTCTTCCTTTTAATCATCGTTTCTCACTGCAATCCGAAGTCGCGCACTGCGCGCCCGCGGGTTCTTGGTTATCTCTTCTTCGGTAGCTTCAATCGGCTTTTTCGTCACGATCGACCAGGGGCGGGTTATCCGCCCGAAGTCATCGGCGTCGTGGGCGCCATCGGGTTGCCCGGTCCGCATCACCGCCTTGACCAATCGATCCTCCCCGCTGTGGTAGCTGATGACTACCAGCTTTCCACCGGGCTTGAGCGCGTGCTGACTCGCGAGAAGCAGTTCCTCGAGCGCGCCCATCTCGTCGTTCACCGCCATACGGACCGCCTGAAAAACTTGAGCGAGATACCGGGGCCGCTGGCCCCGGATGTGGGGACCGAGCACCGCCAACAAATCGCCCGTCGTTCGCAGGGCCTGTGTACCGCGGGCCCCCACGATCGCCCTCGCTACCGTGCGGGCGTTACGGACCTCGCCGTACGCACTCAGTACGTACTGCAGCTTCTCGACGTCGATCTCGCGGAGCAGCTGCGCGGCGGTCGGACCTCGCGGGTTAGCGCGCTGGTCCATTCGCATATCCAGGGGGGCGTCAAAGCGGTAAGAGAACCCCCGTTCGGCCACATCGAACTGATGCGAAGAAACCCCCAGATCGGCGAGGACACCGTCGAGCGGCCCCAACCGGTGTAAACGCTGGTAGCGCCCGAGGTGTCGGAAGTTGCTCGGCGCGAACAGTAGCCGCTCGTCCTCGATCGCTTCCGCCTGCCCGAGTGCGTCCGGGTCCCGATCGAAGGCGAGCAGTCTCCCCTGCGCACCCAGCCGCTCTAGGATGAGCCGGGCGTGCCCACCGCCACCGAAGGTGGCGTCCACGTAGGCGCCTTCCGGATCGGTGATCAGCGCCTCGACCGAGGCTTCGCGGAGCACCGGGACGTGGTATGCGAGGTGGGCGTCACCCATCACGCTCGTCCGCCCCGCCGGGAGAACACTTTGCTCGCCAGCTCGGCCATGCTCCCGAGCCCAGCCATCTCGTGACGGTGGGTTTCGACGTCCCATATCTCGTAGCGATCGTCTACGCCCACGATGACCACATCGCGGTCGATGGCTGCGTAGTCGGCTAAGAAACCGGGCATCTGGAAGCGGCTGTTGCCGTCGAGCGTGACGTCTTTAGCCGTTTGAAAGAACATGCGGCGTAGTTGTCGTTCCTCCGGGATCATATTATCCAGCTGTCGGATCCGTTTTGCCTCCCGTTTCCAGGTGCTCAGCGGATACAACACGAGGCACTTGTCTAAGCCTTGCTGCAGAACGAAGCGTCCTCCCCCATCCTCGGCGTGTCGCGCTACCATCTCGGCCGGCAACCGGAGTCTCCCCCGATCGTCCAACCGACATTCACGCGTACCGAGGAAAAGATCGTCCACTCATGTCTTGCTTACTCTTTCAAAGGTAACCATCCTCGCCCATCGCCGCCCATTTCTGCCCCGAGCGGATTACGGCATCTTCGTCGCACAACACATTCACCAACATCTAAAATTTCATATCTGATTGATAAGGTGGTGTTTATATATTACCACTAAGTATAATTTTAAATTCTCCACACTTATTACCCATTGTCAACGCACTACTGTATCGTAATCGAATAAGCTACTACTCTCCACTAAACCCCTGATATTCATTGTATTAATTGTATCGCTAGGCTTTGGGTGTGCCTACCCACCCCTGTTGCGTCATGCTAGCGCAAGGGAGTGATTCTGAATCTAACCGTATATAAGCAGCGATTCCTCAAACCAATTGACATAATCGCAATCAACTGATTTCGAGTCTATTAAATCAAACATAGCGCCATTGGCCAAACGTGAGCGACGGCGCGATCCGAACTACGCTGAGTATCGCTCGGCGGTTACGGGGGCAGAAATGGGCGCTACGCGGTGTCCGACTTCCCCTCGACCCGGTCCCTCTCCTGCTTGCCTGGGAAAAGTCGCATTTGTAGTACACCGAGGATCGCCTCCCGTACGATGCCCGTACTCATCTTACTGACCCCGGCTGTCCTATCGGTAAAAGTTATCGGTACCTCCGCCACCCGGAACCCGAGTTGCCAGGCCCGAAATTTCATCTCGATCTGAAACGCGTAACCAATGAAGCGTATCCCCGCCAGGTCCATCGCCGCCAGTACCTCCCGGCGGTAGCACTTGAAGCCGGCCGTAGGGTCCTTGATCGGCATCCACGTGATCGCCCGCACGTACCAACTCGCCCCGTAGCTGAGTATGATTCGATCGGCGGGCCAGTTGGCCACCCGCCCGCCCTTCGTGTAGCGGCTGCCAACCACCACATCGGCCTCATTCGCGGAGGCAGGCGCCAGGAGGCGGGGTAGGTCGTTGGGACTGTGGCTGAAATCCGCGTCCATCTCGAAGAAATAGCCGTAGTCACGAGTCAATCCCCAGCGAAATCCGTCGAGGTACGCCGTACCGAGGCCGAGCTTGCCCGGGCGGGATAGCAAATGCAAGCGCTCCGGGTGTGATCGCCGGAGGGCCTGCACCCTCGTCCCCGTTCCATCAGGACTACCGTCGTCGACGATCAGCAGCTCGAAGTGCTCCCCCTGGGCCAGTACGGTGCTTACGAAGCGATCGATGTTATCGATCTCATTGTAGGTTGGCGTAACGACGAGGCAGCGACGGTCGGGCATGGTTCTGAGGCTCGGCCCTCGGGCGCGGTGGAGCGAAAGTAGGGGGTCCAGTTTAAATGACCGGCCGCCCCTGGATTACCGCTCGGCCGTAGGCTCCAAGCAAGGTGGGTAGGCCGGCACTCACGCCGCCGACAATACACACGATATTGGCTAGGGCCACAGTACTGCCTACGCCAAAAAGTTCGGCAATTTGGCCCGGAAGCGTACCACCGCCAACGTCGAACACGGCAATACCCAGGGCAAAGGAGGTCATCCCGGCCAGAAGGCCCGGCCAGAGCATGGTCCCGGCGCGCGCGGGCCGGACGAGCGCACCGACCACGAACGCAACGGCACACAGCGACCACCAGGGAAGCATTGCTAGGGCGACCGATCCGAAGACGACGATAGCGGCGAACGCGATGAGGTGGGGGCGGATCACGACCGTAAAGTAAATCGGCGCTCAGGGAGCGAGCCGCACTCGGGTAAAACGATCTTCGTCCAGTGCATCCGGTGATGCCTGTAGGCGTACCGTGAAGTAACTCCCGGCCGCCCATACGTCTACCATGTCGTCGTAGTGCGGGTGACCGGGGCGTCCGGACTGCCCACCCGGATAAACGACCCGAGCGGTTGGGGTCGGACCTAGCTCGACGATCATACGCCACGAGGGGCCAACCGTCCCACGTTGGGCGTCGAGCGTTCCGGCTCTACCGCCCTTTGTCAGCCCGAGGCGCGAGAAGGCCGGGATCTTGGCCAGGTGCTCCACCCCGGGCTGATTCTCGTCTACCCAAGCGTAACCCGAATCCGCCGCCGTCAGGGAGTCGACCCGCTGCGCGGCGTACTCGAAGGCGAGCGTAACGAGGTCGCTGGCGCTCTCCCGCTCTGGGGTAGCCTTTACGTCGAACCAAGGGCTTAGGGGATCCTCGGTGAGCAGTCGCCGGAGCCGCCAATCTGCGGGGGTCAACAGATTCGATGCGTCGCTCGCACCCGTAAACTCATCCCACGTAAGTCGGTCCAGCTCCGACAGCCAGGCGTCGAATAACACCGGGGCGAGCGCGTCGGCGCGGTAACGGTAGTCCCAAGCCTCGAGCAGCGCCACCTGACCTCCGGCGGCGAACCCGGCGCCCCCCCGGTCGAGCAACCGCAGCAGCTGCGGCAAAAAATCAGCCGCCCGCACCGAGTAGCTATCCCGCTGAAGCGCTTCCATATCGGCGACGGTCGCCTTCCGTAGACGGCTCAACCGCTCGTTGATCCGACGCGAGCGGTACGTATCGAAGTACCCGGTGTAGGAGTACGGGTAGCTGGCGTCGGTACTGACTTGATTCGTGCTGGTCAAGTAACCCTGCGCGGGGTTGTGGGCCAGCGGGGCGGCCCGAGCGTCGAGGTAACCGGTGGCGGTACGCTGCCCCGGGGCGGTGACGAAGCGGCCTTGCCCGGGCAGTTTTCGCGGAAGCAGTCCACTTACCCGAAGCGCGATATCCCCCTCGGCACTCGCGAACGCAAAGTTTTGTGCCGGCCATTCGTAGGTGCGTGTAGCGGCGAGGTAATCCGTGTAATCCTTCGCGCGGTTCAGCTTTAGAAAGGTGTTGATCGTACCTACGGAGGGGACGCGCGTGGTCAGCCACTCCATGGCGAGGCCCGCCCGCGGATCAGCGGGATCGGTGTACACGATCGGCCCGTAGCGTGTATCGAAAACGGTATCGACGACCGCGTTCCGTCCGCGCACCCCGATTTCGGACACCCGGGGCATTCTCGGCTCGTCGTCGCCGAGCGCACGCCAGTCGAGCACGTCGATCCCAACGTTGGTCACGCCCCAGGCTACTCGCCGATTGAACCCAATCGTTACGCCCGGTACGCCCGGCAGGTTGACGCCGTGCACGGATAGGTCGCCGGCGTGCAACTCGCTCTCGAACCAAATGCTCGGCAGCGTGAGGGGGAGGTGGGGATCGTTAGCCAGTACGGGTCGACCGGAAGCCGTTTTGGCGCCAGCCAGCACCCAGTTGTTGGAGCCAATCCCCGTGCGAGCCCGCTCTATCTCGGTGGTGCTCGGGGTCGCAGGCGGATCGCCGGAGCCTAAGGCACCTAGCACGCGCCCGCCCCGGGAACCCTGCAGGAGCAGCGTGTCTCCCTCCCACCACTGCGCCCCCGCCGGGATCACGGGACGCTCCGCGGGACTACGGTCCGGAAAGAGGAAATCGAAGCGTTCGGGACCCAGCAACTTGCGGGTAGCGGTAGCCTGGATGTCGTCGTTCTTGGCGTTGAGTACGAACGCCATGCTGATGGCTACGAGGGCGGTACGCCTGGGGCTCCACGGTTGCGGGGCGAAGTCGAGCAACTTGTATTCGACCGGGTACTCGTGCGGTCGCAGGGTAGCGATGTACGCGTTGACCCCCTCGGCGTAGCGCCGCACGACCGCGTAGGTTGCCGGATCCAGCCTCCACAGCGAATCGATCCGATCGGCGAGTAAGCCCGTGCCGATCCGCCTCCGATCTCTGTCGTACTCCAGGGTTCGCTCGCCGAGGATCTCGCTGAGCGTACCCTCCGCCGAGCGCGCGGTGAGGTCGAGTTGAAACAACCGGTGCTGTGCCTGCACGTAGCCCTGCGCGAAGTAGAGGTCCGCGTCGCTGGAGGCGTAGAAGTGAGGCACGAGCCGCTCGTCGTAGTAAACGTCGACGGGCGCTCGCAGACCGGCCAGTCGCGCATCCGCGGCCCAGTACTCCGTCGAGTTACTTCGGTAAAACCCCTCGAAAGGATTGAGGAAGGCGCCCAGGGGCGGTGGCGGGCTCTCCCCCACCGGTAGCCGCAGGGCGAGTAGGGCGAGCCAGCCCAGGGTGACCGCGAGGACCGATAAAAACTTAAGCCAGGGCCTCGCGTTCGACATGCCGCAATGAGAGCAATTTTGCAATCGGTAACCTACGCGTTCAGATTCACAATCCTTCCAATTTTCGCGTTGCCGGTACTCGTGGCCTGCTCGGCGCCTCAGCCGCAGCGCGACTTCACCGGCGACCCCGATTTCCGCACCACGCAACCTTCCCGGCTGTTTTTCGCCAACGTACGGGCGAGCAACTACTACCTCGAACGCCCCGCCGGCACCGAGCTCAGCCTGTACCGAAACCGGAAGTTCAGTCAGACGAGCAAGCGGCCCATCTTGATTCCGGTGATCGTGCAGGCCCTCCTGAAGGATGAGGCGTACCTCTTTATCCGACCGAACGATTTTCGGGGTTTAGCGGATCCGCTCACCGTGGCCTGGAGTACGGATACTTCGAAGGGGACGTACACCCTGGATGTGCTGACTCGACCCGCTCAGTTCGATTTCGCTACCGAGTTGTACGCCGCCCTGCTCGGGGGTCAGCGGCTCTCGGTACGACTTGCGGACTCGAGCTATATGCCCATTTTCGAAGATGAGGTCGAACGCGCTGCTTTCGCCGTAACCACCGCCGACTACTACCGCCTCACGGAGCGGATTTAGCTCACTCAGCGAGCGTGGCCAAAATGGCCTCCGCCACATCCTCGGGGTTCGGTTTGCTGAAATAGTCGCCGTCGGACCCGTACGGCGGGCGGTGTGCCTTACCCGTAAACGTCTGGGGGGCAGCATCGAGGTAACGGTAGCCACCCTGGGTTTCGAGCACGTGACGCATTATGTAGGCGCTGGCCCCCCCGGGCACGTCCTCGTCGAGCACCAACAGACGCGCTGTCTTTTTCAAGCTGGCCACGATACGGTGGTCGACATCGAGCGGCAGTAGCGTTTGCACGTCGATCAGCTCGATGCTTACCCCGTGCGGGCCGAGTAGCTCGATAGCGCGTTGCGCCACCCGAACACATGCTCCGTAAGTGACGACCGTGAGCTGATCGCCCTCCAGTAGTACCTCGGGCTGCCCCAGGGGGATCCGCAATTCCGCGAGGTTGGTGGGCTCCGGCTCACGGAGTCGGTAGGCGTTGAGGCATTCGATGACGAGGGCCGGCTCGTCGGCGGCCAAGAGTGTATTGTACATGCCCACCGCCTGGGTCATGTTGCGTGGGACGCACACGCGCAGCCCGCGCAGCGAACCGAGAATCATCGACATCGGCGATCCCGAATGCCAGATGCCTTCGAGGCGGTGGCCGCGGGTGCGTATGATGGCCGGCGCGCGTTGCATGCCGTCCGTGCGGTAGAGCAGGCTCGCGAGGTCGTCGGTGAGGGCGGGGAGCGCGTACACGAGGTAGTCGAGGTACTGGACCTCCGCAATCGGTCGCAATCCACGCAGCGCGAGTCCGATCGCGCGCCCCACGATCGACCACTCCCGAATGCCGGTATCGCTGACGCGGTTCTCCCCGTGCTTAGCCTGCAGTCCGGCGAAGCCCTGGTTCACGTCCCCAATTTGTCCGACGTCTTCGCCGAAGGCGAACACGCGTCCGTCGCGGGCGAGCAGCTCGTCGAAGTAAGCGTTTAAAATTTTGTGACCGGGTTTGCTTTTCGGCTTGTCCGAGTAGTGCGGTGCCACGGGTTTTACCGCGAGTGTACCCTCCCGCTCGGGGAGGTACAGGTAGGTGCCGTAATCTTTAGCGCCGCGCGTGGTCAGCTCCTCGATGAGTTCCTCGAGCTTTTCGTCGAGCTGACCGACGGCGGTGTTGCCGAGGCGTTGCCGCCGTGCGATGGCGAGTAGCTCCGAGTAGATCGGATCGATCGTAGCGTCGAGATCCCGCCGGGCCTCCGAGCCTTCCGGCAGCAAGACGCGCAGCCGTTTAGCGGGGGCACCAGCGCGCGTCCGTAAGCCCTGCCACACGGTCGTGCGCCCGGAACTCGCTTCTTCGGTAGCCCGCTTCTCGAGGCGTTCGAGCTCCCCCTCGGAGGCGAAGCCCTCGGCCAGTATCCAACGGCGAAAGTGCCGGTTGCAGTCGAACTCCCGCTCGAAGGCCATACGCTCGGCGGGCTTGTAGCGCTCGTGCGATCCGGAGGTGGAGTGGCCGAGTTGCTGCGTGAGCTCGGTTACATGAACGACCACAGGAACGTGTTCGCCGCGGGCCAGCCGGGCGGCTTTGGCGTACGCCTCGAGGAGCGCGGGGTAGTCCCAACCCTTGACCCGAATAATCTCCAAACCGGGCCGCTGCTCATCGCGCTGCATACCCGCGAGCGCGGCGCTGATCGACCCCTTGGTGGTCTGCCGTTCGACGGGTACCGAGATGCCGTAGCCATCGTCCCACACGCTCACGACCAGGGGGACCTGGCTTACGCCGGCCGCGTTTAGCGTCTCCCAGAAGATACCCTCCGAGGTCGAGGCGTCTCCGATGGTCGCCCAGCAGATTTCCTCGCCGTGCATCGAAAATTTGTCGCCAATCACCCCGGAGGCCCTCCGGTACACCTTCGAGGCGTAAGCTAAGCCGTATCCGCGCGCCATCTGACCGGCCGTGCTACTGATGTCGGAGGAGATATTGTAGCGCGCGCGTTGGTCGAGCCACTCGCCCGCCTCCGTGACCGTGCGCGTGGCGTAGTGGCAATTCATCTGGCGAGCGCCGCTGAACGGATCCGCCGTCGGGTCGGCGTACAGTTGGGCGAAGAAATCTTCGACACTGCACAGGTCGAGGGCCATGAGCAAGGTCTGATCACGGTAGTATCCCGACCGCCAATCTCCCTTCTTGAACTGCGTGGAGAGCGCCACCTGGGGTAGCTCTTTGCCGTCGCCGAGGATCCCGAAGGAGGCTTTACCGCCCAACACCTCCTTGCGGCCGAGGATCGAGCAGGCGCGCGAGAGGCAGCAAATCGCGTAGTGCCTTAGCACCCCTCGTGCCGAAACTTCGGGCGTGAACTCTAGGGCTTCTCCCGGGGGGGAGTGCGGTGTCAATCCGTCGGTCAAAGGTTCAGTTTTGTGGAGTTGGCAGGGTACCGCCCAATGTAGTGCATCCGACGCGAGCTGGGAAAAAATCAGCCCTTGGTAGCAACGCGCACCCCGGGGGCGGTTATGTTCGTTAACGGCTAATTAACCGCCCAATCGCCAGACCGGGTAAGCCTTCCGTATACTTGGGCGTTAGTTTTGTCGTACCACCCAGTAAACGATTCCTTGTCATGAAAATTTCTCTCTCTCTTCTGTTTTGCGCCAGCGTTTTCGTCGCTCAAGCCCAGGATACATCGACCGAGTCTGCCGCCGCGGACGCCCCCGTCGCCGAAGCGAGCGCCGCTACTGCGAGTGGTCCGTCCATGATCTTCGAAAGCAGCGAGATCGACTACGGCACCATCGCTCAGAATAGCGACCCACTCCGTATTTTCAAGTTTACGAACGAAGGTACCGAGCCGTTGATCATCAAAGGCGCTAAAGGATCCTGCGGGTGCACCGTGCCGGTTTGGCCGAAGGAGCCAATCGCACCGGGCGAGGCCTCGAGCATCGAAGTCCGCTACGACACCAAGCGGGTAGGTCCCTTCCAGAAGACCGTCACGCTTACGACCAACGAGGCCGAGGAGAAGCACGTGCTCATGATCAAAGGCAAGGTCGAGCCAGAGGCCGCGACCGAGGATGCACTCCCCGAGGCGAGCCCCTCCCTGCTCGACGGGAGTGGTAGCGGCAAGTAACGAGAGGCTTCCGCCAACGAGAAAGGCCCGCTCTGCTAGCAGAGCGGGCCTTTCTCATTTATTGCGTAGGTGGTGCCGGTACGAGTTGAAACGAGAAGCGCGTTCCGCTGATGATGGTGTGAAAGTCGAACGTCGAGTCGGTAAGTTCGGTGATGTCCAGCTCGGAGATAAGCGGATTGCCGAGTGTCGAGATCTTGTTCGCCCGCCTCTCGTACGGGAGTGCAATCGGCTCACCGGTCAAGTTGGTCGTCAGCTGGTGCGCCGTTGTATCGAAGGTGAAATAGGCCGAATCGAGCGTGTTGGTCCTTCGCCCACTCCGGGTTGCACGCTCTACCTGCCAAGTTCCTTCGACGCTCGCGGTGGGTTGCGGTGACTCACTCACGCAACCGGTATCGACCAGCAGCAGACCGAGACCTAAACACGCGAGCCGGCACCGGCGATGGGGATGAATCAAACTCCTAAGTTTAAGGTTAGGCGGTCTCCAGGGTGAGTAGCGCAATTTCGGGCAAGATGCCCACTCGCCCCGGGTAACCAAGAAAGCCAAATCCCCGGTTAACGTAAAGGTGTTGGTTGCCGCGCGTGTAGAGTCCCGCCCACTGCTCGTAGATGTATTGACTCGGGCTCCAGCGAAAACCTGGGATCTCGACACCAAACTGAAAGCCGTGCGTGTGCCCGCTCAGTGTTAATTGAATATCGGGGCGGTTGGGTGACACTTGGGCATCCCAGTGGGTGGGATCGTGACTGAGCAGCACTTTAGTCGGTACGTGCTCGACCCCGATGGAGGCCTTCACAAGATCCCCGGTCCGCGGAAAGCGCGGGATGGTGCTCCAATTTTCTACACCGATTACGGCTAATCGCTCCCCGTTGATGGTCAGTACCCGGTTGTCGTTGAGCAGCAGGTCCCAACCTAGGTCACGGTGGTAGCCGTAAAGTTGCTCCCAATTTCTCCGTTTATCCTCCTCGGTCCAACCGGCCACGTAGTCGCCGTAGTCGTGGTTGCCGATGGTGGAGTAGACCCCGTGAGTGGCTTCAATCCGGGAGAAGAGATCGAGGTACGGTTCGATCTCCGGGGCGCGGGCGTTGACTAGGTCGCCGGTGAAAAAGGCCACGTCGGCACCGAGGTCGTTAATCGCGCGGATACCGTCGCGAATAGGATGTTTTCGGAAGAAGCTACCCGAATGAATATCGCTGATCTGTACGATACGTAACCCATCCAGCCCCGCCGGCAACCCTTGGATCGGCACCCGCACCGAGCGCAACTCGTAGCGGTAGGGATTGCGGATGATGCCGTAGGTGAGAATAGCGGCCGGCAAACCGCCCGCTACGATACCGAGTTGCGTGAGGAAGCGGGACCGATCCGGCCAGAACGAGTCCTGGCTCCGAACACTCCGTAACGCGCCGGTGACCAGTCGCCTCAGATCGTCGATTAAGAAGAAAACGACGGCGAAAAACTTAGCCAGGTAGGCGATAAATAGTGCGGCCCGCACGAGTACGGTCAACCCTTTCGGCAGCTTCGGCTCGACGTTAGTCGCTACGAGCACGAAATAACCGAGGGCCAACGCGGGTACCGACCACCACGCCAGCGACCAACCGAAACGCGCGCCCGAGCTCTGGTCGGACCATAGCGTACGCAGTGCCAGGAAACCGTAGACATCGATCGTTAGGACGAGGAGAAGGGGGACGAGAAACCTGGGCAGCATGCGGGGAAGATCGGCACCTACAACCGGCGTCCACAGCTGAGGTTTCACGATTTTCACCGATGCGTGTCGACTGCGCTACTCGAGCCGTTGGGTGGATTGGTTTAGCTTCCCGACCTACCCGGCGGCCTCAACAACTACCAACTTTGAATTCAGTCAACCGATCTTCGATCGCTTTGCTCAGCGTGGGCACAGCAGTATGCTGCTTCAGTATAGCGTGCTCGGCGCAGGACGAATTCTCGCGCGCCGATACCCTGCGCGGATCTCTGCGCCCCACGCGCACGTGCTACGACGTCGTTCACTACGGACTCGATTTGGAGCTGCACCCGAGCGACAGCACCGTCTCCGGCACGATCGACATCGCGTACCTCGGCGTACGCGAGTCGGACTCAATCCAACTGGACCTCAGTCGGTTGCTCGATATCGAGCACGTTCAGCAGGGTGGAATGCCCCTCGGATACGAGCGTATCGACAACGCGGTATTCGTAGCGTTGGCGCGGCCGACGCGTACGGGGGAGCTCGATACGCTCAGCGTACGGTATGCGGGCAAACCCAAAATAGCCGTACAACCCCCGTGGGATGGGGGCTTGATTTGGGCGCGCGACAGTCTCGATCGCCCGTGGATAAGCGTCAGTTGCGAAGGCGCCGGCGCGTCGACCTGGTGGCCCAACAAAGACTACCTCGGCGACGAGCCGGATAGCGTCTCGTTCTCGCTTACCGTGCCCGATGAGCTCACCGTAGTCTCCAACGGAAGGTTCGTGGACGAGCAGGATGCGCTCGGCGGCAAAACTAAGTTTAGCTACGCCACGAGCTACCCCATAAACAACTACAACGTAACTTTTTACGCCGGGCACTACCTATCCTTCGGAGACACGCTCAACAGCCCTGACGTGGCCACGCCCTTGCAGCTGAACTACAGCGTACTCGATTACAACTTGGAGCGTGCCGAAGCACACTTCGCCGAGGAAGTAAAGCCCATGCTCCGGTGTTACGAAGGGTACTTCGGCCCCTACCCGTTTTGGCGAGATGGTTACCGACTGATCGAAGCCCCCTTTCTAGGGATGGAGCACCAATCCGCCATCGCCTACGGTAACAATTACCAGCGCGGCTACCTCGGTGGGATGATCCCGGACGATATGGGCTGGGACTACCTCATCGTGCACGAGTCCGGCCACGAGTACTTCGGCAACGCGGTGAGCGTGGCGGATCACGCGGAAATGTGGCTCCACGAATCTTTCACCACCTACCTCGAGGCGCTGTACGTAGAGTGTCGCTTCGGGCACGACGCCTACGACCGGTACCTCGCCGGACAGTTCCCGCTGATCGAAAACGCCGACCCTATGGTAGGCCCGCTGGGTGTAAATTTTCTGGACTTCCGTTCGAGCGACCAGTACTTCAAAGGATCGTGGATGCTACACACCTTCCGGAGCGCCGTACGCGATGACTCCGTGTTTTTCGATCTGCTCCGCGGCTTCTACGACGCAAACTTCCTGCGTGAAGGAGGTACCACCACCCAGCACTGGCTAGATTACGTGAGTTCCACACTGCCGGAATCAAACTGGGAACCCTTCTTCGAACACTATTTAACGGAGCCCAACCTGCCCGTACTACGCGTACGGCTCCGCTCGAATAAAGACGTAACCGCGCACTTCACGGGCGTCGATGGCCAATTTCACACGCCCATATGGGTAGGCGACGCCCGTTTCGACATCGGCACCCAACCCACAACGCTTAGCGGTGTATCCGCATCGGACTGGGAGCTGTTCCGCCCACAGGACTACCTATTCGAGTACGACTCGAAGTAGTTATCTACAAAGGACAGTCTAGTAGTTGGTCTTCTCTTTGATACGCGCCTTCTTACCGACCCGATCGCGCAGGTAGTAAAGGCGAGCACGGCGGACCTTACCGCGGCGCAGCAAGGTGATGGAGTCGATGCTCGGACTCGAGTACGGGAAGATCCGCTCGACGCCAATCCCGTTGCTAATCTTGCGGACCGTAAAGGTCTTGGTCGCACCGGAGCCTTTTATTTGGATCACACTACCGCGGTATTCCTGGATCCGCACCTTATCGCCCTCCACGATGCGGTAGGCGACAACGATGTTGTCCCCCGCACGGAACGCGGGATAATTGGTCTCGCGCGCGAGCTGTTGCTGGACGAACTGGACGGGATTCATGCGACGGGTGTTTTAAGCGGCTGCGAAGGTACTACGAAGATTCGAAGCTTCGTGTGACCTGTTTTGGCGAAAGCCCCATCGAATTATTGTAGCAGCGTGAGGTACCCCGTGAGCTGCTGAGGGCCGTCGAGGGCGGTGTAGTTGACGATATAGAGGTACGCCCCGGGCGGGGCGAGGCCTCCGTTGCGTTGACTGTAGCCGTCCCAGCCCTCCAGCACGTCGCTCGTTTCGAAAACCTTTTCGCCCCACCGATTGAAGACCTGCAGCTCGAACTCCTGTAGGTAGCGCGTGTAGCCGGCCCCCAGGAAGCGTTCGTTGTTGCCGTCGCCGTTGGGGGTAAAGGCGTTGGGCACCGCGTAGCTGAAATACGGCGCTACGCGTAAAAATTGGGTGGCCGTGTCGATGCAGCCGTTGCGGTGCGCGACGAGTTGGTCGATGCGGTAGCTCCCGCTGTCCGGAAACGTAAAACTGGGGTCGGTCGCACGCGAGGTGCCTAAGCTATCGAACTGCCAGGACCACGCGGCGGCCAATTGGCTTTCGTCCGTAAAGTTCACAGTAGGCTCCAGCACGGTGAGCTCGGTGGGGACAAACGAGAAGCCGGCCTCGGGTCGCGGCTGCACGACCAATGGATCGTTGAGCTGCGTGTCCGCAAAACAACCGTAGCGCGACTCCGCGCTGAAGAAAACGCTGTAGCTACCGGGCTCCGCGTAGGTGTAGCTCGGGTTGAGCTCGTCCGAACTGTCGCCGTTCCCGAAATCCCAGAAAACGGTGTAGTCGGAACTCAGCAGGCTGTCGCGTTGCCCGAACTCGACCAGGGCGGGCGCGCACAGGCCGTCCGAGTTAGCGTCGATGTCGAGGGATCGGGGGGCGGGGAAGTACGCGATCTCGGCGGAATCGCGGCTCACGCAGTTGTTGTCGTCGCGCAGCTCGAGTACGATGTCACGTTCCCCCGCTTGGTCGTAGAGGTACGTGGGGTTCTCTTCGGTGCTGGTTCCACCGTCGCCGAAGTCCCACACGCGCGAGCTCACGGAGTTGGTACCGAGCGTGGTTATGTCGCGAAAGGCGATCGGACCGTATACGCAGGTATCGAAGGTGTAGTCGAACTCCGCTTCGATAGGCGGGGCGAGTACGATGTTGAACTCCGCGGTATCCGTACAGACCAACCCGGGATTAGCGATCAGCTGCGCGGGGTACGTTCCGTAGCCGGGGTACCCTACCCTAACCGAGGACTCGTCGCTGGTCACGTCGCCCTCGGACGTCCCGAAGAAGGTCCACGCCACGGTTTCGATGAACTCCCTGCGACCGGATTCATCGACGACGGTGAGGGCGGTATCGCCGCACACCAAGATGAGATCGGAGGAGATGCTGTCGGCTTCGTCGCCGGCGGCCGCGCGAGCGAAAACGGATTGATCGCAGGAAACGACGTTAAACTGGAAGTCACGGCGGGTCTCCCCCAACAGCTCACCATCCCGGTACTCTTCGACCGTGACGCAGACTACGTACTGACCGAGGGCCTCGGGGATGCCGCTGATGAGTCCCGTGGTGGCGTCTATCGAGATCGGGTCGCTACCGGCCAGCGGGTTTTCGGCGGTAAACTGTTGATTGAACGTCACGGGAGCGTACGGAGGGGGCGACTCGGGATCGGGTGCGACTCCGTCGAACGACCGATTACCGGGGGGGCTCTGGATATTCCCTCCCCCGACGTAAGGATCGCTGAAGCGATACACGAGCGAATCACCGTCCGCATCGGTGGCGCTGTGATCGAACGTAACCGGGAAGTTGTTGCAGATGACGAGCGGCGGGAACTTCGTGAACGTCGGTGACGAGTTGCAACTTTGCTGTGCTTCCGGGGAGATCGTAGCGAGGTACGTGGCGCCAGTGTTCTGTGGATCGACGATGTTCGCGATGAAATCCGTTCGGCAGCACCGCTGGTAGCTGATGGTGTAGCTTTCGGTGGAGCGGGGTAGCGTAATCTCCGTGGTGTATACTCCACGTTCGACACATAAGTTTGGCGGTATCTCCAAACAGGGATTATTAAAATTCAGTGATATCGGATCTACAATTAGATCCTCTTGCCCTATCGTCGATGACGTTCCTCGAAAAATCTCACCATCCCGGAATATGGTGTACGTGAACTGTAGGATTTGACCATCCACATTCGGTACGTTGTCGAACTCCGCACCGGTTGCCGGACCACAATCCCGGTAGAGGTAAAACTTGACCCTGTAGCGAACCTCACCGTTATCGGCTTCCCCGAGGCACTCGTACGTCACCTCCCCACCTACGATGTGTTTTGCGCTCAGCGTACCTACCAGGAGGAGCGCGATGAAGGTGAAGAAGAAACGCATGCGAGAGACAAGTTACGAGTCCAACGCATGACGCGGGGGCTACGTGTACCTTGGGCGCAGTCAAATCTAATTTTCTTGAATGATCTGTTTCAGCTCGGCGAAGCGCTGACCTCACTCGAAGCCGGAAAAGTTATCGTTTACCCGACCGACACCGTCTGGGCGATAGGTTGCGATGCTACCAATGCTGCCGCCGTGGCACGGGTGCTCTTTTTTAAGGAGAGAGAGGTGGGGGAAGGCTTGGTGTGCTTGGTCGACTCGATCGAGATGCTGCTCAACTTCGTACCCTACGTACACCCGCGCCTGCAAACGCTGCTGGAGCATCACCGACGTCCGCTGACCGTGCTCTACGACGGGCCGCAGGGACTGGCACCGGGGGTTGCAGGACCGAACGATACCGCCGCGATCCGCGTGACGACCGATCCGTACTGCCGAGCTTTGATCGGTTCGTTCGGCAAGCCCGTTGTGTCGACCTCCGCCAACCGGCACGGTGAGCCCTACCCTGCTCAATTCGGTGCCATCAGCTCGGACGTACTGCAGGCCGCCGACTACGTGGTTAGGTACCGGCAGCGCGAGCGACCCGAAACGCCGCCCGAACCGAGCGTAATCGCGCGCTGGAACGAGCAAAATGAGATTGAGCCGATCCGAAAGTAGAGATCCCGGGGAGCGCCGACTTACTATTCGCGCGCGAGCAACTGCGGGGTACTGAGTGCCTCTAAACCAGCAGCCACGAAGGGATCGGCTTCCGCGCGCCCGCGCTCCGCTTCATCCTTACCGTCGCGTTTGGCGATGAGCGAATACCGGAGCTCCCGCTCGAAATCCCGGGAGAAGTACGCCCAATCAGCATCCTCGAAGTCGAGACCGATCGTCGCTAAATGGTCCCGCAAGGCCGGGAGGAGGGCCTCCGGTTCGAGCTCGTCGTTGGAGCGTTCGATCGCCTCGAAGGCGAACGGCTCGATGGCCCCGATGGCCTGCACGTAGCTCGGCCTCGAACGGCGCCAATCTTCTTTGACTTCCACGTCGGGAGCGATGCCGCCGCCGCCGTAGACCGGGCGCCCGTTAACGGTGGCGAACACCTGCGACTCGTCGGGCTCAGGCTCCTCGGCCATGCTGCCGGCGCGATAGGCACCTTCGTCCTCGTAATCGCGCTGGATGGAACGACCCGAGGGGGTGAAGTAGCGGGATACCGTGATGTGTAACGCGCCCCCCGAACGCAGAGGGTACAGCTCCTGTACAAGCCCCTTGCCGAAGGAGCGGCGACCGACGATCACGCCGCGGTCCCAATCCTGGACGGCGCCCGCTACTATCTCACTGGCCGACGCCGAGCCGTGATCTATCAGTACGACCAATTTATCGATGTCGAAAAACACGCGTCCCGTCGACTCGTAGTCTTTACGTGGACTGTGCTCGCCTTCGGTGTACACGAGGAGCTGCCGGGCATCGGGGAAGAACTGGCTCAAAATCTTAACTGCCTCCTGCAGGTAACCTCCCGAATTACCGCGTAAATCCAAAATCAAATCGCGAGCGCCCTCCCCGACGGAAAGGTGCTCGAGCTGACTCATGAACTCCTCGTAAGTGTTCGACGCGAACTGGCGGACTTTGATGTACCCGACCTCGTCTGTAAGCATTATCCCCGGCGGCACGCTCGGGATCGTCAGCCGTTCGCGAGCGAGCGTTACGGGAAGCAGCGCCCCCTTGCCCGGTCGATATACCTCCACCGCGAGCGGACCCTCCGGCTGCGCGGCCATCCAAGCTTCCACCCTCGAGGTATTGAGTCCGCGACCGCTAACGGAAGAGTCCGCGATGCTGATGATGCGATCGTAGGCCTGCAGACCGGCTGCCTCCGCCGGGCCACCCGGGACCGCCGAGACGATGGTGAGCGAGTCCCGGACCATGATTACGTCGACGCCTATGCCCGTGGTACGCCCCTCGAGTTGCCCCCGGTGCGTCTCGACCTGCGAGGCGGGGACGTAGCTCGAGTGAGGGTCGAGTTCCCCGAGCATGTCGTTGATGGCGGCCTCGACGAGGACTTCCCGGTCTATCGGATCGACGTACTTCGCCTCTACGTAGCGGATGATCTCCTCGACGGAGCTGATGCCCGAACCGTCGTCGAGCTCGCTGACGTCGTTGACGCTAACCGTTGGCGCGTTGGCCCCCTGCAGGCTTATCCCGGTGAGCAACCCGACGACCAACAGGCCCGCCCCCGCGAGGGGGAGCCAAACGAACCAACGTGGTTGACGGGGAGCGAGGGGCATGGGGGCGACTAGTAACTCAACGACATAATAGATGTTTATACGACATTTACCGGCGACACGCACCCAAACCGTACAAATCTGCTACGAAATTGCGGAAAACTACGTTCCAACTGACGGCTTGATCTTTGTAATCTCGTGAATATGCGATTAGCAATACTTTTTCGCGTCTTGATTTCAGGACTCCTCGCATCGCTCACGACGGGCTCGCTCCACGCGAGCGGCACCGTGCCGCACGCTGTAGCCGAGGCGGATACCCTGCTGCCGAACGACATCAGCTACCAGGGCTACCGGATCGAAATCAAAAACGTACGCATCCTCAAACAACGTAAGGGCAAGTACCTCATGACCATGGGCATCGTGAATACCGGCCGCCGGCCGGTCAGCTTCGGCCCTGGTTTTCCGATGCGGCTGCTGCAAACTCAATTCGATGAAAGCCTTTCCGCCGGGGGCCTCATCCCACTCGCCGAACCGATCCGTGCGGCGCTCACCACGACGCGCGAGAAACTCGCGGTCGGTGGGTCACTCGACGAGCTAGAGCTCTGGATAGACCCGAGCGTTAGCGCCGCCGAGCCGGAACTCAACGTGGATCGTCTCGACAAATCGAGTTCCAAGAAACGCCGCAAGAACGGGGGGGCCAACGACCAGCCCATCGAGGCTATCGCGGCCGCCAAACCGGATACGGACGTAATCGTGAACGAACCGCCCCGCGCGGTATTCGCCTCCACCAAAACCCTCGAACCCGCTAACTGTGGCGATCTCAGCTTCAAGAGCCTGCGGATCGTCGAGCAGGATCGTCACTTCGCGACCATCGCCTTCGCGCTCACGAACTCCGGCACCGGAACACTCGACCTCAGACAGCTTCCTACGGGCACCAGCATGACGCTATTCATCTCGGGTACGCCGTCGCTTTCTAGCTCGTCCCGTAGGGTCGCACAGCTCGATCTGGCCGAGTTGCTCGTCAAGCAGGCCAGCAGCCTGCCACCGAGCGCGGTCGTGGAGTTTGTGCGTCAGGTGGATATCCGTCAGGCGACTCGCTACACGAGCGTGCTGGTCGCTCAGCTCGACAGCGCTCAATCGGTTGAGGAGTGCAACGAGACAAACAACGAGGGGCACGTTTTACTGGAGTAAAGGCTCACGGCTTCCGCAAAAATGGAAAGCCCATTTCCCGCTCGTCTCCGCGGATTTGCACCGTTTTGATTGTAGGAAATGGGCTTCGAAATAGTGCTCGGGGGACTGAGTGTCTAGGCTCCGAGGTAGTTTTTCAACAGCTTGCTCTTATTCTGAGTACGGAGCTTGTTGATCGCTTTGTCCTTGATCTGACGCACGCGCTCGCGGGTGAGCCCAAACCGCTCGCCGATATCTTCGAGCGACATCGGGTGGGGAACGCCAATACCGTAGTACAATTTAACCACGTCCGCCTGCCGATCGGTAAGCGTATTGAGCGAACGCTCGATCTCGCGCGATAGGCTCTCCCCGTACTCGAGGTGGCGGTCGGTACCGACGTTGTTCTTATCGTCGAGTACGTCGAGTAGCGAATTGTCCTCCCCCTCCACGAACGGGGCGTCCATAGACACATGGCGGGCGGCTACACTCAAGGTCGTCTCTACCTCCTCGGTGGGGATATTGAGCATCTCGGCGAGTTCGTCGCTCGATGGCTCGCGTTCGAACTCCTGCTCCAGCTCGGAGAAGGCCTTGTTGATTTTGTTGAGCGAGCCGACCTTGTTGAGGGGGAGGCGCACGATTCGACTCTGCTCGGCGAGCGCCTGTAAGATCGACTGACGGATCCACCACACGGCGTAGGAGATGAACTTGAACCCCCGCGTCTCGTCGAAGCGCTGAGCGGCCTTGATCAGACCGAGGTTCCCTTCGTTGATGAGATCCGAGAGCGAAAGACCCTGGTTTTGGTATTGCTTAGCTACCGAGACGACGAAGCGGAGGTTGGCCTTGGTGAGCTGCTCGAGCGCGGACTGGTCGCCGCGCTTGATGGCCTGCGCCAGGCTAACTTCCTCTTCCGGTGTCAACAGGTCGACCTTGCCGATCTCCTGGAGGTATTTCTCCAGCGATTGGCTTTCACGATTCGTGATCGACTTGGTGATTTTAAGTTGTCTCATGTAGCAAGGTTATTATAGAAAGACGCAGGAGGCACTGCGGGTGATAGAGAGGTTGGCACGTTTTTCGCCCAGTAAACGTGGAAAGATTTTAGATGTAAACGCCTGACGATCAGATAAGATCGGCTAAGCGGAGGTACCGGTATAAACCGGTCGGTTAACTGTTCGCACAAAGGTACCCGACTTCAACAGGCGCATCAAGCCCACCTAATAGGTTAATTTCAAGGCCCGTCTGCCCGCGACAGGCGCACGCATCTTGCATATCAAGTGGGCTCGGGGGCGAAAAGTTCCCTTCGCTTTGGAAAAGCGAGCGCGGCGTCCTTTATTACCCCCTTGCCCTACGCTCGTGGGGTAAAGCCTTTATCTCCCCCCCGTACATGAATCGCGTCCAGTACAAAATTGAGGAACTGTTTAAGTCCTCTCCAGCTATGCTCTACCAATTCATCACCGATCCGGCGTGCTTGATCCGTTGGTTCTGCGATGAGGCCGACGTAGAGGGCAACGCTTACGAGTTCGTTTGGAACGGATCCCCGGAGAGCGCCACCCTCGTCGAATCGGACGAGGATTCGCGCATTCGCTTCAAGTGGGAAGACGCCGACTCACCCTCGGAGTTTCTGGAGTTCAAAATGTATAAGGCCGGAGTCACCGATCAGACGGTGCTCGAGGTACACGACTTCTGCGACCCGGGAGAAGAGAAAGAGGGTCGCGCGCTTTGGGAGAGTCAACTTACGCGCCTCCGCCAGGAGATCGGCGGGTAGACGTTCTATCTACACCCGAGCTAGGCGGACTCGGAGTCCGTCGGTAGCCTCCTCAATGCGGATCTGGCACCCCAAACGACTGTTTTCCTCGACGTAGAAGGCCTGGTCGAGCATGTCCTCCTCCGCCTCGCTCGGTTCGGGGAGTCGCGTGGCCGACTCGACGTACACGTGGCAACTCGCGCAGAGCGCCATGCCCCCGCAGGTGCCTTCCACCGGGAGCTCCGCCGCCTTGCAGAGCTCCATGACGTTGAGGTTCATCCCGGTGGGAGCCGGAACCTCGTGTTCCTCCCCATCGCGATCGACGATGATAACTGTTATCTCTTCCAAACCTGGACTTATCTACTTGGGTAAAATTACCGACCGGTAAACGTAGCCTTTCGCTTTTCCACGAAAGCCGCTGCACCCTCTTTGAAATCGGCCGTCCCGCACAGCCGCCCGAACCCGTCGACCTCTTCGGCGTATCCATCCTCCTTCGGGTCGGCGAAGGCGTTGACGCTCCGGATCACCTCGCTGATCGCGCGCGGCGCTTTGCTACCGATCGTGTCGAGGAGTTGCCGCGCCTTAGCCGACTCTTCGCCCTGGGGCACGACGTGGTTGACCAAACCCATCCGGAGTGCGGTCTCGGCGTCGATCAGCTCCGCCGTCATCAGGTATTCCAACGCTTTGGTCCGCCCGATGAGCCGGGTGAGCCGCTGCGTACCCCCGTAGCCCGGGAGCAACCCCAGGTTCACTTCGGGCTGACCGAAACGCGCGCGTTCGCCGGCGACGCGTAGGTGACACGCCATGGCCAGCTCGCAGCCGGCACCAAGTGCGTAGCCTTGGATCACGGCGACTACGGGCACCGTGCACCGCTCGATGGAGTCGAAAACGCGTTGTCCCTCGGCGGCCATCGCCCGGCCTTGCTCCCCGCTGAGCTCGAGGAACTCCTTGATGTCGGCGCCCGCCGCGAAGCTCTTGTCGCCTGCGCCCCCGATGATGACGCCCCTCAGGCCCTGCTCCCGGGGCACGTACTCGGCGAACACCTCCCCCAGCTCGCCCATGAGCCGCTGATTGATTGCGTTCAGCGCCGCGGGGCGGTCGAGGGTAACGGTGAGGACGTCGGCCTCGCGGCCGACGAGCAGCGTTTGAAAATCTTGCATGGCGCCAAGATCGCACGCCGAGCGGCAGCGCTAGGTCTTGCGCTTCTTTTTCTCCGCCGCCGGAAAGAGCACGTTGTTGAGGATCAGGCGGTAGCCCGGGCTGTGCGGGTGTAAGCTCAGGTCGGTCTCGGGGTCGTTTACGAAGTGACGGTAGTCCTCCGGGTCGTGACCGCCGTAAAACGTCCAGGTTCCCTCCCCGTAGGTGCCGTGGATGTAGCGGGCCTCATCGGCGGGCTTCGTCTCGCCGAGCACGAGCACGGAGCTCTTGATGTGCTGCATCCGGAAGGCGGTCGTTTGCCCCATAAAACCCTTAACGGTGCGCGTGTGGTTTTGCGTGAGCATGGTGGGTACCGGATCCCACTTCGCCGAAAAATCGAAGAGCGTGAAGTAGTCTTGATCGGGGGGTACCTGACGGGCGAGTGTGGGGTCGATGTTCGAGAATTCGTACTCGAGCGGATTGCGCATCAACTGAAAATCGCGGAAGGCGAAGGTGTTGTCGAAATTGAGTCTCCCCTGGGCGTCCGGATCGGCGGGATCGCCGTCGTAGATGTCGGCGCAAATGTCCAGGCCCTCCGCCGCGAGGGCGATGTCGTAGGTGTCGGTGGCCGAGCACATCGCGAACATGAAGCCACCGTTGGCCACGAAGTCGCGCACCGTTTTGACCACGCCCAGCTTGAGTTGACTCACCTTTTCGTAGCCCTCCTCCTTCGCGAGCGCCTCCATGTTGCGCACGTTCTCGCGGTACCAGGGCTGGGTGTGGAAGTTGCGGTAAAAGCGACCGTACTGGCCGGTGAAATCCTCGTGGTGCAGGTGCAGCCAGTCGTACTCCTCGAGCTTGCCGGCGAGCACGTCCGAGTCGTAAACCGTCTCGTAGGGGATTTCCGCGTAGGTGAGTACCAGGGTCACCGCATCGTCCCAGGGCTGGATCCGCTCCCCTTTCGCGTTGAAGGCCGGCGTATAAACCGCCACCTTCGGGGCCACCTCGAGCTTCACGGCGTCCATGTTGACCTCCGCATTCGAGATCTCGGTCAGGATGCCATTGAACTGCGCGTCGCTAATCACTTCGTAACTCACGTTCCGCGTCTTGCACTCCCGCTCGAAGGTCTCGTTTTGCCGGAAGGCGAAGGAGCCCCCGCGAAAGTTGAGCAACCAATACGCTTCTTGCTTTTTATTGAGCACCCAGAACGTGATGCCGTAGGCTTTGAGGTGATCGGATTGCTTCTCGTCCATCGGCACGAGCATGTAGGCGGCGCGCGCCGAACCCGTGGCCAGGAGCAAAGCAGTGAGCAACAACACAATTCGCATACCCGCAAGAACGCACTCGCAACCCACCCGGGTACACTCACCGCGCACCAAGTGCGCCCGGGGCATCGTATAGTTACTTCGCATGGACGGCAGACTCATTCTCACGCAGCCCGCGGGCTACCTCGCGCTCTGCGTGCTCGCGGCCCTCGTGGTGGCCGGCGTGCTGTACTTCAGGGAGCTTTCGCTAAGACCCGGGGTACGCTACGGGCTCGCCGCCCTCCGCTTCACGGCGGTGGGCCTGCTCGCCTTCCTGCTCCTCGGCCCTTTGTTACGCAGTATCGACACGCGCACGCAGAAACCCGTGCTCCTCATCGCCGAGGATCGCTCGAGCTCCGTCGTCGCCGAGGTCGACTCCCTGCGGCCCGCCCTCGATCGGCTTTCGCGAAAACTCGCCGAGCGCTACGACGTGCAGCGCGTCGGTGTGGGCGAACGGGTTCGGGCGCTGCCCGATACGACCGTCGACGAGGCCACCGACCTGAGCGCGCTCTTCGGCTACGCGGCCGACAACTACCCGCCCGAGCTGCTCGGGGGGGTCGTCCTACTCAGCGACGGAATCGTGAACCAGGGCGCGGACCCGAACTACGCGGCCGAGCAACTGGCGAGTCCCGTGTACGCCGTGACCCTCGGCGATACGACCCCGCTGCGCGACATCGCCGTGCGCGAGGTGCTCTACAACCAAATCGCCTACCTCGGTGACAAGCTGGAGGTGCAGGTGGACGTGCAAGCCAATAACCTGAGCGGCGGGGCCACCGATGTGGCCGTGGTGTCGGTCGACAACCGCGGTCGGACCAAGCGCCTGGCCAGCGAGCGGATCACGTTTTCGAAGCAGCGGGATTTCCGGACCGTTCGCTTCGAACTCGAACCGACCCGCGCCGGCGTACAGCGCTACCGCATTGTCGCGAGCCCGGCCGGCGATGAGCGCAACCGCGCCAACAACGCGCGCGATCTCTACGTGGACGTACTCGACGCGCGCCAGCAGATCCTCATCCTCGCCGCTGCCCCCCACCCCGACGTGAGTGCGCTGCGCCAGACCCTCGACGGGAACAAGAACTTCGAAACGCGCTACGCGCTACTCGGAGATTTCGACGGTAAAACCGAAGCTATCGACCTCGTTATCCTCCACGACCTCCCGCGCGGCAGTAGTTCGATCGCGCCGTTGATCGCCGAGCTCGACGAGCGAAACGTCGGACGCTGGTTCATCGCCGGACCGCGGGTGGATTACGCCGGACTCAACGACCTCCAGGGCCTACTGTCGGTAAATGCCCGGCGGGGGGAGGTCAACGAAGCGACGCCCAAGCTCAACGCCTCGTTTCGCCTGTTTTCGCTCGACGGGGCGTGGACGCAGCGACTAGCGTCCTGGCCCCCTATCGAAGTCCCGTTCGCCGAGTTCGGAGCGCTCACGACGGGCGATGTGCTCCTGCGCCAACAGATCGGTCGCGTCGAAACGGATTATCCGTTGCTGACCATGGGGGAGGTCAATGGCCACAAGGAGGCCCTGTTCGCCGGGGAAGGTCTCTGGCGCTGGCGGCTCGCCGAATTTCAGGAGCAAGAAAGTCAAGCTACGTTCGATGGCCTGGTGTTGGCGACGGTCCAGTATCTCGCGCTGCGGCAGGACGAGCGTCCGTTCCGCGTCGCGAGCGCCGAGCGGGTGTATACCACCAGCGACAACATCCGTCTCCAGGGCGAGCTGTACAACGCGAGCTTCGAGCTCGTCAACGAGCCCGACGTCAACGTCCGCGTCACCGACGCCGAAGGCACCGACTACACCTACCTCATGGACCGGGTCGGTTCGAGCTACCTGCTGCGCGCCGGACGCTTGCCCGCCGGAGTCTATCGTTTCGAAGCGAGTACCAGCTACGGCGGCGAGCCGTACACCTCGACGGGGGGCTTCACGGTGAAAGCGCTGCAGCTGGAAGCCACCGAGCTTACGGCCGACTGGTCGATGCTCGACCGATTGAGCGCCCGGCGCGGCGGGCAGGCCGTAGGCGCCGGCCAAATCGCGAGTCTCGGTGAGATGCTGCTCGGCGAGAGAGCGGTACCGCAGGTGCAGTACCAGAGCGTACGCACCCGACCGCTGGTGGACTGGGGCTGGTTGCTGGGAATACTACTCCTCTTGCTCAGCGCGGAGTGGTTCGTACGGCGGCGTGTCGGAGGGTATTAAACCGGAGTACACGTAAGATTTAAGGAAAACTCAGTCGGGCGGACGCGACACTATTCGTCGTGCCCGCTCGCCGCTACGACCTCGTCCGCCTGCTCGAGCGATTGGCGTTCGAACTGCTCCGCGTAGTACCCGCCGTTCGCTAGGAGCTCCTCGTGGGTCCCGGCTTCTGCCACCCTGCCCTCGTCCAGAACGACCACCTTGTCGAAAGCGAGCAAACCGTAGATGCGGTGCGTGATCACGATCGTGGTCTTGTCCGCGAGCTCCCCGTTGAGGTAGCCGAGGATCTTTTGCTCCGTGGTCGTATCGACGGCGCTCAGGCTGTCGTCGAGCACCACGATGTCGGGCTGCTTGATCAACGCCCTGGCCAGACTCACCCGCTGCTTCTGCCCACCGCTCAGGGTCACGCCGCGCTCGCCGACCAACGTCTCGAACTTCTCCGGCAACTGCTCGATGTCCTCGCGGACCGCGGCGTACTCGGCGTACCGCTTCACGGTCTCGCGGTCGGGGGTCACCCCGCAGCCGAAAGCGATGTTTTCGGCGACGGTATCGCTGAACAAGAACACCTCCTGCGGGACGTAGCCGATGCGCCGTCGCACGTTCGCGTAATCGCGATCCCGCAGGTCTACCCCGTCGATGAGTACGCTGCCGGAACCGGGATCGAAGTTGCGCAGCAGCAGCTCGACCAGTGTGGATTTTCCTGATCCGGTACGGCCGATCACCGCCAACTTTTGTCCCGCCCCCAGGGTAAAGCTTACCCCCCGCAGCGCGTGCGCGCCACCGTCCGGGTAGGTGAAGTTGACCTCACGAAATTCGACGGCACCCTCCAGGCGGGCTCGACTCGCGGGTACGCGACTCTTGACGTCCGGTTCCTCCTGGAAGAATTCGTTGATCCGCTGCTGCGAGGCCGACGCTTGCTGTACGATCGACGCGATCCACCCGATCGCGGTCACCGGCCAGGTGAGCATGTTGATGTAAATCACGAACTCGGCTACGTTGCCGGGTGTAATCGCCCCGCTGATCACTTTGAGTCCGCCTACGTACACCGTGATCACCGTCGCCGTGCCGATCAGCATGATCATGATGGGGAAGAAGGCGGCGTCGACCTTGGCTAGCTGCATGGACTTAACCCGGTAATCTTCGGTCTGCGATCCGAACACGCGGCCGAGGGACGCCTCCTGCGTGTAGCTCTTCACCACCCGTATACCCGAGAAAACCTCCTGTGCCGTGGAGTTTAGCTTGGCGATTTGCTGGGCGATCACCGTCGAGCGACGGTTGATGAGGTCGGACACGTAGTAGATGGTCACGCTCAGGATGGGCAGCGGTGCCAGGGCGTACAGGGTTAACTCCACGTTGACCTGGAGCATGGCGTACACCACGAAGATGAAGGTCGAAACGAGGTTGACGCCGTACAGGACCGCGGGCCCGAGGTACATCCTCACCTTATTCACGTCTTCGGTGATCCGGCTCATCAGGTCGCCCGTGCGGTTCCGCTTGTAAAAGCCCCGGCTCAGCGCTTGGTAGTGATCGTATAGATCCCGACGCAGATCGTATTCGATGAGCCTACTCACCACGATGATCGTCTGCCGCATGAAATACATGAACACCCCCATGAGCAGCGCCAACAGCAGTACCAGTCCACCGAAGAGCAGCAAAGTTTGACCGATGGAGTCGAAGAGCGCTTGCCTCGCACCGGGGAAATCTTGTACACTCCGGTAAAACCCGAGGTTTTCGACCACCAAGTCGAGTGCCTCCCGGATCACCTGCGGCTGTAGCACCGCGAAGTAGTTGCTCAGGCTCACGAACACCATCCCCGCCAGCACGCGCCATTTGTAGCGCAGGAAGTAGTGATTGAGGAAGGCGAGGTTCTTCACGGTGCGAAGAAACGCAAGTCCGTACCTTGGACTCATATGTTTAAGTCACCGCTGAGGTATAGCTTCCTGTGCAGCTGTCTGTTTTGCGCAAGCTACCCAGTGCACGCTCAGACGCCCCTCGAGTCCCAACTGCCGATACTCGAGATAAGCGCTCGCGCGGACCGGATACCGGACGACCGGAAGATCGTCGCGACGATGCGGCTGGTCTACAACGGAGAGGGTGCGGTCAACGTCGAGGGAGCCGTCACGCGTGATTACACCGGTTCGGTAGCCATCGAGCGGCGGGGTTCGAGCTCGCAGTCGCTTTTCCCGAAGATCGGTTACGCCCTCGAGCTACGCGAAAGCGATGGCACCACCGACCGGGACGCCGCCCTGCTGGGGATGCCGGAGGAGGAGGACTGGGTGCTGCACGGACCGTACTCCGATAAAACGCTGCTCCGCAATGCCTTCAGCTACACCCTCGCCGGAGCGATCATGCCGTACGCCCCGCGGTCGCGATTCGTCGAGCTCGTACTCGGCGAAGAATACCTCGGCGTGTATCTACTCACCGAACGAATTAAACGCGACAAAAACCGCGTCGATATTTCGAAGCTGAAGCCGGGGGACACCGACGGGGATCAGCTTACCGGCGGGTACATCATCAAGGTAGATAAGTCAACGGGCGAAAATTTTAACTTTCCCACGAATTGGAAGAATGAGCGCGTAGACCTCGACTACGCAACCGCCCAAACCGAGTTTTACTACCACTACCCTAAGCCCGCGGATATCGTTAGCGAGCAACGTGGGTACATCCGATCGGTAACCAGGGATTTCGAGGCGCGCTTGGCGGGACCCGACTTCGCGGATCCGGACCGCGGCTACGCCGCCGTGATCGACGTGGGGAGCTTCGTAGACTTCATGCTCGTCAACGAAATCACGCGCAACGTCGACGGGTACCGGCTCAGTACCTACCTGTTCAAAGATCGCGACAGCGAGGGGGGGCGGCTCCGGATGGGTCCGGTCTGGGACTTCAATTTAGCTTTGGCGAACGCGGACTACTGCAAAGGCGCGGATACGTTGGGGTGGGCTTACGAATTCAATCTCGTTTGCCCGGACGACATCTTCCAGGCACCATTTTGGTGGCAACGTTTTATGGAAGATCCCGGCTTCCGCGACGCCCTCGCAACCCGGTACACCGCCTTGCGGCAAAACGGCCCCCTCTCCGACGCGTCGCTCATCCAGCGTCTCGACAGTTTACAAGACGAACTGAGCGGTGGTCCCGCGGAGCGCAACTTCCGCCGCTGGCCCGTTATCGGGGAGCGGGTTTGGCCCAATGCCTACGTCGAAACGAGCTACGACGACGCGGTTGACTTTCTGCGGACTTGGCTACCCCGCCGCATGGCCTGGCTCGATGCGGCGATAGGATCGAGGACGACGTCGGTCGCTCCCCCGCCTCAACGAAGTCCGCTTGCGATCACGTTGAGTCCGAACCCCGGCTACGATCGAGTGCGATTGGAAGGACTGGCGGATTTCCTCGAACCGGGATTGAGGTTCCGCTGGCTGGACGTAACGGGGGCGGTTTTGCGGGAGCAGCAACTCAGCAGTAGCCGCGATGCCATATCGACGCCCGGCGGGTCGGGACTCTATTTTTGGACGGCGGAAAGCGCCGGCCGGATAGTCGCCCGCGGGAGATGGGTACGTCAGTAATCGACGTATCCTTAGTGCGACATGGGTAAAACACTTCTATTCTTACTCTTAGCGAGCTTGGGACCCGCTTGCGGCACGGACGCAGAACCTCACGTTACAGAGCCGGTGTCCGTGCCCGAGGACATCGACGAGGTCGCCGAGATGATCATCACCGGCGCTACTCGGTTCTCGGGGGTAGATAAGCTCAGCGACGACGCGAGGGCCTCTTTTCGCTTCAGAGATCGAACGTACACCTACGAACGAGTGGCTAATGCCTATACCTACACCAGAGAATTTACCGATAGCGCCGGTGCCGCGGTAGTCGACGTGCTGACAGATTCCGGAATCAGTCGGACGGTGGCCGGCGTCAAAAATTCACTCTCCGCCAAACAGGCCCGCGGTTACACCGAGTCGGTTAACTCCGTGATTTACTTCGCGTTCTTGCCACTGGCCTTAAAGGACGATGCGGTACGCAGCGCGTACGAAGGTCCGGATTCACTCGCCGGTAGATCCTACCACCGCGTGCGCGTTTCCTTCGTGCAGGAAGGGGGCGGCAGCGATTTTGAAGACGAGTTTCTGTACTGGTTCGACGCCGAAGACCTCTCCCTCGATTTCCTAGCGTACGCATACGAAACCGACGGTGGCGGGGTCCGCTTCCGCGAGGCGATCAACGCCCGTGAGGTGAACGGCGTACGCGTACAGGACTACCGTAACTACCGCGCGGAACCAGAGCGCAGCTTACCGCTCGAGGCGATGGCCGATGCCTGGCGCGCGGGTGAATTAGTGCTGTTGAGTTTGATCGAACTGGAGGACGTCCGGATCGATCCGGACGTAGATTAGATGTCGATCGACTGTACCGAGCCACCGTCCACCCGGTAGTTAGCACCCACCACAAAGCTGGCCAGCTCCGAACAGAGAAACGCTACGACCGCCGCTACCTCCTCGGCCCGACCTCGCCGGTTGAGTACCAGGTGCGGACGATCATCTTTGAGGAACTCCGCAATCGCCTCCTCCTTAGTGATCCCTTTCTCCTTGGCGGTCTTCTCTATCATCCCATCCGTCATGTCCGTGGCGATGAATGCGGGCGCCACCGAGTTGACGATCACACCGTCGGGAGCGTAGCTCTGGGCCATCGCTTTGACGAAAGTGAGCACCGAGGCTTTTGCGGCGTTGTAGACGGCTTCGTCGGCGTATGGCTGTGCGACGTTTTCGGAGGTGAAGAACACCGCCCTGCCCCAGCCGCGCTTCCGCATAGCCGGAATGAAGGCCCTCGCGATCCGTACGCCGGAGAGAAAATCGATCTCGAAGGCCTCCTCGTAATCGGCGTCGCTGATGTCATCCAACGGATCGCCTTTGGCCCCCGTGATGCCCGCGGTGTGAACTAGGATGTCTACATTTTTCGCCCCGTTAACTAGCGCCTCGATCCCTTCTTCCTTCGTTAGGTCAGCCACGATCGTTTGTACCCGCTCGCTTCCTCCGAGAGTTTCGGCGGTTTCCGCGAGTTGCTTCCCGTCGACATCGGTCAGAATGACCCTAACGCCTTCTTCGAGTAAGAATTTAGCCGTGGCTGCACCCATACCACCGGCTGCACCGGTGATTAAGGCTGTACGGGAGGAGATACCGAGGTCCATTTGGGGTAGAGCTGATCGAGTGCTAGAGTCCGCAAAACATGTCGCTACTCGGCCGTTCGTTCGCCCCACCGATAAATGCCATCGAGCTCGAAACCGGCTAGGTCGAGCACGCGGTTCGTCACCGTCCGGGCCAACGCTTCGAAGTCGGCCGGTTTGCTATAAAAGCTCGGGTTACACGGTGAAATGATGGCACCCGCTTCGGTTACGGCAACCATGTTCCTGAGGTGAATCAGGCTGTAGGGTTTGTCGCGGGGACACAAGATCAGGCGCCGGTGCTCTTTCAGCGCCACGTCGCAGGCCCGGGTAATTAGGTTATCGCTCACCCCCGAGGCCACGCGCCCCAACACCCCCATCGAGCACGGGCACACGATAACCGTGTCGTACCGCGCTGAGCCGCTCGCGAAAGGGGCCATAAAATCTCGACTCTCGTAGAAGTCGAACGGGTACTCCCCGTAGCTGTGGGAACCCAACTCGTAATCCCAGTTAAACTTGGCGTTGTCGCTCATGACCACACCCAACGCATCCCACTGCTCGCGTAGGGGGCCGGCCAGGTCGTCGAAAAGGGTCTTGGCGTAAATGCTTCCGCTCGAACCGCCAACTCCCACCACCACACGCTTACCTACCCCCATAGCCTCTGCAAGGTGCAAAGCGAACGATGGTTGCTGATCGCGCGGCCCTACTTTGCGTGCGTGATCTCTTGGGCAACGGTTCCGGCGCTTCGATTGGCCCTCGCATTTGCGTGCGGCGTGGTCGCGGTTGCCCTTACCCCAGCCACTGACCACGCCCCGGCGCTCATTGGCGGGTGCTTAGTAACCGCCGCGCTGTTGTTTTGGCCTACCTCGTTGGTCCAGCGCACGCGCGTCCGCGGCCTCGGAGTCCTGTGTGCCACCTGCTTGGTCGGCGCGCTGGTCGGTCTGCGCAACCCAAACGCCACCGCTTACTCTACGCCCCTACCCGAGAGCACCACCGGATACGTCGTAAAGCTGGAGCAGGCCCCCCAACGCCAGGGGGGGTGGTTGCGCGCCGATGGACGAGTCCTCCGGCTGTACGCCGACTCCACCTGGCGCGACACGAGTTTTCGCGCGCGACTCATGTTGGACACCGCCTACGCGGACAGTCTACTCGGACGTGGCGCTATACTCGTGGGTCGGAGCGAGCTCGCCGAGCCGAAGTCTCCGCTTAACCCCCATACCTTCGATTTTCGCAGCTACCTACGCGATCAGGGGATCGGGTTACAAACCTGGATTCGACCCGCCCAGGCGAGGGTACTATCCCCCGCAAGCCCACCCACGTTCGTCGAAAGAATACGCAGCTCCGTAGCGGAGCGTATCGTCGCGGCGTTCCCGCGATCCCCGGAAGCCGGCGTCGCTATCGCGCTCCTGCTCGGCGATAAATCCGCCCTCGACGAGACGACCCGAAACGATTACGTGCAGGCGGGCGCGGTCCACGTGCTCGCCGTATCCGGATTACACACCGGTATCGTCGCCGCGATCATCACTTTCCTGCTTCGCGGGCTGGGGAAACGGGCGCGCCCGTTGCAAATTTTACTGTTGTGGATAGGTCTCGGAGCCTACGTGGCTCTAACGGGCTACGCGCCGAGCGTGCAGCGCGCCGCGGTCATGTTCGGGATTCTTTTCGCCGGTCGGTTGGCCCGACTCGACAGCAATGGATTCAACAGCTTAGGGTTGAGCGCTATCCTCCTCCTGCTCGTCAATCCCAATTTCATCTTCGAGTTGGGATTTCAACTGTCCTACCTCGCCGTAGGCGGAATACTCGCCTTCTACCCTACGCTGAGTCGGATACTCCGATCCCCCCTCCGCCCTGTAAACTGGCTCGGTCAGTCGGTTGCGATCGGTTTGGCCGCCACGCTCGCCACGGCACCACTCACCGTTTATTACTTCCACCAGTTTCCGATCTACTTCGCCGTTTCCGGCAGCTTCGCCGTCCCGCTAGTCGGAGCGGCGCTGTGGTTCCTGCTCGCCGGACTGAGCGCCCAGGCGCTCCTCGCGATCTTCGGTTTGAACGCCGCGTGGGCGCTGCTACCGGGCTACGCCTGCGTCTGGATCATGAATCGGGGCTTAGCGCAGGTTACTGCCCTGCCCTCGGCGCTTGTGCAGGGTCTGTGGCCGAGCGCCCTTACCTGTGCGCTTGCCTTAGCTTGCGTAGCCCTCGCCGGAGCGGCTACGCTTCGTCGTCGGTTTGCCCCAGCGCTCGCCGCCGGGTTCTGCTTCGTGGCCTGCTCCGGCAGCTACGTCTTCGACAGCTTCCAGAAATCGGGCTTCAGTGAGGTAATTACCTACAGCCTGCGCTCCGGGCAGCTCACCGATGTCATTGCCGCCGGGCAGGTAGTCACGCTTTCGCAAAAACCGGTTTCGGATGCCGAACTAGCGCGGAGTATCCTTCCGCACCGCTCAGCGTACAACCTGGTTAGTGCCAAAACAGCGAGTCTAGTTGACAGCCTTAGCACTCGTATCCCAGGGCTGGTGGCCTATTCGGCTTTAGGTCGGGTTTGGCTCGTTTTACCGGATCGTGCGCACGGGTACGCCGACAGCGGACCGCCCGTCGATTTTGCGATCGTCCAGGAGACGCGCAAAACCGAACCGTCGACGCTGGCGAAAGCGTTCCGAAAAACCCCTTTGGTGTTGACCCAACGGCCCCCTCCCTGGCGGCGTGCAGCTTGGAGTGATAGCGGCTTACGGATTCATGAACTAAGAAGCAGCGGTTCGTACACCATCAAAACATCCTCTAATTAGCTTCCGCGCTTCGTATTCGGACAGCAGCTACGCTCGGTCCCGTCTCAGCAAAGAGTCTACGGTAACTGATGCTTCAATCCGCAGATGCATAACGGTTGGTAAGCTCAGATTGGGGGGATTTAAACCCTAAACCCAATAGCCTGTTTAGGCGCCTGCGTTCGACTAAAAATTGGCTGGTCTTGGGATCCTCATCGTCCGCAAGGCCCGTGATAGCGCTGCTGGTCCTACGTTTTCTTTCGTAACGAGCTTAAAGTCAGCTGCGATCGTACTAGATCGCCGGTTCCGGGGTGAGCCTTAACTCTATTCTGCAAACTTGGCCAACGTCTCCCTCGCACCTTGAGATAAAATCACTACGGTCAAACGAAGCCTCAGCTCGAAATTGTATTCCTTCGCGACTCCGGAAAGATAGTACGCGACACGTGCGTAGCTCATGGAGGGGCCAACCTCGCTCGACCCCGATCGACTACCTCGAATTAAGTAATTATCGGGCGTACAACTCCGTGTTTACTAACCCCTGAAGTTTCGTTATATACGTTTAGTTAGCTGATAGGCTTAGGTTTCGATCGAATCGAAGATCACCCTACGAGTTGTCGCCTCCATTTACGCGTCCAGATAGTTTCGCTGGCTTCTCGAAAGCTCAGCGCCTCGCCTTACTCGGAATCCTCGCGCTGGGGGTAGTCATATTCACGATCCCGAGCTGGGTTTCTGGTTCGAAGAGCGAAACTCCGACTGCGGAGTTCCCCGTTGACTTCGAGGATAAGCTGGTAGACTGGGTCGCGCGTACCCAAGCGCTGGACGATAGCGTTCGACGCGCGAAGGCCGCGCGCCAGGCCCGCTACGACGAGTGGAGCGAGGCGCCACGAGCGAAAACGTACTCGGCCGATCGGAGTGCCGGTCGCACACGCGTCCCACCCGGACCACTACCGGAGCGAGCGAGCTTAGACCCAAACACCGTTGACGCGGAAAACTTAAAACGTCTCGGGCTGCCGGACTACCTCGTGCGACGATGGATAAAGTACAGGGGCAAAGGTGGGAGCTTCGCGGATCGAGAGGATATCGCCAAGCTCTACGGGCTCGAGGATAGCGTCTATCGGCGCATACTACCCTACTTTGGCTCGGAGCAGCGGCGCTCGCCGAACCCCTCGAGTTCGGATACTCACAGCGCACCTGAAGCCAGTAGATCGGGAGACGACACCGGATCGTCCCCTGAGGAAAGCGTTGCGGCGGTATCCCCGGAGGTACACGCTACATTGGTATCCGGTGAAAGATCGACCGGTACTAGCGCGACTGTTCCTTCCGACGGCGGACGTACGTTACGCCGGACGAGGGAACCCGACGACGGCTCGCCCGTGGATCTTAACTCCTGCACGCCGGTAGAACTCGAGGCCCTACGCGGGATCGGACCATTCTACGCCGAGCAGCTCATCGACTACCGGGATCGACTGGGTGGGTTTACGAGTACGGCGCAGTTTACCGAGGTCCCTAAAGTCCCCGATTCGGTATTCTCCAAGCTCGACGGGCTGCTCGAAGTAGATCTCGGGCAGGTGCGCAAGATTCGGATCAACACCGTAACCGCCGAGCGACTCGGTGCGCATCCCTACCTCACCCGGCGTCAGGCCAACACGATCGTTTCGTACCGCGACAACCACGGTCCGTTCAGGACGAGCGCCGACCTACTAGCGACCGTGGTGGTGACCCCCAAGCTGGAAAGAGCACTGGCCCCTTACTTAAATTTCACCCTCGACGGCCCGAGCGCTGAGTAGAGAGATCTCCATTCCGATTTCGATTTCGTCGCCGGACTCGACGGCTACCGCACCGCGGTTTTGCCGAAAGGCGTCTACCGCGCAGCTCATCGGCTCTACGGCTAGTGCGGTTTGGGTCGGTGGCACGAAGAGTTGGAGGAAACCTACGCTGCCGGTAGGCTGTAGGCATACCCCGTAGCTCGGGCCGTGTAACTCCAGCCGATTGTCGGATGGGTCGGCGATCGCGAAGCAGTCGTCCCAATGCGTGTCGATATCCACGCCGGACGCAACGGACGGCGGCCCAGGGGCAGTCTGGCCCGTTGGAATCGCGCGCTGCGTGAGGACGCGCTCGGTGGGTGGCATACGAACAGACCAGACTGCCGGCCCGCCCGGGAGTGTGTAGTAGGGATGCCATCCGAGCCCAATAGGGACCGCCCCAGCGGACTGGGCGTTTTTTCCCGTAAGCTTCCACGAGGCCCTGCCCGCTGCGGGGTCGACGCTGAGCTTGCACGTGAAGTGCGCCGCGAACGGATAAGACGCTGCGTGCCGCTCGGCGACGTGCTCGTAGACCATGGTAGCCTCAAAGAAGCGCCCGGTAGCTTCCACACCCCGCAGGGCGAAACCCGAGCGAGCCCCAAAACCGTGCAGGGCCGAGCGCGTTTCGGGATCGTTTATCGGAAAACTGAGCGAGCGATCGTTCCACTCGTACTTTCCTTCTAGTAACCGGTTAGGGAAGGGCAGTAGGGCGATGTTTTTATAGCCTTTGAGCTCCGCGAGCGCTTCGGGGGTATCGTAGTTCCAGAGTAGCTTATGCCCGTTTAGGCAGATTTGGTGAACGTAGGCACCGTACTCCGGGAGGAACGAAACGTAGTTGGTTTCGGTACCTAGCCGGAGGAGCGTGTATCGACCGAACCCTTGGCGACTTAGCGTTGGACTCATCTGGCTACGGAACGATTATCCAACGCTCGCGAACCGAGGTTTCGTCACTTTCGAATACCGCGTAGTAGATCCCAGTGGCAAGGTCCAAGCTTCGGTTTGCGCCAGGGAGCTGACGTCCGTTCGCATCGTAGACCTTCAAGCTCCTGCGAACGTATCTAGCGGGAAGCGTTTGGCCCGAGCGGTAGGTGTAGCTATTAACGGAGGCCGACCTGAAGGGTGATTTGATTCCGACGACCCCTTCCGGACAAAAGGAGGCAACATCGTAGGTACCCTCCGGCCCCACGGAGTAGAAGTTGACCCGGTCTAGGTCCTCGGGCACGCGGAGGTCGTTCGTGATGGGTTCCGACCCGTCGCCGATGTCGATCTTCGTACCCGTACCCGACCGGTCGATCGATACGTCGACGAACCCGGTCGGCACATCGAACGATAAGAGGGTGTCGATACCCGTATCGGTGATTCGGTAGAAGAAGCCCAGGGAGGACCCACGCCTGAGGTGATTGACTAGATCCGCGCTGCCCACCGACAGGATGTATGCCTCCCGCTCGCCTAAGCTCGCTTCGTCGCTGAAGGCCACCGTCAGGATCGCTTCCGGGGGTATCCGGGATCCGAAGCTAAGGCCGGTCTCGTTCGGGTTGAGGCTATACACGATATCCGTACCCGTCGAATCCGTGATCGGGCGAATACGTATACCCGAATCGAACAGCGCATCGGCCTTGGCCGGATCCCTACCGGGGAAAGTGGACCACCGCGATCCCGCCTGGGGGAGGAAACCGCCCGACTCAAAGGCGCTGAAGTAGCTGCACTGCGCGACGATTTGCGCCGAAAGTGTTAGTACCGAGAAAATTCCACCTGCGGTAAGCAACAAACGTTTCGAGTAAAGTCTCATCTTTCGGGCTTGTATGGAGAACCAAGCGCTCGCCTACCGGCTTGTGGAAACCGTAGTCGGCGCGCGCGACCAAGGTAGACAACTCCCCCCGGCGCTCGCCTCCTCGTGGCTCATGTTGCGCGCCGAGCTCCCACCCGCGCACCGGGTGTTAGTGCAGGAGCTCAGCTGCGAGCCCGAGCACGAGAGCGACCTTGCCTTCGTGGTGGGGGGCGTGGAACAAGCCTTCCGGCGCGACGAGGAACTGAGCGTGCAGTTTGGGCTGCTGCTCACCGAGCTCGCCGAACTCGGGGCCGTCGAGGCCGATCAACGGGCTACGGTACCTGCCTCGGAGTCGGATCCCGGAGATCCGATTGCAGCGAGCTACGTGGCGGACCCAACCGATCACGCGGCGTACGTCACCGAAGCAGCGGTCGGCGATGAAGCGGCACCGCGCTCGGGCGCGCCCGCCGGAACCACGAGGCGTCCGCGCTCAACGCCCAACGAATACGTTTGGCCGCTGGCCATCGGGGCGCTGCTGCTGGCGCTCTTCGCACTCGGCGTTTACCTCTTCGCCGGTGGGGACGAGGAGACGACACCCGCGGCTGGGGACGATCGGCCCGTCGAAACCACCCAGGCGTCGTTGTCTAGGGCAGCCCAGCCCGTAGACGATATTTTCGCCCTGCCGGACTCCGACACGAACGCCGTGATCGCCTACGTCGAGATCGACCACCAGCTCCTGCCCGCCGATGACGCGCCCCTGCTCGCACGGGTGAATCAACTCTTCGAAGCGCGAGATTACCAGGCCGCAATCGTCGAGCAAAAGTCGCTTATCGACGCGCTCGACCAACAGGCGGCCTCCCCGGCCTCGTTTGCCGACGCGTGGAGCCTACTGGCGTTCCTCTACAACGCGGCCGGGGACGCCTCGTTTGCCGTAAGCTGTCAGCGCCGCAGTTTGGAGTATGCACGCATGGCTTACGGGAAGCACGATACGCGACTCGCCCGCGTGCACATCGCGCTGGCCGCCTACTACCGGGAGGCCGAGTCTACGACCACGGCGCGCACGCACCTCGAGGAGGGTACGCTCATTTACACCCAAACCGAGGAGCTCATTCCCCCGAACGAGTTAGCTCAAGCCAACCGCGTGTCCTCGGCGATCGACTGAGCTCAGGGCACGAGCCAAGCGAAACTCGACTCGGACCATTTGTCCCACGTACCGCGCCGCTGCCCGGCATCACTCAACTGCAGAAACTGCGCGCCCGTAACCCTCACGTCGCACGCGAGGAAGTTGCCGAACGCGCGCTCGTCCTCCCGTGCGGTGGGCGCGCCTTCGCGCCAGCTATCGGTGAGCCCGTCGCCCGCCTCCGAAAGCTCGGACCCCGGGGCTTCCGCGGTGGCGTAGCTCAGCTTCCCCCTAGTTTTCATCCCGGTCCAGATTCGCCGTCGTTGCCCCTCCGATCGCCATACCGCTAGCCCGGCCACCCTGAGCTGAATCCGATCCGTTCGGTCGTAGAAGCAAGCTTCGCAAGTCGGCCCCGCGGGTTCGTCGGGTAGCGTTTTTATCGCCGCCACCTTGGCGGCGCGCCGGTCGGTGAAAAAGGTGAAGCTGGGCGCGGATACGTCGAATTCACGCAGCACCACCACCCGGGTCGCCGGTACCCCGCGGTCGCTCGTGGCGAGTTGCGGCCAGTGCCAATCGTGTTTGGGGTCGCTCACCGCGGCGAGCAGTTGCTCCCGGGCGTAGGCAAGGATTTCGGCGGGGCGATCGAACGGTGGAAGTGGCACGGGGTAATGGTTAGGCTACTTTCGCCCAACCTAATCTGACGTACCCCGTGTTCGAATTTTACCTCGGTGTTTTAGCCTCGCTTTTCTCGGTCGTAAACCCACTCGGGGCGGTACCCGTCTTCTTGGCCCTGACGCCCGGGCTGAGCGTGGTCGAGCGCCGGCAGACGGCAACGCGGACCTCCCTGTGGTTCGCGGCGTTGCTCATCGGCTTTTACTTCGCCGGAACCATCATCCTGACTTTCTTCGGCATCAGTCTCGCGGCCATGAGGATCGCCGGCGGACTCGTGATCCTCGCCTCCGGGTACGGACTACTTTACGGTAAGATGGAGGATTCGCGGGCCATGGACAAGAAGGTGAAAACAGAGGCGCTCCAGAAGGACGACATCTCTTTTACCCCAATGGCCATGCCGATGCTCAGCGGTCCGGGGTCGATCTCGCTGCTGATCGGCTACTTCGACCAGTACCCGGCCCTCGACCAACGCTTCGCCGTCGTGGGCGTGATCGCGACCATGGCCCTGTTGATCTTCTTCATCCTCGTCTCCTCGCCCGCTCTCTTCCGCATCCTCGGGCACGCGGGCCTGCAGGCGCTCACCCGGATCATCGGGTTCATCGTAATGGCGATCGGCGTGCAGTACGTCATCGCCGGTGCCGTTAAGCTGGTGGTTAGCGCGGAAGTGGGGGATTGACGCACCGCGACGGCGCTCGGTAGTGGCACGCTGCTTGCACCGAGGTAGCCAATAAGCGCCTCCCCCTTTGCTGCCCCTCCCCCGCCAACTCTTTTTGTTGTGCTGCCTCCTGTGTACCTGGGGCTCGAGCGATTCGCTTGCGCAAAACGCGAATCTGGTGAGCCAGATCGCCGCTTCCGCACGCGAGGGACACCCACGCGCCCTACGCGACCTCGCCTCGCTGCTCGACGATCAGCGCTACGGTAAACAGGCACGCGCGGCGCTCTCGCAGCTCACGCTCGTCGATCGCCACATCGACGTAACCACCGCGACACGTACCGAACTGCTCGCGCTCTTCTACGCCGAACGAACCGCGCTACGCTACAGCGACCTCCTCGACGGATTTTACATCCGCCCCATCGAATCCGAGGACACCCCCTACGAGCTCGTGCCCCTGGACGCCTACCAGCAGTCCGACCGCTCGATGCACCTGCGCAAGTACATCAACTACACCGAGCAGGCGATCGAGTACGAGTCGGTAGAGGACTTACGCGATCTCGTCGAGAAGATCGCCGACCTCCGCCTCGGGGAAGGCCAAGACTACCTACTCGGACTACTCGGAGGCAGGGCGGCCGAGCTACTGGCTACCGAGCCGGATGCGTTCGCGCACTACCTGGACCAACTGCTGCTCTACCCGTCGTCAGATGTGGCCGAGCTCCTCTTCGAGAGCGAATCGCGCGCGTACATTCGGCAGGGTACCCTCGCTACGTACCTGAGTCGACTCTGCAACGTACCGTTCCGCTCGAGCTGGTCGACGGACCGGCAGCAGCAGCGCTACACGCAGCTCGTGGACTCGCTCGGTTCGTTGGGCCGTATCCGCAACTACGGTTACGACAGCACCCTGCCGTTCAAACGAAGTTTCTTCCGGGAGGACGTGGATTACTTCGGGCGTATCCTAGCCGAGGATACCGCGAGTCCGTACGTACAGCAAAACGCCCTGCTCGACCTGATCGGTACGCATCACCCGCGGGCCCTGTTTTACGTAAGTGCCCAGCTATTGCGGGCCCGCCAGCACGGCAACACGGCCTATCCGGCGGTGTACTACCTGTACTTATTGCGCAAGCTGACGGGGCTCGGCGTGATGGTACCCGACGGGCGCGGGGAGTTGATCTACCAGCTCGACGTAACCGGCGATCGGCTAGCTCAGGTTAATTTCGTGCGCTACTGGGGTGCCCACTACGCGGACTACGACTACGACGAACACCGCAACGCCTTCGTGAACCGGCACGATCATTCGCTCAAGACCGAGAACCTGGAGCGACTCTTCCGGCTGCTCAACTCGGAGAACGACGAAGTGGCCCTCCAGGCCTACGAGCGCCTGGCGCGCGCCGATCCGGTGGAGGTGGAGCAGCTGACCAACAAGTACCGCGACCTCCTGCGGTCGACCAACCCCCGCGTACCGGCACTCAAAGACGGCCACTTGGAGCAGACCGCCCAACTGACCGCCTACTGCGTACGCAACGGCGTTTCGTACGAGGCGAGCGGCCGACTCGCCGGCTGGCTCGACAGCCTGACCCAAGCGCTGGAGCCCCGTCGGCGCGTGGCCCTCGAGAACCGAATGATCGCGCGCTTGACGCTCGAAGACGTGACGGCGCTCGAGCACTGGGGCTCGATCCACCAGTACAACCTCGCCGCCGAGTATTCGCTCGGGCGCGTGCTAGACTACACCTACTCCAAAAATTGGACGCAACTGGTATCGAACGACGCCGCGCTGCGGCTCTACCTCAAGAAGGCGATTCTCTTCAATCGGATGGACGCAATCGGGGTGAGCGACAGCTACCTCCGGAAGTTCGACCACATCGACGAGGCGACGAGAGCGCGGATGGTCAATCTGCTTCGCTCCGAAAACGATCGACACATCGCGCGGGCCCTGCGGAGGCTCCTGTACAGCGACCAGCGCCGCGAGGCTAGCGTGAGCGACCTCGATGACTTCCTGGAAGCCCCCGAACAGTTTACCCGCGATGAGCTGGCGGATCTACCGCCGCCCGCGATCGAGCAATTGAGCGAGCTGCTCTGGCGCATCGCCGATGACGCGACCCCGAAGGCGCGGATGCTCTACCGTACTTACCTCGATGCCCACGTTAGCATCGAGCTCGTGCCCGATCTGATGAGCCTGATCATCCGGGAGGAAAGCCCGCAGGAGGTAACGAAGCTACTCGACGACATCTACCACTTTAAGTGGTCCAAAGCGAACGGCGATCCGGCGCAGCAGTGGCTCGCCTACTGGCGGTCTAACAGTACGGGCTACTTAGATTGGGGCACGAGCTTTCACGCGATGCACCTCGAGGCACTCGACGGGACGACCCCGGTGACGGGGCCGCAGCTCAACGACGTGCTCCGCTCGCCGCACTTCGTGCCCGCCGAGCGGGCCGAGGTGCTCTCCGCCCTACCGCGACTGGTGAGTAACCGACACCTGTTCATGCTCAAGTTCGAGCCCGCTTTGGCCTGGTCGGAGCGTAGCGCACTCGACAGCCTCGATCTGGGTTACAAGGATTTACAGGACCTCGACAAGCTGTTTCCGACGGTGTCGAGGGCGAACCTCGTTACCTACGTACTCTCCCGGGCGAAGAAGCTCGACGGCGATGAGCGCGGCAAGCTCGTAAACGGCCTGATGCGCAAACCGTGGATAGACGACGTGCTCGACGATCCGCGCTTCGGGGGGGAGACGGTTCGTTTCGCGGAAGCACTCGAGCGGTACCTGCAGGAGAGCGAGATACTCTCCGAATTCGAAGAACAGAACACCGCCCTCAACTTGGCCCGGCTCCAGTTTGGTGGGTTGAGCGCGGCGGAGCGCCTGTCGGCGAGCGCGGCCCTAGACGTGGACGAAGCGGCCAAGCTGCGCATCCAGGAAAGTATCCTGGCGAGGATTAGCTACGCGGAGCTCCCGGAGGTACTCGCGCGGGTGCCGCTACTCGCCGAGGTGAACGGCAAGCGGCCCTACAACTTCTTCAACCAAGACTTCGGCTTGCCCATCTTCGACCTGCACGAGCACGCCGTTATCGACACGTTCGTGGCGAGGTACGAGCGCCTCAGCGAGCGCGAACTCTACGCACTGTACCTCGATGAATTCGGCGTGCCCATCTTCAAGAATCGTGGCGAGCTCGACTATCAGGCCGTGCACCGCTTGCTGCGCTACGACATCGTTTCTCCTTTCGTGGGGCGTGGCGGCAACCGGCGCGACCTGTATACCTACGGCGTGATCCGGCTCCTCGAGCTCACGGAGGGCACCCGCCTCGGCTTCCACGAGAAGCTGAACGAGAACCAGTTATTCTACTCCTTTTCCGCATCGAAACGGGCGGAGGCCTGGATGGCGCACCTGGAGTCACGGGGCCTAATCCGGGTAGAGACTTTTGACACGCGTCCGAGTTTTAACGCTTCGCATGCGCCGTAAGGGTGAGTTAGAACGTTATTGGGGAAGACGAACGGATACACCCTCGCTATGCGCCACCTACGTTACCTCATTCCTCTGTTACTGACTCTTTTCGTGAGCAGCGAAGCCTTCGCCCAATTTCGCAACCGGGACAACGACCGCGCACGCTCCTCCCGCACGGAGCGGCCGAGCTCCCGCAAACGGCAAAGCTCGACCGGCGACGCTTCGCTCAAGGCGATCATCGACCGCTCGTGGGTCGGCGCCTCGGCTTCGCTCTCCTTTTTCGGCAACGGGGGTTTTAACCAAACTACGCTCGGGATCTCGCCGATGGTCGGCTATAAGGTAACGCCCTGGCTTTCGGCCGGACCTCGCTTCAGTGTACTCTACAACGGCGTGAAAGGTAGAACTTCGGCCGGGACTCAACGCGTGAACCTTTGGGATTTCGGCGGCGGCGCGTTCGTTCGTACGAAGGTCTACATGTTCTACGCACAGGCCGAGTTTACTTCGCTCAGCCAGCAAAATTTCTTTGTTTCCGGTGGTCAAATCGCAATAGACCCGGCTACTTCCGAACCGCGAAGAGAACGAACGAGCGATCAGGAGTTGCTGGTAGGGATCGGCTACAACCCCGGCGGTGGCGGCGTAGGCAGCGATATCGGGATCTTTTACAACCTCTTCGACAACGTGGAGAGCCAGCGCAGCGCCATCACGTTTCGGGTCATGCTCACCTTTGGGTACTAGTCCGTTTTCCGGTGAGCTCGAGGCGAACGCCGGCGAGTAGTTGCACGCCGGCCTGGGGGTAGTAGCCGTTGGAAACGTACACGTCCCCCTGTTCCAAGCGCGCGGAGGGGTCGTCGATCCGCGGATCGGAGCCGGGGCTCGCAAAGCGGTAACTGTAGCCCTTGGTTGCCGGGTGCGCCCCCAGCACGTTCTGCACCTGAAGGGTTAGTGTCGCGTTTACGTTAGCCCTCGCTTTTAGTTTGTAGCGGGCCTCGAAGTCAACGCGCTGGTATCCTGCCAGGCGAGTAGCGGCCGAACCCGAATTATCGAGAAATTGCGGTCCGACGTGGCTCCCCCACAGCGCCAAGTCGAGTGCGTTCTCTCGACCGTCTACCGGGGTCCGGTAGGTCAGTCCGAGGTTGGCTACGACCTCCGGCGAAAACGCGAGCGGTGTATCTCGTCGCTGAATGGGGTCCTTTACCTCGGTAATGGGATTATCGATGTACTCGGTGAAGGCATCGACCCGGCTCCGGCTGAGCGCCAGATTTCCCTCTAAACCGAACCCGGCGGCGAGCCGCTGACCGGCGGCGAACTCGAGGCCGAGGCGGTGACTCCGCGGTACGTTGACGCGCGTAGCTTCCCCCACGTCGTTCAACTCCCCGGTTACGGCGAGCTGATCGTAGTAGTCCATGAAGTAGCCGGTAGCCTCGAAGGAGGTTCGCTTAGCGCTAAAACGGTACCCGAGCTCGTAGTCGAACAACTGCTCGGGCTTCGCCTGTTGTCCGGCGGGCGCCTCCACGTAGTCGTTGCGGTTGGGCTCCCGTTGTCCGACGGCGAAGCTGGCGAAAGCGCTCTGACCCGGGGCGAGCGCCGCGGTTAGACCGAGCTTCGGGTTGAAGAACACGAGCTGAACGTCCTGGGGGAGCGTAACGCCGGAGCGGTCGATACCCTGGAATCGATAGTCTACGTAGCGAACCTGTAGATCCGCGTAGCCCCGCAGCGCGGGTGAGAGGTCGTAGTTGAGCTTCGCGAATGCGTTCAGATCCGTTTTGGTCCCCACGTTGTCGTAGTACTTGCGGTCCGGATCTACGTTCGCGTCCGTGCCGCCCGCACCATCGAAGGAGATCAGCTTGCCGTAATGGTCTCCGGCGTAGCGGTTCGCGCCGGCACTGACGACGAGGTCGAGTTTTCGCGAAAGCCGACCGGAGGCCGTGGCGATGACTCCGCCGAAATGATTGTCGAGGTAAAGCCTTCGGATAGCATCTCCGATTACGGAGGCGCTACGCTCCTCGTAGTACGCGGAGAGGTTGTCTTCCGGCCTGTACTCCTCGTAAAATCCGATCCCCCGGGTGTAGTGCCCGGTGAGCTGTAGCAGCCACTCGGAGGGGAGCTGGTAGCTGTAGAGGAGCTGGGCGTGCGTCTGCTTGTAGTTGTCTTCTTGGTGTTCGTAGAACTCGCCGTCGCCCATATCGCCGGCGAAATTGTAGGTCCTCAGTTCCGGATCACCCAAGAACGATTCCGGGATCCCGTACCACGCTTGGTAGGTTCGCTCGTGGCCCGTCCAGCCCAGTAGCTGAATACGTTGTGCATCGGTGGGGGTATACAGTACACTGGCGTAGGCTGAACCGAGCTCGGCGCTCGCTCGGTCCACGTAGCCGTCGCTCGTTATGTAGCTAGCGCGGGCGTCGAAGGCGAGACCGTTGTCGAGCACCCCGCTGCTGGCCTTGAGCATGGCTCGCCCGGTGCCGTAGTTGCCGCCCGCGAGTTCGCCGACGAGGGTCGGGGTAGCGGCCGGAGCGTCGGTAGCCAGGTTGATGTTGGCCCCGAAGGCACCGGCGCCGTAGGTGCTCTGCCCTACCCCGCGCTGGACCTGCACCGAGGAAGTCGAAGAGATGAAATCGGGCATGTTGACCCAGTAGACACCTTGCGACTCGGCGTCGTTGAGGGGTACCCCGTTGATGGTTACGTTGATGCGCGTGGCGTCCGCGCCGCGGATACGGATGCCGGTGTAGCCGATCCCCGTGCCCGCGTCGGAGGTGACGACCGCTCCGGGGGTACGGCGCAGGAGGTAGGGCACGTCCTGTCCGGGATTGGCTTCGGCCAGCGGACCCGCGTCGACGTTTACGAAGGCGAAGGGATCGTTGGCTTGCGCCCGAACCGCGATCACGGTGGCCGCCTCGAGGGCCGTCGCGCTCGGTGCGAGCCGCAGCTCGACGGCCGACCCCACAGCGCTGGATACGCGTACCTCCCGCCGGATAACCTGGTAGCCGACGAGCCGCACGAGTAGTTCGTACGCCCCCGGTTCGGCGGCCGAAAAATTGAGCTCCCCGGAGGGGTCCGCTACGGCCTGCAGGCTGGAGGAGTTCGTGAGCCGTGCGGTATCGAGCGCGGTTAGCGAGGCCACGGCCCCGACGGCCGGCTCGCCCCGATCGTCGAGGACCCGGAAGACCGACTGAGCCAAGGTCGAAGAAAGCGTAAAGGAAAGCAGTCCGAGGACGACGCAGAGCTGGCGCATAGGTAGGTGCTTAGACACCGGAGCAGACGCCCCCCGCCAGGCTAGCCGTCGAAGGCTTACCTCACTCCCTTCCCGGCATTACCCGGGCAGGTTCGTCGGGTATAATCTCAGTCTCGCCAACTAGCTCGACACCCCGGTGCGCCGCGAAGTTAGTTCGTAAACTCTAGTCGTCGTCGTTTTCGTCTCGCGCGAGTGCCTCGACCGCGCGGAGGGCCCGTTTGAGGCGGGTCTTGCCGAATCCCTCCACCTCCGCTACCCGGGCACCGGTCTGGTGTATGAGAGCCGATAGTCTCCCGTGCAGTTCGTGGCGACGGTGAGGGTCTTCGCGTAGGGGGTCGAAATCCCAGGGGAGGTCCGGTCGGCAGAGTAGGTAAAGTTGTGGCGGCTGCTCGCAGTACAAGCACCGTAGCTCGGGGTCGACGTCTCGAAATTTATCTTCCTGCCAGAGGCGTAAAACCTCCAGTCCGGTGTCTTGTACGACGAATTGGGGGTGTCCTGCGTGACCGATCGCGGCGAGCTGGTGCGTCGCAGCGGCCACGAGCCGCTGATCGACCTGTGCGAAATGACGAAAGTCCGCCGGGAGGACCGAACGCCCGGCCGCCTCCAAGAAGCCTCGCGGGTACTCCGGGATCCACAGCCCCCCGAGGCGGGCGGCGAGTTTTCGCGAAAGCGTTGTCTTGCCACTGCTCTCGGGACCCGTAACGATTATGTGTCGCAGCATCGAGCCATAAGGTAGCGTACCGACGCGCCAACCCTAGCGGGCAATAACCGTTTCTGTGGCTACGAACCACTATGCACGACATCGAACCCTTTCACCGCTGGCGCGACGATTATACCTCGGAAGCGGATCGGCGCAGCCCTTTCTACAAGCGGGTCTATTCGGAGTTCACCTTCACGAACAAGGTGTACAACTACTTCATCCACCCGCAGTGGGACGACTTCGGTTCGCAGACGCTTTACGCCAAACAAATTTGGGCGGACTACGAGGCTAGCTTCGCGATCATCGAGCTCATCGGGGAGTGGAACGATGCGCTGTACAACGACGTGAAGTTTCTGAAGCGAGAGGTCGGCGACCACCTGCTCGACCGCGGGATAAGCCGTTTCGTTTTGGTGTGTGAGCACGTACTCAACTTCCACGCGGACGACGATTGCTACTACGCGGAGTGGGCCGAAGAGGCCGCCGAGGAGGGGGGGTGGATTGCGCTGATCAACACGCTACCCCACGTGGACGACGAGTTGCGCGGCGCGATGATCGATAATTCGGTGTTTTTCGGGGGCGACTTCGCGCGTCTGGCCTGGCGCCCCAAAAAGCCGAAAGCGGTAATGAAGATGATCGAGGGCTTAATCCACCGGGTACCCGCTAGGCTGGACTAGGTTTGCAGTCGATTTCACTATGGCCAAATCTCGTTCCAAGCTCCCCGAAGACTACCCCTACTACCGAGCAGACGACGGGTTTGCCACCGACCCGAACGCGCCGGGTTCGGAGAAGGAGGTAGAGCACTTCGACTTGGATCGCGCGCTCGAGGGTTTGGGACACTCGCTCGACGTGGCCCCGGGGCACCGTTCGGGCTACGTCAACATCGTGGGGCGGCCCAACGTGGGCAAATCGACCTTACTCAACGCGCTCGTCGGCGAGCGAATGAGCATCATCACGGCGAAGCCGCAGACCACGCGCCACCGGATTTTGGCCCTGCTGAGTGGAGACGACTTTCAGGTCGTGTTCAGCGACACGCCCGGACTCATCGAGGAACCCGGCTACAAGATGCAGGAGCGCATGAACGCCTTCGTGGCGAGCGCCTTCGAGGATGCCGACCTTATCCTCTTCGAGGTCGTGCCGCAAGAGCGTTACGAGGACGACCATCCGTTCGTGCAGATGCTAACGCGCATCGAGGAGCCGGTGTGCGTGGTGGTAAACAAGGCCGATACCGTGCCCGAGGGAGTAGCGCAGGAAGTAGCCGCCGAGTACAAAGAACGCCTGGGCGCCCAGCACGCCGTGGCGGTAAGCGCGCTCTACGGCGACGGGATCGAGGAGTTACGCGAGTACGTACTCGCTCAACTGCCGGAGGGTCCGGCTTACTACCCCAAGGACCAGCTGACCGATCGGCCCGAGCGCTTCTTCGTAACGGAGATTATCCGCGAGCAAATTCTCGAACGCTACTACCGAGAAATCCCCTACGCGGTCGAGCCGGTGGTCGAGTCGTTCGAAGACACGGAGACTACCCAGGGGAAGCCGCTGGTGCGCGTGCGGGTACTTATTTACGTAGAGCGCGAAAGTCAGAAGAACATTATCATCGGTAAGAACGGTGCCGACATCAAGGCGCTAGGCCGGGCGGCACGCGAGCGGCTCGAGGTCTTCCTCGAGAAGAAGGTCTTCCTCGAGACGCACGTGAAGGTGAGGGCCGGTTGGCGTGACGATGAATCCGAGCTAAAACGATTGGGCTACTAACCGGTAGCTAAACCCCCTTCCATGAGTACCATAGTAGCCATTGTAGGTCGCCCCAACGTTGGCAAATCTACCCTATACAACCGCCTGATCGGTGAGCGACAGGCGATCATCGACGACGAATCGGGCGTTACCCGCGATCGCCAGTACGGCGTTTGTACCTGGAACGGGAAAACGTTCTCGGTCGTCGACACGGGCGGGTTCGTCAAGGGTTCCGACGACGTCTTCGAGGCCGCCATCCGCGATCAGGTGGAAATCGCCATCGACGAGGCGGCGGTTATCCTGTTCGTTTGCGATGTAACCACCGGCATCACGGACCTCGACGAGCAGGTGGCCCGCATGCTCAGGCGCACGGACAAGCCCGTGGTCCTCGTCGTAAATAAGGTAGACAACCACGAGCGGCTCATCGACGCTAACGAATTTTGGAGTCTCGGCTTCGAGGATTCGTACTTCCTGAGCTCGATGACGGGCTCGGGCACCGGCGATATGCTCGACGTCGTGACCGAGCGCCTGCCCGAAGACGCGGCGCCCATCGAGGAACCGGATGTACCGCGCATCTCCATCGTCGGCCAGCCGAATGCCGGTAAGTCTAGCGTGGTCAACGCGCTGCTCGGCGAGGAGCGCAACATCGTGACCGAGGTCCCCGGCACCACCCGAGACTCGATCAACACGCGCTTCACCAAGTTCGACCGCGATTTTTTCTTAATGGATACGGCCGGATTGCGCAAGAAGGCCAAGGTGCACGAGAACCTCGAGTACTACTCGGTGATGCGCGCCATCAACGCCATCGAAGATGCCGATATCTGCATCCTGCTCATCGACGCCACCGAGGGCGTGGAAGCGCAGGACATGTCGATTATCCGCGTTATCCAGAAGCGGAATAAAGGGCTCGTCATCGGGATCAACAAGTGGGACCTGATCGAGAAGGAGACCAACACCATGCGGGATTTCGAGCTCGGAATCCGACAGCGCATCGCTCCGTTCGACGACGTACCGATCGTATTCACCTCCGCCACGCAGCGAACCCGGTTGCTCGACTTGATCGATGCGGCGCTACGTGTCCACGAGAACCGAAATCGCCGAATCATCACCAGCCGGCTTAACGAGGTGATGCTCGAGGCCATCGAGCGAGTCCCACCGCCGGCGCACCGAGGGCGGATCGTGAAGATTAAGTACGTTACCCAACTCCCGACCTACTTTCCCGCTTTCGCCTTCTTCGCCAGCAATCCCAAGCAGATCAAAGACAGCTACAAATCGTACCTGGAGAATAAGCTGCGCGAGAACTTCGATTTTTCCGGCGTCCCGATAGGCGTGTTCTTCAGAGAAAAGTAAGCTTAACCCCCACTACTCCGTTTCACCTCCGCCCCGCATGATCACCGATGGCCCTATTCCAGGACTCAAGCTTTTCGAACCCCGCGTCTTCGGCGACGAGCGGGGCTACTTCTACGAAACGTTCAACGCGAAGGTGTGGGCGGATGCCGGTGTCTCGGACGTCTTCGTACAGGACAACCAGGCGTACTCCAGTCGGGGCGTACTGCGCGGGCTGCACTACCAGCGGGGCGTCCGCGCGCAGGCGAAGTTGGTCCGGGTGATCGAGGGGGAGGTGCTCGACGTGGCCGTGGACTTGCGCCCGGATTCGCCTACCTACGGCCAGCACCATAGCGTTCGCCTAAGCGGCGATAACAAGTTGCAATTTTACGTGCCGCGCGGGTTTGCGCACGGTTACGTGGTACTGAGCGACACCGCTTTGTTTGCTTACAAATGCGATAACCTTTACTTTCCGAAATCGGAGGGGGGGGTCCGCTTCGACGATCCTAGCCTGGGCATCGACTGGGAAATCTCCTCCGCCGAAGTTCAGCTCAGCGCCAAGGACGAGGTTCTCCCTCCATTCGGCGAACACCTAAGTGCGACCAACGAGTAGCCCAAATCCACCTCAGCCGCGTATGCGCATTCTCATAACCGGCGCAAACGGCCAGGTAGGCAGCGCGCTCCGACGCTTGTTGCCCACCACCGCGCACGAGGTTACCTACACAGACCGTGCGGAGCTAGACCTGAGCGACGCCACGGCCGTCCGCGAATTTACGCTTGCGCTAAAACCACATGTAGTCGTCAACGTGGCGGCCTATACGGCGGTAGACAAGGCCGAAACCGAGCCGCTCCTGGCGAAGGCGATCAACGAGGATGCCGTTCGTGTTTTAGCGGAAGCGACCCAGGATCGCGGGGCTACCCTCTTTCACCTGTCGAGTGATTACGTGTACCACAACGGGCTCGACCGGCCCCTGCGGGAAACCGACCCGGCCGCGCCGAAGAGCGTGTACGCGCGTACCAAATTGGCGGGCGACGAGGCGGCCCTAGCCGGCTGCGAGCGTACCTACGTGCTGCGTACGAGCTGGGTGTACGGGCTCGAGGGACACAACTTCGTGCGCACGATGGCGCGCCTCGGCAAGGAGCGCGAGCGACTCAACGTAGTGAGCGATCAAATTGGGGCACCCACCTTCGCGGACGATGTCGCCGCGGCCATCTCGTCGCTCATCGGACGCACCGAACGAAATGATGCCCCGGCCTACGGGATTTACAACTTCGCCGGGGAAGGAGTAGCTTCCTGGTACGATTTCGCCCGTGCGATTATGCAAGGCTACGAACTCAGCTGTCAGGTTTGCGCGATTCGGTCGGACCAATATCCTACTCCCGCGGCCCGGCCCAGCTACAGTGTGCTCGACCTATCGAAGGCTCGAACGGCCGGGTTACCGCTTCGGCATTGGCGGGACGCGCTGGTCGACTTCCTCGAACGGGACACAACGATGGCGGCGAGCTAGCCGTTTTCGCCTAACTAGTGTCTTCCCGCATGCCGCTACCCCTACCCCGCGCCCTCTTTCTGGTCTTGTTGGTACTAGCTTCGATCACGGCCTCGGCTACGCACAATCGGGCCGGCGAGATTGTGGTCGAACAAATCGGCGATGGCTCCCAGCTAACCGTCCGCGCGACCATCATCACCTACACGGCCTTCGAGGGCAACTCCGAGGACGCCGACCGGGATTCGCTGCTTATCGACTGGGGGGACGGCGAACGTCAGGACATCGTGCGCGATAACGGTCCGGTAAGCGAAGGCTTTCCGAACGGCGAGCGCATCGGCAATAACCTCAAACGCAATACGTACACGGCTATCCATACCTACAGCGGGCGGGGCACCTACGTAATCGGAATGCAGGACCCGAACCGCATCGAGAATATCCGCAACATCAACGGGGGCAACTCGGTCAATACGATTTTCTACATCCGGACCGTCTTCACGTTTCTCGACCCCACCTTCCAGGGGCCGAACTCGACGCCCCGACTCCTGCAGCCGCCGATCGACCAAGGTTGCGTTGGACAGATTTTTATTCACAACCCGAATGCGTTCGATCCGGACGGAGATTCGCTTTCCTACCAGCTCGGCACACCGCTGGCCCGGGAGGGCGTAGAGGTTAGTAACTACCGGTTCCCCAATGAATTCGGCAGCTCGAATCAAAACGATTTCCGCCTCGATCCGGTAAGCGGTACGCTAACTTGGGACAGACCGCGCGAGAGCGGCAATTACAACGCCGTTATTCTGGTCATTAGCTACCGTAACGGCATCCCGATAGATACCACTACCCGGGACATGCAAATTTTCATCGATACCTGCGACAACGAGCCTCCCCGGGTCGAGGTCGACAATGAGTACTGCCTGGTCGCCGGTCAGTCGGTTGTGCTCAACCCCATTGCCACGGCGCCGATTGAAGAAAATCAGGAGGTACGTCTCGATGTGTTTAGCTCTACGCTCAATCTGGATATTCAGCCGGCTACCTGGACGGGGGATACGCTCTTTCATCCTCAACCCTGGACCTCGGAATACAGCTGGCGAACGGTGTGCGAGCACGCGGACCGGTACCCCTACCGGGTGATCTTTCGCGCCGAAGATGATTTCGGCGCCCAGGTTATCGGTGGTAAAGGCAATCTGAGTACCCTCGAGGTAGTCGACATTAAGGTGAGTGCTCCCCCCCCGCTCGGGCTACGGGTAAGTTCCGAGTCTAACATCGTAGATATCTCGTGGGACTCGCCGTACGCGTGCGAAGTCACGCAGGATAGTTTCTTCTACGGTTTCAGTGTGTGGCGACGCGAAGGTTCGAATCCATTCCCCTTCGACTCCTGTCGACAGGGCCTCGCGGGCCAGGGTTACACGCGGATCGCTACCCAGATCGGCGCCGACAGCATCGTCGAAGACCGCTACACGTACACCGACGAAGAAGTGGAAGCGGGGCGAACCTACTGCTACCGGATCGTGGCCAACTTCGTCCGCTACACGGCCTCCGGCCGACCGTTTAACTTGGTTGAATCCATACCGAGCGAGGAGGTATGTGTCCAATCCTCCCGGGTGCTCCCCCTGCTTACCCGGGTCGACGTACTGGAGACCAGCGAGACCGACGGGCGTATCGACGTACGCTGGATAGCCCCGCTCGCCGAAGATCTGGATACCGCCGCCAATCCTGCGCCCTACACGTATCAAGTCTTACGGAGTCCTGGCGTAGGTACGAGCGACTTCAGTCCGATCGCCGGCACCGAACGGACCTTCGATAGCTTTGCGGCCTTGCAGCGGGATTCCATGTACGTGGACGAGGGACTCAATACCGTTGCCGGCGGATTTACGTACGCGATAGCGTTTACCTCCCGCGGTGACGACGGTGGGACCCCTCCCCTGCCGTCGAGCAGTGTTTTTCTAACCGCCGTAGGTGCGGATCGGATCAACGAGCTGAGCTGGTTCCCGTCTACCTCCTGGGAGAATACGCGTTACGATGTTTTGCGGGAGCGGGCAGACGGTGCCTACGATACCCTGGCGACGGTAAATACCCCCGTATACACGGATCGCGAGCTCGAGAACGGGCAGGAGTACTGCTACCTCATCGTCGCTTACGGTACCTACGGTGTCCCGACGATCTACAGCCCGCTCGTCAATCGATCGCAGCGAACCTGCGCTGTCCCCCGGGACGTAATCCCGCCGTGCGCGCCCGACGTAAGCGTCCAGACGATCTGCGACGAGCTCGGGGAGGAGAACGTGGCGCCCCCCTACGAGACAACGGTAAGCTTCAGCTTCGATGGTGACTGTTCGCGGGCCGCCGACTTGGGGGGTATACGCGTGTACAGTCTGGCCGATAGCACCGGCGAGCAGCGGACGCTCGTAGGGGAGACGAACCCACAAGATTCTAGCGTACAAATCGTCAACGAGTTTGACATCGCCGCTTGCTACGCGCTCACGGCCGTAGACACGAGCGGTAATGAAAGCGAGCTCTCGGAGCTTATCTGCGTCTCGAACTGTCCGTTTTACGAGCTACCGAACGCGATAACCCCGAACGGGGACGGAAGCAACGACGCGCTGATACCCCGCGTGAGTCGCTTCGTGGAACGCGTCAACTTTCAGCTCTTCGACCGCTGGGGCGTCAAGGTCTACGAGACCAACGATCCGCAGCTCGGCTGGGAGGCTACCACCCTTACGGGAAAACCGGTTACAGACGGTACGTATTTCTACACGTGTGACCTATTCCAGCGCTTGTCCGATGGATCGGTACAACTCGTCGGGCAGCCGCAACTTTCCGGATACGTTGAAGTCTTTACGGGTAACGAATAATTCAGTGCAAGCCGGACTTCATGTTTACAGGTATAGTCAAAGACTTAGGCGAGATCGAATCTATCTCACCGGAGGGTTCGAATGTGCACGTACGGATCCGGAGTAGGTTGCTCGACGGCCTGAGCATCGACCAGAGTGTGGCGCACGACGGGGTTTGCCTTACGGTTTCCGCGTTAGACGAGAAGGCTTATACGGTAACTGCAGTCAAGGAGACACTCGCCCGAACGACACTCGGCGCTTGGGAACCTGGCCGCCACGTGAACATCGAGCTGGCCATGCGGTCGGGTGCGCGTTTAGACGGTCACTTCGTGCAGGGGCACGTCGACACCACCGCCGAGTGCGTACGTATCGAGGACGAAGGAGGGAGTTGGGCCTTTCGTTTTCGCTTTGCTCCGGGTCCAGAACGCGTGCTCGTCGATAAAGGGAGTGTGTGCGTGAACGGCATTAGTCTTACGGTAGTAGATCCAACGATCGACGAGTTCGGAGTCGCTATTATCCCTTACACGTACGAGCATACTACATTTAAAGATCTTGAGGTGGGTAATAAGGTAAATATTGAGTTCGATATTATCGGAAAGTACATCCTTAGGCAGGCGGTTTTGTATGGAAATACTTTGGGTAAATGAAATAAGAAAACGGGTACAACACCGGCGCTCGATCACAACCGCAGAGCGTCGGCAGTCCTACTCAACGATGCATCTGCTTCCTGAAGCCAGGGTGTCCAGAGCTGCCACATGTGGAAGGCTTCCGGGGTCTCGTGATAACTGATAGGAGCGCCGGCATCCTTAGCGCGACGGTGTAATACTTTGGAATCTCCGAGTAGAACTTCGAGTCCACCGACTTCGATGTGGGTGCGCGGTAACGAGCCGAGGTTACCGAGCACCGGGGATACGTCCGGATCTTGTACTGGACGATCGCCGAAACACATTTTGCCCAACTGCCTATCGTTGGCGTCTGTGTTCATCGGGTCGGTCTCACTGTTTGGGCCACGGGTTTCGCTGAGGCCCGTGCGATCCGTGTTAGGCGAGAAGAGGGCGAGTGAAACGGCGGGATTCCCTTCTTCGGCTAAATGCAGTGCGGTATCGAGGGCGAGCTGACCGCCGGCACTGTCCCCGGCGAGTCCCACGAGGTAACCCCGCTCTTGGAGCGCGTGCGCGACCGCGAGCGAGTCTTCCAGCTGGGCGGGCCACGTGTGCTCTGGTGCTAGCCGGTAGGCTGGACTCACGACGGCGTCACCGGTCAACGCGGCGAACTTTTCGGTTGGACGAATATGAGTTTCGGGGGAGCCGAAGACGAAGCCGCCGCCGTGAAACCATACCCATACGCGATCTCTCGCTCCGCCGAGATCCGCGTTTTCGGCACCCCGGCGTCCGGTGACTCGGGCAGAAACGCCATTAAACTTCATCACCGGACGTTGATCCACCGTAGGATCATCGCCGAGCATGAGTCGTTTAAATCCAGGTCGCATTTCTGCCACCGTGCTTCCGATATCAATCGACTCGATACGCTCGGCGAGCTGGTCGAAAGTGATGGTGCCTCGGAAGAGATCGGCGGGGGCAGGTTCGGTCATGTTCAATGAAGTTGGTCTAGCGTGTTTGCGTTCATCGTGCGCGGGCACAACGGGTCTCCGAGACCGCATTTCTCGCAGCACGCTTTCGTGTCGACCGTCCAGTACGTCCAGTCCAGTACGTCTAGCAGGATCTAAGCGCACAAGCGTTAATCGACGGCCGAGACGCCGCAGCGGTAGTTGGCGGAAGCGGTGTCGCGCGGTGTCCATCGCGGTTAGCGCGAGCAGTTAGTAGTTACCTTTGCGTCGATCTACGAGCGCTCGGATCCCCTTGACTAGGTGTACTACAAGGCGAACCGTCGATTCCCGCGCTAGGGGGCAGTCCACCGGTCGTTCCGATCCGATCGGGTTGAGTTGCGACGAGTCTACCGGACTCTTATAGGCGTTGTCCGGTTTCCTCCCTGCCGACTGACCCGAAGAACCTGCAACGGAAAACCGGCCGCCCCCTCTTCGTAAAGGAGACGACCGGTTCGCCTAGTCGATTGGATCGAGTTGAGAACTAGTCCGCTAACTCTTCTTCGCCACGGAGTGCGATCTCTTCCGCTTCGCGGGCGGAACGTTTGTCGGCTTCCTCCTGGGTCAATACGTAGAGGTCGTCGAATTGGCGGAGGCCCGTACCGGCCGGAATCCGCTTGCCGACGATAACGTTCTCCTTGAGTCCGTTGAGGAAGTCCTGCTTCGCGCCGATAGCCGCGGTGGAGAGAACCTTGGTAGTCTCCTGGAAGCTCGCGGCCGAGATCCAACTCGTCGTACCCAGCGAAGAACGCGTGATGCCTTGCAGCATCGGACTCGAAGTGGCGGGCACTGCGTCACGGTACTCTACCAGTCGCATGTCTTCGCGCTTCAACGTCGAGTTTTCTTCTCGGAGTTGACGGAGTGTAACGAGCTGTCCTGCCTTCAGTGCTTCCGAATCACCAGCGTCGGTAACGAACTTCTTGTCGAAGATCCAGTCGTTCTGCTCGAAGAAGTCGTACTTCTCAACGGCTTCACCCTCGAGGAAGGTCGTATCGCCAGAATCTTCGATGAGCACGCGGCGCATCATCTGACGCACGATCACCTCGATGTGCTTGTCGTTGAGCGTGATACCCTGCGAGCGGTACACCTCCTGTACCCCGTTGACGAGGTAGCTCTGGACGGCAAAAGGACCTTTGATGTTGAGGATGTCCTTCGGTGCGATCGAACCATCGCAAAGTGGCGTTCCGGCACGGATGAAGTCACCGTCCTGCACGAGTACGTGGCGACTAAGTCCAACGAGGTACTTGCGGATCTGACCGTCCTTCGCCTCGACGATGACCTCGCGGTTACCCCGCTTGATCTTCGCACCAAAGCTTACTACTCCATCGATCTCGGTGACTACGGCCGGATTGCTCGGATTTCGGGCTTCGAAGAGCTCCGTAACCCGCGGCAGACCACCGGTGATATCCTGGATCCCACCGGCCGTACGGGGCATACGCGCTACGATCTGACCGATTTCAACCGAGTCACCGTCGGCGATCGCGAGACGCGAACCTACCGGCATGTTGTAGTTGCGCTCCTCGCTACCGTCGGTCGTGACGATACGAACGGTCGGTAGGAGACGCTTCGAACCCTTCGACTCGATGATGATCTTCTCCTCTTTACCCGTTTGATCATCTCGTTCGGTACGGAAGGTCACACCCGATTCGATATTTTCGAATTGTACGACCCCGGCAAACTCGGATATGATGACCGAGTTGTAAGGATCCCACTCGTTGAGTGTGTCTCCCTTCGCGATCTCTTGCCCTTCGCGCACGTGGAGGATCGAGCCGTAAGGCACGTGGTGGGTGATGAAAACTTTGCCGGTGGTAGGATCGGTAATGCGAATCTCGCCCGTGCGGGAGAGGACGGTCATCGAGTTCTTACCCGAAGAATCTTTTGACTCGACCACGCGGATATCGTCGTACTCGACCTTGCCCTTGTATTTGGCGATGGTGCTCGACTCCGTTTGGTTGACCGCGGCGATACCCCCCACGTGGAACGTACGAAGCGTGAGCTGTGTACCTGGCTCACCGATCGACTGAGCGGCGATAATACCGACTGCATCGCCGCGTTCGGCGACGCGGCCGCTCGCGAGGTTCTTGCCGTAGCATTTGCGACACACTCCGCGGGGGGTCTCGCAGGTGAGTACCGAACGAATCGTTACCGACTCCACACCGGCGGTCTCGATCTCGCGCGCGATCATCGGGGAGATGTAGTGACCGGCCTCGAGAATGACCTCCTCGGAGTCCGGGTGCTCGATATCGTGTAGGGTGTAGCGACCTTCGACGCGGTTGGCGAGTGACTCTACCACCTTATCGCCTTCGCGGCGTGCGGTAGTTTCGATACCCCGAAGCGTATCGCAGTCCTCCTCCATGATAACGACATCCTGCGCCACGTCGACGAGTCGACGGGTGAGGTAACCGGCGTCGGCCGTCTTCAGCGCCGTATCGGCCAGACCCTTACGGGCGCCGTGTGTGGAGATGAAGTACTCGAGTACCGAGAGTCCGTCCACGAAGTTGGACAGGATCGGGTTTTCGATGACCGCTCCACCGGTATCACCCGATTTACGCGGTTTTGCCATGAGGCCACGAAGGCCGCAGAGCTGCTTGATCTGCGCCTGCGAACCACGGGCCCCCGAGTCGAGCATCATGTACACCGAGTTGAAGCCCTGCTTGTGCTGCTTCAGCTCCGCCATCAAATTAGAGGTAATGCGGTTATCCGCGTTGTTCCACTTATCGATCACCTGGTTGTAGCGCTCGTTCGCGGTGATGGTACCGGCGTTGTAGCTCTCGATGATCTCCTCTACCTCCTCCGTTGCCCGGTCGAGGGTAGCTTGCTTCTTCGACGGGGTGATCAGGTCTCCTAGGTTGAAGGATAGACCCCCTTTGAATGCCCAACCGAAACCCATCTCCTTGATCTTGTCGAGGAAGGTGGCCGTGGTGCGGAAATCCGTCCGAGTGATCACGTTCGAGATAATCCGCTTGAGGTTTCGCTTCGAGAGCAACTCGTTGATGAACGGTACGCTCTCGGGGACGGCCTGGTTGAAGAGCACACGACCGACGGTCGTCTCGATGCGTTTACGCACCAGTTTACCCTCTTCGTTTTCGGCGCGAACGCGGCAGTTGATTACGGCGTGCAAATCGACCTGGCCTTCGTCGTGAGCGATGATAACCTCCTCGGCGGAGTAGAAGCTGCGCCCCTGCCCCTTCACGACCGCGTCACCCTCGGTGACGCGTTGCTTGGTCATGTAATACAACCCGAGCACCATATCCTGCGAAGGCAGGGTGATCGGTGACCCGTCCTGCGGGTTGAGCATGTTGTGCGCCGAAAGCATCAACACCTGCGCCTCGAGGATTGCCCCCTGCGAAAGCGGCACGTGCACGGCCATTTGGTCACCGTCGAAGTCAGCGTTAAACGCACCACACACGAGCGGGTGCAGCTGGATCGCCTTGCCCTCGATGAGTCGTGGCTGGAAGGCCTGAATCGACAAACGGTGAAGTGTCGGAGCCCGGTTGAGCATCACGGGGTGCCCCTTGAGAATATTCTCGAGAATGTCCCAGATCACCGGATCCTTACGCTCGACGAGCTTCTTAGCCGACTTAACCGTCTTCACGATACCACGCTCGATGAGCTTGCGGATCACGAAGGGCTTGAACAGCTCGGCGGCCATAGCCTTCGGGATACCGCACTCGTGCAGCTTTAGCGAAGGACCCACGACGATGACCGAACGACCGGAGTAGTCGACCCGCTTACCCAACAGGTTTTGGCGGAAGCGGCCCTGTTTTCCCTTGAGGATGTCGGAGAGCGACTTGAGCGCGCGACCGCCCTCCGCCTTAACGGCGTTGGATTTGCGCGAGTTATCGAAGAGGCTGTCGACGGCCTCCTGCAGCATCCGCTTCTCGTTGCGGAGGATTACCTCCGGCGCCTTAATCTCGAGCAGACGCTTGAGTCGGTTGTTGCGGATGATCACGCGCCGGTAGAGGTCGTTGAGGTCGCTCGACGCAAAACGCCCACCATCGAGCGGCACGAGCGGGCGAAGCTCCGGGGGAACGACCGGGAGGTACTGGATGATCGACCACTCCGGGCGGTTCTCCCGGCGCGTCTGTCCCTCACGGAAACTCTCGACCACGCGGAGGCGCTTGAGCGCCTCGGACTTGCGCTGCTGGCTCGTTTCCGTAGCGGCTTGGTTGCGCAGGTCGTAGGAGAGCTGGTCTAGGTCGAGACGCTCGAGCAGTGCGAAGACCGCGTCGGCGCCCATCTTGGCGATGAACTTGAGCGGGTCCTGATCGTCGAGCTGCTGATTACCCTCGGGGAGGGTATCGAGCATATCGAGGTACTCCTCCTCGGTGATGAGGTCCATTTTGGACACCCCATCGTCCTCCTTGACGCCGGCTGCGATCACGCAGTAGCGCTCGTAGTAGATAATGGACTCGAGCTTCTTGGTGTTGAGGCCGAGCAGGTAGCCGATCTTGTTCGGGAGACTCTTGAAGAACCAAATGTGCACGACCGGCACGACGAGCTTGATGTGGCCCATGCGCTCACGACGCACCTTCTTCTCCGTCACCTCGACACCACAACGGTCGCAGACGATCCCCTTGTAGCGAATACGCTTGTACTTCCCGCAGTAGCACTCGTAATCTTTGACCGGACCGAAGATCCGCTCACAAAAAAGACCATCGCGCTCCGGCTTGTACGACCGGTAGTTGATGGTTTCGGGTTTTAGTACTTCCCCGTAGCTGCGCTCGAGGATCTCATCGGGACTCGATAGGGTGAGGGTGATTGCCTCAAAATTCTGATCCAGTACCGGGGTCTTCTTACTTAACGCCATAATCCGCGCTTCTCTTTAATCTTGAATAATACCGTCGGGACTCCCAAACGGAGTCCCGACGGCTAGGACGGGAAAGCGGGTCTACTCGAACTTGATGTCGAGCGCCAAACCGCGCAGCTCGTGCACGAGCACGTTGAACGACTCCGGAATGCCCGGCTCGGGGAGGTTGTCACCCTTGACGATCGCCTCGTACGCCTTGGCGCGACCGTTGATGTCGTCGCTCTTGATCGTGAGCAGCTCCTGGAGGATCTGAGAGGCGCCGAAAGCCTCGAGGGCCCACACCTCCATCTCGCCGAAGCGCTGACCGCCGAACTGTGCCTTACCGCCCAGCGGCTGCTGCGTGATGAGCGAGTACGGTCCGATCGAACGGGCGTGCATCTTGTCGTCGACCATGTGCGAGAGCTTGAGCATGTAGATCACGCCCACCGTAGCCCGCTGGTGGAACCGATCGCCCGTTTCCCCGTCGGAGAGGAAGGTCTGACCGAGGCTCGGGAGCTCCGCCTGCTGGATGTACTCCTCGATCTCCTCCTGGCTCGCGCCATCGAAGATCGGGGTCGAAAACTTCACCCCGAGCTTCTCCCCCGCCCAACCGAGGACGGTTTCGAAGATCTGCCCGAGGTTCATCCGGCTCGGCACACCGAGTGGGTTGAGTACGATGTCGACGGGGGTCCCGTCCTCGAGGAACGGCATGTCTTCCATGCGTACGATCCGCGATACGATGCCCTTGTTGCCGTGGCGACCGGCGAGCTTATCGCCCACCTTCAGCTTGCGCTTCTTGGCGAGGTACACCTTCGCGAGCTTCAGCACACCGGCGGGTAGCTCGTCACCGATCGAGATGTTGAATTTCTCGCGCTTGTAGCGGCCTACCTCCTCGTTGTACTTGATGTTGAAGTTGTGCAGCAAGCGGCTGATCAGCTGGTTGTCCTCGTCCTTCGTCGTCCAACCGGAGTAGTCGGCCTTGAGCACGTCGATGGTGCGCAGGATCTCGAGCGTGTACTTCGCACCCTTCGGTACGATCTCTTCCCCGTAGATGTCCTTGACCCCCTGACTCACGCGACCGCGAACGATCGTAGCGAGTTTGTCGACGAGGATCATCCGGAGCTCGTTCACTTTTACGGCGTGCTCGTCGTCAAGCTTGGAGAGCATCTCTTTCTCCTGCTCCTTCTGGTCCTTGTCCTTCTTGGCGCGCGCGAAAAGCTGCTTGTTGATCACGACCCCCTTCAGGGAGGGTGCGGCCTTCATGGAGGCATCCTTGACGTCGCCGGCTTTGTCACCGAAGATGGCGCGGAGCAGCTTCTCCTCCGGGGTAGGATCGCTCTCGCCCTTCGGCGTGATCTTACCGATGAGGATATCGCCCTCGGCTACCCAGGCTCCGACGCGGATGATACCGTTCTCGTCGAGGTCCTTGGTCGCTTCTTCCGAGACGTTCGGAATGTCGTTGGTCAATTCTTCCTCACCCAGCTTGGTGTCGCGTACGTCGAGCTCGAAGTGCTCGATGTGAATGGAGGTGAAGATGTCTTCGCGAACGACGCGCTCGGAGAGCACGATCGCGTCCTCGAAGTTGTAGCCCTTCCAGGGCATGAAGGCGACCTTCAGGTTTTGGCCCAGAGCCAACTCGCCCTTCTCGGTAGCGTAACCGTCGCAGAGCAGGCTTCCTTTAACCACCTTATCGCCCTTGCGAACGATGGGCTTCAGGTTGATACAGGTACCCTGGTTGGTCCGCAGGAACTTCGTAAGGCGGTAGGTAACCGTATCGTCCTCGAAACTGACCAGGCGATCCTCCTCGGTGCGCTCGTAGCGGATGCGGATCTCGGTGGCGTCGACGTACTCCACGACCCCATCCCCCTCGGCGTTGATGAGCATCCGGGAGTCCTGAGCCACTTTGGCCTCGAGTCCGGTGCCTACGACCGGTGAGGCCGGGCGCAGGAGCGGTACGGCCTGGCGCTGCATGTTCGAACCCATCAGGGCGCGGTTAGCGTCATCGTTCTCGAGGAACGGGATCAGCGAGGCCGAGACTCCGACGATCTGGTTGGGAGCCACGTCCATGTACTCGATCTCCTCCGGCTCGAGCACGGGGAATTCCCCGTGCTCGCGGCAGGCGACGCGGGCGGTCTTGAACTCGCCGTTGTCGTTGTCGATCTGGGCGTTGGCCTGGGCGATCTTCTTGAAGTCCTCGCCTTCGGCGGAGAGGTACTGGACCTCCCCTTCGACGTCGACCTTACCCTCGAGTACCTCGCGGTAGGGCGTTTCGAGGAAGCCCATCTTATTCACCTTCGCGTGGACGCAGAGCGTCGAGATGAGACCGATGTTCGGTCCCTCGGGCGTCTCGATGGTACAGAGGCGGCCGTAGTGGGAGTAGTGCACGTCGCGCACCTCGAAACCGGCGCGTTCTCGCGAGAGCCCCCCCGGTCCGAGCGCGGAGATCCGCCGCTTGTGGGTAATCTCCGAAAGTGGATTCGTTTGGTCGAGGAACTGCGAGAGCTGACTCGTTCCGAAAAACGAGTTGATCACGCTCGACAGCGTACGGGCATTGATGAGGTCCACCGGCGTGAAAACCTCGTTATCGCGCACGTTCATCCGCTCGCGGATGGTCCGGGCCATCCGGGCCAAGCCAACGCCGAACTGGGCGTAGAGCTGCTCGCCCACCGTACGGACGCGACGGTTAGAAAGGTGGTCGATATCGTCGATCTCCGCACGGGAGTTCATGAGCGACACGAGGTACTTGACGATGGAGATGATGTCCTCCTTCGTGAGCACGAGTGTGTCACCGGCGGCATCGCTACCGAGCTTGTGGTTGATCTTGTAGCGCCCCACCTCACCGAGGTTATAGCGCTTATCGCTGAAGAACAGCTTGTCGATGATACCGCGGGCGGTATCATCGTCCGGTGGCTCGGTGCCACGCAGTTGCTTGTAGATATAGTTAACCGCTTCGATCTCCGAAGACGTAGGGTCTTTCTGAAGCGTATTGTAGATGATGGAGTAGTCCTGATCTACCTCCGATTTCTGAAGCACGATACTCTCGACGCCCGACTCGAGTACCTTGTCGATCGCCTCATCGTCTAGGATCGAATCGCGCTCGAGGATGATCTCGTTGCGCTCGATGGTTACGACCTCACCGGTGTCCTCGTCCACGAAATCCTCCGTCCAGGAGCGAAGTACACGAGCGGCCAATTTGCGGCCGTGCGACTTCTCCAACTCCTTGCGCGAGGTCTTGACCTCATCCGAAAGGTTGAAGAGCGAAAGGATGTCCTTATCCGTAGCGTAACCGATCGAACGGAGGAGTGTCGTAACCGGGAACTTCTTCTTACGGTCGATGTACGCGTACATCACCGTGTTGATGTCGGTCGCAAACTCCATCCACGCCCCCTTGAACGGGATGACGCGTGCGGAGTAAAGCTTGGTTCCGTTCGGGTGGTAATTTAAACCGAAGAATACACCGGGCGAGCGGTGTAGCTGACTGACGATAACGCGCTCGGCGCCGTTAATAATGAAGGTACCCTTAGGCGTCATGTACGGGATATTCCCGAGGAATACGTCCTGTACGATCGTCTGGAAGTCGATGTGCTCCGGATCGTTACACGACAACCGGAGTTTTGCCTTGAGCGGAACCGAATACGAAAGCCCACGGTGGATACACTCCTCGAGTGAATAGCGGGGTGGATCGATGTAATAATCGAGAAACTCCAGGTTGAAGATGCTCCGCGTATCAGAAATTGGGAAGTTCTCCTGAAAGACCCGGGAGAGGCCTTCTTTGTGACGGTTCTCGGGCGTAGTCTCGAGCTGGAAGAACTCCTGGAAACTCTGAAGTTGGATGCCGAGGAGATCCGGATATGCGGGCGCTAATTTGATCTTGCCGAAGTTGACGCGAGCGTCTTCGGCAGACCGGAGCTGGCCATTGGTAACCATGCGGGCAGTCTTAAATTAAAATTCGGGAGGGGGGGAGGACGAAGGGGTCGTAAGTTAACTACCGACCATCGGGTACTAAGTTGTCACAATACGGTCGGTTGTTCAAATACGACGAAAGGCCGGGCCTGGGGTATTCCCCGGGCCCAGCCAACTTGTCTATTCTATGTCGGTCTTAACGGCTGTCGATTCTAACATAGAAGAGCTTAAAATCGATTGCTCAGCGCAAACGAAACGGTAAAGGTGTGTGTAAAGAAGTCGCTGACTTCTTACTTCACCTCTACCGAAGCTCCGGCCGCTTCGAGCGACGCTTTAAGGCTTTCGGCTTCGTCCTTGCTGACCCCTTCCTTAATTGGAGCGGGTGCGCCGTCGACGAGTTCCTTAGCTTCTTTCAGGCCGAGGCCGAGGAGGTTTTTAACCTCCTTAACTACCGCAAGTTTAGCTGATCCAGCGGAGGTAAGCGTTACGGTAAACTCGGTTTGCTCGGCCGCCCCACCGCCACCGTCACTGTCGCCGCCACCTGCGGCTACCGCTACTGCTGCCGCCGCGGGCTCGATGCCGTAGTCGTCTTTAAGGATGTTCGCTAGTTCGCTAACCTCTTTGACTGTAAGTCCTACGAGGGTTTCTGCGAGTTCTTTAAGTTCTGCCATGTCGAAAATATTTTTGCTATGCGTGACTAAAAAGTACGGCTAGCTTGGAAGCCAATGGGAGGGAGGATTTAGGAGGCGTTCTCCGCGCGCTCCTCGAGCGTTTTAAGCAGACCGGCGATGGTGCTGCCACCGGACTTGATCTGGCCGAGCAAGGTCTGCATCGGGGATTGAAGTAACATGATAACGTCGCCGATGAGCTCTTCGCGGCTCTTGAGTTTGGTGAGTGCATCGACCTGATCGTCCCCGAGGTAGATGGCGGTATCGATGTACGCCGCCTTCAGGATCGGCCGGTCGTGAGATTTGCGAAAAGCCTTAATCACCTTCGCGGGGGCCTTGGCCGACTCCGTGAACATTACGGCGGTCGGCCCGTGCAACGTCCCGTAAAGCTCGTCGAAGTTACGCTCGTTGGCAACTGATTCGAGTGCCTTACGCGCGAGGGTGTTCTTGACGACCTGTATGGTCACACCTTCCTGGTATGCAGCCGCGCGCAGCTCGTTCGTCTCGGCGACACTCATGGTGCTGGCGTCGGCGATGTAAAAGTATTCCGCGGTGGAGAGCTTCTCCTTTAGGTCCTCGAAGACCTGTGCTTTCTGATCTCGTGTCATGAGTAAAGTGGTCTTCGTGGATTAACGAAAGGGCTTCGGATCGACCTTTACCCCAGGACTCATCGTCGTGGCGGTGGTGATCGACTTGAAGTAAATGCCTTTGGCGCTGGCCGGCTTCATGCGCTGAATGGTCGTCAGCACTTCGCGAGCGTTGTCGTTGAGCTGTTCGGCGGTAAACTCGACGCGACCGACGCTGGCGTGGATGATTCCGAATTTATCGACCCGGAAGGCAATCTTACCGCCTTTCACGTCTTCGACCGCCGCGGCGATGTTGGGCGTCACCGTGCCCGTTTTGGGGTTTGGCATCAGGCCGCGTGGTCCGAGCACACGGCCGATTCGGCCAACCTTAGCCATTACGTTCGGTTGGGCAATAGCGACATCGAACTCCATCCAACCGCCTTGAATCTTGGCGACGAGGTCGTCGAGTCCGGCGAAATCAGCTCCGGCGGCCAGGGCCTCCTCGACCTTATCGTCCGTACAGAACACGAGCACGCGTTTCACTTTACCCGTACCGTGAGGTAGCGTAACGGTGCCCCGCAACGCCTGGTCGGCCTTGCGGGGGTCAATACCGAGACGCACGTGAATGTCGACGCTCGAGTTGAACTTGGTCGTGTTTACGTCCTTGACCAAAGCCATGGCCTCCGGGAGGGCATAGGTCTGGGTAGGATCTACTTTTTCGAGCGCAGCCTTGCGCTTCTTTCCGATCTTAGCCATGAAATTCGTTTAGGTAGTAGCGCTGGATACGGGCTAAAAACCGTATCTCAGCTCCCTATGAGTGAGTGTAATCTACGCTGCGGCCGCAGCCTTCTTCCAGGGCGGGGTCCCCTTAACCGTAATACCCATGGATCGAGCCGTACCGGCGATCATCTTCATCGCGGAATCAATCTTGAAAGCATTAAGGTCCGCCATCTTATCCTCGGCGATAGCCTGAACCTGATCCCAGGTAAGCGTACCTACCTTGTTACGGTTCGGTTCGCCACTGCCGCCTTTTAGCTTGGCAGCCTCTAAGATCTGCACCGCCGCAGGAGAGGTTTTGATGATAAAGTCGAAAGACTTATCCTTAAATACCGTGATGACGACCGGCAATACCTTACCCCGAGAGTCCTCCGTAGCGGCGTTAAAGCGCTTACAGAACTCCATAATGTTAACGCCCTTAGCACCCAGTGCTGGTCCAACCGGCGGAGCGGGGTTTGCTGCGCCACCCTTTACCTGCAGTTTGATGTAATTCTCGACTTCCTTAGCCATACTTTTCTTTCTTGATCGCTCAGTTTTACCGTCCGGTACCGAGCGGGCGCTACATCTGTTTCTCGACCTGACCGAAATTGAGTTCAACCTCGGTTCCGCGACCGAAGATCTTGACGATGACCTTCAGTTTCTTCTTCTCTTCGTTTACCTCCTGGACGTCCCCGACGAATCCATTGAACGGTCCATCCACGATTTTGATCGTTTCTCCCACCAAGTAAGGCTCGATCAAAGTCTCCTGAGCCTCCTGCGATTCGTCCACCTTGCCGAGCAAGCGGTTGGCCTCCGATTCGCGCATCGGGATCGGATTGTTCTTACCCAGAAAGTGCATCACGTTGGGTAACCCGGCGATAACACCGACCGTCTCCCCGTTGAGGAAGTCACTTTCCGCCTCGACCAGGATGTACCCGGGTAGGATATTGCGTTCGATGATCACCTTCTTCCCGTTGCGAAACTTAAACACGCGCTCAGTGGGCACAACGATTTGGGGAATCGACTCACTCCAACCGTTGCGCCCGATCTCCTGCTCGATCCGCTCCTTGATCGCACGCTCCTTCCCGCTGATCACGCGAAGGCTGTACCAGCGGGTATCTTTTTCGGTAGCGGTCTCCATGGGTGTGGTTTGTTCCGACAAAACCAGCCTAAGCGTTCAGGCTGTAGATAGCGTCAAGAACGACGTTCGAAATCGTGTCCATTCCGAAGATGATCACGGATAGGATGACAGAGGCGATGATAACGACGATCGTATCGGATTGTAAGCTACCGAAGGAGGGCCAGGTGACCTTGTTGATCAACTCGTTATAGCTCTCCTGAATGTAGACCGTTAAACTTTCCATGCTGATCGTATACCGCAATACTGCGGGGGAGGTTCCTGAAAAATGCACGGGTGGAGAGACTCGAACTCCCAGCCCTCGGTTTTGGAGACCGATGCTCTACCAATTGAGCTACACCCGTAGCGAAGACTCGCCTAAACTACTCGAGGATCTCGGTAACCTGACCAGCTCCCACCGTGCGTCCACCCTCGCGGATGGCGAAACGTAGTCCTTTCTCCATAGCGATGGCGGCTAGGAGACTGACCTCCATTTGCACGTTGTCGCCCGGCATCACCATCTCCACGTTCTCCGGCAACTTCACGTCTCCGGTTACATCCGTAGTACGGAAGTAGAACTGGGGACGGTAACCGTTGAAGAACGGCGTGTGGCGACCGCCCTCGTCTTTCGACAGGACGTACACCTCGCACTTGAATCGCGTGTGCGGGTTAACCGACTTAGGAGCGCAGATGACCATCCCGCGACGGATAGCGTCCTTCTCGATGCCACGCAGGAGGATACCGGCGTTGTCACCCGCCTCACCGCGCTGAAGGAGCTTACGGAACATCTCGACACCGGTCACCGTCGACACGAGTGGCTTCTCGCCTTTGGCGGTCATACCGACGATCTCGACGGGGTCGCCGACATTGGTTACACCGCGCTCGATCCGACCGGTAGCGACCGTACCGCGCCCCGTGATCGAGAACACGTCCTCGATAGGCATGAGAAACGGCTGGTCGACGAGGCGCTCCGGCTCAGGGATGTCCGCGTCGCAGGCATCCATGAGGTCGAGGACCTTCTGTACGGCGTCGGCGTCTCCCTCGAGTGCCTTAAGGGCGGAGCCCTGGATTATAGTAGCGTCATCGCCGCCGAACTCGTACTGATCGAGGAGCTCGCGCACCTCCATCTCCACGAGTTCGAGCATCTCTTCGTCGTCGACGAGGTCGACCTTGTTCATGAAGACCACGATCTTCGGCACGCCAACCTGGCGACAGAGGAGAATGTGCTCGCGGGTTTGCGGCATAGGGCCGTCCGTTGCCGCAACAACGAGAATAGCGCCGTCCATCTGGGCGGCACCGGTCACCATGTTCTTAACGTAGTCGGCGTGCCCCGGGCAGTCAACGTGCGCGTAGTGACGGTTCTCCGTCTCGTACTCGACGTGCGCCGTGTTGATCGTGATACCGCGTTCTTTCTCCTCCGGAGCAGCGTCGATGGTATCGTAGCCCTGCGCCTTCGCGAGACCTTTCCCCGCCAGCACGCTAGTGATGGCAGCGGTCAGGGTCGTCTTCCCGTGGTCGACGTGCCCGATGGTCCCGATGTTGAGGTGCGGCTTGTTTCTTTGGAAGGTCTCCTTAGCCATTACTGTTTTTTATTGACTCTTGTGTGCAGGCAAATTGATAAAATGGACGGTGCTCGTGAGCGATAGATAGAGTTCAGCTAAGCGTGCCCGCGCCGAGCCAATGAAGGGAATTGAACCCCCGACCCCTTCCTTACCATGGAAGTGCTCTACCCCTGAGCTACATTGGCTTAATAGTGCGTACCGCCCCACGTTTGGATCGGTACCTAAGATTGAGCGGGAGACGAGATTCGAACCCGCGACCCTCAGCTTGGAAGGCTGATGCTCTACCAACTGAGCTACTCCCGCAATCATTGAGTGGGGGTGATTGGATTCGAACCAATTCAGCCGAAGCACTGGATTTACAGTCCAGCCCGCCTCTCCAACTGCGGCGCACCCCCGATAATCTCGTACTGTTTGCCGGGAGGCAATCGAAAGAGCCGATGAAGGGACTCGAACCCCCGACCAGCTGATTACAAATCAGCTGCTCTACCAGCTGAGCTACATCGGCTTAGAACACCAACAAAGCAGTACAAAACACTGTATGTCAAAGAAATACCTAAGTACTAAGCGTAGGCGAAAATCTAATCGCCCCACCTAGCTTTTCGCTAAGGCGGGGCGAAGATAATATTTTCCGGCGTCGAGCCTAAACGCAGACCGCTTTTTTGCGGATCGAGCCCACATTCCGCTACCTGCGCAGCGGCGAGTCCGCGTGGCGGTCCTTGAATTTCTTTATCAACCGCTCCATGGCGTGACTCGCCTTGTCGATGGCCTCCCCGTGATTAGCCCCTTTTTCCTCGCAGTACAACGTGTCGTTCGGCACGTTGACGCGCAGCTCGGCGACCGCGCCGTGCCGAGGATCATTCACGTTCTTCAAGTACACGTCTACGTCGACGATTCGCTCGTAAAACTTGCCGAGGCGGGTAACCTTGCGGTCGATTAGCTCACTGAGCTCCTCGTTCACGTCAATGTGAACGGCTTCGATATTGATCTTCATTCGGGCAGGTGGTTTCAGGTTGCAACCCCCCGGCACCGGGCAGGGTTCGCGAATCCACCGGCTAACCTAGCCCTCGCGCCCGGATTTCGGGTGCGACTTCTTGTAAACCTCGATGAGACGCGCGGCTGACGTATGCAGGTAAACTTGCGTCGAGGACAGACTCGCGTGCCCGAGCAACTCCTGTACGGCGCGCAGGTCCGCCCCCTCGTCCATCAAATGGGTGGCGAAAGCGTGTCGCAGCGTATGCGGCGAGCGCCCGTCCGACCAGGGGGCGCGTTCCAGGTTGCGACGGCACAAATTGTAAACGGCCTTCGGGTAGAGCGGTCTACCGCGATCGGTTAGGAGCAGAGCGGGCGTAGTGCTTTCCGGAAACGCCCCGGATCTCAACCGGAGGTAATGGTCCAACTGCGCCCGAAGCGCAGGGGGTACGGGCAGTAGCCTCGTTCGATTGCGTTTGCCGGTCACGGTGAGCTCGGTCTGCCCCCGATCCACGTCCTGCACGCTCAGCGAAAGCAGCTCGGCGCGCCGTAGCCCGAGACCGTATAGCGTTAGCAGTACGGTAAGGTCCCGTTGGCCAGGAAAATCTGACGCGAAAGATTCACTGCGCAGCAAATCCCCGAGGCCCGTGGCGCTCACCGCCGGGGGGAGTCGTTTGGGGAGTTTCGGGCTCCGTACGAGTGCGGCCGGATTGGAGGGCAGGCCCCTGCGCTCGACCAGGTAGCCGAACAAGCTACGCACCGCGGCGAGCTTTCGCGCCAGCGTAGCGTTCCCGAGTCCGCTTTCCGCAAAACGGGTCAGAAACTCTCGTAAATGCAATGGTCTGACCTCCCCGAAGGAAACCAGACCACAATCTCGAGAGAGATAATCGATGAGTTGACGTAGATCGCTGGCGTAAGCCTCGCAGGTCAGGCGCGCTCGCCGACGCTCGAAAACGAGGTAGTCGGTGTAGGCACGCAGCGCATCATGCATCGGGGGCTACGGTCTAGGTGCCGTAGGTCTGCTTCTTGTAAATGGCGTTGAGCACCTCGTGGCGGCGCTCTACACTGGGCTTAGTGAAGTACTTGCGGCGACGCACTTCGCGCATCATGCCGGCGCGCTCAAACTTGCGCTTGTACTTCTTGAGTGCGCGGTCGATGCTCTCGCCCTCTTTAACATCAATAATTAGCATACACGTCCGTTCCTTTTTAGGGAGCGCAAAGCTACTGCATTTCTCACGAAGTTCGCCTACCGCCGAGCTCAATTTTGTAGAGGTACTGCTGCACCGCGTTCTCGAGACCGAGGTATAGCGCGTCGCTGATGAGGGCGTGACCGATGCTAACCTCCAGTAGGTGAGGTACTTCGCGACAGAAATACTCTAGATTATCTAGGTCCAAATCGTGGCCCGCGTTCAAGCCCAACCCCACCTCCGCCGCTACCCTACCCGCTGTGGCGAAGGGCGCTACGGCCCGTGCCCGATCCCGCCCGAAGTCGCGCGCGTACGACCCGGTGTACAGCTCGATACGCGCACAACCCGTTTTGGCGGCAGCCTCGATCAACCTGACCTCGGGATCGCAGAATAGGGAAAGGCGAACGCCCGCCGCCGCGAAAACCCGGGCCAGATCGGCGAGTCGATCCTGCTGCGCCACGGTGTCCCAACCGTGATCGCTGGTCAGCTGACCGGGCGCGTCGGGCACGAGGGTGACCTGGGCGGGGTTCGCCCGGAGCACCAACTCGACGAAATCCTCGGAGGGGTAGCCCTCGATGTTGAACTCGGTAGTCACACTAGCGGCCAGCGGCAGCACGTCGTCGCGGCGGACGTGGCGTTCGTCCGGCCGGGGGTGCACCGTGATACCCTGCGCTCCGAAACGTTCGCAGTCCCGCGCTACGGCAACGAGGTCCGGTCGGCCCCCGCCCCGGGAGTTTCGCAGCAGCGCCACTTTGTTGATGTTGACACTCAGTCTCGTCATAGTGCGCACCTTAGCCGCAATCGGCAGCCAAGGTAGACCGACAGATGAAGCACCCACCCAGCGTCCGTAAGCAAATTTCTACCACGTTGGCGGTCGTACTCGTCGGCAACCTCCTCGCGCAGCTCGCCGCTGCCGGCGTACTCGCGCTCCTGGGCTACGAGCCCTCCGTCCTCCGGGAGGAGATCGACCAACTGCCGGCCGCTACGTTGGCCGGGATGCTGGGGATCAATCAGACGCTCTCCTACCTCCTGCCGGGTATCGTCGCCGCGGCACTCCTCTACGGCGGGGACTGGCTGCGGGCCGTAGGATTGCGACCGCTTCCGCCGCTGAGGCAAATCATGCTCGCGCTCGCCATCTTCTTCGGTACCCTCTGGCTGACCGGGGTACTCGCCCAACTCAACGCCAACGTCGAGTTGCCCGCCTGGCAACAGGAGATCGAGCAGCAGGTAGCCGGTATACTGGGGAGCATCTTGAGGTCTACTTCCACGGGTGGCTTCCTACTCGCGTTGTTGATCGTGGGCTTACTGCCCGCGCTCGGTGAGGAGTTGGTCTTTCGAGGTTTGCTGCAGCCGGCTATCGTAAAACTTACCCCCCATCCGCACCTGGGAATCTGGATTACCGCGTGCCTCTTCGGCTTAGTGCACCTGCAGTTCGCGGGCTTGCTCCCGCGCATTTTCCTGGGCGCCGTGCTCGGTTTTCTAGCCTACTACGGAAAGAATCTCTGGCTACCCATCCTCGCGCACCTCGTGTTCAACGGCAGCCAAGTCGCCGCGGTGCGCTACGCCGACTTGGCGGTGGAAAGTCCCGCGAGTGCGGCGTCCGAGCAGCTGGGGCCGAGTGCGGTAGCTGCGGCCCTCGCCGTCGCGGTCCTGGCGCTGTGGATAGGTCTACCGGGCCTCAAGCCGGAGCGGTTCGCGGGGCCCGCGGTCCGCGGGTCGGACGATCGACCGGGCGAACCACCGGCTTGAGGTGCGGCCTGCTACTTTCGCCGCGCATGAAGGGACTGCGTACCCGAGCGATTAGCGCCGTCATATTCGTTGTCCTCGTACTCGGCGGCATCTTCGGCGGGCGCTATCCCTTCCTGGTGCTCTTCACGCTCATTACCGGCCTGTGCCTGCAAGAGTTCTTCGCCATGGTACTCGATCGCTACCGGCGGCGCGATCGCGTACGTATCGGGCTGGGTATCGCCATGGGGCTTACCCCCCACCTGCTGGCCAGCGCGGTGCTACTCGGCTGGCTACCGGACCGCGAGGATCTGCTCGCTGTAGCCACCCTCCTGTTTTTCCCGTTGTTGTTCCTGATGTTTATCTACGAGCTGTTCGCCGCTTCACGTTACCCGTTCGAGAACGTGGCGATGATGGTCATGGGCTTGGTCTACATCGGCGCGCCCTTCGCCCTGCTCGATTTCATCGCCTACCAGAGCGGCACCTTCGACTGGCAGATCGTAATCGGTCTGCTCGCCCTTACCTGGATCGCCGACACGGGGGCCTACCTCGCGGGCAGCACTTTCGGTAAAACTCCTTTGTTACCGCGTATCAGCCCCAACAAAACTTGGGAAGGACTCCTCGGCGGGTCCATGCTCGTACTTCTGTCCTCCCTGCTGCTCGGATACTTGTTTCCGGTAGCTCGTTACCGCGACTGGGCCGCCCTGGCCGGGATCGTCGTAGTGTTCGGGAGCTTAGGCGACTTGATAGAATCTATGCTCAAACGAAGCCTCGACGTCAAGGATAGCGGCCGTGTGCTCCCCGGCCACGGGGGGTTGCTCGATCGATTCGACGCCTTCATTTTTCTGCTTCCGTTCGTAGCGGCTTACCTCATCTTCGTACGCTAGCAACCCCGAGCCCACCCAGTGGGTTAGGCGACTGTAATCCCGCTTCCTCATATGTATAAAATCCATCCAGAAGGCCGCCGCATGCTCGTCGTGGCACTTGCGTTTTTTCTGGTCTTGGGCTTTTTGATCTACTTGTTAGCGCCACGATTTATCTGGCCCTACACGTTTACAGCGGTTTTCCTCCTGGCTTTCCTGGGTTACTTTTTCCGAAATCCGCGGCGGGAGGTACTCATCCACAACAACGACCTGATCCTCGCCCCGGCAGACGGGCGCGTCGTGGTCATCGAGGAGGCCGACGAGCGCGAATACTTCCAAGACCGTAGGCTACAGGTCTCGATCTTCATGTCGCCCACCAATGTCCACGTCAACCGCAGCCCCATCGGCGGCACGGTCAACTACTGCCGCTACCACGCCGGTAAGTACCTGGTAGCCTGGCACCCCAAATCTTCCGAACAGAACGAGCGGACCACCGTGGTCATCGATAACGGTCGCTCGGAGGTGCTCCTGCGCCAAATCGCCGGAGCGATGGCCAAACGGATCGTTAGCTATTTCGAGGTCGGACAGATCGTCGAACAGGGGGCCGACATCGGCTTCATCAAGTTCGGATCGCGGGTCGACCTCTTTCTACCGCTTAGCACCCGCCTCGAGGTGGAGGTAGGGGACAAGGTGAAAGGAAACGTGACGGTGGTCGGCAGACTCGTCTAGAAAACGAAAAAGGCCCCTGCTTACCAAGCCGCCAGCCAAAGGGGGGAGATGGCTGCGCACCGCGGGAGCAGGAGCACTAAACATACTATGAGAAAACTACAAGGGTAAATGTAAGTCGCTAACCGACAACCGAGTATGCATTATATCGACGGTGACATCGACGCCTGAGGGACCGGTTGAGTTGACTTAGATAACGGCGGTTGTTTCACGGGTGAGAGGTTAGGAAGGACCTCCTGATGTGCAAACGCGACCGTAGGACCGTTGTCCTGGGGCGGTCTACGCGGCTATACTGCGAAGGGTACACACTCGTGCCAAAGAATTATTGCACACCCGCCGCCGTAGCTCAGGAAAGCCAGTGGACCGGCATCGAGATCCGCACCCTGGTCCCCGCGCTCGTCCCGTCCCCGTGGGTTAGGTCCTCGTACACCACGGCCGCCTCGGTGGCCTGACTCTGGTTGAGTAGCTCCAAGCGATGGCGCGTGATCGCCGTCCCCATAGAGCGGTGGGCCTGCTCCAATTCGCCCTGACTGGCGATCGCTCGCTCGCGTCCCTGACCGTTGTCCTCGATCTCGATGACCAGCTGCGAGTCGTCCTCGATCGGCGAGCTGAACGTAATCCGGATAAAACCATCGGGCACGAGGCGAACTCCGTGCTCGAGCGCGTTCTCGACGTAGGGTTGCACGAGCATGGCCGGTAGACCGATCAAGTCGTCTTCCAGTTCCTGATCCACCACGATCTCGTAGTCGAATACATCCTTGAACCGGAGAGAGCGGTTTAGATTTAGGTAGTTACGCAGGAAGTCCACCTCCTCTTCGAGCGTGATCATCTCGCGTTCCGAGTAGTCGAGAATCTGGCGCATCAAGCGCGCAAAGTGAGCGAGGTGCGTGGCGGCCTCCGTACTCTGTTGGGAGGTGATAAACTCCTGGATCGAGTTGAGCGCGTTGAAGATGAAGTGCGGGTTCATCTGCGCGCGCAGCGCCTTGAGCTGCAGACGCGCCTTACCGAGCTTGAGCACCTCACCCTCCTGCCGACGCTGCTCCACCTCGTGTCGGAGCTCCAGCTCGGACAAGCGTTGGGCGCTTGCGGCTTCCCTGACCTCCGACTGGATTTGCTCGTACAGCAACCGAAACTCGTACGCCTCCTCAAACTCACGCTGTTCGGCGTGAAATTCGGCCACTTCCGCGCAGACGATCGCGAGCTGAGCGCGGTCTCCCCCGCTCGAGGCTAAGTCGAAACTATCGATGAAGGCCGCGCGCGCACCGCGGTGATTACCCCGCTCCCGCTCTACGCGGGCGCGCCAGAGGTAGATCATGCTCAAATCCCCTTCCGACGGTTGATCGGAGGTCCGGTAGTTGTGTTCTGCTTCTTCAAAGCGACGGGCCGTTGCCTCCCACTCGCCGTCGACCATAGCGTAATAACCGAGGTTGGCCAGAGCCGACGCTATGGCGTGCTTGTCGCGAGGTCCGGCGAGCGCGATCGTTTCGTGAAAGCGCGCTTCGGCTTCCGATCGCCGGTTAGCGGCCATCAGTGCGCGACCGAGGTCGAGGGTATGGTAGGCTAGACGCCCGTGCATACCGAAGACCTGACACCGTGCGATCACCCGCTCGTAGGCTTCGATGCTACGGTTCAGCTCCTGCCCCAGCCCGTACACACGCCCTAAGCCGGCGTCGAGTAGGGCCGCGTAGTAGGCCTCCTTCACCGTGTTGGCGATCGGCGTCAGGGTCGGTCGCAGCGACTTGGCCAGCGTGAAGCTCCGGAGCGCCTCGTCGAGGCTGGACCACTTGAGGTGAAGGAATCCCTCCCGGGTGAGTAGCCACCAATCGCGGCTCGTCGGTTGGCGAGCGACGTGTTGGTGCGTGAGGTCGAGCAGTTCGGCCGCCTCGAGCAGTCGGTCGAGGTTGAGCAGCGGACCGAGCAGATCCGCGGCTACCTCGACCCGCACCTCGTGCGAGGCCTCCTCCTCGGCGAGTAAGTAGGCTTGGTTGAGGTAGTCGAGCGCCTCCTCGTAATTGTGCTCCTGATTCGATAGATTACCCTTCATCTGGAGCTCCCCGATACGCAGGATCGAATCTGGGTACGGATCGCTCTCTAGCCTTTCGGCAAACTTGAGCAACAAGCGCCTAGCCTCCGGCAGGTCGCTGTACACGCGGTCGGCGGTGTGAGCGGCGAACATCCAGAGCAGACGTTCGGATACGAAGTTGCCCCCCTGGAGTCCCGCCGACGATTCGCCGGATCCGGCAGCGGTGGTTCGGTCGGGGAGGCTTGCGGACATAGGCGACACAAACGCTAAAACTACAAAGGCCACACGAGCGGATCGTGTGGCCTAGGCCTTGAAACGTATTTCTAACGATCTACTATTGAGGTAACCAGCCCCCGCAAGACTTGAGCACGAGTGGTAAGCGCTTCGTACCTTGGCCACCCTTAATCTGACGCAATCGATCGGTCTCGATCGTGCGAAGCTGCTTGCGCAGCTGCTCGAGAGAACGGCTGGGCCGCTTTGTCTCTTTCAGATTCCACTTGAACATCGTGTTGGTTTTCTACGGATGCGAGACCCGTTTTAGTACGTGGGCTAAAGTAGCCTCAACCGGGCAAAGAAAGTGCCAAAAGATATCTCCTTGTGTAGAACTCGGAAAATATCCCCGGTTAAGCTTTAAATACCAACTTCTGGGTAGGACTAAAAGTTTGATTAAGTGAAACTCTGAGCGCCTAGCCTCCGCATCCTATCTAGGAAGCTCGACCGTCTCCTTCTGCTAACTGTAATCTGCTTCTGGTCGTTCATCACAACATGACCGCCCTCTCCTTTGACAAACTTAAGCATATAATTTAGATTTATGATGTGCGATTTGTGAACACGGAAGAAATTGTCGTCGGGCAGCAAATCCTCATAAAATTTAATTGTTTTTGAAACTGTAAATCTCTGCCCGTCAGTAGTGTGTATATGGGAGTAATTATCATCTGCCTCTATCCGTAAGATATCTGTTAGGTTCACGAAATAGAGTCCGTCGATGGCCGAGATCGTAATCTTGTCGAACTTGTTGGCGCTCATGCCCTGCTGAAACATCTCGACGCGCTCCTCGAGGCGATCGGTATCCTGCGGGCGGATCCGATCCACGGCCGCGGCCAGGGCGTGTGGGTCGATCGGCTTCAGGATGTAGCCGATGCTAGCGTACTCGAACGCTTTTACGGCGAACTGGTCGAAGGCCGTTACGAAAATCACGTTGAACGGCAGGGGCTTGATGCGGTCGAGCAGCTCGAAAACCTGTCCGTCGGGGAGGTTGATGTCGAGGAAGGCCAGGTCGATGTCCCGGCGTAGCTCCGCGATCAGCGTCGCTGCGTCCTCGAGCGTACCCGCCTCCCCTTCGACGCGCACCTGCGGACAGTGCTGACGGAGCATACTCTTGAGGTTAGTGAGACCACGTACCTCATCCTCCACGATAAGCGATCGAATCATCCCGGTCCTACTTTTATTGAATTTGCGAAGCGTAGGCGCCTAAGTTAGCGTTTAATGCGGGTCAAACACAGCCCCCCGGTCCACGATTGGCGGCATAGACTGCACGAAGTCATTTTCGAGGCGGATACGCCTTACGGCAGGATCTTCGACGTGGTGCTCCTCGTCCTCATCGCGCTCAGCGTGGTGGTGGTCATGCTGGAGAGCGTACCGAGCTACCAGAGTAGCTACGGCGGCGTACTCACCGTGCTCGAATGGGCGTTCACGCTCGTCTTCACCGTCGAATACGTCCTCCGGCTCGTCGCCGTCGAGCGGCCGCGTAGCTACGCGCTCTCCTTCTTCGGCGTCGTCGACCTACTCTCGATCCTGCCTACCTACCTGTCGCTGTTCGTATTCGGTACCCAGGCACTCGTGGTCGTGAGGGCGATCCGGTTGCTGCGCGTGTTTCGGGTGCTTAAGCTCGGTCAGTACCTCGACGAGAGCGAGGTGATCTCACGTTCGCTCGCGGCGAGCCGCCGCAAGATTTCGGTCTTCCTCTTCGCCATCCTCATGATCGTCATGATCATCGGGGCCATTATGTACCTCGTCGAGGGAGAAACGAACGCCGGCTTCAACTCCATCCCCCTCTCGGTGTACTGGGCCATCGTCACGCTCACCACCGTCGGTTTCGGGGACATCACCCCGCAGACCTCCTTCGGTCAATTCCTCAGCGCGATCATCATGATCCTGGGCTACGCCATCATCGCTGTACCTACGGGTATCGTCTCGGCCGAGATGGTCAATCAAAACCAAGCTCCCGCCAACCGATCCACTCAGGTGTGTCGCTTTTGCGGGGAGGAGGACCACGCCCCGGACGCGCGCTACTGCAAAACGTGCGGACACCAACTCAACCCCGACGCCGGGGAGCCGTAGCACTCACTGGCCGGCCACGCGGGCGCGAGCGAAGATCTTACGTACCGCGAATCCCCCCGTACCGTGGGCGAGGATCATGAGTAGTCCACCGGCAACCGCCATGTTCTCCATAAACCGAAGCGCGAGCTCTCTACCCTCCGGGGGAGGGGCGTTCCAGAAGGGGTACACGATAAACGTGATGGGTACCCAATACGAAAGCAGGAGCGTAGCCGCCAACTTGCTGCGGTAGCCAATAATGAGCAGGACGCTCCCCAGCACGAGAATCGCCACGGCCACGTACACTAATTCTTCTTGTCGCCAGGTGAGCCCGTACCGACTCATGCGCTCTTTGGTATCCACCAGGTAGGCGATCATGTCGTACGCCTCGTGCGAAAACAAAAACCCCAGCAGCAGGCGGCCCAGTAAATCGATGTAATCCTTCATCCTCCCAAAGGGGCGGGAAGGTACACGGCCACCGCCCGCGCGGCACGCTGTCCGTCCATGGCGGCACTCAAAATCCCACCCGCGTAACCCGCACCCTCCCCGGTCGGAAACAGCCCGATCACGTCCGGGTGCATGAGCGTATCGGCGGCCCGCGGAATCCTCACCGGAGCGCTGGTTCTACTCTCCAGACCGATCAGCTGGCCCGCGTCACTCGCGTAACGCGGCATCCGACGCGCTAACTGACGTAGCCCCGCGGCGAGTCGTTCGGCAACCGGAGCGGGTAGCAACTCGTGCAGTGGTGCCGCGTACAAACCGGGGATGTAACTGCTCGGATTCAATTGTTCGGAAACTCGCCGGTCTAAGAAATCGCCGATCCGTTGCGCCGGAGCGCGTTGCGAGCCGTCACCAGCCGCAAACACCCGCGCCTCGGCCGCCCTCTGGTAGGAGAGGCCGGCGAGCTCTCCGTCCGCCGCGTAATCGATCCAATCGTGTTCGTCGACCGCCGTTACGAACCCGCTGTTGGCAAACGGGCTGTCTCTCCTGGACAGCGACATACCGTTGACGACGAGCTCACCGGGGGCCGTGGCGGCGGGTACGATTAGCCCCCCCGGACACATGCAGAAGCTGAACACACCGCGGCCCTCCACCTGCGTAGCCAACCGGTAGCTAGCAGCGGGTAGCTGTGGCGGCCGCTGGGCCACGCCGTACTGCTCGTCGTCGATGAGGGCTTGCGGATGTTCGATGCGGACGCCGAGCGCGAAGGGTTTTGCCTCGAGCGCCCAGGCTCTGTCGGCGAACAGCCCGTAGATGTCTCGCGCGCTGTGGCCCGTCGCCAGGATGGCGCTACGGCTTTCCACCTCTCGTCCGTCCGCGAAGCGAAGCGCCCGCAACCGACCGCCCCTTACGACTAGGTCGGTGAGTTGTTCGCCGAAGTGGACCTCCCCACCGTGCGCCTCGATGGTCGCGCGTACGTTGGCGATGATTTGCGGCAGCTTGTTCGACCCGATGTGTGGGTGCGCGTCGACGAGGATGTCGGAGCTCGCACCGTGGTCCACCAAAATCTGGAGCACCTTGGCTATGTTGCCCCGCTTGTGCGCGCGGGTGTAGAGCTTCCCGTCCGAGTAGGTACCCGCGCCACCTTCGCCGAAGCAGTAGTTCGAGTGCGGATCCACCCTACCCTCCTGCTGGATGGCGCGTAGGTCCCGACGACGGGCGCGGACGTCTTTACCCCGATCGAAAACGATGGGCCGTAGGCCGAGCTCGAGAGCCTCGAGCGCCGCGAAGTATCCCGCCGGACCGGCGCCTACGACGTGCAGCTCGGGTCGGCCCGCCGTCGATCGATAGCTCGAACGAGGCGGTGCCTGCCCCGCGGGTTCGCCCGGCGAACGAAGCTCTACCCGCAGGCGAAACACGGGCAGTCGCCCGCGCGCATCCACCGATCTGCGCAGGATCCGGCAATCGAATTCGCCTTCCCACCTTGCCGCCCTGGCGGCGGCCGTGCGCAACGCGGATTCGTCGTCGACCAGGGCGGGGGGTAGTTTCACTTCCACTTGCTTTACCCGCGCGCTATATTTCGTAGGACTCATCCGGGTCGTAGGGCTCATCTGGGTCGCCTAACGTATCAAAGACCGAAAGGCTGTCGATTCGCAGCGACGAACTATCTCGAGCCGGCGTGTCGGCGGCGGTATCCACGGGTACCGGGCGAACCATCTCGCGCTTGAGCGCCTCGAAATCCCGAACGGCGGGCACGGTCTTCGAACTGGCGATACGTCCGAACGGACCGAGCCCCTCGCCCCGGAAACGCCTCGGGATGAACACCCGCACCGAGACGCTCTCCTCCGATAGCCCCGTGGTGGTCTTCAGCGGCTCGCGCTCGATCACCTTACTGCGCACGAGCAAATTGGCGCCGCGCTCGATCGTGCAGCCCACGTCGTAACGCTTCGTCTTGTCTACGATGAAGTCGAACACCCCCTTATTGGCATTCGAGATCGTCACGAGCGTCTCCACCATCACCAGGTTACCGTTCCAGGGTACCACCGTTACGTCGCCCTGCAACCGCAGCGTGATCACCCGCGCACTATCCGCGCTACACGAGACGTGCAGCGTACGCGAACTCTGCGCGGCCACCATTCCGGTGCCGCTCAGGGCGAAACAGAACCAGACTAGCCGCAACCAATCGCGCATCAAACCGGCATCTTTTCGAAGGAAGCAACCACCGCTTTGAGCCTGACCAATCGCTCGAGCAGTGGCCGCATTTCGCTCAAGGGCAACATATTGGCGCCGTCGCTGAGCGCCTCCGTCGGACGCGGGTGCGTTTCGACGAAGAGCCCGTCGGCCCCGGTAGCGATAGCCGCGCGGGCGATGGTCTCGATGAGCTCGGGGCGCCCACCCGTAACGCCGGAAGTTTGGTTCGGCTGCTGCAGACTGTGCGTGCAATCCACCACCACCGCGTGGCCCGTGGCGCGCATGGTGGGTATCCCGCGGAAGTCGACCACCAAATCCTGGTAGCCGAAGGTGGTACCCCGCTCGGTGAGCCACACCTCGCTACCGGCCACGCTCGACACCTTGTCGGCCGCAAATCGCATGGCTTCGGGACTCAGGAACTGCCCTTTCTTGATGTTCACGGGCAGGCCCGTGGCGCCCGCGGCGAGTAAGAGTGACGTTTGCCGACACAGGAAGGCCGGTATCTGCAGGGCGTCAACGTACTCCGCCGCTCGCTGAGCCTCCGGCTCCGAGTGGACGTCCGTGATCGTGGGCACACCGTAGCGCCTGCCGGTTGCGGCGAGCAGCTGTAGCGCTTCCTCGTCGCCGATGCCCGTGAAGGAGTCGAGGCTGGTGCGGTTGGCCTTCTTGTAGCTCGACTTAAATACGAGCGGTATACTTAACTCCGCGCAGAGTTCGACGAGCGCGCCGGCCGTGACGTCCAGTACTTCCTCCCCCTCGATGGCGCAGGGCCCGGCGAGGAGGAAGAAGCGGTCCGGCTGAACGTCGAGTAGAGACATAGTTACGAAGGACGCACAAAGTACCTCTGCAAGTACGTGTGTTTAGAACTGGAATTCGAGTCCCGCCTGACCGATCGAGAGGTTGTTACCGATTTCGGCAACCAGACTCAAGCCCCGAACCAGCTCTAGGGAGGTGCCGAGGAAGCCTACGGGTCGGATCTGGTTGCTGTCCTCACCGAAGGGACTCGTACGCCCCGCGATGTATGCCTCCTGATTCTCTGCGGCCATCGCCTCCGGAAACGAATGCGCTTGGGTACCTCGATTGATATTCAGGCCGAGCTGTAATCCCCCGTAGACCTCTAACCCCCCCGACCGCACGAACGTACCGCGCAGGCGTGCACCCACGTGCGTAGTGGTTTTCGTCAGGGTACTCCGCACGCCGAAATGATCCTCGAAGGGGGTCCCGACCGCGGTCGCGCGACCGACCGCTACGCCGAGGGCGACCCGATCGGTGAGGCGCCGCTGCAGCGCAACCTGAACCGTCGGCCCCTGCTGCGAGCTACCCGCGAAGATCGCCGAAGGCGAAATACCGACCATCGCGCTAATCATCGTTCGGCGCAGTGTGTTCTGCTGCTTGTGGGCCCGCGATGAGCTACCCGAACTAGTGGACTGCGCCAGCGCGAGCGAAACCGAACCAAAGGCAACGAGAAGAGTGAGTAGCAGTGAACGCATAGTAGGGTTCACTAGGCAAAGTCTACGCCAACCCGCCTACCGCTTAGTCCAGGATCCAGGAGTCTTCACCGAACTCGAGTCGCATGCGCTCCAGCATGGCCATCACCTCCGCCTGCGAGTTCGCGGAGAAGGCTACGCCGACGCGATCGAGCGAACCCGGGTGATCTACGTACGGTACGAGTCCCGCAGCCAGGATTTTCTCCTGCAGGCGGTCGGTGTAACGGCTACTCGTAAAGCTGCCCACGATGATCACGGCGTCGAAGCTTTCGGGTCGGTAGGGTTGAGAGAAATCCTCGTCATCGCCGGCCAGGGCAGCCGGGTCGAAAGCCGCCGGCGCCACCTCCTCCTCGGGATCGCTGATTGCGAAATCGAGTTCGTCTACGGGCGCGGGCACCGCCGCGACGTCAGACTCAGCGAGCTCAACGGGCGTGGGATCGTGGGGCGAGCGATTCAGACGCTCCTGGCTGACCTGTAGCACGTGTTGCTCGCCGGGGTGCCGTCCTCCGCCCCGCTGGGCAACCAGGTACCAGACCAGACCGCCGATCAGGAGTAGAGTCGCCGCGCCGAGTAGGTACGGCACCGGCGAGCGCCGCGGTTTGCCCGCCGCCGCCGCGGCGACCGGGGGCGGGGGTTGCGACGCCGATTTCGCGGCTGCTACCGGCTCCCAATGCGCTACCGCCTCCCGGCGCGCCAGCGGCTCGACCGCCACGGCTCCCCCACCCCAGTACGCCTGGGCGAGCGCCCGCTCGTTGGGGAAGAAATTGACGTGCTTGGTAAGCGGATCGCGGCGCAATGTGCCTAAGTCGCCGACTTCGATATCCTCCCCCGAGGTAAGCGCCGCGGTCCAGGCGAGCTCGGTAGCCTCCGCCTCGAAGCTCGTAGCCCCCGTGCGGGTCAGGAGTTCGGCGAAGGTTTGGGCCTCCTCGTCGACGACCACGTGCCAGTGCACCGCCAGGTTGGGTGGATCCACCTTGCGCGAGGCGTGGTCGATGCGAGCCGACACGTACGCCCCTTCGAGCGTTCCAAAACCGGGCAGCGTAAAATGCTGCCCGTCAACGAGTGCGGCCGCGGCCACCTGACGTGAAAAGAGATCCATACGTGTCGAGCTTAGGCGTTTGAACCCATTCTTGCTGCAAGCCTAGTGCCAGCATACCCCGTGAGGGTGGTACGTGAATTGGCGGTTAAATGTGACGCTCCATCGCTACGACGGCAAGATTTACAGAGGCGCGAACCCATTGGTGAGCGCTGTGGGTTCTTTCGTCGGTATGCAAGCAACAGTCGGCATCGAGCGCGGTCGCTCGGCAGCGCTCTTCGAAGAGGCGAAGCACTTGTTCCCCGGGGGTGTCAATTCGCCCGTGCGCGCCTTCAAGAGCGTGAGCGGCCCACCGGTATTCGTCGACCGCGCCGAGGGTCCTTACCTGTTCGACGTCGACGGCAACCGCTTCATCGACTTTTGCGGCAGTTGGGGACCCATCATTCTCGGTCACGACAATCCCGGCGTGCGCGAGGATGTGATCGCCGCGGTCCGTAAGGGCACCAGCTTCGGTACGCCTACCGCCTCCGGCAACAAGCTCGGCGAACTCATCCTGTCGAACAACCCCTACATCGACCGTATGCGGTTCGTGAGCTCGGGCACGGAAGCGGTGATGTCGGCCATTCGGCTGGCCAGAGGGTACACGGGGCGGGAGTACATCCTCAAGTTCGAGGGCTGCTACCACGGTCACGTCGATAGCCTACTCGTAAAGGCGGGAAGCGGCCTCGTCACGTTTGGCACCAGCTCCTCGGCCGGTGTACCGGAAGGGTTCATCGACCGCACGCTCGTCGCGCCGCTGGGGGACACCGACCGCGTGCACGAAATCTTCCGGGAGTACGGCGATCGCATCGCCGCGGTAATCGTCGAGCCGGTTCCAGCCAACAACGGGCTATTGCTTCAGGACAGACAGTTTTTGAATTGCCTGCGTACCCACTGCTACGGTCACGGTAGCCTGCTCGTCTTCGACGAGGTGATCTCCGGGTTCCGGGTCGGTTTCACGGGGGCGGCCGGTCACTACGACATCAGGCCGGACATCCTCACCTACGGAAAAATAATCGGCGGGGGGATGCCGGTCGGAGCCTATGGTGCCACCGGGGACATTATGGCCTCGGTCGCTCCGGAGGGTCCGGTATACCAGGCGGGCACCCTGAGCGCGAATCCGGTCGCGATGGCCGCCGGGGCCGCGGTGTGCCGGCAACTCCTCGAGCCGGGCTTTTACGAATCTCAACGGAGTCGCACGCTTCACCTCAGCGAGCAAATCCAGACGTACGCCGACGGGAAAGGCTACGAGCTCACCGTACCTTCGATCGCGAGCATCTTTTGGTTTAGCTTCTCGCGCGAGCGCATCTCGCGGGCCGATCAGATCGAGGCGGCGGGTATGACGCGCTTCCGCACGTTACACCACGAATTACTCCAACGTGAGGTCTACCTCGGGCCGAGCGGTTACGAGGTTGGCTTCATCAGCGCGGCACACACCGAAGCGATCATCGATGAGGCGGTAAATCGCATTACGGAGGCCCTGGACATCGTATTCGCCTAGGCCTCCTGGGCGGGCTGAGTCACCCGCGTCGGGCGCATTCGTTCAGAAAGTCGCGGTACTCTGCGCAGTAGGGCGACCAACCGGTCTACCTGCATGGGTTTGGTCAGGAAGTCGTCCATGCCGGCTTCCAGGCATTCGTCCCGTCCGCTCTCGCTCGCGTTAGCGGTAAGCGCGCATACGTAGGGGGGGCGGTCGGCCTCGCGCCGGCGCAGCTGCCGGGTGGCTTCCAGGCCGTCCATCACCGGCATATGCAGATCCATCAGAATGAGGTCGTACGGTGTGGCGGCGTAGCGTTCGCAGGCCACCTGCCCGTTCTCCGCGTGGTCGGCCTCGTACCCGAGTTTCCGCAAGACGCTGAGCGCGAGCATGGTATTCATCTTGTTGTCCTCGGCGACCAGTATCTTCAGGGGGTGCGTACTCCCCAGGTCGAAGAAGGGGGAGGCAGCTTGCTTCGGTGCGGACGTCGGTTGTGGGCTCGGCGCGGCCCGACTGGGCACGGTCGGTTTTGCGGCAGCACACAGATTGGCGAGGGCCTGTGGCTCGAAGGGGTAGCCGAGGGTACGCTCCCGCGGCGCGAGTCGTACGCCGAGTAGGTCCCGGTGGTGGCCGACCAGCACGATCGGGCAACCCGCCCGCCCGAGCTCATCGTACCAGGCCTGCGTACGGATCCGCTCGAGTTGAGCCAGACTTTCGACGACCAGGAAGGCCAGTGCCGGGTCGTTGTCCGCCGTACGGTGAAGCGTCTGAGTCGTGGCGACCCCGAGTTGGCCGAGCTCCCGCTGGAGTTGACCGGTGAAATCCGAGTTGTCGGACACGAGGAGCGCCGGGATGTCCTGCGCTCCCGCGGTGGGCTCGTCGCGCGTCTCGAGCGCCGTAGTCCGTATGGGTAGGCTTACGCTAAAACTCGATCCGGCCCCCTCGGTGGAGTCGAAGGTGACTTGACCGCCCAGGCAGGCCACGTACGTTTGTACGATAGCGAGGCCGAGTCCGGTGCCACCGTGGCGGCGTGTAGCGCTGTTGTCGGCCTGTTGGAAGACCTCGAACAGGTGGGGTCGAAACGAGTCGGGGATCCCGCAGCCCGTGTCATCGACGCGGATGCGCAGCGTCCGCTCGGTTACGGAGACGAACAGGTCGACGCGTCCGGTATCGGTGAACTTGATGGCGTTGCCGAGCAGGTGGCCGACCACGCTGCGCACCTTCGGTGCATCGAGTCGGGCGTGTTCGGGGACCTCGATACTCGAACCGAGAAAGAGTCCCTTGTCGACGGCGCGCTCGGCGTAGTCGAACACGATCTCCTCGAGCAGCTTGCGCAGGGGGTACTCGTCCTCGCGAAGTCGCACGATCCCCTCGTCCACCTCGGCGAAGTCGAGCACGTCGCCAACGATCCGCAGCAGCGCGGAGCCGCTGCGTTGGATGGCGCGCAGGTGACCCTGCTGCTCGTCGGTGAGGGAGGTTTCGGCGAGCAGGTCGGACATGCCGAGGACGCCGTTGAGGGGCGTACGAAGTTCGTGGCTCATGTTGGCCAAAAACATGGATTTGGCCTCGCTGGCGTGTTCGGCCTGACGGCGCGCCTCCTCGACGTCGGCCGTGCGCAACCGCACGAGGTTCTCGAGGTGCTTCGCGAGTTTGCGTTGGCGAATGCTGTAGGCGTAGGCCAATACGAGTACGAAGGCGATCACGAGTACGGCCATGAGCACGACCCCGCGCGTCGATTTGTACCACGGGCCCACGACGCGGATCGGCTGGCGGTGGGTGGCCGCGTAATAGTTGCGTCGGATCGGCATGATCCGCGCCTCGAAGTTGTGCGTGCCTTCGGTCGGTGACGCGAACACCGCTTCCCCCGAACGCTCGCGCACCGGGTGAAACGGCTCGCCGTCGAGGGTGAAGTGCGCCTGCAACTCACTCGTCGGGAAGCCGGCCAACGAATACCGCAAATAGATGCTATCCATCGAGAACAGCTGTAGCCGCATGGAGGATTCCGGACGGGCGGCCAACCGAAACTCGGCGTTGTTGGCGAAGGTTAGGTCGGCACGCAGCTCGGTGCGGGAGTTCCAGTCCGCCTCGATGCGCGTGAGGGTGTGACGGTCCTGCACGAGTACGTGCTGCTCCCCCAGTACCCGCAGGCCACGCCAGGCGAACTCCAGGAACGGCCAGGCCGCCTCGTCTTCTATGGAAGAGATCTCCTCAATAGAGGAGAGTTCTTTGTTGGCGAGCACGTAGGCGCCCTTGTTGGGAATGGTGAAGCAGACCCCGTTGCCGAGCGCGACTACGCTCCTGACGTTCATGCCCGTGATCCGGCGCGGGAGCGCGGCCTCCACGTAACCCGCTGCGGGCGACCAACGGTACAGGCCGTGACTGGTAGCCAGGTAAACGAGTGTGTCGCATATCGGCGCGACCTCGTGTACCTCGAAGGCGCCCAAGCTTTGCATCCACTGCGGGGCTTCGGCCACGCCGTCCCACCGGTCGTCCGCGGGCGAGTAGCGGTACAGCGGGTAGGTACCCCCCTTCGAACCCCCGAACAGGGAACCCTCCGGACTGGTGCGGATGGACAGCAATCGATCCTTGAGGCCGTCGTCCACTCCGAAGACACGCAAACCCTCCTCCGGATTCCAGCGAAACGCGCCGAGGTTGGGATTGGTCACCGGATCGAGACACCCCCAGAGCTGCCCGGCGTAGCTCCGCATGTCGAATACCACGGTACCCGCCTCGAATATATTGAGGAGCTCGCGCGCGGGTTGCCCGCTCTCGAGGGCGAGTATGCGCGAATCGGAGGTTGCGATGAGCAGCTTCCCCCGGTGGTATTCCATAGCCAGCGGAGTGCTGTGCTTCATCTGAATATCGGCGTTCCTGTACCGACGGATCAGCTTTCCGATCTCCGTACCGTTACGCTCGAACGTGAACATCTCCTGCGCCGTGGCGATCGACAGCTCGGATTCGGCAACGGCGTTGGCGAGGCTCGACCGGTTGTGCGCCATCGCGGCCAGGTGCACAGGCGTGTACGGCTTACTCTCCACGCTCACTGGGCCATGGTCGCTGATCAAGATCGCGCGGTGCTCCCCGCCGAAGCCGAGGAGCTGCCTACCTGCGTACACGGCCTCCATCCGTCCAGCCGCCGTAAGCTTAGTGCGCAGTAGCTTCTGCCAAGTTGCCCCGGGTTCGAATTTTCGGGAGCGCACGGGCGCCCCCGGCTCGATCCAAAGTAAGTTCGAGCCGACGACGCTTAGCTTACCCGGGCCCGGTACGGCGCACACGGCGTGCAGGCGGGGCCGTTCGGGGAGCAACTCGATTGCGTAGATGCTATCGCGCAGCGTGAACGCGGCCTGCCCGGCTCCGGCCAGCACGCGGTTGCTCACCGGCCCGCTCGGTAGGCCACGGTAAGCGGACTGCGTCTCGCCCCGGAAGTAGGTTTTGCCGGAAGGCTCCTTGATGACCGCGCCGCCGTCGGAGACGAAGAGTAGCTGCGCGCCACCGGAGGCCACCAGCTGCGTGCCCCGCGCGCGAGAACGGTAGATGGCGCCCCCCGTCTCGGTGTAGGTGGTGCCGTTCGGCGCGACCGCTACGAAGTCGAGGTTGGTGGCGGGACCCGGGATTGGGGCTACGGTGTTAAGGCGGTAGCGGTCTTTGGGTTGCGCCGTAACGCGCAGCAGTTCGCCCCCCTTCCGCATGTAGATACCCCGTGGGTGCCCCATCAGAATGGGGTTCACCAGCCGGTTGTCGCTCACTTCGATCCAGCTCCGGCCGTCGTGCCGGTAACGCACCTGACGATCGTTTTCGCCCGGACAGCTCGCCCAGAGCGTACCTCCGTCGTCCTGCATCAGGGCCTCGACGTCCCTACAGGGCGGCGTAAACCCCGGCATCTCGAACACGTCTACCTCCTGCCCCCGGGCGTGCACCGACGCCAGGAGAACAGAAAGAAGCAGAGCGAGCGTGCGGAAGGAAGTCCCGTGAGCCATCGTCGCTTACCAGGACAATTAGCATACCAGCAGCGCCTTTCGCACGGGTAACTAACCGATAAGGAGTAGCCTGGCCCGTTCGAGTGCGGCGTCGATTTGCTCGGGTTTGCTGCCGCCGGCACTCGCGAAGAAATCTTGGCCGCCGCCGCCGCCGCCGATGATGTTGGCCAGGGGCTTGATGAGTTTGCCGGCGTGCAGTTCGCCCTGAGCGGCCAACGCCTTCGACACCGCGATGAGGAGCTGCGGCTTACCCGATTTTTCGAGGCCGAGCACGATGACCGCGGGGGCGAGCGTGGCCTCGAGCCGAAAGGCCAGGCCCTTGGCGACCTTCGCGTCCTCGATGGGTATACGGGCGATCACCACCCTGCGTCCGTCGTGTTCGACGGCCGAGGCCACGAGCCTATCCGCCAGACCGGCGGCCTCCGCCTGCTGTACGCGCTCGAGCTCTTTGCGCAGGTTGCGCACGTCGTCCTGTAAGCTTTCGAGCTGCTTGGGTGCGTCGGCGGGATTCTTGAGGAGCGTACGAAGTTGGTCGAGCTCCCCGAGCTGCGCACGTACGTAGCGCTCGGCGCCCGCTGCGGTGACGGCCTCGATGCGGCGGATCCCCGTGGCTAGTGCGGACTCGGCGGTGATGCGGAACTGCCCGATGGCGCCGGTGTTGCGTACGTGCGTGCCGCCGCAGAGCTCCCGCGAGAAATCCTTGTCGAAGGTGATCATGCGTACCCGCTCCCCGTACTTCTCGCCGAAGAGCATCGTGGCCCCGGCCGACTGTGCCTCGGCGAGCGGTACGTCGCGGTCTTCCCCGAGTTGGATCGTGGCGCGGATCCGCTCGTTGACCGTGTCCTCTACTTCGCGGAGCTCGTCCTCGCTCAACTTGGCGAAGTGACTGAAGTCGAACCGCAAGTAGTCCCCGCTCACGAAGCTGCCCCGTTGCCGCACGTGGTCGCCGAGTACCTGCCGGAGGGCTGCCTGCAGCAAGTGCGTGGCGCTGTGGTTGGCCTCCGTAGCGAGTCGCCGACGAGTGGCCACCTCCGCTTTCAGGGCGGCGGCGGGCTCCTCGGGGAGCCGGTCTACGCTCAGTACGACGAGCTCGTTCTCGCGCGTAGTGTCCTGCACGCCGATCACCTCATTCGGGAACGTGAGCGTCCCTCGGTCGCCGACCTGTCCGCCGCCCTCCGCATAGAACGGGCTCTCCGCGATCACCAGCTGGTGCAACGTACCCTTCGGTGTCTCCAAGCTTCGCTGCCGCAAAACTCGGGTCCGGGCTACCTGCAGGCGGTCGTAGCCGACGAAGGTGGCCTGCTCGTCGGAGAACACCTCCCAGTCTCCCACCGTCCGTTCGCCGGCCGCGCGCGAGCGCGTTTTCTGCCCTTCCAGGGCCCGCCTGAACCCGTTCATGTCCACCCGTACCCCGCGCTCCTGGGCTACGAGCTGGGTCAGGTCTATCGGGAAACCGAAAGTGTCGTAGAGCTCGAAGGCGTCTTCGCCGGATACGTCACCGGCCTCGGCGAGGGATTCGATGCGTTGCAGCCCGCTGCTCAGCGTTTTCAGGAAGGCGCGCTCCTCCTCGAGCACGACCCGGGTCACGAAGTCGCGCTGCTGCGCCAACACCGGGAAGACGTTCTCGAACTGCTCGGCGAGTAGGCCGACCAGTTCGTGCAACAGCGGCTCCTGCCGGTCGAGGAAGGAGTAGTAATACCGTACGGCGCGTCGCAAGATCCTGCGGATCACGTAGCCCGCTCCGGTATTCGAGGGAAGGGCACCGTCGGCCGTCGCGAAGCACACCGCGCGCAAGTGGTCGGCCACCACGCGCATGGCGATGTCCTCGTTCGCGTCGGGCGCGTAGCTGTTGCCGTACGTTTTACCGGTCAGCGCTTCGATGCGGGCCAGCAGCGGCGTAAACACGTCGGTGGCGTAGTTGCTCCGCTTGCCCTCGAGGGCCATACACAGTCGCTCGAAGCCCATGCCGGTATCGACGTGTTTTGCCGGTAACGGCTCCAGGATACCGTCGGCCCGCCGGTTGTACTGGATGAAGACGAGGTTCCAGATCTCGACGACGAGGGGGTCGTCCTCGTTGACGAGGCTCTGGCCCGGCACTTCGGCCCGTGCCCCGTCGGGGCGCAGATCGACGTGGATCTCGGAACACGGTCCGCAGGGGCCGGTATCGCCCATCTCCCAGAAGTTGTCTTTGCGCCCGAAGCGCAGGATTCGATCCTGGGGCACGAATTTCCGCCAGATTTGCTCGGCCTCGCTGTCGAACGGGAGACCGTCTTCGGCGTCACCGGCGAAAATGGAGACGTAGATCCGGTCCTCGTCGAGTTTGTAGACGGCGGTCAGCAGCTCCCAGGCCCAGGCGATGGCGTCCGGCTTGAAGTAATCCCCGAAGCTCCAGTTGCCGAGCATCTCGAAGAGGGTGTGGTGGTAGGAGTCCCGTCCCACCTCCTCGAGGTCGTTGTGCTTGCCGCTTACCCGCAGGCAGCGCTGGGTGTCGACGGCGCGCGCGTAGTCCGGTACGCGGGTACCGAGGAAGTAGTCCTTGAACTGATTCATGCCCGCGTTCACGAACAGCAGCGTCGGGTCGTCTTTGTTGACGAGCGGGGCCGAGGGCACCACGCGGTGGCCCTTCGAGGCGAAGAAGTCGAGGAATTGCTGGCGGATTTCTGGTGCGGTCATTGCACTAAGTAGGCTTGGGGCGGTGGCTTTCGCCAAAACGAGGGCGAATGTCGCCGTTTCCGGCAAACCCGCCCTCATCACCTAAACTTCAGGCCGCTATGCGCAAAGAGAAGTTCGTCTACAACGAGCAGACCCTCCAGTTCGAAGTCCACCGCGAGCCGGTGAAGGTGAAGGCGTTGCGCATCTTCTCGTTCTTCCTGGCGACCCTGGTCGTGGCCGGCGGTTTGGCCACGGCGGTGTACAAGTACTTCCCGTCGCAGAGTGAGCAGAACCTCCAGCGCAAGATCGTGGCGATGGAGACGCGCTTCCGCAGTCTAGATTCCGAAGTGGAGACGATGGCGATGGTGCTCGGCAACGTGCAGGCGCGCGACGCTTCGGCGCACCGGATGGTGTTCGGGATGGAGCCGATCGATCCGGACGTATGGACGAGCGGCACCGGCGGCCACGACCGGCTCGTGGCCCGCGGCTCGACCGAGGAGCTCATCGCGAGCTCCGAGGCGCAGGCCGAGCGGCTCAAGCGACAGCTCGTGCTGCAGTCGAAGAGCCTGGATACCATCCTCGCCCTCGCTAAGGATCGCGAGGAGATGCTCGCGAGCATCCCGAGCATCAAACCGATCCGCCAGGATCAGTACAAGCGCAACATCAAGCTGCTCTCCGGCTTCGGCATGCGGATCCACCCCATCTACAAGCGGCGCAAGTTGCACGCCGGCATCGATTTTCCGGCAACGGCAAATACGCCGATCCAGGCCACCGGTAACGGTCGGGTGAGGGCGGTGAAGAAGCAGCGCAGCGGGTACGGTACGCACGTGATCATCGACCACGGCTTCGGCTACGAGACGCTCTACGGCCACATGTCGAAAGTGGAGGTCAAGAAGGGCCAACAGGTAAAGCGAGGCCAGGTGATCGGCCGCGTCGGTTCGACGGGCACGAGCACCGCGCCCCACCTACACTACGAGGTGCACCTCAAGGGCCAAAAGGTCGATCCGATTCACTACTGCATGGATGGCCTCACGCCGGAAGAATACCAGGAGATGGTCAATGATGCGGCTACGGCGAATCAGTCGTTCGACTAAAGCGACTCGTCGAGATAGGTAAGCGGGTCTGCTCGGTATCGGTAGCTTGTCGCCGCCGTGAGCCAACTCAACCCGAACGAAGGTTACGATCCTACCCACTGCCTCAACTGCGGGCACACCAACGCGGCTACGGACGAGTACTGCTCTACCTGCAGTCAGCGGAACCGAGCCCCGGCACGCTCGGTGGGTGAATGGCTCGCCGAGGCATTTACGAGCTTCTTCCACTTAGACGGGAAGGCGTGGACGAGTATCCGCGACCTTTTCATACCGGGCCGCTACGCGCGAAACTACATCGCGGGTCGGCGGCAACGATACATCCACCCCCTGCGGTTGCTGCTCTTTAGCTCGCTCGTCTTCTTCGCGGTCGCTTCGCTCGAGCGCGGCAACGATTTCATCGTAGTCAACGAAGGCTCGGCGCGCGTAGATCAGCCGGAAGAGCGGCCGGTGAAGTATGCGATTCATGAGTTTACCGAGGGGCTCCGCGAGGGTATCCTGGAAGACCCCAACGCACCCAGAGCACTGGACTCAATCCGACGTAGCGTCGACAGCCTGCTTCGGCTTGCCGAAGCCGAGGGCGACGAGCAACAGGTGACGGAACTCGAGGCCCTCGACGATCAGCTCGAAGAGGCGGAGGATACGATCGACAAGGCGTCCGAGTCGCAGGCGGACACCGGGGTACTGGCCCGAATGCGCTACGTCGACGTTCTACGCATGGAGGTAGTGATGCACGACCGCGTTCAGCAGCTGCGTGACTCTTTACTCGCTTCGAAATATGCGAACGATTCGGGGGCGCTCGCCGTACTAGACACTTTCTCGCGGACTTTCGCCATGCCGGTTCGCTGGATATCGGATAGCGGTGCGAACGGCTCCAACAACACGCTACTCTACGACGAACACTTGGACGTACCCGTCCGGGTAGTGGCCGCCGGCTCGCCGGCGGATGTCGTTGCGGCCTCCGGGTTGGAGCACTGGGAGAACCGTCTGGTCGTGCGTAAGGGCGCGACGCTCATCCAGCAGGGCATCGACAGCCTGAGCGAGTACCTGTGGTCGAGCTTGAGCTGGGGCGTACTTTTATACGTGCCCCTGCTTGCGCTCGGGTACCGGTTGTTCTATTGGCGGCGGATGCCGTACTACGCGCACAGCCTCGTGTACGCCGCCATCTTGATGGCGGTTACCCTACTCGCCGCGGCCTTGGCGATACTGCTCGCGCCGTGGTCCGTAGTTCCGGCGATCGCTATCGCCGTGGCTACCGCGGCGTACCTACTGGTGGGCGAGTCCGTCGTGTACGGCGTGCCCCTCTGGAAGGTGGTGATCAAACAACTCGCGATGGGGTGGTACGCGGTTACTGCCTTCGCGTTCGCCATGTTCCTCTGGCTGGCCGTGGCGATGATCTTCGCCTAACGTTTGCGTTTCGGCGGAAGCCACGCGGTCGATTCGACGGTACGCGTGCACGCTACGTAGTCGCGCTCCTCGTTGCTCGCCACAACGAGCGTTCTGGAGCCAATCCAATCCCGAACTAAGCGTTGGTACCAGGCTACCCCTTCGGTATCGAGATTGCTCGTAGGCTCGTCGAGGAAGACGATGCCGCTGGCGGTGGCCAGGGCGAGCAACAGGCGCAGGCGCTGCATCATGCCGGAGGAGTAAGAGCCGATGCGCTGGTTGCGAATACGTCTGCCCCACCCTACCCTAGCCCAGAGCTCATCCGGGTTCAGGTCCGACGCAAACGGCCGTAGCTTCCCGTGCAAGTTCACGAGCTCTACTCCGCTCAGCTCGTCGATCAGCTCCACGTAGGGTCCGCTGAGGTTTACGCGTTTGTACAGGGCGTCCTCGGGGATCGCCCGCTCGTTTTCGCGAAAGCTGAGTTCGCCGGCGCTCGGAACGAGTTGTCCGGAGAGGAGTTTGACGAGGGTCGTTTTGCCCGAACCGTTGGCGCCGGCGATGGCGGTACGGCTCCCCGCTTCGAAGACGTGATCGAAGTCGTAGACGATCCACCGGAAACCAAATCGCTTGCGCAGCCCGGTGGCCTCAATCCTCACCGTTGCTCTCGTGCTGCGGCCCGCGGATTACGCCGCGCTCGCTGTTGCGAACGAACTCGATGATCGTGTGGCGCTCGGCGGAGTTGGGTAGATCGCGGTCGATGAGGTCGAGCGCCTCCTGGCGCGAGAAGCCGGGGGAGAAGAAGATCCGGTAGGCGCGCTCGATGTCGCGGATTTGGGCGGGCGTAAAATCGCGTCGGGTGAGGCCTGTTTTGTTGACGCTGATGAAACGCACGGGCTCGCGCGCGACGGTGATGAAGGGGGGTACGTCCTTGCGGACGAGGGAGGCTCCACCCACCATCGCGTGGGTGCCCACTTTCACGAATTGGTGGCAGGCGGAGTTGCCGCCGAGTACGGCGTGATCGCCGATCTCCACGTGGCCAGCGAGGTTGACGTTGTTCGCGATCACCACCTGGTTCCCGATCTGGCAATCGTGTGCTATGTGCACGTAAGCCATCAGGAGGCAGTGGTCGCCGACCACGGTAGTGCCGGCGGCCTTGGTACCGCGGTTGAGCGTGCAGTACTCGCGGACGGTCGTGTCGTGGCCCACCACGAGCTGAGTGTACTCGCCGTCGAACTTCAGGTCCTGCGGCTCGGCCCCGAGCACGGCCCCCGGGAAGATCCGGCAGCGGGCGCCGAGCCGGGTGCCCGCCATGAGCACGGCGTTCGGGCCGATGTAGCAGTCGTCACCGATCACCACGTCGTCTTCGATCGTAACGTACGCACTCACGGTAACGCGTTCGCCGACCTTGGCGCCGGGGTGCACGTTCGCCTGGGGGTACTGGGTGGGTGAGGGCTTCAACAACGCTTAACGATTTGCGCGATGAGCTCTCCTTCGCTCACCACCTGATTGCCAACGTAAGCGGTACCCTGCATGTGGACGATACCCCTCCGGATCGGTGAGAGTAACTCCATTTTCAGCACGAGCGTATCCCCGGGGCGGACCATTCCACGAAACTTACAGTTGTCTATTTTGATAAAGTACATGTCCCACTCCCCGGGATCGCCGGTGATGGTGAGGGCGAGCATGCCGCCGGTTTGGGCGAGGGCTTCGACCTGTAACACCCCCGGGAATACCGGGTTGTTCGGGAAGTGCCCCTGTAGGACTTGCTCGGTGAAGGTTACGTTCTTGATGCCGACGACGTGCTTGTCGGACAGCTCGATGATCTTGTCGACCATCAGCATCGGAAACCGGTGGGGCAAATAGCCCATAATCTGTACCGTATCCAGGAGCGGGGGTACGGTAGGATCGTACTTCGGCACCCCCCGCAGCTTGCGCTGCTCGCGCATCACCTCCTTGAGCTTCCGTGCGAAAGCGCAGTTGACAGCGTGGCCGGGTTTGCGCGCCACGATCTTACCGCGGATCGGCTGGCCGATGAGCGCCAGGTCGCCGATAACGTCGAGTAGCTTGTGGCGGGCCGGCTCGTTCTGAAACTTGAGCTTGGTGGTGTTGAGCACCCCCGATTTCCCCACCGCCACGCTCGGGCGTTGGAGGCGCTCCGCCAGACTCGCCAACTCTGCGTCCCCGACCTCGCGCTCCGCGATCACGATGGCGTTCTCGAGGGACCCGCCCTTGATCAGGTCCTGGTTGAGCAGCTTCTCGATCTCGTGCAAGAAAACGAAAGTGCGGGCCGCGGCGATTTGGGATCCGAAATCCTCGATGTCCTCCAGGGTCGCGTACTGCGAGCCGAGGACCTTCGAATTGAAGTCGATCATCGTCGTGACCTCAAAACTGTCGGCGGGCATGGCGACCAACTCGGCTCCGGTCAGTTCGTCGTGGTAAACGATCGGCTGCTCGATCTGGAAGAACTCTCGCTCGGCGGCCTGCTCCACGATACCGCTCTCGACGAAGGCGACGTAGAACGGGTTGGCGCTACCGTCGAGGATGGGAACCTCGGGTCCGTCGAGCGTGATGAGTACGTTGTCGACGCTACAGCCGACCAGCGCACTGAGCACGTGCTCGACGGTGGCCACGTGCGCATCCCCGCGCGCGAGGGTGGTACCGCGGTTGGTGGCCACAACGTAGCCGACGTCCGCCGGCACGATGGGCTCACCGGCGAGATCGACGCGCTGGAACTTGATGCCGTGGTTTGGCTCCGCGGGCTGAAAGGTGATCTTTACCTCCTTGCCCGTATGGAGGCCGATGCCCAGGAGGCTAACCGATGTGGCGAGAGTGTGCTGTTGCATTGCCGGGGGCCAAGGTAGGCCGGTCGTTAAACGTATTAGTTATTGTCCAAGCGTCGCTCGAGGTCCTTGACCCGTTGCTCCAGCGCTGGAAGTCGGCGCAATTTGGCCTGTAGGGCGGCCCACTCCCGGAAGCTGGTGGCGGGCGAGCCGAATAGTTTCTGGTTGGGCTCCTCTACGGAATCCTTGATGCCGCTCTGCGCGCCTACCTCGGTGCCGTCGGCCACGGTGATGTGTCCGCTTACCCCGACCTGCCCCCCCAGCTTGATGCGGGCGCCGAGCCGCGCCGAGCCGGCTACACCCACCTGGGCGGCGAAGGCCGTGTTCTCTCCGACGACCACGTTGTGGGCAACCATGCAGAGGTTGTCGATTTTTACGCCCTTGCGCAGGATGGTAGACCCGAGTACCGCCCGATCCACGGTGGCGCAGGCCCCGATCTCGACGTCGTCCCCGAGGACGACGTTGCCGAGCTGGGGGATCTTCTCGTAGCTGCCCGTGTCATCCTGACTGTAGCCGAAGCCGTCGCTGCCTACGACGGCGTTCGCGTAGATCACCACCCGGTCGGCCGCTTTGCAATCGCGCAGCAGCCTGGCACCCTGGTGGAGCTCGCAGCTCTCGCCGAGGACGGCGCCGTCCCCGAGGTAGCTGTAGGGGTGCAACAGGCACCGCGCGCCCACCCGGGCGTTTCGACCGACGTAGGCGAAGGGCATCACGACGGCCGTGTCGTGCACGTCGGCCGAAGGATGCACGTAGGCCAGCTCGTGCGTACCCACCGCCACTTCGCCGTTGGCCGCGCCCGCCATACGCATCAGTCCGGCAAACGCCATCTGTACGTCGGGGACCCGGATCAAGGTCGCCGAAATGGTTCGCTGCGGCTCGAATACCCGACTAACCAAAAGCGCCGAGGCGGCCGTGGTGTAGGCGAAGTCCTCGTACTTCGCGTTGGACAGGAAGGCGAGCTGGCCCGCGCACGCCTCCTCGATTTTGGCTAACCCGCGTAGTACTACCTCCCCGTCGCCTTCGACCGACCCGCCGAACAGGTCGGCGACCTCCTTTGCCGTCATCTGCATACGGGGGTCAAGGTACACGCACGCGGTTCTCCGCGGGCCGGTGACAAGCCGCGAACCGCTAGCTTCGCCCGGATGGCAACCAACCCTGTGCTCCGGATAGGTACGCGCGGCTCCGACCTGGCCCTCTGGCAGGCTCACTTTCTACAAGGAGAGCTCAAACGCCTGGGCGTCGCGTCCGAGCTGGAGGTGATCCGCACGAAGGGCGATCGGATCCAACACCTCTCCTTCGACAAGCTCGAAGGCAAGGGCTTCTTTACCGAAGAGCTCGAGCAAGGATTGCTCGACGGTACCATCCAGGTAGCGGTACACTCGATGAAGGATTTGCCCACGAATCACCCCGCGGGCCTCGCGATCGCCGGGGTGAGCGAGCGGGCCGATCCGACCGACTGGCTCCTCGTACGCAAATCGGCCGTCGATCCGGCGCGCCCCTGGTCGCTCGCGCAGAACAGCAAAGTCGGCACCTCGAGCGCCCGCCGGAAGGCCATGCTCGCCAACCTTCGTCCGGACGCGGAGGTCGACGACGTTCGCGGCAACGTACCGACCCGCGTAGACAAACTGCGCCGGGGCGATTACGACGCGATCGTACTGGCGGCCGCCGGGCTAACCCGGCTCGAGCTCGACCTCGGCGACCTGCACGTCGCTCACCTCCACCCGCGTGAGTTCGTACCGGCTCCCGCGCAGGGCGTGCTCGCCTACCAGTGCCGGGAGTCGGACACGGACACGCGCCGCATACTGGCGCGTATCCACCACCGCGAAACGGCCAGCTGCACCAACGTGGAACGGCGACTCCTCAACGCCTTCGACGGTGGTTGCCACCTCCCCCTCGGCGCCTACTGCCAACGCACTCCGCACGGCTACGAACTCAACGCCGCCTACGCGCCCGCGCTCGGCGAGCCGCTCGTGCGCCACCGGATCAGCTACAGCACCTTCGACGGCCTCGCCGAGGCAATGCACAAGCGGTTACTCGGGGGAGTGGCCGCGTGAGGGTATTCGTAACGCGACCGCTGGCCGGTGATTCGCCCCTGAAGAACCAGCTCGAGGCGGCCGGACACGAGGTGATCGGTTGTTCGCTACTCCGATTCGCCCCCGTCGAGCTTCCGTCCGAACCCAGCGTCGATTGGCTCTTCGCCTACAGTCCGCGCGGGGTAGACTTCTACCTGCGGCAGGCCGGGGTCCCCGGTTCCGTCCGGCTCGGAGCCATGGGCCGCGGAACGGCGGCAGCCTGGGAGCGGGCCGGGTACCGGGTGGATTTCGTCGGCGAAGGCCAACCCACCGGGGTGGCCTCCGCTTTCGCAAAACGCGCCACCGGCCAACGGATCGGCTTCCCCCAGGCAGCTCAGTCGCGGCAAACCGTCGAGCGGATACTCGGTACGACGTGCGAGTGCGTCCCCCTGGTCGTATACCGCAACGTCGTCGACCCGGAGCTCGCCCCCCCCGCCGCCGATTTGTACGTACTCACCAGTCCGCTCAACGCCCGGGCCGCGCTCGGGCGCACCCCCGTGCCCCCCGCTCAGCTCAGGCTCCTCGCCATCGGTCCGAGCACCGCCGCCGAGGCGGCTGCCCTGGGTTTTGGCGAAAGCCCATTCCCGGAGCACCCTACCGAAGAGGCGCTGGCTCACCTCGCGCTGGAGCTTCTGCGCGCGTGAGCTGTACCTCTCGGGCGGCACCCCCGTAAACCCCGGACAAACACGCATTTGCCCATGCCCGCCGTGAAGGCGCGTCGGACCATCGTTGCCCCGAAAGCGCAGCGGGTCAGCGCCCCCCCAACCCCCACCTCCGCCGCGAGCTGGCCCTACGTACTGCCCGCCCTCGCGCTCTGCTTGCTCGTGTTCGGCCAGACGATCGGGTTTGATTTCGTCAACTGGGACGACGACGTCAATATCCTCGACAACCGGGCGGTAACCACCTTCGACTGGACGGCCATCTGGACGCAGACGGTCATCGGGAACTACAACCCGCTGCCGATCTTCACCTTCGCCGTCGAGTACGCGCTCGTCGGGGCCGAGGCCGCGCTGTACCACGCGAACAACCTGTTGTTGCACCTCGTCAACGTAGTGTTGGTGTTCGCGCTCGGACGGTACCTCCGCCTCGGACCGCTCGCGGCCGGAGGGCTCGCCGCCCTCTTCGCGATCCACCCCATGCGGGTGGAGAGCGTAGCCTGGGTCACCGAGCGCAAAGACGTGCTGTTCGCCGCCTTCTACCTCGGCGCCCTGCTCGTGTACGAACGTCGACGGCGGGGCGGGGCGGGGCGGAGTTGGTCCTGGTGGGTCGGCGGTCTGTTCGTACTCGCGCTGCTCTCCAAGGTACAGGCGGTGAGCCTGCCGCTCGCCATGCTCTGCCTCGACTACCTGCGCCAACGCGAAGTTCGTTGGCGCGAAGTCCTCGCGAAAGCGCCCTACTTCGCGCTCAGTCTGGCGGTGGGCCTAGCCGGCGTTTACTTCCTGAGCCGCGACGGCAGCCTGGCCGACGCCACGGGCTACGCGCCCCTCGATCGCCTGGCCGTGGGGGCGTACGCCTACCTCACCTACCTGGCCAAGGCCGTGTGGCCCTACCGAATGTCGCCGCTCTACCCCTACCCCGCCGCGTTGCCCTGGCAAGCCTACGCCGCACTGCCCGGTACACTCGCGGTACTCGGTCTGGGTGCTTGGGGTTATTGGCGGGCAAAGGTGGCACTCGTCTTTGGTCTCGCATTCTTCAGCGTCAACGTGGTCTTTTTACTTCAGGTGCTCGGTGCGGGACAGGGGTACCTCGCCGACCGCTTCACGTACGTGGGGTACTTGGGCTTGTTTTGGGGCATCGCCTACGGACTGCAGGCGCTTGCGCAAAAACGGGTGCCGGGGCGCTACGTCGGGGCCGGGGCGGTGGGGTACCTGCTTCTGCTCAGTGCACTCGCCTTCCGGCAGACCAAGGTCTGGCGCGACGGCGACGTACTCTGGGCGCACGTAGCCGATCACTTCCCGCACACCGCCACCGCGTACGGCAACCGCGCGCAGTGGCTACGCGAGCACGGCGATGCGGCCGCGGCGCTCGCGCTCTTCGACCGGGCCATCGCCGCGAGGCCCGACGACGGGGCGTACTACAACTCGCGCGGGAAGCTCCACTTCGACGAAAACCGCAACGAGCTCGCCCTGGCGGATTACACGGCCGGCATCGCCGTCGAGCCCGCGCTCGGGGAGTTGTACATCAACCGGGGGGCCGCGCTGGCCAAGGCCTCCCGGTTCGGGGAGGCCCGCCGGGACCTCGACCGCGGCCTCGAACTCGATCCGGAAAACTTCAACGGCTACCTCAACCGCTCACTCCTGCTACTTACCGTCGGCGAACCGGCGCTCGCCCTCGAGGATTACGCCGTACTGCTCGCGATGCGCCCCGAACGCCACGACCTGTGGGCCGAGCGCGGTAACGTGCGCGCCCAAACCGGAGACTCGGCCGGTGCGCGCGCCGACCTGGAGGAGGCCATCGACGAGGCTAAAAACGACCGTAGCGCGGTGGCTACCTACCGGCAATTGTTAGCAAACCTGTAAGTCGGCACAATTTACGCACCAGACGCAGGTACGTACGTTGTGAATACTATGATCAGGCTACACCTTCTCCTCGCTTCGCTCGTCTTACTCGCTCTCGCGGGCGCCGCCCAGGAGAGCACGACCGCCGCTCCGGAAGCCGCCGACGGGGCGGTCGCCGACGAGTTCGTCTGGACGACCGACTGGGAGGATGCCCGCGCGCAGGCGCGCATCGGCGACCGGGACGTTCTGATGGTCTTCGCCGGTTCGGATTGGTGCCGGCCCTGCAAGATGTTTAAAGCGTCCATCCTCGAGGATTCGACCTTTCAGCGGTCCGCCTCCGAAGAGATTGTGGTGCTGTACCTCGACTTTCCGAGCCGGAAGAAAAACCAGCTCCCCGCAGCCCAGCAGGAGCACAACCAAGCTTTCGCAAAACGCTACAACGCCGAAGGGCTTTACCCCAAGCTCGTGCTCCTGACCCCGACCGAGCAGCGCCTCGGCGAGCTCGAGTTCAGGGACCAAGGCTCCGAGGCGTTCCTCGCCGAGCTCGCCGCGGCGCGTCGGGTACGCGCCAACGGCCGGTAGGTGCGGCAGCTGTTCGTCGTTTGTAGCCTGTTCGGGCTGTCGGTAGCCGCTCACGCGCAGCTACCGGACACGGGCTTCACCTCGCGGGAGGTGCTCCTCCTGATGGGCAGCCGCTTCGAGATCGGCGCTTACGCTAAAACCCAGCCGATCGCCGACCGCGCCGTAGCGACCGCCATCGCCGAGGTGCGGCGCATCGAAGCGCTCATCTCCTCCTGGCGCGCCGACAGCCAGACGAGCGCCATCAATCGGGCCGCCGGGGGAGACCCCGTCGCGGTCGACCGGGAGCTTTACGACCTCATCGAACGCAGCCTCAAAGTCAGTGAGCTCACCCAGGGGGCCTTCGACATTACCGCCGGTGGCCTCGTGGGACTGTACCGCTTCGGTGGCCAGGACACGACGCTTCCCGCACCCGCGGTTTTAGCGGAAGCGACACGGCGCGTAGGCTACCGGCGCGTGTCACTCGACACCGCGAAGCACACCGTACGACTCGAGCTAGCGGGTATGCGGATTGGCTTCGGCGCGATCGGTAAAGGCTACGCGGCCAACCGGGCGCGGGAGTCGATGCGCGCGGTCGGCGGCGTGTACGGCGGCGTGGTAAACGCCGCGGGCGACCTCGCCACCTTCGGGGTCAATCAACGGGACAGCGTTTGGACCATCGGCATCTCCGACCCCCGCCACGGCGACCGCTACCTCGGGCAGCTCGAGGTACACGAGATGGCCGTGGTGACCAGCGGGGATTACGAGCGCTACTTCACCGCGGGGGGCTCGCGGTACGCGCACATACTCGACCCGCGGACGGCCTTGCCGGCGCAGGGCGTGATCAGCGCCACGGTGGTGTGCCCGGACGCGGAGCTAGCCGATGCCCTGGCCACGAGCCTATTCGTGCTCGGCGTGGACAACGGACTCATTTTACTGAACAAGTTGCGCAACGTCGAAGGCATGCTGGTAAGCGAGGACGGGACCATCCACACGAGCAAGAATTTAGAGATCAAACCTAAATCGCCGTAACAGGCGTTTGAGCGGCGTTACCACGCACGAATGAATCAGCTCAAAGCGGGTTTGGCGGTTGCCGTCCTCACCCTAAATCTCGCTTCCTGCGTACCGGTGGAGACCTACCAACGCGCCATGCTCAACGACGAGGACATGGCGCTGACCACCGGGGGGACGGAAACGTTCGAATCGAACGTCGAAGCCTACCGGGAGGCGGCCTCGGGCGGGACGGGTGGTAAAGTAGGAGGCGGTTGTGGCTGCAATTGATTGCGTTGTCGCGTACCTGAAGGCCGTCGGGCTGCCGGCGGTCGCGCTCCTCGCGTACGCGACCCACGCCCCCGCGCAGCAGGGATACCGGATGCTTCCCAACAAGGACGAAGTCGAGATCGACTTTTTAGCTAATTACTACACGCAGGACGGGAACCACAGCGCCGTGGAAGGGGGCCTGGGCACCGAGCAACTCGACAACGTCAGCGGGCTCGTGGTCGTCCAGACGCCACTCGACTCGAACAGCGCGCTACAGGTGACGGCCGGCGCCGATTACTACTCGAGCGCCTCCACGGACCGTATCGACAACCAACTCTCGACCGCTTCCTCGTCCGACATTCGCGCGCACGTCACGGTGGGTTACACCGAGCGACAACTCGCCCGGGGCAGGACGTTCGGGGGGTACCTGGGCTTGAGCCGCGAGTACGATGTGCTGAGCTTGGGCGGTGGCGCATCTTTCGCGCAGGAATGGGACCGTGGGATCAACGAGCTCTCTTTCGGAGTTTCGTTTTACCGCGACCGCTGGGATCGGATCTACCCCGCCGAGCTGAGGCTGCGCGGCGAACTGTTGGCGGAAGACGTACGGTCGTCCTACGTCGCCAACCTCAACTACGCGCGTATCGTCAACCCCCGCGTCCAGTTTTCGCTCTCGGCTGACGTCGTGCTGATGCAGGGGTTGCTCAGCACCCCTTTTCACCGGGTGTATTTCGACTTACCCGAAGGGTACTCCGGCCCGGAGGAGGACATCGAACGACTGCCCGATCGGCGCTTCAAGCTCCCGATTGCTGCGCGCGTGAACTGGAGGGCGTGGGATGAGCTCACCGTGCGCACTTTCTACCGCTTCTACGCCGACGACTGGGGGGTGATCGCGAATACCGCGAGCCTGGAGTTGGCCTACGAGCTCGGCGAAGCTTGGACACTACTCCCCTTTTACCGCATTCACCGACAAAGCGCGACCGACTATTTTGCCGAGTACGAGGAGCACTCGCCGGTTGGGTCGTCGTTTTATACGTCCGACTGGGATCTCTCGGAGCTCACTACCCACAAAGCGGGCCTCGGGGCTCGGTTCGCGCCTACGTTCGGGGTCGCGAGAGCCACGCTCGGTCGCCGCGGTCTGGAGTGGCGCCAAATCACGCTCCGGCTGGCGTACTACACGCGCGACGCCGAGTTCGATTCGTACAGTGCGAGTCTCGGGGCTAGTTTCGGGCTGCGGCGCGCACCGGTCGAGTAGAAACGACCCCACCGTTTGGCGCTGCTTCCGAAGGCTAAAGTCGTCTTGCTATGCGTCGTGTCCCGCTCTTACTCGTGCTCTCGATGTGCTGCTCGGCGGGCTGTCGGCAAAACTCGACGAGCGCCGAGGAGGTACGAATCGAACCTCGGGCCGCGGGGCCTTCGGTTACCCCGGCGTTGCCGGATGGTTTCGCAGCATTTTACGACCGATTCCACACCGATAGCGCCTTCCAGATGGCCCACGTCACCTGGCCCTTAGCGGGAAACGTACAGCGGGATTCCACGGGTGCGGCCGTGGACGTACGCTACGCGAGGGAGGAGTGGGTGGTACAGACCCTTCCCGAACGAAGTGACGAGTTCGTGAGGAGCGTCGAGGCGGTCAGCGACGGGTTGGTCCTCGAACAAATACGTGCCCGCGCGGGTGGCTTCGGCATCCAACGTCGATTCGCCCTGCTGGATGGCGCGTGGAACCTGATCTACTACGAGGCCTCCGTGGCCGGGGATTGATCGAACACCCCGACGCTAGCCCCCACCCAATCTTTGTCTTTGTTGTACTTCACGCCCGTCATCTCGCCCTTCGAAACCCGAACGAGGTTATTGACGGGCCTGGGCATAGTGTCCCCCGGCTGCCACACGAGCATCATGCGGATCTCCAGCTTGGCCTTGCCGGACGGCGTGTCGAGCACCGGCTCGTAGGCGACCCTCTTCTGTAGGATGTAGTTCTCCGGTCGCTGGAGACTCCGGATGTCCTCTTCGGTAGGGTGGATGTTTACCCCTGCCCCGCTGAAAGAGTAAAGCGGCTTGAGTACGTATTCGCGCAGATCACGACTCCCCGAACCGTACTCACTGGCGAAGAGCGCCTCCGGCACGTGCGCGCACCGCGCTAACAGCGGCAGGCTGTGCTTGCTGATGCGCAAAAACCAGTCGGGATGTGCCGCCCACTCCACGTCGACCTCCTCGCGAAAGGAGTAGGCGTAACTCGGGGCGTCGCGTGCGAGCAGCTCGTCCAAAATGACCCGGTTGTAGATCCGTTTTACGGGGATACGGCGGCCGTCCGCACTTCTGTAAAACAGCACCCGCCCATCCCGCTCTAGGTCCTCGAGACCGACGACGGGCACGCCGAGCGCGAGGTGGGTCGCGGCGAAGTCGATCCGGGTGTTTTGACTCGCCGGATCGATCTCCAGCAGGATCACGTTCTCCGTGGGGTGGCCCGCGAGGATGACCCCACGCAGGAGCGACGCGTACGAACCGGCGTCGAGGCCGCTGAAGTACGAAGCGTAGCCCGCTGGGATCGCGCGCGCGTTGCGGTAGGACTCGAGGAGGGCGGCCTGGAAGAAGTACAGCGAGGGGAAACCCTGCAGCTCGATGAGCCAGGGCACGAGCTCGTCGTTCTCCCGGCACACGGCGAAATCGTACTGTAGAAACAGTGGACGTCCGAGCTCGCCGGGCACCGCCCAGTAGGGCGCTCGTATCGCCGTAGCGCTCTCGGCGAGTGCTCGCTCGGAGCAGAGTACCTCGCTGATCTCGGAGCAGCTTCGCATCAGTTTGCCCACGAGCGCCTCCGGCAAAAAGAGGGGCGTTTCCGCGAGTCGAAACGTAGTTTGCTCGCCGAGGATACGGTGGAGCCCCTCGCGCTGCCGCTGGTAGCTCTCCGGTGAAAAGGCGGCGTTAAAGGCGGTGCGCAGGTCCGAGATCATGGGCGGGCTTCCGATCGATGTCGGAGCGCAGTTTACGCGTAATACTTGGATCGCGTACGGGTAGACTAAGCCACGAGCTCGGGCTCCGTCCGCTGAGCGCGAAGCGCGGCTCGTATAAAGTTCGGGATCACGAGCGCGTTGGTGGCGGCGATCTTGCGCGGATCCTCCAGGTGCAGCATCATTTCTGCAAACTTCTCCCCGCCGTGCTCCTCGACGATGACCTGCTTACGCTCGGGATCGTTGAAGTACTCGATCATACCCTGGCTGTCGGCTTCCGGGTGAAACTGTGTACCCAGGAACTCCGGGCTCCAGCGGATGGCCATGATCGCGCGTTCGTAGGGTACGTTCGGCCGGATCTTCTCGTAAGCTAACACGTCTGCCCCCATGGCGGCCAGATGTTGAAAGTTGGCTTGAACCACTTGGTACTCCCGGAAGTCGGCCACGTAGAAAGGATCGTCGAGGCCCGCGAAAATCGGATCGAGCTCCCCCGAGTTGGTCGGGTGTACCGGGAAGGTGCCGAACGACATCCTGCGTCGTCGGGTAACCTTCGCCGAACTGAAGTAGCGGCAGGCCAGCTGAAAGCCGTGACAAATGAAGAACACGTGTTTCTTTTCTTCGGACGCGGTAGCGCGCTGGTTGTGTTCCCAAAGCTCATCGAGCAGTCCCCACAGCTTGCCTTCCCATACCTCCCCGCTCGCCAGTGGCGACCCGGGGCCACCCGACACGAGGTACAGGTCGAAGCCGGCGGTCGGTACCTCGGCTCGGCCCCGGACATCGAACTCCGCGTACGTCAGCTGATTGCCGAAACCATCGAGGATGGCCCGGATGCAACGCATGCCTTGGTTGGGCGTACCGTCGTAGAGGTCGAGTAGAGCTAAGCTGCGCAAATCCGGGTGGGTTTTGTAAAGAGCCAGCTCTACAAACGATCCGGGTGGCGAGAAGTTAGCGTTTGGGCGTGGGTTTGGTCGTCGGTTTAGTCCTGGCCGCCGGTTTCTTCTTCGTGGGGGCGGCCCGTTTCGTAGTGGTGGCCGCCTTCGATTTCGCCGGGGTTTTGGCTTTAGCTACCGGCTTCGCCTTCGCGGCCGGCTTAGACGTAGGCGCAGGTGCTCCCCCGACTGAACGTAGCATGTAATCTCCCCAGGTCAGGTTGTCGCTGCCGTCCTCGTGGGCCTCGGCACGCTCGATCGCGTACTTAGCCGCGTGATCCACCACCCACTCGAAGTTTTGCTGGCCGACGGAGTGCACGTCGGCATCGGGCGCCGGATTGGTGAAATCGATGGCGTAGACCACGTCACCCCGCACCGCTAGTTCGACCGTGTTAAAATCGTATCCGAGCACCTTGTTGAGTCGGACCACGTAGTCTTCGAGCTTCTCGAGCAACTCGGGTTCTACGTGCGGGGCGTCCCGCACGTACCGCTCGTGAAAGGCCTTGCGCGGATCGTACTGCATCACCCGTACGTACTTGCCGCCGATGCAATAGCACCGGAAGTACGCCTCGAAGTCGATGGCCTCCTGCAGTAACATGTTGAGTTCCTCGGTATCGTCGTAGGCGCTCCACAGCTCGTCGGCGTTGTCGACCTTGTACACGCTCTTCCACCCCCCGCCGGTGTTCGGCTTCATGAACGCGGGAAAGCCGACGTGCGCGAACATCTTATCCCAACCTAGCGGATACTGCAGGTTGGTGAAGCTCGCGGCCGTTGTGCCGACGGGGTGATCTTTGCTCGGTAGCAATACCGTCTTCGGGACCGGAACGCCCACCCGCTCGGCCATGGCGTTGGCCGTGAGCTTGTCTTCGGCGCTCCACCAGAACGGGTTGTTGATTACCGCGCACCCGAGCAGGGCCGCGTGCTTGAGTGCCGCGCGGTAGAAAGGCACATCCTGACTGATACGATCCAAGATTACCGCGTAATCGGAGGGTACGTTTTGCTGGGGGGCCCCCATGCGTACGTGTTCGAACTTGATTCCATCCGGCGCGATCGCGTTTCCGTGGTCCACGAACGCATAGGGAAAGGAGCGTTCCATGCCGTAGAGTACGCCGATCTTCTTCATGCCCGGAATGTACTCGAACGCCAGACTACAAGCTAGCCTCTAAGTAGGCTGGGAACATCCCTCGCCAGAGGGGCCAATCGTGTTCCACCCAGCCTCGCACATCGAGCCAGTGCGAAATCTGGCGGCGGCGCAGCAGACCGGAGAGCCGTTCGGTGGCCGGCCTGCAGATGTCCCACTCGCTGGTGCCTAAGACGATCCCGAGCTCCCAGAGGGCCGGGTCATCGGCTGACTCCATGTAGTCGACCGGATTGTTGAAGTACACTTCGTTGTCGTAGTAGCCCCCCAGGAAGCTTTTTATGTCGAAGCTGCCCGACATGGAGACAAGCGCGCTGACCACGTCCGGGTGTTTGAAGGCGAAGTTCGCGGCGGTATACCCGCCGAAGCTGCACCCCGCCACGATCACTTTGTGGGTGTGGTGGCGCTGCTGGAGCGCGGGCACTAGCTCGTGGCGCACCATGCGGTCGTAAGCAGCGTGGGTACGCACTTTATCCGCCGGATGTAAGCTCCGGTCGTACCAGCTCTGGTGGTTGATCGTATCCGGGCAGTAGACGACCACGCGACCGGCGTCGACGAGGTGTCGCACCGATTCGATCAGCCCCTGATCCTTCGCCTCGAAGTACCGTCCGAGCGTGGTCGGGAAGACGACGACGGGTACGCCCGAATGCCCGAAGCGTAGCAGGTCCAAATCCCGGCTCGTGGAGTGCGTGTACCAGCGTTCGTGCTCCTCTTGCATAGTGGCGCCAACGGCGTTAAGGCGGGCGAAGGTAGATGCGGCCCGGTTGGGTGTGCGACCTTTGCGTCGATGTTCAAGCCCTTCGCCGAAAGGCGCCGCAAAGTTCAACAGCTCACCGTTTGGCCGCTCGAGCTCCGGATACCGAGTCACCACCTCGGCCGCTGGGTGAACCTCAGCGTGCTCAAGCCGCCCGGCTACAACAAGAACTTTCTCAGTAGTTACCCGCTCGTGGTCGTCAACGACGGGCAGGATTTTACCGACCTCAAGCTGCCGGAGCGCCTGTCGAGCGCGCTTCGTTCGAAGCGAGTACGCCCGAGGGTTATCGTCGGCGTGCACGCCGACGGGCAGCGTATGCGCGAGTACGGTACGAGCGCCACGAGCGACTACGCGGGGCGCGGAGACCGGGCCAACGCCCACCGACTGTTCGTTACCGAGGAGCTGCTCCCCTACCTCGAGTACCACTTCCGGATACGTAAGGCGCGCGAGCAACGCACCGTCTGCGGGTTCAGCCTCGGCGGCTTGTCGGCTTTCGATATCGGCTGGATGCACCCGGAGTTATTCGCCAACGTGGGCTGCTTCAGTGCGTCGTTCTGGTGGCGTAAGCACGACTTCGACCCGAACGACCCCGACGCCGACCGCATCGCCGTCGAGCAAATTAGGCACGCCGGCAAACTTCCCCCGTTGAGCTACTACTTCCAGGTAGGTACCGACGAAGAGGCCTCGGATCGGAACGGCAACGGCATCATCGACGCCATCGACGACACGCTCGACGTCATCACCGCCCTGCGGGAGAGAGGTCACCCGACCCGCGCCCTCCACTACGAACTCGTGGAGGGCGGTGAGCACAACCAAGGTACGTGGGGACCCGCTTTCGTGGACTTCCTGCGGTGGCTCGATCGGCGGTAGTTGGGAGGTAGGATACGCGGGCGTAAACCTACGGGTAGATAAGCCGCATCGCCTCCTTCTCGTACCCGGCTAGTGCGTGGCCCTCCGGCTCGGCGGGCCAGTCCTTGGCTACCAACTGCCCCGTGGTCGCTAGCTCGAGGATCTTGGGGTGGATGTAGTACTCCCTACAGACGGAGACCGTGTTGCCCAGCTCGGCGGCCACGAGCCGGACGAGTTTCGTCGCGAGCGCGCCCGTCTCCTTTTCGGCCTGCGAGCGCACCGCCTCTCCGTAGAAACGAACGGCGAGCGTCGTTCCGGCCCAGGTCCTGAAGTCCTTCGCCGAAAACTTCTCCCCCATGTGCTCGTGGAGGTAATCGTTGACGTCGGAGCTATCGAGCCGCTGTGCGTGCCCCGAGCTGTCCTTGTACTTGAACAGCTCGTAGCCGGGCAGGCTGGCGACCTCGAGCACCAGCTTGCGCAGACGGCGATTTTTGATGCTGACGTTCCTAAACTGGTTGCTTTTCCCCTTGAATTGAAGCAGCAGGTTCCTCCCCTCCTCGTGGATGTGCTTACGCCGCAGCGTGGTGAGCCCGTAAGTGTCGTGCAGCTCCTGGTAGCGTTCGTTACCGATGCGCAGGTGCGTGCGATCGAGCATAAAAACCACCAAAGCCAGCATCCGCTCGCGCGTCCAGTTGCCGGATCGCAGGGATTTGTCGACCTCGCTACGCAAGTGGGGTAAGGCCTCACCGAAGGCGCCTAAGCGCTCAAATTTAGCGCGTTGGCGGTAGCTCGTGTAGGCTTCGTGGTAGATGTACTGCTTGCGCCGCTTGGCGTCGCGCCCGGTACACTGTAAGTGACCGTCGGCGGTGGTGCATATCCATACGTCCGACCACATGGGCGGGATCACCATGGCCTCCACCCGCGCGAGCACCTCGGCATCCTCGCAGAGACGCCCCGAGGCGTCTACGATCACGTGCTTCTCGTTTCTCTCGACGCGGGTGTAGCCGTCTTGCTCGTCGGAGCTGTGGTGTAAGTTTTGCGGAAGCATCTCCCCTCCCCGACCCCGATCATCTACCACCGGTTGCTTCTCCATAATCGCTGCAAAGCGTCAGCGTGACACCAAAGTTTCATTCTTGCGTTACAATCGATGGCTACGATAGCAAAAAACCACTAAATTAACCGTCAACAGTTAAGTGGCAGAACGACCTGCCCTTTAGCATGTTCTCCTTAGCATGACGCCAGTCTCAAGACGCCATCTCCTCGCTCTCGCACTCGCCGTGTGCTGTATCGGTGTGAGCTTCTCGCAAGAAGTACTCCTGCCCAGGGCGTACGAAAGCACGGACGTGGGCGTGGTGTACGACCGGGAGCTCAGCTTCCCGGTAACGCTGCACACCAACGGCTTTCACGTTGGCGTAAATTTCGGGCAGCTCAAAACGTACTACCAGACTACCTACTGGGGCTTCAACATCGGGCAGCTCAAGCACCCGCGAGAGAAAAAGCAGTCCGAGGCGGGCAGCAGCTTCGGTCAGGGGTTAGACAACTTCGTTTACGGGAAGCAAAATTCGCTACTTACCCTCCGCGTGGTTAAAGGCTGGAGGCGCTACTACTCCGGCAAGGATCACCGCCGGGGTGTGGCGGTGGGTACGGCGTTCGAGGTCGGTGCCACGGCCGGCATCCTCAAACCGTACGTGCTCCAGATCGCCAACCCGGGGGGCGAACCCCTGCCGCCGGATCAGCGCTACGTAATTTATTCGAAATCGACGCGGGACCGCTTTTTGAACCGCGACTTGATTGAAGGCACCGGAGGCTTGAAGCGCGGGTGGTCGGACGCGAGCGTTGTGCCGGGCGTGAACGCGAAGGCCGCCGTACACCTCGATTGGGGTGCCTTCGATGAATTTATGCGGGGATTAGAGGCAGGTGTGATGGTCGACGTTTTCCCGACCCGGATGAAGATCTTGGTCGACGAAGCCGAGAATACCCCCTTGTTCCTCAATTTTTACGTTGCCGCCCACCTCGGTAAGCGGCGCTAGCACTTCCTGGCGCTCGCGGCAAAACTACCTGTCCGCAGGCTCGTTCTTTGCCTAGCTATGGTAGAACTCCCTGTTGCTGTTGCCGAACGTCCCGCGCGTAAGCCAGACTGGCTGCGCGTGAAGCTGCCCATCGGCCCTGATTACAAGCGGGTCCGCGCGCTCGTCGACGAGTACGAGCTTAACACGATCTGCCAGAGCGGCAACTGTCCGAACATGGGCGAGTGTTGGGGTGCCGGTACCGCTACGTTCATGATCTTGGGCAATACGTGCACGCGGTCCTGTAGCTTTTGCGCGGTGAAGACCGGGCGGCCGAGCGAGTACGACGAGGACGAGCCGCGCCGCGTTGCCGAAGCCATTCGGCTGATGGAGGTAAAGCACGCCGTGATCACTTCGGTAAATCGCGACGAACTCAAGGACCGGGGCGCCGAAATATGGTATCAAACCGTTCGTCGGGTCAAGGAGCTAACACCCGCCACAACGATCGAGACCCTCATCCCGGATACCCGTGGAAATTGGGACGCCTTGAGTCGAATGATTGCGGGCGGACAGGAGGTGGTTTCCCACAACCTCGAAACGGTTCCGCGCCTCTACCGTAAAGTGCGACCTCAGGCGCGCTACGCGCGCTCCCTCGAGCAGATCCGACGCACGAAGGATGCCGGCAGACGAACGAAGTCCGGCATCATGGTCGGCGTTGGGGAAGAACCTCGGGAGGTGTACCAGCTGATGGACGATCTCCTCGAGCACGGCTGCGACGTGCTGACGATCGGGCAGTACCTGCGGCCCACGAATCTCCACCTCGCCGTTTCGGAATTCGTGACGCCGGATCAATTTGCCAACTACAAAGCGGTCGGGCTCGAAAAGGGCTTCGACTTCGTCGAGTCCGGCCCGTTGGTTCGTTCGAGCTACCACGCGGAACGGCATTTGTAGCGGGCGCCGTCACAACGGTTATAACCTACTCACCCGCCCCCGCCGAGCGGATCGCCGCCATGAGCTTATCGTAGATCGCCGTGTTTTCGTAGATGCCCGCAAAGGTCTCCGCACTGGGTCCGAACGCGAAAACGGGAATCATCGTGGCGGTGTGGTAGTCGGAGGTAAATCCGCCGACGATGTTATCGCGGGTCGATCCGTTATCGATCGCGTAACCGCCCGTTTCGTGATCGGCGGTAACGACGACTAGCGTGTTGCCGTCCTCTAGGGCGAAGTCGAGTGCCACATCGACGGCGTGCGAGAAGTCGATGGTCTCGCTGATGATGTACTTACTGTCGTTGGCGTGTCCGCCCCAATCGATTTGACTGCCCTCGACCATCAGGAAGAAGCCCCTGTCGGTCGTGTCGCGAGCGGATAGGTACGCGAGCGCGTCTCGGGTGGCGGGAACGAGATAGTCTCTCCCCCCGCTCACCGGCAGGGGGTCCTCGAGGGCCGTGAGGTAGCCATACGTTTTGGTCGGGTCGGGCTCGATGTCCCCGATCGACTTGTCGAAGTAGCTGTCGACTATCCTGCCGGCGGTTCGCATCTGAGCGACCAGGTCCGTGTCGTCGCTCTCGCGCTGAGTGAAAAAGCGTTGACCACCGCCGACGAAGAAATCCACCGGACTGGCAGCCAGTTGCGCCGCGATGATCTCGTAGGACGATCGGGCGGCGGTGTGCGCGAAGTAGCAAGCCGGAGTCGCGTGGACGATCGTCGAGGTCGCTACCACACCGGTAGGCATCTGCCGATCGTGCGCATGCTCCAGGATCGTTTCGCAGGCCACGGTGTCGGGGGTCACGCCGATCGCGCCGTTGTACGATTTCTTGCCGCAGGCGAATGCGGTTGCCCCTGCGGCGCTGTCGGTCGTTAGGTTATCGGAGCTGTGCGACTTGTGCAAACCGACCACGGGCATGCGCTCGAAGGCAATAGAGTTTCGGTTGGCGTACATCCCCGCGCTGAGCTGGGTCAGCCCCATACCGTCGCCGATCATGAATATCACGTTTAGGGGCTCACCGGGGGTCGACGCTGCGCTAACGGAGTCGATTTGGGCTTCGAGCACGCCGACGCTCAGGCACGTCGAGCACAGGTACATCGCAAAGTTCCGCATCATACGGCAAGGTTACGCGAGCGCGAAACGCTTCCCCGGTAAAGCATTCACGATTCCGCGAATTTCGAGTTCGAGTAAGGTGGCAGCCAGCTGGCCGTTCGGGAGTTCGCTAACGTGGAGAAGCCGATCGAGGTCGAAGTCCCCGCCGCCGCGAAGTACGTCAACGATTCGCCGCTGTGTTCCATCCAAATCTTCAAAAGCGAGACTCGACTGTAGCGTTCGATCACGGCCGGGTCGGCCCTGATCCCAACCTAAGACGTAGCTCAAATCCGCCGCCGACTCGATGAGGCTCGCCCGGTGGTTTTTCAGCAACAAGTTGCAACCCGCGCTCTTGGGGTCGCCGGGCCTACCCGGTACCGCGAATACCGGTCTCTCGTAGCCGACCGCTAGGTTGGCCGTGATCATACTGCCACCGCGCGCCGCGGACTCGATCACGATCACGGCATCACTAAGTCCGGCGATGAGCCTGTTGCGCATGGGGAAAAACTCCTTACGCGAACGTATGCCCGAGGGGAACTCCGTAAGCAGGCCACCTTCCTCCACCATGCGCTGGGCCTCGGCGCGGTGCGTCGCCGGGTAGATCTGATTGAGGCCGTGGGCCAGTACGCCGACGGTCGATACCCCAAACTGCAAGCAAGCCCGGTGCGCCTGAATATCGATTCCGTACGCTAGGCCACTCACCACGGTAACGTCCATGGACCGAAGCTCTTCGACGAGCTGCGCGCAGAACGCGGCCCCGTGTACGGAGGGCGAGCGAGTACCCACCACGCCGATCGTTCGCGCGGCGCTTAGGTTGGCCGCCCCCCGGTAGTAGACCACGAGCGGCGCATCGGGCAGCTCGCCGAACCGACTCGGGTACTCCTCGTCGAGGCAATCGATGAGCCGGATGCGGTGGCGTTCGATAAACGAGAGTTCCTCGTCGGCACGCCGGAGGGCCTTACCGGATCGGATCTCGCTTACCGCTCCTTGCGGGATTCGCAGCTCGCGGTAGGCCGCATCCGAGAGACGTAGCGCCTCCGAAAAACCGCCCGCGTACGCTAGCAATCGCCGGGCCCGTACGGCGCCTACGCCCGTTAGGTAGCTCAGGGCTACGGCACTTCGTTTTTCTTCGTTCATTCGATTCTCGCCTCACTTACCGAAGCTCGGCGGGCACTAAAGTAAAACAAATTGTTGCACTCGACCGGTCGCGAGCTTCGAATCGTTGTCGACTAACTTTACCCGCGTGAAGACCCTACCGCTTTGCCTGCTGTGCGTGCTAGTCTCCGTCGTCGCCCAGGCTCAATTTAACATCGGTATCGACCTTGGCTTGGGAATCCTTCAAAACGAGGCAAGAAGTCAGGTTCTAAAGGACGCCAACGGCGGGGACTTGGACCTCACGAGCGGCTTCTCGCGCGTGGGGTTCGTGCCGGCCATCGGGTTGCTCGCGCGGTATTCCGACGGACCGCTCGGCGTGGAGGGGGGTATCAATTACGGTTTCGGCAATTCCGAAGCCGAAACCAATCTGAACGGCGAAGTCGTCGAGTACCAACTCAAATCCAATGCCCTCACCTTTCTGGCCGGACCGACGATCGGCAGCCCGCGCGTGGAGTTCGCGCCCAAGTTCTACTACGCACAATCCGTGGCCTCATTAGAACGCGACGGACGGGCGTCTTTCAAGCGACGCGTACTCAAAGCCTGGACGCCGGGCATCGAACTTGCCGCGACCGTACACATCCGCGGCAACGGGAACTCCCACCTCGCCTTCCGACCGTTTTACCGACAGGCATTCGGAGAACTGGACTACGCCCAGTTGCGCAGTGCGTTCGAGCTTCCGGTGGCCGACGCAATGGGTTCGGACCGGTCTTTCGGACTGAGTATGATCATTTACAACGGTTCGCAGCGGGGCATCTAACGGTCCTGCACCACCCTACTCGGTTAGCTGGATGTATCCGCTCTTGCCGCCGCCGTCGCCGAGCTCGAGCACGTAGTAGTAAGTACCGTTGCGAAGTGGCCTCCCCCTGTACTCGCCGCGCCAATCGTTGCCGTATTCGCGTTGGCGGAAGATCAATCGACCCTGCGGGTCGAAGATCCTGAGCTCGTGGTCCGGGAAGCGTTCCAAACCGTGAATGACGAACTCATCGTTGACGCCGTCCCCGTTGGGGGAAAGGCCGTTGTACACGAGTACCTCCCCGCAGAACACCGTGAGCTCGACCGTTGCGCTGTCGCAAACCGAACCCCGACAAACTTGGTAAGTAAACACGTCGGCTGAGCAGTCATTACCGTAGTGTGTGTACTCGATCTGCTGATTGCCAACGACCTGAGCGCGCCCGAAGAAAGGCTCGCTGACGAGGCTGACTTGGTGATCGCCTGCCCCGAGTTGGTCGTTAGCGAGCACTTCCACCATCGAGTACTTTCCAAACTCCACGGCCTGCTCGTCCGGCGTTAGTACGAGTACCTTGTCGGCGAGCTCAACGAGGAGGCTGAGCGCGATGGAATCCGTGCTACCGTCCGTATACGTTCGAAGGATACAGAGGCTCTCGCGACCGGCCTCTATCCCTTCTGCGGTTAGGCACGTGTCTCCCCGCCACAGGATTGTAGCGCGTTCGCCGGCGGCATACTCGCATTGATTGACGACACGAAGCGTACGCTTCGAGGTGTCCGGTGCGGGGAGGCACCACTCGAGCGTCTCGCCGACGCGAACCGCGATCGATTCGCGGTAGGTGCGCGCTACGGGTTTTGCAGCAGCACGCTCTCCGGAGACGTGGAGCGACACGCGCGACAGGAAGCAATCCCCGCCATCGTCGCAGGCGCGCAGGGTTAGCTCGTCTTCGCCGATAGATCGAGCGGAGAGCTCGAGTCCCGCACCGTCGGCGAGGCGCCGCACCTGCACCTTGCCGGGTGGGTTGGCTATGGTCCAGTTGGCGTGCGTGCTCGGAATACCCAACTCACTCAGACTAAGGGTCGTAGGGTCGCCACCGGAGAACATATCGTAGCTCCCGGCGTCGAAGAAGAACTCATCTTGGCACTTGAGCTTTAACGTGAGTAGCTGCTCGCAACCGCCCCGCAGGGAGAGGTTCACGTAGTTGTTGCCCACGTTCGCGTAGATCTCACCGTACGTAGGTTGCGACTGGGAGGTAGGGCTGAGCGTACGCACGGCGCCCGTACCGACTTCCCGTAGCTCGAGGCCCCCTACGCCCGCTCCGCCCGCGACCAACCGGCTGTTCGACCAGAGGATGTCGACATCCTCTCCGAGCTGACGGAGCTGCGTCGCGAGCTGGCCGATGTGGCCGCGCAAGCCGGTGGCAGCCGGGACACCCGCCCAGTGCGCTACCTCGTAAACGTGAGTTAAGCCACGCTGCGGTAGCTGTTGCAGATCGTAGCTGCTCGCGTCGCGTACGCCGGTGGGCGTAGCGGTCGAAAGTACGCGCGAGCCGGCCGAGCGTACCTCTAGGTCGGGCCGCAGCAGCCCGAGCGCAAACTTGGCGCCACTGCACGTCGCCGACACCTTCGTGCGGGGCGTATTGCTCATCAAGGGGGTGCAGGCCCGCTCCACCACCGTCAGCTGGTAGGTTATCTCCGTGGGGACCTCCCCGGCGACGCGCCGATCCTCGGCGAAGGAGCTCGTAACCCGCGTTCCGATCGTACCGAACGAAGCGGTCCAAGCGTCCGCACTCAGTTGCGTCCAACGGGCGTCCACGGTTCGCTCGCCATTCGCCGTACGGACCACGTAAGGTTCGCCGACCTCAACGTCGGCGCGGATGGTATCGTACCGCACCGGATTGACGGTGTTATCCTTAATTTCGATCCGAGTGGAGGTACGACAGCCCGCGGCGTCGAAGGCCTCGAGCGTGTGGAGCCCACCCGCCGTGTTACCCGGCAGGTAGACGCCCGTAGCCGTCGCCTCGAAGCGCGGCGTCAGGGAGGCGCTCTTTCGGCTGTCGTAGTGGAACACGCTCAGGCGATCGGGCCGGAGCGTGGCCGAGGTAATTTGAATCTCCTTTGCGACGGTATCGTAGCTGACCCTGGCGGCCGGATCGACCCCACGCAGCGCATCCAGCAGCGCGGCGAGCGAACTTACCACCTTCCGTGAGACCCGGGTCGAGCCACCGGCCCGGTAGCTAGTGATCAAGTAGCGCGAACCCTCGAGGTCGCCGCTCAGACGGGCGAGGCTAAATTTCGCCCGTTCCCCCTCGGCACACGCTGCCGGGGACAACTGGACCGCCTCACCGTCGAGCTCGAAGGTGAGCGCGTCCGATTCCGACTGCGTGGTTAGCAGGCACACGCGGTGCGCGGTACCGTTGGACCCTTGTCGCACGAAGCGGTAATCCGCTTCCGCGAAAACGGCTAGCTCGCAGCCGTGCACCGTGGCTTGACTCAACTGGAGGTCTACGACGTCGCTATCGTCCTCGTCCTGCGTACTGAGCAGCGCGATCGCATCGTCGAGCACGAGGTCATTGCCCGGATCTTCATCCGCGCGGGAGTCTACGTCGCTCAGCAACGCGTCGCCGGCGTAGGCGGCGCTAATCTCGGCGAACATGCGGTAATCCGCGGCGGCCCCGCGGCCGATGGCCTGCACTTCGAAGGTGAGTTCGGTTTCCGTTCCGGGCGCTAAGCTGCCACGCCACTCGGTGGTCATGTAGGTATCGCGGTAGGTCCACCGCGGCAAAGCCTGAGCGAGGCGCATGCGGTTGCTTAGCGTTACGTACAGATCCGCGCGCGACACCGTCGTCGTCCCCTGGTTAAACAGATTGATGCGCACGAGCTGCCTTAGCGTACCCGCATCCACGGCGCCCGCCGTAATCCGCAGGGCCAAATCGGTGGTACACCCGGTACGCTCTATCCGTACGGGGCAACAGGTACCGCCCGCGTCACCGCACGCTCCCCCCTCAACCCGGTAGGCGTACGCCCCCGACCGACTCGGGTGGAGGGTATCGCTCGTCGCGTAGGTGAGTGGCTGGCCGTCCCGCGTCCAGGAGTAGCTGGCAAAGCCGAGCGGGGCACGTAGCACGACCGCCTGCCCACAGCCCACCTCGAGGGGTACGCTCAGGCAGCTCGAGGTCTGGTCGTCTTCCTCCGGACGTTGGTTATCTGGCTGACTGTCCCAATCCGTAACGTCGGCGCCGATCAGCTCCGCGACGAGGGTATGCACCCCGCCGGCCGTAGCGCGCAGGGTGAAGCGCAAACTATCGGTAGCGCCCGAATCGAGGCTCGCAACCGACCACCGGTAGTTGCCGGCGGAGAACGTGTTTGCGGGGTTCGTATCGAGACGTTCGAAATCGAGCGCGACCGTCGGTCGGAGCTCGACGAGTAGGTTTTGGCGCCGGGCATCCCCCTCGTTGGTGAGGTACGCCGTACCCGTCAGGGTTTCTCCCGACTGCGCGACGTCGCGCTCCAGGCGCACACGAACCGATACGTCCGCTTGGGCAACCACGGAACCCGTCCCGCTTAGCGCGAGCACCATGAGGAGTAGCGATTTTAGTGCGGGTACGGGGTTCATGGACGAACGCTTCTGGAGTTATGCCCCCGTTTAGGAGGCAAGTATGATGCCGGAGCGTATCGCGTCCTCATCGTTCGGTCGAAGCTTCGTCGGGCGGGGGTATTCGCCCGGCGGCGGGCTACTTTCGCCCGCCGTCCGAACCGCTACATGCAGCCAGCTACTATTTCCGTCGAGCTTCTGGCTCCAACCTGCGACGCGAGGGAGGTCTTTTGCACCGGCTCCCACGACGACTGGATTACCAGCTCCAGGCAGCTCGTGCTTCAGCGCGGGAGCCCGGGCCTTTACCGAGGCACGGCCGCGTGGTCGGAGCGATCTGTCGCGTACAAATACCACCTCGGCGACTGGGATACCTCGGAGCTTACCCGCTGGGGCACGCGCGCCGCCAACCGCCACTACGCCGGTGAGGGAAACGTACGCGACTACGTGCCACAGTTCTCAACGGGCGGCAGCTACTACGAGGAGGCGTACCGCCCGCGCATCGAGCTGCTCCCCGCCAATTTGCCGGTGCCGCCGCCGTTCGCCACCCGACGTATCGCCGCGCTGTTGCCCTACGACTACGAGCGTTCGCAGCGGCGCTACCCGGTGCTCTACCTCCAGGATGGTCAAAACCTCTTCGACGAATTCGCACCCTACGGAAACTGGGAGCTCGACCGACGCCTGGCCTGGCTCGCCGAACGGGGCCTGGGTGACGTGATCGTGGTGGCCATCGATCACGCTCGGGAAAAACGCATCGCGGAGTTCACCCCACCCTACAGCACGCGTATCGGGCGGGGGGAAGCGGATGCCTACGGCCGCTTCCTCGTCGATCACCTCAAACCCCTCATCGACCGTACCTACCGCACGGCTCCAGAGCGTCAGACCACGGCCATCGGTGGGAGTAGCATGGGCGCCCTCGCGAGTTTGCACGTCGCGATGACGCACTGTCGGGTTTTCGCGAAAGCGATGCTCCTGAGCCCCTCCATCTGGGTCGACCCCGGTATGGTAGAACGGTGGCCCACCGATGCGCTGCCACCTACGCGCGTGTTCCTCTACGGTGGCATGGCCGAATCGCCCGGCTCGGCGGCTACGTTCGCCCGGCTCGAAGCCAGCCTCCGTCGTAAGTCCACCCCGCACCGGCCCATCTTCCTGGCGAGTCACTTCGAGCCCGACGCCGAGCACAACGAGTACGCCTGGGGAGAGGCCTTCCCCCGTGCGCTCGCCTACCTCTTCGGTCCGACATAACCCCTCCGATTACCCTATGCAAGTCGATTACGCTCAGCGCCCGTACAGCGCCAAGTCCGCCCAACTCCGCATCCGGCTCACCGATGAAGCCGACTACAAGACGCTCCTGTCCGAGACGAAGGATCCTACCGCCCGCTTCTTGCTCGCTTCCGCGAAAACACCCGGCGGACTCGCCGTGGCGCCGGGGGCCGAGCCACCCACGGACCTGCTGCTCGGCCTGGGGAAGGCTTCCGCCAAAACTTGCTTCACCGCCGCGCGTAAGCTCGTGCGTGCGCTCACCGAACGGGAGGTAAGCGAGGGCGACGTCGCCATTGACCTGGGGAATCTACCGTCGGAGCTTCTGAGCGCGTTTACCCGGGGGCTACACGTTGGCGCGTATAAGCTCGACCGTTGGACGAAGGCGGCCGACGCGAACGAAGCCGATGCGAGGGACGGGGGGTCGGCGGGGCCCATCCGATTCGAGCTGATTGGCGATTTCGAATCCGCTACCGGAGAGCGAGCCGTCGAGCGGGGCGGGGCCGAAGCGCTGGGCCAACTCGCCGCCATGGACCTCGTGGACCGACCGGCCAATCGCAAGAAGCCGGCGATGGTAGCGGAGCGCTGCGAGCGGCTCGGGGCGGTTCACGGCTTCGACGTAGAAGTGGTAGATGAAGCCGCGTTGCGCGACCGAGGGTTCGGGGGCATCCTGGCCGTGGGCCGGGCGAGCGACTCCCCCCCGTGCCTCGTCAAGCTTCACTACCGTGGGGGCGACACGCGACGAAACTACCACCTCGGCCTCGTCGGTAAGGGAATCACCTTCGACACGGGGGGAATCAGCATTAAGCCATCCACGAATTTGGCCGCGATGAAAAGCGATCTCGGCGGGGCAGCCGCCGTGCTCGGTACGTTCGTCGCGGCGGCCGAACTCGGGCTAGCTTGTGAGCTGCACGGGCTACTCGCCGTTGCCGAAAACGCCGTGGGGGGAGACGCTTACCTACCGAGTGACGTGATCCGCAACTACGGCGGCAAGACGATCGAGATCACCAATACGGATGCCGAAGGTAGGTTGGTGCTCGCCGACGCGCTGGCCTACTTACCGGAGTTTGCTGAAAACCTGGATCTAACGATCGACCTGGCGACGCTTACCGGTTCGGCGGTCCAGACCTTCGGCTACGCCTGCGGTGCGCTATTCAGCAACGACGCACGAGCGAGCGAGGCGTTGTTGGCGGCGGGTGACCGTTCGGGAGAGCGCCTCTGGCCGCTCCCCCTGTGGGAAGAATACGAGGAGGATCTCGCTTCGGACGTAGCGGATATCAAGCACTTTCACGCTAAGCCGGTGGCCGGGGCGATCAACGCCGCGAAGTTCCTCGAGGCCTTCGCGGCGGACCGAGCGCACTGGGCGCACCTCGACATCGCCGGCGTAGCCTTCGGCAACTCCGAATTTTCGAAGGATAGGTCCGCTACGGGTTACGGAGTGGCACTGCTCACGGAGTTCCTCAGCCAACAAATCGCCGCAACCCGAGCGTAACTATGGCAGCGACTTTCCTCTGTATCTCCGAAGACTTCAAGGGTGTGAGCTTTATGCGGACGCTGCACGCGGAGGGCTGTCGGGTGTTCTTACTTACCGACAGAAAGAACGAACACGAACCTTGGCCGCACGAAGCGATAGAGCGGATATTTTACAATCCGGAGTCCGTCGATAAGCCGTTCGACAGACAGGCGCTCGTAGACGGTACCGCCTACCTCATGCGCGAGTTCGGCGTCGACCGGGTGGTCGCGCTCGACGATTTCGACGTGGAGGACGCGGCGCTTTTGCGTGAGGAGTTTCGCATTCCGGGCATGGGCCAAACGACGGCTCGCTACTTTCGCGATAAGTTGGCCATGCGGATGCGCGCGCGCGAGCACGACATCCCGGTACCCGCCTTTAGTGCTTTGTTTCGAAAGGCGCAGCTCGAGGCGTTTTGCGGAAGCACACCTGGGCCTTATGTGATAAAACCGAGGAGTCAGGCCTCGGCGGCCGGGATCCACAAGGTGGCGGATACCGAGGAGGCCCTACGGACCTTCGCCGAGCTCGGTGACAAATCGTACCGGTACCTCATCGAGCGGTTTGCCCCCGGGCAGGTGTACCACGTGGACGCGTTGATCGACGACGCGGCCATCCGTTTCGTACGGGCGAGTAAATACGCCGATGCCCCCCTCGCGATCGTACAGGGGGGTGGGCTTTTTCAGACGCGGACGCTCGATCCTTCTACAGACGAGCACAGGGAGCTCGTGCGGCTGACCGACAGCGTTATGCGCACGTTTGGCATGCGGTACAGTGCGAGTCATACGGAGTTTATCCGTGGAAGCGAGGGGGAGCTTTTATTTTTGGAGACCTCGAGCCGAGTAGGTGGTGCGTACATCTCCTCGATGATTTTGCACGCGAGCGGCGTAGATCTGTGGGCGGAGTGGGCTAAGCTAGAGGTGGCTAGGTTGCGTGGGACGGCGTACGAATCACCGCAGGATACGCGGCGTTTCGGGGGGATTTCTTTGCGGGCAGTAAGCCAGAAGCATCCGGATCTAAGTATGTATGCCTCGCAGTACGTGGTCGAGGAGATCAATAAAGCTTACCACGCAGGGGTGATCCTAGCGAGCGACGATTTGCAGTCGCTGAGCGAGGCTCAGGATCGGGTTGCGGAACGACTTGCGACGGAGCAGTAGATTACGGTTGGACGGTGGATACGTCTCGCAGCCGAAGGCGCTGCACGCTCAGAACTTATACTCCCCCGCCTTCACTTGCTGAAAGGCCCTGATTATAAGAACTACGGGGAGTACGAGGGCAGAGAGAGTGACCCCCGCGGCCAGCAGTAAAACGGCGTCCCTGATGTAGTTACCCCAAGGAATAGATACCGCCGCGGACGTAGTCGGGAATACGGCCTCGAAACCCTGTGCGTCGACGAAGTTCTGCACTCCGTTCAGCGTGAGGACGGCGTACGCTACCATAGGTAGCATAAGTATGCAGACGAATGCCTTTACGAAGAGGTTGTTTATCCAGTGGCTCTCCGTATGGAAGAACACGAGACGCAGGATAGTCACGAAGGCAAACGCCAACGCAGCCACGGGCAATAGGTATTCGGAGGGTCCGGCAGCGAGATACGCCGGAGCTGCGATTCCGAGTGCGGTGAGCGCGGCGATACCGATCCAGAGAAGCTCGTAGAGAAGGCGCCTACCGACCATACTGGCGAATACGTGGGGAGCGAAAAGTGGGCGATCGCGAGTCAAAGTAGCGCGGATCAGCTCGGGTCGCGGGAGCTATAGACCGCGGGGGGGCCGCCGGCGCGTTCGCGCGGGCGACCCCCGTGGTCGGTTAGTGGGGCGGCGGCTACCTACTCTCCCACCCGTTGCGGGCAGTACCATCGGCGCTAGGGGGCTTAACTTCTCTGTTCGGGATGGGAAGAGGTGGATCCCCCCCGCTATAACCGCCTTAAGTCTTGATCGCTGTTGTCTGCACGAGACGACAGGTGTACTTACTTAGATTAGAGTAAATACGTACCCCTAACATTTTGGGGGTGGATAGTTTGTGGCGCGTTGGAGAAAGCACACCGACAAGGACATTGGAAGAGTAGTAGATAGATGGTCGAGCAGTCGCGATTGCTCACTACTTGTATTTAATAAATTTAGGGAAGCTCTCGGGCGATTAGTACCGGCTCGGCTGCGCGCATCGCTGCGCTTCGACCTGCGGCCTATCGACGTGGTCGTCTCCCACGGCCCTCGTCCGGGTCGCGCCCGGGCGGAGCGTTCATCTTGTGGCCGGCTTCGCGCTTAGATGCCTTCAGCGCTTATCCGTCCCGCACGTGGCTACCCGGCGGTGCAGCTGGCGCCACAACCGGTCGACCAGAGGTGCGTCCGACTCGGTCCTCTCGTACTGGAGTCAGCCCCACGCAACGCTCCCGCGCCCACGACAGATAGAGACCGAACTGTCTTACGACGTTCTGAACCCAGCTCGCGTGCCACTTTAATGGGCGAACAGCCCAACCCTTGGGACCTTCTCCGGCCCCAGGATGTGACGAGCCGACATCGAGGTGCCAAACCTCCCCGTCGATGTGAGCTCTTGGGGGAGATCAGCCTGTTATCCCCGGAGTACCTTTTATCCTTTGAGCGATGGCCCACCCACGCGGGACCACCGGATCACTTGAGCCTAGTTTCCTACCTGATCGACCCGTCGGTCTCCCAGTCAAGCACCCTTCTACTCATACGCTCCGCGCCCGATTGCCGGCCGGGCTGAGGGTACCTTTGCGAGCCTCCGTTACGCTTTAGGAGGCGACCACCCCAGTCAAACTACCCACCACACACGGTTCCCGCGCCGTTAACGCGGGTTAGGATCTAGGTACAGGGAGGGTGGTATTTCAAGGTCGACTCCACGACCGCTGGCGCGGCCCCTTCGCTGCCTCCCACCTATCCTACACACCCTGCACCCAAACCCAATGTGAAGCTATAGTAAAGGTTCACGGGGTCTTTTCGTCCCGTCGCGGGTAATCGGCATCTTCACCGATACTTCAATTTCACCGAGCTCGCGGCTGAGACAGTGCCCAGATCGTTACACCATTCGTGCAGGTCGGAACTTACCCGACAAGGAATTTCGCTACCTTAGGACCGTTATAGTTACGGCCGCCGTTTACTGGGGCTTCGGTCAACCGCTTCCCCCCAAAAGGGTAACGGCCTCCCTTAACCTTCCAGCACCGGGCAGGTGTCAGACCCTATACTTCGCCTCGCGGCTTGGCAGAGTCCTGTGTTTTTGCTAAACAGTCGCCTGGGCCTCTTCACTGCGGCTCTCGTCGCCCCCGAAAGGGCGGGTCGAGCGACCCTTCTCCCGAAGTTACGGGTCCATTTTGCCTAGTTCCTTAGCCGCGGATCACTCGAGCGCCTGAGGATACTCTCCTCGACCACCTGTGTCGGTTTGCGGTACGGGCCGCGCGCGCGCTCGAACGCCTTAGAGGCTTTTCTCGGGAGTCCGCTTGGGGTGACTATCTCCGCTCGCCGTAGCGATTGGAGTACGATCGGGTCTCGGCTCCCGGGGCGTACTTAACTACCCCGGTCGACGCCTACCTCCCTTCTACCCGGCATTCCGTCGCCGGGCGCACCTTACGCACCTCCGTCCCCTCGTCGGCTCGCGCGCCGCGGGTACGGGAATATTAACCCGTTCGCCATCGGCTTCCCCTCTCGGGTACGCCTTAGGACCCGACTGACCCGGTTCTGATTAGCATCGTCCCCGGAACCCTTGGTCTTACGGCGGGGGGGGTTCTCGCCCCCCTTATCGTTACTCATGCCTACATTTTCTTTTCCGGACGCTCCACGGCGACTCGCCGTCGCCGCTTCCCCGCGGACCGGAATGCTCCCCTACCACCCGGTCCCCCGCGCGGGGGGACCGGGTCCACGGCTTCGGCGCCGGGCTTATGCCCGCGTATTTTCCGCGCGGGAACGCTCGACTAGTGAGCTGTTACGCACTCTTTAAATGGATGGCTGCTTCCAAGCCAACATCCTAGCTGTCTAAGCGCTCCCACCTCGTTCGACGCAACTCAGCCCGGACTTCGGGGCCTTAGCCGGTGGTCTGGGTTGTTCCCCTCTCGGCCGCGGACCTTAGCACCCGCGGCCTCACTGCCGGACCGATATGTCGTGGCATTCGGAGTTCGTCTGGGGTTGGTAGGCCGCGAAGCCCCCTAGCCCAATCGGTAGCTCTACCTCCACGACAATCCTCGACGTCCGACGCTGCACCTAAATGCATTTCGGGGAGTACG
>OZ244043.1:537500-2532500 GCA_965215215.1 Saprospiraceae bacterium
AGCCGGTGCTTATTCTGACAGTACCGTCACGCGGACACGAGTATCCGCCGTTCTTCCTGTCCAAAAGTGGTTTACGACGCTGAGCGCCTTCGTCCCACACGCGGGATGGCTGGGTCAGGCTTGCGCCCATTGCCCAATATTCCTTACTGCTGCCTCCCGTAGGAGTCGGGTCCGTGTCTCAGTACCCGTGTGGGGGTCCACGCTCTCACGCCCCCTAACGATCAACGGCTCGGTGGGCCGTTACCCCGCCGACTACCTAATCGTACGCACGCTCATCCCGTAGCGGCCGAAGCCTTTACCTAGCCCGACCATGCGGCCGGCCAGGACCATCCAGGATTACTCCCCGTTTCCAGGGGCTATCCTCGACTACAGGGGTAGATCACGTACGCGTTACTCACCCGTGCGCCAGTCTCGTACACCCGAAAGCGTACTACCCTGCGACTTGCATGTATTAAGCCTCCCGCTAGCGTTCATCCTGAGCCAGGATCAAACTCTCCATCGTGGTGCTCGTAAGCATCAACCCAATCGAAGAGCGACCTAAGCTTGCGTTGTTCTAACTCGATCTCTTACCCGAAGGACATCATTCGCACCTCGCGGCGGAACGCCTGCCCTTCTTCATCCTATCTTCCTTCCCTACGTCAAAGAACGTCGCGTAAAAGACGCAGCCCAAATGGTCTATAACCATCTTCACTCGGTAATCCGAACCAGCTTCCTGGCGGGCCGCAAAGGTAATCTTCTGTGGATTTTTACCCTAACGAGCCGTGAAAAAAGTCGCTGTCAATTTCGCTTCACCCGCCTTGCTTCCAAAAGCGGCTGCAAATGTATCCACTCTCCGCTCCCCAGACAAGCGGGTCGGCAAAGTTTTGGTCAGAGTAGATTCAGTTGGTGACGCACCGCACTGCCGAGCATAAGTCTGAGCTTAACGGTGTTGGGTACCCTAATGCGTTCTACCGCGATCCTTCGGGCTTCCGTGCGCTGGATTCGCTTTAGCAAATTCTTGAAGTAGACGTAGGCGCAGTGGACCCCGAGGCGCGATCCCTCCGGTAGCCCCTTGATGCCCTCGAGCGCGGCGGCAAAATCCGCGTCGATCTCCGCCTCGATCTCCGCCTTCTGCTGATCGGTGAAGTTCCCGAACACGACGCCCGGAAAGTAAACCCGACCCCGATCGTGGTAATCGCTCGAGATGTCACGCAGGAAATTTACCTTCTGAAAGGCAGCGCCCAGGCGGCGGGCGGGCTCACGCAAATTCGCGTACGCATCCGAATCATCGCGCACGAACACCCGTAGGCACATCAGCCCCACCACCTCCGCACTCCCGTAGATGTAGGTATCGTAGAGCGCGCGTTCGTAAATTCGACTCTCGATGTCGAGCTCCATGCTGTACAAGAACGCCTCGATCAGATCGCGTTCGATGCCGTAGGCGTGCACGGTCTCTTGGAAAGCTTGCAACACGGGATTTAAACTCAGTCGCCGATCGAGCGCGAGGTGCGTTTCCCGTCGGAATTCCTCGAGCAACATCGCTTTGTCGTGGTCGTGGAAGGTATCCACGATCTCGTCGGCGAAGCGTACGAAGCCGTAAATAGCGTAAATCGGGTTGCGCAACCGCTCATCGAAGAGGCGTATCCCCAACGAAAAGCTCGTCGAATAACGTCGTGTAACGAGTTGGGCGCACTCGATGCAGACGTCGCTATACAGTCGCTTGGGATCCATGTCGGGTTTCTTTGGTCGTAAGTCCGAGACTGCCACCCACTTCGCGTGCGCACACCTCGCCACTTATCAGGGAGGGAGGAACACCTGGTCCGGGTGTGGTGAGCTGGCCCGCAAAGTAGAGCCGCTCAACGCGACTACTACGCATCTTCGGTTTGAGAAATGCCGTCTGGCGCAGGGTGTTCGCTAGGCCGTATGCGTTTCCCTTGTACGCTCCGTACTCGGACACGAAGTCGGACTCGGCAAAGTCGCGCCTACAGACAATCGAGTCGCGAATCGACCGACCGACGAAGGCTTCGAGGCGATCCATCACGCGGTCGAAATAGCGCTCGCGCAAAACTTCGTCGTCCCCCCCCAACCCGGGTGCCGTCGGGATGAGCAGAAAAAGATTCTCGCAACCGGCCGGAGCGCAGCTCGGGTCGGTCTTGCTCGGGACGCAGGCGTAGAAAAGCGGGTCGCTCGGCCACCGCGGGTGGGTATAAATCTCTTCGGCGTGTTTGTCGAAGGACCTATCGAAAAATAGGTTATGGTGTAGCAACTTGGGCAACTGCTCCCCTACACCCAGGTAGTAGAGCAAACTGGAGGGGGCCATCGTGCGGCGCGACCAGTAGTCCTCCGAGTACTGTCGATGCTCGGCGGATAACAACTGACTCTCCACGTAGTGATAGTCAGCCGAACCGATTACGGTATCAGCGGCCACGAAGCCGGCATCGGTAGCTACCCCCACGGCTTCTCCATTCTCGACCCTAATCTCGCGAACGGGGGTATTGAGTCGGATATCTACCCCGAGTTTTAGCGCAAGCCGGACCATGGCATCCACCATGCGGTGCATGCCCCCAGTTGGGTACCAGGTACCCTTTACGAGGTCCGCGTAATTCATGAGCGAGTACAGGGCGGGAGTATCCTCGGGGGTGGCACCGAGGAAGAGCACGGGAAATTTAAGGATTTGACGGAGCCGCTCATCGGTGAAAAGTCGGTCGACGTAGCTCCCCATATCGGTAAGCATGTCGAGGCGGAGCGCGGCGGTAGCGATCCGCGGATCCATGAACTCGAGTACCGAATGCGCCGGGCGCTGTACGAATTCGCCCATACCGACCTCGTACTTGTAGCCCGCTTCCGCTAAAAACGAGTCGAGCTTCGTCGAGCTACCGGCTTCGATGGATTCGAACAAGTCGTACAACGCTCGCCGGTGGGCGGGTAGCTGTACGTTCTCGTTACCCGCGAACACCACCTGGTAGCTCGGATCGAGTCGGGTCAGCTCATATTGCTCGGCCACCGTCGTCCCGAAGTCCTCAAAAAAGCGCTCGAATACGTCGGGCATCCAGTACCAAGAAGGTCCCATGTCGAAGGTGAACCCTTCGGCTTCGAACTCGCGGGCTCGCCCCCCGGCCTGATCGTGCTTTTCGAAAAGGGTTACTCGCGCGCCATCCCGGGCCAGGTAACAAGCGGCGGAGAGGCCGGCGAAGCCAGAACCAATGATAACGACGTGTGGGGAGCGAATGGGCATACGGGTAGAGGTTACGGATGGCTTCAGTGCTCAAGCAACAAAGCGGGGGGAAGGTTGCCGTAGCCGCCTTTCAGGTCGAAAACCTGCCGGAACCCGAGTTCACTCAGCGTGGCAGCGGCTCGCCCGCTGCGTCCGCCACTCTGACAAAAGATGAAGACCGCCTCGTCGGAGTCGAGGCTGTCAACACGTGCTTCGAAGTCCGGACTCTCGAAATCGATGTTACGTGCACCGGTCAGGGACCCGTTCGCAAACTCCGCGGGTGTGCGGCAATCGATGAGTATGGCCCCGGCCGACTCGGCCGTTTCGTAGGTTTCGACAAACTGTTCGGGTTCGAGCAGTCGCTCGTCGGCGGGGGCCGACTGGCAGGCGGCGGTGCCGATCGCGGCACAGTAGCAAACCATAACAAAAGACGTTCGAGGCAGTCGCATATCTACAAAACAACAAAAGCCTTCCGATCCGCGCAGGATCGAAAGGCTTTATCCCGGAATGCCGCAAGGCGCCCGAGGGTTGGAAAGCGGTACGCTTACTCTTCTTCGGTAGCGCTATCCGCTTCGGCGGTCGAAGTTTCGTCGTCCGCGATAGACTCCTTGGCTTCAGCCTTGGTCGCTTTAGCCTTCGGAGCTTCTTCGGCGTCCGGGACCTTTTCGGCTTTAGCCCCTGCGGTTGGCGCTGCGGCAGCCGGCTCCTCGGCGGCTTCAGCCTTAGCCGGCTTCGTGTCCGCTTTAGCCTTTGGGGCTTTTTCGGCCTTCGGAGCCTTTTCGGTTTTGGCTTCTCCAGCGGGTTCGTTGCCGGCGAACTGATCGCGCAGGGCAGCGAGTGCGTCGAGGTCGCCGAGCGTAGCGCGCTCGATGGACTGCGTCTGGCGGCGAACCACGTTACGTACTTCCTCGCGCTCTTCGCGTTCGACTTTCTTCTCCTCGTTGCGCGCGTCGCGCTTGAGCGAATCGACCACGCGGGAGTGGGATACCATGATCCGCTTGTCGTCGCGGTTGAACTCGACGACTTTCACGGGGATCACTTCGTCCACCTCGGCCATCGTACCGTCCTCTTTGCGCATGTGCTTGAGGGGAGCGAAGGCCTCGAGACCGTAAGGGAGCTGGAGGATCGCGACGCGGTCGTCTTTACGCAGCACGGTTGCCTCGTGGAACGAACCCTCGGGGAATACCTGTGCGAACGTATCCCACGGGTTCTCTTCGAGTTGCTTGATGCCGAGCGAGATCTTGCGGTTGTCGCCATCCACGTTGAGCACCATGACGTCGACCTTCTCGCCCGTTTTGGTGAACTCCGAGGGGTGGTTGAAACGCTTCGTCCAGCTGAGGTCCGAAATGTGCACCATGCCACCGATGCCCTCTTCCAACTCGACGAAGACACCGTACGGCGTGAGGTTTTTGACGGTTACGCTGTGACGCGAACCCTCGGGGTAGCTGGAGAACACGCGCTCCCACGGATCGTCCTGGAGTTGCTTGATCGAGAGCGACATCTTGCGCTCGTCGAGGTCGATGGCCACCACCTTGGCGTCGACCTGCGCGTCCACGGTAAAGTAGTCGCGTGCGTTGACGGGCTGGTTGGACCAGGTAACCTCCGACACGTGGATGAGGCCTTCGACACCGGGCTTGATCTCGAGGAAAGCGCCGTAGTCTTCGATGTTGACGATGCGTCCGCTGACCGTCGACCCCTCGCCAACCTCCTCGCCGATGGTATCCCACGGGTGCGGTTGGAGCTGCTTGAGACCGAGCGAGATCCGCTTCTTGTTCTCGTCGAAATCGAGCACCGCCACGTTGAGCTTCTGACCGACCGAGACCACCTCCGAGGGGTGCTTGATGCGGCCCCAGGAGATATCGGTGATGTAAAGTAGGCCGTCGACGCCCCCCAAATCGAGGAAGGCTCCGAAGTCGGTGATATTCTTGACGATACCCTCCAGCACCTGCCCCTTCTCGAGGCTCGCGATGATCGCCTCGCGCTGCTCGGCGAGGTCGCTTTCGATGAGGGCTTTGTGCGAGACGACGGCGTTCTTGATGGTCTCGTTGATCTTCACGACCTTGAATTCCATCGTCTTGCCGACGTACACGTCGAAGTCGGTAACCGTCTTGATGTCGATCTGCGAACCGGGCAGGAACGTCTCCAACCCACCGGCGTCTACGATCAGACCGCCTTTCGTCTTCGAGACCACCGTCCCGCGGATGACGGTGCCGTTCTCGTACGAGTCGACGATGCGGTCCCAGGCACGCAGCAGCTTCGCCTTGCGGCGGCTGAGCACGAGCTGACCCCGATCGTCCTCGAGCTCCTCGACGTACACCTCGACGGTGCTGCCGACCTCTAGGTCGGGCTGGTCGCGAAACTCGGAGATACCGACGAGTCCGTCGGACTTGTAGTTGATGTCGAGCACGTAATCGCCGGCCTGGATAGCCTTGATCGTACCCTGGATGATGTCGAATTCCTTGACGGCGGTCAGCGTGTTATCCACCACGCTGATCATGGACTGACGCTCCTCCGCGGTGTAGCGGTTCGAGGTTTTGTTGCCGAGTCCCCAGTTGAAGTCGTCGTGCGCGTGCGTCGAGTCGTCCTCCTCTTCGAAGAGGTTTACCTCTCCCTCGTCCTCGTCGTCGTCGGTGGCGACGTCTTCGGGGGTGTCGACGATGCTGCGACGGACGACGGATTTGTCCTCGCCGTCATCGGCGATGATAACGACCTTCGAAGAGTCGACGATCGCCTCGGCGGCGCTCGCTTCTTCCGTCGTGTCGGGGGCTTGCTGCGCGCTTTGTGGCGAATTTTTCTCCGGTGTAGCCATAGGGCTTAGGGAGTTTTGTAGGGTAATAAGAAAGGCCAAATTCGCTCGGCCGCTTTCGCTAAAACCCGGGGTTTATTGAAATAGCCCGCGAAGGTACGCACAAGTTTGATCCCGCAGCGGCCTGCGCCGCAAAGCGGCTACATTAGCTCCAACTAGCATACGTCCCCCTTTGAGCACCCCCACTCCCGCCAAGCCCTGGCTCGACAACTACCCCCCCGGCGTCGCGGCCAACATCAACGTCGATACCTACCCCAACCTCAAGGCCATGGTCGCCGCAGCCACCCGGCGATTCAGCAAACGCAAGGCCTACACCTTCATGGGTACCTCGGTGAGCTACCGGGAGGTGGACGAGCTCTCCACCCAGCTCGCCGCCTACCTGCAGAGCCGCGGACTGGAACCGGGCGATCGGTTCGCGCTAATGATGCCCAATCTACCGCAGTACCCCATCGCGCTGTTTGCGTGCTTCAAGGCCGGGCTGGTCGTCGTCAACACCAATCCGCTCTACACCCCGCGCGAGATGCAGCACCAATTCGTGGATTCGGGCGTCAAGGGCATCATAATCGCCGAGAACTTCGCGGCGAACCTCGAGAAGATCTTACCGCAAACGCGACTCAAGACCATTTTGACCACCAGCATCGGTGGAATGCTCGGGCTCAAAGGCGCTTTCGTGAATTTCGCGGTGCGCAACGTCAAGCGGATGGTCCCCGCTTACACCCTCCCCAACGCCGTCACCTTCAAGGAGGCCATTCGCGCCGGTAAGGGTTTTGAGCTCCAGCCTTTCGAGGCTACCGCCGAAGATGTCGCCGTGCACCAGTACACCGGCGGCACCACCGGCGTATCGAAGGGGGCCATGCTCACGCACCGAAACCTGATGGCGAACGCCCTGCAGTCCAACGCCTGGATGCACTCCGTGCTCGCCGACGAGCAGGACTTGATAACCCTCTGCCCCCTGCCGCTCTACCACATCTTCGCCTTTACGGTCAACTGCCTGAGCATGCTCAACTACGGGGCGGAAACGGTCCTGATCGCTAACCCACGCGATCTCGACACCGTGGTCAGCGCGTTCAACGACCACCGGGTCAACCTCCTGACCGGGGTCAATACCCTCTTCAACGCACTCGCTCACTCGAAGAAATTTGCCTCCGCGGACACCTCGCACCTTCGCGTAGTGATCGCCGGGGGCATGGCGCTGCAAAGCTCCGTGGGCGACCACTTTCAGGCCGTGAGCGGCTGCCCGGTGGCCGAAGGGTACGGAATGACGGAGGCGAGCCCGGTGGTCAGCGTCAACCCGATCGACGGGACACACCGACAGGGTACGATCGGCTTGCCCCTGCCGAGCACATCGGTGCGCGTCGTCGACGAGCGGGGGCGGGTGCTGGGGTTCGGTGAGGTCGGCGAGCTGCAGGTACAGGGTCCGCAGGTGATGAAAGGCTACTACAACCGACCGGAAGAAACGGCGAAGGTCCTCCGGGAGGGCTGGCTGTCGACGGGCGATATGGCGACCCTCGACGCCGACGGCTACCTCAAGATCGTCGACCGGAAAAAGGACATGATCCTCGTCTCGGGCTTCAACGTGTACCCGAACGAGGTCGAAGACGTTCTGGCCGCCCACCCCAAAGTGACCGAGGTCGCGGTGGTCGGCGTACCCGACGAGAAATCGGGCGAGGTGGTCAAAGCGTTCGTCGTGCGCAACGATCCGTCCCTCACCGAGGAGGAGCTCGACGCCTACACCCGCGAGCAGCTCGCCGGCTACAAACGCCCCAAGCGCTACGAGTGGCGGGAGGAGTTACCGAAAACCAACGTCGGCAAAATCTTGCGGCGCGCACTGCGGGAGCAACCGCGGAGCTAGGTGGCGAAGTAGGCCTGCGCCCGCGCGTAGTCTTCGGGCACCCCGATGTCTACGAAGTAGGCATCCTGGGGACAGGTATTGAGCCGCAGGTCGAGCAGGTGTCGCTCGAAGAGATCGCGTTCGAGCGAGAAGTTTGGACCGGGCAGGTCGAAGCGCGCGAATGCGCCGGGGTCGACGAGGTAAACCCCGGCGTTGATGAGACCGGAGGCGCCGGCCCGTTTTTCGGCGAAGGCGGTAACCAGGCCGTTGTCGTCGACCTCGACGAGGCCGTAGCGATCGGCATCCGCCACTCGTTTTAGCGCAAGCGTTACGTCGGCCGCCGCCGCACGGTGGGTTTTGGCGCAAGCGCCCAAATCACAGGCGAAGAAGGTATCGCCGTTGAGGATCCAGACGGGCTGGTTGGTGTTGAGCAGCTTGAGTGCCTCACGGACCGCGCCGCCGGTACCGAGCGGCTCGCGTTCGTAGCTGTAGGTGAGCCGAATGCCCCGGTACCGCTCGCCGAAGTGTCGCTCGATGAGCTCCCCGAGGTACCCGAGGGCGAGCGTCACGGTTTTGATCCCCTGCGCGGCGAGGTAGTCGAGCAGGTACGCTAGAAACGGGCGGCCGCCGATCGGGGCCATGGGCTTGGGCACGTCGCTCACCACCGACCGCAGGCGCGTACCGAAGCCGCCGGCGAGCACGATGGCCTGGCTGGGGAGGATGCTACTCATTGCGACCAACCTACTACGCCTTCCCCGACAAACACGTAGTTGCGTACCTCACCCCCGAAGCCGCGCAGCACCTCACTCACGGCGTGGCGCGAACCGCCCGGGCAGTAGAACGTCATGAAACCGCCGCCGCCCGCGCCGCTGATCTTGCCCCCCGAAGCCCCGGCCGCCACGGCGGCGGCATACAGCTCGTCGATCATGGGGTTGGTTATCCCCTCGGCCATGGCCTTTTTGTGTTGCCAGCCGAAGTCGAGTAGCGGGCCGATCTCCGCGAGCCTGCCCGTGAGAATGGCCTCCTTCATGCGTACGGCTTGCTCCTTGAGCGCCATGGCGGCCTCCACGCTCTCGTTGCGGTCGCCTCCGCCCCGCGCGGAGAAGGCCGCGGATTGGCGTTCGATTATCTTCGCGGATAGGCGACTGGTCCCGGTGTAGTACAACAGCAAATTGTGCTCGAGCTCCTTCACGTACGCGCGCCGTACGCGGAGCGGATTTACGATCACCTTCTCGTCCGCGTAGAATTCCATGAAGTTGAATCCTCCGAAGGTGGCGGCGTACTGATCCTGGCGGCCGCCGGCCATGCGCATGTCCTTACGCTCGATCTGGTAGGCGAGGCGCGCCAGGTCGTACTCGCCGAGGGGAAGCGTGAGCCACTCGGCGAAGGCCGCCAAAATCGCCACGGTCACCGTGGAGCTGGTGCCCAAACCGGAGCCCTTGGGGGCATCCACCTCCGTGGTGAGTCGAAATCCGGTGTGCGCGAACGGATGGTCCGTCATCACCCGGTTGTAGACCCCCTTGAGTAGGTCGAGTTCGCCGTCGATCGGCAACCGCGACGCACACGTTAAATCCGCGCACGCCCCGAGGTCTCGGCTCTCGAGCAGGATGCGCCGGTCGGTACGAGGCTCGATCGAAGCCGTCGCGAATAAGCTCACCGTAGCGTTCAAGATTGCCCCACCGTACCGATCGGCAAACGGGCTCACGTCGGTACCCCCCCCCGCCAGTCCGATGCGGAGCGGGGCTTTCGCTCTGTAGATCACTCGGCTAAAGTCTCGATCACGTCGACAAGCGCCTCCCACTTGTACCGCTTTGCAAGCTCCCTGACCGTAAGTTGCATGCTGCGTTGATCCGCCTCGCCGAAAAAGCGCAGGATGGCGTCGGCGATGGCCTCCGCGTTGGTATCCACCACGTAGCCCGCTTCGCCGTCGGGTACGATCTCCGGTAACCCCCCCACCCTAGTTACGACCATCGGCCGCTCGAAGTGATAGGCCATCTGCGAGATCCCGCTCTGGGTAGCCGACTTGTACGGTTGCACCACCAAGTCTGCAGCGCTAAAATAGTGCCGGACCTGATCGTGTGGGATGAACTCGGTCCGCAGCACGAGCCGCTCGGCGATCCCGAGCCGCTCGATCTGCCTACCGTAAGCCGCCGCGTTGCCGTAAAACTCCCCGGCCACGATGAGCCGGATGTCGCTTCCGCTAAAACGGGGGTCGGCCACCGCGTCGAGCAGGAGGTCAAGACCTTTGTAGTCGCGGATGAAGCCGAAGAAAAGCGCGTACCGGCAGCCGGGATCGAGCTTCAGCTCGGCGCAAGCGATCTCCCTGGGCACGGCGTCGCCGAAATTGTCGTAGATCGGGTGCGGATGAAAGACGACGCGCTGCGGTGGGCGGGCGAATTGCGCCATTTCCGCTTCTACCGAGCGACTCATTACGACGAAATCATCGACCTGCCGCGCGAAGTAGCGGGCGAACAGCTTGTCGCCGGGCCGTCGCTCGTGGGGTACGATGTTGCTGACCACGGACAAGACGCGCGTGCGGCGCGTTTTGCCGAAGCGCAGGGCCGTACCTAAGGCGGGCCCCATAAACGGCAGCCAAAACTTGCAAATGATCACGTCCGGCCGTCGGCTCCGGATGTAGCGTCCGGTGGCGAAGAAGCTCAGCGGGTTGACGCTATTGAGCTTGCGGACGATCGGGTACTCCGTAGGCGCGGGGCGGTCTTCGGTTTGGCTCTCCCCGGGGAACAGGAAGTTGGGGTACTGAAGCGTGAACGTGACGACCTCCACCTCGTGTCCGGCTTCCAGGAGCGCCTTGGCGAGTTGTTCGTTGAACATGGCCATACCGCCCCGGTAAGGGAAGGCCGTGCCGAGGATGAGGTACTTCGCCATACGGCGCAAAGAAAGGGGCCTACCGACGGCAAGCCCCCTCGGGTGATTCATAGTTGGCGCTCGTGAGCCGTCGTGACGCCCCCTCCGGGGGGCCGTCCTTACAGAGGGCGGTTCTGCCGCGCCAGCAAGTCGCGGATCTCGGCGAGCAACGTCTCTTCTTTCGATGGCGCCGGAGTTACCTCCGGGGCTACCTCCTGCTTGCGGAGAAAATTGTTATACGCTTTTACCACGAGGAAAATAACGAAAGCAATGATTACGAAATCGATGATGGTCTGGATCAAGCGACCGTAAGCCACGACTACGCCCCCGCTACCGGGAATCGCTAGCCCCGTCGCGGGGTCGATCTCGGGGGTACCTAAAGTTACCGCGGCCTCTGAAAAATCGATGCCCCCCGCGAAGTAACCTACGAAAGGCATGAGGACATCACCCGTCAAACTCTTAACGATGGCACCGAAAGCTGCGGCCAGGATAACACCCACGGCTAGCTCCAGCACATTCCCGCGGCTAATAAACTCTTTGAATTCCTTAAACATGAGTCGATAGATTCGCCAACTAAGTTAGAATGTGATTATACTGCATTACCCAAACAGTACGGTTAAGGATTTCAGGTACTACTCTAAAAGAGTTTGCACAACCTTTGAGTCTTAAAACGAAGCGAGCGAACGGAAGATCTCCGCTCGCTCGCCGATGCGTTCGCTATTTTGGGTCGCTCAGTCCACCGTTTCGGCGGCTACGTCTCTGCGGATCTTATTGAGCGCAGAACCGGCTTTCACCCAATCGATTTGGGCTTGGTTGTAGGTGTGCGCTACCTCGAAGGTTTCGCTGGTACCGTCGCTGTGCGCGAGTCGGAGTGCGAGGTTCTTACCCGGACTCAGCGCCTCGAAATCGACGATGGTGACCTTGTCGTCCTGACGGACCTTGTCGTAATCGTCCGGATTCACGAAGGTCAGGCCGAGCATGCCCTGCTTTTTCAGGTTGGTCTCGTGGATACGCGCGAAACTCTTCACGATCACCGCCATTACCCCCAGGAAGCGGGGTTCCATGGCGGCGTGCTCGCGGCTCGATCCCTCGCCGTAGTTCTCCTCGCCGAAGACCACCGTCCCGATGCCTCGCGTGCGGTAGGCGACGGCACTGTCCGGCACGTGCATGTAGTTCGGTTGGGTAGCCGACTCCGCGTAATTGGCTACCGAATTTACGTCTTTGTTGAAGGCATTGACCGCTCCGATGAGGCAGTTGTTGGAGATGTTCTCCAGGTGGCCGCGGTACTTGAGCCACGGCCCCGCCATGGAGATGTGGTCGGTGGTACACTTGCCTTTCGCCTTGATGAGCACGCGCATATCGGTGACGTCCTGCACGGAGATGGGCTCGAAGGGGGTAAGTAACTGCAGGCGATCGCTCTCCGGGCTGACGACGACCTCGATGCCGCTGCCGTCCTCGGCCGGGGCCTGGAAGCCCGCATCACCTACGTCGAAGCCGCGCGGTGGCAGCTCGACACCGGTCGGGGGATCGAGCCTCACCTGTTCACCGACTTCGTTGGTGAGCGTGTCGGTAAGCGGGTTGAACGTGAGGCTACCGGCGATGGACATCGCCGTGACGATCTCCGGACTCGCCACGAAGCCGTGCGTGTTCGGGTTGCCGTCGTTGCGCTTGGAGAAGTTGCGGTTGAAGCTCGTGAGGATCGAGTTCTTGCGCTTCGGATCGTCGGTGTGGCGCGCCCACTGCCCGATGCACGGACCGCAGGCGTTGGCCAGTACCACGCCGCCCATCTTCTCAAACTCCTTGAGCTGGCCGTCGCGGTCTACGGTAAAGCGGATTTGCTCGGAGCCGGGCGTGACGGTGAACTCGGATTTGACCTTGAGGTTTTTGGCGACGGCCTGCCGCGCCAGCGACGCGGCGCGGTCGAGGTCCTCGTAGCTCGAGTTGGTACAAGAGCCGATGAGGCCGACCTCTAGAACCGGGGGATAATTGTTCTCGCGCACGGCGTCGGCGAACTTCGAGATCGGCCAGGCGAGATCGGGGGTGTACGGTCCGTTCACGTGCGGCTCGAGGGTCGACAGGTCGATCTCGATGACTTGGTCGAAGTACTGCTCGGGGTTGGCGTACACCTCGGCGTCGCCGGTGAGGTGCTCGGCCACTCGGTCGGCCAGCTCGGCCACGTCGGCCCGGTCGGTGGCGCGCAGGTAGCGGCCCATAGATTCGTCGTAGCCGAAGGTCGAGGTCGTCGCCCCGATCTCGGCGCCCATGTTGCAGATGGTCCCCTTGCCGGTACAGCTGAGGCTCCGCGCGCCCTCGCCGAAGTACTCGACGATGGCGCCGGTACCTCCTTTCACGGTGAGGATACCGGCCACTTTCAGGATCACGTCCTTGCTGGAGGTCCACCCACCGAGCTTGCCGGTCAGCTTCACGCCGATCACCTTGGGCATCTTGAGCTCCCAGGGCATACCGGCCATCACGTCGACCGCATCGGCGCCGCCCACGCCGATCGCCACCATCCCGAGGCCGCCGGCGTTCGGGGTGTGCGAGTCGGTGCCGATCATCATGCCGCCGGGGAACGCGTAGTTCTCGAGCACGATCTGGTGGATGATCCCGGCGCCCGGCTTCCAAAAGCCGATGCCGTACTTGTCGCAGACGCTCGAGAGAAAATCGTACACCTCCGAGTTTACGTCCTCGGCGCGGGCCAGGTCCTTGGCGCTGCCGTCCTCGGCGAGTATGAGGTGATCGCAGTGCACCGTGCTCGGCACGGCGACCTTGTCGCGGCCGGCGGTCATAAACTGGAGCAGGGCCATCTGCGCGGTAGCGTCCTGCATGGCCACGCGGTCGGGCTGGAAGAACACGTAGTCTTTCCCCCGCCCGTAGCGCTGCATCGGGCTATCCGGATGGAGGTGGGCGTAGAGAATCTTCTCGGTGAGGGTCAGCGGCTTGCCGAGGGCTTGCCGTACTTCTTGCAGGCGGCTAGGTAGTGCCGCGTAGACCTGCCGGATGAGGTCGATATCGAACGCCATGGAGCGTGTCTGTTTTTTGCACGGACCGTGGGCGGGTCCGTGGAGTGGTTTACTTCCGTAAAACTACGAGCGATCTACAAGTGTGGCAGCCGCACCCTGAAGAACGCGCCGCGTCGGTCTGTGGGTACGAGCGAAATGCCCCCCCCCATGGATTCGGCCAGGCGCAGGGAGATCGTCAGCCCCATACCCTTCTTGTCGGGATCGACTCCCGTGTTGACCCCCCGCTGAAAGGCCTCGAAGATCCTCTTTCGATCACGAGCCTCCACGCCCAGCCCGTCGTCGATCACGTCGATCAAAATGTACTCCGCGCGCTTATCGACCTCGATCCAGACGTTGCCGTGCGGGCTGTCGTTGTACTCGATGGCGTTGCAAACGAGGTCCTGCAAAATCCTCCGGGTAGCCGCCAAACGCCCCCGAACCGAGGTCTGACCCTGCGGCAGGTGAACCGCCAGCGAGTCGCCGGCGGCGTCCAGCGCGGGGAGCTTCCGGATTACGTGCTCCACGATAAATTCCTCCTCCTTGCCGTAGGCGGACTGCGCGGCGGTCACGTAATCGTTCAGGTCGACGAGCAACTCCTGCGCCTTGTCCCCGCTCTCGATGATGTGCTTTAGGTTTTGGTGGACCTCGCGGCTCAACTCCGGACCGCTGTCTTCGAGGATGATCTGAGCGAAGGAGTTCTGGTGCCGCAGCGTAGCCTTCAGGTCGTGTGCGATCACGTAAGTGAGCTGATCGAGCTGCGCGTTGATGGCGTGGAGCCGGACGTACGCGAGTTCGTGCTCCCTGGCCTGCCGCCGGAGGTTGAGCTTCTCGACCACCTGATCCCGTATGATCTGCAGGCTTCGCCGCTGAAAGGGGGTGAAGTCCCGCGCGTGATCGTCGATCACGCAGAGCGCCCCGAAGGGTACGCCCTCCGGCGAGACCAGCGCCGCACCGGCGTAGGCGCGGATGCTCGGATCGCCGGTAACCAGGTCGTTTTCGCGGAAGCGAGCATCCCGGGTGGCGTCTTCGACGATGAGTAGTTCGTTGGGTTGCTGCGTGGCGTGTACGCAGAAGCTCAGCTCGATAGGCGTCTCGGACGCCGCCAGCCCGTGTGCCGACTTGAACCACTGGCGCGAACCGTCGAGCAGGGAGATGAGCGAGATCGGCGCCTCGCAGATCGCGCTCGCCAGCTCCGTGAGCTCGTCGAAGGCGAGCTCCGGCCGGGTGTCGAGCACTTGGTACTGGCTGATGGTCCGGTCTCGGAGGAGGCTATCCTCCTGGTAAGCGAGCATATGGGAGGCTAAATCTGACACGGGCGGAGGTCTGTAAACGGCATGAGGACTGCGGTTATAGCGTGATGGCGGCGAAAAATGTTCTCTAAAACTATCTTAATAGTTGATTAACTAAATTTATAGTCGTAGTTTCGCTGCATGAAACGACTTACCCCCGGAGAGGAAGAGGTAATGCAGGTGGTGTGGCGCCTCGGGGAGGGCAGCGCGGGGCAAGTCCGGGAGGCCCTCGCGGAGTCCGGCACCGAGGCCAAGCCGACCACGGTCAGTACCGTCTTACGCGTCCTCGTAGACAAAGGGTTTCTGACCTACCGAGCCTTCGGGCGTACGTACGTGTACGCCCCCGCCGTGCCGCGCGCCGAGTACTCGGCCGGGCGCCTCAACAGCTTCATCGGTCGCTTCTTCGGGGGCAGTCCGGCCCGCCTCGTCAGCTTCCTCGCCGAGCGGGAGTCGCTTTCGCTAAAACGGATCGAGGAGCTGCTCAACGCCGCGGATAGCGACGAGGATAACGCCGACGACGCCTCCAACTCACCCGCAAACAAACCTAACTAGATGCTGAGCTCACTCCTCTCCTCGACGTTGCTTTGGGCGAGCTCCTGGTTGCTCTACCGCTCGCTACTCGCCCCGCTGGCCTGCCACCGTTTCAACCGGGCCTACCTGATTGCCGCCCTCCTCCTCGGCGCTACAGCCCCCTGGCTGGTGAGTGTACTCCCGGGGCTTAGTACCGCAGCGTACTTACCGGAACTACCGACGATCACGCTCCCGGAGCTGATTGTGTCTGCGGAAGGCACCCCAGTGATCGCCAACTCCGGATCGGCTACCCCTTGGTGGTTACCCGTGTATCTATTCGGTGTACTCGTGAGCCTCGCAATTCTAGCGCGGGACATCTACAGCATCCACGCCTTACGGCAAAACAGCGTGCCGGTAACCGGAATCGGAGCTAGGTACGGAATGGAGGTACGACAAACGTCAACCGACACAGCTCCGTGCTCCTGGGGAAACACCCTCTACGTAGGGAACTGGGATAGTTTGAGCGGTCCAGAACACGAAGCCATCCTCGTGCACGAGGCGACCCACTGGAAGCTTCACCACCGCGCCGATGTTCTGTTGGCCAGCTTCACGTGCGCGGCGGCTTGGTTCAATCCCTTCGTGTACGCGCTTCGCCGCGAGCTGAGATTGGTGCACGAATACCAGGCCGACCGGCAGGTGGTCCTCACGGCGAGTTACGCGGCGGACTACCAAAAGATCCTACTCAACCAACAGCTGGGCATTCGTCCATTAGCACTAGCGCCCGCCTTCAATCATTCACCGTTAAAAAATAGATTTCTGATGATGACTAACTCTTTCGGACGTAAGCAACTCTGGCGCCCGGTACTGGCGGCTCTCACTCTACTCATATTCGCGGCTTCCTGTGCGAAGGAAGAACCAACCGAAATTGAGCTAGCGGGGATCGCCGAAGCCAACTCCGAAGAAAGCTTGATACTATCCGCTGACGGCGCTATGGAAGGCTACGAGCTGACGGGTACCGATACCATCACCATGTTTGACCCCGAGACGTACGCGGAGACAGTCCAAATCGTCCGAAACTTCACGAACACAGCTACTGGAGAATTCAAAAGCCAGCAGTTGCCAGCAAACGACCTCACGAGGGATGGAAGTGGCGAAGCCGTCGCTCAGGAGATGATCCGTTCCATGCCGGTGTACAAGGTTGTCGACGAGATGCCACACTTTCCCGGCGGAAACTGCACGGGCACCTCCGAGGAGATTGAGGATTGCCACATGGAGATGATGCTGAAACATGTCTATAGCCAAGTTAAATACCCTGACATCGCCCGGGAGAAGGGCGTCGAAGGCACGGCCTTAGTTAGCTTCATCGTGGGTACCGATGGCGAGCTACTCGAACCAAGCTTCCCGCGGGTGCCTAGCAACGGCGATTTGATGGTCACCGCTGCGATCACCGCAGAGCTCACGAAGGTCATCGATTCGATGCCCGCGTGGACGCCCGGAAAAATCGATGGCACGCCCGTACAGGTCCGGTTTAACCTACCCATTAAGTTTCGGCTCGAATAAGCGCCTGTCTAAAGCTTGCTGATCGACTAAAATCAGCTAAGATTTCGCCGAGCCGCAAGTTCATAGATAGGCTCGAAGGTTCCGTTGTACTCACCGCCCAGCGAGCTGTACGACTCCGTCAGGTGCCGAACCAGCGTTTCGAGGATCGCGAGTTTTCTCAATCGTAAGAAAGTTCTATAACTCCGTGCAGCGAAACGGGAACGGCAAGCGTCTTAGGGTCAAGCAGCTGATAACAACGCTGTACGAAAGCCACAGCTCCGTATCCCGAATGGTGTAATCCCAGATGGTGTTTCATGAAACTTCATTCCGAGAAATTCACGACCGCGGTGTTTCGACACCGTGGTCGTTTTTACTTGCGCTAGCTTTTTTAATAGCTTCAAACTGAGTTCGCTCTAACCGCCGCAACCTGGATGTTTCGAAGCCAGCCTTGGTTCTGATTGTCAGGAAGTACTCAACCCGCGAAAAGTTGGCACCTAGCGCAGCCGGGATCGTACGTTAGGCGAACTTCGCTCGTGTATGCGGTGTCCGCAAACGCATTCCACGTACACCGCTCCCTACTGAAGCACGAGATTGGTTCCCGGATGCGAAATCTCCAAGCCCAACTCCGGAGTCGATTTGTGCGTTCCCGGCAGCTGCATCCCATTGAGCACCGCGTAGCCCTCCCAGCTCATCGTCATGCTCGGCTCATCCGCATTCTTCTTGCGGAATATCCACTCCCGAACGAGGTACTCGTCGTCTACGTAGAGATCGTAGGCGTCGCCGGGGGTGTACCCCCCGGCGTCGTCGTAGAGCACGGTGAGCTTCGTGGCCGGCGCGCCGGACAGCGGCATCGTGGCGCCACGGACCACTGTGCTCGTGAAGCCGGTCTTGCTCCACTCGAGGTAAAACGGCATCAGTAGCCAGTAGCTGTCGTTGATGAAATTACCGTCCGCGGCGAGCGCGGCGGAGTCGAGCTCGGTGTTGCGGAGGTAGCTCGTGGACGCGCCGTCCGCGACAAGTACGACGCTATCCGCGTAGGGGAACCACCTCCATTCGCGTTCCGCGGCGACCTCGCCGCCACGTGCGACGCGGAAGGTGAAGTCGAGCTGCCGCACGCGCGACCAATCCGCGAAGCCGTGGGCGGCCGCCACGCTGTCCACGAAGTCGGCGGGGGTAAACGGAGGCGCTTTTGGCACCGTCGTTTCGGCCGCCGCTACGGTGTCTCCACGCTGTTCCGCGGTCTGGCCGCAGGCCCCAACCAACACGGCAACCCCGAGTGCGACGAACGAGGACGACAACGGGCGACGTGGCTTCATGGACGGCGAACTTACCGCAAGTCCCCCGTTCCGTCACTTCGCCGCACACCAACTGCAGTGCCCGCAGTCGCTCGGCTTCCCCTCGCCGAAATAGTGCAACAGGAAGGCTGTCTTACAGGCGTCTACTCCGATGTACTCAACCACCTTATCCAATCGATCGAGGTCCTGCCGCTCACGATCCCGGAAGCGCCGCGTGAGCTCTTCGGTGAGCGACGCGGGTGTGAAATCGTGCGCTAGGGGCCGGTAGCGGAGCTCGAGCTTACTCGGCCGGATTTCGGCGAGTCGTTCGCGCTCGAGGTACTGGATAGACCGCATGATCTGCGCGCGGTCGCGGCCCGTTTTGGCGCAAGCCGTGTCGATGTCGATGGTGGTGTGGATGCGCCCGCTCCCCGTTGCGAGCAGCTCGCGGTAGAAGGTTTGGGTGGTACCGCTCAGTCGCTTGAGGAGGGCTGAAGGTCCGCCGGGCGCCGTGATGCGGTAGGCACCGTAGCTCGGGGTGCCCTGCTCGAGGATACCGAGCAGCTCGAGGTAGGTGAGGGCTGTCGCCAAAACGAGGGGGCGGATGCCGTGGGCCTTGGCGAGGTGGTAGCGCGACACGCCGAAGGGCTCGGTGTGCGCGAGGAGGGCGGTGCCCAGGCTGGCCAGGCTAGCGGCGGCGGGGGTGTCGTCGAGGGTGAACGCGGCGAGGGTTTCCACGTCGTCGGGGTTGCCGAAGATCTCGACCCGGGACGGCTCCCCGTCGCGTCCGGCACGACCGATCTCCTGCACGTAGCCCTCGAGTGATTTGGGGAGGTCGTGGTGGTAGATGTAGCGGACGTCGCGCTTGTCGATGCCCATGCCGAAGGCGATGGTGGCTACTACGATACGATCGGGCTCACGCATCCACTGCTCCTGGATCTCGCTCCGCTGGTCCGGTTTGAGGCCGGCGTGGTAGGCGCGCGCGGGGAGACCGGCCTGACTCAATTCGGAGGCGACGCGTTCGGCTTGTTTCTGGAGGGTAACGTAGACGATGGTGGTCCCGGGCGGGCGCTGTAGTAGTCGGTCGACCAGTGTGGCGGTACGCTCCTCGACGGGCAGCGGCGTTACTTCGAGGAAGAGGTTAGGGCGGTAAGCGGAGGTGATAATGCACGCCGCCCCCGGGATTTCGAGCGCTCGACGAATGTCGTGCACGACGCTCGGCGTCGCGGTGGCCGTCAGCGCGAGGAGGGCTCGCGCCTTTAGCCGGCGGGCGTAGCCGACGAGCTTGAGGTAGTCCGGACGAAAATTGTGTCCCCACTGACTGATGCAGTGGGCTTCGTCTACGGCGAAAAGCGCGACTTCCAATCCCTCGATGAGTTCGCGAAAGCGCTCGTTATTGAAGCGCTCGGGGGCGACGTAGAGCAGGCGGAGGGCGCCGGTGCGCAGGTCGTCGCGGATTTGGCGGAGCTCGGGCCACGCGATCGAGCTGTCCAGGCGGGCCGCGGCGATCCCGCGGGCCTTCATGTCGTCCACTTGGTCCTTCATCAGCGCGATCAGGGGGCTCACGACGATGGTCAGGCCCGTGGGCGCGAGCTGGGCGTAGAGCTGGTAGCAGAGCGACTTCCCGCCGCCGGTCGGGAAGAGCGCGAGCGCGGCGTGGTGCTCGTGCAGGGCCTCGAGGACCTCGAGTTGGCCGGGGCGGAAGTTGGACCAACCGAAGCGTTGCTCGAGCTCTCGCGTAGCGCTCTTTCGGAAGGTGTTTAATGCTGATGCGAGCAAAGGAGGGGAGGTTTCGAGTGGATCTGGGTCAATGCGTCAAGTAAAACAGTTTGTTTCATGCGCACGAAGTTCTGATATGATTCTCCACGATACTACCTGATGTAGGGTATGTCAACCGTAGTTTGAGATACTAACCCCAAAATGGTATGAAACGACTACTACACACTTTCCTGCTGCTCGCTATTGGCGCGGCCAGCTTGGCCGCTCAGGAAGCCCGAACGCTGGAGGGAACGATCCTCGACGCCGAGGGCGAAGCGCTGATCGGCGCGACGGTCCTCGTGAAGGGATCGAGCCTCGGGACCGTAACCGATATCGACGGCAACTACACGCTGACCGTACCCGAAGCCGCGACGACGCTCGTGTTCTCCTTCGTGGGGTACGCCACCGTGGAGCTGCCGATCGGCGACGCTGACCGCGTGGACGCGATACTGGACGCGGGCAGCCTACTCGACGAAGTCGTGCTGGTCGGTTCGCGGTCGGCGGGTCGAACCAAGCTCACCACCCCCGTTCCGGTTGACCTCGTGGACGTGAAAGCGCTCGTTTCCTCGAGCGCCCAGACCAACGTCAATCAGTTGCTGAACTACGTAGCGCCGAGCTTTTCGTCGAACACCCAGACAATTTCGGACGGTACCGACCACATCGACCCGGCGAGCCTGCGCGGGCTCGGCCCGGATCAGGTACTCGTGCTCATCAACGGCAAGCGTCGCCACAACACCTCCCTGGTCAACGTGAACGGAACTTTCGGACGAGGTTCAGTGGGTACCGACCTCAACGCGATCCCCGTGGCGGCCATCGAGCGCATCGAGATCCTGCGCGACGGGGCCTCGGCGCAGTACGGCTCCGACGCCATCGCCGGGGTTATCAACATTATCCTCAAGGATGATGTCGGGTTGAACTTCAGCTCCGAAACCGGCGCGCACTTCTCGTCCGAGATTCCGGACGTCGACGGCAACATCGACGGTCAGTTCGTACAGCTTTCCGGTAACTACGGCTTGCCGCTCGGCGACGAAGGCGGCTTTGTCAACTTCACTGGCACCTTCGACAACCGAGAGCCGACCAATCGGATGAAGGAGTACACCGGGACGATCTTCCAGGGGTTTAACAACCCGGCCGTGCCCGTCGATTCATTCGATCAGGATATCACCGATATCGAACTCGCCAACCGCGGCCTCGATCGCTCGGACTTCAACATGCGCGTCGGGCAGTCGGCCATTCGCAACGGTGGGTTCATGGCCAACCTCAACCTCCCCATCGGCGACGGCGCGGAGTTCTACTCGTTCGGCGGGCTCAACTACCGCCGCGGGAACGCCGCCGGCTTCTACCGCCTCCCCTTTCAAGAGCGGACGGTCACGGACATTTACCCGAACGGCTTCCTTCCGGAGATTAACTCGAACATCGCCGACCAGTCGATCGGCGCCGGGATTCGTGGGCTGTACAACGCCTGGGAGGTCGACTTCTCGAACGTCTACGGGCGTAACTCCTTCGACTACTTCATCACCAATACCCTCAACGCGAGCCTCGGGGCGGCTTCGCCGACCGAGTTTAATGCCGGCGGCTTCGCCTTCGAACAGAACACGTCGAACCTCGACATCCGGCGTTACTTTGAGAACACGCTCAGCGGCCTCAACGTCGCCTTCGGCGCGGAGTACCGCTTCGAGAACTACCAGATCGTCGCTGGGGAGGTGGCGAGTTATCGCAACTACGGTCTCGCGAGCGAGCTCGTCACCGCGGGCGGGGATACCCTCGTCGTCGTCGACGGCCAGGGGCCTGTTAACACGGTGTTCGGCCCGAACGGCAAACCGCGTCCCGGCGGCGCGCAGGTGTTCCCGGGCTTTCGCCCCGAAAACGCGGTTAACGCCTATCGTTCCAGCGTCGGATTCTACGCGGATGTCGAGGCCGACCTCTCGGAGCAGCTCCTCGTCGGTGTCGCGGGACGATACGAAAACTACTCGGATTTCGGCTCCACGCTGAACGGGAAGCTGACGGCACGTTACAAGGTTACCGGAGACATCACCGCTCGCGGCGGCATTTCGACCGGATTCCGAGCGCCGAGCCTCCACCAGCTCAATTACAACTCCACCTCTACCCTCTTCGTCGACGGTGTCCCCTTCGAGGTCGGCACCTTCGACAACGGCAGTCGCCCAGCTCAGCTGCTCGGTATCCCCCAGCTCAAGGAGGAGAACAGCCGTAATTATTCGGCCGGTATCACGGCGCGCTTTCCGGGCACGGGCTTCGGGCTCACGGTCGACGGATACCTCATCGACATAGATGACCGCGTGGTGCTAACCGGTCAGTTCGAAGGCGAGGCCGGCAGCGAGATCGACGACCTCCTGCAGCAAGCCAACGCAACGGCGGCGACTTTCTTCGCCAATGCAATCGACTCGCGGACGCGCGGCCTCGACGTGGTCCTCACCCAGGAAACGACCCTCGGGCCCGGTCAGCTGAATAGCTCGCTCGCCGCGACCTTCTCCAAGACCGAACTCCAGAACGTCAACGCCGAGGGCGTGCTCGCCGGTGAGGAGAATACCTTCTTCGACGAGACGAGTCGGATCTTCTTGGAGACGGCGGTACCGCGGACGAAGGTGAACCTGACGTTCAACTACCAGTTCAATGGCTTCACGGTCTTCTTACGCAACGTGTACTTCGGACAGGTGCAGGAGGCGACCAACATGGCGGACAACTTCCAGGAGTTTGGAGGGAAAGTGGTTACCGACCTCAGCGTCGGCTACAAGTTTAACGACCGCATTGGATTGACGGTGGGCGCCAACAACCTACTCGACGTGTACCCGGACCTCAACATCGCCGCCAACCAGTCCGACGGTCGCTTCCTCTACTCCCGCCGCTCCCAACAGTTCGGGGCCAATGGTCGCTATCTGTTCGCCCGGGCCAGCTTTACGCTCTAAGGATAGACTGAATAGACCGGAAGCCCGCGGGGGGATCCATTTCGGTAGCGCGAAGTGATACGTATGATTTTACGATCGATGCAGTCGTGATCGGTCTTCAATCCAACCACCAAAATTGGAGCGGTCAGCATCTGTCTCAACAACAACCAAAGTGAAAACACCGTGAAAAGACTTATTCAAACCTCTGCCTTTACCGTTCTCGGATTTGCGGGGGCGGTAGCCCAAGGAGATCAAACCGTAACGGGTTCCGTGCTCGACCCGGCGGGCGATCCCGTAATCGGCGCTACTGTGCTTATCCAGGGTTCGGCCGAAGGCACGATCACCGACAGCCTCGGTGTTTACGAGCTTACGGTACCCGAGCAGGCCGATACGCTCGAGTTCAAGTACGTAGGCTACGCTCCGGTGAGGCTTCCGGTCGACGTCGACTCGGAGCGCGTAGACGCGATGTTCAAGCCCGAGTAGAGGATTCGGGTAGAGCAATAGCCCACCGACGCACCGCATCTCCCGGCGGTGAGCGAGGGCGAGTTCGGGGCGCTCCTCCCGTCTCGATTCGTACGCCCGACCACTCGCACAGTGTTTTAGCGAAAGCGGCTTGCGCCAAAACACATGACGCCCCGTCGTGACTAGCCCACGGCGGGGCGTTGTGTTTGTACCGCTCGGCGTCGTTGTTTTGCGCGCCCGCCAACGGGCGCCCGCCCCTAAAGCCACCGACCATGACAGAGATTCAGGAAGAAGTAATGGAGATCATCGAGCGCGAGCTCGTGTACGGCTTCATGGAGGAGGACGAGCTGCTGGAGGAGGTGCTCGACATGTTCGTGGACGAGGACGTGGACGCGACTTGGATCGGGGAGCAGGTAACCCGCAGTTACGCCAAACGAATGGCCGAAGTAGACGAGTGGGACCCGGAGGAGGTAAATGACTTCGACCGCATCGCCAACGCCTTCGACGAGCTCAACGAGCAACGCGTGATCGCCCTGCACCGCTCGGGTTACACCGAGGAAGACGGCATCGGGGACGTGACCGATGCCTTTAAAGCCCTCGCGGAGGCCGGCGTGCGGCCGCGGGGCTACGTTTTTTACACCGGGAAGCAACTCGAGCGGGCCATCGATCCGGACAAGCCCGTACTCGTACTCTCCTTCGGGGCGCTAACGAAAGCCAACGCGCACGTGCGGGAGGTAGGCAACCTGATCGTGGCCACGCTGCTGCGTTACGGACTGGAGGTCCGCTGGTCGGGCAACCCGGGAGATCGCATCAAGATTCTCGAACTGGATTGGCAAAAGGAACCAGATGACGAAGACTGGGGCGTCGAGCGCGCGGTAGCGATTATGACCGGTCAGAATGACTCCACGGAGGAAGAATAATTCCCTCAACCCAAGCCGCTCTTCACACCTTGTTTAGCGCGTAAGCTCCCCCAAGATATGCTCACTCTTTCGAACGTAGCGCTGCAGTACGGCAAGCGCACTCTCTTTAAGGACGTCGACCTCAAGTTTACCCGCGGCAACTGCTACGGGGTGATCGGAGCGAACGGCGCCGGGAAATCTACCCTACTCAAGATCATCAGCGGGGAGATCTCGCCGCAACGGGGTGAGATCAGCTTGGACCCGGGCAACCGGATGGCCGTACTCCGCCAGGAGCAGGGGGCCTACGACGAGTACCAGGTACTCGATACGGTACTGATGGGGCACGCCGAGCTGTACGCGATGGGCAAGGAGAAGGACGCCATCTACGTGGATCCCGACGCGACCGACAAGGACATGCTGCGCGCCGCCGACTTGGAGCAGGAGTTCGGCGAGCGTGGGGGGTGGACGGCCAAGAGCGACGCCGCTACCCTACTCAGCAAGATGGGAGTGACCGAAGACCTGCACGCCCGCCCGATGGCCGAGATGACCGGCCCGGTGAAGGTGAAGGTGCTGTTGGCCCAGGCGCTGTTCGGGGATCCGGACCTGCTCCTGCTCGACGAGCCGACCAACGACCTCGACGCCGATACGGTGCACTGGCTCAGCGACTACCTCGCCGACTTCAAGAATACGGTGATCGTGGTGAGTCACGACCGCTACTTCCTCGACATGGTGTGCACGCACATCGTCGACATCGACTTCCAGCAGGCGCAGATCTACTCGGGCAACTACACCTTCTGGCAGAAGACCTCGGAGCTCGTCTCGCAGCAAGCCGCCTCGAAGAACAAGAAGACCGAGGCGAAGCGGGCCGAGCTGATGGAATTTATCCAGCGGTTTAGCGCGAACGCTTCGAAGTCGAAGCAGGCTACCAGCCGGAAGAAGGCCCTGGAGAAGCTCAACCTGGAAGACATCAAGCCATCGAGCCGGAAGTACCCGTACATCGCCTTCAATCCGGAGCGTGAGCCGGGCGACCAGCTGCTGAAAGTCGAGAAGCTATCGGCGAAGGACCCGGACGGCAACCTGCTGTTCGGCAGGGTGAGTTTCACGGTGAACCAAGGCGATAAGATCGGGCTGCTGTGCAGGGACTTGAACGGGCTCGACGCCTTCTACGAGATCCTGAGCGGGCGGCGCGAGCCTGCGTCCGGGAGCTTTAGCTACGGTCAGACGATCACGACCGAGTACGTCCCTTCCGACAACCACGACTACTTCGAGGAGCAAGGCGGCGTCTCAATTATGGAGTGGCTGCGGCAGTACTCGGAGAACAAGGATGAGCAATTTATCCGCGGCTTCTTGGGTCGGATGCTCTTCGGCGGCGAGGAGGTGCACAAGAACGTAGAGGTGTTGAGCGGGGGGGAGAAAGTGCGTTGCATGATGTCGAAGGCCATGCTCGGTCACCCGAACTTCGTACTGCTCAACGAACCGACGAACCACCTCGATTTGGAGTCGATCACGGCGCTCAACAACTCCTTATCCGAATTTAAAGGCAACCTCATTATGAGTTCGCACGATCACGCACTGATGGATTCGACGGTGAACCGCATCATCGAGATCGGTCCACGCGGGCAGGTAGACTACTTGGGTACGCTCGAGGACTACCTGAAGAGCGACAAGCGGGTGGAGGCGCGTGAGCGGCTATATCCGAAGGAGGTTGCGGCGTAGCGCCAATAGGCCTTGCGGCAAACGGCGGGATTTTCGATTCAAGATTGAACGCTCTTTTTTTGAGAACCGTTGGGCGATCGGATAGATATTAGTGGTCCGGTCGGGGCGCCACTCGCTTACCGCGGGTTACACGCGGTGTTGACCGAGGATAGATATTCAAACTTAACAGTGGACTTACGTCAGTATGACTACGCTATATTAATTTACAACATATTATATATGTCTTCCATCATACCATCACCCGCTATCCAAGGAGTATGAATAGGAGTGGGCTAGTGTGGTGCATTAATTATGCGGATACCCTCGAATTGACACGCGTTACCGTGTCGAATTGTCTGTGGACATTCGTCTCCACACCACTCTCATTCCAGAACTACACCGTGAAGATCTCTACCCGCCTAACATCTACCGTGTTAAGCCTACTGCTCGTATCCCTTTACGCTCAAATACACGGTCAGGTTGCCCCCCCGCAGCAGCAGCCCTGTAGTCCGATAAGCGCGTTGGCCTGCGGCGATATCGGCGTCGATCTACCCTTCGCGCTCACCTTCGACGGGACGGGAGCGGGGATCGCGGGGACAGGTTTCACGATGGTAGACGCTCCCTTCGTCAATCAGTTCCCGGGTACTCCTTCCGAGCCCGATATTCCCGGATTGGAAAGTGATCTGCTCGCGGTGTCCGGCGGACGATTGGTTGTGACCAGCACGAAGGGGATCAACTACGAATCGGCCACCGGGAGTACCGGGAACAACACCCAAGTCAACGCGCTGGGCGTGGGACTGGCCCCAACGGGGAGCCCGTTCAGCGTGCAGGTCGATCTCGCGCAACCGGACTACGCGAATCGTTCGAGCGGGAACTCTGAGCAGGGCGGACTTTGGTACGGTATCGACGGGGATAATTTCGTCAAGCTGGTAGTCATTAAATCCGGTCCGACTACCCAAGCAATCCAACTCCTTCTCGAGCACACGGATCCACTCAACCCCACCGAGGTTTTAATCGCCAAGATTAACGCACGGGCACTGCCCATCGATTCCGAACTCATCCGGTTACGCCTCGCGATCGACCCGATCGCGGGCGAGGTGAGCGGCTACTATTCGATCGACGGTGTAGCCGAGGTCCGACTGGGTAGTACCGACGACGACTCCATCGACCTGCCGGTTGCCCTACTCGCCGGGACCGATCACGACGGCCAACCGGGCACCGAGCCCCTAACCTTCGCCGGGATATTTGGGTCCCATCGCCGGGCTCCGGCCGCGCGGAGTCTGGACTTCGCATTCGACAACTTCGTCGTCGCAGCGGACCCGACGGACCTCAGCCTTAGCTTCAGTCGGGAGGACGTTCGACTCACCGCCGCCCGGCAGGGATTAGAGATCAGTCAGGAGATCACGCTATCGGCCAGCGACGGAGGCTCGCCAAACGTCACGCTCTCCGACGACCCAGCGGCGGCTTCCTGGCTCATACTGCCCACCGACCCACAGGTGGGTACCATATCGTTGGGTGTACGGGGCGGCTTAGCCGTCGGGACCTACACGACCACGGTTTTCGCGTTAGCCGACGGCTACGCGACCGCCCAGCTCTCCGTGACGGCGACGGTAACGGAGGACGGTGCGGTCATCTCCCTCAGTCCCGAGAGCTTCGCTATCGATGGCACTGTAGGCGTAACGGGAGAACCGCTGCCCGTTCGAGTCTCCAATTCCGGTTCGGGTAGTCTCGTGGGTTTCTCCGCAGACCTTTCCGGCCCCGACGCGGACGCCTTCTCGGTGGCTGCGCTTTCGGCCGATACCCTCGCGGTCGATGGTTCGGAATCACTCCGGATACGCTTTACGCCCACCCGCGAGGGCGTCCACGAAGCCCTACTCACGGTCAGGGGAGATAACCTAGTCCCGGTCACCCTAACGCTCCGTGGACTCGGCAAGGGCGCGGGCGTAAGCTCGCGCGAGCCATCCCTCCAGTACGTTTTCGACACTTACGGATTGGGCATCGACGTGGGTGACGAGGATCCGACTACCGATCGACTCGACCTCGCCGCGGGTGCTGACTACAGCGATCTGTTAGGTGACGAGATCGCGGCACAAAGCTTCAGGAAGGCGAGTGCGGACGAGGACGTCTCGCTGGAGGTTTTAGCCGTTTACGGCCCGCAAGCCAACGATCCGATCGTCGGTTTCGGCTGGTACCCGAGCGGGCAACCGACCGCCCTCAGTGAGCTGTTGACCGTAAGCAACGCGATCGCCGGCAACGGGCAGACCTTGCGCCCCGTGACCACCGGTTCGCTGTCCTTCGACCCCGGCAACGTCGCTTTCGGCCTCTACAGCCGCTGGCCGTTTTTCGACGGACAGGAGGTATTCAGTGAGGATGCCCTCAACACCTTCAGCGGGGCGATCCCCCACCACGTGCGGGTTTACGCGCTGGCCGAGGAGGATAACGCGTACGTGGTGGCGACCGAGGAGTACACGTGTGATTTCGGCTATCAAGATATCGTGGTGATCGTCCGTAACGTGACTCCCGCGCAGCCCGAGACACCCGAAGCACTCTTCACGGACGTGAATCCGGGTGACGGTTCGGTGGATGTACCGGTGACCGGCTTTCAGATCACGGCACCCGTGGCCACCCCCGCGGGCTACGAGCTCAACAAAGCCTCCTTGAACGGTAGCGTGAAGCTGTTCGAGCAAACTTCCGAAGGCTTCGTGGAAGTCGACGCGAACGCGAACGACACCGGCGGTGGAGACGCCGTTACCCTTACCCCGGCGGGCCGACTGAAGGCTTTGACGACCTACCGCTTCCGGATCGAAGGGGCGGAGGCGAATAAGATCGGCGAACAGACGGAACGCATCCCGTTCCGGACTTTTACTTCTCAATTCACGACGGTTGCCGAAGCCGATACCTCCGCGTTGGTCGACCTGAAGGGTGTCAGTTTTACGCAAGTGCGGGGCAGCGAACTCGGAGAGGGCATCTCCGACCGCTTTAGCTCGCTCGTGATCGGTCCCGACGGTAAGCTGTACGCGACTACCCTCGGGGAGCTCATCAGACGCTGGACGATCCGGCCGGATGGCACCCTCGCCGATCCGGAAGACCTCGTCGTCGAGCTCACCGGAGCGCGCAACCCGGACAGCGGTCAGAACAACCCCGACGAGCGACTGATCATCGGGCTCACTTTTGCCCCCGGCTCGACGGCGGAGAACCTCGTAGCGTACATCACGCACAGCGCGCTCACGTTCAGCGGTGGGCCGACCTGGGACGGAAAGCTCACCCGGGTGAGTGGTCCGACGCTCGGGACGGTCGAAGATATCCTCGTCCACCTCCCCCGCTCCGCCAAGGATCACCTCACGAATAGCGTGGTGGTCGGACCGGGCGGCGATTTATTCTTAACCCAGGGCAGTAACAGCGCCGGCGGAGCCCCCGACATCGTTTGGAACTTACGCTCAGAGAGATTGCTCACCGCGGCCGCGCTCCGCGTCGAGCTCGACAAGCTGCCGGCGACGCTCCCGCTGAGCCTGTACACCACCGACGACATATCCGTTATCAACGCCGCACCAACGACGGGCCTCACGATGTCGGACGGCACGTACAATCCCTATTCCGAGGATTCACCGGTGACCATCTACGCCTCCGGGGTACGTAACGCCTACGATCTCGTCTTCCACAGTAACGGCTGGACGTACGTCCCGGCCAACGGAACCGCCGGGAACCGCAGCACGTCGCCCAACTCACCCGCTTCGGCCGAATACGTCACCCGCGACTCTAGTGGATTAGGGGTCCGACGTCCGGACGGACGATTCGCGGTCGATCCGACTGTTCCCGGCTTGGCCGGTGGCGAGACCCAGAAGGACTGGCTCTTCAAGACCAAGGGGGGCACCTACCATGGGCACCCGAATCCGTACCGTGGCGAGTTCATACTCAATCACGGCGGCCGGGCGTACTCCGGCTTACCCGGCCAGGAAAGATCGAACTACCGGGACGTTTCGAAGTACCCAACGGACCTCGGACCGGACGTAAACTACCGCGAGGTAGCCTACGATTTTGGATTCAACAAGTCGCCGAACGGAGTAATCGAGTACGCTTCAAACGCCTTCGGGGGTAGACTGAAAGGAATGTTGCTGGTAACGCGTTTCAGCGGACAGGACGACGTAATGCTCCTCCAGCCCGGTAACAACTCGGGCGACATCGTGCAGGCCTTCCAGGACGTACCCGGCTTGCAGGGATTGGACGATCCACTGGACGTGATCGAGGATCCGCGGACGGGTAACCTCTATGTCTCCGAATACGACTCGAACTTTCCCGGTAGCCCGCAGCTCGTGCTGATGCGGGCCGATGTACAGGACGGTCCCCCTGTCGATCAACGCGTATTGAGTTTTACGCGAAGTGCGATCGTAGTGTCGGCGCAGCCCGGCGGTGTATCCACCAAACAAGGCAGCTCGCTCACGGCGAACGCCGAGGTCGAAGCCGATGCGATCACTCTACGGGCGAGCGAGTCATGGGTGGTACTTCCGGTGCGCCTCGCTCTCGATCAACCGCTCCAGTTCGCGGCCGATGCCTCCGGACTGCCCGCGGGTGAGTACGAAGCCTTTATCTCAGCCGCTGCATATGGCTTTACCTCGGACACGCTCACCCTGCGACTTACGGTACGCGAAGGACTGCCGAACACGGTGCGGATCAACTTTCAAGACAATTCGTTCACCCCGCCGTCGGGCTATACCGCCGATGTCGGACTAGCCTACGGGGGGCGCGGCAACGGACTGACGTTCGGATGGATTGACCCCCAAACGGGGGCCCCACTCGCCAACACCATAGGTGCCCGCGGAGCGGACCGGGGGGCGACCAACCAGAGTACGGACGCCGAAAAGCTATTGCGGTCCCTAAATCACTTCGACCTCGGCGCTAGAGATCCTCTGGGTCCTCACAGCTGGGAGCTCGCACTGGAGAATGGCACGTACAGAGTGGAAGTGGGTTCTGGGGACCCGCGGGCTTTCGACAGCCAACACTCGATCCGAGCGGAGGACACGACGTTGATCGACGGCTTCGTAGGCTCGTCCGCGAACTACTTCGCCACCACATCCGACACCGTACGGGTCAGGGACGGCAGGCTGACCCTCGACGGCTTCGGAGCGCCTGGCACCAGGAACACCAAGATTTTGTACGTAAACGTAGCGCTTCTCGCCCTCGACGAGTCCGGTGCTGAGCTTCGGGTAGAGAATCGGACGAAAGTCCCCGGAACAGAACGCGCCTTCCCCGCCGATGACTACATCACCTTCCACCGTCTGGGTGATCCCGTCAACCGCCGAGGGCTTACCCTCAAGACGCCGAACCGCAACGTGGTACGCCTGCACAACGACGGCACCGGCGTACTCGAGATCCGTAGCGTGACGACATCGGATACCAACGTGTTTCGGGTGATCACCGCGCTCGACGGCCTTACCATCGAGCCCGGAGACTTCGTCGACGCCACGATCGAGTTCGTCGGCCCCGTCAACGGGCGAAAAGGGATCTCTACCGAGCGGCTGGTATTCGACACGAATACCTACGACGAGGGCCGTGCCCCCGTCACGCTGCGGGGGGCGTACTCCGTCGGTCCGGAGGGCAGTCTCGAGATCAACGTACAGGAGGTCTTTCGGTCCTTCGGCTTCGCGACCGAACTCGGTCGTGATGCAGCGGGAAAACTGATCGTTAGCCCGAGTTCGGACTACCCCACGGACGAGGAGGTGAACAGTGGACAGGAAGGGGACATGATCCTATCGCCGTTTTTCGTCCAGGCCGACGCGAGCGAGCCACTGCGCATGTTCCAACTTTCGGCCCTCCACGGGCCGGGCGGGGCACCCTCCGAGTTACGCCTCGCCAACGGTAGCGTTGCCGGCGGCGTGAAGTACAATCACGGCGGGCTCTACCACCAGACCTTGTTACCGAGGCTCACCGATACCTCCACCGAGATCGCCGGTGATTTCGTAGCTCGCCTCACCGACTCATTCGAGATCGTGATCGCGGGCTACCGCACCAGCGGCGGTACCGCCGCCAACACCCGCAAGGACGAACTGCTCGGCGTGCGCGTCTACCGTGCTATCGACCGCGATGGCAACGTTATTCCGAACGAATACATCGTTAACCAGGACTACATCGCGAACGGGTGCGGCCGGGGTTCGGCAAACTGCGATTGGAACGATAATACCTCCTACATCATCAACGCGCGCCCGGTAGGCGTGCCGACGGCGTCCGGTTTGGAGGATCAGGTCGCCGTGTCGGGACAGCGCAGCCGGTACACCGTTGCGGACTCGTTTGACCTAGGCTACCCGGGCAACCGACTCCTCTACTCCGCCGAGCTCGTGGATGGGGGCGAGCTCCCGGACTGGATCGAGTTAGACGCAGCTACGGGTACGTTCACTTTCGCGCCGCCCGCGGGAGCCCTAGGTCAAGTAGCAGATATCGCCGTCACGGCGACCGACTACAACCTCCTGACCACTTCGGCCATCTTCTCGGTAAGCGTTGACGGAGGCCCTCGTCCGATTGGCATGCCTCCGACCCGCGGCGGCGTGGTCTTCGGCGACGCCGCGTCGGTGTCCGTGTTCCCGAATCCCGCTCCCGACCAGGTCACCCTGGATATCAGTAGCGAGCATGTGGGTCCTGTTGTCGTCCGGCTGATAGACGTCAACGGCCGCCGATTGAGCGAAACCACCTTCAGGAAAGTAGGCACGGCGTTGCGCTCACAAATCGAAGTCGGGAACCTCGCCCCCGGGATCTACCGCCTGCAGGTGATAGAGGATCAGCGAGAAAGCATCCTTCCCTTTTACAAGGGCTAAGGTGCGTGAGTCGAGCTGAGTGAATGGCCCCGAGGGCGGTCACTCGGCCCGGTTTATACCTGTAGGGTGCTTTAGACGTAAACTGGGATTACGTCAGAACGCCCCGTGATTCGATAGAGGCGACCCGAGCCACGGGAGCCGGTAATCGTGGGCGCGCAGTCGGGAGAACCCTACTGCGCGCCCTTTTTGCGTTCGTACGGTGTAGTGGCCGTACTGGGCGGCTTTCGCCAAAACTCGTTATGCTACTAGGACAGCGCCCAGAGCGATTGTAGCCTTAAGTTTATTCAGGCAGCCCTAAAGCGTAATCGATAACCTGTTCTCCTGCCCCGCCCGTACGAGCCGGGGGTTGCTCCCCTAACGCCTTATGCGGGTGGGACGTATTGTAGCTCTTCCGCCAAGCGGCTAAACGGACGTCTAGGTTCCCGAAGCTCGCAAACCGCCAGAAATCCAGTACGTCCTCCCGTACCGTCCGCTTGCAGCGCTCGATCCGGCCGGTCTCTATCGGGCGACCGGGGTGATGCGGACGTGCTACACTCCGGTGGTCGCGCACCACCCCGCCAGCGCTTCGGCGGCGAACTCCGGACCGTTATCCGTGCGTCATATCCGCGGGTAGGCGCCCTACTCCTCGGCGACGCGACCGAAGATCCGACACACCCGCGCGCTCGGGTACGAGATCGACGCTTCGAGGGCTAACGGCTCACGCGAGTACTCGTCGATGACCCCGAGCACGTGCACCTGGCGGCCGTCGGCGGGGGCTTGCGCTTCGTGCGCACGCGGTGCTTGAGGCCCGTCGCCCGGTAGACCCGCAGCACGCGGCTACGCGCCTGCGTCGAGCCGCGAGCCCGCCGACGCGCGCTCCAGCTCGCGGTCATCGAGGCGTGGGGTATACTACCAGCTCGATCGCGCGGGCCCCGCCGCCACACGCCACCGTGCGCGCGAGCCTATCACTATTTCGACAACACGTCCTTGAGCATCCGATCGCCGAGGGCCGCCTCGGCGTACATCGCCTTAAGCTTCGCGTTTTCGGCCTCGGGCTCTTCGAGGCGCTTGACCACGGAGGCCTCCATCCTAGCGTACTCCTTGCGCCACCCATAAAAGGTCGCCACCGATACGTCCGACTCCCGCGCGATCTCGGCGGCCCTTCGCTCGCCCTCGTTCGCCTCGAGCGCCGCGGCGATCTGAGTTCGCTGAAGCTACTCCCCCTCATCTGTTCGAAGTTTGATTAAGTTTCGAACTGTCAGAAAATTACGTAAGGCTATAATATTCCCATTCTTTTTACCTACGTTGCGTACGCGCTATCAGTTGGTAGCTACTCAGATCCACTAACCAATACAGACATGACAAATTTATTACTCAGAAGAGAGGCTTTCGCACGTGCCGGCACGATTAACGTACTGGTCATTTTTCTGATCGCGTTGGGATTAAGTGCTTCGCCTTGCTTGGCGGCGGATGATGCTATCTCAGTTTCCGGCTCCTCTAGTGTTTATAAGGGGCAGACCTACCCTGTCACAGTAGCGTATGCAGCGGATGCCTCGCGAAACGTATCGGTTTACTTGTTCAATACCAGTACGTGGCAGATCTACGGCAGTGCTACTACGGTGGTTGGTGCCGGTTCCGGTAGTGTTACTTTGGACGTGACCGTGGGAGCGCCGCCCGCGGGCACTAGCTATCAATGGACCGGCAAGGTTGAGACAACGGCTCGCGAGCAACTGGACCAGACGTCTACTTGGTGCCAGGTGATTTTTACTCCCGTTTCCGATAACGTAACCGTTTCAGCTGATTTTGGTGCGAAAACCGGCAAGAAGGTAAACCGGCGGGTGTTCGGATTAAATGCGTTTAAGGGATTTGACCCGGCGATCACAGGAAACGCACAGTACCGCGCGAATATGGCGGCGATGAATCCCGGTCATATTCGCTATCACAGTTGGGAGATGGTCGCCCCCGATCATCCGAACGGATGGGTAGACGGCGATGGCAATTGGAAGCCTTCGAAAATTGCGGATGCGATGGACGGAGCCTTTCCGGCGAGCGCTGAGTTGTTGATTAACATTCCGTGGCCCCCCTCAGTGAAGGGCTGGTTAAATGCCGACGGTAAACTAAAAACCGAGAACTATCAGGATTTTGCGAATTGGTGCGCCCAACTCGTGAGGATAGTAAACATTGATCAAGGACGGAAGGTGAAGCTCTGGGAGCTCACCAACGAGCGCGACGAACTTTACGATGAGAACAACGCGGAGTTGGGCAAAATATGGAATCTATGCGCCCAAGCCTGTTTAGCAGCTGATCCGTCCATTAAGGTAGGAGGACCAGCGTTTGCCCGCCCGGATCATCTTTATAACGTCATTGATTTCCTTGAGGTTACAAAGGATAACATAGATTTCATTTCTTACCACTCGTATCCCTTCGGAAACTTGCCTTCCAACCAGGAGATATTTGATAGGACCCGTACCTTAGGAGAGCACACCGAACAAGTTAGGGCCGAGTGGCAAAAGATATCTTCTCGTCCGGTAGAGTTCCATCATAACGAGTACAGCATGAGCTGGAACCCTCCCCAGGCCAAAATGGACAATGAAGTAATGATGGTTTTTGACGCACTTACCATGATTAGCTTCCTGAACGCCGGAACTGACGTGGGAGCTGCCTGGAACGAATGCGATGGTTGGTTTGGCAAAACCGATGGTTCTTACAACCGTGAACCTTCATCGTGGGGCTACGAGAACTTTAACAACTACTTGGTAGACGGAGACATTTGTACGTCCTCGGTAGACGATGACACTAAGATAGTCTCACTGGCCTCCTCATCTAGTACGGTTGCCCAACTAGTCCTCGTGAACCGTTCGGAGGCTACCCAAACGGTTCGTTTCAATTTGAGCGGCCTTCCGCCGGTAGCTCCTTCAACAACCGTAACTATCACCGAAGCAGTACAGTCAGGAGGACTAGTCGAGAAGAATAGCACCTTGGGCTCCCTTACCGGCGACAATGGGTACGTGGTCAACCCTTTTGCGGTAACCGTAGTGAGCTTCCCCATTGATGGTACGACTCCTAAACCACCGGTGCCTCCTTCGAATAGTGTGTATTATATCTATTCCGAATTGGGTAACGATTTTGCCGAAGAGGGCGGAAAGATCAACAGCTACGCGATGAATGTCACCGATCTTGCTGCAGGGGCCCCTGAAGGTAGCCAGCATCGCCGGATCGAACCGACCAATCACTACGCCTCCTACCGATTTGAGTACGGCAGAGGAGGGACCGACAAGGCTTCCTGGGCATCGGGCTTCCTAGAGATGCAGGTAAGAACTACCGATGACCTCGATCTCTACTTGGATGATGCCGTTGGTAATCGGAAAAGCGTGGCGCTAAGCAACTACATTACGAAGAGCGGCACGTGGGAATCCGTGAAGATTGCTTTCAGTGACTTTACGGGAGTAGATTTTAGCCAACTAAAGACGATCGCGTTTTACCGTACGTGGGACGCCCCAATTGCCTTAGACTTCGATCATTTGAGAGTCACCGATGGTCCTTCTGCCCGCACGGAGGATATTCCTTCGAACCATAAGTTATTAGCGGATGACGAAGCAGCGAGCACGGGCTTTCGTTTGTACCCGAATCCCATCCGCTCTGGTTTCACGATAGAAGTAGCAAAAGATACCGCTCCTGCCAAGGTTCAAGTTTTCAATACCGCTGGTCAGTTGGTTTACGAGCGATCTTTTGCCGAGGAAAAAATCTACTTGTCGAGAGAAGAACTTTCAACGGCGACCGGAATTCACCTTGTTAGGGTATACACTTCCTCCCAATATTTTCAGAAGAAGATTATAATACAGTGAATTTGTCTCTCAATGGGTTGCCTGTGCTGGCAACCCATTGGGAGACAAATAACACCGACTTGGCAGCCTCGCCAACCCCTGACCGTAATTTGGCTTTGTAATCGACATCGGCTAGTTTCGTGGCTTCCGCTTCAAAGGCGACGCCATTGCCCGGGCGATCATTCGTTATATGGGAGAGTCGACGGAAATCATGACTCGTCACGGGGCAAAGCCATGGTATCACTTTGATAGTTGTCGAAGTGTTATGGACTCTCGCGGGTGTTAGCCAATTCGTCGCCCCTAGATCCATATTCCTTGAGGAGGGCGTAGGTGCAGGGTTGTCGGACCCTTCATTTGGGGGGGGGGCGAGTAGCAGTTCATGGTTACCAACGCTAAGGTCGGACAACAGACCCATGCATTCGATGCGCAATCCGTCGAGGCGCAGGCCAGCGCTGCGGAACTGTGTAAAACGCGCGGTCACGAACAGAACCTCGTTACGACCGTCCATCACGATTTAAGCGAGCCTCTGCGCAGCATCGTAAGTTTTACCCAATTAATCCGCCGGGGTTTATCCAAACAAAGCAGTGCCCCGGACGTCGACAAGTACCTGGCTTTCGCCAGGGACGGCGGGTAGCAACTCTCGCGAATGCTTACGGAGCTGGTAGGATATGCTTACGCGGATGGCAAAGAGGAGTGTTTAGAGCTCGTCGACCTTGCTGCCGTACTGCTGGACGTCCATCGGCGGCTGACTGGACTTCGACACGAGCGAAGTTGTCGGTTTGGATCATGGGGTAGATTACCTCAACACCGTCCCCGCGTCCACCAGTCGAACATCGTGCATCCGATCGAGGTAATCGTCGAAGTAGGGCTTGTGCGAGGACCCCACGACGGAGAGTACGCGTCCGCCCGGCGCATCCGCGGCCGCCGCAACGATCGAGGCCACCATGCGCAGGTTTCGCGTTTGCCACCAAGCCAGGTAGCGCCGCCCGATGCCGGAGCTATCCGTATCGTTCATCGCGACCCGGAGGTCGCTGTCGGTGCTCATCCGCTGAAGTCGGGGCGAGTTGAGGGCACGGTAGAAGTCGAGGATCCCGTCCGGACCCGCCATCATAACCGAATCGAGGCGCTCGTACTCGGCATGCGCCCCGACGGGGTCCGTAGCCCAGAGCTCCTGCATGTGCGACCAAACGCTGTCGGAGGTCGATACAAACACCATGTCCGCGCTGTGGTCATCCACGGGGTACACGCGCTCGAGCCCGAGGCACGCGGCGAGCATCGCTCCGAGCTGCACGTTCTCGTTCATCGACGTAGCGAGTTTGGTTAAGTAGACCACCGACGAATCGCCCAGCGCATCCCCCGCTACCCGATCGTTTTGCGGTAAGCGAAACCACTGCACCAGGGCCGAGTAGGGATCGTTGGCCGCGAGGAAAGCGGCGGCCAGCCGTCGGCGCCGGGCGGGCTCCGGCGAGTCGGGCCAGGCCTGCAGACTACCGCGAACCTCGGCGAGGGCTTCGGCCATCGTCAGGCCCGACTCCGCGCGAAACTTACTTACGTCGTAGCAGTACTGGTCGCCGACCTCCGGGTACTCGCTCGGGTACGCGGCGAGCGTTTCGCACACTTCCCCGGGTACGCTTTCGATGGTGATAACGTCCGGGCGGAAGGCGGCGAGCTTATCGCGGAGCGGATCGAGCTCCGGCGGCTGTACGGAATCCTCATACCCGCCGAGGTGCGCGGTGCCGAGTACGAGTATTTCGGTCGGCTCCGCGGTGAGGCCGGAATCGACTCCGCCGAAGTCGATCGCCGGAAGTTGGGCGCTTGCGCTAAAACTCAAAATGACGAAAAGGCAGGTGTAGGGGAATCTCATGGGACAATCGTGCGTGGTACAAAGGGGTGAGGGGGTTCTTGTGGGGGTTCTTGTGGGGGTAAGGGACATCGGCTTCGTCCATCCGTTGCAGGGGCCGTGATTGGGTGAGAGAACGATCAGTCGAGTTCAGCTCAGACGCCACTGGAGGACGTAAGGCGCCTTCTTAGCATCCTCTCCTACTTCGTGCTGTTGTCCCCGCGCACGATCTCAATAGTTGGATGCACGTGACTAACAACCTGCTGCGCATCCGTTCGGAAGACGTAACATCCCGCGGTTGGTCATACCGGGTACACGCTGTCGAAGTCAGTTGGGAAGACAACTACGCGGCGCCAAAATGGACGTAAGCACTTAGCCAAGCCCGTATTGTCGATTCGTCCCATCGGCCCGGAGGTTTGCGGGCATGGCAAACCTATCCCACCTCCCCGATGCCTGGCGTCAATCTGGGCTCTCCCAACGTGCTTTTTGCGAGCGCGAGGACATCAGTCTGGCGACCTTCAGCTACTGGCGCGGCAAAGAACTACGCGGCGAACAGCAGGCCGCCAGCGCGCCGGCCTTTACCGAAGTTATCGTTCAGCCTCAATGCCGCGCTCCCGGCGAGGCGCCCGCCATCGAGATTACCTACCCCGATGGTACTCGCGTGCGCATCCCCACGCCGACGCTGTCATCCCCCGTGCGGTGCTAGCCCTCGCCCCCGGGGTGCGGCTCTACTTCTACACCGGGGTATGCGACATGCGCAAGGGCTACGCCGGGCTGAGTGGCGTGGTTCGCTCGGCCTTCGGTCGTGATCCGGCCGATGGGGCGATCTACTGCTTTTGCAACCGCCGCCGCGACCGCATCAAACTCCTCTGTTTCGAGGGCGACGGGTTCGCCGTCTACTACAAAGTCCTCGCTGAGGGCACCCTCGAAGTACCGCAGCCGTCGTCAAAGGCTCCGTACGCCGCGGTGTCGCCCGAGACACTGCGCCTGATCCTCGGGGGCGTCAAGCTAGCCTCCATCGAGCGGAGAAAGCGCTACCGAAAAGCGGCCTAAGCACCAGTAATTGCTAGCGTTTCAGCTTGGACGACCGAGGGGCGTTTCGTACTTTGAGGGCCGTGGCAACTGACACACTTCTCCTGGCCAAGGACAAGCGAATCGCCCAGCTCGAGGCACAAATCCAAGCGCTCGAACAGGCTAATGAGGCGCTCTTGCGCCAGCTTCACGCCCGTCGCTCGGAGCGGTTCATCCCAGCTGGCGACGAGCAGCTCAATCTGTTCAGCGAGGTTGACGAGCAGATCGACATCGAAGAGCCGGCTAAGTCCACCGAGCCCGAGGCCGTCGTTACAAGGCACCCCGGCCGCAACCCCCTACCGGCACACTTCCCGCTCGAGGTAGAAGTCGTCGCCCCTGGACAGACCGACGCCGAGCGCGGCGAGTACGATGAGGCTAAGCTCGAACGCGAAGGGCACGTGCTCATAGGCTACGAAACTTCAGAGCGCGTTGAGTACCGGCCCGCGCAGTACGTGCGTATCCTCCAAAAGCGACCCACTTACAGATGCCTGGCCACCGGCGAGGTGAGTTGTGCTCACGCCCGCGACCGCGTGCTGGCCCGCTCGATAGCGGACGAAACGCTCGCCGCGGACGTGATCTTGAAGAAGTTTCTCGACCACCAGCCGCTCTACCGGCAGGCCGAGGCGCTCAAGCGCGACTACGACTGGGCTCTGAGTCCCGCCACGATGGGCAAGTGGGTCGAGCGCGTCGCCGCGACCCTCAAGCCGCTGTACAACGCGCTCGTGGACCGGATCATGGCCACGGACTACGTGCAGATGGACGAGTCCGGCATCCGCGTTCTCTCGGCCGACAAGCCCCGAGCGAGTCACCAGGGCTGGATGTGGCTCGTGCGCGATCCGACGACCGAGGCCGTAGCCTTCCGCTACGACAAGAGCCGCGGGTCGAAGCTGCCGGCCTCGGTGCTCGCGGACTTCAGCGGCGTGCTGCAGACCGACGGGTGGGGCCCCTACAAAACGGCCCTCGCAGGACTGCGGGCTAAGGGAGCCGACATACGTCAGATTGGATGCCTAGCCCACATCCGGCGCAAGCTCTTCGAGGCCACCGGCTCCGATCCAAGCGCGAAACAGGCCTTGGGTATCATCCAGCGCATCTACGCCCTCGAAGCTCGGTGGCGAGGTCTGCCGCCTGATCAGCGACTAGCAGAACGCAAAGCCCAACTCACGCCGGTGTTCGCCGAGTTGACTGCTTGGCTAGCGAAGGACCAGCACGCCCCCATCCCGAAGACGCCCCTGGGCAAGGCCATCGGCTACGCCCGCCACCAGTGGCCGTCGCTGAGCGTGGTGCTCGAAGATGGGCGCGTCGAACTCGACAACAATGGCATCGAGAATCAAGTCCGCCCGCTGGCCCTCGGCAGGAAGAATTACCTGTTCGCCGGCAATCACGGGGCGGCCGAGAACATTGCCGTGCTGTACAGTCTGCTATTGAGCTGCAAGGCGGCTGGTGTCAACCCGCGGGCCTGGCTCAACGACACGCTCGCTCGCATCCTACCACACCCAGTCAATCGCGTGGCCGAGCTGCTGCCTAGTAATTTTAGTCCAGAACTTCGGGACGGGGTTGGCTAAGCGGATACAAATGGACTTAGCGCCGCCGCCCACGGCATACCGCAACCTGCGTTACCGCCGAGCTTGAGTTCCATCACATAAACATCGTCGCACATGAATTTCTCTCCTTACTGATACTTCAAAAACTCATCATTCAGATTCCCCTTTTTAATCAAAAAGAAGTCTTTTATATAGTTTTCGTAGACTTTCCATGGCTTTCTCGAGCCTTGTCGTGGCATAATACGTTGACCCCTCAGTATATAGCCTGCATCAAAATCTAAAAGTCGTTGACTCTTAAATTTTTCATCGTCGAATACGGGCGTACAAATAGTATAACCTTTTTGGTGCATATTATTGAGCAAGCGGGTCACGAAATGACCCACTAAATCCACTTTCAAAGTCCATGAAGCATTAGTATAACCAATGGCAATTGCAAAATTTGGTACGCCACTCAGCATCGCTCCCCTATAAACGTGTGCTTCAGCGGTGATAAGTTCTTTGCCATCGATCATAATTTTTGCCCCACCAAAAGTTTTTAGCACTAAGCCCGTCGCTGTTACAATTATGTCGGCATCCAAATGAACGCCCGAATCTACGAGAATACCCCCCTCGGTGAAAGTCTTAATCGTATCGGTTACAATCTCCGCTTTACCGGTTTTTAAGGCTTTGAACAAGTCATTGTCCGGCACGACGCAAAGACGTTGGTCCCACGGATTGTAATGTGGTGAAAAGTGTCGCTCATCGTATTTATCACCCAAGAATTTTTTGATACTACCCAACAGCATTTTTCTTACAAAATTTGGGTACTTGCGACTGACTTTATAAAAAACAATACCAAATAATAAGTTTTTCCTACGGATTGCCTTATGTGCTATATTTGCTGGCAGCATTTTTTTTAAAAATTCGGCAATCCTATCTCTATTCGGCAGATTGGCGATGTAGGTAGGCGAGCGTTGCAACATCACTACTTTTTTAGCTTTTTTAGCCAACTCCGGCAGCATCGTAATCGCCGTAGCACCACTGCCGATAATGACGATCCGCTTGTCGGTATAATCCAAAGAAGTATCCCAGTGCTGCGGGTGAAGCATCGTTCCGCCGAAGGATTCTTCGTTGGGAAAATGGGGACGGTAGCCATTTTCGTAATCGTAGTAACCTGTACAGATAAGCAAAAAACGGCAGGTATCGGTCTCTATTTGTTTTGTATCGGCTCGTTCGATATGGAGTGTCCAAGCTGCCCGTGCCGAATCCCATGCGGCTTGCGTCATCTTAGAATTTAATTGAATTTTGTCTTTTAACTGAAACTTTTCAACCGTTTGATTTATGTAGTCCATAATGGCCTGCCCATCGGATATAGACTTATCATTTTTCCATGCATTAAACGAGAAGCCAAAAGTGTACATATCAGAATCGGAACGAACGCCTGGGTATCGGAACAAATCCCAAGTGCCACCTATTGAAGCTCTACCTTCAATAATTTTGAAACTCAATTGCGGACATTGAGTTTGCAAATGATAGGCTGTTCCAATGCCCGATAAACCTGCGCCGACGACGATGACATCGTAATCCAATACTGAACTTTGCATACTTATGTTTTTTGAAACCCGATAGTCCGATTGACTAATTTACACCCAAGAATAGGCGCGACTCTTACGGCTATATCTAAGGTATGGGCTTCGCTACCGATCAATATTCTACTTTTTTGCTGTATAATGCCTTGTATTATTGTCTTTGCGGCACTTTCGGGACTACGGTTGAGAAATTTTTCATCAAATTCGGTGTCATCTGTCGGCTTTCTACCAACGGCACTGACGGCGATGTTCGTTTTTATACCGCCAGGATACACACAGTGTACGGAGAGATTAGTGTACCGATAAGTCTGCATAAGACTAAGTGTTAAGCCACTTACAGCAAATTTAGATGCCGAGTATGCTTCAGTACAGGCAATACCCGTTAGCCCAAAGATACTTGCTACGTTAACTAATACCGATTTGGGGCGCCCTAAAAGATGCGGCACAAAGGCTTTACAGCCGTACAATACCCCCTTGAAATTAACATCAAAAACCCGTTCAAATTGATCTAAGTTGACTTGGTCAAACGCAAAGTTAGCCACACCGACTCCCGCATTGTTGATGACCACGTCAACGGCTCCAAAATACCCAACAACCGCCTCTGCAAAAGCAAAGACGCCTTCTTTATTTGATACGTCAAACACCGAACAAAACACCTTTGAGTTACCTTGCTGCGCTACTTGTTTTTCCGTTTCTCGTAAACCATCAATTTGGTAGTCGTTGAGTGCTAATTTTGCGCCTCGTTGAGCAAAATTTACGGCTAAGGCACGGCCAATACCCGAACCTGCGCCTGTAATGACTACTACCTTATCTTCAAAATTTTGCATCGTGGCTTTTGCATTTGGCGCGACAAAGTTACGAGGTCTAATCTTAAGCTTTTTAAAAGCTGTAAGAATTACTTCTGTTCGCGAATAACGCTAGGATCGACTCTACCCCCTTCAGACTGGTCGTAACCGGTACGCTCGCTTGGGAACAGCACCCCGCCGATACGGCGCCCCCCCCCCAAGGTATTCGACTCCCTGGGCATCAATATCCGTTAGGGTTTTAGTGGAAGCCGCGTTACCTCCCGCCCAGGCTCCGCGTAGTCGTTCACCAAGGTTTTGGCGGAAGCCGCTATCCCCGGCGCCTCCACTCCCATCACCCCACTCGGGAGTGGAGCGTCACGATTAGCGTGCGACTCTCAGCGTCCTGCGGTGGCGTACACCCGCTCGTGCCCTAGCGGCAGTAACTAGTAGGTGCCGTAGAGGAGCGCGGGATTGTCGCAGCGCGGAGCGGTGAGCTGGCGGGAGTGGTTGAGCGAGGTCGATTTGGGCGTGGTTGTAGTTAGGTGGCAGCCAGGGCGTGCGACCGTTCATGAGGACGGTATCGAGGTCGCGGGCGCAAAGAGCGTCGTACAATGGCGAGTCCGTATTCCACGCCCAGCTCGAGCTTTCGCTAAACCCAGCTGCGGGAGACCTCGGGAACTTGGTGATAGGAATGGGCAACCGGGATAAATTGCATACTTACCATATATAGAGTACACATAAAAGGGTAAACAATTCCAAGGTGTCACCTTGCATCGTACACGATGCCGAATTGTCGCACACCGTCAATCCGCTCTAGTTTAGATAGCCTACATTTAAGATTCCCAACCAAGGTAGACTAGACAACAGTCCACCTACACAAACCTTATTACTCCGCGTCTTCATGGTTCCCGTACTGGCCATGTTAGGTCTGGCGTTCTTATTCAAGAGCCTGACCTACTTCTTCTTATTCCTCGGTGGATCGTTCCAGCAGACGCTTCAGCTCAGTACGGTGAGGGCCGAGGCGATGGAGTTGGTCTTCACGTGGGCGTGCTTTTTCGGCATCTACCTCTGGATTGACCACGTCGATGCGTTTGAGATTGGATTGGTTCTTATCTGGTGCGTTATAACGCTGCTTATTGCAATTATATCTATATATCCGTACGTAATCAAGCCGCTTTTAATCCGACGGAACAGTAGCGTTCAGCGCGACACGGTCCTAGAGCAGCGGTACGCCAGCCTCCTGGGGAACACCAAGGTGTTTACGACCACCGCGATGGCGCCCAATGCCTACGCCGTTGGCTTACTGCCTGGCTTAAATTTCGTGCTGATCAGTCAGCGCATCGTAGATGAGTTTTCCGAGCACGAGCTGGCGGGCCTGATCGCGCACGAGCTCGCCCACCTCCGCCTCAACCACAGCTTCAAGCTGTACGCCGCCACGTGCCTAGCGATCGTCTGCGGTATGGCACTCAACACCGCGCTTGCCGCCGACCTGCGAGCGCTGATTTCGAACGACGCCCTCCGGGCCATCGCGTGCGGAGGCCTCTTCGTCGGTGTCCCGCTCGTGCTGATTCCAGCCCTGTTTCAGCGGAACTACGAGCACCAGGCCGATCTGTACGCCGCTCGAATCACTTCCGCCGTTCAAGTGGAGGCGATGCTACGCCACCTGGACGAGCTTTCGCTCGGCAGCGTTACCCGGGGCGGCCTCAACTACCCCGGCCTGGCCGCGCGCATCCGGCATTTGTACCTGTAGGTGCCGGTGTACAGCTCGGTGATACGTTGACTATCGTACGCTACGTGGTCTCTCACTCTTTAAGTACCCCCCCTATACGCTACGGGTAAAGCAAGTCGTTGACGTTCTCTTGACCGTCTCCTCGCGTTACGCTATGAAGCCAAGTTTGGGACTGCTCGCCCTCTGCTACTGCTGCCTTTCGGCAAAACTCGTTACGGCTCAACTCCCTTTCGAAGTAGGCTTTTCGACCGTAGCCGGCGGCGAATGGTCTTGGTATCGCCGAACCGTACCGAGTGAGGATGTAGTAGAGCGCGACGTGTGGCTGATGCCGACCGGGGGAATGGGCTTTTACATCGCCACCCACCCGTACGAGGGGTTCGGAGTTCGGGCGTTTTCCGAGCTCGGCTTGCAGGGTTGGCCACACAGGGATCAGGGGCGACGTTTTGCGGAGCGAGACTACCCGAACTACGCCCGGCTCGGGGTCGAAATCCTCCGGACCGCCGGAAAGTGGCAATCCGTGGGCGCGGGGTTGAGCCTGACGCGGTCCCGCAGCTACAGCCGCGGCGACGGGCAGGCCTTCGACGAGACTACCCTTCGCAAATACGCGAGCTTTTCGACGTTCATCGAACAACACCTCTCGTACATCACGCTGCGAATCGCACTGACCGGCAACTTGCATCCAGACCGGTACGAGGCCAGCGAGCAACGGTACAAGGAGTGGCGAATGGGCATGCAGCTGCAACTGCTCGTGCCTTTTACGCGTGGAGACTGGCTGAAGCGGTTGGATCGCGAGGTGATCATCTTTTCTCCCCGGACCTAGCGTCAGGAGCCCTGTCTGACGGGCAAATGGGGCCTACTACCTTCACCGAATGCGCAGCTGGGAATACAAGCTCAAGGATGAACGTCGCTAAATTACCGGCAGCGATCCATCCGAGTGATCTCACTCCGCAAGATTACCTAGCAATCGCTGATACGCTATCGGAGATCGATGGCGTCGACTCAATTACGCTCTTCGGTTCGCGTGCACGCGGAGAGCATCGCTATAATTCCGACGCGGATCTCGCTGCGGGGCGATGGTCTAGGCTTCGAAACGCGTGCAGAGGCGTTCAGACGACTCTACGACTTACGGATTCATCATAAAATCGACGTGCTTATCGACCGGTGGATCAGCGAGCCCGCCGTACTCGAATCCATCGAGCGCGACGGGATCGTTTTGTGGCGGCGCTAGTGCGTACCCTCAATCCCGCTCCCGAAATCGCTTATCCCTGCACATCCGCACGATGCGCGGCTGAAACGTCCCGAGCACATCGACCAAATCCACCTGGGCGGCCATCACGGTATGTATATCCTTGTAGGCATCCGGAGCCTCGTCCAGGCCTGCGCCTTTAGAACCTTGGAGAGGCTCTTCTTGTCATCGAGTCGCTCAACCGGTTCCGGAAACACACTTATACACATCCGACACCCGATATCCACGCCCACCGCGTAGGGAATCACGGCATCATCCGCCGCCAGCACCCCGCCGATCGGCAGGCCGTAGCCCCGGTGCGCGTCCGGCATCAGCGCACCGCCCGTCGCCACCGGCAGTCGCATAGCGGTGTGCATCTGCGTCAGCGCACCTTCCTCCACGTGCTCGGCGCCGTAACTGACGTAGGGCAACGGGTTTTGCCGCAAGGCGGTTACTTCCTACTCGGGCACCACGCACCAAGTCTTGGCCACTTCCCCCACCACGGGGTGCATCATGTAAGCCTCCGGCTGCGCCTCGGCGGCGAGCAACCAGCCCTTGAGCGTAGCGGCTCCGTATTGCTCCAGCCAGGTCGACCAATCTCGCAAAATCAGTCCGTAAGCCGCGCTCGCCGCCAGGCTCCAGGCTTGTAGATCTTTGCCGCTGAGCGTAGTAGCGGCTCGAGTAGAGGTATTCATGATTATCAAATTTGGGGTCAACAGTCCCCGGACGGCCCTTCCGCCCGGGGGGCAACACACGTTCTTCGAGCACACCGTTGGAGTGAGTGTGAGCAAGCAGCCGCCGATGGAAGTGCGCCTACACCTTTCGCCGGGGCGTGCGCCCTACGTACTGACCAAACCCATTCACCCGAGTTAGCGGATCACGGATCGGACCGATCGCTACGTGGAGGTCACGCTCACCGTCCAGCACAGCCTCGAGCTCGAAAGCGAGCTGCTGGCCCTCGGCGAGGACGTGCAGGTGATTGCCCCCGCCCCGCTCCGCCAACGCATGCAACGGATCGCCGAGGCGAGTGTAGCCGCGTACGATCAGCCCGTAACCCCCGCCGAATTTGCCTGCGTAGCCGAGCGCTTCCGCAAAACTGGTTTCGTGCAGCTGCGCCGCTTGCTTACCCTTCGCGAAACCAAGCGCTTGAAACTTGCGGTGCGGCACCTACAGAGGCAGGAGTCGCTCTTTACGGAAGCTGTTGGCAAGCAGCAGCTCGAAATTACCAGGCTGCTGCCCGAGCGCGTGCTGACGGCACTCCTCCAGGCGGCGGCCAGGACCTACGCGCAGCTCGGCCTGACCCAAGACCGTCCCCAACAGATCTTCCTCAATCGCGTCGATCCGGAGGCCGAAAGTGCGTTCGTACCCTACTCCCAGCAGAAGCTCGTAGTCTGCCTCACGCGCTGGCGCAAGGGGGCGCGGGGTTTGGAGTGTTTAATCGGCCAACAATCAATCGGCTTCGATGCGGGGTACGGGCAGGCGGTGTTGCTGCGGGCCGGGATGGCGGTGCGGATGCGGGGGCAGCTGCGGCAGGTATTTTGGTGGTTGGAGGTGATTTGATAAGCAGAAAATCAATATTACGCTTGGCGCCTAAACAGTGGTATATAGGTAGAGTTTAGGCAACATTTTAGACCACCTATAACGTTAGGCTACGCGATCCACGCTAGGCGATTAGCCGGCGTGGGCGTGTAGCCGTTGTTGGACGCATTGATTTTATGTACTACCTAACATTAATCTCTAATTTTCTAGTCAGCTCCAGAACTTACTCGAAGTTATGAAGAAAACAGTGTCGATGAAATGAAGTACGCCGTCCGCCGTCAAAACGTTCTCGTCATGTAAATCTTCGAGAATTAGTCCGAGTTTTTCATGTTTATAATCGTGACGCCTGTTATTCACGAATCCATTAGCTAACATGAAAGCTCGAACTTCGTCTAAGTCCGTCATACTATCCGCTCGTATATACTGCTGCTCGACTACTGCGTAGATTTTACTCTTGGACACGTAAAAACCCCTTAAGATATATGCCGTGTCGGCAAAAAAGTAATTATGCAGGAGCAGGTTGTTAAAGTAGTCTCGCCAACATGCATAGTATATTGCATCATTGAGTTTGACTACGTAGTTATCTTCTACGATGTACACGCGTTGCTCCGCGCCGTTGGCTATGAACCGCTCTTCCGGAATATTTTCTAAAACCAAGTTGTGTGCTCTCGCAAAGCGGATCAGTTTCTTGGCTTCTTGTGCTTTGTCTTCGAGTTTTCCTTGAGCCATTGAACTTGCGCTCTCGCCTCCTCTAAGGTGACTGAGGACTGCTTGGATAATCGCATCATAGCTTGCGCCGCTCTCTCCCGAAATGAGATTTTGGAGTTCATGCTTTACGTGTTGTGTGTTCATTAAAGTGGCCTGAGACTAGGCAGTTCGGCCAATATACTCCCCGGGCGAGCCTGTCGGTTCGTTGCGCACAACGGTGGTCTACGCGCCGCGCCTAGCGATGAGCCGGCGTGGACGTGTAGGCAGTGTTGCAAGACGTTTCTCTAATTTCCCTCCTCATCGAAGAACGGTTGCTCAAATTCTCTGTCTCTATACCAATTGGCGTCAATTCCAGATTGATCCATCAAATAGACCACTTTCTCAAACGTGGCGAACACTTTCAACGGCGTTGGTTTCAACGTTCCGATCAACGCGCTCTCAGGCTTGTGCTCCACTAAAAATTTCTCTAACTTCCTAAGACTCGATTTCTCTCCATTCAGCAGAATTTTAGATTTGGATAACACATAGACCTCTACAATTTGATGATCCTGTTCGTAGCTAGGTTCTACAGTTTGCGCGAACACGATTGTCGACACCAGTAGGAGAACGGTAATCTGTAATATCTTTATCATCCTCATCATGTCTTACGTTAGCCTACGCGCCGCGCCCGGCGATCAGCCAGTGTGGGCATGTAGGCAGTGTTAGCGGCATTATAAATGTTATTCACCTAGTTCGTTCATCACTTCCTCGACTAACTTCGCGTTCAACCGGAATCCATTTGCTCTCACCTTTTCAACAATTGGCCTAACTGCGTGGATATACCCGCCCTTTTTTGCCGCGACAAGGACACCGAGCAAACCGACGATCCGCAGACCGTAGCCTTCGGCGACGCTCCTTCCTTGTTGTTCGTCGATAATGAGGTAATCGGCATCTATTTCTATAGCCAGAGCAATCGCTTGAGACTCACCGAAGTCTAGTTCGCCACGCAGCTGGTTGATCAAGCCTACATCTACAGGATCTCTTACCGTTAGCCAATTTAGACCCTCAATCTCTTCGCGTTGTCCTTCAATCGCGTCCAATTCCAGCAACACAGCTGGAGGAACCACTACTTTTCCGTAGACCAGATAAAGCAATTCTAGCTGCTTCGCAAAATGCAGATTAGTGATGGTCGACGTATCACTTACGACAATCACAGCGTGATGCCCATGTTCTTGAGGTCCGTGTCGAGGTCTTCTCTCGTGTACTTGATGTCGATTTCTCTCGCTGCCAAAGCTTTCTGAAACTCAACGTGATATAAGCCGCACAGCTGTCTACACTTTCCAAAGCTGAGCCTCTCCTTATCGTATAGATAGCACGCCAGATCCACCAGAAACTCGTCTTGAGTCATGTGGACTCTCTCCAACAGGTCCTCAATAACCAAGGTTGCCATAGCTTCCGTTTTGACTCGACAACGCTTCCGTGCGATCTTTAGTACGTGGCCGTAGTAGGCGTCGCGCATTACTCCTGGCTATACTGCGGTCAACGTTAGGCTATGTGCCTCCGCGGCTAGCGATTAGCCGGCGTGGGCGTGTAGGCAGTTTGTGCGCATTATTATTTACTTAATCTTGCTTGCCTCATCAAACTTGCCATCACTGCTGTACATGCCCAGGTTACCATTGCTTTCGAGAACGTAGTATTCTCCATGACTATTTCTGTCGTCGTACTTTGTCTTGCCGCCCTCCTTCAATTCCTTCACTATCGCGTCCATTGGACTGCTTTCTTTGAATACGGTCCGCATTGTTAGCTTATCATCTGTGTTTCGGTAGAGAGTGAGCATCCCACCTTGCAAACTTTTTTCGCTAGTCCATCGCCCTAGTACTTCCCCTTCAACTTCCGAGTTTGCTGCTGCCTGCTCGCTGTCTTCTTCGGTCGATCCGATAATTTTTACTGTCAAATCAGGATTGTAGTGCGTCGTTGCCCAAGCTAATCCACCCTCTACTCCTTCTAGTCTATGAAAAATCCAGAGGTTGTCGTATTCGTATCTCTCGCTTCTGATTTCTTGAGCTACAGCTCGTAAAATTTCTTCACTCACGCGCTTGTTCAACTGTACCTCAACATTGTTTTTACTGAACGCTTTGTTGGGCTCCTCACTGGTGATCGTCCATTCGACATCATCAGGGATTTCATACGCCGGTCCTCCACACGCGTAAATGGCGATTACCGCGATCAAACTCATCTTCTTTAGCATCATGTTTGTTTTTACAATCGCGCATAACGTTCAGTATAAGAAACGCAGGGCAGGTGATAAGCAATACGTTTCGGATTGGTACTAAGCCAAATATACTATTTTGCTTTTATCTTTTTTGTTGAAAATGCTAAATTTTATATTTGACGACTCTGCAAATAAAAACAGACCTTTCGGTTATGCACAAACGCCCTATGTTTTTTATACCTTGTTATATACCGTTTTCTTTTTCCAATCGGTTTTCAAATATTTCAAAGCATCTTCTAAAGCTTTTCTTGAAGGTTTAGGGTTAAAATCTAATTCTTTTCTTGATTTACTAATATCATAATCTTGCTTTAATCCATAAAACATATCTAAGTAATGTCTCTGTAATAATGGCTCTTTACCTAAAAGTTTACTGCTAAACTCCATTAAACTTGCTACAGAGTACAATAAACATTTTGGTACTTTTTTAGGCATTTTTAATTTTAGTTCTGGATATAATTCGGATGCTATTTTTACCGTTTCTTGTAACGTAGTGTGTTGCTCGTTCGATAAAATATAACGTTCTCCATTTCTGCCTTTTTGCATAGCATTATATAAACCAGAAGCTACATCTTTTACATCAACCCAATTTAAAGTTACGTTTGTATCTACAGGTATTTCTCCATTTAGAACTTGTAAAACAAGATTATTAGAATAACTTAATTTATAAGCTTTAGAACCAATCATAGCAGAAGGTAAAACAAGAACAGTTCTAATATTATATTTTTTCCCTAATTCTAAAGCTAGTTTATCAGAATCGTTTTTAGAGTTATAATACCAATTTCTTCGGTCTTGATTATATCCATTATCAACATTAGCAGGTAATTTTGTGAAATCTAAACTGGCTACAGAACTTACATAAACGATATTCTTGATGCCACATTCTTTGGCAATATCAAATACATTTTGAGTTCCTTGCATATTATTATCATAAATTTCCTCTTTTGGATTTTTTGCCCACATACTAAAATTTGCCGCTACTGCATATAAATTTGTGACTCCTTGAAATGCTTTTTTTAGAGATTCTCTGTCGGTAATATCAGCTTGAACAACTTCACAGTCTAACCCTTTAAAAGGGTCAACGTTATTAATGTCTCTTACAGTTGTTCTTACTTTTTGATTGTTGGAAAGTAAAATTCTAATTAGGTTATTTCCTAAATGTCCGTTTCCACCAGTTACTAATGAAATTTCGTTGCTCATAATTATTAAATTTTGTTTGAGCAAATTTCGACAGCTTTTAAAAGGATAAAAATAACATTTGTTAGAAAGCGATCTGTTTTCTAATACGGCTTAAGGATTGAGGTTCCATTCCTAAAAAAGAAGCGATATTGTTAATAGATACATTCAAAGCTAATTTCGGATACTGATTTACAAATTTTAGATAACGTTCTTTTGCGGTTAAAATCTGAAAATCTTTGACACGCTCTAATTTGCAACTTAAGTGTTCGTTGGTTACTTCTTTAGTAAAGATTGTCCAAAATTTTGTTTCTTTTTGTAAAATATCAAAATTATATTTCGATATTTTTAAAACTCTGGACTCTGTGATAGTTTCATAATAATCAAATGATGGTGTTTCTGTCATAAAACTATCTAAAGATGTGAAAAAGTCTTGTTCGCCTACAAGGTGCTGTATGACAATCTTTCCGTCAACATTTTGATATCCTTTTACAATTCCACTATCCAAAAAATAAATATATCTTTCTACTTTGCCCGCTTCTAAAAGATTAGTTTGAGCTGGCACTTCTTCTGCAATGAAATGCTTTTTGATTAAATCAATATTATTTTGAGTTAAAGGAACTCTCGATTGTATGTAATTAATTAGATTTTCCATTTTGTTTTGTAATGTATATAACGTGGGCCTACGCGCCGCGCCTGGCGATTAGCCGGTGTGGGCGTGTAGGCAGTGTTGTATGAAGCTTATTTGTTTGCTTCCTGCGCTCTCCTGATTTGTCCAACCATAGCCTTAATAGGGTCCGAATTCTTTTCTTTCCAATATTTTGACTTTTTAAGGGCTGCTTCATACGAGTGGTCTAAGTATTGATCAATCACTATTGCTCTGCTAATCATAGTCGGCAAGGTGGATTGACTAAATTGGAATGGGTGGTCAATTCTGTACTTTTGTAGCTTTGGCATCACGCGCCTATATCTTATTTGGAGATATTCTGATGTTTTCTCTAGTCCGAGATAAGTTGCAGCGTTGAAATAGATTTGCTTGATTAAGTCATAAACGTGCCTGGCATACTTGTCGGCCTCCTCGGCGGTAGGCATCTTGCCTTTGTGTATCACTTTGTTTCTAAACGATGCCATTTTGAATTCTGGCGGCATGGTTTTGATATGGTTTAAATGTAAGAAATAGAAAGCTCCAAGCTGTCGTTCTGATTGACTAGACACAAGTTTCCATGCGCTTTGGTATAGATCTTCGGGTACAGCCTTATTGAACGTAACCATATCGATGAATGTCTCATGTGTCCTCTCAAGCGCGGAAGTTAGCGTGAGCACAGACTCGGCGAAATACCCATCAAGCATCGCATTAATTCCAGACTCGAACAACATTTCGAACTTGAAATTGCTGACGTACACCAAGTTAGGATGATCGTTCTTACATGTAAAACTGTACACCTCGTCATCTCCAACATGTACAGAATTGTAAGAGTATCCAAGATGGGCCCAAGGAACTTTTGCATTTCCATTTTCATCATAAACCAGCTCGGACTCCTTTGACTCCTGGCACTGCATGCATGTAAACATTAGCTTCATACCTCCGATTTCATACAACGGTTTGTATACCTGGCGTGCCGCCGTTTAGGCGGGATGAGCAGGTATACTTTGTTGGCTGCCGTTTTTATTTCTCTTTAAATAATTATTTATGATTTCTGCCAACTCTTTCGGTTTACTAAACATTGGTAAATGCCCGCTGTTTAATTCTATGACTTCTTGACATTTTAAATTTTCAATCATTGCATTTTGCATTTCTTGATTGACTGATTTATCATTTGAAAGTTTAATGAACAAACTCTTCTTGGGAGATGTGAAATAGTTAATTTTAGTCGTATACAATTTTACTGATTCTGGAGAAAATCTTCTAATAATCTCTTTTGATTGAGTAGGTTTTAAATCATTACATAATTCGTCTCTAATCGATTTTTCAGGAGGCTTAGTCCCAAATAATTTCAATATAAGAGGTAATATTAGTTTTTGTGAAATTGGAAAACTGCTTGTGAATGATTTTCCTTTCTTTGGAATTATCGCACTTATTGCAATGAAACCATTTACTTTTTCTTTGTAATGTTCATTTAATTTTAAACCTATACAACCTCCAATTGAATGGGCAACAATTGTAAATTGATTTACTTCCCATTTGTCAATTTGCTCAATTGCTGAATTTAGATAATCTTCAAACAAAAGTTTCTCATTCGCTTTATCTCCGATTTCTCTATTCGGAAATTCTATTTGCAGAATGGGATTGTTGAAGTATTGATTTATTTCACTCCAAATATAGTTCCCTAATCCTGCTCCGTGAATTAGAACTATTCCTGTGGTGTTATTCATTGTTTTTTCATTTTTTCTAATGGTAGCCAACTAGTCGCTATGTACACCTACTGGCACATAGCCCGCCTTTCTCGACGGGCCTTCCGTCCCTTCCGATGTACCCCCACCAACTCCCTCCACAACCCTGTACGCCCCATCCCCACTGCGTCTCGCAGCCATACCACTTCGCAATAGGTATACATAGCGTATTTGTCTCGATGGACTAACTACTTCACTACTCATACACCTCTTGTCCCGTCCCCCGCAAGCCCCAAACCACGGACACGCAAGCATCCCACCAGCCTTCACCAAACGCAAAAGGTGCACGATGGCTCTCCAGGTAGAACTCCTAATCCATACTTCCCCCAGGTATGCTTTCTCCTGCTGCGTACCGGGTGCCCGTGGTCCGAGCTCCCGCCCGAGCGCTTCCCCCGGGGGGTACGGTCTATTGTCACTTCCGCAAATGGGCCGATGCCTACGTGCTGAACGCCGTCCTCGTCGAGCACTTACGCACGCGCGTACCCGACGATCGTGGCGGGACTTCCAGCCGGGTGTACCGCAACGGGCGATACTGCGCTTAAGCTTGACACGCTCTCCGCTGAGACTCGTTTTGGCGGAAGCATCGCCGCTGTCCTGCTTGTCCTTCCATGCGAAGCAGCCCCGGCGGTAAAGGTCGATGAAGTTGGTGGTGCCCGACTGGGCGTTGTGGACGCGGCGCTCGAAGACGTAGTCCTGCTCGGCATGAACCTGCGGCCGGGGGCGCTCTACCCCGAGTAACTCGCAGCGCTCCGAGGTAAAGGGCTGACTGTTCGCCGTTTCGGCGGCTGCGGAGGCTTGCCAGCGGTTGGTAAAATCGAGGATATCGGCTTCGGAGGGCACGGTTGCTTGCAAGAGTGGCTTGAGGTATGTAGGGCGGAACTTACGTATATGAACTATATCTATTCGTTCTGACCACTCTTAATGCTAATAGTAGACACCCACGGCAAGGACGTAACGGGGCTGAGTTGCGGAGCAGAAGAGCTTCACGTGCTCGTTCACTCTACGATACATGCGAAGCGACGAAGGTTCGCACAGTCAAAATATGCAAATCTGTAGCGTAGCGAGGTGCAAATCTGTACGGTGGAAACCTGCAAATTTGCTTTTAGACCTCTACATTCGTAAGTGTGAGCGGTACTGACTATCAGCCAAGAGTTGTCGACGAGGAGCTTTCCGAGCTCTTCCAAGCGCTCCCCGCCCTAGTGTTGGAAGGTCCTAAGGGCGTGGGGAAAACCGCCACAGCGTTGCGGCGAGCGACCTCGGTGTTCAGACTAGACGATCGGGTGCAGTTAGCGCTGGCGGAGGCTGATCCGAAGCGCCTACTCGAGTCGGAAGCCACCGTGCTACTCGACGAATGGCAGCGCTTACCGGCGCTCTGGGATCTCGTTCGTCGAGCGGTAGACGATGGAGCCGAGGCTGGCAGCTTCCTGCTCACGGGATCTGCGAGCCCGCAGCAGCTTCAAACGCACACCGGGGCGGCACGAATGGTAACGATTCGGATGCGCCCGATGTCGCTCGCTGAACGGTTTCCGGGGCAGGCGAGCGCAAGTCTGCAAGCGTTAATGGCGGGCAATCGGACTTCGATTATCGGCGACACCACGTTGGGCTTAACCGAGTACGTAGACGAGATTTTACAGTCCGGATTTCCAGGAATTCGACACCTCAGCGGTCGCCCGTTACGAGCGATGCTAGACGGGTACATCCGGCGAATCGTCGAGCGGGACGTTGTTGACCTGGGCGTTGAAGTGCGCCGCCCTTCCGCGTTACTCGCCTGGATGCGTGCCTACGCCGCGGCAACGAGCACCACGGCGAGCTACGAGACCATTCGAGATGCTGCCACCGCGGGTGAGTCGGGTAAGCTGCCCCGCGCTACGACCCAACCGTATCGAGATACCCTGACTTCACTGTGGATTCTCGATCCGGTTCCAGCGTGGATTCCCTCCAGAAACCAAATCTCCCGCCTCGCACGAGCTCCAAAGCACCAGCTCGCCGATCCTGCACTGGCCGCGCGTTTGCTAGGGGCAACGAAGCAAACTCTGCTCTCCGGTCATGAAGGCGACGTACCCCTTCCGCGTGACGGCACCTTATTAGGCCACCTGTTCGAAGCGCTCGCGGTGCAGAGTGTGCGGGTGTACGCGCAGCAGGCCGAAGCGCAGGTTTCCCATTTTCATACGAGTGGGGGTAAGCAGGAAGTAGACATCATCGTAGAGCGAGCCGACGGTAAAGTGCTCGCGATCGAGGTTAAGCTTTCGCAAAACGTAACCGACCGCGACGTGCGTCACTTACACTGGCTCGAGGAGAAGCTCGGGGATAATTTGCTCGATCGAGTGGTGGTGAATACAGGCCCATTCGCTTATCGCCGAAAGGACGGGGTTGCGGTAGTGCCTTTGGCGCTACTTGGGGTTTGACGTTGTATCAACTCAGTACCACAGTCGGTACTAACTATACGTGCTCAGCGTAAAGGACTAGAATCTTGGTCGCCAGCAACCGTATACCACAAAATACATATGTAAATATACAATCAACTCGCATACAATCAACTCCGAAATCAGAGTTGACTATAATACCAAATTAGAACTATTTTGCTGCTTCGTAGTAAGTTGCGGCTAGCTTGTACAAGTATTCAACCTTCTGCAAAACGCCTAACCATTTAAACCAAACGAAGTGAAACTCCCTCAAAGCCTACTACCCCTCCTAATGCTTGCCGCTATAGGCTGCAACAAGGATGAGCCAATAAAAGGAGAATTAGGCGACAATACCTCCTCCGATCCCACAGAGTTAGACGGTAGAGATAAGGGCGCAGATTTCGAAGAAGAGACATTCAAACTCCTCGTCGATGCAAAGGATGTTATTAAATTAAAGGGTAAGTTCAACGAGAGATACGAAGCTCGCGAGGCAACTAATCGGGTGTTCGACGCCAGAGAGGCAGAGTTTGTAACCGGCATACCCCAGTGGGGACTGATAGACCTCAACTCCGACGCCTCGGTTACGGGCATGGTCTGGGCCGGCGGGTTGGCCCATTCGCGCAAACCTTGGAATAGCTCTTGGGATGACCACAAGGCCACGAGTTCACCTGATCTGCCGGGAAGGAATTCCGTGCCGATCCACAATCGGTCGGCCGGCACCACGATTACGGGCATGCACGTGCGAAATGTCCACGACGCTTTCCGCAGTACGGGCGCCACCGACTGGCGCGTTCAGCACCCTCAAGTGGGTGACACCCCCGAGCGGTGGCTCGCACGGGCGCCACCGACTGGCGCGTTCAGCACAGCTGGGCCACTTACGTTCGCGACGATGCGATCGAAAACGACGATTTCGCGGCCGGCTCCGTGTACGACTGCCTGTTCGACGGCGTGTACGCCGGTATTAGCAGTCGCCCGGACAAGGAGAACCTCGACGCAAAGGGCAACGTAATCTCCCTCGAAAAGGTCTTACTTCGTTTACACGCGATGCCGTATCCCTTTAAGTGGGATAAAAAATGGGATACGATCGACGAGAACAATGAGCCGTACACCGGTCGTGGTATCCCCTACGGACACGGAGAGCTGTTCAAGATCTTAGAGGACAATAATCCTCGAAACATGCATTGGAAGATCAAGGACTGCGTTTTTCTAATGCAAAATAACGTTAGAGCCAGCAAATTTGATTTTCCGGATGCCTCGTTGATCGACGAGTGCAGCGACGTTACCATCATCTGGCTGGGCGACGGGGATTTTCCGGGGTACCTACCCGTAGATAAATTTCCAGACGCTTTCACGGTGCTGACCGGCCGGGAAGGCCGCGATGCGTGGACGGATAAAGTCACGGATTGGCACGAAAGGCATCCGAGTGTGGGAGCTGATTACAAGCTGAAAACTCCCGGAGATATAAGCTTTCCTAAAAAGTGGTGATGAGGTAGTGCGCATATCGGCAGCTAGCCTGCTAGCCAGCGATCGTACCGCTAAATGCATCCCGCCTCGCCTTAGCCTAGGACATCTCCGCAGGTACAGCTGGTTGCCCGCGCAACCCAACGGCGGCTTTCTGGACTGAGACGAGAATTAATAATCTCGACACACGAGAAGACAGCACCGCGTGTATGTTTGCAGTGGAATTAGTCTAAATAAGGTTTGATCCCCCCTCACGCTTCACTCCCCCTCGCGCTCCTCACCTGGCTAGTGACGCTCTGCCCGCCCGCAAATTCGGTCGCAGCGCAGGGGGCAATTGAGCCCGTAGATAGCTTGCAGTCCTTACGGACTCAAACGTTGATCGTCGGCGTAGTAGACGAAGCCGGGGAGCCCCTCGCGTACGCGAACGGACTGCTCACGGAGACCGGCCAGGGCGCAGCGAGCGACGCGGATGGCGTCCTGAAACTCGACGGTGTCCCATTCGGAGCGTACACGTTACGCGTTAGTGCGGTCGGATACGCCACCCTCGAAGAGCGTATTCGCATCGATGCGACCTCCCCTCCCCTCCGGCTCACCCTTACCTCCGGCGCCACCCTCGAGGCCGCGACCGTGAGCGCCAAATCCGCGGCCACCGAGCTGCGCGAGCAAGCCTACGCCGTGGAGGTCGTGCAGGCCAAACGCTTCCGCAACCTCTCCGCGAACGCAAACGACCTCCTCCGCAACGTCTCCGGCGTCAACATCCGCGAATCGGGGGGATTGGGTTCCTCGTTCACCCTGTCGCTCAACGGCCTCTCCGGCAACCAGGTCCGCACCTTCTTGGATGGGGTACCGATGGACTACTTCGGCTCCTCCCTCACGCTCAACAACTTCTCCGCGAACCTGATCGACCGCATCGAGGTGTACAAGGGCGTGGTCCCCGTGCACCTGTCCAGCGACGCGCTCGGGGGGGCCATCAACGTCGTTACCACCAACCAGCAAAACTCCTACGTCGACGCATCGGTCTCCGCGGGCTCGTACGGCACGAGGATCGCCTCGCTCAACGCGCAGTACCGGCACCAGAGAACCGGTTTTGCCGTAAGGCTAAAAAGCTTCTACAATACCTCGGACAACGACTACCGGGTGCCCATCAACTTGGTAGACTTCACGACCGGGAAGCCCGCGCCCGAGGTGAGCCACGTGCGCCGCTTCCACGATGCCTACACCTCTCGCATGGGCTGGGTGGAGGCCGGGATCCTCGGCAAACCCTACGCGGACAGGCTGCTCGTAGGCGTGCTGTACTCGGATAATTACGACGAAGTGCAGCAGCCGGCCAACGCGATCGGGCAGGCGAAAATCCCCTACGGCAAGGTGGCGCAGGAGGAGGACAAAACCATCGTCAACTTCACCTACGCCAAATCCGGACTGCTCAACGACCGCCTCAGCGTGGCGAGCTACATCGTCGGCGTGCGCGCCGACAACCGCTCGGTGGACACGAGTAGCCGGCGCTACAATTGGTCGGGTGCCAGTGAGCCGCGCAACGACGTGACCACCGGCGAGATCGAGAACCGCAAGACCCTGCTCAGCCTCCGCACCGACAACCTGCTCGCGAACTTAAACGGGGAGTTTCAGTTCGACGCGCGCCACAGCATCGCCGCTAACTACAGTCTCAACGCGCTCGAACTCTCGGGCGACGATCCCTTCAAAGGGCAGAACAACACCCAGTTCGGCGAGCCGAGCCGCATCCGCAAGCAGGTACTCGGCCTCAACTACACCGTCGCCCTGCTCGCGCGAAAACTCAAGCTAACCGCCTTCGGGAAGGGCTACGACTACCGCATCGAGTCGCAAACCACCGACTACGGGGGCGACGAGCGGCTTCCCTTCGCCAACGAACAGCGCAACCTCGGGCTCGGGGCCTCGGCGACCTACCACTTCGAACGCCTGCAGCTCAAGGCCTCCTTCGAGAACGCGACGCGCTTCCCCGAAATCATCGAGCTGTTCGGCGACGGACTCAACGTGCTGCCGAGCCCGCTCCTGAAACCCGAGCGAAGTCGCAACTACAACGTCGGCTTCATCTACAAGCCCGAGCTTCCGCAAAACCTCCTGACCCTGTCGGTAAACGGGTTCGTGCGCCAGGCTACCGACTTCATCATCCCGCGCGTCCGGGGCATCGTCGCCTACCACGAGAACAAAGGCAACGTGCTCTCGCGGGGCGCGGACCTCGCCGCGAGCTTCGCCCCCGGCGAGCACCTCGTCGTCACCCTCAACGGTACCTACCTCGACCTGCGCGACAACGACCGCTACCGCGACGGAACCTCCGGCCAGGAGAGCGCCCTCTACCGGCAGCGGCTGCCCAACGTTCCCTACCTGTTCGGCAACCTCAACGTGGCCTACCGCTACCCCGACCTGCTCGCCGCCGGCGACAACGCCTCGGTAACGCTCACGCAGGGCTACGTCCACGAATTTTTCTACCGCTGGGCCAACCTCGCGAGCAGCAACAAGAGCGACGTGCCGCGACAATTGACTACCAACCTCGACCTCGTGTACAGCTTCAAAAACGAGCGCTACAATGCCTCCGTCGGTGTCGCGAACCTCTGGGACGCGGAGGTCTACGACAATTTTCAACAACTCAGACCCGGACGCACCTACAGCGCCAAGCTCCGGCTCTTCCTCAATTAACCTCCACCTCAAATCCCCCCCCCACGTGCTTACGAAATCCTTCCCCGCCGGCATCGCGTGCCTTGGTCTCCTCCTCGCCGGTTGCGACGATGATGTCAACCCGGTTACCCCGGAGCAACCGGCCGCGAGTTACCAGTACTTCTTGGGAATCCAGAGTGACGCCGACCCGGAGGTCGACGTACTGAGCTACGCCCCGAGCATCGACACGGGCGTGGTCAGCCCCGTAAACAATGGCTTCGAGCAGGTGGCCTGGATGAGCTTCATCCAGGGCGTAGACCAGATCATCACCTCCGGGTACACGAGCGCTCCGGAGTTTACGAGCTACGAGCTCGTGGATGGCGAGTTGGCGAAGGGCGAAAGCTTTTTCACGGAGGGGGAAATCTACGCACGCGACGTGCTCGACGCCTCCACCATGGTGCTGGTGGCGTCCCCGCGCGAAGGCTTCGGCCCCAAGCGGATCTACGTCGTCGACACCGACGGGATGTCCATTACCAGACAGGTGGAAGTGGACTTCGGCAACGACGTCCCGGATAGCCTCCTCGCCTTCCCCAACGACGTGGAAGTGGTCGACGACAAGCTCTTTATCGCCTACTACCACACCCACGCCCGCGGAGATTTCTCGACGCCGAGCGACAGCGAAGCCAGCGTTGCCGTATTTAGCTACCCCGACCTCGAGTTCGAGAAGATCATCACCGACGAACGGGCTCCGGACGTGGGTCGCTACTTCGGGACGACCACCCTCGAGCTCGACGAACAGGGTCGCATTTACACCTTCTCCCCCTCCTCGAGCGCGGCGGGCTACTTCCCCGTCCCGCCGAAGAATTCGGGCATCCTACGCATCGACGCCGCTACGGCCGAGTTCGACTCCAGTTTCCACATCGACTTCGAGGCGTTGAGCGGCGGCTACAAGGTTTACAACTTCGTTTACGTCAAGGACGGGAAGGCCGTCGTGCAGGTCGTGAAAGAAGACGAAACCGACGTCGATAACCTGTGGGCGGGCTACGACGCTCCCTCCGAGAGTCCCGTTATCGAGACGGGTATCCTCGATCTCGAAACCCGGTCTCTCGAGCTGCTCCCCGACGTGCCGAAAAGTGGTGGCGGGTTTGACGGCAGCTACCGCATAGAGGGTAACCTCGCGTACCTCGGCATCAGCAACAGCGAGTACGCCGGCATTTACATCATCGACGTAGACGCGGGTACGGCCACCCGGGGAGCGGATGTGGACGGCAATTACGCGAAGGCCATCCTCGCGCTCGAAGTAACCGAATAGCGACGATCGCACAGTCCCGCAGGCGAAACCCATGGCCATCTCCCGCACCAAGCGCATCACCCGAAAGCTGCACCTCCTCCTCGGCCTCGGCTCGGGTTTGGTGGTCTTCGTCGTGTCCGTAACCGGCTGCCTCTGGGTTTTCCAGGCCGAGTTTACCGCGTGGCTTTCGCCAAAACCCGTCGTGACCGCCCGATCCGTAGCGCCCCTCACGCCCACGGCCGCAGCGGAGGCGGCACAGCGGGTGTTTCCGGAACGGGAGATCCACGGAACGGTTTACGCCGCTCCGACCGAGCCCTTGGAGGTCGTTTTCTACGAGTACGAACCCGAGTTCTACCGGTCCGTTTACCTCGATCCCTACGGCGGCGAGGTGCTCGGTACGTACGATCACCGGGGGGGCTTCTTCGGTTGGGTCCTCGACGGACACCTCCACCTGTGGCTGCCGCCGGCCATCGGCGCGCCGGTTACGCAGTACGGGACGGCGGTATTCGTGTTGATGCTCATCTCCGGCATCGTGCTCTGGTGGCCGAAGAACAAACGCAACCGCAAACAGCGCCTCCGCTTCGATTGGCGCTCGACGACCCGGTGGCGGCGCAAAAATTTCGACCTGCACGGCGTGGTCGGCTTCTACGCGAGCCTACTGGCCTTCGTGATCGCGTTTACGGGACTGATGATGGCGTTCGACGGGGTGTACGTCGCGGCCTACGAGGCGCTCGGCGGGAGTAGTGTGCCTCGCTTTGTGATCCCGAACAATACCTCCGGGAGTTTCGACGCTGAGTCACTGGCCGCTTCCGCAGTACCACCCCTCGATAGGGTCCTCGACGAGTTGCGACCCCAGTACCCACCGGATGCGACGTTCGAGGTCCACTACCCACGCACGGATACCGCTTCGATCTACGTGGAGATCGCGACTACGCGCGGGATTCACTACGCCGCGGACTATCGCTTCTTCGACCAATCCGATTTAGCCGAGATAGATCCGGAAAGTATCTACGGCACCTACGCCGAGGCCTCCGTCGCCGATAAGGCGGTGCGGATGAGCTACGACGTACACGTCGGCGCCATCGGTGGCCTCTTGGGTAAGTGCCTAGCCTTTGTAGTCAGTCTACTTTGTGCTTCCCTACCGGTTACCGGCGTGTTGCTCTGGTGGGGGCGGCGGCGCAAGGGGCGAGGCGGGCGGACAAACCGTAGTGAGGTGGAGCGCGAGCTAGCGACCGTGTCGAAGTTACACGCGTAAACGTAGTAGCTCCACTAGCGCCGCACCAGGAGCTGCTCTTGGCCGGTGGCGCTCCGTACGGTCAACACGTAGATCCCGGAGCCGACCGCGCTCAGGTCGCTCGTAAACCGAGCGTTCCCCGCGGCGTCGGCCTGCGTTTTGGCGGAAGCCACCGGGCGCCCCTGCATATCGAGCACCTCGAGCGAGAGGTCACTTCGGGGCACCCAACCCGCCAGGCGGACTTCGGCAATTCCGCCGGGCAAAGGATTGCGCTCTACGAGCATCTCGCGCTCGCTCGCCCGTAGCGTCAGAACGATTTGCTTGGAGGTCGACTCCGAACCGTCGGCGTCGACACTCACGAGGCGGTAGTAGTGCGTCCCGTACCCCGGCGAGCGGTGCACGTAGCCGTAGCGCTGTTTTCGACTGGCCACGACGTGACCGATCTCGGTCCACGGCTCGTACGCCGAACTGTGCTCGACGCGGTACCGATCCACGTCTACCTCGTTGGCGACCGTCCAGTCGAGCTGCACGTGGTCCGCCAGCGCGGAGGCGCCGTAGGTGAGCAGCTCGACCGGCAGCGGCGCGCTGTTGACCTGGAGCCCGTAGTCTTCGACCTCTTGGTAGGGCGAGTTCGTACACGCGTCTACCTCCGCCAAACTCCCGGCGCGCGTGGCGATAACGCGGAGCCTCAGCAACTTGTCCCGAACGACGGAGTCCGGAACAGTCAAAGTGCCCGGGCGTTCGCGGACGAAGGGATTACCCACTGGGATAAAGTCGGCGTAAAGCTCCTCGTCGGACCCAAACTCGCCGTTATCGTCCGCATCGAGGTAGATTTTGATTACTTGCTCCGCATCTAAGGCTTCGGATAGCCGAACGTCAAACTTCACGTTCAAAGAATCCGTCTGGAAAACCCGGGAGCACGTGTAGTCGCTGTAGGCATACCCCAGCTCGCTAGCTAGTTTCGATTCCACGGCCACTTCCGCAAGCCGTACCCTACTAATACCCACGCCTCTCCCTACGGGCGTCGAGCCTTCGGTAGCCTCATTTCGGAAATCCGGTAGGCAGGCAGCCGCCGGCGGCACCTCCGGCACGACCGATAACGAGCGCGAAACGGTCGATGTCACCGGAGTTCCGCAGACGCCATTCGTAGTGCTGAGCTCGATTTGCTTCGTTCCCTCGCTGGCGTAAACGACCGCTGCGTTAGTAGTCAGCGACGCGGTTGGGGAGCCTTCCGACGTAAGCCACGAGCTGGACTCCGGATCGCGACCCAGTACGTTGATCAGGTTAACCTCCTGTCCTACACAAGCCTGCTCCGGCAACCCGAACAGGGCCACGGGGCTACCCTCGTCCAGTGCGTGCCGACCTTGCACACAGGCGGTAATGTCTACGTAGGTATCCAAAGCGAGCTTCGAGTCCGCCGACCATGTAGACGAGGCTACGAATGGCCTAGCCATAATGAATCCAGAGTTTGGGGAATCGTGTTGCATCCCAAAATTGTGTCCTATCTCGTGCGAGAGGAGCGTCCGTAGATCCGCGATACTCGTACTGAAGTTCTGTAAAACAGCCGCGCGACCCCGCTCCGTACAGGCGCCGGGCTCGAAAGCAAGACCATACAATTCTTCCCCGAAGCCATCTACGAGATCGCGTTGCACCCAGAGCTGACTCAGGTCAAAATCTTCGACGAATCCACTCGACCGTCGCCCCCAAGCACTGAAGCTTTCAAGTAGCTCGCTGGCGTCGGACGTTTCGGCGAGAAACTCTTCGAGTGAGCTCGTAGCGGAAGTACTCACGAATTGCTCCACGATCGTGAAGTCGATGTCCTTTTCGAACACCCCCTGGTAGTCGGACTCTATCGAATTGATGACCCCAATGACAAACGCCTCCGTGGCGGCCGCGTCGCTCCCGTTGGCGCGGTACACTTCGAAATCCGAAGCGATGGCCAAGTCGACCTTCACGCACGGTCCGTCGTCCGCACGCAGCTCGGCGGCTTGCGCCAAAACCGGTTGCAGCTCACGCTGCTTATCCCGTACGTCCCGGACGCCGCAACGCAGAGCGGCATCCGTCTTCGCGTCCTCCGCTCGATACACGACGTAAGTCCCGGGTGGGGCTTGAGGCGCGAGGCGTCGAGCGGGCTCGATGTACCAGGCTCCGTCGTTTTGCGGAAGCTGCCCCTGAATAAAGTCCTCCCCCACCGTGAGGCTCGCACTGGCGCCCGCGACGCGCTCGCCCTGGAACGTGCGCGCGGCCGAGCCCCGACGAATGGCCCGACCGGCGGCGCTTTCCGTACGCAAAGCGTAGTCGCCGCCTGTCTGACTCGTTTCCCTCATGTCGATCCGCAGCGCGCGCCCCGACGGGAGATCGATCGTGAATTCCTTTCGAAGAGCGAGCTTAGCCGCAACCTGATCGGCGTCGAGGCTTACCAGGGTGTAGCGGTTCAGGGCGCTGCGGAGGGCAGAGGTTTCGACCTCATCCGGCACCGCTTCGGCGACTACTTGAGCTAAAGCGTTGTGGCTAAGCAAACAGGTCGCACACGTGGCGACGAGAGTCAGGAAGCCCGGGGGTAGAGCTCGGTGCATACAGGAGATTTGTGCGAGAGACTTCCGGTTTGGTAGACCGTCGACGTAAGAACGGCGATCTGGCCGGTATTGTCTACTGTTTAGCCGGCAAGGTGACGCTTTGATGTGCGGGGGCTGCTCTCCGCAACATTCCCCTAAAGCCCCTTGATCGCTTGCGCCAGAGCGGCCGCCCGCTGCCCGGCACTCAACCCCTTCAGCTCGTTCAGGCTCGGCAACCGCTGATCCACCTCGTACTTCAAGTCCTCGATGCGCGCCTTATCGTCGTAGGCGGCCGGGTTCCAGCTCGACCAGGAGTCCGCCTCGTCGTCGTCTTCCTCCTCCGCTTCGCCGAAGAGTTCGGCCAGTGCTTCGTCTACGGACCGGGGATTGAACAGCTCCGACTCGAAGTGCGCGCCGAGCGTCTCTTCCGCCAGCACGTGCGCTGGATGCGTGGCGTCTGCCAGGGCGAAGAGCAGAGCCTCGTAACCCCCCGCCCCCCCCACGTCTTCCGGCGGCGCCGCGCGCTCGCCGGTCGTGCACGAGGGCAACTCGCTATCCGCGTACGAGCGGCCGCGCAGCACGAGCGCCACCGTCCAACGCTTGTCGAAATCGTAGGTGTACTCTACCCGATCGCCGGTGGCGGCAAACAGGTCGCCCACGGTCACCTCGTCGGCGTGGCGGTAGCGGCGACCTCCGTGCGTCAGTCCGGCCCCGGCGTAGCTCGGCGCGGTGCCCACCGTCAACGTACCCTCGACCAACTCGAAGTCCGAGAGGTCGTTCCACCAGTAGCAAACCTGCACCGCGAGGTGCAGCTCGTAGGCGGAGTAAAAGACGGGGATTTCGAGTTGGCGCGTTATCGGCGGGTCTACGCCCCGCAGGGTCAAACTCAGGCTGTAGCGTTCGGTCACGACCCCATAAACACACTACGCGCCGCTTTGGCTATGGCGAGCTCCTCGTCGGTGGGCACGACCAGCACGGCGACCTTTCCGCGGCCCAGGTCCCGAAGGCCCGAAGCACGCCGACCGTTCGCAGCCTCATCTATGACTACCCCCAAGAATCCGAGCTCGCGGCAAACTTCGGCACGCACCGCGGCCGCATTCTCGCCGATGCCCGCGGTAAACACCAGCGCGTCTAACCCACCCATCGCCGCCGCGTAGGCCCCCACGGTTTTGCGTAAGCGGTAGACGAAGATGGACAGGGCGAGCTTCGCGCCGGCACTACCCGCTGCCCGTAGCTCGAGCAGGGCCCGCATGTCGTTCTCGCCGCCGAGGGCCAGTAAGCCACTCGCTTTGTTGAGCGCCGTATTCTGCGCGTCGACGTCGAGACCGCGACCGGCCAGAAAGGCCGGCAAGCCCGGGTCGACGTCCCCGCTCCGCGTCCCCATCACCAGACCGGCCAACGGGGTAAGCCCCATGCTCGTGTCGACGCACACCCCGTCCACGATTGCCGCGGCGGAGCAGCCGTTGCCCAGGTGCAGACTGACGATCTTGCCGCTCGCACGCCCCCCCGTGAGGTAGGCCCGCGCCGCCGCCGAAACGTACGCGTGCGAGGTGCCGTGGAAGCCGTACTTCCGCACACCGAACTCCTCGTACCAGGCCTGCGGTACGGCGTACCGGTACGCCGCCGGCGGCAGCGTAGCGTGGAATGCCGTATCGAACACCGCCACGTGTACCGCCCGCGGAAAGAGCCGCCGGGCGAGCCGGATGCCCGTCAGGTTGTGCGGGTTGTGCAGCGGCGCGAGCGCGCTCAACGCGTCTATCGCCCGCTCCACCTCCGCATCCACGACCGTGGCCCCCCGAAATTTCTCGCCGCCGTGCACCACGCGGTGCCCCACGACATCCACGCCCCGGCGCAAGCCGCGCCGCTCGATCAGCCGCCCGACACGCTCGAAGGCGGCTTGGTGATCTCCGCGAAACTCCTCCGACAACTCTTCGCCCGCATCCGCGAGCCTCAGCTCGCCACTCCCCTCGCCTATCCGCGCGAAGAGTCCGGAGGTAACTTCGTGCTCGTGCTGCGTCAAATCGTACAGCGCGAACTTGAGGGAGGAAGAGCCCGCGTTGAGGGTCAGCGTCATGGATCGGGGAGGTGTGGGGATGGTCCGCGAAGTAGTACCGTTCTACTCGGTTTGTGCCTGGATGGCCGTGATTAAAACGGTATTTATCACGTCCTCGACGGTGCAGCCGCGGCTCAGGTCGTTCACCGGCTTGTTGAGTCCCTGGAGCACCGGCCCCACCGCGATCGCACCCGTTTCGCGTTGCACGGCCTTGTAGGTGTTGTTGCCCGTATTCAGGTCTGGGAAGATGAGCACCGTCGCCCGGCCCGCCACCGGACTCCCGGGGAGTTTCTTCTTCCCCACGGCCTCGTCCACGGCCGCGTCGTACTGGATCGGGCCGTCGAGCGCCAGCTCGGGTCGGGCGGCTTTCGCCAAACCGGTGGCTTCGCGCACCTTCTCCACCTCGGCCCCTGCCCCGGACGAGCCACTCGAGTAGCTCAGCATCGCCACGCGCGGGTCGATCCCGAACGCCGCGGCCGTATCGGCCGAGGTCGTCGCGATCACCGACAGCTCGGCCGCCGTCGGCTCCGGGTTGATCGCACAGTCGCCGTACACGAGCACCCGATCGGGCAGCGCCATGAAGAACACCGAACTCACGAGGCTCACCCCCGGCCGGGTTTTCACGAACTGCAGCGCCGGGCGGATCGTGTGCTGCGTCGTGTGCGCGGCGCCGCTCACCATCCCGTCTGCATCGCCGAGCTGCACCATCATGGTCCCGAAGTAGCTCACGTCCGTCATCAGGTCCTCCGCGATCAGCTCGGTCACGCCCTTGTGCTTGCGGTACGCGTGGAGTTTCGCCGCGTAGCGAGCGCGCTGCGTGGCGTGCACGGGGTCGATTACCCCGCGGAGGCGATCCACGTCGAGCTCGATGCGGTGCCGCTTCACCGTCGCCGCGATCAGGAAGGGGTCGCCGAGCAGGGTCAGGTCCACGAGGTCGTCCCGTTGCAGGATCGCGGCGGCACGCAGGATGCGCTCGTCGGTTCCCTCCGGCAAAACGATGTGCCGCCGCTGTTGGGCCACGCGCTCGCGCAGTCCGTAGAGAAACATCTGCGGACTGACGCCGCGCGCCTTAAAGTCGAGGATCTTCGCTTCGAGGTGCGAGGTGTCCACCCGATCGTGGAAGAGGCGCAGCGCGCGCTGGACCTTCTCCGGGTTCGCGGTCGACAGGCGCGCCCGCACGCCGTTGAGCGCGAGGGCCGTGGCGTAGCTGTTGCTTTTCACCTTCAACACCGGAACGCCGTCGGTGAGGCCATCGAGCAGCCGGTGGATGTTCGCATCGAGGTCGAAGGGCCCGGTCACGAGCACGCAGGCCACGCTCGGGTAATTCGCCGACCGGTTGGCGGCCAGCACGCCGACGAGCACGTCGCCCCGGTCGGCGGGCGTCACCACGGCGCAGTCGGGGGAGATGTAGTTGAGCAGTCCGGGCAGCTGCATCGCCGCCAGCGAAAACCGGAGCACGGGCGTGTCGAGCGCCTCCTCGGCGGCGAAGAGGATTTCCGCGCCGAGTTGCTGGGCGATCTCGCGGACCGTCGGGCTCGCTAAGGCGTGGTGGTAGGGGATCACCGCCATCTCCTTGTTGTTCCCGGTGCCGCCGAGGCGTTCGCGCAGCTGCCCGAGGTACTCCGCCTCGCGGTCGCCGGGCACCCGGTTCAGGATGGCGCCGATGACCTCGGTTTCCTCCTCCCCGAAATTATCCATCGCCACGCGCAGCTGGCGGGTGGCCTCCTCCGGGCTGCGGTCGTACCCGCTGCCCACCAGCAGCACCGGGCAGCCGAGGTTTCGCGCGATGGCCGCGTTCGCGTCGAACTCGAAGGGGGCACTCTCGCCGGAGAAATCGGTCCCCTCCACGAGCACGAAGTCACTGCGGTCGGCCAGGGCCTTAAACTTCCGGATCACCCCGTCGAGCAGTACGTCGAGTTGGCCGGCCCCGAGCAGATCATTTGCCGTAGCGTAAGTGTATACGTAGGTCTCCTCGGCGGTTTGCGGGAGCTTGAAGTAATCGAGCAGCAGCCGCAGGTGCGCGTCGTTTGCGTCGGACACGATCGGACGGAAATAGCCGATCTTCGGCGAACGGCGCAGGAGCAGGTCCACCAGGCCGAGGGAGATGAGCGATTTGCCGGCGTTCGGCTCGATGGTGGAGATGTAAACTGTTTGCATAAACTATACGACTCTGTACACGAGCCCAGGCGCAATGTTTCATACGCTCATCATCGGTGCGGGGCAGGCGGGTTTGGCCGCGGCCTACTACCTCCAACAGGCGGGCCTCAATTATATCGCGCTCGAGGCGAAACCCCGGGTAGGCGACAATTGGCGCGACCGTTGGGCGGGACTCCGGCTATTCACGCCCAATCGCTACAACAACCTGCCCGGCAGCCGTTTCCCCGGCGGGGCGTACGATCTGCCCGACCGCCTCGACGCGGCCGAGTACCTGGAGCGCTACGTGGCCGAGCAGGGGCTGCGCGTGCGGACGGACGCGCTCGTGCTCGACGTGCGCGAGCACTCGGACGAAACCTTTAGCGTGCGCTTGGCGGACGGCGAGCGGCTACGGGCCGAAAACCTCATCGTCGCCGCGGGCTCCTACCGCACCCCGCACCGGCCGGCGTGGGCGGCGAGCTTACCGGAGGCGATCCCCGCGCTCCACTCCTCGCAAATCCGGGATCCGGCGGGCTGGGCGAACGCCCTGCCGGAGGGAGAAATCTTGGTGGTCGGCGCCGGGGCTTCCGGCGCGCAACTCGCCGTGGAGCTGTCCGCCCACCGCGCGGTGGTGCTCGCCGGACCCGACACCGGCAGCCTCCCCCGCTCGGTGCTCGGTCGCGACGTTTACGACTTCCTGTACGGTTTGGGCATCCTCCAAACGCGCACGGATCGTTTTGCCGGAAGGCTGCTCACCCGCCGGTCGCGCGTGGGCGAGGTCCAGGTCGGCGCGTCGGTGGGTGCGTTGGCGCACGCGAACGACATCCGGCGGTCAGGAAAGATCACCGGTCAGTCCGAAGGCGTATTCGCCACCGCGGAGGGCGAATTTCTGCGCGGGGTGAGTGGGGTGATCTTCGCCACCGGCTACGCGAACCGGTACCCCTTCTTAGCCCACGTACCCGGTGCCACCAATGCGGCGGGCGAGCCGGTACACGGGCGAGGCCGCTCGCCGGTACGGGGGCTCTGGTGGATGGGCTTGCACCTGATGCGGCGGCTCAACTCCTCCCTGCTCGGGGGTGTAGGCCGCGACGCGCGCGAGATCGTCGAGGAGCTGCGCGCAGGAGCGTCCGCGCGTCGGTCAGTAGTCTTGCCAGAAGTAGGCCGTGAAGAGCACCAGTACCGTGAACAGCTCGAGCCGCCCGAGGAGCATTAGGAAGCTGAGGACCCACTTGGCGGCCTCCGGCACCGCGGCGAAGTTGTTCACCGGTCCGACCGAACCGATGGCCGGCCCCACGTTGCCCAGGCTCGTGGCCACCGCGCCGATGGCGCTCAGGAAGTCCATGCCGAGCACCACGACCACCAGGCTACCGATGATGAAGACCGCGAGGTAGAGGAGCAAGAAAACCAGGATGTGCGTCATGATCTTCGGCGCCACGATCATGCCGTTGAGCTTGAGCGGCACCACGGCCCGCGGGTAGAGCAAGCGTTTGAATTCGAGGTAACTGTTCTTGAAGAAAACGAGGTGGCGGACCACCTTGATCCCGCCGCTCGTGGAGCCCGCGCACGCGCCGACGAAAAGCAGCACGAAGAAGGAGAAAGTGAGGCTGTCGCTCCAACCCGTGTAGTCGGCGCTCACGAATCCGGTGGTCGTGATCAGGCTTACGATCTGGAAGAGGCTGTCGCGAAAACTCCGTTCGAGCGTCGAACCCGTCACGTGGAACACCGCCGCGGTGATGACGACCGTAAGGATCGCCAGCGTGAGGAGGTAGGCCTTGAACTCGTCCGAGCTACGCACCTTACGCCATTTGCGTTTGAGGATGAAGTAGAGTACCGTGTAGTTGACCCCGGCCAGCAGCATGAAACCGGCCATCGTGTACTGGATGAGCGGATTATCCGCCCAGTAGGCCGCGCTCGAGTTCTTGGTGGAGAACCCCCCGGTCGCCAGCGTCGTGAGGCCGTGGTTGATCGCGTCGTAGAAGCTCATGCCCTCGACCCAGTAGAGTAGGGTGGCCGCCGCGGTGAGGCCGACGTAGATCAACCAGAGCCGGCGGGCCGTCTCGCGGATGCGCGGGTGGATCCGGTCGGTGGTCGGTCCCGGCGCCTCGGCGCCGAACAGTTCCGTGCCGCCGATGCCGAGGAGCGGGAACAGCGCCACGGTGAGCACGATGATGCCCATGCCGCCGATCCACTGCGTGAGGCTGCGCCAAAACAGGACCCCGCGCGGCACCGCTTCGATGTCGGTGAGCACGGAGGCGCCGGTGGTCGTCATGCCGGACATCGTCTCGAAGAAGGCCTCCGTCACGTGGGGGATCACCCCGCTGAGGAGGTAGGGCAGCATCCCGAAGGTGACCATGCACACCCAGCCGAGCACCACGATCAAGTACCCTTCCCGCTTGTGGATGGTCGCGCTCGCTCGCCTCCGCCACGCCCAGCTCAGGGCACCGGCGCCCAGGGTGATGCCCCCGCTCGCGGCGAGCGCGCCCGCGTCACCGCTCGCGTAGTAGAACGAGAAGGGCAAGCAGCAGAGCATGAGCAGGCCCACCACCACGAGCTGCACGCCCAGTACGTTCGAAATCGCCCCCCAGTGCCAGTTCAACGGAATACTTTTTCGAGTCTAGACAGGGCCTCGGGCAACGCGAAAACGATCACCTTGTCGCCGACGGCCAGTTGGAAATCGCCGTCGGGTACGAACGTATTCTCCCCGCGGATAACCCCGCCGATCAGGGCGGACTCCGGCAGGTGTAAATCCTTGAGCGGGTTGTGCACTACGCGATTGTCCCTCACGATGTGGTACTCGATCACCTCCGCGTCTACGCCGTGCAGACTGGTGATCGCCTCGACCCTGCCCTTACGCACGTAGCGCAGCACGTTGTTGGCCGCGATCAGCTTCATGTTGATGAGCGTGTCCACACCGATGTCCTGCGAGATATGCTCGTACTCGCGGTTGTCCACCTGCGCGATGGTCCGGTACACCCCGCGGTTTTTTGCCGAAAGGCTCGAGATGATGTTCGCCTCCGGATTCGGCGTAAGGGCCACGAAGGCGTCGGCACGCTCGAGGCCCACTTCGGCCAGTAGGTAAGAGTTGGTCGGATCGCCGTTGATGATGATGGAGTCGTTGAGCAGCGAGGCCAGGTCGCGACAGCGGTTCTTGTCTTCGTCGATCACGGTCACCTTATAGTCCGACTCCAGCAGCTGCGCCGTTTCGTAGGCGAGCCGCGTTCCCCCGGCGATCATCACGCGCCGGATGGCGTGCTCCTCCTTGCCCACCAGCTCGGTGAGTAGCGGCAGTTTCTCGCGTCGCGTGATGAAGTACACGTGGTCGCGCGGGTGAATCACCGTCGAGCCCTTCGGGATCAGCGTGCGCTTGCCCCGGAGGATGGCCATCGGCCGCAACTCCGCGGCCGACGGCCCGAGCGACGGCCACTGACTCAGCCGAACGTCCGCCAGCCGCGAGGTCTGGTCGATGGTCGCGCCGACCAGGGTAAACTTCCCCTCCTCGAACTCGAACACGTCGGTAAAGGTGGCCTCCCGCACGAGCCGCTCGATCTCGCGCGCCGCGAGCAAGCTCGGGGAGATCATGGAACCCACCCCGAGGTTCTCGAAGATGTCGCGCTGCCCGAGTTGCAGGTACTCCGACGAGCTCACCCGCGCCACGGTTTTCGAGGCCCCCAGCTTGTTGGCGAGCATGGCCGTCATCAGGTTGGTCGTCTCCGAGGTCGTCATCGCCAGCACGAGGTCCGCGCGGTTTACCTCCGCCTGCCGCAGCGTGGCGATGGCCGCCGAGTTGCCGGTGAGGGTGAGCACGTCGAGGCGGTTGTTCACCACGTCGAGCACCTCCTGATTGGTGTCGATGAGGGTGATGTTGTGGTCTTCGGAGAGCAGGTGCTCCGCCAGGTGGAAACCGACATCCCCGGCACCCGCAATGATGATCTTCATACGCTTACGCTAAAACAAGAGTCCCCCACCCCGCGGTATACGCCTACCGGTCCCTACAGTCTGACGGCGGCAAAGGTGCACCTTTAGCCCATGAAAGTGCTGACCGTTTGTCTCGGAAACATCTGCCGCTCCCCGCTCGCGCAGGCCCTCGTGGAGCGGCACGCCGCGGCGGCCGGGCGCGACTGGACCGTCGGGTCGGCCGGTACGGGGGACTACCACGTGGGCGCACCGCCCGATCCGCGGTCCGTGGCGGTGGGCGCGGCGCACGGGCTCGACCTGAGCCACCAACGCGCCCGGCAGCTGACCGCCCGGGACCTGTTCGACCACGATCACGTCTTGGTGATGGACGCGCAGAACTATGCGGCGGCCCGTGGGCTGGTGCGGGATCCCGCGCTCCGGCGGAAGGTCGAGCTCATCATGAACTTCGCGGATCCGGGGCGCAACCAGGCGGTGCCCGATCCCTACTGGGACGATGACGGCTTCGAGCTCGTCTACCGAATGCTCGATCGGGCCGCGGCGGGATTCGTGGCCGGGCACTAGCGAATGAGCGTGAGCTCGCCCGCCTTATCGATTGCCTCCCCGTCGCACTCGAAGGCGACGCGCCACAGGTACATGCCCGGGGCGGAAGGTTCGCCCTCGTAGGTGCCGTCCCAGCGGTCGGTGGCCACCCCGCTTCCGAATACGCGGTTGCCCCACCGGTCGTAGATCTCGAAGCGGGCGAAGTTTTGCAGCGTGTTCGAGTTCGATATACCGAAGGTCTCGTTGTCGGCCGGCCCCAGTCCGTTCGGCGTGAACGCCCGGGGCAGCAACAGCTGCGTGCAGTCGAACCCGTCGGTGTTGAACACCTGCACCGCGGCGATGTCGGTGGCCACGCACGGGCTCTGGTCGTAGGTGAGGCTCACCGCGTACCGGGTGGAGGTGTCCGGGGCCACGCGCGGGTTGTCCGTATTCGCCCCCGCGACGATGCTGCCGTTCGGCGCCCACGAGATGTCGGTGGCGCACGTGTTCCCGAGCTGGATCTCGGTCTGTTCGCCGGCGTTGATCACCTGCTGCTTGCTGTCCGGGACCACGCGTTCGTTGTTGAGGTAGAGGGCCTCGATATTGTCCCCGCTTATGCCGCCCTGGTACACCTGAAACTCGTCGATGAAGCCCTGGAAGTTCGACTCGCTCAGCGGGCAACTCGAGGCTCCGATCTGGAGCGGGAAATCGTTGCTGATGTTGAAACGGGAGCCGCTGTTAAAGGTTTTGCTCAAATCGCCGTTCACGTACACGCTCACCTTCGAGGCTACCCGCGCCACCACCAGGTGCTGCCAGCAGGCGTTGCTGTCGAGCGGGACGAGCTCCTCGGGGTCTTCCCCCCCGATGCGCTTGCTCGCGTTTTCGGCGAAGTCGAGCTGCAGGGCTTTCTCCCGCGCCAGGTACACGACCCGAAACACCCGGTCGTACTCCGCGCAATCCTCCTGCTTCGAGAGCAGAGTCTGTCGCGTGGCCGTACCGGTGGGGTGAAAATACAGGGAAACGACAAAATCTCCGTTCTGGAAAACGTCCGATAGCGGTCCGGCGAACGTGACGTTGCTGGCCAGTCCATCTAGCAAAATGCTGTTCCCCGACGGTCCGCAGCCCTGCAGCGTCTGACCGCTGAGAAAACCGTCGTAGGCGTCGTTGCCCTGGGTATCGTCCGCCGACCCGTCGTCGAAGCTGTAGTACGCCAGCGGCGGCACGCGCTGGGCCCGGAGCAGGCTTACGCCAAAACACGAGAGTCCCGCAAAGACGACAGGGAGGGCTGAGGTAAGATTCATAGGCGTAGAGCACCGGTGGCCGCGCACACGGAACGCACGGGCCGGGGCCTTCAGTTTACGGCAATCCGGGGCCGATGGTTCTAGGCGTACGCCGACTACCCGCCGAGCATGCTGCCCAAATCGCCCATCCCCCCGGGGAGCATACCGGACATGAGCTGTTGTGCCTCCTCTTGTTCGGTTTCGGAGGCCTTGGTCAGCGCCCGGTTCAGCGCGACGACCAGCAGGTCCTCGAGCTGCTCCGGGTCGCCGTCTTCGAGTACGCGCTCCGCTACCTTCACGCCGACCACCTCCCGGGTACCGGTTACCGTCACGCTCACCCCGTCCGTCTCCTCGGTGATGCGCATCTCGCCGAGCTTCTTCTGTAGGGCCTCTTGCTGCTGTTGCATCTGCGCCATCATGTCACCAAACATCGCCGTCGATTTTGCCGGTCCGCACGCACGGCCGGTGGGACGCAAGGTAGAGTCCGCGCGTGGCACATCTTCGCCCCATGGAGCAAGCAATCCCGGTTGGGGTCATCGGTTCGGGCGCCATGGGCTCGGGCATCGCGCAGGTCGCCGCCGAAGCCGGACACGAGGTACTCGTTTTCGACAACAATCCGAGTGCCCTCGAACGGGCGGACACCACCATGCGCGGGCTTTTCGCCGGGCTCGTGGCGAAGGGGAAGCGCACCCCGGCCGAGTCGGAGGCTACGGTGAGCCGGATCCGTTACGTCGGTAAATTACCCGATCTCGACGACGCCGGGCTCGTCGTCGAGGCCATCGTCGAGGACTTAGACGTCAAACGCCGGGTGTTCGAAGACCTCAGTCACGCCCTCGCCTCCGACTGCGTGTTCGCCACCAACACCTCCTCGTTGAGCGTAACGGCCATCGCGGCGGCCGCCGAGAATCCCGCGCGGGTGCTCGGGCTTCACTTTTTTAACCCCGCCCCCCTCATGCGACTCGTCGAGGTCGTACCCGCCGCGCAAACCGACCCGAGCGTCACCGAACGTATGCTGACGCTCATGCGCGGCTGGGGCAAGACCCCCGTACGCGCGCAGGACACCCCCGGCTTCATCGTCAACCGGGTGGCCCGACCTTACTACTCCGAGGCCCTCCGCCTACTCGACGAGGGGCTCGCCGAACCACACGACGTCGACGCCGCTATGGAGGCCATCGGCTTTCGTATGGGGCCGTTTACCCTCATGGACTTCATCGGTCACGACGTCAATTTCGCCGTTACCGAGTCCATGTTCCACGCCTACTGGGGCGAGGCGCGCTACCGCCCGAGCTTCTCGCAGCGCCGGCTCGTCGACGCCGGCTACCTCGGCCGCAAAGCCGGCCGCGGCTTCTACGCCTACGACGCTGCCGGCAAGCCGGTTCGCCCCGCCACGGAGCTCGACCCGGCGGCCTTGAAACGGCTCTCGGATCGCATCTTACTCGTGCTCATCAACGAGGCCGCGGACGCGCTCCATTTCCGGGTGGCCCGGGCCGGGGCCATCGACGAGGCGATGCTGCTCGGGGTCAATTACCCGCGGGGGCTGCTGGATTGGGGCCGGGAGCTCGGACACGCCGAACTCGTTCGGCGGCTCGACGTATTGTTCGAGCGCTACCACGAGGCGCGCTACCGGGTTTCGCCCGCCCTGCGGGGCGCGTAGCCAAATCCTGCGTCGCGTACCTTGCGGACGTAACCGTACTCGATGACCGAAGCCGCAATTGATCCCGTACCGGCCACCCTGCGCGCGAGTATAGAGAGCAGTTGGCCCACCGCGCCACCGCGGCTTCAGGAGCGTGCCCTGGCCGCCGAGGGGAAGCACAGCATCGCGAGCCTGGTCGAACGGGGCGACGCCGCTTTCGCCGCCTTAGCCACCGGGGGTAGCAAGCTCGACCGCGCTACCGAGGCGCGGTCCTACGCCATTTGCTTCGACTGGACCGAGGGGGCCAAGGCCTTCGCCCTGCTCTGGAGAAACATCCTCTTCGAGTGGCAGCACGCCCTCATCCTCGAGGCCGAGGACGGTGCCACCCCGGCCGAGCTCGAGCAGTTGGCCGTCGCCTCCGAACAGCTGCAGCTGCGCGCGCTCACCGAGTGGTACGAAGCCTTCGAGCTCGATTTACGCTCCCTGGACGAAGACCCGAAGCGGCGGCGCGATCGGATGTTCGACTGGAGCCTGCAGCAAAACCCCTGGCCCGTTTACCGCGAGCAGCTCACCGAAATCGCCGCCCAGCTCTCGCTGCTCCACGGCAGCTTCGCCGAGCGCCTCCAGGCCACCTCCGAGCTACAGCGGCTCGGCGACGAGCTCGAGGGCACCACCGACCAGTACCGCACCGACTTGGCCACCCTGCGCCAGCAGGCGACCGCGGCGATCGACCTCATCGACGAGGCCGAAGACGGATCGCCGTCGCGCATCTCCATCAGCAAACTCGAAGTCCTCGATCCGCTCGCTAAGGTGTCCGGCCACCTCGAAGGGTTCACCCGGCGGTTCTCCGGTTCGATCGAACGACTGCCCGAGGAAGTCAAACTCTTCGTCGAGCCGAAGGACGGCGAGCTCCCCTACCGGGAGATCAACCTCGAACGCCAGACCGGGCAGTGGGTCTCGGCCGAGATCCTACCGACCCTCCAGCGCGTGGAGCGAACGGTGGAGCAGTCGGCGGCCGACCTCTCGCGCACGCTCATCGACGTGCGCAATCGGGTGACGCTGCTGCGCGACAGCGAACGCCCCGAGGGCAAGCCCGGCGGCGCGGCCCCCGACGAAGATCGCGAGCGCCTGCGCCACGTACTCGGGGCCTACCTCCAGCGGCTCTTCGCGGTCGAGAAAGCCTTCGCCAGCGACGGCGCCGAGATCTACGAGAAGGTGCGCACCAACCTGCGGCTCTCGAACGCCGCCAACCGCGACCTCAGCTTCCTCGAGGTCAGCTTCCAGGCGGGCCTCTCGCAGGTGCGCCGAACGCAGGGTGCGCTCCTCGACCGCATCGGGCGCTGGCTCAACGACCAACAGCTCTCGCTGCGGCGCTTCCAGTACCAGTTCGCCGAGGAGGAGAGCCTGAGCGTCGGCGAGAAGGTCGTCCGGGCGCTCAACGCGCGCCGCACCGACCCGGCGAACGCGGCCTACGTGAGCGTGCTCGTCACGCGCGGCTTCATCGGCGAATCCTTCCACGCCGGCCGGGAGGGCGAAACCACCCGCGCCGTCAACGCGATCGAGGGTTGGCGGGCGGGGTTCCGCGGCACGCTCGCGATCACCGGGCAGCGCTACAGCGGGAAAACCCACTTCGCCGAACTGATCGCCGGGCGCTATTTCGAGCAACGGGTAGTGAGGCTGCGCCCCAACAGCAATTTCGAGATCGCCGGTCGGCGCGAGACCACCACGCAGGACTTGGGCGCCGCCCTCGCGTTTTTGCGGAAGCACGCCCTGCAGGAGTCGGTGATGGTCCTCATCGAGGACCTCGAGCTCTGGTGGGGGGCGGAGTGCAGCCTTTCGGAAAACGCGACCGTGCTGCGCGAGACGATGGACGACCTCTCCAATCGCCTCTTCTTCGTGGTCACGATGGGCAACTGGACCTTCACGGAGCTGAGTCGCGGACTCAACCTCTCGGCGGCGTTCCAGCTCGAGCTCAACCTCGACACCATGCCGCTGGCCGATTTTACGCAGACGGTACTGACGCGCCACGCGGCCACGCACGTACGGCTCGTGGATCCGGCCGGCAAGGAGCTCAGCGAGCGCAAGTTGCGCGAGCACGCCGAAGTGATCTGGCGTTCGGCCCGCGGTAACGTCGGGGACGGACTGCGGCGGTGGGCGCAGTCGGTGAAGTACCTCGACGCGAACACCGTGCAGCTCACCGACCGGAGCAACTATCCGCTACCCAACTTCATCGACCCCGACGTAGGGGTCGTGCTCGCGGCCGTGAAGCGCGCGCGCTACCCGAACGAGTACGAACTGCGCCGCTACTTCGGCCCCGTCTTCCCGACGGTGTACCGCCCGGTGGTGCAGCGCCTCATCCGACTCGGGATCCTCGTGCGGCACCGCTCGGGCCGGCTTTCGGTCAGTCCCTCGGCGAGTAACGAAATCGGTCGCATCTTACAACGCGAGGACCTGCTCCAATCCGGCTACGCGCAGGCCCCTCTCACCCTCTAAGTCGCGAGGATGAATCCCGATCCAAGCAACCTCATAACCTGGTACAACCTCGGCACGGTCGGCATCGGGCTGGCCCTGCTGTACGGTGCGTTGCGGCTGCTCGACTCCCGCATCGAGCGCGGGCTGTACCTGCAGCAGGCCGACGGCCTCGTGCGTACGATCGTGCGCGTCGCCCTGCTGGCCTTCGAGCCGATCTCCCTGCTCGTGATGCTGGCCCTGTTCGTGGCCATCTGGCCGCTGGTACACGGGCTCATCGTGGCGCTACTCGTGTTCGTGCTCTACCAGTACTTACGCGATTTCGTGGCGGGGCGCGTGTTCCGCTTCGACCGCGCCGTACAGCTCGGTCGGCGACTGGTCGGCGACCACGGCCGCGGGACGATCGCTGGCTTCGGGACGACCGGACTCTACGTCCAACTCGAGGAGGGGCGCAGTCGCATCCCCTACGCCACCCTGGTGCGGGGGGGCTACACCGTGACCACCGACAGTGAGCGCGGGGGGTACTTTCAGCTACAAATTCTTATCCCGGAGGGCGATACCTCACCGCAGGCCTTGCGCACCTTGCGCAACGTGCTCGTCGACAGCCCGTACGTCCGCGACGGTTTCGACCTGGAATCGCATACCGAAGACGGGGATCACCTTGTTGTGGACGTAAACTTGGGTGTCTACAGCGCCGAACACGTTCAGTACCTCACCGGACAACTCCAGGAGCGGGGCTACACCGCGACCCTACTCCCCCGCTAAGCAAATCGATCAATGGGTAATTTTACCTCCTACGACATCATCATGGCCGCGTCGATCGTGGTCATTCTGTCTTTCTTCTTCAGCGAGATCTCCAAGCGGACCAACGTGCCGTCGGTGCTGCTGCTCATCATCCTGGGCGTGGCCATCAACATCGGGCTCGGGATGTACGGGATTCAGATTTCGGAGACCGCGGGGCTGCTCGAGTTGTTGGGCATCGTCGGTTTGATCATGATCGTACTCGAGGCCGCACTCGAGCTCAAGCTGGCGCGCGACAAGCTCGTACCCATCGCGAAAGCCTTCAGCGTGGCGGCCATCGGACTGCTAATCAGCACCTGGGCGGCCGCCGAGATCCTGCAGTACTTCGTGGCGGGCATGAGCTCGCAGGTGGCCTGGCTCTACGCCACCCCCCTCTCGATCCTGTCGAGCGCGATCATCATCCCGAGCGTCGGCGGGCTGCGGGGCGACAAGAAGGAGTTTCACATCTACGAGTCGACCTTCTCCGACATCCTCGGGATCATCGTTTTCTACTTTCTCGTCCGGCCCTTCGACGGCAACGAGCACCTGGAGGGGAATCCGCTGGGGGGCTACCTGCTCATCCTCGCCACCACCGTGGCCATCTCCCTGTTTGCGAGCTACCTGATCGTATTCGTATTCCAGAAGATCACGAGTCACGTCAAGCTCTTCCTGCTCATCGCGGTGCTGCTGCTGCTGTACGCCATCGGTAAGAAGTTCCACCTGTCTTCCCTGATCATCATCCTGATCTTCGGTTTGATGTTCGCCAACATCGGACTCTTCTTCTTCGGGCCGCTGAAGAAGTTGCTGCACGTCGATAAGCTCGATAACATCTACGAGGGTCTGCACGTCGTCACGCTCGAGACGGCCTTCGTGGTCCGCACGTTCTTCTTCGTCGTTTTCGGCCTGAGCATCGATCCATTCTCCCTGCTGAGTGCCGACGTGGCGCTGATCTCCGGGCTCATCATCCTCTCGATCTACTTCATCCGCCTGATCATCCTGCGGATCTTCATCGGCCGCGACGTCTTCCCGCAGTTGTTCGTCGCCCCGCGGGGTCTGATCACGGTGCTGCTCTTCAACGCGATTCCGGCGAGCGTACTCGTTCCCGGCTTCGAACCGGGCATCCTTTTGTTCGTGATCATCGGCACGAGCCTGATCATGACCGGAGCCATGATTCAAGACAAAAAGCGAGCGGGCTCGGCGGTGCGGCGCGCGGAGTCGACGCCGGTCGGTCTCGTTACGTGGGAGGCACCGAGCTTGGCGGATGCGGCCGCACTCGAAGAACTCGAGCTCAACGAAAAGGGCGAACCCGCTCCGTTGCTCTAAGTGAGTTTACGCAAGCTCGCCGGGGAGACGGCCGTATACGGGATCAGCTCCATTCTCGCGCGCGGACTCAATTTCTTGCTGACGCCGCTCTACACGGCGGTGTTCGCCGAAGTCTCGAACGGGGTTCAATCTTCGATTTTCGGAATCATCGCTTACGTAGCGGTGTTCGCCACACTCCGTTTGGATGTGGCCTACTTTCGGTTTGTAGGTTCTGAGGATAAGGGCAAATTGCTTTCGAGCACAATGCTCACCATACTTTGCCTCAGTAGTGGATTGGGCCTGCTCCTGCTGCTGGGCTCCCCGTGGATCGCGAGTTGGTACGGCTTCCCCGAGCATCAGTGGTTCCTCGCGCTAGCCGGTGGGATCATGATCTTTGATGCGGCGGTCGAGATTCCCCTCGCTAAGCTTCGTATAGAGAGCCGACCCTGGCGCTTTGCGGCGGCGCGTCTTACTGGCACGGGGACTCTACTGAGTCTGAACCTCCTATTCTTCTGGCTACTCCCCAATCTACCGTCGCCTCCACCGCAGTGGCTATACCGCCCGGAAATAGGCATCGGCTATGTTTTTATATCCAATCTCGTTGCGTCGGGTGTCGTCCTCGCATTGCTACTGCCAGAGCTTCGGGGTCTCGAGTGGAGCATCGATCGGGCCCTCATCAAACGACTTCTTGGGTTCAGTCTCCCTTTGGTGCTCGTAGGCGCTAGTTTCATCGTCAACGAGCTACTCGACCGGATGCTGCTCCCGATCATGTGGCCTGGCGGCACGGCTGAAGGGCAGGCACTCAACGGAGTTTATACCATGAATTACAAACTCGCCATGCTCCTTGCGTTGTTTACGCAGGCCTTTCGGTACGGTGCGGAACCGTTCTTTTTCCGCGAAAGCGTCAATTCTACCGCTAAAGCCAATTACGCGCGCGTCGCTCACTACTACCTCATTGTCGCGCTGCTCGGCGTACTCCTCGTTACGCTCTTCCTCCCCGTCTTCAGCCAATTGATGCTCAGCCGCGAGGCGTACCGGGAGGGCTACGGGGTCGTGCCCATCCTCCTCCTCGCCAACCTCTGCCTCGGCATGTACTACAACTTCTCGGTGTGGTACAAGGTCACCGACCGCACCGGCACCGGGGCCTACATCAGCCTCTTCGGCGCCGCCGTCACCATCGTGCTCAACGTCCTGCTCATCCCCCGTTACGGCTACTGGGGTTGCGCCTGGACCACCCTCGTCTGCTACGGCAGCATGATGCTCGTCACGTATTTCTTAGGGCAAAAGCACTACCGCGTCGCCTACCCCACCCGCGTTATGCTCACCTACACCACCCTAGCGCTCGTGCTTTGCGGCGTCAGTCTGTGGCTTGCGCCAAAACAACTCATCCTCACCGGGGGCACCTGGAGCGAATGGGCGGAGCTCATCGCAACCAACTCCGGTCTGTTGGCCGTATTCGTAGCCGTGGTGGCGTGGGCGGAACGGGGTAACCTGCGTGGGCGGGCGAAGCCCGCTACCCCTTGATCGACGGGCCGCTACCGCATGAAGAAAGTACGGCCCCAGTTGTAGATGTCCTGTACGCCGAAGAGCAGGAACAATACGATCAGCAACAACGCCAAGAAACCGAGCAGGCGGTACACGCGCGCGTGCTTGCGGTACTTGTCCCGGCGGGAGGTATACTTGGTGCGGGACTGGTAGGACATATGGGCTGTTGCTCGCGTACGTGAGCTACTGCTCGCGTACGTAGATCATCGGTGGCTTTACAAAGGTAGTAGGTCAGTGAGCGCACCGGAGGTCCCTTCACCGAAAACGTCCGGCCGGGGGCGACGGAGTCGCTCCCCAACCGGACGTTTCAAACGCTAGCCCCGCGGCCGCTCGAGCCCTTAATCCACCTTCATCACGCGCGTCGAGCGTACTCGTCGACCGTCGTTGACGGTGAGCGTGTACGCACCCGCGGCAAGGTGGCGTACATCGAGTTGGTGTGTCCCGCCGCCGGCGAAGGATTCGCTGTAAACTACCCGGCCGCCGAGGTCGGTGAGCTGAGCGTTGAAACCGGTAGCCACCCGCGGCCCCGGCACATCGACCGTGAGCGTGCCGGTAGTCGGTACGGGGTATGCGGAAAGACTACCGCCGTCTTGGACGGTGCGACTACTGAGCGCGCCAACGCTCTCCAGCTGCCAGTGCGTACTGTACGAGCCGGCGAACAAACCGCCCGAAGCTTGCGCAAAGCCTCGCCGTCGCTCGGTGTCGAGGTACCGGTCGCCGCGGAAGCGGTTGCGGAGACGGGTGAACCCATCGTAAGGTTCGAGCGCCCACTGCGCGCTCCAGAAGCCGACACCGGCATCGTTGACCTCAGCGAACTCACGGTCGTTTTCGAGATTGAGGAGATCGCCGGTGGCCACGTTGCGGAAGGCGGAGTAACCGTCGACAAAGACCTGCTCCCACTGTGCGGTCTCGTCGGTCACGTTGCCGTAGTTGGCCTCGGCACCACCGTCGTAGAGGTAAGCGTCGAGCCAGCGGTTCTTGAGCAAGAAGACGCTCCCGTCCTGGCCACCACCGCCGTCATTACCGTCATCATCGGTGTTCGGGCGAGTCGCCGTCCAGGCACCGTTGTAGTACCAACCGTCCTCGGAACGCGAGAGGTCGGCGGTCTGGTTGAAGCCGTCGTTGAAGATGAGGTTGGTCGAGGTGACGTTGTTGAACACGTAGCTGTACCAGCCGTCGCCGTCGTTTTGGGTGGCTACCCCGGGCCAGCTTACCGTCGGGATGATCCCCTCCGGCACGGCGTCCCAGTAGTAGATGTTGATGTCGTTCCCCCAGCCCGCCGGTGGGTAGAAGTGAACCGTGAAGACGTTGGCCTCGACCACATTGATGGTGGCCTCGGCGGAAGCACCGGCGGCGGACGCCGTGATCGTAGCCGTACCCACACCAACCCCCGTCACGAGCCCGGAAGCGCTCACGGTAGCCACCGACTCGTCACTGCTCGCGAAGGTGGCTTCCTCGTCGGATGCGTTTACCTGGGCGGTCAATTGGGTCGTCCCCCCGGTCGCCACCGTCGCGCTGCTCGGCGTGAGCGAGATCGATGGGTCCGGGGGCGTGTTGTCCGAAGTGAGGGTTTGGTACTCGAAGCTGGAAAGTGAGATCGACTGACCGGCCGTCAGGGTGACCGAAGCTCCGGTGTACGCGTCGCTGTAGGTACCGGCGATGTCGCCGGGTACCCGAAAGCCCGAGGTACCGCCGCGCAGGTTCGCGAGGACGACCACGCGCTCGTCGTCGGTAGTCTTGGTGAACGCGCTTACGTTCTCGTTCGAGTAGTCGGTGAGCTGACCGCGGCGGACGGCCGTACTCCGGGTGCGGAACTCGAGGATTTTCTTAAACTCGGCGAACACGTCGGCGCCTTGGTCCCAGTCGATCTTGACTTGGTCCCACGGGAAGGGGATACGCCGCTCGAAGCCCACCTCCTGTCCACCGTAGAGGAAGGGTACGCCCTTCATGTAGGCCGAAACCACGAAGTTGGCGAGTACCCCCGCGTTGCCGCCGAAGACCTCGATCGGGGTGCCGTCACCACTGGTGTCGTGGTTGCCGGTGTAGCGCGTTACCTGCTGACTGCCCGATGCGCGCGCGTACTCGTACGCGTTGATCTCGCGGGTGGCGTTGACGACCGACCCCCCGTTTTTGATGGGCAGGAGCGAGAGGTAGTACCAGCGGTCGCCGAAGTTGATGTCGAAGTCGGCGTCGAAGTTCTCCTGGCGGTCGCCCTCGGCGAAGAGGATGAGATCGTGCGAGGTGATCGTGCGCAGGTTACCGTTGATCTGTTGCCAGAACTCGATCGGCGGATTGTTGGCGTAGTCGAAGCGGAAGCCGTCCACGTTGGCGGCGAACACCCAGTAGCGGAGGGATTCGATGAGCGCCGCGCGCATGTCCTGGTTGCTGAGGTCCAACGCCGCAACATCGGGGAAGGGCGTAAGCGGTTGGATCACACCGTCCGCATCACGGATGTACCAGTCCGGGTGTTCCGTAATCCAGGGGTGATCCCAGGAGGTCTGGTTGACGACGAAGTCGAGGATCACGGCCATACCCCGCTCGTGGGCGCCGTCGACCAACTCGCGCAGGTCGTCCAGGCTACCGAACTCGCTCCCCGTGGAGCTAAAATCCTTGATGCTGTAGGGAGACGTAGCCGTGGAGACCTTGCTACGCGAATCCTCCCCGACCGGGAAGATGGGCATCAGGTACACCACGTTCGTCCCGACATCCGCGATGTTGTCGAGTCGTGCCGTAACCCCGGCAAAATTACTGGCCTGGCTAAAGGCCCTGATGTTGACTTGGTACAGATTGATGTCGCGTGTATCCGGAACACCCGCGAACGGGGTACCGTACTGCGGAGGATCCTGAGCCTGAAGGGTTAAGGAGAGGCTACTAAAGGCAAACGCCCACAGTAACATCCAGCTGAATCGAACATTTGAGGTAGTCATGGCCTTAGGAGAAGTTTTAATTTAAAATTTCACAAACACTTCAATAGTCGTTAAACTCCACCAAAATTATCCAGTCGATTCAACGGTCGATACTTTGAAGAGATGTGAATATAGCTGAAATACAGTGGAAGCTAGAAATAAATGCCGGTTCTCTCGCTATCGGCGATACCAAACCATTGAAAAAAAGTGGTATGCAATATATAATTACGAATTTGCAAACGGTCCGTGTACACACTTCTAGAAGTTTACGTATAGTTTTTATATAAATTTAATGGCTCGATCTGGCGAGTGATACGTGTTCCCACAAACAGTTGCGTTTAGCTGATCGCCATCGATCGGCGAGTAGTCCTCGATCGGCGCGACCCGTTTTGCCGCAAGGCTCGGAAATGTGGGGGCCGGCATACTCCCCGAGGCTTAGAGCCCGTCTGAGAACTTGCCGATCGACTAAAGATCGGTCGATTTGGAGCTCTCCGTCGTCCGAAAGCCTCGCGATAGCGCGGCTATCCCTACGTTTTTCTCCTCGGTGAGCTCCGACCCGGCTGCTCTCGCCAGATCGCGAGTCCCCGGATAGGCTCCGAATGCAAGGACGGTCGACGACCGCGAGGACGGGTCAGTTAGCTTAGCGGCTTCACAAACGCCCGCTATGAAGACCCTCATCGTATTCTACTCCACCTACGGTCACACCTGGAAGCTCGCCGAAGCGATCGCCGAAGGAGCGCGCGAAGTGCCGGGCAACGAAGTCAACGTAAAACGCGTACCCGAGACACTGTCCGCGGAAGTGCTGCAGAAAACGGGCGCGGTGGAAGCGCAGAAGGCGTTCTCGCACGTACCGGTAGCCTCCCCGGAGGAGTTGACGGACTACGACGCGATCATTCTCGGGACGCCGACCCGGTACGGCAACCTCTGCGGACAGATGCAGGCGTTTATGGACGGAACCGGAGGACTTTGGGCGAAAGGTGCACTCGTGGGTAAAGTCGGGGGCGCGTTCGTGAGCACGGCTACGCAGCACGGCGGGCAGGAGGAAACGCTCCGCTCTTTTCATACCGAACTACTGCACCAGGGGATGGTGATCGTCGGACTTCCCTACGCCTGGCAAGGGCAAATGGGCCACGAGGAGCTATCGGGTGGCACCCCGTACGGTGCGAGCACCGTGGCCGGCGGACAGGGAGAACGACAGCCCTCCGCAAACGAACTCGAGGGAGCCCGTTTCCAGGGTAAGCACACCGCGGAGATAGCGAGTAAGCTGGCTAAATAGCGGGGACCTTGAGGGTAGGTTAATCTGGCACGAATTTTGGCGCTCGTTTAACTTTAACCTGTTGGTCTTACACTTACTACGTAGTGTATATTATTAGATGCGAAGGGTTGGCCCGCTTTCAAACGCCACATTCACATCTTCGATCGCCCCGCTAGATGAGCTAGAGACCGGCAGGTAGTTGAACCCTCCTACCCCCGCCCCCGCATGTCTTTCAAAGCGTTTTGCTTACTCGTCTTTTACTGTATACTCCTCGCTTCGGCACGCGCACAGGGCGTTTGTAGCGTCTTCGCGACGCCGACGGACTACGAACATTTTGCGGGCAAGCGGCTTGCCGGGATAAACATCGAGCGCCGATCGGTCGAAACTATCTACAAAAGCGGAGGCAGCGACTACCAGATTTCCGCCAAAAACCGCTTCCACAAACGCTTCCTGAAGCGTGGCGCCTTCCTGGTCCAATCCGGCGAATCGTTGTATATCAACTGCTATCTACTGGATAAGGGCGTGTGGTACGCCAAGGCTCAGCGCCTAGACCGACAATTGCTATTCCTCGCCCCCGACTTCGATTCCGACCGGCGTGGCAGAAGGACGGTGATCCTTCCGGATGGGACGAAGAAGCGAACCCACCCGCTCTCACGCGGGGTCGCCGCGCTCCGCCGACACTACTATACGTACGATCTCGATACCGATCGGTTCGCGAGGTTGAACAAGGGGAGCATGCTCGGGGTACTCCAGCCTTACCCCGCCCTGGCCGAGCGCTATCGGGGGGAAGCCAAACCGGAGGCACTCCGCACGTTCACCCTGTACATCCGCGAATACCTGAGCTTACGAGAAGCCGATAGCGCTCCGGCGGCTCGGACGGCGAACGACGTGGCGGGAGTGATGAGCGCCGTGAAGCGGTAGCCCGTTCGGCGGCGATCGCCTATCCCTCCTCGTGCACCTCCCAATAATTTAATCCCTCGATCTCCCCCAAGATGGTGAGGTAGTTGACGTAGCGCAGCTCACTCAACTCCCCCGCGTCGACGGCGATCTTTACCGCACATCCCGGCTCCTCGCGGTGTAGGCAATTCCCGAATCTACACTGCGGACTCAGCGCGAAGAACTCGCGAAAATTGTGCGACACGTCTTGGGGTTGCAGGAAGTTGAAGCTCAAGCTTTTTATGCCCGGCGTATCGATCAACTGCCCCCCGAACGGCAGCTCGTGCATTTCGGCAAACGTGGTGGTGTGCTGCCCCTTGCCGCTGCGGTTACTGAGGTCTTTGGTCCGCAAGCCGAGCCCCGGGCTCACCGCGTTCAGGAGGCTCGACTTACCGACGCCCGACTGCCCGCTGACCATGGTCACCTTCTCCCGCAGGAGATCGCGCAGCCGATCGGTACCGTGGCCCTCGGTGGCGCTCACCAGCAGGACCTCGTAGCCGATCGAGCTGTAGATATCTTCGAGCGCCGCGTACACGCCCAACGCCTCCTCGTCGTAGAGATCCACCTTGTTGAACACGATCGCCGTCGGGATGTCGTAGGGTTCGGTGCTCAGCAAGAAGCGGTCGATCAGACCTTGCTTGAGCATGGGTTCCACTACCGTCATGACCAGAATGGCCAGATCGACGTTGGCGGCCAGGAGGTGCAGCCCGTGCTTACGCCGTGGACTTTGCCGGATTACGTAGTTGTCGCGTTGTAGCACCTCCACGATCGTTCCGGTGTCCTCGTCACCGTCTTTATCGCGCACTACCCGCACGTGGTCACCTACCGCCACGGGATTAGTCGTCCGCAGTCCCGCGAGTCGGAACCTCCCCTTCGTTCGGCACGACCAAACCTCCCCCCCCGGGAGGCGTACCTCGTACCAGGAGCCCGTAGAGCGCGTAACGGTCCCCACAATCGAGATAGCTTGGTCGGTCAAACTGGTAATTTGATTCGGCAGGTTCACCCCTACCGCAAGGCACCGCAGAGCTCGCCGATTAGGTGGGGCTCACTCTCGATCGCGTTGCCAACCACAATGACATCGGCACCCGCCTCGATGTTCTCTCGGACCTTGTCCGGGGTACGGATTCCGCCCCCCACGATCAGGGGCACCCCTACCGCACTGCTCACCCCCGCGATCAACTCGGTGGGCACCGGGTATTTCGCCCCACTCCCCGCGTCGAGGTACATGAGCTTGAGTCCGAGCATCTCGCCGGCTACGGCGGTACACACCGCGATGTCCGATTTCTCGGCCGGGATCGGCGTCGTGTTCGACATGTAGCTCACCGTCGTCGCCTTACCGCCGTCGACGAGCATGTAGCCACAGCTCATGATCTCGAGCGGACTAATCTTGAGGTAGGGTGCCGCAATCACGTGGTTGCCGATCAGTAGTTCCGGGTTACGACCGCTAATCAAGGAGAGAAACAAGAGGGCATCGGCCCGGTACGAGAGCTGGAAGCTATTCCCCGGAAAGAGTACCAGGGGGATATCGCAACGCTCCTTGATGCCCGAGAGCACCTGGTCGAGCATGTTGTTCACGATCAAGCTCCCGCCGATAAAAAAGTAGTGAACGCCGGCGTCCACCGACCGCTGCACCACCTCCTCGAGGCGCTGGGTCCGCAGCTTATCCGGGTCGATCAGCACCGCGAATCGCTTCTCCCCGCTCGCCTTGGCGGCCTGCAGCTCCGAGTAGAGGGTGTGCGTCGGCGTAATCATCCGGGCGGGAAGGTAGCCACCTCTCCCCGTGCCAACAGTCAGATGACATGCAGGCGCCCGTCCGCCCAAACCGACATCGGCACGAGCGTCCGCTTCCGCCACACCCCGAACAACGTCACCGGGGCTCCGCCGGCCAGGGCGAGTAAGTTCCACGGGCTCGCCTCCGCTGCTCCGGGAGCGGCCCCCCGAGCGGGAGCCGCACTGCCCCCCCGCCCCGATCGACCACCCAGATCGCCTCACCGACCAAACGTGCCCGTACCCCCTGTACCGCCAACTCGAACTCCCGGCGCCAGGGTTGTAAACCGAGTACCTCCCGCTGCGCGGTCCGCTGCGCAGCCCAGTCTTCGTGCGCGAAGGGCGGCGCTTGCGAATCGCCGACACGTACGCCTTCCGGCAAAACGAGCCGCCCCGGCAGACCATCCGGGTAAACCAGCATCTCGAACTCCCCGCTCGTGCCTACTTCGAGCTGACTCGCCGGTAGTTCGCGTCCGTAGTTGAACTCGAGTTGTACGCCGCTGTGCGGTTTACGTCGACCGGTCCAGTACGTACGGCGGTAGTAGAGCGATCCTTCGACCCCCAGCTCCACCCCGGTACAGGTCCAACGATCCGACACCCGCGCACCGAGCTCGGGCAAAGCGGCCTTGCGCAGGTGGTGCCCGAAATTGAGCGCGAGCCCGGCGAGCTGTTGCTCGCTCAGGTGCTCGGCGCGCTGAAAGAGCTTACACTGCAGGTGCCAGTAGCCGAGCTCATCGAGTGCTTCAGCGGCCCAGTCACCGGTACCTACCCGGGCGGCGAGTCGGCGGAACGCGCCCGCCGGACCACCCAGCTGAGCGTCCGTGAGTTGAGCCGCGATCCGTTCGAGGTGTCCGGACGGATCCGTCTCCCAAACGCTCAGGCCGTAAGTGAGCTGGTCCTCGAGCCAGCCGCGCAGCAGGACCACCCCGGCCTGCATGTTGAGCCACTTTTGCTCCGAGAGGCCGACACTCGTTTTGGCGGAAGCCACTACAGTCTGCTCGGCCGCTCCTCCCGCACGCGCCTCGCGGCGCGCTCACCGGGGGCGAAATCGAGGAGGATCGAAATGTGGTGGGGGCCACCGCCGAGGTGCTGAACCCCGTGACCGTAGTCGAGCTGAAAGCGCCGAAAGTTGAGGCCGAGTCCGTAGCTGAAGCCCGCGAGGCTCCGGGATCCCCCGACCTTACCCTCCCGCTGCCGCTGGTGATCGTAGCCGAACCGAACCTGTACGACCTCCGCGCGCCCCAGGTAGAGCTCGCCGTTGAGGCTGAGGTGACGCGAAAAGTTGTCGAACCAGAGCGAGGCGTCACTGCGCTCGCTCGGCTCTTCGAATAGATTGGTCGGCTCGCGGTTGTCGGGGTCGTCGTAGAGGAGGTTCCAGCGGTCGAGGTGGCGGTAGAGCACGCCTACGCGTAGGGGGAGGTAGGCGAGTCGCTTCGAGACACCGGCCGACAGATTGAGCGGGAGCGGATCGCGTTGGTCGGCGTACCGGTCGATGGCCACCCCGGCGTTGCGGAGTTGGAGCGACCAAATCGTTTGCTGCGCGCTGTCCGGCGTGTAGAGGACCCCCGCGCTCACCCCGAGCCCGAAGGAGTTGTACTCCGCGATGGAGCCGCCCACGACCACGAGGCTCAGACCGAGGTGCAAGCGCTCGTCGATGTGTTTCGCCAAGCTGGCGCCCACCGCGTAGTCCGAAGCGCGGAAACTACCCTCGGGAATCCCGCCGGGCGTCCGCCCTTCGAAGTCTCCGTAGCCTACGTACTGCACGTGCGCCGCCGCATCGAAGCCGCCGAGTCGCTCGAATCGCCGGGCACCGACGAGTGTGGAACGCCCGACCCCGCCCGGCCTAAGGTCTTGCCCGAGGTGCACCACTTTATCGGCGTTCGCGTTGAGGGCCGCCGGGTTCCAGAGGGCGAGTGCGGGGTCGCGGGCGTCGGACCGGATCGCCCAGCCCCCGAGGGCGGTAGATTGCGCGGAGGGCGCGTCGTCGAGCCAGGCGAAGGCGTACCGGCCGCCGACGATCTGGCCCCGCGCCTCCCGCAGCGCACCGCCGAGCACCAAGCAGAGGAAGGCGCAGCTTAGGTGCGTACGTAGTGATCTAACCCTCATGCTCGGTGTTTGCGTCCGGCGTCCAAACAGTTTTGCATATCCCCGCCTCACACGTCATCCGCCTCTCCAGTTCGCCCCGTTCGTCGTACAGGCGCAGTTCGCCGTCTTCGTTGTCGCCGTCGAGGTACTGCCCCTCCGCCTTGAGCGATCCATTCGCGTACCACTCGCGGAACGGTCCGTTCTCCCGGTTTTGCCGGAAGGCGACCTCCTCTTTCTTCGTACCGTCTTCGTAGTACCCGATCCAGGTGCCGGTAGACTGGTCGTCGGCGTACTCCCCCTCGAGCTGGAGCGCGCCCGAGGGGTAGTACACCCGGTACGGACCGTCGAATCTGCCCGCCCGGTGTGTCTCCTCGTACTGTACGTCCCCGGTCTCGTAGTAGAGTCTACGCGCTCCGTCGAGCTCGCCGTCGGTGTACTGGGCCTCCTCGAGCAGCACGCCGGCGTCGTCGAAGAGCTGGTAGGCGCCCTGCCGCAGCGAGTCGTCCGGCGAGTAGCTGTACCGCTCCACGACCACACCGCCGGCGTTGCGGCGCTCCACGGTTTGGTTCTTCGTGCACGCCGCGAGCAGGAGCGCGCAGGCGAGGCTGGCCCACTTACACATAGCAACGTTTAACGCGGGCTCACCCATTAAAGGTATTCATGGTATGTGCCAGACCGATGGTCCCGAAGCTGAGGCAAGCTTCGGCCGCTTTCGCTAAAACGGGACCCAGTGCCTCCGCCTCGGTGGCCGTCCATTTCCCGAGCACGAAGTCGACCTGCTGCCCCTGCGGAAAGTCGCTGCCGATGCCGATGCGCAGGCGGGCGTAATTGCCGCCCGCGGTCACCGCGTCGATGTCCTTGAGTCCGTTGTGCGTACCAGGCGAACCCTTGCCCCGCAGTCGCAATACGCCGAAGTCGAGCGCCAGGTCATCGACGATGGCGAGCAGGGACTCCTTACCGAGCTTTTCTTTCTCCAGCCAGTAGCGCACCGCTTTGCCCGAGCGATTCATGTACGTACTGGGCTTCAGGAGCACGAAGGTGCGCCCGCGGTGCTTGACGCGCGCCACGTCACCGAGTGTTTCGGTCTTCCAACTCCCTTCGTGCGTTCGCGCCAGCTCGTCGAGCACGTCGAAGCCGATGTTGTGCCGGGTGCGCGCGTACTCCGCGCCGACGTTGCCGAGACCTGCTAGTAAAAACTTCATTCGTGGACGCGCCCTTTGCCAATTCGGCGCAAGAAAGACAACCTAACTCTTCCGGGCGGCGATCTTAGCCGCATGCACCTGGCCGACACCACCCGCTTCCTCCGGAAGCTCACCCCCCGACGCGTGTGGAACGCCGCCAAGGTGGGCGCCAGCTACTACGCCACGCGCGCCAGCGGGCGGGCCGTGCAGTGGGGCAACCCGATTACCCTCAGCGTGGAGCCGACCACGGCCTGTAACCTGCGGTGCCCGGAGTGCCCGAGCGGACTGCGGCAGTTCACGCGGCCGACCGGTAACCTGAAGCAGGACTTCTTCACCGATACGCTCGCGCAGCTGGGTCGCGACCTGGTGTACCTGATCTTCTACTTCCAGGGGGAGCCGTACATCAACCCGAAGTTCCTCGAGATGGTGGCGCACGCACACCGCCGCGGCATCTACACGATCACGAGCACGAACGGACACTTCCTGAGTCCGGCCAACGCGCGCGCCACGGTAGCGAGCGGGCTCGATCGGGTGATCATATCGGTGGACGGAACCGACCAGGAGACCTACTCCGCATACCGCAAGGAGGGAAAATTGGCCAACGTACTCGAGGGCGCCCGCAACCTCGTGGCGGCCCGCGGGGAAGCGGGTGTCTCGCACCCGCACATCATCTTCCAGTTCCTCGTCGTCCGACCGAACGAGCACCAGATCCCCGACATCTACCGGCTCGCCGAGGAGGTCGGCGTCGATGAGGTCAAGCTCAAGACCGCGCAGGTCTACGACTACGCCCAGGGCAATCCGCTCATCCCGACCATCGACCGCTACAGTCGCTACGCTCGCCAGTCCGACGGCAGCTACCGCATCAAGAACAGGCTACTCAACCACTGCTGGAAGCTCTGGCACTCCTGCGTGGTTACCTGGGACGGGCTCGTGGTCCCCTGCTGCTTCGACAAAGATGCCACGCACCGACTGGGCGACCTCAAGCGGCAGCGCTTCGCCGAGGTTTGGCACTCCGAAGCTTACGGTCGCTTCCGCAAAACCCTCCTCAAAGGGCGGGAGCACATCGAGATTTGCCGCAATTGCACCGAGGGCTGTAAGGTTTGGGAAACGGCGGAAGTGTAGCACCACCCCTTCGGCTATTCCTCCGATAGGCGCGTGCCGTTCTCGCGGTACTCGACGTCGAATTTCTTCTCCCCCTTCGGATCGATCTCCACGTCGTAAAATTTCCCCTTCTCGGCGTTGTCGGTGTACTCGAGCTCCACGATGTCGTCCTTGTCGTACTCCTCCTTTATGGCGTCCTGGACGGCATCCGGTAGGTCTTCCCAATCCAGGGAGCGCTCCGTTTCGATCCACGAACCGTCCGGGTCGAAGTCCGCGCGGTACTTTATGTCGTTCAGCTCGTACTGAGCCTCGTAACTGTCGTTGCGGTCGACTTTCCAGTCGATGTCCCCGACGCCAGCGTACTTCGCGTTCATAGCGTCGACTACGACCTGCGGTACGTCGTCTTCGTCCGGGGATTGCCCCGCGGCGGAACGCGTCCCACAGGCGAGGATGGCCACCGTGCACCAAAGCGTGCTGCACGTGAATAGAGCGCGGGACAGGGTTGCGGACTTAAGCATGGTAAAGGTTAACGGCGCGAGCTAACGAATAGTGGTCTTGCCCCGTAATCGGTGTTTTGATACCTACATCTTGGGATTGGTTAATAATCACCTTACCTTGCGCACACCCTCAGCCCTCCCGTCGACCGCGTTCGTCCGCGATGATGGCCGCCGATTTCACTTTCCGAAACGCTTTCGCACCAGCTAAACTTCAGCTTTGGTGCTCTTCGTCTGACCATCATCCTCACGCCCCCTCTAGCTTCTCCCGTATGCACCGCGTAATCATCTTCGGACAAATCGAGTACAAGAACGCCCGTAGCGTAGGCTTCGCGCGCACTGAATTCCAGCGCCACGCCGAAACCATCGCCAAGTTCGATACGCTGATCCGACCCGAGGCCATCTTCGGGGACGACCCGGAGGTAGATTACGGGAGCCTCACGATCACCTTCGACCGGGAGCTGTTCGACGCGAGCGATAAAACGCTCAACAACACCATTCAGAGCCTGAACGTGCTCCTGCAATTCGCCATGGCCGGGCGCATCGACCTGTTCATCATGGAGGCCGGCGATCTCCCCCGACAGAAGACGCTACTCGTTCAAAACGAGAAGAAAACCGTCCACGCCTTCGCCGCCGGCATGGAGGCGCTCGAGGAGAAGCGGTACGAGGACAGCCTCGCCCCGCTCACCGATGCCATCGCGAGTTTCCCCCGGCACGCGTGGGCCCTCGAATCCAGGGGCCAGGCGCACTACGAGCTCGGTCGGCTGGCGGAGGCGGAAGCCGATTTTAAAGCGGCCCTCAAATTGTACCCGAGCTACCCGGGCGCCCACCTCGGTACCGCCCGCATCGCCTACGCGGGCGATCGCAGCGCGGCGACCTTCGACAGCCTCGAGCGCGCCATGAAGGCCAGCATCCCACACCAGCCGGGGTACTGGATCTCGGCGCTCTTTAAGGCGCAAGTGCTGCTCGACATGGCGGAGCGGGAGGGCGTGAACGCGCGCGAGGAGGCGCGGGGCTACGTATCCACGGCCAAGGTGTTGCTCAATCGGTACGCCTCCAAATTGCGCCAGCTGGGATCAGCGCGCAACGCCTACTACCCCACCCCGGAAGAGCTGGAGAAGCTGAAGGAGCGGGCCGGGGAGTTGGAGGACACGGTGTTGGCTTAAACGGCGGAACCCGCCTAACGTGCCCCGGGGGGAGGAGCGGTAACGGTTCGGTAGGGACCAATTTCGCGCGGGGACGCGGCGGAGGTCACACGGGGGACGCGGAGACCGGTATGGCGTACTGCCCCCGCGTGACCTTCGCGTGAACTTTCTTCTAAATACTCCGAGTAGCGTGGCGTTAGGCGAGTTCCGCTCTTGCCACGCGTTTTAGGGCGAGCGCTCACCGCAGCCACGGGCGCACGAGCGGAGCTCGCCGAACGCGCCGCCCTTCTAACGTGCCCGATTTAGCTCTGCGAGGAGTCCCGGTAGTCTTTGGCGCCCTGCACCAGCAGCGCGATCTCGTTGTTCAAAACCTCCACAAAGCCCGCGGTAATGCCGAAGGTGATCAACTTCCCGTCGGCACGCCGGATGGTTACCCCGCCGTCGCCGAGGGCACTCACGATCGGAGCGTGGTTACGGAGGATCTGAAACTCCCCCTCCACGCCCGGCACGCTGAGGCTGTTGATGCTGCCGGAGTAGAGTTCCTTCTCCGGGGTGAGCACGCTGATGGTCATAGTAGTGGCGATGGCTTAGGCAGTTTCTTCGGCGAGTAGTTTCTCGCCGGCGGCGATTACGTCGTTGATGTCCCCCTTGAGGTTAAACGCGTTCTCCGGGTACTTATCGAGCTCACCGTCGAGGATCATGGTGAATCCCTTGATCGTGTCTTCGATCGGCACGAGTACGCCTTTCAGACCGGTAAACTGCTCGGCTACGTGGAAGGGCTGACTCAGAAAGCGCTGAACGCGGCGGGCGCGACTCACAACCAGCTTATCCTCGTCGGAAAGCTCCTCGATGCCGAGGATGGCGATGATGTCCTGCAGCTCGTTGTAACGCTGCAAAATCTGCTGCACGGCCTGCGCGCAGTTGTAGTGCTCGTCGCCCAAGATCTTCGGATCGAGGATCCGACTCGTCGAAGCCAGCGGATCCACGGCGGGGTAAATGCCCTGCGAAGCGATTTTACGCGAGAGCGCGGTAGTGGCATCGAGGTGGGCGAAGGTGGTCGCCGGGGCCGGGTCGGTATAGTCATCCGCCGGCACGTACACCGCCTGCACCGAGGTAATGGATCCGCGCTTCGTGGAGGTAATCCGCTCCTGCATCGTACCCATCTCCGTGGCCAACGTCGGCTGGTAGCCCACGGCCGAAGGCATCCGGCCGAGCAGGGCCGATACTTCCGAACCGGCCTGAGTGAAGCGGAAGATGTTGTCGATGAAGAAGAGGATGTCCCGACCGCCGTTCGGGTCGTTCATGTCCCCGTCTCGGTAGTACTCGGCGATGGTGAGTCCGGAGAGGGCCACGCGGGCGCGGGCACCGGGAGGCTCGTTCATCTGACCGAACACGAAGGTCGCCTTGGAGTCGCGCAAGTCGGACAGCTTCACCTTCGAAAGGTCCCAGCCCCCCTCTTCCATCGAGTGGAGGAAGTCCTTACCGTAGTTGATGATGCCCGCCTCGAGCATCTCGCGCATCAGGTCGTTCCCCTCGCGGGTACGCTCACCGACGCCGGCGAACACGGAGATCCCGTCGTAGCCCTTGGCGATGTTGTTGATCAGCTCCTGGATCAGCACGGTCTTACCTACCCCAGCCCCACCGAACAGACCGATCTTCCCTCCCTTGAGGTAAGGCTCGATCAGGTCGATCACCTTGATCCCGGTGTAGAGCACCTCGGTAGCCACGGAGAGATCCTCGTAGCGCGGTGGCTTGCGGTGGATCGGGTAGGCCTTCTCGCCCTTCGGTACGGCCGGGAGGCCGTCGATCGGCTCTCCCACCACGTTGAACAGCCGACCCTTGATTTGCTCGCCGACCGGCATCGAGATCGGCAGACCGGTATCGATCACCTCCTCGCCGCGTACGAGTCCGTCGGTAGAGTCCATGGCCACGGCGCGAACGGCGTCCTCGCCGAGGTGCTGCTGCACTTCGAGCACGAGGGTATCGCTCCCGGGCCGCAGAATCTCGAGTGCCGTGTATATTTCCGGAAGAACGGCGCCCTGCGCGGAGAAACTAACGTCGACCACCGGGCCGATTACTTGCTTTACTTGGCCTTTATTCGCCATGGTGCTCTGTACGGGATTGTGCGTAAATCGAGGGGGTACCCCTAATCGGCCGCGAAGATAGGCCAGTCCTCCGGAAGGGCCGACCCCCGCTTTACACTAACCGCTACCCCCGAAATCCCGCCCGCATCTCCCTGCTCTCCTCCGCCATCGTAGGCCTCGCGCGTGCCCCCCTCTCCGACGATGCGTTACGGGACGCCGAGACGTTGCGCGGCGCTTTACACGGCGCCGAGCTCGCCCTCGCCCTCGCCGCCCGCCGGGGGGCGCTCGCGTGCGGCGAGCTACCCCTCGTTCTGGCGGAAGCCGAATTGCCCGCCGTGCCGCAGGCCCCCGCACAACCGGGCTACGGGCGTCTCGACGGGCCGCTGTCCGACTACCTCCACGCCACCGCCGTGCTCGACAAACCGGATTTCGACTACCTGCGAGCGCGCCGGTTGCTGGTCCCTACCGCGGAGCTCTACTTTTTCCTGGAGGCCGCTTCCGCAAAACCCGCCAGCCCCCTCACCGCCTGGCGCCCCCTCGGTGAGCGCGGCCTGTGGCTCGCTTCGCAGCACCCCGAATTTCGCGAGCGAGCCGCTGGGTTGACCTCGGCCCAGCCTCCGCGCGCCGCTGAAGCGAGGCTCGGGTGGCTGCACTTTACGTTGGGCTTCCGCCAAAACCGCTTGCGACCGCTCCTCGAATCCTTACCCCTCGAGGAAGCGGTACTTGCCGCCCTACTCGACCTAACCGATCGGCGCGAACTCGAGCACGGCCTGAGCGCCGGCCGGCTCGCCGAAGTGATCTGGGGGAAGCGCTCGCTCAGTCCGGGCGAGCGCGGCCGAGTCCTCCGCCTGTCCGGTCACCCCGCCTGGCCGCCCGCCGAGGAGCGACTGCGTACGGCGGCCCGGCTCGCCGGGGACGAGCGGCAGTCCGCGGAGAGCTTACGGGTCACCGGAGATCTCGCGCTAGCCACCGGCGACGCCCCCCTCGCCGAACGACTGCTCGACCGCGCGGTCGATAACCCCGATCCGCCGCTCAGCCGACACCCCATCCTGCTCGACCTAATCAAGCTGCTCCCCGCGCGCGCGTTCGCCGGATTGCTCAACCGCACGCCCCACGCCGAACACTACGCGCGCGGCTGGCGCGATCCGTTCGTGCTCGAGCTGGCCTTCGCGAGCCCGCATCCGTTCGACGAGCCCACCAGTCTCGAACTGGTCGACCGACTGTTCGGTCCGCTCGGCGCCCCCGGGGCAACGCGGCTCGGGCGGTGGGTGGGTAAGCTGTCCCCGGCGATCTTGGGGAGCCCGGGGGGCACCGGGCGCCACGCTTCCGCGCGACTAGACGCCCTTACCCTAGCCCTCCTCGCTCGTCAACGGCTCGACGCCTCTTTTCCACCTCCTTTACTGCCGTAAGCCGTTTTGCCGCAAGGCGGCCAACCTTTACGCGCGTGACCACCGAGCAAGTCCTCCGCCCCCACCCCGAACAGACCTACGCCGCCGAACTCACCGCGCTCGCGGCGCACGACCCGCGGGAGCGCCCCGCCGGCTGGCGACTCTCCCCCCGCGCCGTGGTGGACTACCTGATGGGGTGCGAACTAGCCGACGGCACCGCGGTCGAGCCGAAGTACATCGGCGAGCGTCGGCTCATGGAAGTGGCGGTCGCCACCCTCACCACGCAGCGCGGGCTGCTGCTGGCCGGCGTACCGGGCACCGCCAAGACCTGGGTGAGCGAGCACCTGGCCGCGGCGATCTCCGGCGACTCGACGCTGCTCGTGCAGGGTACCGCCGGCCTGAGCGAGGACGCGCTGCGCTACGGCTGGAACTACGCCAAGCTCATCAGCCAGGGACCCTCGCGCGAAGCGATCGTGGCGAGCCCGGTGATGACGGCCATGCGGCGCGGCAGCATCGTGCGCGTGGAAGAGCTGACGCGCATCCCCGGCGAGGTGCAGGACAGCCTCATCACCGTGCTCAGCGAGAAGACGCTGCCCGTGCCGGAGCTGAGCGCGGAGGTGCAGGCGGCCCCGGGCTTCAACCTCATCGCCACGGCGAACGAACGCGATCGCGGGGTCAACGAGCTCTCGACCGCCCTGCGGCGGCGGTTTAACACCGTGGTGCTCCCCGCCCCCGGCTCACTGGCCGAAGAGCTGCACATCGTCCGCGTACGCAGTAAGTTGGGAGCGCAGGCGGAGCTCCTCGAACGTGGAGAAGCGGTCGGGGAGCTCGAACGCTTGGTCACCATCTTCCGCGAATTGCGCGGCGGGGCCACGCTCGACGGCGAGACGAAGGTGGCCCCGCCCGGCTCGAGCCTGAGCACCGACGAGGCGATCAGCGCGGTGGAAAGTGCGGTGAGCCTGGCGGTACACTTCGGAGACGGCCTGCCCCGCCCCGCCGACTTCGCCCCGGCGCTGCGGGCCGCCGTGCTGCGCGACGAAGAGCGCGACGGGGCCGCCTGGCGCAGCTACGTAGAAGGGGTGGTGAAGGAGCGCGGCGGCGCGTGGCAGCCCTGGTACGAAGCCCTCACCGAATTTGCCCCGACGCAGCGCAAGCCGAGCGCGTGATCGCGGAGCTCCACGTGTACGGCATCCGCCACCACGGCCCCGGTTCGGCCCGCGCGGTACTCGCCGCGCTCGAGCGCGACCGGCCGGCGGTGCTCGCCATCGAGCTGCCGGCCGACCTGGAGAGCGAACTCGCCCACGTCGGCGAAGCGGGGTTGGTACCGCCCGTAGCGCTGGTGGCGTACGACGCCAAAGACGTGCGGCGAGCGCTCTACTACCCGTTGGCGCGCTTCAGCCCGGAGTGGGTCGCGATGCGCTGGGCGGCGGCGAACGGCGCGCGCGTCGTGCCCGTCGATCTTCCGGCCGGACTGATGCTGGCCCGAGACGATCTCCGGCGGCAACGGCTCGACCGCGGGCACCCCAGTGCGCGGGAACGGGCCGTGCGCGCGGATCCGCTCGGCGAGCTCGCGCGATTGGCCGGCTACAGCGACCGCGAGCGCTGGTGGGAGCGAACCTTCGAACTACAGACCGGGGGCGCGCAGGTCTTTCCGGCGGTCGCGAAGATGATCGCCGCGCTGCGCGAGGCCTACCCCGAGGCCACCGACGCGGAGTGCGGTCTCCGCGAGGCACACATGGCGCGGGTCCTTTCGGCGTTACGGAAGCGCGCCCCGGGCTCCGTTGCCGTGGTGTGCGGTGCCTGGCACGCTCCGGCACTCGGGGCCGAGGCACTCAAACGTACGGCCGAAGACTACAGAAAGCAGCTCGGATCGCTCCGCGCGAGGCGGCTTCGGATCACTTGGATCCCCTGGACGTACGAGCGCCTGCGCACCGCGGCGGGTTACGGAGCGGGCGTCGTCTCCCCGGTGTGGTACCAGCTCCTTTTCGACGACGCGCGGCGGGCCAGCGAGCACTACCTCGCGCTCATCGCCCGCGAGCTGCGTGCGCAGGGCCTGCCCGGCTCGACCGCGCAGGTCATCGCGGCCGCCGAGCTGGCCGAGAGCTTACGGAAGTTGCGGGGACTCGCGTTGGCCGGCCTCGACGAGATCGAGGAAGCGGCCCTCGGCTCGTTGGCCGAAGGTTCGCCGGCCCGCCTGGCGCAGGTCCGAACACCGGTGCAAAGCTTGAAAACCGCCGGCCGCGTACCCGCCTCCCTCACGAAGCTACCGTTGCTGCTCGACCTGGAAGCGCAACTCCGGGCAACCCGCCTGAGCAAGCACTACCAAGACATGGAGCCGGGCCACCGCCAACTCGATCTGCGCAAACCGAGTCACCTGCTGGCGAGTCAGCTACTCCACCGGTTGTCGTCGATCGACGTTCCCTTCGGTCGGCGCCTGCCCATCAAAGAGGGCGCTATGGGGACGTTCAAGGAGGAGTGGGCGCTGCACTGGCAACCCGAGTTCGCGCTGCGCTTGCTCGCCGCTCACGTCGACGGACAGACCGTTCGCGGAGTGGCCGTAGCCCGCTTGCGCGCCACAACGCAGTCCGGGTCGTCGGATCTTCTCACCCTGACCGCGGCCGTGGATCAGCTCATTCTGTCCGGGCTCTTCGAGGAGCTCGACGGGCTCGCGCGTTGCCTCCGCCGGTGCGCCGCCGGGACGGTCGACGTCTGGATCGTCGCCCGCTCCCTGCCCGCGCTCGTCCGTCTCGCGCGCTACCAGTCCCTGCGCCTGCGCGAGTCGGCCTACCTCACCGAACTCATCGACAGCCTGGTGCCGAAGCTCGCGGCCGGCCTGCAGGGCGCTACCGCCGACATCGACGACGAGGCCGCTTACGGGGCCTTCGGTATCTTGAAGCGCGTACACCCCTACCTCACCATGCTCAATGCGTCGGAGCTAACCGAGCTCTGGTTCGCGGCCCTCCTCAAATGCGCTCACGGCAAAACCACCCACCCGTTGCTAGCGGGGTTCGCCGTACGGGCCGTCGCCGACGCGGGCGCGATTCCGGCCGCCGAAGCGGCGCGTAACCTGCGGGCGGCGCTCAAGCACGGCGTTGCGCTCCGGCGGGCCTCCCTGTTCGTCGAGGGCTTCCTGCACAGCAGCGCGCTCGTACTGCTCCACCAGCCGAGCGTGCTAACGGCCCTCGATCGCTGGATCGACGGCCTCGCCGGGGAAGAATTTCGCGGGTTACTGCCCGCGCTCCGCCGCACCTTCAGTCAGTTCTCCGTCGGGGAACGACGGAAGCTGGGGGCACTACTCTTCGGATCGCACGCAGGGACCCCGGTACCGGAGGTGGTCACTACTACCGACGGCGGTGAACTGGAAGACCTGCTCGACGAATGGCTAACGGAGGTTCCTACCGGCCGGGACGAAGCACTCAGGGAGCCGCGCGAACCGTAGTCGTCTCCCCGATCCAACAGGGCACCGTGTACTTCGATCCGATCGGAATCGTCCGCGAGAACAGCTCACCTTTGTCCGGCATGTACTGCGCGTAGCGGTTGATCAGCTCGGTGGCCTCCGCGGCCACGGATTTGTCGACGCTCTTCGCCCGGTTCCACTGATCGATGGCCGGCCACACGACGATCTGCGAGTCGAAGCCCGTCCCCGGTCCGCAGATCGGACCGCTCGAGGCGTAGAGCTTCCCGACCAGGATGTACGGCTCCCCCCACCCCGGCTTGTCGGCCGCCGCCTGCCGCGCCCACTTGCGCGCCGTACTAAACTGGCGCAGGTTGCCGTAGTACACCTTGGCGAGGACGAGCGCGATTTGTGCCTTACGCTCCTCGTCGTCGGTTTTGGCGTACTGCTCCTCGAAGCCCGCGACGGCGCCCTCGTAGTCGCCGTCCTGGAGTTTTGCGTAAGCGGACCCCCCGGCGCTGGTCGTCTCGGCGCGGCAGCGCTCTTTGTACGCGCTGATGAGCCGCACGTAATCCGGATCGTCGGCCGCGCAACCTCCGTACTTGAGCAAACCGGCCGTCTGGGCCAGCAGCGCGCAGTCGTCCGGACTGTCGGCGAGCTGCTGCAAGTATTTCTCCTTGTAGTAATCGCATTCGTAAAACCCCTCCACCGTTTCGAAGGCGGCGAGTCGCTCCGGCGCGTACCCCTCGATGATCGCCCAACGCTCCCGCTCCTCGGGGGAGTCGGACACGGACTTCCCCTTCTCGATTCGATCGAGGATAAACTGCTGGTACTCGCGCGTGGTGGCTTGATCGATGGCGCCGGCCTCGTACTGCTGCACGAGCAACGAGGCGAAGGGGTTGAGGATAAAATCGCCTACGGTATCCCCGTCGATCTTTATCGCCTCCTCGAAAAGGGCGAACTGCTGCGCTTCGGTCGCCCGGTCGGGGTACTTGTAAAAGTAGTCGAACCCTTTACGCGCCGGTACGTAGCCCCCCTCCGGGTAACACTCCCCGATCTTATCGTAGAACTGAAAAATACGATCCGCGTACTCCGCTTGCTTCGCCGTATCGCTCGTCTGCGAGGCGTAGTACTCCATGAAGTAAATGCCGTCGGTGATTACCGTATTGCGCCGGCCGTCGGCCGCCGGGGCTACCTCGTACACCGTTTGCCACAGCTCGTACGCCTTGTCCGTTTGCCCGGTACGGAGGTAATCGCGGTAGATCACGTAGTTGTCTTCCACCTGGCCGGGATTCGGCGCGTCGCGAAATTTCGGGCACGGGCTGAGCGTTTCGTCGCTCGCCGCAGTAGCGCTGGTCGAGTCGGCGTCAGGCGCCGTTGTGGGGGTCTTCGCCGTGCTCTCCGATGTTTTGGGCGTACAGGCGAAGAGGCTTACGCAAAACAGTAGACAGCAGGCCCGGAGGAGTTTGGACATAGAAATCGAGAGCGGTTGAACCCGGAATGTAGGTACGTAGACCTAAAGATGCTGTCTTACCCAATACGAAGAGGCGCGAAGGACCTGCGGTGTACAGGGCGAAAGTCGCCGCCGCACGGTGCGTAATCCCCCGCGCCTCCGCGAGCACTGTGTCGTGAACGACGACCTAACCGGCCGTCCGCAGCTTCACGGTCTCACCCACCCAGCATCCGGTGTTCATCGTCTGTCCTTCCTTGAAGCCCTGCTCGAAGAGCATAGCCCGGGTCGGGATCGAGCTGGAGTAGCGATTGATACGCTCCTGCGCGTCGGCCGCGCTCTCCTCGTCGCTCTTGGCGCGGGCGTACTGATCGAGTGCGGCGAGTACGACGACGCGTTGGCGGAGCGGATCTTCCGAGCAGTTGCGCGAAGAGCTGGCGTACAGATCGCCGATCGCGATGTAGGGCCGCCCCCAGCCCGGCCGCGCCGCGGCGGCCTTCTTGGCGTAGGTACGGGCCTGACTCAGGCTGCTTTTGTCTTTGCGGTAGACCCCCGACATCTTCAAATAAATTGCCCCTTGTACCTCCGGCTCTGAGGCGCCCGCCGCTTCCTCCCACTTCGCGAGGGCGGCATCGACGTCGCCTTCCTCGTAGAGCTTCTGCCCGGCGGCAATGGGGTTGTTCTCCTGGTAGACGGAGTCCTGAAACGCGCGGTCCTTGACGGCGATCTCGGCCAGGAGCGGATCCTCCTTCTCGCAGCCGGCCTGCAGCAGCTGGGCGTACACGGCCTGGTAAACCGCCGGATTGTCGGCGTCGGCGCGGTACTCGGGCTCGAGCTTCTGCTTGAAGTAGGCACAGTCAAACACGAAGCGCTCGATGGTCGACACCGCGGCGTCCATCCCCTCCTGAGCGGCCGTGTAATCGGCCGCGTTCGGGCCCTCGGCGTTAGCCGCTACGATGCCCCGCGCCTGCTCGATCACTTTACGGGCCTCCGCTGCGTCTATCTGCTCGTTCGTGTACATGTAGGTCACCAGGTAGCCCACCGGAGTGATCACGCGAAAATCGGTCGAATCGCCGCCCACCTCCATCGCCTGTAGGGCGACCGGATACGTTTCGGTGTAGGGCCGCTGCATCGTGTAGAACATGTCGTACACCTGCAAACCGTACAGCATCGCCTCGTTCTGGTAGCACTGGCGCTCCTCGTCGTACAGCTTGGCGACCATCTCGGCCGCCTCGTCCTTCCCGGCGGGGTCGGTCGCCTTGGCGAACTTGTCGAGGTAGATCGCCCGCCCGTCGGAGTAGTGGAAGGGACGCTTCCCGTCGGCCGCGGGGGCCAGCTTGTATACTTTCTCCCAGTTGGCGAAGGCGGCGTCGAAATTACCGGCCTTTACCTGATCGCGGTAAATCACGTGCGCTTCCTCGGCGGCGTTGGCGTCCTGCTGCGGTAAAGAGGTCCAAGCGGTGCAGGGGTCGTCTTGGGCGGACCCGAGTACCGCCCCCCCCGCGAAGGCAAGTCCGAGTAGTAGTCGCTTCGTCATAAGTCGTTTTATTAGTTAAATCTTCGCTTGTAGAACCACGAATTGTCCGTAAGCGTAAAGCCGAGTCCAAAACGGATATAGCTCTGCGATATTCCGGAATCGCCGGCTAACCGACCCGCGTTTAGGCTAATGTTAACGTAAGAAAGCTCTTCCCGTGGCCGAACGACGGGTATTCCGAAGCCTAGCGTCAGACCCGCGTCGTTATTGACGCCCGGTCGAGGATCCTGGTTCATGTACCCCCCCACGCGGTACACGATCCGGGGGAAGAATTTACCGTAAGCCTGGTAGTCGGGGGTATACTCCGCGCCGAGTGAGACCTCCACCGAGCTGCTGAGCCGCTCCCCCGGTCGCAGCGTACTGCGGTAGCCGTCCCAGGCGACGCGCTTCACGTCGAAGCCTACGCTGTAGTGGTTTACGTCGCGGTAGTACGCCCCGATCCCCACGTCGCTGGGCAAGCGGACGGACTCGTCGAAGGTCGCGTCCAGGATGGTATCCCGTTCGGTGGGCAGGGCGGTAGCCCTACTCGCCGTCACGAACTGTAGCGCCTCCCCCCTGAGGGTGTTGCCGAGCCGACCGGCGGCCCCGAGCGTGAGCACTTTGGTCGGGCGCTCCTCCAGGGCGGCGAGCACGATGTCGTACTGCCCGCCGAACTGCACCTCGACGCCACGGGCGCGAAACGCCTCGGTCCGCGTGAGGGTGGAGGCCCCGGGTTGGTCGGGCAGCAACAGCCCCGTCAGGTCGTTGCTCCGACCGAAGATGTAGCTCAGGTTTACGCCGAACCGAAAATCCTCGTACTTCACCGCGTTCCCCCACTGCAACCGGTAAAAGCCGCCGCTACCCCGAAAGTCGTTGATCACGTCGCCGGCCTGGGGGTCCGTGTCGGTCAACTGCACCTCGTAGCCGACCCGCGAGTACGGCGTAAGCGAGAAGAGCATGGAGTTGCGGATCCGACCCTCGCGACCGTCCAGCACGTCGTTGAGCGTATTCTGGAGCGGAAACGCCAAACTCAGGTACTGTAGGTTTCCGTCGACGTTGACGTTCTGCACCCCGCCCGACCGTAGGCGCGTACGCTGCACGCCGACGCCGACCTGGTAGCTCGCAAACCCGAGCGCCCCGAGCGAAGCGGGGTTGGTCGGGCTCGCGATGTGTAGGTTGTTGTAAGCGATACCCAGGCGCCCCATGCCCAGCTGCGCCCCGTAGGCCTGCGGCACGATGTCGCCCACGCCAAACCGGGAGAACGGACTGTTGAGCGTGGGCGTCGGAACGTCCTGCGCCCGGGCGGCTAGGCCGGCGCCGAGCGTGAGGAGGGCGAGCAGGTGGAAACTAAGTCTTGGGGGCAGCATAGGCTTGCAATCTGACCAGGCCCTCGAGTACGAGTGAGGGTCGGTAAAGCACCGCGTCGGGCAAACGGGGGCGCAAAAATGGAGCATCTCCACCACATAGGAGGAGTCGTCCGTTCGGGTAGGTAGCTCGGAACGTTCGGATCCACCCCCGCAGCTCGAGCAGCGCGCCGGTGAGCGCCCCCGCCTGCAGGGCCGAGGTGGTGGAGGTGCCGACGGTCGTCTCGGGCCAAGCCCGGGCTACCCGCGGCAACTTGCCCGTAAACGTCGCCATCGCCGCGAGGCGCATGTCGAGTCCGGGCGCGATACTCCCCCCGAGGTAAACCCCGCCGGCCGTTACCCACTCGCAGGTGAGGCAGGTTCCGGCGTCTATGACGAGGCAGTCGCACGCTGGGTATATCGCTGCGGCACCCACCGCCGCTGCCAGTCGGTCGGCACCGAGCGTGTCCGGCGTGGCGTACGCGAGCTCGAGCGGGGCCGGGCTGTCTCCCCGCGGCACGTACACCGGACCGCGCTCGCCGAGCACGCGGAGCCACTCCGAATCGTCGGTCCCGGTGCTCAGCAACACGTAACCCTCGGCGTCTTGCCCGGATAGCCACGCCAGCGCCGCGGCGGCTCGCGAACGGGGGTAGGTATGGATCTCGCACAGGGCCTCCCCCTCGAAGCAGGCCAGTTTCAGGCGCGTGTTGCCCAGGTCGAGCGCGTAGCGGGGCACGGGCTAGTGCTTGAAGCTTCGCACGCCGGTTTTCACCATCGACACCCCCAGTCTATTCGCAGCATCGACGCTTTCCTGGTCTTTGATCGATCCCCCCGGTTGGATAACCGCGACGATCCCCGCCTCCGCGGCGATCTCCACGCAGTCCGGGAAGGGGAAAAAAGCGTCCGACGCCATCACGGCCCCCCGCAGATCGAACCCGAAGCTCCGCGCTTTCTCGATGGCCTGGCGCAGGGCATCCACCCGGCTGGTTTGGCCGCAGCCCATGCTCAGCAGCTGCCGGTCGCGCACCAGTGCCACCGTGTTGCTCTTTAGGTGCTTCGCGCACACCGCCGCGAAGAGGAGGTCGGCCATCTGCTCGGTCGTCGGCGAGGTCTCCGTCATCACCTCGATGTCGTCGCCGGTTACCCGCTTGAGGTCGGTATCCTGTTGCAGTACGCCGCCCAGCATGCTCTTAAACTGGAGGGCCGGCCGCCCGAGCGTGTGCACGTCTAGTAAAATGCGGTTCTTTTTCTTGCGTAAAACCTCCAGCGCGCTTTCGCTAAAACCCGGGGCGAGTACCACCTCGCAGAAGAGTTTGCCCACCTCGCGTGCGGTGGCCCCGTCGAGCTCCCGGTTGAAGACGAGCACCCCGCCGAAGGCCGAAACCGGATCGGCGGCCAGCGCGGCGGTCCAGGCCTCGAGCAGGGTGGCCCGCGTCGCCGTGCCGCAGGCGTTGGTGTGTTTGAGCACGGCGGCCGTCGGCTCCGCGTTGGCGAATTCGGCCATCAGGCCGAGCGCCGCATCGATGTCCACGAGGTTGTTGTAGGAGATCCCCTTGCCGTGCAGCTGCTCGAACTGCTCGCTCAGGTCCCCGTAAAAGATCGCCCGCTGGTGTGGGTTCTCGCCGTAACGGAGGGCGTTGGGCGGCGCGGCCCGAGCGCTCCAGGCCGCGTCCTCGGCCGGCGGGGTCACCCGCACGGCGTCCTCCCCGGCCGTGCCGTCGAAGTAGGCGAAGATGGCGGCGTCGTAGCGGGCGCTCTCGGCGAACGCCGTGCGGGCGAGCGAGCGGCGCTGGTCGAGGCTCAAGCGCCCTTCCCCCGAAAGCAGCATGTCCACTACCCCCGGGTAACTCTCCTTACTAGGTACCACGGCCACGTCGCGGTAGTTCTTGGCGGCCGCCCGGATCAGGCTGATGCCGCCGATGTCGATCTTCTCGATGATCGTGCGCTCGTCGGAGGTGTCGGCCACCGTTTGCTCGAAGGGGTAGAGGTCGACGACCACCAGGTCGATTTGCGGAAGCGCGTGCTCCTCCAGCTCCGCGAGGTGACCGGGCTCGCGGCGCGCGAGGATGCCCCCGAACACGGCGGGATGCAGGGTCTTGACGCGGCCGTCGAGGATACTCGGGTAGCCGGTGAGCGATTCGACGGCCGTAACCTCGTAGCCGAGCCGCTCGATGTGCGTCTGCGTGCCGCCGGTGCTGTAGAGCTTGGTGCCGTTGGCGGCGAGTACCTTGAGGAGGGGTTCGAGGCCTCGTTTGTCGTAAACCGAGATCAGGGCCGAACCAATCGGAAGAGTTTCCTGCATGGGCGGCAAGATGGCATGCCCAAACCCAGATCTACTATTCCACCTTTGCGCACCGTGTACACACTCACCGAAATCGCCGATCTGGTCGGCGGCGACCTCGTCGGGCAGCGGCTCGAGGAGCCCATCCGCCACTGGGCGTTCGACTCCCGACTGCCCTTCCCCAACGAAGGGAGCTGTTTCCTGGCCCTCGAGGGTCCGGTGCGTTCCGGCGGCGACTTCGTGCAGCAGGCCCACCGGCGCGGGGCCAAGCTGTTTTGCGTGAGCGAGCTCGAGGACCGCAACCGCTTCGACGACTCCGGGTACCTCGTGGTCGACGACGTACTGGCCAGCGTGCAGGCACTCGCCACGGTACACCGCGAACGGTTCGAGGGTACCGTGGTGGGCATCACCGGTTCCAACGGCAAGACCATCGTCAAGGAGTGGCTCCACACCCTGCTCGGCGGCGCGCAGGCGGGCGTATACCGCAGTCCGGGTTCCTTCAACTCCCAGCTCGGCGTGGCGCTGAGCGTGCTCCAAATTCCGGCTTCCGCCAAAACGGCGGTCATCGAAGCGGGCATCTCCCGCAGCGGGGAGATGAATCGGTTGGCCCAGATGCTCCGGCCGAACCTCGGTATCCTCACCAACTTGGGCGGGGCACACGACGCGGGCTTCTCGGACCGGGAGCACAAGCTCCGCGAGAAGCTCGCCCTGTTCGCCGGCGCCGAGGCCGTTGTCTTCCCCGCGGACCAGGAGGGCCTCACCGCGTCCGTGAGCGCGGCCTGTCCGCGGGCCAAGCTACTGGCCTGGACGGCGGAGGGCGCGCTCGACGCCCCGGACGGCGTGGGGGTCCGCTACGGGAGCGGGGAGTTCGAGTTCGCCACCCACCGCCTCCCGCTCCCCTACCCCGACGCCGCCTCGCGGCAGAACCTCACCAACGCGGCGCTGGCGGCGAGCTACCTCGGTGCGGACGCCGCGCTGCTCGCCGAGCGCGTCGGGCGGCTCGGGCGGCCCGACCTCCGGCTCACGCTCTCGCCCGGGCGCGACGGGAGCCTGATCGTGGACGATACCTACAACGCGGACCTGGAGGGTTTCGACGCGGCCATCGACTTCTTCACGCAGCACTGTCCGCCCGATGCGCCGACCCTGCTCGTCCTCGGTCCGATCCTCGAAACCGGTCTGGAGATCCACGAGTTGCAACACGCCGTGAGCGAGCGTATCGGGCGGGCCGGCTTCGAACGCGTGTGGACGGTGGGCAACGAGTTGAGCGGACTCGACAGTTACCTCGGCCCGGACGTTACGCTGCGCCACTACGACGAAGGGGCGCAACTCCTGCGGGCGATCGACCTGGCCGACGTGGGCGGGACCGCCGTGCTCGTGAAGGGTCCGCGGCGCTACGCCCTCGACCGGGTATCGATGCGGCTCCGCGACCGGAGCCACGACGTACGACTCGAGATCGACCTCTCGACGCTCGCCGATAACCTCGCGCAGTTCAGGCGCCGCCTCAAGCCCGAAACCAAGATCTGCGTGATGGCGAAGGCCTCGGCCTACGGTAGCGGCTCGCGCGAACTCGCCCGCTGGCTCGCGGACCGGGGGGTCGACTACCTCGCCGTGGCCTACCTCGACGAAGCGGTCGAGCTGCGTGGGGTAGGCTGTAGCCTACCCATAATCGTGGCCAACGCCACCCAGGAGCACTACCAGCTTCTCCGTACCCACGAGCTCGAACCCGAGATCACGACCATCGAGCAGCTGCGCACCCTGGGTCCAGCCCGCGGGGAGGCCGAGCCGCCGCTCCCGATCCACCTGAAGCTCGACACCGGCATGCACCGCCTCGGCTTCGACGTCACCGCCCCCGACGCCCCCGCCTTCACCGAGTTGCTCGGGGAGCTCGGCACGGGGGCTTACCGCGTGATCAGCGTGTTCAGTCACCTGAGTGCAGCCGACCGGAGCGATCCGGAGGCCGAGGCCTTTACCGACCGGCAGGCGGAACGGTTTCGGGCGGCGGCGCTGCGCGTCGAGACGGCGGTGGGCTACCGCCTGCAGTGGCACATCGCCAACAGCGCCGGGGCGTGGCGGCGCGCGGGACTGCAGTTCGACATGGTGCGCCTGGGCATCGGCCTCTACGGGCTCGGCCTGGAAGCCGCCGAGCTGCAACCGGTGCACCGGCTCGTGGCCCAGCTGGTGCAAATCCGGGAGGTGGCGGCCGGGGAGGTGGTCGGGTACGACCTCGGTGGGCGCGCCGACCGCGCGCGCCGCATCGGGATCGTCAACATCGGGTACGCCGACGGCTTGCGCCGGCAGGCCGGGAACGGCGCCTACCGGCTCGGCGTGCGTGGACGACTACTACCCACTGTGGGTAATATTTGCATGGACTTTTGCATGGTCGACCTGAGCGACGCACCGCTCGCGAGCTTGGGCGACGAAGTGGAGGTATTCGGTGCCCTACAGCCCGCCGGGGCGCTCGCCGCTTGCTACGGCACGATACCCTACGAGGTATTCACGGGAGTCGGTCAGCGCGTCCGCCGGGTATACTACCGCTAACCGGGGGGTAAACAATAAGGACTATTATCGCACCGCTTTACGGGCGGCCTACTCGGCATCCTCCCGAAAATTAGGTTTTAGCGAAAGCGAATTAGAGACTATGCGCACTATAATTTACCTCGGGGCCCTCGCGCTCGGCCTCCCCTCCCCGCTGCAGGCGCAGGCGACCACCGACGCGACCGGCGGCGCGGACCCGGTGCTTTTCAGCGTGGACGATACGCCCGTTCACGTGAGCGAGTTCGATTACATCTACGCCAAGACGAACGGGGACTCGGCGGACTACTCCAAGTCCTCGCTCGAGGAGTACCTCGAGCTGTACCGACGCTTCAAGCTAAAAGTAGCCGCGGCGCGCCAGATGGGGCTCGATACGGTACCCGCCCTGCAGCAGGAGCTCGAGGGCTACCGCCGGCAGCTGGCCGACAGCTACCTCGTGGACCAGGACGTGACCGAGCCGCTCGCCAGGGAGCTCTACGACCGGAACCAGCGGGACGTACGCGTGGAGTATATCACGGTAACCATGCCCGGTCAGGCACTGGACACTACCGCCGGCTACCAGCTAATGGACACCGCCCGTCAGTTGCTCGTGGCCGGGCAGCCGGTGGACACGGTGGTCGCCTTCCTCAAGCGCGACACCCTGGCCCAGGGCAACGGTGGCGACATCGGTTTCGTGGCCGCGCCACTGCCGCCCGGGCTCTATGACCTGGAGACCGCTATCTTCGAGACGCCGACCGGGGAGGTGAGTCGAATCATCCGCACGGAAAACACCTACCACGTGATCAAGCCCGTCGAGGAGCGAGCGGCCCGCGGGGAGATCGAGGCGGCGCACATCTTCGTGCGCAAACCGAATCCCGAAGACCCGGAGGCCGTGATGAAGCTGGCCACCGCACGCAAGCGCATCGACAGCATCTACGTAGCGCTACAAACCGGTGGCGATTTCGAGAAGATCGCGACGGCGACGAGCGAGGACACCCGGTCGGCGCCCCGCGGCGGCTACGTAGGTTTCTTCGGCATCAACCGCTACGAGCCCGCCTTCGAGAACGCCGCCTTCGGGATCGAGCAGGACAGCACCTACGCCGCGCCGGTGGAGACGAACGTCGGCTTCCACATTATCCGCAAGCTGAGCGCGCGGGAGCAACCGACCTGGGAGGTGGCCAAACCCGATCTGATGGAGCGGGTAAAGCGCATGCCCCGCTTCGAGGAGATGCGGCGGCGAGCCGCCGCTCGGCTTCGCGCCGAGAACGGATTCGAGCAGGACGAGGCCGCTTTGGAGCGTTTTGCGGGAGCGCTGCCGGACACCTTTACCAGCTACCGTTGGGTACCCGCGGAAGAGGGGCAGCCCGCCACCTTGTTCGAACTCGGCGGAGCGGCCACGACGACCGCCGACCTCAACGCGTACCTCACGAAGAACGCGAGTCAGCGTACCCGCCTGGCCGGCACCATGCCGCCGGATCAGATCTTCGATCAGCTCTACGGCGATTTCTTGCTCGAGAAAACCACCGCCTTCGGAGAGGATCAGCTGGAGGAGGATAATGCGGCCTTCCGGAATTTGATGCGGGAGTACCGGGAGGGGATCCTGTTGTTCGAGGCCACCAAGCAGAGCGTTTGGGACAAAGCCGGGCTCGATACCGCCGGACTCGAAGCGTACTTCGCCGAGCACCGCGAGGACTACGTTTGGGGCGAGCGCGTGGTCGTGGACGAGTATACCTTCAGCGCTACGGACAGCGCGGACTTGGCCGCTACCCTCCCGAAGTTCGCGAAAAAGCGCACTCCCGAGGAGGTGCTGGCGAAGTACAACGCGACGGATTCGGCACGCGTGACGCACGCGCGGAAGACGCTGGAGCGGGGTCGCGACGAAGCCGTCGACGCACTCAAATGGCGCAAAGGGGAAGCTACGGCCGCCGTGCCCGCCCCCGGGGAGGAGGGCAAGGTGCGCATCGTGATCGTGCGCGAGAAGTTGGCCCCGAGTCCGAAGGAGCTCTCGGAAGCGCGGGGTTACGTGATCGCCGATTACCAGGACGAGCTCGAGCGCCGGTGGGTGGAGCGGTTGGGCGAAGACCACGAGGTGGAAACCAACCAGGCGGCGTTCGACGCGCTGGTGCGTTAGGGTAAGGGCCAGTACTTAAGTTTGTGTATATGTTGAGAGGATCCGTGGCCGCACTTCTGACGTGCCTGCTTTACGTCGGCGTTGGATCGGCGCAGAAACCGATGGTCGTAGACCGGGTGGTCGCCACCGTGGGCGGCGAGCTGCTCCTGCTCAGCGAGCTCGAAGAGCAGCTTTCGCTGATGGCCACGCAGGAGAAGCAGGCGATTACGCCCGCGGCGAGGTGTAACGTGTTGGAGCAGCTGCTTACCTCGAAGCTGCTGGTCAACCAGGCCGAGCTCGATAGCATCGAGGTTTCCGACGAGGAGCTCGAGTCACAACTCGACCTGCGCTTCGAGCGCATCCTCGGGCTGATGAACAACGACCTCAAGCAGTTCGAGGAGTACTACGGGCAAACGGTACCGGAGGTGAAGGCGCAGTTTCGCGAGGATTTGCGCAACCAGCTACTCGCCGAGCGGATGCGGGCACAGATCGTCGACAACGCGAAGATCACGCCTTCGGAGGTGCGTACCTTCTTCGAGTCCATCCCGCGCGATAGTCTCCCCTACTTCAACAGCGAGGTCGAGATCCGGGAGCTGGTGTACCGGCCGAAGGTGAACGAGGAGCAGAAAGCACTGGCGCGGTCGCGGATCGATACCATTCACGCCCGACTGCTCGCGGGCACGCTCGATTTCGAGGAGGCGGCCCGCAAGCAGTCCGACGATCCCGGTAGCGCGCGTTCGGGCGGTGATCTGGGTTGGGCGCCGCGGGGGACGTTCGTGCCCGAGTTCGAGGCCGCCGCCTACCGGCTCGACGTGAACGAGATCAGCGAGGTGGTCGAGTCGCCCTTCGGCTTTCACGTGATCCAATTGTTGGAGCGTCGCGGTAACCGGGTGCACACGCGCCACATCCTCATCAAACCCGATATTACGAGCGACGATTTAGCGCTGGCGCAGCACAACCTCGACAGCGTTCGTTTGGAGATCCTGCGGGACAGTCTGCTTTTCCGCGAGGCGGTAAGGCTGAATGGCGACGAGAAAAGCCAGAGCTACGCGGATGGTGGTCGGGTAAAAAACCCGCAGACGGGCAACGCCTTCTTCGAGATCGCCGACCTCGATCCGATCGCCTTCTTCGCGATCGATACGCTGCAGGTGGGCGGGGTTACCGCACCGGTGGCCTTCGAGACGCCCGGGACGGGGGAGACCTTTTACCGCATCTACCAGCTCGACAGTCGCTCGGTACCGCACACGGCGAGCTTGCGGTTGGATTACAACAAGATCCGCTCGGCGGCCGTGGACTCGAAGCGCAGCGAGATCCTCATCGAGTGGGTGGAGCAGCGCATCGGGGAAACTTTCGTGCAGATCGATCGGTCGTTGGTCCGGGATTGTGGCTTGGAGGAGCGTTGGTACGCTTCGACGGCTACGCCGTAACGGGGGGGCTAGGTACCACCGCACCACCTCGTCGTTGTCGGAAGGGTGCCGAGAAGGGGTACGGGATCCGTAAGCGCCGTATACTTTGCCGGAGTGCCGGCCATTGTCCGAGCCAGTCACCGCCGAGTTCGGGTTGCTCTGCAGATGGCGATCGAGGCAGCCCGGCGTACCGGAAAAGATCTCCACTGTGGGGAGTCCCACGGCGCGGTCGCGAAGCAGACATTCACCTCCAAAGCGAGGCGAGCTCCTACTCCACCCCGTGCATCCGGCGCTTCATCCAGCCGTTGAGGCCGACCAGCGTGAGGGCGGCGGCGATAGGGATGATCGTGAAGATCAAAAAGAACACACTCATCCCGTAGCTATCCACGATCGGATCGATGTACGCCCCCGTGAAGCCCGCGGCGGTGTTGGCGATGAAGTTGGCGACGAACCAAACGCCGAACATGAGTCCGACCAGGCGTACGGGAGCGAGCTTACTGACGTAGCTCAGGCCGACCGGGCTCACGCACAACTCACCGAGGGTATGGAAGAGGTAGCCGAGGATGAGCCAGAGGATACTCGCGCCGGCGGTCTTCGCGCCGATGGGGATGCCCATACTCCCGAACGCTAGCCAACCGAAGCCGATCCCGAGCAGGGCGAGCCCGAGCGCGAACTTGAGCGGCCCACTCGTAATGATCCCGGTTTGCCAGAAGCGTCCGAACAGGGGGGCGAAGGCAATGATGAAAAAGGAGTTGAGGATACCGAACCACGAAGCGGCGATCTCGATCTCGGAGGTGTTCTGCGCACGGACGGTCGCGGAAAAAGCAGCGGGGGTCTCGTCCCCGGCCACGGCGATAGCGTCGGTGAAAAGCAGGTTGACCCCGTCACCCACCGCCGGACGAAGCGCTTCGTCGTCGGGCATGATGACCTCCGCGACGCGTTGTTCCGAGCCGGCGGCGTACGTATAGCGGCCCAGCTCGATATCGGTCCAGAACAGCCCCTCGGGTCGGCGGTTAACCACTTCGGTAAGGGTCGCCGGGAGAGCGATCCTCCCGCGCGCTCCGGTTTCATCGACGAGGTACCCGCCCTCGACCCGCTGATCGCCCTCCGCCAGTTGGTCCTCGTCCGCGAGCTCGATCGTGACGTCGTTGGCGAGACTCAGGGTCTGTCCAGCTTCGTACTGATCGGTCGAGCGGACCAGGGTCGACTGCTCGTTGCCGAGCGCGTCGACGTAAGTGACCTCGTACGCCTTGGTGTTCCAATCGTTCTGGATTAACCAGATCGCGATCACCCAAATTCCCACGAAGCTGATCGCTAGCCAGATGTTGGACAGCGCGTACCTCCCGAACGTAATTCGGAAAAGGCTAAGCAGCACCCAGGTGATTACCCCAAGCGGGACGACGATGAGCAGGGTGTTAACGACCTTGAAGACGTCGGCCGACGTGCCGGTCAGGACGCGATCCGTGTAGTCCGCCGCAAAGATGGTCATCGACCCGCCCGCCTGCTCGAAGGCCCACCAGAAGAAGATGGTAAAAAAAGCAAACACCCCGATCACGATAACGCGGTCGCGCTCGACGTGCGCTGGCGCGGTGTCCGTGTTGAGTGCGTCGGGCTCCGTCTTGAGCTCCCCGCCGGCGGCGCCCTCGTGTTTTGGTGAAAGCCCGATCTCCCCGAAGATTCCCTGCCCGAAGTAGAACTGGAGCATCCCGAAAAACATGAACACACCGGCCAGACCGAACCCGTAGCTCCAGCCCACCTTCTCGCCGATGTACCCGCACAGGAGGATGCCGAGGAACGCCCCCGCGTTGATCCCCATGTAGAAGATGGTGTAGGCCCCGTCCTTCTGCTCCGGGCGGTCGGTGTAGAGCTGACCGACGATGCTCGAGATGTTGGGTTTGAACAGGCCGTTGCCGAGGATGAGGGCGGCGAGTCCGGCGTAGAAGAGGCCCGGGGTCTCGAAGGCCATGAAGACGTGCCCGAGCGTCATGATGCCGGCACCGAGGACGACGGCGTTGCGGTAACCGGTGAACTTGTCGGCGATGATCCCCCCGACGATGGGCGTGAGGTAGACGAGCCCCGTGTACATCCCGTAGAGCTGGAGGGCGTTGGCCCGACTCCACGACCAACCCTCGTCGAGCAGCGAGGCCGTAAGGAAAAGGACGAGCAGCGCGCGCATCCCGTAGTAGCTAAACCGCTCCCACATCTCCGTGAAGAAGAGGACGAAGAGTCCCGGGCGGTGGCCGAGGAGCTGACGCTCGGGACTGGAGGCCTGGGCGTCGGTACGGATGGTGGACAAGGGCGCGGGTGATTTTGTGCGGGGGTAAAATAGGCGCTAGCCCGGTTTGCGCTGCACGCTATCCTCCGGCCAACCTTCCACGCGCAGCGACCAGCCGGAATCGGTCAGGCTGCTGCGCACGATGTCGAGCAATTCCTCTGCCTGGGTGTAACTCTCGCGGCGCAACGCCTCCCGGTCCACCTGTTTCTCCATGAGCGCGCGCACCTTGCCCCGGATTTTGTTGAGGTCCTTTGCGTCCAGATCGACGAACATGCCCTCGCGCACGTCGAAGTAGTCGGTGTCGAGCTCGAAGGCCAGTTGCTCGGGGGGGGGCCAACCGCGGACCACGAGCTGTTTGGTGGCCCGGTCTACGTCGACCTGGACGCCTTCCAGGTCGAAGCCCATCAGCACGCGGACTTTGGCCTGCACCAGCACGGTTTTGTCGGTGCCGCTAAACCAGGTGGTGTAGCCGGGGTCGTTGTAGCGGACCATCCGGCTGTAGTTGCCCTCGGCGGTCGCAAACTTGGCGATCCGGCGCACCTGATCCTGTACCTCGGTAGCGCGCGATTCGATGTCCGGGGCCTCGCGGAACTCGCGCACGATGTAGCCGAGGGCCCCGGCGAGGGCGATGGCCAACAGCAAAACGACGTAGCGCATAGGGCACCAAGTTCGCCCTATTTACGCACCAAGTCGTGGCGCAGGTTCTCGTAGTCCTTGAGCACGGCTTTTACGTACCCCACGCTCAGCGGGGCTTCGATCTGGAGCGGGACGTGGCCGGCCTCGACGCTCGTCCACACGCGCAGCTCGTCGCTGTCGTCGAATACGTCACCCATGACGACCTCCGGGGCGATCTCGTAGGCGTCGAAGCGACCGAGGCCCTTGATGCGCATGTCTTTCTCCACGCCGAGGTAGCGCATCCCGAGCGGGTAGCGCTTGCGGTCCATAAAGATCGTGACGGGGTACACGGTGCCCGCGCGGGCGTTTTCGAGGTCGAGGTTGCGCATGAAGTAAATCGCGGAGAGCACGTCGTGCAGACACGTTTCGATCTCGAAATCCTGCGGTTTGCGCAGGGCTTCCTCCTTCTTCTTACCCCGGTAACCTCGGCCCGTGCGGGCGCTCTGGTCGTATTCGACGCGCTCGAACAGCTCGTAATTTCCTTCGTGGATCTCGCGGGTGGTCACCGTCGGGAGGAGGGTCCGCTTGTCGACGTAGCTCTCGTACCGATCGCGTACCCGGAAGAACCACTCGTAGCTCGGGTAGGTCTGGCCGAGGGCCGAAATCTTGTACCGGTCCCCGAGATCCTGCACTTCGAACTCCACCTCGCCGGCCGGGATCCAGATGAAGTTGAGGTTGTAGTAGAGCTTGTACACCATGCGCTCGCCCCCCACGAAAGCCGTGTTTTCGAGCTCGCAGAACTCTTGAATCGGAGCAGGGGCCACGCCTTGCGGCAAAACCGGCCGCGACGCTTCGGTGGGGATACCGCCGAGCCACGCGAGGATGATCAGCAGTAACGTCCACCGACTAACCGACCTAAATTTCCAGGGCTTTTGCGACATCGGCACGGAGGACAAACACGAGCCCAACCAACGCGGGCAGGCCGAGATTTAGTACGAAAATGGCCAGGACAGCGGCGACGAGACCGAGCTCGTTGGGCTCGAAGGGTTCCCAGAGGAGCGCAGCGAGCTCGACCCGCGCCAGGGCCTGTAATACGGCCGGCAGGGGGAGAAAGGTTTGGACGAGCAACAGGACGGCTACCCCACCGCCCGCGACGAGCCAGTCCGCGTCGAGGCCGAAATAGACGAAGGCGAGCGCGATCTGGGCGAGGTAGACGAAGTAGCGCACCGAGGCGAGCAGTAGGGCCAGACCGAGGTCGGCGCGGTGCGTTTTAGCGAAAGCGGCGAGCCGGGCGAGCTCCCCCGACACCCGCCGCCCGATCGGTCGGAGGGCCGGGGGCAGCGAGATTCGGGAGAGCAGCGAACGTGCGACCCCCAGACCGAGGTCGAGGCGGAGGAACGTCGCCGTCACGAGGAGAGCGAGTAGGGCGGCCACCAGCAGGTAACCCTCGTGTACCGCGAACAGGGAGGCGGTGCCGAGCCAGCTGCTCGCCAAGGCGCCGACACAGAGTAGCGGCACCCACTGCGCGGCGCCCCCCAGCACCGTGGAGGCGATTATGTGCGTGCGTTGGCCGGGCTCGGCTTCGGACAATCGCCCGAGGTACTCCCCCACTCTATTGGGCGTGACGATCCCGATGGTTAGACCGGCGCAAACGACCCGAACCGACTTCCAAACGGAGCCGCGTTGCGCCGGAGGCAACAGGAGGCGGTACTTGACGGCTTCGAGTAGGATGTTGAGCGGGGCTAAGGTCGCGGCCGAGAGCAGCGGCCAGGGGGGCTCGGTGGCCAAACCCGTACGTAGGCCGCCGTAGAGCTCCCCGATGTCTTCCAGCACGAACAGCTGCTGGTAAAGCGCCCAAAGCAGGCCCCCGGCAACCAGTCCCTTGAGCAGCCGAGCCAGCGGCCGTCTGGGGTTACGCACCCTGGCCGACTTATTATCTTCGATCGACATGTGTACGTGTGCGGGGCCCCGCTACCTTGTCGCCGTGAAGATAGGAGCACGTGTGGCGGCGCCCCGGCGTCGCGTACTGGGCATTGATCCCGGAACGAATGTGCTCGGCTACGCGATCGTGGACGGCTGGGGCTCCGAGCGACATCTCGTCAACTTGGGGGTACACCGCACCCCGAGGACGGAGTTCCCGGCGGAGAAGCTGCGTTCGATCTTCGAGCGTGTCACGGCGCTGGTGGTGGAGTTTAAGCCCGATGAGTGCGCGGTGGAGAGTCCGTTTTTCGGAAAGAACGTGCAGTCGATGCTCAAGCTCGGCCGGGCGCAGGGGGTTACGATGGCCGCCGCGATGGCGCAAGGTCTTACGGTGAGCGAGTACGCGCCGAAGAAGATCAAGGTCTCGGTAACGGGCAACGGCAACTCTTCCAAGGAGCAGGTTTGCGACATGCTGAGCGCCACCCTGGACTTCGAGCGCATGGACTTGCCCCTCGACGCGACCGACGCGTTGGCCGCCGCGATCTGCCACCTCAATCAGTCGAGCCTCGGCGGGATCGCCGGACAGGGTTACGGGAGTTGGAAGGCGTTCCTGAAGCAAAACCCCGGACGCGTCGGTTGACCACTTCCGGTAAAACGGGGTGACTAAACGTAGGCGAGGCGGAGCTTCTGCGCGAGCTTGCCTAGCTCCTCCCGCGACGGAGAGAGCTTCGCGCGACCGAAGTTGATGTCGTCCATCGTGTTGAGCGGTACGAGGTGCAGGTGCACGTGCGGCACCTCGAGTCCGATCACGGCGACACCGACGCGCACGCAGGGGACGACGCGTTGGATGGTGGCGGCTACGCCCTTGGCGAACACGTTGAGCTCGGCGAGCTCGCTGTCGTCGAGGTCGAAGTAGTAATCGAGCTCGCGCTTGGGCACGACGAGTGTGTGCCCCAGTACGAGGGGCTGGATGTCGAGAAACGCGAGGTGCTGGTCGTCTTCGGCGACTTTGTGCGCGGGCAGCTCACCACGGACGATGCGCGTGAAGATGCTCGCCATCACTCGATGCTGATCTCGAGTACCTCGAAGGCGTTGACGCCGCCCGGCGTGGTGATCTCGGCGACGTCGCCGACCGCCTTGCCGAGCAGACCGGCTCCGATGGGACTGTCCACGGAGATCTTCTTATCTTTAAACGAGGCTTCCGTACTGGAGACCAGTTTGTAGCTAACCTCCTTTTTCGTTTTCCGATTGAGTAGGCGCACGGTGCTCAGCACGGTAACCTTGTCGCTGCTCAGCTCACTCTTATCGATGATCCGCGAGGCGGCCAGCGCTTTTTCGAGCTCGTTGATCTTGGCCTCCATCATCCCCTGGGCATCCTTGGCGGCGTCGTACTCGGCGTTCTCAGAGAGGTCTCCTTTATCGCGCGCCTCGGCGATGGCGGCGGCGGCCTTCTGGCGGCCTTCGGTTTTGAGCGTATGGAGCTCGGCCTTCAGTCTTTCGTGACCCTCCGCGGTTAGGTAGTTGACTTTACTCATAGCTATGGACCCCGAAGTAGGGTCGTGAAATTAAACGACTGCTTTGGCGCTGACCACCTTAAAGGCTAAGTCGGATACCTAAGTTGTGTGTGCCGTCGAAGACCTGCGTGGTTCGGTAGGCGTAGTCGACAAAGATATTACGGCGGCGGCCAATGTCATTGCGCTTACCGAGCGGTACGGCGATGGTCGCTCCGGCGGATAACCCGGACGTGAGTGGCGCGCTAACCTCGTCGCCGCTCACCCCGAGCTCGGCGCTGTAGGCGGCCCGCATCATGAACAGGTCGCGGAACGAATACTCGGCACCGCCCCCCAAGTTGTCGCGGGAGAAGGCGTTGGAGGCAAAATTGCCGAGTAGGACGAGCTTGTTGTTCTCGTCGATCTCGATGTCGTAGCTCGCGCCGATGTTGAGCTGGAACGGAAGCTCGAAATCGGCCACGCGCTGGTTGGCGGTAACCTGATAGTCGCCGCCGACCGGTTCCGGAAACTGCTCGGCGATGCCGTCACCGCTGAAGCGCATGCCCAGTCCTACGTTGCGCAGCGAGATGCCGAGCTTGAACTCGTCCGCCTCGCCGGTCACGTACTGTACCCCCGCATCGACGGCGAAGCCGGCGGCGCTCGCGTTGAAGATGGTCTCGGAGATGAAGCGGATGCCGACGCCGACGCTGATCCTCTCGTCGAAGGTTTTGGCGTACCCGATACCGATGTGGAAGAAGGTCGGACTGAAGGTCCCGCCGGTGCCCTCCGGGTCGTTGACGGTGGTCAGCGGAATGTCGCCAAAGGAGAATGCCGCGAGGGTAACCGCGATCGATTGCCCGTCGCCGAACGGGGCGGAAAAGCCGACGGCACTCATGCTGAGGTCGCTCCCCACGAGGTACTGCATATTGGCGAGCGTCACCTCGAGCGATTTCGTGCGACCGATGCCCGCCACGTTGAGTCGCATCGCCTCCGTCCCGCTCACGAAGGCGGTATTGAGGGAGCTGAGCCCGGCCGAGCGAGCGAACGGATTGAGCAGTAGCTCGTAGGCGCCGGCTTCGCCCTGTCGATCCGGATTGCCGGCCAGGAGTGTTCCGAGCGGCAGGCACAGCAGGGTAATAAGTAAGGAGTAGAAACGCATGCGCGGTTGGGTGTACACGGGTTAAAGGCCTGCGGGATCGAACTCGCGTTGGAGTAAAAACGATTTCAACGTCCGGGAGCCGAGCTCGCCGGCGTCGACTTGGATGAGGTACACGCCGCTGGCCACGGGGATGCCCTGTTCGTTCTTCATGTCCCAGTCGAGGTCGGGGTACACGCGCCTACTGGCGATGGCGCGGCTGTTGGTCCGCGGGTCGTCCGGATTCACGTCGACCCCGGGCAGCTCTTCGGCCCGTTTGTACTGGCGTACGAACTTCCCGTCGAGCGTGTAAATGGTTACCGTGGCGACGGCCGGCAGGTTGGTGATGCGAATTAGGTTCGAGAACTCGCTGATCTCGTACTCGGAGTAGCCGTAGTAGGGATTGGGGACTACGTTGACGTAACTGAGGATGGAGTCGCCCCTGGCCCCCTCGATCTCCCGCGGGGTGACTCCGTTGAGGGTAAATTCGTAGGCCGGATAGCCGTTGTTCTCCCCCGTCGGCGCATCCCCCGACCGATCCTCGCTATCAAACTCCTGCGCTACCGCATAGGGCCTATCTACGCGGAGTTTGACGATGGTCTCCGCGGGGATCAGGCCGTCGGCATACGGTTTCATGGGCTCCGAGGAGAGCGGTATCGCCGTGTAGGTAACCGTCTCCAGTGCACCCAGGATGTCGATGGTGCCGTTGTCCTTGGGGGTGAGGGCCTCACGGATTTTGGCGCACTCATCGTAAGGCTCCCGGGTCACGTAGATGAAATGGTGCCCGCCCGCGATCGCGAAGAAGAGCGCGGGGTTCTGGTTGGGGGTCACGTTCCGGACCGCGTCGCCGGTGGGATTGAACATCATGTCACGACCGGTTAGCGCGACATCGAGCAGCCCGTTGTACGGGTTCTGCGGATCGTCGTCGTAGCGGATGGCGCTGTTCTCGCCGAAGAAAATATTGAGGCGTTGGCCGGTCTCCACGTCGAGGGCGTACCCGGGGAACCACCCCATCCCTACACCGTCACCGTCCGGGTCGGGCAGCCCGTCGCCGTCGCCGTCGTCTCGGCTCACCGAGGGCGCCTGGCGCAGGGCGAAAGCTTGGGTCCCGCCCTCGGTCGAGATGCCTTCGGCGGCGGTAAAGGAGGGGCTCGCGGTTTCGACGACGACGCTGCGCGACCACTTGCTCTTGTCGTCGGTGAACACGATGTCGACGTTGTTGAGCTTGTCGAGCGTGACGCTACGATCGTAGAAGCGCTCTGTCCGGGCCGACTGGTAGGCCGGGGTGATGAAGCCGTAGCTCGCCTGTGGATTACTGTACGCAGTCAGGCCGAGCGGCACCCATTCCCCGTCGAAGCATTCGGTAAGTCCCTGCTGTGGGTCCCGCGCGGAGGCGGGATCGCCCTCGATTTGTTCGCTACGAACGAAATTGAAAAGCTCTTCCCCCCCGGGCAGGGGGATGGAAGTTTTATTCTGGATCGGAAACAACCAGTTCACCCCACCGTCGGGCACTTCCACCTCGTAGCCGATACAGCCGTTGGACGGCGATGCCTGCGAGCCGGGCTCGCCTACCTGACCGAGGGTGATGGAGACGCCGAGCGAGGCGATGACCCGCTCGTTGAGCTCGTCGAAGCTCAGGCCCGATAGGAGCGATTGCCCCGCGGGGTCCGTGATCCGCCAGGTGCCGTCGTCGTCTAGGGTTTGATCGCCGGGCGTAGCGTCGGTGAACTCGATGCGGTAGGTGCCGTCTTCGGTGATGAACGGGTTGAACGTCCGGGCCGAAACCGGCGCACGTCCCGTCCGGTAGACGGGTCGGTCGCCGCCCTCTTCGAGCAGTCGCTCGCGCTCGCCCTCGGCGAGGTCGAGGAAGAAGGGACCGGTACCGACGCCGTCGAGTCGGCGAATGGAGACCTCGGCGGTACTGTCCGCGAGAACGACGTCCGTAACGGGGTGCGGTACCGCGACGTAGGTGCGGACGTTGTTACGGCCTTCGAGGTAGGGCAGGCGCTGTCCGACGCCCAACTGCGCGTCGAAGTCGAGGTAGTTGTTGTACGCATACGCGACGGAGGTGAAGTAGTACGGCTTGTGGTTGACGAGACGCCGGTCGTTCGTGGCGAACTGATCCTCGTCGAGGCGGATCACGCTCGTGATCCCCTGGTCGGGATTGGCGGCGCCCACCTGGGCGATCGGTTCGTAAACGGGCTGACCCTGGTCGAACGGATTCGGGATCGGGTTCCAATTGTAAAGCTCTCCCACTCCGTTCTTGACGTCGGCCTGGTAGATCAGCCGCGCCTGGGTCGGGTCGTCGAGATCGTCCACCGAGACGTTCGCGTCGGCCAGCTGGTAGACCTTGTAGCCCTCGAAGCGGTAGATCGAATCTTCGACCCCGTCTGGCGCGAGCAAATCGATCTCGGCGTAGCGCAGAAACTTGTTGTTCGAAACGATGGTGTCGTTGGTCAGCACGAGGGTGAGCTCGCGGTCCAATTCGATGACGTCGATGTCCGGGGCATCCGGGCCGTCGGTGATGTCGAAGCAGTTGTCGAAGAGGTTCTGCGCGAGGTCATCGGCTTCGAGCAAGCGGTCGAGCGCCGGGCAGGGGTAGCTCGGCTCGTCGGGTACCCAGGGCACCCCGACGATCAGCTCGTTGACCGCTCCCGGCAACAGGTCGAAGGGTCCGGAAGATTGGATGGTCCTGCGATCGCCCTCCCCGAGCTGCTCGGAGCACATGGACCACACGTCGGCCCCCTCCTCGGTCGGTGTACTCGGGAAAGCGTAGGTGGTTTCCTGCCCGCCCGACTGGTAGCCGGTACCACCGACCGTGTAGGGTGAGCCATCCTTCCAGTTTCCCTGGAGGTAGTTGTAGTACTCCTCGGGAAACCCGTTCGACGGATCCGTCGTCGCCGGCGGGAAGGGTCCGTTGAACGACGGGTTGTTGTAGTAGATGAATGAGGACATCCCGAGCTCGCGCGCGACCTGCACGCTGTCGCCTTCCTCCTCGTCGAAGACGTTGACGAACTCGTTCGGACCGCGGAAGTAGTCGATCCCCATCATCGGCACCTCCGTTCCGTAGGTGTTGGTGGCACCGCAGGTCGTGCCGTTGTTACCGTCGACGGCGTCGGCGTTGTAGTAGTAGGCGAGCGAGCGGCTCGTATCACAGCCGATGTAGTCGTCGCTAAAACAGCCCAGGTCGCCGTCCACCCAGATCCCGAAGAAGGTATTTCGCAGCAAGTCTTTACCGCGGTTGATCAGCTTGTAGCGCTGGAAGGTCATGTTGTTGAGCGCGTCGTTGGTGCTGTAACCGAAGGCCTGCACCTGTACCTCCATCTCGAGGGGGATGTTCGCACCGGACTGTTCGTGGGTGTTGCCGTTGTCGTTGTAGATCCAGAAGATCATTTGATCCGGGAACTGGGGAGCATCTCGCGTGTCTAAATCTTGGGCGTAGAAGTCGGTACAGCCCCGTATCTCGACGATCGGGAAATCGCCCTCGAGGGGATCGTACAAGCCGTTGATGTTGCAGTTGCCCTCGTCGTCGCAGTAGTCGTAGAAACCAGCGAGTCCCTGGTTTGTGTTGGGCAGATCGAAGCCGTGCACGTCGCGGAAGAAGATATTCCCGGTCGCGGGCCAGCCCTTTACCCCGGGCGGGATCATGTCCTCGGTGTACTCCAGATCCCCGTTGAGCGCCGCGGCGTAGAGGCGTCGGTGCTCGCGGATCTCGGCCGCGGTAACGGTGAAGAACTTATCCCACTGCGTGCACTCGGACTCCGTAACCTCACCGGTTTCGGGATTGAGCGGACCGGGGTAGAAGTCGAAGGCGCCTTGGCCGCGGCCGTAGGTCTGGGCGGCCAGCTTGAGGTTACCGGCCGGATCGAGGCCGCCGAGCCAGACGGCGCCGGCGAAGATCGAGGAGATCTCCCGCTCGCCCGCTTCGACCTTTGGAACGACGTACAGGCCTTCGTCCCCGTTCCACCACACATCCCCGCCGGTGGTGAGGCGGGCGCGGACGTTGTTCACGTCCTGATCGGTTTGCCGCTGACCGGGATTACAGGCGATCCGGCTGTAGAGGCGGTCGCTCTTCGGTTTTTCCGCAAGGGAATCCGGCTCGGTGGGCAGTGTAGGATTGCGGGCCCAGCTCAGGCTGGGGACTGCTAGCAGCAGTGCGGAAGCGAGGAGGAAGTCACGTACACGTGGAAACATGGGTGAAGTTTGGGGCTCGGGGTGGGAGGAGTAAGGACTAAAAAGAGAAGCTGGCCCCGAGGAAAAGGCGCCGCGGCAGGCTGTACTGATTGGGGTTGAGCAGGCGCCACCGGTAGGAGCGCTGGAAGGCCGCCGGGTCGATTTGGGCGCCGATAACCTGCTGGCCGATCGGGGAGGCGAGGAAGCCGTCGTCGTCGGGCTGCCCGGTGGCGGGGTACACGTTGATGATATTGCGGCGACTGAGCAGGTTGCTCACGCGCAAATACACGTTGAAGTTGATGCCGTTGCCGTTTTCGTTGAAGAGCGTTACGTCGCGATCGACGCGCAGGTTGACCACCAGGTTCCAGGGCAGTCGGGAGCCGTTGATGTCGCCCTCGTTACCCCGCCCGCCGAGCTGTGTGGGGGTTTGGAGGCGGGTGTAGGGTCGGCCGCTCACCGCGGAGCCGAACAGGTTGATCCCGGTATTCGCGAACGGCGTTATCCCAGCGATCACCGGCCCGTCGCCGTTGCCGTAGCGGAAGTCGATGGCGCCGCTCAACCGGTGGCGTTCGTCGTAGTTGAGCGGGTAAAGGGTACGGAGGTTGCCGCGGTTGACGGACCCCTGCTGCGAGTTAGCGTCCGAGCCCGTACCGTCGGCAAACTGGAGGGCGTAGGATAGCCGCAGCGAAAGCGGACCCGTTCGGCGCAGGTCGTACGATACGTTGAGACCCTTTACGGTACCGAAATCCTGATTGTCGTAGGTGGTGTAGCTGTTGCGTTCCCCCATGGCGAACAGGTAGGTCCGCCGCTGGATCATGTCGCGCATCTCGCGCACGAAGAAGCTCACCTTGAGGGCCGATGCCGCACTGATCCGTTGCTGGAAGCCCGCCTCGTAATCGATCGTCCGACTCGGTCGCAGGTTCGGGTTGTTCTGCACGTTGGACAGGTTGTCGAACCAGTAGAAGTAGTTGAGCGCGGTAGCCACGGTGTTGCTGGGGGGGCGCTGCACGAGCACGTCGTAGTGCGCGAAGAAGTTGGCCTTATCGGAGATCGGGAAGGAGAAGGCGAGGCGGGGCATGACGTTGATCTGCGCTTCGTAGTCGGTGAAGCTGGCGTCGGGGTCGAAATCCTCGGCGCGGATGTAGTTCGCGTCTTCCTGGGCGCGCTCGTCGACGAAGGCGGGCACCTGGCTACCTTCGAAAATCTCGGCGGCGCGGTTCACCTGCCGGCCGTTGGCGGTAAACCAGGTATCCTCCACCCGGTAGGCTTTGACGCGCCGGTTGTCGGCCGACTCGATGTAGACCTTGGCTTCGTCGGGGATGTTCTCCGGGCGCGTATCGCCGTCCACGTAGGCGAAGTCGCCGGCGGTCTGAATGTCGTAGAGCTCGTAGGGATCCTTGAGGACTTTGGTGTTGGCGTCGTAGTAGTCGACCCGGACCCCGGCCCGCACGATGATGTTGCGGAAGTTGAATTTGTCCTGGAGGTAGAAGGAAGCGTAGATGGGCTGGATCGGGGCCACCGGAAAGGTCCGTTGCCCCTCGGCGTTGCGTGCGGTAAAGAAATCCTCCCAGGCGAATTCGTTGCCGACCTCGTTGCCGAGGTAGTCGTACCCCGCGTAGCCGAGGTTATTCAGAGAGCTCAGTTCCGAGGCCGAGAACATGTCGAGCGACAGCTGGCTCGGATCGAGCTCGTTGACGTTGACGTAGTCGAGCTCGGAGAGCCCGAGGCTCTCGCGGATCTTATAGAAGAAGCGCGTGTCGGTCGTGACCGCCTCCGGGTCGAGACGCGGGGCGAACGTGTCGACGGTATCGCGGATCGTTCCGAGGTTGGGGAAGTCGAACTCGAATACGTCGGTACTGGCCACGCGACTCGAATCGAGGCCCTGGATCGGTGCGTTGGCGAGGTTGCCGGCGATGGTCCACAGGTTTCGCGGGAGCAGCACGTAGCTGCGTTCGATGCGCTGCTCGTAGGCGAGACCGACCTGGATGTTGTGGCGGCCGTTGCGACTGCCGCCGGGGGTGAGGTCGAACTGGAAGCCGAGGTTAAAATTGATCAGGTCGTCTTTGGACTTGCTGTAGCGGTTGTAGATCTGGCCGATGCTGGTGTGCAGTCCGTACACCCCGTTGTCGATTACGTTGGCGAGGGCACCGTTGAGCGCGATGAAGTCGAGCTCCTGACCCGGCTCGGGATTCTCCAGTCCGAGCTTGTTGTAGGCCGCCAGTACCGGGTTCTGCGTGCCGGGTACGTAGCTGCGGAACGTCTCGCGGTAGCCGATGTGGTTGACGTCGAGGATGGGCTCCTGGGTAGTAGGGTCAAACTGAACGGTGGTGTCGTAAATGGCTACGTTGTCGAAGTCGAATTTACCGATGTAGCCGTAGTCGAAGAAGTTGCTCCCGTGCCGCGGGTCCTCGAGGTTATCGACCGACCGCTGCCAGCCCGCCTGGAGGGTGTAGATGGCATTGCTGACGAAGCCGCTCGTGCTGTCCGAGCTCGCGATGTCCTGGCGGCCCAGTCGTTGGCGAAAGCGGAAGTTACCTCGGTAGGTATCTGCATCGCTGAAGGGGTTGTTGTGTGCGTTTAAGAGCGGGACAGCACCCGGGCCGGGATTAAACTGATCGTACTGATTATTATAGGTCCCGGACAGCGTCACGTCGATCGCATCGGTCAGCTGCGCGTCGAGCTTGGCGGTGATGTCGATCCGCTCGAAGGCGTCGAAGGGTTGGGAGTCGAGCACCTCGACGTCCTCGTCGGTCAGGAACGCCGCGCTCGGTTCGAAGCCGCTGTTACCGATGCGCGTGATGGGATTCTCCTCGAGGCGCTCGCGCGCCTCGTCGGTGATCGCGTAGATGGCCGATGCGGGCGGGTCGTCGTCTTCTTGGTACGTGTAGCGACCGCTCACCCGGTAACCGAGCACGGTTTGTTGGCGCCCGTCGGTGAGGGCGCGCTTGAGGATCGGCCCCGAGAGGCTCAGTCCCGTGAGGTTGTTGTTGTAGGGGTCGAGGAAGGAGGAGGTTTCGCCCTCGACGTAGCCGTTGAACTCGCTCGACGGACCTTTGGTGGTGATCGAGATCACGCCCCCCGACAGGTCGCCGTACTTCGCCTCCACGCCGCCGGTGATCACCTGGATTTGGTCGATCTCCGTCTCCGGGATCAACGCGCCCGTTACGCGCACGCCGTCGATAACGTACTGGGTAGCGTCCGTGCGGCCACCGCGGATGCTGATGGCCGAGCCCTCGTCGGCGCTCGAGGCCCCCGCGCTCAGCGAGGCGATGGCGTTGATGCTGCGGGTACCGAGCTGCGCGACGTCCTCCGAGGTCAGCGTGATCCCCTGGGAGGTCTCGTCGACCTTCATCGGGTCGACCTTGTAATCGACCACCACCGCCTGCTCGAGCGTTACGCCGGCGTCCTCGAAGGCCATGTCGAGCTTGTTCTCCTGGCCCACCAAAACGGTGAATCCGTTGATGCGGCGGGGGGCGTAGCCGACGTACGAGAACTCGATGTTGTAGGTACCCGGATCTAAGGAGATCGAGAAGTTTCCGTCGAAGTCCGTCTGGCTTCCGGTGGCGAAACTCTCGCCTTCGTACACCGCCACGTTGCCCCCGATAACCGGCTCGCCGGCCTCATCGAGCACGGTGCCGAACACCGTTTGCTGGGCCGCAACCGAAAGGACGCCGAGAAATAAAAGCAAGCAAGCGAGTAGAGTACGCCTCATACGGTAAGGTTAGCCAAAAGTGGAAGTCCGCAGAATATGCGGCGGACAATGATAGCCAATGAGACTTTAAGTGTGTAGTTCCGTTACTTTATCGAGTATAATTTTGGCGAGCGCTTGCTTGCTCTCGACCGTCCAGCCCGCCACGTGGGGGGAGAGCACGACGTTGGGAAGGGCGAAGAGGCGCTCGTACGCTACGGCCTCCCGCTCGGTGTAGGTGAGCGGTTTCTCGTTCGGGAATACGTCGAGGCAGGCGCCGCCCAAATGGCCGCTCTCCAGGGCGTCCACGAGCGCGTCGAGGTCGATCGCCTGCCCGCGGGAGGTGTTCACGATCACCGTCCCCGCTGGCGCGCGGGCGAGTTCTTCCGCCCCGAGGTACCCGATCGTCTCCGGGGTAAGCGGCAGGTGGAGGCTCAGCACGTCGCACCTTTCGATCACCTCATCGGCGCACGCCGCGGCCCGCACCCAGGGCGTATCGGGCGTAAAATCGGGCCGGTACTCGTCGTAGGCGAGCACCTCGCACCCGAAACCGCGGAGCGTTTTGGCGAAAGCCGGACCGGTGTGCCCGTAGCCGATAATACCCACTTTGCGGTATTTTAGCTCCCAACCGCGGGCGGCCTCCCGGTCCCACGTCCGCGTGCGCACCTGTCGCTCGCCCAAAGTTAGCTTGTTGGCCAGGGCGAGGACCAGGGCCAGCGCGTGCTCCCCGACCGCGGGGGCGTTGCCGGCGGGCGAGCTGAGGATGGCGACGCCACGGGTTTTGGCGTAAGCCCGGTCCACGATCTCGAGACCGGATCCCAATCTTCCCACCCAGCGTAATTGCCGGCCCGCGTCGAGCATCTCCGCGTCGACCAAAACCTTGGAGTTAATCACGAGCCCGTGGTAGTCCCCCACCCGCTCGCGCACCTCCTCCAGGCCTATCTCCGGTTCGAGCTCCACGGCGTAGCCGAGCTCGAGTAAGCCTTGCGGCAAAACGGGATGCACGTCGTCGGTGATGAGTACTCGCTGCGCCATGGGCGCGAAGGTGTGCCGGACGGACGCAGAGTTTCGGGGACCTTACGCCGAAACATCACCCTGAACGTACATGGTCGCTTCGACTCCGGCGATCAGGACGAACACGCCGACGATGAGTAACTCCGTGGCAGTTTCGTAGACCTCCGGAGAGCTACTGCTGTATACGTACAGGCTAGTGACCACAACCGTGGCGAGCATGTACAGCGGAGCGAGGCGGTTGGCTATGCCCCACTTTACCGGGGAAGACAAAGATTGTGGCGAGCGGTAACCGTACCAGAGCTGCGGCTTCAGCGGTGGGTAGGTATACAAGACCACAGCTGTAATTAAAAATATGCTGTGGATAAACTAAAAGGTGAACTGTAGGGACCACATAATTTTCTGTTCGACTTTTGCTTAGTAAGGTTTGGCACCTAATTCAAGGATTCAACCGTCGCGCCCGGGGCTAGGATACTCGTTAGTTTGAATTACCAAAGTAGTTTGTCTGAATATCAGAAGCCTATTTGAATCGATATACTTCTCAGTTCATTCGATAGAAAGTAGTCGTTTGAACAAAGGCAACCGGGAGGCATACGCAGGTGTATTTAAATACATAGCTTCCTCGCGAGCGCTTAACGCACGCGAGCACGGCCTATTAAGACTCCCATAAGAGGACCGATGCGTACGCCATCGATCCTCTCAACGTAGTGCTGTTCAAACACCTTCGCAGGTCACCTCCCGAGGGCTATGCCCCTGTAGACTTCCCCATTGCCGCCACCAGGGATAAGTAGAGTGATTCCTAACTTCACTTCACTCTCAATCCTAGCGCAATGCGAAAGAGCGAATTCACGCACAGCCAGCGTAAGCACTTAGCCAAGCCCGTATTGTCGATTCGTCCCATCGGCCCGGAGGTTTGCGGGCATGGCAAACCTATCCCACCTCCCCGATGCCTGGCGTCAATCTGGGCTCTCCCAACGTGCTTTTTGCGAGCGCGAGGACATCAGTCTGGCGACCTTCAGCTACTGGCGCGGCAAAGAACTACGCGGCGAACAGCAGGCCGCCAGCGCGCCGGCCTTTACCGAAGTTATCGTTCAGCCTCAATGCCGCGCTCCCGGCGAGGCGCCCGCCATCGAGATTACCTACCCCGATGGTACTCGCGTGCGCATCCCCACGCCGACGCTGTCATCCCCCGTGCGGTGCTAGCCCTCGCCCCCGGGGTGCGGCTCTACTTCTACACCGGGGTATGCGACATGCGCAAGGGCTACGCCGGGCTGAGTGGCGTGGTTCGCTCGGCCTTCGGTCGTGATCCGGCCGATGGGGCGATCTACTGCTTTTGCAACCGCCGCCGCGACCGCATCAAACTCCTCTGTTTCGAGGGCGACGGGTTCGCCGTCTACTACAAAGTCCTCGCTGAGGGCACCCTCGAAGTACCGCAGCCGTCGTCAAAGGCTCCGTACGCCGCGGTGTCGCCCGAGACACTGCGCCTGATCCTCGGGGGCGTCAAGCTAGCCTCCATCGAGCGGAGAAAGCGCTACCGAAAAGCGGCCTAAGCACCAGTAATTGCTAGCGTTTCAGCTTGGACGACCGAGGGGCGTTTCGTACTTTGAGGGCCGTGGCAACTGACACACTTCTCCTGGCCAAGGACAAGCGAATCGCCCAGCTCGAGGCACAAATCCAAGCGCTCGAACAGGCTAATGAGGCGCTCTTGCGCCAGCTTCACGCCCGTCGCTCGGAGCGGTTCATCCCAGCTGGCGACGAGCAGCTCAATCTGTTCAGCGAGGTTGACGAGCAGATCGACATCGAAGAGCCGGCTAAGTCCACCGAGCCCGAGGCCGTCGTTACAAGGCACCCCGGCCGCAACCCCCTACCGGCACACTTCCCGCTCGAGGTAGAAGTCGTCGCCCCTGGACAGACCGACGCCGAGCGCGGCGAGTACGATGAGGCTAAGCTCGAACGCGAAGGGCACGTGCTCATAGGCTACGAAACTTCAGAGCGCGTTGAGTACCGGCCCGCGCAGTACGTGCGTATCCTCCAAAAGCGACCCACTTACAGATGCCTGGCCACCGGCGAGGTGAGTTGTGCTCACGCCCGCGACCGCGTGCTGGCCCGCTCGATAGCGGACGAAACGCTCGCCGCGGACGTGATCTTGAAGAAGTTTCTCGACCACCAGCCGCTCTACCGGCAGGCCGAGGCGCTCAAGCGCGACTACGACTGGGCTCTGAGTCCCGCCACGATGGGCAAGTGGGTCGAGCGCGTCGCCGCGACCCTCAAGCCGCTGTACAACGCGCTCGTGGACCGGATCATGGCCACGGACTACGTGCAGATGGACGAGTCCGGCATCCGCGTTCTCTCGGCCGACAAGCCCCGAGCGAGTCACCAGGGCTGGATGTGGCTCGTGCGCGATCCGACGACCGAGGCCGTAGCCTTCCGCTACGACAAGAGCCGCGGGTCGAAGCTGCCGGCCTCGGTGCTCGCGGACTTCAGCGGCGTGCTGCAGACCGACGGGTGGGGCCCCTACAAAACGGCCCTCGCAGGACTGCGGGCTAAGGGAGCCGACATACGTCAGATTGGATGCCTAGCCCACATCCGGCGCAAGCTCTTCGAGGCCACCGGCTCCGATCCAAGCGCGAAACAGGCCTTGGGTATCATCCAGCGCATCTACGCCCTCGAAGCTCGGTGGCGAGGTCTGCCGCCTGATCAGCGACTAGCAGAACGCAAAGCCCAACTCACGCCGGTGTTCGCCGAGTTGACTGCTTGGCTAGCGAAGGACCAGCACGCCCCCATCCCGAAGACGCCCCTGGGCAAGGCCATCGGCTACGCCCGCCACCAGTGGCCGTCGCTGAGCGTGGTGCTCGAAGATGGGCGCGTCGAACTCGACAACAATGGCATCGAGAATCAAGTCCGCCCGCTGGCCCTCGGCAGGAAGAATTACCTGTTCGCCGGCAATCACGGGGCGGCCGAGAACATTGCCGTGCTGTACAGTCTGCTATTGAGCTGCAAGGCGGCTGGTGTCAACCCGCGGGCCTGGCTCAACGACACGCTCGCTCGCATCCTACCACACCCAGTCAATCGCGTGGCCGAGCTGCTGCCTAGTAATTTTAGTCCAGAACTTCGGGACGGGGTTGGCTAAGCGGATACAACGTTCTCATGGCTTTCGTGGTCCCGGCGGTTGTACGTTAGCGACGACCGCCTCACTCAAATTGTCGAAGTTTGTGTACCACTTGGACTACTCCGCGACACATTGTCTACAACGTAAACCGGAATACGTAGTGTGAATCAAGACTCGGCGGCGTGCAGGAGAAACCCCACATCTAGGATCGATAAATTAACTTAAAATGAGGCTTGGATACCTACGACTCTACTGTTAATATCTCCTAACTAATGTAAAATCTCTATTGTAAAATGACTGTGTACTAGTTGCTAACTACTCCCGAAGCGGCACACGGCAATTTTTGAAAGCTCGCAGCAGCGAAAGCAAAATTGTCCTCAGACAACTCTATATCAATAATTTTATCTGATGATATTATGTAAAGAGCATCGGATGATCTTTTGAGCCCATAACGAGCAAGCTGATCTTTTTTATCCACCAATATCTTAGCATTAGGAAACACTTTAGCAAGTTCCGAAACTATCAAATCATCGTATTTAGCGAAAACTAGCAAAGGACGGCAGTCGCCTGCAAAGGAACCCGCCTTGATAAAGCTGAGCACCTCCTGGCTACAAGATCCACACATACCAATTTGCATGATAAAAATTGATTTATAGTCTTGAATGTTACTTTGATGAATTTCATTCAGATAGCGAGGAAGTAAATCGGAAGGTAAGGAACTTTCTTTAGTTGAACCGCACGCAATAAAAGTAGAATATAATAAGATAGAGAAGTTTCATCGGAATCTAATTTCTGAGAGCCTATAGTCCGAATCTGTCGTCGGATCAAACTTCTTTGCAACAAGGAGAGATTTCCCGTAAGGTACCAAAACACCGGAAAACACTTTTGGGTCAAGATTTATTTCATCTGCCAGACAAAATGAGGGAGTAAATATCTGAACATACATTGGTTGATCATTTAAAGTATTTAGAAGTCCATCGCTTCTCCTGAGAGGTAGACCTTTATAAAATACCCGATAGTAGTACTTACCAATTGGGTTGTAATTCAATCCACTATAAGAGCTAACCTCAATCAAGTGACTGAGTTTACGAGTTCCATCGTCAACCTCTTTCCTTTCAAGCTCAGGATCTACAGATGTATCGAATGTACTCTTACCTCCTACTATTGAGATGGTTTCTAACTTGTGATCATATAAGGTAATGTTGGGATCAAGTTCGGAGGTATAAGCAGTCGTATCACCAAATCTCTTTCTATACTGATTCACAGCAAAGCCATATCGTCCTTGACCATAAAAAGTTGATACTTCAACTGGTGAATAAAATCCAAACTTATTTGAAAGATTTATAAAAATTTCGATATAGGGAGACTTTCGAATGCCATTTACTTTCGTCTCAGGATTATGTGGCCGCACACAGTACGATAGCGTCGAATCTTTGATGCTATAGGAAGGTTGACAAAATTTGTTTGAGTTAAAGTAATACTCTACAGCTTGACCGTTTTCATCAGTTGCAGGGTATACATAATTAAATATACCAGAACCTGCCTTTAGTAACTTAGTGGATCTGCTTGTATTGACTAAAACTTCATCAATGCTAATAAGCTTCGCAGACTCAATCTCAGATATTTCTGTAGAATCTAAAATAGCATCCAAATCAGTTGAATCTTGAATTTGATGACTTAGCATATCAAATGTGTACAAATAGCTAGAGCCGGGAGTCCATACCGAGAGCAAGTACTCACCACTATTGTCGTTATGGAAATAGTCAATTGTAGCATTCAGTTTCCGCCCATTCGAATAGATGCTGCTTTCCCGATCAACAACAATAAGCTGAGCACCTTCGAGTTCTGAACATCCTAACGCTGTTGCTTGCTCAAAATAGGTTGGACCACATCCATATAGAAAAAGGGCTGTAAGTGCACTAATTACGTATAAGTGTGACACCATACTTTAACTAGCTATATTGCGTACTACCATAGCCGACCCAGCATGGATCCAACTATGGCAGTATGATTTATGTACGGTATCCATTGGATTTTACTCTCCGTACGTATTACGAGATTTCCGGAGAAGTTTAGTACCTTCTTCTACATCAGACAAAATTACCGCCTTTAAATTCTCAAATTCGGCTTCTGGCATACCCGGCAATTGCTTGAGATCATCTTCAAGCTGAGTACATTTGTATGCCTTTTTGCACCCTTTAGATGCTGCCGCTTGGCACATTGTCCCGGCCTGCCTTTCACCATTTGCATCTGTACCCGTACAAGCATATTCTGCATATCCGGCGCTGGGAAGTGCCTGGGTTACCACCTCTTGATCATTAGTGAGGTCATCTCCATACATGAGTGAACCATAATCACTCTCACAGCCACTTACTATTAGCCCAAATATGAGCATAGCTGTTAAAGAGAACACGTTGAACCTGCTAAGCAGGGGTCGGAAAGAAGAGGTTGAGGTTATGACTTGTCTTCAAGTCGCCAAACATACTCGATTCCTACAAATAATTTCTCTGGAGTCGAAGATTTTAAAAAATTTTTCAGTTTGACTTTACCTAGGCTGTGTTTGATAACCGCACTTCGGCTTGGCGGCGGTGTCGTAAGTGGGATGGGACACTACGATCTGACGGATGCGGAATGGCTAGCCGTTTCAGCGCTATTCCCCCCGCGGACCACGCCGCGGGGCGGGCGCCCCTACAACGACCACCGCCGTACCCTCGACGCGATCCTCTTCGTCCTCGCCACGGGGGCCCCGTGGCGGGCGCTCCCGCCGGGGTGGCGGGCGCTCCTGCCGGGGTAAGGGCCGTGGGAGTCGGCCTACTCGCGCTTCGCGCGGATGCGCGCCGAGGGGACGTTCGCCGAGTTGTACGTCGTGATGCGTGAGGCCCTGCGCGCGCGTGGCGTGATCGCGGGGGAGGCGTGGGCGATCGACGCGACGGTCGTCCGGGCGCACAAAGCCGCCGACGGCGCGCGCCCCGGCGCCGCCCGTAGGAAAAAAGGGGCGACCGCACCCGAGGCGGCACCCTCGCCGCGAACACGGCGCCCGAGCCGCGCGGTCACGCTCTCGGGCGCTCGCGCGGCGAGATAACGACCGAGGTCCACGTCGTCTGCGACGCGGGGGGCGCCCCGCTCGCCGCCGGGCACGCCTCCGAGGTCCGCGCGGCGGTCGCCGTGCTCGCGGGCATCCGGATCGCGGGGGCGCCGGGTCGCGCGCTGACGCGGCCGCGGCGCCTCCTCGCCGACCGGGGGTACGACTCGGCGGCGTTACGGCGGGCGCTCCGGCGGCGTGGAGTCCGCGCGGTGATCCCGGAGCGGCGCCTCGCCGAAGGCCAGCGGCGTCGGCGGGGGGGGACCGGCCGAGCGTCGTGACGAAGGAGGCGTACAAGCCGCGCGCGATCGTCGAGCAGGTGATCGGGTGGCTTGAGGAGTGCCGCCGCGTCGCGACGCGGTACGAGAGATTGGCCATTAACTACCTCGCGATGGTCGAGCTGGCCATGCTCCGCAGGCTCCTCAGGATGTGGTTGTCAAACACAGCCTAGTCCAGGCCGCGGTTCACACGAGCGTTCGGGATATATAGCTAAAGCCTGGGACAGGTGCCTAAATCGCAGCTGCCAGTTTTGCCAAGTTGGTTCCTAGCGACGATGTCGAAGTTATTCACCTCACCCGTACTGGCTCTCTCACCGCAGCCAAAAAACCGGAGCGTCTTGCCTCCCATGCGTTACCACGCCGCTGTCCGCGGCGTCAAGTTTAGCCCGCGTTTCTGTGCCAGCAAGCATACCACCAAGTATAGCGCCATCTTCGCGGTGGTGGTCATTGATCAGCGCAAGCACCATGGCCAGTGCGTGCTCCTACCTACCGTGGGCGCGTTGCCGGCAGGCGAGCTGAGGATGGCGGCGCCTCGGGTTTTGTCGTAAGCCAGATCCACGATCTCGAGGCCAGAACCGAGTCGACCTACCCAACGGAGTTGCCGGCCGGCGTCGAGCATCTCCTTGTCTACCAAGATCTTGGAGTTGATGATTAGCCCGTGGTAGTCTCCTACCCGCGCGCGCACCTCCGCGAGGCTTACGTCCGGCTCGAGCTCCACCGCGTAGCCGAGGTCGTGTAAGCCTTGCGGCAAAACGGGATGAACGTCGTCGGTTATGAGTACGCGCTGTGCCATGGGCGCGAAGGTGTCCACACGACGCGAGCGGAGCGCCCTGTCCGATTACATTCGCGCAAATTTGCCCGCACCCCACCCGATTCTGCTATGCCGAAGGATACATCGATTCGATCCGTACTCATCATTGGCTCCGGTCCGATTATCATCGGACAGGCCTGCGAATTCGACTACTCCGGTACCCAGGCGGCCCGCAGCTTGCGCGAGGAAGGCGTGCGCGTTGGATTGATTAACTCCAATCCGGCCACGATCATGACCGACCCGGTGACCGCCGACGAGATTTACCTGCGGCCCCTCACGGTAGAAAGCATCGACGAAATCCTCACCGAGCAACCCTACGACGCGGTACTCTCGACGATGGGCGGCCAGACCGCACTCAACCTCGCCATCGACGCGGGTAAGGTCGGGCTCTGGGAGAAGCACAACGTGCGGCTGATCGGGGTCGATTTAGAAGCGATCGAGCTCACCGAGAATCGCGAGGCCTTCCGCAAGCACATGATCCACATCGGGCTCGACGTGGCGACGAGCAAGATCGCGAACAGCTTTCTCGAGGGCAAGGAGGCCGCGCAGGAGATCGGCTACCCGCTCGTGATCCGCCCGAGTTACACGCTCGGGGGCTACGGCGGCGGCTTCGTGCACAAGGCCGAGGAGTTCGACGAGTTGCTGCGGCGGGGGCTAAATGCTTCGCCAACGCACGAGGTGCTCGTGGAGCAGGCGGTACTGGGGTGGAAGGAATTCGAGCTGGAGCTCCTCCGCGATTCGGCGGACAACGTAGTGATCATCTGCACGGTCGAAAACTTCGACCCGATGGGTATCCACACGGGCGACTCGATCACGGTTGCGCCCGCGATGACGCTTTCCGATAAGGCCTACCAGGATATGCGCGATCAGGCCATCCTGGCCATGCGCTCCCTCGGCAATTTTGCGGGAGGTTGCAACATCCAGTTTGCGCAGGATCCGGAGACGGAGAAATTCATCGTCATCGAGATCAACCCGCGGGTGAGTCGGAGCTCGGCGCTCGCGTCGAAGGCGACGGGGTACCCGATCGCGAAGATCGCGGCCAAGCTGGCGCTCGGCTACCGCCTCGACGAGCTGAAGAACCAGATTACCAAAACGACGAGCGCTTTTTTCGAGCCGACGCTCGACTACGTGATCGTGAAGATCCCGCGCTGGAACTTCGCGAAGTTTCCGGGGGCGGAGCTGGAGCTCGGCCTGCAGATGAAGTCCGTCGGCGAGGTAATGGGTATCGGCCGCAGCTTCCTCGAAGCGCTGCAAAAGGCCTGTCAGAGCCTGGAGGACGACCGGGCCGGGCTCGGGGCCGACTCGAAGCCCTTCGTGCGGATCGACGACGTACTCTCGCGACTCGAGCGAGCGCAGGACGACCGCTTGTTTCGGATCAAGGACGCGATGCAACTCGGCATCCCGATCTCGACGATCCAAAAGCTGACGCGCATCGATCCCTGGTACCTGCACCAAATTAAGCGGCTCGTCGATGTCGAGCAGCGGGTCGGCAAGTTGAAGAAGCCGGAGGAGTTCGACCGTAATTTTATGCTGCGGCTCAAGCGGATGGGTTACTCCGACGTGCAGCTCGCCTACATCATTAACTCCACCGAAGAGGCGGTTGCCGCGCAGCGCAAATCGCTCGGGATCGAGCGTACCTACAAGATGGTGGATACTTGCGCCGCGGAATTCGAAAGTCACACCAACTACTTCTACTCGACCTTCGACGTCGAGAACGAATCGGTACCGTCCGACAAGAAGAAGGTGATCATCCTCGGCTCCGGTCCGAACCGCATCGGCCAGGGCATCGAGTTCGACTACTGCTGCGTGCACGGGGTGATGGCGGCGCGCGAGGCGGGTTACGAGGCGATCATGGTGAACTGCAACCCGGAGACGGTCTCGACCGACTTCGACGTGGCGGACAAGCTCTACTTCGAGCCGGTGTTCTGGGAGCACCTCGAAGCGATTATCGATCTCGAACAGCCGGAAGGCGTAATCGTGCAACTCGGTGGCCAAACGGCCCTGAAGCTATCAGAGCGGTTACACCAAAAGGGGACGAAAATCATCGGCACGAGCTTCGACTCGATGGATCTCGCGGAGGACCGCGGCCGTTTCTCCGACCGGCTCAAGGCCCTCGAGATCCCCTACCCGCCCTACGGCGTGGCCAATGATATCGACCAGGCCGTGCGCGTGGCCAAAGAGGTGAGTTATCCCGTGCTCGTACGCCCGAGCTACGTGCTCGGTGGTCAGGGCATGCGGATCGTGATCAACGACGCCGAGCTGGAGCGTCACGTGCTGTCAATCTACAAGCACATGCCCAACAACCGGGTGCTGATCGACCACTTCCTCGACCGCGCTAAAGAAGCCGAGATCGACGCGATTTGCGACGGGGACGACGTGCACATCATGGGGATCATGGAGCACATCGAGCCGGCGGGTATTCACTCCGGCGACTCCGCGGCGGTGCTGCCGGCCTACAGCCTGAGCGTAGAGGAGCTCAATACCATGGTGGAGTACGCTACGCTACTCGCCAGGGACCTCGAGATTCGCGGGCTGATCAACATTCAGTTCGCGATCAAAGACGGGAAGGTGTACGTGATCGAAGCCAATCCGCGGGCGAGTCGCACGACGCCCTTTATCGCCAAGGCCTACCAGGAGCCCTACCTCAAGCACGCCACGCACGTGATGTTGGGCTACAAGAAGCTCAAGGATATCCCAATCAAGCCTACGCCACAGGGCTACGCGATCAAAGTTCCGGTATTCTCCTTCAATAAGTTCCCGAACGTGGATAAGGCGCTCGGACCGGAGATGAAGAGTACCGGAGAAGAGATTCGGTTTATCAAGGATCTGACGGATCCGTTTTTCCGGAAGGTGCACAATGAGCGGTCGATGTATTTGACGCGGTAGAAGTGGAAATTCCTTGCCCTTGGCTGAAGGGCTTACCTTGGCTATATGGGTCGCCGAATCAACATTCCGGTCTCCCCAATGCAAGCGGCCAAATGGTCGATCGAAGAGTACACGGCTATCGTTGACGCGGGGCTGCTGGAGGATAGGCACGTCGAGCTCATCGACGGGCAGATTACAGAGATGAGCCCCGCAAATAATCCTCACGATTCCTGTCTCGCGCTCCTTGCTTACGAGCTCGGACAACGGCTTTACGGTAAATATTTTTTCCGTTCTGAGAAAGGCCTACGCATCCCATCGCTAGACAGCATCCCCGAGCCCGACTTTGCCGTCGTAAAACTTCGCGACGATCACTACCTGGCGCGTAAGCCCGAGCCACCCGACGTCATCCTGCTCATCGAAGTCGCTGATCCTTCGCTAGCCTACGACCGAAAGATCAAGGGCGAACTCTACGCAGCTGCCGGAATTGCGGAATATTGGATTTTCGACCTGCGAGATAGCCAAGTCGAGATCTACCGATTGAGCGAAACTGAAGAAAAGCACGGGGATCCTGAAATTTTCCCGCGCGCTCGAAGTATAGATCACCCGATCCTTAGCGAGGTAGTTTTAGCGGAATTTATACCGAAGTAAGTGCTGATTCTAGACTTTTGACTAGTTTATTCCAAACGTAACTCTACGGGGCCGTCCGGCCCGGGGTCAGGAGACTAGAACGGTCCGCCATACCCACGACATGTCGCGGCGGTGCGTTTTTGTATGCAGGAGGGACTTAGCGGCCACCGGCGGCAGGAGACGCTTTCTCGCTCACTTTCATCAAGAGTTCTCTCGTAGCCTCGATACCCTCGTCTTCGCTGAGGTCACTACCCTCGTACTCGACGCCTACGTAGCCCGTGTAACCGTGCGCCACTACCGTATCCATCATGCGGGCGTAGTCGATTTCGCTTTCCTCGCCGTCGGACGAGAAGTCGTGCGACTTCGCACTCACCGCCTTGGCGTACGGCATCCACATGCCAACGGCGGCGTAGATGCTGTCGGGCGGCACGCTGTCCGCACAGCCCGCCTCGTAGCCGCCTTCCTCGTACTTGCGACAGAAGTTGCCGAAGTCAGGCAAGATGCCCACGTTATCCATACCGACCTCCTCCATTACGCCGGCCAGCCATACCGGGTCCGAGGAGTAACCGCCGTGGTTCTCGACGACCACGTTCACGTCTTTCGGAGCGGCGTACTCGCCGAGTTCCGAGAGACTTTTAACGGCCTGGTCGTGGGTCGTTTTCGAGTCGCCCTCGCCGGCGGCGTTCACGCGGATCGTCTCGATCTCGCTCTTCGCGGCGGCGTCTACGTAGTGCTTGTGCTTTTCGATCGCCTCCTTGCGCGCCGCTTCGTCCGCCGAGCCGAGCTCACCCTCACCGTCGATCATAATGAGGTTCTCGAACACATCTTCGGCCGTGGCGATAGAGTCGAGTTTGGTGAAAACCCGATCGACGGCGGCGGCGTGGTCGTCGCCCGTCCCGAGGTCTTCATTGTAGAGTTGGCTCACGTATTCGATAGCGTCGAAGCCGCGCTCCTTGGCGTCCGCGGCGAACCCGTAGGGGTCGTTCCCTCCCTCGCGGTAGTGTTTATTGAGCGACCACTGCGCGAGGCTGATCTTGAAGGGCACGTCGGTCGCGCCCCCGGATACGACCGTAGCGTCTTCTCCTACCTCTCCGGCTACCGGTGCGGGGTCTGCGTCGGTACGCGGTTGGTTGCTGCTGCAAGCGGCGAGCAGACCTAGGCTACACACGCCGGTGTAAAAAGCCGCGCGGGAAGAGAAGTGGCTCATGGTAGGTTCGTCTAGAAGGTTGAGTAATCAGCGATTTAGCGCGCCGTAGCGAGGCTTGCGGCTTCGTCTTTGTGGACCTCGGCGAGGTGAGCCGGGCGGCGGTTACGCACCCAGAAAAAGAGAGCCACAAAGAGAACGACGAGTATAACGGGCAGGATGTTCAGTTTCGAGAGCACCACCTGGCCGGCCTCTACGTCGGCGGCCGGCCCGCTAAGGCCGGAAGCTTCGCTAATCGCCTTGGCGTCCTCGAGCCAACCCCCGATGATCGGGTTCCAGATCACGAGCGCGAACATGCCGGCTCCGCCAACGAGACTCATACCGAGCGCACCGGTTTTGGGCGTGTACTCACCCACGAGACCGATCATGGTCGGCCAGAAGTAGCAGATCCCGAGCGCGAACACGATCGCGGCGAGGTAGACCCCGCCACCGGTAAGCGTGTGGAGCATGAACACCCCAATCGTAGCGAGTATCGCCGAGATGAGGAGTACCCCGGGCGGGTTAAATCGCTCCACGATGGGTCCGGCGAAGAAGCGCCCCAGGGCCATGATACCGCTCACGAGCGCGAGCACGATCAACGGATTTGCCCCCGAACCGCCGAGCACTTTCTCGACCCACTGAGTAGTCGAAAACTCAGTGGCCGCGGTGAGCGTCATGCACAGCACGATGAACAGGAATAGCGGGTTCAGTAGTCCACTCAAGTTGCTCATCGTATCGCTATCGATGTTGATACCGAGCGGAAACTCCTGTCGGAAGATGAGCACCGCGTAGATTAAGGTCGGAATAATCATCACCGCGATCTGGAGTTGCCAACCGAGACCGGCTGCGTTCATGGCGTAAGCCACCAAGCTGCCGATAACGATCCCCCCGGGGAACCAAACGTGAAATTTGTTGAGCATCTCGGTCGTCTTCTCCGGGTACATGTCCGCGACCAACGGATTGCAGGCCGCTTCTACCGCACCGTTGGCGAAGCCAATGAAGAAGGTGGAGATAATCAAGCCCCAAAAGCCACCCGCCGTGATCGTGAGCCCCAGTCCGAGTAGGTGCGAGACGAAGGCGATCCAAAGCATCCTCGACGGACCGATGGAGTTGTACAGCAGTCCCCCGATGAGCATCGCGATCGGGAAACCGAGGAAGGCCATCGAATTGACCCACCCCAGTTCCACGTCGGTGAGCCCGAAAGCCACGTTGAGCTCGTTGAGGATACCGGCCCGGATCGCGAAGGTCATCGCCGTAACGATGAGCGCTACGCGACTGGCCAGGAAAAGCCTGTCGCGGTTGGGGATGAGGGTAGCTGCGTGGTCGGAGGTGTCGCCCCGGAGGCCGGCGCCGTTTTGGATGGTACTCACAAGCGAAAGGTTAGTGCTGCTAGATCGGTCTACTCAAACTAAAAAACGGAAAAATATCTAAACACACGCCCAAGTAACTGAATCAGTGGGCAAATGACACTTTTGCAGCGCGCCGGTGCGCGTTTACCTTCCGCCCTATGAGTAGCAATCCAACCGCCGGTCGCCGCCTCCGCATGGGTATGGTCGGTGGCGGCCCCGGGGCCTTCATCGGGAACGTGCACCGTATGGCCGCCCGCCTCGACGATCAAATCCAGCTCGTATGTGGCGCCTTCTCCTCGAGTCCCGAGCGCTCGCGCGAGATGGGCGAGGAACTCATGCTCGATCCCGCGCGGGTGTACCCCGATTACGAAACGTTGATCCGCAGCGAGGCGGCGCTCCCCGAGGATCGGCGCATGGACTTCCTCACGATCGTGACCCCCAACCACATGCACTTCCCGCCCGCGATGGCGGCGCTCGGGGCCGGCTTCCACGTGATCAGCGATAAGCCGATGACGGTGAGCGTGGAGCAGGCCCGACAGCTCGCGGACAAGGTGCAGGAAACCGGACTCGTCTTCGGCCTCACACACAACTACACGGGCTACCCCATGGTCAAGCAGGCGCGCGCGATGGTGGCCGACGGCCACTTCGGCGAGATCCGCCGCGTGCTCGTCGAGTACCCACAGGGTTGGCTTTCGCAAAATCTCGAGGCGACCGGCCAGAAGCAGGCCTCGTGGCGCTCCGATCCTAAAAAGTCGGGTGCCGCGGGCGCCATCGGCGACATCGGCACGCACGCCGAAAACCTCGCGTCCTACGTGATCGGTCAAGATCTCTCCGAGCTACTCGCCGAACTTACCTCCTTCGTCGACGGGCGCGCCCTCGACGACGATGCCTCAGTACTTCTCCGTTTCGACGGCGGCGCCAAGGCCCTCCTGTTCTGCTCCCAGGTGGCGGCAGGCGAGGAAAACGGATTGCGCCTCCGGGTCTACGGCGAGAAGGGCGGCCTGGAATGGCAGCAAATGGAGCCCAATACGCTCCGCGTAACCGAGCACGAAGCGCCGGCCACCATCTACCGAACGGGCGTCGGCGAGCTCTCGCCGATGGCGCAGGCCGCTACCCGACTACCGGCCGGCCACCCGGAGGGGTTCATCGAGGCCTTCGCCAACATCTACCGGGGTGTGGCTCAGGCCATCCGCGTTCACGGCGGCGAAGACCTCGGGGATACCGTCCGACTCGATTTTCCGAGTGTGGAAGACGGACTCACGGGCATGAAGTTTATCGAGGCCGTGGTCGAAAGCGGCTCGAACAACAACCAGTGGGTCCAGCTCTAGTCCCCTCACCCCACTAATCCCCTTACCCCAAGCAAGTAAAACATGAAAACGCTCAAAGGTCCAGCCGTCTTCCTAGCCCAATTCATGGGCGACGAAGCGCCGTTCGACAGCCTCGACGGCATTTGCGAGTACATGGCCGAGCTCGGCTACGAAGGTGTGCAAATCCCGACCTGGGAATCACGGCTCATCGACCTCGACCAAGCCGCTACGAGCAAAGACTACTGCGACGAGCTCAAGGGGAAAGTCGCCGCCCACGGCCTCGAGATCACCGAGCTCAGCACCCACCTCCAGGGCCAGCTCGTGGCCGTGCACCCCGCCTACGATACCATGTTCGATGGCTTCGCGCCGAAGGCGCTCCACGGGAAGCCCGCGGAGCGCCAAGCCTGGGCGGTCGACCAGGTGAAAAAGGCCGCGAGCGCGAGCCAGCATCTCGGTCTCGCGGTGCACGCCACCTTCTCCGGCGCTCTGCTCTGGCCGTTCGTATACCCCTGGCCGCAGCGCCCGGCCGGGCTCGTCGAAACCGGTTTTAGCGAGCTCGCGAAGCGTTGGAAGCCGATCCTCGACCACTTCGACGAGTGCGGAGTAGACGCCTGCTACGAGCTGCACCCCGGGGAAGATTTGCACGATGGCATCACGTACGAGCGCTTCCTCGAGGCTACCGGCAACCACTCGCGCGCTAAGATCCTCTACGATCCCAGTCACTTCTTACTCCAACAGCTCGACTACCTCAGCTTCGTCGACATCTACCACGAGCGGATCGGGATGTTCCACGTCAAGGACGCGGAGTTTAATCCGACCGGCCGGGCCGGCGTGTACGGGGGTTACGAAGGTTGGGCGGGCCGCCCCGGGCGATTCCGCTCACTCGGCGACGGGCAGATCGATTTCAAGGGCATCTTCAGCAAGCTCACCCGCTACGGTTACGACGGCTGGGCGGTAATGGAGTGGGAATGCCCCATCAAAAGTCCCGCCCAGGGCGCCCGCGAAGGCGCCCCGTTCATCGCCAGTCACATCATCGAGGCTACCGACAAGGTCTTCGACGACTTCGCCGGAGGTGGTGCCGACGAGGCCACCAACCGCCGCATCCTCGGCCTCTAAAACGCCCTAACCCAAATCGCATGAAGTACATCTTCCCCGCCCTCCTCCTGCTGGCTTTCGCCAAAACAGCCCGAGCGCAGACGCTCGAACCCCTCGAACGCGACAGTATCGACCCGCGCTCCACGGAGGTCTACGTCGACGTGCCGGTGGTGACGCCCGGCGAGTACACGCTCGGTGCCCCCTCGGATGCAATCGAGCTCTTCGACGGGAACGACCTCGATCGGTGGACGCACGAGGATGGCGGTCCGGTCACCTGGGAGGTGGCCGACGGCATCGCCACCGTCGCACTCGAGAGTGGGAGCATCATGACCAAAGACAGCTTTGAGAATTTTCAGCTGCACGTCGAGTTTCGTACGCCCTCGGAGGTGAAGGGCGACGGACAGGGGCGCGGCAACTCCGGCATCTTCCTCCAGCGACTCTACGAGGTGCAAATCCTCGACAATTACGACAACTCCACCTACTCCAACGGCCAGGTCGGGAGCGTCTACAAGCAACACCCGCCGCTGGCCAACGCGAGCCGCCCACCCGGTGAGTGGCAGGCGATGGACATCGTTTACACCATGCCGGTGTGGAGCGAAAACTCGGATCAGCTCCTCCACCCGGCCTACGTCACCGTGCTGCAAAATGGGGTGCTGCTGCAAAACCACGTGGCCGTGCAGGGGCCAACGCAGTACAAGGGCTTAGGCGTGTACGAGAAGCACGGGGCGATGCCGATTGGGCTGCAGTACCACGATAATCCGCTGAGTTTCCGGAATGTTTGGCTACGGAAGCTTTGAGGGGTGGGTCAAGCCCGACTGCTCCGCCGGTCATCGATCCCCGCGTACAGCCAATCCTCGAAAATTTTATCGACCGTCGGCGTGATCGCGTAGTTGAGAAACGGGACTAGAATCAAGGTTTCGAGAATGAGCTTCAGCCAGAGCGGAAGTTCGTCGGCTACGGCATTCATGGCGTAGCTGACGGCGATGAGCGACGGCAACAGGCCGATGTACTGTACGGACATCATCTTCCACCGCGGCGGGGAAGGTCCTTGATTCGGTTCGCCCATAGTGCTTGCGTTCTACGAAAACAGGTCGGGCGGGTATAGCCTGTTCAAGACTACCCCGCCCGACCTTTCGAAACGTCTCCGCCGACGCGATCCTTACCGCACCAGGAGTTTTCGTTGGGCGAGGCGCCCGTCTTCGAAGTGGGCTACGACTAAGTAGAGGCCGGCCTGAGCCGGAGCGTCGAAGCGGATCACGCGCAACCGCTGCCCGGGTGTACTGCCTACGCGTCGGCCTGCAAGACTGAAGATCTCGAGCTCCGTAACCGGCATTTCGGTACGCAGCGTAGTCTGGCCTCGGGTAGGGTTTGGCGCGAGGAAGAACTCCAATTCAGCGGGAGTAATCGGATCCTCGAGGGAGGAAGTACCCGTAGTATCCTGGGGTAGTTGGCCGCCGCCGCCGGTGTCGCCGCCGCCGGTGTCGCCGCCGCCGGTATCACCACCGCCGGTATCACCACCGCCGGTATCACCACCGCCGGTATCACCACCGCCCGTATCACCACCGCCGGTATCACCACCGCCCGTATCGCCGCCGCCGGTATCACCACCGCCGGTATCACCACCGCCGGTATCGCCGCCGCCGGTGTCGCCGCCGCCGGTATCACCACCGCCGGTATCGCCGCCGCCGGTATCACCACCGCCGGTGTCGCCGCCGCCGGTATCACCACCGCCGGTATCACCGCCGCCGGTATCACCGCCGCCGGTATCACCGCCGCCCGTATCACCGCCGCCGGTATCACCGCCGCCGGTATCACCGCCGCCGGTATCACCGCCGCCGGTATCACCGCCGCCCGTATCACCGCCGCCCGTATCACCGCCGCCGGTATCACCGCCGCCCGTATCACCGCCGCCCGTATCACCGCCGCCCGTATCACCGCCGCCCGTATCACCGCCGCCCGTATCACCGCCGCCCGTATCACCGCCGCCCGTATCACCGCCGCCCGTATCACCGCCGCCCGTATCACCGCCGCCGGTGTCGCCGCCGCCGGTATCGCCGCCGCCGGTATCGCCGCCGCCATCGGGCCAAGTAACTTGAAGCATAACTTGAGCTTCCGCACACCTCGGGCGTCCTCCGGTACTCGTCGCCGGTGTCTCCTCGATAAACTCTACGCACGTTTCGATACGCGCTAGTGGCTGTCCGACTATCGTGTAGCGGATACTATCCGAACGGTCGTAGGACACATTGGGGGCTACTCCCCCCTCATCATGCCATTTGCCAAGAGCGGCGAAGCTTTGATTCGTGTAGACGCCTGCTTTCGCGGGCCTATCCCGGACGTTTACGGTTTCTAGCGTACGACCGAATCGACTCTTCAGACTTGCGTCGTAGTAGACTGCGATTTCGTAAGTGGTATCGCCGTTGGCGGCGATAAATTGGTTTCTCAGAAAGGCCTGATCGATGGTAACCCTGACGTCGATCGGATTGGTAAAACTGTCCTGTTGCGCAACCGCCTCCGAAGAAACCGCTACGAGCGGGAGTAAGAAAAGGGAGGCCGCAGTGTAGTGTCTTCGCATAGCTCTAAAAATGAGTGTGCGAGTACCCCATCAAACAGCAAGCCGCGCCTCTTTTCCAAGGCCGCGAAGAGCGACTTACCCGACTCGTTACCAGTACTATTCGTGGTTTGGCGAGTCCACACTCGCGTGGAGACTTCAAGCCGAGTTTTCGTCCAGTTTCCGGCTGCCGAGCTCCGATCTCAGCTAGATAGCGACTACTTACAGATGTCGATTGCCTGCCGCAAGCCCTCCAATCCGTCGAGCGTGGTTATGAACTCGTGGGCGACGAAGCCTTTGTAGTCGAGTTCCACGAGCGCCCGCATCACCGCCGCGTACCGCAACTCTTGGTCCTCCCCGAGCTCGTGCCGCCCCGGCACCCCCGCGGTGTGGTAGTGCCCGAAGTACTGGTGGTAGTTACGAATAGTTTGCACGATATTACCTTCCTGCACCTGCATGTGGTAGATATCGTAGAGCAGTTTGAAGTTGTCCGACCCCAGCATATCGCACAGCGTAATCCCCCAGGAACTCGAATCGGCCATGTAATCGGGGTGATCGACCTTCGAATTGAAAAGCTCGAGTTGGATGGTAACGTCGTACTCCTCGGCCACCGGGAGCAAACGTTTCAGGCCGCGGCTCGCCACCCGGATGCCGTCCATATCGTAGCGACCACGGCGGTTGCCCGCAAAACAGATCACGTTTTTAAAGCCGTACTCCGACATCTTCTTGATGCCCGTCGTGTACGTCTCGATCAATCCGTCGTGTAGGTCCGCATCGATGAACCCGGTGGTGATGTCGTTCTCCTCCGCCGGATAGCACATCGAAGCGAAGAAGCCCTCGTCACGCAGGAGATCCCACTGCGACGGAGTCGTGAGGTCGATGTTCGAGAGCCCCAGCTCCCGTAACTGCGGTAGCAGTTCAGCGAGCGGATACTTGTTGTAGCACCAGTACGCCACACTCTGTTGCGCGACAGGGAGTCCGCCCGCCCGACCGCCGGTCGGTTCCGCTCGCGCTAAAACCTTTGCAGAATCACCGAGCGTAGCCAAACCGGCACCCGCCGCAACTGTATTGTGTATGAACGCGCGTCGCTTCATCAGATATTCATTCGCTTGAGCTCACCGACGGCGTGCTCGGTGGCGCGCAGGGTGAGCGCCATGTAGGTGAGAGAGGGGTTGACGCAGCTCGCGCTCGTCATGCAAGCGCCGTCGGTCACGTACACGTTCGGTACCGCGTGTACGCGGTTGTGTGCATCCAGTACCGAAGTCTTCGGATCGCGGCCCATGCGCGCGGTACCCATCTCGTGGATACCGCGACCGAGGCCGTATTCCCTGTCGTAGGGTGTGATGTTCTTGAAGCCCGCTTTGTCGAACATCTCCATGATTTGGATTTTGATGTCCTCGCGCATAGCGAGCTCGTTCTCACGCATCTTGCCGTGGAACCGGATCTTCGGGATCCCCCAGGCATCGGGTTCCTCGTAAGCGAGTTCGAGGCGGTTTTCAGGATGAGGGAGTACCTCCCCGAAGCCCGACACTCCGATCTGCCAGGGACCGGGGGTTTGCAGTTCCGCCTTCAGGTCTTTGCCGTAGGTCATCTCGGCTACCCCCCGCGACCAATCGCCGCGCGATGCCCCCCCCTGGTACCCGTAGCCGCGTAAGAAATCTTTCGCGTCCGTATCGCCACCGATGTTCCGGAAGCGCGGGATGTAGAATCCGTTGGCCCGGCGACCGGTGTAGTAGCTGTCCTCGAACCCCTCTACACTCGCCGTGGCGCCCAGCTGGTAGTGGTGATCCATGATGTTGCGGCCGAGCTGATCGGAGTCGTTGCCCAATCCGTTGGGAAAGCGATCCGACTTCGAGTTGAGCATGATCGCCGCCGACGGCGCCGCCGAAGCGTTGAGGAAGAGGAGCCTCGCTTTGAACTCGTAATCTTGCTTCGACTCTTTGTCGACGATCCGCACGCCGGTCGCCCGCTTCGTGTCCGGATCGTAGAGTACCTCCGACACGATCGAGAAGGGGCGGAGGGTGAGGTTGCCGGTTTTATCGGCGGCCGGAAGCGTACTCGCGTTGCTCGAGAAGTAGCCGCCGTAGGGACAGCCGCGCGCGCAGCGGTTGCGGTACTGGCAGGCTTGACGCCCTTGATCCGGGCGACCGTTCTCGTTGGTGAGGTGCGCGGCGCGCCCGATGGTCACGTGGCGCGTTTCGTAGTTCTGCGCCACGGACTCCCGGAAGTACTGCTCGGGGGCGGTAAAATCCATGGGCGGCAAGAATTCCCCGTCCGGAAGGATGTCCAGGCCCTCCTTCATGCCACTCACACCGATATACTCCTCCACCTTGCTGTAATAGGGGGCGAGGTCTTTGTAACGAATAGGCCAGTCGACCCCGTGTCCATCGCGTTTGTTGGCCTCAAAATCGCGCGCCGACCACCGGTAGCTCTGTCGCCCCCAGGTTAGCGAGCGACCACCGGTTTGGTAGCCGCGGATCCAGTCGAAGCGATTGCCGGGCGCCTCGAGGTACGGATGCTCCTCGTCGTTGCAAAAGTGATGGATCGAAGAGCGGCCGTGCGCCCACCCCACACGGGTAAGCACACCGTACTGACTGAGCTCCTCCTGCGTCAGGCCCTCCCGCAGCGCCGATACGTAGCCGTCGCCGAGCTTCCACACCGGCGAACTGTCGTCGTAGTCCCACGGATCGAGCGAGGCCGTGGGGTAGTCCCCGTGCTCCACGTGCCGCCCGCGTTCGAGGACGAGCGTCTTGAGACCGGCCTCACAGAGCTCCTTCGCGGCCCAGCCGCCGCTGATGCCGGAGCCCACCACGATGGCGTCGTACTCGAAGGGGCTGGTGTCGTCAAAGAGGGTCATTCGGTTCGTGATTTAGCGAAAGCGGAAAAAAGCGGCACGTGTTAAAGGCTGTATGCCTTACCGCCGGGAATCTCCGACATGGGCACCTGACCGTGCCACTGCCCCGGCACCTCGAGGTAGTTGAGCACGTTCTCGCCGATTTGCTCCGACTGGAAGTAGCTCTCGATGGTGAGCCACCGCACGCCGGTAAGTACGCCGTTGATCTCGGTGGCGTCGTCTTTACGGACCACTTTACCCTGCCCGGTCGTGTCCGAGCCCCCCAGTTCTTCAGCGAGGGCGGCGCCCTCCTCGGCGGCCGCGACCGCGGAGGTGTCCATACCGCCCGCGGGTGCCGTCTTTACCGTGTTGCCCTCGATCTCCATAGTCCGCTCGTCGTCCGTGGCGTCGGTCGGGGCCTCGTAGTTGACGAAGTAGGTATCCATCATGGCTTCGACCTGCTCGGGGGTGGCCTCCTCGACCTCGACGTTGTGCTCGGTTTTGAGCTTATCGCGAAAACGGTCTAGACCGTACAGCATGGTTTCCCGCTCCTCCGGTGTGAGGGCGTGCGTAATGTAGACGTCCGTAAACTCGACCGATCCGACCTCCGAGGCGGACGGCGTATCGGTTTTAGGGAGGATGGCATCCTGGATGAGGCGGAGGGTAGCGGCCTGCAGCTCGCTGAAGGTTTGGTAGCTGTAGCCGGGCGTGGTGGCGGCCTCTTTGCAGGCCGTGAGGAGTACGGAGGGGGCGATGGCCGCCCCGCCGAAGCCGAGTCCGATGAGTTTGAGCGCGCCGCGTCGTGTGGTGGTTGGCATCAGATATTCATTTTTTTGAGCTCGCCCACGGCGTGCTCGACGGCGCGTACGGTGAGCGCCATGTAGGTGAGGGAGGGATTAACGCAACTTGCGCTCGTCATGCAGGCGCCATCGGTAACGTACACGTTCGGCACCTCGTGCAGGCGGTTGTGGGCATCGAGTACCGAGGTTTTCGGGTCGCGGCCCATGCGCGCGGTACCCATCTCGTGGATACCGAGGCCGATGCCGTAACTGTCGCCGACGTAGGTTTGGACGTCCTTGAAGCCGGCCGCCTCGAAGATCTCGCCGGCGGAGTCGGCTCCGTCCTGGCGCATCAGCAGCTCGTTCTCGCCCATCTGGGTATCGAAGAGTACCTGCGGTAGGCCCCAGGCATCGAGGTTATCGTAGTCGAGGGTCATCCGGTTGGTCTCGTAGGGCAAGATCTCGCCGAAGGCGTTCATGCCGATGCGCCACTCCCCGGGCTTGAAGAGTTGATCCTTGAAATTGCCGCCGTAGGCGAGCTCGGCGATGCCGGTTTGCCAGTTTTCGCGGCTCGCCCCGCCCTGGTACCCGAAGCCGCGCTTGTACTTCTGATCGGATTTCCCTCCCAGGTTGCGGAAGCGGGGGATGTAGAAGCCGTTGGCCCGGCGGCCGGTGTAGTAGCTGTCGTCAAACCCTTCCACGCGCGCGGAGGCACCCACGTGAAAGTGGTGGTCCATGATGTTGCGCCCGAGCTGGTCGGAGGCGTTACCCATGCCGTTCGGGAAGCGACCGTCGGCGGTACTCTGCATGAGGATCGACGTCGATCCGATCGCCGAAGCATTCAGGAAGACCACCTTCGCTTTAAACTCGTAAGACGTTTTGGTTTCCTGGTCGGTGATGCGCACGCCGGAGGCCCGTTTCGTGTCCGGATCGTAGAGCACCTCCTGCACGATGGAAAAGGGGCGAAGCGTCAGGTTGCCGGTAGCCGCTGCCGCGGGCAGGGTACTCGAGTTGCTCGAGAAGTACGCCCCGTAGGGGCAGCCGCGCATGCAGCGGTTCCGGAACTGACAGCTCTGGCGATTTTGCTCTGGGCGGCCTTCCTGGCCGGTGAGGTGGGCGGCTCGCCCGATGGTGACGATACGATCGTCGAACTTCTCCTTTACCTGATCCCGGAGGTGCTGCTCCGGGGCGGTGAAATCCATCGGTGGCTCAAACTCACCGTCGGGCAGCGCGGCGTAACCCTCCTTCATGCCGCTTACACCGATGTAGCGCTCCACCTTGTCGTAGTACGGAGCGATGTCCTTGTAGCGGATAGGCCAGTCCACCGCGATTCCCTCGCGTTTGTTGGCCTCGAAGTCGATTTCACTCCACCGGTAGCTCTGCCGCCCCCACACGAGCGAGCGCCCGCCGGTCTGGTAGCCGCGAATCCAGTCGAAGCGCGTACCGGGCTTCTCGCGGTACGGATGCTCCGAGTCCTTCACGAAGTGGTGCACGTGACTGCGGGCGGTGGTGTAGCCGGTACGCGATTGCTTCGGGTAGTCTTTCAGCTCCTCCTTGGTCAGCTGGTCGCGTAGGGCACTCTCGCCGTTGCCAGTGTCGGTCCAGTCCCACGGGTCCATCGAGGCGGTGGGGTAATCGCCGTGCTCCACGTGCCGCCCGCGTTCGAGGACGATCGTTTTCAGTCCGGCTTCGCAGAGCTCTTTGGCGGCCCAGCCTCCGGAGATGCCCGAACCGACGACGATGGCGTCGTACTCGTAGGGGCTGCTCTCCTCAAAAAGGGTGATTGGCATAGTGGTCTAGTTCAGGTCGTGGTTTCTGTAAGTACGAGCGCCTCAGAGCGAATATTAGTCCGCACGCAAAGCAAATCCCAAAGTAAGGGTCCGTGTGCATAATAGGTTGTGCGGTCGAACTTCGTGACATCCATTAAATCAGAATGTTTACCACGGCACGCGGTGCCGACATCAAATATTCGCTTTTCGGTTCGTTCGCCGGGGGCGTACGGCGGGCGCGCGATCGCTGCCCACGCGCGCGGTGGGCGCTCCCCACGCACGCGGTGGGCGCTCGCCCTGTAGATAAACTCTACTGACCGTAGGCCGGGGGCTGAGCGGGTTACGGGTTCTGCGGTGGGAAGTGAACCGAACACCGGATGTAGATCAGGGAGCGGACTGTACGTCACACGCCCGCACGCACCGGGATCTATTAATCTTTAATGCGTACCACGAAGGTGTGATTGTTGGTCTAGGGGCGGCATGCTGCGGTATCCATCAACTCGTTTTGCGGAAGCACTCCGGAGCGGAGAGCTCGAACCTTACGACGGGCCTTTCGGTCCGGAAGAGGCCAGTCACCTGCTGCGACGGGCCACGTTCGGCACGAACCCTACCCGCCTCACCAGGAGCATCGACGCGGGGCTAGTGGACTCGTTGGACCTGCTTCTGGATGCACCGGTGAGACGCTCCGAACCGCTCAACGTGCGCGAGATGCGCGACGCCAACGTACCGGTTGGAGAGAGCTGGGTGAAGGCGCCCGCCCTGGACGATTTCGACGTGCGCAGCTACCGTTACCAGAGTCTGCAAGCCTGGCAGCTGGAGAACTACTACGAGGCCGACTTCAACGTCGGCGGGCGTATGGCTTTCTTCTGGCACAATCACTTCTCCGTAAACCGCAACGGCGATCCGCGCGCCTACTACCAGTACCTCGCGAAGCTCAACGCGTACGCGACCGGCAACTTCCAGGAGCTGATCGAGGAGGTCGCCATCCTGCCGCAGATGCTCACCTTCCTCAACGGGAAGGACAACGCCGCGCGGGACCCGAACGAAAACTTCGCACGCGAGCTCCTGGAGCTCTACACCATCGGCAAGGGGCCGCTCGTGGCCCCGGGCGACTACACCACCTACCTCGAGAGCGACGTACGGACCGTGGCGCGCGCGCTCACCGGGTGGCGCGTCGCCGGCGTCAACTCCACCGAGCAGGGCGTGGTACCCACCGCCTACTTCACCGAAGCGCGTCACGAAACGGAGGAGCTCACGCTGTCGGACCGCATGGGCGGCACCGTGCTAACCAGCCGGGGCGCGGACAACTACAAACAGGTAATCGACGCCATCTTCGGCAGGCCGTACGCGGCGCATCACTTGTGTCGCAAGCTGTACCGGTACTTCGTGTACTACCGCGTCGACGACACGGTGGAGCGCGAGGTGATCGAGCCGATGGCCCTCGCGCTGCGCCAGGCGAATTACGAGGTAGCCCCCGTACTCCGCCTACTGCTGGGCAGTCGCCACTTTTTTCACGTGCGCTTTCGCGGAACACTGATTAAAAGTCCGCTCGAGGCCGTTATCGACGCTACGCTCGGACTCGGCTACAGCCCGCCGCCCGACGACCCCGAACAACGGTACTGGTTTTTCAGGAAACTGAGCCAAAACTGCGCCGCGCAGGAGCAAGACCTGTTCTACCCGCCGACCGTGGCCGGCTGGAAGGCCTTTTACCAGGCGCCGCAGTACAACCGGACGTGGGTGAACGCCGCCTCCCTCCAGCGGCGCACGGCTACCGTAAATCAGACTACGGACTGGGGGTTTCGGCACAACGGCTTTAGCCACAAAGCCGACCTGCTGCACTACATCTCGGACATCGAGGACGCAACGGACCCGAACGCGCTGATCGCCGCGGTGGCCGCACGCCTTTTCTCCAAGCCACTGAGCGAAGGCCAGCGGGACGCGCTCAAGGACGTACTCATTCCGGGCCTACCCGACTTTGAATGGGGGGTGGAGTACGGTCAGTACCTGGATCAACCCGAGGACACGAACCTGGAGCGGAGTGTCCGCAATAAGGTGCGCGACCTGGTGCGTGCCATGCTAACCAGCGCCGAAGGCCACCTCGCCTAAAGGCCACCTCGCCTAGGTGCGATCGGCGACTTAATCCTACTCACCAACAAGATCAATCGCGACATGAACCGCCGCAATTTTTTGGGCACGGCCTCTACCGCTAGCCTGCCCCTACTTTTCAACCGCGCGCCGCTGGGCATGAGCAGCGGTAGCCTCTTCGGTGCCCTCTCCGCTAAAGAGAGCGATAAGGTACTCGTGCTCATTCAACTGAGTGGGGGCAACGATGGCCTCAATACCGTGGTACCGCTCGACCAGTACGACAACCTCGCCGCGCTGCGGAGGAACGTCTTGCTGCCCGAACGCGACCTACTGGGCATAGACGACAAACGCGCGTTACATCCGGCCCTGGAAGGGTTGCTCGGGCTGCACGACGAAGGTCGACTGGGTATCGTGCAGGGGGTCGCTTACCCGGATCAGAACCGCTCGCACTTCCGTTCGACCGACATCTGGCAGACGGGCTCGCCGAGCAAGGAGGTCTGGACGGAGGGTTGGCTCGGTAGGCACTTCGACGGTGAGTACCCCGGTTTCCCGGAAGGGTACCCGAACGCACGGCGCCCGGACCCGGTGGCGGTCACGGTGGGCAACTCGGTGAGCGAGACCTGTCAGGGTGCGGGCGGCAACTTCGCACTGACGCTGAGCAGTCCCGAGTGGGTAACCAACATCCTGGAGGTGGAAGGCGCCGAGGCGCCGGCGAGCCTCTACGGCGACGAGCTGGCGTACATGCGTACGAGCATCAGCCAGAGCAACGCCTACGGAGCGGTGGTCCAGGAGGCCGCGCAGAAGGCGGACAACCTGACGAGCTACCCGGAGGGGAACAAGTTGGGCAAGCAGCTTTCGCACGTGGTGCGCATGATCGCCGGCGGCCTGAGCACGAAGGTGTACGTAGTGACGCTCGGTGGCTTCGACACGCACGCCGACCAGGTGGTGGCCGGCGACCCAACCGTCGGTAAGCACGCGGAGAAACTCCGGGAGCTCGGCGATGCGATCGCCGCCTTTCAGGCGGACCTGAACGCGAACGGCCTCGGGGAGCGTGTGGTGGGCATGACGTACTCGGAGTTCGGTCGCCGCATCCGGTCCAACGGGGCGCTCGGCACCGACCACGGTACCGCGGCTCCGCTGTTGCTGTTCGGCGACTGCGTGAGGCCGGGCGCACTGGGTAAAAACACGAGCATCGACAGCCAGGTAGACGAACACGAAGGGGAGCCGATGCAGTACGACTTCAGGGACGTGTACGGCACGCTGCTGCAGGATTGGTTCGGACTCGACGACGGTACGGTCCGAAGCGTGCTGCACCAGCGGTACACGCACCTCCCGATCCTCGACGACTGCAACGAGCAACCCGTTGTATCCGCCACCGGCGGCGCCCACCCGGAGTCCGCGAGCGCGATGCGGCTAGCCCCTTCCCACTTCAGCCACCACACCGACATCGAGTTTACTACGAGTGCGCCTGGGAAGGTGACGCTCGCGGCTTTCGACGTGCAGGGGCGCCTGCTCGAGACCCTCTTCGAGCGGCGGTTGCCGGCCGGGGAGCAGCGGGTAGGCGTTAATACTAGCCGGTACCCGAAAGGGGTTGTAACCTTCCGCCTGCAACGGGCGGCCGATGTCCACGTAGTTCGCGGAGTGCATCAGTAGAGAATACGTCCATGACCCGCAACGATTTTCTCAAGCAACTCGGCCTGGGGGCCGCCTTCGTGCTCACGAGCTCCTGCCTGCACGGTTGCAGCAAGGACGACGAGAATGCGGACGTGCCGACGGCCCCGGACGCTAATTTGAGGATCGACCTCACGGAAGCGGGGGCCGAAGAGCTTTTGGTCGACGGCGGGTACATCATCCGGGAGAAGGTGGTGATCGCCCGGACGATCGACGGTAAATTTGCCGCGGCTACCCTGATCTGCAGTCACGCCGGCAACGAGAACGTACTCTACAACAAAACGGCCGACGAGTGGCAGTGCACCGTGCACGGTGCGCGCTACGAGGTGGCTAGCGGGGATGGCTTGAACGATTTCGGCAGCAAAGGACTACGCATCTACACCGTGACGCAGGTGGACGAGAACACCTTGGTGGTTAGCTAGTCGAGGGCTAGGACGAGGCGCATAGCCAATAGGATGAGACGTTGGGGGTGCGAAATCGTGTAACGCGGCCCTTTCGATCGTTGCACGGATAGGCTCGTTTTCCTTAGGGGTAATTACGCATAACCAAAAGTCCGGATATCACAGTAACTACCCGTGTTATAGGAGTACCCCTCCACGCGTAGGTGCTTGCCGTAGCTTTGTGTCAGACCCCCGGCACATGAAAAAGTTACTCTTCATCGATCGGATTACCGACACGACGATCCTCTCCCTGGCCTGCCTCCGGGAGTTGATGACGAGCGTAGCGGCGCGGAGGCGACTCGAGGGTCAGGAGTTGCCGCGGCAACTCGGGGCCGGTCGCCAACTCATGCTCATCACCTCGGGCATCGCCCGCGTCTACGTAACCACGGACGACGGGCGCGACATCACCCAGTACTTCGCGCGGGCCGAAGATTTTATCGTCGCTAACCTCGGTTCCTCACGTGGCGAGGTCGAACGCGTCGAGGCCACGACCGATCTCGCTTACCTCACGCTCCCCTTCAGCAAATTCGAGGCGCTCCTGGCGGAATATCCCGAGCTCAGCACCTTTTACAGCTCGTTCCTCCTCGAACAGCACGTACGTCACGGCGACCGGGTGGGTCGGCGAAAACGCGGCGACGAGGTCGATACCTACGCCAGCTTCCTGAAGGCTTACCCCGGGCTCGAAAACCAAGTACCCACCGTGCACCTAGCGAGCTTCCTGGGCCTCAGTCCGGAAGCCTTCCTGCGTGCGCGACAGCGCTTTCGCGATCGCCAGGTGATGTAGACGGACCTCAACGGTCCACGCGCCAGAGTTCGAAGCTCCCCCGGTCCGAGCGCTCGACGAGCCGAAGCGGGACGGCGGCCCACTTTACCGCGCGGTTCGGTACACTCTCTTCCAGCGGTCCGAGCGACAGCACGTAGTCGACCTCCTCGAGCGTCCACGCCGAGGTACCCCCCGGCGGCTCCACCGGAAACCGCTCCAGACTGCGGTCGAAGACGGCGTACGGATCCTTGCCGGACCGCCAGCGCAGCGGAAAGTAACCGACCGTAGCCTCGTAGTTATCCAACAGCACGAGGTCCCGCTCGCAACCCAACAGGTGCGCGTAGTGCGTGAACACTGGACTTACCGATAGCGGCTTCGTCGACGCGGCGACGGCGAACTCGCTCGACGCCACCGGGAGCAGTACCGAACTCGACGGAATCTGGCGGGTGAAACGTCCGAGCTCCGCGACCACCGCCTCGATGGGTTCGAGCGCCCGGAGGCGATGCAGACTCAGTCCCACACAGCCTACGAGCGTTAGCCCGCCGAGCACGCCGGATACGGATCGGCGCAACTTTACGCCCGGTGGCGGGCCGAACGTATTGGCCGCGTACAGGAGCCAGAGCACCGCGACCGGCAGGAGGCGTTGGTGGATGATGCTGCCGCCGACCAGCACGTCCGGGGCGACCACGATTGCGGCTAGGAGTACGCCGAATCCGGCTACCGCGAAGGTCAAGTCTAGCCGAGCGGGGGGGCAAAGGCGGGCGGAGAGTACGGCGAGCAACGCGGCCGCGACGAGTGTTTTGGCGTAAGCCTCCTCGGCCGAAGTGAATAGAATCAGCTCGTTGTGGAAGTACGCTAAGCCCAGCAACCGCGCGGGGATGAACTCGAGCGCGGAGCTTACCGCGGCCTGGCGCGCGGTGTAGAGCGCGAGTAGCCCGAAGGGCAAACCGAAACACAGCCCCGTACGCAAAACGAGTGCGGGCAGGCGAGGCCAGGCGGCGTTGCTCACGACCGGAAGTAGCTCGCGTAGCACCGTGAGTCCGGCGAAAAAAAGGAGCGCTATCGGGTGGCAGAAATACAGTATACCCGCCCAGACCGCGGTGGCGGCCGGGGGTCCCGCACGCGGCGCGGCGTCCCCCCGGCCGGGGGCGGTGGCGGTGAGGGCGGTGAGGCACAGCAGCATGCCGAGCACGTAGTTGACGAAACCGCGCTGCCAAACCGCGGACAGCATGATCGTGAGCGCCAACACCCCGAGCGACGCACTCCAAGGATTCGCACTGCGTCGCAGAAAGCCGTAGCCTACCGCGGCGACCGCGACGATCACGAGCGCCTTTTCGGCGAGCGGCAGCGGAAGCAGCCGGCCGAGTACGAGTAGGAGGCCGTGCCCGAACCAATTGGGCTCCGGGAAGGAGTTGAGTTCGAACCACTCGCTCAGGAGCTTACCCGGCGCGGCCGACAGCAGCTCCTGCAGCGCGCACACGTTGTAGAGGTGCACGTACTCGTCGGGCGCGAGGAGGTGACTCGTCCACAGCCAAGGCGCGCACGCCACCAGGGCACCCAACGTGTAGAGTAGTAGGGCTACGGCTCGCCTCGGGGACATCCGCGGAAGGTAGCCTAGTCGAGCGCGCCAGCCGCCCGGGCGGTGCTGGTGGGGTGCACGACGGGCGCATCGAGCGGCGGGAACCACATGCTGAACGTAGTGCCCTCGCCGAGGGTGGACCGGACCCGGATATCTCCCCCGAGGTTGCTCACGATCCGTCGGCAGAGCGCTAGTCCGATCCCGTTGCCTTCGAATTGATCCCGCCCCACGAGTCGTTTGAACACGCCAAACACCTCGTCGAGATCTTCCGTGGGGATACCGATCCCATTGTCGCTCACGTGAAGGTGGTGGCCGAGGGCGTCGCTGCTCGACCACACCCGAACGCGCGGCACCTCGCCCGGGCGACGGAACTTGAGCGCGTTGGAGATCAAGTTTTGCAACAGCTGTTGCGCCCAGGTCGGCGTGGCGAGCAGCGTGGGTAACGTTTCGATCGTAAGTACCGCTCCGAGGTCGGCTACGCGCGTGGCCAACGTCTGCCGAACCGCCCGGGCGGCCTCGTTGAAGTCGGTGGGCCTCGTGTCTACCCGAGCGGTACCCAGCTCCGCGTAACGGAGCAGATCCTGGACGAGCGTGATGCCGCGCGAAGCCGCTTCGTCGATGAAGCGGAGGTACTCCCGGCCACCGTCGTCGAGCTCGTCCGCGTAACGGCGTTGCAGGAGTTGCGAGAAGTTGGTCATCGTACGCAACGGCTCCTTGAGGTCGTGGCTCGCGGCGTGAGCGAAAGCGCGTAGCTCCTGGTTGGCGTCGGTAAGCTCCCGCTGGGTCTCCAGATCGTGGGTCACGTCGCGAAACACGTTGATGCGCAGCCGATCTTCATTGGGTAGGACGAACGTGGTCACCTGATACTCCACCCGCTCCCCTTCGCGCGTGACTGCGGTAAAGGGGTAACTGACGACCGGTTCGGAGGCCAAGCGCTCGTCGACCGCCCGGAGGGCATCCTCCAGCGATTGTCCGCTCGACTGCGTGGATGCCCCCAAATCCGCGGGGGATAATCTCTTGAAATCGGCCTGCGTGTAGCCGAGGCGCTCGCGCAGCTTCGGGTTAGACTCGGTATTCCTGCCCGTACGCGCGTCGTAGATCGCGATACCGTCGAAGGCGTGTTCGAAGAGGTTGCGGTACTTACTCTCGGAGCGGGTCAGGTGATTCATCGTTTGGCGGTGTGCCTGCCCTTCCCGTTCGAGGTCGCGGGTCTGCGCGTTCAGTCGCGCGTTGAGCTCCTGCTGCTTCCCGAGTGCCCGACGCCAACGGCCGTCGAACAACGCGACGGTGCGCTCGAAGCCGTGGGTGAGCCCGAGCGTGATGGCGATCAGGAAGTAGCAGCGAACGAGTCCGAGGTAGATGACGGGTTGCGGGACTCGGGCCGGGGAGCTCGGGTACTCCCCCTGGTACGCGATTAGGGCGAGTACGATCATCGTTAGGGCGATAGCGGCGAGCCGTAAGCCGCGCTTCGGGAAGCAGAGCCAGCACAGGAGGGGGTAGAAACAAAACGTATACACGGTGCCCACGGAGAAGCCGTTCGCCCGGCCTTCGGTGGGCCAACTCAACGCAACCAGTAGGCAGAAAGAGCCTAGGGTGTAAGCGAACACGGCCGCCGCGTTGCGGCCGACGCGCTTGAGGGCGTAAGCCGCCACGCACAGGCCGAGCAGCGCGTAAGCCAGCGGAGAGGTAACCACCCCGGTAGCACGCGTGATGAGGAGATGCAGTCCACCGAACGCTACGGTGATGGGCAGCAGGTAGTCGAGTACCCCGTTGCGACAGGCTTCGGCGAACGTAGCGCTGGCGGGACTCGCCGAAGCAAAGGATATCCTGGGAGCCGCCGAGTAGGGCAGAACGGGCTTAGACTGGGGCATCGTGGGTAAGCCTACCCACAAATTGAGCCGAACTGACCGGGCGCTAATTGCCCCCAAACAAAGCGAATGCACCTTCGCCAAACGAAAGAACCCTTCCGGCGAAGCCGGAAGGGAACGGTAGAACAAAAACTATGAACAAACACTCGAAGTAGGGGCGCTGCCGCCGTAAGTGGCGGCTACGCAGATACTTACATAGAAGCAAACCATATGCCAAAGCGACTTACGGCCAGCCAATTCTACATAAATATATATTAATATGCGTAAATCGTCGCTGGCCGTCATTTACATGCTGGTCAGCTCGCTCGCGTTTGCGGCGATGAGCCTTCAGGCCCGCGAGCTCTCCGACCTGGGCTACGATGGGTTTCAGCTCACCGCCTTCCGCGGGGTAGGCACCTACCTCATCGCCGCGGGGTACCTCCGCTACCGCGGGATCCCCCCGCTCGGCAATCGCCCCCGCTGGCTGCTCGCCCGGGGTCTCACCGGGGCGGCTTCCCTGGCGCTCTTCTTCCTCTGCCTGCCGCTCCTCCCCATCGGCGCGGCCGTAGCCCTGCGCTACCTCTCCCCCCTCGTCGCTATCCTCATCGCGCTCGTCTTCCTACGCGAGCGCGTGTGGGCGGTACGCTGGCTCTACTTCGCCATGGCCTTCGGGGGGGTCGTGCTCGTCAACGGTGTCGACGCGCGCATCACGCCCCTGGGGCTCGGACTCGTACTCGGATCGGCCGTGTTCGGGGGCATCACCTTCGCCATCATCCGCAAGCTCGGCACCTCGGAGCACCCCCTCGTCATCGTCGCCTACTTCACGGGCCTGGGCACGCTCCTCGGGGTAGGGGGCATGCTCTCGCCGTTCGGCAACTACGTGGCGCCGCCGCCCGGCCAGCTGCTTCGTCTTATCTCGCTCGGGGTCTACGGCTTCGTCGGTCAGATCTTCATGACCGTCGCCATGCAGGCCAACGAGGCGAGCCGCGTCATGCCGCTCAAGTACATCGAGGTCGGCTTCGTACTCGTACTCTCCTACTTCTTCTTCGACGAACGGTACGGGCCGTGGGCCCTCCTCGGCCTCGCCCTCATCATCTTGGGCAACGTACTCAACGCCGTTACCGGACCGCGCGAACCCTCCGCCTAGGCCGGGTTCGCGAACACTTCCCTGACCAGGGCCTCCAGCTCTACCCGGTCGGTTTCATCGAAGCTGTCCGGCTCGGTCGAGTCGAGGTCGAGTACGCCGAAGAGCTGCCCGCTTTCGCTAAAACAAGGGACCACGATCTCCGAGCGGCTGTTCGGATCGCAGGCGATGTGCGCGGTACCCTCCGAGAGCGCGTGTACGTCGCGCTCGATGATGGTCCGGTGGGTTTGCGCCACCCGGCCACACACGCCGCGCCCGATGGCGATGGTTAGGCAACCGAGGGTACCCTGGTACGGCCCTACCTTGAGCATTCCCTCCTTCAGGTCGTAGAAGCCCGCCCAGTAGGCGTGGGGCAAGTACGTTTTGATGAGGCAAGCGAGGGTCGCCTGCTTTAAAACGCGATCCGTTTCGCCGTAGAGGGTCGCCTGAGCCGCGGCGCGAAGCTCTACGTAAGCGGTGCGCTTGAGGGCGGGTGCCAACGAACGCGAAGAGCGCACGAAGAAGGGCATGTCGAGAGTAGCGTGCATAGTTTTATTACGTTTTGCGACAGCAAAGCGCTGTTTAGCCGATGTCGGCTACGGGTCGGGCGGTACCGATTCGCTCCTTCAGCCCCATTTCCAGGCGGTAGAAGAGTAGGAACATCACGGGAACGACGACGAGCGTCAAGAAAGTGGCGAAGGAGAGGCCGTAAACGACCGTCCACGCCATCGGTCCCCAGAACGCGGTGTTATCTCCCCCCAGAAAGTACTGGGGATCGAAGTCGGAGACGAGCGTAAAGAAGTTGATATTGAGTCCGATCGCCAACGGTACGAGACCGAGCACCGTGGTGATCGCCGTGAGGAGCACCGGCCGCAGGCGGGTGGCCCCCGCGTTGGCGACGGCGATCATGATCTCGTCCATCGGGAGGCGCACGTCTTCGGCCAACCGCAGCGCCTCGCGCCGCTCCTTGATGCGGAGCTGGATGTAGTCGATCAGTACGATGGCGTTGTTTACCACGACCCCGGCCAGCGAGATGATCCCGATGCTCGACATCGCGATCGAGTACGTCTGGCCGGTGACCACGTAGCCGAGCAACACGCCGATCAGGGAGAATACGATGCTCAGGCCGATGATGATCGGCGCGGTCAGCGAGTTGAACTGCGCGACGAGGATGATCAGGATGGCGAACACGGCCACCCCGAAGGCGCCGAGCAAAAAGGAGACTGCCTTCGCCTGCTCCTCCTGCTCGCCGGTAAACTCGTAGGTTACCCCCTCGGGCAGGTCGTACGAAGCCATCATCTGCTTGAGGTCGTCGTTGATTTGGTTGGCGTTGGCGCCGTCGGTTACGTTCGAGTAGATCGTTATCACCCGCTTGAGGTCCTTGCGCTTGATGGCGCTGTAGGTACTCGAGTAGTCGGTGCTCGAGACCGCCGAGATGGGGACCTGACTGATCCGTCCGTTGGCCGGGTTCCGGAAGGTGATCGGCTGGTTGAGCAGGGCGGTGATGTCCTGACGGTACTTCGGATCGAGCCTCACGAAGATCGGGTATTCGTCTTCGCCCACCTTAAACTGCGACACCTCCGATCCGTACACACTCGTACGTAGCGCCATCGCGATGTCGTAGGTGCTGATGCCGTAGCGGCGGGCGGCGTCGCGGTTCACGTCGATCAGCAGCTCGGGCTTGCCCAGCTGAACGTCCGTTTTGAGCTCTTCGATGCCGCGGATATTTTCCGCGTTGAAGTAGTTCATCACGCCCTGCGAAACGGTGATGAGCTGGTTGATGTCCTCGCCCCGGAGTTCGAGGTTGATGGGCTTGCCCGTCGGCGGACCGTCGGCATTCTTGTCTACCGCCACCTGCACCCCCGGAAACTCCCCGACGGCCGCGCGGATGTCGTTCATGGCCGCCGCGGAGCTTACCTCCCCGCGTTCGGTACTCGGCACGAACGCGACCGAGATGCGCGCCTTGTTCGGGGAAACGCCCGGTTCGGGGGGACCACTGGGGTCGGCCGTGTTCTCGCCGATTTGCGCCAGCACGTTCTCCGTGATCGCCCGGTAGGGCTCTAGCGCCTCCTGGATGTTGGCCTCGATCTTTTTGACGAGCGAATCGGTAGCGCGGATATCCGAGCCGAGCGGTAAGTCCACGAACACGTTCACGTACTGCGGTTCGGCCTCCGGGAAGAAGTTGATCGGGGGGGGGTTGGAGCCGAAGAGCACGATCGACCCGACGAGCGCGAGCACCGTGCCGCCGAACACGAACCAGGCGTGGCGGAGCGCCCACCGCACGAAAGCGTCGTAGTTGGCCTCGAGCCAGGGCAATACGCCGTTTTGGAAGCGAAAGCTCGCGGGCCGTAGCAACCAGAAGTACAGCAGGTTAACGCCCAAGGCGATGGCGCTCAGGTTGCGTAGGATTTGGTAGGTGCGCCCACCCTCCGGACCGGCGATCGCCAAGGCGACGTGAAATCCGACCGCGAGCGCCAGCAGCACCCCGGAGACGATCAGGTTGTTACGCACTCGCTGTTTGCGCTCGGCCCGGCTGGTGGAGGCCTTGTCGACGCTCATGAAGGAGGCCGTAAAAACGGGGTTGATGACCAAGGCCACGAACAGGCTCGAGCTCAGCACGATGATGAGCGTGATCGGCATGTACTTGAAAAACTCGCCGATGAGGCCCGGCCAGAAGGCCAGCGGGACGAAGGCGGCGAGCGTGGTCAGCGTCGACACGATGATCGGTACCGCCACCTCCCCGGCCCCCAGGCGAGCGGCCGTTATCGAGTCGTGCCCCTCCTGCATGTAGCGGTAGATGTTCTCGACCACCACGATACCGTTGTCTACCAGGAGTCCGAGGGCGAGGATCAGCGAGAAGAGCACCACCACGTTGAGGGTGGTACCGGTGAGGTCGAGGATCAGGATGCCGAGGAGCATCGACAACGGAATGGCGAGGCCGACGAAGCTGGCGTTCTTGAGCCCGAGGAAAAACAGGAGCACGAGCACCACGAGGATCACACCCGAGATGATCGAGTTCTCGAGGTTGCTCACCTGATCGCGCGTCGCGACGCTCAGGTCGTTGAAGAACGAAACCTCCAGACTCTCCGGCAGGCGCTCCTTGGCGGTAGCCACGGCTTCCTTGATCTGATCGGCGGCCGAAAGCAGGTTGGAACCTTGGCGCTTGATCACGTTGAGGCTGATCACCGGCAGCCCATCCACCCGGCTTATCGAAACCGGATCCTCGAAGCCGTAGGTGACCGCACCGATGTCGCGCAGGTAGATCGGACGCTGGTTCTCCGACTTCACGATCAGGCTTTCCAACTCGCGGACGTTCTCGAACTCCCCGACGACGCGGATGCCGCGGCGGAAGTCGTTCGTGACGATCTCACCGCCGGATACCGTCAGGTTCTCCCCCTGGATCGCGTTGGCGACGTCGCCGAAGCTCACCTGCCGCGACTGCATGGCCGGTAGGTCGAGGTCCACGCGTACCTGCCGCTCCTGCGCGCCCTGCGTTTCGGCGCGGGCTACCTCGTCGATCGACTCTATCTCGTCCTTGATTACGTCGGCGTAATCGAGCAGCACGTCGTTCGGGAAATCGCCGGCCACGTTGACCGTCACGATCGGGATCTCGGCGAAGTTTACGTCCTGCACGAGCGGCTCGGTCGGTAGGTCGTTGGGTAGCTCACTCCTCGATTTGTCTACCGCGTCCTTGACGCGGCGTACCGCCTCGTCGATGTCCTCATCGCTACTAAATTCGGCGACGATCACCGAGAAATCCTGTACGCTGGAGCTCGTCACGTTGTCGAGGCCGGTCACGCCCTGCAGCTCGCGCTCGATGGGGCGCGTTACCAGGTTCTCGATCTCCTCGGCGGAGTTACCCGGGTAGGGCGTATTGACGAACACGGTCGGTAAAGTCACCTCCGGGAATTGCTCCTTCGGGATCGTCTCGTAGGCGAGCAGTCCGAAGATCAGGATCATCAGCGTGATCAGGAACACCGAGGTGGAATTGCTGACCGATACCTCGGTGATGCCGAAGTGGCGCTGTTCCTCCGTTCGCGTCGGGGCCGCCGGCTCCTTCGGAGGCCGCGGTGCACGCTGGTCTACCTCGGGCACTTGGGTCTCTTCGGTGATAATTTCAGCCATGGTGGAGCGCGTTGGGCGTGGAGGTAAAGGGGGCTAGTTCTGGGCGGGGGCGTCCGGGGCCGGGTCGGCGGCGGCGATCGGCTCGGCGAGCTGGACGCGGATAGTCTGTCCGTCCGTGAGCGAGCGCATCCCCTCGGTAACGAGGGTATCCCCGGCGGAGAGTCCTTCGAGGATCTCACGCCGCAGGGCGTCGTTCTGACCGGTCTTAACGTAGACTTTGCTCGCCGTTTGCTCGTTGCCCGTTTCGCCGGCGCGAGCCACGTACACGTACTCCCGCCCGTCGATCTCCTCGAGGACGGTCTCGTTGCCGACCGCAACGACGGCCGCGTTTGTGTAGTCTACGAGGTATACGTAGGCCAACATGTTCGGCTTCAGCCTGCCGGCTTCGTTGTTCAGGTCGAGCTCCACTTCGAAGGTTCGGTTCGCGGGGTCGATGGTCCGCCCGATGCGGGCGATCTTGGCGTCGCGCTCGACGTCGATCGAAGGGAAGCGCGCCCGAACCTTCATGCCGCGTTTTACGGTGGGGAGGTAGTTCTCCGGCACGTCCGCGACCACCTTTATGGAACGCGCGTCGAGCACGTCCATCAGCGGCGTCGCGGGGGATACGTACTCCCCTACGTTGACGGTCTTGTTCTCGATGGTACCCGAGATCGGTGCGAGGATAGCCGACTTCGACTCCTGCAGCTTGAGCTGATCCATACTTTTCCCGAGGCGCGCTACGGCGTTACGGGCCTCGACGTATTGCACCTCGGTGCCGATGTTTTGTTTGCGCAGCCGCTCCTGGCGCTCGAGTAAATCCTGCGCGAGATCCAGGTTGATCTGGAGCTCCGCCTTCTGCGCGGCTATGTTCTCCACGTCGACGCGGGCGATGAGCTGCCCCTTGCGCACCTGGTCGCCGTCGTCGACGGTCAACGAAACCAGGCGACCCGGCAGCTCGGTGGTTACCGCCGCGGTCTCTTCGCTCTCGACGCTGGCCTGCAGCTCTACCTCGCGCCTGAACTCGACCGGCTCGACGACCTCCGCGCGCACCAACTTGCTGTTGACCGCCCGCTGCTCACCCCCCGAGGCCCGCTCGAGCTCCGCGATCTGTCCGTTGAGCTCGCGAATCTCCCGTTTCTTCTCGTCGAGCAGGGCGAGCTGCTCCTCCTTGGTCTCGGGTACGGCGAACTCCGCGTCACCGCCGCAAGCAACGAAGAGCGGGAGCGCGAGCAGGAAGTATGAGAATTTCATAAGCTTAAGTCTGTGGAATGAGTACGGGTGCGCGGTTGACTACAGCTGCCCGAGCGCGTCTTTGTAGTCGGTGAAGGCCACGGCTAAATCGTAGAGGGACTGGAGTCGAGCGCCCTGCGCGGCGTAGAGCTCGCCCTCGGCCTGTTTGACCTCGATGCTCGAGCCGACGCCCTCCCGAAATTTGATCTGGGCCGATTCGTAAATCTCCCGGGCTAGCGTCTCGGCCGCGTTACGTTGCTCGAGCGTGAGGCGGGCGTTCAGCACGGAAGCACGCCCGTTGGCGAGCGCGAGCCGCGACTGCTGGTCGAACTGCTCGATCCGGATCCGGGTCTTGTCCTGGCGGGCGAGGGAGCGTTGGCGCTGGGCGCTCTTGGTCGTCCCATCGAAAATGGGTACGTTGAGCGTGACGCCGACCGAGGAGGCGGGCAGCCAGCCGGCTTCGCGGTCGTCGAAAAGGTCGTTGCGCTGCAGGTTTCTCGCGAAGCTACCGAAGCCCACCAAGCTGGGGAAATATCCCGCTCTAACGCGACGTAAGTCGATAGCGTTGAGGGAGTCCGCGACTTGCAGCGTCGCGTATTCCGGACGCACGCTCGGACTAAAAGCATCGTCCTCGCGGAGCTCGGCTTCCCGGGCTTCCCCCAACGCGGTCGCCAGGTTCGTGGTCAGCGCGAGTGAGTCGTTGACGGGGTAGCCCATCTGAAACTTCAACAGGTTGCGGGTGACCTGCTCGAGTTGGTCGAGGGTTTTGCGCTGCGCCTCCAGATTCGCGTAGGAGAGCTTGAGTCGATCAACGTCGAGCTTTTCGGCAAACCCGGCTTCGTAGATGGACTGCGTCTCCTCCAGGGTACCGCGCAGATTCCGCAGGTTGCTATCGACTACCGCTTTGTTCTCCGTGGCGAGCAGCGTAGCTAAGTAGGCCTTGCTCACCTTCGCACGCGTTTGGTAGACGGTTTGTTCTACGGTGCGCACCGCTAAGTTTCGGTAGAGCTTAGCCCCTTTGACCGCCAGGAAGAAACTCGCGTCGAAGAGTAGCGCGTTGGCCGATACCCCAGCGCTCACCGAGTTCTTCTGGCCGAATTGCACGGGGAAGGCCGGTGGGTCTCCCGCATCCGAAGGGTTTTCCGGCGGGATCAAACTCTCGGGTTTGACGACGCCCCGGATGACTGGAGAGATGAAGTCGGGTAGCAGCTGCTGCGGGATCTCCGTGAAGTGGGTATACCCTACCGATCCGTCCACTTTCGGGATACCCGTCGCAATCGTTTCCTTGATCTGCCCGTCCGCATCGGCCAAATCCGAGCGCGAGCTCCGTACCTCGGGCGCGTGCGTCTCGGCGTACTTGAGGGCTTCTTCCAAGGACATGGTTTCCGCCTGCGCCGCGGAGGCCGCTTGCGCTAAAACGAGTCCCGGCAGCAGGGCTAGCGCGAGGGTAGCGAAGTGAAGTTTCATAAGGAGGGATTGCTGCGTTGGAGGTGGGTAGACAGCAGCTCGCGGCCCCTGTCGGTGGCTACCCCGTTGATGTGGTAGCACATGAACTCATCGAGCACGCGCCCCCAGTCGTTGTCGACCACCCGGTAGCGCTGCTCGTGGATGAAAGCTTCCGGCCCTTTAACGAACAGGTGGGCGATCAGCTCGCGGTCGATCGAGGTTCGGTAGAGCCCTTCGGCCTGTCCCCGCCGCAAATTGGCGCGGACCGTCTCGATCATACCCTCGTTGTGGTGCCGGTCCACCCGCTCCCAGGTGGTCCGGTAGTACTTCTGGAGGTCGTAAAGCGCCGCCGGCGAGAGGGAGCGTAACTGCTCCGCGAAGTGGCGGGCGATGGAGAGCATCTCGTCGATGGCGTCGACGGAGACCTCCCGCGCCTGCCTCACGGCGGAGTCATCGCACTGGATGTCCTCGTCGATGACCAGGTCGATGAGCTCCTGCTTGTTGGAGACGACCTGGTAGAGCGTCTTTTTAGACCGGCCCAGCTCCCGGGCGATATCGTCCATGGTCACGGACTTGTACCCGTGCTTACGGAACCGCCGATCGGCGGCTGCGATGACTTCGGCGCGGAGCGCCTCCGCGGCGGTACCGGTGCGTAAAGGTGTCGGGGTCTGGTCTGACATGCGGTGCAAACGTAAGCCCCAAAAACCCAGGAAACTTTGTTAGGTTAAAAAGTTTCCAAAGTTTCTTTCCTAACAATCGTTTGAACCCCGGGGGCACTTCACCGCTTCCTTTGCCGACGTGCCCCAAACCATCCTCTTTACCCTCTTCGACTTCTCGACGCCGTCCGGCAAGTGGTTCGGACTGTCGCGCATGGGCTTAGGCACCGACGCCTACGGGCAGCCGGCCGGATTGGAGTGGCTCAAACAACTCGGGTCCGGCGGCGCTCGGGGCTTCGGGCTCTGGCCCAACTGGGGCGGCTACGCCCTGCTCGCGGCCTTCCCCTCCGAAGGTTTGGCGAAAGCCGCCCCCGAAAGCGAATTGTGGCGGCGGTACACCGAGCGATCTACCGGACACAAAACGCTCTTCCTCCAACCACAGAGGAGCCACGGCTTATGGGACGGCGTGGCGCCGTTCCGCACCGAAGGCACCGGCGAGTACGTACGCGACGCCCCCGTGGCCGTACTCACCCGGGCACGTATCCGCACGCGCGCGCTCCCGGCGTTCTGGCGGCGCGTGTCCCGCGTTAGCGACAGCGCCCTCGAGTACCCCGAGCGCACCTTCTCGGTGGGCGTGGGCGAGCTGCCCGTGGTGCAGCAGGCTACCCTCTCCACCTGGACGAGCGGCGAGGCCATGGAAGCGTACGCCTACCGCAGCGAGTACCACAGCGAGGTGGTAAAGCTTACCCGCGCGCGGGGCTGGTACAAAGAGGAGCTCTTTTGCCGCTTTCGCGTACTGGACTAAACGCGGTCCGCCCGGAGCCCGACGGTTTCTCCGGGCTTCAGTCCCGGGGCAACGCCGAGGCCCCCCCGGCCAACCCCCGCACCTCCGTCACCAACGTATCCCGCTTGATCTCGTCGCGCCAGTACGAGCTCGCCACCTCTCCGTCCTTGACCACAACCGCCTGCGGGGTCTGGTGCTCGTGGTCCAATTTTTCCGCGAGTTCCGCAGACAGCTCGCGGGCGTACTGCACCACCAGCGCGTAAATCTCGATGTCGTGTTTGCTGTCGGCGATCTGCTCCTGCGCGCGGGCGCTGAAGGGGCAAGTGGCACTGTGCTTGAAAAACACGATCGGTCGCTCGCGGCTGGCCTGAAGCGCCGCGTCGATCTCGGCGGAGGAGTGGAGGGTGTGCATCATGCCTAGAGGTAGGTCACGAGCCCGGCAGAGGTTGTTCGAGATCCTCCCGCCTGGCCCACTTTTGCCCCCGAATGCTGCTCCACTCCAAATCGCTCGGCGCCGGTCCGCCGCTCCTCATCCTCCACGGACTCTTCGGGACGCTCGACAACTGGCAGACCCTCGCGAAGCGTTTTGGCGAAAGCCGGCGGGTGCACCTGCTCGACCTGCGCAACCACGGGCGCTCCCCCCACGCCGAAACGATGAGTTACGCCGACATGGCGGGCGACGTAGCGCAGTGGATGGACGCCAATGGGCTCGAGCAGGCGGCCGTGATCGGTCATTCCATGGGCGGGAAGGTGGCCATGCAGCTGGCCCTCGCCCACCCTACACGCGTACGGAGCCTCACCGTCGTCGACATGGCGCCGAAGGCCTACGATCCTGGTCACAAGGAGCTTTTCGAGGCCATGCTCGGCCTACCGCTTACCACCGGTGCGTCGCGCGGCGAACTGGACGCCATCCTCTCGGAGCGAATCCCGGACGCGGGCGTACGACTCTTCCTGATGAAAAATTTGGCCCGCGAACCCAGCGGCTACCGGTGGAAGCTCAACCTACCCGTGATCTACCGGGAGTACCGGGAGGTGCTACGGGCGATCGGGGGTACGCCCTGGTCCGGCCCCGCGCTCTTCGTGCGGGGCGGCAGATCGGACTACGTACTCGACGCCGACCTCGCCGAGGTGCGCGGTCTCTTCCCCGCGGCGGAGCTGAGCACCGTTGCGGGCGCGGGGCACTGGGTACACGCCGAGCGCCCCGCCGAACTGTTCGAGCGGATTACGGATTTTCTCGCTTCCGCTAAAACGGTTAAAGGACGTTGATCATGCTCATCAGCTTCGGGCGGTTGGCGCGGCTGATCGGGATGACCTTCTCTTCGATCTTGAGCGAAGCATCGGTGATGTTCGAGATCTTGGACAGGTTGATGATGTACGAGCGGTGCACCTTCACGAAGTCGGCGTTGGCCAGCTTCTCGCCGATGCGCTTGAGCGTGGAGTGGATGGTGTGGCTGCCCGAATTGGTTTTGATCCGGACGTAATCACCGATGTTCTCGATGTACAGGATCTCCGCGTAGGGAACCTTAACGTATCCCGCGCCCTTGCGGATGAATACTTCGTTCATAGTGTGCCGATTTAGTGTTTGTCGGTTATTACTAGGCAAAGGGTGAGCCAAAACCGATATTAGTGTCGATCCATGCGGTATGATTACTATTCTTAATTGATCTTTGTGTTTTATTTTATTTAAATATGAGCGATCTAGAACTGAGTGGAGGACCCGTCGTTTTAGCGTAAGCGAACAATCGCCACCTAAGACGCAGCATGTACCAGAAACCGAACGCCCGCCTCTCGGGCCAGACCGCCATCGTAACCGGCTCGAGTCGGGGCATCGGCAAGGCCGTCGCGCTGGCCCTCGCGCAGGATGGGGCCAACGTGACGATCAACTACCGCAGTAACGTCGACGAGGCGAGGGACACGGCGGCCGTGATCGAGGAGAAGTGCCCGCGGGCGAAAACCCTCATCGTGCAGGCGGACACCTCCCACGAGGGTGACGTGGAGCGCCTCTTCGCGGAGACGATCGAGCGCTTCGGGACGGTCGACATAGCCGTCGCGAACGCGGGGATCCAGCGGGACGCCGCCACGCACGAGATGACGCTCGAGCAGTGGAATCAGGTTATCGAGGTAAACCTCACCGGGCAGTTTCTCATCTGCCGAGCCGCGATCCGGGAGTTCTTGCGTCGCGGAATGCGGGAGGAGGTGAGCGTGGCGCTCGGTAAGTTGCTGTGCATGAGCTCGGTACACGACATTATCCCCTGGGCCGGGCATTCCAATTACGCCGCGAGCAAAGGGGGGATGAAGATGTTTATGGAGACCCTCGCGCAGGAGTACGGGCCGCGTAAGATCCGGGTCAACGCGATCAGCCCGGGCGCGATCGCCACCGACATCAACAAGGACGTTTGGGACGATCCGGCCCGGAAGAAAAACCTGATGCGCCTGATCCCCTACAGACGCATTGGGGTCCCGAGCGACGTCGGATCGGTGGCCGCCTGGCTGGCCAGCGACGAGAGCGATTACATCACCGGCACGACGATTTACGTGGACGGCGCGATGACGAACTACCCGGAGTTCGGCAACAACGGCTAACCGCCGGGCGAACCGGTTGGGCCTACGAAACGTACAACGGGGTACACCCAGCCTCGTAGATACACGCCACACGTGCCTCGCCGGCGCCGCGCCAATGCTCTTTCCGTTTTTAGTCGCCGCTTGCGCTAGCGCAAGCCCACTCCCTTCGGCCGCGCCCGGACCGCCGGCTGCCCCCAAGCAGCTGGTGATCGCCCGGGCCGACGAGGGACCCAAGATCGACGGCGTACTCGACGAAGCGATTTGGCGGTCGGAGGGTTTCGCGCGGGAGTTCGTGCAGTACTCGCCCAACCCGGGTCGACCCGCTAGGCAGAAGACCTCGGTCTGGATCGCCTACGACGACGAGGCACTTTACGTGGCGGCCCGGATGTACGATAGCGCTCCCGACAGCATCCTCCGCCAGCTGAGCGAACGTGATAACTTGGGCAACACCGACTGGTTTGCGGTGAGCATCAATCCCTACCGAGACGGTATCAACGCGAGCAACTTCCTGGTCACGCCCGGCGGGGTCCAGTACGACGCGAAGTTCAACGCGGGCTCGAACGTAGGCGGCAACCAGGTCATGACCGACGGCGACCGGTCCTGGGACGCGGTGTGGGCTTCGGCCGCGACCACCGACGAGCGGGGTTGGACGCTCGAGCTGCGTATCCCTTACATGGCGCTGCGCTTCCCGGACGACCCGGTGCAGACCTGGGACATCAACTTCGCCCGGCAAACCCGCCGCTACCGCGAGGAGTCTTTCTGGAACCCCGTGGATCCGCAACTCCCCGGGGTAGCCACGCAGATGGGCGTGCTGGAGGGGATCACGGACGTGAAGCCCCCGGTGCGCCTCTCGGCCACGCCCTTTGTCGTGGTCGGCGGCCAGCACACCTCCGACCCGGAGGAATCCCCCCGCAACGCTTTCGCTAAAACGCTCGGCGGTGGACTCGACGTGAAGTACGGCATCAACGATGCCTTCACCCTCGACATGACTTTGGTGCCCGACTTTTCGGACGCACGATCGGACGATCAGGTGCTCAACCTCGGCGCCCGGGAGGTGCGTTTCTCGGAGAACCGCGCCTTCTTTACGGAGGGGGTCGAGCTGTTTACGAAGGGAAATTTCTTTTACAGCCGTCGGATCGGTGGCCCGCCGCTGCTGTACGGCACGGCCGGCGACAGTCTGGCCGGGGGGGAGGAAGTGATCGCGAGTCCCGCGCGCGCGCAGCTACTCAACGCGACGAAGGTGACGGGGCGAATGCAGAATGGCCTCGGGATCGGGGTGTTCAACGCCGTCGAGAATACGAGTTTCGCGACCATCCGAACGGCCGAAGGGTCGACGAGGAAAGTGCGCACGAGTCCGCTCACCAACTACTCCGTCGTGAGTTTCGATCAAAACCTACCGAACAATTCTTTCGTCACGCTGCTCAACACCAACGTGCTACGCAGCGGCGGCACCTACGACGCCAACCTGACGGCCCTGGTGTTCGACCTGCGGACCGCGTCGAACACCTGGGGCGTGAGCGGTCGGACCGCGGTATCGCAGAGGTACGCCGACGGTGAGGTCGGGCTCGGCCACACGTACCGACTCGATCTACGAAAGCTCTCGGGGCGGTTTCAGTACGGAGCCAGCGTGAACGTGGAGTCGGATACCTACGATCCGAATGACCTCGGGTTCGTCGGTTTCAACAACGAGCGCACCTACGAGGTCGACGGCGAGTACAACTGGTTCGAGCCCTTCGGAGCCTTCAACGGGGCTCGCGTCGGCGGGGGTGTCGGCTTGAGCTACCGCTACGATCCCGACGCGTTCGCCGGATCGTACCTCTACTACAACAGTCGCCTGACCACACGCGACTTCGTTTCTTTCGGCGTGAGGGGCTTCGCGGAGTTGTCGGAGTCGCTGGACTACAACGACACCCGTACCCCGGGCCGCTTCATCCGCCAGCCCGCCTACACGGAGGTCGGCGGTTTCGTGTCGACGGATTACCGCAAGCCGTTCGCATTAGATCTGAGCGGTTCCTACGGTGGGACGTACGACGATTCCCCGATCACGACCGTCGAGTTGCGCCTTTCCCCGCGGGTCCGCGTCAGCGATCGTTTCGATTTTCGATTTTCGGTGTCGCAGGATCTCCGGAAGGGAGGTTTCGGCTACGTGGGTCACTCCGCCGAGGCGATCGATACGTACGAACTACTGACGACCGGGACGCCGTACCGGGAGCTCGACCGGGAGGTGGTCGGGTACGACGCGCTCGGTCCCGCCGCGATCGTCGTCGGGTATCGCGACGTATCCACCACGGAGGTGGAAGGTGGCCTAAACTACTCCCTCTCCGCGCAGATGACGCTCTCCGGGCGCATCCGCCACTACTGGTCGAAAGTAAACTACCTCGACTTCGCGGAACTGGGTCTCGGGGGGGAGCTACTGCCGACCGCCTTCCAGGGTTCCGACGGCGAGGGACTGCCGGTGTACGACGATAACTTCAACGCTTTCAACGTGGACCTTTTCTACCGCTGGCGCTTCGCCCCGGGTTCGGACATCCTGTTGAGCTACAAGACGCAAAGTTTTTTCGCGGGAGACAAGGGGGGGGATTACTTCGAAAACCTCGCTACCCTCGGCCGGGAACGGGTAGATAACTCGCTAACCCTCAAGGTTATTTATTTCCTCGACGCGCAGCGCTTCCTGTAGGTCCGCAAGGCTACGGTGGGTAGGTCGCGTAGCGACGGTCGATCGCTTGAGCGCACCGGAGAAACCGACGGAGACGCGGTAGTCGCGAACCTACTCGGAGCGTACGCGGACGAGGCCGAGGCCGAACTACGCGCGGCGCGCGCCGCGCGTAGTTCTCGTTTGAAAGCTCGCGCTCGCTGCCTAGATCGGGTAAGCTAGGGTTTCTTCGCCCCCCAAACCGCGAACCTTTGGCTAACTCCCCTCCCCCCGTACTCGTAACCGGCGCGACCGGCTACATCGCCACCGAAGTTGTAGCCCAGCTTCTCCGCGAGGGTGTACGGGTACGTGGAACCGTGCGCAGCCTCAGCAAGGGTGCACGGCTGCGCGAAGGATTAGCGCACCGCGCACCGACCGAAGGGTTAGAATTGGTGGAGGCAAACCTACTGGATGCCCGCTCCTGGGTAGCCGCCTGCCGCGGGGTAGAGGAAGTGTACCACATCGCCTCCCCCTTCTCGATCGCTAAACCCAAAACGGAGGACTATTTCCTGCTTCCCGCCCGTGAGGGGACACTCAACGTGCTTCGGGCCGCTACCCGCGCCGGGGTGCGCAGGGTGGTCCTCACCTCCTCGGTCGCCGCCGTAACCTACCCGCGCTTCGCCGTGCGCGGCCGTTTGTACGACGAGCGCGATTGGACGGACCCTACCCTCCTCGCGGGCACCTCGGCTTACGTCAGGTCGAAAACGATCGCCGAGCGCGCCGGCTGGAGCTTCGTGGCGAGACACGAGAGTGCGCCCGAGCTGGTTAGCGTGTGTCCGGGCCTGGTACTCGGCCCGCTTCACGGACGCAACCGAAGCGCTTCCCACCTCACGGTGAGCAAGCTCCTCGACGGAGAGATTCCGGCGGTTCCGAGGATTCAGTTCGAGCTCGTCGACGTTAGGGACATCGCGGCGCTCCACCGCTCGGCGATGGCTACGCCGCGGGCGGCGGGCGAGCGCTTCATCGGCGGTAGCGGCTGCCGGACCTTACGGGAGGTAAGTCGGACCCTGAGGGCGATGTACCCGGTATTGGGCCGAATGGCTCCCCGCGTTCAAGCACCCGACTGGGGCGCGCGACTCGTGGCCCTCTACGATGCGGACGCGGAGGGGGTTTTGTACGATTTGGGCGAACCGCGCGCCTGCTCACACGCGAAAGCCGCGGAGTTGTTAGGTTGGCGGCCGCGATCGCCGGAGGAAGCGATCGCCGCGACGGCCGATTCGCTGCTCGGATTAGGTACGGTAGCGCCGGTAACAGGAGTAGGTAAGTAAGTATGTAGAAAATGTAGGGCAGTAGACCAAACTACCTAATTACGGTAATTCGCATGCCTTATCTACATGAGATGTAGAACTATATACATTAGATACATGGTTTATATAGCTCATTCAGTCCTGTAAATCAGTATCTTATGTGGCAGATCGTTTGGCGGCATGCCCTCTGGCTCGTATTTGCAACTTAGTATTGTAAACGACGTAAGGGAGTCTTTGCGGTGGCTCAAACTCTTAACTCGGGAGATGGGTTTTTAGAAAGACTGCGCTGAAACGGAGTTGATTTATGACTGAGCATCATATATCGAAAAGCAGGAGGAGGTTCAGGCGGGGGCTTGAGCTCCTGCTCGTCGTGCTCGCTGCCCTGACGAGCCTGCCCGAGGCTACAGCGCAGTGGCCGAATACGGAGATCTGTACCAACGGCATCGACGACGACGGGGACGGGATGATCGATGAGCTCGATCCGAGCTGTAATTGCTTTAGCCTCGTCGAACCGGATTGCAATCCCGATTTCGAGTACCTGATCCCACCGGTGTGGCACATGAACGACGAGCGCTTCGGCGGACAGTCCGAGCTGGTGGTAACCACGCTCGAGTCTGAAGCGAATTATATTATTCGCGACGGGAACGGGAACGAGTTCTACAGCGGGCAGGCCAGGCGGGGTACGGCAACCCCGATCGCGGTACCGAGCAGTCGCCTCCAGACGAACGCGACGAACACCCCCGAGCGAGATAAAGGCTTCGTGGTGGTCGCCGACGCCCCCGTTCAGATCCTCTACCGAATCGGTGCGGAGTGGAACAAGATTCTCGTGACGATAAAGGGCCGCCAGGCGCTCGGCAAGGTGTTTCGGGCTGGAAGCAGCACACGGGGAAACCCGGGCTTGAACGACCCGGAGGAGAGGCACTTCGTTAGCGTGATGGCCGAGGAGGATGATACGAGGGTTACATTCCGGTTTCCGGATGGGTTCGACGCCTACAACATACCGGGAGTTACACACACCGTTACGCTCAGTAAGCACCAAACCTACCTGGTTCGGGACGTTTACCCGAACAACCAGAGTGTCTCGGGGACACTCGTTACGAGCGATAAGCCGATCAGCGTGGTTTCGGGATCGCAGCACACCAGCCACGTCGACGGCGCGGACTCAAAAGACGGTGGCGTCGACCAACTTGTACCAGTTTGCGTAACCGGGCAGGATTACGCCGTGGTCAGGGGCAAGGGATCGCCGACGATGCACTTCGTGACCTTGGTCGCGGTTAAGGCGAATACGCAGGTTACCATGACGCGGCCCGACGGTTCGACGCAGGCTTACAACCTAACCGTAGGACAAGCGACTACCATTCAACTGGGAGGTGATTTCAGCGAAGCCGACTTCGGTAAAGCTTTCTTCTTCAGCGGTAATATCCCCTACTACCTCTATCAGTTTTCGGGCGTGGCTAACAGTTATGAACCCGGCATGGCGGTCTCAGCCCCCGTTGGCGCGTGCCGGGGAGATAAGCTGGTCGACTTTGCGCGATTTAGCCCTACCTACTACAAGGACGAGAATCGATTCAAACCCTCGGAGCACGCCGTGCACGTGGTCGTGCCTACCTCCGGGCTCGGAAGTTTGCAGTTCAATAAAGTACCCTACGCCAGCGTCGTGCCCGCCCCGATCTCGTATCCCGTACCCGGTGGAGCCGGACTAACGGCGGTTACGTTTCGGGATGGTAGCATCAAGGAGGAGAATTCGATAGAGTGCGATGAGTACTTCAGCGCCGCGATGCTCGTGGGTATCGACGGAAGTGCGGGTACCTTCGGGTACTTGAGCACTTTCAAAGGGCGTATGGATTTTATCGATCCGGCAACCCAGGAGGTGACTACGGGTTACACGATAAATTCGATTTGCAACGACGATGCGGTAGAGCATACCATCGAAGTACAGTCCTGCGCATCGTCACACGCCATCGCCAAAATAGAGGCAACGAATGGTACCGTTACGATACTGGGTGGCACTCGGTTCTCGTACAAACCGGCGGCAGGGTTCAGCGGTACTGACGAGCTGATTGCGACCGTCAGGAACAGCGAGGGGTTTACGCAAAGTATCTGTCTCTCCTACCTGGTTTGCCAACGGACGTTCGAAGGAGACCTAGACGATGTCGAGATCACGTGTACGGAGGAGTATCCGAAACTGGTTTTACCGCAAGGCGTCGACGGTTGCGGGAATACGTACCCCGTACAGGTCGATTCCGTTCGTTCGGAGCCGGAAGAAGACGCGGCAACCTGTACATCCACGACCGTTACAACGAGACGTTTTTACCTCGACGAGGATTGTGGGGACGTCCCCGTTGAAATATTCCAAAATATCACGGTTACCTGCGATATCGTAGCCCCCATCGAGGTCACCCGATCGATCAATAGGTGCGAGGGCGATAGCTATACCTTCCGGGGGGAGGAGATTACGACGAACACGTCGCGGACGTACCCCGTGACCGTAGACGGCGGCTGCGATTCGTTAGTCACGATCGACTTTATCTTCAGTAGCCTACCGACCACCCAGCTCGATCCGGTACGGATATGTGAGGGCGAGACCTTTGACTTCGGCGGACAGGCGTACTCTACCGGCGGACTGATCCAGGCCGTTTACCCGACCGCGCGAGGGTGCGATTCCACGGTAACCGTGCAGATGACCGTAGTGGACACCGTGCTGACTCAGCTTACGGGGGGGATCTGCGAAGGCTCCAGCTACACCTTCGGTGGCCAGCGACTTACCGAGGCGGGGACTTACATCGAGGTTTTAACCTCGGAGGCGGGCTGCGACTCTACGGTGGTCTTGGAACTCTCGCTAAAAGGTGTAGTCACCGCGACTATCGATAGCTCGATCTGCGGGGGCGAGAGCGTTTACTTCGGTGGCACAGAACGTACCGAGAGCGGTACCTACGGCGATACGCTCCTCACCGAGCAGCAGTGCGACTCGATCGTAACGTTAGTGCTCACCGTACACGGAACGCGGGACACGAGTTTTAGCGCAAGCGTATGCGAGGGCGAAACCTACGACTTCGGCGAGCGCAAACTGAGTGAGGACGGTACCTACACGCAGACGTTCGAGACCGTACACGGCTGTGATTCCGTGGTTACCCTCGAGCTCGATGTGCTCGACGAGCGGCGCGAGGTCGTGACGCGGACGATCTGCCCGGGGAAGGCCCTCACCTACGAGGGGGTCGAATACACCGAGGCGGGTAGCTACGACCTCACGCTTGCGTCCAGTCTGGGTTGCGATTCGAATGTCACGCTCGTTGTGGAGGTTTCGGCGCTCATCGAGGGTGCGGACGTGACGCTTCCGCTCTGCGAGGGCGGTTCGCTCGATTACGACGGAATAACCTACACGAGCACCGGGGAGTATCCACTGCGGTATACGTCGGCCGGCGGCTGCGATTCGGTACTCACGCTGATCATCGAGCGCGGACCCGCGCTGAGTGGGCCTCCGGTAACCCTACAGCTCTGCCCCGGCGGCTCGGTGAGCTACGGGGGCGCGCGCTACACCCGTGCGGGAGACTTCACGCTCGCGTATACGACTCCCGAGGGTTGCGACTCGACCGTTGAGCTATCCGTGGTCCCCGCCGGACTAGCTCCCGTACGAGACACGGTTGATTTCTGTCCGGGGGAACAGCGGATCGTCAACGGGATCCTGGCGACTGGCGCCGGGGATTACGAGAACGAGTTCACGAACCAGGGCGGCTGCGATTCCACGCACGTTACCACGGTCCGAGTTCGCGAGCTCTCGCCGGTGACCGTCGAGCGAGTGATCTGCGTCGGCGAATCGCTCGACTTCGACGGGGAGAGCTACAGCGACGAGGGTCGCTACACCGCTAACTTAAAAACGAAGTACGGCGGCTGCGATTCGACCGTAACCCTGGTACTCCGCGTGATCGAGGCCGTCGCGTTCACCATCGATCCCGTTCAGACCTGCGAGGATGTCCCGGTACAGTTACAGGTAAACGGATACGAAGGACCGATCCTGTGGTCGCCCAGCGAGGGACTCTCCTGCACGGATTGCCCCAATCCGATCTATACCGGTTCACTCGGGGGTATTTACACGGCCTCCGCCGACGGCTGTGGGGAGGAACCCGTCTCGGCGCAGGTACCGATAATCGTCTACGAACAGCTTTCGGCCAAGATCATCGGTGGGGAGAAGAGTTTGTTCCGGGGCGACAGTACGCGACTCGTAGCCGAATCCAACGCCGACGACGAGGCGCTGCGTTGGTACGCCGACGCCGACGAGATCTGTCAGGGCTGCCGCGAGATCGTAGTCTACCCACTCATCCCGACGCGCTACGCGCTGACCGCTACGTCTGAGGGTGGCTGCGACGGTGTCGCCGAGCTGAATTTGGACGTAACCGCCTTCGACGATTGCAACGACGGGGCCATCCACGTTCCCACGGCCTTCTCCCCGAACGGGGATCGGGTCAACGATCGGCTCAACGTTTACACCGAGCTCGTACTCGAAGACGTCACTTTCCGGGTGTACGATCGCTGGGGTAGCGTCATGCACATCCAGCAGGGGCAACCGGTCCTTTGGGACGGCACCATCGGCGGCCAGGAGATTAGCGCCGGGGTGTACGTATACACGGTTACGGCGACCTGTCCGGACGGGCGGAAGATCGTTCGCGCGGGTGACGTGACCTTGATGCGCTAGAAGCGCAGGTGCCGCACCGTTTGCGCGTTGTTCATGAGCTGCTTGAGGGAGTCGATGCCGATGCGCACGTGCAGGTCGACGAACTCCTCGGTAACCCGTTGGTCCGAAGCCTCCGTTTTGACCCCCTCGGGGATCATGGGGGTATCGCTGACCAGGAGCAGCGCCCCGGCGGGGATCTTGTTCTTGAAGGCCACGGTAAACAGCGTCGCGGTTTCCATATCGATGGCCATGCAGCGCGTGGTACGCAGGTACTTCTTGAAGTCTTTGTCGTGCTCCCAGACCCGACGGTTGGTGGTGTACACCGTGCCCGTCCAGTAGTCGCGACCTGCCTCCCGGATGGTGGTGGAGATCGCTTTCTGCAGTGCGAACGCGGGCAGGGCGGGCACCTCCGGAGGCAGGTAACTATCGCTCGTTCCTTCTCCGCGGACCGCGCCGATGGGTAGGATGAGATCGCCGAGGTTGGTCTTTTTCTTGAGGCCGCCGCACTTGCCGAGGAAGAGGACGGCCTCGGGATCTACCGCTTTGAGCAAGTCGATCACCGTGGCGGTATTCGGCGAACCCATCCCGAAGTTGACCATCGTGATGCCGTCCGCCGTCGCGCAGGGCATCGATCGGTCGAGACCCACAATCTCTACTCCACCCCAGTTAGCAAACTGACGGAGGTAGCCGGAGAAGTTGGTGAGCAGAATGTACTTGCCGAACTGCTTGGTTTTGAGTCCGGTATAGCGAGGCAACCAGTTGGCGACAATTTCTTGCTTGGTCTTCATGACGCGGGCAAGCTAAGGCGCCAACCCGGCTGCCGTTGCCGGGAACAGCGCTTAGCGCTGGCCGCGGCGGCGGCCCCCACCGCCGCCCGAGCTCGCCCCCTGGGGACGGCCGCCGCCCGAGCGACCTCGTCCGCCACCGCCACCGCCACCGCGGTTGCCACCCGAGCGGCCACGACCTCGCCCGCGACCGCCGCCGCCCCCCATGTGCTCGGGGTTGCGCGGGTGCTGGTGGGCATCCTTGCCGTTGGCCGGGATAGGGCGTTGTGGATCCGGCTCCGAATCCGCCTGCACCCAATCGTGGTTCTCGACCACGGGAATAGGCTGTTTGGTAAGCTTGAAGATGTCGCGCAGGTAGGCCTTCTCCTCCGTGTCGCAGAAGGCGAGCGCCTGACCGGAGAGTCCGGCGCGCCCCGTACGCCCGATGCGGTGTACGTAGGTTTCGGGGATGTTGGGTAGGTCGAACTGAATGACCTGCGGCAGCTCCTCCACGTCGATACCGCGCGAGGCGATGTCGGTAGCTACGAGCACGCGCAGTCGCCCCTCTTTAAATTCCCCGAGCGCCTTCTGTCGCGCCGTCTGCGATTTGTTGCCGTGGATAGCGGCGGCGCTGATCCCCTTTTGGTCGAGGATCTTGACCACTTTATTCGCCCCGTGCTTCGTACGCGTGAACACGAGCGCAGGTCCCTGCAGCTCCTCGCGCAGGAGGTGAGCCAGCAGGTCGTTCTTGTCGCCCTTCGCTACGAAGTACACGCTTTGGTCCACGCGCTCGGCCGTGGAGGAGGGTGGGGTCACCGCTACGGTCACCGGTCGGTCCATAAATCCATTGGCCAGTTCCACGATGTTCTTGGGCATCGTTGCCGAAAACAGGAGGTTCTGTCGCCGGTCGGGTAGCAGGCGCAGGACCCGGCGCACGTCGTGCACGAAGCCCATGTCGAGCATGCGGTCGGCCTCATCGAGGACGAAAAATTCGACCGCGCCGAGGTCGACGAACCCCTGTCCGATCAAGTCGAGCAGACGGCCGGGCGTAGCGATCAGGATGTCGATCCCGCGCTTGAGCGCCTGCACCTGGGGGTTCTGCCCTACCCCACCGAAGATGACGAGGTGGCGCAGGTCGAGGTGCTTACCGTATTCGTCGAGGTTCTCGGCGATCTGGATCGCGAGCTCGCGGGTGGGGGTAAGGACGAGTCCCTTGATCACGCGCCGCCGCTTGGCGTGCGCGCTCTCGGAGAGGATTTGCAGCGTCGGGATGGAGAAGGCGGCCGTTTTACCGGTACCCGTTTGGGCGACGCCGATGACGTCGCGCCCGTCGAGGATCGGCGGGATCGCCTGTGCCTGAATAGGGGTCGGTGCCGTGTAGCCCTTCTCGGCCACAGCACGCTGAATGCGCTCGTCGAGCGCCAGATCAGAAAATTTCAAAGGAGGGAATAGCTTGAGCGGGGTGACCGCCGCAGACAACCGTCAGTAAGGGGAGTCAGGTTTCGCTTGGGGTAGTAACGACGCTGGCGGATCTTGCCCGCAGACGGTTGCTGCGTCGAATCGGGCACGAAGGTACAGCGGATTATAATGGCACGCTACCCCCACGACTAACGTAGGAGAAGCCGCGCGCCACGCAGCCACCGCGCTACTCGGCACACGGCTCCTGCCCCGTAGCTCACTCTCGCACTAGGCGCAGCGCCCGGTTTCCGACGCGAAGCACGTAGACCCCCGCCCGTAGCCCTGCGGCGGGTACCGTTAGGCTACCGTCCGATCGTACCTGCCCGTGCCACAGCCGACGCCCCTGGAGGTCATACAGACTTACCCCGGCACGCGCCGCGAGGTTGCTCACCGACCAATCATCGCGGGTTGGATTGGGCGCGGCAACTGGTTTTGGCGAAAGCCCCGTAACCTCGTCGAGGGCTACTACCCCGAGGGCGAGCTGGAGGGTGGTATCGTTGGAGAGCGTCAACTGGCCCGCGAGCGCGGCGTCGTTCGTGCCGTCGACCCCGGTCGTGATCTCGTATTCCCCCTTGAACCCGCGTAGGTCGACGATTCCGTTGGCGTCCGTGACGAGGGTCGTATCCGTAGACCACTCCTCGAACATCAGGTCGAGCATCGCCCGGCCGCTGGGCTTTAGTTCCCAGTCGATGTCGAAGAACGGTGCATTTTCTCGCCAATGTGCACCATCCCAAAAGCCCCAGGTCAGGAATGCCTCGACGTTCGGATTCGCGAATACCGCCGTTAAAAAATCCCTCGTGTACTGACCTTCGAGCTCGTCGTTGGCGAAGCCGGTTAAATCAAACTCCGTAATCTTTAGGGGTAGCCCGAGCGAATCGTAGACGAGGTCCAGTAGCTCGACGATCGTCGCCGGTGGCACGGGGTCGACCATGTGGGCCTGTAGCCCGATCCCCTCCAAGGGCGCTCCGGAGTCGATGAGCTCGCGGGCGTACCGTAGGAACTTGCCCCGATCGACGCTGTTGTCGCCCCCATACTGGAGGACCTGGTAATCGTTGTAGTAGTACTTCGCCTCGGGGTCTAAGCGCTTGGCGAGTCGAAATATATCGGGAAAGAACTCACGACCGGTTACGTACTCACCCTGCCCCGAGAAGGCCCGAGCTAAATCCTCGCAGACCGCTATTTCGTTGATTAGGTCCCAGTCGAGTAACCGACCCTGAATCCCGGGCGCGGTAAGGATCGTCTCGAAGCGGTCGCGAATCCGTTGGAGTACGAACGCCGTATCGGTGATTCGGCCCTCGACGTCCGGGGGTAGGTTACACGGCCAGAGGAGGTTGTGTCCGCGGACCTCCATTCCGAGCGAATCGATCAGAAAATTGGTAGCCTCCACCGTGTGCTCCTGGGTGGATAACCTCTCGTCTTCCCAGAAGTCCCACTTCAGGTCGTTTTCGAAGACCACTTCCGTAAAACGATTCCCGGCCGCATCGATCGCGCGGAGCTTGCTCTCGTACGTAGCGTCTTGCCCCGTTCCACCGGCGAAGCGATTCGCCACCACCGCGGACCCGAAGCCGAAGGCGTTGCGGGTCATACGGATGCGGACGTTGCGACCGGCGAGCGGGTCTCCGGCGTCGTCTACGACCTCGAGGGTGAGATCGGCCTTGCGGTTCCGCTCGATACGCTCCGCGGCGGCGGCGCGCCACGGGGCGTCGGCCTCTCGCCCTACGTAAGTCGTGTCCTGGAAGTTGGAAGGCAAACTGTCGTAGGGTACGGCCTGGCCGTAGTTGATTAAAACTGCCCCGGCGATTTCTACGGTCTGGTTTTGCTTCCCGATTTGTATCGGGACGTGGAGGCTACCCACCGGAAAATCCTCCTGTACCCGAAACGGGATAAAGATCTGTCTCCACTCGAACTCCTGCACGAGGGTGCCGCCGCCGAACTTGTTATACTCCGGTTCCGAGCGCTCTACCCAGGCCTGGACGTTGGCCGGGGAAATGCTATCCGCCGCGAGTCCGCGGATCCAAAACGAGAATACCCCACGGTCACCGGCCGCAATCGGCTCGATCACTTCGATAATCGATGCGTGACCGAAAACCACGGTCACCGTATCCGGGGTCCGTAGGCGGTGCACGTAACGGAAAGGTTGCGCCTCTACACTGTCGAAGCTGGAATTCGCGCCGTACGTGTTGGCTTCCGTGAGGGTCGCGAGTTCGTCGTTGCGCGTCGCGATCACTCCCGCCGGCAGGTTGTACTCTTCGGAGAGCTGCGCGACGAGGCGCTCCGCGTAGCTCTGCGCAAATCCAATTTGCGCTGCAAGCAGTAGAAGTAGTGTGTAGAGGAGTTTTCTCACGGTTGGGTAGTTTAGTCGAGGACCCGCTAGATACGAGTCGGGGGTGGTATAGAACCAAAAGACGTCGACCATAACCCCGTAGGGGTAGGTCGGATTTCGCTCCTGTTACTTCGACTGATTACCGGTATCTAGCCGTCGCCAACGATCTGCAACTACATTTAGCAACGCGCTTTACCGAACGTCAATCCGCGCAGATCACGGAAGGAAGGGTATCAGCTCGTGGCCGAAAAAGAATGGCACGGGTACGCGCCAATACTTACCGACTAATTTTAGCAATCTATTTAATCCCGTACACTACGGCTCAATCGCCGATATCGGCTCGTTCGGCCTTCGAATGTCGGCAACTTTCGTAATCGAGTAAATTACGGCTTTCGTATGTTCATCAAAGTAATTCAGACTAGCGTAATCTGCCTTTTACTTTCTCCGGTTGGGCTAACCGCACAGCGCGATACCTCATCGGGGATCAGGCGCATACCCATCGAAACGGCGAGCGGCGATTTCGAGGTCTGGACGCGCACCGTAGGCAGTAACCCGAGCGTAAAGGTCCTGTTACTTCACGGTGGTCCGGGCTCGACCGCGGAACTCTACGAGCCTTTCGACGACTACCTGCCGCAGGAGGGGATCGAGTACATCTATTACGACCAGTTGGGTAGCTACCGCTCCGACCAGCCTGCGGATACCAGCCTCTGGACGATCGAGCGCTTCGTCGACGAGGTCGATCAGGTGCGTTTGGCGCTCGGCTTAGACTCCACCAACTTCGTCCTGCTCGGACAGAGTTGGGGCGGAATCCTCGGCATGGAGTACGCACTCGCCCACCCGGAGGCCCTCAAGGGGCTGGTTATCTCGAACATGATGTCCGACGTACCCGCCTACAATCGCTACGTAGCCGATACGCTGGCGCCGCAGCTCGCGGATTCGGTGTTGCGGGAGCTGACCGCCATAGAGGAGGCCGGAGACTTTGCCGACCCTCGGTACATGGAGCTCCTGGAACGAGATTACTACCCCAAGCACGTGATCAATCTCCGTGGCGATACGAGCTGGCCCGACGCGGCGCTTCGCGGACTCACGCACACCAACGTGCAGGTGTACACCCACATGCAAGGTCCGAGTGAGTTCGGGATAAAAGGCAGCGCGACCCTGGCGAACTGGAGCGTCACGGACCGCCTCGACGAAATCAAGGTCCCTACGCTCGTGATCGCGGGCGGCAACGACACGATGAGCCCGCGGTACCTCGAAATGATGAGTCGAAGGTTACCCCAGGGCAGCTACCTCCTCAATCCGGAGGGAGGACACCTCGTACAGTTTGATAGTCGCGACACGTATTACCCCGGACTGATCAGCTGGTTACGAAGCATCGAATAAGCTATATTGGGTTGGGACGAACGAATTAGTCACCCGGTGCAGCGTTTTCGCGTGAGCTTGCATCTATGATCTGTTGAACCGGGACTTTTGATGAGCGAATCGATATTTCAGAGAGCGTTTTGGCTCGTTCTTCTCTGCGGAACGCTACTCCCGGGCTGCGAGAAAGACCTGGAGACCGCAACCGTGGTGGAGGAGGATCTCTTCCCACAGCCCACGCGGGTTAGCGCCAGTTTCGCGGGCCACGTGGAGCGGGTAAGCTTTAGAGTTGGGGCCGCGAGCGTGGACGATACCGTCCGCGTGAGTATCGGCGATCGGACCACGACCGTCGACGACGCGGGGGACTGGAACCTATCCGACGTCGAAGTGGAAGCCGACCGGGCGTTCGTTCGATTTGAGGCAGCGGGCTACCACCGTACCAGTCGAACTTCGATCGTCGAAGAGGGCGGAACGTACACGCTTAAAACCGATCTACTGCTCGTCGAGTCCACATCGCTCACCGGTTCCGAAGATCAAAGTCTACAGAGTATCAACGAGGTTGCGGCGCGCGCCTCGATTCCCTCCGGCGCGGTGGTCAATGATCGACAGGAAACGCTCGACGGCGATTACGAAGCTTCGCTGGTCTACTTGGATCCCTCGTCCGAATCGACCTACAGGCGTTTACCGGGGGATCAGCGGGGCATCAACGCGGAGGGTGCCGAACAACAGCTGACCATCTACGGTACACTGCTCTTCGCGGTCCGCCAGCCGACGGGGGAAGAGTTACAACTCAGTGAGGCTACCCCCGCCTCAATGCGCTTCCCGGCGGGAAACGCCGGAGTCCGAAGTGGTCTCGAGCGGTTACCCCTGTGGCGCTTCAACCCGGAACGGGCCGCTTGGATCCAAGAAGGTTCCGCGAGTCTGGAGGGCGACGCATTCGTGGGTACTGTCTCCGAACCTGGCTTTTGGAGCGTAGCCGAAGCCGGAAACCTCGTTGGGATCACGGGCAGCGTACGTTCCGGGGACACAACGCTCCCTGTGGCCGACCTGACGGTCAACCTGATCTCGAATGGCGTATCACGGCCCATCGCACAAACCGACGGCGCGGGCAACTACGCGGCGAAGGTGGCCGGTGGCGTTCCGTTCACCGTATCTATCCACGATGCCTGCGGTGAGGTACTCGGAGATCTGAACGTCGAACCTATCGAGAGTTTATCAAGGCTCGACGATATCGTACTCACTCAGGAGGATACGTACAGAACGACCGTATCTACTTTCGAAATAACTTGCGACTCGGCGGACTTATACTCGCCGATTTCCGAGATCCATATCATACAAGACGGTAACGATGTTACGGAAGGGTCTCTCCTCGATAGCATTAACTATTACTGGTTCTCACACGCCAGTTGTTCGGATTCTCCCTACGAGGTGAGTATATTTTACTCCGAAGCGCGTGACAGCGGCGTAATAGCGAGATTCACGTTGGACCCCGGTACGAAAACAGATACCAGTTTCAATTTTTGCAAAGCACCTTCCCCCGGAAGGCTATCCGTATTGCTCAATAACGACAGTTGGACCTCGAGCGCAAATATTACCGGTGAATTTAATCCGAGCGGTAGCGACACTACAACGTTTACCGTACGGTCGGATAATAATGCGATCGACGGTAAGAATATCGAGGTTAAGGTGCGCCCCGCGCCTTTCTCGATCGTAACCGAGGGGGTCTATTCACTAGACGGAAGCGCGGCTACGCTTACGCTGATGAATGCGGACTCAACTCGGGACGGGACCTACACTATTGACAACTTGGAACTGAGTATCCAGGAGGACGGCAGCGGTCCGGATGGAATTGTCGAAGGCAGGTTCGGACCTGGAAAAATACCGAACCCACTGGGCACCGATTCGATCGAAGCCACCATCATCTTCAAATACGAGCCGTAGCCGCACTTGTCCCCAGATCTCCCACCCCTCATCGCCGCCGCCCGCCGGGGCGTGGCCACCGCGCAGCACCAACTGTACGAAGCCTTCGCCGCGCAAGTGTTCGGGGTTTGCCTCCGGTACGGGCGCGACCGGGCGGAGGCGGAGGATATGGCGCAGGAGGCGTGGTTGCGCGCGTTTTCGAAACTGGATCGCTTGAGCGACCCCTGCGCGTTCGGCGGGTGGCTTCGCCGCCTCACGGTCAACGAGTGCCTCCAGTACCTGCGCCGCACCGGGCTCACGCTCGAAGAACTGCCCCCCGTTTTGCCGAAAGGCCACGAGGTACGCCCGGAAGCCATGAGCGCGTTGAGCGCCCAGGAGCTCATCGAGCACATCCAAACCCTCCCCGCCGGCTACCGGACCGTGTTTAACCTCGTCGCCATCGAAGGCTTTTCGCACGCCGAGGTAGCCAAACGACTCGGCGTTACGGAAGCCACCTCGCGCTCCCAACTCACCCGCGCTCGCACCCTCCTCCAACGCCGCATCGCCAAGCTCGCTACCTTATGCCCGTGAGTCGCCACCCCTTCGACGAGCACGCCGCCGACACGCTGCGCGACTTTGAGGCCACCCCACCCCCCCTGGCGTGGGAGAAAATCGCGGGTCAGCTTGCGCAAAAACCCGTCAAACGGCGCAGAAAACCACTCCCCCCGTGGTGGTGGTGGTTACCGCTGGTTTTCGGCGGTTTCATCACCGCCGTCGCTTTCGCTAAAACGACCCGCGATCCGCTCGGCACTTTCCCCGTCGAAGCGCTCGACCGTCCCTTCGACGCGCGCAGTCCGGAACAGCTAACCCCGAGACCGAGGGTCGCACCTTCACCCGATCGTTTGCAGGGGGACTTCACCCCCGTGCGCGGTCTCGACGCGGTGGACGACGCGCCATCGCCGCCACACGCGAGCTCGACGCCCAGGGCGGTGCAGGTACCGGACTTCCCCCGGGCGGATAAACCCAAACCGCTAGCCGACGGCGGCTCGGTTCGTTCCTCGGCCGCGACTTCGGGTGCGACCGATCCTCCATCTGACGGGGCGACTTCGGTAGCGCAATCGGAAGCCGGAACGCGGGTGCAATCAAAACTGCGGACTACGAGTAGCCCCGTCCCCCCCGCGGAATCGCGTTCGGGTGAGCCCGCAGCAGCAGCAGCAGCAGCCGCAGCCGCAGCCGCAGCCGCAGCCGCAAGTACCCTTCCCCCGGCAACAGCCGAGCTCCGGGCGGTCGAGCGCCGCGCTATCCTTCCCTTGGCCATGCCGGAGCCCGAGCTCCGGGCAACTGCGGTCGACCCATCCGCAAAGTCCGTCGAAACCTCGGGCTATCCCGCGGAATTCGGCAAGAATAAAGGCTGGCACCTGCAACTCAGAGCGATCGCCGGTGCGGGTGGATACTTCACGAATACCTCCGGAGGTACGGACCAGCAAAGCCGGTACGAGAAGCTGCGCGACAGCGTAGAGCGGCTGCAACTCGTCCCGCACGCCGGGCTCCGGTTGGAAGCGGTACACCGCAGTGGACTGATCACTCGGGTTGGCCTGGACTACGCGATGTACCGGAGCACGATCAACATGAACGGGGTCGGCAGGTCGGATACGACGTACGAACGGGTAGTCGATCCGGTGACCGGAGATCGCACGGATCAGGTTCGGGTCACGACCACCCACCCCGTACTCGAAGTCTACAACCGTTACCAGACGCTCTCCCTCGTCGGTGGGTTGGGCTACCGGCGAAAGCTCAGTCCGGTACTGTCCGTCAGCTTGATCGCGGAGGGTGGGTACGAGCTCCTGCTTCGTAGCCGCGGGAAGCTACCGAGTACCGATTCGGACCCGATCGACCTGTCCGAGTCGACCCTCGAGTACATCAACACGAGACCCGGATTTTGGTACGGCGCGGTGTTCGGCGTCGACGCGCAGGTGAGCGAGCGTTTGAGTCTCGGGCTAAGCGTCCACGGCCAAATTTTAGGGAGCATCCAGGGCAAGGACGATCCACTCCTGCGGTCGAGGACCGATGACCCTGCAGACCCTAACCCACCGGTCAGCGATCCGGACCCGCGCCCCGGGGACGAGCCGCTCAAGCTTACCCAGCGCGGTATCTACGGAGCCCTGAACCTGACCTGGAGGCTTTAGGCTCCGGGGCGTTACGTCGACCCAACGCACTCGCCCGCTAGCCCAAGAGTCCGAACAACCAGCTACCGATCTGGTAGAGCAACCAGGCTACCAGGGTGCCGAGCAGCACCAACGCTACGAAAGTAGCGAGGAGGACCGGCCAAACCGAGCCTCGGTGCTGCCCCGCCACGTAGTACTCGCGCATGAGCCGTACGTTGCGGTTGTTGGCTTTGAACGTTACGTCGAACAGGTCGCCGAGCACGGGTACCGAACCGAGGATGGCGTCTAAGGCTACGTTCACGAGCATACGGAACGCGAGCATCGGGCTTGCCCCGTGCCGTACCAACGTGAGCACCACCCCCGCCGAAGCCAAAAAGCTCACCGCGTCGCCACCGATCGGTAGCAGGCCGACGAGGGCATCGAGCCCGAAGCGGAAGTTGGTCCCCGGGAGGCGAAACTTCGAATCGAGTAGCTCCGCGAGGGTGTCTACGGTGCGGAGCGCGTCGTCGCTTCCCCTCGCGCTAGGTTTGGTGTTCGCCATGGATCCGCTAAGTACAAATACATTCCGTTCGCCACGCGGGTCCCCCCCTCCCAGGCGGTGACAGGCGGTACGTGGTACGAAGGCGGGCGGTGACGCGCTTACCGAAGTTGCGGTAGTAAGGTCGCAGCACCCGCAGCAGGAAGGCGCCTTCGAGGATGTCGACGTACCGCTGGACGGTCGGACTCGAGATCTTTAACGAGCGGGCCAACTCACTCGCATTGAGCAGGCCGCCATGTATGTGCGCGAGCATGAAGAGCAGTCGCTCAAACTCGGCTGCGTTGGTTTGGATACCGAGTTCGGCCAGCCACCCAGCGCTGTCGCCCGGACCCGCCGAGCTGTAGCAGGGGCTGAGGATAGCCACCGTAGAGGTGGTGATGGTGTGGGTCGATGCCAACGGTCGCGACTTCGGGGAGGCTCAGTGGCGTGAGTTCGAAATACACGATCCTTCCGGCGAGCGATTCGCTCGCGGCTCGCACCATCCTCGGGGCAGCCGAGCCGAGCAGCAGGAAACGTCCGTTGCGACGGTCCTCGTCGATGAGGGGCCGCAGTGCGGCGAACAGATCCGGAAACAACTGTACCTCGTCGAGCACGACGAGCTGATCGGCGCTTGCACGCGCGAACGCCACGGGATCGGCTAGGCGAGCGCGACTACTGGGGGACTGAAGATCTAAATAAATAGCGTCACTACTCGCTACGAGCCTTTTCGCCAAAGTTGACTTTCCTACTTGACGCGGACCAAGCATGCCTACGGCCGGACTCTCGGTTAAGGCCTCTTCGATGAGGGGGGATAAGGGTCCGATCAATGATGTCCATGCATGCAAATTAAAAGATTACTTTTAAATTTACATGCATAGTAGATACTTCGGATTCTACTTATTGGACTTTATTAGATGTATCCTTACTCCCTACCGCCATCACGAGGCTAACCCCGCAGCCGTTCTCGACGTCTGCCGCGCCCCGTTTCGGGATCGTATCGAAGGGGCACTATGGCGAAGCCCCCCCCAACGTAGCAACCAGTACTAAGAGCGTGTTAGAGTTTTCGCCTACGACGCTTTCGGATGCGTAACCTCCTGAACAAGAGGCCGCCGGAGCCGCTACCGGGGGCATGGATACTACTCTATACCACCCGAACGTCTCCGACGGCGGCGTAAAGTTACTCACGCGCGTCATCCGCCTCCTTATCCCCCGCCGCCGGCGCAAGTACCCACTAGGACTCGTCGTCGCCGCCATCCTCCACCGCACGGACGACGGCTGTAAGTGGCGCAGCCTCGACTCACCGCAGCTCCCGTGGCACGTAGCTTACGACTACTTCCGGCGTTGGGCTCGCGAGCGTGTCATGGAGACGGCTAATGCACTGATCGTCAGCGTACTCCGCTCTCTCGAGGCGTTCGCCCTCCCCTACGTCGGCGCCCCCGGACCCGACCGCAACCCCGGACACCCCACCGTCGTCGCGATCGACTCGGAGTCGATCCCCGCAGCGCCGTGGGGGCGACGCGAGGTCCACGGCTACGACGGCTATAAGCGCGTCAGCGGCGTCAAACTCCACGCCTGCACCGAGTCCCGCGGTCACGTCCCCGGGCGCGTCGCGACCGGCGCGAACGCTCACGACGCCCCCCCCGCCGAGCGCGTCGTCGCCGTGGCGCAGGCATCGGGGTTCACGACCGTCACCCTCGCCCTCGCCGACGGGGCGTACGAGCACTTCGCCGATGGGTTGGCCGAGCGTGGAGTCGAGCTACGGTGCACGACGGTACCCGAGTGTGAGAAGCTGAAAGCCAATGGGTTCGCGCCGGTGCCCGTGCGGTGGGTCATCGAGCGGACCTTCGCGCACCCGTCGTTCTCGCGGGCGTTCCGCACGTGCTACGACCGGCTGCGGCGTCACTACGAAGCGACGGTGTTGTGGGCGCACGTCAAGCTCTCCCTCAGGCAGCTCGAAAAACTCTAATACGCTCTAACACGGCAGCCGTGCGCGATTTCTAAGATAGGTTTGACAACACGGGTGAGGCTGCAGAAAGCGACATCCACCCCTTCCTCATGAACTGGGGTCCTTGCGGGCGGCTCCGACCGCGCGGCCGGAGCCGCCCGCAGGGCCAGAGAACACGCTAGCAATTACACTTTAGGACCGTCCGAATAACCATAAGGCTTCACGACGACATCGACTTCGATCACGAGCCGGCACGCAAGACCGAGCCCAGCGCCTTCGGGGCCGTCCGCCAGCGCCTACGCGATGCTGTGCCCGAGCCGTTTCGGACCTTTGGGTAGGTCCTGCGGTTGGTCAATGTCGTGACTGGCATTTGCTAGCCCGACTCGACGTGGTTACGGATCTCCTTAAGTAGGTTGCCAAAGGGTCGGTAGTTGGGCGAACCTAACGTTGGCCTACGCGCCGCGCCCGGCGATTAGCCGGTGTGGGCGTGTAGGCAGTGTTGTCGGTATTTGGTTATTAATAATGGTCAATGGAATGCAGTTCACGCGGGCTATAGTTTTCACCGACACTAGGCTGTGTCTCATAAATAAGTTTTGAGGATATACCGGATGAAGGCGAGCTCGACCATCGCGAGGAAGTCGACCGCCAGTTTCTCGTACCGGGTCGCGAACCGGCGGCACTCCTTGAGCCACCCGATCGACTGCTCGACGCCGGCGCGCGCGCGGTAGGTCGCCTCGTCGAAGCGGGGACGCGGGCCGCGCCTGCGGCGGCGCTTGCCCGCGGGCACCTCCCGCTCGGGGATCCGCGCGCGGATCCCCCGCGCCCGTAGCGCCCGCCGCAGGGCCGTCGAGTCGTACGCGCGGTCGGCGACGATCTCCGCGGGGCGAACCCGCGGGCGGCCCGGGCGCGCGCTCGGGATACGGACCCGCTCAAGGGCGGCGGCGCAGTGGCTCACGTCGCTCGCCCGGCCCCCGCTCGACGCCGCGGCGAGCGGGACGCCGCGGCGATCACAGACGTAATGAACCTCCGTGGTGACCCCGCCCCGCGAACGTCCGAGGGCGTGGTCGCCGGGCTCGACGAGGGGTCGGGGGCCCCTTTTTCCTCGGCGCCCACCGAGTCGTGACGCGCGCCGGCGGCGGATTTGTGCGCGCGGACCGCGGTCGAGTCGACCTCCCACAACCCGAGGTCGATGAGGCCGGCGGCGTCGAGGCGCAAGTGGAGCCGCGCGAGGACGCGCGCGAAGGTCCCGTCGCGGCGATACCGATTGAAGCGCCCGTAGACGCTCGTCCACGCCCCATAGCGCGCGGGCAGGTCCCGCCACGGCGCACCGGAACACAAGACCCCGAGCATCCCGTCGAACATCCGGCGGTGGTCCCTGAAGGGAGCCCCCCGCTTGCCCGCGTCGCTCGGGAACAGCGCCACGATCGTAGCCCACTGCTCGTCAGTTAGTTCGTAGCGTCCCATGCCTTCAACAACGATCGCGAAACTCAGCAGTTCGATTTATGAGACACAGCCTAGTGGTGAACTGCCGGTTACTAGTCCCGTAGCCAGCCCCACAACGGTACCGAAAACTAGAGGCGATCGAACTTTACGTTTTCCATCGTTCGTTCTAGTTTGTACTTCTTCCTAAATTTTCTGGGCGTATACTCCGTATGTTTTTTGAATATCCTCCAAAAATAGGACGGATTCAAAAAGTTCAGCGCATACGAAATTTCGGTAATGTCTTTTTCGGAATAGATCAAAAGCCGTTTGGCCTCGGTAATGATTTTTTCCTTGATGATTTTCCCCGCAGTCTTGTTAGCCTCTTTTTTTGATAATGCATTAAGATAACCCGGCGAAATATTCAGTATTTCGGCGTAATCGCTGACCGCTTTCTTGTCGATATAATGCTGGTCGAGTGCATGATAAAATCGATTCATCAAGGTCTGGGAGGCGTTATAAAGTTTGTTCTTACTTTCGAGGCTATAGTGTTCATATATTTTTAATAATATGATATTCACATATGACCTGAGGATGTCGTTCTTCAACAGGGAATTACCTTCGAAAATAGACTTCATCCGCCTGAACAGTTCTTCGATTTCTTCCGACTCTTTAGGTATCGTTTTAATGGAAATTAAGCGATGGGAAATATCTTTGTTGATAATCCTTGAAAAAAGAGGGTTCATGGTTTTAAGGGCGTGATAAAGATCGACGCTGAAGTGGATGACATACCCCTTTAAGGAATTAGAGAAGTTGGTAGCATGAATTGTATTGGGCTGAAGCAGCAACAGATGGTCCTTTTGCAATTGATATTGCATTTCATCAACCGTCAAATTATACTGCCCTTCGGTAATCCACGTAATTTGAAACAAAAGGGCGTGACAGTGAGGCTTATGAACCGGATGGGCGGTCATAATACTCTCTATCGTTTTGATGGAGAAGTAGTCGGTTATATCGCCGACGGCCCTTTTTCCGTACTCGCTGAAATTTGGGATTCCCTTGAAAATCATGTCCGATTTTTGAAATGAGCTATCGGAAAGATAAGGTGTAAATCGGAATTATTTTTTGGAAGCCAGGTCGAGGGCCACATCGATAATCATATCTTCTTGACCGCCGACCATATTTCTTTTGCCCAATTCCATTAGAATCGTTCGGGTATCCAGATCATAGATTTTGGCGGCCTTTTCGGCGTGTAACAAGAAACTGGAATACACCCCGGCATACCCAAGAGACAAAGTCTCTCTATCAACCCTGACCGGACGCACTTGCAGTGGACGCACCAGGTCTTCCGCGGCATCCATCAATTTATAAAGGTCTGAATTATGAGACACTTCCATTTTATTCAAAACGGCGATAAGTACTTCTAGTGGAGCATTTCCGGCACCGGCGCCCATACCCAACAAGGATGCATCGAGCCGATTTGCACCGTGCTGCATGGCCGTAACCGTATTAGCCACACCCAGAGACAGATTATGATGACAATGGATACCTATCTCGGTTTCGGGGTCGAGAACATCTTTAAACGCCTTGATCCTATCTATTACACCGTCCATCAGTAAAGCGCCCGCCGAATCGGTAACGTAGACACAGTGGGCCCCTGCCTTCTCCATTATTCTGGCCTGTTCGGCAAGTTCGGCCGGTTCGTTCATGTGGGCCAGCATTAAAAACCCGCCAACATCCATCCCTATCTCTCGGGCCGCCGTAATGTGTTGCAGGGCGGTATCGGCTTCCGTGCAATGGGTAGCCACTCGTACCGATCGCACCCCTAGTTCATAGGCTTTCTTTAAATCGTGTATCGTGGCAATTCCGGGAAGCACCAAGGTGGTCAGCTTTGCATGGGTCAGTTTTTCGCTAATACCCTCTAACCATTTCCAATCGGAAGTTGCCCCGAAGCCGTAATTAAAACTACCGCCCGCCAGGCCATCACCATGTGCAATTTCGATAGCATCGACTCCGGCACTATCTAAGGCAACAGCAATCGTTTCTATACTTTCTTTGGTGTACTGGTGTTTGATGGCGTGCATGCCATCACGTAGGGTAACATCTTGAATGTATAATTCTCTCACAGGGTATCGGCGTATAAAGATTCGACGATATTTTCGGCGGTGGCGCGCGCAGCGCTCGTCATAATATCAAGGTTACCGGCATATTCTGGCAAGTAGTGCCCCGCACCGATAACTTTTAGAAATACCGAAGTTTTAAGCCCATGCCGATACCCGAGGTCTTGAATATAGACGGGTTCGGATTCCGGAATGTCTTCAAACTGGATTTCCTGATGCATTTGATATCCAGGTACATAGTTTTGGACTTCTGCCACCATCGCCTTGATGCTGGTCCGGATTTCATCTCGACTAGCTTGCTCCGATAATACGAAAACAGTGTCTCTCATGGCTAAAGGCGGCTCTGCCGGATTCAGAATGATAATCGCTTTTCCTTTATCGGCCCCGCCTACCTTTACGATAGCAGTAGATGTGGTTTCCGTAAATTCATCAATATTGGCTCTTGTTCCGGGTCCGGCGGATTTACTGGCTATGGAAGCGATAATCTCCCCATAATGCACTTTTGCCACTTTACGAACGGCTGCCACAATCGGAATGGTGGCCTGCCCACCGCAGGTAACCATATTTACGTTAGCAAGATTCATTGTCTCCGGAAAATTCACTGCGGGCACCACGTACGGTCCGATGGCCGCTGGGGTTAGATCGATCATCCTTTTATCGGAAAAGGCCTTTATTTTTTCCCAGTTGTAAGTATGTGCCTTTACGGAGGTGGCATCGAACACAATCTTGATGTCTGCCCATTCATCCATCTCGATTAGACCATCAACCCCGGTATGGCAAATAGCGACCCCCAGGCGTTTTGCCCTGGCTAGCCCGTCTGACTTCGGATCGATACCCACTAGTACCGACATTTTAAGAACGGTGGAAAGCCGCAAGATCTTGATCATTAAATCTGTTCCGATATTGCCGGACCCGATAATAGCTACTTTGGTTTTCATCGTGCTGCCTTACTTGGAAAATTCAACGGATACATTACCTAAGTTTTCGAACCGTACCGATATGGTATCGCCTTCGGCAACGGAAACCATCGGGCCCACCGCGCCTGAAAGAATGAGCTCACCGGCGCGTAAGGGATTACCTACGGAAACCATTTTCTGGGCTAGCCAGAGCGTCGCGTTCAATGGAGACCCTAAACAGGAGGCTCCGGTACCTTCCGAAACTACTTCACCATTTTTCGACAGTTTCATTTGCGTACCCGCTACATCGATCTCGGTAAGTCTTTTCGGGCTATGGCCCAATACGTAATGGCTTGCCGAAGCATTGTCGGCCACGGTATCGGTAATTTTTATCTTCCAATCTTTTACCCTACTTCCTACGATTTCGATGGCCGGAAGTGCGTAATCGATAGCCCTGATTATATCCACACTAGTCATGTTTTGCTTATCAAGATCATGTTTCAAGACGAAGGCGATTTCCGCTTCTACCTTGGGCTGCATGAGTTCTTGCATGGAGACCGATAATCCGTTAAGCAGTTCCATATCATGGAAGAGAACACCAAAATCAGGTTGGTCGACTCCTAACTGTTGTTGTACCACTTTAGAGGTCAGCCCAATTTTCTTCCCAACCACACGGGCTCCATTGCTTTCGCTAAGCGAAGTATTTACACGCTGAATTTCATAGGCCAGGGCGATATCTTCAACTCCGATCTCTTCGCTGATAGGGGCGATTGCCATTTTTGTAAACGCCGCCTTACGAAAACGTTCTGCTATTTCTTCTGCTGTCATGAAAACTTGCTACTAAATAAGCATTCTTTATTCCGGCCCGATAGAGTCCGCTAAAAAGGTCGGTGAAAGTTCGGGGCCCCACCAGATAATTCCCTCGGCCAAGTCTTTCTCTTCCCATACCACGGTCTCCCAAGATGGGTCGTGAATGTGATATCCGCCGCTGAACAATTCCAAACGATGCCCACTGCCCGGGTCGATGGCGTAGATAAATGACCCTTGCGTAATACCGTGTCTTCCCGGTGCTACACTAAGCTCAATTCCGTTTTCTTTGAAGATATCGGCCGCTCTGGCTACGTCCTGAAAATTATCAAGGTAAAAAGCGGTGTGGTGCAACCTATTCTGTCTGCCTTCCGCATCGTGCATAATAGCAAGGTCATGCACCAGACTGGTCACCGATGACCAGTGGGCCAGCTCAAACCCATTGTCGAGTTTAATGCACTCACGGCTTTTAAAGCCAAACAGTTCTTCGTGCAATTTCATGGATGCCCCCGGATCGCCGACATTAAAATTTACGTGGTCTATACATCGCGGAGAAACGCCATGGTCAAATGATTTGAACACCTGATTTTTCAGACGGGACCTTTTTCCTTCGGGCGCTAGGGGGCGCTCCATTTTATAGTAGATCTCATAGGTCTGACCGGTGGGAATGGTAAACCTGAAGGCTTTTCCCAAACCGGCTTCTTCGCCTTCTTCTACCCAGCGCGTTTCCATGCCGGCATCTCGTACTTTTTTCTCGTACATCTCGACATGCTCCGGTTTTTCTGTTTTCCAGGCGATGTGGTCGAGCATCGCTTTTTCCCCTTCGATAAGTATCAGGGTATGGTGCTCAAAATCGGCCCAGGCCCGGTAATAAATTTTGTTTCCTTCCCGTTTTTGTTCGTTCAGACCGACGATATCGTGGAAAAACCAATGTGACTTTTCCAGATCGGGCGTAATTAACGCTACGTGTCCTAGGGTGGCTAATTTCGAATCCATACTATTAATTGTTTGGTGGCTGATTGTTGAACATTCCCAATCAGTGTTCTTAGATTTTGTTTGTGAAAAAAAGTTCTAAAAGCGCATGAAATTCGCTTTTAAATTCGATTTGGGTCCAATGGCTACAGTGGTTGAAAACATGCATTTGCGCCTTCGGCAGATGCTGAATCAGGTAGTAGCTGGTCTCTACGTTGACAAGCAAATCTTGGAGGCCGTGAATGAGCAAGAACGGATGTTCCATATTGCGAAGCGATCCTTCGGGTATCACAATATCATCTAAATGTTTTTGTCTCGGTGCGGGAAACATAGCTTCGAACGAACTCCGCACTTCAGCTTGCATGGTGGCATCGTAGCGCATGTTGGCAATTTCGCTCAGTTGCCCCTTGATCGTATTTTGATTGTACGAAAACCAAGAGATCATATTGGCCAAAAGCTCCGGAGACGGGTCGTCGTAATAGCCCCAGGTGCGATCAAGTTCAGGCGTGAGCGTGGTAGGTGCCCCGGCCGCGCCCATCAAAACCACCTTTTTAAACCGTTCAGAATGGTTCATCAGCACCTGTAAGGCAATCGCCCCACCCATAGAGTTCCCAACCAGATGTACCTTATCTAATTTTAAATGATCGAGCATGCCGATGATCTGGTCGGTCCAGATACGCATCCACTTACGCATGCCTACCGGGGGATTTTCAGGATGGTAGCTTTTTCCGAAACCCGCAAGATCCGGGGCCATACAGTAAAAGTTTTCTCCGAACTCCGGCATGATATATTGCCAGTTCGAAAATCCCGATGCGCCTGGCCCCGAACCGTGAAGAAAAAGGATAGCTTCCTTTTTTTCGGTACCGGTCTCGTTTATGTACGTTGGGTACGAGGTCTCTAAGATTCTATTCGATATATCCATTTAAAAGTTTAAGATATTGAGGCTTTAAAGCAGTGCGCTATCACTTAAAGAAATCTACTTCCGCAAATGTAGAACCGAATTCTTGAACAGAATTGTACAAAACGACTATCTTGTTGTACATTTTGAAACAAGCTTTATCAGTTAATCCTGGCGTTGTTGCATGAATCGCGCCTGATCGTAGCCTAGTGGTCTGTCAAGCTTAAGTTTTCGAGTTAATCTGCGGCGTCTTTTTGTAGCTGACGGCGTTACTCGAGCACGCAGTACGTCTGCACAACCAGAATACGGCCGTAAGCGCCTAGCCAACCACGTCTTGCACGGCTGATGCATGATGACTAGGCAACAGCTCGGCGATCCGGTTGACGGGGTGTTGCAGGATGCGTTCGAGGGTGTCGTTGAGCCACGCGCGCGGGTTCACACCGGCGGCCTCGCAGCTCAGCAGCAGACCGTAGAGTACCGCTGAGTTCAGCGCCGCGCCGTGGTCGCCGGCGAACAGGGACTCCGAAGCGGGGCCCCTGCGCCCCATTTCTTCGTGGCGCCCGAGCGCCAGCGGGCGCACGCGGTTCTCGATGCCGTTGTTATCGACCTCTATGCGGCCGTCGGCCATCGCGGCGGCCGCGACCGCGGGCCACCGGTCGAGGGCGTACCCGACGCCCCCCCCGAGGGGAGTCTTCGGGAGCACGGCGTACCGGTGGTCGGCGAGCCTCCCGTCGAAGCGTTCGACGAGCGGGGCCAGATCCTTGCCGCGGGTGTCGAGCCGCTCGTCCGGGGGCTGACCCCGGCACCCCGCCTCGACGCTGTAGATCCGTTGGATGATCGCGAGGGCCTCCTCGGCGCGGGGATCGGCGTCGCGGGCCTCGACGAACTTGCGGCGCACGTGCGCCAGGCACCCGACGCGGCGGATCTCGGCGCCGGTGGCGCGCAAAGCGTCGAGCGCCTTTCCGTAGGCCCCGTAGCCGTCGGTCCGGAGGGTGCCGTTGAAGCCGGTCAGTACGGCGGTCGGCACCCGCGCCGCCCGCGAGCGGTCGTAGCGCAGGGCGACCGCCCCGGTCCCCGGATCGTGCACCAACCACATCCAACCTCGATGTGTAGCTCCGGGCTTATCCTCACTCAAGACCTTGATGCCCGATTCGTCCATCTGGACGTAGTCGGCGGCGAGGATCCCGGCCACGAGCGCGTCGTAGAGGGGGCGCAGGGTGACCCCGACGCGCTCGACCCACTCACCCATCGTCGCGCGCGACAGCGCCCACCCGCGGTCGCGACGCAGGGCCTCCGCCTGGCGGTAGAGGGGCTGGTGATCGGGGTGCACTTCCCCGCCGCCATCCGGATCCCCGTCGGCGGGGAAGCGGGGGGCGAGGACCTCGATGTCGACGGGGAAGTGCGCGGGCAACGGGTTGCGGCCCGGGCGTCTGGTCGCCACCCGCGCGGCGGCGGGCTCCTGGCGGGGAGGGTGTCGTCGCCGCCCGCGTCGCGCTCGGTGAACAGGCCGAGCTGCTCGTCGCCGGCGGCCACGAAGCGCTCCGAGCGGCGCCCGAACAACCGGCGGCGGAGTTTGTCGAGCTCGGCTTCGAGTAGTGCGATGCGGGCGTCCTCGCGCGCGACGACGGTGCGGTGATCTCGGTCGGTAACCACGGCCGACAAGATACCGACCGGCCGCCGGGCATCCAAGCCGGACCCCAGTAAACACAGGGCTTCAGGCCGCTTTCCGGTACCGTTTGCGCCGCTGGATCGAGGCGAGCTTCACCCCGCCGAGGATCAGGGCGAGCGTCTCGGCGGTGACGGTCGCGTAGCCGGTGCGCGCCTCGGCGACCGGGAGCTCGAGGGTTCCTTGAGCCAGGACTTTATAGTACACCGCGAAGCCGTCGCCCTCGAAGCGGAGCAGCTTGTTGCGGTCGCGGCGGCGGTTGACGAAGCAGTAGACCGCCCCGTCGGTGGGGTCACGGCCGAGCTCGCGGCGGACGATCCCCCCGAGCCCGGCGTACCCTTCGCGCATATCGCACGGACCGGTGTAAAAGAATAAGCGGGTGTGGGCGGCGAGGGCGAGCACGGCGGGGTCGATTAGACCGGGACGCGCACCACGGTACCGTCGGGGTAGTGGACCTCGGGGCGGCGAGCGGCGCCCGGGCCACTCGGCAGGCGCAGCTCCGTGAACGCCGCGGGCGCGGGGTCGGCGCCCGCGGTCGATGATGTCGGTGCCCCGTCGTGGAGTTCTTCGCGGCGCCAGTAGGCGAAGGTGGCGAGCTTGACGCCCTCGCGTTCGCAGAACGCACGCTGGGTGAGTCCGGAGGTGCGCCACTGTTCGGGGAGGTGGGAGAGGTTTGCCATGGGCGCGAAGCTCCGGGGGAACAGCGCACACCTACAAGACGTGGTTAGCTAGGCGCTTACTCTACTCCGTTGATAGTTGCCCAGGCACGCAGCTGGTGGGAGATGAACTCCGGACCGTTGTCACAGCGGACATAAGCTGGCAGGCCTCAATAGTCCACAATCTGATCCAGCACCTCGATGAGCTTTCTGGCCGAGATACTGGTGTGCGCTTCGGTCCACAGCGCTCGCCGACTACCCTCGTCCATGACGTTGATAATGCGTACTTGCTTCTTAGTCGGTCCCACCACCCAGTCGCTGACAAAGTCCATGGCCCAGCCCTCGTTCACTCCATCGGGACTAATCAGGTCACGATACTCCCGATGTAGTCGCTTACGGCGGGGTGGACAGCGTAGGTTGAGCCCCTCTGCTCGCCAGATGCGGTACACGCGCTTGTGGTTGTCACTGAGTTTGCCCTGGTTACGTAAGTAGTGATAGATCTTCCAAAAGCCCCAGCTCAGGTAGCGCTCATCGGTGGCGGTACGGCGCAGCAACCTGGCCAACTCCTCGTCCGCTACTTCCGGACGGTGACCGGCTTTACGGCTACGGTAAGTAGCGCGGCGAAAGCCCAAGACGCGGCAGCTGCGGCGTTCGCTGCTGCCCTGGCTCGATCGAACGGTATCGATCAAGCCTTCCTGTCGTCTTGAGCTTGCCACTTTTTTAGCATGCCGTAGCCCTGTTTGAAGATGTCATGATCGATACTCAGCTCGGCGTAGATCTTCTTGAGCCGTTTGTTTTCGCGCTCCAGTTCCTGGAGTCGGCGCTGGGTGTCGTCTTCTTCCGTAGCGTGGTCTTTCTTCCACTTATAGAAGGTAGCGGGGCTGATTTGCAGTTCGCGACTGAGGTCGGCTACGGAGGTGCCCCCGTCGTGTTTGGCAAGGGCTTCGAGCCGCTGCTGTTTGGTGAATTTGCTCTTACGCATGTTGGTCATGGATTAAAGTAAAAGTAAGGGAGTACTTCTACTAATCAAATGGTACGCTTGAGGGGAAGTCTACACGGCACCCAACAAGTCGGTTCACGCATTGGGTGTATTCCTAAAGTCTTGGCGCTTGTACCGTCAATACACTTACATTATGGGTTAACTTTTAATCTGAAACGAAGATTCCTTCTCGGCTAAATTCTACAAATTCAACCCCTTCTTCAAATAGCTCGATCAGTTTATCTAGATGACCCTCGAAATAATTTAATAACTCTTTGTTGCTAACCTTTCCAAATGTCAAGTATAACACTTTCGGGGGTGATCCATTTGAGTAGTAATTATCTTTGAAATCTGAATCCTTGGTAATTACAGACCTCTCGCCCTCAATAGCAATTTTGATAATTTCTTCATCCTACAGAAAGAAGGTGGCCGCTGATCGTATCCGTAGTGTGAATACAATCGTGGCTCTTCCGTTTTAGAAACGATGATAATTTAAATGGTAATTGCGTATCTACTATAAACTTCATGAAAATGAAACCACTTGTCGAGTACTACTAGCTTTTACTGCATAATGCAAACACGCATAGATATCTTCTCTTTCAATATACGAGTAATCTTCTAATATTTCTTCGATAGTCATTCCTCCCGCTAGTAGTTCTAGCATCTGAACTACGGTAAATCTCATTTCCCTAATGGTCGGACGCCCACCCATCACTGAAGGGTTCGTGGTTATTCTTGATAATAGGTCCATCTTACTGTCTTTTCTGTAAAAACAAAGGCTAAGATAACTTAGTTTCTGACAGTCTATCTCGGTCTTAGAGCCCATTTGAATTTACCGCTTCGACAATGTGTGTCGTAGGGACCCGAGCATGACCGACCCCTCGACGACTTGCGTGAGGCGGTCGTAGCTCGCGCACAGGCGCCGCGACCACGTCAGGTGGGAGAAGGTCCGCTCGATGACCCACCGTTTCGGGAGCGCGACGAGACGAAGGGCTTGCCGGCCGCGGGGGCCCCGGTGCGCTCGGCCGCCGTGTAGTCGGAGCGCTCGGGCGATCGCCACGCGGAACCCCCGGGAAGCCGCCGCGCGTGCCTGCCCACCGTGGGCGGCGTCCGCGAAGGCCACGCGGACCTCCGTGAAGCCCGCGGCCCGCACCGCGTCCAGCAGCTCGGGCACGGCCTGTGAATCGTGGGTATCCGCCGCGGTCACCACGCGGGCCCGCACGTTGCCCGCGTGTCGGTCGCGGCGTGGTACTCAGGCGCCGTTGACGCGCTTGTGGCCGTCGAAGCCGCGTTCGTCGCGCCGGCCCCGGACCCGCGACTCGATCGACTGCGAGTCGAGCGCGCAGGCGGTCGGCTCCGCGCTCGCCGGTTCGGCGGCGTCCCCATCGGCGGCCGCGCGCAGCTCCTTGACGAGCGACGCGTTGAGCGCGTCGAGGACGTAGGCATCGGTCCACTCGCGGGAGTGGCGATAGACGGTCCCGGCCGGCGGGAAGCGCTCGGGCGGTAACCCCGCCCACTGGCACCCGGTGCGCAGCTGGAAGAAGACCGCCTCGGCGATCGGGCGCGACGGGTGCTTGAGGCGGCGGCGACCGATGAGCCCGACGAGCGCGGGCTCCGGTACCGTCCACCGGCTATCGGGGGGGAAGGCGTTAGGGTTAGGTAGTTGCATACCCCCTAGCGCCCCCCCCGATAGTCCTCGTTCAACCCGCCAGACACGACGGACATATAAAGGATCAAGTTAATTCAAATGGGCTCTAAATCTAGACCGATTCATTTGCCCGATAGTAGTCTTTCTACTACACACTGATTGCTCCGCTTGAATGTGAGTCTCAGCGACCAACATCGATCGAAGCACCGAACTCGGCCGATTAGTTCATCTGTGGCACTTTGGACTCTCGTAGTTACTACCATAGGTCTGGCCGGTTCATCTTTGCTTAGAACCAACTTGATGTCTTCCAGCGGGACAGGGAATGATCGCGGTGGCTCTTATTCTTTTGATGCCAGCTACCCCGCGGGTAGGTTGTACTTACTTGACTCGCGCCGTATAAAATAACACCCAACCCCACCATCAACCGTCGCGCTTGAAGCCCGCTAAAGCGGGTTTCGCCCAACGGCTCCGTGGAGCTGACGTGACATAGTACAAAAGTTGGAGGGAGCGAAGCGACCAAAAATTTTTGGAATTTGGCATGGCCAGCTCCACTATGTTGGATGCCTGTGATTCCGCGAAGCGAATCATAGGCATTCCGACATAGTGCGAAGCACGGAGCCGTTGGCATGCCATGCCACGCTTCGCTTAGGCATGGCATGCCAACGGTCTCGTGTATGGTGTCGTAGCGAGGTTACGAGCTATGCACTATACACAATGTTGTGTGTAGTTTTTTCTATTCTTTTCAACCCTGTCGCATAGGTTAGTTTAAGAGAAATTTGTCAATGGTGTTATTCAAATAACTTGTTGTCGCTTCCATGCATTTAATTTATCGTTTTCATCTAATCCCCAGCTATTCATTGTTGCTATTGCTGAAGTAGAAGCATAAATTTCCCAAATGGGTAAATTTCTTGTATCAAATTTAGATTCGGTTAAATATTCTTGTGAAAATAAATCAGTAACATCTTTTCCATACATACAGAAAAGCTCTATTCTGGCTGTGGCAAAATCAGCCATAGGGTCTCCTAGAGTTACGTCTTCCCAATCAATAAAAGCGGCTATCTCTTTATCTTTCCAAATGATATTATTCGGCCAAAAATCTCCATGATTTAAAACCAATTTGATGTTTTCCTGCATTTTATAGGATTTTAATTTCTGAACTAGTTCCTTATAGTTATCGATTCCTGTAATTTTTGGCAGAAACTCAAAGCATCCTTCTAATGGTAATTCTAATTTCTCTATTTGAAGATGAGCTAAATCTTTGGTATTTAGCTGATGAATTGAGGCTAAAAAACGAGCCATTGTTCTGACCCTTTCTGGCGATGAGTTCCATTCTGCTTCGGTGTCCCCTTCAACGAAGTCCATTACAAAATATGGGGTTGAAAGAATAGTCAATGAGTTGTCGTAATAATATGTTTTGGGCACTTTAAATATCTTTTTTTTTAGATACTGAAGAATTTCAAACTCTCGTTTTGAAGTATGGTTAGCAGCATTTTTCCATTCAAATCCTTCAAAACATTTCAAACAAGGGTTCTTTGGTCTCCATTAGTGGTCTTTGTTGTTAGTAAAGAAACATTATGAGAAACACCACCCTTCAATTCAACGACTTTTATAAATTCATCGCTTGGAAAGTATTTTTTAAGGACTGTTAGAATTTGTTTGTTTTGCATAAAATCAAATGAGAATTGTCTTAGGCTGTTTTAATTACACAACGTCTCGTATAAAAAATCGGTTGCCCTATTCATAAAGCGGCTTGGCAACTGTTTTTTTATACATTGTTACCGCCTGGTGTTACTTCGCAGATTTTCTTCTATTGTCTTCTTTACAAAGCATCTGGCAGTTGTCCGCACTGGTTTTCCCGTCCTCGTGCCAAGGCGTAATGTGGTCGGCTTCCATTTCGTTTATTTCAAAATGTTCATTACAAACCACACAAATTCCTTTCTGTCTTTCGTATGCTTCCCGTTTTTGATTTGGACTGAAAGAACGAATATTTAAATGTTTTTCTTTGCGAGTTAAAACGTAAGTGTAAATTCCTTTTTTACTGCCCACGTCTTCATCCTCCATAAGCTTTGCAATTTCTACTTCAAGTTTCTTCGAATCGAATTTTTGGTCTTTAAATTTATTGTATAAAAACCCCCATTCAATTCCTTTCATTTCTCTGCGATAGATTGGAAAAACAATTTTCACCCAACTAATTACTGCTTGAAAATAAAGCCAAATTTCATTTGCATTTGGTTCGTGTTGGTTTTTAGCCATATAACCATTAATGTCGTCTTTGTTAATCCATTTTATTGCCGTTTCTAAATAATCTTGTCTAATTGCAGAGCCATTTAAATAATCCCCACCCAAACCGTAAGCAGCACATCCATTCTTACTGAAATATCTTTTTGCGTCTGAAACCCAAGAGCCTGAATAAACTGCATTTCTTAATTCTTGGTCAGTCAATTTTTCCCCTGCTATGTTGATAGTTTTAAACCATTCTAATTTTTCGCTATCTGAACCCGTACAGAGATAAACCATTAATTTATAGTTCAAAATCTGTTCTTGTTCGTTTTTTTGTAGGTTGTGAAAATAACGACCGTTGTAAGCAAAATCACCTTCAACAAATTGACAAATTGATATAGTTCGTTGTTGACCGTCAATAACTTCAAAGTTTCCATCTTCTCTAACTGCCCAATACAATACATTTAATGGAAAGTCTTTTTGAATTGTATTAATTACAGCATCTCTCTGTTTTTCTTTATAAATAAATTCTCTTTGGTAAGGCGGTCGAATATCCAACTTACCACTATAACCAATTACTCCGGCTTCTTCATTGTCTTCGTAACCATTAGTCAGTTCACGTACCGATATTTCTTCAAGTTCTATATTCATTTTCTTTTTTTGATGACAATTCTATCATAAAGTCTTCTGTACGTTCCATCTCCATTATCCAAATAAAAACGGGGGCCACCTGCTCTATAAGTTCCTTTATCAGCAATTTTACTCATTCGTACTCCAAGTGTCATACTTGAACCGACAATTTCAAACTGTTTTGGATTGTATTTATCTAAAAAAGTAATGGGGACACCCATTTCTCCATCATAATCAATTGGTATGTCCTTGACTTTTCCAACCTCTATTGCGTTATAATTGACGTACTTAGGATATTCTGTTTCGTTATAGGTTCTATAAAGAATTAAATCTTCAAAACGTTTTGAGATGTCAAGGTTTGTGAACCAGCAAATATTTCCTAAGCTTCTCCATTTTTGACCTTCTTCATCTTCCCAATATCTTGTTTCTCTTGCTTCATAATGCTCAGGTACTTGAAAAGCCATATCGCCACATTGGTAACCTATCCAAATTTTGTCTTCTTTAAAATATTGGAAAACGTCTTTATACGTGATTGCATTTTGACTGCCAATAATCAAAAACTTTTTATCGTATTCAATAAGTTGAGCAATATATTCTCGGAAAAGTGAAAATGGTGGATTAGTAACTACAATATCAGCTTTTTTTAAAAGCTCAATACTTTCTTTACTTCGAAAATCTCCGTTGCCTTTTAAAGTTTGAATTCCAATTTCATCTGGGTCAGGTTCAAAATTTCCATTTTTGTCTCCATCATATTCTAAATAGATAGCTTGCTCTTGGTCATTTTGACTGAACAAGTCCATACTTTGATTTTTATAGCAAGTTGTGACTAATTTTTTAAGACCTAATTTTTCAAAGTTGTAGGAAAAATAATGAAAGAAATTGCTTACCCTTGGGTCATCACAGTTGCAATAGACTACCTTGCCTTTGAAGTGCTTTTTGTAATGTTTTAATTCTTTCTCAATTTCGGAAAGTTGAGTGTAAAATTCATCTTCTTTCGCTTTTGAAGCATTGTTAAAATTTTTATTCTTTGCTTTTTCAGCCATTCTTTTTTATTTCGTGGTAATTTACAATTTTCAAAATCAGATTTTTTGTTGGAATAAGTTTTTTTTTACACTTGGCGGTAACTAGTGGCTATGTACACCTACTGGCACATAGCCCGCCTTTCTCGACGGACTCTACGTCCTTCCCAATGTACCCCTACCAACTCCCCCCACAACCCTACACACCCCATTCCCACTACGTCTTGTATCCATACCACTCCATAAAAGGTGTATATAGCGCAGTTGTCCCCGCTCATACTCCGGGACATGTGAGGTGGTGCACAATATTAAAGGCCGCCCAGCGGATCGTACAACTCTGCCAACTGCTTCTTACTTGTGTGTAAATAGACGCGCGTCGTCTCGATGCTCCCGTGGCCCAGTAGATCCTGTACCACGTGCAGCGCCGTTCCATGTTCAACCATATGTGTTGCGAAGCTGTGGCGGAGGCCGTGTAGCGTCAACTGCGGAGGTAGCCGCGAACGCTCCTTCGCACGCGTGAATATCTTCTGGATCGACGTAGCCGAGTACTGTCCGCCCGCTTGCCCCGTGAACAGCCAATGCTCCGGCGCGTAACGGCGTAGATACTCCTCGAGCATCGGCCGCAGTGATGTCGGTATCCCCAAAATCCGATCTTTGTTGCCCTTCGCCTGCCGCACGTGGATGGTACCCCGCTCCAAGTCAATATCTCGGACCAGAAGCCGTAGCACCTCACCACGGCGCAGTCCGAGGCAGTAGATCGCCGCCAACATGGTCCGGTGCTTACGGTTGTCTACCTCCCGCAGCATTCGCCTCACCTGCTCCTCGCTGCACACGTTCGGCAACGCACGCTTGCGCTTCTGCCTCGGGAGTCGCAACTCGTCCACCGGCCAGCCCAGTACGCGTTCGTAGTACGCCCGGATGCCGTTCACGACCTGATTCATCGTCGCTCGACTGTAACGCTTCTTCTCAATGCAGTGCGTCATGTACGCCAGCAAGTCCGCGCGTCGGACCTGTTCCAGCGGTCCCACCCACCACTGTTGCAATTGTCGCACGATCCCCCCATATGCCTTCATCGTCGCGTACGCAGCCCCCTCCAGCATTAGCCTCTCCCGGAGCTGTACTTGCTCGCGCTCCCGAACATCCCTACCCTCGTTACCCAATCCCCGCTCGCGTGGCCGCCGCTCGCACGAAGGTCGAATAGCCTCCTGCGCTCTGCCAGCGGTTTTACCGCAAGGCCTAACCCGGCTGCTCGACTGGCTTCTCAGCTCGTACCGATTGCCGCATCGGCGCCACCACCCGATCCAACAAACCCGCCTCCTCGAGCGCAAGCCACGCAACCCTGCTCTCCGGGACCTCCCAGAGCTTCAACGGCTTGTTCCAGCGCGCTCGCGGTACGGTCCTCGCGCGTACCATCAGGCCCTCGTCGTATGGGATGGCGAAGTGGATGTTTCGATTCATCCGACCAATTAACACAAAAAGTGTTGAAATGGGCTGCCCGCATAACTCGAGAGCTTCCAGTGGCCTCCCTCCCTCCCTCGCCTACAGCACTTTCACCTGCTTCCGCAACGCAAACAACTCGTCCCGAAACTGCGCCGCCGTAATGAAGTCGAGCTCTTTGGCCGCCCGCTTCATCTTGTCCTCCGTCTCCTTGATCAGCCGCTCCAACTGATCGCGCCCCATGTACTTCACCACGGGATCGGCCGCGAGGCTCGGGGTATCGTTCTCGACGTAAGCTTCCTGCTTCCCGCGGATGTCGAGGATCGACCGTTTCGCGAGGATCTCGGCCTTCGACTTCTTGTTCATCGTCGGCACGATCCCGTGCTCCTCGTTGTAGGCGCCCTGGATCGCCCGGCGGCGGTTGGTCTCGTCGATCGTCATCTGCATGGCCTCGGTCACCTTGTCCGCGTAGAAGATCACGAGGCCATTCACGTTCCGCGCGGCACGTCCGGCCGTCTGCGTCAACGAGCGATCGTTGCGGAGGAAGCCCTCCTTATCGGCGTCGAGGATGGCGACCAGGCTTACCTCCGGAAGGTCTAATCCTTCCCGCAGGAGGTTCACCCCGACGAGCACGTCGAAGTGCCCGAGGCGGAGGTCGCGCAAAATTTCGACCCGTTCGAGCGTGTCCACCTCCGAGTGGATGTACCGCACCTTGTGGTTGAGCTTCGTGAGGTACTTCGTCAGCTCCTCCGACATCCGCTTGGTCAGGGTCGTCACCAGCACCCGCTCATCGGCCTCCACCCGGTCCGCAATCTCGTCGAGTAGATCGTCGATCTGGTTGATGCTCGGACGGACCTCAATGGGTGGGTCGAGCAGACCCGTCGGGCGGATAATCTGCTCGACGAACTCCCCGCCGGTTTGCTCCATTTCGTACTCTCCCGGCGTTGCCGACACGTAGATCACTTGATTGATGAGCGTTTCGAACTCGTCGAAATTGAGCGGCCGGTTATCCATCGCGCTCGGCAGCCTGAAACCGTAGTTCACCAGGTTAATCTTACGTGCCCGGTCGCCTCCCCACATTCCCCGCACCTGCGGCACGGTTTGGTGCGACTCGTCAATGATCATTAGGTAGTCGTCGGGGAAGTAGTCGAGCAGGCAGAAGCCCCGCGTTCCGGGAGCGCGTCCGTCGAAGTAGCGGGAGTAGTTCTCGACGCCATTGCAGTAGCCGAGCTCGCGGATCATCTCCAAATCAAAGTTGGTCCGCTCCGCAATCCGGTGGGCTTCGAGTAGCCGGCCTTCGCGCTCGAAGTAGGTCTGCTGGTGGTGCAGTTCATCCTGGATGGAGTTGATGATCTGCGGCATCCGATCCTTGGGCGCCATGTAGAGCGCAGCGGGGAAAATAGCCGTATCCTCTACCTCCGCAATCCGCTTCCCGCTTTCGGTATCGAGCCGCTCTAACGTCTCGATTTCGTCACCAAAGAAGGTGATACGGAGCCCCTCTTCGTTGTAGGGCAAGTTGATATCGACCGTATCGCCGCGGACGCGGAAGGTGGCCCGGCGGAAATCCGTCTCGGTGCGCGAGTAGAGGGCATCGACCAGTTTGTAGAGGAGTCCGTTTCGCGAGATCTGCTGGCCTTTGTGTAGCCTCACGACCCCCGCCTTGAAATCGTCCGGATTGCCGATACCGTAGATGCAACTCACCGAGGCCACGATAATTACGTCGCGCCGCCCACTCAGCAGCGCCGAGGTAGCGCGCAGCCGCAGCTTGTCCACCTCCTCGTTGATGCTGAGGTCTTTCTCGATGTACGTGTCCGAGGTCGAGATGTAGGCCTCCGGTTGGTAGTAATCGTAGTAGCTCACGAAGTACTCCACGGCCGCATCCGGGAAGAAATCTTGAAACTCGCCGTAGAGCTGAGCGGTCAGGGTCTTATTGTGCGTGAGCACGAGGGTGGGCCGGCCGAGCCGCGCGATCGCATTGGCCATCGTGAAGGTCTTCCCCGAGCCCGTCACCCCGAGCAGCACCTGCGTCGCCTCGCCCTCCTCGACCCCGGCGCACAGGCGCTCGATCGCCTGCGGCTGGTCGCCCGTCGGCTGAAAGGGGGAGTCGAGACGGAACTTGCGTTTTTTGGAAGGACGGGTAGCGGTACTCACGGAGGTAGTTTGTCGGGGACTGAATGAGACAAGGTAGTACAACAAAACCCGCCTCGCCTGACCTCTTTTTACCGATGATCGCCACGTTGCACCAGGATCAATTCCTCGAGGAGGGCTACTTCCGCACGGGGCACACCATCCGGCGCACCCGATTCCTGTTCGTCGAACACCAGATGTACTCCACCATCTGGAGTCGGGTCGATTTGCAATCGTTTCGCTTCCGCAAATCGCACCGCAAATTGCTCAAGCGCAACGAAGGAAAGTTCCGGTACGAGGTCTTGCCCTACACGGCTACCCGAGCCCAGGACGAACTCTACGAGCGCTACCAGCGCAGTCACCCGCTCGACGTAGGCCGCACGCTCGAAGACGTGTTCGGGAACCAACCCACGACCCACGATTTCGATACCTACCGGTGCCTGGTATACGAAGGGGAGCGGCTGGTCGCCTTCTCGTGCTTCGACCTGGGGGGCGAGACGCTGGCCTCCATCTTCGCCGCCTACGAACCCGAATACGCACGGTACAGCCTCGGCTTCTACTCCATGCTCCTCGAACTCGAGTACGGGCGCGCGCACGGCTTCCGGCACTACCACCCCGGCTACTGCGTACCCGGGCTCGGTGCTTTCACCTACAAGCTGCGACTCCCGAACCTGGAGGGGCGAACTTTCCTGAACCGCGTTTGGCGACCGATGGACGAGGTGATCGCCGATACCCTACCGCACCAGCTACTCGAGGCTAAGACCGAGCAGCTCGAGCGCGCCGCCGAGCGCGCCGAGCTTTGCTACGACCGGCTGTTTATGCCGCTCTCCGAGATTCTACCGGCCGCAAATCAGGAGTTCGGCCCGATGCCGCTGCCCGTCATGCTCGCTTTCGGGGGGAGTGCCGACGCGCAGGGCGAGTTCTTCGCCGGCTACGATCCCGAGCCCGGGCGGTACGTCATTTGGTACGGGGTCGAGGCGGGCGACCTCGCGCTGGAGCCCGACTTCAGCTCGATCGTCGAGTCCGTCCCGAAACCGTCTAGCCTGAAATTCTACGGCTGGCGCACCGAGCTGGGGGAGTCCGACAACCCGGTCAAGCTGATGCTCGCCCTCGCGCTGCACCCGGGGATAGCGTAGGCGCCTCACTGCAGGTACCGCAGTCGCACCACGATCTCCAAGCCGCTGTCGGCGGCGAGTTCGAAATCGAAGTCCTCGTAGGCCGGCCGACTCAAGCCCCGGTGGTAATAGTCCGCGAACCCGAAGCCCTCCTGGGGGAGTACCCAGCCCCAGTCCATCCCCCCGCTGTCGTTCTCGTCGTCTACCGCGGCCAGCGCGTAGCGTCCCGGGGGCACGTCATCGTACGTGAACACGAGCACCCCCGCCTCGGGCGCGCGCTTGCGGGCGTGTCGCTGGAAGTTGCTCTTCCGCGCGTCCCAATCCTCGGGGGTCCGATAGAAGCCGAAGTGCAAGCTACCGACGCTGTCGCGGACGCCCTCGACGCGAATGCTCAGCCGCTGCGCGCGCGATGTACGCGGCGGCCAGAGACACGCAAACCCGAGGAGGAGGCCCAGCCCCGAGCCCTGAATCCATTTCAAACCCATCAATCCCAAATATCGGCTGCGTTCGCGAACGAAGATATCGAGTTTTAGCGTAAGCCTTCCTCTAAAACGCGCAACAGAACTTCGTAAACATTGCTGCCCATACGGCGATACTATTAAGCCCAGGAAAACGCCCAATTATAATGAGCGACGACAGCAAGAAGTCAAAGGTTAGCAGCAACGGCAGCGCTAACGCTTCCAAGAAGACAGATACCCCGAGTCCCACGAAGGCGAACGACCCGATGCAGCCGGCCGATAAGCTAGACGACCCGAAGGTGCCCATCGACAAGGCTACCTCCGTTACGCCCGACGATGCCCTCGATCAGGTGCGCACCCAACGCACCCACGCCCACGTACCGGCGGGGCACAAGGAAGGGCCTACCGATGTGAAGCAGCAGGCGGGGGACCAGGCGAAAGATCTCACTGCTGAAGGCGAAGCCGCCGACGCCGAGGGGCAGGGCGGGAGGGCGCTCGACCGGGTGAGGGATAGAGTGGCCGACGCCAGGGCACAGGGCAAAACGGCATACGATAAGGCGAGAGAATTCGGCGCTAAAACGACGCAGGATACGCTCGACGCGGTGAAAGGCAGGGTGTCCTCGGCCGAGGATCGGGCCAAGGAGTTAAAGAGTCGTTTTGACGAAAGTGGCTACTCGCCCGCTTCGGACTACACCGTGCGCAACGTTGCGATCGGTGCTGCCGTGGGGGGCTTCCTGCTGCTCGCTATCCGGGCGTTTACCGCCGGCGGCGGCGATCGTGGTCGGTACGGTGAGTTTGAGAATTCCAATCAATCGAATACGGGCCGCCCCAGCTCGCGCAAGCACGAGCCCATCCACAAAGGCGTGCAGACGGCCATCCCCGTGGGTTCGGAAGTGCACGTGCGCGAGAGCATCACCGTGGATCGACCCGCCAAGGAGCTGTACGCGAAGTGGCACCGTTTCGAAAATTTACCCCTTATCCTCAGTCACCTCAAGAACGTGACCACGCTCGAGGACGGCCGTAGCTACTGGGAGACGGAGGGGGTAACCGGACCGGTCAGTTGGTACGCCCGGGTAACGTCCGACGTGCCCGCACGCCGCATCGCTTGGCGTTCCGAAGACCGCGCCGACATCCCGAACCGCGGTGAGGTGCGCTTCGAGCCCACCCCCGGCGGCAAGGGCACCAAGCTTACGGTAAACCTGTACTACAATCCTCCCGGAGGCGTATTCGGTCAGGCACTCGCCACGCTGTTCGGCGAGAGTCCCTCGCAGCAGATCAGCTCCGACCTCAAGCGTTTCAAGAAAACGATGGAGGAGCAGGCTGCGTAAACGCTCCCCCCACTAGCTTTCGCTAAAACTCGACCCGATCGGCTTCACGGCCCTTCGGGTCGAGTCGTTTGTACCCTACCCTTTCAGCAGTCCCGCATATCGCTCGTCGTCGAGGAGCACGTTGACCGCCTCGACCACCTCCGGGTCGTTGCGCAGGCCGATGCGGATCCGACCCTCCTGGAGGTAGTAGCGGCTGGCGATCTCCTTCTCGATGAGGTCGGAGATGGCCTCCTGGTAGGTTTCGAGCTCCTTGCGCTTGGCGGCCATGATTTTCTCCTGGAGCGCTTCGATGTCCGCTACCTCGAGGTAGTGATCGCTCTCGACCTGATCCGCTAGCTCACGTACCCGTTGCTCGGCGGGGGTATCGTAGCTGTAGTCGCGCGCCTCGAGGAAAGCGAGGAAGTCGGTCCACTGATCGAACTGAAACTCGTCGACCGGACCGATGGAATCGTGCTTGATCGCGTACAGGGTAGCGTAGTCGAACACGATCCAGTTGTCGGCGAGGATTTCGAGGATGTTGGAATTTTCGTCGCGATCGACCACGATGTCCGGCTTCACGCCACCGCCGTCGAGCACCTCGCGCCCGCTGAGGGTTTTAAACTTCGACCGGCGCTCGTCCGCGATGTCTACGGGTTCGCCGTTCTCGTACTCGACGCCCTGGATGCACCGCCCGGAGGGGATGTAATACTTGGCTGTAGTCAGTTTGAGACGCGAGTTGTAGCCGATGTCCTGCGTGTGCTGCACGAGCCCCTTACCGAAAGACCGCTGCCCGACGAGCACGCCGCGGTCGAGGTCCTGCACGGCACCCGCTACGATCTCCGAGGCGGAGGCCGAGCGGCCGTTGATGAGGATCGCGACCTTCATCTCCGGGAAGGCGGGATTTTTATTGGTCTTGAAGGTGCGCTCCCACTCCTTCACCTTGCCCTTCGTGGTAACCACCGGCTCGCCCTTGGGCACGAATACGTTCGTCACGTTGACAGCCTCAGTGAGGAGTCCCCCTGGATTACCGCGCAGATCGAGTACGATGCCCTTCATATCGGGATTCGCCTTCTGCAACTCGAGCAATCTCTCCTGCACGTTCGGTCCGGCGTCACGCGTGAACTGCGTGAGCGCCACGTAACCGATGCCATCGCGGATGATACCGGAGTAGGGCACGTTCGGCAGGTTGATCTCGTCGCGCTCCACGCGCACGGTCTGCTCGCCCGCCCCGGGCCGATCGATGAGCAGTTCTACCTCCGTGCCCGGAAATCCTTTTAGTACTTCGTTGATCTCCTCGATCCCCATGTCGACCACGCTCGTGCCGTCGACGCCGAGCAGGATGTCCCCGGCCTTCAGTCCGGCCTTGACCGCCGGCGATTCCGCCTGCGGCTCGATGAGCACGATGGCCGAATCGATGCGCTCGAACTGCGCGCCGAGTCCGTCGTAACGCCCCTCCGTCATCAGGCGAAAGCCCTCTATCTCCGACTCCGAGATGTAGTTGGTGTACGGATCGAGGCTCTCCACCATCGCGTCGATGCCCACCCGCATCAGCTGCGCCGGATCGATTTCGTCGACGTAGTAGGTATTGAGCTCCTTGTACAGATTGGTAAAGACCTCCAGGTTTTTCGAGATCTCGAAGAAGCGCCCGTGGTCGGGACCGAAGGTGGCGGCCGTGAGCCCGATACCGCCGGCAACAGCGAGGACGGTGAGTTTGGCGGAGGGCAGTTTCATAGAGGCGCGTTGGGGGTTGTACGATTCGCTTACGCTAAAACTAGGGGCGGGTGCACAGAGCTAACGCTTCGGGCTGCAAAAACTGTGTCAAACGAGAACGGGCCGCCCTCTCGTTGGAGAGGGCGGCCCGGTTCGACAAACGATACGTTGAAACCGCGAGGGTTAGAACTTAATGTTGAAGGTGTACTGATCGGCGTTCGACTGGTTAGCGACCCTAACTTCAGCTACTTCCAGAAGGTAGTAGACGTCGTTTTGGAGTACTGCGAGGACAGCCCCAGTCTCAATCTTCTTACTTTCCTTAACGTCAACACCAGTCGACCCGTAAGCGGCCTGAATCTGTGACTTCGTGGTGATGTCAGCGAAGGTCTGGCCTTCAGTGAGGAAGCTCTCAGCGACCTCGTGCAGTATGGATGTCTGCCCTGGTCCAACCTGTTGGCGCCAGTTCTCACTGACCTGGCCGTCGATCTTGTCGTCAATACCCAGGTCGATAATTCCGGCTAGGGTATCGGTGGAGTTCACGGTTTGGCCCGTGCTAAGCACCAGTCCACCCGTGCCACTAGGACCTGCTGAGTTTAGCAAAATTCCGTCGAGCGTGGTAAGCGGTACAGCAGCGGCTACGGTAAAGTCTTCGCTGGCACTCTCGCCGTCGTCGTCTTTGACTGTAACGGTGTACTCGATTGACTCACCGGGGGTGACCGGTGCTGAGAAGTAGTACACGGTAGATGAGCCTCCCTTGTTGTCGACAAGTAGGAGTGGATTGTCGGTAATGGGAGTAGTTGCGTCTCCGACACGGACGTTACCTACGGAAGCCCTCACACCATCGACATCGAACTCGATAGAGTTGAGGTTCGCATCAGCATCGGCAGTTACTATGGTTACCGCAACGGCCGTACCCGCCTGAACGTCGTCGAACTTGAGGCTATCGTTTGGGCTTCCGTCGGCATTTTGGATTTCGACGGTCGGGGCACGGTTCGCCTGCACTACCGGATCGTCCTCATCGTCACCACAGCTGGCGAGCGTCATGGAACTGGCTACCGCTACGAAAGCGGCGTACTTCAATAAATTCTTCATAGAAAGAGTGTGTTAACTAGTGAGCACGGAGGGGTTTACGTGCAAATTTGCAACGTGTTTCTAACCCCCTAAGGTTACGTTCTTTGGGTTCGGGGGCGGAAACGCCATCGTTATTCGAGATGTTGGGTAGGGGGGCCGAAAGCATTTGCTAATGCGGTGCAAATGTCGGCGGCGGGGCGGTACCGTGCTCGCTTGGGTGGAAGTTTTGGTGCAACGCCATCGGGTATGCACGTTCGGGGACGCGGAGGTCGCGAAGGGGTGTGAGCGTGGCGTTAGGCGGGCTCCGCTCGTGCCACGCGGTGTTAGGAGGGCCGTTGTTTCCCGGGCACACGAGCGGAGCTCGCCTAACGTGCCCCGCTGTTGCATAGGGAATGAGGTTCTCGCGGGGTCGCGGAGGGCGCGCGGGGGCAGTACGCCATACCGGGCTCCGCGTTCGCCGCGTGAACTCCGCGTCTCCGCGAGAACCCATAAGCCGGCTGAGCGCCCCCATCAATGCTCCGGGTTCCGAGCCCGAAACCCCCGATAGAAGCGCACCCCCGCCCCCAAGCCCACCACGAACACCACTAAGATCCCAATCCCCGCCAAGGCCGAAAGCCCATCGCGCAACACCGCCAGCAACACGATGCACAGCAGAAATACCGTCGGCACCTCGTTGAGCAATCGGAGTCGCTCCGGGGCAACCGCATCTGGTTTTGCCGCAAGGCGAACCATGAGCGACTTGCCGTAGAGCTGAAAGGCCAACAGAGCCACGATGAGGACGAGCTTAATCTGTAACCAGCCCTGCTGGAGATACGCCGGATTGACGACCAACATCGCCGTGCCGCAGGAGACGGTGAAGACGGCGGCGGGCGCCACGATGATGCCGTAGACCCGCCGCTCCATGCGGCCGAATTGCTCGAGGAGGATCGACTGTGCCGGCTCCTCGCGCCCGAGCGCCTCGGCGTGGTACACGAAAATGCGCAGCCAGTAAAATAGCCCCGCGAACCAAGCCACGAACCCGACGACGTGGAACGCCTTTATGTAGAGCAGGAGCATCGGCGGGCGAAGATCGCTCGCCCGGCCGGCGCCCCGGTTAGCCTACCGTCTGAATGGATTACATCGACTACTACAAGGTGCTGGGCGTGCCCCGCGACGCCGACGAGAAGGCCATCAAAAAGGCCTACCGCAAGTTGGCGCGTACGCACCACCCCGACGTAAACCCGGACGATACCGCCGCCGAGACGAAATTTAAGGAGGTGGGCGAGGCCTACAGCGTGCTCTCCGACCCGGAGAAGCGCGCCAAGTACGACCGCTACGGCCAACAGTACGGCAAGGATTGGGAGCAGGGCGAGGCTTACGAAGCGGCCCGGCAGCGCGCTGAAAGTCAACAACGGGCCTACAGCGGCAGCTTCGGTGGCGGCCGGCGGGCCGGCAACGGGGGCGGCGAGCAAGATTTCTCCGACCTGTTCGAGGAGATGTTCGGCGCCGGGGGCGCGTTCAGCGGCTACCGGCGGGGAGATCCCAGGCAGCGTTTTGCGGGAGCGGACCTCCGCGCGGAGCTACAACTGCCGCTCAGCGAGGTGCTCGAAGACCGCAAGCAGGTGGTAACAGTAGGCGACCGCAAGATCCGCCTCACCATCCCGGCCGGGGTAGCGAACGGTCAGACCATCCGCATCAAGGGGCAAGGCCAGGAAGCGCCCGGCGGGCAGCGGGGCGATCTGTACATCTCGTTTCGGATCCTCGATCCCCCCGGGGTACGTCGCGAAGAGGACGACCTGTTCGTGGAGGTTCCCGTCGATGTATATACCGCCCTGCTCGGCGGCAAGAGCGAACTCCAAACCCTCGAAGGTCGCGTGCGCTTCAACGTGCCGGCGGGCACGCAACCGGGTACCCGGATCCGACTACGTGGAAAGGGCGTGCCGCACTACAAGGCGGACGGGCGGGGCGACCTGTACGCCGTCGTCCAGCTTACGCTTCCGCAGAACCTATCCCCGCAAGAACGAGACCTGCTCGAGCAGGCCGCCAAGCTCCGCGCATGATCCGCTACCTCCGCATCGAAGAAGTGACCTACGGCGAACCCGTCGAACTGTCCGTGCTCGTGCCGCTCCTCGAGCTCGAGCTGGTCGACTACCGGGTCGCCGAGGCGAACGTTTACCTGATCAGCGAACGAGATTTAGCCGTGGTACGGAGTATGCTTCGGCTGGCGACCGATCTCGGGATCAATCCGGCCGGTATCGAGACCATAATGCACATGCGACAACGCATAACGCATATGCAAAATGAGATAAACCGACTTCGGCAAAAGTCGGTCGGAAGCAGCCATCGACTTACTATCGAAGCAGAAGACATATAGCTTAATTATTTATTATGTAGGCTATTAGCTATCTACCCGACATAGGTAAGCAGCCGTTTAGTACGTGTTAAGCAACTACATTTGACCTTGTCTTCCCGGCATTGCGATCTCCAATTCCCCCGACCTCCCCAGAGGTTCCCGCGGTGGATGCAGCCGGCAGTCTGACTAAGACGTCTCCCACACACAGTTAAACTCGGCACTTCTCCTCCCGGAAGTCCAGTCTCGCTCGCCGTGCGCGCCAGCGCGCTTCAGGGTCCGGGTACCGGCTCTCCTGATAGAGCCTACGAATTAGTCTCGATTGGAGACTGTTTTAGGTAAGCCCTTTCCTTCGGGAAGGGGTTTGCTATTGGGGGCCGGCCCGTTCGGGGGCCTACCAATATGACACTTCCGCTACCAATACATCCCAGGTAGGGATCACCGCACGGTTTTGCCGCTGGCGTGCTCATACTCTTATGGGGGATTGGACGATCCACGTCCGATCGGAAAACCCCTCGAAGTATGCGTACTCTACCCTCTTTCCTACGTGCAACCCAGCTAACCTGCGGGTTGGGAGTCCTTTTCGCCACCGTTTCACTGGCCGCACAGCCGCTTACCGACGGATTCTCGAAGGAGAAGGGGACCGGCGACGTGTTTCTCTCCTACTCGTGGGAGCGGTACGACATGTTTTACAACGGAGACACCAAAGGAGATGCACCACCACAGTTCGGTGGCGAAATCACTACGCAGAGCGTAGGCCTTTACGCGGTTTACGGTATTACGGACGATCTTAACGTAATCGCGAGTCTACCGTATATAGCTGCGAAAGGAGCCGGAGATACGAGCGCGGATGATGCTCCTTCTCAGGAGGCAAACGGACTTCAGGATGTAGAACTGATGCTCAAGTATCGCTTCCTAACCAAAGAGTCTGAGCAGGGCAAATTTTCGCTCCTCGGCGCGGCAAGCTTCTCGGCACCGATCACGGACTACGAAGCCAACGAGGTGATCTCGATTGGGAACCACGCTGCAGCGGGCAACGTCCACCTGATCGCGCACTACATCTCGGCTCCGGGCATTTTCGGTGAAGTACAAGCCGGCTACTCCCTACGTGGCAAAGACGGCGACAACGAAGTACCGAATGCCGCGCTGCTCTCCGCTAAGGTGGGCTACGCGGGATCGCAGATCTACGTTGACGGTTGGGTGAGATCGCAGGTATCCGCTAGTGACGCACCAGATATCGGAATGATGACCCCGTTCAGCACCACTCGGGTTAACTATACTCAGATTGGTGTAAGTGCTTTTCGCTCAGTCGGCGCCGGTATTGGGCTCTCGCTTGGAGTCGCTCAGTACGTGACCGGTCGCAATGTGGGTCTGGCCACCCGCGTCTCCGGTGGCATCGGCTACTCCTTCTAATCCTTTTTCACTTCGTCGTCGCCGTCGAGGAGCAGCTCGCGCAGTCGCCCGAGCTGCTCCCCGTCGCCGAGGGCGATGAGGCTCGTCTTCGTTAGGAGCACGCGGGTCGGGTTGGGGTTGACCTCGTAGTGTCCGTCCTCGTAGCGCAGGGCGACTACGCTGACCCCCGTACGCCTGCGCAGGTCCATATCCCGGATGGAGAGACCCCGCAGCTCGTCGGGCAGCCGATCCTGCGTTACCTCCTCGAAGCCCGCGGCCGCATCCGGTCCGGAGGCGAGCGAGGTGAAGAACTCGACCGCGGAGGGTTTGCGCACGAGGGTAGCCATGAAGAAGCTACCGATCTGCTCGGGCTGAACGACGTAATCGGCGCCGATCCGCAGCAGCTTCGAGCGGTTTTCGGCCACGGTGATGCGGGCGATGATGGTGAGTTTTGGCGCGAGCTCCCGGGCCGAAAGCACGCAGAAGGCGTTGGCCGAGTCATCGCCGAGCACGACGATGATCGACTTCGCCCGCGCCACCTGGGCCTCCTCCAGCACCGTGTCGGCCGTTGCGTCCCCCTCGACGAAGAGCAGGTCGGGAAAGCGGTCGAGCAACTCCTCGATGTCCTGGCGGTCGCGCTCGATGAGCAACACCTCCTCGTCGCTGTCGGCCAGCTGATCGATGATCTCGCGGCCGTAGCGGCCACCCCCACATACGATTACGTGTCCCCGCAGGGTCTTGATTTCTTTGTCCATGAGGCGTTGCCGGAGGCTCGAGAGCAGTCCACCCTCGAGCAGGTGCTGCGTGAGCTGCGAGAGAAACAGCGCGGTGATGCCCAGATTGACGATCACGAAGCCGGAAGTAAAGATGCGCCCGCCCGTGCTCAGCGGCCTCACCTCGGAGAATCCGACCGTCGAGATGGTGATCACCGCCATGTAAAGCGCCTCGCCCAGGGTGTAGCCCTCGATGAGCATGTAGCCGGTCGTGCCGACCACGAGCGTGAGCGTGAACAGGTAGGCCACCGTGCGCAGCGAGAAAAGCTGGGTATTGTGAGACAGGCGCATCGGGTACCGCAAGATGCTACGCTACGGCGTTTCGGATGCGCGGTCTAGCCAGCGGAGGGCTACCCCTTCGGCCTCGCGCTTGGCCGCCCCTAGGTCGTCGTTGACGAGCACGTAGTCGAAGTCGTTGCGCCGGGCGAGCTCCCCACCGGCCCGAGCGATGCGTCGCCGCAGCGACTCCTCCGACTCGGTGGCGCGCGCCCGCAGGCGCTCGAACAGAATAGCCCGCGAGGGTGGCGCCACGAAGACGACCTGCGTCTCCCCGGGAAAGGCGGCCTTGATGGCCTTAGCCCCGTTTACCTCTACATCGAAAATCACGCACTTGCCCTCCGCCCAAATCCGCTCTACCTCCGTGCGCAAGGTGCCGTACAGTTGGTCTTTGTACACCTCCTCGAACTCCAGAAACGCCCGGGCCTCCACGCGGCGGCGAAATTCTTCCGGCGTCAAGAAGTAGTAATCGACCCCGTCGCGCTCGTGGGGGCGCGGCTCCCGCGTGGTCGCACTCACGCTGAAGGCCAGCCGATCCGGGAAGCACCGCAGCAGATGCCGCACGAGCGTCGTTTTGCCCGCCCCGCTCGGGGCGGTAAACACGAGAATCTTTTGCATATGCTTACACGACGTTCGCCAGTTGCTCCTTGATCTTCTCGAGCTCATCCTTGAGGTGAACCACTACCCGCTGCATGTCCGAGGAGTACGCCTTGGCGCCGAGCGTGTTTATCTCCCGCCCGATCTCCTGGGCGATGAAGTTGAGCCGACGGCCCTTCTCCACCTCCCCCCCGTCGTCGAGCTTCTCCAGGAAAAAGGTACAGTGTTGGGCGAGCCGCGCCTTCTCCTCGGCGATGTCCATCTTGTCGAGGAAGTACACCACCTCCTGTTCGAGCCGCTGCCGGTCCACCGCCGTCCCGTGCAGCTTGTCCTCCACGAGCCGCTCGAGCCGCTGCCGCATGCGCACCTCCCGTTCGGCCTCGTGGGCGACCACCCCGGGCAAAGCCTCTTGTATGGTCGTCGCGTGCCCGCGCAACGCCTCGGCGATCGCCCCGCCCTCCGCCTCGCGGAAGGCCAGGAAGTCGGTAATCGCTTCCGCAAAACTCGCCTCGACCACCTCGACCTCCCCCCCCTCAAGTGCGCTTTCGACGAGGCCAACCACGTTGGGAAGACGCAAAACCGCCGCGGTAAGCGTCGCTGGAGCCCGTTCTGACCCCGGATTCAGGGCGATCAATTGGTCGTAATACCGACGAAAGAGGGGTTCGTTGATCCCCTCATCCAGGGATCCACCCTGCGCGTCTTTGCGCTCGATGGTGACTTCCACTTTACCGCGGAGGACAGCCGTTTGCAATGTGGCACGCAAACCCGGCTCGAGCTCGCGGTAGATCGCGGGGAGCTTAAACCGTACGTCTGGCTGGCGGGCGTTGACTCCGCGGATCTCAACGGACACTACTGTGGCATTGTAGCGGCCGAGCGCTCCACCGAATCCAGTCATCGAATACACCATGGGCAGCGGGCAAGATAGCCGTCTACCATGTTTAGGGTTTCTTCCGTAAGATCGATGTAGCTATGGATAATTTTTAGACATTTGTCGCCCCCTACGCCACTTAGCAACCGCAATTGGCCTTTATAATCAACATGTTACATGCGTAAAGCGGATCTGGTAGCTGCAATCTCGGACAAGACGGGAGTGGCGAAAGTCGATGTTCTCGTAACCCTCGAAGAATTTTTTAAGGAAGTAAAAGGAGCCCTCACCGGTGGGGAGAATGTCTACGTCAGGGGCTTCGGGAGCTTCATCATCAAACGACGGGCGGAAAAGGTGGGCCGCCACATCAAACGCAACGAAGCCGTTGTTATCCCCGAGCACTACATCCCGTCGTTCAAGCCCGCGAAGACCTTCATCGACGAGGTCAAAGCCCGGGTGCACGCCTTGCCCAAGGAGGATTCGTCCACCGCGAGCTGAACGTATCTACCCAATTTTGAGATAGCCCCCTTATGCTCAATCGCCCGCAGTGGATCGCCGTCGTCCTCGCCGCCCTGGCCGTCGTGGCCTTCACCTGGGGCTTCGAGCGGCGACCGCCCGAGCTGCGGGGCGTCGACACCGAGCGCGCGACCAACCTCGCGGTCACGAGTCCGGAGGCGCTCATCCGCGAAGCCTTCGACCACCTCGATCGCCGGCAAGAGGCGGAGATACACGGCTTCAACAAAATGCTCGAAGGGGCGCCGTCCGACCGCCGCCGCCGGGAAGTTCTGCAGGAGCTCTCCGGCGCCTGGTACCGTGCCGGACAGCCCGCCATCGCCGGGCATTACGCCCAGGAAGTAGCCGAGCTCGTGCCGAGCGACACCACCTGGGGGATCGCCGGCACCACGTACGCGATCTGCCTGAGGAACGACTCGCTCCCCGACAAGGCGCGCGCGTTCTGTCTCGAGAACGCGGTGGCCGCCTACGAGAACGCCATGTCGCTGGCGCCGGGGGACTCGCAGCACAAAGTGAACCTCGCGCTGCTTTACGCCGACAATCCACCGGCGGACAACCCGATGCGCGGGGTCATCATGCTGCTGGACATGAATAAGGCGAATCCCGACGATGTCGCTGTGCTCGTCCAACTCGGCCGCTTAGCTTTGCGGACCGGTCAGAACGATCGCGCGCTCGAACGTCTGAGTCGCGCGGTCGAACTCCAACCGGGGAATCAATCCGCCCACTGCCTCCTGGCCGAAGCTGCCCGCCGAACGGGCGACGCAGCCACCGCCGAGGCATCCGAGACGACGTGTCGCGCGTTGTCAGGGCAAGATTCCGATTCTTAAACGACAACAAACTTCAGCCTATGCCCTGCGGCAAGAAACGCAAACGGCACAAGATTGCCACCCACAAGCGCAAAAAGCGCCTTCGCAAGAACCGCCACAAGAAGAAGAACCGCTAGTCTAGCGACTTCGCCCTCGGCCGCTCGGCAGTCGATCCCACAGCTCGCAACCCAACCGGTGCCCCGCGCTACCGGCTGGGTTTCGCTGCTTGTACCCCAACCCTTTGCCTCCCCCACCCATGTCGGCTGACTCTGCTTCGCCCGCGGCGATCTCGAAAGCTTCTGCCCCCGCGCACGCCGTGGAGCGCGACCTCATCATCAAGTGCGCGTCGGAGGGGGTGGAGATCGTTCTACTCGAGGACGGGCGCCTCGTCGAGATCCACCAGCAAGCGCACGAGACGAGCTTCAACGTCGGCGACATCTACCTCGGTCGCATCCGCAAACTGAGTCCGGGCCTCAACGCGGGCTTCGTCGACATCGGTCACGAAAAGGAGGCCTTCCTGCACTACTCCGACCTCGGTCCGCAGTTGCGGTCCATGGTCAAGTTCGCCAACGGCGCCATCAACGGCACCTTCGGCACCTCCAAACTCGACCGTTTCCCCATGGAGGGCGACATCGACAAGGCCGGTCAAATCGGCGGGGTGCTCAAGGCAAAACAGGATCTGCTCTTCCAGGTCACCAAGGAGCCGATCTCCACCAAGGGTCCCCGCCTCTCCGCGGAGGTCAACCTACCCGGCCGCTACCTGGTGCTCACGCCTTTCGGCAAAACGGTCAACGTCTCTAAGAAAATCTCGACGCCCGAGGAGCGCAAGCGGCTGCGCACGCTCGTCGAGAGCCTCCGCCCGGTGGGTTTCGGGATCATCGTGCGCACGGCCGCCGAAGGGCGCGGCGCGGAGGATTTGCTCGAGGACATCAACTTTCTCCTCGGACAGTGGGACGACGTGTTCCGGCAGCTCCACAAGGCCAAGGCGCCCACCAAGCTGCTCAGCGAGCTCGACAAAACGTCGGGCCTGCTCCGCGATCTGCTCAGCGATGCATTCAACCGCGTGATCGTGGACGACGCGGCGATGTACGACAACATCCGCACCTACCTCGAGGCGATTGCGCCGGACAAGGTCGAGATCGTCAAACTGCACAAAGGCACCCGCGATGTCTTCAACCAGCAGGGCATCCGACGCCAGATTCAAGCGAGCTTCGGCAAGACCGTCACCGTACCCTCGGGGGCCTACCTCGTGATCGAGAGCACGGAGGCCATGCACGTCATCGACGTAAACTCGGGCAACAAGGTGGGGCGCAACCACGCCGATGCCCTCCTGCAGGTCAACCTCGACGCCGCCCGGGAGATCGCCCGGCAGGTACGGTTGCGCGATATCGGAGGACTCATCGTGATCGACTTCATCGACATGAAGCAATCCGAGCACCGCCAGCGCTTGCTCAGGGAGATGAAGGGTTTCATGGAAGCCGATCGCGCGCAACACACGGTCTTGCCGCTCACCAAGTTCGGCCTGATGCAGATCACCCGGCAGCGGGTCCGCCCGGAGATCAGGCTCGATACCACCGAACAGTGTCCGACGTGCAACGGTACCGGCCAGGTGAACCCCACCGTGCTGGTCGTCGACGAGATCGAGCGCGACCTAACGGCACTGCTGGTCTCACGCCCCAAATCGAAGCTAACCCTGGAGGTACACCCCTTCGTACACGCGTTCCTGGATCGGGGGTTCCCGAACCACCCGATGCGCTGGCTCTGGCGCTACCAAACCTGGCTGCGGCTGCGCAGCAGTGAGGACGTCGGACTCACGGAGTACAAGTTCTTCGACGACCGGGAGGAGGAAGTCCGGTTCGACGTGGGCTAAGACCGAGACCCGTGCGTCCCTTGCGCCCCGCTCCACGGATCCTCTTAGCTCCACTCAACTGGGGGCTCGGTCACGCCACCCGCTGCCTCCCGCTCGCCGCGGCGCTCGAGGCCGAGCTCGGGGCGGAGGTCCACTGGGCCTCCGACGGGCGCGCGCTCGATTTACTGAGGGAGGAGCTCCCGCACGCGGCCTGCGTGCACGAGCTGCCGGGGTACGGGATCCGCTACCCTACCCGCCACGCCGAGCTCAACATGCTACTCGGCGCACCGGGGATCGCGCGTGCGATCCGCGCGGAGGGCCGCGCGGTGGCGAGGCTTCACGATCGCTACGGCTACGATCTGATCCTGAGCGACAATCGGTTCGGGTGCCGGCTGACCGGTGTTCGCTCGTTCGTTGTGTCGCACCAGGTGCACCTCCCGCTCCGGGGCGTGGGCGCGTGGTTCGGGCAGGCCCTAAACGCCCATTTGCTCCGGCGTTTCGACGGCCTGCTCGTGCCGGACGCCGCGCGCGAGCCGCGGCTCGCCGGCCGGATGTCGGCGCCGCTGCCGGGCGTACCGACTACCTACTTGGGGGCTTTGTCGCGTTTTCGCGCAAGCGGGACGAGTGCGCCCGGGGTAGGACCGGACGTGCTCGTCGTACTCTCCGGGGTGGAGCCGCAGCGGAGCATCCTGGAGGCAACGTTGCTGCGGCAGCTCGCGTGCGAGCGGTTCGGGGACGTGATTTTCGTACGCGGGGTACCGGGGGCTTCGCCGCCGAGTTTGGCGGGTCCGATCCCGGGGGGGGTGCGGGTGCGCGACCTCGCGACGACGCAGGAGCTGAGCGCTTGGTACCGGGGCGCCGGGGCGATCGTGACTCGGCCCGGGTACACGACGCTCATGGACCTCGCCGCCCTCGGTCGTACCGCGTTGTACGTTCCGACGCCCGGGCAGCCCGAGCAAGCCGTTTTGGCGAAAGCCCAGGAAGAACGGGGGGTCGGAGTACGGCAGGAGCAGCGGCACCTCGACCTGCGGGCGGGGCTCGGGCGGTTATCCACCTTGACGGCTCCACCCGCCCGGGGCACCGGAACGGAGCTCGCGGACTGGCTCGACTCCCTAAAAGATGTCGGCTAGTTCACCTTCTCTTCACAAGCTGTTGGCAACTCGGCTTTCGGGCAACCGGTTGTTGGATGTCCTCCTACCTTTGGAGTGTCGTTGCAGCCGATTCTGTCGTAGGTAATCTATCCGCCCGTATGAGTGATCCCATCAAGCACGAGTGCGGCCTGACCGTGGTTCGGCTCCTCAAGCCCCTCGAGTTCTACACCGAGAAATACGGCACGCCCTTCTACGGCCTCAACAAGTTGCACCTGCTGATGCAGAAGATGCGCAACCGCGGGCAGGACGGCGCGGGCATCGCGAGCATCAAGCTCAATCCGGCGCCGGGCCACCGGTACATCTCGCGCAAGCGTTCCAATCGACCCAACCCGCTGCGCCACCTCTTCGACGAGGTGTTTGCGCCTTTCCAAGGACTGAGCGCGGCGGAGCTCCGGGATACGGCCACCCTGAAGGCCGATTACCCGTACCTCGGGGAACTCATGATGGGGCACCTGCGCTACGGTACCCACGGGAGGAACTCGATCGAGGCTTGTCACCCCTTCCTGCGCCAGAACAACTGGATCTCGCGTAACCTCGTGCTGGCGGGAAATTTCAACCTGACCAACGTAGACGAGCTGTTCGCGCAACTCGTGGAGTTGGGGCAGTACCCGAAGGAGAAGTCGGATACGGTAACCGTGCTGGAGAAGATCGGACACTTCCTCGACGACGAGATCACGCGCCTGCACGGGTACTACCGCGACGAGAATACCAACCACGCCGCGCTCAACCAGAAGATCTTCGAGCAGGTCGACATCCAGCGCGTGCTCACGCGCGCGGCCAAGAAGTGGGACGGTGGCTACACGATGGGCGGGCTCATCGGGCACGGGGATGCGTTCGTGATGCGCGATCCGAACGGTATCCGGCCGGCCTACTACTACGAGGACGACGAGGTGGTCGCCATGGCCAGCGAGCGCCCGGCGCTGCAGACGACTTTCCAAGTGCACCGCTCGAAGATCCAGGAACTGACCCCCGGGCACGCGCTCATCATTCGGGCGAACGGGGAGATCTCCGAGAAGCCGTTCATCGAGCCCGGCGAACGGATGGGGTGCTCGTTCGAGCGCGTCTACTTCTCTCGGGGTACGGACTGGGCGATCTACCAGGAGCGTAAGCAACTCGGGCGGCAGCTGACCGACCTCACGCTGCGTTCCATCGGGCACGACCTCAAGCACGCCGTATTCTGCTACGTGCCCAACACCGCCGAAACCGCCTTTTACGGTTTGGTGGAAGGACTCAACGAGCGGCTCAACGAGGTGAAGATGGAGCGCATCCTCTCCGACAAGAAGTTGAAACGCGAGAAGCTCGAGAAGGTGATGGGGCAGACCTTGCGCGTGGAGAAGCTCGTGGTCAAGGACGAGAAGCTCCGCACCTTCATCGCCGATGATGCGAGTCGCGGCGAGATGGTGAGCCACGTGTACGACACCACCTACGGGGTGGTCCGCGACCGTAAGGATACCGTGGTCGTGCTCGACGATTCCATCGTGCGCGGGACGACACTGCGGGAGTCGATCATCAAGGCCGTCGCGCGACTCTCGCCCAAGAAGATCGTCGTGCTCTCGAGCGCGCCGCAGATCCGCTACCCCGATTGCTACGGCATCGACATGTCGAAGATGGGTGAGTTTATCGCTTTCCAGGCGCTGATTTCGTTGCTCCAAGAAACGGGTCAGGAGAAGCTGATCAACCGGGTGTACAAAAAGGCCAAGGATTCGCTTGCGCTAAAACGAGAGGATTCCAAAATTAACTACGTGCAGGAGCTGTACGCACAGTTCGACTACGAACAGATTAGCGCGCGCATCTCGGACATCGTGACGCCGGACGATATCGACGTGCCCGTGGAGGTGATCTTCCAGACGGTAGAAGGACTGCGGGAGGCGACCGGGCCGGATAACGACGGTGACTGGTACTTTACGGGTGACTACCCTACCCCCGGGGGGGTGCGGGTTGTAAACCAAGCGTTCGTGAACTACGTGGAGCGGCGCAACATTCGGGCCTACGCGTAAGGCGGTGATCGACCGTCTTGAAGGAGGTTTCCCGAGCGAAACGAGCTATAGGACTGTACTCATACTGCATGTGATCGCTAGCATCAGGCAACGATGAAGGGCTGTGGCCGGTACCGTAAGTGTCACCAACCCGACATCGATGTACCGTTACTACGCTAGCCTCCTCCTGTTCGCGACGCTCAACGCCGTGGCCCAGGCGCAAGACCCTGAATTGTCCTTTTCGCGCTTCGGCGAGGAAGAGTTCTCCCAGCCCATCGACATCACGAACGCCGGCGACGGATCGGACCGACTCTTCGTACATCAGCGCGGCGGCCAGGTCGTGGTACTCGACGAGGACGGAGTGCGGCTCGGGGTCTTTCTCGACATCTCCCCCAAGGTGCGAACCTCCAGCGGGGAGCAGGGCCTGCTCGGTCTTGCGTTTTCGCCGGACTACGCGCAGAGCGGTAAGTTTTACGTGAACTACATCCGGGAGGACGGTAGCACGGTGATCTCGCGTTTTCGCGTAAGCGCGCAGGACCCCAACCGCGCGGACCCGACCGAGGAGGAGCTACTCACGATTGCGCAACCGCAGACGAACCACAACGGGGGAGACCTGGCCTTCGGACCGGACGGACTGCTCTACGCGGCCCTCGGGGACGGTGGTGGCAGCTACGATCCGGAACGGAACGGTCAGAATCCGCAGACGCTGCTCGGCTCGATCCTGCGGCTGGACGTCGCGGCGGAGCGTGGCTACACCGCGGCGGGTAACCGGGAGGGTTGGTTACCGGAGATTTTTGCGATCGGGCTGCGCAATCCCTGGCGGATGAGCTTCGACCGGCGTACGGGTAACCTCTGGATCGGCGACGTGGGGCAGTCCGACCGCGAAGAAGTCGACGTGGTGCCGGCCGGGGCGGAGGGTACTAACCTGGGTTGGCTTTGTTACGAGGGCACACTCGCGACGGACCGCGTAGCCGGAGGAGGGGGGTGCGGAAGCTTGGAGGCGTACACGGTCCCTGTGTGGGAATACGGCCGCAATTTCGGCAGGAGCATTACGGGCGGCGTGGTGTACCGGGGTACGGAGCACCCGGAGCTGACGGGCTATTACCTCGGTGCGGACTTCGCGGCGGGCGCCACCTTCGCGCTGCGGCTCTCGGAAGACGGCGCGTCGATCGTCGATACGTTCACCTACGAGGGTGGCGATAAGGCTTTCGCCGGATTCGGGGAAGACGAGGCCGGGGAGGTCTACGGAATCGCCTACGGCGCACAGGATGAGTCGGTGGCGATCTACAAAGCTATCAGCTTGTTGACACCGCTACCCGTCGAGCTCACCGCCTTTACGGCTGGGGAGGTGACCGGTGGTATCGAGGTGCGTTGGACGACGGGGAGTGAGGTCGACGCGAGTCACTTCGAGATTTGGTCCGGGGCGAGTCCGGCGTCGTTCAGCAAGGTCGCGGAAGTTCCCGCCGGGGGTGCGGGGGACTACCGGATTACGATCGATCGGCAACTAGCCGAAACGCAGTATATCCAGTTGCGCGCCGTCGATTTGGATGGGAGTCCGAAGGAGAGTCGGGTCGTCACGGTCGAAAACAACAGAGGAGGTACTGAAATCAGCGTTCGAGTAGACGGAGAACAAATCAGCTTGATAAACGAAAAATCGAGTTTGATACCAGGAGACTTAGTTGCCGTCGATGCATCGGGCCGTACAATCTACCAAAGTTCGGATGCCAACTTGCCAATATCCACGAGCGACTGGCCATCCGGAACGTACTACATTAAGGTGAATCGCTATACGATCGAATGGGTTAAAATTTAATATTTTGCCATACGTAAGTTCAGGAATGTGGCTGACAATTTCAGACTTAGAGATCTATCGCGTGCAGCAAATCAAGAGGATTCTGGTTCTTTGAGGTAACTCTCGCTCAACCCGGATTTCATGCTTCAATATATATTGTATTCTCTCATATATATATCCGCGTTTCCGCTTTTCGCGCAAACGGAGGACCCCGGAATTGCTTTGGAACTTTTTACCGATCGGGACCTCTTTCGACCGATTGGCATCACGAATGCCGGCGACGGTAGCGGGCGTCTGTTCGTGAACGAGAAGAACGGAAGGATCAAGACGTTCGACGCTCAGGGAAACCCGATGGGAACATTTTTAGATATAGGGGTAAAGTTTAATCCAACTACAGGTAGCCCAATAGGTTTACTGTCGGTTGCGTTTCCGTCTGACTACAAGCAGAGCGGCAAGTTTTACGTGTATTACGCGCAGTTAGATACTACGATTATTACCTCTGACCCGTCTGTTGAACCAGACAGTACGTTTTTCAGCTCCGCGACACTCTCTCGCTATTCGGTGAGCGGTACCAATCCGAATCGAGCGGACAGAGGATCCGAGCAAAGACTTCTTACGATTACGAAAAGATCGGAAACACATTTCGGCGGGGAAATAGCGTTTGACTCCGAGGGCCTACTCTATCTATCTATCGGGGATGACTCCCCTCCGGGATTAGATATTTACAATAATTCGCAGGATAATTCGACGCCGCTTGGGTCAATCGTGCGGCTAGATGTATCTGGGGACAACGCAGTACCAGCCGGAAACGTGGGCGGCTGGGGCGACAGCAGAATTTTTGCGATTGGCGTAAGGAATCCCTTTCGAATGAGTATTGATCCGGTCGACAACGAGCTGTGGATCGGCGACGTTGGCGAGAAAAGCTTTGAAGAGATAAACGTAATCTCCCTAAACACATCCGCCGGTACGAACTTCGGCTACCCCTGTTTCGAGGGGTATCAAGAAACGGGTGATCAACGGAATGCTAGTTGTACTGATCCGGTTAACGTTCAATTCCCCCTTCATGTCATTCCGTACCCTAACGGTGCAGAGAGGGGAAATAGCATAACCGGCGGGGTCGTGTACCGAGGTGCGGAGCACGCGGAGCTGTATGGCTACTACATCTTTGGGGAGTCTGGTACGGGAAAAGTCTCGGCGTTAAAACGTTCGCCGAATCAACCAAACGGTTTGGCAATTTATGATGCGGCAGGTACCGTGCCTGGAGTAACTGACTTTGGGACAGATGAAAACGGAGAAATTTATGCTGTATCTATATCCGATTCTAAAGTCTATAAAGTGACAACAGAACGTAGTCTCCCGGCCGAACTGATTGCGTTTGAAGCCGATAAAATAGAGGGGAACGTTGTTTTAAATTGGGAGACCGCCAACGAAGTCAACGTAAGTCACTTCGAAATCTGGGCAGCCGGCGACGATAACGCTTTCGCGAAAACCGATCAAGTTTCGGCGAAAGGCGCGGGCACTTACGCGCATACCTTGAGCGACCTCCGAGCGGGCACGAAGTATTTCCAGCTACACACCGTCGATCTCGATGGGAGTACGGCGTTGAGCTCGATTGTGTCCGTAGACATCGCTGCCCGTACCGTCGACTCCGAGTTACGACTTCAGAAGTTCGATGGAGGCTTTCGCGTCGTCGACGACGAAGGCCGCGCTCCGGCCTCCCGACTGCTCGTACAGGACGCTACCGGACGCGTCGTTTACCAAAGCGCGAACGCCTCCCTGGAGGTAGATGCGAGCGGCTGGAGCCCCGGCATCTATTACGTACGAGTGGGCGCTACGGTGCTTAACTGGGTACAGCTATAAGTGCTTACTGGCAGTAGCCGAAGTCTGGTATCGACCCCAGGGCTTCGCCTCATCCGAGGGCGAGACAGAGTGATCTGTTTCGCCCTCGAACGTATAACTGCGGTAATGTCGAGGAATACGACGTTCCCTATTTCGAGTACCCCACAACGAGGTCGACGGGTTGCCCCCGCGACACACCCCGCGGCTAGGGGCTACTGCGCGACCGGGGGATCCTTCGGCGACTGCGCGCCACAGCGCGACTCCCCCTCATGCCACGATAACCTCATCGTGCTCGACACCTATTTACAGAACGCCAAAACTGCTAAGGCCGACTCTGAGCTCGACTTTGTCCCTTCTATGCCGCGCATCGCATGAGTGCGTGGGCGAGATGTCTCACGACCGCGGTCATGTCTGCTGCCCGCGGCCAAGAATCGGTAACCTCGGGCCCGGAGCGGGAGGTGCAGGTTATCCACAACGGCCACAGGTGCTCCCGGACCGCCGTTAGGGCATCTGAGAACGTTACGTGCGGTTTGTTGTACCACGCCGCCCCCCGGGGGCGGACCGCGAGGCCGAGGTCGTGCGCGACGAGGCACGCGATCGGGGCGAGCGCCATCGCGCACGGCGTCGCGCGGGCGATCGCGAGCGCGGACCACTGACGCTGGGTCTCGACGCCGAGGTGGCGGCGGACCTCGGCGACGGTGACCTCGCACGACCACCGCCGCGCGTAGTACCGGATGACCGCCTCGGCCTCGACGGCGGGGTCGCTCGCGACGAGCAACTTGAGGTAACCTTCCTCCCCGGGGCCCTTGACGGGGTCGCTGACCGAGACCCACCTCAGCAGAGCGGCCGGCTCGCCGGGCTTGTGCCAGATCGCCCGCCCGGTGGCGTAGTCGAGCGCGCGCTCCCCGCCGACCCCGCGCCGCGCCGCGGCGGTAGATCCACGCCACTCGACTTCGGGCGCGGTGACCAGCGACACCATCGCCGGGAGCCGCGGCCCCCGTTCGGCGGGGCGTCCGGGCCGTCCCGGGCGCCGCGGTCCGGGCTCGGCGAAGAGCCGCGCGTCGAGGCGCATATCGGTGACGAGCGTCACCCCGGCTCACCGGGCGGCGGCCATCAGGGCGTACGTACAGTACGAGCGATCCGCCGTTAAGACACACGCCCGCCCGAGGCCCCGGCCCGCGTCGGCGACGTGCCGCCCGAGCCACCCGACGAGCTGGCGGGCGACGTCGGTGAGCTTCTTGCCCGAACGCCGGCTACCGTCGTAGTAACGGGCCGACGGACACAACGCCGTGAGCACGGGCGGGGCCCACGGCCCCGGGGTCCACCGCCCCGGGGTCCACCGCGTCGCGGTCACGAGCGTCAGGCACATCCACCGCAGGCCCGAGGCCTTCGCGAAATGCCCGGCGGATGAGCGGACCGCGTCGCGGTAGATCCCGCGGGCGCGGATGCGCCGCCCTCACCGCCGCTCAGGTGGCCAGCGTCGACGGCGAACACGAGCGGTCCGCCCGCCGGTGATGCCTCCCCCGGGGCGAAGGCCCGCACGAGCAGGCCGAGTAAGATCCGCGCGCACGACAGCCCCGACCACGGGGCGCGGCTCAAGACCCGGTGGTACTTGCGGAAGTCGGTGCGTCGATCGAGCCCGAGGGCACGCAGGCGGTTGGCGACCGTCCGGGAGCCGGGGCACAGCAGCGCCCCGGTGACGAGGACGAGGACTGGTCGGGAAGCGACGACGGAATCCCTATCGACGCCTACGTAGTCGAACTTCCGGCCTACGACCCCAACGGAAGCCTGCCCGCCGAGATCATCGCGTTTGATGCCACCCCCGAAGGCGGCACCATCAACGTCGACTGGGAAACCGCCAACGAAGTCAACGTCTCCCACTTCACCATCGAGCTCCGCGCCGAGGAAGACGCCGCATTCGCAAACGCCGGAGACGTACCCGCGGAGGGCGCGGGCAGCTACACATTCAGCACCCGGACCCTCCGCCCGGGCACCTACTACGTTCGCCTGCGGACCGTCGATACGGACGGCAGCGAACAAGTAGGCGACCTCATTGCGGTTACGGTCACGGCCAGCGGCGATCCGACCATCGCCCTCCACGCGGCAAGCCCTACCGAATTCTACCTCGAGAAAGCCGGGACCCCCTTCGCTCCGAACACGACGATTAACGCGTACGACGGCTTGGGGCGGGTAACCTATCACAGCGATGACCCACAGGCACGCATCGATGCCAGCGGTTGGCGTACTGGAGCGTACACGATCGAGGTGCTAGAGAACGGCAATCGTACCACGCTGCGCTGGGTGCGCGCCGTCGGCGACTAGACTCAATTCTTCTAAGACTGATTTTGAGCTAAATAACTACGCTTTACCGGGCAAACGTCCCTACCAACTCCCCCGCCGCCAGTACGTGACCGCGCAGGGCATCCACGACCTCCGCCCGACTCGCCCCAAAGGGCAACTCGAGTGGCGCATCCACCGCGAACACCTCCACGTGGTAAGCGTGCTCCTCGCCCTCCGGCGGCCGCATGCCGTAGTAACCGAGCGAACCGTAATCGTTCGCGCCCTGGCGACTTTCCGGAGCTACCGTCGCCGCACCGGTGGGTACCGCTTCCGCTAAGCTCGTCACCGTCGAATCCAGGTCGTAAATCGACCAGTGCAGGAAAGGTGGCCCCCCACTCACGTCGGGATCTTCGATCAGTACCACGTACCCTACCGTCTCGGCGGGCGCTCCGGACCAGCTTACCGCCGGACTGATGTTCTCCCCCTCCGCACCGTACGCATCCGGGATTTTCGAGTTCGCGTCGAACGCGGAGCTCTCCACCTTCAGTTTTGCGGGAGCACCTACGAGCCCAATGGTGAGCTCCCGCGGAGCTTTGGCCGGTGGAGTGGCCACCGCCGCGCTGGTCATCCCGATGGCAGCTCCCTCGCTGTTGGTAGGCTCTGCGGTAGCCTCAGCTGTGCTCGCGGAATCTCCCGTATAGCTCACCCGGTAAATCACGCCGTTGGTATCGTCGGTGAAGAGCACCGAACCGTCGCCGGCCTGCGCTACGCCGCACAACCGCCCGCGGTGCCCCCACTTCCCGTCGGTTAGCTCCTCGACGAAACCCTGCACGAAGGGCTCGAAGTCCGTTGGCTCCCCCGCCTCGTCGAAGCGGATCCGCACGACCTCGTACCCGGAGGGCGGCAGGCGGTTCCACGAGCCCCGCATCGCGATAAAGGCATCGCCCCGGTACTCGCTCGGGTAGCTATCCGCGGTGTAGTAAGCGAGCTGCATGGGGGCGGCGTGCGGGGTGTACAGTCCGATCGCGTGGGCGCTCTGCGCCGACCACTCCTCCATGGTGATGCCGTTGGTCGGGTAGTCCGCCGGGTTCGGCTTCCCGTCGGCATACACGTAGGGCCAGCCGTAGGCGGCACCCTCCACGATTTGGTTCAACTCCTCGTGCTGCTCGTTGTCGCCCAGCCAGTCGATGCCGTGATCCATACCGTACAACTTGCCGGACGTCGGCTGGAAGCCGTAGCCGATCGTGTTGCGCAGTCCGGAAGCGTAAATCTTGCGGCTCGAGCCGTCGGGCGCCACCTGCAGCATGGTCGCGTTCTCCACGTTCGTCTCGCCGCAGGCATTACACGTGGAGCCGGAGGTAACGTACAGCATGTTATCCGGACCCACCAGCACCATCCGGTTCGGGTGCTGCCCGCCGTCGGGCAAGTCGTCGAGCAAAAGTTCGAGCTTTCCGAGGCTGCCGTCCTCCGCGATTTTGGTGCGGTACAGGTCCTTCACGGTCGTGAGGTACATCGTATCGCCGCTGATGGCGATCCCGTGCATCCCGGGCCGATTCGCGACCACCCGCCGCTCGTCGGCCTGGCCGTCCCCGTCGGTATCGCGGAGCATCAGCACGTCGCCGAGCTCGCGGCGGGTCGCGTACACGGTCCCATCGCCCGCCACGGCCAACATCCGGGGATTTTCGAGCTCCTCCGCGAAAACGTTCACCTCGAAACCGGCGGGCACGCGGAGCGCGGAGAGCTCACCGGCGGCCGGGGGGAGCTTCCGTGGCTCCACCACGTGGCCCACGACTTCGACATCGGCGAACTCGGTGGTGTCCGGCTTAGAGATCGCCGATTGCGCTCGCGAGAGGCTCGCCGCAAAACAAGCCAGGGCGAACAGCAGGGTAAACTTCGAGGTAGGCATACTTGAACTGGGTTGGGATCGGGAGCAACGCACGCGTAATTAGATTGTGCGATAGTCGAAATCCAACCTCAGTCCACGTCGATGGCCACGTTCCACGTGCAGCCTTTCGGCAAAACGCAGGTTGCCGACCCGCTGGATACCGTACCCCGGTTGGTTCACGGACGTATACCGACCGGCGCACGTGCCGTTTGCGGTTAGCGTTCGCCGTACCTCTTAGCGGAACGGCTCTGCCTCGATTGGCATCACCCAAACCAAACAGTCCTCGCCGGGAGATGAATCCGCTACCGCTCGTACTCGATTACTCCGACTTAGGCTATGTATGACAACCCCTCGCCTACCGCAAGCGGCGAGATTTCCGCCTGTCCGTCGTCGCACGACTCGAACGGTGCTCCCGCATTACCCTCCGCCACGCTCTTCCAGAACGAAATTCGCTCGCTTTCGCCACGGCGTGAGTTATCAGGCACAGCCTAGGACGCAGCTTACTGCGATGAGGTGCGGCTATCCGATGCGCTTAGGCAGTGAACTTCGGTCAAGTATTACCTCGATCGCGCCCGGTACCGGTTGCGGCGGCGTACGGTTCCGGCGCGACGTGACGCGCCGTCGTGGGTACCCTCGCTCTTTCATCGATGGTGCGCGATAGCCCGGAGCGCCTTGCTTGCGCGCTGAGGGTACCCAGAACCCTCGGGCGGGTCTAACCCCAAACGAAGCAGACTTGGCCCAATACTTGCTCGTGCAGGGTGCCGCGCACGAAACCTCTCGGCTATCCGCGCGGCTGAATCCTACCCACCCGCATGATCAGATTTACACCCAAGCTCCTCTTCGCACTCCTCGCTTATCTATCGCTGAGCGCCCGCTTCGCCTACGCGGAGGGCACCAAGCAGCTCTGCCCGGAGAGCACCGACATCGTCGGACTGTTCATCAACGATCCCGGGTACGGCGACTTTGGCGGCTACGGGAGCCGAGCTACCTCACAGCTGCTGCTCACCCTCTCAAATCCAGGGTCCGAGCGCGTTTACTTCGGGTTCGCGCGCGCTACGGGGGGTGCCGATTTTACACCGGGCAACGCGAGCGAACTAGATACGTATTTCCGCATACTCGACCCGAACGGCAACGTCGTTTTCGGGCCGCAGCTCATTACGGGTACCGGACCGGGCAGCATCGCCAACCACGCGCAGGCCGTCGCCGGCCCCGTTCCCACGGGAGGTGCCGCGGGCTACACGCCCTGGCTCTTCGAGCCCGCTCCCGGAGCCATCGCCGGCGATTACGTGGTTGAGTTTAGCAACCTCGCCGGCACCGCCGAACCCACGACGGCCTTCTCGTACCCCCTCTTCGACATTACGGTCGCTACGAAGACCGCGACCCCCACCGCGATCCCGGGTCGGCTTTACAGCAAGAACTGGGCGTTCTTCACGCCACCGATCGCGCCCGACCATCCGGAATACGGTAGGTTCAACCGGCAATTCCGCGGCTCCTTCCACGTCTACTCGCCGCGGGGCTTCGTCTCGGAAGTGGATTTCCTCAACGCCGGCTTCCGCCCCTTCATCTTCAACATCTCGTTCAACGAAACCGGAACGGCGAATGGCCCGGACGTACTCGAGAACATCAAATCGGTCAACGGAGCGCTGGCGACGAACCCGGTGCACAAGGTCTTTCTCTCCAACCCGGACATCAATTCGTTTCCGAACGGTACGTACGGGACGATCCTCGAGAACGCGAGCTACCCAAGGCTGATCGGTTGCGCCGGGTCCGGCGACTTCTCGGTCCGCGTCGCGGTAACCAAACCGGGTGTGGTCGAGGTACTCTTCGATCAGGATCGCACGAGCACCGCGCCGGGGGTCTACGACGTGGGTACGGCCGACCGGCTGCTGATGTTTAACGTGGAACCGGCCCCGAACGAGCAACCCCCTTACGTCCGCGACATCCCCTGGGACGGACTGGACGGCGAGGGGAACGACATCGCCGTCGACCAAAGCGCCACGCTCAACATCGAAACTACCTACGGGCAGGTAGCCTACCACCTCCCCGTCTACGATGCGGAGTACATGACCGATCCCGACGACGACGGCGTGGTCGGTAACGCGGGCGACGCGGGCGGTTTCGAGGTAACCCTAACCCGCCCCCTGCCACCCGACGGATACACCGTCCAAATGCAATTCGACGATTCGGGCATCACGGAGGCACCCGGCAACGGTTCGCCCCGGGTCAACCTGGAAGGATGCGCCCCCCCTTGCCACAACTGGAGCGACTTCGATTTCGGGAACGAGAACACGATCAACACCTTCTGGTACGCTCGCCGCCAAACCACACTCAGGACACTCGCCATCGAGGCTCCGACGCAGTGCGGGACCCCAACGAACCTCACCATCTCCGGTAAGGCTTACGACGATGTCAACAACTCCTACGGTCGTGACGCGGCCGAGGACGCCATCGTGGGCGTCAGCGTGAGCCTGCACCGCGACGCCAATCGGAACGGGATTATCGATGCCGGCGAAACCGCTCTCGATTCCGAGCTTACGGACGGCAACGGTGCCTACTCTTTCGACAACGTCGTGGTGCCTTCCGCCCCGCAAACGCGGACGCAGCAGTTGTCGAGTCCCGTGAGCGATGGCTTAGACTACAGCAGTAACGCAACGACCTGGTACAGTCAATTTCACGCGATCGGTGATTACCAAGCCGAGGCGGGAGCCCTCACCGGGGGCCTTCGCTTCGACGAGCTAAACATCCCGCAGGGGGCAACGATTACCTCGGCGACGCTTACGTTCGTTAGCAACGGGCGCTTCAACACCGGGACCACCGAGGTTCCGATCGACATCACGATCGAGGGGATCGACGAAGACGCCGTAGCGCCATTTAGTAATACGAATCTCCCCAGGAATCTGACGGGGACAGACGCCAGTGTCGTTTGGACCGCTCCGGCGGCTTGGGGTACGGACGTTACGTACACCACGAGCGATCCCAACGACCCCAGTGACCCGGCAGACCTCAAGGGGATCATCGGCGAAATCGTGTCGCGCCCCGGCTACTCGCTCGGCAATGCGATCGCACTGCGGCTCACCGGCTCGGGGACGAACATAGCTTACTTCGGCTCCGACGACGATCCGACCAAAGCCCCCGTGCTCACCGTCGAGTACACCGCCCCGGAGCTTCCCGCGCAGTACATCGTACGCCTCGATCCGACCAGCGCCCCCGCCGGCTACCGGCTGGCGAGCAACGAGACACAAACCTCGACGTTCAACGCGGCCGACGGAAATGACGAGACCGGCGAGTTCCGCTTCGCCCGCGACCGCGACGGCGACAGCGTCGCCGACCGTTTCGACGTCGACAACGACAACGACGGTACGCCCGACGCCGATGAAGACGGCGGCACCGGTATTAATCCGACTGCCGATGCGGACGGCGACGGCGTACTCAACTACGAGGACGACGATGACGCGACCAACACCCTCCCCGCTTTCGTGGATAGCAACAACGACGGCGTCAACGACGTGTACGACTTCGACGGCGACGGCGTCCCCGACGCCTACGACCGCGATTCGGACAACGACGGCGTCCCGGACCTCGTGGAGGCCGGCGGTACCGACGGCGACGGCGACGGCGTGGCTGACGACCCGGCCGACGCCGACGGCGACGGACTCGCCGACAGCTACGACAACAACACGACCGACGGCCCGATCGGCAGCGGGGTAGACGTGACCTCGCCCGGGACCTCCAGCCTGAGCGATCCGGATCGCGACGGTGTCTCCGAACCGCGCGACAGCGACGACGACGGCCTCGCGGACATGTACGATCTCGACTCCGACGACGACAGCATCGCCGACGTGGTCGAGGCCGGCGGACCGGATGCCGACGGAGACGGGGTCGTCGACGGTACGGCCGACGCGGACGAGGACGGCCTAGTCGATCCCGTTGACCCGAGTCACGACGGGCCGGCGGCGAGCACGACGTCCGCACCGATTCCCGGCAGTCCACGGGCCAACGCCGACACGGACGGCGACGGGCTCGCGAACGCGATCGACGTCGACAGCGATAACGACGGCATCGGCGATCGATTCGAGGCGGTCTGCTCCGACTGCGCGGTCGCGACGGGTTTTAGCGACAGCGACACGAACGGCAACGGCGTGGACGACGCCTTCGAAGGCCTCGACGCGAACAACGTCAGCGGCGGCACGCGGGTCGGCACCACGCCGGTTAACACCGACGCGGCCAACGGGCTGGATTACCTCGACACGGACGCCGACGGCGATACCTTCGCGGACTGGGCCGAAGGCTTCGACGCCGACGGCGACGGCGAAGCAAAGAACGAGCTGGTGGCCTTCGCCGCAGCCTACGAAGCTAACAACGGAAACCCGGGTCGGTACGACGGTACCGACTCCGATGCGGACGGCCTCCCGGACTGGATGGACAACCAACCCGGTACGGCCGGCTACGACCCGGCGCAACGCCCGCCCTACCTCGACCCGGGCAGCGGCTTCTGGTTCGATACCAACGGAAACGGCCTGGCCGACCTCGTGGACGCGAGCGCCGGCGGCACCGTGGCACCGCGCCCCGACAAGGACGGCGCGAACGATCGCGACTGGCGCGACGCCACGACGAACGCCGTGCTCCCCGTGGAGCTACTGAGCTTCAACGTCCGTACGCAGCGCTGCGAGGCGATCGTCGACTGGGCGGCCGAGGAGGCGGATTTTAGCCACTACGTGGTCGAAGCCTCGGGCGACGGCAGGCGTTTCGAGGACGCGGCGATGCTGCGGGCGACCAACGCCGGGGGCATCGTGACGTACTCGACGAGCTTCGCCACCCAGCCCGGCGTGAGCTACTACCGCCTACAGTTAGTAGACGGTGACGGCGCGGTGAGCTACTCGAGCATCGTATCCGCCGTGGCGGATTGCGCTACGGGTGCAAAGCTGGAGCTGTACCCGAATCCGGTCCAATCGGGCAACTACGTCAACGTGGGCTCGGAGGTGGCCGCTACGCTCGAGCTGCGCAACTCGGCGGGGCGGGTGATGCGCGTGATCCGCGTGCGCGCCGACAATCCCGCGAGAGTATCGCTCGCCGGCCTAGCGCGGGGCGTCTACACCCTGACGGGTGATTCGGGACAGGCTACCCGCCTCGTTGTGCAGTAGATCGCGAACGTTCGGGCCGCTAAGCGACTCACACTCAACCCGCTTTGCGCCCGGGGAACCGTATGGTCCCCGGGCGCAAAGCGGGTTCTTTGTTTGGTGTGCATCGGTCATCACTGCGCAAAAGATCGGCCGAGGTAAGTTTTGGCGAAAGCCATCTGGTTGGCGGCCTTATCTTGCTGCTCGCCCCTAACCATTTCGGACCGTAAGCTTCCCCCCGGCACTACCGATCGGATAGGGGCAAAGCAGACCTACAGAGATGGAGAAACAACCTGGACTTTACTGTCCCGACCTAGAGAGCGACGCCTGTGGAACGGGGCTGTTCGCCAACCTGGACGGGATTCGGTCGAATGCGGTCGTCGACAAAGCGTTACGGATGCTCGAGCACATGGAGCACCGCGGTGCCTGTGGCTGTGAGCCCGAATCCGGTGACGGCGCGGGTATCACCGTGCAACTGCCGCATACGTTTTACCGCAAGCTGAGCAACGACGGGGAGCTGAGCTTCTTCTTGCCGGACGAGGGCACCTACGGCACCGGCGTCTTCTTTATGCCGAAGGGCGCGCTGGCCGTCGCCGCGGTGCGCGGCGAGATCCAGAAGGCGGCCGAGCAGCTAAACTTCGAGCTCGTCGGCTACCGGGAGGTCCCGACGGACAACTCGATGCTCGGTCCGACCGCCGCCTCGACCGAGCCGTACATGACGCAGCCCTTCTTCGCCTACGGCGAGGAGCTGACGCCGAAGGCCCTCGACCGCAAGCTGTACGTACTGCGCCGGGTGCTGACGCACAACGTCCGACAAAACTTACCGCAGCACGCGGGTGATTTCTACGTGTGCTCGCTCTCGTCGCGGACGGTGATTTACAAGGGGCAGCTGACGAGCATGCAGGTGCGGACCTACTACCCCGACCTGTCGAACCCGGACTTCGAATCGGCCATCGCCCTGGTGCACTCGCGCTTCGCGACGAACACCGTTCCGCGCTGGCGCCTCGCCCAACCCTTCCGGTGCATCTCGCACAACGGGGAGATCAACACCGTGCAGGGCAACATCAACTGGTGGCGCTCGCGGGAGGCTTCGCTGGCCTCGGCGGTGTTCACGAGCGAGGAGCTGGAGGTGCTGCTACCGGTGATCGAACAGTCGGGCAGCGACTCGGCGAGCTTCGACAACGTGCTCGAGTTCCTCGTGCACTCCGGGCGGACGATGCCGCACGCCCTGATGATGATGATCCCGGAGGCCTGGCAGAACGACCGGCAGATCGGGCAGTCGAAGCGTGACTTCTACGAGTACCACGAGATGCTGATGGAGCCCTGGGACGGGCCGGCCAGCATCTGCTTTACCGACGGCACGCTGGTGGGTGCCACGCTGGACCGGAACGGACTGCGGCCGAGCCGCTACGTGCTGACGAAGCAAAACGAGCTCATCCTCGCCAGCGAGACGGGCGTGATCCCGATCGACCAGGCGGAGATCGTGCTCAAGGACCGCCTCGAGCCGGGCAAGATCTTGATCGCCGACCTCGACGAGGGGCGGATTATCGCCGACGCGGAGCTCAAGGAGCGCATCACCACGCGCCACGACTACAACAAGTGGCTCGCCAAGCACCGCGTGCACGTGTCGGAGATGCCGATCGTGCTGCCCGGGGAAATTAGGGCGAAGCCGCTGCGACGACGGCAGCTCGCCCACGGGCTGACGAAGGAAGACCGCGAGGTGATCCTGCGGAACATGTCGCAGATGGGCAAGGAGCCGACCGGCTCGATGGGCATGGACACGCCGCTGGCCGTGCTGAGTCGCTACGCGCAGCACCCGGCGAACTACTTCCGCCAGCAGTTCGCGCAGGTGACCAACCCACCGATCGACCCGCTGCGGGAGAGCGACTTCATGACGCTCAAAACCTTCGTGGGTACGAACGGGAACATCCTCGACCACGAGCGGGCGCAAGTGGAGGCGATCCGGCTCGAATCACCGGTCATCGGGGTGGACGAGTACTTCCGCTTGCGCTTCAACAAAAAGCCGCAGTACAAGGCGAAGAAGATCGACTGTTTCTTCCCGTACGACTACCAGCCGGGGGATCTCGAGCTGGCGCTAAACGCGGTTTGCGATAAGGCGGAGCGGGCGGTTAAGGAGGGGTACACCCTGCTCTTTCTGAGCAACCACCACATCCACGAGGACCGGTGCGCGATCCCGAGCCTGCTCGCTACGGGCGCGGTACACCACCGCCTCGTGGCGCGGGGGATCCGACGCCGGGCGGCGCTGATCATCAACGCCGGGGACGCGTTCGAGACGCACCACTTCGCTACGTTGCTCGGCTACGGCGCCGACGCGATCTACCCGCGGATCGCCTACGAGACCATCCAGGAGCTGGCGGCGCAGCAATACTCCGGACCGGAGACCCTGCTCTTCCAAACGAACTACCGGCAGGCCGTCGAGAAAGGCCTGCTGAAGGTAATGTCGAAGCTGGGGGTATCGACCGTGCTCAGCTACAAGGGCGCGCAAACCTTCGAGGCCCTCGGGCTCGGGGACGGGGTGATCGACCTGTGCTTCCGGGGCACCATCTCGCGCATCGGCGGCATGAGCTTCGACATGCTCGCCGAGGAGGCGCTGGTCAAGCACAAGCTGGCCTTCCACGACGCGGCCGTTACCGCGGCGATCGAGGCCGACCTCGGTCAGCCCGGCGAGATCAGCGAGGCGCAGTTGCAGGACCTCGGTCAGTACCAGTGGAAGCGGCGCGGGGAGTACCACCTCTTCAATCCGACCACGATCCACCTGCTGCAAAATTGCACGCGGAAGAACGATTATAAGATCTACAAACGCTACGCCGCGGCGATGAACGATCAGTCGCGCAACAACGTGACGCTGCGCTCGCTGCTTGACTTCAACCCGGCCACGCCGGTACCGCTCGATGAGGTGGAGCCCGTGGAGGGCCTGCTCAAGCGGTTCGCGAGTGGGGCGATGTCGTTCGGGTCGATCAGCTACGAGTCGCACACCGTTTTGGCGAAAGCCATGAACCGGATCGGCGGCAAGAGCAACTCGGGCGAGGGCGGCGAGGACGACCGGCGCTACACGCCGCTCGCCAACGGCGACTCCGAGCGCTCGGCGATCAAGCAGGTGGCCTCCGGGCGCTTCGGGGTCACGAGCTACTACCTCGCCAACGCCGATGAGCTGCAAATCAAGATGGCCCAGGGCGCCAAACCCGGCGAGGGCGGCCAGTTGCCCGGCCACAAGGTGGACGATTGGATCGCGCGCGTGCGCAACTCGACGCCGGGGGTCGGACTCATCTCCCCCCCGCCCCACCACGACATCTACTCGATCGAGGACCTGGCGCAGCTGATCTTCGACCTCAAGAACGCCAACCGGGATGCGCGCATCTCCGTGAAGCTCGTCTCGAAGGCGGGCGTCGGGATTATCGCCTCGGGCGTAACCAAGGGGCACGCCGACCACATCCTGATCGCCGGCCACGACGGCGGCACGGGGGCCTCGCCGGTGAGCTCGATCGCGCACGCCGGCCTCCCCTGGGAGCTCGGGCTGGCCGAAACCCACCAAACGCTCGTTCGCAACAAGCTGCGCGCTCGGGTGCGGGTGCAGGTCGACGGGCAGATGCGGACCGGCCGCGACCTCGCCGTGGCCACGCTGCTCGGCGCGGAGGAATGGGGTGTGGCCACCGCCGCGCTCGTGGTGCAGGGCTGTATCCTGATGCGGAAATGCCACCTCAACACTTGTCCGGTGGGCATCGCCACGCAGGATCCGGAGCTGCGCGCCAAGTTCGACGGGCGCGTGGAGGACCTCGTGAATTACTTCCGCTTCCTCGCCGAGGACCTGCGCGAGCACATGGCGATGCTCGGCTTCCGGACCGTCGACGAGATGGTGGGCCAGAGCCACCTGCTGCACCAGCGCACCGAGGGGGTCAACAGGAAGGCGGCGAGCGTGGACCTGAAGCCGGTACTCTACCGCGAGCCCACCGGTGGCCTGCGGGAGTACTCCTGCGAGCTGCAGGACCACGGCCTGGGCGGCGTCCTCGACCGCAAGCTGATCCGGGCCGCGAAGCCGGCGCTGGAGGACGGCACGTCGATGACGGCCGCCTTCGACATCATCAACACCGACCGCGCGGTGGGCGCGATGCTCTCGCACGAGATCTCGAAGCGCTACGGCAAGGAGGGGCTCCCCGAAGATTCGATCGCCTTCCGCTTCCGCGGCTCGGCCGGACAGAGTTTCGGCGCCTTCCTCGCGCCGGGCGTGACGGTGACCGTCGAGGGGGATACGAACGACTACTTCGGCAAGGGACTCAGCGGGGGCAAGATCGTGGTGGTCCCGGACCGGAACGTCACCTTCGATCCGGCCACGCAGATCATCGTCGGCAACGTGGGCCTCTACGGCGCCACGGCCGGCGAGGTGTACATCCGCGGTCGCGCGGGCGAGCGCTTCGCGGTGCGCAACTCCGGCGCCACGGCCGTGGTCGAGGGCGTGGGTGCCCACGGCTGCGAGTACATGACGGGCGGCCAGGTGATTATCCTCGGGGAGATCGGTCGCAACTTCGCCGCCGGCATGAGCGGCGGGGTGGCGTACCTGCTCAACCCGAACGAGGAGCTCGATCGCTTCTGCAACACCGCCATGGTGTCTCTGGAGCGGCCGGGGCCGGAGGACGTCGAGCAACTCCGCGGGTACCTCCGCGCCCACTTCCGCTACACGGGCAGCCAGAAAGCACTCGCGCTGCTGCAAAACTGGGACGAGGCCAAGGACGGCTTCATCCAGGTGATGCCGAAGGAGTACAAGGCCGTGCTCGCGCGCCGGGCCGCCGAGGCCGCCGCCAAGGAGCTCGAGTTCTCGGTCGAGGCTTAATTATTCCACAGACTAACCCCCGCACATGGGCGATATACAAGGATTCAAGAAGTACCACCGGGAGGTCCCCGGCAAACGTCTCGTGGAGGACCGCGTCCGCGACTACCTGGAGATCTACGAGGATATTCCGGAGGCGAAGACGGTAACGCAAGCCGCCCGCTGCATGGATTGCGGCGTGCCGTTTTGCCACTCGGGCTGCCCGCTCGGCAACATCATTCCCGACTTCAACGACGCGGTGTACCGCGAAGATTGGCAGGAGGCCTTCGAGATCCTCTCGGAGACCAACAACTTCCCCGAGTTCACGGGGCGCATCTGCCCGGCGCCCTGCGAGGCGAGCTGCGTGCTCGGCATCAACTCCGACGCTGTCACCATCGAGTTCATCGAGAAGGCGATCGCCGAGAAGGCCTACGAGCTCGGTTACGCGCGCCCGCAGTACCCGCTCAAGGCACGGACCGGTCAGCGCGTGGCGGTGGTCGGTTCCGGTCCGGCCGGACTCGCCGCCTCGGAGCAGCTCAACAAGGCGGGTCACGAAGTCACGCTCTTCGAGCGCAACGACGAGATCGGGGGCCTACTGCGCTACGGGATCCCCGACTTCAAGCTCGAGAAGCGCGTGATCGATCGCCGCCTGGAGCTGATGGAAGCGGCGGGCGTTGAGTTTCGAACTAACGCCAACGTGGGGGGGAACGTCTCCGTGGAGTCGCTGCGCGCCGAGTACGACGCCATCGTGCTCACTGGCGGTTCGACCGTCGCCCGCGACCTGCCGATCGCCGGTCGCGAGCTCGAGGGCGTGCACTTCGCCATGGATTTTCTGGAGCAGCAGAACCGCGAGAACAACGGCCGCCCGCGCGCCGGAGACAAGCCACTCCGCGCCACCGACAAGCACGTGCTCGTGATCGGCGGCGGCGATACCGGCGCGGACTGCGTGGGGACCTCCAACCGCCAGGGCGCCACTTCCGTAAAACAGATCGAGCTGCTCACGCAACCCCCCAACGAGCGCGCCGAGCAAACCCCCTGGCCGATGTGGCCGATGCAGCTGCGCACCTCCACCTCGCACGAGGAGGGCTGCGAGCGGTCGTGGGCGATCCTCACCAAGGAATTCGTAGGCGATGCCGAGGGCAAGTTGCGCGCGGTCAAGCTCGTGGACATCGAGTGGACCTACGACGAGGCCACCCAGCGTTCGAGCTTTACGGAAGTCGAGGGTACCGAGCGCGAGATCCCCTGCGACCTCGCCCTGCTGGCCGTCGGCTTCATGCACCCGCAAAGGGAGGGCATGCTCGAGCAGCTCGGCCTGGAGCTCGACGGCCGCGGTAACGTGCGCACCACCGACTACCAAACGAGCGACGCGAAGGTGTTCGCGGCCGGCGACATGCGCCGCGGGCAGAGCCTCGTGGTCTGGGCGATCAGCGAGGGCCGCGAGTGCGCCGTGGCCGTGGACGAGTGGCTGACGGGGGCACCGAGTGTACTCGCCGAGAAGGAGGAGGGGAAGCTGTTGGTGGGCTGAGCTCGGAGGTAGACGCTTTGGCTTGACTTAATACAGGTCGAAGCCAACTTCCATGGCTTTACCCACCTTGCTTTCGGCCTTTTTGATCTGACCCACAAGCATAGCGCAGAAGTTACGGGCACTCAGGCGGCCGCGTTTCTGAACGGGGTGAGCGCGCGTCCGCAGCTCCTCGAAGTAGGTTTCGAAGTGCTGGTACGCGGCTTCGTTGCTTGCTTGGAGGTAACGGGGATTATCGAAGGTGAGAAAAAAGCGACGATCGGATCCGTTGCGGAGAGCGATGAGGCTACTGCTGCTGTGCAGGGTATTGCAAAGAAGCTCGAAGGCGCTACCCTCCGGGGTCGTTCCAGAACATATACTGGCTTCGAGCGTCGAAACCACTCTATACAACGACGCAAATATTTCGTGCGCGTCTTCGGCGCTAAGACAGCGTTTGCGCGCTAGCTGTATGAGCTGCGCGAGTAACGTTTGCAGAGGCTCAGGTCCCCAGATCTCGGTAGAACGTACGGAGCTGTAGCCGGCGGCAATCTTTTGGGCGGAGTCGACAAAATCGGCTCGGCGGGCCAGCGTATCCGCTAGTGCGAAGGGCGCATCGGGTACCTCGGTGCGCGCCGACTCGAAGAGGTACAGTTTGAGAGCCGCTAGCTCAGGTTCGGCGAACAATTGAAAGATGGGAATATCTGTCGTCGAAACGAGTACCTCAGTATCCGCAGCGTCGAGGGTACAGGCGAAGTGATTGACGATTGCGAGTAGATCGCCGGCGTAGCGATTCGCGTCGAAGAATGTATTGGCGAGTAACCCAGCTTGGAAACGGAGTTCGGGGAGTCCGTTCGTATTGGTATTGAGTCCAAACCGCTCGGAGAGGCGAAAAACCTGGTATGGCGTAAAGGCCACCTCCCCACGCCGCCGCTTGTAGTAGGCGCTTAAGCTGATATTTAACCACTCTGCCACGGCGGCCGCATCGAAGCTCTCTGTAGCTGTACAGAGCTGTTGGCGCCAGCGGTGCATGAATTCGTGTTCGGTATCGACCAATAAAGATTTCAAAGACTGGGGGGTGTAGTGAGGCAACTGGGGAGAGGCTAATATGACTTAGGAAATTGATGCTTACAAGCTCAATTGTCTGTACCGTAGGATCCAATGGGTTTGAACGCTGAACTCAGGGATTAGCAGTGTCCCAATTGCCCGAGTAGGGCAAATTCGAGGATGCACTTTATCATCAATTGTCCGAAGCAGCTAATTCCGGTAAGCAAGGCGGCAGCTTTGGATAAAGCTCCACCCTCGGTAGTGCTGTACATTAGCGACATGATCGAATCGAACTCAACCGAAAATAAAGGTCATGGTAAAGCTGAGGACGGTCTGCCCTCTAGAGCTTTGGTGATCTTGATGTTGCTATGCGTAGCATTAGGTGGGCTTCCGAGTTGCACGAAAGACGAAGTTAAAGCAATCCGCAAGGCGACCCCAACCGAGTTGCCACCGATTACTACCAGCGGAGAGAACACGATGGGGGCGTGGGTGGAGACGGATACCGGACGAGTCTTATTCGTGGCTAGTGGAGTCGATCGGCTTAGTGATCCAGGGGACGTTCAATCAATAGACTGCGATCCGTTTCAGAATTGGCGGTACGAATCCCAAGAGTACATATCGATTACCGGTAGATGGTGTCCAAGGCCAGAAATTGGGGATGATCGATCCATGTGGATGCAGGTCCTAATTTCTGACTCTGGGCCGCTATATGCCTCTTTCATATACGACGTACGTGGCGGATCGACTAGATGGTATGAATCATCTAAAGTCGGAGAAGATTCAGATTTTAACTTCACGGTCACTGATCATGATACAGAATCTAGACACCTAAGTGGGCTTTTTAACGGGATACTGTTCAATAAAAAAGCACCTTTTGACACGATATTAATCGCAGATGGAAGGTTTGACACTTTCTATGGAAGCACGCCTTAATTATTGTAGATTGCATATTCATAGTCGTACGTCTTTACAAATTGCATAGCTCAGTTATCTGGATCAGTAGAATTAGGCAAACGGGAAAGTTTATTCGTTTAGATCATCGGAAACAGATGATCACCGAGAACGGATTGGTAACATCGGATAAGAAATCAAACTAAACGGTACAGTACATTAGCGCTATGAAGGAGATAAGTACACGCACTGACAAGAATAGAATCTGCGCTGAAATGGTAGTAGGTTTCGTAGGCAACGCTTCGATGTTGACAATCGTAGCTCTTTACGTGATGCTCGTCGGACTTACTAGTTGCACGAAGGACGAGGTCAAAGAGATTCGGAAGGCTACTCCAACTGAGTTGCCTCCGATCACAACGAGCGGAGAGAACACGATGGGTGCATGGGTGGAGACGGATACCGGGCGGGTCTTGTTCGTGGCGAGTGGAGTCGATCGACTTAGTGACCCAGGGGACGTTCAATCAATAGACTGCGATCCGTTTCAGAATTGGCGGTACGAATCCCAAGAATACATCTCGATTGATGGAAGATGGTGTCCAAGGCCAGAAATTGGGGATTATCGATCCATGTGGATGCATATCTTGATGTATGACTCGGGGCCTCAGTATACTTCTTTTACATACGACGTGCGCGGTGGATCAACTAGACGGTATGCATCATCTAAAGTTGGAGAAGATTCGGACTTTAATATCGAGATCACGGGTCATGATACAGAAAGCAGGCACGTAAGCGGAATTTTTGATGGGATGCTGTTCAATAAGGAGGAACCTTTTGACACGATAGTGGTAGCAGATGGTAGATTTGATACTTTCTACGGCAGTACGCCTTAATTATCGATGAACACATATTTGCAGTCGCATGTCTCTACAAGTTATATACTTATAGTATCTGAATTAGTGGAATTTAGCGAATAGGTGAGTTCATTCTGTCAGATCATTCGAAACGGACAATCGTCGAGAACAAATTGGCAACATTGGATGAGAAATCAAACTAAACGGTACAGCACATTAGCGCTATGAAGGAGATAAGTATACGCACTGACACGAATAGAATCTGCGCTGAAATGGTAGTAGGTTTCGTAGGCAAAGCTTCGATGTTGACAATCGTAGCTCTTTACGTGATGCTCGTCGGACTTACTAGTTGCACGAAGGACGAGGTCAAGGAGATTCGGAAGGCTACTCCAACTGAGTTGCCTCCGATCACAACGAGCGGAGAGAACACGATGGGTGCATGGGTGGAGACGGATACCGGGCGGGTCTTGTTCGTGGCGAGTGGAGTCGATCGACTTAGTGACCCAGGGGACGTCCAATCAATAGACTGCGATCCGTTTCAGAATTGGCGGTATGAATCCCAAGAATACATCTCGATCACTGGAAGATGGTGTCCGAGACCGGAAATTGGGGATAGTCGCTCTATGAGGATGCGCGTCTTACTATTTGATTCTGGGCCGCCGTACGCCTCTTTTACATATGACGTGCGCGGTGGATCAACTAGACGGTATGCATCATCTAAAGTTGGAGAAGATTCAGACTTTAATATCGAGATCACGGGTCATGATACAGAAAGCAGGCACGTAAGCGGACTTTTTGATGGGATGCTGTTTAACAAAGAAGAGCCATTCGACACGATAGTGGTCGCAGATGGTAGATTTGATACTTTCTACGGCAGTACGCCTTGAGATCCAACAATCAGGTGCTCATAAATTTAAATACAATACTGCACTACGCACTGCATTCAAATACTAGTTTATCAAATTTCGGTTAATAATATTTACTGTTAATTTAGACATGCGACCCGGTTGATAGTAGCGTTACTCTCCCTGAGCTACAACAGGTTCAATTATGAATATTACCGCCATATATATACGACAATACATACTCTTAATTATATTAATCATATACGCATTAACTATTTCACGTTTTACCTTCGTTATCGCTACTTGTAATACATACTACTAACGTAGTTTCTACGCAAAACTTTAATCAGCTTCGAGTTAATTGCAAGAATACCACTAGGTATTCAGTGCAAGAGCTATGCTTCAACAAAAGCAACCACTGTAGTTCAATTGATCCAGAATGAAACACATGAATAAGATTACACCTTTTCTCTTAAGCGTTACAGCGTTATTATCGTTCGTTCAGTTCGGAAGAACTCAGCAAACCCTGGAGACACAAGATATGTTCCAAGTAAAAGCTGCTGTTTTTGACGAACTAGATAGATCTAAAATGTTTGGCGGATTGCTGATAGACCAAACTATTCAACTAGCAGATCTCGACTTGTACGATTCCGATCTTTTCGGAGAAGAGAGGGGCGAATACAGACCAGTAGAAACCGAGAATTTTGTTACTATAGAAAAATTTGAATTGATTTTGGCAAGTATCGCTGGAGTAAGCATCCCCATCACTGGACAGGTTGTAAGTATACAAGTTAGGAGCTACGGGGTTGGGGTTGACGTGCGATGTACTGCTCGATAGGCAAGTGGGCTCAGATCGTCGAGAGAGCCATGGGGATGGAACTGGTTGTAGTCCTCGCGCCACTCGTCGATGAGCGTTTGGGCGTGATCCAGGCTGATCAGCAGATTGGCGTCTAGGATGTCCTCTCGGAACGTGCGGTTGAAGCGCTCTACGTAGGCGTTTTGCTGGGGTTTGCCCGGGGCTACGAAGTCGAGCTCGATCCCGCGCTGCTCGCGGTAGGCCCCGAGATCGCGACTGATGTACTCGGGACCGTTGTCTACGCGGATGCGCTTCGGAAGACCCCGCTCTAGGCTCACGACCTCGAGAGCTCGGATGACTAAGGCCGCGGGGTAGGAGTACTGGACTTCCTGCCACATGGACTCGCGGTTGAAGTCATCGATGATATCAAGGACGCGGACCTTGCGACCGTTGCGCGAGCTATCGGCCATGAAGTCCATCGACCACGCCTCCATCGGGGTAGCCGGTTGGGCCAGCGGCCTCGGATTGCGCGAGGGGAAGCGCTTCTTGAGGGGTTTACGGATCTGTAGGCCCATCGACTTGTACACCCGATGCACGCGCTTTCGATTCCACGGGTGCCCAGCAGTCCGCAGGCGCTTATAGAACACACCGAACCCGCGGCGGGGGTGGCGATCACGTAGTCCCTTGAGCGCTGCGATCACGGGGCCATCGTCACGGGTGGACTGGTAGTAGTAGGTCGAGGTGCCCAGGGAGGTGAGGTAGCATGCCTTCGAGATGCTGAGTTTGTGCGCGGCGTGGAGGTAGTTGACTACCCGGCGCCGTGCCGAAGGCGTTACCACTTCTTTGAGACCACATCCTTGAGGGCTTCGATCTGGATCGCCTGATCGGCATACATGCGTTTGGGCTTGGCGTTCTCGACCTCGAGCGTTTTGAGGCGCTTGAGCTCAGAGGCCTCGACCCCGGCGTATTTTTTTCGCCACTGGTAGAGAGTGGCGGGGGTGACACCGAGTTCGCGCGCGAGATCGGCGACGGACTGGCCGCCCTCGTGACGCTTAAGTGCGTCCACGATTTGGGCTTCAGTAAAACGGGACTTTTTCATCAGACAGGAAGTTAGTGAAGTTCTAACCCGTCCAGCTAGTGGGGAAGCCTACCATTACGCTAGTGCACGCTTCAAAATATAAAACTTGCAAAACGGTAAAAGTCAATACGGCTAGCCACCGATCACCTGTAGCAATAACTACGCGCGCGATTGGATCATTTTATGCCGGATAGGCAAATCTAGACACACGATAGTACATCTCATTAAAGTTATTAATTCGTATGGACTTATCTACAGTTTCAAACAAAGGATGAGTAAATATCCGATTCATCTCAACTAGGTCAACTAGAATTGTTTTACCGGGAAGCAATACATTCGCTAATAATGAATTAAGCGATGAGTGGCCGAATACGACCTCCCAATAGTTCAATAGCGCGCAGGTATTTCTTCGTAGTTAACGAGGCAACGTCCAACTGGAAAGTCACGCGGTCCACCCCGCCGAGCGCCCCGCTGTGCCGCAAGATCTTCTCCGCTACCTCCTCCGGCTCACCGACCAGGAACGCCCCGAGCGGCCCGGTCTGCGCGTCGAACTGCGGCCGCGTGATCGGGGGCCCACCCCGCTCCTGCGAGCGTTTCGAGAAGAACTTCGCGTAGCCCGGGTACATCGTCTCGATGGCCTCTTTGCGTGTATCGGCTACGTACCCGAGCGAATGCAAGCCGACCTTCAGTTGCTCCGGGGCGAACCCCGCCCGAGCGCCGGCCTCCCGGTAGAGATCGACCAGCGGACGAAAGCGCGCAGTATCCCCGCCGATGATCGCGACCATGAGGGGCAAACCGAGTCGGCCCGCCCGCACAAAGGAGGCCGGTGTCCCCCCGACCCCGAGCCAGATCGGGAGTTGCGCCTGCTCGGGTCGCGGGTAAACGCCCTCGCCGTTGAGCGCCGGGCGAAACCGGCCCGACCAAGTGACGTGCTCCTCGTCGCGGACTCTGAGGAGCAGCCCGAGCTTCTCCGCGAACAGCGCGTCGTAATCCGCGAGCTCGTACCCGAAGAGCGGAAACGCCTCGATCGAGGAACCGCGCCCGACCACCATCTCCGCGCGGCCCCGGCTGATCAAGTCGACCGTAGCGAACTGCTGGAAGAGGCGCACCGGGTCTACGGCGCTCAGTACGGCCACCGCGCTCATGAGCCGGATCCGTTTCGTCCGCGCGGCGGCCGCGGCCAAGATCACCGCGGTCGCCGAGTCGAGGTACTCCGCGCGGTGGTGTTCGCCGATGCCGAATACGTCGAGGCCCACTTCGTCGGCGAGGTCGATGCGCTGCAGCAGGCGCTCCATGGCCGCCGCGCCACTCACCACGGGGTCGGTCCCGTTGTCCATGAGCGCGAGCGCGAAGCTGTCAATCCCTAGTTCCATGCGCACTAACGTGCGAGCCGCAGTCGGGGTGCGACCGACCTACTCGAGGTCGAGAAAGACACCCGCCGAAAAGGTGTTGCCCGCGGCGATGATCTCCCCGCGCACCGCCGTAGCGGCCCCCACGGACAGCCCGAGCCTGTCGTTGAGGTAGACGTTCGCCTCGAGACCGATACTCACGAACTCCGTATTGTTCGCGAAGATGCCGGTACGGCTGGTGAGCGCCGACGGCTCCCCGTTCTTCAGGCTCTCCACCGCGTCGACCCGGGCGATGAGCCAGAGCCGCTCCTCCAGCAACCCGGCGCCCGCCTCGAGCCCCAAACGGACCTCGTCCGAGAACCCCCGCGTGCGATTGTTGAAGCCGCCGTAGCCACTCACGTAACCGGTCGTGCTTTCGCCAAAACGAATCCCGCGTCCCGCGTCGAGGCGGAGCATCTGGTTGAACTCGCCGTCGCCGAGCTGCAGCCGCCCGTCCGCCCCCCCGGCGGAGTTACCCGTCGGTAGGCCGAAGAGCAGCGTGGCGGCGACGGGGACGTTCGACCCCGGCTCGGTGAGCCCGTACTTGAGGGCCACGTCGATGTCCCCCACCCCGTTGAGCGCGCCACCCGGCGTGATGAGCTCCCGGCTGGTGCCGCTGGCGATGTCGTTCTGGACGGTCCGCGCGAACACCGCGCCGTTGACGACGCCCGTCAGTCGGTCCGTGAGGCCGTACTCGGCGTACAGGAAGGCGTTGTAGTTGCCGGTCGTCACGTTCGGATCCGTACCGCCGGAGCTGGTGTAGTGCTCGTCGTAGCGCAGCCACCAACCCGATAGCTTGAGGTAGGCATCGCCCCGGGGTTGCGGCCAGGGGCCACCGGCGTGCGCCAGGTTGGGGAGCAGGAGTAGGCTTGCGGCGAACGAAACCGCCAGACTGAACTTGAGCATGGGGTTATCGTATTTCGCCGCTGCCTACACGGACGCTAAACGGTTTGCAGTAGTAGAGGAGGTAAGCGTACTGATCGACATCCACATCGGCCACCTCGTACTCGTGCGCGCCTTCGAACACGGTAACCGCCCCGATTTCGTAGGCCCCGGCAACGGAGCTCGGGTTGTTGGTGAGGTAGAGGTAAAGGCCGGGCAACCCGTCGTCGGCCACGTAGTCCGCCGCCAACCGTATGGTGATCCCGGTTTCGTCTTCGGATCGATCCAAACTGAACGTGCCGGTAAGCTCGTAGGAGCTCTGGGTCGCCAGTCGGCCACCGCGCGTCGGCATCGTCGTGGGCGCCCCTACGGAATCGACGGTGAGCTCCAGCGAATCGCTCGCCTGGAACATCTCGCCGACGAAACTGGCGCGCAGCACCGCCGTGCCCGCGGCGCGTGCCCGCACGAGACCGAGCGGGGAGACTTCCACGAGTTCGGGAGCGCTACTCTCCCAGCCGACGGATACCTCCTCGGGTAGGCCCACCTGGTTGAAGTAGCTCGCCTCGAGCTGAAAGCTATCGCCGACGCCGAGCGCTTCTACCTGGGTCGTGATGCGCAGCTCCGGCTCCACGGCGTCCTCGATGTAGTCGGTGCCGATGCAGGCCGAATAGACCGTACTGAGCAAGCACCCGGCGGCCAGGTACAGCGTAAATCGATGTGCTCTCATGGAGGTTGCGTGATGTTGCTCCTTTGAAAGTACACCGCGACTCTTCCCCCCTACGAGCGCGCGGGAGGTATGTACAATACTTAAGGAAGCCTAACCCGCGGGTGCCTTCGCGCGGAGGCGCGGGCAGCCTACGCCAAGTTTCGCACCACGCCGAATACCACCAAAATCGCCAACACCACGAGCAGCGCCGGCGTGGAGAATATCCGCTCGCGCAGTCGACCCGCGGTGCCCCCCTCCGCGCCGACAATACTCAGGCCCAGGCCGAGCACGAGGTAGGGCATACCGAGGACAACCACCGGGTTTTGCCGCAAGGCGGCTCCGAAGTTGAAGTTCAACAGCTCGTGTACGGCCCGTTGCGTGCCACAACCCGGGCACTGGTATCCGCTCGCCGCGTAGAGTGGGCACTCCGGGTAAAACCCGACCGCCGTAGGCTCGAAGGTGCGGTAGAGCCACGCCAGCAGCAGACAGACGGCAGCGAAAAGACCGAGGCGCAGAAGCTGTTTGGTGTACATCTCGTGGTGGGGTGCGTCAAAGCTACGTGGCACGCAAAATAGAGCTTTCACCGCCTACCCCAAACGTTGTAGGAACAGCGAGCCGGCGTGATTTTAGTAAAGTAACACGTACTAGTCCACCACTATGAACCTACTACCCAGTGGCCTTCCCAGGCTCGTGACACTCTGTTTCTGTTCGCTACTCGCCTCCCGGGCCGTGGCGCAGGATTCCACCACCGCAGTCTCCGTGTCGTTGGCGCTGCCCGACTCCGTACCGTACGGGGACTTCGTGTACGCCACCATCGAGATCACCAACGTAACGATGGATACCGTCTACCCATTCGGTGGTCGCCAGTCACTTTTTACCTCCCTAACCAACCGCGACAGCGTGGGGGGAACCACCGAGGTGCACGTGAGCCCGTGGCAGCGCGAGATCGGCGTGCCCCCGACGACGAGCCTCAGCCTACGGGTCAACCTCACCGAACAGGTGTACGACAGTACGCTGCTCGAGGCGACGCAGGTGCGCGCCTACTACTTCGCCGGGGACGACCAACGGGGCGTGCAGGCTACCGGTGCCGCGCTTTTGGTCTGGCAGACGGACTCCGACTCGAGCGGTCTGGATGCATTCCTCCGCGCCGACCGTTATCACTTCAATACCGATCAGTTCGGCCTGACGTACGCGGAGCGCTACGAGAAATTCATCGAACAGCACCCGCGCAGTCCGTTCGTACAGATCGCCCGGGACCGGATGATCGAGCTGTACTGGGAGGAGCGCGAGGTGGAACGCTTGCGCTCGGCGCTCAAGGCAAACCTGCGCGAACCCCGTATCTCGAGCGAGCGGGCGGAGTACTACGAGGGCTGGTATACGGCGCTGACCCTGGGGGATTAGCCCGCTGGGTCGACTACACGAGGGAAAGCCCCGCGTCCGGACGGACGCGGGGCTTTCTGGTTGCTTAGGGTCACTCGTTTCGCTTAGGAGAGCGACGCGGTGCGCTGGCCGGTCGTCTCGACGTACGCACGTCGTTCGACACCGTAGTGCTTGTAAACGGAGTCGCGGAAACTGTTGTCGCCGGTATCCGGCCAGTTGTCTTTGTCGAAACCGGGAGCCTGCTCGAGCTTCTCTTTGCTCACGTTAAGCTGGAAGGTCTCGTTTTCCGGATGCACATCGAACGCTTCGAGCGGCACGGCGAACAGCTTATCGCCCATACCCAAGAACCCGCCGAAGCTTAATACGGCATAATCGATGCGTCCATCCTGCAGGTTAATCATGAGATCTTTAATGTCTCCAATGTTTTCCTTAAGGTTATTGAAAACCTTAGTTCCGATAATCGATGAGCTTGAAAGAATGCGGGGTTGCATAATAATTGTGTTTTGTAGGAATATCGCAGTATCGCGATGTATTCATTTGTAGTAAGTGGGATATCGCTACACTTGTTCACGTATTTTCTAAATTAATTCACGTAGCTTGCTTTGTACCTTGGCGGTACCTAGCCAAGCAATCCCATGTCGAGTACTTCTGTAAACAGCGCCCCAGCGCAGTCTGCCCCCGGCGACACCGACGAGCGGGGGATCTACCGCCCGCACCACCACGTCCGCATCGTGACCAGCGCGAGTCTCTTCGACGGGCACGACGCGTCGATCAACATCATGCGTCGCATCTTACAGCGTTCGGGCGCCGAGGTGATTCACCTGGGGCACAACCGGTCGGTCGCCGAGATCGTGCGCTGCGCGCTCCAGGAAGACGTACAGGGCATCGCCATCACGAGCTACCAGGGTGGGCACCTCGAATTCTTCAAGTATATGCGCGACCTACTCGACGAGGCGGGCGCGGAGCACATCCAGATCGTGGGCGGGGGCGGGGGTACCATCCTGCGGGCGGAGATCGACGAGCTGCACGCCTACGGGATCAACCGCGTTTACGCGCCCGACGACGGACGTGCGATGGGGCTCCAGGGGATGATCAACGACGTGCTGATGCGTTGCGACTACGCCCTGCCGGGTGAGAACTCGTTGGCGCGCCACATCACGCTCGTCGAAAACGACGCCGAGCGTTACGCGCACCTGATCGAGGACGCGGCCGCCCGCGCGGCGAAGACGGAGGTCCCGGTACTCGGTATCACGGGCACCGGGGGTGCGGGTAAATCCTCCCTGGTCGACGAGCTGATCCGCAGGTTCCTCCGCTCGAGCCCGCGGGGGCGCCTCGGGGTGATTAGCGTCGACCCGAGCAAGCGCAAGAGCGGGGGCGCGCTACTCGGCGACCGCATCCGCATGAACTCCCTACGCTCCGAACGCGTATTCATGCGCTCGCTGGCCACGCGGCAAGCGAACCTCGCGCTCAGCAGGCACGTGCAGGCCGCCGTAGACCTCATGCGCGTCGAAGGCTTCGACCTGGTCATCCTCGAGACCAGCGGCATCGGGCAATCCGATACGGAGATCGTCGATCACTCCGACGTATCGCTCTACGTAATGACGCCCGACTACGGCGCGGCCACCCAGCTCGAGAAGATCGACATGCTCGATTTCGCCGACTGCATCGCGCTCAACAAGAGCGACAAACGCGGCGCGCTCGACGCCCTGCGCGACGTGCGTAAGCAGGTGCAGCGCAATCGCGATCGCTGGGAAGAACCCACCGACTCGATGCCGGTGTACGCCACGGTAGCCAGTCAGTTCAACGACGGCGGCGTCAATGCGCTCTGGACGAAGCTGACCGACCTCCTCGCCGGACGGGGCTACACGCTCGACCTCGACGAATCTACCGCCGCGGCACGAACGCCGAGTGCGCCGCCGGTACCCCCCGCCCGCACTCGCTACCTCTCCGAGATCGCCGAAGCCATTCGCGGCTACGATGCGTTCGTCGGTGAAGAGGCCGACCGCGCACGCTGGAAAGCGCAGCTCGAGGCCGTCCTCGCGCGCGGCGAAATCAACGACGCCGAAGGCCTGAACTCACAGCTCGAGGAAGTACGGCAGTCGCTCGCCAGCGCGACCCTGCACGAGCTCGGCGGCTGGGACGAGCTGCTCGCCGCCTACCGCGCCGACGAGTACGCCTACACCGTGCGCGAGCGCGAGATTCGCGTCCCGACCCACACCACCACCCTCTCCGGCACGCGTGTGCCGCGCGTAGCGCTCCCCCGCTACACCGACCCCGGCGACCGGCTCCGCTGGTTGCGCCAGGAGAACGTCCCGGGTGCCTTCCCCTTCACCGCCGGGGTGTTCCCCTTCAAGCGCGCCGGCGAGGACCCTACCCGGATGTTCGCCGGCGAAGGCGGTCCGGAGCGCACCAACCGCCGCTTTCACTACCTCAGCCAGGGGCTGCCCGCCGCCCGTCTTTCCACGGCCTTCGACTCCGTGACCCTCTACGGCGAAGACCCCGGCGAGCGGCCGGATATCTACGGGAAGGTGGGTAACTCGGGCGTGAGCGTGAGCTCGCTCGACGACGCCAAACGGCTCTACTCCGGCTTCGACCTGTCTGCACCCACCACCTCGGTGAGCATGACGATCAACGGTCCGGCCGCCGCCGTAACGGCTTTCTTCATGAACGTCGCCATCGACCAGGTGTGCGAGCGTTACATCCGCGAACACGGGCTGGAGGCAGACGTGGAGACCGCTTTCGCGAAAACGTACGACTCCCGCGGACTGACCCGCCCGAGCTACCGCGCCGGGGGTTTGCCGGAAGGCAACGACGGACTCGGACTGCTGCTACTCGGCCTGACCGGCGACCAGGTGCTCGACGCGGAGGCCTACGCCGAGTGCCGCCGGCGGGCGCTGCGGAGCGTGCGCGGCACCGTGCAGGCGGACATACTGAAGGAGGATCAGGCACAGAACACGTGCATCTTCTCGACCGAATTCGCCCTGCGCCTGATGGGCGACATGCAGGAGGCCTTCATCCGCGAAGGCATTCGCAACTTCTATTCGGTGAGCATCTCCGGCTACCACATCGCCGAGGCGGGGGCCAACCCGATCACGCAGCTGGCCTTCACGCTCGCCAACGGCTTCACGTTCGTGGAGTACTACCTGAGCCGCGGCATGGCCATCGACGACTTCGCACCTTCGCTCAGTTTCTTTTTCTCGAACGGGATCGACGCGGAGTACGCCGTGATCGGCCGGGTGGCACGCCGGATTTGGGCCAAGGCGATGCGCGAGAAGTACGCCGCCTCCGAACGCAGCCAGAAGCTGAAGTACCACGTGCAAACCTCGGGGCGCAGTCTGCACGCCCAGGAGATCGCCTTCAACGACATCCGGACTACGCTACAGGCCCTCTACGCCATTTACGACAACTGTAACTCGCTGCACACCAATGCCTACGACGAGGCCATCACCACGCCCACCGAGGAGAGCGTGCGGCGGGCCATGGCCATCCAGCTGATCATCAACCACGAGCTAGGGCTAGCGCGCAACGAAAACCCGATTCAGGGCTCGTTTATCGTCGAGGAGTTAACCGATTTGGTGGAGCAAGCCGTGCTCGCAGAATTCGACCGAATCACCGAGCGCGGCGGCGTGCTCGGCGCCATGGAGTCGATGTACCAGCGCGGTAAGATCCAGGAAGAATCGATGGAGTACGAGATGCGGAAGCACACCGGCGATCTCGTGATCGTAGGGGTGAACGCCTACCAGGGGAAGGACGGCTCGCCGACCGTACAGCCCGGCGAAGTGATCCGCGCGAGCGAAGCGGAGAAGCAGGCGCAAGTAACCGGCGTCGCCGAGCTGCAAGCGTGCCATAGGGATACGGCCGAACTAGCGCTCGGCGAGCTGCAGCGCGCGGCGCTGGCCGGCGAAAACACCTTCGATGCGCTCCTGGAGGCGGCCAAGGTCTGCTCGCTCGGCCAGATGACCGCCGCGCTCTACGAGGTAGGGGGCGAGTACCGTCGCAACATGTGAGCCGACCGCGCTCAGATAATCCCCCGAGCCGCCGCGTGCATGAGGTACATCGCGTACGCTATGAGCAGGAAGAATAGAAGCTTGCGCCGGTTAGCTCGGGTGGTTACAGTCATTCGGGGGGAGGAGCTGTTGGCCGCATCTACAATGCGCAAACCCAGTGTATTGTTCGGCATTTACGAATACAAACTAGCGCCCGACCCGCCCCCGGGATCGTCGCTGCCCCACTACTCCATCGCGTTTCCCTCCATCGTCGCTCCCTCGCGCGCCGTCTCCAGCGCGTCCGGTCCGAATATCAGCTGACCGTGCAGGGGTAAAACACACGCGATCGGTGGCGGTACGGCGGCCCAGGCCTCGACGAATTTCGCCCAGTCCGCGTGGTCGATCTGCGGGTGAGACGGTCGTGCCTCCTCGGGATCGGCTCCGTACGGGATGCCCACGACGCCATCGCCGGCAAACAGGTAGCGCTCGGGCTTCGAGAGGTAGAGCACGCTGCCTGGGGTATGCCCCGGAACCGGGAAGTAGGCGACGTCGAGCTCTTCGAGCAAGTCGGCGGAGTCCTGCAAGGTAGCGGCGCCGCTGTCGCCCGCGTCGGCCTCGTGCACGAGTACCGGTGCTCCGCCAACGGACCGACTCAGCTCGGCGGCGCTCAGCTTAGCCTGGTCGAGGAGGTCGGCGTGCGTGATGAGTAGGGCCAGCACCTGCCGGTCGCCGATGAAGGCTTCGACCGCGGCGCTCGTGATGGCGTGCACGGCGTCGACGAGGATGACCCCGCCCGAACCGCGGTTAAGTCCGTACGATTGTCCCTTGCGAAAGCGGCGCTTGGGTACACGGAAGAGGGTGAGGTCGTCGGCCACCTCGTGGGCCTGTCCGTCGAGGAGTTCGGCGAATTGCGAATTCGGGAAGTGCTTCATCTGTCGAAAATCGGGGGGGGGTGAGTGGGTTGGTGGCCGCGTCGATGGGCTCCGTAGGTACAGCGAGCTTTCGGCCTCCGAGGTTCAGCCGTCGCGGCGGACGCTAGAAGATCCAGTGGTACAGCGCCCTGGCGATAAAGAACACCCCGACCAACGAGCAGATGGTGGTTACCACGAGCACGAACAAGCAGCCGATAATCGCGGCGTACTCCTTCTTCGCGATCCGGAGACGGCGGGGATTATCGCTCAGGTAGTCGTCCCCGTAGAGCTCGATGGCCTGGAGGTTGATGTCGGCCTGCGGGTCGCCCCAGCTGGTCCCGCCGTCGAGCGGGATGAGCGGCGAGCGCGCGGCGTAGTCGGTGCGGGCGAGGCCGTCGAGCAGGTCGGCGACGAAGAGCACCACCCCGTCGGAGGTGGCGCGCGCGATAGCGTCCTCCTCGTGCGCCTCCCGGTACAGGCCGAAGGTGGCGGCGTTCGGCTCGGCGAGCTCGCGCAGGTCCTTGGAGAGTTGGGCGATTCGGTCGAGGTCCACGGTCGCCAAGGTATCGCCGGCCCCGCAACCCGCTTACCCCCCACGGTACCCCACCACAAAGGCCGGGCCGGGCCGCTTCCGCAAAACTTTTTGAGGGCGCCCAAACGCTACCCGCGCGGCGCCCGACCGGGCCTCCCGGCCCTTGTTTTGGCGAAAGCCACCCGTCGTCGAAAAAGGGGAAATACACGGTTTTAGCTACTCGCAATAGGTTGATATGCAATGCTTTAAATACACGATAGCGGCATTACAGCTAGACTTGTAGCAGATCGCAACCGCTCCGCATGTCCCACGCTACCGTCACCGCCCTTTCCCTCGCCCTCGTCGTCCTCGCGGGCATCGCCTACCTACTGTACCGGCGCATGCAGCGCGGTGGCGGTGGGGCGACCACGCTCTTCGAGGCGAGCGATCCGGCGGCCGCGGAGCGGGCGGTGCTGACCGAGCTCGACAACGGCGACCTGCTGATCGAGGCGCCGGTGGTGCACGCCAGGCTGGCGTCGGGGATCCTGGTGCTCGACGTGAAGTCGGAAGCGCAAAATTACCCGGAAGGCTTCGAGTTGGCGCTCACGGAGTTCGACCCGGGGTGGTTGCGGGCCGGGGGCTACGGGTACCACGCCGCCGAGGGGCACGTGTTGCTCGGCCCCCAGGGGGATATCTCGAACCGCCTGCTGCGCCGTACCGCCCGGCGCCACGCGCTCGACCTCCCCGCCGACGCCGGGGACTACGTGCAAGCCTACCCGGTGCAGGGCGTAACGACCGACCCGGGGGATTTCTGCGTTCACGCACACGTGAACCTGCCGAGCGGCGCGGTGCTCAACCTACGCTACGACTACGCCGCGGCAACCCTCCGGGCCCGCGTACCGGCCAGCGCGCTGTCTTCGCTCGTCAATTACCAAGCGTTGGGACTGAGCCTGCGGGCCGCCTGAACGAGCGTGCGGCCCGTGCGATCTTGGCCGCATGTCCACCACCGCCCTCGGCATTGATCTGGGTAGCTCCTCGGTCAAGGTCTCGCTCCTCGACCTACGTACCGCCAAAGCGTTGGCGCACGCGCAGAGCCCAACCGACCACGAGCTCGCGATGCGGGCGCCGCAACCGGGTTGGGCCGAACAAGATCCCGAGGTTTGGTGGGAGCACACCGTACTCGCGCTACGCGCACTGAGCGCGCGGTCTCCGCTCGGGGGGGTCGCCGCCATCGGGATCGGCTACCAGATGCACGGCCTCGTGTTACTCGATGCGGCGGGGGAGCCGGTGCGGCCTTCGATCATTTGGTGCGACAGCCGGGCCGTAGAAACGGGGCGCGGGGCGGCCGAGCGACTCGGACCCGAAATCCTCCGTCGGCACACCCTCAACAGCCCCGGCAACTTCACGGCGAGCAAGTGGGGCTGGGTCGCCGGGCACGAGCCCGACGTTTTAGCGAAAGCGACCACGGCGATGCTGCCCGGGGATTACATCGCCTTCCGGCTGACCGGGCAGCGGGCCACCACGGCGAGCGGGTTGAGCGAAATGGTGCTGTGGGATTTCGCCGAGCGGCGCACGGCTACGGCGGTACTCGATGCACTCGGACTCGACGGGGGCCTGCTGCCGCCGCTCGTACCGACCTTCGGCGAACAGGGGCAAATCGCTAGATCCGTTGCCGAACGACTGGGCCTTCCCCCCACCGCCAAGGTGAGTTACCGCGCCGGCGACCAACCCAACAACGCCCTGTCCCTCAAGGTCCTCGAACCCGGCGAGACGGCCACCACCGCCGGCACCTCCGGCGTGGTGTACGCCGTGAGCGGCGAGCGGCACTTCGACGAACGGCAGCGGGTTAATACGTTCGCGCACGTCAACGATACCGCGGGCGCCGAACGCCTCGGTATCCTGCTGTGCGTCAACGGCACCGGCTCCGCCTACGCCTGGTTGCGCCGCACCCTCGGAGCGGGCGGGAGACCACCGGGCTACGCGGAGCTCAACGCGTGGTCCGACGCGGTAGCCGAGGCGCAGTCGGACCTGCGCTTCTACCCTTTCGGCAACGGCGCGGAGCGCTACCTCCAAAACCGGGCGCCCGGCGCGCGGCTCGAGGGACTCCAATTCCTGCACCACGGCGCCCCGCAACTTACCGCCGCCGTGCAGGACGGCATCGCCGCGGCTCTGGCGCACGGTACCCTGGCGCTCGGGGAGCTGGGTGCCGCACCCCGCGTGTTGCGGGCCGGGCGGGCCAATTTGTTCTTGAGCGACCGCTTCTGTCAGGCCTTCTCGCAGCTCACCGGGGCACCCCTCGAGCTGTTTTCGACCGACGGCGCCCAGGGGGCCGCCCGCGGCGCGGCCTACGGGGCGGGACTGTACGACTCCCTCGATACCGCCCTCGCCGGAATCGAGTCGTTAGGCCACTTCGAGCCCCAACCCAAGCTGGCCGGCGCCTACGGGGATTTCTTTTCCGCGTGGAAAGCCGGCTTGGCGTAGCGAACGATAGCCCGATCCGCGGCATCTTCCCCCCATGTACTTCCCTACCGTCAACCAAATCCCGTTCGAAGGCCCCGAATCCGATAACCCGCTCGCCTTCCGCTACTACGAGGCCGCGCGAACGGTCGGCGACAGAACCATGGCCGAACACCTCCGCTTCGCGGTAGCCTACTGGCACTCCTTCGGCAACGCGGGCGCCGATCCCTTCGGCGCGGCGACCTTTAGCTACGCCTGGGACGAAGGGGCTGACGCCAAAACGCGAGCCCGCAAGAAGCTCGACGCCGCCTTCGAGTTCATCGGTAAGCTCGGCGCGAATTTTTACTGCTGGCACGATTACGACCTCGTGGAGGAAGCCGATACGCTGGCCGAGAGCGAATCGCGCCTCCGGGACGCCGCCGCTTACGCGAAAACCCTCCAGGCCGAGCACGACGTCGAGCTGCTCTGGGGTACGGCCAACCTCTTCTCGCACCCGCGTTACATGAACGGCGCGGCGACGAACCCGGATTTCCGGGTGCTCGCCCACGCGGCTGCGCAGGTCAAGATGGCCATCGACGCCACCGTGGAGCTGGGGGGACACAATTACGTATTCTGGGGCGGCCGCGAGGGTTACCTCTCGCTACTCAACACCGACTTGAAGCGCGAGCGCGAGCACCTGGCGCGCTTCCTCGCCCTCGCCCGGGATTACGGGCGGGCCAACGGCTTCTCCGGGAAGTTCCTCATCGAACCGAAACCGATGGAACCGACCAAGCACCAGTACGACTACGACGCGGCCACCGTGATCGGCTTCTTGCGGGAGTTCGACCTCCTCGACGACTTCGCCCTCAACCTGGAAGTCAACCACGCGACCCTCGCCGGCCACACCTTCGAACACGAGCTCCGGACCGCCTCGGCGGCCGGACTGCTCGGCAGCATCGACGCCAACCGGGGCGACGCGCAAAATGGGTGGGACACCGACCAGTTCCCGAATGATCCCACGGAGCTGGTGCTCGCGATGCGGGTGCTGTTGCACCAGGGCGGCATCGCGCCCGGCGGTATCAACTTCGACGCGAAGTTGCGGCGGAATTCCACGGATCCCGAGGATCTATTCTACGCCCACATCGGCGGTATGGACGCGTTCGCGCGGGGGCTACTCGGGGCGCACGCCCTGCACGCGGACGGGACCCTGGACGAGTCGCTGCGGGCGCGGTACTCGGGTTTTGACGATGGTGCGGGTCGCGACTTCGAGACCGGCCACTCCACACTGGGAGATTTGGCGAAGTTGGCCGGCGGGCAGGGGGCCATACCCAGCACGAGCGGCAGGCAGGAGTACTTGGAGAATTTGGTGAGTCGGTATGTATGATAGGATGGCGGCTATCGGGCCCGTACGCCTAATAAAATTATCTCATACTTAACGCGGCCCGCCGGTGCAACCCAAGGACTTCAATTAGGTTTGACGTGCCAAACCAATTGTAACCCCTTGAGAACCTTCTACATACCCTTATTTTGTCTGTTCCTCGGGGGTACCCTCTCCGCGCAGACCGTTGTCCTTACCGGGTTACTCGACTCCCCCCTGCCGGGTGCCGCGGGAAGGACCATCGAGCTTTACGTGGCGGGTACCGTCGATCTCGCGGAGTACGAGCTGAAGCGGGCAGCAAACGGCAACGCTTTCCGCAGTAGTATTCCTCTCCGCGGAACGTACACCGATGAGTTCGTTTACGTCACCAACGACGTGGCGGCCTTCGGCGAGATCTTCGGTGACGGAGGAGACTTCGCGAACGTGAGCCCCTCGGGCACCGTATCCGGTACGGGAAATGATGCTTTCGGGCTTTTTCGCACGGCGGACGGTGCGCTCATCGATCAGACCGGGGGGGAAGAGCTGTCCGGAGACAACGTTTACCAAGATAGTTACCTCTACCGCAACGGCGGTACCGGCCCGGACGGAGGATGGGTTGCCGCAAATTGGGCCGCTCCGGGCAACGACGTACTCGACGGAAAAACGGCGGCGGAACTGCGTGACTTGGTGCCTTTCGGCACCTACACCCCCGGAGGCGGGGCGGCGACCGTGGCCGTCACGCCCGGCGACGACCTCGCCGAACCGACTACCCCGGGGAGCTTCACGCTCACGCTCTCGGAGGCCGCCACCGCGGACGTTGTCGTCGAGTACGACCTCGGCGGGTCCGCGACCCTCGACGCGGACTACGCGGACCCCAATCGGGGCAGTACGACGATTGCCGCGGGCACTGCGTTTAGCACCCTCACGCTCACCGTGATCGACGACCGGGAGAGCGAGACACTGGAAACCGTCGAGCTCACGATTACCTCGGTTAGTGATGCGAGCTACGCGATCGACGCCGCCCCGGCGACCGTCAGTATCGTCGACGACGAAGCCGCCGCCGCAACCCTCATCAGCCAGGTTCAGGGAGATGGACCCGCCAGTCCACTCGTAGGGCAACTCGTCGAGATCGAGGGCATCGTGGTCGGCGACTTCCAGGGGGAGGAGTCGGTTGGCCTGGGGGGCTTCTTCGTGCAGGAGGAGCAGTCCGACTGGGACCAAGACCCCGCTACCAGCGAAGGCGTGTTCGTGTTCGAGGGCGACACCCCCCCGGGGGAGGTCGCCGTCGGCGACCTCGTGCGGGTGACCGGCGTGGTCGTCGAATTCTTCGCGCTCACGCAGCTCAAGCTCGATGTCGATCCCCGAGCGGCGGTCGTGGTGCTCGCCGGGGGGCAGGACCTACCGCCCGCCTCCCCGCTCACGCTGCCCGTATCCGAGCTCGCGGCGCTGGAAGAACTCGAGGGAATGCGCGTGTCGCAGGCCCAAGATCTGGTGATCTCGAGCGTGTTCGACCTGGATCGATTCGGGCAGATCACCGTATCCGCCGGCGAGCGGATCGAAAATTTTACCGAGTGCAACGAGCCCTCCGTAGCGGGCTTCGCCGCTTACCAGCAGGAGCTCAAGCTGCGCACCCTGATCGTGAACGACGGTCGCAGTGTACGGAACCCCGCGCCCATCGAACTTCCTACCGGAGAGACCTACGACGAGGACCTCGGTTTTCGGGCCGGGCGCAGCTTTAGCTCGCTCGAAGGCGTGCTCTCCTACGCGTTCGGCGACTACGTACTCGAACCGACCGCGGACGCGGTGCTGAGCGACGAGGGATTGCGACCAACGGAGGTACCCGCCGTCGGGGGCGACATCAAGGTGGCGAGCATGAACGTGCTCAACTACTTCAACGGAGACGGACGGGGGGCTGGATTCGAGGGCTCACGTGGGGCCACGAATCAGGCGGAGTTCGAGCGTCAGCAAACCAAGATCGTGGCCGCGATCATCGAGTTGGACGCCGACGCGATCGGCCTCATCGAGATCGAGAACGACGGTTACGGTCCCGAGAGCGCCCTGCAAACGCTCGTAGAGGCGATCGAGGCCGCCGGAGGACCTACCTACAGCTTGGTCGAATCGCCGAACTCCGGCAGCGACGCGATCCAGGTCGCCATCGTCTACCGAGCCGACCGACTCACGGCCGTCGGAACGCCCGCCGCCCTGAGTGAGCCCGCGCAGGTATTCTCCCGCAGCCGGGTGCCGCTCGCGCAGAGCTTCGAGTTCGCCGGAGGTAGCTCCGGGGAGTCGCCCGAGGTATTCACGCTCGTCGTGAACCACTTCAAGTCCAAGGGGGGCGGCAGCGGCGCCACCGGTGACGACGTGGACGCCGACGACGGCGCCGCCGCCTTCAACGGTACGCGCACCCGGACCGCCGAGGCTCTCCTCGACTGGATCGCCACCGACCCCACCGGAGTCGATAACCCCAACTACCTCATCGTCGGAGATCTAAACAGCTACCGACGGGAAGATCCGATTCGCGTGCTTACCGACGCCGGCTACGTCAACACCGTCCTCGCCTGCAGCGGCGACGGTCGACTCGCCTGCGGGGGGTCACCCAGCTACACCTTCGGTGGGGGTTGGGGGAGCCTCGACTACGCCCTCGCCTCGCCGAGCTTGATCGATGCGGTCAGCGGTGCGGCCGACTGGCCGGTGAACGCACCCGAGCCTCGCTTCATCAGCTACGAGGACACGGCGTTTTACGCTCCTGACTTTTACCGCTTCAGCGACCACGACCCGGTGCTCGTGGGACTTAACTTCTCCGGGGCCCCACCGGCCGAGTTGAGCGGTTTCGAAGCCGTCCCAACCGCGCTCGGCGACGTCGTACTGAGCTGGAACACGAGCTCGGAAGTGGGCACCGACCGCTTCGAGGTACAACGTTCGACGAACCGCAACTTCGAAACCCTCGCCGAAGTCACCGCCATCGGGGGCACCTCGTTCGCCGCGGCCTACGCGTACACCGACGACTCCCCGATCTCCGGAACGTCCTACTACCGCCTCCGCATCGTAGCGGCCGACGGCTCGGTCGAGTTTAGCCCGAGCGTTTCGGTCGATCTTTCGGTCCGCACGACCGTAGACCCCGCCGGTGGGGCGAGCCTCATCCGCACCGCCCCCCGCACCTTTCGCCTCGAGGGCGCGCCCGCCCCGGCCGACTACCGGGTGTTCGATTCGAGTGGACGTTCCTACGCGTTGCCCGCCGGCTCGGATACCCCCGGGGGCGCCTTTAGCCTCGACGCGAGCGCCTTGCCCGTCGGCGTCTACGTGCTCCGAACCCAGAGCAGCGAGGGTGCCGTGGCCTCCTTCAAATTCGTAGTCCGCTAATCGACTTGGCTATTTGGCGAGTCCGAGTACCTTCTCGGCTCACCAAATGCCTCCCCGGAGGCCCGAATTATGGCCATCATGAAAGTTATCGAAGTCCTCAGCGATTCCACCAAAAGCTGGGAAGATGCTACCGCCGAGGGCGTGCGCCGCACCGCCAAAACCGTTAAGGGCATTCGCTCCGCCTACATCAACGAGCAGAGCGTCGTCGTGGACGACAAGGGCAAGGTGACCGCCTACCGCGTCAACCTCAAGATCACCTTCGAGGTTAAATCTTAGCCACCCATGCAAGTTTCCGAAGCCGCTCAGCGGGGCGTGTGGCTCACCGTGGAGTTCTACATCAAGGCGGACAAGCTGGAGCAGGCCGAGGCGCTCTTCGAGCAGCACGTCAGCGACGGGCGCAAAGACCGCGGCAACCTGTTCTTCACCATGCTGCGCCACCGGGATGAACCCAACCGCTTCAAGAGCATCGAGTGCTGGGAGACGGCGGCCGACATCGAGAACCACGATGCCCAACCGCACCACGCCCCGTTTTTGGCCAAGCTCAAGGAGCTCGAGTCGAAACCGAAGCTGGTCGTGAAGTTCGATTTCTTCGCGCAGGGTACTCCGGCCTGATGTACCTTCGGGAAAGCATAGGCGTGGTTAACCCCGCGCCTGCAAGCGAGAATAGCTCAGTTGGTAGAGCATCAGCTTCCCAAGCTGAGGGTCGCGAGTTCGAATCTCGTTTCTCGCTCCGTACTTCGTTAGCCGATTAGTGCTGGTAGCCGGTTAGTGCTCCGTGGCGCGCTCGCGGCGGAGACGTTCGTTGTCGCTGGCGAGCTGACTCACGCGCTCCTCCAGGCCCTTCGCCTTGGTTCGCATCGCCTTGAGGCTGGCGAGGGTTTCGGCGTCGAAGGCCGTCGGGGCCGCCTGGGGGCGGTTGCGCGATTTGATCGTTTGGAGCTCGGCGGTCAGCGTGGCCACCCGGTTGCGCAAGCCCAGGGTATGGTCTTCTTGCCGGGTACGCTCGCTCGTGAGCTCGAGGACCTCCGCCTGCGCGCGCTGTGCCTGTTCGTTGACGCGCTGTAGGTCCGCTTGGTGCCGCGTGCCCTCCGCCATCAGCGTGCGCAGGCGCTCGGCGTACTCCCGCGATTTTACCTGTTCGCGCTCCAGCTTGCCGCTCACCAGCTGCAGCTCCTGCGCCACGCGCTGGTGTGCCGCTACGTGCTTGGTGAGGCGCCCCTGCACGCCGCGTACCCGCACGAGGTAGGTGAGTCCGGCCGGCAACAGCCCGATCAGGAAGGCGCAGGCCAGGAGTCCGAGGAAAACGAGACTCGCCTCTCCGTCGAGTCCATTGAAAAATTGTTCGGCCACGCTCATTGGGTTTCGATCCGTACTTCGACACGCCGGTTCTGGTAGCGCCCCGCGGGCGACCGGTTGCTAGCGAGCGGCTCGCGCTCCCCGCGTGTCTCCGTGATGATAGGTCCGCTAAATCCGAGCTGCGCGAGGTACCTCCCTACAGCCTGAGCCCGCCAGAGTCCGAGCGTATCGTTGAAGATCGGTTTCGCGCGGTTGTCGGTGTGCCCGATCAAACGCAAGCTCGCCCCCCCCTTGCGCTCGAGGGCCTCGACCAAGTCCGACGCGTAGCGCGCGAACTCGTCGTTCGGCGACAGGGCCGAAGAGTTGGTCTCGAAGCGCAAACCGAGCAGCGCGATGCTGTCCCCGAAATTTTCGAGGTCGGGCACGTCCCTCCGGGAGAACTCGGGGCCGCTGGGTCGCAGTTCGAGCTTTAGCGCCAGCGGCTCCCCGGCGGGTACGGGGTAGCTGGTTAGTTCGAGGCGCTCGTTGGCTACCCCGCGGCGTTGCAACTCCGCACCGAGCTCCGCGGCGCGGGCCACCCCGAGGTCGCGGTAGTAGCCCGTCGCCAACGCATCCTCATCGGCGCCGACGGGGGCGAACACATCGAGCGTGTAGTCCGGATGCGCGGCCAGGACGCCGCTGAGCGTGTCGAGACTGGCCAGCTGCGTAGCGCTCCGCGGCGGCAGGGCCGAATTTTCCGCGTACCGCTCGAGGTACAGCTCCACGCTGTCGCCCCCCGGCAGCACCAGGACTTGTTTTGCGGAAGCGGTCGCCCCCACCAGCCCAACCCGATCGCACCACTGCATCGTTTCACATACGAAGTAGTAGCGCGCCGTGAGTGCGAAGGGCACAAACAGAGCGAGCGAGAGCAGGAGCGGTTTCATTCAGTGTTTCTGACGGGGAATGTAAGCAACCTAGGGATAGCAACTCCGAAGCATTTATAACTCCGTTAGAATCATGGAGTAAGTCGATAATCACAAAGCATTTACGGGTTCATCAGTACCGTCTCCTCCCCCGCCGCGTAATCCGCTAAGCTCAGCTTCCAGCGCCGGTGGCTCCACAGCCACGGTACCGGGTCCCTGCGGATTACCGCCTCCAGTCGGGCGTGTACCTCCGCCACGAGCCAGCCGAACTCGCCCGCGTCCGCCGTTTGGGTCACCTCCTCGAACTCGATCTCGTAGCGGCCCCGCTCTACCCGCCGGATCCAACCGAAGATCACGGCGGCCCCAAACTTGCGCGCGAAGACCTCCAGGCCCACCGTTGCGGCGGTCGGTCGGCCGAAAAACGGCACCCACACCTTGCCCTGCGCCGCGGCCGGACTCTGGTCGAAGGCGAACAGCACCACGTAGCTCGATTCCGTATCGTGCCAACGCTGCGTGTTCTCCATCGCGCTACTGCGCGGCCAGAGGTGCAGGCCGCACAGCTCGCGGGTCTCGCGTATTCGCTCGTCGAAGTATTTGTTGGCCAGCGGCGCGTAGATCCCCGCGGCCGGTACGGGGATCTGCATGGCTACCGACGCGGCGCACATCTCGAAGTTGTTGTGGTGGCCGGCGCAGAGGATCACCGGGCGACCGTCTCTTGCGTACGAATCGAAGATCTCCGGATTCAGGATCCGACTGTTCTCCAGGACCAACTCCCGCGAAGCGCTGAACATGGCCGTCTGCTCGAGCGCCACGTCCGCGAAGTGTCGGTAGAACTCGCATCGGATCTGCCCCCGCTCGCCCTCGCTCTTCTCCGGGAAAGCAAGGCGCAGGTTGTGATCGATCACCCCGCGTCGGTACTTTACCAAGTGCTCCAACACCCACGTCGCGGCGTCGCTCAAAACGTACCTCACCCCGCGCGGCAGTCGCGAGATCGGCAGTACCACGACCACGAACAACCACTTCCGCCAATTTAGCTTCATGCGCAGGCAAAGCTAGCGGTCCCGCGGAGCACGGTTGCCGGGTACACCATTTTCGAGCTCGCGCGTTTCCTCAGTCGCCTACCGTCCCACAGCATGCCGTCTACCCTCTCCCAGCCCGAGTCTGCTTTCGCGAAAACGAGTCTCGACGAGCAGTACCGGGAGGTGCGACAGTACTCCGAGCGCCTCTGCGAAGGCCTGGAACCCGAAGATTTCGTGCCGCAGCCAATCGCCGACGTGAGTCCGCCGAAGTGGCACCTGGCCCACACGACCTGGTTTTTCGAGACGTTCGTGCTGACGCGTTTTCGCGAAGGCTACCGCGCCTACGACGAGGCGTTTGCCTTCCTGTTCAACAGCTATTACGAGGGGGCCGGACCCCGGATTTTACGTACCCAACGCGGCAACCTGACCCGCCCCAGCACCCGGGAGGTCTACGCCTACCGCGCCCACGTCGACGGGGCGATGGAGCGGCTGCTCGCCGAGCGGGCCGGCGACGCGTCACTCGCCGCGCTCGTGACGCTCGGACTCCACCACGAGCAGCAACACCAGGAGCTGCTCGTTACCGACATCAAGTACATCCTCGGCCACAACCCCCTCTTTCCCGCGTACGGCGAGATCCGCAACGTGGGCCTCGGCCGGGGCCCGGCGCCGGAGTGGGTGAGCGTGGACGAGGGCATCTACGAGATCGGCTTCGCCGGCGACGGTTTCTGCTTCGACAACGAGCTCGGTCGCCACCGCGTCTTTTTGGAGGCCTACGAGCTGCGCCGTCAGCCGGTGCGTACCGGGGAGTACCTCGAATTCGTCGAAGCCGGCGGCTACCGACAGGTGGGGCACTGGCTGAGCGAAGGTTGGGCTTTCGCCAAAACCCTCGACCAGGGAGCCCCGCTGCACTGGCACCGCCGGGACAACGAGTGGCTACGCTACACCCCGGGGGGCCTCGGACCGCTCGATCTCGATGCTCCGGTGACCCACCTCAGCTACTACGAGGCCGATGCCTTCGCGCGGTGGGCCGGGTGTCGGTTGCCCACCGAGTTCGAGTGGGAAGCGGCGCAGCGGCGGCTCGCGTGGGGACAGGTTTGGGAGTGGACGAGCTCCGCCTACGGCCCCTACCCCGGCTTCGAGACCGCCGAGGGGGCGCTCGGCGAGTACAACGGCAAGTGGATGGTGAATCAACAGACCCTGCGCGGCGGCTCCGTAGCCACGAGTCCGGGGCATACCCGGCCCACCTACCGCAATTTCTTCCACGCCGACAAGCGCTGGCAGTACACCGGGATTCGCCTCGCCAAGCCATAAGCGCGCTTTTGCCTAGTATCGCCGCCGCAAAAAGCCCCGCCCAGCATGTCGTCGAGTGAGAATTTCGGAGAACACGTCCGCGAAGGGCTGCAAAAAACCCAACCCCACCTCTCCTCCCGGTACCTCTACGACGAGCGGGGCAGCAGGCTCTTCCAGGACATTATGGGCCTGGACGAGTACTACCTCACGCGGGCGGAGTTTCAGATCCTGGAGGCGCACGCCTGCGGGTTGGGGGAGCTCATCGCGTCCTCGATGGGGGGGGAAGGCGATTTCGAGTTGGTCGAGCTCGGGGCAGGCGACGGTACCAAAACCAAGCTACTCCTGAGCGCTTTCCTGCGCGCCGAGTGCCCGTTCACCTACCGCCCCATCGACATCAGCGCGGATATCCTCGCCGAGCTGACCGCGGATCTGCAGCAACGCTACCCGACCCTGCGGGTCGACCCGCTGGCCATGAGCTACGACGACGCGCTCGGGGAGCTTCAGGGTACTGCGGCGAGGAAGGTGGTACTGTTTATGGGTTCCAACATCGGTAATTTCTCCCTGGCGGAGGCCAGGGCGTTTTGCGGGAGCGTGGCGGCGGCGCTGCATCCGGGCGACCTATTCGTGGTGGGTGTCGATTTACGCAAGGACCCGCGGGTGATTTTGGCGGCCTACGACGATCCGGGGGGGGTGACCGCTGCCTTCAATTTGAATCTGCTCGTGCGTATCAACCGGGAGCTCGGCGGCGATTTCGACCTGGGCAAGTGGCGCTTCTACCCTACCTACAACCCGGAAACCGGCGAGGTGAGAAGCTACCTTTACCCCGTGGAGGCACAGACGGTTCGTATCGCGGCGCTGGACCTGGAGCGACACTTCGGTCCGGAGGAGACAATCCACACCGAAGTGAGTCGCAAGTACACCTTCGACGAACTGCGGGGGCTCGCCGACGCTTCGGGTTGCGAACCGATGGAACACTACACCGATCCGGCCGGATACTTTACCGACGTGGTTTGGCGCAAGCGTTAGGCTGTGCCTGAGAACTCACGCCGTGGCGGAAGCGAGCGAATTCCCTGCCGGAGGAGCGTGGCGAAGGGCGGTGCGGGAGTATCGTTCGAGTCGCGCGACGACGGGCGGGCGGGAATCTCGCCGCTTGTAGTAGGCGAGGGATTATCGGACACAGCTTAATGATGGCGACCGCGGTAGGCGCGCAGCAACGCGGTCCGACCCGCGAACCCGGCGTCGAGCGCGGCCTCCCGCACGCCTAGGCCCATGGCTCGAAGCCGCTTTACCTCGGCAAGCCGCAAACCACGTACGTAGGCGTCCAAACCCGCGGCGCCGGGTTGGAGCTCGCGGCTCAGGTCGTCCAGCTCGTTCGGATCGACGTCTACCGCGCGGGCGATGCGTACGCGGTGCAAGTCGGGATCGAGGTAACCGCCGCCGGTTTGCACGAGGGCGCGTAGCCGTTCGGCGGGTTGCGGGCTTACGTCGTTCAGTACCGCTTGCGGGATCTGCGCCGAGAAGTGCTGCCGGTAGGCGACGCCGCGTAGCAGGTAAGCGAGAATGAGTCCGAAGCTCAGCGAGGTAGTCGCGTAGAAGCTGCGGTAGTGGAGGAGTCCGTAGCCCTGCGCTTGCGTACTCAAGTAGTTGAACGCCACGAAGGTGAAGTTGAATACGAGCAACACCACGAGCACCCGCTGCGAGCTACGGAGGAGTCGGACCTTCCAAAACTCCGAGCGCAGTTCCTGTCCCCCGAGTTGCCGCGCGCGGAAGCGCAGGTACCGGTAGGCGGCGAAGAGGTAACCGAATACGCTCGCCAGGAAGAGGGCCTCCTCGATGGTTTGCGCCTCCACACCGAACCAAGCGCGCGGGAGCACCGCCTCCTCCTTGCCGGAGAAGAAGGCGTAGGTGTAGTAGAGTGCCTGTAGCGCGGGCGCGGCGAAGTGCTTCGCGTCCGTCCACCGCCAGCGGTAGGCCGGGAAGAGGGTAAACTTGACGTAGAAGAACCAGGCCGGGCCGATCGTCCACGTGAACCAGAGCGGTACGTACCGCAGGTCGGGGTACCGCTGGAGCAGCGACAGGTGCTCGAGCACGAGGTAGCAAATGCTCAGGGCGAAACTCGCCAGCAACAGGGCGAAGAAACGGTTCGAGGAGCGGTTGCCGGACCGCTTGGCGAGGTAGACGACCGCCGTACCGAGCGCGAGCGCCGCGAGTAGCGCCTGCATGGCCGCGGCCACCGAATCGTAACGCGAAAGGGAGGCGAGCAGGCGGAGCACATCCGCGAAGGTAGCCGCCCGGAGTACCGGTGCTCCGGCCGGGGGGCAACCTTCGCCCCCGCCGCGCGCTTGTAGGGAGGTGAAGCTTTGGGACCAAATCAAAAACCTCTTCGCCGAGACCGAAACCTCCTCCCCGAGCGAGCCGGTGGTCCACGAAACCCTGAGGCGACACCGCGAGGTAGGCGAAGAGTACGTACGCTGGCGCGAGGGGTTGGTCGCGCGCCGTCTGCTGAGCTACCTCGCCGATCAGTACGCCACCTTCTTGACCGAGCCCGCGCGGCTCGACGAGGCGCTCGACTTCCTGGACTTGCCGAGCAGCAAAGGCTTCGTGATCCACTTCGACCGAACCCAGTACACCCTCCGCGAGGCCGAGTTTTTCCAGTTGCTACTGCGCGAGCGCGTGAAGGCGCTCCCCTACCGCACGCAGGTGGCGGACACGCGCACCTACCTGCGCGGCAAGTACGTAGAGCGCACCGATCGGTACTACCTCAAGCCGCGCCCCCGGTGGAGCGACCCGCGCACCGCCGCCGGCGATCCGGACCACTACGCGGCCGGACAGTTCGAGCAGCAATTCGGGAACATCCTCATTGAGCTGATCGTCCGGAACGACCAACCGCACCACCTGCGGTTTTCGGCCACGACCTACCAGGACCGCGTGTACACGAAGGCGGAGGGGTTCGGCGGTTTGATGTCGGCCGTTCTCGGCTAAACGCGGCCCGGGCTATTCCTCCTCGAAGGCCGTACGGCGAGCGACGGGTCCCTCCCGGCGACCGCGCGCGATGCTCTCCCAGAGCGTATCCTTAAGCTGCTCGATATTTCGGGTCGTAGCCGACGAAAAGAAGATGTGTGGAGTGCCCTCGGGCAGGGTCGCGGCTATCTCCGCCTCGAGCTCCTCGTCGATGAGGTCTCGTTTCGAGAGAGCGAGTACGCGTGGCTTATCGATCAACTCCGGGTTGTAAAGCCCGAGCTCCCGCAGGAGGACCTCGTACTCGGCTACGATGTCGTCGCTGTCGACCGGCACGAGGAACAGGAGCGTGGCGTTGCGTTCGATGTGGCGCAGGAAACGGTGGCCGAGGCCCTTGCCCTCGTGTGCCCCGGCGATGATCCCGGGGATATCGGCTACGATGAAGCTCCTGTCGTCGCGGTAGCTCACTACCCCGAGATTCGGGGTGAGCGTGGTGAAGGGATAGTCGCCGATCTCGGGTTTGGCCGCCGAGATCACGCTGAGCAGGGTACTCTTACCGGCGTTCGGGAAGCCGACCAGGCCGACGTCCGCGATCACCTTGAGCTCGAGGATCTTCCAGGCTTCCTGTTCCGGCTCGCCGGGCTGGGCGTAGCGCGGGGTGCGGTTGACCGAGGATTTGAAGTGCTGGTTACCGAGCCCGCCGCGGCCGCCGGGTACGAGGACCCGCTCCTCGCCGTCCTCGGTGATCTCGAAGGCCACCTCACCGGTCTCGGCGTCGCGGGCTACGGTGCCGAGCGGGACTTCGATAACGTAATCTTCGCCCGCGGAACCGCTGCGCTGGTTCTCGCCGCCGCTCTGGCCGTCGCCCGCTTTCACGTGCTTGGAGTAGCGCAGGTGCAGCAGCGTCCACATGTGCGAGTTGCCACGCAGGATCACGTTGCCCCCGCGACCACCGTCGCCGCCGTCCGGACCGCCCTTCGGGATGCCCTTCGCCCGGTAGAAGTGGGCGCTGCCGGGACCGCCCTTACCGGAGCGGACGTTGATTTTGACGAAGTCGACGAAGTTCTGTTGGGCCATATGCTACCTGCGCAACGGCACCTTAACCGGCGTGGTGCGGTGCGATCTCGGTCTGGAGTCGCCCGAAGATCTCTTCCACCTTGCCGAGGCCGTGTACGCTCCTCGACTTCCCGGCGGCCCGGTAGTGATCGAACACCGGTTGCGTCAGCTTCTGGTACTGCTGGAAGCGCTTGCGGATAATGGGCTCGTCCTGATCGTCGGGGCGACCACTCGTTTTGCCGCGTTCGAGGATGCGACGCGTGATCTCCTCCTCGGGCACGTCGAGGGCGATGAGGAGTCGTACCTCCTCCCCCATGCCCTCGAGCAGGTGGTCGAGCGCCTGGGCCTGAGCGACCGTGCGGGGGAAACCGTCGAAGACGAAGCCGCCGGCCCCGGGGTGGCGCTCCACTTTGGCACGTAGCATCCCGATGGTTACCGTGTCGGGGACCAGCTGACCCTGATCGATGTAGCGTTTGGCGTCGAGCCCGAGGGGCGTTGCGTGACCGATCTCGTAGCGAAACAGATCACCGGTCGAAATGTGAACGAGGCCGTACCGCTCGGCGAGCTGTACGGCCTGCGTGCCTTTGCCAGACCCGGGTGGGCCGAAAAGAATTAAATTGAGCATAAACCGGAGCGTAGACCGGCTAATGTAATTACCGCGCTCTAGTATACGCTAGCCACCGGGCGCGGCTCGTCGATGACGCGGCGCGCGCCGGCCACGCGCTTCGACCAGTAGTTGGAGCGCATGATGTTCTCGCGGATCACGCCGGCGCTCGTAGTGGCGTGGATCACGACGATCTCGCCGCCCAGGTTGTCGACCACGATAGCGACGTGGTTGACGCGCCCCGTACCGTTCTTGAAGTAGACGATGTCGCCAGCTCGCGCGCGACGGACCGCGACCTCTTCCCCTTGCTTGGCTTGACTCATCGAGGAGCCGAATAGCGAAATGCCGAAGTCGCGAAAGATCTGACTGGTCAATCCGCTGCAATCGAAGGCCCGCGGCCCCTTCGCACCGTACTTGTAGCTGGCCCCCACGTAAGTTTCGGCGTTGTGCGCGAGGTTGCTGCGCAGTGCATATTCGGTGTCTGCGGAGTGGGCCGAGCCGCCGTCGAGCCGGGCCGAGCCGCGCGGGGAGCAACTGGCTAAGCTTACGGCGAACAGGAGCGCGAAGGAAAACGAGGAGGCAAAGCTTGGGGGACGAGCGGGAGTACGGGACATGCGTGGAGCGGTTTGGGTGTGTTTCGGACCCAATGCTACGACATTTTTAATACCTATATCTAGGTAGTTGTATCCAGTGATGGAACGGTATCATCTACCGAGAATCCGGTAGGCGTCTGCTTCGCGCCAGAACGGCAGTCGCGTACGCACCTCTCCCACTTCGCCCCGGTGCAGCTCGACGTCCAGTACCCCGGGCGCACCACCGAGCCTGCCGAGTTCCTCGCCGAGTGGTCCGAAGGCAACCGTATCGCCGGCGTAGTGAAGACCGTTGCCGTCGGTACCCACCCGGTTTACGCCGAGTACGTAGCACTGGTTCTCGATTGCGCGCGCGCGCAAGAGCGCCAACCAGTGTTCCCGCCGCGGACTCGGCCAACTGGCGACGTAGAGGGCTACGTGGTAGCCGTCGGTATTGCGCGAGAAAACAGGGAAGCGTAGATCGTAACAGACCTGCAACAGCAACTTCCACCCTCTATAGCTCACTACGCGGGGCTCGATCCCACCCGGCGTGTACGCGTCGTGCTCGCCGGACATCGCGAAGAGGTGTCGCTTGTCGTAGTGCGCGCGCACCGCCCCCGAGTCATCGACGAACACCATCCGGTTGGCCGCCGCCCCGCCGGGGAGCGCCGTAGGGCTGCTTCCGCAAAACGCGGCACCCGTTTTCGCGGAAGCAGCCTTCAGGTAACGGGTACCTACCTCACCCGCGTCGTAGGACGACGAGGCGAAGGCACGCGTGTTCATCGTGAAGCCCGTGGTGTACATCTCGGGCAACACCACCAAGTCGGTAGTACCGGGCTCGGGCAGCGCGGCCTCCACGAGGCCGAGGTTGGCCGGCACGTTCTCCCAGACCAAATCGAGCTGCAGGAGCCGGACCCGTAGCGCGGCCACCGGTTACTCCGCCGCTGCTTCCTCGGTCTCTCCCGCTTCTACTTCCTCCCCTTCCGCGTTCAGGGCCGCCGTATTGGCCGAGCGAAGCGCGCGTGGGATCTCGACCATGGCTACCGGGATGGCGCCGTTGATGAGGATCTCCACACCGTCGGGCACCGTGATGTCGCGCACGCGGATCGCGTCCCCCAACTTGAGCTTGGTGACGTCGACGAAGAGCTCGTCGATCAAATTCTCGGGGAGGGTTTTCACCTTAACCGCCCGAACCGATTGGATGAGGCGACCGCCGTTCTTTACCCCGATGCTGGAGCCTTCGGTGCGCAGCGGGATCGAGACCTTGAGGGGGTGGCCATCCTCCACGCGCAGGAAGTCGATGTGCTCGATGGCCTCGGTGGTGGGGTGGTACTGCACGTCGCGCAGGATAGCCCTCGCGGCGGAACCGGCGATGTCGAGCTCGACCACGGCGAATTGCGACGTAAAGACCAGCTTGCGCACGTCGCGGGGATCCACGGTAAAATGCTCGACACGCTCACGACCGTAAATGACGCAGGGTATACGGCCTGCTACACGGTCGGCCTTCGTGGCCTTTTTACCGGTGTCGGGGCGAGCTTGGGCGCTCAGTTGGAAGGTATTCATCGCCGGATGGATTTCTAATTGGAGCGCGAAAGTAGCGAATTTTCGAGTGAAGCGGACATACGCGCCTCAGCTAATCTGCGTCCAAGCGCGGCGCACCTGGCCGATCCGTTCCATATGGTGCCGCAGGCCCACGTTTTCGGCCGCGGACAGCTCCGGGTCGGACTCTAGCAAAGCCCTGGCTTCGTCGGCGGCGACGTGTAGGATGGTCTCGTCCTCCGGCAGCTTGGCCAACTTGAACATCTGTTGGCCGCTTTGGCGCACCCCCTCCACGTCGCCCGCGCCGCGTAGGTGGAGGTCTTTCTCCGCGATCACGAAGCCGTCGTTGGTCTGGCACATGATCTTGATGCGCTCGCGGGCGTAGTCGGAGAGCTTTCCCTCCGTCATCAGGATGCAGTAGCTCTGATCGGGGCCCCTCCCCACCCTACCGCGCAGCTGGTGCAGTTGGCTCAAGCCGAAGCGTTCGGCGTTCTCGATCACCATCACGCTGGCGTTCGGCACGTTGACGCCCACTTCGATCACGGTGGTCGCCACCATGATTTGGGTTTTGCCGCTCACGAAACGGTTCATCTCGAAGTCCTTTTGCTCCGGCTTGAGCCGGCCGTGCACGATCGAGATTTGGTACTGCGGCGCGGGGAAGCGCTCCTGGATGCGCTCGTAGCCCGTCATCACGTTCTTGAGGTCGAGCGTCTCCGATTCCTCGACCAACGGATACACCACGTACGCCTGACGCCCCTTCGCGACCTCGGAGCGCACCCACTCGGTAATCTCGGCGCGGTGTCGCTCGGTTACGTGGCGCGTGGTTACGGGCTTGCGCCCCGGGGGGAGCTCGTCGATCTTCGACACGTCGAGCTGCGCGTGGGTGGTAAGCGCCAACGTACGCGGGATGGGCGTAGCCGTCATCACGAGGACGTGCGGCGGGTGGGGTCTACTCTTGGCGTAGAGCTTGGCCCGCTGCTTCACGCCGAAGCGGTGCTGCTCGTCGATGACCGCCAGGCCGAGCTTGGCGAACTCGACGGGCGGCTCGATCACGGCGTGCGTACCCACGAGCACGTGCAGGTCGCCTCGTTTGAGGGCCCGCAGCATCGAGGTCCGTTGCTTATCCTTGGTATTCCCGGTGAGGTAGGCGACCTGAATCCCGGTGCCACTCAGCAACTGCGTGAGTCCTTCGTGGTGCTGTTGCGCCAAAATTTGGGTCGGCGCCATCAGCACCGTCTGGTAGCCGTGGTCGATGGCCATCAGCATGGCCATAAGTGCTACGATCGTTTTGCCCGACCCTACATCGCCCTGGATGAGCCGGTTCATGTGGCGCCCGGAGCCCAAATCCTCGGCTGCTTCGCGCAGGACCCGACTTTGTGCCCCCGTGAGGGCGAAGGGCAGTTTCTCGGCTACGAACCGCTCGTAGGCAGCGCCCGGCCCGGCGATCACGTAACCCTCGGTCTCGCGGTCGTGCCGCTGCTTGCCGAGCAGCTGCCGGAACGTAAACAGGAACAGCTCCTCGAACTTGACGCGACGGGTAGCCTGGTGCGCCGCCTCCTCGTCGGTCGGGAAATGCAGGTCGCGCAGCGCTACGGCGTGCGTAACCAGCCGGTAGCGTTTGCGCAGATCGAGCGGCAGGTTGTCTTCGGCGGCGGGGAAGCGCTCCTCGAGCTCGCGCAGGATAGCCCGCACCATCCGCCGGCGGGTCTTCATGTCCGTACCCTTGGCGTTGAACTTCTCGGTGCTCGGGTACACCGGCTCGAGGGTCTCGTCGGCACCGGCCCGCTCGCTCACTTGCGGATGCGCCATGCTCACCTTGCGGCCGTAGGCGTTCACCTTCCCGTAGGCCGAGTAGGCCCGCCCGGGCTGTAGCGACCGCGCCACGTAGTAGCCCCCCCGAAACCAGATGAGCTCCACCTCGCCGGTGGCGTCGAAGAGCTTGGCCACGACCCGCCGTTTGGCCCCGGCGCCGATGTGATCCACGCGTCGCAGCGTACCGCGTACGAACACGTCGCCGCTGCCGATGCGGGGCAGCTCGCCGATCGGCGTCACCGAGGTACGATCCACGTAGCGGATGGGCAGCAGGTACGCCAGATCGCCGAGGGTACGCACGCCGAGCTCCTCGGCGAACAGCCGGGCCCGCTCCTCCCCCACCCCCTTGAGCGCGGTTAAGGGTTTAGCGAGGAAGTCTTTCCAGGCGGCGAGCACGGGCGCGAAGATGCTTACCCGCCCCAAGATCACACGTTTTGTGGCAAGAGCTTGGCGAAATTTGCTTAACGCGCGCCCTAGCTTTACGGCACCATGGCCAACAGCATTCGACAAGAACAAGTCGGCGAGACCGTCCGCCGCCACCTTTCCGTCGTTTTGCAACAGGAAGGGAGTTACATCTACGGCACCACCGCCTTCGTGACGGTTACCGAGATCCAGATGACGCCCGACCTGTCCCAAGCTCGCGTCTACCTCAGCGTCTTCGGGATCGAGGACAAGCAGGCGGTGATCCTGCAGCTCGAGGACGAGTACCCGCGCGTGCGCCAATCGCTCGGCTACCGCCTCAAGCGGCACCTGCGGCGGATTCCGGAGTTGCAGTTCTTCCTCGACGATACCCTGGATGAGATGTACCGGCTTCGGGGGGTTTTCGACAGGTTGAGGGACGAGGGGGCGGGGGGATAGGTTTCTCGAGGGTTGGTAAGGAGCGTGGCGTTAGGTGCGCTCCGCTCGTGCCACGCGGCAACGGGCGGGGCCGTCGTCTTCCGGGCGCGCGAGCGGGGTTCGCCCAACGCGCCAGCGCGCGCGCTGGCGCTACAACAACTTCGCGTCCCTGAAACTGAAGTACCGCCGCCCCGCCACGATCAGGTGGTCCCCGAAGTGCACGTCCAACACCCGGCCCGCCGCAACGAGTTGGCGCGTGAGCACCCGATCCGCCTCACTCGGGGCCAGGCTCCCGGAGGGGTGATTGTGCGCCAGGATGACACCGGTGGCCTCGTAGCGGAGCGCCAGCGCGTACAGCCGCCGCACGTCGACCACCGTGCCACCGATCCCGCCGCTGCTGAGGCGCTCGCGCCGGACCAGCCGACTCGCGTTATTGAGCAGCAGCACCCACGACTCCTCGTGCCTGAGGTCGGAGAGCATCGGGCGGAGACGTTCGAAAGCGTCCTCGCTTGTGAGAATAACCGGCCGCTCGGCGTCGGGCTCGACGGAACGGCGGCGGCCGAGCTCAAGGGCCGCGAGTAGGGTGACCGCTTTCACCGCCCCCACCCCGCGCACACGCGCGAGATCCTTGTAGCCGTAGGTGCTCAGCTCGCGTAGGCGCCCGGCGGCGCCGCGGAGCAGCTCGCGGGCCACGTCCCACGCGGAGGCCTCGGTGGTGCCCGAGCGCAGGAGGATGGCGAGGAGCTCCGCGGTGGAAAGGGCCTCGGCGCCGACCGCCATCAGGCGTTCGCGTGGCCGTTCTGCGGCATTCCACGCCTTGATGGGCAATGGCGCCTCCGTTCGCTCCGGGAGCTTAACGGCTTCGGCCACCGCGGACCCACTGGAGCCCGTGGGGCGCGGCGCGCGGATAGGGGGCGATAGGCCGACGCCCACCGCCGCGGCGTGTGTGTTCTTCATTTCGATTCAAAACAATTTGTGGCAAGTATACTATCTCTAGGGCGAAGCGCGCACCTTGCCGCCGTGAATGTCCCCGACGCGCGCTTCCGACCCGCCGAACACCTCAAATCGCGCGAGGCCATCTCCGCCTTGTTTCGGGGCGGTGCGTACACGGCCAAAGCGTATCCCCTGCGGCTCGTGTACCGTTTTCGCGAAAGCGGACCTCCCCAACCGCCCGTGCGGATCGGCTTCGTGGCCTCCAAGCGGGCCTTTCGCCACGCCCACGATCGCAACCACGTGAAGCGGCGAATGCGCGAGGCATTTCGTTTGCACAAGCAAGTACTCCACCGGGCGCTCGGGTCGCACGAGGGGACGGCCATCGACGCGATGCTGCTGTTCACCGGTCGGGAGTTGCCCACCCAAGCTCAGATCACCCGCGCATGGCTCAAGCTACTTACCAAATTCGAAGCTCCCCCGCCACCGTCTCCCCAGCGCGTGCTGCCTTAACCGCATTCGTTTGCCTGTGTGCTAGTACACTGTTCGCCCAGCCGCAACCCTACCTCCTCTTACAGGCACCGCGCTCGCGCGCCACCGAGCGTTTCGCCATTGGTACCGTGCTCGAGTGGCGCTTCGTAGGCGAAGACGAGCTCTTTTCCGCCCCTTTCCGCGGCGCCTTCCCCGAGTCGCAGAGCGTGCTCATCAGCGACATCCTCATCGGCGTCGACAAGATCGCCGAGGTACGCTACAAGCACGAGAACCGTTTCCAGGCCTATACCCGCGTGCAGGGCCCGCTCATCGCGATCATTAGCGGTATCGGGCTCGCCGTACCGAGCCTGCGTCAACGTCAGGGCAATTTCCTCGTCGGCACCGCCACTACCGGCGTGCTGCTCACCCTCTTCGGCAACATCGGGCGCTACCGCAGGCGCGAGGTCGGTCCCACCAAAGCCTGGCAACTCCACGTCGCCGGCGGCGATTTGCGCGAAGCCGACGACCCCGAACGCTACTGAAGGCGCCCGATCAGGTAGTCGATCGCCAGCGCGTACCCGCGCAGCCCCAATCCGCTGACGCTGCCCACCGCGGCGGGCGTTACGTAGGAGTGTCGCCGGAAGCCCTCGCGGGCGTGGACGTTCGAAATGTGCACATCGACCACCGGCGCACGGATGGCACGGATGGCATCCCCCAGCGCGAGCGAAGTGTGCCCGAGCGCACCCGCGTTGAGCACCACGCCGGTACCGCTTTCGCTAAAACCCACCGCGTGTAAATAGTCGATGAGGGCCCCCTCGTGATTGCTCTGGAAGAGCTCGAGTCCGGCACGACCGGCGTACCGCCCCCGGAGCTCTTCCAGGTAATCGGCGAGCGAGCGATCCCCGTAAATACCCGGTTCGCGCTTGCCGACGAGATTTAAGTTCGGACCGTTGAGGATGTGGATCGTCAAAGCGAGTGGACTCTCACCGCCCTAGTTGGCGACGTCGCTGAGGAACTTGATGCGGTACAGCCGGATCTCCTCGAGCGTTACGTCGTCTTCGCGGAGCTCCGCGAAGGCCACTTCCGAATCGTCGGTTTCGGAATCCATGAAGTACTCCTTCAGGTCGTCGCGGGTGTACTCGTCGATCACCTCGTCTACGTAGTAGTCGATGTTGACCTTCGTGCCCGAGATCACGATCGCGTTGAGCTCGTCCAGCAGCTCGTCCATCGACATCTTCACCGCGTCGGCTACCTCGTCGAGGGCCATCTTCTTGTCGATGCCCTGGATGATCTGCACCTTCGAACGGCTCTTGTTGGCGACCTGCTTGACGACGAAATCGGTCGGTCGGTCGATGTCGTTTTCGTCGACGTACGCGGCGATCAACTCGAGGAACGGCTTCGCGTAGCGCTTCGCCTTACCGAGGCTCACCCCGGAGATCTTGGTCATGTCCTCCAGCGAGATCGGGTACTGGGTGGCCATGTCCTCGATGCTCGGATCCTGGAAGATCACGTAGGGCGGCAGGTCCTTTTCGTCGGCGATCTCCTTGCGGAGTGCCTTGAGCTGGCCGTGCAACTCGTCGTCGAGCGCGACCGAGCGCTTGGGCTGCGGATCGGGATCCTGCTGCGAGGAGTCGTACTGGTGGTTGAGCGGGATCGAGATGCTCACCGGGGCGTCGAGGAAGCCCTGGCCCTTGTCGGTTACGCTGAGCCGGCCGTAGGTCTCGATGTTCTTGAAGATCAAATCGTTGAGGATACCCTGGCGAAACAGCGACATCCAAAACACCTCGTCGTGCGCCTTACCGATGCCGAAGAGGGGCCGCTGGTCGAAGCGGAAGTCCTTCATCGCCTTCGTGGCCTTGCCCATCACGAAATCGACGTAGGTCTGGATGGTGTAGTTCTCGTCGAGCTCCTTGATCGCCGAGAGCGCCTGGTGCATCTCGGTCTGCACCTCGAGGCGCGGCTTGGGGTGCACGCAGTTGTCGCACATCCCGCAGTTGTCGTGCGGGAACTCCTCCCCGAAGTAGTGCAGCAGGAAGCGGCGGCGGCAAGTGGCCGTCTCGGTGTAGGCGCTCACCTCCTGGATCAGCTGACTGCCCAGCTCGCGCTCGGCCACCGGCTTGTCGCGCAGGAATTTCTCCAGGCGCAGGATGTCTTTGTAGTTGTAGTAGGCGAGGCAGGTCGAGTTGATACCGTCCCGACCGGCGCGGCCGGTCTCCTGGTAGTAGTTCTCGATCGACTTCGGGATGTCGTAGTGGACCACGAAGCGCACGTTGGGCTTGTCGATGCCCATCCCGAAGGCGATCGTGGCCACGATCACGTCGCAGTCCTCCTTGATGAACTCGTCTTGCGTACGCGAGCGCGTCTTCGCGTCGAGACCGGCGTGGTAGGGCTTGGCGCGTACCCCGTTTACGGCCAGCGCGCTGGCGATCTCCTCGGTGCTCTTGCGGCTCTGCACGTAGATGATGCCCGAGCCCCCGTTAAACCCCTTCACGAACTGGATGATCGAGCGGAAGGTGTTCTCCTTGTTTCCCTTCGACCGGATCTCGTACATGAGATTGGTACGATTGAAAGACGTGATGAAGGTGGCCTCCTCCCGCATGTTGAGGTTCTTCACGATGTCCGACTGTACCTTGGGCGTAGCCGTAGCCGTGAGCGCGACGATGGGGATCTCGCGGTTGATCTCGTCGAGCATCAATCGGATCCGGCGGTACTCCGGGCGGAAATCGTGGCCCCACTCGGAGATACAGTGCGCCTCGTCGACCGCCACGAACGAGACGTTCGTGTCGCGGAAGAACTCGATGTTCTCCTCCTTGGTCAGTGTCTCGGGGGCCACGTAAAGCAGCTTCGTTTTACCGGCCACGATGTCCTCCTTCACGATGCGCGCCTGCGCCTTGGTGAGCGAGGAGTTGAGGTAGTGCGCGATGGAATCCTGCTCCACGAAGCCACGGATGGCGTCGACCTGATTTTTCATGAGGGCGATCAGCGGACTGATCACGAGGGCGGTGCCCTCCATCATGAGGGCGGGAAGCTGGTAGCAAAGCGATTTACCACCTCCGGTGGGCATGATGACGAAAGTGTCGCGGCCTTCCAGCACGGCGGCACAGATATCTTCCTGTCGTTCTTTAAAGCTATCGAAGCCAAAAACTTCTTGTAAGGCTCCTTGAAGACGTTCGCGGGTAGCGATCATTCTGGTCTAATGTAGATGAACAAGGCGGATAAACGAACCGGGCTTTATTTGCCCCCACTCGTGCGGGGCAGCTGGTTGACCTTTCCACAACGTTAACGAAACTAAACATTCTACAACGAGCCTCTACCCTATCTATGTCACACCGAGACCTGATTTTCGATACCGCCCGTCAGACGCTCGAAATCGAGGCGGTTAGTCTGCGGGGTCTCCGCGATTCGCTCGACGAACGCTTCGCGAACGTGGTCGAGGCCGTTCTCGCCTCCCGCGGCAGGCTCGTGGTCTCGGGGATCGGTAAATCGGCGCTCGTCGCCCGGAAGCTGGTGGCCACCTTTAACTCTACCGGTACGCCCGCTTTATTCATGCACGCCGGCGACGCCATCCACGGCGACCTGGGGATGATTCAGGCGGGCGATCTCGTGATGTGCCTCTCGAAGAGCGGCGAAACCGCCGAGATGCGCGCGCTAGTTCCGTTGGTACGGCAACTCGGGCACCCCCTGATCGCCGTGGTCGCACGCGCCGATTGTTTCCTGGCGCTCCAGGCCGACTACACCCTGCTCACCCCGATCGCGCGCGAGGCCGATCCACACAACCTCGCCCCCACCGCCAGCGCGATCGTACAAATGGCACTCGGCGACGCGCTCGCCACCGCGCTACTCGCCGTCCGCGGGTTCCGCCCGGAAGATTTCGCGCAGTTCCACCCCGGCGGGAGCCTCGGCAAGCAGCTCTACCTCCGCCTGCACGACCTCGGCTGCCGCAACGCCCGTCCGCGCGTACCGCCCACCGCCAACTTGCGCGAAGTGATCCTGGAGATCACGGGCAAACGCCTCGGCGCCACCGCGGTGTGCGAGCCGGGTACCGAGCGGTTGCTCGGCGTAGTAACCGACGGTGACCTCCGGCGCATGCTCGCCCGCGAGAGCGACACGGGCACCGTTACCGCCGGGGGACTCATGACACCCGCCCCGCAGGCCATGCACGATCAGGAGCTCGCCATCCGCGGCCTGGAACTGGTGCAGGCCCGCGAGATCAACCAGCTCCTGCTCGTGGACGCGCGCGGGGCGTACACCGGCATGGTCCACCTCCACGATTTCATTCGGGAGGGATTGGGCTAGCCTTGGCTAGGTAGATGCCGAGCATGGCGAGCCCGGCGCCCACGTCGGATTCGAGCGGCGTTTCGATCGCGCACACCGCCAGCAACATGACGAGCCACTCCAGCAGGATGGGTCGACGCCACCACCCACGTTCGAGCAGGGGGGCGATAAACACGGCGAGGGTTCCGAGCAGGCCCGGCAAACCGGCCGCGGCCCAGCTGAAGATAAACTGGTTGGTGGGCAGCAGGTAGAGCTCCGGTCGGCCCTCCAGCTCGTACCCGGCCCGCATGGCGTCGCCCAACCGTCCGTCCGGTGCCCCGCGCAGGGGATCCCGACCGACGATCGCTAGCCCGGCCCGCAGGGAGTACCAGCGCCCGGCGTCGGACATGCCCACCTCCTCCTCGCTGCCCGCCACCTCCATGTCGTAGTAGGTGTACTGCAGTTTGCGCTGCACGGTCGGCAGCAGGCTCATCGCCGTACCGCCCACCACGACCAGCAACGTCACGCTCGCGAGCGCCACCTGCCAACGCAGGCGCGTGAATGCTAGTCGGACCGACAAAATCCCGAGTCCGAGGTAAAGCGTGATCAGGCCCGAGCGCACGGCGATGAGGTGCACCGTGACCAGGGTGCAGGCTGCCGCCAAAACGAGTCCCCAACGAACGACGGCGCCCGAGCCCGGGCGGGTCGCCAAGCTCACGCCCACCACCGTGGCCAGCGCGAGCATGGTCGCGTACCGCACGTGCTGAATGGGGGTGGGTACCGCCTTCCCCTGGCCGAGCGCGGCGAGCAGGGCGCCTTCGTTCGGGAAGATGTACAGCAGCACCGCCACCGTCGAGACAGCGGCGAAGCCTACGAACAAGGCCCAGAACACGCGTTGGTAGCGGCGGTAGATGTTTTGCAGCAGCAGAAAAGCGGCGGGCAGGCCCACGAGCTGCGCCGAGAGCTTGAGGTGCGTGGACACGAAGCGCGCGTCTTCGGACCAGGCCGCCGAGACGAGGTAGCCGAGGAACAGGAGGGCCGGGAAGCTGTAGTCGAGGCGGCGCAGATACCGGAGCAGGGCACGCGGCGCCCCGGCCCAGGGATGGAGGAAGGCCCCGTCGGCGCGGACGCGAAAGACGGACAGTACCCCGAGGCCGATCACCGCGACACTCAGCGGAACGCGGGCGTGCTGCGTGAGCGTCCAGATCCACGCCGCGGTCAGGAAAAGGACGAGGCCGGTGTGTAGGGGCGAGGGCGGCTCGCTGGCCGGCGCAATCCAGGGCATGGGGCGGCAAGGTACACGGCCTACAGAAGGCTGTACATTCGCCGCTCATTCTCGCTTTCGCCCGATCCCATGCCCGATTCCGCCCCCACCACCGACGTGTTTGCCGCCGCGCGTGCCCTCAACGAGGAGGTCGACGCCTTCCCCATCGAGTCCGAGGACGACGCCGAGCGCTTCCGGATCCGGTTTCTCGGGAGTAAGGGGCGCGTGAAGGCCCTGATGGGGGCTATGCGCGAGCTCGCCCCCGGACAGCGGCGTGACTACGGGCAGCTCGTGAACCGGGTGAAGGCCGACGCCGAGCGCCGGCTCGAAGCCGCGCGGGACGTTTTCGCGCAAGCGGCCGCGCCCACGGGGGCCGAGGGCCGGGACCTTACCCGACCGGGCGAACCCCTCCGACCCGGCGGCCGCCACCCGGTAAACCTGGTGCTCGACCGCATCGTCGACATCTTCGGGCGCCTCGGCTTCGCGGTGCGCGAAGACCGCGAGATCGAGGACGACTGGCACAACTTCACGGCCATGAACACGCCGGAGGACCATCCGGCGCGCGACATGCAGGACACCTTCTACCTGCGCGGCCCGGAGAAGCTGCTGCTGCGTACCCACACCTCGAGCGTGCAGGCGCGCTCGATGACGACCGAGAAGCCCCCCATCCGCATCATCGCCCCCGGCCGCGTGTACCGCAACGAAACGATCTCGGCGCGGAGTCACGCGCAGTTTCACCAGGTCGAAGGACTCTACATCGACGAGGGCGTGAGCTTCGCGGACCTCAAGCAAACCATGCTCCACTTCGCGCGGGAGATGTACGGACCGGGGGCCAAGATCCGCATGCGGCCGAGCTACTTCCCCTTCACGGAGCCGAGTGCCGAAGTGGACGTGTGGTGGGGCCTCGCCGACGAGCACGCGCACCGCATCACCAAGGGTACCGGCTGGCTCGAGATCCTGGGTTGCGGGATGGTCGATCCGGCCGTACTCGAGAATTGCGGCATCGATCCCGAGCAGTACTCCGGCTTCGCCTGGGGCATGGGCATCGAGCGTCAGGCGATGCTGCAGTACAAGATCACCGACATCCGCACGCTGTTCGAAAACGACATGCGTTTCCTCCGGCAGTTTACCGGCGCGTTTTAATTCGCCCCAAAGCCTTTCCGAATCTTGAAACCCTCCACGCCCAAGGGCACCCGCGATTTCCTGCCCGCCGAGGTACGCCGCCGCAACTACCTGTTCGGTGTCCTGCGTGCGGCCTTCGAACGCTTCGGTTACTCCCCCATCGAAACCCCGGCGATGGAGAACCTCGACACCCTCACCGGGAAGTACGGGGAGGAGGGCGACCGGCTGTTGTTTAAGCTGCTCAACAACGGTGATTTTCTGGCGAAGGCCGACGCCGAAGCGCTCGCCGCCAGAGACTCTAACCGCGCCGTGCCGAGCCTCTCGAAGCGCGGTTTGCGCTACGACCTCACCGTGCCCTTCGCCCGCTACGTGGTGCAGCACCGCAACGAGCTACAGCTGCCCTTCAAGCGTTACGCCATCCAACCGGTCTGGCGTGCCGACCGGCCGCAGAAGGGGCGCTACCAGGAGTTTTACCAGTGCGATGCGGACGTGGTCGGTTCGGACAGCCTACTCTACGAGGCGGAACTGGCCCGCCTCTTCGCCGTCGTGTTCACCGAGCTCGGACTGCGGGTGATTATTCGCATCAACCACCGCGGCATCCTGCAGGGCCTCGCCGAGGCGAGCGGCATCGCCGAGCATTTTACTAGCTTGGTCACCGCCATTGATAAGCTCGACAAGATCGGTGAGGACGAGGTGATCATGGAGCTTACTAACCGGGGAGTAGGCGTAGATCCAGCCCGACGTGTGGTGAGCTTTTTGCGCGAGAAAAAGCTTAGTCACTGGATTAAGCTACTCAGCGGGAGCGAAGCTGGATTAGCGGGCGTTCGGCAATTGGAGACCGTCCTAGCTTTGTTCGAAGCCCTCCCTACAGAGCAAAAGGTCGAGTTCGATCCTAGCCTGGCCCGAGGCCTGAGCTACTACACTGGCTGCATTTTCGAGGTGGTCGCCGATACGAGCGTCGTGGGCCAGGAGGCAATCCACATGGGCAGCATTGGCGCTGGCGGTCGCTACGCCGACCTCACCGAGGCCTTTGGCGGGCGCGGCATGTCGGGCGTCGGCATCAGCTTCGGCGCGGAGCGGATCTACGACGTGCTCGAAGGACTAGACCGCTGGCCGGCCGCGGCTAGCTCTGGGCGAAGCGTCCTCCTAGCCGCCCTCGACGAGGAGAGCTTGCCCATCGTCTTCCGCCTCGCCGACGAGCTGCGCCGATCCGGCATCTCCGCCGACTACTACCCCGAGGCCGGTAAGCCCAAAAAGCCGCTTCGCTACGCGAGTGCCGAGGGGATCCCCTTCGTCGGACTGATCGGCGAGCGCGAGCGGGAGGCCGGCACGCTTGCGCTAAAACAGCTGGCCAGTGGCGAGCAAACGGAGCTACCCACCGCAGCGCTCAGCGATCGGATCCGGAGTCTGCTTGCGGGTATAGCCAACACATAGCCGAAAGTTTTCATCAATCTGGCACTTGTTTTGGCGCAAGCCGTAGGGGAGTCGAGTACGCGCCTACTTTGACCGCACTACTCTCTTCTCTACCCCACCCGCCCCGCATGCGCATTCCGCTGGTCCTACTCCTCGTGCTCAACCTCGGTGCCCGGGCGTGGTCACAACAGCTCGCTTCCGCGAACGCCGCCGAAATGCCTACGCGCTTCTCGATGGCGGAGGAAGCGCAAATCCGCGCGCGCCTCGCCGGGATGGACTGCATCATAGACCGGCGCGACCACCCCACCGTGGAGAGCTACCTGCGCGGCTACATGCTGCGTAACTACAGGACCACCGAGGTGGTGCTCGGCCGCATTCCGGCCTATTTTCCACTCTTCGAGCGCTTGCTCGCCGAGGAAGGGCTACCCGACGGGCTCAAGTACCTCGCCGTCGTCGAGAGCGCGCTCGAGCCGCGGGCGCTGAGTCGGACCGGGGCCGGCGGACTCTGGCAGTTCATGCCCACCACGGCCCGAGTCTACGGCCTGCGCATCGACGAGCGCATCGACGAGCGCGCCGAACCCGAGAAAGCCACGCGCGCCGCGATCGCCTACCTCAAGGAGGAGTACGCGCGCTTCGGCGATTGGAGCCTGGTCCTCGCCTCCTACAACTGCGGCCCGGGCCGGGTGAGGCGGGCCATCCGGCGCTCCGGCTCCAAGGACTTCTGGAAGCTCAGCAAGTACCTCCCCCGCGAAACGCGCAACTACGTGCCCGCCTTCGTGGCGGCAACCTACCTACACACCTACGGCTACCTGCACGGTGTAAACGCCCGCGAAACCAACCCCGACCTTACCCTCACCGAGCAGGTGGCCTGCCCCGGGGGGATCACCTTCGCCGAGGTGGCGCAGGCCACGGGCCTACCGCTCGCCGACGTACGTTTGCTCAACGCGCAGTGCATCGGGGGCGTGTTGCCGGCCGCCGAGGGCGCGAGCGTGCGGGTACCGGCGCGCGTGGCCCCGAGTCTGCGTACGTACCTAAACTGGGACGATGAGGGCCGAGGCGACCTGCTTCAGCAGGTAAGGAAGAGACCCGTTCTCGAAGACGAGGACGAGGGGGCGGCCCCGCGGTACTATCCGCAAACCGTCGAACTCACCGCGGGGAGCTCGCTCGACAGTTTCGCGCGCGCCGAAGGGGTGAGCGTCCACCACCTGCAAGCGTGGAACCCCGGCTTACCGAAGACCTCGGACGCGGCCAGACGGGTCGTCGTGTACCGCCCGCGCTACGTCCCCCGCTCCCCGCTCGAGCTCGACGAAGAGCCCGGCGTGGACCTCCTGATGCTACCGACCAGAGGGGTAGCCCTGGCCGACGCCGGATTTTACACGCTGCCGAAGCTCCCCCGACGCAGTCCGAACGCGACCCGGAGGCTGGGGCATTACGAGAGCCTGGTGGACGTTTGGCGCGGGTACCGCAAGACGATGTCGTGGAGGGAGTTTACCGCCTGGAACGGAATCGACGACTATAGCCACCCAAAGGTGGGCGCCTTACTTTTAGTGCGGCAATAAAAAAGGTCAGAGAGCAACTCTCTGACCCAAAACACCTAAAACCCTATTAACTAACCTATTAGTTGATTAATAACACAGGCTCGTCGCGGGTCCGGATAAGTGCAGACCCGCGAACGAGTCTGCACTTAGAGTAAGCCGTTACGCGGCACACGGTTCATCGTTCGCCGGTAATCACTGGCCCGAGGGCGGTAAATAAAATGCCCCCCATACCGACCGGCGGCTGGGGGGCACGGGTCGCTCGCGCGTGGGCGGGCGACGGGTCCGACGCCGCGTTAGGCGACCGCGATCGCCTTGCGCACGGGCTGCACCTCGGGCACCTTGGGCAGCGTGATCGCCAAGATGCCTTGCTCGAGCGCGGCCGCAATGCCGTCGAGGTCGATCGACTCGGGCAGGTGGAAGCTCTTCTCGAATTGGGTGAGGCCAAACTCGCGGCGGCGGTAAGCCGGGGCGTCTTCGGCTACGGTGCGCTCGCCTTTGACGAGCAGCAGCTCCCCGTCGACTTCGAGGGTGACGTCGGATTTACTCCAGCCCGGCAGCGCGAGCTCGAGGGTATACGCCTCGTCGGTTTCGAAGGTGTTGACCTCGGGGCGGGCGAAACGGGGTTGGGTGGGACGAATGTTGGTCCAGATCATGAGAGTAGATTTAGTAGGTACGCCCAGAGGCGGGCGCAGCTAACCCAGATCAAACCACGGACCAAGCGGTATTCCGGCCCTCCAAGCGACAGAATGTGCGCGATGACACCTAAAATACCTGACTAAATGGCAATAATCGCGAGAGCGTACTGTCAAGTTGGCTGACGTATCTTACCGGACTCAAGTTCCTCCTCGAAGGCCGCAACCGGTGCGCTCGCTTGTGGGTCTTGACGGAAGATACGTTCGAGCATTTCGAAGAGCTTCGGGTGGTCGATAGCTAGTTTCTCGGGGCGATTAAAGAAATACTCGGTGGCTACCGCGAAGAATTCGGCCTCGTTCGTCGCCCCGTAGTCGTCGAGGTCGCTCGCCCCTTTGCGGATTTTGGCCATCTCCCGGTGTACGAGCCGCATCCAGGGTCCTACGAGCCCGTCTTTCAGGTAGTAGTCGGGCTTCCCGTCGGCCTCTCCGTCCGTCATGTCCAGCAGGTGCGTGAACTCGTGAATTCCCACGTTGTGGTCGCTGTGGCGCCCGAATCCCCGGTGCAGGGCCGGGCGACTGAGCACCATCGCGCGGCTCAGCTCCCGGTTACCGACGAGGCCGAGTATGGTCCTTTCGGAAGCCTCCGGATCGAAATCTTGCGAAAAACTCTGTCCGTGTAGGATCACCTCATCGATGTTGGGGTAGCGCCAATCGGGAAAGCCGAAGAGCGGAATCTCGGCACTCGCGGCCACGAGGAGTCGATCGGTGAGCGTGACCTCGATGCCCGCCCCGACGATGCTTACCTCGTCGAGGAAGCCCTGCACGCGTTTGGCGAAAAGCGCCTGCCGGCCGGGGGGTAGCTCGCGGTAGTAGCGGACGCGCTTGCTGAGGATCCGCTTCCATTTCCTCGGTACGGGCGCGTCGGGGAGTTTGCGCTTACGCAAAAACAGAAAAAAGAACGCGGCCACCAGCGCCACCAGGGCGACGGCAACGACTACATAACGTGGGTCCATGGCCCAACAAACAGCTCCCGCAACCCGGAAGTGCGACGGCTAGGTGGCGGGAACGGGGATCGGGTACGCATTTCCCGGATGGTATCCGACGGCCCCCCGGAAGGTATCGTGAAAGATGTCGAGGGTACGCTCGTAGCTACCGTCGACGTAGTACGGCGGCGACCAGTGCAGCGTTTTGGTGCCCCAATCGAAGGTGCAAAATACGAGCGGTACGCCCGCGAGGCGTGCGATGTGGTGAAAACCGGTCTTGAGGTCGTCGACCCGTTTGCGGGTGCCCTCGGGGGTGAAGGCGAGTCGGAAGACCTCCTCGCGCCGGAAGATATCCGCGACGGCGTCCACGAATTTCGTTTTGCGGGAGCGAACCACGGGCTTGCCCCCTAGCCAACTGAAGATCCAACCGAAGGGCGGTTTGAAGAGGGAATCCTTAGCGGCGAAGTTGATTTCGATCGAGAACGCATTACGCACCAAGATCCCGATCGGGAAATCCCAATTCGTGGTGTGCGGATAGACGATCACCAGGCACTTGGGGGTATCGTGGGGGAGCTGCCCGACTATACGCCAACCCCAGGCTCTGAGGAGTAGGAAGCGGGCGAGTCCACGTTTTAGCGACATGTGGTGTTGTTACGACTCAAATGGGTGAGGTCCGATTCGGGATATGCACGTTGATGAAAATAAGGATACATCCGCCTCGGAGGATTATGGCTTTAGCGACAAGGTGTCGTTTGAGAGCGTGCGCCTACTGGATGCGGACGGGCAATTTAACGTGGAGCGCCGGGGTGTACGAACGAAGTTTCTTTACCAGTGGCTGCTGCGCATGCCCTGGAGGGCCTTCTTCGGTTACGTGGCGGTGTACTACGTACTCATCAACCTGCTGCTCGCCCTCGGGTACTGGGCGATAGGCCTCGACGGGATCGACGGGATCCCCCCGGGCACCTGGTACGGGGAATTCGGGGGTGCCTTCTTTTTCAGCATCCAAACCTTCACGACCGTCGGGTACGGCTCTATGGCGCCGACCAGTATAGCGCAGCAGGCGATGGCCAGCTTCGGCGCCCTGGTGGGACTGATGAGCGTGGCTCTAGCGACCGGACTCTTCTTCGCGCGCTTTTCGCGACCGCGAAACTTGATCGCCTTCTCCGAGCACGCCGTGGTGGCCCCCTTCCGTGGAGGTAGGGCACTTATGTTCCGGATCGCGAATCGCTCCCCGAGCAAGCTCATCAACGTGCGTGCCCACGTGGTGTACAGCTGGGTGAGCGAGGCCGACGGGAAGCGCGCGCGCCGATTTGAAGAACTCGGCCTGGAGCGTTCCCACATCGCGATGTTCCCGATGAATTGGACGGTCGTGCACCCGATCGACGGGCACAGTCCCTTCGCCGACGCAGACCCGGAAGAGGTAGTCGAGATCGGTGGGGAGGTAATCGCACAGATCAACGGCTACGACGAAAACCACGCCCGGGAGGTATACGCGAACCGCTCGTACGTCGGAGACCAGATCAAATGGAACGAGCGTTTTTTACCGATGTACAAGCCCTCGGAGGATCGGAAGAAGATAGTCTTGGAGCTCGATCTAATCGACTCCCGCGCGGGAGTCGAAGACGACGAAATACGCGTAGAACAGCCAATCCAGCCCTTTCCAACTGTTAAAAAGGTCAACCCAGACGCCGCTTCCTCATCGGTCCCGCCCGCTTCCTAGCCAGTGCGTATCCCGACTGTTCTAGACGCCGTTAGCCCGCTACATTGGATCACGAAGCGACCCCCCACCCCTCATGAAGCAATCACCACGTAGCACACAGAACGTTACTCCGGCAGACCTGGCCCGTCGCTACCAGCGCCTGACGACGTCGAATGCGGAGCTGGACCTCGACGAGGTCTCGCTGCACGACGTAGCCTGCTACTACAGAGATCGTACCCGCCTCGACGAAGCGCTACAGGTCTGTGACAGGGCTTTACAAAAGTTCCCTTTCTCCGTACGGCTCTACCTCGAGAAGGCCCGGGTGCTCGTCGAGCTGCACACCTACGAGTACGCGCTCGAGGTCATCGAGCAGGCGGAGACCTACTCGCCCGGTGCCCCGCAAATCCACCTGCAGCGCGCCCGCGCTCTCGCCGGACTCGGTCTGACCGAGGATGCTTTCGCGGAACTCGACCTACTCGGCGACAGCGACGACCCCTGGCTCTGCAGCATGCGGGCCCTCACGGAGGCCATCGTCTTCGAACAGCTCGATCGACACCTGGACATGTACTTCTTCCTGGAGCAGTCGCTGCGTGCCTGGCCCGACAACGCCGAGGCGCTGCGTCTGCTCTGGCTCGCCACCGAGCTCACCAACCGCTACGTGCAGACTACCGCGCTGTGCGAGTGGATCCTCGACCTCGACCCCTTCAACGCCCGCGCCTGGTACAACCTCGGTCACACCCGCTACCTCGAGGACAAGGTAACCGAGGCGCTCTCCTGCATGGAGTACGCCTACGTGCTCGACCCCCGCTTCGAGTACGCTTACCGGGAGGCCGGCGAGATCTGCTACGAGCGCCAGCGCTACGCCGAGGCCGTGGACATCTACGAAACGATGATGGAGTACCTCGCCGTGGATACGGAGGTGTTGCTGCGACTCGGTCAGTGCTACTACCACACCGGATCCCTAACGCAGGCCCGGCTCTGCCTGAACCGCGTGCTCGCCCGCGAACCCAACGGCGACGAGGCGCTTTTTTACACCGGACTCTGCTACGCCGCCGACGAAAAGTGGGACAGCGCGGTCGAGCGGTTTCGCCGGGCGCTCAACGCCAACGAGTGCGACGAGCGCTACCCGGCCGCCCTCGCCAGCTCGCTGGTGCAGACCGGGGACCTGGCCGGTGCGGAGTACTACTTCCAGCGCGCCACGGAGCTCGCCCCCGAGGAGGCCACGCAGTGGGTAGCTCACGCTATGTTCTTACACCAGCAGGGGCGCTCGCTCGAGGCCATCGCCGTACTCGACGAGGCCGAGGCCTGTACCGTGGGGCCGGAGCTGGACTTCTGCCGGGTGTCCCTGTCGATCGCCGTCGGCCGGGAGGCTGACGCGCTGCGTCTACTCGCCGGTGTCCTCGAGGAAGATTTCTCCACCCACGAGCTGCTCTTCGAAATCGCCCCCGAGTTACGCGAGCACGATCTGGTGGCCCAGGTGATCCGCTGCTTCGCCTAGCACACCCCAACTGGCGTAGCTTTTGCACTGCGTGCTTTGAACAAGCAACACGCAATGAAGTACGTCAAGATGCGCGTGGCCTTCGGGCTAGGCGTATTCATCCTGCTGCTCGCCCTCATGGGCTGCCGACCGGAGGGCGGTGAGCAGGTACGTATCAACCCGCAGCGCTTCGACGCCGCCCAGGAGAACCTCATCGGCGCGCGGTTGCTCACCGACCTCGACGCGGACGGCGAGATCCGCACGCTCACGCCGGACGACGATCGACTCAGCGACAGCGCCTACTACTACCTGACGCCGCTCCTGCGTTCGGTCGCGCGGCAGCCCGCCGTTACGCGCCGCGACAGCTTCGCGTGGGAGGTGCGGTTGATCGAGGACACCACCGCGCGGGTATACACACTGCCGGGCGGGCGGATCGTGCTCCACACGGGCCTGTTGCGGCGCCTCGACAGCGAGGCCGAGCTGGTGGGCATGCTCGCCCGGGAGGTAGCATTCGCCCAAACCGGGGCCTCCATGCGCGCCCTCGACCGGGCCGTGGAGGACAACGTGGTGCTCGGCGACCTGATCCTCGGCAACGCACACGACACGAGGTTCCTGCTGCGGGAGCTCCCCGGGCTACACTACACCCTCGACGAGGTAGCGGCCGCCGACCAGCTCGTTACCGACTTGATTTGCAACTCGGACTACGAGGAACTTGCCCTCACTCAACTGGTAGACAGACTGGGCGAAGACGCCTACCGCATCGCCCGTCCTACGGTCTCGGACTGGAAGCCCGCGTTCACGCTGCGCGTGGCCACTTGCCCGGGAGCGGACAGCAGCTACGTGCAGCGGTACCGACGCGCCGTCGACGCTTTCCTGCCCGTAACGCGATAACTGCCGTTATTGCCCGAGCGCCAGCACGCGTTGGTACTCCCGGTGGGCGAACAGGGCCGCACCCACCGGACCGGCTTCGTTCTGGTATTTCGCCGGCTGCACCGGGCAGTTGATGGTAAGGTACTTTTTGTACTCGGCGAAGTGCTTCGACGCTCCGCCACCGAGCAGGATCAGCTCCGGGGACAGCAGGCGGTCCACCTGCGCGAGTACCTCGTCGAAGCGCCGCCCCCACTCCTCCCAGGAGAGACCGAGCGTTTTGCGCGTGCGGTTGCTGGCGTAGTGCTCCGACTTCATACCGTTGGGCATGTAAAAGTGACCGAACTCGGTGTTCGGCACGAGCTTCCCCTCCACGAAGAGCGCCGAGCCGATGCCGGTGCCGATGGTCAGGAAGACCACTACACCGCGCGAGTCACGCGCCGAGCCGAACGATACGCTGGCGAATCCGGCCGCGTCGGCGTCGTTGAGGCAAAACACCCGGCGCCCACAAGCTTTGCTCCACAGGTCGGTAACCGAGGTACGGATCCAGTCGGGGTGGATGTTGGCCGCCGAGAGTGCGTTGCCCTCCCGAATGATCGCGGGGAACCCCACGCCGACCAAATCGCCGCTGTAGTCGAACTCCGCGAACAGCTGCTTGAAGGCCTTGGTCATGGCCTTCGGGGTGGCCGGTTGCGGGGTAGGTACGCGGAAGCGCTCGGTGAGGAGCTTGCCTTCGACAACGTCGATGATGGCGCCCTTGATGCCGGAGGCCCCGACGTCGATGCCGAGTATGTGGGTGGGATCGCTGCTCATGCTCTTGCTTGACTTAGTTGATGACGCGAACCTGCATGGTGACATCCTCCTGCGGTCGATCGCGACCGTCGGTGGATACCGCTACGATCTTGTCGATCACGTCGAGTCCTTCGACGACGTGACCGAAGACCGTGTAGTCGGCGTCGAGAAAAGGCACACCCCCGTTCTCGAGGTAGGCGGCACGCGTATCGGGATCGTAGCGGATGTTCTTACGGCGCTGCATGCCGTCGAGCTCGGCTTCGGTGACCGGGTTGCCCGAGACCACGAAGAACTGGGAGCCGGAAGATTCGCGCTCCGGGTTGACGTTGTCACCGGTACGGGCGGCCGACAAAGCACCTTTCACGTGTGCTAGACCCTGATCGAATTCGGCGGGGATCTGGTAACCGGGCCCGCCGGAACCCAGCGCCTTGCCCGCGGGAGCACCTTTGGAATCGGGATCTCCGCCCTGGAGCATAAACCCTTTGATGACGCGGTGGAACAGTAGGTCGTCGAAGAAGCCTTCCTCGGCGAGCTTGATGAAGTTGTCGCGGTGCTGGGGCGTCTTATCGCTGAGCTCGACGACCATACGACCGTGGGGGGTGATGATTTCTACCATACAGGGGGTGGGGGCAATGATTTGGACTCGCTCGGTGGAGGTGGCCTCGCGGCGACCTCGCTCGGCGCGCAATGTAACCAGGTAGTTACCGCTCGCGGTGTAGCGGTGCTCGGGGGATGCCTCTTCGCTGGTGGTCCCGTCGCCGAAATCCCAGCTGTACGACTCGGCGCGCTCGGATTCGTTGGCGAAGCCGACGGTCGCCGGCGCGGTGGTGTCGGGCGCTTGAGTCACGAAGCGCGAAACCGGTTTTGCGCAGGCGGAGAGCAGCAGCAGCAGCGGCAGCAGGGTGCCGAACGGCGGTAAGACGGCGCTGAACGGTCGGTGGGCTAGCATCATTCGATTTCGACGATCATCCAGACGTCTTCGAGCGGACGGTCCTGGGCGTTGGTTTGGCGGGCGGTAATGCGGTCGATCACGTCTATCCCTTCGACGACCTCCCCGAAGACCGTGTACTCGCCGTCGAGGTCCGGGCGACCGCCCTCGCTGGCGTAAAGCTCGCGTTGGGCCGCATTATAAGTGAAGCCCCGCGCCTTTTCTACGTCGGCGAGCATGGCCGGGCCAACCGGGCGCCCCGCGACGACGTAGAACTGGGAGCCGTTGGAGCGTTTGTCGGGGTTCCCGGGTCCACCGCTGCGGGCGGCGGCGAGCGCCCCGCGGAGGTGTGGTGCACCGATCTCGGCGGGCAGCGTGTACCCGGGGTCGCCCATGCCGAGCGGTACGTTGGGGGGAGTCTCGCGGGAGGAAGGATCCCCGCCCTGCGCCATGAAGCCCGCGATCACGCGGTGAAACAACAGACTGTCGTAAAAACCGGTGCGCGCGAGGCTGTCGAAGTTGTCTCGGTGAACCGGGGTTTGGTCGTAGAGCAGTACGCGCACCGTACCCTCCGGGGTGCGGATCCGGGCGTGGGTAGGTCCCTCCGGACCGCAGCTACCGAGCGTACCGCAGCCGATCAGTAGGCCGAGCGCGCGGAGGCCTACCGAGGCTGAGGCGCGACCACCGAGGCGTCGAAAGCTTCCCATGTGGCGAAGTATTGGATGATTTTTTCCTTGAGCAGCTTCTCCTGGGCCACGTGCCCGAGTGCGTCCACGGGGCGCTCCACGCGGTAGTGTGGCCAGCCGTCGGCGTCGCGTCCGGTAAAGCTGTAGTAGCCGTCGGCGCAAAGTACCTCGCAGGTACCGACGTGCATGAGGTCTTGTTTCTCTTCCTTGGTGAAGGTCTTACGCCAACGCCCGAGCTCCTGCACGCCGATGAGCATGAGCACCGCCTGCATATCGGGCAGCCGCTCGTGCCGCATGGCGTCTTTTACGAAATGGCGGACGCGGAGCCAGTGGAAGTCGAGTTCCCAGGGTTGCATGGTGGGGACGAAGGTAGGGGCAATACCTTGTCGCCCAGATGCGAACCCTCCCGCTGCTCTGCACCCTGGCCACCCTCACCGTCGCCTGCAAGCGTGCGCCCGGTACGTACGAGTTCCCCAAACCGGTCGATACCACACCCCGCGAGGTTCGCCTACTGCCGGATACACTCTTCACGACCCCCTCCGGCGTGCGCGCGCGTACCGATTTCCCCGGGGCACGGCTGGCGCGTTTTGCGGAAGCGGGGCCGGACACCTTCGCGGCCGAAATCCCGGCGGAGAACGAGCCGATCAACCCGAGCCCGTGGTACGCTTTCGAGCTGAGCGCGCCCGTGGAGCGCGAGGTGGTTATCCACATGGTCTACCCCCCGGATGCGGCCTACCGGTACTTTCCGAAAACGGCGCCCTCGCGCAGCGGTCCGTGGACGGTTTTGCCGGCGAGCGCCGTGGACACGAGCGCAAACACGGCGGACGTGCGCGTGACGGTAGGACCGGAGGGCCTCTTTCTCGCCGCTCAGGAACTCATCGCCACCGACAGCATCCGGCGCTGGATCATCGATATGGCCGTGGCGCAACCCGCGCTTTCGGTGGATACGATCGGGCAGAGTCGGCTCTTTCGCTCCCTGTGGAAGCTCGAGCTCTCCGACGGACCCGAGGACGAGCGACCGACGTTTCTGTTCTTCAGTCGCCAGCACCCACCAGAAGTAACCGGCTTTCAGGCGTTCCAAGCGTTCTTCGCGCGCTTACTCGAGGGAGACGAGCTCGCCGCCCGCTTCCGCAAAACGTACCGCGTCCTCGCCTTCCCGGTTGTAAACCCCGACGGCGTCGACGAGGGGCACTGGCGGCATACCGCCGGTGGCGTGGACCCGAACCGCGACTGGGCGGTATACAATCAGACCGAAACCAAGGCAATCGTCGAGTGGCTACAGGCACATACCGAGCGCGATCAGGTGGTGTGGGGCATGGACTTCCACTCCACGCAGTACGACGTATTTTACACCCACGATCCGGAGCGGGTGAAGTTTCGTCGGGCGGAGTGGCAGGAGGCTTGGTTGCGGTCCCTAGCCGCTTGGGCCGCCGAGAACTACCCGAACGCTTCCGCCCTGCCCGCCCGCGAGCGCAACGGGCGGCCGATCGTCGTGGGCCAGGATACGCTGCGCATCGAGCCGGAGGCGCTCGGTCGGCCGACTTCCTCGGGCTGGGTCGCCCAACACTACAAGGCGGTGGCGATCACCTACGAGGTGGGGGACGAGCAGGACAGAGCCTACATCGCGGCGAAGGCGCGCGCGGCCGCGGAGGCCATGATGGAGGTGGCACTTCGGGGGGGCACGGCGAAGGGCAGCTAGCGCGGGCACCCGGCGCAGCGGTCGCGGAACTCAGAGGCCGCCGCGCCGGGCACGCACGGAGTAGTAGACGCGCAGGAGCAAGAACAGGAGCCGCGCCACCATCCGGCGGTGGAGCGTAGCCGCGTCCGGCGTCGGTGGCGAAGTCGGTACCCGAACCGCGGGCGGCTCCAGGCTCCCCCCCCTGCCCAGGCGCACCGTACTCGCCCCGCAGTACATCACCCCGAAACCCATCTCGCGAGCGCGAACGGCGAAATCGCGCTCCTCGAAGTAGAGGAAGTAAAACTTCGGTAGCTCGCCGAGCTCGTCGAGCAACGTCTTGCGCACCAGCAGGCACGCGCTGTGCGGCAGCTCCGTATCCCGCACGTCGTCGTAGCGGCCGAGATCCGGCTCGCGCTGGCCGATCGTAGTGATCTGTCCGTCGACGGTACCGCCGGCGAAGGCGCCGGCGTACTCGATGATTCGCGCTTTCCCCCGCGCGAGCACCTTCGGGCTCACCACGCCCACCCGCGCGTGGCGCTCGAGCAGCCGTACCATCGGCTCGAGGAAGTCGGGCTCCACCAGCGCGGCGTTGCTGAGCAGCAGCACGTGCGCCCCCGTAGCCGCCCCAATCCCCAGGTTACAAGCTCCCGCGAAGCCGAGGTTCGCCCCGGAGCGCAGGTGGACGACGTGCGGGCAGTGGTAGTTCCAGCGGGCGGATTCGTCCGACTGGCTCCCGTTGTCGATCAGCACGACTTCCAGGTCCGGGTAGCCACTCGCCGCGAGCGCGTCGAGGGTACGGGTGGTCCGCTCGGGCTCCCGAAAGTTTACGATGACCACCGACACCTTCGGGAGGTCGGTCGCCCGCGGTACGGGTTTCCGGAGGTACGCGAGTTCGGTATTCATCGGGCCTCGGGGGTTTGACCGTCCAACGGGCGTACCGGCGGGGCTACCGCGCGAAGGGCGCGCGCGCTCGCCGGGCGGGGCCGGCCTAGCCCCAGGGTGGCTGCCGTCCATACCAAGCGGGGCGATTGCGATAGCGTCAGCCAGGACGATTCCGTCCACCGACCGGCGGGTGCGGCGAGCGCGAGGCTGCCTAGATTAGCGAGGAACAACAGGGCGAACACGCCGGCGAGAGGCAAGGCCAGCGCCAGGCAAACCGTGGTGAGGCACAACAACAGGCTCGGTAGCAGCATGCGCGCCGGACACGCGGCGTGCAGTACGAGTCGACCGAGTTCCGCCCCCCCGGCCCGCGTCCAGACCCGTAAGCCCCGCACGAACTGCACGAGGGAACCTCGCCGGCGCGCCGCGGCCCGCGCTCCGTACACGGCGGCCTCGACGGCGAACGCCACGGACTCGCCCCTGCGAGCCAATCCGCGGTTGAGCTCCTCGGCGAGATTTGCGGAAGCAGGCATCTCCACGAGCGCATCGTGCAGCTGCGCGCGATCGACAACCGCCCCGGAGCCGAATAAGCGCGCCGAATGCCCGAGCACCTGACGGCCGAGACCGTCGAGCTGCTGGTCGATCGCCCCGGATAGCTCCGCTAACCGCAGCCGGGCAACGGGCTCCCCGGGGGGGGGCACCACGTTGCCCTGTACCGCCCCGAAACCGGCGCTGAGGTAGGCGTTGGCGTGCTGGAGGAAGTGTGGGGCCAGCTGGTGCGCCGCCCGAACCAGGACCACGGCGTCGTAGTTGCGCCCGGCCACCGCATCGACGCCGGCCCGTAAACGCTGCACTCCGCCGCTTTCGCTAAAACTCGTCTCGACTACCTCGACGCCGGTATCCGAGAGTTGCGCGAGGGTATAAGGACGCAGCCCTTCGGCGAGTACGACCACCTCGTAGGCGTCGGGACTGTAGCGCAGCCGGAGGCTCCGGCGCACCGCGTCGACGACGGTCGCATCGGCGCGGAATGCGTCGACGAAGATGACGAACTTTCGCTCACGATCGTCGCGGCGCACCGGTCGCGGGGGCGGGAGAAGCACCGCCGCCGTCGCGTAGAGTAACTGGTGACCCACCGCAAAGGCGAGGTAGAGCGCCGCGAGGGCGAGCAGGGTGTGTAACGTGATCATAGCGTGTCCTCGGCGTGCCCGCCGCCCGGGCACCGTTGGTGATCGGTAACACGAATAGTATGCCAGCGCTACGGGTCGCTAGAAATCGAGTCCTATGCTCAGGTGGATCCGTGGCTTCTGGATCACTTTGGTTTCGATACCCCAGGCGTAGTCGGCCCGCACGAAATACCCGAACAAGTTGAGACGCGCTCCACCGCCGTAGCCGTACACCACCGGATCGCGGAAGTAGTTGACCGTGATGGTGTAGGCCGGATCGTCGTCGAATACCTGCGTGTTGATCGGGTTTTCGGGCGTGAAGGGGTTGGCGCCCGTCCACGCCGTGCCTGCGTCGGCAAAACCGACGAGCTGGAAGGAGCGGAGGAAGTTGCTCGTCGAGCGCGGAAAGAGGTAGCGGAGTACGGGAAACCGGAATTCCGTATTGACGAGCGCGAAGGAGTTGCCGTTGCGGATGTTCGTACGAAAGCCACGCTGGTTGGTGATGGCCATCTCGTAGGCGTACGGTCCGCCGGCGACGGGGATTTCGTTGTTGAAGCTGTTGCCGAGTGCCCCGTCCGTGCTTCCGAGGTAGAAGAGGATCTTCTCGGCGCCAAACGTGGTGGCACCCGCGAGGCGGACCGCGAGTACCGAGTGCCGCAACACGCGCTGGTAGTGCCGGGCGTCGAAACCCATGAGCGTGAGCAATCCCGAATCGAAGTCGAGCCTGGTATCTCCGATGAGCTCGACGTCGAAGCGTTTGGCCACCTCCGTGTAGACCTTGGCCCGCGAGCCGTGCTTGATGTTGAGGGCGTAGTCGAGCGTATTGTCGAACACGTACTCGAGCCGCAGGCCCACGCGCTGCTCGCGGTCGATGCGGTCTCCGAGCGAGATGTCGTCGACGATCTGAGGGACGTAGGTGTCGAAGCGCAGGCTCGCCGTGGCGCGCAGGCTACTGAATACGTCGAAGGGGTAGCTCCAGCGGGTGAGGGCGATGAGGCTGTTCGACTTCGCCCGGCGCTCGGAGAGGCCACCGGGTGCGGGGGGTAGGTTTTGGCGTTCCGAGCGGCGGTAGAGTCCGTAGCGTTTGTCGATCCGGCTCTTGCGGGAATCGATGTAGGCGTAGTACTCGGAAGCGTCGAAGGTGGTGGCGAAGCGCGCGCCGAGCTCGAGGATGTAGTCCTCGAAAAGCTCCTTGGTATTCACCTTCACGAGCAACCCGGCGGGCTGCTGCCGAAACCCCTCGGGGGTAGAGGCGAAGTTGTCGAGCCCGCCGAACAGGGGCTGGTTGTCGAAGGTGGTGGTGATGTAATCGGTGCGAAAGCGGATTTGGTAGGCGCGGATGCGCGCGGGCCGGAAGGTGTGAACGGGCCGGTCGGCGTCGTCGCGTTCGCGTACTTCCGGGGCGAGTAGCTTGAGGCCGAAGACGTCTTCGGTGGGGACCGGCTTCGGACCGGTCTCTTCGAACGGACTTTGGAACAGGTAGCGATTCGGGTTTCGTACCGAGGAATCGCCGGTGGCGATGACGATTTCGTTTGGGTCGTTTTGCGGGAGCGAACCCGGCGTCGACCGCTGGCCGCTGAGCCACGCGGGGAGCTTGTCGAGCGCACTGCTGGTGCTCGAGAGTCCCGGGCCACCGAACACCGTGGGTCGGGGTGTGCGGAGGGGCAAGCTGTCGAGTTGGATCGGGAACACCTCGTGTCCGCCGCCCGGCCCCTGGACCAGGGCGAGGGCCCGACCGCCGAGGGGGGACACGTCGAACCGGTCGATGCCGAAACCGAGGTCGGTGCGCCCGTAGTCGACGCCGCGCAGGCGTACCACCGGCTCGCGGCCTACCGAATCGACGTCCGCGAGCGCCTCCTCGGAGAGCTCGTAGTCGTCGGGCAGGCGGCGGACGTCCCCATCGGAGTAGTACACGACCTGCTCGTAGTAGGGTACGTACTCTTCGAGCTGACCGGTGTACAGGCTCGGGATACCCGTGCTGCCGTCGACGAAGGCGTAGGTGCTCGAATCGACCATTCGGGGCTGCCGCGGGTCTCCGTCGGGCGAGTTGGTCAGGCGGATGAGGTAGTTGTACCGCTTGCGGTCGCTGGGCAGGAAGAAGACGTTGAAGCCACCCGTCGGCGCGATGCTGTCGAGCTGGCGGGGGGCCAGGGAGGTATCGGGCCGGTTGGAGGTGAAGTAGACTCCCTCCATCCCGTCGATCGTACCGGCGCTCGCGTCGAGGTCGTCGTAGTGGTCGTCGGTCAGGCGGGTGGTCTGACGCGTTTCGGCGTAGTAGAGGTACAGGTCGCTCACGCCGCGCACCGTGGCCGTGAGCACGAATTGGTTCGGACCGATGTAGTCGGCCGAGTACACCGCCTGGAGCTGCGGATCGAGCGGTTCGGTGACGTGGGGATCCTTGGTACCGGGGTAGTCGCGCCGCAGGTAGAGTACGTCGCGCTGTTCGTAGACGACGGCGAGCTCGCGGTTGTCCGGACTCCACGAGAGGATCGGGTAGCGGTAGTCGGTGGCCTGGATCGCGTTGCGGTACCCGACCTTGAATACGCGTTCGCGCTCGGCGGTGGCGAGGTCGTAGACGAAGATCTGCTGCTTGCCGATCTCGTTGAGGACGTAGGCGACGCGCTGGCCGTCGGGCGAGATCTCGAGTTGGGTAATCTGCGCGCGGTGTTTGTTTTTGAACTGGAACGACCCCGGCAGCACCTGCCGGTTTACCGCATCGGAGGCGGCGCGTTCGCGGTAGAATTTCTCCCACCCCTGCGCCACCTCGTCGAAGGACATCGAGTACACGTAGTCGATCGCGTTGTCGACCGAGCGCGAGATGCGGGTCAGGTAGAGCAGGTTACCGATGGTGCCCTTGCCGTAGGTCTGCGCGATGTAGCGCCACCAGGCGTGCCCGGCCAGGCGCGGATCGCGCGTCATGAGGTCCTCGAAGGAAGCCCTGGGGTGCGTGAGCAGGTAGAGCCGCAGCTCCTCGTCGGCCTCCACCGACCAGGCCTCCCCGCAGTAGGCGACCAGTCCTTCGGAAAACCACAGGGGGATGTCGAGCAGCACGGCGTTCTGCACGATCTCCTGTAGGTTCTCGCCGTACATCATCGAGCTCAGGATCACGCTCGCCGTCCCCTCGCGGATCTGGCGTTGCAAGTCGGCGTGGTCGCCGTTGTAGTACACGAAGATCTTGTTCCCCTCCACCTTCACCCGCCCGGGCTCGTTGCGGAAGGCGTCGTCGGCGCCGATGTTGCTCTGCTTGAGGTCGGAGAGGTCGGTGTACACGATCAGCTCGAGCTTGTCGGACATCTGGTGCTCGAGGAGGGCCTGTAGCTGGGGGTAGTTGGCCTCGGCGAGCAGCACGGCCGTCTCGCCGATGTTGCGGGCCTCCCCGTACCAGTACGTGATGTAGTTCTCCGACTCGTACTGGAGCCACTCGTCGAACTTGTCGTGAAACTGCACGCGGTTCTTCCCGAACTCCGTACGCGTCTGCTGCGCCTGTAAGCTAGAAAATGCGGCTTGCGCCAAAACCCCGAACAGAAGGATAAGCGGGATGGAAGTTCGCGTCACGGGGGATAAGGTAAGACGGTAATAACGGCCATGTGTGCGCGAGTGTTGGGCTCAGCGGTGCTGTCGGTTCACAGTGTTGCGGCCGCCCACATCTCGCGAAAGCCCTCCACCCGGCCGATGTCGGCGCGCCGCAACAGGGACGGCGCCACGTCCTGGGCGAGCCGCCCGAAGTCGAAGCCCCCGGTGTGCGCGGACATACAGGCGCGCAGCCCTCCCGCGTTGGTGATCCCGAATCGTTCGGCGAGGTAGCCGTAGTCGGGCGTGGTGCGCTCGAGCAGCCACGAGAGGTCGTAAAAGTCGCGCCCCTTCGCCCGCCGCCGCCCGAGGACCGCGGCGACCTTCATGCTGCACAGGAGCGCCGGGGGTACGGCGGCCACGTCCGCGGCGACGCCGAAGCCGGTGACCTGAGTGACGTTGCGGGTGTAGGGGTAATCTTGCTTCTCGGTGTCGACTTTGACCATGAGCCTAGCTTCCTTATGTCCGCTTAATCCATACCTGAACACCAGACTCGGATACCGGACGGCACAGTGAAACGCCCCTTTGTACGTGAAGCTCAGCTCGCACGGATAGTCGAGCAGCGCCATACCTCGCTGCAACTGCTTGAGGGTGTGCTCGAACTCCTCGCGCGTGAGCCCAACGTTGTCAAAATCTAAATCTTCGGAAAATCGCTCGGTGCCATACACGATCCGTAGCGCGGTGCCCCCTAGAAAGGTAAACTTGTGTCCGTGCCGGGTGCCGAAAAGGACCTTCAGCATCTCGTACTGCATGTACTCGCGCAGGATGTCGAGTTGCTTGTCCTGAAGCTCGGAGGGGAAGTAGGCGAGTAGTTCGGGTAGCGGCCTCATACCCAGACGGGAGTTTCGAGGGTGGAGGCGTACTCGCGTAACACCGCCATGCGGCGGTCGAGTGCCGGCGATCCGATTTGCGTGAGATACCCCCGCATCCGATTCCAATTAAGCTCCTCTACGAGAAAAGCATCGTCGAAGCGCATCTCGAAGACATAGTCCATATTCTCCATCTCGGGATGGAAGTAGGCGTAGTCGATCAGCGCCTTCTCCGGGTACGCAAGCCTGTAGTTATCGTGCTCCCACTCGACCATTTCGAACCCGAAGAACAGCTTTGAGCTCACCGTGCGGTAGCTAAACCGCGTCAGCCCGCGCTCGATCATGCGTGTCGTCCGGGTCGTAACGGAGGTGATCTCGTAGACGACCTCGGGGATCAATCCCCAGTAGCGGAGCGCGGCGTGGAGCGAGACGTACGACGGTCCGCACAGGGCGTTGGCGATGGCGTACGTACTCGTCGGTCCACGCAATTTCGCTCCGGAGTTCAGGTACAGTCCGTTACGCAACTTCTCCACCCGCCCCTCACGCTGCCACCGTGTGAAAGTGTTGGGGTCGATCTCGCCACCCTCCCGTAGGCGCACGAGAGCCGGCGTAATCAACGTACGATCTGCGGGGAAGGCGGCGGGCATTTCGTTTCTTTTTTTCAGTAACGAGCTTGCGGGCCGCGGAGTTCCCTCCGACACGCGGGCCTCCGACTATCCATCCACCTCACCCCCCCAGCTCCCCAGTTACCTGAAGCTTCGCAAACCGCAAGTGCAACTTCCGCTGCGGGTTATCGATCCCCTCGAAGAGTACGGTAGCCACCTTGTTGTTGCTGCCCCCATCGATGCTGATCACCTTGCCCTGTCCGAACTTCATGTGCAGCACCTGCGCGCCGGGGATGATGCGTTCGGGCGGGCTCGGCCGGAAGTCCTTGGGGTCGACCTTGAGGCCGCGGGCGCCGTCCTTGCGTTTTGCGAAAGCACCCGATACCCGGGCGCGGGGCGTGAGGTTTGGGGAAGCGCCGTTGAAGCCACTCGGGTCTACGCGGCGGCGCTTGAGGTGCCCGCTCGTATCCTCGAGGTGCTCGTCGGCGATCTCCTCGAGGAAGCGGCTCGGCTCGTTGTAGCGCATGTTGCCGTGGCGGTAGCGGCTCGTGGCGTACGTGAGGTACAAGTGCGCCTCGGCGCGGGTGATGGCGACGTAGAAGAGGCGGCGCTCCTCGTCCATCTCGTCGGGCGATTCGGTGGCGCGAAAGGAGGGAAAAAGCTGCTCCTCCATGCCCACCACAAAAATCGCCTGGTACTCGAGCCCCTTGGCGGCGTGCACGCTCATCAGCGATACGTAGTCCGTGTTGGCGGCGTCCTCGTTGTCGGCGTCGGTGATGAGCGCGATGTTCTGGATGTAGCTGGCCAGGGACTTGTCCTTGGGGGCCGGCTCGGGCTCCTCGTCCTGGCCGGGCAGCACGAGCCCGACCACCAGCTCGTCGTCGTCCACGAACTCCTTGATGCCGTCGAGGAGGGCCTCCACGTTCTCGAGTCGCCCCACGCCCTCGATGGTCGTGTCGTTTTTGTGGAGGTCGTACAGGCCCGACTGCTTCAGGATGTACATCGCCGCCTCGTAAGCGTCCTCCGTGTTGGCCTTGTCTTCGAACTGCGTGATCAGGTGCGAGAAGCCGCGCAGGCTGGCGGCCGCTTTACCGGCGATCCCCGCGTCGGCCAGCCCGGTGTCGATCACCTCCAGCAGGGACAACCCGTGCTCGCTTCCGTAGTCGATGATCTTTTGCAGCGTGGTGTTCCCGATACCCCGCCGCGGGAAATTGATCACGCGGCGCAGCGCTTCTTCGTCGGTCGGGTTGATGGCCAGGCGGAGGTAGCCGATCGCGTCCTTGACCTCCTTGCGCTGGTAGAAGCTTACGCCCCCGAATACTTTGTAAGCGATGTTGGCGCGCCGCAGGTACTCCTCGAAGATGCGGCTCTGCGCGTTGGTCCGGTAGAGGATCGCCATCTGTAGATTGCGCAGGTGGTGGCGATTTTTGAGCTCCTGGATGGAGTCGACCACGCGCTTGCCCTCCTCGGTGTCGCTGAGCGCGCGGATCACTTTGATCCGCTCCCCCACCCCCTTGGCGCTCCAGATCTTTTTCTGGATTTGCTTGCGGTTCTGGTTGATCACCTCGTTGGCGGCGGCCACGATGTGCTCGGTGCTGCGGTAGTTCTGCTCGAGCTTGTAGGTGCGGATGCCGAAGTTGGCGAAGTCGCGCTCGTAGTCAAGGATGTTCTGGATCGTGGCCCCCCGGAAGGCGTAGATCGACTGTGCATCGTCGCCGACCACGCAGATATTCCGCGTCGAGCCCTCGTACTGCACGAGCTTCTTCACGATCGCGTACTGCAGCGTGTTCGTGTCCTGAAACTCGTCCACCATCACGTACTTGAAGCGCTCCTGCAGCTTCTGGCGCACGTCTGCGTGGTTTTGCAGCAGCTCGAACATGCGGAAGAGTAGGTCGTCGAAATCCATGGCGCCGCTCGCCTTGCAGCGACCTACGTACCGGGTGTAGATCGTCTGGAAGTGGGGGCGCTTGGCCACGCGATCCTCGGTGAGTAGGTCCTCGCGGGTGGCGTAGGTCTTCGGGGTGATCAGGTTGTTTTTGAGCAAGCTGATCCGCGACCGGACGCCGTTCGGGTTGTACACCTGCGTGTCGAGGTTCATCTCCTTGATGATCGCCTTGATCACGTTGCCCGAATCCGTGGAATCGTAGATGGTGAAGCTCGAGGGGTAGCCCACCTTGGCGCTCTCCGAGCGGAGCAGCCGCGCGAAGATCGAGTGAAAGGTGCCGGCCCACACGGCGTTCGCCTTGCGGCCCACCACCTTCTCGATCCGGGCTTTCATCTCCTTGGCGGCTTTATTGGTGAAGGTGAGCGCCAGGATCTCCCAAGGTTTGATACCCTGCTCCACCATGTAGGCGATGCGGTAGGTGAGCACCCGGGTTTTGCCGGAGCCCGGACCGGCGACCACGAGCACCGGGCCGTCGATGGCCGTGGCCGCGCCACGTTGTACGTCGTTGAGCCCTTCGAGGAAATTGGGGAGGGTTGCCGGGGCGGTTTCGGTCACGTGGAGGTGTTGCGCGGTGTCGGAGGTGAGGCGGGCAAGGTAGTGTCGAAGCCGTACGATAGACCAACAAATTGTTTACACGAGGGTGTCTACAACCACGTGAAGCTCCTATCCCGGAGATAGTGCGACCGGCGGGCCCGGGGATTCGAGGAGATTACCCAGCGTCTTTCAGCAGCTTCCTCAAGCCACGCGGCACGGTGAACCGGGGACCGTTCGCGGCCTCCAACGCCTTGGCACGCCCGCAGAACGCCGCCGCCCCGTAACCCGTCGCGTAGTGGATTACGCCACCGTAGTTGGCCGGGAATCCCCAGCCGTGGATACTCCCGAGGTTCGCCTCGGCCACCAGCCCGATCACCCCCTCGTGCAGGCACCAACCCGCCTCGAGCGCCTGCACGAACAACAGTCGCTCCTCCAGCCAGACGCGGTCGAAAGTGAGTTCCGTCGCCGGGAAACGGTCCGCCAAGCCCGACCAAAGCTGCGGTGGGCCCGCGGTCGGATAGTCGTAGAATCCGCCGCCGGCCGCGCGGCCACCCCGGCCGGCGGCGACGAGCTCCTCGAGCACCTCCACGGCCGGGTGCCGTACGTAGCGCTTGCCGTAGTGCGCGGCGGCCTGGCGCTCGTAAGAGAGCACGATCCCGAGCGAGAGCCGGTCCGCGAGCGCCAACGCGCCCTGCGGCATGCCGAGCTGCAGTCCTAGGTTCTCGACCAGTGCCGCCGGGTACCCGTCGAGCAGCATCGTGATGCCCTCGAGGATGTAAGTGTTCTGGACCCTGGCTACGTAGAAGCCCCAGTCGTCCTTCACCAAGATGGGCACCTTGCGGATGGCGCGTACGAAGTCGAAGGCGCGGGCGATCGTCTCGTCGGTCGTTTCGGCGCCCCGAACGATCTCCACGAGCGGTACCTGTGGCGCGGGCGGGAAGAAATGAAGTCCGACGAACTGCGCCGGCCGGTAAGAGGCCTTCGCCAGCCGGGTGATCGGGATCGAGAGCGTGTTGCTCGCCAGCAGCGCGTACTCGTCGATCTGCTGGCCGGCCTCGCGCACCACCTTGTTCTTGAGCTTCTCGTTTTCGAATACGGCCTCGATCACCAGGTCGCACTCCTCGAAATCGTCGGAGCGCTCCGTGAAGGAAAGTCGGCCGAGCAGGGCTTCCGCCTCCGGCTCGCTCAGCGTGCCGCGCTCCACCTCCGTCGCCGCTTCCGCCTCGGCGATCTCCTTGCCCTTGAGGGCGATGGCCCGACTCACGTCTTTGATCACCACCTCCAAACCGGCTCGAGCACAGGAGTACCCGATGCCCGAACCCATCTGCCCGGCCCCGATCACGCCGACCCGCCGCGCCCGGAACTTACCGAAGCCCTTCGGCCGGTTGGCCCCCTGGTTGAGTCCGCGGCGCTCGAACCAGAAGGCGTTGATCATGTTGTGCGCCGTCGGCTCCCCGAGCAGCGCGGTGTAGTTGCGCGTCTCGATGCGGAGGGCGGTATCGAAATCCACCTTCGACCCGTCGGCGAGCGTGCTGAGGATAGCGGCGTAGGCGGGGAAGCGCGTGATGTGCCTCCGCGCCAACCCGGCCGTAGCCCGCACGATGTACCCCGCCACGTCGGGCGTGCGCGCCGTGCCCCCCGGGATGCGCTCCCCGCGGTCCCAACGGCGCGAGCCGTGGGGGGTGTTCATGATAAAGATGCGGGCCTTGGCGAGCAGTTCGGCGTCCGTCTTCGCGAGCTCGTCGACGAGCCCCTGCGCGAGTGCCTGCGAGGGCGTATAGCGGTGTCCGCTCGTGAGCAGCGGGTAGGCGATCTCGATGCCGAGCAACCACATGAGCCGGATACAGGCACCCGCCCCGGGCATGAGGCCGAGGTTGATTTCCGGCAGCCCGAAGGTAATCTTGGGCGCGTCGATGGCCACGCGGTGGTGGCAGGCCAGCGCGAACTCGAAGCCGATGCCGAGGGCCGAACCGTTGAGCGCCGCCACCACCGGCACGCCGGGCATCTCCAGCTCGCGCAGGAGGAGCTTGAGGCGTTGGGTGAGTTGGAAGACCTCCCGCGGGCCTTCGTTGTGCTGCAGGTACTCGAGCTCGCCGCCGGAGAGGAAGGTCTTCTTCGCCGAGTGCACGATCACGCCGCGCAGCGCCCCGCGCGCCTTCTCCTTCTGCAAGTGCTCGATAACCGGCTGAAAGGCGTCGACGATCTCGTGGTTGAGCAGGTTATCGGCCTGCCCCGCCATGTCGAGCGTCAACGTCACCACGTGATCGGTGTCCTTGGTGTAGCGAATCATAGCGGTCGATCAGGTACGTTCGATAATCGCGGCGATGCCCTGGCCGCCCCCCGCGCACAGGGTGACGAGCGCCGTGGTCTTATCCCGGCGCTCGAGCTCGTCGAGGGCGGTGCCGAGCAGGATGCACCCCGTGGCCCCCACCGGGTGCCCGAGGGCGATCGCGCCCCCGTTCACGTTGACGCGATCCGGGTCGAGCTTGGAGAAGTGCCGCATAAAGGCCAGCGGCACCACCGCGAACGCTTCGTTTACCTCCACCAGGTCCACGTCCGTAATCTCGAGCGAGGCTCGTTTTAGCGCGAGCTCGGTGGCCGGGATCATGCCGAGCAGCATCAGGGTCGGATCGGAGCTCGCGACGGCTACGGCGCGGAGCTTAGCGCGGGGCTTGAGTCCGTGCATCTCACTCGCTCGGGTACTACCGAGTAGGGTAACGGCGGCTCCGTCGACCAGACCGCTCGAGTTGCCCGCCGTGTGCAGGTGCCTCACGCCGGGCAGCTCGGGGAAGCGCGTGAGGGCCAACTGATCGAAACCGTCGGCGCCGACGCGCGCGAAGGCCGGCGACAGGACCGCCAGTGCTTCCGCGGTAGTCTGTGGCCGCGGGTGTTCGTCGGATTCGAGCAGCAGGATGCCGTTCGGATCGTGGATCGGGACCAACGACGCGGAGAATCGACTCTCCTCGGTGGCCCGGGCGGCCTTCTGCTGGGAGGCCAGGGCAAACTCGTCGAGCTCGGCGCGCGAGATCCCGATGGAGGTAGCGATCAGGTCCGCCGAAACCCCCTGGGGGAGCGAGGCCGACTTGAGGATCAACCCCGGATCGCGCAACAACGGTCCGCCGTCGCTGCCGAGGGGTACGCGCGACATCGACTCCACCCCCCCGGCCACCAGCAAATCGTCCCAACCGGCGGCGATGCGGGCCGCGGCGGCGTGCACGCTCTCGAGCCCGCTCGCGCAGTAGCGATTCATCTGCACGCCGGCGACGGTGTGCAGCCAACCCGCCTCCGCGAGGGAGGCCTGAGCGATGTTGTACCCCTGGTCGCCGATGGGGGTCACGCAGCCCAGGAGGAGGTCGGCGACCGCGGCCGGCTCGAAACCGACGCGGTGTTGCAGGGCCTCGAGTAGGAACGCCACGAGCACGTGGGGGGGGACTTCGTAGAGTCCACCGGAAGGCCTAGCGCGGCCCCGGGGCGTACGGACCGCGTCGAAGAGAAGAACGTCGTTGGACATGCGCGGGCGGCAAGGTAAGTGAACAAGCGGGCGCTCTTAGATAGTTTGGTCACCACACCAAAACCGGTTTTACAATGTCCGATCTCTTACTCTCGAATGACCTCCTCCTGCAGGCTACCGTCGTGGCCGAAGCGGGTATCCTCGGCTACATCGTCACCGTGCTCGTCACGGCGGTCGTGCTCCTGGGCTGTGCCTACATCTTTCCCGGCGTACACATCGCCGGTTTCGGTTCGGCGCTCGTCCTGGCCATCATCGTAGGCTTGCTCACCGCGCTGCTCTCGATCCTCAACTTCGACTGGCTCAACGGAATCACCCTGGGCATTTGGTCGCTCGTCGTCGCGGCGGTGGCCATCGTCATCGCCGATAAGGTGATGAGCAGCGTGCGGCTCGACTCCTTTCTGTGGGCGCTAGCCGTAGCCGGCGTGCTCGCCCTCGTCAACGGTTTCCTGTTTCCGGCCTTCGGGACGCTCTAATAATTCCGTTCAAACCTTCGCCAAGCGGCGTGATCGGCACAACTTAGCCGACCATGCTGCTTGGCGTTTTACAAATCCTAGCCGTCGCCGCGCTCACCTGGTTACTGGCCCGCGTGCACTGGTTCCGCGGGATCCGCGTGGCTAGTTTTAGCGCAAGCCTCGTGCTCACGGCCTTGGTCGCGGTCACCTACGCGGTACTCAACTACGTAGCCGCGTCCCTCAACTGGGTGACGCTCGGGATGTTCGGCATCGTGGTCGGGGCGGTGGCGGTCGAGCTCGCCGACTTTTTCGTAACCGGCGTCGAGGTAGACGGCTTCTGGTGGGCACTCGCCCTCTCGCTCCTCGTGGCGGCTACCAACAGCGCGATCGAGCTGCTGCTCGCGGGGGTACTCGCGTAAAACTAAGGTTCCACGTCCGCGGTCTCGGGCACGATGTACTCCGCCGGAAGGTGGGGGACGGTCTTGAGCCGCGGGGCCACCACCGCCGCCCGCCGTGCGGCCCGCATCGGCACCCCGATGCACTTGCGCTCCATGTAGTGCATCATCCGCTCGATGAGCTCGCGGGTTTCGGGCTTGAGCCTTTCGAGGTCGCGACTGAACACCTCCGCGATCGCACGCTTGCGGATCTCCTTGATCTCGCCGGGCACGCCGGAGAGCGCCCGCTCGATGCGACGTTGCTGCACGCTTTCGCGAAAACTCGCCAACTGCGCCTCGATGAGCAGTCGCGCCTCCGAGACTTCGCGCTCCCGGAAGGCGAGGTTGCTCTGCGCGAGCTTGCGCAGATCGTCGATCTGGATGTAGGTAGGCTGGTACGCCTCTACCACCTCGGGGTCGACGTTGTGCGGGATCGACAGATCGACCACCACCTTCTCGGTAGCCCCCTCACCGTTCAGCAGCTGCTCGAACTCGGCCACGTTCACCGTCGGCCTCGTGGAGGCCGTGCAGACGATCAGCAGGTCGAACCCGCCCTCGTAGCCGGCTAGGTCGTCGAGGGCGATCGCCTTGCCCCCGTACACGCGGGCGAGTCGCTGCGCGTTGGCCAGGGTGCGGTTGGCGACCGTGACGTTGGTGAACCCCTGCCGCTGTAGGAACTTCGAGATGAGCCAGTTCGTCTGGCCGGCGCCCACCATGAGGACGCGACTGTCGGGAGCCAGGCGCTGCTGCGCGATGCGCTGGGCGGCGAGACTCACCACCGAGACCGGCTTCTGGCCGATGCGCGTGCGGTGGTACACCTCCTTCGCGGCGGCCACGGCGCTCTGCATGACGAGGCGAATGTGGTCGCCGCAGTGACCGGCCTCGTGGCACGCCAGGTACGAGAGGCGCAACTGGCGTAAGATCTCGCGCTCCCCGACCACCATCGAGTCTATGGACGCGGCCACGTCGTAGAGGTGCAGCACGGCGGCTTCGCCCTCCAGGTAGACGGGCTTCACCCCGGAGGCCTTCGGGTCTACGCCCAGGGCCGTTTGGAACTCACATATAGAGGGGGGTACGGCCGCGCGATCTTGGTAGAAGAAGAACAGAACGCGGTTGCAGGTCGAGAGGTAAAATGCCTCCTCCCAGCCGAGCGCACCGCACAATCGCCCGATGGTAGCCGGCACCTTCTCCGTCGCGATCGCGTACGGCTCGAGCTGGTCGAGCCCCGCGTGGCGATGGGTGAGTGTGAAGAGCCGGTAACCGTCGAGCATGTCGTTCAAAAGCTTCGCAAAAATAGCGGCCGGGGCCGGGGGTCGTTGTCAGGGACTAGTCACACCCCCACCGTGGGGGCCGGTTGGCCTGTTATGTTAACTGCTGACCACGCAGATGGTGTCGGATCGCGCGTAAGGAATGTGCCACATCCGCGGGCGGGGCGGAGGGCTAAGTTTGCGCCATGTACCGTACGAATACCTGTGGCGAGCTCCGACTCGCCGACGCCGGCACGGAGGTGACGCTCGCCGGCTGGGTTCAGTCCAAGCGCCAATTCGGCAACCTCGTTTTCCTCGACCTCCGCGATCGCTACGGCATCACGCAGGTGGTCGTCGATCCGGATTCGGGGGCGGAGTTGCAGGAGCTGGCCGACTCGCTCGGGCGGGAGTTCGTGGTGCAAGTTGAGGGGACCCTACGCGAGCGGGAAGCCAAAAACCCGGATCGGGCCACCGGGGACGTCGAGGTTTTCGCCAGCGCCCTACGGGTGCTCAACCGCTCGGAGACCCCGCCCTTCACCATCGAAGCCGAGACCGACGGCGGCGAGGACATCCGCATGCGGTACCGCTACCTCGACCTGCGGCGCGCTCCCCTCCAGGAGGCGATCGTCTTCCGCAGCCGGCTCGCGCAGGCCGTGCGCCGTTACCTGAGCGGCGAGGAGTTCCTGGAGATCGAAACGCCGGTGCTCATCAAGAGTACCCCGGAGGGCGCGCGCGATTTCGTGGTGCCGAGCCGGATGCAGCCCGGGCAATTTTACGCCCTGCCGCAAAGTCCGCAAACCTTCAAGCAGCTGCTCATGGTGAGCGGCTACGACAAGTACTTCCAAATCGTAAAGTGCTTCCGCGACGAGGATCTGCGCGCCGACCGCCAGCCGGAGTTTACGCAGATCGACTGCGAGATGGCCTTCGTGGAGCAGGAGGATGTCCTCGACACCTTCGAGGGCCTCACGCGCTCGCTCTTCCGCGAGCTGCTCGACGTGGACCTCGGCGAGTTCCCCCGGATGACCTACGACGAAGCGCTGCGCCGCTTCGGGAGCGATAAGCCCGACCTGCGTTTCGCCCTCGAGATCGTGGATTTCAATGCGGAGGCGAAGGCCCACGACTTCAAGATCTTCAACGAAGCCGAGCTCGTAGCGGGCATCACCGTACCCGGCGCCGCCGAGTTTTCGCGCAAGCAGCTCGATGGACTGACCGACTGGGTGAAGCGGCCGCAGATCGGCGCGAAAGGTTTGGTGTACATCAAGTACAACGCCGACGGCAGCTACAAATCGAGCGTCGATAAATTCTACGATGCCGCCGCCCTGGAGGCTTTCGCCAAAACGGCGGGTGCCGCTCCGGGGGATCTGATTCTGGTGCTAAGTGGCGCGGCCGAGACGGTGCGTAAGCAGCTGGGGGCGCTGCGCCTCGAGCTAGCGGGGCAGCTCGACCTAATCAAAGGTGGCGACTTCAAACCGCTCTGGGTGGTCGACTTTCCGCTGCTGGAGTGGGACGACGATGCAGGCCGCTTTTTCGCGATGCACCACCCGTTTACGAGTCCGAAGGTGGCCGAGCGTGGATCGATGAATTCGACCGACCCCCAGGTGCTCAAAGGCCTGAAGGCCGATGCCTACGACCTCGTGATCAACGGCGCCGAGATCGGTGGCGGCAGCATTCGTATTCACGACCGAGCGCTGCAGGCGCGCAATTTCGATTTACTCGGCTTCACGAAGGAGGAAGCGGAGGCGCAATTCGGCTTCCTGCTCGGGGCCTTCGAGTACGGGGCCCCACCCCACGGCGGCATCGCCTTCGGGCTCGACCGGTTGTGCGCGGTGATGCAGGGGCGGGTGAGTATCCGCGATTTTATCGCCTTCCCGAAGAATAACCAGGGTCGGGACGTGATGATCGATGCGCCGGAGGCGGTGGCGGAGGAGCAGCTGGCGGAGTTGGGGTTGCGCTTTGATACGACTCCGGAGCCTCAAAAATCCGCGAGTGTAAGCTTGACGGAGCACATTGACGAAATGCTCGAATCGCCAGGAAAACTTTAAATCCGACGTTGTCCCTTTTGGTGCAGAGGCAATCTTCCTCTAGGCCTCACACAGTGAATTAATTGGGGGAGGCCTAATCCTGTAACGGCACTCGTGTACGTGCCCCCGCCCCGAAAGTGAGCTGCAGGCCCGCCGACAGCTCGATGAGGGTCGCGAACGACGTGGAGATCTCGTAGTTGAAACGAGCGCGCGTGAGCACCTGGTAGTAGGGATTGACGTCGAAGGTGGCCGTGGCCCCGAGCTGCGAGTGGAGCTCCAGGTAGTTGGCGTTGCTGTTGCGGCGCGTGCGGATCAAGACTGGACCACCACCCGCTGGTACCAAGATGTTCTCATCTTGGAGATAGCTGAATCCAGCGGCGGCGTAGGCAGAAAGCGCCCACGCTTTGTGACGGAACAGTCGCGGCTCGATCCGCGCCAGGAACACGTTGCCTGCCTCCGAGACGTTAACCTCGTCAAGTGTAGCGATCAGCGAGCCGTCGGAAAGGAGATACTCCCGATTGTAGCGCCCGGTGGCTTGCCAGCGGTAGAACGAGACCCCGTACACGAGCTTCTCGCGTTTGGAATGCCGAGATAGGCCAATCTGAAAGCTGTAACCGATTGGTCGCTTATCGTTATGAACATAATTGCCGAAGAAGCGGAGGTCGTCTTCCTCGCGGTAGTCGTAGTTCGCGAAGTAACCTGCGCCACCCTCGATGGAGGCGGAGAAGAAACCGGTCGGAGTTTGGGCGCTGGTCGTGAGCATGCAGCCCATAACGGCCGCGAAAACAAGTATAATTCTCATGCGAAGGGGCGCGAAAGCCGGGCTAACGGAGGACGTTTACGGAGTCGTGTTGCCGCGCAAAGTATCCCGTACCCCCGTGTGGGCCGCGCCTATTCTAGGTTTGATTCGATCCGATTACGTGCCCCCGCCCCGAAGGTGAGCTGCAGGCCCGCCGACAGCTCGATGAGGGTCGCGAACGACGTGGAGATCTCGTAGTTGAAGCGAAAGCGCGTGAGGAGCTGGTAGTAGGGATTGACGTCGAAGGCGGCCGTGGCCCCGACCTGCGAGTGGAGCTCCAGGTAGTTAGAGTTGCTGTTGCGGCGCGTGCGGATCGATACGGGGCGGAAGCCATCCTCCGGGACTGAGATACCCTCATCTTGGAGGTAGGAGAATCCGGCGGCGCCGTACGCGGAGAGCGCCCACGCCTTGCGGCGGAGCAGGCGCGGCTCGATGCGCGCGAGGAACACGTTGCCCGCCTCCGAGACGCTTACCTCCTCGAGGAAGGCGATCAGCGAGCCGTCGGGGCGGAAGTACTCCCGGTTGTAGCGCCCGGTGGCTTGCCAGCGGTAGAACGAGACCCCGTACACGAGCTTCTCGCGCTTGGAGTGCCGCGAGAGCCCGAGCTGGAAGCTGTACCCGATCGGTCGCTTATCGCTGTGAGTGTAGAGACCCCAGATGCGGAGGTCGTCCTCCTCATTGTCATAATCGTAGTTCGCGAAGTAGCCGGCGCCACCCTCGACGGAGGCGGAGAAGAAACCGGTCGGAGTTTGGGCGGAGCAAGCGAGGGCGTAGCCGAGAATACCGAGTGTAAACAACAGAGCGTGCATGCGTGATAGCCAATAAGCGCGGAGAGGTAGTAAGCCTCTCCGCGCTCCGTGATGTTTGTTGTAGGAAAGAAGTTTAGCGCGCTACGTCGGGTAACGTTACGAAGCCATCCTTGCAGACGTATTTCGCGTACGCCCCCCTTCGGATAGGCCTATCCCCAGTCCAGCTACTCGTTCCACAGTCGCGATTCTCGCGGTTGAGATTAATGTACTCGTCGCGCTCGTAGGTCTGTGTCCAGATGGTAGCATCTAAAGATCTGATCGTGACCGAGGCGAGCGGAACCGTAATCTCGGTATTGAGCTCCGCACCGAGAATTTTCACCGCCGGCTTAAACTTTAAGTTCCCGCCAATGGAAGCCTCGTTCGTGTTATCCTCTTCGTAGAGGACGAACTTTTGATTCCCATCCTCGCACCTCCAACCGGGATCGAATTCGCGTCCCCATTGGCGAGTCTTTCTTTCGCGAATCATGTAACGAGTAGCATCGTATTGAATCGATCCTTCGAAGCCACTAAACTCGTACCTACCGTTCCGTTGGATGACGGCTTCGTTGCCCACGCGGCCCAGCACCATCTCGGAGGCGCCACCGTTGCCGGTAGTACTGATGTACTTGTCGTACTGATTGGTTATTTGGATGTTTCCCGTAAAGATGGCATCGTCTCCGCCACAGGCCTTCCACGCTTCGTAGGCCTCATCATCGTCCTCGCCGCCGCCGCCGGTATTGCACCCACCGCCGGGGGCACACCCGAGGAACTGACCACATGCCGACCGGCACAATAACCCCTCGTCGTTGCACCAGGTCGTTTCGGGGAGCGGGCACGAGTTTGCGCCGACGCCGTTCGGACCGTCGTCGAACTCCGGCGTGATGATCAGCGTCGGATTGGACTCCGCGTAGCTATCGTCCGTAGTCACCTCGGTGACGGTTCCGTCCGAGGCTACTTTCTCACCCGGTGCCTGATCCGCGTCTGTCTGGCTCGGGACGAGCGTAAACTCCGCTACGTCTTCCGGGTAGTTGATGCAGTAGGGGCAGTAGAAGTAAAGGTTCGCTTCGTCGGCGAAGTCCCCCGCGTCGCGGCTTTCGACACCGTCATCTAGCTCGGGAGCGCCACGTGCAACGTAGAAGGCCAGCGCCGGGTACTCTTCCGGTGTGAATGCAGCCTCGAAGCTCTGCTTGAACGCTCCGGCGTTACGTACCTCCGTATCGCCGTAGACTCCGGAAGTCGTCGGATTCAAAAGGTCTTGCAGGCCGAAGTACGCATCTTTGTAATACTCATTGCGACCGAGGTCGAAAACCTCGTCCTTCACGCGCTGATCCCGGAGGATTACTTTCGAGACTTCGTTGAGCTCGAGAATCGCATCGAGCATCCGCTCCTCGCTCGGGCTTATATCGGCTCGTCTGTCAGCCTGATCGAACTGGGTGTCGTCGGTTTGACAACCGATTGTGTACATCATGAAGGCTAGGGCTAGTGCCCCCCCCCAATTTTGGTTAGAGATCTCATTGTACGAGATTTGGTGACTGCTGGGACTGACTTGTTCGTCAGTGGTAGGTCAATGGTACACACTTTTCGCTACCCAATTTGTAGTATGCTGTATGACATTCAGGCTTTCGTGTTTATGAATTGACAATGCGCATGCATATCGTCCGCCCAATGCCTATGACGCTGACATTATAAATAAGGGTTGGTTAAAAGGTGTTACGCTATGAGCATACCTAACTATTTGTATAGTAATATGCTCTAGATTAGAAATAGGAGAGCAAGTTGGGTAGTATGCTCTACCCGTGTGCTTAGGAAGCAACATCCCCTTATAACCGCGTGGCGCGAGCAGAGTTCGTCTAACGCCACGTTCGCCCCCCCCCCCCCGCGAGAAACGCACATCCCGGCGGAATCCCCGGGGCACGTTCGGCTAGCTCCGCTCGTGTGCCCGAGAGACAACGGCCCTCTCACCACCGCGCGGCACGAGCGGAGCGCGCCGAACGCCACGCTCAAAAACCGCCACGCGTCCGACCTTCGCCCCCATGCCCGCCCTCTTCCACCTCGCCTACCACGTCCGCGACCTCGACCGGGCCCGCGCCTTCTACGGCACCACCCTCGGCTGCCGCGAGGGCCGCAGCACCGATACTTGGGTCGACTTCGACTTCTTCGGCCACCAACTCTCCCTCCACCTCGGCGAGCCCTTCGCCACCACCGACACCGGGCACGTCGACGGACAGCGCGTACCCATGCCCCACCTCGGCGCCGTGCTCCCCCTGAAAGAATGGCGCACCGTGGCCGACCGACTCGAAGCCACCGCCGATGTCGACTTCGTGATGCGCCCCCAAGTGCGCTACGCCGGACAGGTAGCCGAGCAGTACATCCTCTTCGTGCGCGACCCTTTCGGCAACCCCATCGAACTCAAAGGCTTCGCCGACCTGAGCGCCCTCTACGCCGAATCCCCCGGCACCCGTTAGCCTTGCGGCAAAACCTCCCCCGCCGCATGCCCGCCGAGCACTCCCCCATTCCCTTCGTCACCAAACTCCCGACCGACCAGGCCGAGGATTGGCTCGCCCGCCTACGCCAGGTGCTACCCGAGGAGCAGGTGGTTTGGCCAAACACCCTCACCGAAGAAGCCCGGGCGAGCGTCCGCCTCGCCATCGTGGCCAACCCGGAGCCGAGCGTACTCGAAGGCTACCCCGCCCTCGAGTGGGTGCAGAGCCTCTGGGCCGGCGTCGAAGGGCTCGTGGACGCGCTGCCCGAACGCGCCGCCATCGTCCGCATGACGGACCCTCGCCTCGCCGAAGCCATGGCCGAGGCCGTGCTCGCGTGGACGCTCTACCTCCACCGCGGTATGCCGCACTACGCCGCCGCGCAGGCCCGCGGTGAGTGGTCGCCCCTGCGCTACCGGCGTCCGCAAACGCGCCAGGTTACCATCCTCGGCGCCGGCAAGCTCGGTTCCCTAGCGGCCGCACGCTTACGCGAAAACGGTTTTCGCGTAAGCACCTTCCGGCGTGGCGTGGAGCTCGATCCCCTCCTCGCAACCACGGACATCCTCGTCGTTCTGCTGCCGCTGACCGAGCAGACGCGCGGACTCATCGGCGCCCACGAGCTCGCGAAGCTGCCGGCGGGCGCCAGCCTGATCAACTTTGCGAGGGGACCGATCCTCGACGACGCGGCCCTGCTCGCAGCCCTCGGTAACGGACACCTCGAGCACGCCGTCCTCGATGTATTCGACGAGGAGCCGCTACCGGCCGACAGTCCTTTATGGCGGCATCCCCGGGTGACGGTGCTCCCGCACATCTCGGCGAACACCGACTACGATACGGCCGCCCAGATCGTGGCCGACAACATCGAGCACTGGCGGACCTGGGGCGAGCTCCCGCAGACCGTCGACCGCAGCCGTGGCTACTAGCGGCAACTCAGATCCTGACACAACACAAATTGTTAGGCACCCTATCTTCCGCACGGTCACGCTAAACCCTATGGACTTCGTCGCGATCGACTTCGAAACGGCCAACCGAAACTGGAACTCCGCCTGCGAGATCGGCCTGATCATGGTCGAGGATTGCCGCGTGGTCGACACCTACCGCCGGCTGATTCGGCCCACGCCCAACCGCTTCGACGCGGGCAACATCCGTATCCACAAGATTACCCCGGAGCAGGTGCTGCACGAGCCCACGTTCGCGGATCTGTACGAGGAGCTGCTCCCCTACCTCGAAGACCGGCACCTCGTGGCCCACAACGCGAGCTTCGACATGGGGGTGCTGCTCGCCTCGGCGCGCCAGTACGGGTTGCCCATCCCGAGCCTGACGTACAGCTGCACCGTGCAGCTCTCGCGGCGGGTGTGGCCGGAGTCGCCCCGCCACGGCCTCGGGGTCATCAGCGCCTTCCTCGGCATCGAGCTCGATCACCACCGGGCCCTCAGCGACGCCAACGCCTGCGCGCAACTCATGCTGCAGGCGCAGCAACTGTTCGGCTGCGACAACGTGGAGGATCTGCTGGCCGAAATTCGGCTGAAGCCGCGGTCGATCCACGACTACGGCAGCAGCGGTCGCCGCAAAACTTCCTGGTCGCGACAGCGCGCTACGAGCAGCGTCGGGAGTCGGCACGCCGCCGTAGTAACGACCCCCAAACCGCGTACCACCATCAGCAACTGGCCGAGCCACCCGCGGATCAAAGACATCCGATTCGACGCCGATAAGGCCGACCCCGCGCACCCGGCCCACGGCAAGCGCTTCGTCTTCACCGGCGAGCTCGAATCGTGCACCCGGGAAGCCGCCCAACGCCTAGTCCTCGAAGTGGGTGGACGGTGTACCGCCAGCGTGACGAACGCAACCGATTACTTGGTCCAAGGCGTGCCCACCTACCGCAAGGCCACCTCCAAAACACGCAAAGCGGAGGCCCTGCGCGAGGCCGGTAAGTCGGTCGAGCTTATCGACGAGACGACCTTTTTGCGACTGTTCGGGCGAGCTTGACAGACCGTCGGGGCTACTCGCACGAGTCAAACTCCGGACAGAGCCGTACGGTCCTCGCGCCCACCCGCTGAGTTCTCGTTTCGTAGCGTACGCAATCGAAACCTTCCGGTCCTAGAGGTACGGAAGGGCGGATACGAAAACGTGCTTGTTCGCCCTCCGCTATACTCGAGTAGTTGCCGCCGCCCTCGGCCACCACGATTTCGTCGAGCAGGTACTCCGCCGTCACCGTGATGGATAGGTCCTGCTCGGACGTATTCTCGACCAGCAGCGTAACGATCGCCTGCTCCTCGTTAACGACATCGTGCTGTAGCACGGACACCCGGCAGTCTTCGGCTTCTTCGACGGGTACACCGGGGTCGTCTGCTTTACTGCAAGCACCGAGTAACCCAGCGTAAACGAGCCCGAGCGATAGCATCGGAAATAGGTGTCGACGGATTATAAGCATAACTCTGGGCTATCTACGGCCGCGGCGAAGCTAGTGTTGTACCGCGCACCGCGCTAGGTCGCCTCCATGGCCGTATGCGCGCCGACGAAGGGCACCACCCGCGTCATCACAGCGGTACCCGCCAACTCGTGGCCGAAGCCCTCGAGCGTGACCAAATTGGAGCCCTCCCAGGCGGCGTGCACGGCCTCGGCCTCGGCCGTCGGGTAGCGCGCATCGGTGCTGTCGTGCAGCATCAGGCCCTGCACGCCCGCGAGTCGACTTACCGCCAGCACGTTATCGTAGTCGCTCAGTGGCGCCTCGCGCAGCTTGCCGAGCTGTCGCCAAAACTTGAGTCGCACCAGCTCCTCCACGCCCAGGCTCGCGAGTCGCCGCTGGAAGATGTTGCGTGAGTTGGCGTTGACCCCGAGCGTGACCACCCGCTGCGGCCTGCGGTCTGCGGGTTGCTGCGCGAGCGCCTGCACGAGGGCGGCGGCACCGAGTCCGTGGCCCACCGCGCAGTCCCAGCGTTCGAGTCGGTTACGGAGCGCGTGGATTGCGTTGATGTAATCGCGCATCCCGAGACGTTTGCCCCCGGAGTCCCCCGAGGCCGGCGCGTCGAAGGCGACCACCGTGCAGCCCTTGTCGAGCAGCGGGGCCACGTACTCGCTCCAGTGCCCGGACTCGTGCTCCCAGTCGTGGTGGAAGCTCACCGTCGGCCCCGAGCCGTCGCTCGCCCAGCGGTAACCCTGGAGTGATGTTTTGCCGAAAGGCATCCGGAAACCTTCCGCTTCCGCCAAAACGGCTCGCGCCTTTTCGGTGGGCTCGGAGGGGTTGGGGTACATGAACGAGCGCATGAGCAGGCGCACGGCCACCGCCGGGTCGAGACTGGCGATTTCGTTGATGGCCTTGCCGTCGCGGCGCAGTCCGGCCACGCGCTTGCCGGCACGCCGGCGCTTAGAATTACGGAAACTCATGGTGGGAGTGGTAGCGCTCTGGGGTGGGGTTTGTTCTCGCTGATGTGGCTTGTTCCTCGCTGAGGTCAATTGTTTCTCGCGGAGACGCGGAGGTTTCGCGGGGGCCGCCTCCGCTCGTGCCAAGCGGTGATGAGAGGGCCGGTGTTTCTCTGGCGCACGAGCGGAGCTCGCCTAAGGCGCCCTCCCCGCGCCCCCCGCGTGACCCCCGCGTCTCCGCGAGAACCATATCCTGACGGCGACAACGGACCCCATCGACACTACCCCACGACCCAGTCCACCACCGCCGTCTCGACGTCCACGTGCCGAAGCGCGTGCCCGTGCTTATCGAAGAGCAGCAACTCTGCCGCCGGCCAGGCCGCGTGCAGCCGCTCCCCCTCGGCCACCGGGCTGATGCTGTCGTCGACGCTGTGTACGACGAGCCCCCGGACCAGGCCCATGTCCTTGAGCGCCGCTGTATTGCTGTAGCTCCGCACCCCTTCCTCACCGCCTACGAGTTTGTGGATACGCGCGTCGAACGAGGCCCGCACGCGCGCGTCCATCCCCAGCATGTCGAAGTAGCGATCGAAGACGTGCTCCGCTTCGTCGAAGGCGCCCATGATTACGGCCGACTCGGGGCGGCGCTCCGGGCGGGTGCGCGCCAGGAGCTGCGCCACTACCCCACCCCCGAAGCTGTGGCCGATGTACGCGTCGAAGGGGCCGTGCGCCCGCTCGAAGGCGAGGGCCGCGTCGACGTACGTATTGTACGCCGCCTTGCGGCCGCTGCTGTTCCCCGCGGCCGGACCGTCGAAGGCGAGCACCTGGGCGCCGCGGGCGACGAGCTCGCGCACGATCGTGACCCAGCGCCCCGTGTGACTCTCCCAGCCGTGGATGAGCAGTACGCGCGGCCGACCGTCGGGCTCGCCCCAGGTGTACCCGGCTAGGTCGAGGAAGTAGTTCGGGGTTTCTACACGATCGGCCTCGGCGAGCAGCGCCTGCGCATCGGGGCGGAAGGGGATACGGCGCGGCCGGATGAAGAGCTGTAGCGCGATCTGGCCGGCGAGTTTTGGCGAAAGCCGGGCGAGCTTGTTGATGGCGTCGCCGAGCTTGAGGAGACGAGCTGCTCTCATGCTACGGGGCGGACGAAGGGGTTGTTGGCGCGCTCGTACCGGACGGTGGTCTCCGGTCCGTGCCCCGGCCAAACGGTCGTGGCGGGCGGCAGCGTGTAGAGCTGCTCCCGGATACTGCGCAGCAGCAGCTCGTGGTTGCCGCCGGGCAGGTCGGTACGCCCGATGCTATCGCGAAAGAGAACGTCGCCGCCGATGAGCAGCTCCTCGCTCGGCACGTAGAAGCAGATGCTCGCGGGGGAGTGACCGGGGGCGAGGCGAATTTGCAATTCCAGGTTGCCGAACGCAACGGTCGTACCCTCGGTGAGGTCGTAGTGGCAGGCGGGGAGCTCGTCGAGGGGGAGGCCGTACATACCGGCCATGTCGGCTCCGCGCGTGTACACCACCTGCTCGCCGGGGTGCGTGTGCGGTTCGAGCCCGTAGGTCGAGCGTACGTGTCCCAGCCCCAGGATATGATCGATGTGCGCGTGGGTGAGGTAGCAGCGTTTTAGCGTAAGCGAATGCTGCCGCAAAAACGAGTCGAAGATTTGCCGCTCGCTGCCGTCGGACATGCCCGGATCGAACACGATCGCCTCGCCGTCGCCGTTGGCGAGCACGTAGGTATTCTCCTGAAACGGATTGAAGGTGAGCCGGTGCAACATGGCGCCAAAGTAGGGGATGCGTAACCTTGTGGGTATGAAATGGGCTGCTGCGGTGCTGTTGGTTGGACTCGGGACCCTCGGCGCCCGCGCGCAAGGCCCTATCGACGGCTACCTCAAGGGGCGGGGCGAGGCGGATCTGGCCGTCGGCTACTCGCGTACGGGGGCGAAGACCTTCATCGGGGGCGACGGCACGGCGTACGCGGACTTTCCCTTCGACGGGCAGATCCTGAGTGGCTTCCTGGCGGTGGGCGTGAGCGAGCGGGTCGACGTGGTGGCCTCGGTCCCGTTCGTGTTCACGGACGGGAGTCAGGGCTTGCAGGACGGCGCGCTGTTCGTGAAGGGCCTGGTGTTGCGCACGCCCATCGGTACAAATGGACAGCAAACGCTCGACGTGCTCGCCGCCCTCGGGGCGAGTGTGCCCCTGAGCAAGTACGAGGTGTTGAGTACCGGCGCCATCGGGCAACGGGCCAAGTTGGTCCAGCCGCGGCTGGTGCTTCAGTACAACCGGCCGGGCTTTTTTGCCTCGACGGTGCTCGGGTACAACTACCGTTTCGACGGACTGGACGAAGCGCGACTGGCGGAGATCCAGGTTGCGCGACCGACTTACACGCCGGAGGATCCACAGGATTTCGTCAACGTACTCCTCCGTGTTGGCGTACCGGCCGAGCGCTTCTACGCCGACGCCTGGTTGGAGCTACAGCGCACGATGGGCGGAAGCAACTTCGTGCCCGATGTGGAGGAACTGCCCCAGTCTTACGACGTGGACTACCAGCAGGTCGGGGGGACCCTCTACTACAGCGAGGGACCGATCCTCGGTTTTGCCCTGAGCGGGGCTGCGTTTCTGAGCGGACGGAACACGAGTAAGCTGTGGCGCGTGTCGGGAACGATCGTGGTGAAGTTTCGTCCGGAAGCACGGGAGTGAGGCAAACTTATGCGCGCGGGTGAGCGATTGATTGGGTATGGCGAACTCGACCTTCCTCCTCGGCGGCGACCTAGAGATCAATCGACTCGGCTACGGGGCGATGCGCATTACCGGCGAGGGGATCTGGGGTCCGCCAAAGGACAAGCCCGGGGCGCTACGCGTGCTGAGGCGGGCGGTCGAGCTGGGCGTCAACTTTATCGACACGGCCGACTCCTACGGTCCGTTCGTCTCCGAAGAACTCATCGGGGAGGCCTTACACCCCTACGGAGAGGACGTAGTAATAGCGACCAAGGCCGGCCTTACCCGCCAGGGGCCAAACAAGTGGACGCCCAATGCGCGGCCGGACTACCTGGAGATGGAGCTCAAGGGAAGTCTGCGGCGCCTCAAGCTCGATCGGATCGATTTGTACCAGCTCCACCGTTTCGACCCGAAGGTGCCGGCGGATGAGTTTCTGGGGAAGCTCGCCGAGCTTCAGCAGGAAGGATTGATCCGCCACCTCGGACTCTCCGAGGTGAACGTAGGGCAGATCGAGCAGGCACGACAGCACTTCGAGGTGGTGAGCATCCAGAACAAGTTTAACCTGAACGAGCGGGGTGCGGAAGACGAACTCGCTTGGTGCCGCGAGCGAAACATCGGCTTCATACCCTGGTACCCGTTGAGCGCCGGTGCGCTCGACAACGCCGGTCTAACCGGAGTGGCGAAACGACTCGGCAAATCGCCCTACCAGATTGCGCTGGCGTGGTTGCTGCAACACGCGGGTAACGTGCTCCCCATTCCGGGGACCAGTAGCGTGAAGCACCTGGAGGAGAATATGGCGGCGACGGAGATCGAGTTGGACGAGGAGCACCTCGGGTTGCTGTCGGCGGTGGCCGTTTAAACCGATCGGTAGCGGCGGCGTGGCTCTACGACAACATCGACGCTACTATTCCCCTCGTTCGTATTTAGCCTCGTATTTGCGCGCCAAGCGCCGCTGGCGAGAGTCTAAATCGATGGACCGCCCGCTGATGAAGGCGCGCTCGATCTTGTTGGTTCTCATGTCCAGGGGGTCTCCCGGATTAACGAACAGGGTCGCGTCCTTGCCGACTTCCAACGTCCCGACCCGGTCGTCGATCCCCATCAAGGTCGCCGGCGTGAGCGTGAGGGCTCTGATGGCTTCCTCGTAGGGGAGTCCGAACCCGACCGCGTGACCGGCGTGGTGCGGGACCCGCCGCTGCTCCCAGGCTCCGGACAGGCTGAACGCGATCGGGATCCCGGCCGCCTGCAACTCGGCTGGGGTTTCGAAGGGCTGACTCACGAGGTCGTCCGCGCGGTCGGGCAGCGCGTGCACGGGCGCGCAAACCACGGTTACGCCCTTTTCCACGAGCAGGGGTTTCACCAGGTACGCGTCCTCGGCGCCGACGAGCACGGGGGTGATGCCGTAACTATCGCAGAAGGCGATCGCGTCTTCTATCTCTCGCGTGCGCGAGAGGTGGATGTACAAGTTTCGTACGCCACTAAACACCGGCGCTAAGCTCTCGAAGCGGAGGTTGTCCTCCGCGTCTTCGGGCCGCTCCGTGAAGGCGCTTGCTTCCTCGAAGTACGCTTCGAGTTGCGTGACCTCCTTGTCGTAGTCCTCGTTCTTCGTCGTTCCACCCGGCTCGGCCCACCACCCGGAGGTCGTGTAGGCGCGCGGCCAGTGCAGGTGCATTCCTTCGTCGATGCCGATGGCGGCGTCCTCCCAGTTCCACCCGTCCATGGAGAGCGCCGAACTCTGTCCGGCCAACCCCTCGCCGTCGGGGGTCACCTGTGCGATCAGTACCCCGATGTTCCGCACGGTGGGGATGATCTCCGAATCGGTATTAAAGGCGATCAGCGAGCGCGCATTCGGGTTGAAGTAACCGACCTCCTCGATGTCGACCGTGGCGCGCACCGCATCGATTTCGACGAGGCCGATCCGGGTGTCCATAGCTATAAACCCGGGATAGACGTCCTTCCCGCCCGCGTCGATCTGCTCCATCCCGGCGAGGTCGGGGGCGCCATCTCGCGCACCGGCGTAAGTGATCTTCCCGTCCGCGAACGCGATTACCGCATCGGGTACCACCGTCCCGTCGCCGATGTGGGCGGTTGCGCCGACGATAGCCACCGGCTCTCCCTGGGGGGGAGCCGGCGAGAGTTGGGCGAGGGCGGGCGACGCGAGGAGAGCAGCTAGAAAAAAGTATGCAAAGCGCATAGGATGGTCGATTTAGAGGGTACCGGAAGCCCTAGTGGGTAGTGATCGCGTCGCAGTGCCACTGCTCGCCCGCCTTGGCTTCCATCGGGCGTACGGGTTTGCCCGCCTTCTTGTCCGTGAGCATCGCCTGGGCTAGGCGATTTCTCTCACGCCGTGCCCTCGCCTGGCGCTCACGCATCTCGGCGCGGTCGAAGTAGAGCGTACCGTCTACCCAGGTTTTCTCGGCCATCGCGTACACGCTCATCGGGTGCGCGTTCCAGAGTACGAGGTCGGCGTCTTTACCCACCCGCATCGAGCCCATACGGTTGTCGAGGTGCAGGAGCTTGGCCGGGTTTAAGGTTACGAACTTCCACGCTTCCTCCTCGGGCACGTCCCCGAATTGTACGGCCTTACCGGCTTCCTGATTGAGCCGCCGCCCGAGTTCGGCGTCGTCGGAGTTGAAGGCCACCAGCACCCCGTTGTCGTGCATGATAGCCCCGTTGTAGGGGATGGCGTCCCACACCTCGTACTTGTAGGCCCACCAATCCGAGAACGTCGAGGCGCCCGCACCGTGCTCGGCCATCTTGTCGGCCACCTTGTAGCCTTCGAGGATGTGGGTGAAGGTATTGACCCGGAAATCGTGTCGTTCGGCCACCTTCATCAGCATGTTGATCTCCGACTGGCGGTACGAGTGGCAGGTGATAAAACGCTCCGAATTCAAGATCTCCGCGAGGGCTTCCAGGTCGAGGTCGCGCCGCTGCGTCGCGTCACCGGCTTTACGCCGCGCGTCGTACTCGGCCGCCCGCGTGAAGTAGTCGTCGTACACCTGCTCTACCCCCATGCGCGTCTGCGGGTAACGCGTGGTGAAGGGCGTGCCCCAGTTGCTCTGTTTCACGTTTTCCCCGAGGGCAAACTTGATGTAGCCATCGGCCGCGTCGATCTTGAGCGCCTCGGGCAGCATGCCCCAGCGCAGCTTGATGAGCGCGCTCTGGCCCCCGATCGGATTCGCGGAGCCGTGGAGCTGTTGCAAGGCCGTAACGCCCCCCGCCAGGTGGCGATACAGGTTTACGTCCTCGGAGTCGATCACGTCACCGACCCGCACCTCGGCGGTCGACTCCTGCGAGGCCTCGTTCACGCCCCTGTCGATGGCGATGTGCGAGTGTTCGTCGATGATGCCGGTCGTCAGGTGCTTACCCGCGCCGTCCAGCTCCACCACACCGGCCGGCACGATGAGTGCCGCACCTACGGCCGCGATCTTCCCGCCGGCCACGTACACGTCCGCCGCTTCCAAGATGCCGGCCTCCTCGTTGGTCCACACCGTCGCGCCGCGGACCACGAAGTCTTCGCCTTCCGGCAAAACGAGGGTCCCGAACGCCCCGAAGGGCCGGGGTAGGTCGGCGTAATATGGCGCGGTGAGCGAATCCGTACCCGCCGTAAGCGAATCCTGTGCCGCCGAACCGGCGGTCGAGTCCGGCGCACTGTCCGGTCCCTCCGGAGCGGGTCGAGCCGTCCAGCTCACCCAGCTCCCGCGCGTATCGTAGCCCTGGCCAGCCCAGGTGCTGTCCGCCCGCAAGCGTCCAGCCAAACGGACGCGCTCGGCCGCCTCGCCGGTGTCCACCGGGAACGATAAGGTTATCCGCTCCTCGCTCAGGGCGAGTTTGGCGTCGCGCTGCGTAGTATCCGCACCGGTCGCCACCTTGGCCTTATTCTCCCCAGCTACGTCGAGCGAGTACACCGCGCTGTCCCCCACCGCGACCCGGTACTTGCCCGGGGGTACTTCGGCGGTAAGCGGCGCGCGTGCGTCGGGCCGGCCCTGCACCCAGGTTTGGTACACCTTCGAGTCCTTCTTCACCGGCCACTCGTCGAGCACCACGAAGTTGGCGATGCGCCCGGGCTCCAGCGTACCGATCTCCCCCTCGAGCCCGAGGTAACGCGCGGGAGTGAGCGTCAGCGCCTTCAGCAGCTCGGCGGCGGAAAGTCCGGCCGCGTGCACGCGCTCCAGGCGCTCGAACAACTTCTTGTCCTTGTCGTCGAGGCCGGCGACCGTCAGCGCGATTTGGTGTCCGGCCCGCCGTAGGCGCGCCGGATTCTGGTCGGCCAGCTCCCAGTGCAGCATATCGGCGTAGTCGAGCTGTTGGGCGTCGTAGGGGTCTTCCACGTCGTAGGCGTCCGGGAAGGTGAGCGGCAGTACGAACTTCACGCTGTCGCTAAAACCATCCATGCGCTGGTACTCGTCTCCGGCGCCTACGATGATGTAGTCCTCGTCGAACTCGGTCCCGAGGCGGCGGGCCCGCATCGCCTCGAGCTTGTCGCCCACCACGAACAGCTGCGGGAGCTGCTGCAAATCGTTCCAGCCCCTGAGGCTCAAGTTCGTCTCCTCGGTCTGCCCCGAGTCGGCGTACCAGTCGGCATCGATGTAGGTCTGCCGCAGCAGCGCGATCATCCCCATCAGCGAGCCCGGGTACATCTGCGCGCTGGAGCCTTTCGAAAAGCTGAGCACGTGCGCCGCCAGGGGCGCGAGGAGCAACTCCCGTTCGGGCCGGTCTCCGGCGAGCGAAACGACCGCCGCCGAACCTCGCGAAATTCCGTCGGGGCGGTGCGAGAGCACCGTGGAGTACCCGAGCGCCCGGTAGCCTTCGGCCGCTTCGGCGTCCACGCTGAAGTTGGCCGCAGCCTGGTACTCACTCTTGAGCGCTTCGTTCCAGCTGTAGGCGCCCCGCGTGTTGGACCCGTACTGCGGCCGCATGTAATCGCGCTCGCCTTCGTCTACCTCGGGCTGCCCGTAGTAGCTTACCAGGTCGATGAAGCCGGGCACGATCGTCTTGCCCTCGACATCGTACACGACGGCCTCCGCCGGGATAGTGACGTCGGTACCCACGCGCTCTACTTTCCCCTGGCGCACGATCAGGGTGGCGTTCTCGACGCGCTGCCCCGGGCGCGTATACACCGTAGCGTTGGTGACGGCGTAAACCTCGAGACGTGGGTCAGTTGGTGCAGCCTGCGGTACCGTACCCTGCGCCGAGGCCGAAATCGCCGCGAGCGCCAACGCTACCAACGATAGTGTAAAGCGTACATGCATGGGCGCAATGTTAAGCAGCCCTAGTTACTTACTACCGATCCGATCGATATCGGCGGCTCCGCTCGCGTTAGCTTGCACGCGCGTTACGCTTCCGGAGTACTCGATGTCGCTCGCCCCGCTCGCGTCGGCCGTCATCGAACGCTCGCAGCGGATCACGATGTCGGATGCCCCCGAGGAGGAGGCCGTAACGTCCTGCGCGGTCAGGTTTCCCGCCTCCACATCGCAATCGCCGCTCGAAGTGATCGCCACCGTGGTGGCCGTGCCGGAGAGCATGATGTCGGAGGCGCCACTGCCGTTGATGGCGAGCGACCCTACCTCGAGTACCAGGGTCAGGTCGGACGCACCGCTCGCGTCGATGGCGAAACCGTCGGCTTCCCAGGTTACCTCGCTGCGTACGTCGGCCGCTCCGCTGATGCCGACCGCCTCCAGCACCGGCAGCGTAACGACGGCTCGGATCTCGTCGTTTTTACCGAATTTGCTCCGACCTCCGTCGTCGAGTTTTAGCGTAAGCACCCCCCGGCGGACCTCCGTGACGGCGCGGCCGAGTAGCTCGGGCGCGGCCTCGAGCTCGACGCTGTATGTATCTCCCTGGCGGACATCCACGTTGTAGATGCTGCTTACTTGCAGCGAGGTAAACTCGTCTACATCGCGTAGCTCGGTCTCCGCTTTCTGGGCCGACGCCATCGAGGTTATCGCGAGCGTACACAGCAGAAGTAGGGTAACTTTCATGGGAGGTTTTAGTCCGGAAGGACAAGGTCCCCCTCGCCGGGGTTGCAACCGGTACAAATTAAATTACGCCCGCTACGCTATGAAGAGATCCGCCAAGATACTGCTCGGTGTAGTCGTACTGCTGGTAGCCTTACGTATCGCCCTGCCTTACATCGTGTTGCACTACACGAACAAAACGCTCGCGGGAGATCTCGAGGGCTACTACGGCCACATCGACGACATCGACATCGCCCTATACCGCGGCGCCTACGTGATCAAGGACCTGAAGATCGAGGTGCTTGACAACGAGGTCCGCGCCCCGTTTCTCTACGTACCGGCCATCGATCTCTCCGTGCAGTGGAAGAGCATCTTCGACGGCGCGGTTACCGGTGAGGTGGTGGTGCAGGAGCCCGAAATCACTTTTGCCTTCGCGGAGACCGCCGCCGGTACGCAGACCGGTGAGGAGGTGGACTGGGTGAAGATCGTGAAGGATTTCATGCCGATCACCATCAACCACTTCGCCATCGAAGACGGGAGGGCGACCTTACAGAACCTGTGGGCCGAACCCGTCGTCGACCTCGACGTCCACGCCATCAACCTCGACCTGCGCAACATCCGCAACGTGGTGGAGGTAGATTCGACGCTCCCCTCCCCCTTCGACGCCACCGCCTCGTTCCCCGGCTACGGCGGCACCTTCACGGCTACCGGCGCGGCGCAACTGCTCAAGGAAATCCCGGACTTCAACTACGACGCGCGGCTCGAGGGCTTCGAGCTGACGGAGATGAACAGCCTGGCCGAGTACTACGCCGGGATGGATTTCGAGAGGGGTACGGTCAGCGTGTACTCGGAGCTCGCCATGGCCGACGGCAACTTCGACGGCTACGTGAAGGCGTTGCTCAACGACGTACAAATTTTCAGCCGCGACGAGGGCGACCGCGACATCGGCCAGTACTTCAAGGAGCTCTTCGCCGAAGGCGCGCAGGAGCTGCTCGAGAACCACAAGAAAGACCAGATCGCCACGCGGGTGCCAATCACCGGTACGATCGAGCACACCGAGACGGGTACCTGGACAGCGGTAATCTCCGTGCTGCGCAACGCTTACTTCAACGCGTTCCGTCCTCGGCTCGACGAATCGATCGACTTCTCGGACGCCCTCGCCGCGGAAGCGGGCGAGCAGGACCGCGGCTTCTTCAAGCGCCTCTTCGGCGGTGGGGAGGACGTGGACGACGAAGACACCAACGGCACCACGGGAACCCCGGAGGGGCGCGGGCGCGGCGCCGAGCCAGACGAGGAAAAGCCCGGCTTGATCGAGCGCATCTTCAACGGGAAGAAGGATTCGGTGGAGCGCGACTGAAATTTAGGTGCGGGTAGCCGGTCGTCCTCTGTTCGGTGTTTACATTCCAGCCCATGAGCACACGCTTCGTCTTGCTGGGTTTCGCGGGGCTACTCCTGGCGGGTTTTAGCGTAAGCTGCCAGGGGGAGAAGTACGAGCCGGCGGACTACATCTTCGCGAACGGGGATTTTTATACCGTCGATACGGTTATGCCGTACGTAGGGGCGATCGCCGTAGCCGACGGGCGCATCGTGGCGCGCGGCAGCACCCGAGAGTTACGGGATTGGAAGGGGGACGGCACGCGGGTAGTAGACCTCGGCGGTCAGTTTGTAATGCCCGGGTTCATCGAAGGTCACGCCCACTTCTCGAACCTCGGCTACTCCCTGCTCAACCTCAATCTACTCGGCACCGGCTCCTACCGGGAAGTGCTCGACTCCGTGGCCGCGCGCGTAGCGAAGGCCGCTCCCGGAGAGTGGATCTACGGCCGCGGTTGGCACCAGGAGAAATGGAACGACACCACCGGCTTCCAAACCGTAGACGGTTACCCGCTCAACGACTCGCTCAGCGCCCTATCGCCGGATAATCCCGTACTGCTCACGCACGCCAGCGGACACGGGGCCATGGCGAATCGACGGGCCATGGAGCTGGCCGGGGTTACGCCGGAAGTCGTCGACCCGGCCGGCGGGCGGATCGTGCGGGACGCCGAGGGCGATCCGATCGGCATCTTCGAGGAGCGGGCGGCGGACCTGCTCTACGATCGCTACCAAGCGTACCATGACAGCCTGCCGCAGCTCGAACGGCGTCGCGAACGTAACGCCGCTTGGCTGCTCGCCGAGGAAGCCTCGTTGCGGGAGGGCATCACCACTTTCCAGGACGCGGGTACGTCGCGGGTCGACCTGGAGGGCCTGCGCTACCTCGCGCAGACCGACAGCCTGCGTATTCGCCTCTGGATGATGGTACGCGAGAGTTGCGCGGAGCTCACCGGTGGACTCGGGGACTATCCGTGGATCGGGCTCGGCAACGACCACCTCACCGTGCGCGCCATCAAATCCGAGCTCGACGGGGCCCTCGGATCTTACGGGGCCTGGCTCCTCGCACCGTACGACGACAAGCCCGGCTTCACGGGCCAGAATACGACGAGCCTGAAGGATGTCGACTGCCTGGCCGCCATAGCCTACCGCAAGGGAATGCAGCTCTGCGTACACGCCATCGGCGACCGGGCTAACCGCGAGACGCTCGACCTCTTCGCCGAGTACGCCGAACGCTCGCCCGACAAAACCTTGCGTTGGCGCATAGAGCACGCGCAGCACCTCTCGCCCGAAGACATTCCCCGGTTCACGACCGCCGGCGCCATTGCCTCCATGCAGGCGATTCACGCCACCTCGGATGCGCCCTTCGTAGTGGCACGACTCGGGGAGGAGCGCGCGCGTACGGGGGCATACGCCTGGCGCTCACTCAAGGACGCGGGCGCGGTCGTGACCAACGGAACCGATGCCCCGGTAGAGCCCGTGAGCGCGCTGGCCAGCCTCTACGCCATGATCACGCGAAAGCGGCCCGGCGGCACGGAGGCGTTCTTCCCCGAACAAGCCCTTACACGCGCCGAGGCGATCGCTGCCTACACCCTCCAGAACGCGTACGCAGGTTTCGAAGAAAAAGACAAGGGGAGCCTCGAGGTGGGCAAACTGGCCGATTTCATCGTGTTGGATACCGATCTCATCAGCTGCCCGGTAGACAGCATCCCGACGGTACGTGTGCTCGAGACCTACGTAGGCGGCGAGCAGGTTTGGGCCCGGGGTACTTGAAATACGATGGGGTAGTCCGCCGCTTTCGCGAAAACTAGCTGGTCGCGCATTGCGCGCTACCAATGAGCCGATCGTGTTCGTAACCGGCACCTCTTAAGTAGGAGGAAACACCAACTAACACAAGCCCGCTGTCTTTGCGGAGCGGTGGACGGCGAGGTATCGGCTAGCTGACGCTGGTGTCTACACCGAAGTCGATTCCCGGCGCTGGAACTCCCGGAAGGAGATCATACGCCCGGCACGCTCATCCCACAGCTTGTTGAACATCATCGGCAGGCTCTCCCTGAAATTCACGCGGGTCACGTACTTCTGGAGCACCGGATTCTCCCGAGCGCAACGTGCGAGGTTGTAGTTCGGGATGCGTGAGCTGAGGTGGTGGATGTGGTGGAAGCCAATGTTGCCGGTCAGGAAATGGGCAACGCGCGGGAGATCGTAGAACGTTGCCCCGCGGATAGCGGCGAGCAGGTAGTCCCACTTCTCGCTCCAGCGCATGTACGTCTCTTCGTGCTGGTGCTGGACGTAGAAAAACCAGAAGGCGATGACGCCGAAGAAAAACACGATCGACCCCTGGATGACGGCGAACTCGACCCAACCTAAGGCGTAGCCGAGCAGTACGTAAACGCCGAGTAGCGCGAGGTTATTCAGGTGTTGCTTGACGTGCACCTTGTTCCAACCGGGGAAGGTGATCTTGGGCAAGCGAAGCATGACGCCGAAATAGATAACGGGTACGATTCCGAAGATCACGAAGGGGTTCCGGAAAATGCGGTACTTCAGGCGGCCCCAGGTCGACTTAGCGCGGTACTCGTCGACGGTTAGGAAGTCGATGTCCCCGATGTCGCGGTGTTCCAACTGGCCGGTGTGGCCGTGGTGGTAGGAGTGCACCCGGCTCCAGTACGTGTACGGGATGGTGGAGAAGAAGGAGCAGACCCAGCCCACGAAATCATTGCGCTTGCGGCTCTTCAGGAAAGAGTAGTGACCGCAATCGTGCTGGATGATGAAGATGCGCACCAAAAAGAACGCGTTGATCACACCGAGGCCGAGGGTGAGCAGCAGCGAGTGATCGTAAGCGAAGTACATAGCTACCCAGAGGGCCACAAAGGGACCGAAGGAGTTAACGAGCTGCCAGGTGGCTTGCTTCCAGTCCGGTACTTGGTACCGGGCGACGATCTTCTTCCAGTTGGCGAGATCGGACTTGATTACCGCTTCGTTGAAGCTGGCCAGTGTTTGGGGCAGTTTGGTCATCGGGAGATCGGAAGAGATGTGAGCGCGGACAAAGGTACCTTTCCAACGTAGCCATAGCCGTATAGTTGGACCGGCGGGCAAGGTATACCTGGGAAATCGAAGATTCGCGCGAACAACTTGGCCCGTGCCTCCCGCGTACTATCAGCTATGAGTCTTTTCACCGCTTTTTTGTCGCCTTACCGCGGATGGGGTGTCCTCACCCTACTCGGTGTGGGTGCGGTAGCCAGCCTGGGCGCGCAAACCGTCACGGTAAGCGCGCCCGGCTGCACGGCGTCGATGTACGAATTTCGCTTCAACGGCGTGAGTTTCGACACGGTAGCAGCCCTCACTCCGGGCGAAGGGGAAGGTGAGTACGAGCTCGAGAACACCGCGGAGGACCTGCGGATCGCGTACGTCGGTCCACTCGAGGGGGGTCCGGCCGTACCCATCCTCCTCGACGGCGAGGAGAGTTTTCGCGTAAGCGGGAGCTGCCGGGCCATGGGCGGCGCCGAGATCGAGGGTTCGGCCGTCAATACCCGTTACCGCGAGCTGAAGGCGGAGATGGTGGCCGACGCGAAGGAGGCGCAGCGGCTCGGACAGCAGCTCGGCGGCACGCCGGTCGATGCGCCCGGTCGGGACGCCATCCGCGCGGAGCTCCAGCGTAACGACTCTTCGCGGCTGGCGAAGCTCGAAGCCCTGGACGAAGGCGGGGAGGCCTTCTTCGCCGCCATGCTCGCGGCAAACCTGTACACCAGTTTTGCGAATACGGACAAAGGGTACGGCGATGAGCTGACCTACTTCATGAACGAGCGCTTCCAGTACGCCGATTTCTCGAAGGCCGCCTTCGCGAATAACCCTTGGGTATTCGAGAGCTTCCGCGATTACACCGGTACACTACTCACGGTGAACCTGCCCGGCGAGGCGCTGACGGAGACCCTGAACGGACAGCTCGACCTGGTGTACAACAACCGACCGGTACACAAGCTCGCCCTCGGGGGTGTACTGGCCACGCTCCGGGCCGCTCAAAATCCGCTCGCCGCCGAATTCGCGAAGCAGTACCTCAAGCGCTACGCCGAGGAGGAGCCGGGGGCGGTAGCCGCGCTCGAGACCGACATCGAGCGGTTCGCCGCCATGGCCGAAGGGGGTGAGGCACCCGCCTTCGCGCAGGCGTCGCTCGACGGCGAGGGCGAGTTGGGTCCGCAAGACTTCCGCGGGAAGGTGCTGCTGATCGATTTTTGGGCGAGCTGGTGCGGACCGTGCCGCCGCGAGAACCCGAACGTGGTGCGGATGTACAACGAATTCAAAGACAGCGGCTTCGAGATCCTCGGGGTGAGCTTAGACAAAACGCGGGGTGCCTGGGAGAAGGCCGTGAAGAAGGACGGTCTGATGTGGCCCCACGTATCCGATCTGCGCGGCTGGTCGAACGCGGCGGCCCAGCTCTACGGCGTCCGTTCGATCCCGGCTACCGTACTGCTCGACGCCGAGGGGCGCATCGTTGCGCGCAACTTGCGGGGGGAGGCCCTGCGCAGCAAGGTGGCCGAGTTGGTGAGCAAAGGGGGTTAAAGGATTTACTTCCCGCACCCGGCGTAGAGCCGTCCGTTGAGCTCGAGGGCCACGGTGCGGGCGTACCGGTTGCCGGAAGCAGCGTCGGTGCAGGCTCGCTCGCTTACCGTGATCGCGATGCGGTAGCGGTCGTCGGCACTGCGCGCGAAGTAGCTCGCCGCGGCGAGCCGGCCCGGGGTAGATCGGGCGGCTACGTAGGGGAAGACCAACGGGGGCTCCCCCGCCCTGTCGAGGCGTATCTCGGCGGATTCGGCGTCGACCTTCAACGTCCAAAACGGTTCGCTACCCACGGCGAACAGCTCCGGAGTCGGAGTGACCAGCGCCAGGTAAAGGCTGCAGAGCAAAGTGCTTACGGGCATAGGGCGACGGATGTGCGGGTTAAAATTCGCCTCCGTCACGGCAACGTGTACTTTAGCGCTTCCAGCCGCGAGCCGCTGTCGCAAAAACCCAGCCTAACCGTGAAGCACATCCTCCTCGCCACCGATCTCCGGGATACGGCCGCCAACGTAGCCGCCTTCGCGCTCGCCATCGCGGAGAGCTTCGACGCTCGGCTCACCGTGTATCACGCCTTCGGGCAGCCCAGTCTCGCGCTCGGGGACACTACCCTCGAGGAGCGGCGCGCCGAGATTTTGCGCAAGCAGAAAGCGATGATCGAGCGGATGCAATCGTCGAGTACGGATGGCCCGGAAGTAAGCTACCTCACCTCGGTCGACTACGCCGCCGACGGTATCCTGAACGCTGCGGACAGTGGGGCGTACGACCTGGTGGTGCTCGGGATGCACGAGGACCGCGACGGGCGGGGACAGTTTTCGGAGCTCGCGTACACCGTGCTGAAGAAGTGTGAGACGGCGGTACTCGCCGTGCCCTCGGAGGCGACCTTCAACGGGGTGCAGGAGATCGTGTTCGCGACCGATCTAGAGCGCGAGGACGAGGATCCGCTCGAGCAACTGCAGGCCTGGCGGCGCAACCTGAACGCGGAGCTGTTCGTGGTGCACTTTGTGGAGGACCGAGCCAAGCTCGGGGAGGCACGCAGCAAGCTGGGGGTGTGGCGCGACTTCTACGCGAGCCGTCCGAACATCCACTTCGAGATTGCCGAGGGCGACCTCGACGACGATATCGGGCGCTACGTCGCCCAGCGGGGCGGGGACATGCTGGTGCTGGAAACGCACGATCGCGGTTTTTTCGCGAGCGTGTTCGGGCAGAACGAGACGGTCGAAATCGCCCGCAGCATCCAGGTACCCCTGTTGGTGTTGCACGGCAGGGTGTAGCATACGCGAGGAGCGCTGGCGCGCACGGGGCGGCTGGCTACCTTCCGCCCCATGGCACAGCTGGATTTTAAAGCCCTCGTGGCGCACTGCAAGGAGTACGGATTCGTCTTTCAGAGCTCCGAGATCTACGACGGCCTGTCGGCGGCGTACGATTACGGTCCCTACGGCGTGGAGCTCAAGAACAACATCAAAGCTTACTGGTGGCAGGCGATGACGCGGCTGCACGCCAACATCGTGGGCATCGACGCGGCGATCTTCATGGATTCGCGCACCTGGAAGGCCAGCGGCCACGTGGATGCCTTCAACGATCCACTGGTCGACAACCGTCAATCCAAAAAGCGATACCGGGCAGACCAGTTGATCGAGGGCTACGCGGAGAAGGTTTTGGCGAAAGCCCAGAGGGAAGTCGATAAGGCCGCGAAGCGTTTTGGCGAAAGCTTCGACGAAGCGCAGTACCGGACTACCAACGCGCGGGTGATGGGCTACCAGCGGAAAGCCGACGACGCGCTGGGTCGGATGAATGCGGCGCTCGGGGCGGAGGACATGGGGGCGCTCTACGACCTGATCGTGGAGCTGGAGATCGCGGATCCGGAATCGGGTTCGCGCGACTGGACGGAGGTGCGGCAGTTTAACCTCATGTTCTCGACGCAGCTCGGCGCGGTGGCCGGCGACGCCGGTAAGATCTACCTGCGGCCGGAGACGGCGCAGGGGATCTTCGTGAACTTCCTGAACGTACAGAAATCGACGCGGCAGAAGTTGCCCTTCGGTATCGCACAAATCGGTAAGGCCTTCCGCAACGAGATCGTCGCGCGGCAATTCATTTTCCGGATGCGGGAGTTCGAGCAGATGGAGATGCAATTTTTCGTGAAGCCGGGCACGGAGCTGGAGTGGTACGCGAGGTGGAAGGAGCAGCGCATGGCCTGGCACCGGGCGCTCGGGCAGCGGGAAGAATCGCTCCGGTTTCACGACCACGAGAATTTGGCGCACTACGCGAATGCGGCCGTGGACATCGAATTCGACTTCCCGTTCGGCTTCCGGGAGCTGGAGGGAATCCACTCGCGGACCGATTTCGACCTAAGCGCGCACCAGGAGCTCTCGGGGCGGAAGCTGCAGTACTTCGACGCGGAGACGCAGGAGAGTTACGTACCCTACGTCGTGGAGACCTCGATCGGCTGCGACCGGATGTTCCTGGCGGTACTGAGCCAGGCGCTCCAGGAGGAGACGGTCCCGGATGCCGAGGGGGAGGATTCGAGTCGGATCGTGCTCAAGGTGCCCGCCCCACTCGCGCCCGTGAAGGTGGCCGTACTGCCGCTACTCAAAAATCGCGAAGAGTTGACGGATAAAGCGGCGGCGGTCTTCGACGCGCTAAAGTTGCACTTCCAGTGTCAGTACGACGAAAAAGACGCGATCGGCCGGCGGTACCGGAGGCAGGATGCGATCGGCACGCCGTTTTGTGTGACGGTCGATTTCGAGACCCTGGAGGATGATACCGTTACGCTCCGCAATAGAGATACGCTCGAACAGGTGCGTTTGCGAACCCAAGACGTGATCGCGCACGTAAGAGAGAGAGTTAGCTTGGAATCACTCCTCGCTAAGCTGTAACTTTCTCTCAATTGAGAGCTTACGCATTAAAACTATCAAGCAATCAATTGTCGAGCCAAAGCGCTCACCGTACCTCATTTCTCTCCACTTCACGCTTTCTCTATGAAACCAATCTTACTTTTCGCCGCACTACTGTGTAGCGCGTCGCTCTCCGCACAAACGAGCTACTTCGCCCCCCTGAGCGGTCACCAGGAGGTGCCCTCGGCCTCCACCCCTGCGGAAGGCTCCGTGCAGCTTACGCTAAGTGGTACTTCGCTGCGCGTAAACGGCTCCGTAGACGGACTCACGAGTCCAGTCGACTTATCGATCCAGGGGGGTGCGCACATCCACCTTGGCTACACCGGGTCGAACGGACCGATTAAGCTTCCACTAGAAATTTCCGAGGGCACCCGGCAGGAAGACTCCCCGTACTACGACGCTGTTTTCACAAACCGAGTTTACATCCTCACCGAATCTCTCGCCGACTCGCTGGCGGAGGCCATGGATAACGGCTCGGCATACGTGAACGTGCATACGCTCACCTTCCCGATGGGGGAGACCCGCGGGCAGATCCTACGAGACCGAGCAAACGTGGTGGAGATTTGGGATGCGATGCTCTACGGAGACCAGCAGAACCCCGCCGTGACCAGCGATGGTATCGGCGGTATCGTAATCGAGCAAACCGATTCGGATTCCATTTACGTTTCGGGCTCCTTTACGCTCGACTACCCGCTGGAACCCGTAGGAGGTACGGGCGCTCACTTGCACCTCGGACTCGTTGGCCAGAATGGCCCCGTAAAGGTTGCGCTAAACCCTACGATGAGTGAGGACGGGCTAACCGGAACGTTCCTCCGGAGTGGGAACGCACTCGTTTTGCCTGCCGACGTAGTTGATCCACTCGCGAAGCACAACATCTATGTCAATATCCACAGCGCCGTTTACCCCGGCGGAGAGATCCGAGGCCAGGTAGTTTCCCTCGCTTCGAATGCGTACTTCTCCTACGTTTCGGATAACGAGCCGACGGCTACGCCGAATGCGGCCGCGTCCATGCGGATGATAGTCGAGAAGATCTTCGGCGAAGACGCGATCGCAATTAGCGGCTCGTACGCCGGGTACGGCGAGACGGAACTCGAGGGGCTCACGCCTTACCTCCTGCTGCGCAACGTCCGCGTTCAGGGGAGCGGCCTGCAGGTCACCAGCCTACCCGAGTTCCGCGACGCGGACAACACGGGCGGCACCATTCCCTACACCTTCTTCGAGGCGAATGATCAAGCTAGACTCGGCCTCTACGAGCGTATCCAGACCGCGGGCGGCTTCATAAACTCTGCGGGAGCCGTGCGCTACGGTAGCACGTTCTACCACGAGTGCAAGCGGGCTTTCTACAGTCCCTTTACCGCAAGTCAGACCGTTCCCGACGTTGCCTCTTTGGGGAGCGGGGAGTTCGTAACCGAGTACTACACCAACCGCATCGAGGTTACCGGGCGAATTGATGACCTGAGTGGCCCCGTCGACACGAGCGTCGCCGGAGGTCTCCACATCCACGATGGGATGGTCGGGCGCTCCGGTCCGATCGTGACACCGATTAGCTTCATACAGAGCGGGAATTCGGCACTGGTACTGCCAACGCGTAACGTCATCAGCATCCTACCGGATACGGCCCGCATGATGGTGGAGCGCGGCCTGTACTACAACGTGCACACCGCCCAGTATCCGATGGGGGAGCTACGTGGGCAAATCGTACCGCGAGCTAATACCTACTTCCACTCCGTGATCGCGAGCGGGCAGACGGTACCCGCTACCGGTCCGGCCGAAGCCCGCGGTGCCGTGCTCGTCGAAGCGTTCGGTGAGTCGGCTATCGCCACCGGAACATTCGACCAGGTGTACGGTGGCTTCGATCCGAATGTGGCCGGCGGTGCGCACCTCCACACGGCGATTGCCGGTCGCTCGGGCGGGATCCGCCAGGGCTTAGTCTCGCAGGCAGCCGTTGGCGATACTTCCGGAACGTTTATGGCGATCGACAACGAGTTCGCACTCACCCCGGGCTTACTCGATACCATGCTGGCGCGAGGAGTCTACGTCAACATCCACTCGCAGGCGCGCCCCTCCGGGGAGTTACGTGGCCAGCTGACGCCGCTTACCCAAACCGTGGCCCACGCCAAGCTCTCCACCGACGTAACCAAACCCTACACGAGGAGTGCGGGCATGGGACACCTCGCGGTGGAAGTCTACCGGGCGGCCGGCGACTCGAGCGCGCTGGTCGTAACCGGCTCTTGGGATAGCCTAGCCACGGCCGTCGACACGAGCGTGGCCGGCGGGGCCCACTTCCACGGCAATACGGTAGCGCAAACGGGTGGTATACTCTTCCCGCTACTGTTCGAAACCAGCGGGGACTCAACCTCAGCCACGCTGTTCGCTCCGGCGAATACGCTTGCCGTTTCCGATTCTTTGGTAACCGTAATGCAGGCCGGCGACGTGTACGCCAACATCCACACCTTCGACGCCCCCTCCGGCGCGATCCGGGGGCAGGTGCTCCGCAGCCTCAACCAGTACCCAAGCGCCTCGGCCGGCTTTAGCTTCCCCGGGGATGGATCGGCGGTGAACCTCAACGACGGCGACAGTACCGACGTGGCGACGATCGACTGGGCCAACTCGACCGACCCGGACGCGGAGCAGGATGTCGCGTATATCTGGCAGCTCTACACCGACACTACGGCTATGCCGGTGCTCCAAACGGAGGTCAGCGACTCGAGTGGCGTGAGCTTCACGTTCGGTCAACTCGACTCCCTACTGGCCAGTCTCGGCGTCGACTCCGGAGCGGTCACCACCGTGTACCACCGCGCCGTTACTACGGACGGTAGCCTTTTGACACCCACGGCGCTGGCCGCGGTCGACCTCCAGCGCGTCGGCGACGATATCGTCGCAACGAACGACCTACCCGCCGCTAGCGCTCGCCTCCTGACGAACCTGATTCCGGCCGGGGGCGACCTCCAGCTCGAAGTCCGCGATCTACCGCTCGGCAAGCTGCGCTACCGCATCGTTTCTACGACCGGCCAGGAGCTGACGGCCGCAACGCTAAACTTTAGCGGCGGAAGCCAACGATTCACGATCTCGGGAACCCCGGGTGCCGCGGGTTTGTATGTACTACAGGTCGCGGACGCCCGGGGTCGCAGTCGGAGCTGGTTATTCAGCAACGTGCGCTAGGGTAAACCCTTATCGTCTGTGTTCAAAAGCCCCGCTGCGTCTCCGAGAGATGCAGCGGGGCTTTTTTATGTGAGCCTTCGCGAAAAGACAGCCTTTATTTCAGCACGCCTTCGCTAGCTATTCGAGGTGATCAGTAGATCCAAATCCGTAAACTTCTGGCCAAAACGCTCGCTGAGGTAGGCGTTCGTTAGGCAACCTTTATAGGTGTACACCCCGTGGCGTAGCCCTTCGTCGCTAAAGAGTACGCGCTCTATAGATCCGGTAGAGCCCGCTCTCAAAAGCAAAGGCGTGAGGATGTTACTCACCGCAACGCTCGCTGTACGCGCTACACGCGAGGCCATATTCGGTACGCAGTAGTGGATCACGTCGTACTTCGTGAAGGTCGGATCCTGCAGCGTGGTCACCTCCGAAGTCGCGAAACATCCGCCCTGGTCGATCGAGATGTCGATAATCACCGAGCCCGGCGCCATGCGCTCTACCATGTGTTCGCTCACGACCATCGGCGTCCGTCCGTCCTCGGAGTGGATAGCCCCGATCGCCACATCGCAGCGCGAGAGCTCCTCCTCCAGGTAGACGGGGTTAACGACGCTGGTGTAGATGCTCTGGCCGACCTCGTTGCGCAGTCGCTTGAGCTTGTAGATGTTGTCGTCGAACACACGCACCTCGGCCCCCAGACCGAGGGCGGCCCGTACAGCGTTTTCCGCCACGACGCCGGCGCCCAAGATCACGACCCTCGCCGGTGGAACGCCGCTGATCCCGCCGAGCAGCACGCCCCTACCCTGGCGCGCGGTGGAGAGCAACTCGCTCGCCACGAGGATGGCGCTCAGTCCGGCCAGCTCGCTCATCGTCCGCACGATCGGGTAGCTACCCGACTCATCCTGCATGTACTCCATGGCCAGGGCGATGACCCGTTTGGCCTTGAGCCGGATCATGTACTCGCTGGTGAGCAGCGGGAGTTGCAGCGGGGAGATGAGGACTTGGTTGGGCCGCATGAGGTCGAGTTCCTCCAGGCTCGGGGGCGCGACTTTGATGATCACCTGCGCTTGGTACACCTGCCGCTGGCTGTGCACGATCTCCGCGCCCGCCTCCGAGTAGTCGTGATCGCTAAACTTGGAGCGTGTACCCGCACCCGCTTCCATCATCACGCGGTGCCCGTATCCAACCAGCGTGCGCACCGAGCTGGGTACGAGCGCTACCCGGGCCTCGTCGAGGGTTACCTCCCGCGGTACGCCGATGTGCAGTTTGCCTGGCTTCTCGAAAACGGCGAGCGTTTCGGGCAGCGTCTGACTTTCGGCGAGAAGGTCGGGCGCAATCTGCACGCGTTTTTTGGGATCGCTCATTACTACAAAAGTAGCAAGCGTCCGGCGCTGCCCGCACCCGTCGCGATCTTTACCCAGAGGGTCTCCTCCGCCGAAAGTAAAGGTGCGGCGATTTGCGGCCATTCCACCACGGCGAGCCGCGCTCCGTCGAGGTACTCCTCGAAACCGAGCTGCAACACCTCCTCCGTGGACTCGAGCCGGTAGAGGTCGAAATGGTAAAGGGGGCCGGCGGGAGTCGGGTACTCCTGGACGAGGGTGAAGGTTGGGCTCGTTACCGGATCGGTGGCCCCGAGCGCGGCGGCTACGGTTTTGACGAAAGTCGTTTTGCCGGCCCCGAGCTCGCCCTCCAGGGCCAACACCCGGCGACCCGAAAGTTGCGGCGCCAGCCAGGCCCAGGCCGCCGGCCAGTGCGCTACGGAGGGAACGGGGAACGATTTCGACACGGGCGCTACTTCGCTGCCTTGCCTTCCTTCGACAGGTCGAACGTCTCCAGGAAGCTCGTGGTGAAGTCGCCGGACCGAAAGCGCGGATCGCGCATCAGCCGCAGGTGGAACGGCACGGTGGTGTGAATGCCCTCCACGATGAACTCCTCGAGCGCGCGCTCCATCTTGCGAATGCACTGCTCGCGGGTGGCGGCGCGCACGATGAGCTTGGCGATGAGCGAATCGTAGTAAGGCGGTACCGTGTAGCCCGCGTAGACGCTCGTATCCACCCGGACCCCGTGGCCTTTCGGCGAGTGGAAGCTGGTAATCCGGCCCGGACTCGGACGAAACCCATTGAAGGGGTCCTCCGCGTTGATACGACACTCCATGGCGCAGGCTTCGGGTACGTAGTTGCGACCGGAGATCTTGTCGCCCATCGCGATCTTGATTTGCTCCTTGATCAGGTCGTGATCGATCACCTCCTCGGTAACCGGATGCTCCACCTGGATGCGGGTATTCATTTCCATGAAGTAGAAATCGCGGTGTTTGTCCACGAGAAACTCCACGGTACCCACGCCCTCGTAGTCGATCGATTGGCCCGCCTGGATGGCGGCCTGGCCCATCCGCTCCCGCAGATCCGCGTCCAAGAAGGGGCTCGGGGCCTCCTCGACGAGCTTCTGGTGCCGGCGTTGGATCGTGCAGTCGCGCTCGGAGAGGTGGGCCACATTCCCGAATTGGTCGCCGATGATCTGGAACTCCACGTGGCGTGGCTCCTCGACAAACTTCTCGATGTACATGCCGCCATTGCCGAAGGCGGCGCTCGCCTCCTGGCTGGCCCGTTCCCAGGCCTCCTGGAACTCCCCCGGAGCGTGCACGATGCGCATGCCCTTGCCCCCACCCCCGGCGGTGGCTTTGAGGATGATGGGGTACCCCACGTCTTCGGCTACCTCGAGCCCGGTGTCCAAGTCCTCGAGCAGTCCCTCGGAGCCCGGCACGGTGGGCACCCCCGCGCGGATCATCGTCTCTTTCGCGGTGATCTTGTCGCCCATCTGGCGAATCTGATCGCTGGTCGGGCCGATGAACTTGATGCCGTACTGCGTGCACACGTCGGCGAAGTCCGCGTTCTCCGCGAGGAAACCGTAGCCGGGGTGGATTGCGTCGGCGTTCGTGATCTCGGCCGCCGCCATGATCCGCGGAATCGACAGGTAGCTCTCCGCGCTCGCCGGCGGACCGATACAGACCGCCTCGTCGGCGAACCGTACGTGCAGGCTCTCCCGATCGGCGGTCGAGTAGATCGCCACGGTCGAGATGCCCATCTCCTTGCAGGTACGCACGATGCGTAGGGCGATTTCCCCCCGGTTGGCGATCAAAATTTTCTTGAACATGAGCTTGGATTCGCTGCCGTACGTATTAACCTGGTTCGACGAGAAAGAGCACTTGGTCGTACTCTACGGGGGTGGCGTCGTCGATGAGCACCTTCACGATCTTACCGGTTACCTCGGACTCGATCTCGTTGAAGAGCTTCATGGCTTCCACCATGCAGACCGTATCACCCACGCCCACTACGTCGCCGATCTTCACGAAGGCCGGTTTGTCCGGCGAGGGCGAACGGTAAAACGTACCGACCATGGGGCTTTTGATCTCCACGGTGTCGCTCTTCGCGGCGGCCGGGGCCGGGGGGGGGGTAGTAGTACTGGCTACCGGGGGCGCGGCGGCGGCGGAGGCGGCCGGTGCGGGGCCGGTGGGCACGAACGCCGGGGCGGGTACCGTCATCACCTGCGGCACGGCGGCCTGGACCTGCCCGGGGCTCGGCTTGCCGCCGCCGTGCTTGTCCGTACGGATAGCGATCTCAAACTCGCCGTCTTTCATGTGAAATTCCTCGAGCTTGTACTGCTCGATGAGCTTCATGAGCTCGCGGATCTCTTTGATCGTCATGGCTTTACTTCTTGACGCGTTCGAGGTAGGCGCCGGTGCGCGTGTCGATTTTGACTGTATCCCCCTGATTGACGAAGAGCGGCACCCGCACCTCCGCACCGGACTCGATGGAGGCCGGTTTGAGCGTATTGGTCGCCGTATCCCCTTTCAGTCCAGGTTCCGTGTACGTGATTTCCACCTCGATGTGCGCGGGTAGCTCGAGGGTAAGCGGCGTCTCGGCGCTCGCGTCGAAGAGCACGTCAACCGTTATCCCCTCCATCAGAAATCCCGGGTTCTCGATCAGCGCCTCCTGGAGGGCCGTCTGATCGTAAGTCTCGTTGTTCATGAAGTGGTAGCCCATGTCATCCTTGTAAAGGAACTGGTACTTACGCCGCTCCACGCGGACCTCGTCGATCTTGTGGCCCGCCGAAAAAGTGTTGTCGATCACCCGACCGGTGGTCAGGCTCTTGAGCTTCGTCCGCACGAACGCCGCCCCCTTACCGGGCTTAACGTGCTGAAACTCTATGATCTGGTAAATATCGTTGTTGTACTCGATACAGAGCCCATTCTTAATGTCTGAGGTCGTTGCCATTGCTGGTCGAAGATTAGGGGATTCGGGCGGCGAAGGTAACCGGGCGGCCTAAGGCTGGGTAAGATCATCGGTTTGGGATCCGTCGTACCCCCACACCAGGTGCATCGCGCCCCAGGTGTAGCCGCCGCCGAAGGCAGTCAGCACCACGTGATCGCCCACCCTCAACTCACGTTCGTAGTCGCGGATGCTCAGCGGAATGGTGGCCGCGGTAGTATTCCCGTAGCGCTCGATCGTCCTCATCACGCGTTCCAGCGGGAAATCGAGCGCGTTGGCCACCGCTTCGATGATGCGCAGGTTGGCTTGGTGGGGCACCACCCACGCTACACGCTCGCGGGTGAGACCGTCCTTGTCCATCACCTCCCGTACGGCGCTGGCCATGCTGCGGACCGCTTTCTTGAACACGACACGTCCGTTTTGCCAGATGTAGTGCATGCCCTTGTCCACCGTCTCGTGCGTGGTCGGGTTAACGGATCCACCGCCGAGCAAGTGCAACTCGTCCTTACCGCTTCCGTCGGCGTGCAGCACGGTACTGTGTAAACCCGCGTCGGTTTCGCTGGGCTCCAACATGACCGCTCCCGCCCCGTCACCGAAGATGATGCACGTGGAGCGGTCGGTGTAGTCCATGATGCTCGACATCTTGTCGGCACCGACCACGATTACCTTCTTGCAAGTACCACTCTTCACGTACTGCGAGGCGGCGTGGAGGGCGAAGATAAACCCGGAACAAGCAGCCGCCAGGTCGAAGCCAAACGCATTGCTGAGTCCCGCCTTGTGGCAAATCAGGGTGGCCGTATCCGGGAAACGGAAGTCGCCCGTCACGGTCGCACAGACCAGGAGATCGACCTCCTCGGCGGCGGTACCGGTGCGCCTCAGCAACTCCTTCACCGCGGGCACCGCCAGATCGGAGGTCCCGAGCCCCTCCCCCTTCTGGAGGTGGCGCTCGCGGATACCGGTTCGCTCTACGATCCACTCGTCGCTCGTGTCTACGAGTCGTTCGAGCTCCGCATTGTCGAGGATGTACTCGGGTACGTATCCGGCTACCCCGGTAATGACGGCTCTCTGCATACAAGTCAACTCGTTGTCGACCGGCCAAGGTAACCGCGCGCCCTTTCCCCACCGCTCAGGCTAGGCATCATATTTGAAACGAGGTCCATGTAATCCCCCCCTTTCGCCGAGCGCGACCTGTGGGTCGTACCCCCGAACGGCTACTCATGATGTCCAGGACCTCCCTACTATCTTTCCTCGCGCTGGTGTCGTTCGCGCTCCAGCTTCAGGCCCAGGTACCGACGGCCGTACCGCTCGGGAGGGCGCCTTCCGGCAAAACGGCCGGCGAGTCGCTGGTGCCCCTACAGGAGTGTACGGGCTACGATGCGGGTTCTGCCCGCCCCCTGACCGGCGCCTTCGACGGTCGGAGCAACGACGTCACGCTCGACCGCATCTACCTCTGCCTCGGCGACTCGCTCCCGATCCGGCACAACGGCGACCAGCGGCTCGACGGCGACCCCGATCCCGGCACGCCCGCCGGTGTCGGCTACGCCTTCTACTCCGCCGCTCCGAGCGTCGACGGCCCCACCAAGGCGAGTATCGGTTCCGATCCGGCCCTACTGTTAGACGGTAGCCCGGGCAGCGGGCAGAGCTTCTTCATCGCCACCGACCCGGCGGGAGCGGGCAACGTCACCTTCCGCAACGACGGAAAGCTCCAAAACCGATTCAACGGCGATCAGCCCGTCGAGCTCTTTTTCGCCCCGATCACGTTCGACCGCTTCAACGCCGACGGAAAGCCCGTTTACGAAAACGGGGGCGCCTGCGTGAGCGCCAGTATCGATGCCGCTTTCTCGGTTGTCTACCTCAACGCGATCCAGCGTTTCGACGTGCAGCAGGACAACTGCCGCGGCAGCTTCAAGCTCGTCGGCGGTTTGCCGGAGTTCGACGCGAGCGAGCGCTACTCGGTCACGGTCACGAGAGCAGACGATCCGGGTGTTCGCGGCACGGTGCTCAACCCCGGCGTAGCCGACGGGGGGGAGGTACGCTACCGCGTACCCGAAGCCGGGAGCTACCGGGTGACCGTGCGCGACGGCAAAGGCTGTCAGGTCAACGCTTTCGACGTAGACCACACCGCCTGCACGCCGCCCGCCGAGGTCGATGTGCTCGTCGACGTCAAAGTAGCCGCACCCGGGGCAACAGCTTGCGTACCGATCCGCGTGGCGGGCTTTACCGACGTAAGCGCCTTCAACTTTACGCTCAACTACGACGAAAACCGCCTCACCTTCAGCGGCATCCAGAACGCGGGCCTCAGCCCGTTCGCGGCCGGAGCGGGCTACACCGACAACGGTTCCGAGCTCGTGGTCGACGTCGCCGCCCCGGGCGCCACGACCTACACCATCCCCGACGACGGCGTACTCTTCGAGGCTTGCTTCAGCGTGGGTAGCGCACCGGAGGCGACGCTGGCCGCCCTCAACCTTACCTCGGCCAACGGACCGATCGGCTTCAACGACCCGAACGGTGCGATGGAGTACTCCGCGCGACCGGGCGGGATCATCCTGAGTAGCACCCCGGTCGTGTTACAGCTCGCGCAGGCCCGCACGGGTTGCCAGGGTGCCGACGACAAACAAATCGTGATCACCGCCCGCGGCGGGGTAGCGCCCTACGCTATCTCGTACCGGATCCAGGGCAGCGGCACCGCGCCGCAGGTAGGCACGATCGCTCAGGAGGGCGGCCGACTCATCGCCAGCGATCTTTCGGTAGGCACCTACGAGGTGAGCGTATCCGACGCGGCCACCCCGGCGAATACCTCGGTACAGACCCTCGCGGTAACCGAAGGGGAAGCGCTCACGGTAACGATCTCGAGACTCAACGAGCTCCGTTGTTTCGGCGATGCGTTCGGGTCGATGCGCGCGGTCCCCGAGCTCGACGGGCTGCCGGTGGACAACGCCCGCGGTTACCAGTTTAGCTGGAGCGGCCCGGGGATAACGAGCTACACCCAACAGAGCATCAGCGAGCTCGGGGCCGGGAACTACACGGTGACGGTGACGGATCCGGTGGGTTGCGTCGCGACCGACACCGAAACGCTTACCGCACCGGCGGCGATCGTCGCCAATCCGATCACCGCGGACGCTACTTGCACGGGGCGTACGGACGGGCGTATCGAGATTACCCCGACGGGGGGACAGACGGCGTCCGGCAACTACCGTTTTCGCGTAAGCCAGGGCCCCGCCGCACCCACCTTCTTCGAAACCGATCGGCTCGATCTACCGGCCGGCCCCGGCGCGTACACCATTTTGGTGAGCGATGACAACGGCTGCTCGGTAACCAAAGCGCCTACCCTACTGCCCACCGCGGAACTCACGCTCACCGTGGATACGGGCGCCATCGTTTGCGCCGGAGACGCCAACGGGAGCGTCCGCGTGGACGTAGTCGACCCGTCGGCCGCGGGCAGCCCGACCTACACGTTCAACTGGTCGACCAACACGGGTGCGCCAACGAACTTCTCGACCTACTCCATCGCCGAGCGGCTCGGCGGCGACACCTACACCGTTTTCGCGAAAAGCGATGCCTCCGGCTGTGAGGCGCGCAACACCGTTACGCTTACGGAGCCGGAGCCGCTGCTGCTCGAGTTGGTGAGCAAGTTCGACGAATCCTGCGATCCGGGCGACGACGGAAGCGCCACGGTACTCGCCAGCGGGGGGCGCACCGGGGCCGCACCGTATGCCTACAGCTGGCAGGAGGCCCGCAGCCACGTGGAACTCGCCACGACGACCCTCCTCAGGGATCTCGAACAGGGCGACTACCAGGCCTACGTCACCGACGCGGGCGGATGCGTCGACTCCCTCCCCCGGCCGGTGAGCATCCTCGAGCCCGTCAAGCCGAAGATCCTCCAGTTCGACAACGACACCGTGCGGTGCCACGGCGAAAACGACGGTGTGCTGCGGGTACTCGTGCAGGAAACGGTAAGCCCCATCGAGCGCATCGAGTGGAGCACCGGCGAGACCGGGGAGGAGATCGGCGATCTGTACGCGGGTACCTACACGGTGTCGGTGTGGGATGAGGCCGGCTGCGTGATCTACGCCGATGCCGACGTCGAGCAGCCCGACCGACTGTACGTCGACCGGGTCGATTTAATCGACCCACCGTGCTTCGAGCAGGGCAACGGCTCCATCCGGCTGACGATGGGCGGGGGCACCGCGCCGTACGCCTACAGCTGGAGCAACGGCGTGGAGGGCGTGGGCGTATCGCTCATCGACGGCGAGACGGTCACGGAGGGCGAGTACACCGTCCGGATAACGGACGCGAACCTGTGCCCGACCGTGAGGGAGCGCTACACGCTTACCCAGGCCCCGAGCATCAATCCGAATTTCGAGAACGTCGGTCCGGCCACCTGCGCGGTAGACGTCTGTGACGGTGACGCGCGCGTTACCGCGGCCCTACCCAACGATCCGTCGGCCACCTTCGACTTCGTTTGGTCGAGTGGCGAAACCGCGCTGGGTACGACCCTCGCCGACGCAACTTCGCTCTGTGGGGGTCGGCAGACGGTAAGCATCCAGGATTCGAAAAAGCAGTGTCCGCCGCAGGAGTTCTCGGTCGCCATCCCGGCCCCAGCCCCCCTCGAGCTGGCGGGCGTCGACGTGGATTCGGTGCGCTGCGCGGGCGAGGCGACCGGCTCCGTCGAGGTAGCCAACGTATACGGGGGCACGCCCGGCTACCGCTACCTGTGGAGCAATGGCGCCAAAACGCCGAACGTAGGCGGACTCACCGCCGGAACGGTCACGCTCACCGTCGAGGATGCGGCGGGTTGCGTGCTCACCGCCCCCTTCGAGGTAGGAGAACCGAGGCCGCTCGTGTTCGAGCTCGATCGGGGCTCGACGATCGACCCGAGTTGCGACGGGGGCAGTAACGGGGCCATCGGAACGCGCGCTTCCGGCGGCAACCTGGCCCTCGGCTTCTCCCTTACCTGGAGCGACGATCAGGACCGCGACATCTACGTAGCGCGCGATTTGCCGGCGGGCACCTACGACGTACGCCTCCGGGATGCCCGCGGCTGCATCGCCGACCTCACGCACACCCTCGTTACGCCGCCGCCGGTTCAGTTCGCGCTCGACGCGTACGACGAGATCCGGTGCAACGGGGATCTTACCTCCATCAAGATCGCCAGCGCCACGGGCGGCGTAGGCCAGCGGCTAGACGACTACCGCGTCTCCATCGACGGGAGTCCGTTTACCGATGTCGATCGGGAGTTTACCGTCGAGGGCGGCGTCGACATCATCATCACGGTCGTGGACGGTCGCGAGTGTGCGGCCCGGGAGACGCTCGTCATCGATGCCCCCCAACGGATCACCCTGGAGCTCCCTCGCGGGGGGGTGGAGGTCGAGCTCGGCGACAGCGTCCGACTGCGCCCGGATATCTTCCCGGGGGGGGCGCCCATCTTGTACGAGGACATCCTGTGGAGTCCGGACACGATGATGTCGTTTCGCAACGGCGACCTGACCTCCCCTTACGTGAGTCCGATCGACCACACTACGTACACCGTCACCGTCACGGATACCGACGGGTGCAGCCGGACCGAGAGCGTGCGCGTAACCGTAGATCGCAACCGCAACGTGTACATACCTACCGGCTTTAGCCCGAATGGCGACGGCGCCAACGACGATTTCGCGATCTACACCGGCGTCGGCGTGGATGCTATTACCCACTTCGCGATTTACGATCGTTGGGGCCGGCAGGTATACGCGCCCGAGACGGTCGACCTCAACTCCCTCGGCGAGGGTACGGGCTGGAACGGGAAGTTCAAAGGTCGCGAGCTGCCCGCCGGCGTCTACGCCTACGTAGCCGAAATCCAGTTCCGCGACGGACGGACGCAAATTTACCGGGGCGACGTCACGCTGCTGCGCTAACGGAGGGAGGGTTCACGAGTATGTCTCGTAAACCCTCCCCAAACTAAGCCCGGTGTCGCCGAAGCCCAGCGGCCGCTACGCGCGCTCCAGGTTGGCGTCGGCGTAGAGCTCCTGCAGCTTACGTCGGGCGAAGAAGATGCGGCTCTTGATCGTACCGAGCGGGCTACCGAGCTTCTGCGAGATCTCCTCGTACTTGTAGCCCTGGTAGGCCATCCAGAAAGGGATCCGGAGGTCGTCGGGCAACTTATTCACCATCGAGAGTAGCTCCTTGTAGCTCGCCCCCGACTCCCCGGCGTTCGGGTTATTCACCTGACCGGAGTCGATGAAGTAGTTGTTCGGCGTCTGGTCGAGCAACGTATTGCGCCGCATGCGCTTGCGGTAGTTATTGATAAACAGGTTGCGCATGATCGTGACGGCCCAAGCCTTGAAGTTGGTTCCCTGACGAAACTTCTCGGCGTTGCTCATCACCTTGTAGACGGTATCCTGGTAAAGGTCGTTCGCATCGGCCTCGCTCTGCGTGAGGGCCATGGAGAAAGCGCGCAGGCTGTCGCTGATCTCCTCGAACTGATTGAAGACGGTACGCTGAAGGGTGGCTTCCATAAAGCTGACTTTTACGATGTTGGGGCTGACTGTAAATTCTATTTACAAAGGTAGCATACAGTGACGAGAAAACGTTCATCTCCGCGCGTCATACGGGAGCTATTTGCACTATTTAAGGCGTTTTTAACACCTCGCACGGCGTACCGAGTCGCTTTCGCTAAAACGAGTAACAAAACCAACAGATCGTGTCGAGCGTATAGTGTGCCGTCGAGTCGAGGCCCAGGGCACGTTCGTCGAGAAACTACCCAGACTGATGGAACTCACCGCCGCGCCCCACTCCCTCGCCGACAACATGCGTTGCTTGCGCAAGCGGGTAGGCATCAGCCAGGAGGAGCTCGCCCACCGCGTGGGCCTCAACCGCGGCAACATCGCCTCTTACGAGAAGGGCACCGCCGAGCCTAAATTGTGCAACCTGCTTCGGCTCTCCGATTTTTTCGGCGTCTCGATCCACGACTTCACCCAACGCGACCTCTCGTGCGAGCAGACCTTTGCCTCCGCTTACAAGAATTACCTCCGGCTCAACAGCGAGGAGGCGGTCGCCCTACAAGATTTCGAGGTGAAGGCCTGCGAGTTTACCGAGGTGTACGAGGGGGTTGTCAGGTGCTACGACTTTCTCGTGAAGCAGGAGGCCGAGCCGGAGCTACGCGTCCGCATGGCCGACGCACAATTCGCGCAGCTGCGCCACCTCACCGAAGCCGCCCTGCGAGCTCAGCGAGAATTACTCGCTTTCGTGAAGTGCCGCCTCAAAGAGTAGTAAGGGCCGTCGACGAGTTTTAAGCCCCCTTTAACGGTTGGGCCGATCAACAGGAGGCGGTTTCGGTTCGTTGTTGTGTCGTGTCCGGCCTTTAGGGCAGTACACGATCCCTACTAATTTAAACTCATCCCTAGCCCATGAATAGGCTCGCTAGTATTGTGGTGGCTTCCGTGCTGAGCTGCCTGCTCACCGTCGGTTTGTTGTACGCCTTCGGTTTTCGCGGAGACGGCTCTCCCCGGACTTTCCAGATTCAACACCGCAACGCGGTGAGCGCGAGCAACGCGAATTATACCCCCCGTACGCGGGCGACGGAGGATGCCCCGTTCGACTTCACCTTCGCCGCCGAGCGCGTTGGCCCGGCCGTGGTGCACATCGCCAACACGATGGGTGCCGCCCGCGGTGGCCAGGCTGGTTCGCCGGATATGGACATGTTGCGGCAGTTCTTCGGACCGAACTTCGAAATGCCGCAGGGTGGAGGCCGGCGGGGTGCCCCGCAGCCGCGGATGGGTTCCGGTTCGGGCGTCCTCATCTCCGACGACGGTTACATCGTGACCAACAACCACGTGATCAACGACGCGATCGACCTCGAGGTCCGTCTCGACGACGGTCGTACCTACAAAGGGACCCTCGTGGGTACCGATCCGACCACGGATATAGCGCTCGTCAAGATCGAAGTCGACAAGAAACTGCCCTTCGTCGAGTTCGGGAGCTCCGACGACGTCCGCATCGGGGAGTGGGTTGCCGCCGTAGGCAATCCTTTCGACCTGGAGACGACCGTAACCGCCGGCATCATTAGCGCTAAGGGTCGCAGCATCGACATCATCGGTCGCGGTTCGGATGACCCGCGTACCGCCATCGAGAGCTTCATCCAAACCGACGCCGCCGTAAACCCAGGTAATTCGGGCGGCGCGCTCGTAGATTTGGACGGTAAGTTGATCGGGATCAACACGGCCATCGCCTCGATGACCGGCTCCTACGCCGGCTACTCCTTCGCCGTCCCGGGCGAGCTCGCCAAAAAGGTGACGGACGACCTGCGGGAGTTCGGTACGGTGCAGCGTGGCTTCATCGGGGCTTCGATCATCGAAGTCAACCCAACCGTCGCGGAAGACAAGGAGTTGAAGGTCAACTACGGCGTTTACATCGAAGACTTAACCGACAAGAGCTCCGCCAGAGAAGCTGGGTTGAAGGTGGGCGACGTGATTACCGCCGTAGACGATAACGAGGTACGAAACAACCCTCAGTTGCTCGAGCGTATCGGTCGCCACCGGCCCGGTGACGTCGTGAAGCTCTCTTACAACCGCGACGGAAGCGAAGGCAGTGCCGACGTGACGCTACGCAGCGCGGAGGGCCTCACCACCGCTGTGAAACGGGAGAGCGCTAAAGGCATGGCCGCACTCGGCATCGACGTCGAAGACCTCGACGACGAAACGGCGGAGGCCCTCGATTTAGCCGGCGGCGTGCGGGTCACGGACGTACGTTCGGGTCGAATCGCTAACCAGACCGATATGGCGGATGGATTCATCATCACCGAGGCCGGAGATCGCCCCGTTAATTCGGTCGACGACTTCAAGAAAGCCCTCGCTTCGGCGCAAGGCGTGATGGTGGTGCGCGGCGTATACGAAGGCTACCCCGGGGAACGGATTTATGCCTTCGATCCGAACTAAGGGTTCACCTCGCCCATTAAGCCGGCCCCGTTCGCAGTAGTGCGGGCGGGGCCGACTTGTTTCGTTGCGCGAGGTAACTCGCTCGCGAGACCCCAACGGACGGCTATCGCTTGGGCAGCGGCCTATACCTCCCGCGTAACCGGCCGTCGGTTGATCAGGAGTAATCCGAGGAAAGTCAGCAAACCGTTCAAAGCTAAGTTGAGGAAGCCGAGCTCGAGACCGCCGAACCAAGCGGCCGAGTTACTATCGATCAGGTAGGTGAGCGCCACGGAGGCAACCGCCACCAACGGTACCCACGCATCGAGCACGAGGCGGCGTGTAAACAATCCGTAGGCGAACAAGCCCAGTAGTGGCCCGTACGTGTACCCGGCCACTTTGAACAAAGCATTGATCACGCTCTTGTCGCTTACGGCGTAAAAGAGCATGATCATACCGAAGAGTACGACCGTGAAGCCCACGTGCACCTTGGCGCGCGTCCGCCGCTGCTCGTCGTCGTTTCCGCCGCGCCCGGCCTCGAAGCCGAGGAAGTCCACGCAGAAGCTAGTCGTAAGGGCGGTGAGCGCCGAGTCGGCACTCGAGTACGCGGCGGCGATGAGTCCGATCACGAACGCGATCCCGGCAACCGGGGGCAAGTACCGGAGGGCGACGCTCGGGAAGACCTGATCCGCCTGCTCGGGTACGGCTATCCCCTCCTGCCCCAAGTACATATACAACAGGATACCAAGGCACAGAAAGAGCAAATTGATGGGTACGAGCACGGCGGCGAACGTGTACATGTTTTTGCGGGCATCGCCGAGGCTGCGACAGGTTAGGTTCTTCTGCATCATGTCCTGATCGAGCCCCGTCATCACGATGGTGATGAGCGCCCCTGAAAAGAATTGCTTGAAGAAGTTGTTGGCGTCCGACCAGCCGCCGCCGAAGAAGAAGGTTTTGGCCAGACCGCTCTCGGCTACCAGTCGCGGCACGTCGCCCACCCCCTTACCCAGCGCGTGGGAGAGGTAGGTGATGGCGATACCGACGGCGATCAACATCGCGGCCGTTTGCAGGGTGTCCGTGTAGACCACCGTTTGGATACCGCCCCGAAACGTGTACAGGTAGATGAGGAGCAACGTAATGGCCACCGTGGCGGCGAAGGGGAACCCGAGCGGTCCGAGCACGAAACTATCGAGCACCATGGCCACCAAATACAGACGGAAGCTGGCCCCTACGATACGGGAGAGCTGAAAGAAGGCCGCCCCCGTTCGGTAACTCGCCGTGCCGAAGCGCTGCTCGAGGTACCCGTAGATGCTCGTGAGCCCCAATCGGTAGTACAGCGGCAACAGCATCCCCGCGATCACGCCGTACCCGAGTAGGTAGCCGAGTACCACCTGCATGTACGACAACTGCTGGTTGAGGCCGCCCGCGCCGACCACCCCCGGGATACTCACGAAGGTGACACCCGAGAGGCTCGCCCCGATCATCCCCCAGGCGACCAGATACCACGGCGAGGAGTTACCCGCCCGAAAGAATGTGGCGTTGTCGGCGTTACCGGACGTGAACCAACTGATCCCGATGAGCAGCGCGAAGTACCCGAAGACGATGGCGGCCAACAAGCCGGGAGAGAGTGTGTTCGGGTCCATTGTTAAGCCGGCAAGCTAAGTACCCCTCAACTGGTAAGCCGCCCGACTTAACGGCGGCCAATGACACTAGTTACAGGTTCAAATTCAATATTTACATGTCTATCTATCACCTTTATAGTCGTATGATTCGATTCTCGCGCACTAAATATGCTGGTTTACTGCTCGCAGGCTTGATCGCCGTGGGTAGCGCGTCGGTAGTTGCGCAGGGTGCCCCCGTGATCCACGTGCTCAACGGCGGCAGTGGCGACGGCAGCAGCTGGGCCGAGGCGACCGGCGATTTGGCCGGTGCGCTGGCCGCCGCTCCCGCCGGATCCTCGGTGTGGGTAGGCCCGGGGGTGTTCCGTCCGGTGAGCTGTAATCCGTGCACCGCGGCCGACCAAAAGGCGTCCTTCGTTTTGCCGAAAGGCGTGCAGCTGCTCGGAAGCTTCAAGGGCACCGAAACGAGTCCCGCGCAGCGCAACCTCACGAGCCTTTCGACGGTACTCTCGGGCGCCCTCGACGCGAGCCACTCCACCCAAAACTTGGTCTACGCCCAGAGCCCGGACCCCGGCAACCGCATCAGCGGATTCCGCTTCACCCACGCGCGCGCCCTCGACAAAACCGCGGGTTACGGCTACCTCGACGACAGCGGCGCGCTGCTCTACGTAACCGCGCCGGATACCGATACGACCACCTTCGAGCTGCGCGTCGCCGACTGCCGCTTCGACGACGCGGTGGTAGAAGGCTACGGGGCCGCTATCTTCCTCGACGCCTCACGCCGCCGCCAGGGGGAAGTGCACGTATCGCGAAGCACCTTCGCCGACTGCCACGCCGCCTACGGTGGGGGCGCCATCGCGGCCTACGCCGCCTTCGGTGGCACCGAGCGCTCGACGATCACCGACTGCGCGTTCGAGCGCAACACTTCCGGGGCAGCGGGCGGTGGGGCCGTGCTCCTCGACGGCTCGAACGGTGGCTCCACGGAGGGCTCCATCAAGGATGCGAGCTTTCGCAAAAACACGTCGAGCGGCGACGGCGGCGGACTGCACATCTTCGCGAAAGCCGGTCGCGCCACCACCCAGGTCACCCGGGTGGTGATGACCGAGAACACCGGCTTCTACGGCGGAGGCGTACAAATCGACGGCAGCTACGAGGGCTACGTGGCCCCAACCTTCACGGACCTATCCATCACCGAGTGCAAGTCGATAGAGACCGGGGGTGCACTGCACTGCGGCGTGCAAGTCGGGGGCACCGCGAGGTTTCAGGTTGAGCGGGGCATATTCAACGACAACGTAGCCGGTGAGGCCGGCGGGGCGGTGTTTCACGACGGCATCGAGGCGGTGTGCAAACCGATCTACCGCAACTCGCGCTTCGAGCGCAACGTAGCCACCACGTACGGGGGCGGCATCTACAACCAGGGGAAGCGCGGCGTCTGCTCGCCCACCTTCATCAACTGCGTCATCGCCGAGAATACGGCGATCAGCTCGGGCGGTATGTACTGTCTCGGCAGCGAGGGTGGCGACGCCAGCCCGCTCATCCTCAACTGCGCTTTCGTCAACAACAGCGCGGGTACCGGCGGCGGTCTTTACTCCAATGCCGACGACGAGGGGGGCAACGCCCGCCCCGTGGTGGTAAACACGATCTTTCAGGGCAACGAAGCCGGAACGGGGGCGACGATGCGCAACGTGTTCGGTCGGCCGATCTTCGCCTACTGCGCCTTCGATGCTCCCGACTGCGAGGCGCTCACGTCCGGTCCCGGCGGTGGACACACTTGCGGCCCCGGTCTTCTCTTCGGCACGCCCGACGTGTTCGCCGATGCCGACGGCGGTGACTACCGACTCGTCGTGGGCAGCGACGTGATCAACGCGGGCAACGATAGTTTGCTCCTCGAGAACTCCGTGGTGAGCGACATCCTCAACGGTCCGCGCATCCGCGGTTCGAAGCCGGACCTCGGTCCCTACGAAGACGGAAATAGCGCGTCCTCGAAAGCTTTCTCGGAGCATCCCGTGTCCGCGCAGTTGTGCGTTGGCGATAGCGTCCAGCTCCGGGCAACGCTGGCCGATAGCCTATCGAGCGATAAAGACTTGACTTGGTACAAGAACGGACGCCTGTTCGCGACGAACGTCCCGCTCATCTTCTTCTCGGGGGTTAACCCGCGCGACGAAGGCGAGTACTACCTCGAAGCGGTTATCGACGGGGTCGTCGTCCGCTCCGACGTAGCCTTCGTTACCGTAGCCCGCCCGTTTTACGGAAGTGTGGATGTCCGTAGTGACGCCCCACGCGATAAGCTCTGCGTCGGCGCTTCGTACGCATTCGTTACGGAGGTGGAACCCGCGAACGAAAACTACACGGTGACGTGGATCAACTCGAACGACACGCTGATCGGCGCCGGCCGCGAGCTGATCTATACGCCCACCTTCGCCGCGGCGGATACGCTTTACGCGCAGGTAACTTACGCCTCGGATTGTGCGGCGGTACGGGTCGCGTCGACGGCGCTTCCCGTGACGAAAATCGAGTGTTCGGTCGGGGTCTCGGACGCTCGGTTCGGCGAAGACCTTCGCGTGTATCCCAGTCCGAGTACCGGGCGGCTAACCGTAGAGTTAGGCGGTGCGCGGGGACCGACGGCGGGCTACGTCGTTTACGGCGCTACCGGACGGGCGTGGATGCGAGGAACGATCACTGGTGCTGGAGGTCGGGAGATCGACGTCAGCGGTTTGCCGACTGGACTGTATTACATCACGGCCCAAAGCGCCGAGCGCAACTGGCGCGGTAGTTTTGTAAAGCAGTAGCGGAGCGTACTCTATCGCTGTACGACGAAGGGGATCGCCTGCCCCCCGATCCGAACGTAGTAGCAACCGGCCCGCAGTTCCGTAGTGGACAGCTGGTACCCGCCGTCGCCGCTCGCGACTCCATCGACGGAGTAGGTACGCCCATCGGCGGCGCTAACGCGCGGTAGCCCCGCGCCGAGCGGTAGCCCTCGCGGCAGCTTGACGGTGAGGGTAGCGCCCCGGCGGACCGGGTTCGGGAATGCTTCCCATCCGGAGGGTGTCTCCGCGAAGTTCTCCTCGACGGGGGTAACCCGCTCGAGTCGAACACCGAGCGGCACATTGAAGAAGGTGAGCGCCCCCACCCCGTTAGCGTTGTGTACGAAATCCGGGGCGGGTCCGGCGTGACTCAGGTAGCTAACCCCCTGCGCCGTACTGATTTCGGCGTCAAACCCGAGTACGATCCGATCGTCGTCGACGTAGCCGCTTCGCGGGCTAACCGTACCTCCCGGAACACCCTCGACGCCTTCGACCCGAAATTCTACGAACGGATTCCCCGTAGCAACGAGCGCGGCGCCAGGTTCGGCGCGGTAGTAAAGCGTTAGCTCGCGGGCGCCGGTAAGGTTAGCGCTATCGAGCTGGGGGCCGTAGATCCCCGCGATATCCTCACCGAATCGCTCCACCCCGATAGCGTCGGCCAGGCGGTCGCCAATGAGGCGGTAGCCCTCCTCGTAACTGAAGTGGCAGCTGTCGTGCTCGACGTTCGTACTGGCGAGCAAGGTAAAGTCGGCCCGGTCCACGGCCACCTGCCGCTGCGCTTCCATTACGTAGGGTTCCGGGTGCCCGCAACTGCGTGTACGGGTTTGGATACCGTAAGCGTGTTCGATGTCGAACTGCTCGGTATAGTCGTCTATCAGTTGGTTGAGTTCGGACCGGTAAGCGTCCAGCGGAGACTCCCACCCGTCGGTTTCACCCTGAAACCAAAGCAGGAAGCGTACTCGATCGCGCACACCCGAGGCGTTGAGCGTGTTCACGGCCTCTTCGTAGTTGCCGCCCCCGCTGCGCTGCGGGAGGAAGTACTCGATGGCCTGCGCTCCGACGGCGAAATTGAAGATGGCAATCGGGACGTCGTGGCGTTTGGAGATTACAGCGGCGGCACGACCCGCCCATTCTCCAGGATTCGAGAACTGCGCGAACGTCCAACCGCCCTCCTGGACGAACCCGCGCAAAAAAGAATCACGGTCGGCTTTAGCCAGAGAGTAGTTTCCAATGGCGTTGCTTTGTCCGTTGACCAAGTATACATCGCCCGCTACGATACCCCGAGCGGTGGCTACCGGCAAACTTGCGTCATTGTCGAGGATGACCCGCAGGGTGTGCTCGGTGCGAGTCACCGGAACGGCGACGGTAAGCTCGAAGCTCGCCGTACCGTTCGCGGGGTCCAGTGTGGCTGAGTCGGTAGACACGACATCGTTCCCGACGACGAGCTGCGCGGTGATCACGCGGGCTTCGGTCTCCGCGCCGATCGTTCCGGCGATCTTGGCTTCGCCGAATCCGGTGAGTTTGCCCGATGCGGTTTTGGTACGGGCGAAGAGCTGGTAGTCCTGTGGAAACGTCTCGAAGCTCACCTGTGCTCCCACCTGTAGGGCCATCCCGAAGGAAGCCAGAAGGGAGAGGATGAGGCAGGCGGTGGAGAGGTAGGCGTTTTTCGTAGTCATCTGGGAACCCGGGCACGGTAGGCAATACACGGGGCCTCAGCCCCATCACTCCACAACAACGAACCGCGAAGCACTGCCTATACGCAAAGCGTAAACGCCGGGTTGGTTAGGTACGGTAAGCTGTGCCTTGCCGCTGACACTAAACCGAATGCTCTGGCGTGTAACCTCCTGGCCGATGCTCGTTAGAAAGAAAGCCTCTAGCGGCCGCTCGCTCGGCGCTGCTTGGCTCAAATCACCTAGTTCAACCGTCAGGTCCATGCCGGGCGCCACCGGATTTGGATACAGTTCTAAGTTTGCGTTGGCCGACGGTGGCGACGGTGGCGACGAAGTCGTCACCGTCGTATCGACGGTGTCTCGTTCGCTTGCCGGCTGAAGTGGGATGTTCGCAAACGTGTAAGCTCCTACTCCGCGCGTGTTGTGGATCGCGTCGTTGGTAGTGGTTAAAACGGTGACGATGTAGCTCAGCGTCGAATCGGTAGCAATCGACTGGGGAAAACCGAGAACAACTCGGTCGCCGTCGATGTATCCGCTACTCGCACGCACTTTCTCGCGCCCCACGTAAAAATCCTTCCACGGACTGCCGGTGTAAGCCATACCGACACCATCGGAATCGTACCGCAGCGTGATCGTGGAATCGGTGGTGCGGACAGCGCTTTCCAACTCCGGGCTAAGCACACCGGCTATATTCTCCCCGTACTCTTTCGCGCGCAGCAAGTCCGCCATCCGCTCGCCCAGCTCTTGGTATTCGGCGTCTTCGAAGTGACAGCTGTCCCACTTCTGGGGCACGTTTACGGTCGAGAGCAGGGTTAGGTAATCGAGCGTGTCACTCAGATCGCGTTGAGCGTTCATGACGAACGGTTCGGTTCCGCCACAGCTGTAGGCTCTCATCTGGAATCCGTAGACCGGTATCGGCCCGAGCGCCTCGCGGTAGTCTTCCAGGAGATTCGTCAGACGTTCTTTGTAGTAACTGTAGCTCTGCGAGCCGTCCGCCTCACCCTGGTACCAAAAAAACGAGCGCACGTTCTCCGACACCTCCGCTTCGGCGAGCATGCTGAACATCTCCTCGAAGTTTCCGCTACCGCCCTCCGCCTTAGGTGCGAAAAATGAGATTCCTTGGCCTCCGACGGCGAAATTCAGAATGGCGATAGGCACGTTTTGCTCCATGGATACCCTCAAAGCCGTTCTCCCCATCCACGCCCCGGCAACGGCGTAGGTGGAGGTCGTCCACCGCGTGTCCTCACGGTACCCGCGGAGAAATGAGTCGCGATCCGACGGAAGTATCTCGAATCCGGCAAGCGCGTTACTCTGCCCGTTGACCACGAACACGTCGCCCGCCACCAAGTGCCCTATCGAATTGACCGGATCCTCGGAATTATCGAGGTAGGCCTTCAGTTCGTGGTTGGTACGACCGCTCGGGATGCTCATCGTCATATCGAAGGGCGCCCCGTAGGTACCGTAGAAGAGTCCGACCTCCTGTATCGCGATTACCCCCTCGGCGGTCGACAACTCCAGGCGGATCTTTTGAGCGCCTGGCTCGAGTACCGTGCCCGACACGTGTAGCGTGCCGGCGTTGGTCGCTTTATCTCGCGGGAAGAGCTGATATTCTTCCGGATAAATATCGAAATTTACCTGTGCATATATAGACAAAGCGCTAAAACTGCACAGCAAGGCAAGTAGCCGAATGATTGTAATATTCACGGTGAGTATGGCGGATTTAGGCGTGCTGAAGAGGAATTAGCGAAGGTCGATACATTAGGCATATCAGATATAACCGAATGAGGGTAAAGCTCCTACCTCAACTATAGCGGGTAGAAAGGTTGATTAGTTTAACTACGTCAATTGAAAGCTTTCGTGCAGTGTGGGGACGGTCACCTCGCCGAAGCCGCCCGACCGAAGTCGTTGAGCGAAGGGTACCTGGCTGTCGTACTCCCCGTGGACGAGGAACAGCCGTTTAGCTCGCTTCTGATTGTCTAGAAAACGCTCGAGCTCCGTTTTGTCGGCGTGCGCACTAAAGGAATCCATTACTTCTACATGTGCGTTTACGGGGATCTCCTTCCCGAAAAGCTTAATCCACTTTTCTCCTTCGCGTAAGCGAGCCCCCGGGGTCCCGGGGGCACAGTACCCCACGATAAAGGCCGTGTTGCGGTCATCGGGGAGGTGGTTGGCGAGGTGATGCTTGATGCGACCGGCGTTGGCCATACCCGAAGCAGAGATAATGATGGCTGGCCCTTCGAGTGCGTTGAGGGCCTTAGAATCTTCGACTTTGCGCGTGTAGTGCAGGCTGTTAAACCCGAAAGGATTGGGGTCGGTGAGCATGTACTCGAAGATCTCCGTATCGTAGCACTCGGGGTGATTCCCGTAGATCGTGGTCGCGTTTATAGCCAACGGGCTGTCGACGTATACGGGGATGCTACTCGGTAGTTTGCCTTCCGACTCGAGTTGGTCGAGCAAATACACCAGTTCCTGCGTGCGACCGACACTAAATGCCGGAATGAGCAGCTTGCCCCTCCGCTCCACGCACGTATCGTTGATGATCTTGAAGAACCGCCCCTTCTCGGCCGGGCGGTCCTCGTGGTCCCTGTCGCCGTAGGTACTCTCGCTCACGCAGAAATCGAGCTCCGGCATCGGCTGCGGGTCCCGAAGTATGGGCCTCTCCGGCCGACCTACGTCGCCGGTGAAGCCGAAGCGCACCTCCTCCGTCCCCCGTCCGGTGCGCAGGTTGACGCTCGCCGATCCGAGGATATGGCCGGCGTCGCGAAACTCGAGTCGCACCCCACCGTGTAGCTCAACGGTCGTGTCGTACGGGAGGGCCACGAAACGGCGCATGGCCAGTTGTACGTCACGCTTCACGTACAGGGGCTCACGCGCCTCGAAATCCTGACCGCTTTTCGCCTTTCGCCGGCTGTAATACTCGGCGTCCTTCTCCTGGATATGCGCGCTATCCAGCAGCAGAATGTTACACAGCGAACGCGTAGCGTGCGTAGCGTAAATCTTGCCGCCGAACCCGTCTCTCACCAGTTTGGGTACGCGCCCCGAATGGTCGATGTGAGCGTGGGAGAGTATGAGCACGTCGATCTCCGCGGGATCGAAACCCCAGGAGCCGTTGAAGTCCTGCATAGCCTTATCGTAGCCTTGGTAAAGACCGCAATCGAGCAAGATCTTGAAGCCGTCGTCGAGCGTCAAAAGGTGACAGGATCCGGTAACGGAGCGGGCTGCCCCGTGGAAAGCGATCTGCATGACCGGGGAAGGTAACCGAGCGGCCATTTTCCGTAGGGTAATGTTAGCCCTTGCCGCAGTGGCCGTACAAACCCGTAACAGGTTGAGTCACAGGTACGACAAAGCGCTACGCGCGGATCGATCTCAAACTACCGGATGTACACCGATCCGTGGTCCGCCTGCACGATTACTTCTCCCACTTCGCCCTCCCCGTGCTGCCCTTCGAACGTGCTGGTCGTACCGAGTACCTCGCGCCGGAGGCGCGTGAAGTAGCTCGGCAGTTGAAAGTCTACGTACCTCCCCTCACCCCGGAGCGTGAAGGGCACGGCATCCCCGAGCCGGATGTCGAAGTCCGTGTAGTCACCAACCAGGTCGAGTCGCACAAAACCGGGCGCTACTCCCCGGATCTCCGCCGAGCCGTAGTGCAGGCGCAACTCAGCGACGTCGGCTAGGTGGTTGACGCTGATGTTCGTGTACCTAGATTCGATACCTAAGCTCCCTACGGAGTCAATGGTGAACGCGTCGTAACGCCCGTCGTTGGTAAGCGCTCTTACCGTACCCAACTTGTACTCACCGTACCGACTTTCGAGTGCGAGCTCGTCACCCTTAGCCAGGTCCAGCTGGGAGTACCGAGCGTCTACCCGCACGTCGGTGGCCCGCTCGGCCACGAACTGGGAGTAACTCACCTCCGCGACGAGGTCGCCCAGTTCACCCAGCGTTGCCTGCCCGTAAGCGAGCTCCAGTTGAGTAGCACCGTCGATGTCGCCTACGTCCAGCGATCCGTACGAAACGTCGAAGCGGGCGTCCGTGGAGATGTCCGCCACCCGGGTAGCCCCGTACCGATTGGTGAGCTCCGGGGTAAAGCCGACCGGGGCCTGCACTACGTAGTTGATCCTCAGTTCTGTATTGGTACCAGACCCGCCCCAGCGGCTGTTGCTCCCGGAGAGCACCGTACGGGCCTCGACCCGATCGCCGCTGGAAGCGAAGGACACATCGACGCGATCGAAGATGCCCCGGGCGCGCTGTTCGCTGTTCGCCTCCACGATTATGGTAACCGCTACCCTCACCTCCTGCTTGTCCCAGAAGGTAAGGTCGATGTCCCCGTGCTGGTTGTCGAGCACCAACTCCCCCACCGAGGCCACGGGGAAGCGTCGGTTGATCGACTTGGTGTACTCCCGGACCGAACCGTGATCCCCGGCACGGAGCGGGGGAACGGACAGGAACAAGAGCATCAACCAGGTACCCGTAAAGATGAGAGCTCGCCTCATAGCTCTTCGGTAAGTCGGCCGCTACCGGCTCGGCGAAATTCACGTTCGCTTCGCGACGCCTGCAGGCGACTGAGTATACGTTCGAGGGCATCCACTTTCGCCTCGTAAGCTTGCGCCATCGCTTCGAGCACGAACCGCTGCGCGTCCGGATCGAGCTGTAGCAGTTCGGACTCCGGGTACGAGCTCGAGGCGAGCAACTCGTCGAGATCGCGGGCGAGAGCGGGTTCGGGTCGGTAGCTAGCCACACGCGCTAGGCGCTGGTTTATTTGGGGGCCGTAGTAAGCGTCGAGTTCGGCGGTCTTGGTGGCTAAAGACTCCCGACTTACAGCGACAGCCTCCGTGGTCCGGCTTTGCAATAGCATACCCAGCAGTACCCCCGCGAGCAAGAGCACCGAGGCGGCCGCCAGTTGCCGGCCGTATCTACGCGCAACCACCCGGAGTTTGGAAGGTGCCGGCCGGCAGGCCTCTTCGTTCGTGCTCGCCGTCCCGAGGTGAGCGTCGACGGCGTCCCAGATCCGGCTCGGGGGGGGTTCCGCGTCGAAGTCGGCCCTGTGCGTGTCGATAAAATCGGCGAGCGGATCGCGTTCGGCGTCGACCCCGCTGCGGTAATTTGGATCTTGGCTCATGGTAATTGGTTTTGGAGTAGTTCGCGCAGGCGGCGGCGGCCCCTACTGTACTGCGATTTACTGGTCTGCTCGGAGATCGCGAGCACCTCGGCGATCTCCGCGTGGTCGAAGCCCTCGAAGAGGTACAGGCTGAGTACGGCCCGGTACCCGTCCGGGAGTTCGGCGACGGCCCCGCGGATCCGCTCGACTTGGTCGTCCATTTCGTACTCGTCAAACGTCGTCGGCTCCTCGGCGGCGTGGTGGGCGTCGCTAAGCTCCACCAACCGAAGTCGTCGCCGCTTTAAATGGTTAATGCAATTGTTGATTACGATGCGCTTGATCCACGCCCCCACCGTCGACTCGCCCCGGAAATACTCGAGCTTCGCGAACACGTCCACGAACGAAGTCTGTAGTAAGTCCTCCGCATCCTCCCGGTTCGCGCACAGGCGGGTGCAGGTACCGTACATCGCCCGACTGTAACGGCGGTACAGTTCGTGTTGGCACGCCCGCTGACCGGCGCGACAGCCGCTCACGAGCTCGTGTTCTGGGAGTGAGGTCAAGTTTTGTACTAGCAAGGGACAGTACTCCCCACCCCGGGTTGCACGAAGCTCGCCACTTTTTATTTTACCCCGAGCGCCAGCGCGATCGCGTCCAGGTCGCCCGCTCTAAATTTGCGCTGCCGCAAAACGAGTTGTCCCTCGGCGTCGAAGAGGAAAACCTGCGGGACGCCGTTGAGCTTGCCCGGCATCACGACGGGAAACTCCCGGTCTACGTCTAGGTAACTTACCCAGGGGTAGCCCCCCGCACGCCCGTGGAACTCCGCGCGTCGCTTCGGGAAGTCAATGCTGATCGGCACGAAGGCGAAGTCCACCGCACCGCGCCAAGCCTCCATACGTTCGGCGAGCGCGTCGAGCTCCTGTCGACAGGGGCCGCAGGTCGTTAGCCAGAAGAGCATGAGTACGGGGCGCCGCCCGAGATTTTGCCCGAGCAGCGCGGTAGAACTGACGAGGGAGGTGTCCCCGCCCAACCCGGAGCTGGCCAACAGCTGAATGTCGTAGGGGAAGCTCGTTTCCAGGCTGTCGATCGGCCTAGCCGTAGACCTGTAGAATTGCTGCGCGCACAACGGAACCGACGGCAGCGTAGCCAGCAAAAGGCTGCAACATAGAACGACCAACTTACTGGCGGGCGCTAAGCGCATCGAGGGCGGCACGGGCATCTTCATTGCGGGGGGAAATCGTAAGCGCCTGTAGGTAATCCTTACGCGCGGTTGCCGTATCTCCCAGCAATTCGGATGCCACCCCTCGGTACAGGTAGGCGTCCGCGTAGGCCGGATCCACCCGGATGGCCCGTTCGAACTGCTGCCGGGCCGCCTCCGCCGAGTCGAGGTCGAGCAGCACGAGCCCGCTGTTGTAAAACGCCTCCTCGTACTGTGGATCGAGTACGATCGCCTCCCGGTAAGCCGCGACGGCCGCCCGCAGCCGACCCTGGCGCGCGAGGTAATCGGCTTTGAGGTGTACGGGGAGGGCGGCGGTTCGGTCGATGGCGACGGCCGTATTGAAATAGCGCTCCGCGATCGGGTTGCCCCGCTCCTCGAAGAGCGCCGCCAGCGAAAGCCAAGCATCGGTGATGCTCGCGTCGAGCTCCGTGGCCCGCTGGTAAGCATTGATCGCCCGGTCTTTATCCCCCTGTTCGGCGAGCACCTGACCGATCATGAAGAATGCTTCCCCTTCGTTCGGGTCCGCCTTCACGGCCCGGTCGAGCGTGGCCAGTGCGTCGTCGTATTGCTGGAGGATGTACTGAAACTCAGCCAATTTGAGCAGGGTAGGCACCCTTTCGGGAAAACGCGAAGCGGCAAAAATCATCGTATTGAGCGCCGGCCGGCTCTGTAGATTGTCGAGGTAAGCATCGGCCAGCAGGTGCCAGACTTCGACCCGGCTGCTATCGAGGCGCAGGCTAGCCGCTAAATCGGCGGCGGCACGATCGTACACCCCGCCCTCGTAGTACAATCCACCGCGTGCGGCCAGCGCGCTCGCGTCCGTGGGGTCCTGGACGAGAACGGCGTTCAGCCGCGAGATCGCGGCCTGGGCTTCGGTCTGGGTTAGCTCCCGGTCGGCCGAACTCCGTTTTGCGGGAGCGGGATCCGATGGCCGGCAACCGAGCAGTAGGGCGAGGCCGAGGAGTAGCACGCGGTATGGCTGCCGGCGGACGCTCATTTAGCTCGGGTCGTTTGCCTGGGCGTTGATCGACCAGTCGTAGTCGAGGTACTGAAGCTCGGCACCGGGATCGATGGAGGTGCCGCTGTACTTCTCTACGAACGCCCGGAGCGTGGACCCGCCCCACTCGAAGTCCGGCGCGTACCACTTGAAGATGCTCGACACCTTCGGGGGATCGGCGCTAACCTCGTTGCGGAAGCTCGCGAAGAACCGCTCGCTTTGATCGTCGAGCTGAGCGCTCAACCGCTCGGCTACGAACGCCTCGTTGCGCAGCTGCGGACAGCTGACGCTCGCGCAGTTTACGGCCATGTGGATGCGTTGGTCCTCGAACTTGGGGCGGATGAAGCCGTGCTCGATGTTGTTTAAGTCGTAGCTGTGCCCCTCGATCTCGATAAATTTGATGTCCCACACGCTGTTGATGAAGCTCGTGCCGTCCTTGATGTCCTTGATCCCCGTTACGGGCCAGTGGTCGAGGATGAGCTCGACCGTAAACGCATTGTAGGCATTGATCCAGTAGGCGAGTCGCTCGTCGGGCGTCCAGTGCTCCTTGTTCGGGTGGTGAGCGCGCACCAAATCGAGGTAGGCTTCGAGGCGGGCGGTATCTTTGCGCCAGCCCTCGTAGTCGACGAACCCGGCGTCGTTCACGTACGCCCCGAGTTGCGCGTCCCAGAGCTCGTGGGTAATGGGAGCGCTGTCGGATTTCACGTCGCCCTCCTTACAGGTGGGCACGCCGATAAGGAGGTAAGCGGGCAGGACGAAAAGCGAGAACTTCATACGGGTACCTAGGTAAGGAGAATCGAAGGCTCATCAACGCAGCCGGGCGTGAAGCGTTGCTTTGCGCGATGTCGGCTACTTCTCTTCTGCTCAACGTGCGCTGGGTGAGACCCGGGCGCGCTACCGATCCTACGGTACTCGCCTTCACGGGTTTCGGCCACCGGCTAGACCCCTGGATCCGACTGCAACCCGAGGGTTGGCGGGTGGGCGTGCTCGAGTTTCCGATCGGCTCGCCCCCGGGTCGAGTCTGGCAGCCCGAAGCGCTGGCCGCGCAACTCGGTCGGTACTGGGGACAGGCCTCCCGGCGGGCACTGATGGGGTTTAGCTTCGGGGCGGCGGGGGCCACACGCGTGGCGGGCGTTTTGGCGAAAGCGGACGCGGGGGCACGGCCGGAGTACGTGGCCTACGTAGCGCCCGTACAGTGGGCCAATATCCCCTGGCAGCTCCTGCGGCGCGTACCGCGCGGACTGCGACTCAACGCGCTGCGTGGTCTCGCACGCGGGACCGGGAGCCTGCTGCCTTTGGTGAGCCACGGCCGCGGGCAGACGGTGAAGCACTTCGTGAACATCGTCGACAAGCACGTGGGTTGGGACTTCGTAGCTCACTACCTACCCTACCTCGACTGGATTGACTCACCGAAGCGCACGCTCGAAACCTGGTCGAGCCACCCTTGGCCCAGCTTGTTGGTGGGTGCATCGCAGGATACCGTGATACCGGCGGCGGGGATGCGGAGCGCGATGCCCGCGTACCCGAAGCTGATGTACAGGGAGGTTTCCGCGAGTCACTTCGACGCGCTCGACCAGGCGGGGCCGCACCTCAGGCGTGCTTTAGCGCAGCTCGTAGGCGGACAGGTACCCGTGGCCTAGCTAGAGGGTGATCCGGGTGCCGAGTACGAAACCGAAGGAGTTGAGGCGGTCGTTGTTTGGGCCAATGCCGTTTTGGGAGTTGCGGGCGGTGGAGTGGGAGACTAGATCTCGCCGTGTAGTTGGATCAGTGAATGCGTCCTCCATGGAATCACCGCCGGATTTTTTACGCCCTAGATGTTGTGAAAATTCCAGGCTGCCGAACACGCTGAGCCGGTCGTTGAGCGCGAGATCGGCCTCGAGTCCGAGGCGCGCGGAGATAAACACATTGTCCTTCACTTTACCACCGTCCGCTAATCCTTCGCTGAAGTCCAGCGCTTCGGAAAACTTGGCGGATTGCTCCGAGAGTGGTTGGGTCTCGTTCGCGTCGGCGGCCGTGCTATTTCTGCTGATGTTGACCGTTTCGGCGGGAGATACGTCGGGCGAGTCTTCGTCCGTGTCCGGGAACCGCTCGGCCTGGACTTTGTAAGCGGAGAATCGGTTGCTCTGAACATCGTACGAGCTGAGCAGTACGAGATTAGCGGCGAGACCGGATTTGACCCACAAACCGAGCCTGTTCCCCGGCTTGAGTACGTTGAACCGTAGATCGACGGGCAGACTGAGCGTAGTGAGGCTGATGTTGTCGAAAGACTCAATATCGACGTAATCGCTCGGAAGGGCCACGAAGCTCTCCAGCTTTGCGAAGCCACTCACGTCGGATGCCTTGATCACGTCCGGTAGCCCCGTGCGGTAGTCGATCGGGGTAACACGGACGCCGAATCCGAGCTCGAAGCGAGGCGCGAGGCGGCGGGTGGCGTTAGCGCCTACCCCCAGCCCGACGGTCTGTTGCGCGAAGGTCTGGTAGTCGGTGAGCGGGACGATGGGGCTTTGGATCGACCAGAGTGACAGCTCGCCCTGCACGCCCAAGCGCCACTTCCCCGGGACCGGCGGTGGGGTAAGCGCGGGGGGCAGCGAGCCGGGCGGCACCTCCAGCGGTAGCAGCGCGTGGCCGCCGAGTAGGTCCGCGAGCACGGGGGGGACGCCCGGCAGCGGACTCACCGGATTCGGATTCGAGTCGCTCGACTCGCCCGAGACCGCAGGCTCGCCGCGCGACAGCGTACTTCCCGGAAGCGCGCTTCCGGGTAGCGCCCGCTCCGCGCGGGCTCCACCCTCTCCCCCTGCCACAACCCACCGGTACGCGCGCTGCGCTAGCGCCAGGGGGGCGTAATCTGCGCTCGTTCGTAGAGCTCGCTCCTTCGCCACGGAAGCCGTTAGATCGACCTCGCCTGAACCGGAAGCCGTAGCGAACGGATCGGTAGGTAAGATCTCAGCGGGCGAATCGGCCTCAGCGGCGAGACCGCCCGTATCGCCGCCTCCCGTCGCAACGGACAGCGAACCACGTGCGATCTGATCGTGGACGAAAGGCCCGAAGGTGAAGAGCAGCGCGATGACGGCGGCGATCTCGAGTGCTTTGTAGCGTACCAATTTCCGACGGAGGTGCCAGAACGTATCCATCCGGCGCGAAAGCCGCTGCCAACCGTCATCGGCCAGGTCGGGGGGCAGCGCACTGCCTACACGAGCGGCTACGAGCTTGTCGAAGGCGGCTCCGCGATCGGCGAGTAGCTCAACGGCACCGGCGGGTACGGGTGTGGGCTCGGGGTCGAGTCGGTCGGCGAGCGCCTCCCAACCGAGCGCTAGACCAGCCGAGGCGGCGCGGCGCAGCGCGGTGTGCTCGTGCATGCCTTTGCGCAGTAGCGAATCAAACGACTCACCGTCCATTCGCTCGGCCAGGTCATCCCAGTTCGGCCCCTCGGTAGGCGGTGGCAGTCCGGCGAGCTTGTCGCGGATTATTTGGTCGAAGTCTTTCATCGGCCGCGTCCTTGTTGAAGCAACACCGACTTCAGTCGGGCCCGCGCCTTAACTAGGTTCGAACGGCTCGAGCTTTCGGCGATACCGAGTCGTTCTCCGATCTCCCGGTGGGAGTACCCCTCGATCGCGTACAGGTTGAAGATGGTTCGGTAAACGGGGGAGAGCTGCTGGACGGCCTCCAGGATCTCCTGCTCCCCGCACCGGCTCACCGCATCCGCCTCGTCGGTACTGAGGTCGAAGCTCGTCTCGATGTCGTCCGTGCGCCGGCGTACCTCCTTGCGGTAGGTGTCGATGCAGGTGTTGATGGTGAGCCTGCGCATCCAGGCCCCGAGGCTCGTGCCCGCCTGATAACGGTTGATGTGCTTGAAGATCTTGATGAAGCCCTCGTGCAGCATGTCCATCGCCTCGTTCGAGTTGGCCGCGTAGCGCGTGCAAATCGGCAGGAGCTGGTGGAAGTAGGTCTCGTAAAGCGCTTTTTGCGCCCAGCGCTCCCCGCGGGCACACGCTAGGACTACTTGTTCTTCATCCACCGTTGCTAGCGAGAGGGCACTGTCCATAGATAAGTAGGCGTAAAGGGGATACGGAGGCTTGACGCACGGTGCTGCCCAAACGCTGCCTGGTGGGTATAAATATAAAAACGCCGGTATCCACGTAGGATACCGGCGTTTTCGGCGACTCGCGAGAGCGAAACGCGGTCAGTGAGCGCGGGTTAGCTCCCGCGGACTAGTACTTAGCGCGCGGGGTCTCCTCGGACACCGTCAGTACGTAGCGACCTTTCGCTCGCCGGGAAGCGAGCACGCGCCGACCGTTCTTAGTTTTCATACGCGCGCGAAAGCCGTGCTTATTGACGCGCTTGCGGCGAGAGGGTTGGTAAGTACGTTTCATAAATGGCGGGTTTTCCCGAAAGGGGGGCGAAAGTAGTAACCTTCACCGAAATTATCAAGCTAGCGATTCATACTGGCTAGGAACTCTTCGTTATCGCCGGTACCGAACATCTGCTTACGCAAAAACTCCATGGCCTCGTCGGGCTTCATGTCGGCGAGGTGATTACGCAGTACGTGCATGCGCGAGAGGGTGGAGGCGTCGAGGAGCAAGTCCTCACGACGCGTGGAGGAGTGCGGCAGGTCGATGGCCGGGTACATGCGCTTGTTGGCGAGCGAGCGGTCGAGCTGGATCTCCATGTTACCCGTACCCTTAAACTCCTCGAAGATGACGAGGTCCATCTTGGAGCCCGTGTCCACGAGGGCCGTAGCGAGGATGGTGAGCGATCCGCCGCCCTCGATGTTACGGGCCGCACCGAAGAACTTCTTCGGCTTCTGCAGGGCGTTGGCCTCTACACCGCCCGAGAGAATCTTGCCGGAGGCCGGCTGCACGGTGTTGTAGGCGCGGGCCAAACGGGTGATGGAGTCGAGTAAAATGACCACGTCGTGCTTCGACTCGACCAGGCGCTTCGCCTTCTCGAGCACCATCTGGGCGATGTGTACGTGGTTGGTGGCGGGCTCGTCGAACGTCGAGGAGATCACCTCGGCGTTGACCGAGCGCTTCATGTCGGTTACCTCCTCCGGCCGCTCGTCGATGAGGAGGATCATGAGGTAGGTTTCCGGGTGGTTCCGCGCGATGGCGTTGGCCACGTCCTTGAGCAAGAACGTTTTACCGGTTTTCGGCTGAGCCACGATGAGGCCGCGCTGTCCCTTACCGATCGGCGAGAACAGATCGAACATCCGCATGCCGTAGTCCTTGCCCTGCGGCGCTCCGGTGAGCTTGAATTTTTGGTCCGGGAAGAGCGGCGTTAGGTAGTCGAAGGGTACCCGATTGCGGATGTCGCGCGGCAGTTGTCCGTTGACGTGGTGGACTTCCTGGAGGGCGTAAAATTTCTCGCCCGGCTTCGGGGGGCGGATGGTCCCCTGGATGGTGTCGCCGGTGCGGATGCCGAGTCGCTTGATCTGCTGTTGGTCTACGAGTACGTCGTCCGGGGAGGACTGGTAGTTGTAATCGCCGGAGCGGAGGAAGCCGTAGCCGTCGGGCATGACCTCGAGCACGCCCTGCCCCGCGATGGCACCGTCGAGCTCGATGTCGAAAAGGTCGGGCTCCTTCGGTCCGCGCTGACTGTTGTTGCTATTGCCGTCGTCGTCCCGGTTGCGCTTGCCGCGCCGGCGGCTACGGCGATCGTCGTAATCGTCGTTATTGGAGTCCCCGCCCCGGTTCTGACGGTCGCTGTCCGACGGGTTATCACGGTCGTTGGAGCCCCGGTTACGGGAGTTGGTGTCGCGGCCGCGGCGGTCGTTACCGTCGTCGCTCGAGTTGCTGTCCGACGGGTTATCACGGTCGTTGGAGCCCCGATTCCGGGAGTTGGTGTCGCGGCCGCGGCGGTCGTTACCGTCGTCGTTCGAGTTGCTGTCCGACGGGTTATCACGGTCGTTGGAGCCCCGATTCCGGGAGTTGTCGCGGCTGCGACGGTCGTTGCCGTCGTCGTTCGAGTCGCCGCGGCCGCGGGCGTCGGCGTGCTCGTCGCGGGAGTTGTTCCGCTGGCTGTTGTCGCGCTGGTTGGTCTCCTGGGGCCGCTCGCCGTTCGGGTCGCCCCCTTCGTTGCGGCTACGGTCGCGGCGATCGCGGCGGCGGCGCGGACGTTCTTCGGTGGGGTTCGGGTCGTCGCTGGACTCGCTCGAACTCCCGCGCGCCTCGGCCTGCGGGTCGTTCTCGGAGCTCGTGCCGCGCCGGGGGCGCTCGCGGGCGTCGCGCCGGGGGCGCCGTTCGGGCGCCGTTTCGACATCGGCCTCCTCCGCACCGGGTGCCCTGGAGCCGGCCGAGACGGGTTTTGCGGAAGCAGTTTTGGGACCGGGCGCGTCCGCGGGAGCACCGTCGCCGCCCCCCGCACCGCCGGCCTGCGTATCGAGGATCTTGTAAATTAACTTCTGCTTGTTGAGTTTGGTGGTGCCGGTGAGGCCGAGATTTCCGGCCAGTTCGCGCAGGGCGGGTACCAGCATGGAGTTGAGTTGCTTGACGTCGAGCATCGTAAGAAAACCTGTTGGGACGGCACGGGGAGGGGTAAAAGAACCTAGGCCGAGGTAGATATGGCTGCTTTTAAAGCACTTGGGGTAGGTGTCCGGCAACGAAGGCCGGTGAGGTTTGGCGAAAGCCAGGTCGTTAGCTGATCCCTGCTAGTCTGAACTCGGACCCCTTCGAGAGGTAGAGACATGACGTCGAAAACAGGGAGGAATCGTTATGCACGCGGCCAACCGGGCTGGAAGCCGCCTCGATTCGGCTGCCGCCAAATCGTATAACGGAAGCAAAAATAACCCAATCTGCCAAATGACGGGCATGCTTTATCGGTTGCGGCCGAGATCGCCTCGCGCGGCTACTACCTTGGCGGCTCAATTCGTAGTGCTATGTTAGAAATCGGCCGCTTACGCGACGATCGGGGTGCGGTACTCGTGGGACTCGCCAAGCGAGGCATCGACGCCCAGGCCATCGACGCCGCCGTCGCCCTCGACGACGAGCGGAAGGCCCAACAGGCCGGACTCGACGACGTGCAGCGGCGCCTCAGGCTCATCAGCGACCAGATCGGCGCGAAGATGAAGGCGGGCGACCGCGCCGCGGGCGAGGCACTCAAGGCGCGAGTAACCGCACTGAAGGCGGAGCAGCAGCCGCTGTCCGACCGGCACGAAGCCACCAAATCCGAGCTCGAAGCGCTCCTGCTCACGCTGCCCAACGTACCGCACGCCGACGTGCCTTCCGGCAAAACACCCGACGACAACGAGGTGTACCGCCCCGGGCCGGATCCGCTCCCCCGGCCCACCGCCGGCGCCTTGCCCCACTGGGAGATCGGACCCGCCTACGGACTCTTCGACCTCGACCTCGGGGTGAAACTCACCGGCGCCGGATTCCCGGTGTACCGGGGTTACGGAGCTCGGCTGCAGCGCGCCCTCATCACTTACTTCCTCGACCGAGCCCGCGAGGCCGGCTACGAGGAGATCTACGCCCCGTTGCTCGTGAACGAAGCCTCCGCGTGGGGTACCGGGCAGCTGCCGGACAAAGACGGACAGATGTACTACGCGAGTGAAGACGAGCTGTACCTCATCCCCACCGGGGAGGTGCCGATCACGAACGTGTACCGCGACAGTATCCTCGCCGCCGACAGCCTACCGATTAAGCTCTGTGGCCACACCCCCTGCTTCCGGCGGGAAGCCGGGAGCTACGGCAAGGACGTGCGTGGCCTCAATCGCGTGCACCAGTTCGACAAGGTCGAGATCGTACGCATCGAGCGGCCCGAAGACTCCTACGCCGCACTGCACGACATGCTCGAACACGTGAGCGGGCTCCTCGACGCGCTCGGACTGCCCTACCGCATTCTGCGCTTGTGCGGTGGAGACATGGGCTTCACGAGTGCTCTCACCTACGACTTCGAGGTGTGGAGCGCGGTGCAGGAGCGCTGGCTCGAGGTGAGTTCGGTAAGCAACTTCGAGACCTACCAGGCCAACCGACTCGCGCTGCGCATCCGCGAGGGCAAAGCCAAGCGGCTCGCCCACACCCTCAACGGCAGCGCCCTAGCGCTACCGCGCATCGTGGCCGCGCTGCTCGAGATCAACCAGAGGCCCGAGGGCATCGTTACTCCCGAAGTACTCCGGCCTTACACCGGATTGGAGTTGATCCCTGCCCCATGATCTACGGACCGCTAATCATCATTTCGATCGTTTTCGCCGGAGTCGGCTTTCTGCTGAGCTCTAGGCTCAAGGGCAAGTTCGCGCGGTACAGCCGCATGAGCCTCGGCAACGGCCTGAGCGGAGCCGAGGTAGCGGCGGCGATGCTGCGCGACAACGGCATCACCGACGTGCGTATCACGCAGTCGCCGGGTCAGCTCTCCGACCACTACAATCCGGCGGACAAGACGGTGAACTTGAGTCCGGATGTATTCCAGGGCCGCAACGTAGCCGCCGCGGCGGTGGCCGCGCACGAGGTCGGCCACGCCGTACAGCACGCCCGGGCCTACGCCGGCCTGAAGCTGCGCTCGGCGCTGGTGCCGATCGTGAGCGTCTCCGCCCGCCTGCAGCAGTACATCTTCATGCTCGGCTTCGTGCTGATCGGCGCGATCGGGAGCGATTTATTCCTGATGATCGCGATTGCCGCCTTCGGGGTTACCGCCGCCTTCGCGCTGGTGACCCTCCCCGTGGAATTCGACGCGAGCAACCGCGCGCTCGCGTGGCTCGACAGCTCGGGGGTAGCCTCGGGCGCCCAACACGCGGGGGCCAAGGACGCGCTGTGGTGGGCCGCCATGACTTACGTAGCCGCCGCCCTGTCTGCCGTCGCACAACTCGCCTACCTGGTATTCTACTTTCTCGGTAGCCGAGACTAAAGTGAGCGCAATACCCGGATGAGGTGATTTTGTAGCACGTACTTATCTGACGACTAAGGTGGTAATACCTTGGAAACCCTTTAATTCGTGTTTATGAACCACGTGCGCCGGTATGTTTTCGTGACTTACGAGGACTTGCTCCAGATCCGCTTCAAGAAACTCGAACGGGTTAGCGACAAAGTCTACGTCTTCATCGGGAAGACCATCGAGTTGGTCCCCCTCTGGCTCGTGAAGCAGATGCAGGAGATGGGGCGCGACGTACAGTGGGTCTCCCTCGAGGACGTGGGCGAGAACGCAGCGGCCGCGGTGCTCAGCTTCCACATGGGCGTACTGCACGAACGCGTCGAGAAGAGTGTCGAGTTTGCCGTGTTCAGCGACGACGAGCGCTACGATTCGCTCGTCGCCCACCTCGGTGGCCTCGGTCGGCAGTGCATCCGCGTGAAGCAGGGCCGCGCCGGTTCGCCGGAGGAGCCGGACAAAGTCCGCCTCGATCAGCCGGGCCGTCCTTCGATCAACCCGCCGGGGGTCCAACAGGGCGCTACCAGTCCGGAAACCGGAGACGTGGAGGTACTGGAGGCGTCCGCCGCGGCCCGGTTGGCCGTTGCCCCCCTCGCCGACGAGCTGGTCCGGCGACTGATTCGCTCCGGTAATCGCCCGGGGCAACTCCCCCTGCTCCGTTCCTACATCGAGCTGCACCGGGAAGGCGACCGGGTGGAACACGAAGCCGAGGAGATCATCGACCACCTCGTGCACCAGGGCGAGATCCGGGTGGAGGGAATGGAAGTAGAATACAACTTCTAGCGCCCTCGACGCCGTTCTATATTGCGGCCGCAACCCCGAATACACCATGTCTGAAGATCCACAGGAAGCGCTCAAGGAAGCGAAAGCGCTCATGGACGAATCGATCCAACACCTCGAGAAAGAGCTTACGCGACTCCGGGCCGGCAAGGCCTCACCCGCGCTCGTGTCGGGGATAATGGCCGACTACTACGGCTCCCCCACCCCGCTCAGCCAGATCGCCAACATCACGCTCGGGGACTCGCGCAGCCTCATGATCCAACCCTGGGAAAAGACCATGGTACCGGCCATCGAGCGCGCCATCTTCGAAAGCAACATCGGCCTCACCCCGCAGAGCGACGGCGAGACGGTCCGCATCAACATCCCCCCGCTCACCGAGGAGCGCCGTAAAGACCTCGCCAAGCAGGCCAAGGCGCACGGCGAAGACGCTAAAGTGAGTATCCGCAACGTGCGCCGCGACGCCAACAACGTCATCACCAGAGCCGTCAAAGAGGGCTTCCCGGAAGATCAGGGCAACCGCAAGGAGAAGCAAATCCAGGAAGCCACCGACGAGCACATCGCTCGGATCGAGGCCGTTGTGGCGGCCAAGGAGAAAGACATCATGACGATCTAGCGGTGCCCCGAGGCATCCGCTCGGTCTTCGCCCGGCTCCCAGTCCCCTTCGATACTCAGTAAGCGCTCTCCACCGAAGCGTACGCGCTGCTCGCTGTACACGCTGTACTTACCGGGTTCCCAGTGCAATCGCTGCTTCGTATTCGCGATAAGCGACGAGAAGCGGTTGTCGATATCGATACCCCTTACCCGCCGTTCGGGTCCGAACTCCACGGTTACCTGTCGGGTAAAAAGCGAGGAATCGAGGGCACTGTACACGACCCGTTCGCCGTCGGCCACCCGGGTGCTATCCGCGACGTACTTATCCCAAAGCGCGGGGCGCTCGATACTGGACTGCGAGAATGCGGCCAACTCCGCCCCCCAGTCCACGGAGTCGAAGGCGATCGTTTGCCGTTCGCCGTTGACGTCCACGGTCTTCTCCAACCGAGTGCCCCGCAGCACGCTGTCCTGCTCGGCCACGAATACGGCTACGTCGAAAAAGCGCGGTCCGGCGCCACCGGGCTGTCCTGCATCCAGGATGTCCTGAGTGCAGGCGGAGCAAAGCGCGCAGAGCAGCGCCGCCGTGCGGGCCGCTAGATTTATAGACTTACCCATCACGCGTTGAGTAGACTGCGGCCGTCCATCTCTCGGGGGGCATCCAGGCCGAGTAGCTCCAAGATGGTTGGCGCGAGATCGCCCAGCTTACCTGCGTGAATCGAGTGTTTATCGTCGGCTGCCGGAACGTAGATCACGGGTACCGGGCTGAGGGTATGCGCCGTGTTCGGGGAGCCGTTCGGGTTGCGCATAACGTCTGAATTACCGTGGTCCGCGATCACGAGGGCGGCGTACCCCGCCCGTTGGGCCGCTTCCAGCAGATCGCCGAGGCAGGTATCGACCGTCTCGGCGGCCCTCAACGCGGCCTCCCACACGCCGGTGTGTCCCACCATGTCCGTATTGGCAAAGTTGAGCGCTATAAAATCCGGGCGCGCGGATTCGATGTACGCAATCGCCTCGTCGCGCACATCGAACGCACTCATCTCGGGCTGCAGATCGTAGGTCGCCACCTTCGGCGAGGGCACGATGATGCGCCGTTCGCCGGCGAAGGGGTCTTCGCGGCCGCCGTTGAAAAAGAAGGTTACGTGCGGGTACTTCTCCGTCTCCGCGATGCGCAACTGCGTCTTGCCCGCTTCCGCTAAAACCTCACCCAGCGTGGCCTTCAGATCGTCTTTGGTGTACATCACGTGCAGGCGTTCGAAGGATTCGTCGTAGCGCGTCATCGTCACGTAGTAGAGCTCGGGCGGGTGCATGCCCCGCTCCGGGAAGGCGGTCTGCGTGAGTACCTCGGTGAGCTGCCGAGGTCGGTCGGTGCGGAAGTTGAAAAACACCACCGTGTCCCCGTCTTTCAGGGTCGCCAGCGGCCGGCCATCCGCCCCACTCACTACGATCGGCAGGATAAACTCGTCCGTCTGATCCGCGGCGTAGCGCTGCTGCAGAACATCGAGCGGGTGCTGGGTCAGTTCGCCCGCCCCGTGCACGAGCGCGTCGTAGGCGATCTGCACGCGTTCCCAACGCCGATCGCGGTCCATGGCGTAGTAGCGTCCGGTAACGGTCGCGAGCCGGGCGGGCTGATCGGCGATGTGGTCCTGGAGGGTTTTGAGGTACGTAGCCGCCCCGTGGGGGTCGGTATCGCGCCCGTCGGTGAAGGCGTGTACGTACACCTTCTTCAGTCCGGCGGCCGCCGCGGCGTCGCAGAGCGCCAACAAGTGGTCGATGTGACTGTGCACGCCGCCGTCACTGACCAAGCCCATGAGGTGCAGCGCGGCGTCGGCGGCCTTCGTTTTGGCGAAAGCCGCCTGTAACTCCGGGTTGACGGCGAATCCCCCGTCGCGGATGGCCTTGTTGATGCGTGCGAGATCTTGGTACACGACCCGACCCGCGCCGATGTTGAGGTGACCGACCTCCGAGTTGCCCATCTGGCCCTCCGGTAGTCCGACCTCCTCCCCGAACGTGGTGAGCGTAGCGTGGGGGCAGGTGGACATCAATCGGTCGAAGTGGGGGGTATTCGCCTGCGCGAGGGCGTCGACGCTTGCATCCGGACCTAGGCCCCAACCGTCGAGAATTATCAGCAGGGCGCGGGGGGCGAGGGGCATTCGGTCAGATTTTTGGGGGATAAGGGTCAGCGGAGTGTCTAGAGGGCGAGATGTAGCCATCGAAGACGCAAGGTTAGCCTACGTTTTTTTACCCCTACACCATTTCAAACTACACCCGTGCGAAATCTACTTCCCCTCCTGCTACTCGCCGTAATCGTATCGTTCGCGGCGACTTGGTCGGCGCAAAGTATAGAGCCTCAACTCGACGCGGTCGGTCAGGCCCTCGCTACGGGTGACGTACCGGGCGTGACGCGCCTGCTCGACGAAACCGTGGAGCTCGTACTGCCGGGCACCTCCGACATCGTCAGTCGCGGAGAGGCGCAACGCCTGCTCGCGGGCTTTTTTCGGAGCTCCCCGCCGCAGAGCTTCAGTCGCGTGCACGGCGGCACCTCGAGCGGGGCGAGCGGCTCCTACCTGATCGGCACCTTGGTTACCGAGCCCGCGAGTTACCGGGTGTACGTGTACGGCCTGGCCGACGGCGACGGTGGCGTGGTGCAGGAGCTCCGCATCGAGGCGGAGTAAGCCCGCACGCCCCCGGCTCAGGCTTCGACCCCGAGTCCGAACAGCGCGAAATCGTAGCGTACGGGATCTTCCGGACACAGCTCCTTGAGCTTTTCGGTCAGCGCCGCCGCCGCGGTCCAGTCGGCCTGTTTTCGCGAAAGCAGGCCTAAATCGAGTGCGTTGCGTTGCACGTGTACGTCGAGCGGGATGACGAGCTGACGGGGGTGAATGCCCCGCCAGAGACCGAGATCCACCCCCGCGGCGGCCGGGCGGACCATCCAGCGCAAGAACATGTTGAGGCGTTTGCAGCTCGATTTCCGGGCCGGCGTGGCCACGTGCTTGCGGCACCGGGCGGGAGCGCTCGCCTCCTCGAAGAAGCGGTCGTGGAAGTGCCGCAGGGCACCCTCCACGTTCGGGGCGTCGGCCCGGAGGCCGTCGGTGAACAGCGGTTCGAGGCTGGCGTGCTCGCGGTAGTGGCGTTGGAGTCGGCGCAGGAAGAACTCCGCGTCCGCGGGTTGGAAGGTGCGGTGCACGAAGGTGGCGAAGCGCCGGCGCTCCCGGTCGGAGTGGTCGCGGACGAAGTCGTACGGCGCCCCGTCCATGCGTTCGAGGAAATCGCGGGCCTTGGCTAGGATGGTGACCCGCTGGCCCCAGGCGAAGGTGGCCGCGATGAAACCGGCGATCTCCCGGTCGGGTTGGGCGCTGAATCCGTGCGGGACCGACACCGGGTCGAGCTCAACGAACGCGGGGGTCTCGAGGCGCCGTGCGTGCCGGTCGAGGAACGCGCGTAAATTTTTTTTGTCCCCCCGGGCAGCGTCTGGCCGGAGGGGTTCGTTTGAAACCACGACCGATCAACGCGCCAGGTCGCTGGCCGTTCCCGCTTCCGCTATGACCGCAACACTCGCCTACACCGTCTTGCTGGCTACGGCTCTCCTCGCGCGTAAGGTCTACGAGCGGATGTCGGCGAGCTAGCGGCCCCGGGTAAGCCTCCTTTACCGCGTTTGTCCCACCTTCGTAGGTATGGCCCAAGACGCCCCCCCCACGGACCTCGAACAGGTCGACGAAGCGCTCGCGCGCTACGCCCCCACGCTCGACGCCGCGCTCGACGCCGTGCTCGACCAAGCCGTAACCGACTACCCCGTACTCGTGTGGGGACGCGGGGCCGCCGTCGAGCTCGGCGTACGGTTGCTCCCCCTCGCCGACCCCGGTGCGTGGGAGGTGCGTATGACGACCCTCGAGGAGCTCAGCGCGAAACAACTCCTCCGGCCCGAGCGGGTGGCCGACTTCCGGCGTGTATTTTCCGACGCCCGCGAGCAGTACTGTCTGTTCGTGGTTACCTCCGGGGAAGCTCGTTTCGTGTTTCGCCCGCGGGGGTAGGTGGCACCCTATTTGCACCCCGACTTGAAACCCCGTAGGACCTCGCGCAGCATGTACACTACCCTGGACCGACACTTAAGCACTTCAGCGCCCGGGGCAGGCGGGGGTAGCAGCGTGCCCGAGAGCGCGACCATCCTGCTCGTCGAAGACAATCCGGGGGACGCTCGACTGGTGGAGATCCTGCTCGCCGAAAGCGACAGCCTCCACTGCCAGATCGACCACCGCACGACCCTCGCGGACGGACTGGCCGCGCTGGCCAGCGACACGGAGTACGCCGCGGTGCTGCTCGACATGAACCTACCGGACAGCCGGGGTTTCGAAACGCTCACCCGCGTGCTGCAGCCCTACCCGGACAACAACGTAATCCTCCTGACCGGACTCTCCGACCGGGAGCTCGGCTTTCAGGCCGTGCAGGCCGGCGCGCAGGACTACCTCGTGAAGGGCGAGTTCGACGCCGAGATCCTCGCCAAGAGCGTGCGCTTCTCGATCGAGCGCAAAAAGGTGATCAAGCGTCTCGCGCAGATGCAGAGCCTCGCGCAGATCGGCAACTGGGAGTACCGCCCGACCTCGGGCTTCTTTTTCGCCTCGCAGGAGATGCGGCGCATGTTCGACCTGCCGAGTGGCGTCAACCTAGCCGCGCTCATGCGGGAGCCGAGCAATCCGCTTCACCTGATCTACACCTTTTACCAGGAGCAGGAGGGCGAGCACGTCTTCAGCCAGGAGATCGCGCTCAAAGTCGAAGAGGGTAAAGCTCGCTACGTCAACGTCGAAGGCAAGTGCGAGATCGCCGCCGACGGCGCCTACTTCTGCCAGGGCATCGTGCAGGACGTCACCGAGCGCCGCGCCGGCGACGAATTACGCAAGGCCCACGAGCTCGCCCAGCGCTCGGCCAAGATGAAAGAACAGTTCGTGGCCTCGATCAGTCACGAGATGCGCACGCCGATGAACGCGATCCTCGGGATGAGCAACATCCTCGCGAGCATGGACCTCGAGGAGGAGCAACGGGGGCTCGTACGCTCCATCAAGCAGAGTTCGGAGATCCTGCTCGGCGTCGTCAACGACATCCTCGAGATCTCGACGCTGCAGAACGGCAAGATCCTCTTCGAGGAGCACTCGATCGACATCCGCGATCTCGTCGAGAACCTCTTCAACGTGATGCAGTACAAACTGCAGGAGAAGGATCTCGTCTTCCAGCGCAACCTGCCCGACGAGCTGCCCGCGGTCATCGTCGGCGACAAGCTCCGCCTCAACCAAGTGCTCTACAACCTGGTGGGCAACTCCATCAAATTCACGGATACCGGTTCGGTGAGCTTAGCGCTCTCGGTGCTCGAGCGAACGGATACGAGTATAGAGCTCAAATTCGAGGTCACGGATACCGGCATCGGTATCCCCGAAGACAAACTCGATGCCGTGTTCGGGAGCTTCACCCGCGTCCGTACCAAAGACCGCATCTTCGAGGGCACCGGCCTCGGCCTCAGCATCGCCAAGAACATCGTCGACCAGCTCGGCGGCCAGATCGGCGTCACGAGCGTGCTCGGCGAGGGGGCTACCTTCTTCTTCACGATGCGCTTCGCGCTCGGCTCGGCGGGGGTCACCGCCGCCGCCGATCAGGAACGCGAGTACCGGATCGACAGCTCGCGTCCGATCCGGTTGCTACTCGCCGAAGACCACAAGATGAATCAACTGGTGGCCCGCAAGACCATCGAGCGGGCCTACGCCAACGTGGAGCTCACGATCGTAGACGACGGCCAGCAGGCCGTCGACGCCTTGCGGCAAAACGAATACGACCTCGTGCTCATGGACATCCAGATGCCCATCATGGACGGCTACGAAGCCGCCGTGTACGTGCGCGAACACCTGGAGGGCCCGATGCGCGAGGTCCCCATCCTCGCGATGACGGCCCACGCCCACATTTCCAAAGACAAACAATACCTCGAATACGGGATGCAGGACTACGTCCTCAAACCCTTCGAACCGGCGCAGCTCTTCTCGAAGATCGCGCAATATGCCCAAGCTGAACTATGACTACGCTAGCGTACCAACACATCGACCTATCCTACCTCGAGATGATGGCCGACGGCGACGACTTCATGAAGAAGACGATGCTCGACATGCTGCTCGAAGAGATGCCACCCGAACTGGAGAAGCTCCGCGAAGCCTACCTCACGCAGGATGCGGAGGCGCTGCGGGCGGTGGCCCACAAAATGAAATCGACCCTCGCCTTCGTGGGCAACCCCGCGATGTCGGAGGCGAACGCCACGATGGAGGACATCGGGCGCGACGGCGCGGACATGTCGCGCGTAGGCCCGTTGCTCGAGCAGTTCGAGTCGGCCTACGAGACCGCCCGCCCCGAGCTCGAGGCCGAATCCGCACGCCTCGACGCTTAGCTTCGCCGGCGCAAGCACTCTCTATGAAAGGAATTATCCTCGCCGGCGGACTCGGGACCCGGCTCTACCCGCTCACCCTCGCGGTGAGCAAGCAGCTCATGCCGGTTTACGACAAGCCGATGATCTACTACCCGCTCTCGACGCTCATGGCGGCCGGCATCCGCGACGTACTCATCATCTCGACCCCGCAGGACGTGCCCAACTTCGAGAAGCTCCTCGGGGACGGCTCGCAGATCGGCTGTAACTTCAGCTACGTAGCCCAGCACGAGCCCAACGGCCTGGCGCAGGCCTTCGTGCTCGGGGCCGATTTCATCGGCGCCGATCCGGCCGCGCTCATCCTCGGCGACAACATCTTCTACGGTGCCGGGCTCGAGCAACTGTTGCAATCCTCGCACTCCCCGGACGGTGGCGTCGTGTTCGCCTACCGGGTAGCCGACCCCGAGCGCTACGGGGTGGTGGAGTTCGACGAGAACCACACCGCGGTGAGCATCGAGGAGAAGCCCGCCGCGCCGAAGAGCAACTACGCCGTGCCCGGACTCTATTTCTACGACAACAGCGTCGTCCAGGTCGCACGCGAGCTGGCGCCGAGCGCGCGGGGCGAGTACGAGATCACCGACGTCAACAAGCACTACCTCGGAGCGGGCAAGCTCAAAGTGGCCGTACTCGGTCGGGGCGTAGCCTGGTTGGATACCGGAACCCACACGAGCCTCCTGCAGGCCGGCAGCTTCATCGAGACCATCGAGGAGCGCCAGGGGCTCAAGATCGGCTGCATCGAGGAGGTAGCCTGGGAGCGCGGCTTCATCGACGACGCGCAGCTCGCCGAGCTCGGCCACAAGTTTATGAAGAGTGGCTACGGGGAGTACCTCATGGGCCTGCTCAACTGAAGGCGCTGAGGCTGTCGCCCCGGAGGGCGGCGGCCATCATGTCTGGAAACAGCTCCGGCGTCGAGCTGAACACGGCCGCCCCGAGCTCGGCGAGTTGTGCCGCCAGCACCTTATCGAAGCTCGGCTTGCCCTCGTCGCTGATGGCCAGCAGGCAAATTACCCGAACACCGCTTTGCACCAGCGCCTCCACGCGTCGCAGGGTGCCCGCTTTGCTCCCGCCTTCGTACAGATCGGAGATGAGCACGAGTAAGCTGCGGCCCGGTTCGCGGATGAATCGCTGTTCGTAGCGGAGCGCCCGGTGAATGTCCGTACCGCCGCCGAGTTGCACGCCGAAGAGCGTCTCTACGGGGTCTCGCAGGAGTTCGGTCAGGTCGACCAGCTCCGTGTCGAAGGCGACGAGTCGGATGTTCAGGGCGGGCACCTTGGCCAGGATGGAGGCGCCGAGCGCGGCGTGGATGGCGCTCGTGGCCATGGACGCACTCTGGTCCACGAGCAGGTGCACGTGGCGAAGCCCGCGCCCCCGGGGTCGTCGGTTCACGAAGCGCTCGGGGACGAGCGTCCCGAGCTCCGGGCGGTAGTGCTTCAGGTTGGCGCGGATGGTCCGGTCCCAGTCGGTGTGGCGCGTCGGTTCGCGCTGCACGCTCAGCTCGGCCGAGGCGATCGCCGAGCGGACGGCCCGCAGCAGGGGCTCCTCGAGTTGTAGCGTAAGCCGGGTGGCGATGTCGCGGACGATCCGCTCGGCGGCCGCGCGCGCGCGTTCGGGCAGCAACTTGCCGAGCTGCATGAGCGTGGCGGCGAGGTGGATGTTCGGTTGGAGCGTCCCGAGGATCTCGGGCTCGGCGAGCAGGCGGGTGATCTCGTAGCGGTCTACAGCGTCGCGTTGCATCAGGGTAACGGCCTCCGGCGGGTAGTTTTCGCGTAAGCGGCCCAGCCAGCGGGTGAGTTTGGTGGTCGACCGGGCGAGCCCCCCCCGGCGGTCGGCTTCGTAGAGCTCGTCGACCACCCGATCGGCGGCTCCCCAGTCGGCCCCGAACTCGACGTGACCGACCTCGCCGGCCCCGGGGCAAGCCCGTTCGCCGAGCAGCAACCTCCATTTCGTCAAACGTCCGAGATCAGGCACGGAATCGTAAAACCCTGCCGCCGAAGCCTGCGTTGACTTTCTTACCCGCTCGCCGCTCATTCCCTCCCCCGTTGTCCTCGCCAAGCCCCGAATTTACTACCGACCAGCAGGAGGTACTGCAGTCGGTACGCGCGAGCAGGGTCATCCTTCCGATACTCATCGGCGTCGGGGTAGTGGCCTACCTGTTTTGGCAGCAATTCGACCCCCAGGAGTGGGCGGCCATCGACTGGAATACGGCCACGCTGTTCTGGGTGAGCGTCTCGCTGCTGTTGCTGGTGGTGCGGCACTTGGCCTACGCCATGCGGCTCTACATCCTGAGCGAGCACGACTTCAGCTACAAGAAATGCATCAAGCTCGTTTTCATCTGGGAGTTTAGCTCGGCGGTGAGTCCGACCAGCATCGGCGGCTCGGCGGTGGCACTTTTCGTGCTCGCGCAGGAGAAGCTTTCGGCGGCCCGCACGGCTACCCTGGTGCTGTATACCGTCGTGCTCGACACGGCCTTCTTCGTGTTCACGCTGCCTCTGCTCTACCTCATCTACGGCGCGTCGATGATCCGGCCCGGCGCCGAATCGCTCGCCAACCTAGGTGGCTGGGGGGTCACCTTTTTGTTCGCGTACTGCGCGATGGCCGTCTACGGACTCTTCCTGGCTTGGGGCCTGTTTATCTCCCCGCGTCAGATCGGCCGGCTGCTCAACTGGCTGGCCAGCTGGCGACTGCTCAATCGGTTCGAAGAGCGCTTCGCCTCACTGGGCAACGACATGGTTGCCGCCTCGCAGCACATGCGCAATCAGCCCCCCCCCTGGCACTTAGGTGCCTTCCTGTCGACGGCGGTCGCCTGGTCGTTTCGGTTTCTGCTGCTCAATTGCCTCTTCATCGCCTTCGTCGATCTCTCGACGTCAATGTTCACTCAGTTCGGACTCTACGCACGCCTGGAGGCTATGTTCGTCATCATCGCCTTCTCCCCCACCCCGGGCGGCGCGGGCTTCGTGGAAGTGCTCTTCAAAAACTTCCTGACCGATTACGTCGCCGGCAACGCCACGAGCTCGGTACTCATCGCCACCATCTGGCGACTCTTCACCTACTACGCCTACCTCCTGGCGGGCGTCATCATCATCCCCGACTGGATCCGCGGCGTCATCGCCCGCCGTAAGGCCAGGCGCGAGCAACTTATCAGAGAGGAGCAAGCGGCAACAGATGCACTTCCGCAAAACACGGGTCAGCTCGATAGCGTGAGCCGGCAGAGCTAGCCGTTTGCACCTTTGCGCGCGTATGGAGGAGCTGCTCACTTATTTCCCGAAACTCGATGATGCGCGCCGCGCCCGGTTTGCGGCCCTCGGGCCGCTGTACCGCGAGTGGAACGAGCGCATCAACGTCGTTTCGCGCAAGGACATCGACGCGCTCTACAAGCACCACGTGCTGCACAGTTTGGCGCTCACGCGGGTCATCGACTTCCGCCCCGGTTCCAAAATCTTGGACCTGGGCACCGGGGGCGGCTTCCCCGGTATCCCGCTCGCGATCGCCTACCCGGAGGTTCGGTTTACCCTCATCGACGGCACGCGCAAAAAGATCACGGTCGTCAACGAGGTGGCCGGGGCCTTGAAGCTCGACAACGTGACCGGTATCCACACCCGCGTCGAGGACTTCAAGCAAGGGCGCGAGCAGTACGACTTCGTGGTCACGCGCGCCGTCACCGACCTCGCGCAGCTGTGGCTGTGGGGCAACCGCATGCTCGCGAAAGAGACCCGCCACGCGCTGCCGAACGGGATACTCGCGTGGAAGGGCGGACCGCGCCTGAAGGACGAGCTGCGGGGCTTGCACCCGAGCATCTACCGGGAGGTATTTCCGATTCGCGACTTTTTTAAGGAGGAGTGGTTTTGGGAGAAGAGCTTGGTTTACATGAGCTAGTGGACGCTCGGCGGGCGGGTGCGTAGTAGTTTCAGCAACTCACGCTTCAGGTAATCCCGACTCAAGTCAGTTCGTGCAGCCTTCATCTGCGTGTTGCCCCGAACTAACCCCAGTCTACCTGCGGAGGGCGATCCTGAATGATTTGGGTCGGTTAGGTCACCGTACGCTAGGCCATCTTCGAGATGAGGCGTGAGGTGCTTTTTCCCGCCACGAAATCGAGCACCCGCACCTCGCCACCGCGCGCGAGCACGTCTTTCGCCCCGACGATGGTATCGAGGGTGTAGTCGCCTCCTTTCACGAGCACGTCGGGGTGGAGTCGCTGAATGAGATCGAGTGGCGTATCGTCTCTGAATACGACCACGAGATCGACGGCCCGAAGTCCGGCGAGCACGATCGCCCGATCGGCTTCGGGTTGGACGGGTCGGGATTCGCCTTTGAGCCGTTTGACGGAGGCATCGTCGTTGAGGCCGACGACGAGCTTATCCCCAAAGGCGTGGGCCTCGCTCAGGTAGATTACGTGCCCCGGGTGGAGTAGGTCGAAGCAGCCGTTCGTGAAAACGATTCGCTTGCCTTCCGCCCGCCACTCGAAGACTCTCCTCGCGGCCTCCGCGATGCTACCCGCCACCCTTGCCTCCGGACGGTCTGTAGACTCGGTGGGCGGTGGATGCACGGAGCGTGTTTTGGCGAAAGCGGACGGCTTGCGAGACGCAAGCTACGGCTGGTGCACCAACTCCGGCTCGGGCTCCGGCGTAACGGGTTCCGGACCGAGGGCCGTCGCGACGGCCGGCCGCCGACCTCGGTTGATGATCGGCAGCACGAGCAGCCCGAGGATACCGAAGAGAATGTTGCACCCGATGTTGACGGCGAAGAAGAGGATGTTGGCGAAGCTGAGCGCGTCATCGCCCGGGACGTCGTAGATGGCGAGGGCCTGGATGACCATGAGGTGGTAGCTGCCGAGGCCGCCCGGGGACGGAATGATGATGCCCAGTGCGCTAAACACGAAGACCATAAGTGCCGCATCCGGACCGAGGTGCTCGGTGGGCGGGAAGGCGAAGAAGGGCACGTAGGCCATGGCGAAATAGCAGGTCCAAATACCGAAGGTATGGAAGACGAGTAGCGGCTTGTTGCGTACGCGGGTGAGCGACTTGAGGCCGCTGCCGAAGCCGACGGCGAGCTTCGAGACCTTCTGTACGAAGCTGGTGTGCGAGAGGTGGGTGAAGAGGTAGTACACGACCCCCACACCGAGGGCGGCGACGAAGAGGCCGCTGAAAATGTAGGTACCGAGCCAACTCGTGGCCGCGTCCTCGCCGACGGTGGCGTCGCCCACGGAGCGGGCGTCGACGATGAAACTAGTGAGCAAATCCCACTGCACGACGAACGCGATACCCACGACGGTGAGCAGGCAGAGCACGTCGAGAATCCGGTCGACGACGACGGTGCCCATGACCTTTTCGACGGCCACGCCCTCGTAGCGACCGAGCACGCCGGCGCGCACGACCTCCCCCATGCGGGGCAGACCGAGGTTGGCGAGGTAACCGATCATGACGGCCCAGTAGCTGTTCCAAAACTTGACGCGCCGCCCGAGGGGCTCCACCAACTGCTGCCAGCGCCAGGCGCGGAAGAAGTTGGACATCATGAACAGGCACAGCGTGAGAAAGAGCCAGGGCCAACGCACGAGGGCCAGATCGCCGAGCAGCTTGCCGAGCAGCGAGCACTCGTCGGCGGGGACGCCGTCGATGACGCACTGCGCCTGGAAGGCGGCGTTCTGGCTGCGGAACACGAGCCCGAGGATGAGGATGCCTACCGAGAGGAATCCCGCGAAGCGCAGTACGTTGGCGAGGCGGGGATTCAAGCGCTGATGCGGTTTTCTGCGTCGGGGAAGACCACCTTGGGTTCGAAGGTTCGGGCCTCCTCGGGGGTCATGTAGCCGTACCCGATGACGATGACGAGGTCGCCGACCTCCGCACGGCGGGCGGCGGCACCGTTGAGGCAGATCACACCGCTGCCCCGGGCCCCCCGGATCACGTAGGTCTCGATGCGTTCGCCGTTGTTATTGTTGACGATCTGCACGCGCTCGCCGGCGATGAGCCCGGAGGCGTCCATGAGGTCCTCGTCGATGGTGATGCTACCGACGTAGTTGAGGTTGGCCTCGGTGACCGCGACGCGGTGGATCTTAGATTTGAAAACCTGAATGAGCATGCGGTCTGGGTAGGGGTGGACGAGCCGCGAAATTAGGGCGCCGAACGCTGTGCCTCCGTCCGAATCGGATCAACGAGGTTGGCCGGGCAGCGGTTGCACCGCCCTAGGCGCCGAAGGAGAGGTTGTCGATCAGGCGCACGCCCTCGCACCAGGCTACCGCCACGAGGAGCGGGGGGTACCCGCCGGCGAAGGCGTCGGCGCGCACGTCTGGCAGCCGCTCAAACGTGTCCGGTTGTACCAAATCGAAGTATTCCGGACGTAAACCCGCTCGCTGGAGCTCGACCCGACCGGCGCGTTCGACGTCCCGCGCCGAGTGCCCCAGCTCGAGCCACGCGGTACGCGCCGCCCGGAGCGTCGCGGAGATCTTGGACGCTCGCGCGAGGCCCGCCCCACTGAGTAGGCCGTTGCGCGAGCTCATCGCCAATCCGGAGGGCTCGCGCACGATCGGGACGTCGATGATGTCGGTCGCCCAGCACTCGGCGCGGGCCGCTTGCCGCAAAACGGCGACCTGTTGGGCGTCTTTTTGCCCCATGTACATCGCCGTCGGTCGGACGAGTTGGAGCAGCGCGCGGACGACCTGCACGACCCCGGTGAAGTGGCCGGGACGTGCGGCCCCCTCGTAGCGTAGGTCGAGGCCCGCCAGATCGGGAGTCGTTTGGGGGGCGCCGACACCCCGCGGGTAGACCTCCCCGACGGAGGGGAGGAAAAGCAGGTCGGCGCCGGCCTCCTCGAGCATGCGCGCGTCGAGCTCGGGCTGACGTGGATAGCGCTCCAGATCCTCGGGGCGGTCGAATTGGGTCGGGTTAACGAACACACTGACCACGACGCGCCCGAGATCCCGCCGCGCGCGACGCACGAGGGTAAGGTGACCTTCGTGCAGGGCGCCCATGGTGGGCACGAAGGCCCAGGGTCGCGAAGCCGTACTCCAGCCGGCCAGGGCACTTTCGAGCTCCTCACGAGTGCGAGCTACGGTCAAAAGCGGATCAGCGGAGCTGGTTTGGGGCGGTCAGAACGCACGTCTAGCGGGCGTCAAAGCGGCGAATATATACGCGGGCCCGAAGTACACAAGTAGGATCCGAGTGCATGTCCGCTGCTTTTGCTAATTTTGCCCGCGCTTAGGCATGGGGGTGAGGCGCTTCGGTTCCCTCCACGAATTTCATACATGGAGAAGAAGAAAGTCTTGATTGTGACGCAGGAGATGCGTCCGTACACCACCGAAACGATCATGTCCGACATCGCTCGCGCCCTACCGCAGAAGGTGGTGGAAGCGGGGATGGACATCCGCATCCTGATGCCGCGCTTCGGCACCATCAACGAGCGCCGCCACCGCCTGCACGAGGTCGTTCGCCTCTCGGGCATGAACATCATCGTCGACGACGACGACTACCCGCTCATCATCAAGGTGGCCAGCTTACCCGGTACCCGGATGCAGGTTTACTTCCTCGACAACGACGACTTCTTCAAGCGGAAGTTCATCTTCGAGGACAAGGCCGGCAAGGTGTACAAGGACAACGCCGACCGCATGGCGTTTTTCTGCAAGGGCGCCCTCGAGATCGTGAAGAAGTTCGGCTGGCCGCCGGACATCATCCACTGCCACGGCTGGATGACGAGCCTGATCCCGTTCTTCTTGAAGAGCGCCTACCAGAACGAGCCCCTCTTCGAGATGTCGAAGGTGGTTTACTCCATGTACGATCAGGATTACGACGAGGAGTTCGACGAGGGTTTCTTCGCGAAGGCTAGCATCAACAACCTCTCGACGACCGATCTCAACTCGTATCGCTACAACGACGGCGTCGGCCTCGACCTCGGCGCACTCGCCTACTCCGATGCGATTATCCGCGGTACCGGGGAGCTGCCTGCCCACGTCGACGAAGCCCTTAAAGAAACGCAGAAGCCGGTACTCGTCGCCAAGGAGGAGGGTTCGCTCGAGGGGTACATCGAGCTTTACGACGATTTGCTCGCCACCGAGGAGACCGAAACCGAGGCGGTGGAGAGCTAGCGGGCCACATTTCGGCTCTTCGGTACGTTGGTGAGCCGGACCTACCTATTTATGAAGACTATCCCGAACGTCGCCCTGCTGCTCACCTTCGCGTTGAGCCTGGCGCGCTGTACCGATCCTACCGTCATCGGTGGCGACCTACTCGAAGACTCGGAGCTGCGGGTAACGTACAACGATACGCTGCCGCTCGATTTCTCGGTGGTGGCCGGCGACCCCGCCATTGCCAGCGCGCGCTTTAGCCGTGTGCTGCCGCTCGGATGCTACGTCGACTCGACCTACGGGGAGATCCGCACCACGATCGGGGCGGAGCTCGTGGAGTTCGATTCGGTTCGGCAAGTACTCGGCAACGCCATCGACAGCGTGCTGCTCGTGCTGCCCTTCGACGCATCGAGGCAGGTTGGCGATACGACGGCCGAAATCAGTATACGGGTTAGCGCGGCGGCACAGAACACGCTGGATGCGGCGACCATAGACGGATTAACTACCGACGACGCCTTCGAGGGTACGGACAGGACCTACGCCGAGGCGCGCTTCGTGCCGGCGCGCGACTCGGCGTTGGTGAATAACTTCAACAACGGTACGCTAACTGTCGATCGGACTACAGCCCAGGTGCGTATACCGTTGAACGACGCCTTCGAGGACGACCTTCGAGCTGCCCTCGGGGTGATTGTGGAGCTCGACACGCTGGCCACCGATAGTGCCTTTTTGAGCATGCTTCCGGGCATCGTAATCGAGTCGACCTCGTGCGGTAAAACGGCCGCTGCCCTTCAGATAAACGACGGACTTTCGGCACCGAGCCAGTCGGGCCTTCGGGTCATTCAGCCGAGCTATTTCGGGGTTTTGGTCTATTTCCGCGACGACCAGGATCGTACCCAGACCCGGAGGTTGACGCCCTTCAGAAGGATTAGACCTACGATAGCCCGCGTGCGACTCGCGAGTACGAGAAACACGGAGGGCACTTACGTAAACGAGGTCCTCGGCGGGGGCGGAGACGCTAATACGCTGGCTGTGGTAGAAGGCTTCAACGGGGCGACCACGCGTATCGACCTCCCCGATGTATCGTCGCTGACCCCGAAGACCGCCGTGAGCTACGCTGCGCTACAGCTGCCGATCGCGAGGGTGCAGGGGGCGGGACCGCTGTCGTTCGTAGAGGCGGTTCGAAGCGTAGGGGACACCGCCTTGCGGCGCGTTAGCCCACTGTCCGCGGCCCTACCGATCGAACAGCGTCTTTCCTACGACGGTGGTTTTATCCGAATGATTCCAAATCCACAGGGCGGAGCAACCGACTCCGTGGAGGGGTACCAGCTTAACATCACCGACTTTGTGCAGCGGGTCGCGAAAGGCGAGATGGAGCCAACTCTGTACATACAGCCTTACGTACTGCCTATTGGAGAAGCACGCGGTATGCCCGCCAGTAGCTTATTATTAGGGCCGGAGGCCGAAGGAGCGCGAGCGCGACTCGTTTTGGCCACCACGCAGTTGCCCTAAGCCCTAAACCGAGATATCTATGTGCGGAATCGTTGCCTACATCGGTCCGAACGAGGCGTACCCTATTGTCGAAGCCGGTCTGCGGCGACTCGAGTACCGCGGGTACGACAGCTCCGGTATCGCGGTGCTCAACGGGGAGCTCAAGCTGGTAAAGCGCGCCGGCAAGCTCGACGTGCTCGTGGCCGCCGCCGCCGGCATGGACATGAGTGGTCACGTGGGCATCGGCCACACCCGGTGGGCGACACATGGGGAGGTAAACGACACCAACGCCCACCCGCACCTGTCGGGTGACGGACGCATCGCCTTGGTGCACAACGGCATTATCGAGAATTACGACACGCTGCGCACCGCGCTCGAGGCGGAGGGCCACACGTTCGAAAGTCAGACGGACACCGAGGTGCTCGTTAACCTGATCGCCGAGGTGCAGCGCCGCGCGGATCTGAGTTTGGAGGAAGCCGTCCGGCAAGCGCTCTCGCAGGTGGTCGGCGCCTACGCCATCCTGGTGCTCGATCGCGCCGATCCCGGTAAGATCGTGGCCGCCCGGTGCGCCGCGCCGCTCGTGCTCGGCGTCGGCGACGGTGAGTTTCTGCTGGCCTCCGACGCCACGCCGATCGTGGAGCACACCAAAAACGTCGTCTACCTCGAGGAGGATCAAATCGTGACGGTCCGCATCGACGGCACCTACCAAATCACCAACCTCGCCAACGAGCGGCAGACGCCTTTCATCCACCAGCTCGACCTGGAGATCGAGCAGTTGGAGAAGGGGGGCTACGATTACTTCATGCTCAAGGAGATCTACGAGCAGCCCTCGACCATCGCCAACGCCATGCGGGGGCGCATCAACGCCGAGCAGAATCACGTGAAGCTCGGCGGATTGGAGGAGCACCTCGACCGCGTCGGCGCCGCGAACCGGATCCTCATCATCGCCTGTGGCACCAGTTGGCACTCCGGCCTCATCGGCGAGTACCTCATCGAGGAGCTCGCTCGCCTGCCGGTCGAGGTGGAGTACGCCAGTGAGTTCCGTTACCGAAATCCGGTCATCACCGAACGCGACGTCGTCATCGCCATCTCGCAATCGGGCGAAACCGCCGACACGCTCGCCGCCGTCCGGTTGGCGAAGCAAGCCGGTGCCTTCTGCTACGGGATCGTCAACGTGATCGGCTCCTCGATCGCCCGGGAGACGCACGCGGGCAGCTACATCCACGCCGGCCCGGAGATCGGTGTCGCCTCCACCAAGGCGTTCACCGGCCAAGTCACGATTCTGACCTTACTGGCCGTATACCTCGCCGAGCACCGGGGCTCGATCGAGCCGGCGCGCAAGCAAGCTATTTTACGTGGGCTCGCGAGCGTCCCCCAAGACGTTCAGTGGACGCTCGACCACTGCGAAGATCGGGTGCGCCACATCGCCGAGCGACTTTACGAAAGCCGCAATGCCCTCTACCTCGGTCGCGGCTACAGCTTCCCGGTCGCACTCGAGGGCGCGCTCAAGCTCAAGGAGATCAGCTACATCCACGCCGAGGGCTACCCCGCCGCGGAGATGAAGCACGGTCCGATCGCCCTCATCGACGAGAACATGCCGGTGTTCGTGGTCACGACCAACCCGAGTGCCTACGACAAGATCGTGAGCAACATCGAGCAGGTCAAAGCACGCCACGGCGTGGTGATCGCCATCGTGCACCAGGGCGATACGACCATCCGGGGCCTGGCCGACCACGTGATCGAGATCCCCGAGACCGAGGAACAGGTTTCTCCCTTACTTTCGGTCATCCCGCTCCAGCTGCTCAGCTACCACATCGCCGTGCTCCGCGGCTGCAACGTGGACCAACCCCGTAACCTCGCCAAGAGCGTGACGGTGGAGTAATTTCGGGGCTTCAGTCTCCTCTCCTCTGTTTTCGCGAAAGCGGCAATTTTGTACATGCTCGAAGGATTAACCTATAATACCGCCCAAGAAGACCTCGTCATCCCCGCCTACGGCCGGTACGTGCAGGAGATGATCCACCGGGCGGCCGACCTCGAAGGGGAGCGGCAGCAGGCGCTGGTGGAGCGGATCGTGAAGATGATGGCCCAACAGTACGACGATCAGACCATCACGCGCGAAGACCTCACGCGCAGGCTCTGGAAGCACGTGTACCGGCTCTCGAACTACCGGCTGACCGCCGTGCCGCCCGAGGGCGACCGACCTACCCCGGAGGAGGACGCCATCCCGCCGGAGGAAGTGCCGTACCCGAAGCCGGTACCCAAGCAGCGCAACTACGGCGAGTACGTGCAGAAGATGATCGACACGGCACTCGCCGCGGAGGACCCGGAGCGCAAGCGCGCCATCGTGACCACCGTGGCCAGCTACATGAAGCTGGCGTACTCGACCTACAACGACGCGCAGAACATATCCGACAAGACGATCCTCGCGGACCTGAATCGGATGAGTGAGGGCCAGCTGGAAGTGCCGGAGGGGGCGTCGCTCGACGCCTTTATGGGCAAGGGGAGCCAGTCGCACATCGTGCAGGTAGCCCCGACGACCCGCCGCCGCAGCAAGAAGAAGTCGGGCTACTCGAAGTCGGGCGGCAACAACCAGGGCGGCGGCGGCCGCAGTCGCAAACGCTTCCGCCGCAGGTAACCGCGACCTCCGCCCACACGTAGCACCAAGAACAATACCCCCACATGGAGAGCAATGCCTTTCGCGTCGAGGGCGGTCATCGTCTGCACGGCGAGATCGTCCCGCAAGGAGCCAAGAACGAGGCCCTACAAGTACTGAGCGCGACCATGCTCACCGACCGGGAAGTGATCCTGGAGAACGTACCCCGCATCCTGGACGTCCACAACCTCATGGACCTGATGCGCGGCCTCGGCTGCGCGATCACGGAGGAGTCGACCCACACGTTCCACTTTCATACGCCCGAGGTTAACCTAGACTACTTCCGTTCGAAGGAGTACCAGGCGAAGGCCTCGAAGATCCGGGGCTCGGTGATGCTCATCGGGCCACTGTTGCACCGCGTGGGCCGGGCCTTTTTGCCGAAACCGGGGGGCGACAAGATCGGGCGCCGCCGCCTCGATACGCACTTCCACGGCTTCGAGAAGCTCGGGGCCGAGTTCGTTTACGATGCCGATAAGGACGAATTTTTCGTCACGGCCGAGAAGGGGCTCAAGGGGGCTTACATGCTCATGGACGAGATCTCGGTGACGGGTACGGCCAACATGCTCATGACCGCGGTACTCACTCCCGGCGAAACGCAGATCTACAACGCCGCCTGCGAGCCCTACCTGCAGCAGCTCTCGCGCATGCTCATCTCGATGGGCGCCGAGATCGCGGGCGTCGGGTCCAATCTGCTCACCGTGCAGGGCGTCGGGTCGCTGAAGGGATGCACCCACCGCCTGCTGCCGGACATGATCGAGATCGGCTCCTGGATCGGGCTGGCCGCCATGACGCAGTCGGAGCTCACCATCAAAGCGGCCGCCCCGGAGCACCTCGGGGTGATCCTGCCCACCTTCCGGAAGTTCGGTATCCGGATCGAGGAGCGCGACAACGGCGATGTCCACGTCCCGCAGCAAGACGATTACGAGATATCCACCTTCATCGACGGTTCGGTACTCACCGTGTACGACTCCCCGTGGCCCGGCTTCACGCCCGATCTACTGAGCATCCTACTCGTAGTGGCCACGCAGTCGCGCGGCTCGGTGCTCATCCACCAGAAGATGTTCGAGTCGAGGCTCTTCTTCGTCGACAAACTCATCGACATGGGGGCGAAGGTGATTCTGTGCGATCCGCACCGCGCCACCGTGATCGGGATCGACCGCGCCTACGCCTTGCGCGGGACCAACATGTCGAGTCCCGATATTCGCGCCGGCGTCAGCCTCCTCATCGCCGCTTGCAGTGCGCAAGGCACCTCGGTCATCTCCAACGCGCACCAGATCGACCGTGGCTACCAGTTCATCGTCGAGCGCTTGCAAAACGTCGGTGCCCAAATCGAGCGAATTTGATCGTCTACAACGTCACCGTTAAAATCGATGCGAGCCGAGCCGACGAGTGGCTGGCCTGGATGCGTCAGGAGCACATCCCGGAAGTGGTGGCCACCGGGCTGTTTACCTCCTACCGCCTGTGCCGGATCATGGTCGACGACGAGGACGGCGGCCAGACCTTCGCCACGCAGTACGCCTGCGCGTCGCGGGATCTTTTCGACCGTTACGTGAGTGAGTTTGCACCGGCATTGCGCGACAAACAACGGGCGCGTTTTAGCGACAGCTACGTGGCCATCCGCACCATCATGCAGGTCGTGGAGGAGCAAGTGCTTTTCGCGAGCGCGAGCTGAGGCGTTTAGGGGACTCCTTACGGAAAAACGGCTCGAACTTCCCGGCGGGGCGTAGGGTTCCTCAGCACTATGGCAGACGCAAATATCGTGCAGACTCTCGTAACTAGTCTCGTGAAGCAAGCCCCCAACAACGGCATCCAGGACCTGATCAACAGCGTCATCACGGCCGAAGCCCCCGAGCACGCCGATGTACCCAAGGGGTTGTTGGCGGGGGCGATCGGCGGCCTGGCCGGCGTTTTGGCGAAGACCTTCGTGGAGCGACTCTTCCCGGTACGCCCACCGGAAGCCCGTAACGTGCGCAGGGTGACGCTGTCGGAGGAGAACGAGCTGTCGGTGGCGATCGACACCAAGGAGTGGATGACGGGCCTGGCCGTCGGAACGGCCTACGGGGCGGCCGCCGAGCTCTCCCCCGAGGTAACTACCGGCAACGGGCTCGCGCTCGGCTCGGCGCTCTACGGCCTCAACAACGCCGGGGCGGCCATGTCTCACGATAAGGTGGAGATGAAACCGCGCGAGGAGAACGAAGCGCACGAGCTACTTTCCGACATGGTGTACGGGTTGGTGGTCGAATTCGTCCGCCAAGAAGTACGCGCCCGTTTCAACTAAGAGGCGCCACTTCCGTAAATCGCGACCCCGAACACTCGTAACTCCTCCGCATGCTATCCAACTCGTACGACTATTCTCGTATCGTCACCGACCTCGTCAAGGGCGAGCGCAACGCGAACGCCGACCTCCTGCGGGGATTTATCGCCGGCGCAATCGGAGGTTTGGTCGGAACCGGACTGAAGACACTCGCCGAACGCCTCTTCCCGCCCCGCCCCCCGGGCGAGGATGCCCCCCCCATCAAGATAGCCGACGAGCTTACCGAGGCCACGGTCGGGGAGGATGTACCGGAGGAGGCGCGGCCCGTCGTGGCGGAATCGATGCACTGGGCTTTCGGGACCCTGATCGGTGGTGCTTACGGAGCGGCCGTGGAGGTGATTCCGACCCTGAGCCAGGGGGGCGGCCTGCCCTTCGGCACGGCGGTGTTCGGCTTTATGCACGAAGGCGTGTTACCGGGCCTCGGTGTGGAGGAACCCCACGCGAACAAAGACCACGAGGAGGAAGGAAACGAGTTACTGACTCACCTGATCTACGGATTCGCCACGGAGATCGTCCGCGACCAAGTACGGCGGCGACTGGACCGTTAAGCGGGGAACGAACGGCTGAGCGGTAGGGCGGGGCGGGGGCTCAAGAGGGCTGGATGAGACGCGAAGATCGCTTCGGCGCCGGTATAGCTTCCGCGTTTTCCGGAAACGCGTCCTCTTCCGAATCCATACTCGGCACCTCCTGACCGAATTCGCGCATCAGCATCTCCCAGACGCTCAGGAACAGCGAGGCTATAACCGGCCCGACCACGAATCCCGCGAGCCCGAACTTGGAGATGCCCCCGAGCGTCGCCACGAGCACGAGGTAATCGGGTAGTTTGGTATCTCGACCGACGAGTATCGGACGAAGTAAGTTATCGACCAGTCCGATGGCGGCGCCACCGAACACCAGCACGCCGATAGCGGCGCCTACGTGTCCCTGGATGAAGAGGACCACGGCCGCGGGGGCCCACACGATGGCTGACCCCCCGATGGGTAGTAAGCTGAGCAGCGTCATGATGACGCCCCAAAATAATGCCCCCGGGATGCCGACCACCCAGAACATGAGTCCACCCAGCCCCCCCTGCACGATCGCGACGATCAACGTGCCTTTGAGCGTAGCGCGCGAAACTTTGGCAAACCGATTCAAGAGCGTCCGCTCGTCGCGGTTCCCGATCGGGATAGCTCGCATGATGAGGTCGACGATCTTGTCGCCGTCCCGGAGAAACCACCACAGGAAGTAGAGCATCAGGAAGAACTTGGCCATTATGGCGAGCAAGTTCTGCGTGATACTAAAGGCCTGGGTACCCAGGAACTGCCCGGCCTGCGTAACGGCACTGTTGACGGATGCCCGTAGGTTGTCGAAGTTGACGTTGTAGCTCTCGGCGTACTCGCGGACGATCGGGAGTTTGGACTCCGTCCAGTTGATCAATATGTTGGGGTCGAGAGAGCCGTTCTGGACTCGCGCGACCAACCCGGCCGCTTGGTCGACCACGGCCAGCGTGATCCCGGCCAGCGGGAGCGCTACCACCAGGGTGATGAGGACCGTCGTGATGGAGGCGGACAGTCCGGCGCGGCCGTCGAGTTTTTTCTCGATCCACAGGTACACCGGGCGAAAGATGATGGCGAGCACGGTCGCCCAGAACAGCATCATCAGAAAGCCGGAGATCAGGTCGTAGAACCAGTACGTAACCCCGACGACCAACATCAAAAAGACGAGCCGCTTGACGGAAACGCGGTTGAGCAGTTTCGACTGTGGCTTCCTCGGGACATCAGGCATGCCGCAACAACGACAATTAGACCTGCACCTGTTCATCTACGGGAGCCAACCTTTTGGCTGGCTATACCCGTATATAGGTATATAAAACCCCTGATCCGTGACCGGACAAAAGTGTGGGCAGTGAGGGGCTCGAACCCCCGACCCCCTCGGTGTAAACGAGGTGCTCTGAACCAACTGAGCTAACCGCCCTAAATGCGTACTCCCCACAACGAGACCGTCGTCCGGTGGAGAAGCGGCGCAAAAGTAAGTAATCCCCCGCACACCAGAAACACTTTGGCCCGACGTTATTTGGGTCGTTCAGTCAGTCAGCTATGAAACGCACCCTAAAAGCCGCCACCTACACCGCCGGTGTACTCGCGTCGCTCGCGGTGCTCCTCCCCCTCCTCTTCGAAAAGCAGATCGGGGACCGCGCGCTCGCGGCTCTCCGCGATCAGTTGGCCACCGAGCTCGAGGTCGGCGGCGTGTCGCTCTCGCTGTGGAGGGACTTCCCCTACGCCAGTGTGCGCCTCCAGCAGGTACGGCTCGCCGGGGCCGCGGACGCGGCGTTCATCAGCGCCGGGTACCTGGCCGGAAGGATCAGCTATTACGACCTGCTCTTCGCCGACGAGCTGACCATCCAGACCGTGGAGCTCGCCGACGCGGACATCAGCGTTCACCGGGACGCGCAGGGCGGTCCGAACTGGCTGATCCTCAAACCGAACGTCGATTCTACCGCAACGGCGGAGTTCGGCTTCGCTATCCGAAAGGTGCTACTCGACGACGTAGACGTCCGCTACGTGGACGAGCACGGCGAGGTGGACGGCGACTGGCACGTCGACGAGGGCGAGCTACAGGGTCGGTTCGGGACGAGCGCCTACACCCTACGCGGGAACGTGACGGGCCTGAGCCGCTACCTCGAGATCGGCGCACGTCGCTACCTGCCCGAATTCGAATTGGCCGCAGTCTTAGAACTGGATATAGATCCCCAGGCGAACGTGTACACGTTCGGTCCGAGCAGCGTGCAGCTCGACGGTATGCCCGTGGACGTGCGCGGGAGCATCGGTTTCGTGGCGGAGGGGACCGACTACGACCTGCAGCTCGCTACCGACGACGGCCGATTGGGTCCCCTGTTGCGCGCCCTACCCACGGAGTGGGTAACCCCCGGGATGAGGGCCATGGACACGAAGGGTGCGTTCTCCCTCGGCGGCTCGATCGTGGGCGTGCTCGGCGCGGAGCACGTTCCGGCGATCGACTTCACGGGGCAACTGCGCGGGGGCTCGCTCGAAGTGCCGAGCCTCGACCGGTCGGCGGATGAGGTCAGCTTCGACCTCAGCTACACCAACGGCGAAGAGCGCAGCATGCGCGCTTCGCGACTTACCCTAACGAATTTGGCGGCGCGACTCGACGGTCAGGATCTGACGGGGGCGTTCGTCTGGAAAGACTTCGCGGACCCCTACTTCGACATCACGGCCACCGGAACCCTACCGCTGGCCTGGCTCGATGCGCTGTGGCCCGAGGGGGGGATGAGCGGGGAGCTGCGGGGCACGAAGGCGCGCATCAGCGGTCGCCAACGACACCTCGCCGAAACGAAGTTCGCCGGAGAAGTAACCGCGGAAGGGGACTTCGCCCTGCACCGAGCCGAGGTGAGCTACCTCGGCGAACGCTTCGCGGTGGAGGCCCACGACATCGGGTTGAACGGGGTCGACCTCGAGATCGGGGGCGCTTCGCTGATCGGTCTGGGGAATGAGTTCGCGGGCGACATTACCCTCGACGGATTGGTGCCTTACCTCTTCGGGGATGGTACCCAGATCCTGTCTATCGGTGGACAGGTGACTTCCCCGGAGGTAAACTTAAAGCGCTGGGTAGATCTGTTTTCCCAAGGATCCGCCGAATCGGCGGAGGGGGATTCGCGCAACGAGGAACACCCCCTAGCCACCACCCTCGCCGCCGATTTCAGTCTCGGTGCCGATGCGTTTACCTACGGCAAGGTGCACGGCAAGCGTTTTAGCGGAAGCGGCAAGCTCGAAGATTCGAAACTGCGCATCTGGGGTGAGGCGCTCGGCATGGAGGGCTACTGGGAGGTCGACGGCGAGGCGGAGCTGAGTACGACCCCCCGCCTTTCGGCAAAACTCGCCTGCTCCGAAGTGAGCGTGCACGAGCTGTTCGAGCAGAGTGATAACCTCGGCCAGGACGTGTTGCAAGCACGCCACATCCAGGGGGAGATGACGGCGCGCTCGTACGTCGAGGCGGCCTGGGACCAGAGCGGGCGATTGATCACGGACGACCTGCACGTGTGGGCTAACGTAGGACTCAACGACGGCGAGCTGCGCGACCTGGAGATGCTGCAGGCGCTGAGCATGTTCGTGCGCTCCGACGACCTAAAGGACATCCTGTTTACGGATACCGAGAACTGGATCGAGGTGGAGCGCGGGCGGGTTTACCTACCGGCTATGTTCATCCAAACCACCGCGACGAACTTCGTGGTGAGTGGCGCGCACAGCTTCGACAACCGCATCGACTACGCCGTGCGGCTCAACGGCGCGCAGGTGGCCATGACGAAGTTGTTCGGCAAGCGCCCGGGGACCGATTTCCTCCCGGACCGCCGTAACGGTTGGGCGAAGGTGTCGCTCAAGATCGAGGGTACGCTCGACGATGAAGATTACGATGTACGGCTCAGCGGCGGGGCCGTTAAGCGAAATCTGGCGAGTTCGTTGAGTCGCAAACGCGCTATCCGCAACCGGCTGACGGGTTTGTTCGGCGAGGGTAGCCTGATCGACGACTACGATGACGTGGGGGAACGCCGTCACGCTGCCGCTCTCGCGCCGGACCGCGCTTCTCTACCGGAACCGCGGCGGGAATCGACGCCGACCCACGGACCGAGCGACCGGGAGTCCACCGAGTACATCGATTGGGACCATGCGCCCGATGCGGCTACCGAGGCGGTCGTCGACAAGCCTGTCCGGGGCAATACGGCCGTCTTATCGGCGCCGCGTCCGGCGGTAGAACCAGCGCCGTCCGGGGGGGACGATTCACCCGCGCCGCGGCGGTCAGCCCCGCTCGCCGAACCCTCCCCTACCCCCGCTACGGCTCCGAAGCCCGTGCTCAGCCAACCTTCCGAAGCGGCTGAGGAGGGATACGATCCTAACGATCCGGCGGAGGACTACGGCGATGAATATTTAGACGGTTTCGATGACCCGCCGCGCTAATAATTGTGGTCGTTTGTCTGTTGTGGGGGTGATCAATGTCACTACCTCGATTCGATATCCCCACTACTTTGCCAATCGTGAAAATCGGTAAGGCCACGTTCATCATCTACCTCGACCGAATGAGCGAATGGCGATTTCGATTCGTTTGCGGGGCGGGAGTCCCGCGCCTACGGGCGTCGGAAGGCTACAACGCCAAGGCCAACGTCCAGAAGGCCGTGGAGTCGGTCCGACGCAACGCGCAGGACGAGCGGCGCTACGAGTTTAAGGTAAACTCCAGGGGGAAGCACTTCTTCACGCTCCGGGCGCGCAACGGGAACACCCTCGGCGTAAGCCGCAATCACGGCGAGCTCGACGAACTCGAAGCCGACGCAGAAACCCTTCGGCGCACGGTGTCGGAAGCCGAGTTGCAGGAGCAACACTAATTTACGTTCAGCACCTTGTCCTCCGCAATCACGAACACACGGTCGCCGCGGCGGGGGCTAACGGTATAATTGCCCGTGAAAGAACCGAAGGCTGGAAGCAGCCCGTCGGCTTGCCCGAAGTAGAAGCAGGGCAAGCGCAGCCTGTCGCCCCGCGGTCCGTAGAGCGCGGCCGCCGGGTGCACGTGGCCGGCGAGGTTGTACTGCCCCGGAATCGATTCTTCGGCCGCGAGCGGGTGGTGGGAAAACCGGAACGGTCCCTCGTCGTACGGCTCCTCCTCCACGTGGATCCCGTACTTCGCGTACTGGTGTGCGGTGAGCCGATCGTGGTTGCCGAGCACCAGTCCGAAAGCGACGTGCTGGAAGCCGAGCCGCAGATCCGCGAAGTCTTCCCACTCCGGGTTGTAATCGGAGTGGAACAGGTCGCCGAGCACGAGCAGGCGCGCCGGCGCGAAATCGAGTAGCAGGCCGCTGAGCTTATCGAGGGTTTCGTGCTGCACGTAGTCGGGTACGGCGATGCCGTGGCGCCGGAAGTGGGTCGCTTTGCCGAGGTGCAAGTCGGCTACGAGCAGTGTATCGCGAGCGGGCCAGTAGGCGGCGGCGTGCGGGTGCAACTCGAGCCGGGTACCCGCTACGGTTACCGACACGGCGTTGGGTCGTGTTTGGTGTCCCACGGCTAGTCGGCTACTAAAGCGAGTTTCATACGAGCCACACGGTCTTCGAGCTTTTCGCTACTCAATTTCGCGCGCATGCGATCGACCATGATCGGGAAGGCGAACGGCGTCGCGCGCGTCGGCCTACTGATCAAAATCTCGCTCGCCTGGATTCGGTTTAGCGTCTCGCGCAGTCTTTCCTCCTGCAGCTGGATTTGGAGTACTTCCTCCTGCGCCTGGCGGTAGAGCAGGTTCTCCCGATCGTAGCGATCGAACACGTCGTAGAACAGCTGCGCGCTCGACTGGAGCTGGCGATCGCGTTTGCGTTTTCCCGGAAATCCGGAGAACACGAGGCCGGCAACTCCCGCGATTTGCCGAAAGGCCCTCCGCCCCATCTCGCTGGCGTTGATCGCGTCGCCGATGTCGGCGCGCAGGGTCGCAGCTTCGAAAAGGCCGTCGCCGATCGCGCCCTCCAGATCGACTCCGGTATCGGACAGCAGCTCGAACCCGTAGTCGTTCATCGCGATCGTGAACGTTATGGGTTGGTACTGACTGAGGCGAAAGGCGAGGAGGGCGCCCATGCCCTCGTGTACCGTACGCCCTTCGAAGGGATAGAAGAGTAAGTGGTAGCCTTCGTTATCCTGAAAGTACTCGATGAGCAATTGGTCGGGAGACGGCAGCTGCGAGCGCTCGCGCTGCAGCTCGGTGAGCGGGGCCACCTTCTCGAGTTCTACGTCGACGAGCCGACCGCGTTTGAGTTGCTCTACTTTCTCGCGGAAGAGGACCGATAGATTCGACGAGAGCGACATGCGCCCACCCTGCCAGCTCGGGATGCGGCTGGGTTTCTTACCGGATTTCTTCACCTGTAGCTCGGAGGCCGTGGTGCGCACGAGCTCGAGTGCGCGCCCCCCGAACCAGAATACGTCGCCGGGCTTGAGCTGGCTGGCGAACCACTCCTCCACCGTCCCGATGCGCCCGCCACGTTGGTACTTGACCGTCATGGCGTTGGACCCTACGATGGTGCCCATATTCATGCGGTGCTGAGTGGCCGTACGCCGTTCGATCACCTTGTAGACCCCATCGTCGTCGATGCTCACTTTCTTGTATTCGTCGTAGGCCGACAAACTGGAGCCCCCCGTGGTAACAAAGTCGAGGCACCACTGCCACTCCGCCGCCGAGATGGAGGCGTAGGCGAACGTTTTACGGACTTCCGCCAACACTTCCTCGGGGCGGAACCCACCCCCTACCGCCAAGGTGACGAGGTACTGAACGAGCACGTCCCAAGAGCGGACCAGCGGCCGAATCTCCTCGACGATCCGCTCGTCGATGGCTTGGCGTAGCGCACTCGCTTCGATGAGCTCGAGCGAGTGGGTGGGTACGAAGTAGATGCGACTCTCCACCCCCGGCCGGTGCCCGGAGCGGCCGGCACGCTGCAGGAAGCGGGCCACCCCCTTCGGGGACCCGATCTGTACGATGGTCTCGACGGGCCGGAAGTCCACGCCGAGGTCGAGCGAGCTGGTCGCCACGACGGCCTTGAGTCGCTCGGTATGGATCGCCTCCTCCACCCAGTCGCGCAGCTCTCGGTCGATCGAGCCGTGGTGCATCGCGATTTGTCCGGCGAGATCGGGGTCGACCTCGAGCAGCTTCTGGTACCAGATCTCGCACTGCGAGCGTGTGTTCGTGAAGATGATCGTCGAACCGGAACCGCGCACGATGGGCACGACCTGCTCGAGCATCGCGATACCGAGGTGGCCCGCCCAGGGGAAGCGTTCGATTTCCTCGGGCATGAGGGTCATCATGCTCGTGTATTTATCGATGCGCGCGCGCACGAGCACGCGCTCTTCGCGGGGCACGAAACCGGCGAGCAACACCTCTAGGGCCTGGGGTAGATTCCCGATGGTCGCCGAGATGCCCCACAGGTGCAGGTCGGGCACGAGACCGGTAAGCCGCGATACCGCCAGCTCGAGCTGTACCCCCCGCTTCGTTCCGAGCAACTCGTGCCACTCGTCGACCACCACGGCCCGCAGTCGCGCGAAGGTCTCCGGGTAACCCGCCGAACTGAGCAGGAGGTGGAGGCTCTCCGGTGTGGTGATGAGGATTTGGGGGGGGCGGCGGCGCTGCTTGGCGCGCTCGGCGCTCGGGGTGTCCCCCGAGCGGATACCTACTCCCCAGTTGAGTCCGAGTCCGTTGATGGCACGCTCCGCGGCGGAGGCGATCTCCTTGGTGAGCGCCCGTATCGGGGCGATCCAGATGGCGCGTAGGCCGTGTGGTACCTCGGCGCCATCCGCGCGGAGTCCTTCCAACAAAATAGGAACGAGCAGGGAGAACGTTTTACCGGAGCCCGTCGGCGCATTGACCAGACCGCTGCCACCGTTGAGGTAGGCTCGCCAGCTCTGGACTTGAAACGGGAACGGTTCGAATCCGAGCGATTCGAAGTAGGCGGAACCGCGATCCAGCAGTGCCGTAACGTCGTCGGGGCTCAATCGGCGCGCTGGCGACACCCTGGCTACAGCACTTCGCTTCGGCATACCCGACAGTAACTCGGTTACGGTAGTCCGTGGTTTAATGCGGGCACACGCTTTGTTGTAGTGGGCTAGGAATGCTTCGCCTGTTACTTATAGCCACCGTCGTTTTCGTCGTGCAGCGTCAGGGGTGGGCGCAAGGCAGTCCGGGTGTCCTCGATCTGAGGCACTGCGCCGAGGACTGCTACGGGTCGGTCCCGCTCACGACGGAGTGGGATTACGTGTGGGGAGATTTGCTATCCCCGGGCCAGGCGCGCGCGCTACCGGACCACGTGCCATTTCCCATCTCATTCTCCGAGCTTCCGGCACGTACGCCTTACGGCTGCGCCACCTTCACGCTCGACATCCTCATGCCCCCGGGACTGAAGAATCCGCTGGGGTTGGAGGTCCCGGATATGTTCAGCTCGTACCGGCTCTTCGTCAACGACGTGGAGGTATCCAACAACGGGTCGCCTTCCTGCGATCCCACGACCCAGCGGAGCGAGTTCCGACCGGCACTACTCGCGGTAACGCCGGCCGACACACTTCGGCTCGTTCTGCAGGTCGCCAACCACGCCGTCTACGCGGGGGGGATCCCGAAAACCTTGCACATCGGACCGTATCCCGCCATGGCGGCGCGGTACCAAACCCACGTCTCTCAAAATTGGCTACTCTTCGGCGTCGGCGTCATGACGGTGCTCATGCTACTCGTAATGCGAAGCGTCGAGCCACGCCTCAGCTACGCCATGCCGTTCGCCCTGGCCGCCGCCGTGAATGCGTTCCGCGGTGTCGGTACGAGCACGTACCTCCTACACCAAACCTTCCCGGAGCTCCCCTGGGACCTGATGATCCGCCTCGATTTCATCTCCCTGCACCTGACCTTCTACTGCTTCGTGTACTGCACCTTCGTATTGCTCGACACGGACGAGCTCAGACCCTACGAGAGGCTCTTCCGCTGGATTACGCTACTGCTGGTCGGCGCCACGGTCGTATTGCCGCCATACTGGTCTACGCAACTTTACGAACCTTGCCTGCAGATCCACCTCGCGGTGGGCGTGCTGGCCACGTGCTACACTACGTACGTAGCTTTTACCAACTGGGCGAAAGCAGCGCTTCCCATTTGGTTCGGTTTGTCGGTACTCGGGATTGTATCGGTGGAGAACGTATTCAGCTACACCGATCTCGACGCGAATTTGGTGGCGGTCGGACTGATCTCGGGGGTCAGCTACTACGGGCTCTTCATCGCCACGACCTTTTACCAGTTTAGGAGTCTGCACAGCGGTTTGGTTAGCGCCGCGGAGGCGTCCAGTCAAGCTAAAACGGATTTCCTGGCGACGATGAGCCACGAGATTCGTACCCCGATGAACGGGGTCGTGGGCATGACCTCCCTCCTCGGGCAAACGGCGTTGAGCCCCGAGCAACGCCAGTACGTCGACACCATCCGAAGTTCCGGGGAGAACCTCATGACGGTCATCAACGACATCCTCGATTTCTCCAAGGTAGAGGGGGGGCACATCGACCTCGAGGCACAGGACTACTCGGTGGCCCAAACGATCCGCGACATCTCCCACCTGCTCGGCGAACAGGCCCAACGCAAAGGCATCGCGCTACGTACGGAGCTCGCCGCGGACGCGCCGGCCTGGGTGAACGGCGACGCTACACGTCTGCGCCAGATACTGCTCAACCTCGTCGGCAACGCCATCAAGTTCACCAAGCGGGGCGAAGTCGCCGTACTCGTGCGACGAGCTCCCGGGGGGGTGAGCTTCCTCGTGAGGGATACGGGTATCGGGATGACGCCCGAGCAGCTCGAGCGACTCTTTACGCCGTTCTCGCAGGCGGATTCGTCGATCGCGCGGCGTTTCGGGGGCACGGGCCTCGGACTCGCCATCAGTAAGCGACTCGCCGAAGCCATGGGCGGGACCGTAACCGTAACCAGCGTAGCGGATCGAGGTACGACGTTTGACGTTACGCTCCCGCTGGAGGAAGTGGACCCCCCGCAGGCTCCCGAGTCGACCTCGGCTGCCACCGCGGTAGCCGGTACGACGGAGCACGGGGATGACACCCCGCTCCGGATTCTCGCCGCCGAGGACCATCCGGTCAACCAGCAACTCATCAAGCGAATCCTCGAGAAGTGGGGCCACAAGGTCGACATCGCCAACGACGGCGCCGAGGCTATCGAGGCGGCTCTCCGCCAACCTTACGATCTGGTCTTCATGGACATGCAGATGCCGCGGGTCGACGGCATCAGCGCCACGCGTACGATCCGCGAGACCCTTAGCCCGGAAGCACTCCCGATCGTGGCCATGACGGCGAACGTGCTGCCCGAGGATCGGGTCAGGTGCGAGGAGGCCGGGATGCAGGGCTTCATCTCGAAGCCGTTCAAGATGGACACCGTTCGCGAAGCCGTAGCAACCTACGGCAAACGCGAGCCGGCTCCGGCTCAGTAGGTCACCACCGGCCTACCGACCTTAGGCGGCTTAGGGCGCCGCGGGAACTCGTACGGTGGTCGGGGTTTTAGCCGCAGCGACTCTAATGCGGACGGGCCGCCGAGGAGTACGTTGAGGTCGACCCCCGAGCCAATTCCCGCCACTACGCCCCGGTCTCCGTACTGCCAGATCGCCACCTCCGCCCCCGCCGAGAGCGCGGGCTCGCGGGTACCGTAGCGGGCGATCCAGTAGGTGTAGTCGTCGAAGTGGCCGGCCAGGTGGCGGTAGTAAAACTTGAGGCTGGTGTAGATGACCGGGCGCACCCCGTAGCGAATCTCGGCGAGGTAGAGCCAGGTCCGCATACCGGTAATGAGGTCGGTGCGCGCCACCCCGTCGAGGGTCTCCACGTCGAGTACGGGGGCTAAATCCCCGGGACGGAGCTCCACGGTGCTCGCGAAGTACTCGGCCTGGGCGGCGGCCGAGGTCCGCGGCCGGAAGAAGTGATAGGCGCCGCGGACGAGTCCGGCCTCACGCGCGGCCGTCCAGTTTTCGCGAAAGCGCGTATCGGCGTGGTCGGCCCCCTCGGTCGCTTTGATGTAGGCGAACTCGAAGCCCTCGGCGGCGACCCGCGGCCAGTCTACGCGGGCCTGGTGGTGGGAGACGTCGATGCCCTCGACGGCGAAATCGTCGCGCCGGGCGGTCGGACCGGACGCGCAGGCCTCCAAACCGACCACCCACAACAGTACGAAGACCAGCACCCTCACGAAGGCGCTAACGAGAACGAGCCCACCGGGGTGACGTTGTTTGGGGTGTCGCTCCGCCGGGGGCGCTAAATTTCCCTGAATCCTTGTAGCCATGACGCCCCGATCGCTCTTTCTTCGCCACCTAGCGCAAACCTCCGACGCCCCGCTCGCGCTCGAGATCGAACGTGCGGAGGGGGTATGGCTGTACGAGGCTTCCGGCAAACGCTACCTCGATTTGATCGCCGGAATCGGCGTGAGTTCGCTGGGGCACTGTCACCCGGCGGTGGTCGCGGCGGTACGCGAGCAGGCGGGCAAGTACCTGCACACGATGGTGTACGGGGAGTACGTGCTCGCGCCGCAGGTGGAGTTGGCCCGATTGCTAACGGACTTACTCCCGCCGTCACTGGACAGCGTCTATTTCGTGAACAGCGGGACCGAGGCCACCGAGGGCGCGATGAAGCTGGCCAAACGAGCGACCGGCCGGGGGGAGCTCGTCGCCTGCCGGCAAGCGTACCACGGGAGCACCCAGGGTGCGGCGAGCCTCAACGCCGACGCGTACTTCACCCGGGCGTATCGTCCGCTACTCCCCGGGATCCGGCACATCGACTACGACTGCGACGTGTGCCTGACGCAGGTCACCGAGCGCACCGCGGCGGTCTTCGTCGAAACCGTGCAGGCGGAATCCGGACTGCGGGTCGCGCGCGCGAGCTGGCTGCACGATTTGCGGGAGCGCTGTACGGAGGTAGGTGCGCTGTTGGTGTTCGACGAAATCCAGTGCGGGTTCGGTCGGACCGGCAAGCTCTTCGCCTTCGAGCACTCCGGCGTCGTCCCCGACGTGCTCCTCCTCGCCAAGGGGATGGGGGGCGGTATGCCGATCGGCGCTTTCGTAGCCAATCGGACGCTAACCCGGCAGCTCGGAGTCGACCCCGTCCTCGGTCACCTCACCACCTTCGGCGGGCACCCGGTGAGCTGCGCCGCTGCCCTGGCCACGCTCCGCACGCTGGTAGCCACCGACTTCATCGCCACCGCAGCGCACCGGGGGCGCCGCTTTCGCGAAAACGTGCGTCGGGCGCCCGGCGTGCTGGAGGTCCGCCAAATCGGCCTCTGGTTGGCCATCGAGCTCGCGAGCGGAGAACAAGTTCGGGCGACGATCAAAAGGTGTTTGGAAGAGGGCTTAGTGACCGACTGGTTCCTCTTCAACGATCGCTCGCTGCGGGTAGCGCCGCCGCTCACGATCTCCGAGGAGGAGCTAAACTGGGCGGCCGGGGTGCTAACACGGGCCCTCGCTTATATTCACCCGACTACCGCGGCCAGACTACAGCCAAATGCCTAAACACTACGCCCTACTCGCGCTATCGCTCTGCTGCACGACGTCCCTGCTCGCGCAGACCGGCGACTGGGAGCCCGCCGGAGATCGTATCCGCACGGAGTGGGCGAACGAGGTCGATCCGGGCGCCCCCCTACCCGAGTATCCGCGGCCTCAGTTGGTGCGGGAGAACTGGCAAAATTTAAATGGACTCTGGGACTACGCCATCGAGCCGAAGGGGGATACGAAACCCACGACGTACACGGGGAAGATTTTGGTGCCCTTCGCGGTCGAGTCCTCCCTATCCGGTGTGGGTGACACCGTCGGCGAAGACAACTACCTCTGGTACCGGCTCAACTTTACCCCCGAGGAAGTGGAAAACGGCGCCCGTACCTTGCTCCACTTCGGGGCCGTAGACTGGGAGAGCGAGGTTTTCGTCAACGGTAATTCGGTGGGTACCCACCGAGGCGGGTTCGACCCCTTCAGCTACGATATCACCGAACGGCTTAGCGACGGAGGCGAGCAGGAGCTCGTGGTCAGGGTTTGGGATCCATCGGATCGGGGTCCCCAGCCGCGGGGTAAGCAGGTGAAAGAGCCCGAGGGTATCTACTACACGCCGGTAACGGGGATCTGGCAGACCGTATGGCTCGAATCCGTACCCGCCGCTTACGTAGCGAGCACGAAGAACACCCCGGATCTCGACGCGGAAACGGTAACGGTGGCGGCTAGCGTCGAGGGAGCCGAACGGGGGGACGAGGTGCGGGTGAAGCTGCTCGACGGCGACGAGACGGTGGCGGAACAAACCGCGCCCCCGGGCACGCCCGTCGAACTCGCCGTAGGAAGCCCCAGAGCGTGGTCGCCCGAAGATCCGCATCTGTACGACCTCGAGGTCTCGGTGCTGCGCAACGGAGAGGTGATCGATCGGGTGCGCAGCTACACCGCCCTGCGCGAGATCGCCCTCGAGCCGAACGCGGAGGGTATCCAGATCATGACCCTCAACAACGAGCCCTACTTCCAATACGGTCCGCTCGATCAGGGTTGGTGGCCCGACGGACTCTACACGGCACCGACGGACGAAGCCCTCCTCTTCGATATCGTGAAGACCAAAGAGATGGGCTTCAACATGATCCGTAAACACGTGAAGGTAGAGCCGGCGCGCTGGTACCGCTACTGCGATAGCATCGGCCTGCTCGTGTGGCAGGACATGCCGAGCGGCGACCAGGGCAACCAGTGGAGCGGGCGGCCCGGGGTGATCGGGCGCAAGGGCCTGGAACGCGAACGCACGCCCGAGTCGGAGCGGATCTTTCGCACGGAGTGGGCGGCGATCATGGACGCTACCTATAATTTTCCTTCCATCGTGGTCTGGGTACCCTTCAACGAGGCTTGGGGGCAGTTCAAGACCGAGGAGATCACCGAGTGGACGATGGGGTACGACAGCACGCGCCTCGTGAACAGCGCCAGCGGCGGCAATTTTGTCAATACCGGCGACATCATCGACGTCCACAACTACCCCGATCCGGAAATGCCCGACCCGGAGTTGTTCGGTGAGACCAGGGCGCTCGTCCTCGGGGAGTTCGGCGGCATCGGCCTGCCCGAGGACGGACACACCTGGCAGAATAAAGACAATTGGGGCTACGTGAGCTACGGGAGCAAACAAGAGGTACTCGATCGCTACGGCGAGATGGTGGATAGCATCGAGGAACTCATCCCCCTCGGCCTTTCGGCCGCCGTGTACACCCAAACCACCGACGTGGAGGGCGAAGTAAACGGCACTATGACCTACGACCGCAAGGTGATCAAGTTGGACGCGGCCAAGCTCAACGCGCTCCACGCCAGCCTTTACACCGTCAACGCCAAATAGCAGCTCTCCCTCCTGGTTCTCATTACCGCAAACAAATGTTACGTACGTTCTTAAGCGCTAGCCTCTGCACGCTAGTCGCCCTCTGTCCATTTACACAGACACTCTCCGCCCAGGATACGCGGGAGGTCGGCAACGTTGTCTTCGAGGGTGTCCCCGAGATACCCGACTCCCTCCACCGGCAGGTCCAACGCTACTTCGATACGCGCTCCGCCAGCTTTCGGGGTTGGTTGCCGGGCGGCCGGGGCGTACTTATCTCTACGCGCTTCGAGAATACAAATCAGCTGCACACGGTAGCCGAGCCCAACGCCGGGCGCGAGCAGATCACCTTCTACACCGACCCGGTACGGGAGGCATCCGTCTGTCCGAGTCCGGATACCTCCGGACTCCTGTTCCTCAAAGACACCCTCGGCAACGAGTTCTCCCAGCTGTACTGGTTCGACTTGGCTACCGAACGGGCCGAGCTGGTCAGCGACGGAGAATCGCGCAACTACGGTGTAGCCTGGTCGAACGCAGGCAACCAATTCGCCTATACGTCCTCGCGGCGCAACGGCACCGACTTCGACGTCTACGTCTCGGACATCTCGGCCCCCAAGCGGGCCAACCTCAAGATCAGCCGCGGCGGTGGCTACTGGCAGGTCGCGGACTGGGCTCCGGGCGATGAGCAGTTGCTCGTAACCCAGTACCTCTCCAGTACGAAGTCCAACTCCTACCTCCTCGACTTCAACAACAACCAGCTCACCAAGCTCAACCCGGACACGGCCGAAACCACCTACCTCGCGCAGAGCTTCGACGCAACGGGCAAGAAGTACTACTTCGTGAGCGACACGGACCGAGAGTTTAATACCCTGTTCGAGCACGACCTGAAGACCGGCACCAACGTGGCGATCACGGCGGACATCCCCTGGGACGTAGAGGAGTTCGTACTCGACGAAGCGCGCGCGCGGGGCGCGTTCACCGTCAACGAAAACGGTTTTAGCTCCGTGTACCTCTTCAGTCCGACCGACGGTAGCTCGAACAAGGTCGAGGGCATTCCGGTCGGCGAGGTGAGCGGGCTGAGCTTCGATCCGCAGGGCGATCGCATCGCCATGACGCTCAGTACGTCGCGCTCCCCGGGCGATGTGTACACCCTCGACGTTGGGTCCAAACAGCTTACGCGCTGGACGACGAGCGAGGTCGGCGGACTCGATCCCGCCACATTCCCCGAACCCGAACTCATCACCTACCCGACGTTCGACGAAGTCGACGGGGCGCCCCGCCAGATTCCGGCGTTCGTGTACAAGCCCGTCGGCAAAACCGACCGACCGCTCCCCGTGCTCGTCGTGATCCACGGCGGCCCGGAAAGCCAGTTCAAGCCCGGCTTCTCAGAGCTGTTCACCTACCTCACCAACGAGCTCGGTGTCGCCGTGATCGCGCCCAACGTGCGGGGCTCCTCCGGGTACGGAAAGGAGTACCTCCTGCTCGACAACGATTACAAGCGGGAGCAGTCCGTCCGCGATATCGGGGCACTCGTAGACTGGATCGAGTCGAAGCCGACGGAGTACGACGGCTCCCGCATCGGCGCGTACGGCGGCTCGTACGGCGGCTACATGGTGCTCTCCTCACTCTACAACTTCAACGACAAGTTCAAGTGCGGCGTCGAGGCCGTGGGCATCAGCAACTTCGTAACCTTTCTCGAAAATACCGAATCCTACCGGCAGGATGCCCGGCGCGCCGAGTACGGAGACGAACGTAAGCCCGAAATGCGCGAATTTTTGGAAGGTATATCCCCGAACAGACACACCGACCAATTCAAGGCCCCACTCTTCATCGTGCAGGGCGCCAACGACCCCCGCGTTCCCGCCACCGAGTCGGAGCAAATGGTGGCGGCCATCCGGGAGCAAGGCGAACAGGAGGTTTGGTACATGCTGGCCAAGGACGAAGGCCACGGTTTCCGTAAACAGGAGAACCGCGATCTCTTCAACGAAGCGATGATCTTGTTTTTGCGGCAGCATCTACTCAACTAGGTTTCGCTCAGCAGAGCCCCCGCCCGCAGAGCCCCCGCCCGCAGAGCCCCCGCCCGCAGAGCCCCCGCCTGCAGATACGTGATTCTTCCCCAGCGCTACCGCATAGCTCCGACCAAGTAAAAGGCCCTCCCCGCGAGCACGGAGAGGGCCTTTCGAGTATTAATCGGATGAGGAGCATCCGTAGCGGAGGTGCCCTAGAGCGCCGAAACACTCCGACGGACGAACTCCGCCAACTCCTTACCCTTCAGCAGTCCCTGGTTGAGCTTCGCCAGGTCCGTCAGCTGCTTGGCCAGGCGCTCGCGCGAACTCGCCTCCTCACCGATCATCTTTTCGGCAATGAGGGGGTGGTTGGTGTTGACGACGATGTTGAAGAAGTCGGGCATACCGCTCGACTGGCCCTGGAGCGCCTGCATCTCCGTCATCCGGCGCATGAACTCGTTGCGCGTCACGACCACCGGCTGATCTTCCGGCGCCAGGGCTTGCAATTGCACCGAGCCCGATGCGGGGCCATCGGTGTTGGCCTCGAAGGCCGCTTTGATCTCGTTTTGTTGGTCTTCGGACAGCACGCTCTCGCGCGTCTCCTCCTTCTGCACCAGCTTGTCGACGGTGTCGGAGTCGACCCGCACGAAGGTGAGGTCCCCGTCTTTGGTCTCGATCTGCTGCATCCAGTGGTTGTCGATCACCTTGTCCATCAACAACACCTCGTAGTCGCGCGCCTGCGCCGCCTCCACGTAGCTGGTGTGCGCGTCGGGCTCGTTGGTGTACAGCGCGATGATCTTGCCGTGCTTGTCCTTCTGGGTCTCGCCGATCGCCTCCTTGAGCTCCTCGATGGTGTGGCTCTTACCCGCTAGGTTCCGGAGCAGCGCGAACTTCGCGGATCGCTCGTAAAACTTGTCGTCGGTAAGCATCCCGTACTTGACCACCGGTCCGAGGTCGGGCCACTTCGCTTCGAAGTCCTCGCGCTCGTTCTTGAAGAGGTCGGCGAGCTTCTCCGCGACCTTCTTGGTGATGTACCCGGTGATCTGCTTCACCTGCCGGTTGCTCTGAAGCGCGGAGCGACTCACGTTGAGCGGGATGTCCGGCGAGTCGATGACGCCGTGGAGGAGCATCAGGAACTCGGGCACGATGTCGCGCACCTCGTCGGTTACGTAAACTTGGTTCGAGTAGAGCGCGATGTTGTTCTTCTGCACCTCCATCTGATTGGACAGCGGCGGGAAGTAGAGCACGCCCGTCAGGTCGAAGGGGTAGTCGATGTTGAGGTGGATCCAGAAGAGGGGATCCGGCGCGTAGGGGTGGATCTCGGCGTAGAACTTCTCGTAGTCTTCGTCGGTAAGCTCCGCCGGGCTCTTCTTCCAGAGCGGGTCGGTGTCGTTGATCACGTTCGCGACCTCCGTCTCGATCTTCTTCTCCGTTTCCTTAGCGTCCTCGCCTTCGCCCTCGGTGACGGTCTCGTACTCCGTCTCGGTGCGCATCCCGAACTGAATCGGCACGGGCAGGAACCGACAGTACTTCTTGAGTAGCTCCTCGATCTTGTCCTCCTCGAGGTACTCGGAGGCGTCTTCGGAGATGTGCAGGATCACGTCCGTACCGCGACCGTCGCGCTCGGTGGCCTCGATGCCGTACTCCGGTTTACCCTCGCACTCCCAGAGTACCGCCCCGGCGCCCGGCTGGTAGCTCTTCGTACGTACCTCCACCTTCTCCGACACCATGAAGGCCGAGTAGAAACCGAGTCCGAAGTGCCCGATGATGTTGAGGTTGTCCTTGTATTTCTCGAGGAAATCTTCCGCACTCGAGAAGGCCACCTGGTTGAGGTACTTCATTACCTCCTCCTCGGTCATGCCGATGCCCCGGTCGGAGATCGTGACCGTCTTCGCCTCCTTATCGACCGCCACCCGGATGGTCAGGTCCCCGAGCTCGCCGTCGAGTTCCCCCTTGCGGGCGGCGGCCTTCACCTTGGAGGTCGCGTCGATCGCGTTCGAGATGAGTTCGCGTAGAAATATTTCCTGGTCGTTGTACAGGAATTGCTTGATGATGGGAAATATGTTTTCGGTTTCGACCGAGATCTGTCCGCGTGTCATCGCCATAAGGGTAGTGTTTTGTGGTGCACCGCGCAGGTGCGGTGGGTTTTGCCGAAAGGCCTCAAATCACTTACCAGGCGCATTTGGCTGCCAGTCTGGCGGTTCGCTTCCGCTAAAACGGTTCAAAACGGCGTCCGACGGGGCTCGAGCACCGACAGAGCGTCACGAAAGGTGAGGTCACACGTAGCCAGCGCGCGAACTCGCCGAGTCGAAAGCTTGGCCGGGTAATTGCCCTTTAACAACACGTAGCCGCAAACGAGCGGCTCTTCGGCGGACGAGCGAAAAGATTCACGGCTGGCACGGTTTTCGGATAAAGAACATCCGAGAGCAGCGAACGAAAATCTTTCTAGCGAGCTGCTTACCAATCGATTAGAATTAACCAATCGATCGCCCCCCTCCCCGAGCTACGAGGGCGATTGCGAACTGGGTGCTCTTCGGAGCGTCCTCGATTGAGTGAAAGGGCCGACTATCGGGGGGTAGGGTTGCGCCTGGAAACTCAATCACTTTTGAGACTTCAAGACGTACAGTGCTCTTATCGAGCGCTTTGCATAGCAAGTGAGGCCGGTTCCGCTGGGGGGTAAGGGCTGTGTTTTGCTTGCTTTTTACGCCCGCTTCTCTGCTAACGCAGGGGGCGGGCTCTTTCGTGGTAGAAGTGAGATTAGGGCACCGCGTTACTCGACCGTGAACGGAAGCGCGGGTCGCCCCGCGGCATCCGCGGCATCGAAACCGACTTCCACGCGGTAGTCGCCGGGCGTCGCCGCCCACGCGCCGTCGCCCACGTAGTTGCGGAGCCCGTCGGTGGGAATCGGTAGGCGGAGTTCGATCGTTTGCCCGGGGGCGGTAGGCGTTTTCGCGAAAGCCGCGAGCACGCCCCGCGGCCGCTCGGCCGCCTCGGGCCAAGAGATGTAGGCTTGCGGTACGGCGTACCCCGGCCGCTTTCCGGCATTGGTGACCCGCACCACGAGTCGCGCCGTATCCCCCTCGACGAGGCGCGCGGCCTCCAGGTAGGCGGTGTCCAAACGGTGCTCTGTGTAGCCGAGGCCGTACCCGAAGGGGAAGCGAGCGGGCTGCTCCGTGGCGCGGTGGTAGGCGTAGCCGTGCAGGTACCCGTAGCTCACCGTATCCGCGAAGGGATCGAAGTGGACCAGGCGCTGCCCCTCGCGCGGGACGCTCACCGGCATGCGCCCCCCCGGACTGGCCCGCCCGAGCAGTACCCGCGCGACCGCTTCCCCACCCCGCTCGCCGGGGTACCAGGCCATGAGCACGGCCGGGATGCCGTCGACCCACTCGTCGACGACGATGGCGGAGCCCCCGATCATCACGGCGGCGGTGTTGGGGTTGCGGCCCCCGAGCGCACGGAGTAGCGCCACGTCGGAACGCTTGAGGCGCAGATCCTTGCGATCGCCGCTCACGCCCCAGGCCGGTTCGTCGCCCCGGCGTTCGCCGATGAGTTCCACGTTCTCCCCCTCGTCGTTGGGCGCGTACCCGACCACGGCAACGACGGCGTCGGCGGCCCCGGCGGCCTCCAGGAGATCTCGGTCGTCGGGGTCGGGATCCGGGCGGTAATCTACCGTGACGCCCCCCCCCAGTGCCGCACGCAGACCGGCCTCGATGGTGACGACCGACTCCGGGTCCACCTTGGAAGACATGTTGTCACCGAGGTTGGGCTGGTCCGCCAGCGGCCCGAGCAGGAGCACGGTGCGTATGCGCCGCGGATCGAGCGGCAGGGGGTTGCCCTCGTTTTGCAGCAGCACTATGCCCTCCTCCGCGGTGCGGCGGGCGAGCCGTTTGTGGTCTTCCGTGGAAAGCTTCCCGTCGTAACCCGCGTCGGGCTCGCCCGGGCGACTCGTCCAGTACAATTTGGTGGCTACCACGCGGCGCACGAGCGTATCCACGCGCGCTTCGGTGAGCTTCCCCCGCTCGATGAGCTCGGGGATCTCGCGGTACACCGTGCCGCGCGGCATCTCTACGTCGAGTCCGGCGAGCACCCCCGCTTCGGCGTCGTAGAGGCCTTCGGTCCAGTCCGAGCTCACGAAGCCCCGGAAGCCCCATTGATCGCGGAGGATCGTTCGCAGAAGCTCGCGATTCTCCGCGGTGTACGCACCGCGGACCCTATTGTAGGAACTCATCAGCGAGGCGGCCCCGCTGTCGATCATGGCTTTGAACTGGGGCAGGTACACCTCGTGCAACGCGCGCTCGCCCACCGAAACGTCGACCCGGTAGCGCGAGATCTCTATGCTGTTGAGCGCGAAGTGCTTCGGGCAGGCCATCACGCCGTGGCGCTGGATACCGGCGACGTTCGCCACCCCGAAACGGGCGTTCACGAACGGATCCTCCCCGTAGCTCTCCTGCGCCCTCCCCCAGGCGGGGTGTCGCAAGACGTTGATGCAGGGACTCGCCAAGTAATTGTAGTGCCCGCGGCGAGCTTCCACCCCCATGGCCGAACCCACGGCGCGTTCGAGTTCCACGTCGAAGCTCGCGGCGCGCGCGATGGCCACCGGGAAGGCCGTTGCGCCGTGTTTGAAGGCGATACCCCGCGGGCCGTCCGTAAAGACCATCGCCGGAACTCGGAGGCGCTCGTTGTAGCCGCTCGTTACGTCTCCCCGCCCCGGGGTAAGCAGCACGCCGAGGCCCCAGCTCGCGAAGCGAAGTGGGTTATCGAGGCTACCGTGGAGCTGCTCCACCTTTTCGTCGAGCGACATTGCGGCGACGAGTTCGGCGGCCTTCGCTTCGGCGCCGGCGAAATCCAACTCGGCGTAGACAGGGGTCCGGTCGGGGGGTGTCGCGCCGTAGGGCCAGTAGAGCAGCGCGACCGCGACGAACACGAGCGCGGAGACCACCGCCCCGAGCCCGATGAGTACCTTCTTGAGCATCGGGGGTAAATATCGCTGTCACCCCAGCTTGCCGGTCACGATTTGTTCTAACAGCGCGTGCTCGGCGGGGGCGAGGGGCGGGCGCAGGTTGCGCCTCCTCCCTCCGTCTACCCGTAACCTCGCGCTTGGTTTCGGGAAATCCCGTGCGTCGTACTGGTGAAAGTGCCATCTACCGTACCGGTACTCGAGCGCGGTCAGGTGCTCCACCCAGTCGCCCGCGTTGAGGTAGGTGACGGATTTGCCCTTCACCGCTTCGGTGCGGATCGCCGGGCGGTGCGAGTGCCCGCACACGACGTACGCGAACCCACGGTGCGCGGCGAGCTCGATGGCCGAGGTCTCGAACAGCTCCCGGTAACGGTTCTCGTAGGCGCCGCTGCGCCGCAGCAGGTCCGCGAGGGAGAATTGGCCGAGCCCGAGCCCCCGCCTCAACCTGCCCGTCCACCCGTCGAGGCGCACGAGTAACTTGTACAACGGTCCGCCGAGGTTGGCGAGCGCCGGCCCGAGTCGGATCACCGGGTCGAACCGATCGCCGTGGAACATCCAGTAGCGCTCGCCGCCCACGCGTAGCTCCAGCTCCTCGCGGAGGTGGAGGTTACCGAGCACCAGGCCGCTGAAGCGCCGGAGCTGCGCCTCGGCGTTGCCGATGAGGTAGTAGATCCGCGTGCCCGCCGAGCTGAGCTCGAGCAGCTCGCGCACCACGTCGAGGTGGTCTTCGGGCAAGCCGCGCTTGCCGAAACGGTTGAGCTCCAGCAGATCGCCGTTGATGACCAACGTCTCCGGCGCGATGCTCCCGAGGTAATTGAGGAGCTCGGCCGCCCGGGCCGCGCGCGAGCCGAGGTGTACGTCCGAGAGGAGTACGAGCTCGAGCTTGCGGCGACTTGCAGGGGCGTGGGGAGACATCGGGTGTATCAGTAAGTGAGCGCGCGTGGGTAGGTATCGCTCTAAAGCACCCCAAAGCTCTCGTTTACATATTAAGAGAACGTATCTCGGATATTGTCCCTCCGTGATGCTGCGCGCGCCGCGGTTACCTTCCGACCATGTGCCGACAGCTCATTTATACCCTCCTCTTTCTGTTTTCGCTTGCGCTAAAACAGTTCGCCTACGCCCAGACCCCCGCCGCCGCCCCCGCCTTCGATGCCCGGGCGTACGACATCGCCGCCGCACCCCAGGCCGCCCGGATCGAGGCGGACGTGCGCAAGCTCGTGGGCTTCGGAACGCGCCACACCCTCTCGGACACGAGCTCGGAGACCCGCGGTATCGGAGCCGCCCGGCGCTGGATCGAGAGCGAGTTTCGCGCGATCAGCGAGGCCTGCGGCGGCTGCCTCGAGGTGCACGTGCAGCGCACGCTCGTCGATTCGACCGGTAACCAGCGCATCGACGTACCCACCGAAGTCGTGAACGTGTACGGCGTTTTGCGAGGCACGAAGCGGCCGAACGACTACGTGATCATGAGCGGCGACATCGACAGCCGCGTGAGCGACGCGATGGACCGCACCTCGGACTCGCCGGGGGCCAACGACAACGCCAGCGGGATGGCGGGCGTGCTCGAGGCGGCCCGCGTGCTGAGCGCGTACGAATTCGATAACTCGGTGGTATTGGCCGGACTCAGCGGGGAGGAGCAAGGGCTCTTCGGCGGGCAGGCCATGGCCGCCATGGCGCGCGAGGAGGGATGGAACATCGTCGGCGTGCTCAACAACGACATGATCGGCAACATCACCGGCGTCGACGGGGTAACCGACAGCCGGGAGTTTCGCATTTTCTCGGAACCGTACCTCCAGGACGAAGACGAGCGGAAGCGCACCTGGCGCCGCTTTTACGGCGGGGAGGTCGACGGGCCGAGCCGCCAGCTGGCGCGTTACGTCGCGCGCACGACCTCGCAATTCCTCCCCCAACTCCACCCGATGATGGTCTACCGGCTCGATCGCTTCGGTCGCGGCGGTCACCACCGCCCCTTCAACGACGAGGGGTTTGCGGGCGTACGGATCATGGAGGCGCACGAGCAGTACGACCGCCAGCACCAGGATATCCGCACCGAGGGCGACGTGGAGTACGGGGACGTGATCGGGGGCGTCGACTTCGACTACGCGGCGCGGCTCACCGCCGTTAACGCCGTTGCGCTGGCGAGTCTGGGTTGGGCGCCGCCCGCGGTCGAGGAGCTGGAGATCGGCGGTACCGTGGAGCCGGCGGCGAAGCTCAAGTGGAAGCCGAGCGCCGGTGCGGTGGGCTACAAGCTCTACTACCGCCTCACCACCGAGCCGCAGTGGACGGACTACCGCTGGGTAGGACCGGACGTAACCGAGCACACGCTCACCGGCCTAGTCGTCGATAACTACTTCTTCGGCGTTGCCGCCGTGGGGGCCGGGGGCAACGAGAGCGTGGTCACCTTCCCGGAGATCGTGATGGTGAGCCGGTAGCGGACGGAGGCCTGCCTCATGTTTGGTACCGCGGTGTGCCACTACGGTCGGCGTTAGCGCCCCGGATTGGTTCGGGGCTATTCGGGGCCGCCATCCTGCCCATCCGCCGCTTTCTTTTTGGCGACCGACGCTCTGGTCGTCGACTTTTTGGTCACTGGCTTTTTCTCGGCCGCCGACTCGTCGGCTGCCGGATCCTCCTGCGCGTCGGGCGTGGCCTTCGCGTCTGCTTTCGGTTCAGTCGTAGCTTCCTTCCCGGCCGCATCCGCGGCGGGCGCTTCGTTAGCACCGTCCGCAACTTCGGTTTCCTCCTCCTCAGCGGCGTCGAGCACCCCGGCCGACTTCAAGGCCGCGTACCAGCGTACGAGCTTCTTGATGTCGTTGGTGTACACCCGTTCCTGATCGTGGTTCGGCAGTACGTCGAGCATGTACTCGCGCAGCGCTTCGGCCTTGGCCTTCGCCGCGGGCGGCGGATTGTCTTCCTCCTGCTCGAGCATGCGTTTTAGCACGTCCTTGATGGGCACGGATTCTCCGTCGTCGGTGAAGATCGCGATGGATTCTATCGGCGTAAACTGATGCTGACGCGAGGCGGCAAACTCCCGCGTACCCCCGCCGATCGGCTCGATGACCAGGCCGCTTTTCCGGTTGCCGACCATTTGATACAAGCCCGGCTTACCGGACACAGACATTAAACCTTCGAGCTTCATAGTGTATGGGGGCTTTGTGGAACTGCCGACCAACGGGCGTCGGTGCGGCCGCGAATGTACACGGACGCTAGTAGGCTAATAGCCGTTCGAGCGCGGACTCCAACCGGGCGTTCGCCATAAACTGCGCTTCGAGCTCGGCGGCGAACGGGATGGGCGTATCCAGACCGGCCACGCGGAGCACCGGCGCGTCGAGAGCCGCGAAGGCCGCCTCCTGGATCTGCGCGGCCAGCTCCCCGCCCAGTCCGCCGAACAGATTGTCCTCGTGCAGTACGAGCGCTCGCCCCGTCTTGCGGACACTCGCCAGTACCGTATCGATATCGAGGGGGGCTAGCGTACGTAAGTCTATAACCTCCAAATCGTAGCCCGTTTTGGCGCAAGCCTCCTCCGCCCAGCGGACGCCTAGACCGTAGGTAACGACGGTGGCCACCTCACCGTGCCGAGCGGTGCGCGCCTGCCCGAACGGGATGCGCACGGGCGCTTCCGACACCGCCCCCCGCTCACTGCGGTACAAGCCTTTGTGCTCGAAGTAGAGCACCGGATTGGGGTCGGCGAAGGCTTCGAGGAGGAGGCCCTTGGCATCGGCACAGGTGCTCGGGTACACCACCCGCAGCCCCGGCACGTGCGCAAACCAAGCCTCGTTGCTCTGCGAGTGGAAAGGCCCGGCGCCCATGCCGCCGCCCGTGGGCAGGCGGATCACCACGTTGGCCGTTTGCCCCCAGCGGTAGTGCAGCTTCGCGAGGTTGTTGACGATCTGGTTGAAGCCACAGCTCACGAAGTCGGCAAACTGCATCTCCACCATCGCGGGAGCGCCGGTGGCGATGTGGTAACCGAGCGCGGCGCCAACGATCGCGCTCTCGCAGAGCGGAGTATTACGGACGCGGCTTGCGCCAAAACGCTCCAGCAAGCCCTCCGTCACCTTGAACACCCCGCCGTAATCGGCGATGTCCTGGCCCATGCAGACGAGTCCCGGGTGCAGCTCCATGGCCTGCGCCAAGCCGGCGCGCACCGCGTCGACGAAACGGAGCTCCTCGGCGTCGCCTCCGTCGGGGACGCCGCCGTCGGGGACGCCGCCGTCGTCCGCCGGATCGGGGTTCGCGGCGTACACGTCGCCTAGCTCCCGCTCGAGCGACGCGGTCGGCGCCGCGAACCCGGCGGCTTCCTCCAAGCTTCGCTCGATGTAGGCTTTGTATTCCCGGCGCAGCTCCGCCTCGGTCTCCTCGTTGAGTAGCCCTTGATCGCCGAGGTAGCTACCGTACGTTTCGAGGGGATCGCGCTCCGCCCAGGCGGCCATCAATTCGTCAGGCACGTACTTGGTGCCGCTGGCCTCCTCGTGGCCGCGCATACGGAAAGTGCGGCATTCCACCAGCACGGGGCGGGGATTGGCGCGTAAATCTTCAGCCAGCTCGCGGATGGTGCGGTAGACCTCCAGCACGTTATTGCCGTCGATCTGAATGCCCTCCATGCCGTAGCCGAGGGCGCGATCCACGAGATCGTCGCAGGCGTACTGCTCCTGCACGGGGGTACTGAGTCCGTAGCCGTTGTTTTCGATCACGAAGATGGTGGGCAGACCCCACACCGCCGCCACGTTGAGCGCCTCGTGGAACTCGCCCTGACTGGTCCCGCCCTCCCCCGTGAAGGCGAGCGAAACTTTGGCTTCCTTGCGCATGCGGTGGGCGAGTCCCACGCCGGCGGCCAGGCTCAGCTGCGGACCTAAGTGACTGATCATGCCCACGATGTGGTACTCGGGCACCCCGAAGTGAAAGCTCCTGTCCCGCCCCTTGGTGTACCCACCCAGCGTGCCCTGCCACTGCGCGAACAGTCGCGCGAACGGCACTTCCCGCGCGGTAAACACCCCCAAATTGCGGTGCATCGTAAAGAGGTATTCATCGGCCTCGAGCGCGAGGGCGCACCCGACCGAAATAGCCTCCTGCCCGATGCCGCTAAACCACTTCGAAATCTTCCCCTGCCGCAGCAGGGACAGCATCTTTTCTTCGATGAGGCGGGGCAGCAGCAGTTGGCGGTAGAGTTCGAGCAGCATCGCGTCGTCGAGCTCGCCGCGGTCGAATTTGACGGGGGGTGCAGTCTTGGTGGAGAGCATTCGGGCAAGGTAGGGCGGGGGTGCAGGGTAGGTGATAATTTCCGTGCGCCCGTAAGTGATTAACCATCTACATCTTGCGTAACCGATACGCAGTTACCAAGTAGCAACCCCAAAATCTAACAACTGGCTGAGTACCGGAAGCTCTTGCATAAAATGTTTACAATTTTCGTAAACTGGGCTATCTTAGGGCTACCGAATTCGTAACATGCCCCTACAAGACAGCTCAAGTGGGAGGGCTCTTGCTTCGGCGATCGAAGAGGTTTCGAAATCGGATCATCGCTGGATCGCTAGTTCTCTAGACTTTCGATTTGACTGGGAGCAGGAACGAGGGAACGAAGTCTACAAGATTTCACTTTTAAATGAGAAATATGAGGTGTTAGGATTGATTTCTCTAATTGACGTACCCAATGAGTATCGCATTCACCTTAACGTGATTGAGACATCTGACCGGCATAGGGGCAGGAAGAAGACCATCGAGAATATTGCGGGCTGTCTGATCGCCTTCTCTTGCAAACTGGCATTCGAGCGCCAGTACGATGGATTCGTTTCCCTCCAACCTAAGACCAAATTAAACGACTACTACCAGGGAGAATATGGTTTTCGGCAGTATGGGCGATTATTAGCCGTCGAGCAGGAATTATCCCGAAAACTAATTCTCGAGTATTTATCTGATGAAGAAAACTAAAGAGCAGACCTACCAAGAGCTAAGTAAGGAGTACAGCGATTCGGAGATCGCTGAGAGCTTTGTTTTCAGCAGTAAGCTACCTGAAACGCAGCAACAATCAGCGGAAGCAGATTTTTTGAAGTTGAGAATGGCGGCTAGGGAAAATATGAGTGACGATGCTCGCCTACGATCGCAACTGTTTACCTTCAAATTATCGCTAAGAGATTACTTCAGTAGCCCAAAGTTTGACGAGCAGTTCAGTTTTGCTCAACAAATCAAGCGATATATCTCCATTACAGGTCGAAGTAATAACGAAATAGCAGACAATTTAAACGTTCATAAAACGAAGCTAAGTCGGCTAGTAAACGGGAAGGAGAAGCCGAACACCGAGCTAATGTATCGGCTCGAAAGACACAGCGAAGGAGAGATACCGGCTTACTACTGGTGGCGACTGTTAGCCAAGGAGTTAGAATATAAGCTTAAAACCGATCACAACAAGAGAGAGGAGGAAGCGAGCAAGGTCAGCAATCCACTGTCGCTCAGGGCTTAAAACACAGTGGAGCAATATATTATCATCAGATCCCTCCGGGGTGAGCGGGGTTGTACCTAGTCAGGCTTACGCCCAAAAATCCCGTCCCAAGCTTTCTTCTTGCGCCGCTTACGCGCCGCTCGCTTGCGTTGCTGACTCCCCTGTCGGCGCTGCTTCGCCAGGCGATCGTTGTTGGCCTTGCGTGCCTTCTCGCGTTCCGCATTGCGCTCGGCGGCACCCACCGGATTGGGTCGACGCGCGCGCCGGGTCCGCTCGGCGGCCTCCGCCTCCCGTTGCTTGCGGCTCGTGAAGATGCTGCGGAGCGCCGACTCGATGCCGCCGCCCTCCCCGAACTCCTCGTCCGCGAACAACCCCTCCCCCTCTTCGAGGAAATCTTCGCACTCGGCCTCGGTGGCCACGTCCTCGCTCAACTCCGGAAACTGCCGCACGCCGTACTGCGCCTCGTAGTCCTTGAGGAACCGCCCCACGATCGGCATCGCGGTGCGGGCCCCCTGCCCGTCGCGCAGTGACTTCCAGCGAATATTGGGGTAGGCCGCCCCCACCCAGGAGCCCACCACGAGCTCCGGGGTAAAACCCATAAACCAACCGTCGGCCTGGTTTTGCGTGGTGCCCGTTTTGCCGGCCACGTCGCCCCGTACGCCGTAGCGCCCGGCGAGTCCGGCGCCCGTACCGCGCTCGGCGACCTGCTGCATCATGTGGCGCATCACCTCCCCGGTGCGCTCGCTGAAGGCCTCGGGGCGCTCCGCTCCCGCCCGGTCGGGGGCTTCGTAAAGCAATTCGCCGCCACGCGTCTCGATACGGGATACGAGGTGGTACGTCGGCACCGTGCCGCCCCGCGCGAACGTGCCGTACACCCGCATCATCTCCTCCAGGCTCAGCGAAGGAGTGCCCAGCGCCACACTTGGCTCGGCGGGCACCCCGGGGGCGCCCATCGTGGCGGCCAGATCGCTCACGCGCTTCGGCCCCACCTGAAAGGCGAGCTGCACGGCCACGGTATTCACGGAATTCACCAACCCGCCCGTCATCGAATACTCGCCGCCGTATTCGCCGTCGGAGTTGCGCGGGGTCCAGTCTTCGAAGTCGGTGTAGGTGCGCAGGTCGTTCACGAAGTACTCGCAGGGGCTGCCACCCGCCTCCACCGCCGCGGCGTACACGACGGGTTTGAAAATACTCCCCACCTGCCGCCGCGCCGTCGCCCCGTTGAAGGGCACCGCCGCAAAGTCAGAGCCGCCCACGTAAGCGAGCACCTCCTCGGTATGCGCATCCGCCACCACGAAGCCCGCCCGCAGGCGGATCAGCTCGGCGCGCACGCTGTCCCGCCAGCTACTCTCGTACGCCCCGGCCGGCAGCGCGGCGCGTTCCGAGAAGCGGATCGTGCGGCTTTCGCCAAAACTCGTCATGGCCGCCTGTTCAGACTTGCCGCTGGCCCGCAAAACCGCGTAGCGGTCGCTACCCGCGATGGCCTCGTCGAGTAATTCTGTAAACCCACTGGCCGACTCGTCGTTCCACTGCTTGCGGAAGGCGGGCTGGAGCGCCTGCAGGTGCCCGACGACGGCCTGTTCGGCGAGGTCTTGCAGCTCGGCGTCGACGGTGGTCGTGACGCGCAGGCCGCCGCTGTACAGATCGTGCACGATGCCGTCGGCCTCGGCCAGCGAATCGAGCAGGCGGGCGATGTCGGATTTGACGCGCTCCGAGAAGTAGGAGGCCTGCGCCTGCGCACGATCTTTACGTTCGGAGAGTTTTAGCGGAAGCTGCACGAGGCTGTCGCGCTCGGCCTCCGTGAGGAAACCCTGCCGGGCCATACGACCGAGCACGAGGTTGCGACGTTTGAGTGAGCGCTCCGGGTGCCACGCGGGGTTGTAGGAGCTGTTGGCCTTGAGCATCGCCACGAGTACGGCGCCCTGTTCGGCGCGTAGGTCGGCGACCTCGACATCGAAAAAGCGGCGGGCGGCCACCTTGACGCCGTAGATGTTTTCGCCGAAAGGCACGGAGTTGAGGTAGAGGGTGATGAGCTCCTCCTTGGTGTATTCCGACTCGAAGCGTTGCGCGGTAATGGCCTCTTTTACCTTGGCGGCGAGGAGCGTGAGCTTGCCGCCGCGGGCGCGGGGGAAGTGATTTTTGGCGAGCTGCTGCGAGAGGGTCGACCCGCCGCCCTGCTCGGCGCGGCCGAGGAGTCCGGAAACGAAAACCGCCCGCGCCGTGGCCCGCCAGTCGATGCCTTCGTGCTCGAAAAAGCGCTCGTCCTCGGTGGCGAGGAGGGCCCGCTTGAGGAGGTCGGGCAGTTCCTCCTCGGTGGCGATCTCGCGGTTCTCGCGGTAGTAGCGGGAGAGGACGGTGCCTTTGCGGTCGAGCAGCCAGCTCGCCTCGGGGGTTTCGACCAGGGCGATGGTGGCGCGGGAGGGGATCTCCCCGAAGGCGCCCGCGTAGACGAGCCCGATCAAGCCGCCGACGGCCCCTACCGCGAGCAGCGCGGGCAGGAGGAGCAGTGCAGCGTAGAAGACCACGGGGCGGTCGCGGTGCTGCCGGAGCAGGTATGTTTTAGCGAAAGCGAACCGGTTGGTAGGCGTCATAGGCGTCGTCGGACTGGCGGCGAAGCCTGTCTAACGCACCGAATCGGCGATCAGGTACTACTCGACGAGGCCGCTGAAGTTGGCGTTGTAGATGTATACGCACAGCGCGCCCACGAGCAGGACGAGAAAGAAGAAGCCGGCGAAGAGCCAGCCTTTGAGACCTGCGTTGCGAACGTCGTCGGACATGAAAAGCGGTTTTGCGGCGCGAAGGTAGGACGTACGGGTTGCCCTAAAGTTCCGTTTTGCGCCACCGGTACAAAAGGTTTCCTTTGCGGCCACTAAAGATTATCCTCATGGCAGACGTCGCAGAACGCGTACACAAGATTATCATCGACAAGCTCGGTGTAGACGAAGCGGACGTGACCCGCGAAGCCAACTTCACCAACGACCTCGGCGCGGACTCGCTCGACACGGTAGAGTTGATCATGGAATTCGAGAAGGAGTTCGAGATCTCCATTCCCGACGAGCAGGCCGAGAACATCCAGACGGTGGGCCAGGCGATCGACTACCTCGAGAAGGAGACGGTTAAATCCTAAGCCGCTAACCCACCCCCTCGGCGCGGCCGGCCGCCCTGCACCGGGCAGCCGGCCGCGCCTGTTTTTACTCCCCCCTAGCCTGTTGAAATTTTATGAGAAGAGTCGTGATTACGGGCGCTGGTGCGCTAACCCCCATCGGTAGCTCCGTGGAGCGCTACTCCGAAGGTCTTCGCGCGGGGCGTTCGGGCGCCGACTACGTCACGCTCTTCAACGCCAGCGAGTTCAAGACCACCTTCGCTTCCGAAGTGCAGGATTTCAATCCGGAAGACACGATCGAGAAGCGGGAGGTACGGCGCATGGATCGCTTCACGCAGTTCGCGATGGCCGCGAGCAAGGAGGCGCTCGATCAGGCGAACATCCCCGAAGACCACGCGCTCGACGCGCACCGCGTCGGCGTGATCATGGGCTCGGGGATCGGGGGCCTGCAGACCCTCCAGGAGGAGATCGAGGAGAACGTGGAGCGGCTCGACCCGCGCTACAATCCCTTCATGATCCCGAAGATGATCATCGACATCGCCTCCGGACTGATCTCGATGCGCTGGAACTTCACGGGCGTGAACTTCGCGACGGTGAGCGCCTGCGCCTCGGCGAACCACGCGATCATGTGCGCCTTCGACTCGATCCGGCTCGACCGCAGCGACGTCGTGCTCACCGGCGGCGCCGAGGCGGCGATCACGCGCACCGGCGTGGGCGGCTTCGGTAACATGAAGGCGCTCAGCACCCGCAACGACGATCCGGCGACCGCGAGTCGCCCCTACGACCTGGACCGCGATGGCTTCGTGCTCGGCGAAGGCGCGGGCGCGCTGGTGCTGGAGGAGTACGAGCACGCCAAGGCACGGGGCGTCGGGATCCTGGCCGAGGTCGTAGGCATCGGCGCGACCGCCGACGCGCACCACATCACCGCTCCGCACCCCGAGGGCGAAGGCGCGGCCCGCGCCATGCGCCAGGCCCTCAGGATGGCCGGTATGACGACCGGGGACGTGGACTACCTCAACACCCACGGCACCTCCACCCCGCTCGGCGACGTGGCCGAGCTCAAGGCCATCCTGCAGGTCTTCGGTGAGGACGCTTACAAGATGGCCATCTCCTCGACGAAATCCATGACCGGTCACCTCCTCGGAGCGGCCGGCGCCATCGAGGCGATCGCGGGCATCGAGGCGATCCGCCACGGCTTCGTCCCGCCTACCATCAACCACTTCACCGCCGATCCGAAGGTGGACGCCCGCCTCAACCTCGCCTTCAACGAGGCGCAACAACGCGAGGTGAACGTGGTGCTGTCCAACGGCTTCGGCTTCGGTGGACACAACTCCTGCGTGGTGCTCAAGCGCGTTTGAGTCGCTGAGCTCGCAGCGTGTACTTTTGTAAATGGTGCCCGAGGGCGCCAAAACAACCTCCGTGCTGCTACTCCGCTTTTTCCTGAGGGTCTACAACCTCTACTTCTCGCCGGACAAGAACCTGGCTGCCCGCATTCGCGACATGACGGGCTTCGTGCCGGCGCGCCTGGCCATCTTCAAACTGGCGTTCTCCCACAAGAGCAACCAGAACCGGGGCGACCTCCCCGTGCAGACCAACAACGAGCGCCTCGAGTACCTCGGCGACGCGGTGCTCGGCACCATCGTAGCCGAATACCTCTTCAAAAAGTACCCGAACGGCAACGAGGGCTTCCTCACCAAGATGCGCTCGAAGATCGTCAAGCGCAACAGCCTCAACCGCATCGGCGACGAGATGGGCCTCGACGTGCTGCTCACCGAGTACAACCGCACGCGCCTATCGAGCTCGATGCTCGGCAACGCCGTAGAGGCCCTCGTCGGGGCCGTGTACCTGGAGAAAGGCTACCGCGAGACCAAGCGCTTCGTGATCCGACGCATGCTGCGCAACTACGTCGACATGGACCACCTCGAGACGGTGGACGACAACTACAAGAGCCAGCTACTCGAGTACTGCCAGAAGAACGGTCGCTCGATCGGCTACCAGATCGTCAACAAGTACAAGCACGAACGGCGCGATCGCTTCAAGATCGGCGTCGTGATCGCCGGGGAGACGGTGGCGACGGCCGATGATTTCAACAAGAAAGCCGCCGAGCAGCTCGCCTCGCGCAAGGCCCTCGTGAAGATGGGCGTGCTGGAGGCCGACGCCGAGTCGGGCGCCGCCCTGCCCGTGAAGCGGACCCCGAAACGCCGCGCCCTAATCGTCGACGACGCGCCCGAAGCGCCCACCGCGAGCAAGCCGCCACGCAAACCGAAACGGTCCCACAAGCCAGCGCGAGACCCGAGCCAAGAAGCTCCGGCGCCCGAGCTTACCCAAGCGCCGGCTGTCGCCAAAACCGCCCACGCCGCCGTGGACCCACCCACTGCGGAAGCGCCGAAACCCAAGGGTCGACGCCCGCGCAAGCCTTCCCTCAACCGCGAGATCAGGCACTCGATCGCCGTAGTCGTAGCGGGTATATCCGCGGCCGACGAGCAGGTACCCCGAACGCCAGTAATCAAGATCGCCCCCTCGGCCGAACAGGTCGAACCGGGTGCGTTGGTGATCGAGCCCAACGAGATCCAACGGCTCGGGAAGCCGGAGCTGCCCGAATCGCTAGCGCGAGCGCCCACCGCCGCCGTCGGTGAGGGTGCCGTCAAGCGGCCAGACAAGCGAAGAAGAAAACGCCGGCCCCTCCCCCTGTACATCCTCAACCCCGCGATCGAGGACGTAAGCGCCACGGCGGCCCTAACCGCGGGGTGGATCGACCCCCCCGAAGTCGCCCCGGAGGATTCGGACTGGGAGGACGTGGAGTTCGAGCTGCAACCCGAGCCGGTCGCCGAACCTACCTCCTGGGAGGATACGCCACTAGAGCACGCGCTCACCGAGGTCCCGGACGAAGCGCCCGCCGACGCGCACCGACCCCGCCGACGCCGACCGAAGCGCGGTACGAGTAAAGAGGCCACAACCGAGAGCGAGTAGCTCGGTTACTGAAGCGGGTACCTACCTTTTCGCTTACAACTAACTTCCGCATGTCCGCCACCACCACGCAGAGTCCCGTGATGCTCTACACCGAGCAAACCCCGAATCCGGAGTCGCTGAAGTTCGTGACCAACCGGATGCTCTTCACGGGGACCGCCGATTTTCGGGAGGAGGACCTGGCCAAGGAATGGAGTCCGCTCGCCGCGGCACTCTTCGAGATGCCCTTCGTCAAGGGCGTTTACGTCTGCAACAACTTCGTGACGATCACCAAGGAGTTCAACTACGGGTGGGACGACGTGATGCTCAAGACGAAATCGTTCATCAAGACCTGGATCGAAGACGGGAAGGGCCTCGTGAAGGAAGGCTTCGAGGCCGCCGCCGAGGCGATGGAGGCCGAGCGCCGCGCCAACTACGAGTACTCCGGCGACGACGAGGCGATCGTGAAGAAGATCGAGGACCTGATCGAGACCTACGTACGCCCCGCCGTGGAGATGGACGGCGGCAACATCACCTTCAAGAGCTTCGAGCAAGGGGTCGTTACGGTAACCATGCAGGGCGCCTGCTCCGGTTGCCCGAGCTCGACGGTGACCCTCAAGGCCGGCATCGAGTCCATGCTGAAGCGGATGATCCCCGAGGTAACCGAGGTGCAGCAGGAGATGGGCTAAGTAGATTATCCGAACGAATGCGCCGCGGTACCGTAAGCTGGGCTTACGATCTTCCCGCGCATGTTCGACTTCATTGATCCCACCTACCGTACGTTAGTCGCCATCGCCGCCGCACTGGGCGTCGGTGCGTTAACTGGGTTTATCGTAACGAAGGTCCTGCTCGCCATTTTGCGGGCGGCGGGCCAGCGCACGAAACGGGTCTTCCTCACCTCGGTGCACCGAAACCTCGCGCGGCCGGCCACGTGGTTCGGCACGCTGCTCGGGATGTTTATCGCCGTGTACGGCGTTGCGGAAACCGACGTTAACGCCTACTACTACACCGAGCGGATCGTACAGACGCTGCTGTACGGGGTGGGCGCCTGGCTGATCGTTCAGGCGGTAGAGGTCCTGGGCGACCTGCTGCTCGAGCGCTACCAGTTCGGCGGCAACGCCGACAACTTCCAGCAACGCAAGATCTACACGCAGCTCCAGTACATCAAGCAGGTGATCACGGTCGTGGCCGCGATCATCGCGCTGGCCTTCGTGCTGCTGCAGTTCGACAACATCCGTCAATTCGGGGCGGGCCTGCTCGCCTCGGCCGGGATCGCCGGGATCGCCATCGGTTTAGCGGCCCAAAAATCCCTCGCTAACCTCCTCGCCGGCTTCCAGATCGCCTTTACGCAACCGATCCGCATCGACGATCAGATCGCGATCGCGGGGGAGGTCGGTCGGGTCGAGGAGATTACCCTCACCTACGTGGTCGTCAAGATTTGGGACGAGCGCCGTTTGGTCGTTCCCCTCAACAAATTTATCGACGAGACCTTCCAAAACTGGACGCGTTCCACCACCGAGCTCATCGGCGTGGTGCTCCTCTACCTCGACTACGGCGCGGACCTAGAGGGACTACGCAAGGAAGTCGATCGCATCGTCATGAACAACCCCCTCTGGGACGAGCGCGTCAAGAGCGTCCAGGTAACCGACACCTCGGAGTACACGATGACGGTCCGCGTGCTCGTCAGCGCGAAAACCTCGGGTGACACCTTTGGTCTCCGTTGCGTGGTCCGCGAGGGTGCCCTGGAGTACTTGCGTAAAAACCAGCCCCAGGCGCTGCCGAAGCGGCGGCTCGATGTGCCGACTTCGCAGTTAGCTAGCTTGAGAAACGTGGCGACTACGCATGCGCAGCACGGTGGCGAAGTAGCAGAAGGTATCGGTAAAGGTGCGTGAGCGATGACTAGATTCACTTCTGTTGGCTGGCTTCCCAAGGATTAGATATCGAGTGAGCCTAAGTACCCGGTCGGTGGGAGGCGTGACTAGTTGCAGCTGTCTAGCTTCGCCCCAATATTATTACATATGAAGTTGAGCTTTACTCTCCTTGGCCGGTTTTCACTGGTCGGACTTATTACTTGCCTTTGTTGGGTTGGTTTGGGGGCGCAGACAGTGTTCTACGTTACCGAATCTGGTGCAGGCACGAGAGACGGAAGTTCGTGGGCAAACGCCTCAGATGATCTCTGGGCGGTCACTCAAACCTTTGGTCCTTACAACGAAATTTGGGTTGCTCAAGGCGTTTACAAACCGACAAATTGCACTAATTGCCCGGACTCTGAGCGGCAAAAAACCTTTGAAATTCGCCAGAATAAAAGTATCATTGGAGGCTTCGTCGGGAATGAAACCTCTAAAGCTCAGGCATCCCCAGATAATTTAACGATTCTGAGTGGAGATATTGATGGGGACGGCCAATTGAACAATAATAGCTTAACCGTTGTCTATTGCAACGATTGCGGTCTAGAAGCCTCGTTGGAGAACTTAATTATATCCGATGGATATGCAAACAAAAGGATAAAGGATAGAGACCGGGGGGACGCAGGTGCAGGTCTTTACATAACTGGTAATAATGGGGCCACTGCTAATCCCAAGTTACTCAATTGTACGTTTCAGAATAATACAGCTACGGGCTCGGGTGGTGCGGTCTTTATTAACGGAGCAGGAAAGCTAGGGCAGCTAGGTAACGCAAACCCAGAGTTTCACAGTTGCACATTCCAGAACAATACGGCTAATTCTAATGGTGGCGCATTGTATGCGTCGGGAGCCGGATTCAACGATGATGGAACCCAGACATTGAACGGTAGTTCGGTGTTACTTGATAGATGTCGTTTCGTAGGAAATGTTTCCCGCTACGTTTCCGGTACGGGTGGAAACAGTGGCGGAGCGATGTACGCGACTGCAAATAAAGGAAATTTGCAAATTACTGTAAGACGCTCACTTTTTGAAGCCAACGCGTGTATTGATGATACCGGCGAACCAAACTCGAATGGCGGAGCAGTGTATCTTCAAATAGAGGACAGGAAGATCGGACAGCTAGATATAGTGTTTGAAAACACTGTAATATTCAACAATCGAGCCTATGCAGGTGGGGGAATATATGGCAACCGTTCGGACGCGGTGTTCCGAAACATTACCGTTACGGGTAACACTGCAACCGGTGCAGATGGAACTGGGGGTGGTATATATACTAATGGAGGCACGAGTAACATCGTTAATTCGATAGTCTACGGTAATACCACGCCAAACGCTCAGTCCAGTAGAACATTAAAAAACGTGGATGCGACAGTAAGCATCAGCTACAGCCTTGTAGAAGCGAATGATTGTGATGAACTGAATAGTAGACCAACTCCTGCCGATCCGTCTACTGTAGTCTGTGGAGATGGAATGATCTTCAACGAGAACCCTATCTTCAATTTTGGTGGTGAAGGATCACTGCCTAGACTACTCGGCGGGTCCCCCGCAGAAAACGGTGGCACGAATGAACGAGCCGCTCTTCCGGCCGATTACGACAATAACTTACGCATCGATGAGACCGGTACGGTGGACATGGGCGCGTTTGAAGTCGGTGCCGATCCACTCCCCGTCGAACTCATTGCCTTCGAAGCCAGTCCAACTGCTGAATACATCCAACTTAATTGGCGAACTGTCGCGGAGATTGGTTTGGAAGGCTACCGCCTCGAACGTAGCCGAGACGGCAAAGCCTTCGAAGCGCTCTCGTTTACGAACGCAGCACAACTAGGCGCGTACAGCTACACGGACTACACCGCCCTCCCCCGAACGATCTACTACTACCGCCTCGTAAGTGTCGACTTCGATGGCACTACCTACACTTCGGATTTGGTAAGTGCCGAGCTCGGGATCGACGATGGCGTGCAGCTCGTACAGCGGACGTACCCCAATCCGAGTGCTGGAAACCTTACGGTGCACCTAAGCAGTGCCATCCGAGGTGGTGATCTAAACGCTTCACTCTACGACGGCCTCGGTCGCGAGGTTCGAAGCTGGTCGGAAGGAAGTTCCGTTGGAGCTCTTCAGCTGGATTTGAGTGGCTTTGCGGACGGCATGTATTCTTTGCGTGTAGCTCGTGGTGGACGAAGTGAGGTGGTAAGAGTCTTGATTCGGCACTGATACCACGATTTTATATAGTTTCAATTAGCGCGCAATGCATCGCGCACCTCTTCCCTATTTCGATATGGGCGGCTGCATACGTCCCCGATTCACGGAACTACACAAAGTAATATCCGGCGCATTGTTTTTAAACACATAAAACGAATATATAACAGCTAACATAGCTATAATTAATTTTAAGTAGTTACTAGCTTGTAGCCGGTTTACAACTCTACAAAACGGTTAGTTTCATTACCTCGGCTCGCGCTCGGCGACGTAGCGGGATCCCTCACGTGGACGAGACGGACGCTTGCGGCGCGGACGGCCCCCAGGCCGACGCCACGGCCACCGCGGTGGACGGGAAGCCTCACCCTTATTCGGACTGCCCTAACCTATCAATCTAGTTCCCCCGCCGTGTACGTCGCGCAAGCGGATTAGACGGACTCGGAGATGTAGTGTCGAAAGGCGCACCGACTCCACGTATATTACCGTCATCCCACCCACAATTCAACCGAACTAACGTGAATATCAAGCGCTCCCTCCTTCTCCTGTTGCCCCTCCTCTGCGGACTCTCCGCCTGCGAAACCCCCGCCGACGGCAGCGAGGACATCGACGTACAGGTTTCCCAAACCCTCCTCCCCGAGGAGGAAGCACTCCTGTTAGAGAGCGAAGAGCTCACCGGACGCAGTTCACGCGCGAGCTTCGTGGAGCGGATCGAAGCGGTCACACTCAAGCTTTCCGAACGCGTCCGGGGCGAGTGCGACGATCAGGACAACGACGAGCAGTTCGCGCGTGTCGTTCGCACGCTCACGAACGCCCTCATTCGACTTAATCCGCGACCTTCGGAGCCCGAGCAGCTGTCCGCCGTCGTGGGGGAGTGGCGCCAAGTATGGTCCGATTCGCCGTTTACGTCCGCCAATCCAGAGATTTGCGTTAAGGCCGACGAGATCTACCAGGTCGTCTTTCCCGACGGATTTTACTACAACTTATCCGAGGTCACCGGTGGGGAGGACACCGTGACCGGTTTCGTGCGCGGCGTCTACGAAGTAACGCCGACCTTTCTCTCGGTGCGCTTCACGAAGAGTTTCACGGTTACCGGGGCACTCGACGTGGAACCCGGTACGATTACCGAACTCGCCCTGGGCGCCGAGCGCGGCGATATCGTTCCGGAGGTAGAACGCCCCGTACCACCCATCCCCTTCGTACTCGCGAACGTGTACGTCAACGGCGATTTCCGCGTAGTGGCCAACGATCCGGACATCTCGAAAGCCAGCATCGTATTCGTGCTCGAGCGCGTGAAGTAGTCGTCCTAGCCACCCGGTACGCGATTGTCGTATACCAGCCGGATAGCTTTAGCGTGCAATGATCGTACTGCTGAATAGGCTAGAACTTTCGCTTTAGTGCGGCACGTATCGCATTCAGACAGAGCAGCTGAGCCCAACGCGTTTTTACGAAAGTGAATCCTTTACTCACCCAAATCGCTCCCCCACGATCCGATCCCGCTCCGCGTCGATGTACGCCAAGAAAGCCGTCGCCAGCGGGGAGAGCTTTTTGCGCCGCATCCAAATCAGCTGCCAGGTGGAGGTCACCGGCAGACCGTCCACCGGGATGATGTTCAATTCCCCCGCAGCCAGCTCCTCGCGCATGCCGATGAGCGGGAGGATGGAGTAGCCGAGGCCGGCGAGCACGGCCTGCTTCACGGCCTCGTTCGTGGTCAGCTCCATCTTTTGCGCCACCTCGAGCCCGTGCCGCGCGAAGAATTGCTCCATGGTGTAGCGCGTACCCGACCCCGGTTCCCGGAAGATGAGCGGGAGTTCGAGCAACAGGGACCGCTCGTGGACGGTCTCGCCGAAGTCCCGCTCGGAGTTGCCGACCAAGTGCAGGGCATTGGGCAACAGCGGCACGTGGTCGATGTCGAGCTGTGTCGGCAGCACCGACACCAAGGCTAGGTCAACGGCGTTCCGCTCGAGGCTCGCGAGCACCCCCGCTTTGTTCGTCACGTCCATCTGGAGGGTCACGCCCGGGTGCGCCCGCATGAAGTCGGTCAGGAAATACGGCATCACGTACTTGGCCGTGGAGACGATCGAGAGGTGTAAGCGGCCGGTGAGTAAGCCGCGGTAAGCACCCGCCTTGAAGTCGATCGCCGCGACCTCTTCGAGGATGGTTTTCGCGGCAGCGGCCACCTCGTGCCCGAACTCCGTGACGTACAGCCGCCGCCCGACGATCTCCGTGAGCGGGATCTCGAATTGCCGCTGGAAGTTCTTGAGCTGGATCGATACCGCCGGCTGCGTGAGGTGCAGGCTCGCCGCCGCCTTCGTCACGCTCTGCAACTCCGCCACCCGGTGGAAGACACGAAGTTGGTGCAGGGTGTAGTCCATAAGTTTCGTTTATGCAATGTATACAAAGCATAAATAAACATCTATGACTTATTTCGTCCACCTTTGCTTCCGTCACTCACCACAGACAACCTCAGTACCATGACCACACCACGGATCACAGTAGCCTACGGCGACGGAATCGGCCCAGAAATCATGCGCGCCACCCTCGACGTACTCGCCGCTGCCGGCGCCGACCTAGCCTTCGACGAGATCGAGATCGGCGAGCGGGTCTACAAGTCGGGCAACTCCTCGGGGATCGCCGCCGCCGACTGGAAGGTCATCCGCAAGAACAAGATCTTCCTGAAGGCCCCGATCACGACCCCGCAGGGGGGGCGGGTACAAGAGCCTCAACGTGAGTGCCCGTAAGTTTCTCGGGCTCTACGCCAACGTGCGCCCCTGCGTGAGTCTCCACCCCTTTGTCGCCACCAAGCACCCCGTCATGGACGTGGTCATCGTGCGCGAAAACGAGGAAGACCTCTACGCCGGCATCGAGCACCAGCAAACCGACGAGGTCGTGCAGTGCCTCAAGCTGATCAGTCGCCCCGGTTGCGAGAAGATCGTCCGCTACGCCTTCGAGTACGCCCGCCAGGCGGGCCGCAAGAAGGTGACGTGCTTCACGAAGGACAACATCATGAAGCGTACCGACGGACTCTTCCACCGGATCTTCGACGAGATCGCCGTGGACTACCCCGAGATCACCAGCGAGCACTACATCGTCGACATCGGTGCAGCGCGCCTCGCCGACACGCCGGAGAACTTCGACGTGATCGTAACGCCGAACCTCTACGGGGACGTACTCTCGGACGTCGCCGCCCAGATCACGGGCTCGGTGGGACTGGCTGGCTCGTCGAACATCGGGGAGAGCTGCTCCATGTTCGAGGCGATTCACGGGTCGGCCCCGGACATCGCCGGACAGGACATCGCCAATCCCTCCGGCCTCCTGCAGGCCGCGGTGATGATGCTCTCGCACCTCGGCCAACCCGAGGTCGCCGAGCTGATCCAGAACGCCTGGCTCTACACCATCGAGGACGGCGTGCACACGGCCGATATCTACGACCCGGCCGTGAGCAAGCTCAAAGTGGGGACGCGGGCCTTCGCCCAGGCCGTAATCGGTAACCTCGGGCTTGCGCCAAAACACCTTCCGGCCGTCGACCTCACCGCCCAAGGTCCGATCAAGCTCCCCGTGTACAAGCGGCGCCCCTCCGCGCTCAAGGAACTCGTCGGCGTAGACGTGTTCGTACAGTGCGACGAGACCGACCCGCTCCTCGTAGCCGGACTCCTCCAGCGACTCAACACCCCCAAGCTCAACCTGACGATGATCACCAACCGCGGCATCATGGTTTGGCCACGCGGCTTCAGCGAGACGTTCTGCACCGACCACTGGCGCTGCCGCTTCGAGGCCGTGGTTCCCGGGACCCTCATCGCCCGCCAGGAGGTAGTGGCCCTACTCGATCGCGCCGTGGATCAGGGTCTCGATACCATCAAGACCGAAAACCTCTACGCCTTCGACGGCGAGATCGGCTACTCCCTCGCACAGGGCGCCTAGCGCGCGAAGCCGGTATCCATCCTCCCGAAATTCAACCCATTTAAAGTCCCGATCCTCATGAAAGGCATGAACCCCACCCCGCCCCGCCGCCAGCACACCGTCAAGCTCGTGGACGGCACCTTCGACATCGACGATGCCGCTCAGGTACTGAACAGCCTCCTGCAGGCGAAGATCAAGTTCCACTCCGGACGCGCCTTCAGCAACGAGGAGCGCTTCGGACACGATCGCCTCGGCTGCCGCGACCGCGTGATGGAGCTGCGCAAGGAGCGTGAGCGTCTGCAGGAATTTATCGCTTCCCTCAAGGGGGACAAGGACGCTCAGCTGAGCCTCGGGGGCGAAATCGAGCTGCATGCCGTGGTGAAGCCCGTCGAAGTGGCCGGCTGAGCTCACGCTAAGCGATCCCCGGCCAAAGCCTAGGCTTTGGCCGGGGTGTCGGGACTACCGCCGTACGAGTCCCAACACCCCCACCTTCAACGACGCCGGCTCCCCCACGAGCACCGCCTTGCCCAACGCCTCCAGCGTCGCCCCCGTCGTCATCACGTCGTCGACGAGCAGCACCCGCCGTGAGCGGACCCGCTCGGGCTGCTGCAGCTCGAATACGTCGTCCACGTTCGCCATGCGTTCCGCGCGGGTTTTCTTGGTCTGCGTTTCCGTATCCCGCCGCCGCCGTACCGCGTGCGGCAACACCTCCGCCCCCAACGGCCCGGCGATGCCCGCCGCTACGCGCTCCGCCTGGTTGTACCCCCGCACCCGCTGTTTGCGCGGGTACAGCGGGACGGGTACGACTACATCTACCCCGCCGAACACGGCCGATTCGGTCAACAACTGCCCGAGCCAACCGCCCAGTCCCACCCCGATCTGCGGCCGGTCGTCGTACTTCAAGCCCATCATCAACCGCTGCGCCGACGTACCCTCGCCGTACGGCAACAGCGCCGCCGCCCGCTCCACGGGCAGGAGGCCCCAGAAGCGATCCGTCATCTCGTTTTCCGGGAGGGTGTGCAAATCGAGGGCGGTCAGCTGCGCCCGGCAAGGCAGGCACACGTGCGCGAGCCCGCTCTCGAGTCCGGACGCACACACGCCGCACACGCCCGGAAAAACGAGCTCGCGAAGCCCCGTGAGGAACTCCGCGAGCCTATCCGACAGGAGGCCACCCGCCTTACTCGACGCAGCGGCCACGACCTAGGCCGGTTGCGCGGCCGACTCGAGCTGCATGCCGATCACCCGCGGATCCCCCCGGTAGAGGGTGGTGTAGTACTCGTCCGCCATCCGGTCGCTGCCGAAGAAAGGCGTGACGTCCGAGATGCTCTGACTCACGATCGGCTTCCAGTCCCGCTGGTCCTTCGAGTAGTACTTCGGCAAAATTTGCGTCTCGAGGATCTCGAACATCGCGCCCAGGTCGTGCTGGTCCACCATGTACTCGTCCTCGCTCTCCGCCACCGGCGGCACCACGAAGCTGTTTTTGCCGTCGACGGCGAACTCCGGGATCCACCCGTCGTGCGTCGAGAAGTTGACGCTCGCGTTCATCGCGGCCGTCATCCCGGAGGTGCCGGACGCCTCGCGCGGGATGCGTGGGTTGTTGAGCCACACATCCGAGCCGCGCTTCATCATCGCGCTCAAAAACAGCTCGTAGCCGTTGAGGACGGCCATGTTCGGGTACTCGCGACTGATGTTCACGAGGCGGTCCCAGACCGTCACCGACTCGTAGTCGGTGGGGTACGGCTTACCCGCCCAGATGATCTGGACCGGGTACTTCGAGTTTTGCAGCAAGCGGCGGAAGCGGTGCTCGTCGCGCGTGATGAGGTCGGCCCGCTTGTAGCTCGCGAAGCGGCGCGCCCACACGATCGTGAGCGCGTCGTCGCGCATCAGCTTGCCGGTCTGGTCGGCTACGATACGCAGCAGGCGGCGCTTGTGCTTGCGCTTCGCCTCCATCACCGCGTCCATGTCGCCGGCGGCGTGGGCGTCGCGCACGTCGTGCAGCTGCCAGTACTTCTGGTCCTGCGCGTTGGTGATGTGCGTGATCGGACAAATGCCCTCGAACTCGCCCCACATCTCCCGGGCGACCTCACCGTGGATCTTCGACACGCCGTTGGCCAGTCGGCTCATCCGTAGCGCCGTCAGGGTTTGGCTGAACGAATCTCCGTCCACGTCTACGATCCCGCGCACCTCGTCCCCGCTCAGCTTCCCGAAGAAGTTGAGCTTGTTGAGCATCCGGAAAGAGTGCACTTCGTTGCCGGCCGACACTGGTGTGTGCGTGGTTACCACGCACTTGGCCTTCACGGCCTCGAGGTCGCCGAGCCGCTCGTAGAGGTGAAAAGCCGCCGGGAGCGCGTGTGCCTCGTTGAAGTGGTAGGTATCCGGCTCCACGCCGAGACGCTCGAGCAAGATCGCCCCGCCCTTGCCGAGCAGCATGTACTGCGCGATCTTGGCCTCCACGTTCGAATCGTAGAGCCTGCGCGAGATCTGCCGGGCGAGGTAGTCGTTCTCCGGCAGGTCGGTCGTCAGCAAAAAGAGGGGTGCGGTGCCGAAGGTGTCCGGCGCGAGGTAGAGCGCCCGCACGTACACGGGGTGGTCGTTGACCTCGATCTCGAATTGGATGCCCGTATCCTCCAGGAAGGAGTACTCTCGCTCCAGAAACTCCGCCTTCATCGTTTGGTCGGGATTGCGCACCTGGTCGTAGTAACCGGTGGTCCACTTGATCCCGATCCCGATCACGTTCTGCTTCAGGTTGTACACCGAGCGCATGTGGCTCCCGGCCAGGAAGCCGAGTCCGCCCGAGTAGATCTTGAGCGCTTGGTCGATACCGAACTCCATGCAGAAATAAGCCGCGCTGTGCTGGTACTTCTCGTCGATGGCGTAAGGGAAAGTGAAGGGTGTTTCGAAGGCCATAAAAAGGGTTTGAAGGTGAATACAATAGCGTACGCTCGACTGCACGGGGGGGTACAGTTTTCGCGAAAGCGAGAAAGTCTTACTCGGTCGGGGGGGGGTGCGGGAGTGCTTACGCAAAAACAGGGGGCACGTAGCCGCCGTTAGTCATGGCATCGCATCCGACACCCACAGAATGCACCTAACTGCGAAGAAGAACGCGGAATGTACGCCCCGCACGGTCGTGGCGCTACTGTCGATTTTCTTCTGGACGTTCACTTTACAAAACGGTTTCGCGCAAGCGGAGCCGCCCGGCGCGCCGCGCGTCGACGCGGTGGGTCGCGGGGAGATCGGCAAGAAGGCGCTCAAGGAGTTCGAGCAGGGCGTGCAAGCCGCCTTCGCCGACGACGCCAAGTGGGCCAAGAAGTACTTCGAATCGGTGATCAAGCGCGAGCCCGCCTTCGCGGAGGCCTACGTGGAGCTGGCCGGTGTACTCTACAACGCGGGCGACTTCGGAGGCGCCGAACGCGTACTCGAGCAGGTGCGCAACTTCAGCGGCAGCGACGGAGACCGCGCGCTCTACGGGCTGGCCATGGCGGAGCTCAAACTGGAGAAGTTTACCGAAGCCTCCGCGCACCTCGCGGAGTACCTCGGGCAAGCCAACTTGCGCCCCGACCGGCGTACCGCCGCCGAGGGCTACCTCGCGCAGGCCGATTTCATGGGCGAGGCCCTCGCCCACCCCGTGGACCTCGTGCTCGAGCGCTTACCGGCCACGGTCAACTCCCCCGCCGAATCGGAGTACCTCCCCAGCCTGACGGCCGACGGGGAATCCCTCGTGTTCACGCGCCGGGTCGACAACCGGCAGGAGGACTTCTTCATCAGTCGCCGCGGCGACAGCGGTTGGCGGGAAGCGACACCGCTCGAGGGGGTAAACACGCCCGACAACGAAGGGGCACAGTCGGTGGCCGCCGACGGTAAATCGCTCGTGTTCACGGGCTGCGACCGCCGCGACGGACTCGGCTCCTGCGATCTCTACTACTCCCTGTTCGAGGACGGAGCGTGGACCCCGCCCGCCAACCTCGGCGCGCCCGTCAACACGGAAGCCTGGGAATCCCAACCCTCCCTCGCCGCCAACGGCAACTTGCTCTTTTTCGCGAGCCGCCGCCCGGGCGGTGCCGGGGCCGCCGACATCTACGCGAGCGGCCGCACGCCCGCGGGCGGTTGGAGCGAGCCCATCAACCTCGGTCCGAACGTGAACACGAGCGCCGACGACCAGGCCCCGTTCTACCACGCCGACGGGCGCACGCTTTACTTCATGAGCAAAGGCCATCCCGGCATGGGCAACTTCGACCTGTACGTAACCCACCTCGACAGCAGCGGTACCTGGACCACCCCACGCAACCTCGGGTACCCCATCAACACACCCGCCAACGAAGGCGCCGTGGCGGTGGCCCTCGACGGCAAAACCGCCTACTTCGCCACCGATGCCGCCGCCCGCGGCGACGACGGATCTCTCGGCGTGGGGGCCGGCCGCGGGGGCAGCACCGACCTGTACTCCTTTACCCTCCCGGAAAACGTGCGGGCCGGCGCCGTTACCTACCTGCGCGCGCGCGTCGTCGACGCAGTAACCGAGCGGCCCGTCGCCGCGAGTGCCGCGCTCAGCATTGCGGCTACCAATAAGGCATTTTTACGCCGGCGCGCCGGCGCGGAGGACGGTACGTTTCTGGCGGTTTTGCCGGCGGGCCAGACCTATACCCTCGCCGTGGAAGAACCCGGCTACCTCTTCTACTCCGATCGCTTCGCCCTCGACGGGCCGGCGAGCGCGGCCGAGCCTTTCGAGCTCGAGATCCGTCTGCAACCGCTCGCTCGGGACAGCACGGTTACCGCGGGATCCGCGCCGGTCGTGCTCAAGAACGTGCTGTTCGCCACCGCCTCGGCCGAGTTGTTGCCGAGCAGCGATGCCGAGCTCGAAGTTTTACGGACGCTCCTGCAGCAGAATCCGGCCATGCGCATCCGGATCGAGGGACACACCGACAACGTGGGCGAACCGACCGACAACCTCGACCTGAGTCAGCGGCGCGCGGATGCCGTACGGGCGTTCCTCGTCCGGGAGGGCATCGATGCGGCACGACTGGAGGCCCGCGGTTTTGGCGAAGACCGACCCCTCGCGGACAATGAGACCGAAGCGGGGCGAAGTCAGAATCGACGCACGGCCTTCCTCGTGTTATAGGCATGCGCGGTTAAAGGATAGAGTACTCTAACTTCGTCCTTCGCACAAGTTTACAGCCATCTCGCACCCTACCCCTACCGCTCCCCCGCCCGTCGCACGTCCGTCGCTCGGCGAGGTCCACGAGAGCGTTAATACGACCACGCAGAAAGGCTGGTTCAAACGCCTATTCGCCTTCCTCGGTCCGGCGTATTTAGTGAGCGTCGGCTACATGGATCCGGGCAACTGGGCCACCGACCTCGCCGGCGGCAGCGCCTTCGGCTACAAGTTGCTCTGGGTGCTGCTGCTCTCCAACGTCATGGCGCTGCTGCTACAGAGCCTGTGCGTGCGGCTCGGGATCGTCCGGCGGCAAGACCTCGCCCAGGCCAGTCGCAGCGAGTACCCCCCCTTCGTCAACTACGTCCTCTACGGCCTCGCGGAGCTCGCCATCGCCGCCTGCGACCTGGCCGAGGTGCTCGGCATGGCGATCGGGCTCCAACTCCTTTTCGGGATGCCGCTGCTCCTCGGGGTCACCATCACGGTCGCCGACACCCTCCTGTTTCTGCTCTTGCAGCGACTCGGCATCCGCAAGATGGAAGCCTTCATCATCTCCCTCGTGGCGGTTATCGGTGGCTGCTTCTTCGTGGAGATGCTCCTGGCAAAACCGGTCCTGGCCGACATGGCGGCCGGACTCATTCCGAGCCTGCCCAACGACAAGGCCCTCTACATCGCCATCGGCATCATCGGGGCCACGGTGATGCCGCACAACCTTTACCTCCACTCCTCGCTCGTGCAAACCCGACGGGTCGAGCGCAGCGAGCGGGGCATCCGCGAGGCGATCAAGTTCAACGTAATCGACTCGGCCGTCGCGCTCAACCTCGCCTTCCTCGTCAATGCGGCCATCCTGATCCTGGCGGCGGCCACCTTCTACGAGCGGGGGATGTTCGAGATCGCGGAGATTCAGGATGCGCACGCCCTGCTGGAGCCGCTGCTCGGCTCCAAGTTCGCGCCGATCCTCTTCGCCGTGGCGCTCATCGCCGCCGGACAGAGCTCGACGATCACCGGTACGCTCGCCGGGCAAATCGTGATGGAGGGGTACTTACACCTCCGGCTCAAGCCCTGGCTCCGGCGGTTGCTCACCCGGCTACTGGCCATCATTCCGGCCTTCATCGTGATCCTCATCTACGGCGAGGAGCGTACGGGCGAGCTGCTCATCTTCTCGCAGGTGCTGCTGAGCATGCAGCTCGGCTTCGCCACCATCCCGCTCATTCACCTCGTCTCGGACCGGGTGCGCATGGGCGTGCACGCTATCGGTCCGTGGACGAAGTTCGCCGCCTGGACGATCGCCGGCATCATCGTGGTACTCAACGTGAAATTGGTGATCGACGAGGTGCAGGGCTGGCTCGCTGCGGCCGGCGGTGACGCTTGGATTTTGTGGGTAACGGCGATCCCCGTGTTGTTGGGGGCGGGGGCGCTTTTGGTTTATATCACGTTTGCTCCCTTTGTGAGCGCGCGCAAGAGCGTTTGAGCCCGCTTCGTTGTGGTCGGGGCTGTTTCCACTCGTCTCTCGCTCCGCGCGGGGAGCGTGGCGGTGGGCGAGCTCCGCTCGGGCCACGCGGGGATGGGTTACAATCCCCCACCCCGCTTCACCGCCAAATACCGCGTCACCGCATTCGCCGTCAACTGCTGCGGGGGGGTGCGCAACACCACGATCCCATTGCGACGTAGCGTCGCCGCGATCTGAGCCTGGCTGGCTTCGTACTCCGCGGCTACGGTATTGAGGTACGCCCCCTCGAGGGTGGTGGGCTCGGCTTCCAGCTCCGCCGCTACCCGGGCGTTCACGAACATCACGACCACGAGTAGGTGCGCCCGGGCCAGCTGGCGCAGCGCCGGCAGGCTACGCTCGAGCGATACGAGCGTGTCGAAATTGCTGTAGAGCATCAACAGGCTGCGGCCACGCACCTGCCGCTGCACGTGTTGGTAGAGCGCGGCGTAGTCCGCTTCGTAATCGGTGGGCTCCTGGTGGTACAATACCTCCAGGATGTGCCGCAGGTGCTCGGGCCGGGCGGATACCGGTACGCTCGTGTGCGGCCGGCGGTCGAAGCCGATCAGCCCGATACGGTCGCCGCGCAGCAGCGCTACGTTGAGCAGGGCGAGCGTGGAGTTGATGCTGTAGTCGAGCAGACTCAGTCCGTCGAAGGGGGAGAGCATCGCGCGACTCGTATCGATGAGCGCCACGATTTGCTGACTGCGCTCCTCCACGTACGTATTGAGCATGAGCGCGTTGGCCCGCGCGGTCGCCTTCCAGTTCACGAGCCGGTAGTCGTCGCCGGCCACGTACTCCCGGATCTGGTCGAACTCGTACGAGCGCCCGAGCTGACGCTGTCGCTGCTCGGCGCCCTCGCGCACCAGCAGCTGGCGTACCCGCAGGGCCTGTTGCTTCATCTGGAACACGCTCGGGTACACCGCCACCGACTTTTCGGTCGAGCCAAACCGGTAGCGGCGTTGCGTCAAGCCAATACCCGAACCCACGAAGAGCAGCACCTCCCCGAATCGATACACCCCGCGGCTGAGCGGACGGATCGGGTAGGCCAACATCCGCCGCCCCCCGCCTCCGATGTCGAAGCGCTCACCGAAATCGCGCACCTGCAGCTGCTCCGGGAGCTCATCGAGCAGCTCGATCCGCAGCGCGCCGGCGCTCGCGTTGTCCACCTCGATCCGGATCGGGTTGTCGTCGCCCAACGAGAGGCGCGCGTCGACGCGCCGGACGGCCCGAAGCTGCCGTCCGGCACGCGAGATCTGCCAGAACTCGAAGACGGCCAACAGCACGAGCCCCGTCAACCACACCGCACCGAGGAGCATCGACGGCCGAAGCACCACCCCGGCCGCCAGCAGGACGATCCCGATCGCCCACGCGTACCAGAAGCGGGCGCGCACGAACAGGCCCTCCCACCAGCTACCCCGGGCTCCGGCGAGCTGCCCGCTACCTGTCGTCGTCGAAGCCACCTAGCGCGGCACCGGTGTGCCCTCGATCAAGTCGCGAATCGTATCGCCGAGATCGCCGCCCTCCATCTCCCGCTCCGGGGTGAGCATGAGGCGGTGGCGCAGCACCGGGATACTCACCCGGCGAACGTCCTCGGGGATCACGTAGTCGCGCGCACCCATCGCGGCCAGCGCTTTCGCTCCCCGCAGGAGCGCCAGGCTCGCACGGGGGGAGGCCGAGAGGTACAAGCCCGGATCCTCGCGGGTGGCGACGGTGAGTGCGGCGATGTAGTCGATGAGCGGGCCTTCGATGTGGACGTCCTCGACCGCCCGGCGCGCGGCGAGTACCTCGGCGGCGCTCGCCACCGGCTGCAGGGTTTGCTCCGCCCGCTGGGTAAAGTCGCTTTGGTAGCGCCGCAGAATGGACTGCTCGTCTTCGAGATCCGGGTAGTCGACGTTGAGCTTGAAGAGGAAACGGTCGAGCTGGGCCTCCGGCAGCCGGTAGGTGCCCTCCTGATCCACCGGGTTCTGCGTCGCGACTACGAGGTAGGGGGCCGTCAGCCGGCGGGTTACCCCGTCGGTCGTCACCTGGCCCTCCTCCATCACCTCGAAGAGGGCCGCCTGCGTTTTGGCGGGAGCGCGATTGATCTCGTCGATGAGGATGATCTGCGAGAAGATCGGACCGGCCTGAAAGCGGAACTCGCTGTCCTGCAGGTTGTACACGTTCGTGCCGAGCAGGTCCGAGGGCATCAGGTCCGGCGTGAATTGCACCCGCGAATAGTCGAGCGCGATGGCCCGCGAAAGCAGCCGCGCCACCATCGTTTTGGCTACCCCCGGCACCCCTTCGAGAAGTACGTGCCCACCGCTCAGCATGGCGGCCACCACGAAGTCGATGGTGTCGGTCTGGCCCACGACCGCCTTGTGCAGCTCATCGCGAATCCGTTGGGCCAACTCGGCGACTTGCGTGGTGTTCGTGCGGGTGTCCCCGCGTGGCTCTTCCTCGATCATACGTTCGGTGTAGTCTTAATCATAACGCCGGCCCACCCGGCGGTAGAAGTCCTGCAAGTTGGTAACCAGCCGCACGAATGCGTCGTTGCTCAGGGCTTGGTTCCGGGTGATGGAGGTCTGGTAGCGCTCCAGGGTGTCGAGCAGTTCGGCCGTTACGCCACGCGTGCGCTCGAGGCGCTGGCGGTCGCCGGGCTTCTTGAGGGGCGAAAGGCCGAAGCGCCGCTGGCAGTACGCCTCGAAGAGCCGCAGCTGCTTATCGGCCATGAGGGCGTTGCTCTGGTGACCCAAGTAGAGCCGACTCACGTTACCGAGGTACTCGTGGGTCGTGTTGCGGCGCGGACGCACGATCGGGATAATACGTTGGCGCCGTTTTGCCCCGAGCACCAAGAAGGCTAGCGAGCCCAGGAGAAGTCCGTACCAGGCGGCCGCCAGGGCGGGGCGTTGCAGCACGTGCTTCAGCAAATTGCCCGCGCCGTCGTCGACGGTAGGCGCCCGGTTTTGGAGGCGGACTAGCTCGGCGCTACTCCTGCGGTCGCGATCGAGGTAAACGGTGTTCACCGCCGGGATCGTGGCCATGGCCTCCTCGATGGCGATCCGGGCCACCGAGTCGGTGGCGTACACGTTGGTAAGCAGCTTGGGCACACTCAGGAAGCTCACGCTGCCCCGCCCGTACACGAAGGTAGCGAGCACGCTCTGTTGCGTACCGAGGCTGTCGTCGTAGCCGGGCGAGTAGCGCTCGAGCAGCGCGAGTCGATTCGACCAGCGCGTATGCCCCTGGCACTGGTTTGAGAGTATGAGCGTGGTAAACTCCATCGCCTTCGAGCGCTCGTACCGGATGGCCGGCAGATCGAAGGCCTGACCGCCCTCCGCAACTACGTGCAGCGCGGTGTCGAATTGGTAGCCTTCGCCAAAATCCGTGAAGCAGGTGTCCGGCCCCAGCAACCCCGTTAGCCGGTTCGAGACCACCTCGGCGGCTAGCAGCGCGTGGTTACCCGAGTCCACGAAGGAGAGTAGCTCCCGGGCCTCCGCCGTGCTGTAGCTCAGCCCGCCGCCGATCGCCAGGTAGAGCTCCACCCGATCGGCGCTGGCTACCGGCAGCGGGTCACTGTTCCACCCCCCGTTCAAGCCCTCGACCTCGGCCGTCGGAAAACTGGCGGCCAGCAGGCCCTCGAGTAGATCGGTCCCGTAGCCGTCATCGTCATCGGGATCGTAAGTTTCCGGCCAGTCGCCTTCGCAAGCGCTCAGCGACAGCAGCGCGCCAAAGATAAAAGTCAGCTGTCTCCAACCGCTTCCGCTAAAACGGGCACGCCACCAACTCATCGGGTAGCGTTTTGCGGGGACGAGATTAGCGCGGCGAGCGCGTCGGCCTCCGTGGCGAAGCTCCGGTAGTGCGCTTCGTCGACGGGGCGACCGGAGTAGAAGGCGTAGGCGAAGGAGTCGGCGAGACGTCCGAAACCACCGCGCAGGCCGCCCGGCAGCTCGGCGGCGTAGTCTTCGTTGGTTTTGCCGGGCACCCAGCGCAGGTGGCGCGCGGCGCGCAGATCCTGGAGTACCTGCCCGAAGCGGTAGCGGATGGCGGCGCGGTAATCGCCGTCGGCGAGGTTGCGGGCGAGGCCCTCGTCGATGTCCGCGCGGCTGGCGCCGAGCAGCTCGTCGGTGAGTCCGCCGCCCGCCCCGCGCGGCGTGACCTTCGTGTTGCGTCGGTTGTAGTAAACCAAGAATACGATGATCGCGACGAGCAGGCCGGCGATGAGGACCCAGGCGAGGACGGAGAGGCCGTCGAGCAGACCGTTCAGCCAGTCGAGTCCTTCGTTGGGCGGCTTCGCCTCCACGACCTCCGGCGCTTTGCGTCCGTACACGCGGCCGCCGGTAAGCTCGTCCCAGTCCGAGTCGGAGATGAGCTCGGAGGCCGGCGCGCGCGCGGCGAGTCGTTCTTCCCAACTCACGGACGCCGAATCGGCTGCCAGAACGCCGGCGCCCGGCGGCGCGGATGTCGAGTCCCAGGGCTCCACCACCGCGTCCCCGAGTTCCAGTGGCCCCGAAAGGCTATCCTGCGCGACGGCGCACAGGGAGACCTGCAAGCAGCACCACAGTCCGAGTATCCTCATCCGGCGAGTACGGTTTGGAGGCGCGCCCGTAAGCCCGCCGCGGAGAAGCGCTCGCGCAGGGAGTGGTACAGCTGCCCGAAGGCGAAGATCCACACGGCGGCCATCCCGAAGAGCACGGTGTACTCGAAGGAGACGGTTAGCCAGGTAGCGACGTTGACGTACGACCCGAAGCTGGGCGGCAAGTTGGTCTGAATGAGCTCTAACCCGCGCTGTACGTAGCCGCTTTCGATGAGTAAGCCCAGGATCCAGCTGAAGATAAGCAGTAGCGCCCAGAGGCGCAGCACGGAGGCCAGGTCGGAGAATTCGAACGTGAGTGCCTCGCGGAAGGCGGCGAGCAGGCCCCCGCGGTTGTAGACCAACGCCCGTAACCAGAGCAGGTAGAAGGGCAAAAGGGCGACCAGCAGGATGGTATCGAGGTAGGCCGTGCAGAGCAACATCAGCCAAACGAACGCTAAGCTCAAGCCCCGGAGCGTAACCGCGAGTAAGGAGTCGCCGCTACTTACCTCGCCGGGCTCCGGTCGTTTTAGCGCAAGCGGCCGGAAGAGCCAGCGGGTGGCGAACGGACCCGCGATCGTCCCGAGCGCGAGGAGGCCGATCGTGCCGGAGAGGCCGGCGTCGCCGACGAGGGCGCTGAGGTCCGGACCGAAGATGTTGGCGTCGAAGTAGGCAGCCCCGAGGGGTCCGTAGGGACTGAAGAAGGTATAGATCGAACCGGCCAACGAACCGAGGGCGGCGGAGGCGAGGACGACCGCGCCGCCGTGGCGACCGAGGTAGCGGACGGTGGCGAAGAAGATTTCGCTCACCGGCCGTTCGAGCGCGTCGGGGAAGACGAGCGGACTGTCCGGCGGCAAGGTGCCGTAATCGTCGGCTCCGCGCTCCACGTAACGGCCGACGCGGGCCGGCAACACCACGAAGTAGCCGACGACGAAGGCGACGTTGACGAGCACGAAGCCCACGCGGAGCCCCACCGGCCACGTGTCCATACGCGTGAGGAACCCCTCGATAAATGCGGCTAAAACGATGAGCGGCACGATGCCGGCCATGATCCGCAACGCCGAGAGCGCGGTGAGTTGGAAGGAGCGCGAGCGACTGAGCGTACCGGGCCAGATGAGCCCGCGCGCCAGGGCGAAACCCGCCCCACCGGCCACCACGATGCAGGAGATCTCGATGGTGCCGTGCGTCCAGATGCCGAGCGCCGACTCCCAGCCCACGTCGCGCGCGAAGAAAAAATGCTGAAAGACGCCGACCATGATGCCGTTGTAGAGTACGACCGCCACGCTGCCGAGGCCGAAAAGGAGCCCCCCCACGAAGGTGAGCATGGCCACGATGAGGTTGTTGCCCGCGATGCCGAGCGAGCCGCCCAGCATCGACCCGTCTTTGTAGACGCCGAGCACGTTGCCGGCCTCGATGTTGGCTTCCGTCTTGCTCACGTACTCCGCGCCGAGCACGAGCTCGGCGAAGCCGGGATCGACCGCGCTACTCCCCCAACCGATACCGAAGGCCAGTAAGAAGAGCGCCAACGCCGCGCACAGGGCGTAGCGTTGGGTGTACAGCTCGAGCGGCACGGTGACCGTCCAGAAACGCAGGAACGCGCCCGCGCGCGAACGCTCGTTGCGGTAGAGGGACAGCGCCAGGGCCGCGGCCTGTGCGTTGAGGTAGGAGCGGACCGAACGGTTGGGGTAGTGCGTGCGCGCGTAACTCAGGTCGGCCGACACGGCGGCGTACAGGTCGCGCACGCGATCCGGGTCGGGGCGCGGCCGTTCGAGCTCGGCCTCCAGGTCGCGCCACGTAACTAAATTTCGCTCTATGAACGTGGTTTCACGCAGTGGCACGGGCGGCAAGGTAAGTTTGATGCCGTGAGAGAGCTAGCGATTCACAATCCGAGCAACGTGGCCATCGACTACCAGTTGGCGCCCCTCACCGAACGCTCGTTCGCCTTCGTCATCGACGTGGTGCTCGTCGCCATCGTCGGCTTCGCGCTGAGCTACGCGCTCACCCGAATCTTGGTCACCGCCATCGGGGACGATAGCTTCCTCTACCTCTTCCTGTACGTCGCGCTGCCCGTGGGCGTGTTTCTCGGCTACTTCTTCGCGTTCGAGTACTTCGGCGAGGGGCGCACGCCGGGCAAACGTGGCCTCGGGCTTCGGACCATCCGCATCGACGGGGCCCCGCCCACCGCCGAGACGTACGCCCTACGCTCCGCGATGCTCTTCGTGGATTTCCTCGCCACCTCGGGCGCCCTCGGCTTACTGGCCGCCGGCTCCAGCCCCCTGCGGCAGCGCGTCGGCGATCGCATCGCGCAAACCGTGGTTATCCGCAGTCGCGTACGCAATTTCTACCAGCTCGAAGACATCCTCTCCATCAGGACCGCGGACGATCACGCCGTCACCTACCCGACGGCGACCAACCTCAACCTCGAACAAGCGCTCGTGCTCAAAGAGCTCGTCGTGCGCTGGGACGCGCGACGCAACAAGGCGCTGTCCGGCGTGGTGCAAGACGCGGCGACCCGACTGGCGGAAATCCTCGGGCTCGACACGGTGCCCCCCCGGCAACTCGAGTTTATTCGCGCCGTGCTGCGCGACTACATCGTACTCACGCGCTAGCGCCCCGGTTAGCTCGGCACCTCGACCCGCACGCGAATCGCCTTCACGGTGTAGCCGTGGCTGTTCTCGACGTCGTACATCTCGATGCGCCCCTGGTCGATGAGCACGTTGGCCAGCGAGTAGCTGGAGTTGACCGCGAAGCCCCGGTCGGACAGCAGGTGGGTCACGAACCACTTGAGCCCCACGTAGTCGTTGTAGGGTTTGTCGGTCTCCTCCTCGAGGATGGTGAGCATGGTCGGCTCGTCGATGGCCTTCTCGCGGGCTTTATCGACGGGTAGCTCGATGCGGCCCACCACCTTCGGACCGGCTACCCGAGCGCGGTACACGGTCGGACCGCTGCCGTCCTGCCCGTCGGCGAGCGCGGGTTCCAGGAGATCCCCGTTCTCGATGTCGGCTTGCTCCTGCTCGGCGACGATCTGGTCGTTGACGGCCTCGCGGATCGCCTGCTTGTCCTCGACGGAGAATACGAGCTTATCGATCTGCGCTTCGGCCTCGGTGATGATCCCGAGCAAATCGTCGCAGAGCCGGTCGCCCCGCTCCAGCTCGTTCGCGTAGAAGGTACCGTGGTGGGCGACCTTGTTGCGGATGCGGTACAGCTCCTGCCACTTGTGCTTGAAGTGCTTGTCCTGGAAAAAGCGCTTGAAGTACTTCGTGTAGTTCCCCTGCAGCTCGCCCTGCAGCTCCATCAGCTCGGCGTGCGTTTTCACGTCGAGCAGCTTCGCGACGATGGCCTCGGTGTTGTTGAACCCGGTCGTCTGCTTGTAGATCAGCTCCCCGAGATCGTCGAAGTCCACGAGGTTCACGTCGAGCTCCACGAGCTTCGACATCTCGTCGGTCAGCATCTCGCGGCGCGTGGTCACCTTGTCGGTCATCAGGCGCGTGCTCGTCAGCTTCCACCAGTTGAGCCCCACGCGCTGGATGAAGAACTTCGTGAGGTAGCGCCGCAGGCGACTCTCCACGGAGTTGATGCGCGGGTAGAGTCGGTTAGCCACTTCCGTGGAAACGGTATCCGCGAGGATGCGCACGTGCTTAAACTCGAGCTTGCCGCGGATGTGCTCCAGGAGCGGCAGCCTGAACTTCTCCAGGGCGGCAAAATCTTGACTCTCCGCCGCGATCACGAAGGCCGACTCCTGGTAGTCGGTGAGCATGAAGCTCGTGTCGATCGAATATACGCTCACCTCCACGCCCAGCTCGGGCTGGACCACCCGCACCGTCCCCTTCGACGAGCGGATCGCGGGATCGTTGTCCTCCCACATCGGACCGAAAGAAAGCGCCCGAGCGAGTCCGGATTCGGAGTTAATCCCCGGAACGTCAAGGCATAAGAGTTCGAATGTGTAATTGGTATTGGTTAGCTTGGTCATATGGGCGGAATTTAAGCATTTGTGAGATGCAGCATGGCGTTATTCCGACCTTTGTACGTAACGGGCGCGGGTGCGGGGTTCTGCCCCCCGCTTCGCTACTTTGTGCAGGCTATGCCTCAGAAGCCCCTGCCTAAAGCAATAGATGTTTCTACAGGGGAAGTATCCCCTACCCTCGAGGATCATTTTGCCCGCTTTCGCGAGAACACCATCGGGGCCGACGCGACCATCGCTACCCCGTACGGTCGCAAACCCCTGATCTACTGCGATTGGATCGCCTCCGGGCGACTGTACCGCCCCATCGAGGCCAAGCTCGCCGAGGTCATCGGACCGTACATGGCCAACACCCACACCGAGAGCTCGACGACCGGCCGCACGATGACGGCCGCCTACCGTGAGGCGCGCTCCGTGATCAAACGCCACGTGGGCGCGCACCCCGAAGACGTACTCGTGGCCGCGCACTCGGGCATGACGGGGGTCGTCAACAAGATGCAGCGCATCCTCGGGCTACGCGCGCACGAACGCCACCGAGCCGTTTTGCGGGAAACCGTACCCGAGGCACTGCTACCGGTGGTATTCCTGACGCACATGGAGCACCACTCCAACCAGACGAGCTGGTTGGAGTGCCTCGTGGAGGTCGTCGTCATCCCGCCCGGGGAGGATGGCCTACCGAGCCTTTCGGCGCTCGACGGCCTGTTCGTGGAGTACGCCGCGCGGCCGCTCAAGATCGTAGCCGCGACCTCGTGCTCGAACGTGACGGGCGTTGTCACCGACTACCACGAGATAGCGCGCGTGGCGCACCGCCACGGCGGGTTGTGCTTCGTGGACTTCGCCGCCTCGGCGCCCTACCTCGACATCGACATCCGGCCCGCCGGGGATCCGGCGGCCTGGCTCGACGCCATTTTCTTCTCTCCCCACAAGTTCTTGGGCGGTCCGGGCAGCTCCGGCGTCCTCATCTTCTCACCGAGGCTTTACACCAATCGCATACCCGATAACCCGGGCGGGGGCACCGTGGACTGGACCAACCCCTGGGGCGAGCACAAGTACCTCGACGGTATCGAAGCCCGCGAAGACGGGGGCACGCCGGCGATCCTGCAGACGATCAAGTCCGCGCTCGCGATGCGGCTCAAGGAGGAGATGGGGACCGCCGCCATGCACGACCGCGAGCAGGAGCTACTCGGATCGGTGTGGCGGCGGCTCGACGGCATCCCCAACCTCCACCTTCTCGCCCCGCGCCTGCGCGAGCGGATTGGGGCCATCTCGTTTTACATCGACGACCTGCACTACAACCTCGGGGTACGGTTGCTCAACGACCGCTTCGGCATCCAGGTCCGCGGCGGCTGCCACTGCGCGGGCACCTACGGGCATTACCTACTCAACGTCGACAAGCGCCGCTCGAAATCGATCACCGATCGAATTTCGAGCGGCGACACCAGCGCTAAGCCCGGCTGGATCCGCCTGAGCGTGCACCCGACAATGACCGACGCCGAGTGTCGTTACGTCCTCAACGCGATCGAAGCCCTCGCCCTGCACCACCCCACGTGGGCCAAAGCGTATCGCTACAGTCCGCGCGATAACGATTTCGAACACCACGAAGAGCGCCTACACACCGATCTTGTGGCATCTTGGTTTCGAGCAGTCTAACCCACGGGAGCCCTCGGCTCGTTGAAATTCCGATGTCTTTACCCCTCCTCCGTACCGCCTGGACATTCTCCTCCGCGCTCCTGCTGTGCTTGAGCGCGTGCGAGTACGACCGAACGGGTCAACCGGCCCACCCGGAGGCGGCGTTCGGGAACGTCATCTCGCTGCAGCGGCAGATTTTCCGCAACGGTATCTCCGCCGGCGCCGATACGGTGCGGGCCTACCCGTTCGTACGTGCCGTCGAGGGATTCTCCGAAAATTACCCCGACCACGATTCGGTGGCCAACCTCCTGATGCGGGCCGCGGGGGTGGCGAACGCCACCGGGTGGAGCAGCAAGTCGATCCAGCTCTGGGGCCAAGTGTGGCGCCGTTTCCCCACCGATCGCCGGGCGCCCGAGGCCATGTTCAATCAGGGTTTCGTGCTCGACAACAAGTACAAAGACTACCGCCTCGCCTCGCGCTACTACGACCGGCTCATCCGCACCTACCCGCGCCATTCGCTCTCGCAAAAGGCGCGCGAGTTGCGGCAGCTCGCCGGACGAGCCGTCAAGCTGCCGCCCGCACCCGATACCGTACTCGTCGACGGCGTACGTCTGGACAGCCTACGAACGGACAGCCTGGCCGCCGGACGCCTTACCCTCGACACGCTAGGTGCGGCCAGCGCCAAGAGTTAGGCACTTACGCCGAGAGTTAGGCACTTAAGTTGCAGCGTTCGGGGATTATGCTGCGTTCGCTCAACTTCGTTCTCCTCGCCTTTCTCCTGTGTGGACCCTCCGCGGGTTGGGCGCAGGGCATCGCCTTTTTCGAGGGGAGCTACGAGGAGGCCCTCCGTCAGGCGAAAACGGACAACAAGCTCGTGTTCATCGACGCGTACGCCGTGTGGTGCGGGCCCTGCCGGGCCATGAGCAACCAGGTGTTCCCGCAGGAGAGCGTCGGCGAATTTTACAACGCGCACTTCGTGAGCCTCAAGATCGACATGGAGCAGGCCGCCGGCCGCCAGTTCGGTCGGCGCTACCCCGTCTCGAGCTACCCTACCCTCCTGTTCGTCGACGCCGACGGGGAGCTCGTACAGCGCATCACCGGGGCCCAAAGCGCCGAAAATTTGGTGAAGCAAGGCCAGGCCGCGCTCCGCAAAACGGACAAGTCGGATGCTTTCGCAAAACGCTACCGCGCCGGCGAGCGCGACCCGCAGCTGGTACTCGACTACGTGAGCTCGCTCAACCGGGCCGGTAAGCCGTCGCTGGCCGTGGCCAACGAGTTCCTGCGCGACCACACCGACTACACCGACCGCACGGTGCGCGCCATCATCTACGAGGCGACCGTGCAGGCCGACTCGCGCCTCTTCGCGCTTTTCGTCGAGCAGCGCGCCGCGCTCGAGGCCGATTTCGGCGAGGAGGCCGTGGCCGAACGCATCGAAGCTGCCGCCACGCGCACGCTCGCCTCCTCGCTTACGTACGATTCCGACGCACTACTCGCCACGGCCAAACGGGCGATGGCCGACAATTTGCCGAATCGCGCCAAATCGTTCGACGCCCGCGCGGACCTGGCGATGGCCAAAGACCGCAAGGACTCGGGCCTCGCCTACAAGGCCGCCAAGAAGGTGGTGCTGGCCGACGGCAACAGTCCGGCCGCCAACCACGCCATGGCCGTGGAGTTGTACCGCCTCTTCGCCGATCAGCCCAAGGCGCTCGCGCTCGCATCGCGTTTCGCGGGAAGCGCGGCCAAGGCGGAGCCCAACTTCGATCACCTGTTTACCTACGCGCAGTTGCTGCAAGCCCAGGGCAAGGGCAGCAAGGCCAAAGCGCAGGCCAAGCAGGCGATGCGGCAGCTGGCCGAGGGGGAGGATCCCCGCCGCGAGGCCATGGCGAAGGAACTGCTGCAGCGGATTGAGGGTTAAGGATAGCATGCCTAGCGCCACGCGCCTCCCGTACTTGCTCGCCCTCGTCCTTTTTCCTGTGTTCCTGCACGCCGAGGAGATCACGTTTCTCACCGATCTCGACCAGGCCCGCAGGGCCGCCCGCGAGTCCGGTCTGCCGATTTTCCTCGACGCGTACACCACCTGGTGTGTGCCGTGCAAGAAGATGGAGGCCGAAGTCTTTACCGACCCCGAGGTGGCCAGCACCTTCAACACGGAGTTCGTTCCGCTGCGCCTCGACATGGAGCAGGAGCCCGGTCGGGCGCTGGCCGAAAAGCTCCTCGTCGACCAGTTCCCGACCCTGCTCATCCTCGACGACAGCGGCGAGGAGTTACACCGCTCCGTCGGTTTCCTGGACGTCGAGGGGGTTCTCGCTTTCGCGAAAACGGGCGGCGACGAAGCCACGCGCTGGCATACCCTCGACGCCCGCTTCCGGCGCGGGGACCGTGACACGACCTTCCTGGAAGAACTACTCGCTTACGCGAAACAAGCCGACATCCCGCAGCGCGAGAACTACGCCTTCGCGCTCCTCAACGCGCGCGACGACTGGGGGTCCGCCGACGCCCAAGCCCTCCTGTTCGAGAACGTACGGACCGCCGACGGACCGCTCTTCGGAGCCCTCGTACGCAACCGCGCGGCCCTCGCCGAGCGCTACTCGGCACCGATCGTGGACGAGCGCATCGAAGTCCTCCTCGACGCGCAACTCTTCGGGGAGGACCCCGTGAGGCCACGCGCCGCCCGCAAACTCATCGCCAGAACGTATCCGGCCGCAGCGGACAGCACCTTCGGCCGCTACCAAATGCGCCGCGCCCGAGAAGCCGGGAAGGCCAAACGCTTCGGGAGGCTGGCGGTGCGCCAGCAGACCGAGTTCCCGAGCTCCGACCCCGACCAACTGGCCGAGCTGGCCTACATCTTCGACTTCAAGCTACCGGGTTACAAAACGGAGCTCGCGCTTAGTTGGGCCGAGAAGGTACTCGCGGAGCGCCCCTACGACGAGGAGACGAAGGCGATCGCGGAGCGGCTGCGGGAGCGGTTGTAGCTCGTAGCCGCCGGCGCGATACCGTCCTGCGAGCTACCCCCCGTGATGATCCCCACGAGCGAAGCGTACGAGTTGATTAGACGGCGTAGACCGAGGTGTATTATAAACCGAGGTGTATCACTCGTCCAGCTCGCAGCTCGTTACAACGGGCACCCCGGCTTACTGTATAACTCCCTGATCCACGAAAGCGAAGGGCGTCGTCGGGGGAACAGGTAGGCCCGTACAGCCCACACCTGTTGTTTAACGCAAGTGTCATAATGCAACTAGTTGCATTATTAGATCAACCGGCTGAAGCTTGCACGAAGCGCGCACAGCCTAGGGAAAGGCTATTATATATTATATTCAATAAATTGTATCGCTCGTATTGGTTGCGGTGCACTAAGAGATTCTAGTATGTGATGTGTATTATCGCATTGGTTTCCAACTAATCAAAATCTCGACAGAAGATGAAGAACGTTTACAATCTCGGTCTGTGCCTATTCTTGGCAGGATCTCTCACCAGCGCGCCGCTCCTGGCGCAATCCGGGTTACCGCCCAGCGCTCAGAGCACGAAGGGGAAGGTCTCGGCGGCGCTGCTCGGTGTGGCGAGCCCGGCCGCGTCTACCATCCAGTCGCCGGCCAACTCCCCGGTCGCCGATCTGGAGGTCGCCAACGACATACCGGTCTACAACGGCTACGTTGTAATCGAGGCACTTCCCGTGACGGGGGACGCGAAGCAACTGCTCAGCGACCTGCAGGAACGCGGCCTCAAGCACGGCACTGCCTACGGCGCGATGGTTTCCGGCTTGATGCCGGTAGGTGAGCTGCCCGACCTCCAACTCCTCGGATCGCTGCGCTACGTACGCCCGGCTTACGCGCCCGAAACGAACGTAGGTAGCGTGACCAGCCAGGGGGATAAGGCCCTCGGAAGCGACCTGGCCCGCGAGAAGTTCGGCCTCGATGGCAAAGGCTTTAAAGTCGGTATCCTGTCCGACAGCTACGACAACCTCGGTGGCGAGGCCGCCGGAATCGCCAGCGGCGACCTCCCCGACGACGTGGAGGTACTCCTCGACCTGGACTCTACGGGCAGTGACGAAGGACGGGGCATGGCCGAAATCGTCCACGACGTTGCTCCCGGGGCCGACATCGCCTTCCGTACGGCCTTCTTAGGCCAACCGGACTTCGCGCAGGGCATCGAAGACCTGCAGGCCGCCGGTTGCGATGTCATCGTCGATGACGTCACCTACTTCGCCGAGCCTTACTTCTCGCCGGGCGTCATCAGTCAAGCCGTGAATAAGGTGGCCCGCAAGGGGTCCGCTTACTTTTCTTCCGCAGGTAACGCCGCGCAGAAGTCTTACGAAGCGCCGTTCCGCAACTCGGGGGAGGAATTTTTTCCGACGGATACGGTTAGCGTTGGCGAAGCTCACGATTTCGGAAACGGAGACATCAGGCAGAGCGTACGGATCGCTCCGGGACAGCGGTTCCGGATCGTCCTCCAGTGGGATGATCCGTTCTTCTCCGCAACGAACGGGGAGCGTGGTGCCGAGACGGATCTCGACCTGTTCGTGATGTTCGACACTATCCTCATCAGCGCTTCTCAGGACCTCAACATCGGTGCGGACCCCGTGGAAACCGTCGCTATCGTAAACAACAGCACGACCGACTCCGCGAGCGTCGACCTCGTGATCACTAAGGTCGCCGGACCGGACCCCACCCGCATCAAGTACGTCAACTTCCGCGATGCCTTCACCGCGGAGTACGACACGCGGAGCTCGACCGTCTTAGGGCACTCGAACGCACTCCGTGGGGTAGCCGTGGGTGCGGCTCGTTACAACCTTACGCCAAAGTTCAATGACACGCTGGAGAGCGCGAGGATCGAGTCGTTCTCCTCCTTGGGAGGGACGCCAATCCTGTTTACGGACGACGGTCGCCGGCTCCGGAGAGCACGTGTGTATCGCAAGCCGGAAGTCACCGGTCCGAACGGCGGTAACACGTCCGATTTCCCACTCAACGGCTTCGACCTCGAAGGCGACGGTTTCCCGAACTTCTTCGGCACCAGCGCCTCGGCACCCCACGTAGCGGCGGTAGCGGCCCTGATGCTCGAGGCTACACACGGCTACATCAGTCCGATCGGGATCACCGGCCTACTCGCCCTCACGGCGGGGGACATGGACAACCCGCTTACCCCCGGCTTCGATCGTTCTTTCGACTTCAAAACCGGCTACGGCTTCGTGCGCGCCGACAAAGCGCTCAAGATCCTCGGCTACGGTCGACGCATCCTTACCGGTCGCGGTGACCTCGCCGAAGACGCGGAGACGTTCGTCAACGAGCAGTCCGTGGCTCTCTTCCCGAATCCTTCCAGCGGTCCGGTCACGTTCCGCGCCAGCAGCGAGAACGAGGAGGCCGTAACGCTCACGTTACACAACTCGGTCGGACAGCAGGTCTTCGCCGAGGAGTTCGAGCAGCCGATCGACTTCACCGAGGATTTCAGTGCCCTACCTAAGGGTATGTACATCGCCCGCGTGCACATCGGCGGGGAAGTAACCACGCAGACGCTCGTGTTCGAGTAGAACGCGCGCTCATGCAGCGTGTGGATGCTGCTAGCTCCCCCGCGAATACATAAGAAGAGCCCTTATCTCCGTGCGGGATAAGGGCTCTTCCTTTTGCGCAGTAATTCTTAAAGTCCGTTCGTAACCGACTAGAGCGAGCGCCCGACGAGCACGCACCGCCTCTCCCCGGCAACCGAGAACGCTAACCCTTCGTCGGACGCTCGTAGCTGGCGTCGTGCACGCCCGACACCGCCCGCCCGCTCGGGTCGGGGTTGTTCTTGAAGCTCTCGTCCCACTCGATGGCGCGGGCCGTACTGCAGGCCACGCTCGGCCCACCGGGTACGCACCTCGCGGCGTCTTCTAGCGGGAAGTGCTCCTCGAAAATAGCCCGGGCGCGGTAGCCCTCCTTCGTAACCGGAGGGTTGTACGGAAAGCGGTGCGCCGCGTTCCCCATTTGCTGGTCGCTCACCTCCTGCTCGGCGGTATCGCGAATGGCGTCGATCCAGCCGTAGCCGACACCGTCCGAGAATTGCTCTTTCTGGCGCCAGGCTACAGACTCGGGCAGCATCCCGCCGAACGTCTCGCGCAGGATGCGCTTCTCGATCCTGCCGTTGCCGCACATCTTATCCTTCGGGTTCACCCGGCCCATGGCGATGTCGACGAAGGCTTTGTCGAGGAAGGGCACCCGCGCCTCCACGCCCCAGGCGGCCATCGACTTGTTGGCGCGGGCGCAGTCGAAGAGGTGGAGATCGAAGATCTTGTCGACGGTTTCGCGGTGGAACTCCTCGGGATTCGGCGCTTTGTGGAAGTAGAGGTAGCCTCCGAACAGTTCGTCGGCCCCCTCACCGGAGAGGACCATCTTGATGCCCATCGCTCGGATCTTGCGGGCCATCAGGAACATCGGGGTGGAGGCGCGGATGGTGGTTACGTCGTAGGTCTCCACGTGGTAGATTACGTCGCGCATCGCATCCAGGCCCTCCTGGATGGTGTACTTCATCTCGTGGTGGATCGTACCGAGGTGCTCGGCCACCACCCGCGCGTTCGCGAGGTCGGGTGACCCCTCCAGACCGATCGCGAAGCTGTGCATCTGCGGCCACCAGGCGTCGGTCTGCTCGCCGTCCTCGACGCGGCGTTTGGCGTGTTTTTGCGCAAGCGCGCTGATGACGCTCGAGTCGAGGCCACCGCTGATGAGTACGCCGTAGGGGACGTCGGTCATGAGCTGGCGGACCACGGCGTCTTCGAGGCCTTTGTACAGCGCCTCTTTATCCGTGACTACGTCCTCGACGCTGGCGTACTCCGTCCAGTCGCGCCGGTAGTACTTCACCGGAGCGGGAGCCTCCCTGCCGCCCCCACCCTGTTGGTAGTGGCCGGGTTGGAACTCCCAGAGCCGTTTCACCACGGGGGTGAGCGCCTTCATCTCGCTGGCTACGTAGAGGTTACCGTGCTCGTCGCGCCCCTGGTAGAGGGGCATGATGCCGAGGTGATCGCGACCGACGAGCCAGGTTTTATCGCGCGCGTCGTAGAGCACGAAGGCGAAGATGCCGTTGAGTCGATCGAGGAAATCCGCCCCGTACTCCGCGTACAGGGAGAGGATGACCTCGCAGTCGCTTTGCGTCTGGTACGCGTACTCGGGGAGCTCCTCCCGGATTTGCCGGTGGTTGTAAATCTCCCCGTTTACGGCAAGTGCTACCTGCCCGTCCGGACTGTAGAGCGGCTGCTCCCCGGAGAGCAAATCGACGATGGCGAGGCGCTCGTGCGCGAGGATCGCGTCGTCGTTGGCGTAGATACCGGACCAGTCCGGACCGCGGTGGCGCATGCGCCGAGAGAGCTGTAGGGCCTGCGAGCGAAGCTCCTCGCGGTCGGTTTGGAGGTCGAGGATACCGAGTATGGAACACATAGAGAGGAGCTAACGGGGGCGAAGGCCAGGGCGGAAGAACGCCTAAAGTTCGCACATCCGAGCGCATTCCCTAACGGCCGCTCTGTAGGCTATCGGCTACGTGGTGACTCACGTCGTAATCGCGGAGCACGATGTCGAGGATGCGATCGTCGCCCACGGTATAGCCTTCGTTGAGCTGGTGACCGAAAAATTTACCCATGGTCGTCCAGTAGGTGGCGGTAAGTCCACCGCGTAGCTCCTTGATCAGGTCGTGCATCGGCTCGCCGGTCTCCTTCTCGATCATCTTCACGAGAATGTAACCCTGCGTCTTCGTCAGCTTCTTGAGCGGGTCCTCGAATTCCTTCTTCAGCTCCTTCTGGAGCCGCTTGTAGTGGCGCTTGCGAGCGCGGTCGCCCATGGTTTCGGTTACCTCCTCGGTTTCGCGGAAGATCCGGATCGCCTCCACGGCGTAGGGGTACACCTTGCCGGCGTAGTAGCGGTACTTGCGGTAGAGCTTGTAGTCGTCGGCGTTGTCGAAGGCGCGCGGGCTCGACACCGAAACGTCGGCGAGGCTACTGGCGACGAGGATCGTATCCCCGGCATCCGTCACCATCATCGCCAGCTCCTGGCCGTCGATTTGTACGTTTCGGCCGACCAGCAAACGTTCCCGAAAGAGGGTATCCCGCTGCACGCTCTCCTGAGCCCCGAGCGCGGCAGTGGCGCAGAGACCGATGAGTAGTGGTAGATGACGGCGGAGCAGAGGCATGGATAGCTGGGATGGGGCTAAAAGGGGACAGCAAGAATGATGCGGTTTTGCGATAACGCGTGGTCTTATTGCATAGAGATGGAGAGTTTCTTGTCTGCGACGGCGGCCGTGGCGATGAGTTGCTCGCCGACCCAGGCCGTCCAGCGGGCTTGCTGACCGCGGTCGGCGTACACCTCGCGGTCGTACTCGTTTTGGGTCCGCCGGCTCGCTTCCCATACCTCGTTGTAGATACGCTCGTGGTTGGCGAGAAAATCGGCGTGGGATTTCACCTCTTCGCGGTAACGTAAAATGAGCTCACGGGCGTAGAGCTCCGTGATGTCGAAGTGGAGTTGCTCGTGGGCGAGGGTGCGCGCGTCGAGCTGGGAGCGCCGGAAGAAAGAGTTGCAAGGGTCGAAAAAGCTGGTGGCCTCGACCACGAAGCTATCGGCGCTCGCGCCGGCGTGCGAGCGGGTACGGATGCCGGTGTTGGCCTCGGCCTGGTGCTCGTCGTCGCCGGGCTTCGCCCGGAAATCCCCGATGCGCAGCTTCAGGTCCGGCGCCCAAGTCAGCTCGAGCCGGCAGGGCGGCACCTGGGCCGCCACGGGACCGGGCGCGACCTGTTTTGCCGCGAGCGGGAGGAGGGCGACCAGGGCCAGCGACGCGAGTGAGGATAGGTACGGCACGCCACAGTAACGCACGAGGGTGCGGCCAGCTTGCTACATACACTATACGTTAAGGTGTAGCTCCTGCCACGACGACGACGATCTCGCCGCGTACCTTCTCCTGCGCTTCGTAGGCTCGGAGGAGGACGTGCAGTCGGTCCGTGCGCAGGTCTTCGTGCAGCTTCGATATCTCCCGGGCCACGCAGGCCACGCGCTCGGGGCCGCAGCGCTCGGAGAGCTCGCGCAGGCAGCGCACGAGGCGATGCGGGCTCTCGTAGAGCACGAAGGTGACGGGCAGGGCGGCGAGGTACTCGAGGCGCGTTTTGCGGCCTTTCTTAGCCGGCAGGAAGCCCTCGAAGTGGAATTTATCGCAGGGCAGGCCGCTGGCCGCGAGGGCGGGCACGAAGGCGGTCGGTCCGGGGAGGCAGCTTACCTCCAAACCGGCTTCCCGGCAGGCGCGCACGAGTAAAAATCCCGGATCGGAGATTGCGGGCGTACCGGCGTCGGTAACGAGCGCCACGGTTTGCCCGGCCCGCAGCAGCTCGAGGTAGCTACCCAGGCGCGCGTGCTCGTTGTGGGCGTGGAACGGCCTGAGGCCGGCCGAGATGCCGTAGTGTTGCAGCAGCTTGCCCGTGGTGCGGGTGTCCTCCGCCAACACCACGTCCGCTTCCGCTAAAACCTCCCGCGCCCGCTCCGTGATGTCGCCGAGGTTCCCGATGGGGGTCGGCACGAGGATCAAACTCACTCCCGGCCGGCCGGCGAGAGCGTAAATTCGAAACGCTCCACGATCGGATTGGTGAGCACGGACCGGCAGGCCGTTTCGACCTGCTCGCGGGCCTGCGCCTCCGACTCGGCGTCCACCTTCAGCTCCACGCGTCTGCCGATGCGCACGTCGCGTACGCCCCGCACGCCGACGTTGGGCAGGCTGTTGCGCACGGCCTTACCCTGCGGGTCGAGGAGCTCGGGGTGCGGCATGATGGACACGTTAGCTAAGTACAGCATGGGCGGAAGGTACGTCCGGGCGGTAAAGCTCGCCTAGCTCGGGCGCCAGACCGCGGGACTGAGGATGTAGAGGCCCATGACCGCGAGCAGGGCCGCCCAACCCAGTATCCAGGGGAGGATCAATGCGGCGACCCCGACGAGCCAGACCGGCCAGTTTCGCCGGGCCCGCGGATCGAGCTTGTTGCTGAAGAAAGGGAGGTCGCTTACGAGCAGGTAGGCGCTCGACAGGAGGATCGGCAGGATTACGATCGGTTCGGTGAGTGTTTCGCGCAGGCCGAGTGCGTCGGTACGGTAGGTCTGCAGCAGGCCGAACCACAGCAGGGTGTTGCTCGGCGTCGCCAACCCGACGAAGTGCTTCGTGTCGGCCTGCTCCACGTTGAAGCGCGCGAGCCGCACCGCGCTCAGTACCGGGATGAGCAAACCCGCGAAGGCTACGAGCGGTAGGGCCTCCGGGCTACCCGTTGCCTGTTTTTGCGAAAGCAATACCACCGCCATCAAGCCCGGGCTTACGCCAAAACTCACCATGTCGGCCAGGCTATCGAGCTCCCGGCCGAACGGTCCGCTAACCCCGGCCGCGCGGGCGGCGAAGCCGTCGAGGAAGTCGGCCACCGCCGAGACCAGCAGGCACCACGGCACCCAACCCAGCTCACCGCGTACCAGCGCGATGCAGGCCACCACACCGGCGGCCAGGTTGGTGAGCGTGAGTACGTGGGGCAGCAGACGCAGCATCCGGCGGGGGGACTTAAGCGGGGAAAGCTCGTACGGTAGACTACCTACCGCGGGGTAAAGTACACGCCCAACGCACCCAACGTGCTTACCTTCCGGGGGCTTACCCGATAGAAGTGTATGATACTTAGCGTTACCCGCGGCCTCCCGCTCGCGGTGCTCTTGTTGCTGGCCGGTAGATTCGTGTACGCCCAGGGCGGCGACGATTGCGTATCGGCAACGGAGCTAGGCCGACTGAGCGCGGAGCGGTGCCTGACGGCAGATCTCAACGTAGCCACCGAAAGCCAGGACCTACCGACCTCCCAGTGTATCCCCGAGCAACTGGGCCGGGCCGTACCCGACGTCTACTACGCCTTCGAGGCGGTCGGCGACGCACTTTTCGTCACCCTGGGCTCCAATACGGGCACCCCCCAGTTTATCCTCTACGACGGAGATTGCGCCGGGCCGGCGGTGGCGAGTTGCGCGAGCGACGCATTCGGCACGGGGACGGTAACCCAAGTGGTACCCGAACTCAACGTGGGCGGGCGGTACGTCCTGCGGGTGTCAAATCGCGACGGCGGATCGGACGACCTCGAGGTTTGTCTTTCGACCGAGGGCATCCCCGGCCCCGAACCGAACGCCGATTGCGGAGACGCCCGCGTGCTCTGCGACGAGTCGGAGTCTATCTCGATCGGCGAGGTACTCACCGCCGGGGAGGTGGACGATTTGAGCGGGCTCACCTGCGGGCTACCCGACCTGCCCTCGAAGTGGTTTCGGTGGACCTGCGACCAGCCCGGCGATCTCGAGTTCACGATTACCCCGGCGGACCCCTCGGACGACCTCGACTTCGCCTTGTTCGAGCTCGACCCCGGACCGGATGCGTGCGCCGGCAAGACCGAGCTTCGCTGCATGGCCTCCGGCGAGATCGTCGGCGAGCCCCGCTCCGAGTGGGAGCGCTGCACGGGGGCTACCGGACTGCGCGGCGACTCCTTCGGGGAGATGGAACCGAAGGGGTGCCTAAACGACGTGGCGAACGGCTTCGTTAGCAACAACTTCCTCGAACCACTCGCCATGGAGGCCGGACGGTCGTACGCGCTCGTCGTGCTCAACAGCAGCTTCAGCGGCCGGGGCTTCGAGCTAGCCTTCGGGGGTACCGGCACCTTCGCCGGCCCGGACGTTAGCGCCACGGCCGACAAGACGTTGGTCGACTGCGGGGACCCCGTTTCGTTCGACGTGGTCGGTATCGCCGAAGCGGGCACGACCTACAGCTGGGACTTCGGTCCGATCGCCACCCCGGCCACCTCGACCGAGCGGCAGCCCGACCCGGTGAGCTTCAGCGGTGGCGGGCTACAGACCGTCGAGCTTACCGTGAGCGCACCGGGCGGATGCGAGACCGTAAAGTCCGTCGAGATAGACGTTAGGCCCTGCTGCGATCCGGCCGACGAGCCGAAGTTCGCGGAGCCCGATTTGATCAACCCGACCACCTGCCCCACGGTGGTCGGCGGGAGCATTACCGTCAACCTGAGCACCGACCCCACGGGGGCGACCTACAGCATCGACGGTGGGCCGTTCGGCCCCTCGAACACCTTCACCGGTTTAGCCGCCGGCCAGCACAAGATCGACGTCAACCGGGGGGGATGCACCGTCGCGAGGCTGTATACGCTCGAGGCGGCTTCCGCCCTCGAGGCCACCGCTACGCCGAAGGCCTCGGGCTGCGGCGGCGCGGGGAGCGGGGAGATCGGCGTTACGACCACGAGCGCGGGCACCGGCTTAACGTACAGCCTCGACGGGGTGACCTTCCAGAGCTCCCCCACCTTCGGCAATCTCGATCCCGGGCTTTACGACGTGACCGTGCGGGACGCGAACGGCTGCCAGACCGAGGTAAACGGCGTGGAGGTCGAGAGCGAAAGCGGGATAGAGATCGACCTGGGTCTCGACCGGAACGTCGATCCCAACCAGGTAGTCACGGTCACGGCCGCGGTGACACCGGCGGGTGCCTACGATTACCGATCCGGCTGGTCGGGCTTGCCCTACACCTGCGCCAACGCCGATTGTTCGGAAGTCGACGTAACGACCGACACCTCGGGTAGCTTCACCCTCTCGCTTACCGGCGCAGACGGGTGCGAAGCCTCCAGGAGCGTCAAGATTGATGTAGCCGAGGGCTGCTTTGCGGGCGCGGAGATCGTGGCCGGGGATACCGTAGCGCAGGATCCGACTTGCCCGGGTTTCGGGGACGGGCGCATAGCGGTCCCCATCGCCGCGGGCGGCGCGGGGGCCGAGTTCAGTCTCGACGGCGCGGCCTTCGGTCCGGACAGTACCTTCGGGGGGCTACTCGCCGGCAGCTACAACGTAGTGTTCCGCAACGCCGCTGGGTGTACGGATTCGGTACTGTTCACACTCACCGACCCACCCGGGGTACTGCTCGAGCTCGGTAACCCGATCACCGCCTACCGCGGCGACACGATCGACGTGCGCGGGGCTACCGATCCGTTCGGCGAGTACGACCTGGCGTGGACGGGCGTCGATACGTTCGAGTGCTTGGACCCAGCTTGCCAGACCATACGATTGCCGGTCTTCGAACCCAAAACTTTAGTCGCCGATCTACTCGACGAGCGCGGTTGCCCCGCCGTGGATTCCGTGTCGATAGACCTCGCCGATGCGTCGGTCCGCCCGCTGTTCGCACCCACCGCGTTCTCGCCGAACGGCGATCGGGTACACGACCGTTGGACGCTCTACGGCCCGAGCGTCGCCGAGCGGGTTCGCTCGCTGCGCATCTACGACCGCTGGGGGAACGAGATCGTTACGCAGGTCGACTTCCCGCTCAACGACGAGGAGAATTACGGGTGGGACGGCACCCGGGCGGGCGAACCCTGCGATGTGGGGATGTACGTATTTACCGCGGAGATCGAATACCGGGGCGGCGATCGCGTTCAGGCGACCGGAGACATAACCCTCCTGCGTTGAGCTCGTCGCGCGGTCTGGGCAAGTATGTACGCTTTTAACAATCGTGGCCGATGGGTGAGCGTTTAGCTCTTCCGTCGTGGTACTTTATCGGACTTCCCCATGCAGCTATTCCGCGTCCTGTGTTTTGGCTTGACCGTGCTGCTCTGCACGGTTGGGCGAGCGCACGCGCAGGTGGCCAACGACGACTGTACGGGGGCGGTGGCGCTGGGGGTGGTAGACAGCTATTGTTCCGGGCCGGCCGAGTTCACGACCATCGACGCTACGAGCGGGGGCCGTCAGGATACCGGGCGGAACTGTATCCTCGACACGGCGGGCGTGGACGTCTGGTTCAGTTTTCGCGCGAGCTCGACCGAGTACAACATCCGGGTGATCGGGGACCTACCCCGGGCGAGTAAGGGGACCCTGATCAGTCCGGAGTTCGCCCTGTTCTCCGGCACCTGCGCCGACAACGAGCTCGAGGCCTGCTCCTCGGATGCTACCGGCGCCAACGTGGCCGAAGTTTTCGGCGGGGGCCTCGTTCCGGGCGAACTGTACTACTTGCGCGTGAGTGCACGCGATGGAGTGGTCGGTACTTTCCAACTTTGCGTAAACGTGTTCGAGTACGTGCCCGAACCGCAGAGCGACTGCTTGACGGGCGTGGTGCTCTGCGACAAACAGCCTTTCTCGGTAACGCGGCTCATCGGGGGAGGTACCGATCGGAACGAACTGGCGGACGCCGTGTGCCTGAACGCTACCGAGGAAGGGTCGGCGTGGTACCGTTGGACTTGCCGGGAGGCCGGCACCCTCGGCTTCAGCCTCACGCCGAGCAACCCGGACGACGACCTCGACTTCGCCGTGTACGAACTGCCCGGGGGGCTCGGCGATTGCGCGGGCAAACGTACGATCCGGTGCGAAGCCTCCGGCGCGGAACGGGGTGTCCCCGATTGGTTCGAGCGCTGCCACGGGCCTACCGGGCTGCGCGAGGGCGAAACGGACGAAGTGGAGTTTCCGGGCTGCCCGCCGGAAAACAACGCTTACGTAGCCGAGATCGACATGGTAGCCGGCCGCAGCTACGCCCTGGTCGTTAACAACTTCTCCCAGAGCGGCAACGGGTTCGCCATAGAATGGACCGGTACCGGGACTTTCGTAGGACCGGACGTGGCCTTCGCCTTCGACCCGCGGGAGCCCGCGTGCGATAAGGACGAGATTACGTTCACGAACCTCACGACCGGAGTCGTCGGGCCCGATCCCCCGCTCTTCCAGTGGTCGTTCGGCGAATACGCGAGCCAGGCGACTTACGAAGGTTTCGAACCGCCGGTCATCACCTACGAGGCCTTCGGCGAACGCGCCGTGGTGTTGCGCCTCACCGACCGCCCGAGCGGCTGCGTGGTTACCGCCATCGAGACGGTCGAGATCGACCCGTGTTGCACCGAGGAAGATCCGCTCGTGGCCGGTCGGCCCGAGGTAAGGGACCCGGTGTGCCCCGGATCGGCCTCGGGGGAGATCGGGGTCCCCGACGTGAGCGGACCGCGCGACTACTTCTACAGCCTCGACGGCTCGCTCTACGGTGCGGACAGTATTTTCTCGCAACTGCGCGCCGGCGAATACACGGTGTACCTCGAGAACATCAAAGGGTGCCGCGATACGGTGGAGGCGAAGCTTACCGACCCTCCGCCCTTCGACATCGAGATCGGACCGGACCGAACCATAGATTTCGGGGACAGTCTCGAGGTGGTCGCGGTGGCCACCGGTACCAACGAGCTCGACTACGCGTGGACGGGGGTGGATTCCATCGAATGCCTCGATCCGAGTTGCTCGCGGGTCGCGGTGTTCGCGTACGGTTCCGCGCAGCTCGAGGCGAGTGTGGCCGATGCGGACGGTTGCCTGGCGACCGACTTCTTGCGGGTCGACGTACGTAAGCAGCGCCCCCTTTACGCGCCCACCGCCTTCTCGCCGAACGGCGACGAGCGCAACGACCGCTGGACGCTCTACGGGCCGGCCACCGTCCGCAAGATCGTATCGGTACGGGTGTTCGATCGGTGGGGAAGCGTCGTTTGGCGTGGGTTCGATCTACCGCCCAACGACCCGAGCGCCGGCTGGGATGGGCTACGCGCCGGGGCCAACGATCCCCTCCCCCCCGCCGTGTACGCCTTCGTGGCCCAGGTCGAGTACATCGACGGCGAGGTGTACGACATCAGCGGCGACATAAACCTCTTGCGCTAGCAAACGTACCTGCACCGAGTGATGCAAATTTCAGCGTGGATTCGAGGACTCCGAGTGCTGGCGGCGGGGACCGTTTTAGCGACAGCGGTACTGGGCTGCGAGAACGACCCGGTCGAGGTGGCGCAATTTTTTCGGGAAGGTCCACCCGACGCGGAAGTGATCACGGATTTCGAAACGATCTACTCGGACAGCGCCGTCGTCAAGGTCCGGATCCGGGGGCCGCGCATGCTCCGTTACGAGAAGGACGGGGAGTTCGTGCAGGAGTTTCCCGAGGGCGCCGAAATCGAGTTCTTCGACCCCGACGGCCGGGTCAGCAGCACGCTGGCGAGCAAGTACGGCATCCGCTACGACGACCAGGAGCGGGTGGTGGTGCGCGATTCGGTGGTCTGGCGATCGCTCGAGACCGGGGATCAGCTCGATACCGAAGAGCTGACCTGGCTCGAGCACGAACAGCGGATCTTCTCGGATCGGTACGTCCGGGTGGTCCAGGCGGACAAAATCATCACCGGCGTCGGCTTCGAGAGCACGCAGGACTTCTCCGAGTCGAGCGTACGGGCCATCCAGGGAGTTATCCGCCGCCCCTAGTTTAGCGTAACCTTAGCGCCCCCATGCTGTCTACGATCCTGTTCATCGTGCTCTTCCTTTCGCTCTCGGCGCTGTTCAGCGGGACCGAGATCGCCTTCGTGAGCGCGAACAAGCTCCTCGTCGAGCTGAAGCGGAAGCGCTCAGTGCGGCGTGGGAAGATTTTGGCGAGCTTCTACGAGAAGCCCGCCGATTTTATGGGTGCCATGCTGGTGGGCAACAACCTCGCGATGGTCGCCCTCACCGCCATGATGGGGGCACTGCTCACGCCGATCGTGAGCGAGTACATCGCCGGGGAGTGGACGTTGCTGTTCGTCAACTCCATCCTCATCACGCTGGTAGTGTTGGTGTTCGGCGAATTTCTGCCCAAAGCCCTGTTCGAGGTCTTCGCCGAGCGCGCGCTCTTCTTCCTCGCCTACCCCATCAACATGCTGCGTTGGGTGCTCAGCCCGCTGGCCTGGCTCATGATCCGGCTTTCCGAAAAAATCCTGACGGTGCTCACCGGCGAACCGATCGACGTCCCGGAGACGGCTTTCACCCGGCTAGACCTGGAGCAGTACATCATGCAGACCCACACCTCGGAGAACAAGGAGCGCCCCGAGGAATCCATCGACGCGGACCTGTTCCAAAACGCCCTAAAATTTAACGACCTGCGCGTGCGCGAGGTCATGGTACCCCGCAACGAGATCATCGGCATCGACACCAAGGAGACCGTGGCCGAACTACGCGAGCAGTTCTCGACGAGCAACCACAGCCGCCTGGTCGTCTACGAGGAGGACATCGACAACGTGATCGGGTACGTGCACCACCAGCAGCTGCTCATGATGCCGGAAGCGGTGAAGCCGATCACGCTCGACCTGCCTTTCGTACCCGAGGCCATGCGCCTCACCGACCTGATGAAGCGCTTCATCCGCCAACGCAAGTCGATTGCGGCGGTGGTGGACGAATACGGTACGCTGACCGGCCTCATCACCCTCGAAGACATCATCGAGGAGATCTTCGGCGACATCGCCGACGAGCACGACGACGAAGACGAACACGCCGAACAGCTCTCCGAGAACGTGTACCTGCTCAGCGGCCGGCACGAGGTCGACTACATCAACGAAAAGTACCCCGCCATCGAAATCCCCGAAGGTGACTACACGACGCTTTCGGGCTACCTCGTCCTCACGACCGGCGCCATCCCCGAGCAGGGCGACGCCATCGAGTTGGCCGGCCGCCGCTACCTCCTCGAGCAGGTGAGTGACACGAAGATCGAACTGGTCCGCGTGGAGATCGTCGGAGAGGTCGAGGGAGACGATTAGGCAGCACGCGTAGCGCTATGCACATGGTAAATACCGAGTCCAGGCTCATCGGCCGCTTCGATACCGGGCGCCACGGCACGCTCATCGTGGCCATCGGCGCGATGCACGGCAACGAGCCCGCCGGCGTACGGGCGCTCGAGGCCCTGTTTCCGTTGTTGGAGGCCCACCGCGACGAAGCCCGTTTCGAGGGACGCATCGTGGGTTTGGTCGGTAACGTACCCGCGCTAGCGTGGCGCGAGCGGTACGTGGATCGGGACCTCAACCGCAGCCTGGACCCCGATTACTTCGGCGCGGCCGCCACGGCGCGCGGGGCTACCGAGGTAGAGGCCTACGAGGCCCTGGAGCTCACCCGGGCCGTGCACCGCGAGGTCACCGAATACGACCCCACGCGCGTAATCTTACTCGACCTGCACACGACCACGGCCGACGGCGGTGCCTTTTCGTTGATCTGCGACAACCCGGAGAGTCGGGCGCTCGGCTTGGCGCTCTACGCGCCCGTGATCCTCGGCATGGCCGAAGAGCTACACCACACCACGCTGCACTACTTCACCACCGAACGTCTGGGGGTACTGACCACCGCTATGGTCTTCGAGTCCGGCCAGCACGACGATCCCGCCTCCGCGGACGCCGCCCTCGCGGCGATCGTACTTACCCTGCGGCACACCGGAGCGCTCGATCCCGGCTTTCCGACCGCGAAGTACAGCGATTATTTATCCGCTTACGCGAAAACACTCCCCTCCATCGTGCAAGTGGTCGGGCGCCACCAGATCCGGGCGAACGAAGCCTTCCGTATGCGGCTGGGCTACAAGAACTTCGATCCGGTACAACGCGGGGAGTACCTCGCCGACAACCGCGACGGCCCCGTCTTCAGCCCGGCCGGCGGGCGCATCCTCATGCCGCTGTACCAAAAGCTCGGGGAGGACGGATATTTCATTATCGAAGACGTGCCCCCCGCCGGGTGCGGGGCGAGCGCACCCTAAGCCACGATCTGCTCGTGGAGTCCGCCGACGAGCGTCGCCAGCGCCACGAAGCCGAGCTCCCGGTTCTCGGCGGAGTCGAACAGCGGCGCATCCGCTCCCTCTACGTCATCTGGTTCGGGATCCACCAACGAGTCCTCCACGAAAGCCAACAACTCCTCCTCGTCGATCCGCTCGAAGAAGGTGTCGAACCGTTGCGACATCGATCGGTTCGACCCCTCCTGCATCCACTCCCAGCAGCGCTCGTCCCAGGTTTCGATCTGCTCGCCGCGCAGGGTGCGCACGTGCTCCTCCTCGTCGACCACGGCCGCGTAAATCACGAGGGCGAGGTACTGAAGGTAGTCGCGCTCGTCGCCGGAGAGCAGCTCGAAGCCCTCGGTTTGGAGGTACTGGAGGTAGGGCGTTTGTACCTGGGCAAATTCGAGGATCGCCTCCTCCACGGCACCTTCGTCGTCGAGGGCGTCGAGCGCATCTTCAATGGCCGTCTGCGGGATCATACCGCAAGGTTAGAACTTCCCGCGCAGACTGAGGATGAAGTTGCGGCCCGGAGCGCTCACCCCGGAGGCGAAGGTTCGGTAGTGCAGGTCGAGGAGGTTCTCGACACCGCCCTGGAGCGAGAGCTTGCTCCCGAGTCGAGCGTCGACGTAGGCGTTCAGGGTGCTCCACGCCGGCGTACCCACTCCGAAAATGGCCTTGTCCTCGTTGTCGCTCGACCCTTCCGGGGCGTAGTCGGCCCAGGCTTTCGCCCCGTTGAACTCGTAGCTGCCGGTGTAGCTCATCGGTCCGCGTCGGTAGGTGAGCTTCGCCTGCCCGTAGAGCGGCGGGATGTGGGCGAGCGGCGTGGCGGCACCCGCGGCGTCGAAGGAGGTGCCCCGGGTGTAGGTGGCCCTGGCGGCGAAGCGGAGGCGCTCACCGTAGTTGAGGTCGGCGCGGGCGCCGAGCCCGATGATCTCGCCCCGGTCCGCGTTGGTCTTCACCTGCACGCGGTACGCGGTCTCGCCGCTCGCGAAGAGCGTATCGCCGTCGGGGAGGGCGCCCTTGGCCCGCACGATCACGTCCTCGATGCGGCTCGCGAATCCGGTCGCACTCAGCCTTCCGGCAAAACCGGTGCCACCGCCCGGCTCACCGAACTCTTGCGTCAGGGTGAGTTCGGCGTTGCGCGCCCGCTCGGGGCGGAGGTCGATGTTCGGAACCGTTACGAAGCCGTTTTTGATCCGCATCGCCCCGAAATCGTCGACGTTGGGCGAGCGGAAGGCCGTCGAGCCGACGGCCTGCACGCGCGTAGTCCGGGAGAGCTCGTAGGTGGCGCCGAGGGCGACCGTGCTGGCTCGGTTGGCGGTGGTTACCCCGTCGAGCAGGTCCTGCGGCCAGGCCACCACGTCGTCGGCGTCGAAGTCGGCGGCGAGCTCCACGTGGGTGAAGCGGTAGCCCGCCTGCAGGTGCAGGGCGCTGTCGATCAAGCTGGTCGCGTAGGTCGTGTAGGCGCCGACGCTCGACATCCGCGAACCGCCGGAGGGGTAGCGCGACATCCGGTCGAGCAGCACGCGCTCGTTGCCGACGTGGACGCGCCCGCCGAGACTCGCCACGTCGTTGTACTGCCCCTCCGCGCCGTAGCTGAGGCGGTGGCGGTTGCCGGCCCCGAGGTACTTATCGGCGTCGACCGTACCGCTGAGCACGCCCACGTCGACGAGCGAAAAATTACGCCAGGTCGCATCCAGGCGCCGGTCGTAGCGATCCTCGTCGATCCGTTGGTAGGCGGCGATGTAGCGGATGCGGTCGTGGGCGGCGCGCGGCACGGTGGAAACGTAGGTAAGCGATCCGAGTACGCGGCGCTGCGGACCGTAGTACCACTCGGCGTACTTCAGGTCCGAGGGTCGGTCGCCGTCCACTTCCGTGAGGCGGTCGTAGCGGGGTACCTCCGTCGAGTTCGAAAACTGCACGTTGGCCAGCAGGTAGCGATCGCGGCCGAGTTGCCACTTGAGCTTCTGCAGCAGGTCGATTTGGTCGTAGCCCGTGCCCCGCTGCACGAACGGATCGCTGTTGCTGCGTACCTCGCCGGCCTTGCGCGACGGGCTCACGAAGAAGGGGCGCTGCCCGAACTCGGTGTATCCGTGGTTGTAGCGCGCGCCGGCACGCAGGTCGTCGAAGCTCGATACGCTCACGCTCGTTTGGCTCGCCCAGCGCTCGTGCCCGAGGTTGTAGTCGACGTGGACGGTCTTCTCGAGGTTGGCCGAGGAGAAGCGGGCGAAGTAGTTGCCGCTCGAGCGTTCCGCGGCGTCGGTGGCGAGGCGCGGGGCGCGCGTACGAAAGTGAACCACGCCCCCGAGCGCGTCGGAGCCGTACATCAGGGAGCCGGCCCCGAAAATGACCTCCGCGCGCTCGAGCATGGCCGGATCGACGGTGATGGCGCTCTGGAGGTGCCCGGATCGGTACACGGCGTTGTTCAGGCGCACGCCGTCTACGACCAACAGCACGCGGTTGGCTTCGAAGCCGCGCACGATGGGGCTGCCGCCGCCCATCTGACTGCGCTGCACGTACACCTCGCCGGAGCCCTCGAGGGCGTCGGCGCTGGTTTGCGGGTGGGTGGCGGCGATGTCGTCGTCGGTGACGACGGCCACCGTCCAGGGGAGCTCGCGGGCTACGACATCGGTACGGCCGACGACCACGGCCGCGGCCAACTGAACCGCGGAGGGTTTTAGCGTAAGCGGACCCCCGAGGCGGGCGAGATCCATGTACCGGAGTCGCTCGGTCCGGTAACCGGTAAAGCTGAACGTGACGAGCGTGGTGGCGCGCAGGGGCTTGAGCGTGAGCACGCCGTCGAGGTCGCTGCTGGCCGTGAAGCTGAAGTCCTCGGTGTAGGCGTTGACGCCGTACATGGGCTCCCCGAGCTCGTCGACGACGGCGATCGAGATTTGCGCCCGCAGCACCGCGAGGCTAAGGCCGCACAGCAGCAGCAGGAGTGGAAGCTTGGGGGAGCGAAAGCTCATCGTCGGCGAGGGGTATGCGGACCGCGAACGTGGTTCCGCGGCCGATTGCCGATTGTTTGACAAAAATCCGGCCACCGTGGTACTCCTCCACGATGCGTTTGGCCAGGCTGAGCCCGAGGCCCCACCCGCGGGATTTCGTCGTGTACCCCGGCCGGAAAACGGCCCTGTGCTTCGAGTTGGGAATGCCTTTACCGGTGTCGCTCACCTCGATCTCGACGAATCCGTCCTTGGTGTCCGCCCCGATCACGAGCTCCCCCGCCCCATCCATCGCGTCGAGGGCATTGCGTACCAAGTTTTCGATAACCCACTCGAAAAGCTCGCGATTGATGGCGATGGGGGCGGCCGCGGTGCCGTCGTCCACGGCGACCCGAAACCGCACCTTACGCGGGGCGCGCTTCACCATATAATCGTAGACGCGGTGTATGGTGTCGCCCACGGCCACCGGCGCCAGCTCCGGGGTCGAGCCAATTTTGTTGAAGCGCTCGGCGACGAGCTGCAGCCGCTCCACGTCGCGCGAGAGCTCGTCGGCGACGTCGGTGAGCTCGGCGTTGTCCTCGTACTCCGCGCGCAGGTACTCCACCCAGGCCATAATGGCGCTGATGGGCGTGCCGAGCTGGTGGGCGGTCTCCTTGGCCATACCCACCCACACGCGGTTTTGCTCGGCGCGGCGCATGCTGCTCAGGGCGAGGTACACGAGCCCCACGAAGAGCGCCACGAGCGTGAGTTGGATGTAGGGGTAGTAGCGCAGGGCGCGCAGCAGCGTACTCTCCTGGTAGTAGACGCGCGAGTTTTCCGGACCGATGGGTACCTGTCCGCTGTTCTGCAGGTCTCGGACCACGCCGGCGAGGTAGGAGGTATCCTCGTCGAGCGCGTCGCCGAAATTACGACCGCTCATCACCTCGCCGGCGTCGTTGACGAGTACCAACGGAACGGTCGTGTTCCCCTCCAAGATTTGTCGGTGCAGCGTTATATCGCAACCGGCCTCCTCGTCGGTCATCTCGCTGAGCTGTTCGAGGGCGAAGCGCCAGTCCGTCACCTTCTGCTTCTCCTCCTCGGCGAGCACCTTCACGATGTACCCCGTGGAGAGCGAGCTGCCCACCACGATGAGCAGCCCGATCAGCCCGAGTATCCATTTCCACTGTCGTGGGTTTAGCACCATCGCCGGTAAAAGTAGCCGCCCGGCCGCCACGTACCTTCGTCGCCTATGTCACTCATCGTCCCCGATCCCGTATCGCAAGCACAAGTCGTAGAACGCCAGGATGTACGCGAGCTTACGTTCGCGGAGCTCGGCGCCTGGTTGAAGGAGGCCGGGGAAGCGCGCTTCCGCGCAAAACAAGTCTACGACTGGCTCTGGCGGCGGGGCGCGACCGACTTCGAGTCGATGACCAACCTCGGCAAGGGCCTACGCGGTAAGCTCGCCGCCGCCTTCGAGATCAACGGCATCGAGGAGGACTTACGTCAAAACAGCGGCGACGGCACCGTCAAAGTGCGCTTCCGCCTGCACGACGGGCACCTCGTCGAGAGTGTGCTCATCCCCGTGGTCGACGACGGGCGCTTCACGGTTTGCGTCAGCTCGCAGGTGGGTTGTAGTCTCACGTGCTCGTTCTGCGCCACCGGCAAGATGGAGCGCGTACGCAACCTCACGGCCGGGGAGATCTACGATCAGGTGCGCCTCGTCGGCGAGATCTCCGAACGAACCTTCGGAAAACCGCTCACCAACATCGTGTACATGGGCATGGGGGAGCCGTTGCTCGCCTACGCGCCGGTGATGCGTTCGATCGAGCGCATCACCTCGCCGGAGGGACTGGGGATGTCGCCGCGCCGCATCACGATCAGCACCGCCGGTATCGCCAAGGCGATCTTGCGGCTGGCCACCGACCAGTCGAAGGTCAACCTCGCGCTGAGCCTACACGCGGCCGACGACGCGCAGCGCTCGCAGATCATGCCGATCAACGAGTCCAACAGCCTGGCCGTGCTCATGGAAGCCCTGGAGGAGTACTACCGCCTCACCCACAACCGCATCAGCTACGAGTACATCGCGCTGCGCGGGTTCAACGATTCGCTGGCCGACGCCGACCGGCTCGCCGACCTGTGCCGCCGCTTCCCGGTCCGCGTCAACATCATCGAGTACAATCCGATCGACGACGGTCAGTTCGAGCGCACGCCGCGCCAGGCGCTCGATGCCTTCGCGCGGCGGCTCCTCGAGCGCGGCGTAACCGTGACGGTGCGCCGCTCGCGCGGCAAAGACATCGCTGCCGCCTGCGGCCAGCTCGCGAACAAGACGAGCTGATTCAGTTAAAAAATCCTCCCGTAAATTGCTCCATACGGCTACATTTGCGGCCCTGCCTCAATAGCTCAGTTGGTTAGAGCGGTTGACTGTTAATCAATAGGTCCCTGGTTCGAGTCCAGGTTGAGGCGCCCGGAAAGGCTCATCGCTCGGCGCGGTGGGCCTTTCGTTTTGTGATCCCCAAACCGTCACCCCGCTTATGGCCCTTCTCGTCGTCGGCTCCGTCGCCATTGACTCCCTCGAAACCCCCCACGGTAACCGCGACCGCATCGTGGGCGGTTCGGCGCCCTACTTCTGCCTGGCGGCCACCAAGTTCGTGCGGCCCGTACAGCTCGTCGGGGTAATCGGAGACGACTTCCCCCAGGAGATGCTCGACACCTTCGAGCGGGAGGGCGTGGACCTGCGGGGCCTCGAGCGCAAGGAGGGCGAGAAGTCGTTCTTTTGGGCCGGGCGCTACCACGAGGACATGAACGGGCGCGACACCCTCGACACGCAGCTCAACGTGTTCGCCGACTTCAACCCCACGCTGCCCGAGGGCTACCGCGACGCGGAGTTCGTGATGCTCGGCAACATGATCCCCGCGCTGCAGGCGCGGGTGCTCGACCAGCTCAACGAGCCGAAGCTCGTGGCGCTCGACACCATGAATCTCTGGTTGGATACCGCGCTCGAGGACCTCAAAGCGGTGATCTCGCGGGTGGACGTACTGATCATCAACGACGAGGAGGCCCGACAGCTCTCCGGCGAGCGCACCCTGGTAAAGGCCGCAGCTACCATCATGGCGATGGGCGTGCCCTACCTCATTATCAAAAAAGGCGAGCACGGCGCACTCCTGTTCTTCGGGGACGAGGTCTTTTTCGCCCCGGCGCTACCGCTCGCCGAAGTGCTCGACCCCACCGGCGCCGGCGACACCTTCGCCGGGGGCTTCATGGGCTACCTCGCCTCGGCACCCAACGTCTCCTACGAGCAAATGAAGCGCGCCGTCATCTTCGGCTCGGCGCTGGCGAGCTTCACCGTAGAGGCTTTCGGCACGGAAAAGCTCGTGGGATTGACGCGCGGCGACGTAGACGTGCGGGCCGGCAAATTTTTGGAACTCACGCAATTCGATTTGCTACACACCCCGGAATCGCTTTCCGGGGACGTTTAGGCGTCCGCGAATCTTCGCGCTCGCCCCCCGCTTTCAGCCGATCTCATCGCCCCGCAGCCGTCGAAAGCGTTTGCGCGCCTCTACGGCGAGTACGGAGTTGTCGTACTCGAGGAAGAGTCGCTCGTAGAGTGCCTGCGCCTGCTCGGGCTTCGCGAGCTGACGCTCGGTGACCTCGGCGAGCGCGAAAAGGGCATTGTCCGCCCGAATCCCTTCCGGAAAATCGTCGACCACCTTACGGTAGGCCGTCGCGGCCTTCTCGAACTCCCCCATCTGGCGGTACATGCCCGCCCGGGCGTACTCGATATCGCCCACCAGGCCGTGCTCGGGGAATAGCGATTGGAGCGTGTCGAGTTTTGCGAAAGCGGCGGCGAACTGACTCTGAAAGCCGAGCAGTTCCGCGCTGGCGAATTTCTCGAGCGGTACCGAGGTGGTGTCCAAGTTGAGGTTGTCCATGATGAACACGGACATGTCGATGGCGTCGTTGGCGATGAGGCGGGAGGTACTCGACTTCAGGATGTCGAATTGCTCTTGCGCCCACTCGAAGTCGCCGCTGTAGTAGCTGAGTCGCGCGTTGCGGTAGCGCGCTTCGTGGCCGAGTTGCGCCTCCGGGAAAGCTTTGTCCACCTGCCCGTAGAGCAGGGTGGCCTCCCAGCGCTCCCCGTCCATCAGGTAGAAATCGGCGAGATCGAGCTTGATGTTGGCGCCCACGTCGTCGGATAGGGGGAAATCGAGCAGGCTGCTCAACGTGGCGATGGCCGAATCGCGCTCGCCGAGTTGGTACACCTGCAGTCGCGCCAGCTCGTGGGCGATCGGCGCGGTAGCGGTATTGACGCCGACTTCCGCGAGGAAAGCCTTGTACCTCGTCGCGAGTTCCTCGAAGGCGGGGCGATCGTATTTCGGGGCCGCCAATAGGCGATCGCGCGAAGATTCGAGGCTGAGGCGCTTGGCGTCAATGTAGAAGGGGGAGCGCGGACCCTTTTTCTCGATGATGTAGTCGAAGCCGTCGATAGCCGCCTCGTACTGGCGCTCGCGCATCGCGGTTTGCGCGAGTTGGTAGATGCGCTGCCCGTCTTCCTGGCGGCGCAGGTCGAGCGCCCGTACCTGGCGCATCGCCGAGCGGTAGTCCTTCTGCTGCACGTAGGTCCAAACCAGCAGCTCGGTGAGCGTATCGTTGTCCGGGTCCCCCTGGAGGGCCGTTAATATCTGCTGTTGCACCCGCGTAAACCCTTCCTCGCTGAGGTAACGCGAGAAGATGCTCTCCACGCTGCCGAGCCGCTGCGGCTTGTCGGAGAGGGCGAGCAGGTAGTTGCGCACCATGTCCTCCTCGTTGTTGAGTTGTTGGTGCAGTGCGCCGAGGTTGTAGGCGAATACTTTCTCGTCTTTGAGCACTTCTCCGCCGCGCTCGTACGTCTGCACGGCGAGCTCGTACTTCGCGTTGCGCGAGAAGGCGTTAGCGAGCTTCTGCACCGCGAAGCGGTCGGCGGGCAGCTGCTTGAGCGCATCGGCGTACACCTCGTCGGCCTGTTTCTGCTTGCCCTCCGCCTCGAGGTTGAGCCCCCGTTGTACGTAGAGCGCGGTGTTGGTGGGGTCGGCCTTGAGCGCCCGCTTGATGATCTTTTCCGCGTCCCCGAAACGCTCCGCCTTCGAGAGGCTCTCGAGGTAGCGGGTTAGGTAATAGTCGTTGCCCGGTTGGTTGGAGTAGAGCTTGTCGTAGAGCTCCGCCGACTTCTCGAATTCGCCCTGGTCGAAGTACTGTTTGGCGAGGTCGACCTCCATCTGCGCCGACGCGGGTCGGGCTGTCGCCAAAACCACCAACACGGCACAAAATACGGGAGCTATACGGCGCATAGCCTCAGGAACGCAGCGGGGAAACGCGAAGTTGCCAACGGTAACCCGACGGGGCGAACGCGGGAACACAAAACGGCCGGGCAGCTCGGGGCTGCTCGGCCGTTGGGTACCGCGGTGCGATGGTGGTGTAACCGGGGGGCGGGGGGAATTGGTTCCCGGCCTACGAAGTTTTCTAAAAAAATGCCCACTTCGACCGAGATCGAAGTGGGCATACAGCGTGAAGCCGGGGTAACCCCTACTCGAGGCGGAACTTCACCGGCAGGTTAAACTGCACCCGTACCGGCTGACCGCGCTGCTTGCCCGGCGTCCAGGTCGGGAAGGTGTTGACCACCCGGAGGGCTTCGTTGCCGGTCTGCGCGCCCGGGTCGCGGACGACGTTCGCACCGGTGATGCTCCCGTCCTTCTCGACGACGAAGGTGACCACGGCCGTTCCCTCCACGCCGTTCTCACGGGCGATCGCGGGGTACTTGATGTTCTTGTAGATGTACTCGAGCATCTTCTTGGTGGCACACTGCTGGAGCTCCTCGTTGCTGCCGCCCGACTCCTCGCACCCGGGGAACATCGGCATCTGCTCTACGACCTTGAAGATCTCCTCGACCTTGGGCTTCGGCGGTGGGGGTGGCGGCGGTGGCGGCGGGGGGGCCGCCTCGACGACGGGCTCGGGGGCGGCGACGACCTCCTCGGGCTCGACCGACTGGTCGAGAAACTCGGGCTCGTCTTCCTCCTCGATCAGCTCCTCGGGCACCTCCTCGATTACCGGCGGTGGGGGCGGAGGGGGCGGTGGAGGGGGCTCGGCGGTACGTGGCGGCTCCATCTCGATTTCCTCGGGCAGCTCCATCGCGTCGTCCGGGATGTAGATGGTCTCCTCGTAGGTCGTCCAGTTGAAGGCCAAGATAGTGATCGCGAGTGCGGCGAGCAGCCCTACGTTGAAGAAGGTACCGCTTAGGCGGAACACGTCGACGGCGGGGTACTTGTTGCGCGCCTGGAGCGCGTGCTCCTGATCGACGCTGGCGGCGAGCTCTTCGTGGTCTTGGCCTTTGTACCTGTTTTTGAGAAACAGGATCGTGCCGACTACGAGTACAAACAGCGCCGCGATTCCTCCGAGTAGAAAGGAACTGGGGACAGCGAAATCCATAGGCTAAAGGGTTTTTGAGTGCGGGAAAATACGGTTAAAAGCTAAGCATCCAAGGAGTGCGCCCGTTCCGTTCGCCACCATATCGGCAAATTCGAACATCCGGTTGGGGTAGAAGCTCCACTGGAGCACCTCCATCAACGCGCCGAGCGCAAAGAGCGCCCCCCACAGCTGCATCCAGCCGGGGTGGGGCGAGGTCGGGTTTTGCCGAAAGGCCCACAACCAAACCACGCCGAGCGTAGCGTAGGCGAATGCGTGCTTCAACTTGTCCGCACCGTCGAAATCGAACCAGTTCGGAGTCAGTTGGGGCGGATTGCCTAAAGACAGGAAGATGACGATCGCCGTGAGTGTCCCGGGGATCGCAAAGGCCCATCTGCGCTTGCTCAAGGTCATAGATGCGACGAGGACGGGGAAGGGTGGTCGGGCACGAAAAATTTATCCAACGAGCTCGCCGTAAGCCTCCGCGCGCATGAGGCCTTCCACGTCTGCGGGATTAGCGAGCTCGATCCGTACGATCCAGCCTTCGCCGTAGCAGTCTTCGTTGATCAACCCGGGGTTGTCGCCCCCGTCCTCGGCGAGGTTCTGGTTGAATTCGATCACCTTACCGGCCAGTGGCATAAAGAGATCGCTGGTGGTTTTGACGGCCTCCACGGTGCCGAACACGTCGTCGGCCCCGAGCTCCTCGCCCACGCTCTCCACCTCGACGTACACCAGCTCGTCGAGCTCGTGCTGCGCGAAATCGGTAATGCCGACGTAGGCCGTGTTGCCGCCGTCGATCACGCGCACCCACTCGTGCTCCTTGGTGTAGTAGAGTTCTTCGGGGAGATTCATGGCTGGGGTTCTGCGGAGCGGTTAGTTGGAGGCGGCGACGCCGGCGGTTTGCTTGGCCACGAACTCTCTGACCCATTCGGTGGTCAAGGATTTCGGACGCTCGAGGGGCATGCCGAGTGCGCGACTCCAGCAGTTGGCGGCGAGCACGCCCATGGCGCGACTCACCCCGAACATGACGGTGTAGTAGGAGAATTGGTCGATGCCGTAGTGGACGAGCAGCGCGCCGGAGTGTGCGTCGACGTTGGGCCACGGATTCTTCACCTTGCCGAGCGACTGCAGGATCGGTGGGACCACCTCGAAGACGCGCCAGACGACGCGGATCAGCTGGTCGCCCGAGAGGTGCTTCTCCGCGAAGCGGCGCTGCGCGGTAAAGCGGGGATCCGGCTCGCGGAGCACCGCGTGGCCGTAGCCCGGGATAACGCGCCCCTCGTCGAGGGTACGCTGCACGTACTCCGCGATCTGCTCCTCGGAAGGGTCCTCGGTACCGAGCTCCTCGAGCATCGCGAACACCCACTTGATCACCTCCTGGTTGGCCAGGCCGTGCAGCGGTCCGGCGAGCGCGTTCATGCCGCCGGCCAGCGAGAGGTACGAATCGCTGAGCGTCGAGCCGATGAGGTGCGTGGTGTGCGCCGAGGCGTTGCCCCCCTCGTGGTCCGCGTGGATCGTGAGGTAGAGGCGCATGAGGTCCGCGAACTCGTCGCCCTCGATGCCGAGCATGTGGGCGTAGTTGGCGGCCCAGTCGAGCTTCTCGTCCGCGGCGATCGCCTTGCCGTCCTTGTAGCTGCGGCGGTAGATGTACGCCGCCACCCGGGGCAGGCGCGCGATGCAGTTCATGGTGTCCTCGTAGCTCGCGTCCCAGTAGTCGTCCTTGCTCATCCCCTCGGCGTAGCGCGTCGAGAAGATGGAGTCGATGCCGAGCGCGTTGATCCCGATGGTAAACTGCGTCATCGGGTGCGCGTCCTTCGGGAGCGCGTCGAGTACGTCGAACACGGCCTGCGGCACCGCGGAGCGTTTGCGCCACTCCTCGGTCACCCAGTCGACCTGCGCCTGCGTCGGGATCTCCCCGGTGAGCATCAGCCAAAAGAGTCCTTCCGGCAGCGGCTCGGTCCCCGCACCCTGCGGGAGCCGCTCGCGCAGTTGCGGGATCGAGTAGCCCCGGAAGCGGATGCCCTCCTGCGCGTCGAGCGAGCTGGTCTCCCAGATCATCATCTTCAGGCTGCGCGCGCCTCCGAAGATTTGCTTGAGCACGACCTCGTCGATCTTGTCACCGCCGTGGTCCTTGAGGATCGCGAGCATTTCGGTGCGCGTAGACTTGGATAATTCTTTGAAACGCTGTTTGAGTTGGTCCATCCGGGGTTCGAGATCTAGGGTAAGGGGCGCGAGGTACCTTGCACGTCGCTTTCGGGAGGGGCGTAAGGTAGGTGCCGGGCGACTTCACGGCTTCACGCCCCAAAATAAACTGGTTCCGCAAACGATAGTTTGGTCATGCTGATCGTAGACGGTAAGTTGGTTTCCGACGACGTGGTCGCCGAGGAGTTCGTCTGCAACCTCAGCGCCTGCAGGGGGGCGTGCTGCCACCAGGGGGATTACGGCGCGCCGCTCGAGCCCGGGGAGCGGGCCGTCCTCGAGGAGATTTACCCGAGTGTCCGGCCTTACCTCACCGAGGCCGGGCGCCGGAGCATCGAGGAGCAGGGACTCTACGAGTTCAGCGCCGAGACGGAGGGCTACGGCGTCACCTGCGTCGAGGGCGGGGCCTGTACGTTCATGCTCACGACCCCGGAGGGCTTCGCGGCCTGCGGCATGGAAGTGGCCTTCCGCGCGGGGGCGACCGATTTCAAGAAGCCGATCTCCTGCGAGCTGTACCCGATTCGCGTGGAGCAGGACGAGTCGGGCGATTTCGAGGCGCTCAACTACGATCGGTGGGACATCTGCTCGCCGGCCTGCACCCTGGGCGCCGAGCGCAAGGTGCCCGTGTACCGCTTCGTGAAGGAGGCGATCGTGCGCAAGTGGGGCCTCGAATTCTACGAGGAGCTCGACGCGGCCGCCCGTCATTTGGCCGCAACTTCCAGGTGACTCGTACTTATACGGCGGACTGGCTACTTTTGCGCCCGCACTATTTAAAGGCCTTTCGGCAAAACTCAACCTATGGCACTGATCGGATCCATTCGCAAGCACAGCTGGGTACCCATCGTAGTTATCGGCATCGGCCTGCTCGGCTTCCTCGCGATGGACATGTTCTCCGGCAAGCAATCCATGCTCGGCGGCGGCGGCCAAACCACCATCGGGGAGGTGAACGGCAGCGCGATCGACTACCGCAACTTCGAACGCTCCTACGACGCGGTCTACGCCGGGAGCGCCGGCGATATGTACCAGCAGCGCGCCGGACTTTGGAACTACATGGTCGAAGACCAGTTGATCCGCGACGAGGCGCGCGAGCTCGGGCTCGGCGTGCCCGCCGACGAGCTGGAGGACCTGCTCTACGGCACCAACCCCTCCCCGATCATCCAGCAGCGCTTCCGCGATCAGCAGTCCGGCCAGCTCAACCGCGAGGTGCTCAACAGCTACCGCGACGCCGAGCAGAACGGCGGGATGGCGCAGGTCGACCCGACGCGCCGCCGCTTTTGGCAGTACCAAAAAACGGAGATCAACAAGCAGCGCCTGCAGGATAAGCTCGCCGCGCTGGTGAGCAAGGCCATGTACACGCCCGACTGGCAGGCCGAGGCGATCGCCAAGGGGCAGAACACCCGCCTCGACCTGGCCTACGTCAAGGTCCCTTACACCGCCATCGACGACGCGAGCGTGCAGCTCGCCGACGCGGATTACGAAGCCTACATGGAGGAGGAAGGCGCTCGCTACCGCCGCGACGAGGACGGCCGCGAGGTCGCGTACGTCGCCTTCGAAGTGGCCCCCACCCTGGCCGATAGCGCGGCGATCCGCACGCGCCTCGATACGATCAAATCGCGCTGGGCGGATGCGGAAGCCGATTCGGCCTTCGTGCTCCAGAACCGCGGCCAGTTTCCGGGATCGTACTTCACCGAGGAGCAGCTGCCCGAACAGGTGCGTGGCGCGGATACGGGTACGATCGTAGGACCCTACCTCGACGCCGGCAGCTACACGATCACCAAGGTGGTGGACCAGATGACGGTCCCGGATTCGGTACGCAGTCGCCACATCCTGCTCGCGGCGACCACGCAGGAGGAGTACGCCGCGGCGCAGAGCCTCGCCGACTCGCTAACGCAGCTCCTCGAAGCCGGAACGAACACTTTCGAAGAGCTCGCCCGGGAGTTTAGTACCGGCCCGACCGGTCCGAAGGGCGGCGACCTCGGCTACGTTGCCCCGGGCTCGATGGTCGGCCCGTTCAACGACCTAATCTTTTACCAAGCCGAAGAAGGGGAGATCAATCAGGTACTCACTCAGTTCGGGTTGCACGTCGTCGAGGTGACCGGTCGCAAGGTGATCAACGACAACCAGGGCCTGCGCACGGCCAGCATCAGCGAGGCGATCGAGCCCAGTAGCGAAACGCAGGACGCGATCCGCGAGCAAGCAAACGAATTCGCGCGCAACAACCGCACGCTGGAGGCCATGAAGACGGCCGCCGAGGCGGACCCGGTCCTGGAGTTCGAGGACGGCATCATCGTGGGCGAGAACGACTTCGTGGTCGGTGAGCTGGGCTCGAGCCAGGCGAGTCGCGACATGATCAAGTACGCCTACAAGGCGAGCGCGGGCGACGTGAGTCCGCAGGTTTACGACTTCCGCGCACCCAACGCGTTCTACGATCAGCGCTACGTCGTGCTCGGTGTCGGGGAGGAGGTCGACGAGGGGATTCCCTCCTGGAAGGCTATACGCTCGACGATCGAGCCGGCCGTGACGCAACGCAAGAAGACGCAGCTGGTGAGCGAGCAGGTGGGGGGTGCCGACCTGAACGCGATTGCCGCCCGCTACGAGGGCTCGACGACGGATACCGCGCGTGCGATCAACTTCGGTTCGACGTTCGTACCCTCGCTCGGCTCCGAGCCCAAGGTTTTGGCGCAAGCCTTTTCGCTGCCCCTCAACACGACGTCGGCCCCGATCACGGGCCAGTCGGGTGTGTTCGTCGTGCGGCCGCTCACGCGCACCGAGCCCGGCGACGAAGTGACGGCCAACCTCGACAACATTCGGCTCACGCAAAACACGCAGATCGGATCGCAGGCCTCCGCGCGGCTCGCGCCCGCGCTGCGCGGGACGGCGGAGGTGGAGGACTCCCGCGCCCGCTTCTACTAGTCCACGAGGTTTCGACCGGCCCGCGAAGACGAGCGCCTTAAACCCCGCCATGCACATAGCACTCAATATCGTCGTGGGGCTCATCCCGATCGCCCTGCTGTGCGGCTTCGTGTACCTGCGGGATCGCGCCCGGCCGGAGAAGCCACTGCACCTACTCATCACCTTCGTGTTGGGTATTTTGTTCGCGGCGCCGGCGTACCTGATCGAGTCCCAGATCGACGCTACCGCGTGGGACGAGCAGGTGGAGTTCGTTCCGTACACGCTGTACGTGTTCATCGGCATAGCGCTCGTCGAGGAGCTGTGCAAGTACCTCCCCGTCCTCGTCTACCCCTACCGCCAGGCCTTTTTCGACGAGCCGCTCGACGGCATCGTGTACTGCGTGTTCGCGGCGATGGGCTTCGCGACCTTCGAGACGGTGGTGTACGCCCCCCTACTCGACTGGCAGGGGGTGCTGACGCGGGTGTTCCTCTCCGTGCCGGCGCACGCGGCCTTCGCGATGCTGGCGGGGTACTTCCTCGGCCGCGCCCGCGGTCCGTTCGCGACCGGTCGGCGCGGCAGGTACATCCTGCTGGGCCTCCTGTGGGCGGTCGTCGCCCACGGGCTCTACGACTGGTTCATCTTCAACCCCTACGCGGAGTGGATGATGCTGTTGGCAATCGTCGTGCTGATCGCGAGTTGGGGCTTCGCGTTGCGGATGACGGGGGCGCACGCGCGGGGGCCGGAGCCGACGCCGCTGGCGGAGGAGCGGGTGTAGTCCTCTGTCGTACACGACTTTAGACTGTAGTTGAACGGCGGCGGTACCGCTCGGCTGCACCGCAGGGACACGCTTCAGGAAGACTACCAAGCCTAAGGTATTCTGTACGTATAACAGGGTAGGATACCTCTACTGGCAGCGAGTTGCATTATGTTCACTCTCGCCAGTCTACCCCCCAGATGAGATATTCTACACGCCGTTCGGCGTTTGCGGTCCTCTCCCTCACTTGCGCGAGCGTGGTTTCTACCGCGCAGAACCGTGCTCCGGTCGTAGAGCCGATCGTCTTCACGAACGAAGCGCTCGAGCGGGCGGGCAAGACTTACGAAGAGCTCTGGGACGCGTTCGAGGTCAGCTTCGGTACGGAGCCTTGTGTCGGACTACGGATTCACTCCGTCGGCGGCGGACTCGAGGAGTGGGAAGTCGATGGCTTCGTAGACGCCGTCAATCAGAAGTTGGCTACGGCGCTCGAATCGGGGGAGATCAAGCGGATCCACGTCGACACCCTCCTCTTCGACGACCTCTCCCCGGCCACCAGGAGGACACCAAACGCTGCCTCCGGCTGGCTGGTAGATCGTGCGGAGGTGACACCGTCCGCGACCACGGGGGCACTCGACGTGTACATCGGCAAGGGTACCCTGAGTCAGGCCGCCGCGGTAGAGTTCTCGGCCGAGCAACCGGCTTTGCTTCTCGGGCTCGACGTCGTTCGCGAGCGGCGAGTCGGCTATCTCATCCACTTACTGGGTAATCTAGCGGGCTTGCGCCCGGTTTGGGGTGCGGGTGAGCACTGCGCCGACGACGGCGTGTGGGATACGCCCCTACACGCCGCACCGAACTACGACTGTCGCTCCGGTCACCGAGCCAATTGCGGACCGAATTGGGAGCTCGACGCCAATTTGATGGATGCGCGCTACTGTGGGGACTCACTCGCGTTGAGCTTCACCAGCGTTCAACGCTTAACACTACTCAGGGGGCTTAGCCTCGACGGGGTAGCGGGCAGCTGCCGGGAAAAGCCGGGACCCGGGGCGAGTGCGATGCCCGAGTCGAGGTTATCCGCTCCCGAGACGTCGTGTGAGTTCGTGCTTACGCCAAACCCCGTCGATGCGGGCTCCGGCTGCCAGCTTCGCTTGGTCGTGCGGGATGACGTTGAGCTCAGCGACGACATCAGCGTCGTCGTCACGAAAGGCGCCCGAGTCGCGGCCAGATACACGATCGCTCGCGAGGAAGCGGGAGCGAGCGAGTTGGCGATTCCGAACAGTTGCAACCTCGATGCGGGGGCGTACACGGTTACCATCGGCCACGGGGCGATCCGCTGCACGCAGGTGCTCGTAGTTGCCGAATAGGCGGCCCAGATTCTCGATTTACGTATGTGGTAGTCCTTCGATAAGCGGGGCTTACGATATATACACCGAATTACCGAATGAAAGCTCGTACTTCAAGATCCTTCACGCTGCTTGCCATTACACTGTTTCTGGCTGTGCCCAGTGGCTACGCACAGGAGTCCGACGATGATCTCGGGTTCTCCGCATTCACCCAAGCGTCGATCCCCTCGCCGGAGGTGTACTCCGCACTGAAGATGGAGGACTACACGACGGTGTCGAATACGGGCGGCGGGACGCTGGCCGTCCCGCTGTATACGCTCCAGGCCGAGGGGCTCTCGACCCCCGTCGCGCTGACCTACGACCACGGGGGCATTCGCGCGGAAGAAAAAGCGAGCCCAGCCGGCCTCGGTTGGCGCGTCTCGACCGGCGCTTCGCTCACGCGCGTAGTTGTCGGAATCCCGGACGAAGAGCGTTTGGGCGTGATGCGCAAGCCCGAAAGAACGAAGCTGATGGCTGAGCTCATCGACCCAACGGTAACGGATCCCCGACAGGGCACCGCGGAATATAGCAACCTGTACAACGCCGCACGACTCGAAGGGTACGACGACGGCGCGGACGCGTTCAAGTAGTACAGGATCGGCGATATTTCGGGGCAATTCCGCTACGACTACAATACGGGCGGCCTACGCTTCCAGCCGGTCACCAACGTGCGGGTAGCTTACGATCCGTTGCTCAGCTGGATCGAGATTACCGCTCCCAACGGACTCGTCTACCGATTCGGAAACGGGGAGCGCGAAGGGAATCCGCGGGGAGAGTCCGCGGTGGGAGTGTTGTTGGGTGGAGGCAGTACGCTCAGCAACGAAAACCCTACCCGCACCACGAGTTGGGGTTTGACCTCCGTGCGGAATGCCGTAGGGCGTGAGTTGCTGCAAGTGGAATACGAGTCCGACTTCTACACCTCGGAGCAACAGATTCATTACACGCAAACGAAGTCCGTTACGAAATGCGGGTTCGGAAACTCCACCAACGGGCCGGTCTGCGGCTCCTACGTTACGCCCGAGCGCTACGAAGGGTTCGACCTCGACGAGGGAACCGGAAGCTACTACCAGCGGGTAGCCAATTTGAATTGGCTGCCGACACGAATGGTAAACCCGGCTACCGGCCGGGCGATCACCTTCGAGTATGCGGCGGACCGCACCGATCTGGCGCAGTATATCACGTCTTCGGAGCTCCCCAAGCGGCTTACCAGCGTGAGCTTGTTCGACGGCGACCAAACGCGCACGAAAGTGCTGGAGCATACGTACGCGACGACGGACAAGAACAGCGAACTCTTCTACAACCGCAAGCTGATCTTAGAAGATGTCACTGAGTTCGACAACGAGGATGTGCAGCGCAATTTAGCTAAATTTAAGTACAATTTCGAAGCGCGGAGCGACGGAACCTACCGCACGCCGTCTCGCCTGACTCCGTTCGTCGACGCCTGGGGATACCTGAACAGCCTGAGCCAGGCGGCGCAGTCCTTTTGTCTCCGGGGCAACAACGACTACCACTACGTATTCGACATCCAACTCGACCGGGCGATCGTGAACGGCGCAAATACGTTCGGAGGCTACAGTGTACGGGCGGGCCAGCAGGGAGGACTTTCGAAAAACGCCTCCCTGGATGGGTCGCTCCACGGAGTTTTAAAAGAGTACTCCGACGGGATGGGCGCGAGGATTACGTACGCACACGGGCTGCACGAAACCGCGACCTTCGCTCCCCCACCCCAGCTCGAAGAACTCACCGACTACATCGGTGGGGTTTACGCGTGTGGGAATACTACGCTCAATGGCTGTAGTACCTGTAAGTGCGACAATCCGGAAGACCCCAGGTGCGGTGTAGAGCCCGACGCCTCTAACAATACGCAGACGTTCCAATTGCGTTCGGGGCGAGATTACGCGATCAAGTACAGCATCAGTCGGTTCGGGAGCGGTACGGATAACCGCGAGATCAGGGGTCGCAACGTTGGGTGCGATATCATCGAGAACCGATATGATTGTGATAACAATCCCGGTTTCCCGGATGGGAACAACCCTAACTGCCCCTTGCCACAAATAAGTGGAAACCTTACCGTGCAACTACTGTCCGGAGGGGAGATCCTGGAGAGCGAGAATTACTCCGTCAACGACGCGCTCCCCGATCCTAATGACGATGACGATGACGATGACGATGACGAAGGTCTGAGCGAAACGCTTACGCTGGAGGAAATTTTCGATACCGCGTCGATAGCGCGCGCGACGAGCGTAAAGATTCAGTCGTTCGCTAACCACGGAACCGTTTACGGCGAATTGTGGGGCTTCGAACTACGGGACAACGGAACGTACGCTAGTACGCTCGTGGGGGGTCTCCGTTTAGAACGAGTAGTTGTCGAAGATTTGATCGGAGGCAAATCCTCGGCGACGGCGTATACGTACAGCGAGAGTACCGCTGAGGATGCCGAGTCTAGTGGGCTGCTGTTGCGTCACCCACTCTACGGCACCCGGATCGAGCTATTTGCGGGTAGCAACGGTATCCCGAGTGACGGCAGCTGTCAGTACGAGCGCTACTCCGTTGCTCCGGATAATCCCCTACTCAATTCACAGGGTTCGCACGTCGAGTACACCGCCGTAGTGGAGCGACAAGAGAATGTCGATCGAGGGTACACTAAGCGAACCTACCACCGCCCGGTCATCTTGGTCCCCGGAGAGGTACCGGAGGTAGGCTACAATTTCTTCCTCGAGGGCTTCGGACAGATGTACGTACCGGAAGATGGCAACCTACTCGAGGAAGCGCTCTATAATAGCGCCGACAAGCTGGTCGAGCGGCACGTGTACGCCTACCGTTCGCGTACGAACCCGGCGGAAGGGTCCGAGTCTGCGAGCCGGATCGTTGCGGGTAAGCTAAATGCCGAATGCGGCGGAATCGCGCCGGATTTAGGTAAATGTGAGGCCTGGCTAGGCGATGAAATTCTTCTCATAGGTCGCGCTGCGAGTGTCTACGACTGGGTGAATCCGGTAACCTCGGTAACCAGCTACCGAGACGGCGTCACGTGGACGACCGAGCGCAGCTATACCAACGTTACGGATCCGTATCACCTGCTCACGGCGGTCACCACCGGGCAGGACGGGGGCCCGACCCGCGCGACCGAGTACGAGCACGCGGTGTACTCCTCCGCGTCCGACGTGCGCGCCCTGGCCCGCGCGAATCACCAGGTCGCCCTCGTCGCGCGGGAGACGGAGCGCTACGGGTCGGGTGGGGCGACGAACCTGCGGCAGGTCTCGGCGTCGGTCTCGGTCTTGCGGCCGTTCACGGCGACCGGGGAGCTGTCCGCCGCGTTCACGCCTGGGGCAACGGTGCTGCGGCCTTACCGAAGCCTGCGGTACGGCTCCGATCCCGAAACCTCGATCCTGACGGCGACCTACAACGCGTACACCCCCTTCGGGGCCCCGAGTAGCGTGACCCGCTACGACGACCCCGCCCCGGTCGCGATCGCCTACGACGCGGACCGCCCTACGGAGATTAGCTACCTCAACTACCTCAAGACGGCCACCTACCACGGGACCTCCGCGCGGGCGGAGACGGTGACGGACGAGCGGGCGCAACTCACCCAGTACGCCCACGATGCCATGGGGCGCCTGGAGACCGTGACCGAGCGCGACGGGGACCGCGTCACGAGCTACGGCTACGGCGGCTACTCGCAAGCGGCGAGCGCGACGGGCGGGAAGCGGAACTGGACGGAGAGGACGGTGGCCGTTACGCCAACGGAACGTTCGGCGATCACGGAGCTGAAGACCCGCACCTACTACGACGGGTGGCGCCTCCCGATCCAGACGATCCACGTCGACCAGCTCGACGGCGGGGGCGACCGCGTCGAGGACCTCGCCTACGACGCCCACGGTCGCCCCACGGAAAGATTCGACCCCTTCGCCCGCCGGCCCTCCTCCACGGCGGTGGCCCCCCGGCCGGCCGGCCTGCTCTTCCGCGAACGGTACGTCTACGGGGCCGACCCCCTCGATCGCCTCCGGTACACCGAGCGCCCGTTCTTCGGGACGGTCTACAGGGGGTACGGGGGCGGGGGCGGGGGCGGGAAGTACTTCCGGACCGTGACCGCGGATCACGAGGGCCATACCACCTGGGTCGACACCGACGTGTTCGGACGCGAGCGCGCCCGGGGCTCGCGCGAGACGGACGGCTACCTCGTCGACAACTCGTACGACGGGCTCGGACGCCTCACGGGGGTCCGCCGCGCCGGCCCCGGGGACGCTTCCGCCGCGCAGACGATCGCCTACGGGTACGACGACTTCGGGCGGCTCACCGCGAAGACCGTCCCGGAGGAAGGGCTCACCGCGTACCGTTACGACGCGCGCGACCGCCTGACCGTCGAGCAGACCCCCCGCTCCCGCGCCCTCGGGTTCGCGCGCGGCCACCGGTACGATCCGTACGGGGACCTCGTCGCGACCGGGCAACTCGCCGCCGTGCCGGCGGACGGGGGCGACCTACCGGCCTTCGCGAGAACCGAGTCCACCAACCTATTCGGGCGCACCGCGCGCGCCGCTGACTTCGGGCGGGTCACCGAGCGGTCCGACGCTTACGCGACCGGGGGGGGTGCCTACGCCGTGAGCCACGAGTACGACCCCTACGGCCGCCTCGAGGCGACCGCGACCGCGGACGGGGGTCGCGCGGTCGCCACGGCGCGGATCGCGTACGACCACCTCGACCACGTCACGTCGTACCGCGAGACGGTCGCCCCCCCGGGCGGCGCGGCCGCCGCCGTCGAGCACGAGGGGAGGTACAACCGGTACGGCTACCGCGGGGCCGACGTCTACACCGTCGACGGCGGCGGGTCGACCACGATCACGCGCGCCTACGACAAGGACGGGCTGCTCGCCCGCGAGCGCCTCGGCGATGGCGCCGGGGCGGGGGGGGCGCCGTGGCAGGAGGTCGCTTACAGGTACTACCTCAACGACGAACCCTACGTCATCGGGGACTCCGGGCCGGGTGATGTGCGCTTCCCCGTGGAGCTCGCGGGGTCCGCCGCGGGCGCGTCGGAACCGCTGTTCCACGAGGCCGTATTCCGGGACCGGGCTCACGACACGCTCCCGGCGCGCGCGCGGCGGGACGGGCGGGTGTCGTGGACGTCGACCCGCCTGGGCGGTGGCGTCCCCCTCGACGTCGGGTACGCCTACGACCGCACCCGCGACAACGTGCTGGCCTCCACGTCGACCGCGTGGCGGACGGGGGGCACCTGGGGCGAGCGGGCCTACGTCGGGCTCGGCGCTTACGCGACCGCCTACACGTACGCCCCCGGGCGCGCCGGGCTGCGCAAACTCACGCGGGTCGAGCGGTGGCGCCCGGGCGGCCCCGGGCTCGACGCGGCGGGCGTGCGGGCCGACGCGATCGCGCTGTCCTACGGTGACGCGGACCGTCCGGCCCGCGTGACCGCCGTGGCCGACCTCGCGGGCCCCGGGTCCGCCGAGGGCCTCTACCGCGCGCCGGCGGGTCCCTCGGTCCTCGGCTACGACGCGGCCGGGGCCCTGACGGCGGCCCCGGGGGTGACCTTCGCCTACGATGGGTCCGGCCGCCCGGCCACCGTCGCCGTCGACGGGCGCGCGACCGCGAACTCGAATCTGTTCAACGGCGAGCGCGTCGGGTTCCGCGCCGCGGGCGGGAGCGAGGTTAGACGGTACGGCGGCATAGAGCTGGCGGGCGGGCGGCCGGATCGTTACTACTTCGACAACGGGTACTACGACTTCGCGGAGGCGCGGTTCGTGTACTGCATCAAGGACCACCTGGGGACCCCGCGGGTCTGGTTCACGGACGTCAACGGGGACGGGGTCATTAAAGCGGACGACGACGTGTTGGAGACCCGGACCGCCTACCCGTTCGGGATGTTCGCCTTCGGGAGCAAGGCCGAAGGGTACGAGTCCGACCGGCGGGACTTCACCGGGCACGAACTGGTGGGCGCGACGAACGACCAAGCGTCGCGGTACCAATCCGTCCTCGACGCCGGGGCGCGGACCTACCTCCCGGGGCTGGGGATCTTCGCGCAAGTGGATCCGCTCGCCGACCAGATGCCTTCGTACAGTCCGTACGGCTACGGGTTCAACGATCCGGTCAGCTACATCGATCCCACCGGACTCTCGCCGGAGACCTTCGGGGTGGGCCGCAGCAACGGGGAGCTCGGGGCCACGAGCTCGGACCTGACCATGACCGACCCGAGGGGTTGGGAGGGGGCGTGCCCCCCGGGGGCCGACTGCCCGGGGAGCGCGGACAACGTCGGCATAATCCGCGACCCCTCCGACAGCGAGGCCGGCAGCGACTTCGCGATGTTCCTCGCGCGGGGGGCGTTCTACTTTGCCGAGTTTACGGGCGTCAACGCGCTCGACAACGCCGCCGCCAACTACCTCGACGCCGAGACGACCGCCGAGAGGGTTCACTCGGGGATCGAGGTCGCTGGAGCGGCGTTCTCCTTAAACGTGCGGGGCGGTAAGGCTGGGGCGGCAAGTAATCCGGTACCAACGAGATTAGCTAGAGTCGTTCCGGCAGAGATCAACTCTAAAACTCTTGGAGCGCCGGGGGCAAAAGATGTGTTTGTCACAGCTGCCTCGGACATACAAGGGATGAATTCGAGCCAGATAGCGAATGCCTTGACTATTCCAGCAAATTCCGGAGGCTTTAAAGTGATAGAATTTAGTACGCCTAGCTTTGGAGTAGCTACGCCGATAAATAGAACAAATCCTGGTTTCACCGGAGGCGGCAGGACTGCGGGCGGGGCCAGGGAATTTGTGGTTCCGAATCAGTTAATCCCCGCCGGTTCAACTGTAAAAACAAGATACTAACTCCTCTGTCATGATTAAGGAAACTGAAGTCGAAATCACTTGCGGTTGGTTCTACGTCGGAGGAGAGATTCGGAAGACGGAAGATTGTGATCGAATAGAACAACTTTGCCGCGACTATCTTCTAAAAGTTAAGGAAGACGAGAGCGGATGGGTTAAATTGTATATTGATAGAAACGATCTTCGGTTCTGGCTTCTGACTTATCCTAATAGTGAGATGCATGGCGGTGGCCCTCCCAATCTCAAAGCGGTTAGCCGAAAGGACGCAATGGCGATATAGAGCGTGTTAAAGTTTGCGAATTTGAAATTCACTCATCCGCAACCGTGTAAGCAATAGGTCGCTAGAGCCTATGCCGTACCGCTTCCACCATGGGCGGGGGGGTACTTCTCGTATGTGGACTCGACGTGGGTGTTCACCTACCGGGACCACTTGGGCAGCCCGAGGGTCTGGTTCACGGACGTCAACGGGGATGGGGTGATTAAGGCGGAGGACGACGTCTTGGAGACCGTCACCGCCTACCCGTTCGGGATGTTCGCCTTCGGGAGCAAGGCGGAAGGGTACGAGTCCGATCGGAGGGACTTCACGGGGCACGAACTGGTGGGAGCGACGGAGAATCCGAGCTCCCGGTACCAAAGCGTTCTGGATGCCGGGGCCCGGACGTACATCCCGGGCTTGGGGATTTTTGCGCAGACCGACCCGCTTAGCACGCAGCCAAATCAAGTCGCCTACACCCCGTACCACTATACCTTCAACGATCCGATTAACTTCAGCGATCCCACCGGACTCGCGCCCGCGACCTTCGGGACGGGTAGGAGCAACGGGGAGCTCGGGTCCACGAGCGCGGACCTGGCTATCACCGACCCGAGGGGCTGGGACGGGGTGGCGTGCCCCCCGGGGGCCGACTGCCCGGGGAGCGCCGACAACAAGGGGATCATCCGGGACCCCTCTGACAGCGAGGTCGGCCGGGACGCTCCTCGCGCGGGGGGCGTTCATGTTCGCCGAGGCGATCGGCGCGAACGCGATCGACAACGCGGTCGCGGATTACATGGCGGCGGAGACCACGGGGGAGAAAGTCCATGCCGCGCTCGAGGGGGCCTCAGTGATTCTGACGACTACGAGAGGGGGGGCAGGTAAAGCTTACAAGGTCCCATACCGTAGTTTCAAAGGCGGTAAGGCTGCTCCAGCTGCGCCACTTGAGAGGACAAGAGGGGCTCCACAGGCGGATCCGGCGGCGCAAGGGGCACACACGACAATGGGTACTAAAGGGAAAGGCGATAAAGCTTACAAGCAGACAGCAGAGTTTGACGCCGACAGAAACCTTGTGAAAGAGACTGATTTCACAGATCACGGAACTCCACACAATCATCCAAACCCTCATGACCATCACCCTCGCGTTGATCCAGATGGCACTTAGAGTCCATTTGAATTGACGCGTTCCTTTATGTGTCCGTCGCGCTTACCGCAGCGAACAAGAACTATCGGGAGGGACACCGGGGGGTATGCAACTACCTAACCCCAACGCCTTCCTCACCGATAGCCGGTGGAAGGTACTGGAGCCCGCGCTCGTGCGGCTCATCGGGAGCCGCCGGCTCAAGCATCCCTTACGCCTGATCGCCGAGGCGATCTTCTTCCAGCTGCGCACCGGGTGCCAGTGGTCGGAGCTCCCGCGCGAGCGCTTCCCTCCGGCCGGGACGGTCTACTACCACTTCCGTAAGTGGACCGACGCCTACGTCCTCGACGGGCTCAACGCCGTCCTCGTCAAGGACCTGCGCGCGTCCGCCTCCGACGACGGCGCGCCGGCGAGCGCGGAGCCGACGTCCTGCGTGCTCGACTCGCAGTCGATCGAGTCGCGGGTCTGGGGCCGGCGCGACGAGCGGGGCTTCGACGGCCACAAGCGCGTCAACGGCGCCTGAGTACCACGCCGCGACCGACACGCGGGGCAACGTACTCGCCTGCGTGGTCACCGCGGCGAACGTCCACGACTCGCGAGCCGTGCCCGAGCTGCTGGACGCGGTGCGCGCCGCGGGGTTTGGGGCCGTACGCATCGCGTTCGCCGACGCGGCCTACGGGGGTCAAAAGCGCGCGGCGGCCTGCCGGGGGATGAACGTGGAGATCGTCAAGCGCTCCGACTACACAGAGGCCAAGCGCGCCGGACCCAGAGCGGCGGGCAAGCCCTTCGTCGCGCTCCCGAAGCGGTGGGTCATCGAGCGGACCTTCTCCCACCTGACGTGGTCGCGGCGCCTGTGCGCGAGCTACGACCGCCTCACGCAGGTCGTCGAGGGGTGGGTCATGCTCGGGTCCCTACGACACACATTATCGAAGTGGTAAATTCAAATGGGCTCTTATACAAGAGATCCAGGTTAATATTACCCTCCATGACTAGTCGCAGGCAGGTAGAATTGAGAATGTGGCCGGAAGGCGGCACCACTCTCAAGTGGGAATCCATTATAGACCTCCTGAGGGACAGTACTAGTGTTAGTTGGGCGATACTGGAGTTAGATGCGTATAAAGATGAGCACCAAGAGCCTGAATTTGCTCTTACGAAAGAGCAAATCGAAGCGGGCCAGGTTCGGTGGATGAATCTGAGTGATATAAAGATCCTTGGTTCCGAAATAGTCTCGATCAATTGGACCTGGATCGTTGGTGTTCAGGGCAGTACGTTGGATGTATCCGCCTTTGAGGGAAGTCTATCGATAAACAACTCGTATGTACAGTTAAGAGTAATAGATAGTGCTACGCTATTAATAGACTATATAATTGGCACCCCGTGTGTTTATGAAGATAAGGTTGCCAGACTCTCTCAGAAGAATGGCGTAAATAGTGATTTTAAGTTTGATATATAACAGCAGGGCAGCAAACGCTAGAACAGCCTTCACGCCACCCGCAAGATTAGTTCTCTCATTTTTTGGAGAGAGACCAGTGCGTCGATCATGCGGAATACGACTTGCCGGTCGTCGTCCGGGAGGTCGTAGATGAGTCTGGCGCGCGCGAGGGTATCGGCACGGGCGGCTCGTGGTTCTGGTGGGAGCTGTCCGGGGGCGGTATCGTCGGTGCGTCCGGCGAGCTGGTCAAGGGTTACCCCGAGAAGGTCGGCGAGCTTGGCAAGGGACTCGAGACTGAGACCGCCTACCCGTTCGGGATGTTCGCCTTCGGGAGCAAGGCGGAAGGATATGAGAGCGATCGCCGGGACTACACCGGGCACGAGCGCGTCGGAGTTACCGACGCGCCCGGGTCGCGGTACCAATCCGTCTTGGATGCCGGGGCGCGGACCTACATCCCGGGCTTGGGGATCTTCGCACAAGTCGATCCACTCGCCGATCAGATGCCGAGCTACTCGCCGTACGCCTACGGCTTCAACGATCCGATCACGTTTACCGATCCCACCGGACTCGCGCCCGCGACCTTCGGGACGGGCCGCAGCAACGGGGAACTCGGGTCCACGAGCGCGGATCTGACCATGACCGACCCGAGGGGCTGGGACGGGGTGGCGTGCTGCGGAGAGGAGTTTAGGCAGTTCGTAAGCAATGTACAGAACGACGGGTTAGGAACGGCCCTCACGAACGTCGCCGATGCGGTGTTTTCTCCGAGTGAGTCGAACGCCGGGACGGTCGAAGCCTTCGGTCAGGTAACAACCGCCGCTACGGATGCAGCGAACGCCGGTTACGACGCGGTAGAAGGTGCGGCTCAGACTACGTAGGTAGCTGCAGATGGTGTACAAGCATTGGCGTTGGTCGGAACACTTGGATCTGGGGGGCTTGCCGCTCCTGTTACTGTCCCCGTTGCAGCGGCAGCGGCAGCGGCAGCAGTTTCGAACACGGCGCTGGCAGTGGAGGTTGGCGCTGACGTAGCCCGCGATGGTCAACTCAACACGAGCGGGGGGGCTCTCTTGGACAAGGCTATATTTGGGACGCTGGGAGCAGCGGCCAAGGCAGGTGTCAATAGAATACTTTTCTCAGAGGGAGGTGATGGTGCAGACCAGGCTAAAGCAGCTGCTGATGCGTGGATGCAGCTGAGCGTACAAACTGTAGATCGCACCTACAACAGGCCTAAATAATGAACGTAAATGTTGTAATAGGATATGTCTTGCTTGCGTCTACTGCGGGAATAACAATTCTCGCAGCACGAAGAAAAACTTTGAATGAGCCAGCCTACTGGACCATTTCATTTAAGGGTATTCTCTGTGTTATTCATAGTGTTTATTCTAGGATTGTGCCTCTTATTTAAAGCGTTTGAAGTTGTTTAGAATTTTGTCAGATGCACAAGGGTATTTGAGTAGCTACGGCTGTTGTTACGATAATGGTGGATGTTCTTTGGCCAAATGGTTACTCGGTATACATCAGTTTATTGAGAGTCGGAACTGCTATACTTGTAATATATGCTTTGTATTATAGGAATGATAAAGGAAACCTTCAAAATTTTATCTTGAGAATGTGGCCGTTCGTATTCCTTGCCCCGGGGCTCTTGGGTTTGCTGTCGGTTATCATGAATCTTATCTCAGGCAATAGTTACTCTAACGTTTACAATGTGCTGGTCTTCTCTTCCAACGTATTACTCGGAATGCTTTTGTCATTAACTAAAGAAAGGGCTTTAGCCAAGATTGTATAGTAGAATACGAGGCAGTGCGATAAGCGATGAATCTAATTTATATAGTTGGGGCTTGTCTGGTTGTGTACGCTATGTATCGTGCGCTAGGTAATTACCACATAAAAGCGTCCGAACGCGCAATGCGTCGCTTCCTGGAGGGCCGCAAGTTGATGTTCGACGATATATCCGAAGATTATTCGACGAGCAAGCTTTGGCCTCCAATGTCTAGAGTAGCGATTCCCGGACTAACGCATTACAGATATATCAGGGTCGCAACCGGGCAACGCGAATTATACGGTTGCGTCGAGTTTATGCTTCTCAAAGTCGTTGGCGTCGATCCGCTCGAGGCATCGTCACGGCGGCGACCCGCCGATGCGGTCTAAAGTGCATGTGGTTGGGAGCGAGCTTACACGGTCGCTCGCGCGTCCCGGAGTGTCCTCTCGAGCACGCGCATCACGAGGGCTCGATCTAGGGTGAGCAGGCGTTCGATGTTCTCGGTCTCGCGCATGAGGTGGGGGCATCGGTAAGCACTTAGCCAAGCCCGTATTGTCGATTCGTCCCATCGGCCCGGAGGTTTGCGGGCATGGCAAACCTATCCCACCTCCCCGATGCCTGGCGTCAATCTGGGCTCTCCCAACGTGCTTTTTGCGAGCGCGAGGACATCAGTCTGGCGACCTTCAGCTACTGGCGCGGCAAAGAACTACGCGGCGAACAGCAGGCCGCCAGCGCGCCGGCCTTTACCGAAGTTATCGTTCAGCCTCAATGCCGCGCTCCCGGCGAGGCGCCCGCCATCGAGATTACCTACCCCGATGGTACTCGCGTGCGCATCCCCACGCCGACGCTGTCATCCCCCGTGCGGTGCTAGCCCTCGCCCCCGGGGTGCGGCTCTACTTCTACACCGGGGTATGCGACATGCGCAAGGGCTACGCCGGGCTGAGTGGCGTGGTTCGCTCGGCCTTCGGTCGTGATCCGGCCGATGGGGCGATCTACTGCTTTTGCAACCGCCGCCGCGACCGCATCAAACTCCTCTGTTTCGAGGGCGACGGGTTCGCCGTCTACTACAAAGTCCTCGCTGAGGGCACCCTCGAAGTACCGCAGCCGTCGTCAAAGGCTCCGTACGCCGCGGTGTCGCCCGAGACACTGCGCCTGATCCTCGGGGGCGTCAAGCTAGCCTCCATCGAGCGGAGAAAGCGCTACCGAAAAGCGGCCTAAGCACCAGTAATTGCTAGCGTTTCAGCTTGGACGACCGAGGGGCGTTTCGTACTTTGAGGGCCGTGGCAACTGACACACTTCTCCTGGCCAAGGACAAGCGAATCGCCCAGCTCGAGGCACAAATCCAAGCGCTCGAACAGGCTAATGAGGCGCTCTTGCGCCAGCTTCACGCCCGTCGCTCGGAGCGGTTCATCCCAGCTGGCGACGAGCAGCTCAATCTGTTCAGCGAGGTTGACGAGCAGATCGACATCGAAGAGCCGGCTAAGTCCACCGAGCCCGAGGCCGTCGTTACAAGGCACCCCGGCCGCAACCCCCTACCGGCACACTTCCCGCTCGAGGTAGAAGTCGTCGCCCCTGGACAGACCGACGCCGAGCGCGGCGAGTACGATGAGGCTAAGCTCGAACGCGAAGGGCACGTGCTCATAGGCTACGAAACTTCAGAGCGCGTTGAGTACCGGCCCGCGCAGTACGTGCGTATCCTCCAAAAGCGACCCACTTACAGATGCCTGGCCACCGGCGAGGTGAGTTGTGCTCACGCCCGCGACCGCGTGCTGGCCCGCTCGATAGCGGACGAAACGCTCGCCGCGGACGTGATCTTGAAGAAGTTTCTCGACCACCAGCCGCTCTACCGGCAGGCCGAGGCGCTCAAGCGCGACTACGACTGGGCTCTGAGTCCCGCCACGATGGGCAAGTGGGTCGAGCGCGTCGCCGCGACCCTCAAGCCGCTGTACAACGCGCTCGTGGACCGGATCATGGCCACGGACTACGTGCAGATGGACGAGTCCGGCATCCGCGTTCTCTCGGCCGACAAGCCCCGAGCGAGTCACCAGGGCTGGATGTGGCTCGTGCGCGATCCGACGACCGAGGCCGTAGCCTTCCGCTACGACAAGAGCCGCGGGTCGAAGCTGCCGGCCTCGGTGCTCGCGGACTTCAGCGGCGTGCTGCAGACCGACGGGTGGGGCCCCTACAAAACGGCCCTCGCAGGACTGCGGGCTAAGGGAGCCGACATACGTCAGATTGGATGCCTAGCCCACATCCGGCGCAAGCTCTTCGAGGCCACCGGCTCCGATCCAAGCGCGAAACAGGCCTTGGGTATCATCCAGCGCATCTACGCCCTCGAAGCTCGGTGGCGAGGTCTGCCGCCTGATCAGCGACTAGCAGAACGCAAAGCCCAACTCACGCCGGTGTTCGCCGAGTTGACTGCTTGGCTAGCGAAGGACCAGCACGCCCCCATCCCGAAGACGCCCCTGGGCAAGGCCATCGGCTACGCCCGCCACCAGTGGCCGTCGCTGAGCGTGGTGCTCGAAGATGGGCGCGTCGAACTCGACAACAATGGCATCGAGAATCAAGTCCGCCCGCTGGCCCTCGGCAGGAAGAATTACCTGTTCGCCGGCAATCACGGGGCGGCCGAGAACATTGCCGTGCTGTACAGTCTGCTATTGAGCTGCAAGGCGGCTGGTGTCAACCCGCGGGCCTGGCTCAACGACACGCTCGCTCGCATCCTACCACACCCAGTCAATCGCGTGGCCGAGCTGCTGCCTAGTAATTTTAGTCCAGAACTTCGGGACGGGGTTGGCTAAGCGGATACGGGCATCGAGCTTAAGGGCGGTATTCGCGGCCCCGCGGCCTCGGCGCGCTCGCGTACATCCGCCACTGTTCCCGGTAGGCGATCCCTTCCTCTAAGGGGCGGGTTTAGCCTTCCGGATCAAGGGAGCCCACCCTCAAAAGATTTTGAGGACTCCGGGGATAGCCGGGGCGATGGCTTATGAAACAATGTCGACGGTACTAATTAATAGTAACGGTGTTGGAGGTACACCAGATGCAACGAATGGAGCTACCGGTATCGTCGAGATGGACCCCGGGGACGTGCCGGGGGGGTGGGGGCTCGGGTGGACAAGGTGCGACGGGAGAGCTTGCGAGGCGTGCGGACGATCTGGCTACAGGCGCGAGCAAGGCCAAGGATGCAGCCGACAAGATTTTTGGTGCTCCAAGACCGGACTCGGCGACGGTATCGAACGGTAAAACTGGAGATTCGCTACGTCACTATAATATACCGAGTTCGGAAGCAGATTCTATGACTAAAATTGTACTCGATCGTGGATACTAAATGGATCCCCATATTGCTTTCACCAGTTTTATTTCTCTTCGGGTGCGAAGAAGATCGAACCGTAGATATCGAAACAAATGAAGGTGTAACGTTCGAATACGAGACTAGACTTATAACGCCAAGCCTGAAGGATACTGTATTAACTGAAGAAGTTAGAGGTAAGTGCTTCACCTCGAAAACTGTCATTCACGAAGGCAGTCACGGATTTGCTTTCTTCAATTATTGTGATACTGTATGGAGTTACCGATTTAACGATTCCGTAGAACACTCTTACTACAGGAAGTACAGTTCTTTTATCGAGCGCTGGAGAGGCAGTGTGGCGCGCGCGTCCGAGATCAAGAACGGCAAGATAGATATCACCGTTTCAGTTCCTGAAATGCCAACTTACGGTGTATCCTGTAAGTTAGAACTGTTGAGATTGCTGCCGACTGGCGACAGCGTTAGCGTAGGGTATTCAGAATTTGATACCAAAGAAACTATCTTATCTATTCCAGTAAACCCCGCAGATGTAGACTCCTTACTGTTTGTGTTTGGGTATGAACAAAGCAATTTAGAGCTCCAACTCCCAACTCTTACTTCTAAATATATTTTTGTTGAGCCAACAGGTAATAAAATAGTTGAGCCGCGTCCATAATTATATTGCGACGGGGTAATCTAAGCGGACGACGACATCCTGAAGGTCCAGACGCACTACCCGTTCGGGATGTACGCGTTCGGGACTAAGGCCGAAGGGCACGAGCCCGCCCGGCGGGACTTCACCGGGCACGAGCTGGTCGGAGCGACGGACAACCCTACGTCTAGGTACCAATCCGTCCTTGACGCCGGGGCGCGGACCTACATCCCCGGGCTGGGGATCTTCGCGCAGGTCGACCCGCTCGCCGACCAGATGCCTTCGTACAGTCCGTACGGCTACGGGTTCAACGATCCGGTCAGCTACATCGATCCCACCGGACTCTCGCCGGAGACCTTCGGGGTGGGCCGCAGCAACGGGGAGCTCGGGGCCACGAGCTCGGACCTGACCCACACCAACCCGAGGGGCTGGGTGCGGGAGCGTTGCTGCCCGGACGGCGGAACTGGGGACGTCGAAGACATGAGACAGGACATACGCCAGATGGCGAATGGTAATGTCGGCCGCATGATCGACGCCATATCGAGCGCTGTTTCTAGTTTCGCGGCGGTGGTCCACGCTGCTTTTCCGGATCAGGGGAGCCCTTCCCCAGAGGATTTCCACGACTCAGGCGATAGCCAGGGCGGTGGCTTAGAGATGATGTCCGGCGTGGCGATGAACAGCAACGGGGTCGTCGACGCAACGGACGCGGCGAACGGAGCCGCAGGGATCGTCGAGATGGACCCCGGGGACGTGCCATCGGGCGGAGGTTCCAGCGGAGCTGATGCTTTACCTACGGCGGTTAAGAAGCTTGATAATATGGCTTCGGCTAAATCGAAAGCAGAGTCGGCCGCAAAACGTTTTGGCGCCGAGCGCCCCGATTCAATGACAATATTAAGAGAACAGCCAGATGGAAGTTATTCAGCAGAACACAAGCAGGTTGAGCGGTAAGCTACCCCGGTTGCTCGCCTTGTGTCTAGTCGGAGTGTATTGGACCTCGTGCATTAAAGAGAATGAAAAACAAAGTCCTGTTAAAATGCCTATAGTCGTGGAGACAGATAGCGGAGTTTATACGTATTCGATAGCATAAAATGGGTCTGATACTTTTGTCGATTATCTAGATAAATCAGATTCTAGCGTGATGTCGGGAATTGTGAGATCAGATAGCTTAAACGGATTATACTCTACGAAGTATGCTAAAGATAGCTTAGTTGTGTACGCGTTTGGCAGCGAGCCTTCAGCGCCTACGCTTACTTATAGTCTGATCGATAGCACATATAGGGACAGGTTTAATCTCCTAGTCGAGATTGGTAGCTGTTCGGATTCTTCGGCTTCCGATAGCCTTCACGTACGCGTACCCGGTTTGGGTGAGAACTCAGTAGTTGCGGACTTTGAGCTAATTACTGAAACGCAAAATGGCCAACAAGTATTGGACTCCCAAGCCCGATTAATATCGAGCTGTATTGGATTTAATCTCCCACAAGCTGAAGTGAATGGATCTATTTATATACTACGCGTAGTGTATACAGATACTCGATCCGGACTAGAGCTACCTGCTTTAGAATCAACACTTAAATTTGCTGAACAGTAGTCGGCATAATAATCGATGAATCTAATTTATATAGTTGTGGTTTGCATAGCTATATATACTATGTATAGCGTGCTAGGTAATTACCGCAGGAGATTGTCCAAACGCGCAATGCGCAGCTTCCTCGAAGACCGTAAGCTAACGTTCGATGAAGTATCCGAAGATTATTCAACGAGTAAACTTTGGCCCACACTATCCGGGGCAGCGATTCCTGGGCTGACTCATTACGGGTATATCAGGGTCGCTACCGGGCAACGCGAGCTATATGGCCGTGTCGAATTTATGCTCCTCAAAGTCGTTGGCGTCGATCTGCTCGACTCGTCGGCGCAGTCGCCTGATACGGTCTAAAGCGCGTGTGATCGGGATTGATCTATACGGATGCTCGCGCGTCCCGGAGTGCCATATCGAGAACGCGCATCACGAAGGCTCGATCTGAGTCCGGCAGGCGTTCGATATCCTCGATCTTGCGCGTTAGGGGCGCATCGAGCTTGAGGGCGGTACGTCCGGCGAGGTAGGCGATGGAGACCCCGAACACGTCGGCGAGCTTGGCGACGCCTTCGATCGAGGGCGTGATCGCGCTGCGCTCGTAGCGTCCTGATGACGTCGTCGGAGGGCTCGATCGCGTTGCCGAGTGCAGCTTGCGAAAGGCGGCGCTGTCTGCGCGAAAGCATGATGTTCCCACCGAGGGGGGCTAGGTACTAGATCCCTTTTCGTATCCCCCGCGCAGATCCCCGAAATCAAATCCCGCCTGCTGACAGCGCTCGGGCTCACGCAATACGGCCGGACCGCAATATTTACCTACGGTGCCCCTTTCACGACGACCAGACTGCCGCGCTGGATGTCTTCCCCGCGACCGAGACGGCACACTGCTACTTGGTGAGCTGTCTCGTAACGCATAAGAAGCATGCACGAAGCACAAGGCGGCGACAGCTACGACAAGCGCACGACCGCCCGCACGAAGCTCACTGTGACCTCGTATTCCAACGGCGGATTCCCATTCCGACTCAGCGATCTCCTCGCGGTTTCGATCCCCGCTCCGAAGCGTTGCACCAACCCTTGCACCCACATCGATTCCGCGAGATTTGGATTTCGGTAGTCAGTGAGGCCAGGCGTGCCGAAGCCCTCTACGCTTACCAACCCAAACGGACCTCCCGGACTAACGATCTCCACCCGCTCATCGAACCAAGTTACCCGCACCGGAGCGTGCGTAACCTCGTAGGCGCGGTGCATGATCGCATTCCGCAGCAACTGCTGAAGTGCCTCCGGAGGGTACGACCACGCCGCGCGCTCCCGCGCGCCTTCCTTGAATTCTACCCGCTTTCGGTTGTGGGCGCCCAGTTTTTCCTCAATCTGGCTCACGACCGAGGCTGCGGGACCCTGCGCCAGTAGCTCGTCGCTGATTACGTCCGACATATCCGTCCCGTCTACCCGGAGAAATTGGACGTAGGCGCCGGGGATAAAGTCGCGAACCCTCAGAGAAAGCGTAAGTAAGCCCACCGCGGTTGGCGTAGGATCGAGCACCGAGTTGATCATCTTCAGCGCCGCGAGCCGCTCTTCCACCGAACGCTCATTCGCGGCGAGTACATCCACCGCAAAGGCCTGCGGCAGGTACTCTTCGGTAAAACGGGTCAAGCTCAAATCGGCGATACCGGCACCCCGGATGGGCCGGGCGTCGAAGGGCTTATCGCCGTACCGACGCTTTTCGGAGAGGATGCGCTCGTCCTGGGCCGTCGCTACGCCCCGCCGGGGTCCGCTCCGTACCCAGATACGTCCCCGGTAGCGCACCGGTGGAGAGTCCGCGGGCTCCACGGTGACGACGGCGAACTCCGCGGCACCTAATCGGCGAACCTCGACGTTGAGGGTGGGCGGGGGCACGATCTGCCCGTCGGTCTTCATCTCCGTGAGCGTAAGCAGCAAACGGTCGGTAAGCTCGAGACCGCTGGCGCTGCCGTCGTCTTCCGCGCCCACGAAGAGCACTCCGGCCCGGCCACCCCCGGGGAGGTCATTCGCGAATGCACAAACGGCCTCCCGGGCTTTCGTGGCCACGGATTTCGACCAGGTGCTCTTGCGTTCGACCCTCACCGATTCCGCATCGGTTAACATCGCTTCCAGCTCCAGGTCGTTGTAATGCGTCATGGCCTGCCGGGTTGTGGCCGCCCTAAGGTCTGCCAATTTCTGGATCGGAGCTACGGTCGGTGCCAGTCACCCAGTTAGGGAGGGAGCGTAATTTGAATACGGACGGTAGCAACTACGTACGATGCAGCAACCGGGGGTGATCGCACACAACATCATTCGTGCAGCAGCCGACCCTACCTTGGCGCCCATGCACCTCGCCCGCGTAGCCCTCATCGTCGACGACTGCGACGAGGCCATCGAGTGGCTCACCCGCTGCCTCGACTTCACCCTCACCGAGGACACCCCGGAGGAAGCCAAGCGCTGGGTCACGATGAGTCCGCGCGACGGCGGCTGCGGTTTCGTTTTGGCGAAAGCCTCCACGACCCGACAGCGAATCGGCGTCGGCAACCAGTTTGCCGGGCGGGTAGGCTTCTTCCTCAACACCCAGAACTTTGCGGCCGACGAAGCTCGGCTGCGCGAAAACGACGTCAAGATCGTACGCGAGCCCAAAGACATGCCCTACGGGCGGGTGCTCGTGTTTCAAGATCTGTGGGGTAACCGCTGGGATCTGATCGGCGGTTAGGGTCTCGGTCACCCGCTTAGGTCGCCCACTCGACGGTGGTGCCCCCGCGCGCCGCCCGAATGCCCATATCCACGCAGCGCGCGGCGAGTGCCCCGGTGGTCACGTCTGATTCCGGCTGCTCGCCAGCCCGCACGCAGCGTACGAACTCCTGGAGCGCCTGCAGGGTCGCATCCCCGCCGTCGGCTTCGATGGGCACGCCCTCGCCGTCGCGCCAGGCCCGGACGGTCGCCCCCGACACGCCGTCGACGGTGCCGAGTTCCGGGCGCTCGGTGGGTTCGAGGTACACCTTGCCCCAGTCGTAGCCGAGCTCCACGGTGGCGCGCTTGCCGTACACCCAGATGCGGTAGTCGCCGAAACCGTTGATGGTCGTGCACGAGAAGGTGGCGTCGAGTCCGCCGGTGTACTCCACCTGGAGGTGGGCGTTGTCGAGGGTCTCGCGCCCGTCCTTCCAGTAGTCGATCCCGCCCTGCCCCGCGATGCGGGCCGGGTGCTCGCCGGTGATCCAGTTGCAGAAGTCGAGTTGGTGCGACATGAGCTCGGCGACGAGTCCCCCCGAATACTCGGTGTACATCCGCCAGTTGATCATCCGCTCCCACTTCGGGTCGGGCACCGGCCGCCGCCAGTCGCCGTTGCGGTGCCACTGGCAGTGGATGGCCGTCAACTCGCCGAGGTAACCCTCGTCGACGAACTGCTTGGCGCGGCGGTACAGGGCGGAGGAGTGGTACTGGTGCCCGGTTTGGAAGGTGAGCTCGGGTTTCCGTTCGGCTGCCGCCAAAACCGCCCGAACGTCGTCCTCCCCGCGGACCATGGTTTTCTCGCAGTAGAGGTGTTTGCCGGCGTCGAGGATCTCGAGGGCCATGGGGCCGTGCATCCCGAAGGGAGTAGCGAGCAGCACGGCGTCTACGGCGGGATCGTCGAGCAGGGCGCGGTAGTCGGCGTAGGCCTTCGCTTTGGGTCCGGCGATCTCGGCGGCGGCCTCGAGGCGGAAGGGGATCAGGTCGCAGACGGCCCGCGCTTCGGCCCCGTCGACTTCGGCGAGCAGGGAGGTGAGCCCGCCCCCGCGGCTGCCGGTGCCGATGATCCCGACGCCGAGGGGCGGACCCTCCGCCAGGCGGCGGGCGCCGTCGGCCGCGGCGCGAGCGAGGGGGAAGGGGGCCGCCGCGAGTCCGGCGGCCAATGCAGACGATTGGCGTAGAAAGCGGCGGCGGGAGCGGCGGTTGGTCGGTGTGTGCACGGGCTGGTTTTCGCGAAGGCGGATGGGACGATCACGAAATTTAACGCGTGAGCGCCCACTTGCGTACGAATCGTCGGGTTGAAGGCTGCGGTCCGTCGGCCTCCCGGACCTCGAGCGGGTGGGTGACGACGGCTAATTCGAGGGCGGGAGGACGAAAGCTGTGGTGCGGGGCGTAGCCACCTGATCACGCGAATTACCGCGCCGGCCGGTGGGCGTGTCGCGTGGCGTCGCGCGCGGTGCGTTTCTCCATACCCCGGGCGAAGGCTTCGGTGAGGTCGACGCCGGTTTGGTTGGCGAGGCAGGTGACCACAAAGAGGACGTCACTCAGCTCGTCGGCGAGGGCGGTTTTGGCGGAAGCCTCGTCGGTGGGGTGCTTGAAGGTTTGGTCGCCGTAGAGGCGGGCGGTGAGGCGGGCGACTTCGCCGGTTTCCTCGGCGAGGATGGCGGTGTTGGTGAGCTCGGAGAAGTAACCGTGGCCGATGGATTGGATCCAGGCGTCGACGGTGGTTTGGAGGGGGGTTAGGTTGACTTCTAAACTCATTCGAGAGGGGTCTGGCCGCTAGGTTTGGGTTCTCGCGCGGGCGCGGGGGGTTCGCGGGGGGCGCACGGGATTTAACCCTGCGACGCTACGAGCTTTCGGATTCGCTTCCCTTTCCACCAAAGGTAGAAGGACAACGGGGCAGGGACTGCACAAAGGGCCGCCAAGAGTACGACGGGAAGTAAGCTGATTGTCCCGGCTATCCCCTGTGGGTGCTGGACGTCCTGCAGAGCGAAGAGAAATATAAATCCGCAGAGCGTTTGGAAGCTCGAGACCACCAAAACGAAGTAGCCTTCGTTTTCCCCTCCGAAAAATTGTTTCGTAAACCGGTCGAGATCGACGGCTCTGGGTTTGTCTAGGATCGATGAATCGAGGTTTTCCTCGTGAAGGGGCGGCCCGAGCTTAATACCGTTCAGATCAGGTAGCCTGCGCGTATAAAAAACGCCTAAAATCAGGGAAGGAATCAAGCTAACTACACTGACTGAAAAACTCAGCGTAGATACCATTGTAACGGTGAACAGTAATCCGAAACACGACCAGGTGGTGATCAACGCCGCGTACGCCGCCTTTACAAACTGCTCCACTTGTTCGTCTAACTCCCTCACTCCCTTAGACGCGTATCGATCACGATCGTGACGGGGCCATCGTTGACTAAAGATACCTGCATGTCTGCGCCAAACTCGCCGGTCGCGACCTTGGTACCGGTCGATTCGGTGAGGGCGGCTAGGAACGCCTCGTACAGGGGCTCGGCTTCTTGCGGGCGCGCGCTCCGGGTGTAGCTGGGCCGCTTGCCTTTGCGGGTGGAGGCGAGCAGGGTAAACTGACTGACGACTAGGCAGCGGCCGTCGGTGTCTGCGAGCGCGAGGTTCATCTGGTCGGCATCATCGGAGAAGATGCGTAGGCCCGCGATCTTCTGCACGAGCCAGGTGAGCTCCTCCAGGGTATCCCCCACTTCCACACCGAGCAGGATGAGTAGACCGGCGTCAATCTCGCCGACGATCTCGTTTGCGACGCTGACGGACGCTTTTGCAACTCTTTGGACTACGGCGCGCATGGGGGCGTGCTATTTGATTCCAATAAGTTGCTGATCCGCCTCGTCCATGGCCCGCAAAAACTTACGCACGTCACCAAACTCCGCTGCGGCGTAGCTGTCGCGCGTGCGCGTCCACGTGCGCGCGGCTTTGAACTGGTTGTCTTCCAGCGTGAACCTCAGGCTGTAGGTCATACCGTCGATTTCGAGCTCGACGTCGGATGGGGTTTCGACCAACGCCGCATCCGCGGGTAGCTCCACCGCGATCTCTTCGAACTTCCGGTCGCTGCTCGTGAATAGCCACAGCTCGATCGGATTCGTGCGCTCCTTATCGTTTAGGAAATCGAGTGAGGTGTTGCGATGCAGCCAAGGCAGTTGGAAGAATCGCATGGACTGCATCTTGCTCACCGCACCGTCGATCGTAATGGCGTAGTCCACTACGACGGTATCGCTCAGGTCGCCGAGGTGCTCAAAACGGAACTCTTCGAGGCTAAAAGACTTGTCCAATCTCGTCCCAATCTCACGGTGGAGCTCGGCCCCCTGGTCCTTGCGGCTCACGTCGTGATAATCGTAGCGCTGCATACTCGCCAGCTGTCCGTACCACTGACTCCTCCGTGAGAGCCTGAGGTCGTCGCCCTCGAACGCCAGCTCGGTGTAGGCGTCGATCCCATTACGCTTCTTCGAAGCGGTTACCTGACAGAGGTCACGCGCTGCCCCATCTCTGGCTACGGGTAGGGCGATCGATCCCCTCAGCCTGGGACCGACAGCGGCGTAAGGCAAGTATTGGTCCGTCAACTCGACGTACTCGTCCGTAGCGTCGAGCTGCACGATGCAATGATTGAATTCCGTGTTGGGCATCACCAAATCGCGCTCTCCGTTATCGCGGGTATCCACGAGTACGAGTTGCGCTCCGACCCCCACTTCGCGGCCCATCGCCACGAACAACGAGCTGACATCCTTGCAGTCACCAAGCTTCGTACGCAGCGTTTTGCCGGCGCGTTGAGGCACGTATCCGTTTTGCCGAAAAGGCAACGAACTGTAGGAAACTTCCTTGACGATGTACTCGTAGATGCGCCGCGACTTTTCTTCTTCGGATAATCCCTCGCTGCCTTGCGGAAAAACGGACTTCACCGCTGCCCGCACGGTGTAGTCCGATTCGGTCCGTTTCGCTGAGAGTTCGTCGTACCAACTCGCTACGTAATCCCAGTCGGGTACGCTACTCAGGTGTAAGACCTCGGCAACGTCCGTGGTGGCCGGCATGTAATCTTCGTACTCGATCAGTTTAGGTCGCTCGATAGAGAAGGTAAGCTTGTCGAACTCACCGAGTTCCTCGAGAGCCGGTTCGGCATCCGAGTTGATCAGCTCGTATTTTAACGGGTAGTCTTTCGGGAAAAGCACCTGATAGCGCGATTCGTTACTCGGGTACGTCCCGCTCATCTGGTAATCGGCCCAGACCTTGCCGAACATCTTCCCTTCATAATATTCCCTTACCCGGTAGCTCACGTATACGTAGTCTCCTACAGCGAGCTTCGGGAATACGACTGTACCGTGGCCGCGTTCGCCGTCTATCTTCTGACCGCTCGGCTTAATGACCTGCGCTTCGAATATATCGACGCCCGCACCGCCGAGGGAGTACTCGCTCAGCTGCTCGATTCCCTTCTGATTGAGCACTTTGTAAGCCGCTACGTAACGCGCCTCGCTCACGCCATCCTCGTAGACGATCCGCCGCACGTCGTCGGCGATGATCGCCAGCGCGTAGTCGGTTTCGTCGAAGAGGTTACCCTGCGCCTCAATGACTCCCATGATGTCCAGGCTGTCTAATTGAGCGTAGACCGCTGGCTGGTCCCGGAGTTCCCGTAGGCGGGTGCGGAGACTGAAATCGTTCGGGTTGAGCTGGAGCGCGCGCGTGTAGCTCTCGACTGCCTCCTCCTTTCGCTTACTCTTGAGCAGCACTTCCCCGCGCCCTCGGTGGAACGACGCTACGTCCGGCGCCTGCGCGATAGCCTCATCGTACGCTTCGAGGGCCGCGTCGTACTCCTGGGCGCTCGTGTGTATCTGAGCGATCGAGCGGCGGTGCCCCACTTCGTACGCGAGCTCGTCTAAGATCGTTCGATAGTGCTTAATAGCGAGGCGCTCGTCCCCCTGGTTCGAGCAAACTTTCGCCAACTCGGCCCGAACCTCGTCTACGTTGTAATCCCGTAAGTACGTTTTGACGACTTCCCGAGCGTTATCCGGCCGATTGAAGACTTGCGCCTCGATCCGGTACTCGAGCCACATGAGCTCCTGCGAGGAGGGGGTAACCTTACGCGCGCCGTTTAAGCGCTTTACGGCACCCGGGATATTTTCCTCCCGTAATAAGAGTGATACGCGGAGCATCTCCGAGGCAGAGCTACTGCCGTTAATGGCTTCTAATTCCTCTAATTCATTTTCAGCGAGGTTATAGTCTTCCTCCTCCACGGCCTTTTGCATGCGCTCCGCGATCACGAGCGGGTACATCGGCAGATTGTTACGGAGGTAAGCCATTAGCTCGGCTTGTCCCGTTTCGCTTCCCTCCTTCTTGAACAGTTCGTTTTCTAACTCGATGAAACACGGAGCCTTCGGGTAGAGGTCTCGCATGTGGTTTACCACCTCCCGCGCGTCGAGCCAACGACCGAAAATTACTTGTTGCCGGGCGAGTAGAAGGTTCGCGGTGAGATCGTCGGGCGCGGCCTTCGAGGCAGCCTGCGCTGCGGTAAATGCGCGCCCGTAAGAGACCTCCGACTCCACTTTATCCTTCGCGTACGCCCTGTAGCTGTGACTGGCCTTGAGACCGGGTACCGGGTTGCGCTCCGCGTCTACGATGCGGAGGTGGTAGGAGAGCCCGGAGCGTTCTGCGGACCCGAGCTGAAGTAAGACGCGATGCGTACCCGCGCTCAGTTTTTGCGAAAGCAGCAGGTGCCCTTCCTCGAAGCAGCGTTCTTCGTCCTGAGCGAATACGAGCTGGTCGTCGATCCAAACTTTGGCCGCTCCACACAGTCCGAAGGATAAACCATAGGTATCTGTAGTTGGTACGTCGACGAAGGTTTGGGCGTAGGCTACGGCATCTTTCGGATCCATATAATAACCGAAGGCTATCGTGACACCCGACATGGCGTTGAGCATCTTCCTCCATCCGAGCGGAGCGTTAAATTGATTGTAGAAGACGGCGTCGTCCTGCGGCTCCGTGATCGGTCCGTACGCCGCGTCGAAACCACTCCCGTGCACGTTCGGGAAGGGTCCAGCGAATGACCAATCCAATACGGAGCCCTGACTCCCGAGGCTACGTATACCTGCCTGTGGATTGTTGTCCACGTACAAGAATATATCATATTGCCGTTGAATGAGATTGCGCTGCTCGGGAGGCAAGGTCCCTATAGCCAGCGCCCGTTCGAAGATCTTACGCTGCGCTTTTCGGAGCGGCTCATCGACTAGTACCGGAAACATATCCGCCAGGTACGCGCCGATAAAGGCGGTGTGCACCTCCTCCGCACTCAGTAGCCGAGCCACGAGGCCAATCATCTCTTCGCTTGTGCTATTGCCCTGACTAGCCACGTACAAAGCCTCTAGCGCACGCGCATCCCGAGGGGCTTCACTTACTGCTTTCGCGAAAACGTCCTTCGCCGAGCGCGCATCACCCTCCACGTAGACGGCCCAGCCCTCGGCCAGTAGATCTTCTACCGGCGTGGGGACCGGAGCGGTCTCCACGGACGGAACCGTCGCACCGACGGGAAGGGATTGGAGGAAGAGGGAGCAGACTAGTAGGAGTAGGGGCTTGCGCACGTAGCTCATTTATGTATGCTACGTATTAAGACCGTAGCACTCGACTGGGGGAAAGCGGTTTTACCGCGAGGTCAAACCAACCGGTGCAATGTAAACCTCAGTCCAGTCGGCCGCGAGGACTTACCCGCTTGGCGGTAGCGGGTCCGACACCTTTAGTGCAGCGACGGCCCGCCCCACCCGCCCATCTTCACTCCGTGAAGCCCGACTCCCGCCACCTGGCCCTCCTGGCCGCCGCAGCTACCGCCACCAACGCCCTTTTCTACATAGTTCTGGCCCCCCGCCTCATTCGTCGTCTACGCGACCGAAAAAGTACAAAGATCCCGGTATACCTAGATCCCGAACCCGTTTCCGTAGTCATGGCCGTTCGCAACGAAGAATCGAACCTCCGCCGGTCGTTCGACCGCTTCCTAAACCAGTCGTACCGCTCCTTCGAAATAGTAGTCACTAACGACAGTAGCACCGACCATACGGCCTCACTGCTAGCGAGTTACGCAAGCACAAACACTACCTTGCGTTCAGTTACGGAGAGCGCCGAAACGCACCCGGGCAAGAAGAAAGCACTCGCAACGGCGATTGCCAACGCCCGGGCAAGTTGGTTGCTCGCCACCGACGGAGACTGCGCTCCGGCATCACCCGACTGGATCGGTCACATGATGGCGGCGCGCGGGCCCGGGACCGAGATCGTACTGGGTTACAGCCCGTACCGCCGGCGCCCCGGACTACTCAACAAGTGGATCCGTTTCGAAGCGCTGTACACGGCGGTTCAGTACCTGACGGCCTCCCTCGCGGGGCACCCCTACATGGGGGTCGGGCGCAACCTCCTCTACAGCCGAACGCTCTTTGACAGGCTAGGCGGATTCTCCGCGCACGAACACATCATGGCCGGCGACGACGATCTACTCGTCAACGCCGGCGCAACCCCGAGCAATACCGAAATATGTATTCACCCTGATTCTTGGGTTTTTACCGAGCCACATGTGACCTGGCGAGCCTACCAGCGTCAGAAACAACGTCACCTCGCGGTGGGCAAGCACTACGAGCTCGCCGACCGACTGTGGCTCGGGACGCTCGCGGGTTCACACCTCGCACACTACGCCCTCACCCTCGCACTCGGCCTCTCCGGCCACCCGCGCTGGGCGCTGGCTCTGTACTCCACCCGAATGTCCGTCGTCTGGCCCCGAATGCGGGACCTGGCGGCCGGGTTGGGAGAGGGCGACCTGATCAAACTCGTGCCGGCGTTCGACCTGGCTGTCGCGACCTACTACCTACGATTCGCTCATACACTTCTTACCAGCTCTCAGACCAAACGAACATGGCAATGACCCCCAACCCCCGCCTTTCCGACCGTGCTCGCGAAGATTACCGACTCGTATGCCAGGCGATCGCCGGCGATCAGGAGGCCTACACCAACCTCATGAACCGCTACCGGGGCGCCATCCAGCAGATGATGTTTAAGATGGTCAACGACGCCGAAGACGCCAACGACCTCACCCAGGAGGCCTTCGCGAAGGCCTTCAACAAGCTGCCGAGCTACGAGCCCCGCTACGCCTTCAGCACCTGGCTCTTCAAGATTGCCACCAACAACTGCATCGACCACATCCGCAAAAAGCGCCTGGTCACGCTCTCGATCGACGAAACGATCAAAGAGGATTCCAGCCAGGAGTTCTCCTACAACATCCGCTCCACCGAGAAGGACCCCGAGCAGGAGGTCATCCTCGGCCAGCGCTCCCGCATGATGCGCCAGCTCATCTCGCAGCTCTCCACCAAGTACCGCCTCATGATCGAGATGCGCTTCTACCAGGAGCTCTCCTACGACGAGATCGCCACCGAGCTCAACATCCCCCTCGGTACCGTGAAGGCCCAGCTGTTCCGCGCCAAGGAGATGCTCCACAATAAGCTCAAGCAACCCGCCGCCCTCAGCTACCTCGAGTACAACACCCGCGTAGCCAAAAATTAGGTCTCAACCAGTCGAGCCATCGCCGTCCCGAGCTCCCGCAGCCCGAGGCCCGAATACACGAGTCGCAGCCACCCGTTCTCCACGTGCCCGAATCCCCCCGGCGCGGTGAGCACGAGGTGGCGCTCCTCGTAGAGCTTACGCCAAAGTTTGGTCGTATCGCCCCCCGGATCACCCGGTCGCATCCACACGAACAGACTCCCGCGGGCGGCCGCGTAGGGGATGCCGTGCTCCCGCAAAACGGTAATCGCCGCGGCGTAGCTCTCGGTGAGCCGGGCTTGGTTGGTTTTCGCGTAAGCGGCCACCCAGGCGTGGTCGGCGAGCAGCTCCGAGAGCAGCCACTGCGTGTGGTTGCTCACCGTGTGCGGGGCGCCGAGGTTGCCGATCGCCCGCAGCAGCGCCTCGTTGCGGGAGTAGAGCACGCCGGTGCGCAGTCCGGAAACGCCGAAATCCTTCGAGAACGAGTACCACCAGTGCAGGTACGGGCTGCGGCGCCGCTCCACCTCCCGGAGGAAGGAGTAGTACGGCGCGGGCTCTGCCGGGTAATCGGCGGCGAGGCGCGTATCCCGTACGTCGAGTTGCGAGAGCGCGTAGAGCTCGTTTACACACAGGTGCACTTCGTGCGCGATGCACCAATCGGCAATGCTAATGAGCTGCTCGCGCCGGTAGATGCTCCCCGTGGGATTATCCGGCTGCGTGAGCACCAGCATGCGGAAGCGTTTGCCGGCGGCGGTCAATTTGGCCCACACCCGTTCCAAATCGGCAGTGCGAAGTGGATGGATACCGTGCGCGAAGGGCTCGCGCGGCACGAGGTCGAATCGCTCCAGTCCGGCCTTATTCTCGACGTCGGCCCGGTAGGCCGGATAGCTCGGCGCCGGAAACACGGCCACCTCGCCGGGGTCGCCGAGGCACCAGGCGCACAGCTCCACGACGCCCGTCGCCCCGGAGCTCACCGCGAAGCCCTCCGGATCGAGCGCGAGCGCGTTTTGCCCGCCCAAATTCGCGATGTGCCTTCCGGCAAAACGCGCCAGGGCCTCCCGCAGCGGGGGCGCTCCGGCGATCGAGGTGTACTTCGCGACCCAGTCGGGCACCACCCGCGTGGCCGAAATCTCGGCGAGCTTGTCGCGCAGCTCCGGCCAACTGAGCACGTTCTCCGCCACGGCCAGCAGGAGGGCGCCCCCCGGGTTTCGCTCCGCGTCGTAGAGGTTCCGTTCCGCTTCCGCCAAAACTTCGAGATCGCCCCGCAGCGGGCGGTCGAGGATGTAGTGGCCGCGCTCGGAGAGCGTTTTTTGCGTCGTCGCCATGGGGTGAATGTAGGCGCCGACGCCGTTTGCGCCTTAGGCTGTGTCCGATGACCCTTGCCGCAGCGAGCGCGCGCGAACCCGATGCCGGGCGAGGGGTTAAGTCGCACGGGAGCGAATTACGCGGCTTGCAGTAGGTAGGGCATTGCCGGACACGGGCTAGCCCGCGTAGCTAAACCGCAGCTTCTCGAGGCGCAGTTGCATGCCCTCGAGCGCTTCGCGGGTCTGGCGCTGGTTGGCCTCGGCGAGCTCGGCGAAACGCGCCTCCACGAATAGGTTTTGGCGCAAGCCCGACAGGGGGCCGGGCGCTTCGGCGTCGAGGCGTCCGGTTTGCTCCCTCACGTAGCTGAGCAGCTCGCGGTAGCGCTCGTCCCAGTGCTGCACGAGGAGCCGGTGGGGCTGCTTGTCGATGATCTCGGTGCGCTCGATCTGGCGCGTGCGCAGGCGGTAGGTGTACTCGCGGGCGTTGTACTCCACGGCGACGGTGTGCGGGCGGTCGCCCTTGCGGACCTTGAGTCGATTGACGAGATTCTTATCCTCCCCGAAGAGGTTCGTAACTCTGGCTTCCCCCTGATCGAGCCCGTCGAACTGCTTGATCGAAACCAAACTACCTTCAAACTGAGCGTCCTCCTTGAGCAACTCGTAGTACTCGTCGAGCACGGGCTGGAGCTGATCCTCGGCCACCACGTGGCGCACGCGGATCTCGGCGTCCACGTCGCCCTCGAAGGCGTCGAGCTCGCGACGCAGCATCGGCAGGTTGACGGCCACCGCGTAACCGTGCTGGCGCACCGCCTCGGCGATCATCTCGCGGATGTGGTCGCGCTGACTCGGCTGGCTCCACAGGCAAAACTCCAGCAGGAAGCAATCCATCAGATCGACCTCCCCGCGGCCGTTGAGGTAGGCGCTGGCGCGGAGCAGGCGCACGGACTTCTTCCAGCGGCGGTCGTACACGCGGAGGTGATCCGCCGGATCCGGCCGTTCGGCGTTGTAGGCGTCGATGCGGGTCTTGACGACTTGCAGGGTGTTGAGCGCCTCCGGACTCAATTCAACCTCATCGATCGCCGCCGAGTAGGCGTCGAGCTCGTTTTGCGAGAGCGCCACGCCTTGCGGCAAAACCACCCGGTAAACGTCGGAGGTATCCGAGATGAGCCGCACGAAGCTCTCGAACTTGCGGACGTTGTCGACCTCGAGGCGGACGAGGAAGCGGTCCCAGAGCGGATCGAGCGAGGAGCCGGGCGCGGGCAGCTCGTTGGAGGCCGAGATGATGGCGCGCACCTCGACGGCTACCTCCTGCTCCCCGTTGCGGTAGACGCGCTCGTTGAGGATGGTGAGCAGGGCGTTCTGGATGGCCGGACCGGCTTTCCAGATCTCGTCGAGGAAGACCACGTTGGCGCCCGGGAGGTAGCGGTCGGTGAGGCGCTCGTACTTATCCTCCTCCTTGAGTTTGCGGATGGAGATGGGACCGAAGATCTCGTCGGGCGTCGAGAACTTCGACATGAGGTACTCGAAGCTCTTACCGTCGGCGAAGGCGTACTTGAGGCGGCGGGCGATGAGGGATTTGCCGACGCCGGGGGGGCCGAGCAGGAAAACGGATTCGCCGGCGATCGCGCTGAGCAGCGAGAGGGACACCGCCTGGTCGCGCTCGTGCAAATTCTCGGTTAGGGCGGAGAGTAGCTGCTTCGTGCGCTCGCGGACGCCTGCGTGCGGGGGGGTGGACAAGGGGGAAGTTTCGATAGGGGCGCTAGGTAGTTAGGCGGAGCGGAGACCGGCGTCCTCGATGTGGTGTCCGCGGACGAGCTCGTCGGGTACGGCGTCGCGGACGTGCAGCACGGCGCCCTCGAAGTAGAGCGGTTTGCCGGCCATGTGGTGGTTGAAGTCGACGACGACCTCCTCGCCGTCGGTACGGACGACCTTGCCGTTGTGCGTGCGGCCCTCCCCGTCTTGCAGGCGCACGAAGTTGCCCGGGTGCAGCAGGGCGGGCGGGACGTGTCCGTCGCGCTCGGCGAAGAGCGCCCGGTCGAGCCGGAGGATCTGGTCGCCGCGGTGCGGTCCGTAGGCGCGCTCCACGGGCAGCGTGAAGGCGAAGCTAGCGCGGTCGGGCAGGCCGTTGAGCTCGTCTTCGAAAGCGGGCAGCAGGGCGCCGGTACCGAAGAGGAAGACGAAGGGATAATTTACGTCCATACGCTCGAGGAGCTCGCCGCCGGGACCGCCTTCGCGCAGGTCGTAGCGCATGGTGACCACCTTGCCGGGACCGATGAGAGTTGCCATAGTCTACGATGCTCAACCTGGTAAGCCATAAAAGGTTAGATCCCGCAATATGGAGTGCCGCGCGTAGGTTAAAGGGCCGATTGCCAACTTGACTTAATGAATCAACCCGTATTACATGACCCTACCTTCTACACACAACCAACTCGTGCGCTTGGCGTACGGCGAGACGCCCACCTTGGAGCGCCTCGAGCTTGAGTTCGCGATCGAGTCGAACCGAGACGTCCGCGAGGAGTACGAGGAACTTCGGACCGCCCTACGGGAGCTGCCCCGAGTGACCTTCGTCCCCTCCGCGAAAGCCCTCGGCGCCGTCTTGGCGTACAGCCGCCACACCGGTGGCGCCGAGGCCTAACGCACCACGCGTTAAGCCGGTGCTGCGCCGGTGGTCCCCGTACGAGCCCCCGCGCGACATCGGTCGCGCGGGGGCTTTCCTAATTTGTGAAGAATTTTTCGGTAGGCGGCCGAATTTCAACACAATTTGTTTACTTTTGATCCGGATCGAAATTTAAGCAACCGACAAACCACTCACCATGGCTAACGACAGAGAATCGAAGCTCAAAGCCCTCCAACTTACCGTTGATCGGCTCGAAAAAAACTACGGCAAGGGAACCATCATGCGACTCGGGGAGAAGACCCGTTCGGACATCGACACGATCCCCTCCGGCTCCCTCGGGCTCGACATCGCCTTGGGGATCAACGGCTTTCCGCGCGGCCGCGTCGTGGAGATCTACGGTCCGGAGTCCTCGGGCAAGACGACCCTCGCCATCCACGCCATCGCCGAGGTACAGAAGAAGGGGGGGATCGCCGCGATCATCGACGCGGAGCACGCTTTCGACCGGACCTACGCCGAGGCCCTCGGCGTCGACGTCGAGAACCTGTTCATCACTCAGCCGGACAACGGCGAGCAGGCCCTAGAGATCACGGAGAGCCTCATCCGCTCCGGCGCGGTCGACATCGTCGTCATCGACTCGGTCGCCGCCCTTACCCCCCGCGGGGAGATCGAGGGCGAGATGGGCGACTCCAAGGTCGGACTCCACGCCCGCCTCATGTCGCAGGCCATGCGCAAGCTGACCGGTGCGATCGGCAAGACCAACTGCACCTGCATCTTCATCAACCAGTTGCGCGAAAAGATCGGCGTGCTGTTCGGCAACCCCGAGACGACCACCGGGGGGAACGCTCTGAAGTTTTACGCGTCCATCCGCCTCGACATCCGCCGCAACGGCGCTGCCCTTAAGGACAAAGAGGGCAACGTGATCGGCAACCACGTGAAGGTGAAAGTGGTCAAGAACAAACTCGCTCCCCCCTTCCGGATCGCCGAGTTCGACATCATGTACGGCGAGGGTATTTCCAAGGTCGGTGAAATCGTCGACCTCGCCGTCGACCACGACATCATCCAAAAGTCGGGCGCCTGGTACGCCTACGACGACGCCAAGATCGCGCAGGGTCGAGATTCGGCGAAGCGCTTTCTGTCGGATAACCCGGAGATCGCCGACGAGATCGAAGCGAAGATCAAAGTCATCATCAACCCAGCACCACTGGAGGAGCCGAGCGCGAACGGCGACGGTAAGGATGCGGGTGCACTGAAAAAGGAGAAGGCTTAGCGGTAGCTCGGCTAACCCCCACTACCGAAACCGATACGTATTCCACGCCCTGTGCGATCCCGCGCGATCGTGCAGGGCGTCATTTGTACCGTACATCTTGTACCGTACATCCGTCCGGGCGGCGCAACGGTCGGTCGGCTGCGGCGAGGACAGCCCCTCGCCTATCGACTTACCCCCCCCTCCGTCCACCGCATGGTTTCGATTGCCCCGAGCAAGTCGTCGCGCAGGAAGGTGTAGACGGGTTGTAGGGAGTCGGACTGAGCCGCCGCATTAACGTAGAGGGCGCCGCGCAGAAAATGGTGCGTACTGTCCGAGAGGTAAAACTGAAAGGGCGAGGCGACGTCGCCCGCGATGTCGAACGCGAAGCCGCTCACGTGTGCTTCGGGGCGGTCGATCGCTCGCTCGTCGATGTAATTAGCCACCTGGTTATGCTTTCCGGCGAGCTCGAAGGCGTCGTTGCGGAGCTTTTCGAACTCGGCGAGCGAATTGATCGGATAGTAGCTGAAGTGCACCTCGCCGTTCAGCTCCGGCGTAACGAGGTTGAACCAGCAGGGGTGCGCGGGTTGCTCGTCGAAGAAGAGTGTGTCGCGTTTCGTCCGGACGTACGCAGGGATCTGGAAGGTGAACGGGCAAGTTTCGAGCTCGAAGGAAGTGGGCTCCCCACTCGGAAACTCGATGCGCGGGTAGGCTCTGGGCTTGGGTAGAACAGCCGTACCCTCCCCCTTGCAGCTCGGCCACAGCAGTCCTCCTCCCGATAGCAGGACAGCGAGGAGTGCGGTATTGAGGGAGGCTTGCATATTGCGTGTCGGGTGAAGCGTAACGAACACACGCGCCCATTAAGTCGAATCGGCGGAAGAACGCGTCTCTACCGAATCCGGCAAGGTGATTTGAACGAGCTCGATGCGCCGCCTCGAGACGGCCTCGACGAGCAGCTGCAGCTCGTGCGCGACGATGAGTCGTTTGGGGCGGGGCAGGAAGCCGATGTGTTCGAGGATCAATCCGGCGATCGTATCGGCTTCTCCCCGATCCTCGTCGAGGTAGCCGGAGGGCAGGCCCATGATCCGGAGGGCGTCGGTGAGCTGGGTTTTGCCGTCAAAACGGTAGGTGCGTTCGTCGAGGCGCTCGAACTGAATCTCGAGATCGTCGTCGAACTCATCTTTGATGTCGCCGATAACCTCCTCGAGGATGTCTTCGAGCGTAACCAACCCGCTGGTCCCACCGAACTCATCGACGACCATCGCCATGTGCAGTCGCTCGGTTTGGAACTCACGCAGTAAGTCGTGGATGCGCTTACTCTCCGGGATGTAGAGCATCGCGTCGCGGGTGAGCGACATCCAGTTGAACTCCGGTCCGGCGTCGAGGTGTAGGACCAGGTCCTTCGCGTAGAGGATGCCCCTCAATTTGTCGAGGTCCTCCTCGAAAACCGGGATGCGCGAGTAGCTCGATTCGCGTACGAGGTTGAGCAATTCGGTGAAGGAAGACTTGGCGTCGATGGCGACGATGTCGGCCCGGGAGCGCATGATCTGCCGCACGGTTACGTCTCCGAACGTGACGAGTCGCTTGAGGATATCCCGTTCGCCGGCGAGGTTGATCTCGTCGCGAACGGTGAGGTCGATGGCCTGGTCGAGCTCCTCGCGCGTGGCGGCTTCGGCCCCCTGGTGGCGGCGCAGGCGATCCTCGAGGAAGCGGCCCGACCTAACGAGGGCGCCACTGAGCGGGGCGAAGGCCGTAACGAGGAAGGTCGTGAGGCCCGACATGAGGCGCGAGAGCTGAATGTTGTGGGAGCGTGCGTACACCTTGGGCGTGACCTCTCCGAAAAGCACCAAGAGGAAGGTTACACCGATGACCGTAACCAAAAACCGCAACGCCCCGGCGAGGTCGAGGCCGAGTAGCCAATCCCCCACCCCGGGACTGATCTTCCCGAAGCCACGCACCAAGCCGGCCGCCCACTCGCCGAACTGTGCGTCCGGAAAGAAGGAGCGGATCACGAACTCCGAGAGGAGTACGATCGCGATGTTGATGAAGTTGTTGCTGATCAAAATCGTGGCCAGCAGGCGGTAAGGCCGCTGCTTGAGCGCCAGGATGCGCAGCGCGGAGGGCGATCCGTCCTCACGGAGCTCCTCGTAGTCGGAGTTGTTGAGGCTAAAAAAAGCGACCTCACTTCCCGAAACCAGCGCCGAGCTGAGCAGAAGCAACACGAGAATGCCCAAACTCAGCCACGCTCCACCGGAACCTGCGTCGGCGAGCAACAGACAGGCGAGGGGCTGCGACGCGTAGGTGGTCCTAAGGCAACAGGGACCTGGATCAGCGTCCAATACGGGGGGGTTGGTTCACGGGGCAAACGGCGGGGCCGCTTTAAGGTTACGGCGCACAAATTAGAAGGGCAGGCCGGACTCGTCACTATCGTTAGCTACACTCGGCCCGCTCCCAATAGATATCCCCCCCGGCGGATCGACCGCTTCGGTCGGTCTATCCGCCGGCGATTCACCGGGGGCCTCCGTTTTCGTGGGTTTCGAGCCAGCCTCCTTGCGGTCGAGAATGCGCAGGTAGTCGGCCACGACTTCGGTTCGTTTACGCTCGATTCCGGCTTTATCCTGCCAGCTTCGGGTGCTCAACTTGCCTTCGAGATACACCAACATGCCTTTGTTCAGCGCGTGCTCCGCGCGTTCGGCGAGCTTACGCCAGAGCGTGATCTCGTGCCACTCCGTTCGCTCCCGCCACTCCCCATCGGTGCCCCGGTAGCGCTCGCTGGTGGCTAACGAGAACGAAGCTACCGCCGCCCCGCTCTCCAGACGACGCAGTTGCGGATCGCGCCCCACGTTCCCTACGAGCGTAACTTTGTTTACCATGTCGTGCGAGTTGGGTTAACCTACGCGAAGCCGAGGGTAAGCTCGTGCATCCCCTCCCGCAAGTAACGCTCGACGACGCGGGGTAGCCCAACGTTAGTCACCTCGTCCGCCGTCATCCACGAGCAGTTTTGCGGAAGCGCGAGTCGTGTTCCGAGGAGTCGGTAGTGCCAAAAGCGCACGTGTAGGTCTTGGTGGCTTAGTACGTGCTTAACCGGCTCGGTACGGCGTAAGAATTCGGCGCGCGCCGGTAAGTCCCACACCTCCAGAGCGGCCTCGAATTCCGCTTTGAGCGAGAAAAAATTCGCGGGCTCTGCCTCCGGAAAATCGTACAGTCCCTGCCATATGTCTTTACCGGTTCGCTTCCGCAAAACGGACCGTGCGCTACCGTCCGTGAGGTGTAGGTACTCGATGTGGCGGGTGCGCCGCCTGACCTTCCCGACCTTCTTCGGAAGCTCCGCGACCGTGCCCTCCCGAAAGGCTACACAGTTTTCGCGCAGTGGGCATCCGTCGCAGTCCGGCGATTTGGGGGTACAAACCAGCGCCCCAAAATCCATGATCGCCTGGTTGTAAGCCGCCGGTCGATCTACCGGCAGCAACGCAGCGGCGAGCGCCCGGAACTCGCGCTGACCGGGAGTGGTATCGATGGCTTCGTCCACCCCGAGGTAGCGGGCCAATACGCGGTACACGTTCCCGTCCACCACCGCTACCGGCTCGTCGTACGCGAAGCTCGCGATGGCGGCGGCGGTGTACGGTCCGACGCCCGGCAACGCGCGCAACGCGGCGGCGGTGACCGGGAACGTACCCCCGGCGGCGCTTACCCGCTTGGCGGCACGGTGCAGGTTGCGGGCGCGGGAGTAGTACCCCAAACCTTGCCAGTGCGACATAACCTCATCCTCGGAGGCGGCGGCGAGCTCGTGTACCGTCGGGAACGAGCGCACGAAACGCGCGTAGTAAGCCGCCCCCTGGGCAACGCGGGTCTGCTGCAGGATTACCTCGCTGAGCCACACCCGGTACGGATCGCGCTCGCCCCGCCAGGCCATGGGCCTATCTACTGCGGCCCCCCAGGCGAGTAGGGTGCGGACGAAAAACGTGCGCGATTCAGCAGCTCGACGACGCAAGGGCGGTAAACGGGATGCCCCGCAAACTAGTAGCGGGAGGCGAGACGGATGGACGCGTAGTTGTCGTACCGTTCGTCGATGCGCGCCTTTAGGTCTTTGCGCGCGAAGAAGATGCGGCTCTTGATCGTTCCGAGGGGTAAACCGAGTTGATCGGCGATCTCCTGGTACTTGAAGCCTTTGTGGTGGAGCAGGAAGGGGGTCTTCAGCGTCGGATCCAAATCGGCGATCAGCGTATTGAGCTCTTTAATAAAAATCTCACTCTCCGCCTGGTTCCCCACCGAGTTTCCCCCGCTATTGAGGTAGTAGAGGTTGTCGGTGGAATCCATGATCGTGTTGGCCTTCACCTTGCGCCGGTAGTTGTTGATGAAGATGTTCTTCATGATCGTGAATAGCCAAGCCTTGAAGTTGGTGCCCGCGCGGAACTTATCCCGGTTGGTCATCGCGCGGAAGGCGGTCTCCTGGTATAAGTCTTTGGCGTCCTCCGAATTCTTCGTCAGGTTGTAGGCGAAGGCCTGCAGCATGGACGTCAGTTGGTCGAAGCGATCGTCGAATTCGAATGTGGTCATGGCGGGTGAGATTGAAGCGCGTGCTACTTGCCTAAAGATAACCCTAAGGTAGGTCTCAGTTCACTCCGAACCCACCGCCTCAGGGTATGACTTCGCGACTTCGGACTAGAATTTCGGACGATTATCTACGCAACTGTCTGACGGTCAAGTATGAGTTTTAGAAACTTTACTTTCCGAACTTTCAATAACTATTGAAAGCTGATCCTTCTGTGACAGGACTGCTTCCTTCGATCCGTTTACCGTTGCGCCCTGGATAACAAGATAACCGCGACGATTCCGAACAGCAGGTTCGGGATCCAGACGCCGATGAGCGCCGGCATCGCGTTGCTGTTCGCGAAGGTGTGGGAGAAGCGACTCAGGAACACGAACAGTGCCCCCAGCGCGATGCCGGTGGCCAGGTGGATCCCCAATCCGCCCCGCGTTTTGCGGCCGGCGATCGCCAGGCCGATCAGCGTGAGGATCAGTACGCTGAAGGGCTCGGCCGTACGCTTCTCGCGCTCGATCTCGAAGGCCTTCGTATTCCCTACCCCTCGTGCGCGCTCCTTCTTGATGTAGCTGACCAACCTCGCGGTAGGCAGCTGGTCTTTCTCGTACTTGTAGGCGACGAAGTCGGAGGGGTACAACGCCAGGGTCGTGTCGATTGGCGCTCGGCGGTCGGCGCTGAAGGTTTCGTGCAGCTCGTCGAAGGTGCGGTAGCTGTGGTTGTACAGCCGCCAGGTACTGTCCCGCCCCCGCCACTCCGCGCGGGCGGCGGTGAGCACGCTCAACAGCTTCGGACCGTCGTAGGATTCGAGCCGGAAATCTCGGGCCACGCTGTCCGACTTAGCGTAGTGCCGCACGTAGATCTTCTTCCCGGGCGCGATAAACATGTGCACGTCGGAGTTGCGCCCCAGGTCCTTCTCTCGCCCCAATCGATCGCGCTCGAAAGCGAGGCGGTACTGATTGCCGTAGGGCACGACGACGTGGTTGAGCGCCAGACTCAGGCAGGCGATGAGTCCGGCGGCAAACAAGTAGGGCCATGTGATCCGGCGCAGGCTCATACCCGCATTCAGCATCGAGAGGATCTCCGAGTTGTCGGCGAGGCGACTCGTGAAGAAGATCACGCTGATGAGCGCGTAGAGCGGGATGAGTTGCGCGTTGATGTACGGGATGTACCAGAGGTAGTAGCCCGTGATCACGTCCGTCCAGCCCACGTCGTTCACGATGAATTTCTGGACCTTCTCGGAGAAGTCCACGACCGCCGAGATCATCGTGAAAATGAGCACCGTAAACCCGAAGGTCCGCAGGTAATTCCCGATAATGTACCAGTCGATCCGTTTGAACACAGGCGCTCAGAGCTTACGGACAAGGTCGGGCACGATTGCCGTTCGCCACCGGGCGAAGTTTCCGTCGAGGATCCGCTGCCGCGCCTCGCCGACCAGCCAGAGGAAGAACGCCAGGTTGTGCAGCGTACACAACTGTCCGCCGAGCGATTCTCCGGAGTTGACCAGGTGGCGCACGTAGGCCCGTGAGTGCAGCCTACTCGTGGGTGCCGTGCTTTCGGCGTCGAGTGGGGTGTGGTCGTTGGCCCACCTACTGTTACGCATGTTCATCAACCCGCGGCGCGTGTAGATGTGCCCGTGGCGCCCGTTGCGGCTCGGGAGCACGCAGTCGAACATGTCGACGCCCCGCGCGATGCACTCCACGAGGTTGGCGGGCGTACCTACGCCCATGAGGTAGCGCGGCTTACCCGCCGGCAAGATCTCACAAACCTGCTGCACGGTCGGGTACATCTCGGTTATCGGCTCGCCCACGCTCAGTCCGCCGATCGCGTTACCCGGCAACTCTTTACCCGCGATGTACTCCGCGCTCTCCCTGCGCAAATCCGCGTAGGTGCTCCCCTGCAGGATCGGGAAGAGGGCCTGCGTATAGCCGTGCGGGCACGCGCTTGCGCTAAAACGCTCCACGCACCGATCGAGCCACCGGTGGGTGAGCTCCATACTCGTTTTCGCGTAAGCGTGGGTGCTCGGATACGGCGGGCACTCGTCGAAGGCCATCACGATGTCGGCGCCGATCCGGCGTTGGATGTCCATCACCGATTCCGGGGTGAAGAGCGTTTTGTCGCCGTTTACGTGATTGCGGAAGGTAGCGCCCCCCTCGCTCAGCTTGCGGTTGTTGGCTAAGGAGTACACCTGGTAACCGCCGGAGTCGGTGAGCATCGGCCCGCGCCACTTCGAGAACTCCTGCACCCCGCCCGCCGCCTCGACCACGTCGATGCCCGGCCGCACGAAGAGGTGATAGGTATTGGCGAGAACGATCTGCGCCCGCACGTCCTCGTGCAACTCGCGCGGGTGGATCGATTTGACCGTGGCCGCCGTGCCGACGGGCATGAAGATGGGCGTGCGAACGGCGCCGTGGTCGGTGAGGAGCTCCCCGGCCCGGGCGGAGGTGTGGCGATCGGTAGCCTGGAGGGTAAACTGCATTCGGGCGCACTAGGTAGTGCGTTCGGCCCGGGTGGCATCGAGGCGGAGTGCCACACCGACGATGAGGGTAAACGAAATGAGGCTAGAGCCGCCGTAGGAGATGAACGGCAGCGGGATACCGATAACGGGCGTGAGGCCCATCGTCATGCCGATGTTGAGCAAGAAGTGGATAAAGAGCATTCCCGCGATGCCGTACATGTAGTACTGCGCGAAAAGGGATTTTTGGCGCTCGGCCAGATTCACGAGGCGTAGCAGCAGCGCTAAAAACAGTCCGATTACGAGGGTCGAGCCGATGAAGCCGTGCTCCTCGCCCACCGTACAGAAAATGAAGTCCGTCGTTTGCTCCGGCACGTAGCGCAGTTTGGTGAGCGTGCCGTCGAGAAAGCCCTTGCCCTCGAAGCCGCCGGAGCCGATCGCCATTTTCGACTGCAGCACATTGTAGAGCGAGCCACGCGGATCGCACTTCGAGGGTTGCAGCCACACGTTGATGCGATCCTGCTGGTGCGGGGCGAGCATATTGTTGAAAAGGAAGTTGGCGGTCGCCGCCATCGCGGTACCTCCGACGACTAAGGTGGCCAAGCTCATGACCAAACCGCGCCGGCGGCGGGTGTACCAATAGCTCGCCAGGCCGGCGAATACGGCGGTGGCGAGCGCGACCGGGAGGTACCAGTCTCCCCCCTGATCGAGGTAGTACCCCAATCCTACCGCACCGGCTACGGCACCGAGCGCGTAGTACACCCGTCGCTCGAAGAGCAAAGTCATGACGAGCGTCGAGAGGCCGAGGAGGGCCAGCCCGACCCGCGAGGGCGGCACCACGAAGCCGAGCGTGAGGAGGACCATCACGCCGAAGCCGAACACGAAGAGGTTGCCGTTGAGCCCGGCGCGGTACATCACGAGCATCAGGCCGAAGAACACGAGCGCAGATCCGGCATCGGGTTGGAGCAGGATCAGGGCCGAGGGCGCCAGCATCAGGGCCCCCGCGATGAGCCACGTCTGCAGGTTCCGTACCTGCCCGCGGTAGGCCGCCAGAAAACTGGCTACCCCGAGTGCCGCGCCAAACTTGGCCAACTCGCTCGGCTGCAGGCTGAACCCACCGATCCCGTACCACGAACGCGCACCCTTCACCTCCTTGCCGAACACGAGTACGCCGGCCAGCAGCAGGAGTCCGAGTCCGTAAATAACGAAGGCGCCGTTGTGGTAGAACTTGGCGTCGATTACGAGGCAGCAGAGCAGGAGTAGCATGCTGACGCCCAAAAAGATCGTCTGCTTGCCCACCACGGTACCGGTGAGCCACTCACCGAGGCCCTCCGGGTAGCCCTGCCCGTAGCCCGCCGCGTAGATCATCACCCAGCCTACGGCCAGCAGGGCGAGCAAGATGGAGAGCAGCACCCAATCGACGTTCGCGATCGGATTCCGCAACACCGCACGGCGGGACGCTTTCATCCCCCCGTATACGGGAGACTACCTCGATTGGATAACCTCCGCCTGCTCCAAATCGCTCGTCACGGCGAGGTAGGCGCTCGGAAAGCGGCGCTTGATGCGGTAGAGGTAAGTCGTAGCCCGGGCTCGGTCGGTGAAAGCGCCGGTGCGGAGCTTGTAGTACGGGGCGTCGTGAATCCAGTCCACCGACTCCCCCGGGTACTCCTCCTTGAACTTCTCCTCGACCTCCTCGAGCTTGAGGCGGTCGGTCGTCGCCACGATCTGCACCCGGAAACCCTGCAGCTTGCGCTCCGGATCGCGGTTGATCTCGGTCATCCGCTCGAGCATCTGCGTGAACGGCCCGTGCTCCACGATCTCCACTTGGGCCAGTAGCGTCGGCGCTCCCGCCAGAAGCAGGGTGCAACCGAGTAAAAGCGATCGGATCAGCGGACTAGCGGCCATGGCAATGCTTGTATTTTTTACCGCTCCCGCAGGGACACGCTTCGTTGCGCCCCACTTTGGCCCCGTTGCGGACCGTCTCGACGGGTGCCGGGCGCCCGCCCGAACCCGCGCTGTCCGCGGCGAGCTTGGCGGCTACCTCCTGCGGACTCGCCGCGCGACTCTCCTGCAGTTGAGGTTCGCGCTGACGCCGTGGGGGTGGCGGCGGCTGCCGTTGCCGAACTTGCGCGGGGGCGGCCACGGGGCCATTCTCCCCGTTCTGTGGCCGCTGTTGGATCATGATCCGACCCGCGCTCAGGAAGCTCGTTACCTCTTCGTTGATGAGGTAGATGAAGTTTTCGAAAAGCTGGTAGGCCTCCATCTTGTAAACGACGAGCGGATCCTTCTGCTCGAAGCTGGCGGCCTGTACCGAGGTCTTGAGCTCGTCCATGGAGCGGAGGTGCTCCTTCCACTTCTCGTCGATCACGGCCAGCGTTACCGCCCGCTCGATGTCCCGCACGATGGAAGCCCCCTCCGTCTCGATGGCGGCCTCGATGCGTACGCCGATCTGCATCACCCGGGCGCGGCCGTCCGAGAATGGGATCGCCACGTTGCGGTAGCGATCCCCCTGCTGCTCCTTCACGTTCTTAATGAAGGGGAGCAGTACGTCGACGATGCTTTTCTCCTTGCGCTCGTACACGGCGTCGTAGCGCTCCTGGAAGGCGCGTATGACCTCGTTCTCGGACCCTTGTTCGAAGGTGTTCGCGTCCATCTCCGGGTCGATGGCCAGGATGGTGAGACTCGCCCGCTTGAAGGTCTCGTAATCGCCGCCCGCGCGGTGCGCGATGACCAGGCTCTCCGTCAGGCCTTGGAACATGTTGTTCAAGTCCACCGCGAGCCGAGTTCCCGTCAGCGCGTTGTTGCGCTTCTTGTAGATCGCTTCACGCTGAATGTTCATCACGTCGTCGTACTCGAGCAGTCGCTTCCGTACGCCGAAGTTGTTCTCCTCCACTTTCTTCTGCGCGCGCTCGATCGATTTGGTCACCATCGAGTGCTGGATCACCTCCCCGTCCTGGTGCCCCATCTTGTCCATGAGCTTGGCGATCCGATCGCTCTGGAAAAGACGCATCAGGCTGTCCTCGAGCGATACGTAGAACTGGGAGCTCCCGGGGTCCCCCTGGCGTCCGGCCCGACCGCGCAGCTGGCGGTCGACCCTCCGCGAGTCGTGGCGCTCGGTACCGATGATCGCGAGCCCGCCGGCCGCCTTCACGTCCTGCGTTAGCTTGATGTCGGTACCCCTACCGGCCATGTTGGTCGCGATGGTCACCTTACTCGGGTGCCCGGCCACGGACACGATCTCCGCCTCGCGCTGGTGTTGCTTCGCGTTGAGCACGTTGTGCTCGATGCCGCGGCGTTGCAGCAGGCGCGACAGTTTTTCGGAGATATCGACCGAGGTCGTACCCACGAGCACCGGTCGCCCGGCCCCCGTCAGGTTTTCGACCTCGTCGATTACCGCGTTGTACTTCTCGCGCGCCGTTTTGAAGACCATGTCTTCGGCGTCGTCCCGCACGATCGGGCGGTTGGTCGGGATCACCACCACGTCGAGCTTGTAGATCTCCCAAAGCTCCCCGGCCTCGGTTTCGGCCGTCCCCGTCATCCCGGCCAGCTTGTGGTACATCCGGAAGTAGTTCTGGAGGGTCACCGTGGCGTAGGTCTGGGTGATCTCCCCCACCTTCACGCCCTCCTTAGCTTCCAGGGCCTGGTGCAGGCCGTCCGAGTAGCGGCGGCCGTCCATCATCCGGCCCGTTTGCTCGTCGACGATCTTCACCTCGCCGTCCATCACCACGTACTCCGAATCCCGCTCGAAGAGGGTGTAGGCCTTGAGTAGTTGGTTGACCGCGTGAACGCGCTTCGACTTGGCCGCAAACTCCTGGGCGGCGTTCGTTTTGGCCTCGTCGCGCTGCTCCGGGGTCAGCTCGGGGTCGTTGTCGATCCCGACCATCACCGATCCGATGTCGGAGAGTACGAAGAGGTTATCGTCGGCCTGGCCGCGGGAGAGCATCTCGCCCCCCTTCCCGGTCAAGTCGACCTGCTTGTTCTTCTCGTCGATGGTGAAGAGCAGCGGCTCGTCGGCCTCGGGCATGCGCCGGTTGTTGTCCGACATGTACACGTTCTCCGCCTTCTGTAGCACCACGCGCACGCCGTCTTCGGAGAGGAACTTGATGAGGGGCCGGTACTTCGGCAACGCCCGGTAGGCGCGCAGCAGCGCCAATCCGCCTTCGCCCTCCTCGTAACCGGTCGAACCGCTTCCTATCAGGCGCCGCGCCTCGGCGAGGTACTCGGTCGCGAGCTTGCGCTGGGCCTCGATGAGGCGCTTCACGAGCGGACTGATCTGGTTGTACTCCTGCTCCTCGGAGCCGGTGGGTACCGGTCCGGAGATGATGAGCGGCGTGCGCGCGTCGTCGATGAGCACGGAGTCCACCTCGTCGATCATGCAGTAGTGATGCTTGCCCTGCACCTTCTCCTCGGTGGTGCGCACCATGTTGTCGCGCAGGTAGTCGAAACCGAACTCGTTGTTGGTTCCGTAGGTCACGTCGGCCGCGTAGGCCCGGCGCCGCTCGACGCTGTTGGGTCGGTACTTGTCGATGCAATCCACGCGCAGGTGTAGGAATTCGAAGATCGGTCCCACCCACTCACTGTCCCGTCGGGCGAGGTAGTCGTTCACGGTGATCACGTGCACCCCGCCACCGCTCAGTCCGTTGAGGTAGGCCGGGAGCGTAGCTACGAGCGTCTTACCCTCACCGGTCGCCATCTCGGCCACCTTGCCGGCGTGGAGCACCATCCCCCCGACGAGCTGCACGTCGTAGTGCAGCATGTCCCAGGTGATCTCACCGCCACCTGCCTGCCAGCTGTTCGCCCAAACCGCCTCTTCGCCCTCGACGGTCACGTAAGCGCGCGAGGTCGCGAGGTCGCGGTCGCGGTCGGTCGCCCGCACGCGCAGGCTCGTGTTGTTGCGAAAGCGGTTGGCCGTCTCCTTGACCACCGCGAAAGCCTCCGGGAGCAACTCGGCGAGTATGACCTCGAGCTGCTCGTCGCGGTTGAGCAGCAGGTCGTCGATCTCCTTGAACAGATCCTCCTTGCGGTGGATGTCGCGCTCCTCGTCCGCCTCCGCGCGCGCCTGCGCGATCTCACCGTCGACGGCACTCAGGCCCTCGGCGATGCGGCCGCGGAACTCGAGCGTTTTGTTGCGCAGCTCGTCGTGACTGAGGCCGGCGTACTCCTCGAAATACTCGTTGATGGCCCCCACGCGGGGCAGGTATTCCGCGCTGTCGCGGTCGTACTTGGTACCGAAGAGCTTCTTGACGCTTTTCGAAAGAAAATCTAACATGTTATCGGGAAAATATGGGGGCGTGCGTCGGGCACGAGTCCGGGAAGGAGGGGTAAAGATAGGCCCGGCCTGCGCGGCGCGACTACCCTTACCTTGCCCGCCGCTCGCACGGATCGACTAGGTACCTAACGCGTGACTCCCGGCCTAAGGTGCAACCCGGGCGGCCGTACTTGTCGAGCCGCCTACTTTTCGACCGGCACGCACCTCCCTACCCGAATGCGTTCGCGGTCAACGCACCCCAAAAAAAGAAGTCCCGTCAATACGTCCCGCTTGCGCTCCCCGTTCCACCGAATCGTCAGCTTCGCCGCGCTCTGTCTCGCCGCTTGCGCCAAAACAGGTCCCGAAGCGGCGTACTACTACCCCGTCGAAGCGCTGGAGACCGGAAGCGTGTACGCGTATCGCTCGGTGAACGACTCGCTCGGCGACGCCTACTACTGGTACTACCGGAGCTACGAACGCGACGATTCGACGCTCCTAACCGGTCAATTCTACGATACCTCCTTCGAGCCGCGGCAGTTCGTGGCGGAGCGGATCGTCCCTTCGGGGGCGCTGTTGCGGGAGCTGAGGTTGTTCCCGGACGGTGACTCCGCCGACCTGCAGATCAAGGCTACGATCCTGCAGCCGGCCGTGTACAGTTTTGCGGAAGCGGACACGGGCGCGGTGCTGGTCAACGCGGTCAGTTGGGAGCAGCGGAGTCGGGTGGCCGGCGGCGCGCCGACCCGCTACACGCTAACGCGCAACCGGCGTTTTAGCGGAAGCGGCACCTTCGAGGTAGACGGCGAGGCGCTGCCCACGCGTATTTACACGGTCCGCGAGCTGATCGAACAGGATAGTGCCGGCGTGCTGAGTCTCGAATCGCGGGGGGAGGAGCACTACGCGCGGGGGGTCGGGCTCGTGTACAGATCGCAGACGTACAGCGACGGCAGCGTGCGGGCTTACACGTTGAGAGCGCGGTTCCCCATGGATAGTCTTATCGCCCTGTCCGGCACCACGCCGCGGTAAATTGGCGTTTGACCGGTAGCCGCTACTCGAATCCAGAATTTCCGGCCACTTAGCAAGCCGATGTATTTAATCCGTCTCTTGAGTCTTCTCAGTTGCTGCTCGCTCGGTTCGTGCCTCGGGGAGGTGAGCGCCCAGGCGCCGGCGCCCACGCAGGTCTGCATCCTGAACGACACGATTAGCTGGACGAACCCGGTCCAACAGGGGGACTGCCGGGTGGGTCAAGTCGCGGTGTTCGCCGCCGCCGATCGTGGGGGTACCTACGACTTCCTCGGAGTCCGGGACCGCACACAGTCGAGTGAATTCGCGCTGACACCGGCGCAGGCATCTGCTTACAGCCACTTTTATACCCAGGGGCAGTTTAACGGGGTAAGCTGTCGACCGCAGGGGCGGAGCAGCGATACGATCTCCCGTGAACCGCTCCCGAAGATCGACATCCGCAGCGTCGACCACGACCGGGGCGGGACGACGGTGAGCTGGGACGAGCCCGACGATCCCCGGGTGAGCTCGTACATCGTGTACCGCGTGGTGGACGAACGGCCTTTCCCCGTGGATACCCTATTCGGGGAAACCACTTACCTCGACGGACTTACGCAGGTGGAGGGGACGAGCAATACCTATTACATCACGAGCGCCAACGATTGCGGCTCGACGAGCTTCAACGAGGATGCCTACTCGAGCGTAACGGTGACCGCGCAACGGGATGCCTGCGAGGGGGTGCTCACGCTAACGAGCTCGATGCGGGCGGATTGGCCGCGGGACTTCACGGAGGCGATCGTGTACCGGACCCGGCGACTTGGGGGCTACACGGATTCGCTGTTCGTCGACAGCGTGGGGGTCGGAGACACCTTCCGGATCCCCGACCTCGAGCCCGATACGGCCTACTCGGTGCGCGTGAGCTACGTGGACGTGGCCGGTGCCCGGACGACTTCCTTCCCGCAGGACCTACAGTCGGAGGTGGTCGTCCGGGAAGACGTGCTCGAGATCGTACAGCTTACCTACGACCAGCAGCAGGAGGACTGGTCGATGCGCTGGCGGTGGGACACGCGGGCGGACTACCGGGAGATCGTTTGGCGGATTCGCGCGGGCGAAACGGTGCTACGCGAAGGCGGTGTCGACTCTACCGCCAACAAGCTGCAAGCCCCCGTCGTGCCCCTCGGGCTGGGTCCCGATTTCGACTGGACGGGGGCAACGCTAACGATCTCGGCGACGGACGCCTGCGAGGTGACCCGGGAGAGTGAACCGGTTGCGCCGGTCGTGATCGAAAGTGAAGAGCTCGACCCGGTCTCCGTAGGTTTGGAATGGCGGTATCCGCAGGTTCGGAGGTACTCCCGAACCCTAGGTACGGAGTTGCGCGTGCTCGACAGCGTAGGATCGGTACCGATCCTGCAGACGTCGGATACGGAGGTACGCGGCTTCGTGCACGATGCGAGTGCGATCTTGACGCGCCAAGTGTGCTACGAGCTCGGCGTGGACATCGAGGCGCCCCCCACGTTGGATCGCGCGCAGGAGGTTTACTCCTGGCGCTCGGCCCCTACGTGCGTCCTGCGCGATCCACGTGTATACCTCCCGACGGGCTTCAAACCCGATGGCTACACCACGGAGTACAAACCCAAAATGTCGCTGCTCGACGACTTGCGCGGCAGCTACGCCTTGCGCGTCTTCGACCGTTGGGGGCAGCTCGCGTTCGAAACCGACCGCGTCGAGGAAGGGTGGGACGGCCGGGTGAACGGCTCGCCCCTGCCGGGCGGGGCGTACGTAGCGCACGTGGAGTTGACCGACGCCACGATGCGGGTGTACCGCTTCGAGGTGGTCTTTATTTTGGTTCGCTAGGAAAACCCTTCCGACTCTTCAGAATAACAGTACCTTCGCCGGGCGCTACCCGTTTGGAGTGGCACGCATTTGATTAGGTCGGGTGGCCGAGTGGCTAGGCAGAGGTCTGCAAAACCTCGTACGGCGGTTCGAATCCGCTCCCGACCTCAGGCGTTGACGGTTTGCCCTCAACGTTTAGAGAGCCCTCGCCGCCCCGGGGGCTTTCGTCGTTTACGGAAAAAGCCCCGGTCGCTTGCGCGTACCGAGGCTCTGGTAATTGGGGTTGAAATTGGACTGTTTATCCTGGAGTTCTCTTTCCGAACGTTTGGGGTCAGCTCAACGCTGCCTCTCGTCCGCAGAACATGAGTTCGGATTTTGGCAGCAGCCGGGTAGGGCTTCGAAAGCCGCGCGGTCGGCCAGTACATCGTCGGCCGCGTAGCCGATGTTGGCAATCGCCGCGCGGAGGGAGGCCGTACTCTGCTTACTGTCGTCAAACTTGATCTTCACCTTCTTGGTCGTGAGGTCCAGGCGTACGTCGAGCACTCCGTCTAGCTCACCGAGCGAAGACTCGATACGTTCCTTACACATCTCGCAGATCGCGGTGGTCTGGATCTTGACGGTTTGCGCTTTGAACGTGAAGGCCAGCAGGCTGCTGAGCACGAGGAAGCCGGAGGTGAGTCGGAGGAGCGTACGCATGGTGGAAAGGGCTAGAGGTGTACGAGGACTATACGGTTGAGATTCACTAAAGGTAGGTGCGCTACGGCCGCGTTATCGCGACTTTATCACTTCCCTAACGTATAGCGCATCCCGACGTAAGGCATGCGGCCGGCGAGCGGGGCGTAAACGCGGCTCGCGTTAAAAAACGAGTCGGCGTCAACATCGCCTCCGGACGAGACGATGGCTTGTTTCTGTCGGTAGTCGAAGGCGTTCTCTACGCCACCGTAGACCTCGAGCAAGTCGTTCGCAACGTAAGTGACCTGTGTGCTCAGCATAGCGAACACGGGGGACTCGCGTTCGAACAGCGGTCCTTCACCCGAATCTATCCGTTCGGAGCCGAGTTCGGGCAGTCGCTGAGGACCGATCAGCTGTCCGGTTGCGTGGGCACGCCAACGGTCGCCACCGAAGCTGTAGTCCGCGGTCAATAAACCGCGCCACCTGGGCGTGTAGGGTACCAGGCGCTCCCCCACCCCACGGTAAGTGATCCTACTGTCGACCCACTTGTAGGCGGCCTTGACCTCGAAGCCGTGAGTTACCTCAAAACGGATCGAACCGAGGGCGGCGATGGTCCGGGCGGGTCCGTCGAGGTTGTAGACCCTAGCGCCCGCGTACCGCTGCTCCTGATCGACGACGGTGAGCTGTTCGAAGGTGGTCGCGTACAGGTCTAGCCCAAGCTGCCCGGAATGCTGATCGCCGTTCGTGGAGGTGGTACGTAGCGACTGGGTAAGGGCTGCACCGTAGTTCCACCCACTGGTGAGCTCGATGGGCTCCACGAACTCGAGCGGTTGTCCAGCGGGCAGCAGGCGCAAATTTTCCGCAAGCACCTGAGCGCTTCGGTACGCCCGTCCGGCGGAGAGACGTACCGCGACATTCTCGTTCGGGTTGAGCTTGAGGTTGAGGCGGGGCAGTACGAACCAACCGCCGAGGTTATGGTGATCGACGCGGAGCCCGGCGATTACGCTAGCTCCGTAAATTTTTCCACCGGCCTCCTCGCCGCGCGTGTAGTCGTAGGTGTACTCGGCGTAAGCGCCCGCCGCGCGTTCCATACGGTCGAGGTCGAGGGCTGCGTAGTCCTCGCGGTACGCGTCGATGCTTTGGCTCAGGCCCACGGTGTACCGGTGATCGGTCGAGCCCACGTAGCTGCTGAAGAGCAGATTGACGTACGCCGAGCGTTGATCCGCGGTGTGATCCGTCGCTCCGTAACGATTGTCGAGTCGGTGGTACGTGCCCCCGGCGATTAGTCCCGCGCTCGTAGCGGGACGTACAAACCCGAGGTAGCCCGCTTTCGCAAAAACTTCGAGTCGGTCGTTTTGCTGTTCGATCACGTAGCGCGATCCGCCGCTCGGCACCTCGGCTGCGGGCGTCTGTCCGCCCTCCCGGCGGTCGCGCACCCCCCACGCGTTGGCTTGCAAACGCCAATCCCCCTTTCGGTAAAACTGGCGGAGCATCGCGGTGTAGGTGTTGCGTCCGGTTTGCTCGTAGAAGCCGTCTCCGTTTCGATCGAAGGCTTTGGGCGTGTTGCTGCCGTGCAGCAAGAGTCCGGTTGCGGACGTCTCGTTCCACGTCTTCGCGAGGTGCACGTTGGCTTCGACACGACCTAACCCGGAGGCGAAAAGGTTGACGAAGAGCGGATCAGACTCGAAAGGCTTGATGAGCTCGGCGTTCACCTGCCCGGCGAGGGCGTTAGCTCCGGTTTGCACGCTTGATGCGCCCTTACCGATCTGGATGCCCTCTAGCCAGGTGCCCGGAATGAGATCGAGGGATTGGCTTGCGGCGAGGCCGTAAAGCGTCGGTCGCTTCTCGAGCAGGAGCTGAGCGTACAGTCCCCGCAGCCCGAGCACCTCGATCTCCCGAGCCCCCGTAAGGGCATCGCGGTAGCTCACGTCGACGGCGGCATTCGTTTCGAAGCTTTCGCCGAGGTTACAGCAGGGCGCTTTCTCGAGCTCGGTACTGGTGATGGACTCGACGTTGCGGGGGTCGAGGGTGGAGGTGTAGTTGCCCGTTTTACGGGCGGTGACTTGGATTTCGCTGAGGGATTGGAGTTGGAGAACGATCTTACCGTCGGCGGGGAACTCCTCGGGGAGGAGGTTGAGGGCTTGGTAGCCTACGTAGGAGATGCGGAGGGTGTCGAAGGGTTCTGCAGCAACTTCAAACCTCCCCTGTGCATCCGCTACGATACATTCGTGTTGAGGAACGGTAAGCACTGTTGCCCCAACCAGGGTTTGGCCTCTCGCATCAGTAACCGTTCCGCGAACTCCCAGAACAGTCTCTTGGGCATTCAAATTTGAAAGGTTTGATAGCATCAGACGGAACAATAGGAATAGAGAAATATATAGGATAGGAGGCATAATCGTTAAACGTGAAAGCTAGGACAGTAGGTACATACGTATCCGCTTAGCCAACCCCGTCCCGAAGTTCTGGACTAAAATTACTAGGCAGCAGCTCGGCCACGCGATTGACTGGGTGTGGTAGGATGCGAGCGAGCGTGTCGTTGAGCCAGGCCCGCGGGTTGACACCAGCCGCCTTGCAGCTCAATAGCAGACTGTACAGCACGGCAATGTTCTCGGCCGCCCCGTGATTGCCGGCGAACAGGTAATTCTTCCTGCCGAGGGCCAGCGGGCGGACTTGATTCTCGATGCCATTGTTGTCGAGTTCGACGCGCCCATCTTCGAGCACCACGCTCAGCGACGGCCACTGGTGGCGGGCGTAGCCGATGGCCTTGCCCAGGGGCGTCTTCGGGATGGGGGCGTGCTGGTCCTTCGCTAGCCAAGCAGTCAACTCGGCGAACACCGGCGTGAGTTGGGCTTTGCGTTCTGCTAGTCGCTGATCAGGCGGCAGACCTCGCCACCGAGCTTCGAGGGCGTAGATGCGCTGGATGATACCCAAGGCCTGTTTCGCGCTTGGATCGGAGCCGGTGGCCTCGAAGAGCTTGCGCCGGATGTGGGCTAGGCATCCAATCTGACGTATGTCGGCTCCCTTAGCCCGCAGTCCTGCGAGGGCCGTTTTGTAGGGGCCCCACCCGTCGGTCTGCAGCACGCCGCTGAAGTCCGCGAGCACCGAGGCCGGCAGCTTCGACCCGCGGCTCTTGTCGTAGCGGAAGGCTACGGCCTCGGTCGTCGGATCGCGCACGAGCCACATCCAGCCCTGGTGACTCGCTCGGGGCTTGTCGGCCGAGAGAACGCGGATGCCGGACTCGTCCATCTGCACGTAGTCCGTGGCCATGATCCGGTCCACGAGCGCGTTGTACAGCGGCTTGAGGGTCGCGGCGACGCGCTCGACCCACTTGCCCATCGTGGCGGGACTCAGAGCCCAGTCGTAGTCGCGCTTGAGCGCCTCGGCCTGCCGGTAGAGCGGCTGGTGGTCGAGAAACTTCTTCAAGATCACGTCCGCGGCGAGCGTTTCGTCCGCTATCGAGCGGGCCAGCACGCGGTCGCGGGCGTGAGCACAACTCACCTCGCCGGTGGCCAGGCATCTGTAAGTGGGTCGCTTTTGGAGGATACGCACGTACTGCGCGGGCCGGTACTCAACGCGCTCTGAAGTTTCGTAGCCTATGAGCACGTGCCCTTCGCGTTCGAGCTTAGCCTCATCGTACTCGCCGCGCTCGGCGTCGGTCTGTCCAGGGGCGACGACTTCTACCTCGAGCGGGAAGTGTGCCGGTAGGGGGTTGCGGCCGGGGTGCCTTGTAACGACGGCCTCGGGCTCGGTGGACTTAGCCGGCTCTTCGATGTCGATCTGCTCGTCAACCTCGCTGAACAGATTGAGCTGCTCGTCGCCAGCTGGGATGAACCGCTCCGAGCGACGGGCGTGAAGCTGGCGCAAGAGCGCCTCATTAGCCTGTTCGAGCGCTTGGATTTGTGCCTCGAGCTGGGCGATTCGCTTGTCCTTGGCCAGGAGAAGTGTGTCAGTTGCCACGGCCCTCAAAGTACGAAACGCCCCTCGGTCGTCCAAGCTGAAACGCTAGCAATTACTGGTGCTTAGGCCGCTTTTCGGTAGCGCTTTCTCCGCTCGATGGAGGCTAGCTTGACGCCCCCGAGGATCAGGCGCAGTGTCTCGGGCGACACCGCGGCGTACGGAGCCTTTGACGACGGCTGCGGTACTTCGAGGGTGCCCTCAGCGAGGACTTTGTAGTAGACGGCGAACCCGTCGCCCTCGAAACAGAGGAGTTTGATGCGGTCGCGGCGGCGGTTGCAAAAGCAGTAGATCGCCCCATCGGCCGGATCACGACCGAAGGCCGAGCGAACCACGCCACTCAGCCCGGCGTAGCCCTTGCGCATGTCGCATACCCCGGTGTAGAAGTAGAGCCGCACCCCGGGGGCGAGGGCTAGCACCGCACGGGGGATGACAGCGTCGGCGTGGGGATGCGCACGCGAGTACCATCGGGGTAGGTAATCTCGATGGCGGGCGCCTCGCCGGGAGCGCGGCATTGAGGCTGAACGATAACTTCGGTAAAGGCCGGCGCGCTGGCGGCCTGCTGTTCGCCGCGTAGTTCTTTGCCGCGCCAGTAGCTGAAGGTCGCCAGACTGATGTCCTCGCGCTCGCAAAAAGCACGTTGGGAGAGCCCAGATTGACGCCAGGCATCGGGGAGGTGGGATAGGTTTGCCATGCCCGCAAACCTCCGGGCCGATGGGACGAATCGACAATACGGGCTTGGCTAAGTGCTTACGTACATACGTCAATACTACCGATAAATTAATAACAATATAACCTATCCAACATCTATAAAATATCAAAGAGTCACATATATCACTTATATATTTAACCGGAGTTATGCTTAAAATTAATAAAAATATATCAACACTTGCTCAGCTTATTAATTTATGTTTAACTAATTCGACGAGTACGCCAATACTTTGTGATCAGAATGCGCGAATACGTAGATCAGCCAGGAATAGAGTACGTATATTATATATAATTTATTATAGCAGTCTTTGGCTGACGTCTTGGATTTAATGCTATAATTCAAAACTTCTGTTCTAATTTAAGATGGACATGAATAAAGGGATATTGCTATTCAAAAACTGATTAACAACATCCCTCCTAATTTACTGATATGACGAAACGTAGTTAGTTATTCTAACTAAAAGTCTATCGGTCTATCACTACCTGCTGAGAAATAGAACTTGTAGGAGAAACTATTTTTAAAGTATAGAGACCGCTAGGTAAACCGTCAGTGCGAATTGCTGCCGACGAACCACCAATTTGCTGTGCAACTGGTTTTGCATATCGATCAAAAAGAATATATTTGTACTGAACGAGCTGATTAGTGTTTTTAGACTCTACAGACGCTTCCAAATCACTATGCTGAATATTAACATTTATATCCCCAGAAGTTGGGTTCGGAAATACCTCAGAGTAATATCCGAGAGTGGATCTTGGGCCATTGATTGTGTAAGAGCGAGTCTGGGTACAACGTCCAGCTTTGAGCACACATTCAACACGCCCTCCATAAAATGAACTATTAGTTGATACTCCAAGAACATTACCTGTACGTCCGCTTTGGATTGTTAAACCAGTACCCTGAGCGGTCCATGTGTAAGAGGCCCCTGGGTAGGACGGCAGAGAATAACTATACGATCCATTCTGACCTATAGTGGTAGGTCCAGATATACCATTTCGATCCATTAATGCCTGCTGTACCGCTCCATAAACATTTAACCGCCCTTTACCAATCTTACCGGCAAACTTACTTCCGTTTGTACTGACCGATGAGATATCGTCGGATGAGCATTCGAGGTAACCTTTGATCCGAGACACAGACATGTTGGGATTAGCCTCGATCATCATTGCCACGGCCGCGGACACAATGGCCGACGATAGAGATGTCCCACCGAAAAGGGTTGCGACAGTGTTGCCGGCTTCAAGGACGGTAAACCCGCGATCCGGCGCAGATATACTAACGGAGCTTCCACTTTTATTACCGGTTGCTTCATGCCTATCACTCTGGTCGACTGAAGTAACACAAATAATCCCAGGTACATTACATCCATCATTAAAACGCGTATTACTATTACCCGAAGCTGTCACGACAGGTATTCCCTTGGAAATTGCGTTAAGAATGGCTGCTCTTGCATCACCAGAATTAGGAAATGTGAAGCTCAGATTAATTACATCTACGTTATCTTGAACAGCACGGTTTATACCTTCAACTGCAGCGACCGAATTTATTCCTGTCTCACTAATACCAGCGTTGTATATTCTAAGATTAGAGCTGCGCGCTACTCCCGGGATCCCGTAGTCGTTATTAGCTGCCGCTGCCATAACACCTGCCATGTACAATCCATGCTTTCGAAAAGACGTATTAGCTAGATTAGCGGAGCTCAAAATCTTACCGTCAATATCTGCATGCGCAAATCCAGCTCCCGTAACGTCGACTAACCCTATTGTACTATTACGCCCGTAAGACAAGTTCCAGGCACACCGTGCACTTATTTGATCTAGCATCGATATGTTGGGATATCTATCGTTGGTAGTCTGAGCAATTACGGGACACGCTAGGACTTGCCAAATTTCATAAGGCTGAACTACAACCGCAGTACCCATCTGATCCTGTATAGCAAGCTGTAATTTCTTTGTATCGCAGTTTTCGCATTCAATAACAAACATATTATCAGCCGTCGCCATAGCCGACATACTACTAACGTTATATTGCTTTAACACGGCATCGAGCCGTGGGTTTCCTATCTGTACTTCACTCCCAGAGCTTGATTTACTTACGCTGCGGGGGACATTACTTTTCCTGAACGTAAGTACGAGTTTAGTCGGATCTAAACGTCTATTGACTAACGCTTGTTTTTGAGAAGCATCTGGTATGGTTTGCGCCGCAAGCTCGGTATTAAGCGATACTGCGGCCATAATCAGGAGAACACAACAAAACAGATTCGTAAAACCCATTTGGAATAAGATTTAAGATGTTAGTAAGAAGTTTTGGTTTCTAATCCGACACTATCCTCCTAATAAATCTGACAACCTGTAAGGCAGGTTGATACGATCCGCGTGTAAGTCGTCAAGCACAGCTTAAAAGCCGGTCTAAACAAACTCTCTTGTGGTTCGACCAATAGCCACAACCTATGACGGCACATCATTTCGGGTAGAAGGTAAAGTACTTCATTAGACAGCTAGAGTACATCAGCTCGACATCAAGACTACAACAGATTCCGATATATTTTCATGTCTCGCACAATAATTTAACTTAAACTCTTAAGCGACCGCCGGAGGTGATGTAGCCTTTCGTCTTTTAGGACAGTCCTGAGTTAGAGAAGGAAAGTAGTTGTTCTTTGGTGGCGGATGTGTGGGTGCGTGACATTGTACCACCGATGCCAGTAAGCGCTCAACCAACCACGTCCGCCCGGGCTCGTGCGTAGGCGTGGGGGAGTAATTCCGCGATGCGGTTGACGGGCTGTTCGAGCAGGCGGTCGAGGGTGTCGTTGAGCCACGCGCGCGGGTTGACGCCGGCCGCCTTGCAGCTCAGCAGCAGGCTGTAGAGCACGGCTGTATCCTGGGCCGCCCCGTGGTTCCCGGCGAACAGGGACTCCGAAGCGGGGCCCCTGCGCCCCATTTCGTCGTGGCGTCCGAGGGCCAGCGGGCGCACGCAGCTCTCGATCCCGTTGTCGTCGAGCTCGAGGCGGCCGTCGGCGAGCACGGCCGCCAGGGTCGGCCACTGCCTCAGCGCGTAGCCGATCGCCCGGCCGAACGGGGTCTTCGGGATCGTGCGCTCGCGCCACACCTCCAACCAGTCGGTGAAGGCTTCGAACACCCCGGTCAGTCGCGCGCGGCGCTCGGCGAGCCGGTCGTCGGGCGGGCGGTCGCGCCACGTGTCCTCGAGGGCGTGGATGTGGCGGAGGATCGCGATCGCTTCGACGGCGCGCGGATCCGAATCGATCGCCTCGGAGAACTTGCGGCGGACGTGGGCGAGGCAACCGATCCGCTCGATCGCGGCCCCGGTCTCGGCCAGCGCCTTCAGCGCGGTTGCGTAGGCGGCGTAGCCGTCGGTCTGTAAGGTGCCGGCGAAGCCGGCGAGCACCGCGGTCGGCAGGCTCGCCGAGCGGCCCCGGTCGTAGCGGAAGGCGACCGCCCCGCTCGCGGGGTCGCGTAGGAGCCACATCTACCCCCGGTGGGTGGCCCCGGGCTTGTCGCCACTTTGCACGCGGATCCCGGACTCGTCCATCTGGACGTACCCGGTCGCCAGGATCCGCCGGGCGAGCGCGTCGTAGAGCGGCCGCAGGGCCACGGCGACGCGCTCGACGACCTCCCCGAGGGTCGCGCGGCTCAGGTCCCAATCGTGCTCGCGCCGGAGGATCGCGGCCTGGCGGTACAGCGGGAGGTGGTCGACGTACTTCTCGAGGATGATGTCGGTGGCGAGGGACTCGTCGGCGCGCGAGCGCGCGAGCACCCGGGGCCCGGCGTGGGCGACGGTGATCACCCCGGTGGCACGATTGCGGTACCGGGGCCGCTTTCGCTCGACGATCCGGTATTCGGCCGCGCGGTAGGCGACCCGCCGGGAGGTCTCGAAGCCGAGCAGGTCGTAGCCGTCGCGCTCGAGGTCGTCGGCGTCGAAGGCGGTGCCGTCGGCGATTAGCTCGGGGACGATGACCTCGGTCTCGACGGGGAAGTGGGCGGGCGGCGGGTTACGCCCCGGGGGACTCGGTCTGGGCTCGTCCCCGGGGTCACCGCCGGCGTTCGCGAAGCCCCCGCCGCCGGCTTCCCCCTCGTCGGCCTCGAGGCTCGGATCGGGATCGAACAGGCCGCGCTGATCGGGGGCGGGCGCGAAGCGCTCGGAGCGGCGCCCGGAGAGCTGGCGGCGGAAGAGCTGGCGGCGGAGCTTGTCGCGCTCGTGCTCGAGGGCGGCGTTGCGCTCCCGGAGCCGTTGATGCGCGACGGCTAACGCCCGGTGTCCGGTGTCGGTGACCACGGTCGACGAAGTACGAAAACGCCCCGGTAAAACCTAGCAAGACCCCAGTGTTTACTGATGTTCCAGTGTCTTTTCGCTACTCGCTAAGCGGCCCGCCGATACCGTCTGCGGCGCTCGACCGAGGCGAGCTTCACCCCGCCGAGGATCAGGCGCAGCGTCTCGGCGGTGATGGTCGCGTGGCCCGCGCGAGCGTCCGCGGCCGGGACCTCGGGGGTGCCCCCGGCGAGGACTTTATAGTACACCGCGAAGCCGTCGCCCTCGAGACACAGGAGCTTGATGCGGTCGCGGCGTCGGTTGACGAAGCAGTAGATCGCCCCGCCGGCCGGGTCGCGCCCGAGGTGCTGACGCACGAGGCCCCCGAGCCCGGCGTACCCTTTGCGCATGTCGCAGGCCCCGGTGTAGAAGTACAGCCGCGCCCCGCTCGGCAGCGCGAGCATCAGGCCGGCACCGGGATGCGCACGCGCGTCCCGTCGGGGTAGGTGACCTCGATCGCGCGGGCCGGCCGCGGCGCGGTGGCTGGCTCGGGGGCGACGAGGGCCTCGGTGAACGACGGAGGCGGCGCCGGGGGTGAGGCTTTGCCCCGACGCTCACCGGAGACCAGTTCCTTGCGCCGCCAGTACGCGGAGGTCGCCGGACGGATACCCTCGCGCTCGCAAAAAGCGCGTCGCGAGAGGCCAGATTTACGCCACGCTGCCGGTAGGTGAGATCGGTTCGCCATGGGCGCCAAGGTCCGGGCGGCGCGACCGGCCTACCAATATGTGGTTCGTGGAGCGCTTACCGATGCCAGGCTTCCAGGTATCCGTTGGGTTCGCTGAGAGAGCCGAACGATTGGGAGTCGAGTACGCCCTCAGGTAGCCTTCCCCAGAAGTTGGACAGTGTTAAATTTTAATAACTCTCTGTCCTGTAGCCTTCCGTAATTTTCGGACAGTCCAAAACTGTAACTTTTGGACTGATGAGAAAAAACAGATTCACCGAAGCGCAAATCGTTAAAGCGCTCAAGGACAATGAGTCCGGGCGTAAGGTCGCCGATATCGCCCGCTAACTGGGGGTGAGCCTGGCGACGTTCTACGCGTGACGTAAGCGGTACGCTGGGATGGAGGCCTCCGACCTGAGGCGCCTCAGGGACCTCGAGGCGGAGAACGCGAAGCTCGAGGCGATGTACGCCGAGAGCCAGCTCGACAACGAGGCGCTCAAAGACGCGCTGTCGAAAAAGTGGTAGGCTCGACAGCGAAGCGCCGGTCGGCGAGCTACTTCCGCGAGGCGCACGATCGTCCCGTCGAGCGCGCGTGCGCGCTGGCGGGCCTGTCTCGCTCGTCGTGGTACTACCGCCCGCGCCGGGGCGCACGCGACGCCGAGGTCGCCCGGGCGCTGCGGCAGCTCGCCGCGGAGCATCCCGCGCGCGGGTTCGACAACTACTACGCCCGCCTCAGGGCCGCGGGGCACACGTGGTCGCGCTCGCGCGTGCTGCGGATCTACCGGATGCTCGGGCTCAAACACCGCCCGCGGCGCAAGCGGCACATCACCCCGACCGAGGATCGGCGTCCGATGGCGGAGCTGAGCCGCCGCGACGAGGTGTGGGCGTGCGACTTCCTCACGGACGCCCTAGCCGACGGGCGCTCGGTCCGGGTGATCGCCGTGATGGACGAGTACTCGCGCGAGTGTCTCGCGGTCGAGGCGAGCGTCTCCTACCCCTCGACGCGGGTCTGCCGCCTGCTGGATGGGGTTGCCGAAGTCCGTGGGACGCATCCGGCGTGCCTGCGCACGGACAACGGTCCCGAGTTCGTCGCCGGAGCGCTGGCGGCGTGGTCGGAGGGTCACGAAGTACACCACCACCGCATCGCGCCGGGCCGACCGATGGACGACGGCCGCGTCGAGCGACTGAACCGCACACTGCGGGAGGACGTGCTCGACTACTGGTCGTTCGGCTCGCTGGGTGAGCTCAACGAGGGCCTAGTGGCGTGGCGCGGGCGGTACAACGCGACGCACCCGCACACGGCCCTCGGGGGACAGGCCCCGGAGGCCTACGGTCGAGCCGCGACGGATGTGCGGGATGGGGCCGCGGCCCCATCCCGCACATCCGCCACCCAAGAACGACTACCTTCCCTTTCTAACTCAGGACTATCCTAAAAGACGGAAGGCTACACTGGTAATGGACTCGACGTTGCGGGGGTCGAGGGTGGAGGTGTAGTTGCCGGTTTTGCGTGCGGTGACTTGGACCTCATTGAGGGATCGAAGTTGGAGGACGATCTTGCCGTCGGCGGGGAACTCTTCGGGGAGGAGGTTGAGGGGTTCGTAGCCTACGTAAGAAACTCGGAGGGTGTCGAACTCCAGCGTAGCCAGTTTAAAACAACCACTATTATCAGTAGTTGTACCCTTTCCAACCGGGAGTGCCACGACGGTGGCACCATGTAATTGCTGGCCCATTTTGTCACTAACAGTTCCAGAGATCACTCCTCTCAAATTCTGCGCGATCAAATCTGAGGGAGAAACGCACGACACGGAGGCGATAAGGATGGTAACTCGGAAGAAAGCTGTCACCTTTCGGAAACGTAGCTGGCGACCAGATGGATGCACGTATAATCTGGATCCGGAGCACTCGCACAAGCTGCTGGAAGGCGGTCCGAGCATATAGATAACAACAACGAATGATTCCAGACATTACCATACATAGAGATGCCCATCCGCATATACTCTTAGGACTATACATACACTAGAAGCATAAAAAAGGCCCGCACATTCTGATGTGCAAGCCTTAAACAGATAGAAATATTATCTGTCAGTAGCCAGGATTCTGCGTTAGTACTCCTGTTTGCAAATCAAGTTGGCTTTGTGGGACAGGGAAGTAAAGGTCCTGTGGGGCAGTAAACCTTGCAGCGCCGAACTGAAGAGGGAGAAACTGCTTCTCGTAGTCTATGTAACTATTTAAGTCTTGCTCTGCTCTACCCCAGCGGACTAGGTCGAAAAATCTATGGCCCTCATTAGATAATTCGAGTTTACGCTCGAAATAGATCTTTTCGAGGGCATCAGCTTGGTCCGTCCATGTGTCGTCGTACGTACCTATAACATAGTCTGCTGCTGGGGTGCCATCGTCGTCCGTCACGAACCCTTCGGAATTGGCGGCACGCGTACGTATTTGATTAACAAGTTCCCGCGCTGTTTCCAGATCACCGGTTTGAGCGTTGGCCTCTGCCGCCATTAGAATCACGTCAGCAAATCGAATGATGTTAAAATTAAGAGCTGTGTAACCACCAGTCCAACTCGATCCATCCTGTAGCGTTCCAGCTTGACTTTGACGATAAATGAACTTCTTAGGAGAATACGGACCTCCGTGTGGTTGGTTACGAATCCAAGCTTTCCCTTGGTGTGGTCCCCAGTCCAAATAAGGAATCCCGCGGCGCCCAACTGAGTGGTCTAAACGAGGATCAACAGGACCTTCATCTGTAGAAAAGTCCGCGTCACTTTCAATATTAAGGTCTGTTTTAAGGCGGTTTGCTGCGTCCCGGTATGACCCATCAGTTAACGGAAGCCCATCTTCATCAGTGCGATAGCTATCTACTAAATCAAAGGACGGCTGCCAAAATCCACAACAGCCACCAATTGGAGTTCCCTGTAAGTGCGAGAGGTCGAATGCATAATTTGCGTTATTTACGCTTCCCGTATTAGCAGATGCTTGGATTGCGAAAATAGATTCAGAATTATTGTTGAACTCAGCGTTGAAAAGATCTCCAAACTTCGAAAGAAGAGCCAACTTGGCTCCGCTCGAATTAATGCCGTTCTCAATAACATCAGTGAGTGTGGCTTTCGCAGCATCCCACTCACCAGCATGTAGCTGCATCTTACCCAAATAGGCTTTAGCGGCAGTTTTATTAACCATACCAGGTGCTGACTGAGTTTCATTCAGCAAATCAACGGCCCGAGCCATGTCGGCCATCACTTTCGCCATGTTGTCCTCATTTGGAACATCGACGAATTCACGGACCTCCATCGTTTCGTCGAAGTAGGGAAAACGACCGAAGTGCTTCGCAACTTGGAAAAAGTAGTGACTCCGTAAAAACAGAGCCTGGCCAGCCATATTATTACGAAACTCCTCCGTGACATTTGGATCATCAGAATCTAGAGTCAGTTTGAGAGCTGAATTAGCCGAAACTACTCCGTTGTAAAGTCCTTCAAACTTATCATCCGGAATTTGAGAAGTGGGGATAAGGTTGTATTCGACAACCTCATTAATCGCAACTAAGTCACCTGTTTCGGTGCCCTTGTTCGCATCTCCGCCCTGAATTGAACCAGATACCCAATTGTAAGCCCCTCCGAACCGATTGTATCCAAGGGCTGGATTAGGATATAATCCTCCAGCTAACTTACTGTAAGCTCCAATAATTACACCTTCTATCGCAGCAGGAGAGGTAAGTTCGGCTGGACTTAAAGTTCCTGGAACGGATGGCTCCAGAAATTCGTCTGAACACCCCACAAATAGAAGCCCTACAGTAAGAACAGTAGCGGCTATAATTCCTGATCTTTGTACTAAAATCATTTTGATTATTATTTAAAAGCCGAGGCTTATTGCAAAGTTAAACGATTTAGTCACCGGGTAGTTGCCAACATCAATACCAAAATTGGTATCTGCGGCACCACCGACAGCTGGATCGAGTCCACTGTACCCTGTAATCGTAAACAGGTTATTCCCACTCAGGCTAACACGAGCGCGAGAAATCCGTTCTCCGAATATACCCTGAGGTAACGTGTAACCTACAGTCAGATAACGCATTCTCAGGTAGCTACCATTTTCTATATAGTAAGAATTTACCTGAGTATTCGTACTAAAATTTGAAGTTGACTCCAAGATAGGAATGTTGCTATCTGTATTTGTTGGTGACCATGCATCGAGCAGATCGGTACTCTTCGCCGAACCAGAAGTAAACGACTGGAGAAAGTCGGTATACCATTTGCTGTTATTGAGGATTTCGTTTCCTATGCTGGTATAAAGAAAGGTTTCCACGTCGAAGCCTTTAAACTCTACCCGGAGATTAAGTCCCCCAGTAAAATCAGGAACTGCATTTCCAATCGCCGTGCGGTCAGATGCATCAATCTTTCCATCTGGACCAGGGATAACCTTGCCGTTTTCATCCGTTCCATTGATATCGGCATATCGAAATCTACCTGGACCTGCTCCAGACTGGAACTCACCATCATTAGATGTGGTCCCGGAGTTAGCTTGTTCGACTTCTTCAAAACTCTGCCATAATCCGGCAACTTGGTACCCGAAAAATGTCGATATGGGCTGGCCAACGCGGTTACGAACAGCTGTTCCAGCAAGACGCTGCTGTCCGCCGCTATCAAAGAAATCCAGATCCGGCGCAACCTCCACAATTTGATTATTAAGCCAAGATCCTGTTACCGTTGCCTTCCAATCAAACTCTCCGCGTCGATCGCGGTATGTAAGTAAAAGATCGATACCCTTGTTATCGATCGTAGCCACGTTAACAAATGGAGCAGCTCCAGTTCCAGAAACACTAGGAAGAGCAACGTTAAATAGAACATCTGTATTCTTTTTCTGCCACAGATCGAGTGATATGTCAAATCGCGTATCGAAAAACGATGCATCCGCGCCAATGTTAATAGTTGTAGACTGCTCCCATTTTGCATCAGGGTTACCAATCTGAGTTTGAATAAACCCTACTCGAGCGGTCGAATTGGTGCCGTCAACGTCGTAAGCACTAGTGGCTATGTTTCCTCCGTAAAGATCAAATTGGTTTGCGGTGGGCACAGCATTAGAGTTACCCATAACTCCGTAGCCGCCGCGAATTTTGAGGTCCGAAAGGACGTCTCCGGGTTGGAGAAAATCCTCACCGGTTACGCGCCAAGCAGCGGACACAGCAGGGAAAACTCCTGATCTGTCTGTAGCACCAAAAGCTGAGGATTCATCCCGACGAACAACTCCAGTTAAGTAATACTTCGAGTCGTAGTTGTAATTAATTTGACCAAAAACTGAAGCAAAAGTTTTTTGAGGATTGAATCCAGAACTAACCTGTTGAGCTGCAACCTGACTGATAGACGCAAACTCTGGCGTAAATAGAAATGGATCAGTACCTGATGCCCCAGTATTATAGCCGAAATCGATTTTATTGGCCTCGTACCCAACAAGGCCTTTAATCTCATGCCCACCAGGAATACTAAAATCGAAATTCAAAGTGTTTGTCCAAACCCAGTTGCCAAAGGTTCCATTAAACTCTGAATACGAGTTATTACCGATGTTCTCTGAATTTTCGTAAGTAGCTCGCCCAAACCCACGGCCATTGTACTGGCCGTACTGGCCACCAAACAAGGTTTTAACGAATAGACCAGGAATAATATCTAATTCAGCGTAGATATCTCCAAAAGTCTGGACATTATTATTCGTATTATTAGCAAGACCTTCGCGTTCAGCAAGTGGATTGCGGGCATTACCAAAGTTGCTTCCATTACCAAGGATTCCGCCATATCCAGTAGGATTGTCTGGATCAGCCCCAGTGCGTGAAGGAATAATAGGCGCTAGTCGGAATGCAGAGAGGATTTGTCCTTCCTCGTTAGCCACACCTTGCCCCCCACCCGCGCCAGCTTGACCGAGATTTGAAATGTAAGTGAACTGGAGGTTCTCACCGACCCGCAAACGATTCGGAATTACTTCAAACTCGGAATTTGCTCGAAAAGCATATCGTTTGAAATCGTTGTTGATTAGAATACCTTCCTGATCTTGATATGATAATCCGACGTAGTACTTTGAACGTTCTGCTCCACCCGAAAATCCAAGGTTGTGGCGCGTAAGTAGAGCTTGGCGGGTAATCTCATCATACCAATCCGTACCTTCTTTATTAGCTCTTTGGATTAAGAAGATTCCCGGCTGTCCGGCTACTGAAAGATCATCGTTATATTGAGCGATCTCCTCCGGAGTTGGTTCGCCAAATACCCCAGTACGTTCTCCAACAAGGATATAGTCAGGAAGCTGAATATTATTGGAATCCGAAAAATCATACTGTGAACTCTCGTAAGTAGCCGTGTCCGGGTCACCCCCGGATAAGAAAACGTCATTCCTTAACCCCTGGTAGATTACTTCAGCTTGTTGTTGTGGATTGAGAATTGGTCGTCCTTGACCAGGATCTGTAACACCAATCAGTCCATCATAGCTAACCCGTACTCCCCCATCTTGTGAGCCTCGCTTTGTCTGAACGACAATAACGCCGCTTGCTGCACGAGCTCCATAAATAGATGCGGAAGCCGCATCTTTCAAAACTGAAGTAGACTCAATGTCTTCCGGAGGTAAGAAGTCAATATTGTTACTTGGCACTCCATCGACAACGTAAAGTGGCTGGTTGTTACTGAAAGATCCAAAGCCACGTACCCGAACCTTTGACTGGGTACCTGGCTGTCCGTTAGAAATAACCGTCACCCCAGAAGCCCGCCCTTGCAGCTGCTGCTCCACATTACCCGAAGGAATAGCAGAAAGCTTGTCGGCAGAAATCGTGGAGATGGCACCGGTCGCTTCGCGTTGGGTGCCTGTCGAATAACCTGTCACCACAACTTCATCTAGAGCAACGCCCTCCGACAAGGTGAGATCCACCACATCACTGCCCTCTGTGATCTCGACAGTCTGTGGCTCGTAGCCGATGTAAGAAAAAGTCAACGAGGTGTTGCCCTCGGGGACCGTGATCTCAAAATTGCCGTCTAGGTCGGTGATGGTCCCCGTAGTCGTTCCAGTCACCAAGACCGTAGCCCCGATAACGGGATCCCCGATGGGATCCGTAACCGTACCGGTAATGGCCCGCTGGGAGAACCCAACCGCCGTCCAGCACAATCCTATAAGTAGGAGTAAAAGCTGCCTCATGCAAAAATCTGTTTTGTTAGCTAGTGAGAAACCTGCGCCCTGCGGTTTTCTGGGCCGAATAAAGCGCATGTGAATGGAAAGCTAAGCAACTTCCTCCTCACAATTTCAGCGCGACACCAAATTGTAAGGCGAATTCCCACATGCGTGTCTTCGCTACATTGTACCTGTTCATAGGTACATTGCGTCTAATTGACTGATAGTCATACATCTAATTGATTCAGATGTCGGCTTTTAGCACAGTCACCCAGAGTTCACAATAATTTGTCACCTGCTGGCTCAATGTTCGCACCTTGCCAATACGCTAACTTTAAGCGTGCTTCGCTCCCGTCTCAGCCCTACCCTAGCCCCCCTCGTTTTCGGCTTATTTCTGTTGCTTCAGAGCTGTGGGAGCGACGAACAGGGCGCCCCTCCGCGCTTCTCCGAGGTCGCTCCGGCGATGAGTCAACTCCACTTCGCCAATCGGATCGACGAGAACGACACCTTCAATATCCTCGAGCTCGAGTACGTCTACAACGGCGGCGGGGTCGGAGTCGGTGATTTTAACGCAGACGGGTTGGAAGACCTCTACTTCACGGGGAACACGGCGCCCAACGCACTTTACCTCAACCGTGGCAACTTCCGCTTCGAGGATGTTACCGCCGCGGCTGGGGTAGCCGCCAAAAACCGTTGGTGCTCCGGCGTAGCCGTCGCAGACGTTAACGCCGATGGGCTCGACGACATCTACGTCTCCGCCACCGTACTGGAACCCGGTTCCCGACGCGCGAACTTGCTGTACCTCAATGAGGGTGTGGACGAGTGGGGTATCCCCCGTTTTCGCGAAAGCGCACTCGAACTGGGGCTTGCGGATACTTCGCACACGACGAATGCCGCCTGGTTAGACTACGACCTCGACGGGGATCTGGATCTGTACGTGCTCGTAAACCACATGGACGACAAGCGTATCCCCAATCGCTACCGCCCGAAGACGACCGATGGTTCGGGTACGCGCAACGACAAGCTGTACCGCAACGACGGGCCAGCCGCGGATCCTCGTTTTACGGAAGTGACCCGCGAGGCCGGTATCCTGAAGGACGGCTACGGACTCGGGATCGCCGTGTGCGACCTCAACGCGGACGGCTGGCCGGACCTGTACGTCGCCAACGATTACCTCTCGAATGACCTAGCGTGGCTCAATCAACAGGACGGAACCTTCCGCGATGTAGCCGAACAGCTGCTCGCCCACACGAGCTACTCGGCGATGGGTGTAGACGTAGCCGACCTGAACGGGGACGAGCAGCCCGATATCGTAACGCTCGACATGCTACCCGAAACCAACGATCGGCGCAAAACCATGATGCCGAACGCGAACTTCAACACGAACCGCAACAACGACAAGTTCGGCTACCAGTACCAGTACGCACGCAACATGCTGCAGCTGAACCGGGGGAAGCTAAACACCGCGGATTCGCTGCCGGTGTTCAGCGACGTGGGGGCCTACAGCGGGGTAGCGGCAACGGATTGGAGCTGGAGCGTGCTGGCCGTCGATGTGGACTTGGATAAGGATCGCGATCTGCTGATCACCAACGGCTTCCCGCGGGACGTAACGGACCTGGACTTCATGGATTACCAGTCCGAGCTCGGGCGCTTCTCCAGTCCCGAAATTATGATGAGCAAGATTCCTTCCGTGAAGCTGAGCAACTACGGCTACGCGAATGACGGCGGCTCTGTCCCTCGATTCACCGACTCAACGACCGCCTGGGGATTGAGGATCCCTAGTTTCTCGAGTGGCGCCGCGGCGGCCGATCTCGACAACGACGGCGATCTCGACTACGTCGTGAACCGGATCAACGATTCCGTACTGGTCTACCGAAACGAAACGCGCTCGGGTCGGGGGCAGGATCCACACTACCTAACCGTAGCGCTCGAAGGTCCCCCGGGTAACCGACGGACCTTCGGAGCGACCGTGGATGTATACCTCAGCGATAGCACGCGCCAGCGACAGTACCAAAGCCCGTTCCGGGGCTACTTGTCGACCGTGAGTACTCGGTTGAGCTTCGGTCTCGGCGAGGTACGCTCGGTCGACAGCGTACGCGTAGTCTGGCCGGGGGGCGCCACCGATTTGGTGATCGCCCCCCCAATTGACACCCTACTGCGGGTCGGGCTAGCGACCCCGACCGCAAGGCCAGGAACCTTAGCTCGCTCAGCGCCGGCGGATACACCCGAGCGGACCTTACTCACCGCCGTAGCCCAACGGAGGGGGCTTGATGTCCTGCACCGCGAAGATCTTTTCGTCGATTTCGACGTGCAGCGGCTCTTACCCAAGCAGTTGAGTCAGTACGGACCCGCACTCGCCGTGGGCGATGCGAACGGCGACGGATTGCAAGACCTGTTTATGGGCGGGGCGCTCGGCAAAATGCACACCTTGTTAGTACAAGACGCCGAAGGCCACTTCGCGCGCAGCGAGACCCTCGAACCGGTGGACTCGCTGCGCGAGACCCTCGGCGCCCTCTTCTTCGACGCGGACGGGGACGGCGACGAGGACCTATACTGCGCCAACGGATCGGCCGAGCGCCCGCCCGGTGACCCTAGCTACCGAGACCAGTTCTTCCGCAATACGCCGCAGGGGTTGCGGCTCGATACCACCGCCTTACCCCGGCTTTACCGAAGCGCGAGCTGCGTGCGTGCGGGAGACGTGGACGGGGACGGCGATCTGGACGTGTTCGTGGGCGGGCGAACCCTCGCGGGGCAGTTCCCGCGCGCCAGTCGGTCGACGTTGCTACTCAACGATGGCACCGGGCACTTCGAGGACGTGCGGGAGCCGTGGCTCGCGAGCCTCGGTATGGTTACCGATGCCGCGTTAATGGACCTCGACGGCGACGGTGCGCTCGAGCTTCTCGTGAGCGAAGACTTCGGGAAGGTCAGGATCTTCCGGCGCGACGGCACCGGTTTTAGCGAAAGCGAGATCGAAGCGCTCGCCGGCAAAACGGGCTGTTGGGGGGGGATGCTGCCGGTGGACGTGGATGCGGATGGCGACCTCGACATCGTCGTGGGAAATCTAGGTCGCAACAACCTCTTCGGCAGGGACGGGCAGGATCTACTAAAGGTGTACGCGGGCGATTTCGACGGGAACGGCACCCTCGACGCGATTCCCGCGACGCGCTTCGTGAATCGAGCGGGTGAGGTAAATGAGTACCCTTACTTCCAACGGCGCGAAACGGAAAAGCAGGTGGTAAAAGTGAAAGGTACCTACCCGCTGCACGTAGACTTCTCGCGGGAGACCGCCCCACAACTCATCGAGCGGCTAGGGGGCAACGATACCGCGACCGTGGAGGCGAACTACCTGCCGAGCGTACTGCTCGAAAATACCGGCGACCTCACGTTCCGACTGCACGAGCTACCCGCCGAGGCACAACTCGCACCGCTCTGCGGGATGAATTTCGCGGACGTCGACGCGGATGGCAACGTGGATATACTGTTGAGCGGCAATGAATTCGGCAACGAAGTCGCCTGGGGCCGTTTCGACGCCCTGCACGGTCTGGTGTTGCGGGGCGACGGGCAGCTCGGTTTCACCCCCCTCCCCTACGCCGAATCGGGTTTGGCCCTGCCCGGGGACGCAACCGCGCTGGTCCGCCTCGCCGGCGCGCGGGGGGATCTGGTGTTCGTGGGTGGCCAAAACGGCGGTCGCCTGCGAGCCTTCTCGCTACCTACGCCTTCCGGCAAAACGCTGGAACTGATCGGGCCGAACGAACACCGATCCGTTATCGAGGTCGACGGCGCACAAATCGCCGTACCCTTTGGCGCGGGGCACGGCGGCAGCTCCGGTCGGGTGATCGTGCGCTAAGTGGCGTCGATTCGCTTAAGCTTTGCCGGTGAGTGCCTGCTTGAGCGAGACGACTTCGAAGGGTTTCGGGACGGTAGACTCCTCGGCCGTGCGGTGCGCCATGTAGTGTGGCGACATGATCTCGACGTTCGCATCGCGGAACACATCTTGCATGTGCCCGTGCAGCTCGGAATACGTACGCGGCATAGCGTGCGAATCCTTGGTAAACGCATTGAGCTCGTACTCGACGTACCAATCCTGCAGGGCCTTTTGCAGTACGAACGGCTCCGGGGTTTTAGCGATAGCGGCGGTGCGGCGGGCCGCCTCCACGAGGAGCTCGTGTACCTGCGGCCAAGGGACATCGTAGCCGATGGTCACGCTGCTGTGGACGATGACGCCCTGCGTCTCGGCGAGGGAGGTGAAGTTGACGATCCCACCGCCGAGCAGGGCGGCATTCGGGATGGTTACCTCCTCGTTTTTGGTCGTGCGCAGGCGGGTGACCAGGAGATTTTTACCGATCACATCGCCGGTTACGTCGTTGATCTTAACGCGGTGCCCGACTTGAAACGGACGCATGTAAGTGAGGATAACTCCCGAAACCGCGTTGCTGATGGCCCCGGCCGAGCCCAGGGAGAGGAGCAGGCCGACGAAAACCGAGATCCCCTGAAAGGCATCCGAACCGGCCCCGGGTAGGTAAGGGAAGATGACCACGAGCGTGAAGACGCAAATCAAGCCCCTCACCAAGTTTGCGGTCGGCTTGGCCCAATCGGAGTAAAATCCCTCGAAGTGCAGCTCGTCGCGCTGGACCTTGTTCGCGATGAAGTTGACCACCTTGAGCAGTTGGGAAGCGGCCCACACGATGACCATGATGAAGAGCAGCTTCGGCACGAAGTCGATCACGCTCGCCCACACGTAATGCACCGGATTGAGCACGTACACCAGGAGGCGCTCGCCGAATCCACGGGTGTAGGCCAACTGGCTAAACAGGAAGGGCAAGTAGAGGTAGAGGAGAAGGAGCAACGTGGTAACACGCAGTACCCGGAGCAGGCCCAGCGCCAGGGCGGCCTGCGTACCCGGACCGATAAGCTTGAGCACGCGCTGCGACTGTGCGTCTTTGCGGGACTCCACGAAGCGCCGCATCCCGTGCCGCAAGTGAAACCGTAGGAAGTTGAACCCTCGATTTATCCCCGCGAACATGAGTACGAGACCGACCGAGAAAGCGATGAAAAGGCCGATGTCCGTAAGGATCGTGAGCGTGGAGGTCCGCTCGTACTCGGCGACCAGTGCCGATCGTATGACGGCCCGATTGCGTTCGGCCAGCTCCGCGGTCGACAAGCCCTCGCTCTCCGCATCCGCTTCGGTCACGCTGTTGATCACGCGATCGCGGTAGTACACGAGGTGACCGCTCTCGGCAGCCTCCACGCGGAGACTATCGTATTCGACGAGCGGCAGCTCCGCCAACTCCGCTACGTTGTTGGTGACGATCCGGGCCCGCTGCTCGGTCGTGAACGACCCTACGTGGTGGTGGAGGACGAAGAGCGTATCGTTGGCGAAGATCACGGGCGACGACTTCGCCGAGAGTCCGCTTACGCTAAAACTCAACCCGACCGCCAGCACGAGGCTACAGCGGATCAGCCACGTTACAGCAGGGTGGAGTGTTCGCATGCGGAAATACATCAAATTTTACACCATACGTAAAACCATCCGTTGGACAGTTATGCAGACAAAGAAAGCCCGTCGAACGCGTTGGCTCGACGGGCTTCAGTGATTACGGATGGAGTCGGTCGCCCTAAAGGGCGCTCATAACCTTGTCGACGACGCCGTTAGCGCCGCCCTTCTCCTGACCTTTTTGCACGGCTGCCTTCGGGCTCGCCATACCGAGATCGGGCACCTCACCGGCGGGCTTCATCGGTTTCTGGTTGAACGTGCTGCGCCCGTCGAAGCTCTCCCCGGACGACCAGTACCCCTGTGGGCCCGCTTCGTCGTCCTTGCCGAGGGTATAGAAGGTGTAGTTGTACTCCTCCGGCTCGATCGACTGATCGAAGTTGTTGGGGATCGGGTGGTTCTTACGGCCGCCGAGCTCCTCCCAGGCCGCGAGCCACTGCTCTTGGTGCATGGTGTCGCGAGCGATCATGAAGGCCAACATGTCCTTCATGCCGGGATCGTCGGTCATTTTGTAAAGCTGCACGGCGAGCATGCGGCCGGTCGATTCGGCCGTAGCGTTGGCGAGCATGTCCGCGGCTACGTTGCCGGAGGCGTACACGTGGCTGGTGTTGAAAGGTACGCCATTCGAATCCACGGGCATCGCCGCCATACAGGTCGAAATGACGTGCTGCACGTTCATTCCCCCGAGTGCGGCGTGCACGATCGGGTCGGCGGCGGCGGCGTCCTGCAACGTAGTAGGCGCGCCCTCGAGATTCATGGCAACGGCGGTAGCCAACATTTCGATATGGGCTATTTCTTCAGTTCCTGTTTCGAGCAACATGTCGCGGTACTTCTTTGGCCCACGAGCCCCCCAAGCTTGAAATAAATACTGCAAACATACCCGGATTTCACCTTGCACTCCGCCTATTCCCTGCTGGAGGGCGTTGGCGAACGCTGCGTTCGGCTTTGTCACCTTAACCGGATACTGAAGTTTGCCACCGTCGTGGTAGAACATAGAGATTGATTTTGAGGGCGAGTACGGCCCGCCCGATGATTGGTTTATTCCTTCCAACCGCGTTTACGAACACGTTGTTAGCTGGTGCTGGGTGCCGAAGTGGAAATGCGGAAAACGCAATCTCGGTCTAGGCCCCTACTACGTCTCCACCGTTTACGTGTATGGTTTGCCCCGTCACGTAGCTGCCGTCCAGGCTAGCGAGATACACGTAGGCCGGAGCCACTTCCGCCGGTTGGCCGGGTCTTTTCATGGGCACCTTCTTACCGAAGTCGCTTACCTTATCCGCCGGAAAACTCGAAGGGATGAATGGCGTCCAAATCGGCCCCGGAGCGACGGAGTTAACCGTGATCCCTTTATCGACGAGATTACCCGATAACGCCCTCGTGAAGGCTACGATAGCGCCTTTGGTAGAAGAGTAAGGAACCATATTCGGTGACCCCCTAAAAGCGACCACCGAACAGGTGTTTATGATGCGATCTCCCTCGTCTAAGTATTCGAGGGCTGCCTTGGTGAAATAGTAGTAGCCGTAAATATTTGTTTCGAAGTGCTTCTCGAACATTCCCTCCGGGATGTCGGTCAAGCTTTCGTGCATGTGCTGCTCGGCGGCGTTATTGACGAGCACGTTGAGCCCGCCGAGCTTGGCGGCACACTCTTTCACCGCCTGCTTGCAGGATGACTCGTCGCGCTGATCGCCCTTAATGAGGATGCACTTGCGCCCTTCCCCCTCCACGAGTTCCTTCGTTTTTTCGGCATCCTGGTCGGCGTGGAAGTAAAAGACGGCTACGTCGGCGCCCTCCCGCGCGAAGTGGATGGCTACCGAACGGCCGATGCCCGAGTCCCCGCCGGTAACGAGGGCTACTTTTCCTTCCAGCTTACCGGAGCCCCTGTAGTAATCGCGGACGTAAATGGGCTCTGGGTCCATCTCGAATTCGTTTCCGGGATTCTGGTCCTGGTGTTGGGCGGGGATATCTTGGGGGGTGGGCATTGCTTTCGAAGTCATGCGACTACTGTGTTGTGGGGTTATGTGATTTACATGTACCAGATCGCCCAAATGTTCGGAGCTTCGGTTCGCCGTCCGTCATCCCAGCTTCCTGTCATTTCGCCGACAGGTGCCGCGCAGCGCGGGAGTGCCTATGCACATCTAACCTTTGAAACCTTCCAATCTCAATTCATGACCAGTCTCAACCTCCTTCTCCTTACCGTTATCCTCGGCTGCTCGGCCTCGCTGCGGGCCCAGGGATTTGATCGCGCCTACCAGCTCGCGAACGATACGCTGTACACCGTCGACTCCCTGAGCGAATCGGATGACGCGTACTTCGTCTACCTATCTCAAGGTCAGCAAACCGATCAACTGACCATCGACAAGCGCAACGGCAACCAGCTCTCGTACGGGAGCTACGTACCGCCTCCCACGCCCTGTTCCGATACGGCGGGGACGGCCATTGGCGACAACTTCTTTCTGAGGGCCAAGTCGGTCGGTAGTAATCGGGTACTCGTAGAACGCGTTGAGCGTCTTGGCGTCTGCAATTCGGGAGAACTCCGTGTCGACCGTGAAACGATCTTCGAGATCCCCGACGTCGACACGCTCGACGTCGGGGGTGTAGGCTTCGACCGGAGCTCGGGCGTAGCCTACGTCGTCGGCGGTAGTGCTACTTCCCTAGAGCCCGGTTCGGCGTTTCCTTTCCAGAACCGTCAGTATATGCTCGGGCTGGATCCCGCCACTCTCGAACTGAAGCAACTCTCCCAGTCCGCGGGCTTCGGATTCTTCGTGCCCTTTTTGAGAACCAGCATATCCGCGCTCAAGGAGGGCGAGGGCATCTACCTCAGGGGCTATAAGGATAGGCAGCCTTCCGAGGGCGTATTTTTTGCGGCGTTCAGCGCGGACCCCGCGGCGAGTATCGAATTGTACTACGATCCAAGCTCCGGCACCTGTACGTTCGATGCACAACAGAGCTTCGCCGATTACATCGAAATCAACAGCAGCGAAGGGTGCTACGGGAAGTGCGATGCCGTTCAGGCCATCACCTACCTCAGCCCTACTCGGGCCACCCTCCGCCTCCCAACCGTATTTACGTGCCAAGGGAGCATCCCCAGGGGGGCCAGTGTGACGACTAAGTTCCCGAGCCCCGATACCGGGATCGTCTTCGCCGGCTTGATCTACGGCATCGATGCAGACCGTAACCAAACGTTCACACCGTACTTCGAAAAACGTGGTACGAGTTCGGACTGGCGCTACGAAGATGATCCGAGCTCCACGTTCAGTCCCGATCCGGTAGGTCTCGGCACCTCCGACGGCGGCGCCATCTTCGTGGACACCGAATCGGGCGGTGTATTGCGGCTGCGTAAATTCGATACCCAGGGGCAGCTCGCGGAGCCGCGCGTCGATCTCGCGATCCGAGACCTGAACGTCGTAGACGATACCGTTCAAGCGGGTGAGGTGCTGTTCTACGATTTCGAACTCTCCAATTTAGGGGATAAAACGGCTACCGACGAATTCATCATGCTCGCCTACATCTCCCAGGATACGATCCTCGATTCGACCGATATTCAGGAAGGACGGGTACTCAGCGGGAACTTTAGATTTGGGCAAGTCGAGCCGCAGGTTCCGGGTGCCTCTACCCTTCCCCAAAATCTAGCGCCCGGCAACTACACGTTGTTTCTGGTAGCCGACGCACGCGGTGTCTACGCCGCGGAAGACGATCTTACGAACAACGTGCTGTCCGCCCCCTTCGTCGTAGTTGGCGACGGTACGATTAACGACGGCACGGTTGGCGGCGGTACGGTCGGACTTACGAGCCTGGCGACCTTCGGCATATCGGTTGGACCAAACCCGACGAGCGGTGCCCTTTCGATTCGCTTACCGCAAAACGTAGCTCACGATCAGCCCTACCTCATGCTCGATGTACAGGGTCGGATGGTTCGCCGGGGTGAGCTCCGCGGTAGCGCCGAAACGCTCGATCTCGGTGCCCTGCCGCAGGGTTTGTACAACTTACTCCTTCCGGAGCTGAACGCGACCGCGCGTATCGTTAAACAGTAGTACGCGGAGACAAAGGGGGGGGTGGCGAGCCGAGCCTCGCCCGCGTCGATATCCTGTGGAAGGTAGGGACCGACATAGGGAAGCTACCGTAGAACCGTGAACGAAGGCACTAGCTTCCCCCGTATGCTAGCAGGGGAAAGCCAGTTGGGACCACACGCACCTTCCGTACCGAAGCCACCCGCCGGCAAGCTCCCCAAATGGCTCCGCCGCCTCTCCACGGAGAGCTGGCAGGTAGAGTTGTTGATCTCGGGCTTCGCCGTCGCCGGGTCCACGCAGCTCATCGGCCTCGTAGAGCCGATGGCGAAGTGGATACTGCTGCACGTCCGACTCGAGTACCTCACCTACTTACGCTACGTACTGTACTACCTGGCGCTCGGCTTCGTGATCTTGCCCGCCACCTTCATCGTTCACTTCGCTTTTCGCACCTACTGGGTAGGCCTCGTGGGCCTGAGTTCGGTATACCCGCATGGCTTCGGCGGCAACTATGGAACGATACCGGAGTGGCTGGCTCACGATACGGAAGCGCGTCATCCGTCACTGCCCCAACAGATCGACAAAGTCGAGCGTCGCAGCTCCATCATGTTCGCCGTCGCGGCGCTCAGCGCCATGATATTCGCGAGCATCGCTATAAGCCTGGCGATCACATTCGCCCTAGGCTTCGCCGTCAATACGCTGTCCGAAGGAGCGGTCGGGTTAAAGCAAGTCTTCATCGCTTTGTTAGGACTCTCAGCGGTAGTGTACACCGGTATACCGGCAATGCCGATGCTCAAGCGTTACCACGGTCGGCCGGGCTTCCGGCACGCCTACCTCGCGCTTAACAGCGTGTATAGCAAGTCGGTGTACACCATTTTCGAGCAGCCAATCACGTACCTAATAACGATACTAAGCACGAACATAAGCACGTGGAAAGCCGCCATCGGACCGGCGATTTTAGGCTACTTCGTTCTGCTGGCTATGGTCGGCTTTCTGTTCTCGAAGCCAGCCACCGGTTACCTCGTAAATCCAGAACGAATCACCAGTATCCCCTTGCGTACCGACCTGCGCGATCCGAGTCGGTACCGCTCCGAATGGGTGAGGGAGCAACTCAATATTCACCCGTCGATAGAGACCGAGTTCGTGACCAATACAGCCGAACCCCTACTGCTCTCCCTGCCGATGCTCGGCGAGGACGAACACCAGCGGGACATGCTCTTCCCACAGCCGGATAGTTTAGATGAGCTGTCCGACCCAGACCGCAAGCAGGTTGAGCGAGCCGCCAGCATCGAAGCCGGACGCCGCTACTGGCGCCTGCACGTTGACGACACGCTAACGCTCCTCGATGATTTCATTGGGGGTAACCCTGCCGGCCAATCTGCCTACGGGTACATGGCTTACATCGATGTAGAAGAGTTGGCCAAAGGGCCGCACATGCTTCGCCTCGACGTGGCCCGCGATACCGGCTGGAAAGAGCGAGCGGCCGTTCCCTTCCGGATTATCGCTTCTACGCCCTCGAAGTAGTCCGCTTTCGCAAAACCGAGTGTCCGATTCCGAACAGGTGCAGCGGATGTTTTAGCGTAAGCGACTGCAAATCAACATCTCCGATTTCTGGCACGGCTCTGCTTTACGGTGAGTCATGGCCATGGATCGCGTCATCCCCAAATCCGAGCAACGCTCCGCCAAACGCGGCAAAGTGCTCCGTTGGAGTGCCCTGGCCCTCGCGGTACTCGCGCTCGGCTACTTCGGCCTCCTGGCCCTGCGGCCGAGCGCCAAAGCGAGCGCCTTCCGCATGGCCACCGTCGAGCGGGGCGCGGTACAGAGCACCATCAGCGCGGCCGGCGTAGTGGTACCCGCCTTCGAGGAGCAGCTCAACGCGCCGGTGAGTACCGAAATAGAGGAAGTGCTGCTGCGCAGCGGGGCTGAGGTGGCCGTCGGCGACCTCATCATGGAGCTCGACCGCGAGTACGTAGCCCTCCAGGTAGACGGCCGCCGAGATCAGCTTACGCTAAAACAGAACAGCGTCGACCTACTCAACCTCGAGTACGACAAGGATCTGCGCGACCTGATGCTCGATGCGGAGATGTCGGGTTTGAAACTAAGGAACGCCCGCGCTCAACTTACCGACGCGGAACGCCTGCTGAAAGCGGGGGGCAACACCACCGAGGATGTCGAGGGCGCACGACTCGCCGTGCGGATGGCGGAGCTTGAGGAAAGCAAACTCGCCAACGACCTCGCCTACCAAAAGGCCAGCCTCGAAGGGCGGCGCCGCGACCTTACCCTGCAAGTCGACATCGAGGAGAAGGAGGTGAAGCAACTCGCCCGCAAGCTGCGCGAAACGACGGTGAAGGCGCCGCGGGAGGGCGTGATCACCTGGGTCAACGAATCGATCGGCCAGCGCGTGCCCGAGGGGGAGCCGCTCGTGCGCATCGCCGACCTAGCGGCTTTTCGCGTCGAAGGCTCGGTGAGCGACCGCTATACCGGACAGCTGGAGGTCGGTATGCCCGTCGAGCTGCGCATGCCGAACGGTCGTTCGCGGGGCACGGTCGCGAGTATCCTCCCCGAGGTAACCAACAACACACTCAAATTCCTCGTCGAACTCGACGATCCGCAGACGGTTGGACTGCGCCCCAACATGCGCCCCAACATGCGCCCCAACATGCGCGTCGACCTGGTCGTCGTAACCGGCGAAACCGGGGAAGTGCTGCGGCTCGCCAACGGTCCGGCCATCCGCGGTGGGACCCAGCAGAGCTTGTTCGTGGTCCGCGGCGAGGAGGCCATCCGCAGCAACGTAGGCATCGGCCAGCGCGGCGGTGATTTCGTGGAAGTGACCGGCGGGCTCGCCAAGGGCGACCGCGTCATCATCTCCTCGACCGAAGATTACGACGGGCGGGAGTCCATCCAACTCACCGAGCGATGACGGGTCGACTACAGGCCTGGCGGCGGCTACTTGTCCTCGTGGGACTCTGCTGGAGTTTGCAGCAGACTCGTCTGCTCGCGCAGGAGGGAGTACTGGCGCTCGCTCCGGCTGCGATCACGCTCGAGGAGGTCCAGGACCAGGCCGCCGCCCGGGCTGTCGACGTGCTGCTCGCTCAACGCGATCTCCGGGTTGCCACGGAGGATGTCGCGCTCCTAGCCGCCGATTTACGCCCGCAACTCCGGCTCGATGCAACCCTACCGAATTACTTGAGCTCCTTTCGGGAGACGTTCCAACCGGACGGCACCGTGCAGTTTCGACCCGTACAGCAGAACAACTCGTCTGTAGGGCTCACCGCTTCGCAGGCCTTACCCTGGACCGGCGGCAGCTTCATCGCTTCAACGGGCTTACAGCGGTTCGACGACTTCGAGAACAGCAGCAAGGTGTACAATGGGTCGGTGGTGCGCGTCGGCTACCGCCAACCGCTCTGGGCCTACAACGAGCTCACGTGGCGCCGTAAACTCGTGCCGGCCGTTGCGCGCCAAGCCGACGCCCAGCTGGAGGCAGCACGTCGCGAAGCGGCCGTGGAGGCGACGACCCGCTTTTTCCAACTGGCGGCCGCCGACCTCGCCTACGCCATCGCCGACAGCAACGTGGCGGCCAGCGCGCGGCTGCTCGCCGTTTCGCAGGAGCGCTACGACCTCGGCAAGATTAGTCGCGGCGACCTCGTGCAGCTCGAGCTCGACTTGGCCAGCGCCCAGCAGGACGTAATTCGCGCCAACCAGGAGCGAATCGCGGCGAGCGCGGATTTGGCTGCGTTCATCGGTCGAGATTTCGGCGGCGAACGGCTGAGCCCCGTCGTGCCGCGTTTTGCGGAAGCAGAGTCCGTCGACGTCGATACCGCCCTCGCGCTGGCCCGTCGGCGTCGCCCGGAAGCCTACGCCGCCGAACGGCGCAACCTCGAAGCCGCCGACCAGCTCGAGGAGCAGCGCCGCGGTACCGGCTTCCGCGCCGACCTCACCGCCTCGATCGGCCTGATTCGCTCCGACGAAGACCTGTCAACGATCTACGACGATCCGCAACCCGAGCAGATCGTCTCGCTCGAGCTCAGCGTACCGATTGTCGACTGGGGTCGCCGCCGCGCGATCGTGCGCCGTGCGGAGGCGGGGGTGGAGCTCGCCCGGGAGCTCGGGCTACGCGACCGCCAGACCCTCGATACCCGCGTGCGCCTCGCCGTGGCGCAGTACAATCAGGCCAGCCGGGAGCTGGAGCTGCAGGCGACCGTCCGCGCCCTCGCCGAGGAGCGCTACCGGATCGCCCGCGAGAGCTACGTGCTCGGCGCCGTACCCCTCACCGAACTTACCCTCGCCCGGCAGGCCCGCGACCAGCGCGCCCGCGAGTACCTCGGCACCCTCGACCTCGCCCACACGGCGCAGGCCCAACTTTTCGCCCTCACACTCACCGATTTTTAGCCATGCTCTCACTCCGGAATATCTCCAAGACCTACCGCACCGACACCGTCGAAACCGTAGCCCTCGAGCACATCAACCTCGAGATCGCTGCCGGCGAGTTCCTCAGCATCATGGGTCCCTCCGGCTGCGGCAAGTCGACGCTGCTCAATATCATGGGTCTGCTCGACGAGCCCTCCTCCGGCGAGTTGACCCTCGCGGGAAAACCGATCACGACCTACAACGGCACCGCCACCGCGCATTTCCGCAACGAGCACCTCGGCTTCATCTTTCAGAGCTTCCACCTTATTCCCGACCTGAACGTGGTCGACAACGTGGAGCTGCCCCTACTCTACCGCAAGGGCGTGGGCGGCAAGAAGCGGCGGCGGCGGGCCAGCGAGGCCTTGGCCAGTGTGGGCCTGAGCAACCGCGAGCGGCACTTTCCCGCCCAGCTCTCCGGCGGCCAGAAGCAACGCGTCGCCATCGCCCGGGCCATAGTCGGCAAGCCACAAGTGATCCTCGCCGACGAGCCCACCGGTAACCTCGACAGCCACATGGGTGACGAGGTGATGGACATCCTGCTCGGCCTCAATCGCGACAGCGGCACTACGGTAGTCATGGTAACGCACGATGAGCGGATGGCGCGCAAGACGCACCGGTTGGTGCGCCTGTACGACGGGGCCCAAGTCGCCTAGACTCCTCCTTTCAAGTAGTTACCCCGGGCTTCCGTCCGGGGAAATCCCACCACCATGCTCACCCAACTCAAGCTCGCCCTCCGCATCCTCCGCCGGCGTAAATTCTTCACCTTCATTAGCCTGTTCGGGATCTCGTTCACGATTATGGCGCTCGTTGTGATTGCGGCGATGGGGGACGCGGCGCTGGGGGATAACCCGCCGCTGGGGAACAGAGACCGACTCGTATTCGCGACATCGATGTACGCGCAGACCATGGTGCCGGACACGACCTACCTGATCGACAGCAGCGAGGTGGACGGCCGGATGGTCTACGACTCCACCGAGCAGATCGGCGAGCGGCAGCAGGGCAACTCCAATGGGGGCCTCTCCTACTACGTCTACGACGCGCACCTCCGCAACCTCGAGGGTGTCGCCCTGTCAACGCATACCAACCCGACGCCCACGTTCGACGCCTACCTCGACGGGCGCAAGGTGACCTTGAGCGCCAATTATACGGACGCCGACTACTGGCGGCTCTTCGACTTCCGCTTCGTCGCCGGCCGTCCTTTCTCCGCCGAGCAAGTGGTCAGCGGTGAGCGGGTTGCGGTGCTGAGCGCGCGAGCGGCAGAGGACTACTTCGGGACGGCTGACGCCACGGTTGTTGGGCGTACGATGGACCTTGGTGAGGACGAATTTCGCGTGATTGGCATCGTCGAGACAGTCACCACGACGGTATTTGGCCTGGAGTCGGACGTGTTCATCCCGTTTACTACCAGCACATACGACTTCACCGAACCAACACTCGTCGGGGGCGGGGGCGGCGTCTTCCTCATGACTGATGGGGTGAGCCGGACGAGCGTCGTATTAGCGATCAAGCGGGCTGCTGATGCAATGCAGTCCCTCCCAGGCGACGAGCGTAATCGCTTTACGATCGAAGGCCTCACCTTCTTCGAGGAGGTGGCCGACAGCTACCTGCAGGAGGGCTACAACCGCGCGCGGTCCTTCCAGGTACTGGCGCCGATCATCAGCGTTCTATTACTGCTCCTCGTACTCCTTCCGGCGCTCAACCTCGTCAACGTCAACCTGAGCCGCGCCTACGAGCGCGCCTCCGAAATTGCCGTGCGCAAGAGCTTCGGAGCCTCCGACACAGCGGTTCTGCGACAGTTCCTCATCGAGACCCTCGTCGTCACCGCTATCGGGACCGCGCTTGGGGCCCTGCTCGGGTACGGGCTCATCTCCCTAATCAATGCCGAGTACTGGCTGGGGGACGTCCGCATCGCGTACACGCCGCGCGTCCTGTTGGTCACGGCGGCCCTCGTCTTCACACTTACACTACTCACCGGCGTATTGCCAGCGCTGCGGCTCGCCCGCACGCGCATCGCTACCTCACTCCGCTAATCCATGCTCCGACACACCGCTACGCTCCTCTGGAACACACGCCGTACGGGCCTACTATTGCTCGCGCAGATCCTACTGGCCTTCATCGTCCTGTTCGCGGTATTCAGCTACGCCGGATCCACGCTGACGGACTACCGCGAAGGCCTCGGGTTCCGCGTCGAGGATACCTACCTCGCCATACCGCCCATCTACCGCCTCGAGGAGGACGTCGTGCCCGAGCTTTTAAAACTCGCTAGAGACGAGTTCGAGGCGCTGCCCGAGGTGCGGGGCGTAAGCCTCGTTGGCTTCGTGACGCCATTCGGCGACAACAATATGGGCTACGGGACGAACGAGTCCGGGGTCGACGTTTTCACGCGGATCATGATGGCCGACGAGCACCTCGGTACCGTTATGGAGGTCCCCATGACGCGCGGGCGCTGGTACACGCCAGAGGACACCATCGGCGGGCGGCGGGCGATCGTGGTCAACGAGGCTTTCGTTCGCGACAACTTCCCCGGCGGCAACCTCGTCGACACGTCCTTCTTGATCTTCGGCCGCGAAACCACCATCGTCGGGATAGCGAAGAATTTCAAGTACCGACGCGAATTTGAGGCCGAGGAGCCGCTCGCCATCACGTACGTCAACCCCTACAGTGAAGAAGGGGCGTACGCCTTCACCTCGATGCTCATCCATACCGAGCCGGACGCGCCCGCCCGTGTCGAGGAGGACATCTTCGAGCGGATGTCGAGCGTCATTAGATCGCGCGACGGCATTATTCAGGAATTAGAAGTTCTGCGTCAGCGTACGAGTCGTTCGTCGGTAGTCCTGCTGACGGTATTACTGTCCATCTGTGCCTTCCTCGTGGCGAGCGTCGCCTTGGGACTTTTCGGCATTCTCATCAACGCCATCGCGAAGCGCCACGCGGAGATAGGCTTGCGTAAGGCGCTCGGCGCGACGGGCAGGGGTATCACCGCGCAGTTTACCCTAGAGATCGTACTCATCGCCGGGCTCGGGATTCTACTCGGCAGCTTGATCGCCATCCAGATCCCACTCTTCGAGATCATCGTCCTAGAGCCAAGGTTCTTCTGGTACGGCGGGCTGGCCGCGGCGGGACTCATCCTGCTGCTTGTGCTACTCTGCGCCATTATCCCGAGCGGGCAGGCAGCACGAATTCACCCGGCAATTGCCCTGCGGAGCGAGTAACTACCGGTTTAAAGTATGCCCCACATCCTCCTCGTCGACGACGACCGCGCCATCACCGCCTCCCTCGGCATCCTGCTGCGGAGGGCCGGTTTTAGCGTAAGCGTGCTGCACCACGCGCGGGAAGTCGAAGAGACGTTGGGTAAAGCCAGGACCCGCAGTAACCCCAGCATCGACCTCGTGATCCTCGATATGAATTTCGCGATCACCACCACGGGCCGAGCCGGACTCGATACCCTCCGCCTCATCAAGCGGCTTTCGCCAAAACTACCGGTCGTCCTCATCACGGGGTGGGCTACGGTACAGCTCGCGGTGGAGGGCATGAAGCTGGGGGCGAGTGATTTCGTGGCGAAACCCTGGGACAACGCGGCGCTGCTCGGTAGCATCCGCGGAATCTTTGCCAAAGCAGCGGGGACTACGAGCGCTGCTGAAATCCGAGGTGAAGGAATGGCGGTCAACGGCTTCGAGGCGATCCTCGGCGAATCGCCACGCCTGTTGGAGCAGCTCGACCTCGCCCGCCGCGTAGCCGCCACCGACGCGAGCGTACTCCTCACCGGGGAAAGCGGCACGGGTAAGGAGCTCGTCGCGGAGGCTATTCACGCCGCGAGCCCGCGCGCCGCGAAGCCCTTCGTACGCGTCAACCTGGGCGGGGTTCCGGACGCGCTCTTCGAGAGCGAACTCTTCGGCCACAAGGCCGGCGCCTTCACCGACGCCCGTACGGACAGGCAGGGCCGCTTCGCCCTCGCCGAGGGCGGCACCATTTTTCTCGACGAAATTGGCGACCTCGCCTTCGGTAGCCAGGTCAAGCTCCTGCGCGTGCTCCAGGAGCACACCTACGAAGTCCTCGGCGAAAGTCGCCCCCGCCGCACCGACGTGCGCGTGGTTTGCGCGACGCACCGCGACCTGCCCGCGATGATCGCCGCCGGCACCTTCCGCGAGGATCTCTTCTACCGCATCAACCTCATCGCCGTGGAGTTGCCGCCACTGCGGCGCCGGGGGCGAGACGTAGTCTTGCTCGCGCGACGCGTTTTGGCGCAAGCCGCCCGGCGGTACGACCGCGCCCCGCTTTCGCTAAAACCCGGTGCGCAGGAGTGGTTGCTGCGGCGGCCCTGGCCCGGGAACGTGCGACAGTTGCGAAACTTGCTCGAGCGCTGTGCCCTGCTCTACACGGGGGAGGTAAGCGCCGAGCAGCTCGAGGCGCAGGCCGGTAGTCGCGATACCGCACCCGCGCTCGGCGCCACCATCGACGAGCTCTCCCTCGATGACCTGGAGCGGACGGCCGTCGAGCGAGCGCTCGTGCGGCACGACGGCCAAGTGGCGGGTGCGGCGCGGGACCTGGGGATTACGCGCTCGGCGCTGTACCGGCGGATGGAGAAGTTTGGGCTCGGTTGAGTCGGCGCAGTCCGAAAAGCAGCGGCCGTACTTTCCGGCCGTGAGCTACCGCCTACTGCTCATCTACCTCCTCGTGGTGCATGGCCTCCTGCTCGCTGGTGCCGTCTACGCACTGCGCGGCCAACCGGCGCTACTGATCGGTTCGGAGGTTGTCCTCGCGGTGAGCCTCTTCGTCGGGCTCGACCTGTGGCGCCGCCAACGCGCCACCCTCCGACTCCTCAGCGACGGTACCGCCGCGCTACGTGATCAAGACTACTCGATGCGACTCGCCAAGGTCGGTGTGGCCGATGTCGACGAGCTCATCGACGTGTACAACCAACTCCTCGACCGCGTGCGCGCGGAGCGGCGCGACAACCAGCGTCAGGAATTTTTCCTCGGCCTCCTCGTCGAATCGACGGCGCTCGGGGTGATCACCATGGATTTCGACGGGCGGATCGCGAGCGTGAACTCCTGGGCGCGCGAGCAGCTCGGCCTCGCCGCCCGCGATGAGCTCCCCGGTACGCTCGCCGCGCTGGAGCATCCGCTCGCCAAAGCGCTCGAAGGGCTCGGCGAGCGGGAGCGGCGACTCGTGCGCCTGGGCAGCAACCGCCGCTTCCGCTGCGAGTCCGCCCACTTCATCGACCGGGGCTTCCGGCGGCGCTTCATCGTCGTTAGCGACCTCTCCGGGGAGCTCGCCGCCGCCGAGGTAGCCGCCTTCGGCAAGGTGATCCGCATGATGGCGCACGAGGTTAACAACTCCACGGCGGCCACGCGCTCGCTGCTGCAGAGCCTGCTCGACACCGCCGACCTCGACGACGCCGCCTTCCGCGCCCTCGCCCTCGAGTACCTGCCGCTGGTCGCCGAGCGCGGGGAAGAGCAGAACGAGTTTATGCGCCGTTTCGCGGATGTGGTGCGCCTGCCCGATCCGCTGCGCGCGCCGGTCGACCTCGCGGAGCTGCTCCGCGCCCAGCTCGACACCTTCGCCCCCCTGCTTGCCGCCGGCGAGATTGCCGTGCACACAGACCTCCAATCGACGACCGTAGAAGCAGACGCCAGCCTCCTAGCCCGTGTAATCGTAAACGCGCTCACCAACGCCCGCGAGAGCATCGTGGCCGGTGGGCGGGCGGGCACCGTGGTCGTGAGCTGCCGCGCGGGCGGCTTCGTGATCGCCGACGACGGCCCGGGCATCTCCGTCGCCGCCGACGAAGCGCTCTTCACCCCCTTCTTCAGCACGAAGCCTACCGGCCAGGGCATCGGTCTGGCCGTGACCCGCGAGGTGCTCGAACGCCACGGTGCCACCTACGCGCTCGCCACGGAAGCCGACGGGTGGACGCGGTTGCGGGTAAGCTTCGTAGGTTGAACCAAATTGATCCCCCGTTTTGAGCGCAAGCAGTATCCGTGGCACCGCCTTCGAATTACTCAACGTCGCGGCCGGCGTGGGGGTGGCTACCGTCGGACTCAAAGCGTTCCTCCTCCCGAACGGGTTTCTCGACGGCGGCGTCACCGGCGTCGGCATCCTGCTCGAACTCCTGTTGGGCTGGCCGCTGTCCGTTACGCTCCCCCTGCTCAGCGTCCCTTTCCTCGTGGTGGCTTACTACACGCTGTCGCGCCGCATCGTGTACAAGTCGATACTCAGCATAGTCTCCCTGGCGGTGGCGCTCGAATTCGTCGATTTTACCGTCGTCACCGACGATAAGCTGCTCATCGCCCTGTTCGGCGGCTTGTGCCTCGGGCTCGGTATCGGCCTCACCGTCCGCAACGGCGCCGTGCTCGACGGCTCGGAGGTTCTCGGGATCTTCGTCAACGACCGTTTCGGCATCTCGATCGGGAAAGTGATCCTCGGCTTCAACATCGTCCTCTTCGCCGTTACCGCACTACTGCTCTCCGTAGAGGTAGCGCTCTACTCCATCCTCACCTACCTCGTCACCGCCGAGGTCACCGACGTGGTCGTCCGCGGACTCGAGGATTTTATCGGCGTCACCATCGTGTCCCGCCACTCGGAAGACATCCAACGCGCCATCCTCACCGACCTCGGCGCGGGCATGACGCTCTACGACGGCCGCGGCGGTTACGGCACGCTCGGCCACAGCGACCCGCAGCAGATCATCCACACCGTGCTCAACCGCATCGACATCCGCCGCCTCTACCGCATCGTCGACGAAATCGATCCCGCCGCCTTCATCATCGAATTCGACGTCAACCACGTGCGCGGGGGCGTGCTGCGCCGCTACCTGAGTCGCGCCAAAGACCGCAAGCTCCCGCAGGGCGATCTGTTTGCTTCCGCAAAACGCCCCCCGCTGCACTAGACGAGCCCCGTGAGCGCCCGCCCGTGAGCGGCGGGCGTCCAACGATCCCTCCACGTACGGAGAGGAAGCGGCCCAACGTTTCGAGCCCGTACCCCGAAGCCGACCTCCCCATGCTACACCTCGACCCCACGCTCATCCCGAGGTACGGTGAGGAGCTGCTCGAGGTCAACGAGCTCGTCAAAGCGTCGCTGCGCCTCATCACGTTCAGTCGGGAGCACCTGGCCGACGACCTGCTCGATGGTTACCTCGACAGCATGCACGACCTCCAGGAGCTACTCTCCGTGAAAAACGCGCAGATGGAAGCGCAGACCCCGGAGGAAGCCCAGGTGTACCTACGCCACCTGCGCACTACGATGGCCTACATCGTCGACGAGATCGCGGAGCAACGGAACTTCGCGACGACCGTCCAGCTCTTTCGGCTCTTTCGGTCGATCTCCCCGGAGGCCCACCGGGGGCACCCTAATCGTTTTCGCGACAGCGAGGTCCAGATCGGGCGCTTCGTCTGTCCGACGCCGGCGAGCGTACCCAGCCTGGTGCAAGGACTCTTCGAACGGATGCGGGACATCCACCACCCCATTCTGCGGGCCATTTACTTCCACCACGAGCTCATTCGCATTCACCCGTTCGCCGACGGGAACGGGCGCGTTACGCGGGTGGCCAAAAATTGGATGCTCATGTTCGAGCTCTACCCGCCCATTTTCATCAACACCGGCGAGGAGAAGCGCACGTACATCGACACGCTCGCCTCCAGCTTTACGGCCCTACACGCGAGCACACCGGACTGGCAGGAGGCCACCGATCGCTTTTTCCGCACGGAGTTGGAGCGCCTCCGGATCAACGCGGAGTCGTTGTACGCGCGCGTGGTGGACATCAACCGGGATGCGCACACGGCGAAACAGACTTAGGTACTACTGAAACAGTTTGCCTATACGGCTCGGGAGCCCGCCTGTGCAAATTACACATTTGATGTGTAATTTGCACGGCAATGCTGATAACGCGGGCCACAGCCTTATTTACTCTGCTTGCTGACCTAGCGTTTTACCCGAGTGTAGGCTTAATCGGCGCCCGCCAAGTGGGTAAGACGACGCTCGTGAAGGAGGCACTCGGCTCCTCGAAAAGAACTAGTGTCTACCTCGACCTTCAACTTCCTTCTAATCGTATTTTACTCAGCGACGCAGAGGCTTACCTACGTACACAGCAGGACAAGCTCGTGGTACTGGACGAGGTGCAGACCTTCCCCGAACTCTTCCCCGTACTGCGTGGCTCATCGACGAAGACCGACGTCCCGGCCGGTTCTGCTTACTCGGATCCGCCGCGCCGGAACTACTACGTTCGAGTAGTGAGTCGCTCGCAGGCGGTACTTCGAAGACTACCTGCGCACCTTCGTGAGTACGGATCTTCGCGATATCGCGGGCGGTACCGATCCGGAGGGGATGAAAAGGCTCCTGGTGATGCTAGTCCACAACCAAGGGCTGCCACTTAATCAAAGTCAGCTCGCCCGTTCTCTGGCGGTAGCTACGACCACCGTACAGCGCTACCTAGACATTCTTTCGGCGGCGCTGCTCATTCGGGTGGTGCGCCCCTACCTCCCCAATCTTCGTAAGCGCCTAACGCGGGCACCCAAGGTGTACGTCCGTGACAGCGGGTTCGTACACGGGCTTCTGCGCCTCGGTACGTACGAGGAATTGCTGTCCCACCCCATCGTCGGGCAAAGTTGGGAGGGCTACGTAGGGGAGCAAATCCGCTGTGCACTCGGAGCAGAAGTCGAACTTCTCCACTACCGTTCTGCGCGTCAGGAGGAGATCGACTACGTGTGCGAACACCCGCGTCTGGGGCTACTTGCCTTCGAGATCGAACGTTCTAACGCGCCCACGTTAAGCAAGGCTTTTTGGACCGCCGTGGAAGATGTGAAGCCTACCAAAACCTACGTGGTTTCGCCGAACGTTGGGCGACATCCACTGGGGAAGGAAGTAGAAGGGATTGGCGTACGGGAGCTAATCGAAGACCTGCGAACGAGAAGAGCGGAAGAGGCTAGCTAACCCTCGGCCCCTTCCCGTGTTCCTCAGCGTATGCGAGCGTGGCTTCTATCTACACTACTTGTTTTAGGTACGATCGCCTTAAGCGCGCAGGATCACCCCGAAGAGCAGGAGCCGAAGACCCGGATCAGTCTCTTCTTCGGCGGTGGGAGCTACTACCTGTTCCCGGAGGAAGGTGATCGACTCCAGGAGTTCCTGGATGCCGTGCCGGACATCGAGATGTACGAGATCGAGATCCAGGGGCACACCGACGATATTGGGGATAGGGAGTACAACCTCGTACTTTCCAACTACCGAGCGCAAACCGTGCTCCAGCGCCTCCTCGAGTACCCAATACCCGCCGAGTCCATCGAGACGCTACCGCTCGGTGAGGAAGCACCGAGCTACGACAACGAGACCTGGGAGGGGAAGCTGAGCAACCGGCGGGTCGACGTGATCCTGAAGCCGGTAATACTCTAGACCTGACCCGTGTTTTAGCGGAAGCTCGCTCACTCGACCGGCTACCGGCGGAGCGTTAGGCGCGGGAATTAAATATCCGAACGGAACCGGGCGAACGGCCGCGGCGCTTAGCTACCGGCTCCTCGATCTCGGTGCGCTCGGCTTCCGTGCGGGCGAACTCCGGGAAGGAGATCATGCGTCTACGCCGCTCGTCCCAGAGCTTATTGGAGAGCATGGGTAGACTTTCGGTGAAGGTGATGCGGGTGACGAACTTCTGGAGCACCGGATTGTGCTGCGCGCAGCGGGCTAGGTTGTAATTGGGGATGCGGGAGGAGAGATGGTGGATGTGGTGGTAGCCGATGCTCCCGGTGAGCCAGTGGAAGGCGCGCGGCAAGTCGTAGTAGGTCGCCCCACGGATAGCGGCCAACAGGAAATCCCAGGAGCCCTCCCAGCGTGCGTAGGCCTCCTCGTGGGAATGTTGCACGTAAAAAAACCAGAAGGCGATGATACTGAAGGAAAGCACGGTGGTACCCTGGATGACGGCGAAGGCAGCCCAACCCAGCGTGTAGCCGAGTAGGGCGTAGACCGCGACGATCGCCGTGTTGTTGAGGTAGAGTCGGCGGTACACCTTGCCCCAGCCCTCGAAATCGTTGTGCGGGATACGAACCATGACCAGCATGTACAGCACGGGTGCGACGAGCACCAGCACGAACGGGCTGCGGAAGATGCGGTAGCGGAGTCGGCCCCAGGCGCCCCGCCGGCGGTACTCTTCGACGGTGAGGAAGTTGACGTCCCCGATGCCGCGGTGCTCGAGCTGACCGGTGTGGCCGTGGTGGTAGGCGTGTACGCGGCTCCAGTAGGTAAACGGGACGGTCGTAAACAAGGAGCAGACCCAACCGAGGAACTCGTTCTGCTTGCGATCGGCTAAGAACGAGTTGTGCCCACAATCGTGCTGAATGATGAAAAGCCGCGTGAGGAAAAAACCGTTGAGCACCCCGAGGGCGAGCGTGAGCCCGAGGGAGTAATCGTACGCGAAGTACATCGCGACCCAAATGGCGATGAACGGCACGAACGTATTGGCCACCTGCCACAGCGCCCGTCGACGATCGGGTTTTTGGTACGGGGCGACGATGGACTTCCAGTCGGCCAGCTCGCGTTGGATATCGGCGTCTTCGGACGCAGACAGGGGGAGGGGGCGCGTGAGAACGGTCATGGCAACGAAGCAGTGGCGTGGCTCACTCCCGCTTCGGGAAGCGCCACCTGATGCCGTGCCTCTCGGTAATTTCCCGGCGGGAAATCAGTGCGAGTGAGAAGAACACCCGGAAATTGTAGATCTAGAAGGTAACGTTACGTAATAGTTGCGAGCACGCGCGCAACGCACGGGACAATAGATCCTTTGGGTTTCGCGCTACTCGCGCCCTTTAGACGTCGCGTAAGTAACTCGGCTTACTCCTCCTGGGTGAGTGCGCGCACTTCGATGTGCAGTGCCCCGGCGGGAACCTCGACGTCGAAGACATCCCCGACGCGGTGGCCGAGCAGTCCGGTGGCCAGTGGGGAGTGAACGGAGATACGGCCCTCGCGCGCCTTTGCTTCGTCGACACCGACGAGCGTGTACGTACGCTCTTTCCCGTTGACGCGGAGTCGGGCGGTCACGCCGAAACGGATCTCCCCCGGTGCGGCGTCGCGGTTGGCGGGTGCGACCACGCTGGCGCTGGCGATCCGTTCGCGCAGGGCGACGAGGCGGGCCTGGAGGGCATCGGTTTCTCGTTTTGCGGCAGCATCTCCGGCGGCCCGTTTGTCGCTGAGGGCGGCGAGCTGGGTCGTGTAGCGCAACTCCTCTTCGTGGAGGAGGCGCAGGCCGCGGGGCGTCGTGTGGTTGGGCTGGCCGGCGGGCAAGGGCGCGCGGGCGGGCACGACGAGCGGCTCTTCAAAATCGGATTCTTTGACGAAGCCTCGGGACATGGTAGACTGGGCGTTAGGTGGCTATAGCAAAGATTCCCCCGGGTTGAATGTTCGCTACTCACTGGTCTACGCAGTTGGCTGATGAGGGGCGCTACCGTTTGGCGAAGGAAGTGTAAGGTGGCTCAGTCTATTTCGCCGTCCCTCGGGAGATAGACTGCTTGTAGCACCGCATCTAACTCGTCGAGGGCTTGGCCGAAGACTAGTTTGGAATCGAGAGCTAGCTATTCAGTAGGTGTATTGAAACGGCCCTAGGCAACTCTGCAAATTCAAAGTCGGGCTTTTAATTTGCAGAGTTCTGGTGGGTCTCAACACTTCCCACACGTATCTCCTGCGGAGTTAAGCGTCGGAGATTTAATCCCCTTGAGTACAACGCGGTGTAGCATTCGTCACCCCGCCCAAAATTTTGTTGTAGAGTGCATGTGCTTTGGTCGAACTAGATCCACTGCCTATCCGCACGGATGTTCAATCTGCCGTTGGCTAGCACATGTAAGTACGAGGCTCTTGCCAAAACTCGTCGAGCGTAATCGTGCAGCCCAGGGCTAAATAACTTATTAAAACATTTTGTAGTATCTAGCCGGGATGTCCAAGACTCCACGCTACATCGATCCACTTTCTGATTTTGGTTTCAAACACCTCTTTGGTCGCGAAGAATCCAAACCCGCCCTAGTTCACTTTCTCAACAGTCTGCTGCCGCCCGAGCGCCAAATCGCCGAGGTGAGCTTCATCCCCACAGAACTCACCGGCTCACTCGCCAGCGATCGTACCGTCTTCGTCGACCTGCAATGTCACGCCACGAATGGTACCACCTTCATCGTCGAGATCCAGCGCCGTCGCCAAGAACACTTCCGCGACCGCAGCCTGTTTTACATCGCTCGCGCACTAAGTCGTGATGCCGCACGCGGAGATTGGAACTATCGCTTTCAACCTATTGTACTCGTGGCACTTCTCGAGTTCGAGGCCGAAGAATCGAGCTCCGATGAGCACTACCTTCAGGAGGCGAGCCTGCGAACCGTTGACGGGAAGCCGTTTAGCGATACGATCACCATCATTCACGTAGAGTTGCCTAAATTCGGGAAGTCACTCGAAGAGCTAGCTACTCCGCTCGAGCAGTGGTTGTACCTCAACAAACACTTATCTACCATGGAAAAAATACCCGAGCAATTCAGCGGTCGCGTGTTCACAGATTGGATCACGGATGCTGAGTATGCACAGCTTACCCCGGCAGATCAGTGGAATTACGATCGGTACTGGATGGCGCGTAATGATCGGCAGAATCAGGATGCGTACGCGAAGCGTGTAGCGACCGAGCAGGGTCTCGAACAGGGTCGCGAGCAGGGTCTCGAACTGGGTCGCGAAGAGGGCCTTAAACAGGGTCGCGAAGAAGAAAGACAAAAGTTGATCCAGCGATCTGCCGATAGAGGAATGTCAGTACACGAAATTGCGGAGTTGATCGGCTGCTCCGTGAACGAAGTCAGAACTGTGCTTCAGGACTGATGACAGTACTAGCGCGCATTTATCAACCCATAGCATACAAAATCCCCAGCCGCTCCACCTCCCGAATGAAATCCGTATTCGCCAACACCGTCCGCTTACTGCGAAACTCCATGGCGATCTGATTGTCCGGCTCCACCATCGTAATCCGCAGGGCATGCGGCCCCCGGTGCTCCTGGCAAAGCGCCTCTAAGCGATCGATCCACTTCGTATCCACCACGTGGATCGGGACTTGGATCGTGATCCCCGTCCCCCGCTTCTCCGCGACGGACTCCATCATGGTCACCTCGTTCAGCTTCAGCTGAAACTCACCTTCCCGCCCCCAGCGCTCCTGGTAGCTCGCGTCGATGAGTACCACGCAACCGGGCTCCAGCTTATCCTTGAAGGTTTGGTAGTCGTCGGAGAAGAGGGCAAACTCGGTGGCGGCAGATTGGTCCGCGACCACGAACAAGCCCCAACCCGTACCTTTCTTGGACACGCGGTGCTGCACCGATTGTACCACCACCGCCAGCTTGATCCCCTCGCCCTTTTTGCTTTCCAACTCCTCGATCAGGCAATTCGAGTAGTGCTTTACCTCCTTCTCGTAGTCGTCGAGGGGGTGCCCGGAGATGTAGATGCCCACGACTTCCTTCTCCCGCTCCAACTGTTCGATGAGCGGCCAGGGCGCACAGGTCGGGATGTCCGGCTCGGGGACCATCGTCTCCTCCGTCGCGCCGAAGAGGCTGTTCGCCGCAGTCGCCTTCTGGTGCTGCCAGGCCTGGCCATAACGTAGGGCGTGCTCGTGTAGACTAGCGTACTTGCCGTCCTCACTCGGCGCGAAGTATTGAGCCCGCGTAATGCCCTCGAAAGAATCGAACCCGCCGCCCAGCGTCAGGCTCTCCATCACCTTCTTGTTGACCAGGCGCAGGTCCATCCGCCGTACGATGTCGAAGAAGTTCACGAACGGTCCGCGCGCCGTACGCTCCGTCAGGATTTGCTCCACTGGCCCCTCGCCCACCCCTTTCACCGCCGATAGGCCGAAGCGGATATCCCCGGCGGCGTTCACGCCGAAGTCGAGCTTCGACTCGTTCACGTCCGGTCCGAGCACCTTCACGCCCATGCGCTTGCACTCGCGCAGGAAAAAAGTTAGCTTCTTCTGGTCGGACTTGTTGTGCGTGAGCACGGCCGCCATGTACTCGGCCGGGTAGTGCGCCTTGAGGAAGGCCGTTTGGAAGGCTACGAGCGCGTAGCAGGTCGAGTGCGACTTGTTGAAGGCGTAGGCCGCGAAATTCTCCCAGTCCTTCCAGATCTTTTCGAGCTTATCCTCGGGGTGCCCGTTCGCCTTGCAGCCCTCGATAAAGCGCGGATACATTTTATCGAGTACCGCCTTCTGCTTCTTACCCATCGCCTTACGCAGGGTATCCGCCTCGCCCCCCGTAAAGCCGGCAAGTTTTTGCGAAAGCCGCATCACCTGCTCCTGGTAAACTGTAATACCTTGAGTTTCAGCAAGATACTCCTCCATTTCGGGGAGATCGTACACAATTTTCTTACGCCCGTGCTTCCGATCGCAAAACTCCGGGATGTACTGCATCGGCCCCGGCCGGTACAGCGCGTTCATCGCGATCAAATCCGCAAACTCCGTCGGCGCCAACGCGACGAGGTGCTTCTGCATCCCGCCCGACTCGTACTGAAAAATCCCCACCGTCTCCCCGCGCTGGAAGAGCTCGTAGGTCTTCTCGTCCGCCAGGTCCACCGCGTCGAGGTCGAGCTCGATGCCGTGGTTCTCCTCGACCATCCGCACCGCGTCGCGCAGGATGGTCAGCGTCTTGAGGCCGAGGAAGTCCATCTTCAGCAGGCCCGCGTCCTCGGCCACCGAGTTGTCGAACTGACTCACCAGCAGCGACGAGTCCTTCGCCATCGTTACCGGCACGTACTTCGTGATGTCGTCCGGGGTAATGACTACCCCACAGGCGTGGATACCCGTATTGCGCACAGAGCCCTCGAGCCGCTGCGCCGTCCGGATCATCTGCCCGATGTGGTCCTGCTGCTCGGAGAAGCCCCGAAAACGGTCGGCCTTCTCGGCGTCTTCCGAGTTGAGTAAGCTGCTAAACGCTTTGTCCATCCCGCCCTTGCGGAGCACCTTCTCCAAGCTCGCGGCCAGGTGGTCGGGGAAGCTCTTCGCCACCGGGTCGACCTCCGAGAGCGGGATGTCCATCACGCGCCCGACGTCCCGCACGGCGCTCTTCGCCTTCATCGACCCGTAGGTGATGATTTGGGCGACCTGGTTCTTACCGTACTTATCGACCACGTAGTCGATCACCTTCTCCCTCCCCTCGTCGTCGAAGTCGATGTCGATGTCCGGCATCGATATCCGCTCCGGGTTGAGGAAGCGCTCGAACAGCAGGTCGTACTTGATCGGATCCACGTTGGTGATCCCCAAACAGTACGCCACCACACTGCCGGCGGCACTCCCGCGGCCCGGCCCGACACTCACGCCCAGGTTGCGCGCCTCGGTGGTAAAATCTTGCACGATCAAGAAGTAGCCCGGGTAGCCCGACTGGCGGATCACGTCGAGCTCGAAGTCGATTCGATCGCGCACGCTGTCGCTAAAACTGAAGCCGTACCGCTTTTTGGCCCCCTCGTAGGTGAGGTGCCGCAGGTAGGCATCCTGATCGGCGAAGCCCGTAGGCAGGGGGAAATTGGGCAGCAGCACGTCGCGCTCGAGCTCGATGAGCTCCACCTTGTCGACGATCTCCAGCGTGTTCTCGACCGCCTGCGGCTGGTCGACGAACAGCTTCGACATCTGCTCCTGCGTCTTGAAGAAGAAGTCGGAGCTCGGAAACTTGAAGCGATCCTCCGTCGTCTGCCGCTCGCCCGTGTTGATGCAGAGCAGGATGTCGTGCGGTTCGGCATCCTCCTCCTCGAGGTAGTGCGAATCGTTCGTCACGATGACCTTGACCTCGTGTTTTGCCGCAAGGCGCAGGAGCTTTTGGTTGATGTCCTCCTGGCTTACCCCCGTAGAGTCGAGGTTCTCGAGGCCGCGGTGCCGCTGTAGCTCGATGTAGTAATCGTCGCCAAACCGGTCGAGCCACCACTTGAGCTCCTCCTCCGCCTCGGCGTCCTTACCGTGCCAGAGCAGCTGCGGGATGATTGCCCCGATGCAGCAACTGCTGGCGATCAGGCCCTCGGTACGCCCCTCGAGCGCCTCTTTGTCGATACGCGGCCACTTCGAGTACAGCCCCTCCACGTAGCCCATCGAGCACAACTTCGAGAGGTTCTCGTAGCCCCGCTGGTTTTTGGCGAGCAGGAGCTGGTGGTAGCGTACGTCCTTTTCGTTCTTGGCCCGCGAGAACTCCTTGCGGTGCCGGTCGTCGACCATGTAAAACTCGCAGCCGATGATCGGCTTCAGGTCACGCTTCCGCGCCTCGCGCACGAATTTGAAGGCCCCGAACATGTTGCCGTGGTCCGTCATCGCCACGCCGAGCTGCCCGTCGCCCTTCGCCTTGTCCATCATGGCGCCGATCGGGGCGGCACCGTCGAGCAGCGAGTACTGGGTGTGGCAGTGGAGGTGGGCGTAGTTGGGCATGAACGGGTTTTCGGAGGGGCTTTCGCCAAAACGACACAAAGTGTTGGAGCTAAGGTATTGCCGCGAACCGGCCTTACGGGGGGGTGTGCAGGGAGTGTGGAGAGTCGGTGACTTCGCTGGTGGAGCCTATATTTCAGCCATGCTCGAACCCGTCGAATTCGGTGCGTACCCCACACCCCGCCGGCGCATCGACCGCGCGCTGATCTGCTCGATCGTAGCTATCGTAATCAGCCTCGCCGGTACGGGCGTGGCCGCTTTCGAGGCCTACCTCACGCGGCAACAACAAAAAAGCCTCCTGGAGCAGCGTACCGCCTCGATCTGGCCACACATCGAGGCACTGCCAACCGATCCGTCGAGATCTTGAACACCGCCCCAAAGTACCTTCCCCGCATGGACCGCCGCACCTTCCTCGACCAAAGCGCCCGCGAGGGCGTACTCCTCACCGCCACGCCGTTTGCGCTCGCCGGCAAAACGGGGGGTGCCCAGTCGGGCGGTACCGAGGACGAGGCCTATCCCAATTTTCACGCCCTGCCGATCTACCGCTGTTACCTGCGCGGCGCGAACCACGGTGAGCTGCCCGAGAGCCTACTGGAAGACCTCAGTCCGCCGTGCCCGGTCGATCTCGCGCGCGAGCTGGACAACCGCCGCGATCGCCGCGCGGTGGCGGCCTACTCCGGCGGACAGAAGCTCGGCTACCTCGCCCGCGAAGACCACCTCCTACTCGACAAGCTCGTGCGTCGCGGCGTGCCGGTCGTCTGCCGACTCATCGGCGTCCAACCCGACGAGGGGAGCTCGCGGCGATTTTCGGTGGAGGTCGCGCTGCTCTACCCGCCGAACCCGCGCACCGATCTTGGCCTGAACCAGTCCGAGACCGACAGGCTAGAAGGGCTCGCCGAAGTGGGTGCCAAGCCGAGCCACACGCTCCGCCCCTCGGCGGACCCGCTCAGCGCGCGTCACGTACACGAGGGCTACTTCGGCGCGCCGCCCGTCGGGGACCCGACCGACGTACTCGCCAAGCGCGCCTGGAACCGACGCACCTTCCTCGGTTAGCGTGCCCCGAAGAAGCCGTGCCGCCGTCTTCGCCGGTTTGGCTTTCCCCCGGGAGGCTCATCTTCGCGGCCGCCCCGCCGAGACCCCTGGGCTACGATTATGAAACCTAGTGCCGGACTAGATCGCGAGATCACCCAACGGTGGCGCCCCGCTACCCGCGCCGTGCGCGGGGGCACCGCCCGATCGAACTTCGGGGAGACCTCCGAAGCGTTGTTCCTGACCTCGGGCTTCGCCTACGACTGCGCCGAAGACGCCGCGGCCCGCTTCCGCGGCGAGCAGGACGGGATGACTTACTCCCGGCTACAGAACCCGACCGTGCAAATGCTCGAGGAGCGCATCGCCCTACTCGACGGCGCGGAGGCCTGCCGCTGTACGGCCACCGGGATGGCGGCGATGACGGCGGCACTACTCTGCCAGCTCTCGGCCGGGGATCACGTGGTGTCGGCTCGGGCCCTGTTCGGCTCGTGCCGCTACCTCGTCGACAAGCTCCTCCCGCGCTTCGGCATCCAGACCACCGTGATCGACGGGCGCGACCTCAACCAGTGGGAGGCCGCCGTTCGGCCGAATACGAAGGTCTTCTTCTTCGAAACCCCTTCGAATCCGACCCTGGAGATCATCGACATCGCCGCGGTTAGCGTTTTGGCGAAAGCCAGCGGAATCACGACCGTAGTCGATAATGCATTCGCGAGTCCAGCCCTGCAGCGCCCCCTCGAAATGGGGGCGGATGTGGTGGCCTACTCCGCTACCAAACTGATGGACGGACAGGGGCGGGTACTCGCCGGGGCCGTCGTGGGGAGCGAAGCCTTCGTCACGGATACCCTACTGCCCTTTACGCGCAACACCGGCCCTACCCTCTCGCCCTTCAACGCGTGGGTGGTACTCAAGGGGATCGAGACCCTCGACATGCGGGCGCGCCAACAGAGCGCCAACGCCCTGCGCGTGGCCGAGTGGCTGGCCCCCGAGGTGGAGGAGGTGCTCTACCCGGGACTCGAGAGCCACCCGGGACACGCGCTCGCCGCGAAGCAGATGGATGCCTACGGCACGATCCTCACGTTGACAGTCGACGGAGGTCGTGCGCGATCGCACGCCCTCCTGAATGCCCTCGAGCTCATCGACATCTCCAACAACATCGGCGACTCGAGGAGCCTCATGACCCACCCCGCGAGCACGACCCACCACGGCATGGGCGAGGCGGCCCGCTTGGAGGTAGGGATAACGGAGGGCATGCTGCGTCTCAACGTAGGACTCGAAGATCCGCAGGACGTGATCGACGATTTGGCGCAAGCCCTCGCTCGGGTAGAGTAGTACTCCGGATTTCGGTGGTGAGGGCCCCGGGTCGGGCAGGGTAAACCAACGGATGCTATACGCCGCACCTTAATAGGGATAGATGATGCTTTCAAAAATTAGACCCACACCATTCATGTCTGAAATTTAAGCGGACTTGACGGCGCCTGTGATATTCAAAGTTAACTGTCCCGGCTGGAGAGGTTTTCTTTAAAAAGTTAACTACAGACAAATTACCAGTCTGCTTGCATTTACCGAACCTTCGAGACATCATATATTGAATATACGAAATTATAAGTCGTCTGAAAATCGTACTATTATACCACGATGATTAGAGTACTTTTTACACTATCCCTATCGATCCTCTTACTCAGCACTCGGATCGAGAGCCAGACGGTCGGGTACCGGGAGTCGTTCGAGAACTTCGCCAATCCCGAACGTGGTTTCTATCGCCCCCTACCGGCGGCCTCGACCGGGAACTTTCAGCCGCTGAGCGCAAGTAACCTGGCTAGCAACCGCACCTCGGCTTACACACCCTTTTCGGCGAACTACCAGATCACGAATACCCTCGTGTACCGCTACTACGTGCTGGACGGCTTTAAAAACAGCGCGATCTCTTCGGACTACCTCAACCGCATACGCAACGACATGCGGGTCGTGCGCGAAGCGGGGATAAAGATCATCCCTCGCTTCGCGTACACGATTAGCCCTAACCAATCGGGGTGCGCGGATGCGTCCGCCTGTCCACCCTACGGGGACGCCTCCAAGCAGACCATCCTGGGGCACATCGATCAGTTGAAATCCATCTTCCTCGAAAATCGCGATGTCGTCGCAGTCGTCCAAATGGGCTTCATCGGAGTTTGGGGTGAGCAGTATTACACGGATTTCTTCGGGGATGCCTCTTCGAACGACTCCCAGAGGCGACTACTCGATAACAACTGGCGGGATCGTAACGACGTGTTGAACGCCCTACTGAACGCCGTGCCTAAATCCCGCATGGTTCAGGTGCGCTACCCGCAACTCAAGCAGCGGGCCATCTACGGGATCTCCGCCCCGATCGGCGCTGCTCCGCTCGGCGAAGCACAGGCGCACAACGGGAGCGACATCGCGCGTATCGGCTTCCACAACGACTGCTTCCTCGCCAGTCCGGATGACTTCGGGACGTACTTCGACTACGGCACGTCGGACAGTCCGGCCAGGGGTGCGGTCGAGGTTCTCAAAGACTATTTCGCTGACGACAGCCGCTTCGTAGCGGTCGGAGGCGAGACCTGTAGTGATGGCTTTAGCCCGCAGAACGATTGCTCGGGCCAGGCGCTCTCGGATATGCGACAGCTCCACTACTCGTACCTGAACAGCGAGTACAACAACGACGTGAACAACGATTGGCAGGACGGTGGCTGCATGGCTGAGATCCAGCGGAACCTGGGGTATCGCTTCGTCATGGAGCAAGGCACCTACGCCGCTACCGCTACCCCGGGGCAGGCGTTCGACTTCTCGCTTCGCGTCAGAAACGTAGGCTTCGCCGCACCCTACAACGCCCGCCCGCTCGAAGTCGTGTTGCGCAATACGAGCTCGGGAAACACCTACAGGCTCCCTCTCGGCGGCCGAGCAGCCGACGTCCGGTTCTGGTCACCCGAGCGCACCACCACGATTACTACCTCTGTCGACCTCCCCGCGAACGTTACCGAAGGTCGGTACGAACTACTCTTAAACCTGCCCGATACCGCGAACAACGGAGCGATAGCTGACCGACCGGCCTACGCGATGCGGATGGCGAACGCCGATACCTGGGAGAGCTCCACCGGATTCAATAAGCTCAACCACACCCTTACCGTAGGCGGCGGGGGCGGCGGGGGCGGTGACGACGAGCCGGACGTTGTAAGCCTTTATACGGATTGTGGTTTTTCGGGCCCGAGCGCCGCACTACCGGTAGGCGAGTACGACATGAACGAGCTCGCCGCTCGCGGCGTGCTCAACGACAAGCTCTCCTCCGTGCGGGTGCAGAGCGGGTACGAGGTGGAGCTGTACTGGGACAGTGAGTTTAGGGGCCGAACCCTCGTACTGACCGCCGACGATACTTGCCTGGACAACGAAGGTTGGAAAGACAGAGCGAGCTCGGTCCGAGTTCGTCAGAGTGGCGGTGGCGGTGGCGGTGGCGGTCAAACTACCGTAACCGTAGACGGCAACGATGCAGACTGGAGCTCCGTGCGGGATTTAGCCACCGCGGGCGGATCGGTAACCTCGTTCAAGGCCGCGCACGACGCTCAAACCTTGTACCTGCTGATCAAAGGTGATGTGGCCGGCAACAAGCAGTTTTACCTGAATGTAGACGACGCAACCAGTGGGTATAGCGATGCGAGTAAGTGGAACGTAATGGGTGCGGACTACCTCCTCGAAAATGGGATACTCTACGCCTACATTGGGGACGGTACGAGCTTCGATTGGGTACCGGCTGCGAGGGGCACAGAACAGGTCGAAAGCGGCAATACGCTCGAAGTTGGCATCCCGCGCAACTCGCTGCAAAACTTGGGTCCGACCCTGCGTATCGGGTTCGCGAAGCTCGACGCCGAGTTCACCACCGTAGCGCAGCTTCCGGTGGCCGGGGACATGGCCCGGTACACGCTCGCCGACCCAGCCTCCCTCGGCGGTAACGGATTGAGCGGCCGCAACCCCGCACGAGCCACCCCTACCCTACTCGTACACCCGAACCCGGCGAGTTCGGTAACGAGCGTCACTTACGAGCTTCCCGTAGGCGGCAGCATCCTACTCGAACTTTACGATCTAACCGGTCGCGTCGAACGAACGCTCCTCGACGCACAGCGAGAGGCCGGGATCCACACGATCGACCTGGGTACCGAAAGCCTCGGCGCGGGCGTGCACCTCGTACGCATGCAAACCAACGGCCGTAGTTACACGCGGAAGCTCGTCGTCGAATAGGTTACGACCCCTACTCGGCTACGTTCATTGCCTCGCTGACCGCACTGACGCTAAACATACCCAGCGCCGGGTCGCCCGTCTCCGAGTCGAGCACGTTGCCGCGCACGTTAACGACGGGCACGCTGAACAGCTGACTGTCGCCGCTCTGGATCTGGGTGGCGGCCTGCTGGAGGAACGTGAAGGCCGCGGGCGACAGCGACCAGACTTCCACGCGCATCGTGTCTCCGGCCACGAGCGGGACCACGCCGCCGTCGTCGTCGACCTTGTTCACCGACGAGCGGATGGGAGCGATAAAATAAACGCCATCGGTAGTGGTCCCACCGTCGAAGGCCGCGTCGAAGGCGAGGTTGAGCTCCTGAATACGATTGAGCACGGTATCGTTGACCTGCGAACGAATCAGGTAGCGATCACCGGCACCGGGCAGATCGCGCGCGAATACCTCGCCGTAGATGCCCTCGTCCCGGCCGAGTTCGCTCTCCTCAAACCGGAGGGATACCGAGTCGATGGGTGCGGTCCGGTAGACCGTCGTCGCGGCGGCTAATGTTTTGCCGGAAGGCAGCTCCACAAAGAGGGCAAGCTCGTCGCCTACTTCCGCGAGCACCTCGCCCGCGGCGCCCGGACGCCAAACGTAGCGGCCGTTGCCCTCGTCCATAAAGTCCGCACAGACCGCGGTATCGAGGGTACGACAGACGAATACCACCGCACCCTCGATCGGCGGCGGCAACGCGTTCGCGTAGTAGTCCTGACTTTGCGTCAGTAGCACGCTCTGCGGCTCGCTCTGCGTGGTGAGCCAGGCGTCCACCACGGGTTGGGCGGTCTCGAAGGAAGAATCGAGGTCGACGTCGTCGGTGCAGGAAGCGAGTGCGAGCACGCAACTCGCGCAGGCTAGCAGCAGCTCGGGGCGGAAGCTTTGCATTATTTGAAGTTGAAATTGTAACTCACCGAAGGAATCAAACTGCCGACTACGGCCAGGCGCTTGGCCTGCACGTCGACGGGCGAGCCGATCGTAGGACGCGTGTCGCCCTGCCCTCCGTAAATATTGAAGGCGTTGCGGCGCGCGTAGACGTTGTACACGCCGAATACCCACTGCCCGACGAAGCGTTTCGGCGTGCCGTCTTTCCTATTTGGCTTGGCGTCGAGGGTCGCCGACAGATCGAGGCGGTGGTAATCGGGGATCCGGGAGTTATTGCGCGCCTCACTGTCTACGTTGGGTACGTAGTACTGCCCACCGAACTGGTAGTAACCGCTACTCGGCAGCGTGATCGGGGTGCCGGTATTGTACACGAAGTTGGCGCTCAAGGTGAGGCGCGGACGCAGTTCGTAAAAGCCCGTGAGGCTGAGGTTATGCGTTTGGTCGAAGCGGGTCGGATACCACTCCCCGTTGTTTACCCCGCCCACGAGTCGCTCGGTGCGCGCGATGGTGTAGGCGAGCCAACCGGTAAACTTGCCTTCGTTGCGTTTGAGCTGCACCTCCGCGCCGTAGGCTCGCCCTTCGCCGGTGGTGAGCTCGCCTTCCACCAACTGGTTGAGCTGTAGGTTGGCCCCGTCCACGTACTCGACAAGGTCCGTGTATTTCTTGTAGTATGTCTCCCCGGAGAACTCGTAGGCGTTATCGGCGAAGTTGTGGAAGTAACCGACCGCCACTTGGTCGGCGAGCTCCGGCCTGATGTTGTTGGTGCTCGGCGTCCACAGATCGAGCGGAATGGAAGCGGCCGTATTCGAGAGCAGGTGGATGTACTGGGTCGTACGTTGGTAGCTCGCCTTGACCGAGCTCGCCTCCGTGAGCTGGTACTGCGCGCTGGCGCGGGGTTCGAGGTTGAAGTACGTCTCGACGACGTCACTCTTCTCGGTGGCCTCCACGTCGACGAGGGGTCGTTTCCGCCCTACCGGCACCCCCTCGGCGAAGGTGAACACGTTACCACCCCCGAGGTAAGCGAAGTGACTGAGGCGGGTGCCGTAGTTGAGCTTCACTTTGCCCCGGCTACCGAGGGTAATCTCCTGCTCGATGTAGGCGGCGGATTCGATAGCCCGCTGATTGGTCAGGGAGATGTCGATCGACTCCCCGTCGCTCACCGCCACCGCGTTGGCCGGTTCGAAGCGGTACTGGATGGCTTGACCCCCGAATCGAATGGAGTTATTCGGCTTGATGAACCAGGTAAATTCTGGCTTGAGGCTAAAATTAACGATGCTCGCACTCCAGTCGAACGCGTCTTCCTCGGGGTCGTCCCCGAAGCGTATCGCGTAGTCGTAATCGCTGTAGTAAGCCGTGAGGTTGGCGAACACCTTGTCGGTGAAGAGGTGATTCCAGCGCAGCGTAGCGGTGGTGTTGCCCCAGTCGAAAGCCGCGCCGTCGCCGATGCCGAAGACATCGCGACCGAGGTAGCCGGAGAGAAACAACTGATCGCGCTCACTAAATTTGTAGTTGGTCTTCAACGTGAGGTCGTAGAAGTACAGCTTGGTGTCCGCGAAATCGCCGCTGAGAAAAGGCGCGGCCAGTACGTCGATGTAGCTGCGCCGCCCGGCCAGCAGGAAGGAGCTCTTATCCTTGACGATCGGGGCTTCCACGCTCAGGCGCGAGAAGATCGTCCCGATGCCGCCGTCCACCTCCAGGGCCTTGTTGTTGCCTTCGCGCATACGCACGTCGAGGATGCTGGAGAGTCGCCCGCCGAAGCGTGCCGGGATACCGCCCTTGTACAGCTCTACCCCCTTGACGGCATCCGGGTTGAAAACGGAGAAGAAGCCGAACAGGTGACTCGAATTAAAGACGGGAGCCTCGTCGAGGATCACGAGGTTCTGATCGATGGACCCACCGCGCACGTTGAAGCCCGCCGCGCCCTCGCCCACCGTGGTTACCCCCGGCAGGAGCTGGATGCTGCGCAGCACGTCCACCTCGCCGAAGAGGGCGGGCATTTTTTCCAGGGTGCCCACGTCGAGCTTCTCGACCGACATCTGCCGCTTGCTCACGTTCGCATCCCGCTCTTCGGCGGTTACCACCACCTCATCGAGGAGTGTACCGGCTTCGCTGATCTCGAAGTCTAGCGTTGCGTTGAGCGTCAGCGTTACGTTTTGACGCAAGTCGTCGTACCCCAGGTACCTCGCCACCACCTCGTAGTCGCCGCTCGGCAGGGTGAGGGAGTAAAATCCGTAGGCGTTGGTGGTGGTGCCCATGCCGGTACCCACGGCTTGAACGGTAGCGCCGATGAGGGTCTCGCCGTTGCTGGCGTCCCTGACGTAGCCCTTGAGCGTACCCTGTTGCGCGAAGAGGCTTGCGCCAAAACAACACAGCGACAGCAAAGGGGCGAGGCGTACAGAATACTTCATAAGGGGGGGCTTCGTGGACCCAACGGTTCCGACGCACCCTTGGCCTACGCAAAAACGCAAATCATCGTTCTATTCGACGAACGTTCGTTTCGGGATGTCGGATCGTCGGGTTGGCCCAACTACGGCGCGAGCACTCCGCAACTCTACCGCCGGCTACCCCGCGCGAAAACACGGTAAGGTCCGTCGTAAGCGCGCCCGTCCTGTACGAACACATCGTCGTCGGCGAAGTAGGTCGCCTCTTTGAACACGTCGGCGTTTTCGGCGGGCCGCTCGGAAACGGTGTGTCGGGTCGGGGAGTCGTCCGCCGTGTACGCCTCGCAGATCTTTTCGGCGCCGGCCCTCATCTGGGTCGGGATGTCAAACCGGAGGTACCACCCCCCGGCTAGCTCCTCCGCTAGTTCAGCGCCGTAAGTCGCGTAGAGCGGCTGACCGTCGCTCGGATCGCGGGGGTAAGCCTCACACCCCGCGACCTCGGCACGCTGGCCCGGGGCCGGTGCACCATCGGCGGGCGTTGCGGCGACCTGCGAACCGGATTCGCAGGACGAAGCCCCGAGGAGGAGAGCGGAGAGAAGGAGGAGGGCGGATTGGAGGGGTGCTTTCACGGGAGGTACTTTCGTTTCAAGACGAACAACGGTCGATTCGTACTGCTTTGTGCAGCTCGCCCGCCAAACGGCGGTGGCGCTTTCATCGCGGCACAGCCCTTGCCTTACCGGCGTTAGCACAAACACTAGCGCCCTTGAGACTTCAATCTTTCTTACCCAAAACCCGGAGCGCCGCGCGCGCCGCACTCCCCGACGCCCATCAGCGCGGTAACCTCCCGCGCCGGGAGCGGGACATAAACGCGGGGACCAATCGCGTACTCGACATTTTGCGCCACCGGGTGTCCCGCGACCTGGCGCGCCGCATCTACACCCGCACCCGAGCGGCGTCGGCCGTGCACCCGGGCTTCGACCTACCGCGCTTACGGCGGCACCTATCCAGCTACTGCCTCGAGTGCTTCTCGGCCGCCCAACTGCACGAACTTCACACCTACCTGACGGCCGGCGGGCGTATGCGTTAGGAGTACCGCGGGTTTCCCGACGGAAGGCCAAGCGGCACGCTTCGTTACCTTGGGGCAATGAATTTCCGCCACGCGCTTGCGCTCACGCTCGTTGTCGCACTCGTCACTTCCACCGCGCTGCGGGCGCAGGATGACGCCGCCGAAGCACCCCGGGCCCGTACGGCCTCCGGTCCCGTCGAGGGCTTCCGCTCCGACGATAATCTCCTCGATCTATTCCTCGGCGTTCCCTACGCCGCGCCGCCCGTAGGCGAGTTGCGCTGGCGGGCGCCGCAGGCGCACGCCGACTGGAGCGAGGTGCTGGCCACGAAGGCTTTCGGACCGGCGGCGCTGCAGCACAACGTGTACGGCGACATGCGCTACCGCTCGGATGGTTTTAGCGAAGACTGCCTGTACCTCAACGTGTGGACCCCGGTGGCGCGCGCCGACTCGGGCGCCGGGCTCCCGGTACTCGTGTACTTCTACGGCGGTGGCTTCGTGGCCGGCGACGGTTCGGAACCCCGCTACGACGGGGCCGCTATGGCACGGCAGGGCATCGTGGCGGTGACGGTAAATTATCGCCTCAACGTCTTCGGCTTCTTCGCGCACCCCGAGCTAAGCGCCGAGTCCGGCTACGGAGCCAGCGGCAATTACGGGCTGCTCGACCAAGCGTTTGCGCTCGCCTGGGTACGCGACAACGTCGCGGCCTTCGGGGGGGACCCCGCGCGGGTCACCATCGCCGGGGAGTCGGCCGGCTCGGTGTCGGTGAGCGCGCAACTCGTCTCCCCGCTCGCGCGCGAGCTCGTCGCCGGCGCCATCGGTGAGAGTGGCGCGGGGATCCCGCCCACGCTATCGCCCGTCCCGCTCGACTCGGCGGAGGCCGCCGGCGTCGCTCTGGCTAAAACGCTCGGTGCGGGATCCCTTCAGGCGCTGAGGGAGCTTCCGGCGGACACACTCTACGCACGCTACCGGGGGGGCGGGTTGCCCAGGCTTCCGTCGGTACTGGACGGGCACTTCTACCCGCTACCCACTGAGGCCGTCTACGAACGCGGCGGAGCTGCGAACGTCCCGCTGCTCGTCGGTTGGACCTCCGCCGAAACGGGTGAAAGGAGCTTTTTGGGGGATGCAACCCCTACGTCCGCCAACTTCGAGACCTTAGTGCGCGAGCGCTTCCCGGGCGAGTCGGCCGACTCGCTCCTACGCGTGTACCCGCACGCCGACGAACAGGAGGTGCGTGGATCCGCGAGTCAGCTCGCCTCCGACATTTTTATCGACTACAGCACCTGGCGCTGGTGGGATCTGCACCGGCGGTTCACGTCGGCCCCGGTCTACCGCTACCGGTTCGACCGGGTCCGGCCACCGCTTCTCACCGAGGTAGCCGAGAACAGCAGCGGTGGTGCTACCCTACCGAAGCCACCGATCGGCGCTCCGCACGCCAGCGAAATTCCCTACGTACTGGGCAACCTCGAGCTCGCCGACGAACGCGCTTACGACGAAGACGATCTGCGGGTGGCGAGGACGAGCCTGGCCTACTTCGCAAACTTCGTCCGCACCGGCGATCCGAACGGACCGAACCTCCCCCACTGGCCCGCTTCCCCACGGAGTGGTGAGGTGAGCGAGGTAATGAGGCTCGACGTAGAGGCGTCCGCCGTGGAAGTAAGCGACGAGCGGCTCCCCGTGTTAGGCCGAGCTATCACCCGGCCGTGAACCTCGGGCCTAGGTTCGGCTGATCCTTCTGTAGCGTTTCGAACGTCGCACTAAACGATCAGCACCACCGCGTATGCATTACCGAGCGTTCCTCTCCCTGTTTGGCGGCTTCGCGGCCCTTTTCATCGTCATGTCGGCGCACCTCCAGTCGGCCTACGTCGTCCAACCCCTCCCGGGCGGAGCGAGCGTTGCTCAGGGCGCGGGGGTCGATCCTAGCTCTCAGGGGATCGCCATCGCGCTCGCCATGATCGGTCTGGCTTTCTCCGTTTGGTACCAACGCACCCGCGAGCGCAAGTGGGCGATGATCAACCGCGTCGGTCGTCTGGTCGGAATCGCGGCGGTCTTGTTGAGCTTCGTCCCTACGGCTTGGTTACTCGGGAGATAAATTAGCGTACCATGATTCGTTTTGCCATGAGCATTTTTATCGCAGTAACTGGGCTACTGGCCTGCTCGCCCCGAACGGGGGACGCGGTGCAGTCGCGCGACGAGGTGACGCCACGGGCGGGGGCCGGACTGCGGGAAGGTGACGCGCCGCTCGAGTTTCGCTACGATCACTACGCGATGCTGGTGCCGAATTTGGACAGCGCGAGTGACTGGCTGCAGGAAGTCTTCGGCGTACGGGAGGTCTACGACGGTACGGAGAAAGATCACATTCGGTGGTTTACGTTTGGCGACGGACAAACCCTGCACGTGATCGAAGGCGAGGAGGAGAATCGCTTCGTGCCCAAACCCGTGCACGTGGCGCTACGGACCGCTGACCTCGATGCGTTCGTCGAGCACTTGGTTTCGTTAGAGATTCCCTACCAAGATTGGGTAGGCGCTGCCGCTTCGGTGAGTACCCGCCCGGACGAGGTGCGTCAGATCTACGTGGAGGCACCCGGGGGTTACTGGTTCGAGATCAACGACTCCCCCGTGGTCGAGGGCGTAGGGCGCTTGGTGGGTGCGCCTAAGTAGCGAGCTTTTCGGCGAGTCGCCCGATCATTTCGGTACCGGCCCGAAGCTGCTCGGTGGAGATAAACTCGTCCGCGCGGTGAGCTTGCGCGATGTCGCCCGGTCCGCAGATGACCGTCTGTAGCCCCGCCCGCGAAAACTGTCCCGCCTCGGCCGCGTAGCTAACGGCTGAGAGCTGTTCGACCCCGCTCAACTCCCGGATGAAGGCGACTACGTCTTCCGATTCCCGGGTGTCGAGTGCCGGTACGGCCGGGTGGTGTACCTCGATCGAGATGCGTGCTTCCGCAAAACGGGTTTTCAGCTCCCGTTCGCGAGCAGCACAGTGGGCGTTGAAGTCAGCGCGGATATCGGCGACCTTGTCCCGCGGAATAGTGCGGACATCGACGGTGAACCAAGCCTCGTCGGCGACGATGTTGTGTGCCGTACCGCCGTGAAGCTGCCCCACGTGTAGGCTCGAGTGTGGCGGATCGAAACGTCCGTCGGTGTGTCCGGACTCGACCAAAGCGTTCATTTTGCCTTCGAGCCAGAGCACGAGCCGAGCGGCCTCGTGCACCGCGCTCACTTCGGTGCGGATGCGACTGGAGTGGCCGGCCGAGCCGTGAACGCTCACTTTGTAAACGACGATTCCCTTGTGTCCGATAACAGGCTGCAGCATACTCGGTTCGCCGACGATACAGAAGCTCGGCGTTTCGACGTAGTGATTCATGACGGCCTCGGCGAGCTCGTCGCCGGCCAGGCAGCCCACCTCCTCATCGTAGCTGAAGGCTAGGTAAACCGGTCGGACGAGGTCCGTTTTCACGAAAGTGGGTATTTGCGCGAGAACGCAGGCTAAGAACCCCTTCATGTCGCACGATCCGCGGCCGTAGAGCTTGCCCGCGCGTTCGGTGAGCCGAAACGGATCGGAGGTCCAGGTTTGCCCCACGACGGGGACGACGTCGGTGTGGCCACTGAGCACGACCCCGCCGTGTGCGCGTGGTCCGATGCGGGCGTGAAGACTCGCCTTGGTGCCAGCTGTATTGGGAACCAGTGTATAGTCGAGCTGGTAGCGTTCGAGGTACCGCCGGATGTAGGCGAGGACAGTCAGGTTAGATTCACCGCCGAGTACGGGAAACGAAACGAGGTCGGTGAGAATCTCTCGAGCGGTGATGGTTCGGGGTTTTGGCGGGGGTTAACCTTGGTTGATTTGGGTGACCTCCTCCCAGATCCGCTCGAAGTCGGTCCGGCTAAACGGCCGTTTGGACTGATGCAGCACCCGAACGCCGATACCACCGTTGCGGGGGGCGGGTCCATCGGTTTGGAGGTCTAAGTTGTGATTCATCCCCAGGTCCAAATCTAGGTTTGGTTCGTAGCTGGGGTCCGAGTTGAGGTGGTTATTCGTACAGAGTAGCGAGAAGTACCGGCTGAAGTTGTACGAATAGAAGTGGCAGGCCCAAAACGGTTGCTGGGTGGAACGCTTGTCGGCGATACAGAACGGCAACTGTTCGCGGCGGATCCAACGGAGCTCGGGTTGCGCGACGGAGATGAAGTAGTTGGGTCGGAGCTGAATGGTGTACGGGATCCGGGCTTCCCGCAAGACGGCGTCGTACGCTAGGAGCGCCTGCCGCATGATCGCATCCGGTAGCTGCGACGCGTCGAGTTCGTCGATCGGGTACCAACGCCGGTGGGTATCGTCGAAACACTGTAAGCCGCCGGCGCGACGCTTGTATTCGAAGATTCGGTTGCCGGGGACGAGGTATCCCGCGTAGTGAAACTGCATCCCCCAGCGCTTGGCGGCTAGCACCTCGAGGGTGAGCGTGTACAGACCGAGCGAGCGCTGCGAGTAATCGGGGTCGTAAAATCCGCAAACGCTCTGCAGGCTGTTGTTGCCGCGGTCGAAGTAGCTGAAGGCAACCAGCTTGTCGCCTTCGAAGACGCTGATTTGCCAGGTATCGAACGGGGCATCCGGATCTTGACGCAGGTAGTCGGCGGCGGATTCGTGTAGATCGTACGTCTTGTGACGACGGTAAGCCTGGAACAGCCTTTCCTCCGCGGCGGTACAGCGCGCCGGATGCAGGACGTGCTTTAGCACCCGCCCGTTGCGCCGTATGAGCTTGGCCGTACGCTTCGGAAACGCGTGGTCCTCGAGGGGAAGCCGCGTCCAGACGGTGGAGAGAAAGCCCCAGTCGTAGAAGTTATACCGACAGGTGAACATGCGCGTCCCCATACGGTACCATCCGCTTGCTAGGTATCGATCGAGGAGTTTGCCCGTGAAGCCGGTTTGGACCACGTCGGAAAGTTAGGTGCTCTAAGCTGAACGCATAGCGCCGCGTGTCCGCTACGACACACAAAAAGCCCCCAGAACAGAAGGTCAGGTCGACCAACTATCCTGGGGGCTTTACAGTGTGAGTAAGGGTTCGCGAACGAGTCCCCTACTTACAGTTGACTACTTACTGCCGGACAAATTTACCGGTGTACTCTCCACTCGCCATGGTGGCGGTGTAGTAGTACAATCCGGTCGGTAGCGAACCGATGTTCACGGTCTCGACACCGGAGCTGTGCTCGATATCTTCAATCGTGTAATCGATTACTTGACGACCGTCGGCACCGAAGATCTCCACTTCGAGCGTCTCGGCGGCCTCGAGGGCTGCTGGACTGATCGAAAGCTGGACGATGTCAGCGGCCACTGGGTTCGGGTAGACCCCTACCGTGGCTTCGAGATCCTCTAAGCTGCGCCCCGTGAGGACTGCGGCATTAGCGGCACCGTCGAGGTAACGACGGTGACTGTTCGAGAACTGCTCACCGCTGGCGAGATCCCAGTTGATCGACCAGGTCATGATACCGCGGATGGCTGGGTACGTGCCGATGCTCTGGTAGCTGCCGCCGAAGCTCTGTCCCTTAATCAGGTAATCCAACGCTTGCTGTACTACATTTTCAGGGGTGTAACCGCTACCTGCGGCCGAAGTGGTCGCGGGTAAGCCGATGGCGACTTGGTCGGGACGTAGACCCTCGAAGAACTGGCCATTGGCCAGGTCGAATCCGGTGATCATCATCTCGAGCATCGCAGCGTGGAAATCGGCGTTCCCCGAAGAGTAGGCCTTACCGTCGCGGCCGAGCATCGATCCAGTGTTGTAGTGCTGGACGTGGATATAATCCATCTCGTTACGAAGACCGTGAATCACGGGGAGGTAAGCCCCAAAAACACCTGAGTAAGCGCTAGCGCCGCCCTGCACGAATGCAGTTTCTGGCGCCATACTCAAGACGAAACGGTCTGCGCCGATGGCGTTACGGATCGTTTTCGTTGCCTCAATGAGGAAGCGAATCTTAGGTGTCGTCGGGTTCTTGTAGTCGTTGTCGCCGCCTCCGAGTGCAACGGAGTTGCCTTCGAGGTCGATGTCGAGACCGCTGAATCCGTAGGTATTGATGATGTTGATCATCGAACGAACGAATTCGTCTCTCTCACCGGCTGTGTTCAGCTCGACGCGAGCGTTGGCACCTCCGATAGAGATAAGCACCTTCTTGCCGCGGTTCTTGAGTGCAGCAACCTCGTCCTTAAACGCTTGGTCGTTGCCACCGTAGATCTCGTACGGACTGAAAGTCATGTTCGAGGAACTACCGCCGACTGGCTCGGCGAAGGCAATGTTGATCACGTCCCACTTGTCCGACACCTCGGAGAGGCGAGGGGTTGTGGATCCGTTGTTGAAGTTGTGCCAGTAGCCAACGAGGATCTTGCCGGGGATGGACGGATCTCCTCCGCCACCACCGCCACCGCCACCGCCGCCGTTGCCATCGTCGGCTACGGTAATCGAGACGCCACCCGAGGTGGTCGAAGCGCCGTCGTCGTCGGTCGCTGTTGCAGTTAAGGTGTAATCACCGGCGGGTGCGTTGGCAACCGTGTAGGTGTACGGCGCACCGCGCTCGACGCCTACGCTCTGTCCGTTGTTGAACAGCTCCACGCTCTCTACACTGCCGTCGGAGTCCGATGCAGCTACGGTAACGACGATGTCGTCTCCCGTAGTGAACGAAGCGCCACCGGCGGGACTGGAGATAGATACGGTCGGAGCGTTGTTGGTGTCGCCACCGCCGCCGCCGTCACCACCGCCACAGTCGGTAATCACCTTCCAAACCTCGAAAGGACCGGAGTTCGCAGCGGGGTTAGCGTTGTTGGTCCACCATTTCGCTTCGTAAGCTTTGCCTTCGAAGCTCACTTGATCTCCGCCTGTATAGACTGTGCCATTCTCCCAAGCGGGAAGGCCATCACAGCCGCTACCGCCGTCGTCCCCGCCGTCGTCGTCCCCGCCGCCGTCGTCCCCGCCGTCGTCCCCGCCGTCGTCCCCGCCGTCGTCCCCGCCGTCATCAGCGACACGTTCCACGGTGACCGAGTTCGACAGGTCGAAGCAACCCGCGAGCTCACTCGCGTTCCTACCGACAGCTGCGTTCTGCAGACCGTCCTCGAAGCTCAGGTGCCAGATCAAGCAAGTGCCGACACCGGCGGCGTCGAAGTTCTCGGACTCCACGTCGGCGAGCGTCGCCGGAAGACCGAGGATGTTCGCGTCGGCGTCCGTAATCACGTAGGTGCTGTTCGTACCGTCGGCACCGGATAGCGATAGTCCCGTAACGAAATCAGGCGTACCGTCGACGGTAAACTCGAACGGTCCACCGGCGAGGCTACCGCCTTCGGCCTGGCAAGAATCGTCGTCCCCGTCATCGTCACCACCGTCGTCACAGGGATCACCAGTTACCTGGTTGATCGCGGCGAGCAACGAGGTCTCAGAATCGTTGGTATCGTTCGACAGCTCCCAAATCATGATACCACCACCTCGCCGGATAGCGAGCTCGGTTTTGGCCTTCATGGTAGGAATACCGTTGTAGTTGGCTCCGTTGAACGAGTCGCTATTCTTATCCGCACCGGCCGCGAGTAAACCCGCATAGCTCTGTACTTGCGGACGACTGTAAAACGGTACACCGAGGATTGCTTTTTCCTTCGGCAAACCACGTCCTAACCAGTAGTCGAGCCCTCCTTCGGCCTGAGCCATAGTTGAGTGGTCCGGACCGTCGTACGCCATAATGTTGAGGAAGTCAACGTCGTCGAACACGCCCCGTAGGATACCGTCGGCATTGTAGCCAGCGACCACGACGGCCGCCGTGAGCAGTTTCCCTTTAGCGTGTAGAGCGACTCCGAGTTCCTCCATAAGAAGCTCGTAGTTCTGTGGCTCATCGCCCTCTCGTGGGTACTCCCAGTCCATGTCGACACCGTCGAGGTCGTACTGGTCGACGAAGTTTACGAGGTTGTTCACGAACGCGGTACGGGTAGCCGGGCTTGAAGCGAGTTGGATGAATGGTGCGTCCTGACCGTTGAGCCATCCACCCACGGCGATAAGCACTTTGACGCCCTGAGCGTGACCTTTGGTCACGATCTGCTGCATCTTGGATGCGTTCTCCAATCCCTGAAGCGATCCGTCGCCGTTGGGGATGAGGAACGAGTAGTTGATGTGCGTGAGCTTGTCGTACTGGATAGCATCCGCACTCCCTTGCCAGCTCGGCATGTAACCGACCACCTTAAAGCCGTCGGCACAATCGTCTCCATCGTCGCCTCCGTTATCGTCTCCACCGCCGTCGTCTCCACCGCCGCCGTCGTCGTTACCGCCGTCGCAGTCCGCGACGTTGGACCAGACACCGGAAGGACCGGAGTTAGCTGTCGGATCGTCACCGTTCGTCCACCATTTGGCTTCGTAGATAATGCCGCCCTTAGTGGCGCGATCTCCACCTGTGTAAACGGTACCGTTGGACCAAGCAGCGACGCCATCGCAATCACTATCGCCGCCGCCGCCGCCGCCGCCACCGCCGCCGCCATCATCACCGCCACCGTCGCCGACGGTGATTTTGACTGACGCGGAAGTACCAACAGCTCCGTCGTTATCAGTTGCTTTGGCGCTCAGCGTATAATCGCCGGCGGCAGCGTCCGCAACGGTGAACGCGAACGGGGTGGTTCTGTCTACGCCGACACTCGTTCCGTTATTGAAGAGTTCAACACTGGCTACAGTTCCATCGGAGTCGGCGGCATCCACCGAAACGGAGATAGAAGCACCCGCTTCGAACGTGGCGCCACCGGTGGGGGCCGTAATCGCAACTGAAGGACGCTTGTTTTCGTCGCCGTCGCCGCCGCCTCCACCGCCGTTGGCGAAGACCTCGTTGATCTTATTGACGAGGGGTGATTTAACCTCCGACCAGCGCTTGAGCTTAGTGCCAAACGATTGAGCGCTTCCACCGAATTCTAGATCCCCGTAGGTCGTCCAGATGATGGTGCCAGCGAGATCGTTATCGTTGATATACTGAGCCTTGTAGCCGATCGACTCTTCGTCGTCGTAGCTCAGGAAGTAGTTGTCTTTTACGAGGTAAGGCACTTTAGCTTGATCGTCCCACTTACGGGTCCAACCGCCACCATTTAAGGCCTTTTGCTTGATGTAAAAGTAGTTGGGCGTACCATCGTAAACGTCGCGTGGCCAGTTGACGAAGTCGGAGGCCGTCGAAATAGGGCCGTCGGGCTGGACCGTCTCCTGCCGCTTGAGCGTAGCCTGACCAAGGTCGGCCGTGCCATCGGTGATCACCCCGCGTCCGTAGAACGGAATACCGAAGTTGATCTTGTTGGACGGAACACCTTTCGCCTTAAGTGTGGCTAGGGTTGACTCCCAACTAAATTCGGAGTACTCGTTTTCGTCGTAATCGTAGATCGGGGCATTGTGATTGGCCTTATTGGAGAACCCACCGGCGAAATCGTAGGTCATCATGTTGAAGTAGTCCATCGAACGCTCCAAACGTGGCCAGTCGAACCCTTGCAGCTTCGCGGGGGCGGCCGCCATGGCGGCGGTGATGAGCTTATCGGATCCGATAGCCGCGCGGATGTCTTCTACGAGGCTCGCGAAGTTGTCGAAGTCAGCTTCGACGCCCGTGAAGTTCATCCCGGGGAACGGCCCCGGGTACTCCCAGTCGAGATCGATACCGTCGAACCCTGTTGCGATGAGCCTCTCGCAGTCCTCGATGAACCGAGCCTTCTTCGCCGGATCCGCGGCCATCTCCGAAAAGTGCTTGCTCATGCTCCACCCACCGATGGACGCCATAACCTTCACACCGTTCTGGTGGGCGAGCTCGATGATCCCGGGAGCGCCGCCCTCCTTCTGGAGGGGAAGAGGAAGCGATCCACTCAACCCCCAGTTGGGGTTCGTCCAGGTCGAGCCCCCCACCTCCACTTCGAAGCCTTGGGCTTCCGCGCGGGTCTTCACCTCCTCGCTGATGTACTGAATGGGGTCGATCTCCCCGAAGAGGAGAAAGAGGTCCCAACTGCTGTACACGTCGGCGAAGAAGATATCACCAGGCTCCTGCGATGACCCTGGCTGGTATATGTTTTTATTACGAAGGTCACCGCTGTGCAGCGACCCATCGTTGGCGACTCCGAAAAAGGAGTAGTTTAAAATAGTATACTTCGAATAATCGAGATTGAGGTGCGTGAGCGCACCCGCGGACGGTACTCCGGCGGAGGCCGCTTTCCAAGCATCCCAGTTGGTTACGTATCCAACAACCTGCTTTTGGTGGTCACTGGTGCGACCATTACCACCGGTGTTTACCTGCGCCCAAGAACTGCTATTTAGTAGGCAACAAATAATGAAGAGGCTAGTCTTCCACGACCTTAAGTCGCCGAAAACATCACCCCAAAAACGTGAGACTTCCCTCATAATTTAGGTTAGTTAAAAAGTGAAACATGAATATATGATTACCACAGGTTATGGTAAGGAGGAAATCTAGCTCCGCCAGACTTCCTCCCCACAACCTACGGAAAATCGCCTACTGAACAGCTCAATAGAGCGATACTTGGCTTAATTTTTTACAAATCGCGTGACTAGCCGTCGATCTTCCTTAAGGACCTCGACCGAGTAGACACCCTCCGGGAGACTTTCCACGTTGATCGTGCTGCTGTACGCTATCTCTCGGACCTTCGCCCCCTGCATATTGTAGAGGGTAACCCGACTATTCTCCCACTCGGGACTTACCTGCAGGGTTAATTCCGAAGAAACCGGGTTCGGATATACCTTTAATACATCTACATTTTGAAGTGTTGCGGATTCCACAATCTCTTCCTCAGAACGGTTCTCGACCGCATCCGAACCGACTGGCGAGATACTCAACCAGTTGATGTTCCATGACCCGGTAGAGGCAAAAACGCCTAGGTTGTAAGTACCTGCCTGCGCGTCGATCACGTGAGAAACCGTTGTCCAGTTTTGCCAGCCACCGGTGTTCGGGATCCTTACAGATCCAAAGACTGTCGCTCCCTCGTTAGCGTCTAGCGAGAGCTTCCCGCCGCCGGTCGGACTTGCCACCCGGTACTCGACGCGGTATTTGCCGGCCCGTTGAAATTGTACGTTGTTGAACACCATCCAGTCGCCCGCGTCGATGTAGCCTACGTTTTCCCCGCCTTCGGAGCAGTTCTCAACCCGAATACCGTTCATAGCGCTGTGCGTTTCGGCCTCGATCTTCGTACTCGATACATAGTTGTCACCAGCCGTAGATCTTCGTACCCGCACCGAACTCGCTTTGTCATTCCAATCGGCGTCAACCAGGCACGAAACGTTGCCCCGGGCTACGCCCGCACGCCCACTAAATCCAGCGTCTAGGTAAAATACCACCTCATAGCCGCTCTGCACCTTGAGGGAGGACATATTGTCGTTAGGCATCCCCCTTGCCGCCAAATCGTCTAGGTCGTAATTGCCCACGGGTAAGGCTACACTGGTTCTCCCGTAGTCGCAATCGAGGTAGATCGTTGCGATGTCCTGATAGCCGCCGCCACCGCCGCCGCCACCCACGGGTACCCGTCCAGTGATTCTGTAAGCCCCCAGTGACGCGTAATCGGAGAATCCGGTAGTCCTCGGATTACCGGCGCCTACTCCATCGACGGCGATGTAGTACGTTCCCGCATCGAGATCCGCAACGACCTGCGTGTTCTGATCGCCGCCGTTGAACGTCCCAATCTGTCTGCCGGAGCGGCCCTCGAAGAGGCGGACCGATGTCTCGAGATTGGCATGTCGGTCCGCTACGTTCACGTTTAGGATCGTACGACCGGTACCTACCGTGATCCGGAAGTAGTCAACGTCGTTAGTACGGCCGATTATGCCTCTAGTCAAAGTGACTCCGCCATCGGATCCGTAATTGATAGTGGTAGCCCCCTGAATACCGTTGGAGTGGTCGTCGTTGCGGAAAGGGATGTAACCCTCCATTATCGATAGATCGTCCTGTTTCTGATTAGCGTTGTTGTACTCGCCACGACTCCACTGGCTGATAGGCTCGTAGTAACCGACACCCATGATCGGCGCCCAGCTCCCTTGTCCTCTATAGTAGCCTTCCTCCGGGTAGGTCCTTCCGTCGTGACTTAACCCAATCGTGTGGCCGATCTCGTGCGAGGCAGCCTCTCCACCGGCCTTAGGACTCGTCATGAATACCCAACAAGGGGTATCGTCATCCCAGCTGAAGGAGCGGAGGTACGCTACGCCCCCCGCTTTTGGCGCAACTGTTTTCGTCGGGGTCACGATACAGCGCATTCTACGGTTGCGCGGGTAGCGATTGAACACCCCCTCGTCCGTTGTGATGTTCACGCTGAAAGGCTTGAAGTCCTCGCTAACCAATTCCCACATCTCCTGAACTTCGCCGTCGGACATCCCCGAAGGGGCTGCGTTAACCGGATTCCCGTTATTCCAGAGGGTTCCCGCAACGTACTCCCCGTCTACGTCGAGTAGTACACAAGTCGCTGCACCGGGTAGACTTTCGAGACGCAACGCGGCTTGACTGATCTGCGGTGCGGCCCCGACGATTCCCGCGGAGACGGCCATGGGGGCTTCGTCGTACCGCACGCAGAGCACGTCGTCTAGCCCTACGGTTTCGACGAACGCGCCCCCCCGGGAATCAGATCCGTAACGGTACGCCTCGTCACCGTCTTTATCGAGGATGATGTTTCCGACTAGCTCATCTCCATCGACGTGAATGTAGAAGCTACTGTTCGGCTTGCCGGCGATCGAGCCGATGAATGTCTTATCGTCCGCGGCGCTAAAACGCTCTACGTTCACGTCGAGGTCGAGCGTTGTGCCCGGAGCGACGGTAACCTCCAACGTGCTTCCCGAACCAACCGAACCGATTGCCGCTTTGACGGCAAGACTCTTTGCAAAGCTCTCCGTGGACCCCAAATCCAACTTGCCCGTAGACTGAGCGGCGACCCGTTCGGCTGCCGCGGTAAACAAGAGTGCAGCAGACACAGCACATGTAAAAACCTTCATTCGTAGAATTTATGAATTATAGTGCGAATACATACTTACGCATGAACTCCATCGCACGATTTAGTTAAATGATATTGATCACATAATAGCACTAAAACGTGATCTATCCAACCCACAAGTCATTTTGATTACATTCCAGTGTCCCAGCACAGGGTTCCGGCACACACAATACACATGATGCATATGGATAATGGATAATGGATAATGGATAATGGATAATGGATAATGGATAAGCTTTGTCTATATTTCGGAACATACGAACGACTACCAGAATTTTCCTTACAATTAAATATATACTAATATAGAATAATACATACATGTATATATAAATAAGACTCATAACGCACGAACCGCTAGGAGAAAGCTGTCAGCACCCCTCGTCAAGTTGCTTCACAGGAATATACAATCTGAGTGAACACTCGTCCACTGGTAGAATCGCGATTGCCAAACCCAAAGTATATCCGTAACCATAATTTGGGTCATACCTCTATAGAACTCGTAGTCGAACACCACGCCTGCCCTTGTGCACGCGAAAGAGCTAACTATATGGTAAGTATTAAGGTATAAATTTTAGTTTTAACTAAAGATTCTGACGTTCGGTTAATATTCATCAGTAGCTTTTGTACACGTAGCCCACTTCTGCGCAAGCATAGCCGATGCGGTCAACTGAACGTCCGTCTTTAGTCTATCGCTATTTAAGATAGGAACGATGAAGCAAGAATCTCCCTCGTACTCAGCGACGCAACGGCAGTAGCTATCGAATACGACAAGACAGAGCCAGAATGCACTAGCAATTTACAATTGCAAGAGATTATAACCTATAGATACTTACTCCTTTCATCAAAAGAATCGTGGGAAAAGGCTTGTCCTTTTCCCACGATTAACTCTATTCTTTGACGAACTTATACTTGACCTCCGATCCTCCTTGATGCAAGGTCAGGACGAACATACCCGCAGGGAGATTCGAGACGTCGATACGCTCCGAAGTCGCGGGCGCCCTACCTACAATCTGTCTACCGGATACATCGGCGATACTGATCTCCGTTCCTGTATTCCAACTCCCTTCCGGCAGATTGAGCTGGTTATTGGCTGGATTTGGGTACACCGCCCCTCTAACGTCGTCTGGGTTAGTTCGAGCAGCTAGTGCATTACTTCCCAAAGGTGTGATCTTGATCCAGTTGATGTTCCATCCGGCTTGCTGCGCGTACACTCCGAACGAGTACGTGCCCGCGCTAACGTTTACGGTCTGGGATACGGTAGTCCAATTTTGCCAGCCACCCGTTGCCGGAATGTTGACGTTACCCAATACCGTACTACTCGAATTTAAATCTGAGGATAGCACACTTCCGTTAGGGCTCGCTACCCGATACTCGATTCGATACCGGCCGGAAGTTGGAAAGGGGATGTTGGCGTAGTATAGCCAGTCGCCTTGGTCTACGTACCCTACGTTCTCGCCCCCCTCGGAACAGGGCTCGACCTGGATACCCTTCATGTCAGTGAAACGCTCGGCTTCAATCTGCTGACTGGCACCGCCGCCGCCGCCGGACCTGCGGACGATGAGTGAGCTCGCCCTATCGTTCCACCCCTCGTTGTCTAAGCAGCTATCGTCACTCCTGACAACCAGCGTTCTTCCACGGAATTCACTGTCCCAAAAGAGTTCGACCTCGTAACCGGCTTTAACCCGAAGTGAGGACAGCTTGTCGTTCGGGATGCCTCTGCCGGCCAGGTCGTTAAGGTCGTAGCGACCCTCACCGATACCGGCGCCACCGCCACCGAACGAACAATCGAGGTAAAGCGAAACGGCGTCACCGCTCGGCGGCGGTGGCGGTGGCGGCGGGGTTCCACCCTTTTGGTAAACGCGTACGTAATCGACGCGGAGCTGTGCCGGAAGCCGACTATCGTCGACTTCGAAGCCCGGGAATCGTCCCCCAACCGCTAAGTTAAGTAGCAAGAATTGAGGTTTGTGGAACTCTTCGGTTCCGTTCTTCCCGCCCGCAATATCCGCTTCGTGGAATAACTCGCCATCTACGAACCACTTAATAAATTGGTCCGTCCACTCGATGGTGTACACGTGGTATCCTCTTACGTTACCGGCGCGGTCGCCGCTGTAGGTAGCGTAATTACCGTTTTGATCGGACCAGTGAATCGTTCCGAACGTCGAGTTGTCGGAGTTGATGTGCTCCATAACGTCGATCTCGCCGCAGGCGGGCCACCCGATCTGACTAATGCTCTCACCGAGCGTCCAGAAAGCCGGCCAAAGACCTTGTCCGTACGGGACGTCGATTCTCGCTTCGATCTTTCCGTAAGTGAATGACCGTTTCCCCTGCGTTTTCATCCGCGAGGAGGTGTAGCGGAACCCGTCGACGTTTTCGCGCTTGGCGGTGATAACGAGCGCGCCGTTCTCCACGCGAGTGTTCTCACGGCGGTAGTATTGAAACTCTTGATTTCCCCAGCCGTCCGAACCGTTTCCGGTTTCGAAGATCCAATCAGGACTGATTCCCCCGTTGAACTCATCCTGCCAAACGAGCTGATAGTTCTGAGCAGCCGCCTGCTGAGGTCCTAAACACCCAATGGCCACAGAAGCGACCGCCAAACATTGTCGAAGTTTATTCATGGTACTTAATAATCTATGAGAAAGGAATGGGCTTGCCTCCGGATGGAGGCAAGCCCACTGAAATTTATTGCTTCAAGAAACTGCGGCTCAAGGTTTGCGTCGCGGTACGCACCTGCACCCGGTAAGCGCCCGCCGCGAGCGAAGTCGTCGCAAGCGTGATCTCACGCTCGGAGATCCGCGCCGGCACGGCTTGCTTACGCCCCGTAAGGTCGTAAACGGTTACCTCCGTAACCTCCCCAGCGGATACAACTACATTGAGCCTCTGGCTCGTAGGGTTAGGATAGACACGCAGCAACCGCGAATCACTGTCCGGGAACTGTCGTCCGACGAGATCGGCGCACTCCCCGACGACGAAGCTTCGCTTGTCGTCGATGGTATTGCGTTCACCACCTTCCGGCACGCTGTACGTATAGTAGAAGTAGACAGTCGATCCGGCCGGGGCATTGATAGAGAATGGCTCTCCCGGCGTAACGGTGTACCCGGGGTACAGTCCGGATTCCTGCGTACTGTAGTAAAGGATGGTGATGCCGTCGCCCACTTGGTCTCGCTCGGCATTGAACGTCAGCGTCGGGGCACTTGCGGTTCCGCCGACCGTGTAGCCGAAATCTTCATTCACGTCACCATCACAACCGGAAACCGGTGGTTGGTCGGGACCACCGCCGGCCGGAGCCACGCGAATCGAAGTCATCGAATCATTAAAGCCTTCGTTTACGACACAGTCGTCGTCCGAGGTTACCTCGAGGCTTTCACCTTGGAAGTTATCCCCCCGGTAGAGCGTAGCTCGCCATCCGTCTTTGACGCGTAGAGAGGAAAGAGAATTGTCGGGGAATCCGAGCGCGCTCAGATCGGCCGCGGTGTACTCCCCCTCACCGAGGGTGATGCTTCCACCGTCAAATGGACAGTTTACGAAAAGCGTTACTTCGCCAGAATCTGGATCCGGGTCTGGATTGGGATCCGGGTCTGGGTCTGGGTCTGGATCCGGGTTGGGATCTGGATTCACGTCACCATCGAGGCTATTCGTACTGAAGAATTGATTCGGTGGAGCCGTAATAGAGCCGATGGCCGAGCCATTCTGGTACACGTTGCACTGCCGCTCGCTCCCCGTCGGGTTGAAGACGCAGTAGGTATAGGTTTCCGTTTCGGGATTGTAGAACACACCGCTGTTAGCAGCACCGATCTTGAGGTCGAATTCGCGGCGACCGATAGTGCGGTTCGAGTAGACCTGGTAGTAAGAGAGTCCAGCTTCGCCCGCATCGTCACTGAGGGCACTGAAATTCTCAATAGACCACTCCGGGTCGAAAAGCGATGCGTAACGGAGTGCAATGTTGTCCCATTCTGTACCCCACTCCCCGATATCTCCATACCCTTGAGCAACGGATCGTGTCCGCAGGTAATCGAACTCCCGCTGGGCGGCGTCGAATTTGCTATTCTGCATCAGGTAGTACGAACTCGGCATGACCGGGATGTACTGGATGCCGTGTACGTAGATGGGATTCAGGCCGAAGAAGGTCTGGTACTCTACGTTTGAGCCGCCGAGAATACAGGCGATCTTTCCGTCTGGACCGAAGCCCGGAGGTAAGTTTTCGTCGTCGCGGTCGAACCAATACTCATTCGTCGCAGCGGCTTCGGATACGAAACCGAACGCACCTGCGCTAAGCATGTCCCGATTCCCGGTAGCCAACCCCAGCTGAATGAGCCCCGTCCAGGACATCATCGCCTCGGAGGTAGACTCCTGATTGTTTCCGACGGGTGGGTTCATGCCGTAGCCGCCGTTCGCCCAGGAGTGCCCACTCCACGGATCGAAATTCCTGAGGAAAGGATAGCGCTTATCGTCCCGATCCCAGTTCGCGTACTCTTTGGCGATCTCGGTGGCGATCTCGCCGTAGCCCTCGATGAAGGATCGATCCTGCATGCCCAGCACACCCGCGGCGTACACGTGGTAACCGTAGTGGAAATGGTGATCGTTGAATCCTTCCGAACCGTATCCGGTTTCGAAACCCAACAAACCCTTAAACTTAGGCAGGTAAGCGTAATAGGAGTACGGCTCACCGGGGGTATAGGTAAACCAATCCGCTAGAGCATCCTCCAGCTTCGTTTGGTAGGTGGCCTTGTTCTCGTTTCCGAGTACGTCAGCGTGCGCAATGAAGCGGGCAAATTTAGTAAGCGACTTTCCGGAGGTGTAGGTGTTGGCTTCCCCGCGCAACACTTCGGCGTTCGAAAACGCCGAGAAGTAGTCGGCCATCCGACCCGCATCGTAGTTGTTGCTCTTTCCGTCCAGCACCTCGGGAGCCGGCTGGTGGGTGAGCACGCCGTCGTAGTTGTAGGTGATCTTGAAATCGTTGCCTCCGGCGACTCGCACCCGCCCACGAGCAGTAGCGTAGTCGACATCAGTCAGACCGAAGCCTAGGTCGGTGTACTTAAGGTGGTGGGGTAAGAAACCCTGAAGCACGCCATTATCGTTGCCCTTGAGGACCTCGGTCTCCAGGGACCAAGTAGTCTCGACCGTTCCGGAACCCTCGCTGTAGTCCCAGGCCACCGTCGTGTTGCGCGGTAGCGCGTAAGCGTGCCTGTAGAAGAGCGCGAGATCGTCCTTCGCCGGCATGGCCGACACGATCAGGTAGGTATCGTCGCCGCCGAAGCGAGCGCTAACCGTCCCACCGCTCTCGGAAAACTCGGTACCTCCCGGAGCGAAGACGCCGTAGTCACGACCCTGCCAGGTAAACCCGAAGTGGTCTCCCGTGAACGGGAATGCCTGAGTTTCGCCGGCGTCGTTGTAGGACGCCTTAGCACCGTCGGTACTGACCTGAGCGGTGGTAACTCCACGGTACTCGAGCCAGGCGAACGGTAACCCGTGACCTATAGTAACGTCCACGTACTCCGTGCTGCTCTCGAGCATGCGGAAGGCGACGGTCCAGTCGCCCCACTCTTTAACCAACTCCCGGTCCGGGGTAAAGCCCTCACCACCGACGAGCACCGGTGCAGGAATAACGAAAGTCTTGTTGATGTCCTGACCGCCCGACCACTCGGTCGCGAAATGAACACCGAGTCCTTCCGGATTCACCGTGAAGTCGAGCGGATGCGCCCACAGGTGATACTGCGGATCGGCGTACATGTCTTTGAGGATGAGCGGCGTCCACCAGTCGTTGGTGGGGACCGGCTCCGTGTTGCCGTCTAAGACGTAAACGGGCTGGCCATCGGGGTCGACCCCCTCGGAGGCCGGCACCGAGGACGCGTAGCTACCCTCCCCGACGGGGACCACCGATTGCGCCCGCAGACCCACGAGTCCGACGCACAGCGAGAGGGTGAATAGTGAAATATTTTTCATAGGCTCTTGAGGTATAATAACATTACTGAAGTCGACATATGCAGAATATTTATTCGCTTAGCGTTCGATCTCGTCTGCAATAAAGGGATTCACACGATAGAAACGGCGTCAATTCGCTGATCCCGACATATTGCCTCGGTCCTAACAAACTTAATGCATACGAATGGTGATGCCGTACCTTTATCAGGGTATTATTATATTTTTATTGGCAAACACTGCATATACCCAAAGGATATTTGGAATAGACTCACGTTTATGTGTTAATACATCGAATTAGTAGTTAGTCATCTATGTTCCTACTACTGTATTAGTAACCATACTACTACATATATATATTTTAATAAACTATTATAGTTAGCTGTATCTACATCTTAATTTCACACCCGAAGTGTACACATTGGATTGTCTCGTGACGCATTCACCCGGACAGCAAATCCCTGAAATTCTGCTCGATAAGAGGCTCATCTAACCCTTTCATGGAATCAAATTTTGACGTTCAGCTAGCGATAGCCAAAATAGACTGCCATCAGTAAGCCCACGAATCCGACCGCCACGAGCGCGCCGAGCAGCGGGAGCACGTACCTCAACCACCTGTCGAAGGGTACCCTACACAACGCCAGCATGGCCACCAAGCCACCCAAGGTTGGGTTTATCAAGTTGGTCAAGCCGTCACCGAGCTGAAAGGCGAGCACGGTAACCTGCCGCGAGAGACCGAGCAGATCGCCGAGCGGTATCATCACCGGTAGGGTAGCTAGCGCCTGACCGGATCCGCTCGGGATCAGGAAGTTGATCACCGACTGAGCGCCGGCCATCCCTACCGCCGCCAGGCCCGGAGTCAGCCCCCCCAGTGCCTGGGCGAGTCCGTTCGTGATCGTATCGCCGATCTGACCCTCCTCCATCACGACGCGCACCGCGTTGGCCAGGCCCACGAGAAAAGCACCCGGTGCCACCACGGCCACCGAACTCAACGTAGTCTGAGCGATGCGATTTGGCGAAAGCCCGCCCACCGAGCCGGCCGCGATCGCCACCATGAGAAAGACGGCCGAGATCTCGTTCAAGAACCAGCCTCGGGTAAACACACCGTACAGCATCAGGCCCAAACCGAGCACAAACGTCCCGAGCACGGCCGTAGACCGAAAGCTCAACCGGTAGTCGGTTAGCGGTCGAGAGAGCGTGAGGCCGGCCGTGTCCAAATCCGCGCCCAGGCCACGGTGCCCGCGCTGGAGCCGCCGGTAGTACCGCACGTTGTAGGCGGCCAGGCAACCGAGCGCGAGGGTGCACAGGGCGAGCCGCAGTCCCCACCCGGAAAAAATAGGGAGCCCCGCGATCTGATGCCCGATACCCACGGTGTACGGATTGAAGGGGCTTACGCCAAAACCCACCGTGATCGCCCCCACGCTCATCCCCGCCGCCAGTACGAGATCGCCGCCCAGCGCCAGGACGAGCACCGCCGCTATCGGTACCATCGCAATGTTGTTCTCGTATCCGACCGCCACGCCGAGCGAGCCGTACAGGTAGGTTACGCCGACGATCACCGCGGTGCGCCGACCGCTGCCTACCCGCCGCACCAGCGTGCCGATCGCGGCCTCGATGGCCCCCGTGCGCTCCAGGACCCCGAACATGATACCGCTCGCCAGAATAACGTAAACCACCGGGGATGCCGCCGCAAAACCGAGGGGCAGCGCCCGAAATAGCGCTAGCGCCCCGACCGGGCGTTGGCTCACCCGCTCGTAGGAGCCGGGCACTACCCGTAGGCGCCCGTCTACCTCCACCCGCTCGAAGGTACCGGCCGGCAAAACGTAAGTGAGCAGCGCTACGAGCGCGAGTATACCCGCGAGCATGACTACCGGATGGGGGATGTACTCGTACCAGGCCTTCCGCATGGTCGGGAAGGTAACCGGGTAAACTATTGCGTCCCGGGCGCTCCAAATGTTATCTCTCGATTATACCTGCATTAAATAAATCGCAAGCTAAAACACATCTGATCGCAGTGTTAAGTCTCTGACTACACGCGTAATTACAGGATTACGGAGCCCTACGTTTGCCGGCAAGCTCAAGGCAAAACGCTCCCTATGGACCAGCTTTTATCCTTTCTCCGAATTAGCGCCGTTTACCTCGCCGTTAGCGCCTTAACCGCGGTTTTTGCGCAAGCGCAGGAGGTTGCCGGGGGTATCCCGATCTCCGGTTACCTCACCGACGGCGAGACCGACGAGCCGCTCATCGGCGCGACGGTGGCCGTCAGGGGGAGCGGTACGGGGACGACCACGGACATCGACGGCCGCTTCGAACTGAGTGCCGGCAGCGAGCAAGACGTGCTCGTGTTCTCTTACGTCGGCTACGTCGATGCGGAACAGGAGATCGGACAGCGCCGCGAGTTCGCAGTGGCCATGCTCCCCGGCGGCGTCGACCTCGACGAGGTCGTGGTAACCGGTTACGGGAGTTCCAAGAAGGGCGACCTTACCGGCTCGGCCGTGGTTTTGCAGCAAGCCGACCTAAATCAGGGCATTTACAACTCACCGGAACAGCTGCTCCAGGGCCGGGTATCGGGCGTCAACGTGGTCTCGGCCAGCGGCGAGCCGGGCAGCGCCCAGCAGATCAACGTGCGCGGACCGGGTGGCCTGCGGAGTGGCAGCACCCCGCTTTTCGTGCTCGACGGGCTGGCCCTCGACAACGGCGGCACCGGTGCGGCTACCAATCCGCTCAACTTTATCAACCCGGAGGACATCGAGTCGATCAGCGTCCTCAAAGACGCCTCGGCGACGGCGATCTACGGGGCTCGCGGGGCCAACGGCGTGATCCTGATCACCACGAAGCGCGGCAAAAGCGGCCAGGCGCAGCTCGCCTACAGCGGCAACGTGGGGCTCTCGCGACTCGCGCGTTCTATCGACCTGCTCGGGCGAACCGAGTTCCTCGAGGCCGTAAACGACGCCGGCGGCACCCCGGAGGACTTCGGCGCCGACACCGACTGGCAGGACGAGGTAACGCGTACGGCCGTAACCCAGCGCCATAACCTCTCGCTCAGCGGTGGCGCGGGTGACCTCTCTTACTACGCCTCCTTCGGGCTCCAAGAGCAAGAGGGCATCCTGCAAAACAGCGGCCTCGACATTTACTCCGGGCGTATCAACGCTACGCAGCGCTTTTGGGACGGTCGCCTCACGGTGGAGGCCAACCTCAACGCCACCCGCACGGAGAACCTCCGGCCGCCGACGAACGCCGTCGTGGAGACGGCGCTAACCATCAACCCCACCTACCCGGCCTACGCCGCCGACGGCGGCATCAACGTGTTCCAGGGCGTGTTCGTAAACCCACTCCTACTCTACGGCGTGAACAAGGACATCGCGAAGACCAACCGCATCCTCGGCAGCATCACCCCATCGCTCACGATCGTCGACGGACTGGTCTACAAGCTCAACGTGGGGGTCGACCAATCGAACGCCGTGCGCGATATCCAGTCGCAACGCAGCGACGTACCCCGACAGGACGGTCGCCTCGACACGTACGTCTTCGAAAACTCCAACCGCCTAATCGAGAACTACCTCACCTACACCTCCTCGCGACCGGGCTTCGAGCTCACCGCCCTCGCCGGCCACTCCTACCAGCGCTTCCGGATCGCCGACCGCAACTACAGCATCGGTCAGTTCCCCTTCACCGACATCGAGCCGATCAACAACCCCGGCATCGGGCAGCAGCTCGACCTCCAGTCCAATCGCCCCTCCGGCTCCGCGGTCGTCAACGAGCTGCAGTCCTTCTTCGGCCGCGCGAACGTGAGCCTGCGGGAGCGCTACCTCTTTACCGCCACGCTCCGCGCCGATGGTTCGTCGAAGTTCGGCGACAACAACAAGTACGGCTACTTCCCCTCCTTCTCGGGCGGGTGGCGCATCTCCGAAGAGCCTTTCTTCGGGGAGAGCGACGTGAGCCTCAAACTCCGTGCGGGTTGGGGCCAAACGGGCAACCAGGAGATCCCCTCCAAGATCACCCAACCGCTCTTCACCTCCACCGTCTCCGGCGAGACGAGCTATCCGCTCGACGACGGCGAGACCTACCCCGTCGGCATCACCTACACGCGTCTCGCCAACCCCGACATCCAGTGGGAGGTGTCGCAGCAGACCAACGTCGGTCTCGATCTCGGACTGATGAACGGCGCCTTCGTGGCTACCCTCGACTACTTCGACAAAACGACCACCAACATTCTCCTCGAGGTGATCCCGGCCGACCCCGTGCAACCCGCTACCAGCTACTGGACAAATGTACCCGACATGGAGATCCGTAACCAGGGCCTCGAGGTCGGTCTCGACTACCGCCTCGCCGGCGCTTCTGGCTTCACGATGGACCTCGTCGGCAACCTCACCCTCATCCGCAACGAGGTGGCCAACTCCCCCTACAGCGTCATCCCCTCCGGCGCCGCCTCGGGCTCGGGCCTCACCTCGGCCACCATCAACGGCTACGTGAACGACGAACCGATCGGCACCTTCTTCCTCCAGGATTTCACCGGCTTCGACGAGTCGGGCATGAGCACCTACCGCGACGTAAACGGCGACGGGGAGGTCAACGACGGCGATCGGATCGCCGCCGGCACGGCGCTCCCCACCCGGCTCTACAACTTCAGCACGCGCTTCGGCTTCCGCGGCATCGGGCTCTCGGCCAACTTCAACGGGGTGAGCGGCAACAAGGTCTACGACAACACCGCGAACGCAAACTTCTACAAGCTGCGGCTCTCGCGCGGCCTCAACGTCACGCCCGAGGCAATCTCTACCCCCGAAGAGTCGGTCAACAACGCCGCACCGGTCTCCACGCGCTTCCTCAAGGACGGTGCCTTCCTGCGCCTCAACAACCTCACGCTCGACTACAACCTCGACACCGAGGCCCTCGGCTTCGGCAAGTACCTCAGCGGCCTGTCCTTCTACCTCACCGGTCAAAACCTCTTCGTGGTCACCGACTACGACGGCTTCGACCCGGAGGTCAACACCGACCGCACCATCGACGGCGTCGTCTCCTACGGCATCGACTACCTCAGCTACCCCAAGGCCAGAACCCTCATCCTCGGCACGAACGTCCGTTTTTGAGTGCCCCGCAAAATCCCACTTTCGTGAAAACGACCACGCTACTTCTACGCCCCGCGCTGCCGCTGTGCCTCCTGCTGTGCGCCACGGCCTGTACCGACCTACAGGAGGAGATCCTGGACGAATCCTCCGCCTCGGAGCTCTCCGAAGGCGAAACCATCGACGGCCTGCTCGCCCCCGTCTACGCGAAGCTACCGGACGTATTCCTGCACACCCGCTACTTCGCCCTCCAGGAGATCAGCACCGACGAGGCCATCCTCCCCTACCGCGGCGGCACCGATTGGGGCGACAACGGCATCTACCTCGCCCTGCACGACCACACCTTCGACCCGACCAACGCCAACATCGGCAACACCTGGAACGAGATCCTTCCCTCGATCTCGCGCACGATCACGGCCATCGACCAACTGCCCAACTACGGCGATCCGCGCGCCCAAACCTACCTCGCCGAGGCTCGCGCGATGCGCGCCTACTACTCGATGCTGACGCTCGACCTCTACGACCTCGTGTTCGTGAAGGAGAACGTGGACGACGACTCGCAAATCCTGCGCGGCACCGAAGGACTGAACTACGTCACCTCCGAGCTCGAGGCCGTGGAGCCGCTCCTGCCCGAAAGCGATAACCCCGGTCGCCTCAACCGCGGCGGCGCGCAGGCACTCCTCGCGCGCCTCTACCTCAACGCCGCCGTGTACCGCGATCGCTACGCGGAGGACTTCGACTTCACCGAAGCCGACATGGCCAAGGTGATCGACTACTGCGACCGGATCATCAACTCCGGCCAGTACGAGCTCGCCCCCGAATTCTTCTCCCTGTTCGACTCGGACAATCACGACAACAAGGAGCTCATCTTCGCCGTCGACCAACGCGCCGAGCTCAACGGCCACAATCGGATGGCCTACTTCTCGATCTCGGGCGACGTATTTCCGCTACCCGAGTTCCCGAACGCCAACGGCACCGACGGGCCGGCCATCACGCCGACGTTCTACCGGAGTTGGGTGGACGCCTACGGTTCCGAAGATCCCTCGGTCGACCCACGCTTCTTCAAGCGAAACCTGCCTGAGTTCGTCGGCAACGACACCTGCATGGCCGGGAGCGACTTTCGGATCGACCGCGGCATCCTGCGTGGTCAGCAGTTCGGCCTCCAGCGCGAGGCCGACGGGTTCGTCCGCTGTGAGAACGGCGACTTTAAGGTCGGCCCGCTCGTCCACCTCAGTCGCGAGCGTCCCGACCTGGCCGTCGATTACACCGAGCTGGTCGACTTCACCCCCGAAGGCAGCAACTACCCGAGCGGCTACCGCGTGGAGAAGTACGAGTTCAGTCCGAAGTCTAACTCGGGTCGCAACAACGGCGACGCCGACCTCGTGATCGTGCGCCTCGCCGACGTGTACCTCATGCGCGCCGAGGCCAAGCTCCGCATGAACGCCGATGCGGAGGGCGCCCTCGCGGACGTCAACTCCGTTCGCGCCGCCCGCACCGCCCGCCCGCCCGCACCGCCCGCCCTGGAGCGCGTGGATCTCGACCTGCTCCTCCGCGAGCGCGGCTTCGAGCTCTACTGGGAGCACCAGCGCCGCACCGACCTCATCCGCTTCGGCAAGTACGAGGATACCTGGACCGAGAAGACCAACAACGAGCGTTTTCGGAGAGTGTACCCTATTCCCCAAACGGCCATCGACGGGGCCTCTTCGGAGACGGGCTACCTCGTCCAGAACGAGGGCTACTGAGCGCTCGGGTTCCAACGGCCTGTTCGAACGAGTAGGTCGCGGAGCGGGTCAGTATGCGTCCAGCGTGCTCCACGATCGTGTGTCCACGCAGACCGGTACGCCGGTAGCGCCAACCCTGTCTTTAGGAGCGATCTTACCTTCTGCACGTATCTGCGAACTTCCCCCCGAACCAACGGCATTTCCAACTTCCAACATTTCGGCGAAGCGCACCTCAGCGTTGAGCTGTGTTCCGCTCAACCCGTCGGACCCAAATGAAGGACGAGACCGCTTACCGACACTTAAAAGCAACGCCATGGCCCGTTTAAGTGAGTGTTTTAGCGTGAGCGTGTGGGCTGCGCTCTTAGCCTCGTGCTCGCTCTCCGCGGTGAGTACGGCGGCTCAGCGAAACCCCCAGCTCGGGAAGCTAAAGCTCAACCAGCTCCAGGTCATCGGCACGCACAACAGCTACAAGCTGGCCATGGACTCGATGCTGATGGCCGAGCTCGGCGAAGTCGATTCGGGCGAGGCGCTATCCCTCGACTACGCGCACCGCGCCTTGGGCGAGCAGCTCGATCTCGGCGTGCGCGCCCTCGAGCTCGACGTGCTGTACGACCCGGAGGGGGGTCGGTACTCGGATCCGCGGGGATTGGAGATGGAACGGATGGCCGGCCTCGATCCGCCGCCGATCGACACCGCGTCGATGGCGAAACCGGGTTTCAAGGTGATGCACATTCAGGACCTCGATTTCCGAGCGACCTGTCCGACGTTCGAGCTTTGCTTGGGTGAGCTCGCGGCCTGGTCTGCGGCCAACCCGCGCCACCTCCCGATCATGGTCTCGATCAACGCCAAGGAGGGAGGTATTCCGCGCCCCGGCTTCACGGAGGCGCTCCCCTTCGACACTGCCGCATTCGACGCGCTCGACGCGGAACTGCGGGAGCGCATTCCGGCAGAACGCCTCCTTACCCCGGATGGCGTACGGGGCGACAGCACCACCCTAGCCGGGGCGGTGCGGGCGGGCAACTGGCCGAGTTTGGAGGCCTCCCTCGGCAAATTCCTGTTCGTGCTCGACGGTGGGGCTCCCCAGACCGACACCTACCTTCAGGGACACCCCTCGCTGCGCGATCGCGCGATGTTCATTATCGGGGATCCGGAGGCCCCCGACCAACCGGAGGACGCCGTCTTCTTCGTGAACGAACCGCAGGGTAAGGAAGAATTGATCTCGAGGCTCGTGGGGGAGGGATTTCTCGTGCGGACGCGCGCGGACGCCGGCACTACCGAAGCCCGTGCAGGCGACTACAGCCGCCTCGAGAGCGCGATGCGATCGGGCGCTCATTTCGTAAGTACGGACTACGAGTTCGCCGATCCGCGCTTCGGGACGGAGTACGAGGTCCGCTTCCCCGACGACCGGCTCGTACGCTGCAATCCGGTCACCGCCGCCGGACAGTGTACAGCGCCTCTGAAAGCCAGTTACTGAGCCTATGCAGCGCGCACGCCCGCAAATTTACCTACCGGTGCTCCTGGGGTTGATACTCGGCGGTTGCTGGGGACGCATCGCCGAGCAGCGGCAGGGCGGGGCGGGGGCCGGACGAGCGCGATTGCTCCGCGCGCCGTACCTGCAGATGGCCCTCGGCGACAGCGCCACCGTGATGTGGCGCACGGATACGGGATCGACCGCGGGAGTACGCTTTCGCCCCGCGGGCTCGCAAAACTGGCGATCGGCTACCGGCGAGGTGGAGCGCAAGCGCACGGGAGCGTTCGCGAACGAGGTGGTGCTAAACGGCTTGGCCCACAGTGAGTCGTACGAGTACGAGGTGATTACCGACGGGCGCGTGTTCGCCGGGCGAACCTACACCTTCGTGAGCCCAGCCCCCGCCGACGACACCGCGTTTTCGTTTTTCGCGGTCGGGGATATCGGCGAACCCGTGGCGCTGGAGGGCGCACCGCAGTTTTTAGCCCGGGCGCTAGAGCGAGATACGCTACACTACGCGTTCGGACTGTTGCTCGGCGACATCGTGTATCCCGAAGGCAGGAGCGAGGACTACGACGAGGTGTTCTTTCGCCACTTCGCCGACTACTTCCCGACCACCGCGGTGTACCCCGTACTCGGCAACCACGATTGGCACGAACCGGAGCAAAACTACACGCAGGAGTGGCGACTGCCGGGCAACGAGCACTACTACAGTTTCGACTACGGCAATGTGCGCTTCATCGCCCTCGACAGCGGACCGGAGGGCGAAATCTGGGACTACGAGCGACAGGTCGCGTGGCTCGAGGAGCGATTGGGGTCCACGGCCGGCCGGCGCGATTGGACAGTCGTGTACCTCCACCACAACGGGAAGAGTTGCACGTACAAGCAGGATTACGGGGGGGTTGTGTCCCTGTACCCCCTCTTCGAGAAGTACGGGGTCGACTTCGTTTTTAACGGGCACGCGCACACCTACGAGCGGCTCAATCCCATGGACGGGAAGGGCGACCCGATCCCGGCGTACGTAGGCAAACCACAGGTGTACACCGATCCGCGCGGTTTCATCAGCACCACGATTGGCAGCGGCGGTAAGCTGCGGGGGATGAAGGGCGATCCGACTGCGTATGCGCCCGATGCGGAGCGCTGCCGACACCCGGATTTAGTGGCGCGCGACGCGCACACCTGGGCGTATCTCGGCTTAACGGTCAACGGTCGTGAGTTGCGGGGTACCGCTTACGACACCCGCACCCACGCGGTGATCGATAGCTTCGTGGTCCGAAAATCAGCCGCGTTCGTGCCCTAGCCACGTACTTGCGGCTATGCTAGTTTTGGTGATGGGCGTTTCTGGTTCGGGCAAGACCTCCGTCGGTGTCGAGCTCGCCGGCGCTCTGGCCCTCCCCTACTTCGACGCCGACGACTTCCACCCGGCGGCAAACGTAGCGAAGATGGCGGCCGGGTACCCGCTCGACGACGGCGATCGGGCGCCCTGGCTCACGGCACTGGGGGAGGTTTTAGCGAAAGCGGCACGCGACCGGGGCTGCGTACTCGGCTGCTCGGCCCTCAAGGAGGCTTACCGAGCGCAGTTGCGCGCGGCGGTGGACGAGCCGCTACACGTCGTGTACCTGGAAGGCTCGCGCGAGCTCCTGCTCGAACGGGTGAGCCTTCGCGCCGGGCACTTTTTCCCGCCCGAGCTGCTCGACTCCCAACTCGCGGTGCTCGAGCACCCCGTGAATGCGATCACCGTGAGCATCGCCGAGCCCGTAGAGCGAATCGTACGGGAGGTGGTGGCTAGCTTGGGCGGATGACGGAGGCGGTAACCATTCGCGGCGCAATCCTGCGCGAGGATCCCGATAACCTCGGCTGGGGCTGCCGGATCGGCGTACCGAGCCATTCGGTGGCCGGGCTGGTGAACGGACGCGGGCCAAACGATCGCCGCGTGCTGTGCTCGGTACGCGGCCTATCCCCCTGGCACGCCGCGCTGATGCCCGATGGCAGCGGTGACTACTTCGTAATCGTAAACAAGGAGCGCAGGCGAGCGGCGGGACTCGAGGTAGGCAACCGAGTTACGATCGAGCTCAGGCCGGACGAGAGTAAGTACGGTGCCGACATCGCTCCCGAGTTGGAAGAGCTCTTTTACCAAGACCCCGAGGGCAGCGACCTGTTTCACGCACTCACCCCCGGCCTGCAACGATCGATCATTTACATCGTGAGCAAGCCCAAAGGAAGTGCGACGCGACTGCGCAGGGCCGTAGTACTAATCGACTACCTCAAAGCCGTGCGCGGGGCCTTCGACTTTCGCGAGTACAACGAAGCGTATCGTAACTCGCCCTAGACGGTGGCCTACACCGTACGCGCTAGGTTTGTAGCCATGGCCGAAGTGAACTTAGACCCCGCCGACTGGGCCGAAGATCGGAAGCTCGCCCACCGGATGGTGGACGACATGTGGGACTACCTGCAAAGCCTGCGGGAGGGGCCGGTTTGGCGACCGATGCCCGACGAGGCGAAGGCCTCGTTTGCGCGGCCGCTGCCCGATGCGCCGGGCGAGCCGGCCGACAACTACGCCGAGTTTCTCGCTCACGTGCTGCCCTACAACAAGGGCAACGTGCACCCCCACTTTTGGTCGTGGGTACAGGGCACCGGTACGCCGATGGCGATGATGTACGAGATGCTGGCCGCGGGCATGAACCCGAACGCGACCATCGGCGAGCACTCGGCCATGTACGTAGAGGAGCAAGCCATCTCTTGGTGCTGCGAGCTGATGGGATTCCCCACCGGCGCCAGTGGACTGCTCACGAGCGGAGCGTCGATGGCTAATGTCACCGCGCTTATCGTTGCCCGCGACTTCGCTACCGGGGGCCGGGCCAAGTCGCAGGGCCTGAGTCGTGGCGCACCGCTCACCGTCTACTGCTCTACCGAAACCCACTCCTGTGTGCGCAAGGCCGTACAGGCCTGCGGGATCGGGAGCGACTACCTCCGCGCTATCCCCTGCCGCGCCGATTACAGCATCGACGTGGCGGCGCTGCGGCAAGCCGTTCGGGCGGACCGGGAGGCCGGACTACACCCCGCCTGCATCGTCGGCAACGCCGGTACCGTGAACACGGGAGCCTTCGACCCGCTCACCGAGCTGCGCCAAGTCGCGACCGAGGAGCGACTCTGGTTTCACGTAGACGGGGCCTTCGGCGCGTTGGCTACGCTAGTCCCGGGCGCCGTCGACGAACGGGTCGTAACCGGCATGCGCACCGCCGATTCGCTCGCCTTCGACCTGCACAAGTGGGTCAATCTCCCCTACGAAGCCGGTTGCCTACTCGTACGCGATGCCGCCGCCCACCGTGCCTCTTTCGCCTACCAGCCTTCCTACCTCGCCAGCCACGAGCGCGGTCTGGCCGCCGGACCGGATCCGGTGAGTAACTACGGTCTCGAACTGAGTCGCGGCTTCAAGGCCCTCAAGGTCTGGATGCACCTCAAGGAACACGGGCGCCAGCGGATCGCGGACGTGATCGAGCGCAACATCGCCGACGCGCAGTACTTCGCCGAGCTAGTGGATTCCGCGCCGGAACTCGAGCTCACCGCCCCGCGTCCGCTCAACGTAGTATGCTACCGCTACCGCTTCGCCACCGAGGATGCCGCCGAGCACGATCGGCTCAACAAAGAGTTGCTGATGCGGATGCACGAACGGGGGCTGGCCGCGCCATCGTACACGCTGCTCGGCGAGCGCTACACCATCCGCATGTGCAACGTGAATCAGCGGAGCGTACGCGCCGACTTCGACCACCTACTCGCCGTCAGTATCGAGCTCGGCCGCGAGCTTTCGGCCGAACACGAACTGACGATCAACGCCTTGGCGGCGACCGACGTTTCCGAAGCATGAGCGCCGCGATCGAAGGACAAGATTACTACTTCAACGACGCGGGCTTGCTGGTGATGACCGAGGCTTCGCACCTCGAGCGGGGCCACTGCTGCGGCAACCGGTGCCAGCACTGCCCCTACGAATACGCGGAGGTCGCCAACCCGCCGCTTCCCGCCGGCGATCTCGCTATCCGACTCGCCGAAGTCTCGGACGCCGCCGGTATCGCCCGCACGAGTCGGCAGGCCTTCGCGGCGACCTACGGTCCGCGATTCACCCATCCCGGTCGTGATCTGGTGCCCTACCTCGAAACCACTTTCTCGGTTGCTGCGACTGAGAAGGGTCTCCGGGAGGCTGGAGCCAAGCATTGGGTACTCGTCGACGGCGACGATCGGGTTTGGGGGGTTTGTCGGTTGCGGCTGGCCGCCGGGAGCGCGGATCCGGACGGCTTGCAGCTCGCGCAATTCCACGTGCTCCAAGCCGCCCGCCGGGTAGGTGCTACCGAAGCGCTGCTGAAGGCCGCAGAACTCGAGGCAGCCGCTCGTGGCGCCTGTCAAATTTGGGTGGCTTGCCTCAAGGGCCACTGCCTCAACATCGCGTTTTTCGCGCGCCAGGGATTCGCGAATATCGCCGGGCGGGAGCAGTGCATCGGCGCCCAAACGCTTCAATTTCACCTGATGAGCCACCAGCTTCCGGGCAAGAATTAGCCTCGCTTCACGCTCGGCGGTCGCGCCGCCCACAACCGTTCCGCTTCCGCAAAAACGAGCTCCGCCCCCACCCCTCGTTCCCGCGCGGCCCGTAAGCTGTCGGCGCCCGCGGATTTACTCAACTTCGCCTCGTTTGGGCCCAGGAGCAGCGGGTGGTGCCAGAAGCTGTTTTCGCGAAAGCGATCGAAGCCTCGCTCGGGCAAAACTTCGTGCAGGGCTTCCGCCAAAACCAGTTGCATCGCCGTGCTCTCGCGCAGGTCTTCGCCGCGCACGACGTGGGTGATCCCGAAGTGGACGTCGTCGACGAGGCTCGCGAGCTGGTAGGAGGGTCGACCGTTGCGTCGCCGTACGATGAAATCCTCGGTAGCTGGATCTGGCGACCGCAAGCGCCAGGAAGCGCGGGGGGTAGCCAGTGGGACTCCTAGCTCCCGGCAAGTGCCGGGATACCGTTGCGTCCCGAGTCGAGCCCGCGCCGAGCGCACCTCCCTGCGGCTACAGGTGCAAGCGTACACTGAGCCTCTACCCAGGGCGGCCAGGGCGGACTCGTACAGCGGCATCCTCGCAAACTGCGACCACTCCCCCTTCACCTCCCCGGGCGAGCGCGGACCACGGGAATACTCGATACCCAACCAGGCCAGCGTCTCGAAGACATCCGCTACGTAGGCCGGCCGCACGCGCTCCGCGTCCAAGTCGTCGATGCGGAGTAGCAGCGACGCGCCTAGCTCGCGGGCCCACCGCTGTGCGAGCAGGAAATTGACACCGTTGCCGAGGTGCAGGAACCCGGATGGAGTTGGCGCCAGCCGAAGCCTGCAGGGCGTACCCTCCACCCTACGCTGATTCATACCCCACAAATTAGCCACCGGCACCGCTGCCCACAACCGAAGCGCGCCCTCTGGGCTTTAGTCCGGAGTACTCAGCAACTGCCACCATGCCCTCCCCCCGAGACACCGACCGCATCATAGAGATGGCCTGGGAAGACCGCACGCCTTTCTCCGCCATCGAGGCCCAATTCGGGTTCACCGAGAAAGACGTGATCAATCTCATGCGCAATGAGCTCAAGCCCGCCTCTTTTCGCAACTGGCGGGCCCGCGTACAGGGTCGGGCCACCAAGCACGTGGCCCGGCGGCCCGACGACGTGCTCCGCTTCAAGAGCGATCAGCAACGACCCATCAGCGGCAACCGGCGTAAGTAGTCGGAGGGTAAGCATTACGGACGCTCGTCTACATATTTCGAGCGCCCGTCCTATTTGTGGGCTCCCAACCGGCGGACTCGTCCATGTTTGGCCTCCCCAAAATTGAAACTGCATGTTTAGTACGCGTATCCCTATCCTCGTTGCCGCCACCTTGTTTTGCGGGAGCGCGGCTTCTGCCCAAGATTCGGCGACGGCCAACCAGGAGTTGCCCAGCGCAGATGAGGTGATCGATGCCTATATCGAGAATACGGGGGGGAAGGAAGCCTGGAGCAACCTCAAATCCATGCAGACCGATGCAATCTTGACAATGGGGTATATAGAATTCACCGCTAAAGTAACTACCGCGCGTCCTAACAAGCTATACGTAGAGATTGACCTGCAGGGTCAGCCGCTCATAACGGGCTACGACGGTAACGTAGGCTGGCAAATCAATCCATTCTCCCATGTGGGTACTGCTGCCATTATACCGAAGGCGCAAGCTGAGCAAATGGCTATGCCCTTAGAGCCAACACTGTTCAACTATACAGACAAAGGGTGTATGGCTAGAATTATCGGCATTACCGAAGTGAGCGGAGCTCTCGCATACGATCTAACGCTGGTCTGTGGAGAAGCCGATACAGAGCACTACTACTTCGATCTAGTAGACATATTGCCAGTTATGTACAGTAGAAATGTGGTAGACTCGGATGGGAATACTCAACTAAGTGAGACTTACTTATCGAATTATCAATCTGTAGGTAATCTTATACTGCCAATGATTAATGAAACGAAAATCGACAGTGTTATCCAGCAAAAAATGATACTCTCAAACATGACTCTTAACCCCACAATCGACGAAAGTATGTTTACAGTTCCAAAGGCGGTGATTAATAATAATACCAAAAATAACAAATCAACAACCAACCGCCGTCAGTAAATTTTTCAAAGATCAGAAAGTAAATCCTTAAAATAAATACAGTGAATGTTTGTAGCTGTTAGCTTTCGGGCCTAATCAATCGCTCAACCTAAGGATGCATATGCGTTCGTTAGTAGGTGGATGCATCGGCCTAAAGGCGTGTTTGTGGGGCGGGATGTAGTTGTCAATCGAATTTGCAAAGGCTACGGGCTTAGGTTTGTCTTGAGCGAGGTAGACTTTCCGAACCAGAAGCCCTACTGGGGCTACGACCCCAGTCAAATTGATTGAGCAATTTATGTCCAGTGTGATGATAGTCAGGGCAAGCAGCCTTACACATCTGGAGTATTCGCGCGCCTACCAAGTGCCACACGAGCCCTTTACCTGGGGCAAGGGTGTGGCTATTCCACTGACTTTTGCGGCTCTTCACAAAGTTCACCCCCGGACACAAACTGCTGCATCTGCCGCAACTGACACATGCAAAGTAGGCATGCGTTCCGGTTGAGGACATAACTTTCGATGTGAACTCGACCGTAATCTAGCGCGACAAAAGCCCTACCAGAGACTACACTTCTATCTGCGACGGAGGATGTTCCCATCACTCAGTTATGATGTTCTGCGAGGAACTCAATATGATCATCAACTAGCTGATGCGACTCAAGGATGCTACCAATACTTTGCGGCTAACTCGGCTACGTTGGAAACACTCATAGTACCGTGAGATTCCAGGAGCGCAGCGGCTTGGTATGCGCTGATGACAGCTTTATACGGCGATATGTATCTGCACCTGCTCAAGGACTACGCCCGATCGGCTACGTCGTCAAGGCATGGATAACGAAGCAACTCCTAGCGAACCTGACGTAGGTTCCAGGCGTAGCCTTTCACATCGCCAATTGACACAATCCTCAACGACTACGTGCCAGGTAGATCACAGAAAGCATGTTTCGACAGGCCCGCCGAAAGCGCCGCGCCCTGAGATTATGCCTGGATCACATACCAATTCTACCGGAAGGTACTGCGAGCGGTGCGTACTGGTCTTGCAGTGCCGCCACGGCGGCACTGACAAACAAAGCCAGTTGTTCCGACGCCGACACAAGAACTATGCATGTGAGTACATAGCGTTGGCTACTGACCAGCAAGGCTCAGGCGCATAAGTGCGCTATCTGTATCTGTACTCCAACCGCCGGAGCGTCGAGAACCGCATCAGGGAAATCAATACGACTTTGATGCGGACTACTTCGCGCTCGGATCGAAGGCGGCCACCAAGAAGGCTTTCGTACCTATGATACTCTTCTACAGCAGCATGATCCTTCTAAAGCGGCCACATCGCGAAGTTGCTGCGCCAACCTCTTAAAAGTTTGCCTTCAATGCGTCGAATGCAGATAGATTCCTGATCAAATTTGCTGTAAGAAGACATATAAGCTTAATCCCGAGGGGAACAGAGACACTTTTCGGAACACAAGTTTATCGACACCAAAAATATTCGCAGACTTTTAAACACTTATTTTTTATAAACACATAATAAGCAGGGGGAGTGTTAGCAGTGAATTCTTTATCCGACACCTTATTCGATCCGGAATGCAAATAATTAGTAATTTCTCGAACCGAATCTACAATTAGTAGATAGGATTCGAGAAATTACTATGATTTACATGATTATACTTGTTTAAAAAGCATAATACTTACAATCCTAAGGCTGGCAAGCAACATCCATTATGAACTGGTTTAAAACTGATCTCCACGCAAGATAATTGTCAATTGCCCATCGACAATCAGATGGATTTCTTGATTCTAACTGATCATGCGAGGGGTAATCGGAAGAGAGAAAACCGGTGGATTGGATTTCATCGTCAGTGTATGAGTCGACCTTGTTAAATAGAGTGATAAACTCCTCACTTTGATTACTTACGAATTCTTTAGTAATCAGATCTACTTGCATTTCTGACCCATCTGAATCTTTCAACTTAAGAGCATACTCTTGAAGGTCGGAAGGATTAAGTTGAGCTGTTAGTTCCTGTAGTCTAACCAATTCTGTCTCGATTAATTCATCTCCTACATTTGAAAGCTCATCATCTGCTTGACAACTAAATAATGCGAAAGAAAATATTGCAAACATTAAGGCTACTAGCTTAACCATTTTGGATTGTGGTTTGGTGAGATACAAATGTAACCGAAAGGGCGCAATGAATATCACAAACCGTATAAGTGACAATTATATGACATTTATTATACATAATTATTTTATCCAATTCTGGATATTCTATTATTTATTAGTACTGCTCACGCTACTCGAGCATCGAGAAAGTAGCGTAGTGCCAGTTAGACTTTTCATATGTAAAAATTATGCATAAATAAACCCATTAAACAATAAGTCGCCAAAGCCGCTACTAGGGGTACTGATACCATTCTATGATACCAGAACGTCTCCAACAACGATTTAAAATTTTCCACCTGCGTATTCGGGGTTGATTCAGTAGCAGGGGCGCAATTAACCCCTCTAACTCGTCACCGCCGCGATCCTCTACCGCATCGACAACAGCTGCAAGTAGCATAACCTAGACTCAGCCTAGCTTAGCCCCCGTATTACGTTGTGTACGTCTACTTCTGGCGCTGAGCGCGCGCGTACGCCATCGATACAGCCGACGCCCTGATTGTCACGCTGCGCTTCCTCAAAGCTTTTGCTTTCACCTACCCCCCCCCGGCTGGACTTCAATCCCCACCACCCGACCGTTGTGGCCATCGACTCGAAATCCGTATTCGCCGCGATGTAGGAATCGCGTGAGGTTCACAGCATCGACAGGCTAAAGCGCGCCAGCGGGATTAAAGCTCATCACTGTGCCAATACCCACAGGCATGTACTCGCCATGGCGCAAGCGTCCGGGTCCACCACTGTCGAGCTCGCACAGGCCTACTGAGCATACGAGCACTCTGCCGACGCAGTCCCGCCCTCTGGATCGAGCTTCGATGCGTAACAGTGTCGAAGCACAAGAAGCTAAAGGCCAATGGATTTACACCATGCCGGTACGGTGCGTCATCTAGTGAACGTTCGCCCACCTATTGTCCTCGCGGGCGTTTTGCACGTGCTCCGACAGGCGGGCATCGTCACTACGAATTGATGGTCTTTTGCGCGCACACCAAGCAAGTGATCAGGCAAGTGCAAATACTATGATAGGTCCTAAGACTAGTCGTTAGCCCTCAAGTTGGACTTTACCGCCGTCACTCTCATGCTTAGCGGAGAGGAGGATATGAATACCAATCCTCTAAAGCCAGCGCTACATAACGGTGGGACAGAAGCTTTACCATCAAAGTGTTTAGAACTAAGGGAGTGGCTAGTAGTTTTACTTGTGAATTAGAGCTGAACAAGTGAGAAATAAGGTTAGACACCTATCTACTACTTCGACCAGGAGTACATGGTACCTATTATGCAGAGTACGGAAGTAAAGGGTCCGGACGGTAAAATGCACCTCAGTCAGACGTACCTTTCGGATTACCAGTCGGTTGGCGACATGATGATGCCGATGACCAACGAGTCGAAAATGGACAGCAGCACCATCCAAAAGATGACGCTCTCGAACATGGTGCTCAACCCCGACATCGACGAGAGCATATTCACGATGCCGACGGACACCACCGGAGGCGATCAGTAGTTTCTCCCGCAGTATGCAAGCTATCCCCACCGAAGAGTACCTCCGCCAGTACGATCGCTACACCGAGGAGTTCCTGAACACCTTCTCACGCTTCGACAAGCGGCGCTTCAACGCGCCCCGCGCCGCGGGCAAATGGTCGCCCGGACAGATGCTCGACCACCTCAACCTCGCAGAGCGGGCGACCCTCAGGCTGTTCGCCGGTGAGACGAGTGACGTAGAAGGACGGGGGCCGGACGAGAAGTGCGCGGACATCATGGAGCGCTGGGCGAAAAACAAACGGGCGTTTCCAGCGCCCGCGAATTTATCCCCCCGGGAGGTCACGTATCCGCTCGTGGAAACCCTCGACGTTTTCGTAGACCAGCGGGCCGACATCCGGACGGCCGTGGATTTCGCTTCGGATGTGGGCGCGATCATCGGGGGGTGGGCACACCCCTTGTTCGGGGAGATGACCCTACTGGAATGGTTGGTCTTTACCGCCGCGCACGGCGAGCGGCACCGACGCCAGTACGTAAGCTTTTCGACGGCTAGTCCGGACGAGTCCCTTCAGTTTGCCCCGCGCGCGACGGTGACGCCGAACGGGCAAGAGGAGTAAGAGCCTGTCTAAGGACTTGCGATCCGGCGAAATCGCAGTTGATTTGGAGCTCATCGAGGGAGAAAACGGAGGGGTAGCAGCGCTATCACGACGCTTTCAGATGAAGGAGAGCTCCAAATCGACCGATTTTTAGTCGATCAGCAAGTTCCTATACAGGCTCTGAGCTCCCGTAGCGAATGCTGCATCAAAGCAATCTTTTGGACCGTATGCATGCGTTCTGACAGCGCGGCCTCGAACAGGACATTCCCGCCCGGGTTGCCGTGAGAGACCTTACCGTACTTCATGTCCAAAGCCATCTTCGTCCTGCTGGGCGTCCTCCTCATCGACCAGCTCGACGCGGGCATGATGATGCCGCTGTTTCCCGCGCTGTTCACGGATGCGGATTCCCCCTCCCTGCTCTTCGAGCCCGCTCGCGCCGAGGAGTTCGGGTCCTATTTCATCGCTATCCTCAGCCTGGTCTACGCCGTCCCCGCGTTTCTCTCCCAGCCCATCCTCGGCCAGCTCGCCGACCGGTACGGGCGCAAGCCCTTCCTCACGATCGCCTTCGCGGGCTCGATGGTATCCTATTTCCTGTTCGCCATCGGGGTAACCACGGAGCAGCTCTGGCTGCTCGTCGTATCCCGTGCGCTGGACGGGTTCTCGGCGGGCAACCTGCTGGTCGCCTCGGCGGCGCTGGCCGACCTAACGAGCGAGGAGGATCGTACGCGGTTCTTCGGCTATTTCACCGCCGCGCTGTCGCTCGGCTTCGTGTTCGGACCGCTGTTGGGCGGCTACCTCGGCGATCCGGAAGTAGCGTCCTGGACGGGCCCGGCTACCGCCTTCTACGCCGCCGGCGTCCTCAACCTACTCGCGGTTGGCCTCTTCGCCTGGCTCTTCAAAGAATCGTTGTCGGAAGACGACAGGACCGAAGAGGATTTTCGCTTGGGTCAATCGTTCGAGAACGCCCGGACGGCATTCTCCGACGAAAAACGCCGACCGCTGTACCTGGTCTTGCTGTTGTACATCGCCGGCTACACCTTCTTCATCACCTTTTACAGCGTGGTGCTCGAGGACGATCTCGGCATGAAGCCCACCGACACCGGCACCTATTTCGCCGCCATGGGCCTGGCGCTCATGCTGGTCCAAATTTTCCTCGTCAGTCGCGTCGAGCAGTGGTTCGGTCCGGCCAAAACACTCTGGATCGCTTTGTTCTTGGCCGCGGGTACGATCGTGATCATGGGCGTGGCTTCCGCCCCCTGGATGGCCTACGCGGCCATCGTACCCTTCGCGCTGGGCAACGGACTCGTCGACCCGTTGATCGCTTCGCTCATCAGCAAATCGACCGACGGAAAGTCGCAGGGTCGAGTACAGGGGGTCCGCGGGAGCGTAGACTCCGCCGGTCGGGTGTTCCCGCCCCTGCTCGCCGGACCGCTCGCCGCGGCGGGGTCGGCGGTCTGGCCCGTGCTCGCGGGAGCGGGCGTAATGGCGGCGGGCGGCGCGCTGGCCCTGCGGCTCCTGGCGAAGGAGGAGGGGCCGATCACCGACGACACCGATGGCGGCGGCGACGACGGAAAGGATACCCCCCCGCGGGAACACGCGGTGAGGCAACTCCACCAGAACGCGGAGGCGGCCAGAGAACGCGTGTGAGTCGCGCCGGCGCGGAGGGAGCGTAAGGCTTAGCATTGCGCCGTATGGATAAGCTCATCTTTTCGCCAACCGACGTAGACCTAGCGCGCTCCCCCCTGCGCGAATCCCTACGGGGTATCGAAACCTTTACCCTCGGTGCTTTCAACCCGGCGCTCACCCGCCTGCGGGATGGCCGCTTGCTGCTGCTGGTCCGGGTCGCCGAAGCGCTACGGGAGGCAAACTGGGAGAACCAGACCCACTGTATCCGGTGGACGCCCGGTGGCTACACCACCCCCGGCTACCCGACCGCACACCTCGACCTCGCCGACCCACGCATCTTCCGTTTTCGCGCAAGCGGCTACCCGACCATCGGCCTCACCTCGATAAGCTGGCTGTTGCCGGTTATACTCGATGCCGGGGGCGAGCGGGTCGAGGAGGTACGCTACGATTCGGCCATCGAACCGCGGGGCGTGGAACAGGAGTTCGGCGTCGAGGACCCACGGATTAGCCGGGTAGACGGTGGGTACGTAATGACGGTCTGTAGCGTGTCCGGCGACCGGCTCGGCACGTCGCTCTACCGCTCGCCGGATGCCCTGCACTGGACCTACGAGGGACTGGTACTCGACCATCAGAACAAGGACATGCTCGTCTTCGAAGGGCGGGTTAACGGCGAATACCTCGCGCTTACGCGCCCGCAGGGCGACGTCTACCTTTCGCCGCCCCCCAGAGAGAGTGCGCGTACCGGCCCGGCAATCCACCTGGCGAGCTCCCCCGATCTCCTACACTGGCGGCCGCGGGGGAGGCCCGTGCTGAGGCCGCAGCACGGGGGGGCTACCAAACTCGGCGGCGGCACACCCCCACTGCGCACTCCAGCCGGTTGGCTCACCCTTTACCACGCCGTGGAGCCCAGCGGGGACGTGGGTCGCTACCAGACTTTCTGGGCGCTGCTCGACGCAACCGATCCAGGTCGGGTTATCTACCGCAGCCCACAAGCTCTGCTTTCCGCAAAACCAGCCCTGACGGAGCACTTAGCGGACGTAGCCTACCTCGGGGAGGTCGTGTTTACGACGGGAATCGTCGAGGGCGGCACCGACTACCTGGTTGCGAGCGGCGAGTTGGACCTGGCGTGCCGGATCACGCGCCTGCCCGGCAGTACGTTTCGCATCCCCTGAGCTCCCGGCCTACACGAGTCCCAAACCGTGCCCCGGCCCCGGTCGCATCACGCCGCCCTCAATCGTGAAGAGCTTATCCAGGAAGGGGTCGCCCTCGAAATCGAGGTGCCCATCTAAGTCGGCGTAAACGACGTTCGAGCGACTGAGCGCGAAGTGGAGCCCGGCCGCTATGCCGAGCGCGCACTCGTCGAGGCACCCGACCATGGCCTCCAACTCGGCGGCACGGGCCACGGCGTTTATGCCGAGGCCTTCGAGGATTCCCCCCACTTTTTGCAGCTTGATGTTGATCATGTCGACGCGCTCGTTCTGCGCGAGCCGGAAGGCGTCGGCGAGGGTCTTGAGGCTCTCGTCCGCCATCACGGGGATGTGCACCCCGGCGGTTACGGCGCCGAGCCCGGGCTCGTCCTTAATCGAGATCGGCTGCTCGAGGATGGTGATGCCGAGCGGGCGGGTCTGCGCGACGAAGTCGATGGCCTCGAACTCCGTGTAGCCCTGGTTGCCGTCGAAGCGCAGCTCGATCCCGGGGAAGAGCTCGCGTACGCGCCGAAGGCGTTCGACGTCGGCGCCGAGGCTCGTGCCCCCCTTCAGCTTCAGGATCCGGAAGCCCCGCCCCACCCACGCGCGCACCTCCTCTAGCGTTTCGTCGAGCGGCAAAATGCCGACGGTCACGCTCGTCGGAATGCTATCTCGGTAGGCCCCGAGGAACTTGTAGAGCGGCAGCGCCGAGCGCTTGGCCATCAGATCGTGCAGCGCGTTGTCGACCATGCAGAGCGCGCTCGGGCCTACCTCGGGCAGGGCCTGCAGATCGCGGATGATGCGCGCGTAGGCGAAGGCCTCGTTGCCGAGCAAAAAAGGCGTGATCACCTCCCGAATGACCCGCTCGACCTCGTCGGGCCGCTCCCCGGTCACCTCGAAATCCGGTGCCGCACAACCCGTGCCCACGTGCTTGCCGGACGTTTCGATGCGGAGGATGAAATTCACGGCCGAATCGATCGATTCGTAGGCGATCGTGTAGCCCGAGCGCATACGTAGATCCAGGCGCTCGTAGCCGACGTGCGTGATCCTCATTGCAGCTTTTTGAGCACCTCCACGAGTCCGGCAGCGCCGTTGGCGAGCACGTCGAAGCAGGGCAGGCCTGTCTCGGCGGTAACGGCCGCGCAGGCGGGCTCGATCTCGTGGGCTTGCATGCCCTCGTGATTGAGCGTGATGGCGACTACCAGTCGCCCGGAAACCACCTGGATCGCGTTGATTTGCTCGGGCAGCGGGTGCAGCTTGTAGCCGGGAAACCCGTCGTACTCCAGGCGCGTGGGCGCGTGTTGCAACACGACCGCATCCGGCCGACCGGCCGCCAGCAGCTCGAAGCCGCCAGGGTAGGCGGGATTCATTAAGCTCCCCTGTCCTTCGAGCACGATCACGTCCGGGTGCTGCTCGTCGAAGGCGCTTACCACCGCGTGTTCGATCTCACCGCTCACGAAGTCGTTGATGCACGAGTCCATGATCATGGAGTAGCGAGCGCCCTGCAGCCAGGCCGTCTGGCCAGTCCCGACGAGTTCCGCCTTCGCGCCGCTTTCGCGAAAACCGTGCACCACCAGCCAGGCCGTCGTCCGTTTGCCGATCGCGGAGTCGGTACCGAGGATGGCGACCTTGAGGCAGTCGACCCGTTCGATCGCTCCCGTAAAGAAGTGGAGTTCGTCGCGGTCGGGCGTCCGGCGAACGTCCCGAATACGCGCGCCGTGCCGCTCGGCGAGCGCCACGAGCCGTTCGTCTTTGTAGAGGAGATCGTGCAGACCGCTGTCGACGTTCAAACCCCGCTCGAGCGCGCGGGCGATCTCCTCGCGAGCGGCGGGCGGCAGTCGACCGCCGTCCGGCGCCAGGCCGACGACGAAGCTCTGCAACTTCCCCTCCGTTTTGGCGAAAGCCTCCTCGAGGCTGGCGTAGACCGGGATGCCCTTGGGCTTACCGTCGAGCACCTGAGCGGCATCCTGTCCGGCGTAGCGGCTGTCGATGACGCCGAGCACCCGGTAGCGTTCGGTGAAGCGGACGAGCCCGTGGGCGGTCTTGCCTTCGGGCGTGTTGAAGGCACCTTCGCAGTAAACGACGGCGTTGCCGTCGATGGGGGTAGGACTGGACATGGTGGCGAAGTAAGCGAGTCGCGAGCGTGACTAGGAGCGCGCCGTGAGTACGGCCACGTAATTGCCCTCCGGAAGCGGCCGCAGGCGGTGCTCGCGCAGGATGCCGTACAGGCCGGCCGTGCTCGCCGGCAAAACGCGGTAGCCCTCGGCGCGGCCCACGAGGGAGGCGGTGGTGCGCAGGTCTTTATCGCTCACGTTGACGGCGAGTCCCCGCGTGGCGTACAGTCCGGCGAGCGCCTCATCCCCGTCGAAGGCGTGCCAGTTGATGAGCGGCTCGTTGACGGTCGTCTCCCGGATGAGCTTGGGGTCGAGATCCAGGCACTCGGCCAACCCACCGAGGAAACTCTGAATAATCGGATTTTTCCGCGTGGAGGAACCGGCGAGGAGGCGAGGTAGCCCGGCGGAGTGCCCCCGTGCAAAAGCGTCGGCGAATCCCCGGTAGATACCGGCCAGCAGGGTACCGTTCGAGACGGGCACGGCGCACAGGTCGAGCGTGCCCTCGACCCCGGCCGAGATCTCGGCGGCGATGGGTGCGTAGGCGGCGAGTTGCAGCGCCGTGTTCGGGCCGCCGGGGTTAGCATCGGCCCAGGCGTTACCGGCGGCGAGCGCGCTGCTCTGCGCGACGACCTCCTCGTAGGACCCCGGCAGGCGCTCGACGCGTGCCCCGAGTGCCTCCATCTCCCCGCTCCGTTCGGTGTGGTAGCCTTCGGGAATGTAGACCCGGCAGCAGAGACCCGCCAACTGGGCGGCGAGCGAGACGGCAACCCCGTAGTTACCGCAGGTGGCGAGGGCGATCGTGTCTCGCCCGGCCGCGAGGGCGGCGCGGACCTGCGCGAAGGCGATCCGGTCTTTTTGGGTGCCGGTCGGATTGTCGCCCTCGTACTTGAGGTAGAGGCGACCGATGCCCGTGGCGCGCTCGAGGCCGCGGGCGCGGAGTAGACCGGTGTCCCCGACCTCGAGTCGCGTTAGCTCATCGAAGCTCGCGAGGCGCTCGGCGAGGGAGCGATCGGCGTCGCGAACGCCCGAACTGAGCGACCGGGCCCGGGGCCCGACGGCGTTGGAAGCGTGGCGGACTTGATCGCGTAGGGTCATAGAAGTGCAGATCCAACCGCGGTAGAGTACGCTTTGTTAAAGCGATTTGCCGCTACTCGATTCGGCTGGGTTGTAGCAGGCCGAGTTGATCGGCTCGGTATCCGAGTAGTGCGCTGAGCTGACCCATAGCCGCTCGGTTTTCGGGCTGCGCGATGCTGGCGCGGATGTCGGCCTTCTCCCCCTCGGTGAGGTGGAAGGTCATGCTGGCCGCTTCCCGATCGGCGGCCGGGCGGTAGCTGAAGCGCACGAAGTCGAAGTACTCGGGGCCGAGCAGCTCGGAGAGCAGGCCGATGGATTCGTCGGCCTGAAAATCCTGGAGGCTCATGAGTTGTCCGGCTACGCCGAGCGGGTTAAATAAGCTCGAGATCCAGCCCTGGGGTCCGGCCTCGGTAGCGGCCTCGAATTTGTCGAGTGTGGAGATTTGTACGAGCGCTACGCCGGAGGTGTTGTCGAGGATCCAATCGCGGTACACTTGGATGAAGCGGCTCGCCTGGAGCACGCCGAAGTTGTCGCGAAAGCCCGCGTCCATTACCTCGACCGGCGGGTTGGAGGGCAGATAAACGTTGGGCAGCACGTAGGGGTAGGTGGCGTTCATGCGCAGCGCCGTGGTGAAGGAGAGTCGCTCGGGATTTGCGTCGCGAAAGAAGGCGCCGAAGTCGATGGCGTCGACTTCGAACGTTTCGGGCCGGTCGACGCCGATGGGGGGGAGCATGAGGTGCGACACGCCGAGCGGACTGATGATGAGTCGGCGTGCGTCGTTGACCACGGAGGGCGTGAGGAGCACCATCGGAATTTCGGCGGCCCGTTCGGGGGCTTCGTAGGCGCCGAGCGGTTTGCCGAGGGCGTGGTCGAGGTTTTCGTTGAGCTGCCGCTCGAAGGCGTAGGCGCGGTCGAGCTGGAAGTGCTCGCCCTCGTGCTCGAAGGTACCGGCGGAGAAGAAGAGGTCTTTCGTGACGATCGCGAAGCCGACGCTATTGAGCAGGTCCTTCCCGCTCGCCTCGAGGTAGGTCGGATCGGTAGCGGTGACCCGGGGGTCGTTTTGCGAAAGCAGGTTGAGCTCGCGGAAGTAGGCGGCCCCGATCATGCCGCCGCTGGCGCCGCTGATGAGGCTGGTGTGACGGGTGAGGGAGCCGTCGGTGGCGAGTTGGGCTTGTTGGAGGACGTGGGTGGTCCAGTAGGTGGCCTTGAGGCCGCCGCCGCTCACGCAGAGCAGCACCATGCGCGGTCGCCGCTCCCCGGTGCGGGCGCGCCAGCGTTCGAGGACTCGCAGCATCGAGTCGCGGTCGGTAGCGACGCGCTCGGGTCGGGCCAGCTCGCCGAGGCGGTCGTAGTTGTAGGTAGGCAGCTCGCCGGAGTAGGACAGTCCGTAGGCGCGGTTGCGGAAGGCGAACCAATTGCGGCTCGTGAGCACGTTGATGCTGAGCAGCAGGAGCAGGAAGATGCTCGCGCGCCAGGCGTGAAACCAGTAGGTGATCGCGCCGCCGGCCGCCGCCACGACGGAGAAGATGATGAATACGGACGTACCGGCCGGAATCCGTAACCAGGCGTAGTCGATGCCCTGGCCCACGAGCACGAGGGTGACCAACAGCAGCAGTTGGAAGCCGAGGGCGTTGAGGTGATTTTGCCGAAAGATGCGCTGCAATTGAGCCGGACGGTAGTGGGCGATGGATCGGGTACGGCGCGGGCGGAGGTTGACGCCGAGGTAGATATCGACGCGCCAGACCCCCTCGCCGCTGATGATGCGCTCGAGGTTGGCGCCGCGGTGACCCGGGGTAAGCGGTACGCCGATCCTGCGTCCGCGCAGTAGGCCCTTGAGGTTCGGGAAGGAGGCAATGTCCTTGTTGGTCAGTCGGAAGTAGACGATGTAGCTGGCGATAACCACGGCTACGCCGGCGAGCAAGTACCCGAGGGTGAGGAAGAGCTGGCCCTCGCCGTAGGCGAGCTCCGACTTGAGGAAGCTCCGCAACTGCCAGGCGTAGAAGCCGATGAAGGCCAGCGGGATGGCGGCGTTGTTGATGCAGTACCTGCCGAAAGGGCGTTGGAGGGTGGCGAGGAACGGGAAGTAGCGGGCGTTGAGGAGGTAGGTGGTCAGGTTCCACGTCATAACGAGCCCGCCGAGGCCGGTGCCGAGCAGAAAGAAGCTCGAGGCCCCCACGTGTCCGTTGTACTCCGGTTCGAGGAAAAGGTACTTCACGCCGAAGCTCGCCGCGAGCCGGTCGCCGATGAACAGGGCGAGTATCCCCCAGAGGGCGAGCAAGAAGAGGTTGGAGCGCAACTGGAGGGCGAGCAGCTGCACGGGAAAGCTATACCAGACGCTATTCACCAAGCGTCGCAGCTCGGCGCGCGGGGAAAATTTGGCCGGCGTGCGCATCAGGCCGATAACCTGCAAAGTTCGTGCGGAAGTGCACCGGGGGTGACCAAGCGGCCGGCAAACCGAATCTTCGACCGTTGGACGGCAAGTTTTGTCGGTTCGCTGAACCTTTCCCGCATCCGCCCCGCCCCCCCTGGTGCGCAGAACGGTTAAGCCCTACCTTTGTGATTCAATCGCACTGAACTTCAACCACTTCTTCCCTAAGAGTCACCTATGAATATTGCTGTAGTCGGCACCGGTTACGTTGGCCTCGTGTCTGGCGTTTGTTTCGCGGAAACCGGTAATCAAGTTGTTTGCGTCGACATCGACGCGAAAAAGATCGAACGCCTCCGCGGCGGGGAGGTCGTGATCTACGAACCGGGCCTCGAGCCGCTCTTCGAGCGCAACATGCGCCAGGGTCGGTTGAGCTTCACCACCGACCTCGCCGAGGGCGTCAAGGACGCGGAGATCATCTTCCTCGCCCTCCCTACCCCTCCGGGGGAGGACGGTTCGGCCGACCTCAAGTACATCCTCGGGGTGGCCGCGGATCTGTCCAAGATCATTACCGACTACAAGGTGATCGTCGATAAGAGTACCGTACCCGTAGGCACCTCGGAGAAGGTGCACGCCATTCTCGCCGATAACCTCAGCACCGACCTTTTCGACGTGGTTTCGAATCCCGAATTCTTGCGCGAAGGGGTGGCCGTAGACGATTTCCTCAAGCCCGACCGCGTGGTGATCGGCACCAAGAGCGAGCGCGCCGCCAAGGTGATGCAGCGCCTCTACGACCCGTTCGTGCGCCAGGGCAACCCGGTGATCGTCATGGACGAGCGTTCGGCGGAGATGACGAAGTACGCCGCCAACTCCTACCTCGCTACCCGGATCACGTTCATGAACGAGATCGCGAACCTGTGCGATCTCGCCGGCGCGGACGTGGATTCCGTACGCCGCGGCATGGGGACCGACTCGCGCATCGGCAAGCGCTTCCTCTTCCCGGGTATCGGCTACGGGGGCAGCTGTTTCCCGAAAGACGTGAGCGCGCTCGGCAAGACGGCCGCGCAGCACGGCTACGAGTTCAAGATCCTCGACAGCGTGATGGAGGTCAACGAGACCCAGAAGCGCAGGCTGGCCAAAACGATCAAGTCCCACTTCGGCGAAGACCTCCAGGGCAAGAAGATCGCACTGTGGGGCCTGGCCTTCAAGCCCGACACCGACGACATCCGCGAGGCACCGGCGCTCTACATCATCCAGGAGCTGCTCGACGCGGGCGCCCAGGTCACGGCCTTCGACCCGGAGGCCATGGAGAACGTGAGCAAGCTGTTCGGCGACAAGGTCAAGATGGTCAGCGACCAGTACGAGGCCCTCGACGGCGCCGATGCGCTGGCGATCTGCACGGAGTGGAAGGTGTTCCGCACCCCGAGCTTCGCGGCGGTGAAGAAGATGCTCAAGGCACCGGTAATCTTCGATGGTCGCAACCTGTACAATTTGGATACGCTGCGTGAGGCCGGCTTCACGTACTACTCGATCGGCCGGGAGACGGTGAAGGCGGGAGCCGAGGTGGCGGCGTAAGCACCGCTTCGCTTCGAGTTTTGATACAACGCGAGAGCCCCCGACGAATCGTTCGTCGGGGGCTCTTCACGTTGCTCACGCCAATGCGTCGCCCGTATCAGCCGCTATCGCCTCCGTTTTCCGAGGCGAGAGAAGTACCCGAGTGCCGCTCGTGAAACTTCCAATCGCGCTTCCGCAAAACCGGCCCCCTCGGAGCGGTCTAGCGGTTCTACGTTCGTAGCGATGTAGTAGGTGTTCGACGTATCCTCGAGGTAGCCGACGAACCAGCCTAAATCGAATCCGTCGCCCGTTGCCCAACCCGTTTTGCCCCGGAGCACGAAATCGCGCGTAGAATCCACCACCATGATTCGTCGCAAGGTGGAAGCGGTGGAGACCTCGATCGGCAACTCACCTTCACGCAATCGGCGCAGAAAATCGATTTGCTCGAACTGGGAGATCTCCGAACCGCCGGTCAACCAAAAATCGTCGATCGTCGAAGTATCGAACACCATTCCCGGATAGCCGATTCTTTTCAGTCCAGACTCCATCCGCTCCGCACCGGTGCGCCGCGCCAACTCCCGGTAGCAAGGCACGCAGGAGAGCCGAAAGGCGTCAGCTAGCTTGAGGTCCTGCTCCCAGGCATCCATAAACCTCGGCGTACCGTCCCAGCGAAATACAGTCGTATCGGCATCCAGCGTTCCGACCTCCAGGCCCACGATCGAATTGGCGATTTTGAACGTTGAGGCCGGAATAAATTTGGTTTCCGCCCGCTCGAAATCATTCGAGTAAAAAGTATCCGCCGTCGCGTCGTAGATCAAGATCGAGCCTACCAAATCGGCAACGGACAGCAGGCCGTCGAACGCGCTGATCGTAATCCGCTCGGACGTTAGTTGCGGGGAGGCAACGAACCCGGCCCCGTTAGCCGGGTTTTGCCGACAGGCTACCGTAAGGAGAAGGAAGGCGGCTAACGTTGTCTCGCGCATGGGTGGCTAGCGGGTGTAAGTAATATACACTACTGGACCAACAGCACCTCGGAGGCAGACCCGCTCGGGGTGGTCAGGGTGGCCGTGTACACCCCCGTCGATAGGTCGAGCGGCACGACTTCCTCGTAGTAACCCGCTGGCGAATCTGTGTTTTGCAAGAGCATCGTTTTCCCAGCTGTATCGCAGATACGGAGCACTCGATTTCCGGCAACCGGTTGGTCGCCGCGGATGCGGATAGCCCCATTAGCGGGGTTGGGAGCGATCGCGAAGCTTGCGGCCGTAAGTGAGGTCGCTAAGCGAAGCCGTTGGGCCTCGCGGACCGGGGGGGAAACTACCGGAACCAAACCGCTTTCCGCTCCAACCGCGACGACTTCTCCGTCGGCCCCGAAGGTGACCAGCAACTGGCCCACCGCCCCGTAGCCTTCCGGGTTTGCAACCCGGTAGACCGTTCGCCCGTCGGCGTCGAGGAGCTCCGTGAGGTAGCGACCGCCGCTCGCGCCCGAGACGACGATGTCTACCCCGTAAGTTTGGCCGACGAAGTTTACGTCGCCGCCCCCGTCCGTGAGGAGGAGGACGATCGCGACGCCTTTCGACCGTAGGTTGGCTACCTCCGCATTCACCGCCGCTACTTCCGCCGGACCGGCGACTCCGGTTAGGCCGATCACGCCCATCGGGGTAGTCCGACGGTAGAGGATCGAACTCGTGACCACGGGTGCGGGAAGGTGGGCGTTGACGCTTACGAACGTGGGCGAGGAGCCGCCCGCCTGCAGGGAGGAGGTGTTTTGCAGCAGCGAATTCGTTCCGGCGGCGAGGTCTTGTTCGCCAATGCCGAAGGCGTCGTAACGGAGACTGCCGAGGGAGTTAGCCTCCTCAATGGCTACGGTATTCCCGGTTCCGAGGAGGATGGAAGCTCGGTTGCGTAGGAAGGCGGCGTAGCGGAGCGAATCTAGGGTACTGGCGAAGGCGGTTAACTGTCCGCTACCGGTAGGGACAATTGTTCCGGCGGTAACCGGGGCACCGTTGTGGAGCAGTTGGAGGGTAAATCGCTCCGACCCGTCGAGAACGCGGTACACCGTGACCGTGCCCGACACCTCACTGCTTACGAGTACCAGTGGCTCACCGCTCGGCGAATCCTCGGCGGACACGAAGTCGATGTCCTCCGGACCGAGGTCCCCCCCACTTACGGAGTCGGCTCCCACGCCGTAGTCGCGGTTACCGAAGAGGGTTACGTACGCAGCCGCGCGAGGGTCGGTGACATCGTAAACGACGATGGCGCTCTGCCGCTCGAGGCCGATGAGGGCGTAGGTGCGGCCGTTGAGCTCCGCGACAGCCACCGCCTCGGGTTCCGGTCCCTTGTCGTCGGAGCGCGACTTGCGGCTGTCGTTGTCGTCGTTGTTGGAGTTAAATTGCGCGGGCAGCAAACCGGCTACCGTCTTCTCGAACTCGTTCCCGCTGTCGAAAACGAGTGATCCGTCGGCGGCCAAGATGGAGAAGGAGCGGGAGCCGTAGGAGTAAATTTCGTCGAAATCGCCGTCGCCGTCGGTATCGCCCAAGGTGGTTGTAGTGAGTAGGCGGCCGAGGTTTTCATCCTGCTGTAGCCTTGCGGCGTCGGGAAAGGCGGTCGGATCGAGCACGAGATCCTTCACCCGCGTCTCCTCGGAGAAGCCATCGTAGTCACGGGAGTCGCCCTCGTTAGCGGTCACTACGTAGGTGGCGCCGTCCGCGGCGACGTAGGTCTTGATCGCGTCGGGCTGGTACATACCGAGGGTCGGCCGCGGGAAGATCTCAATGCCGTCGTCCCGGTTGCTGGCGTCGAAGCCGGTGGCGTCGGTGTTGTGGTCTTTGTAGCCGAGGGGCACGAGCTTGAGCTCGTTGGTGCGGCGCTCGAGGATAGCGAGGGCGTTGTTCTCCTGTAATGTTACGTACACCCGCTCCCCGTCCGGCGACCAGCTCACGTACTCCGGTTCGAGGTCCTGTGCCGCGTTTGCACCGGGTCCAAAAATCCGTATACCCTCAGCCCGCAGCGCATCCTCCTGCCCGATGAAGCGCTCGAAGCCGACCGTATAGCTCACGCCCTTCCCGCTCGTAAAGTCGACGAGCGTGATCGAGCCTACGGGATCGGCGTCGTAATCGTCGTTCGGCTCGCCCTCGTTGGCCACGGCGAGGTAATTACCGTCGCGCGAAAACGAGAGGGCGTCCGGCAGGGCGCCCGCCCCGTGCGTTTCGATGAAATCGCCGTCCACACCGTAAATGACGATGGTCCCGGGCTCGGTTTTCTCGTCGGCTTCGACGGCGATGGCCACCCGGCCGCCAGCGACCTCTACGGAGTTGACGCCGCCGCCGAAGGGCGACATATCGAGGGTAAAGGCTAGTGTGGGGTTATTGGGGTCCGATAGATCCAGCGCCACGACGGCGTTCGCCTCTGCGTTCGTGAAAAAGGCCCTGGCCGAGCCCGGGTCGAAGGCGACGATCTCGGCGGCCGACTCGTCGAACGTGCCGGTCGCGTAGGTACCGATGGGTTCGAAGGTGAGTTGGGCGAGGAGCTTTTGGTGAGTGACACAGAGCGCGAAGAGACTGAGCGCAAAAGGTAGGATCTGCTGCATGGGAACTGGGAAAGTTTGGCCCGAAGTAGGCTCCCGAGCTTTACCGGTGTGTAACTCGTGGCTTAACTCCTACGCTCCCGTTCGCCGTTGGTACGAACCTCCGCCCAACCCTCGATTCCCTCCAAACGTCGAAAATCCCCATGCCGAGGAGCCTATACTCCCTTAACGGCGCGCTCTTTGAAAATCAAGCACTACCACAACCGAGGTAGAACCACCGCAAACGCTTGATCTATGAACGCCGACTTTCGCACACCGACCGCCCTCCTCCTCGCCGCAGGATTTGCAATTTTTACTCTCGCTGCCTGCGAAGCCGAACCCAACGCGGATCCCCGTGCCGAAATGCAGCTGAACAGCGGCGCGAATACCGTCAACAACGACGCCGCCGTGGCGGTGAGCGGCGACTTCGTATCCTTCGCGCAGCGCATCGGCGATCAGTCGGGTACGGACACCTCGGCGCGGTCGCACTTAGAACTCAATTGGAAGGAATATTCCTCGGGCCGCGTCGCGTTCGACCTCGACGGCGAGCAGGCCGAAGGCACCTGGCTAACGGGTAATTACCGGATCGTCGATACTGCCACTACGCTCATCTTGTACGACGTAGAGGCCGGGGGCGGCCACGCTCCGAAGGGCCGAGTCGCATCGCTACGCATGAAGCTCAACGAGACCCACGATACCCTGCACCTCCGCGGTTCACTCGGCGACAGCAACGTGGACGTACGCATGGTCCGCACCTATAGCTTACGCTAAAACCGGTTTACTACGAACTCCTGACCGGTATAAAACAAATTGTTTTATACATCGTAGCATCCGAGCGTTGTTCTAGGTATGCAACGTTTCGAAGTCGCCAGCACCAGCTTGGCGAGCGTGGGCTACGACCCGAACAGTCGCACGCTCGAAGTAGAATTTCAGTCCGGCGCCGTCTACCACTACCGCGAGGTGCCTCAGGCCGCCGCGCGGGGACTGGCTAGTGCTCCGAGCATTGGCGGCTACTTCTCACGCTTCATCCGGCCGCACTTCGGGTACGAGCGCGTGGAGTAGCGAGGCTCCCCCTTCGCGAATCGAGTCAAACTCGAACGCAGAAAAGAGTCGTCAGCTTACGTAAAAACGGAGGGTGACTACTCCGCGTCGACGAGGGTTAACCTCAACGACCCGGTCAGCCGATATAAAATAGAGCATTTCCTGAACGGGGTTTGGATAGGGAGTCGGCGTAGGAGGCGTACAGACAGCCTCTACAAAGCCTTCAGTGGGGAGACAACTCGCTGCAGACCCGTAATCTCGTTGCTAACGTGACGCGCCGCTAATTTTATACCGGTCAGCCGTTGCGTCAGCGTGATTGCCGCCCGGGACGGTGGTGTAGGTCGAGAATTTGATCCATTCGTTCGTGCCGATTCATGCGTTACGCAGCCAGGCGCCCACGGTAATTACGTTGTAGTACTGATTCGCCTCGTCCTGCATGAAGGCAGAATCACACACGTTGTCCAGGCGATTCGGGCGGCCGAAGTACGTGTCGCGGGTCGTAGCGGCCTCCGCGGTATTCCCGTACGTTCCCTCGTTCTGGGCGATACCGGCGAACGGAAGAGGACCACGAGACGCGCGAATATAAGCCATTTACAGAGCGTCGATTGCAAAGCTAGGGACTAGTGCAACTGATTGTAAATGAGTAATTTAGACGCATATCGACCGGAGCTAATCCATTTTAGACATACCGATTACGCTACCCGAGAAAGCTGTAGTGGGCCGCTGAAGGGGGAGCCGGTTGGATCAGCTGGCGCGGTTCACATTTTTGGTACGCCTAAAGATACGCGTGACGTCGAGAGATCCGTCATGAAAGCTTGCTACTCAACCCCCGAAGCAGGGACGTTGAGCAGTTTCGACAAGTCGGCCATTGCGTGGATGTACAGGGAACAATAATGAGTTATCTCATTGAATACCCTTCAATTAGTGCAAAAGTATTTTAGATCTTCCGTATTCCGGGTACGCCAAAGAAGGGGGATTCGAAGTCACTGCTGAATACGTGCGTTCCAAATAATTCTAGTGGCGAATTTAGTGCCTTCGACAAGGTAGCAATCGCTTACTTATACTGATCGTACTACCTGCTATTCTAGCAGCGGAGTGGAAAATAGGACCGGCTACGATGTTGCCGGCTGTATCGACCAGCTAAGTTCGTACTTCCGGTTGCTCGCCTCGTACGCAGAGCCGCGTGCGGGGCGAGTTCACGTTAGGGTGGGAGTAAATAGCACTACTTCGCCTGCCTGTTGTGCGAAGGTCGCAACACCCCCTTCCCCGGCCCAACCCCCTTGTTCCAGGGTACCCCGAGCTGATAACCCAACTCGTCCGCCCGCCGGTAATCCGCCACGTCGACCCCGTAAATCAACTTCCGCTCGTCGATGCTGCCGTAGGTACCGAAGAGTCGATCCCACACCGACAGCATGTTCCCGAAGTTGGTGTCGGTATGCGGCATCTTGTGGTGGTGGTGCACCTTGTGCATGTGCGGCGTTACGAACGCCCATCCCACAACGCGCTCTACGCCGATCGGGAGGCGAACGTTTGCGTGCGTCCAGTAGGTAAAAAAGACCGTCACGAGGCGGTAGAGCAAGTAAAACGCCAGCGGCATCCCCATAACCACCACCGTAAGCAACGCCGCCACCTCACGGAGCAGGAAGTCGAGCGGATGGTGCCGCGTGCCCGTCGTCACGTCAACGTGCGTATCGCTGTGGTGCACGATGTGCAACCTCCACAGAAACGGCACCTTGTGCAGCGCGTAGTGCACGCCGTACTGCGCCACTAAGTCGAGGGCCAAAATACTCAATACGAGTTCCGCCCAAGTCGGCCACTGAATCACGCTAAGCAAGCCGAAATCGCGCGCCTCCAACCACTCGAATACCCCGAGCGTGAGCGCGCCGAAGGCCACGTTGATGAGCAACACCGCGCCCAGCAGCGCCAGATTGGTGCGCGCGTGGCCCCACTTTCGGTAGTCGAGCTTCACGAAAGCGTAGTACCCTTCCGCCAGCCAGAATACGCCCATAACGGCTACCAGCCAGGCCATCTTGCCCAGCGTCGACAGTCCGGCGGTAAAGTCCAGTAGTGCCTCCACGTGCAGAAAGGTAGCACTTGCGAACGGCAAGATAGATTAAACACAAAATGTTTTAGCGGAAGCGCCTCCAATCGTATCTTGCCCCGCTTTATGGCCACAGAGAATCCGAATGAAACCCTCGTCCTCCCGGGCGAAGGCCCCAGTCTGCGGGGCATGTACCAAGACTATTTCCTCGATTACGCCAGCTACGTAATCCTGGAGCGTGCCGTGCCCGCCATCGAGGACGGGCTCAAGCCGGTGCAACGCCGCATTTTGCACGCCCTCAAGCAGATGGACGACGGCCGCTACCACAAGGTGGCCAACGTGATCGGGCAGACGATGCAGTACCACCCGCACGGGGATGCCGCCATCGGGGACGCGCTCGTAAACCTCGGCCAGAAGGAGCTGCTCATCGACCCGCAGGGCAACTGGGGCGATTTCCGGACCGGGGATTCAGCCGCGGCCGCGCGCTACATCGAGGCCCGCCTCACGAAATTCGCGCTCGAGGTCCTTTTCAACCCGCAAACCACCGTCTGGAACCTCTCTTACGACGGGCGCAATAAAGAGCCCGAAACCCTCCCCGTTAAGTTCCCCCTCTTGCTCACGCAGGGCGCCGAGGGCATCGCGGTCGGTCTTTCGACGAAACTGCTCCCGCATAACTTCCAGGAGATCTGCAAGGCGGCCATCAAGCTGCTGCGCGGCAGAAGAACGCTGCTCTACCCGGACTTCATGACGGGCGGTCTTTGCGATGTCACCGACTACCAGGACGGTCGGCGCGGCGGCCGGGTGAAGGTGCGCGCGCGCATCGACGTGGTCGACAAAAAGACGCTCGCCATCCGCGAGCTGCCCTACGGGGTAACGACCGAAAATTTGATCGACTCCATCCTGAAGGCCAACGATAAGGGCAAGATCAAGGTCAAGCACGTTTCCGACAATACGGCCGAGGACGTCGAGATCCTCGTGGACCTCAACGCCGGCGTAAGCCCCGACGTAGCCACCGACGCGCTCTACGCCTTCACGAATTGTGAGGTCTCGATCAGTCCGAACGCCTGCGTCATCGTGGACGACAAGCCCCATTTCCTCGGGGTCTCCGATATCCTCGCGGTCTGCGTCGAGCGCACCCGAGACCTCCTGCGCCAGGAGCTCGATATCAAGCGCGGTGAGCTCGAGGAGCGCTGGCACTTCGCGAGCTTGGAGAAGGTCTTCATCGAGGAGCGGGTGTACCGCGACATCGAGGAGGCGACCAGCTTCGAACAGGCCCTCGCGATCATCGGACGCCGCATGCGCGAATATTTCCGCGAGCCCGCTGTCGCTAAAACGGGACCCAAGGACAAGCGTACCGTACTCCGCCGCGCCATTACCGAGGACGACCTGGCCCGCCTCACCGAGATCCGGATCCGACGCATCTCGAGGTATAACTCCTTCAAGGCCGACGAGCTGCTCGCGCAGATCACCACCGACTTGGAGCAGGTTGCGTACGATTTGGAGCATTTGGTCGACTACACCGTCGCCTGGTACGAGATGCTACTCACAAAGTACGGCACCGGCCAGGACCGTCGCACCGTACTCGCCACCTTCGACAAGGTGGACGCCGCGCACGTGGTGGCCAACAACGCGAAGCTGTACGTCGATCGGGCCGAAGGCTTCGTGGGGTACGGCATCAAGAAAGCGGAGTACATCTCCGAGTGCTCGGACATCGACGACGTGATCGCCGTCCGCAGCGACGGGAAGCTGGTCGTGACGCGTATCGCCGACAAGACCTTCGTGGGTAAGGATATCCTGTACGCGGGTGTGTTCCGCAAATCCGACGATCGCACCACCTTCAACCTCATGTACTGGGACGCGCAAAAGAAGCGGGCCATGGCCAAGCGCTTCAACGTGACCAGCGCCACGCGCGACCGGGAGTACGAGCTCTTGAAGGGGGGCGAGAAAAGCAAGGTGCTCTACCTCAGCATGCACCCCAATGGGGAGGAGGAGGTCGTGAACGTAGCGCTCAGCTCGGCGGCCAAGGCGCGCATCAAGAGTTTCCCCTTCGACTTCGGCGCCCTCGAGATCAAAGGGCGTTCGGTAGCCGGCAACATCGTCACGAAGTACCCCGTGCGCAAAGTGGAACAACGTGAGGTGGGGCAGTCGACCCTCGGGGCCATCGAGATCTCGATGGACGAGGTCTCCGGACGATTGAACACCGAAGGCCGGGGCAAGCGGTTCGGCAGCTTCGACACCGGGGATTTGATCCTGGCGGTCTACAAGGACGGAACCTACGAGCTCACGGACTACGAGCTGAGTCACCGCTACCCGGTCGATCAGCTGATCCACATCGGCAAGCTGGACACCGACCGAGTGATCAGCTGCGTGTATTACGATGGCGAACGCAAACGCACCTTGGTCAAGCGCTTCCGGATCGAGACCTCGGCGCTCGACGCCCGGCAGTCGTTCATCACCGAAGCACGTGGCTCTAGCTTGCTGTTCGCCACCCTCGCCCCGGATCCGAAGGTGAGCTACAACATGACCGTGAAGGGCAAGCGGATCGCCGGGGAGGTCGAGCTCGCCGAGTTCATCGGCGTGAAGGGCTGGAAGGCACTCGGCAACAAGCTCTCCGACGCGCGACTGAGCTCGGTGAAGCTTATAAGTAGCGGAGCGGACCCTACCGAGCTTCGGTAGGGCGTTGTCCTACGAGCGCCGCAACAACGTCCGTCCATTTTATGGTTACCCTTTGGCTCCGCTAAACGTATCTAGGATCACCCGCGCGTCCGCCACCGGGCCGTGCTTCCCCCCGACATGCCTAAAAAACATCCCAAAACACACGAGCTAGTCCGCGCTCGCCTGAGTCCGGAAGCCCTCGCGGCGGGCCGTAAATTGTACCTCGCCAGCTCACTACGCGAGTTGCGGGCCGATGTCCGTCGGCGCCGTTACAGCGCTATGGTCGAGGAGAAATCGGGCACGGTCAGCGTCAAGATCGAGCACGGGAAAGACGGTCCGAATTGGCTTTGCTCCGCCGACGGCCGCAACGATCCCAACTGTCGGCACGTAGCCGCCCTGCTCATCGGCATCCGCGAGCGGGAGGCCAGCGAGCCGATCGGGCCGCGCCTCAACGCGCCGGGCGGGGCGCGCAAGGAGAGTATGGTCGAACACCTGCTCGAGAACGCGGAGCGCGAGCACCTGATCGAGGCCTTCAAGCTTTGCCTAAAGACCTACCCCGAGCTCCAGGGCGATCTCGTTTTTACGATCCTCGAAAACATCGAGTCCGACGGGGCACTCTACGATGAGATCGTTGCCCTCATGGAGGATCCGGGTGCCTCGGAGAACTACGTGCTCCCCCGCGAGGGCTTCGATGCTTACCGCCTGCTCGACGAGATCAACTACCTCTACGAGCAAGAAAAATTCAAACACTGCTTCCTGCTGAGCCGCGCGGTGCTCGTCCGGTTCCTCGAGAAGCTCGACGGCGGCCGGCGTTTGCTGGACGCGGAGATCGACCTCGTGATCGCGAGCTCGGGCATGCTCGCCGACCTGACCGTCCCCCCCGTACCCGAGCAGTTCGCGCAACAGGTGCACGACCTCGGCCTCAAGCTGCTGTTGCGCTACCCGAAGCTGGAACCGCAGATCCAGAGCTCGCTCATCGCGTTGATCGACGAGCAGGCGCTCGACAACTCCGACCTGGTCGACCTCGAGCAGCGCCTGCGACGCCGGTGGGAGCGCGCCCGTAAAAACGCGGATGCCGCGGCCCAGCGGGAGGAGGCCGAACGGCTGGCCATGCCCCTGGCGCTGTTCTACGCCCGGACGCAGGAGTTCGACAAGCTCCAGGCCCTCTTCGATCGCTACCTACAAAACCCGCTGCTCCGCGCACCGGCCCTCGCGGAGATGCTGCACCACGAGCTCCACGAACTCGTGCTCAAGTACGTACTCGACGCACTCGTCGTCCCGGGGTCGGAAGTCGGCCGTGACGACCCCGAGGACATGGCGCGTTGCGGCATGTACAACGACCTGATCATCATGCTCGCCGACGCGATGCCGACCGTGGAGCCACGGCGCGACCTACTCCGCCAGGCCTTCCTCAGCATCGGTCACCGCATCTACTCCCTGCTCACCGACTACCTCGAGACGTTCGCGGAGGAGGAGCGCGGCCCGGTGCTCGAGAACCTCGCCGACGAGCTCGCCGTACGCGCCGCGGATGGGATCTACGCGAGCGTGGCCGCCTACTACGTGGTGCTCTGCGAGCAGGAAGACTTCGAAACGGCCTACGAGGTCCTCCAAAACTTCGGCCCGGTCGACCCGATCCTGCTGCTCGACTACCTACCGGGCCTGCTCGCCCTGCACCCGGGTACGCTCTTCGAGCCCGCGATGGAAGCCGTGATCGAACTGTTCCCGATCGTCGGCGACGAGCCGATGCGCGACCTGATCCGCCAGAGCATCGAGCGCCTCTGGGACATCGACGAGGCCGGCGTACGCAACGCGCTCGACTCCCACTACACCGACATCATCGACGATGAGCTCGCCGACTACATCGACATCCTCCTCGGCGAGTTCGAGCCCGGCGATCTGCTCGATTAGCGACCCGCTGTTTTGCGGCAGCAATAGACAATTTCGCATCTGGCCCGTTCTTTCAGCCGTATGAAGGTCACCGACTACTTCAAAGCCGCCCGCGGCAACTCGCTCATCTCGTTCGAGGTCCTGCCCCCCCTCAAGGGCGGGAGCATGCAGGATATCTTCAGCACGCTCGACCCGCTCATGGAGTTCAAGCCCCCGTTCATCGACGTAACCTACCACCGTGAGGATTTCGAGTACGTGCGCCGCCCGGGGGGACACTACGAAAAGACGGCCATCCGCAAGCGGCCGGGCACGGTCGGGATTTGCGCCAGCATCATGCACCGCTACGGCGTCGACGCGGTGCCGCACCTGCTCTGCGGTGGATTCACGGTGGCCGAGACCGAGAACGTCCTCATCGACTTGGCCTTTCTCGACATCCAGAACGTGCTCGCCCTCCGTGGCGACGCGCGGCACTTCGACGGCAAGTTCATCCCCGAAGAGCAGGGACACCACTACGCCTCCGATCTGGTTGGCCAGATCGCGGACATGAACGAGGGAATCTACCTCGACGAACACATCAAAGACGGCGCCCAAACCGAGTTCTGCATCGGCGTAGCCGGGTACCCGGAGAAACACTTCGAGGCCCCCAACATGAACCTCGACCTGAGCTACCTGAAGGCCAAGATCGACGCGGGGGCGGATTACATCGTAACGCAGATGTTTTTCGACAACAAGGTGTACTTCGACTTCGTGGACGCCTGCCGGGCGGCGGGCATCAACGTCCCCATCGTACCCGGCCTCAAGCCCATCACCAAGGCCTACCAGCTCAACAGCCTGCCCAGGATGTTCCACCTGCACCTCCCCGACCAGTTGGTCAAGTGCATCGAGAGCGCCAAGGACGACCGCAAAAAGGTACGTGAGATCGGCATCGAATGGGCCATCGCGCAGAGCAGGGAGCTCAAGGAAGCCGGCGTGCCCTGCCTACACTACTACACCATGGGCGACGTGAAAACCGTGCGCAAGATCGGTGAGGCGGTGATGTGATCCGCTTACGCTAAAACCGTACTAGCCCACATAACGGAACAAGAGGGTAATCACAACGGCCAGCAAGATTATAAAGAGTCGGGTCTTCATACGTGATACCTGATTCTAGTGAGTGAATCCGGTATACACCTGAGGTATCCAGCGGGTTCAATAATCGGATTCGCTTGGCGATCAGTTACTTAACCGTGATAAAGAAGACTATAACGTAGAAGCGGGGCACGCATAATCAAGCGCGCGCCCCATTCCTGAATTCGAAATATATCCTGGCCCACGCCGGAAAACGAAGGATTACCTGAGGATCCGGTAACCGATCGAAAGGCGTCCGTACAGGTCGATACCCGTTAGTTGATCGAGGAGTCCGTTCTCCTCGTTGTTGGAGCCGTCGTCGTAGGTAAACTTGTTAACTACGTTGGCGCCTGCCCCGGCGGCCGCCTCGAAGAAGAGTCCGAAATTGGTTACGTACTTGTACCCGAGCGCGAGCCCGACACCGAGCCGATTGCGCTTGAAGTCGGATGAGTTGACCTCCTCGGGGTTTTGGACCTCGTTGTTGACGACCATGTAGCGCGAGTAGGCGGCGAGGTAGACCCGGTCGATACCTTCGTCGTTGCTGAAGTAGTACTTCGCCTGCAGGCCGGCACCGAAACCGTTTCCGCTCCAGTCCGTCTCGTTGATGCTGAGCTTGCGGCCGAGGGTCGGGTTGAGCGTCAGCTCCACGCCGAAAGCAGGACCGACGGCGTACTCGATGCCTACCGTAGGCCGGCCGCCGCTGAAACCGAGCAGGTTGACGTTGGCGTCTAAGGTTTGCGCCTGGCCGGTAAACGCGACGAGCAGCGCGGAGAGGAGCGTAAAAAGCTGAGTTCTCATAGACTTGTCTTAAGCGGGCTTACAGCCCATTGCCGCACGAGGATTTAAGGGTGCGGCAGGTGATTGTCGACCGCTTTTGCAAACGGCGGGCCACTGTTCGCCCCCGGGTCGCTTTATACTCCCATCCGGGTAGATCTCCCCACCTTGCGCACCCATGCGCTACGCCTTTTCGCTTTTCGCCGTCCTGCTTATCTCCTCGCAGACGGCCACCGCCCAGGAGGTTCCTCCCCCCCCGTCTTTCCTACCGGATTACACCCGCGCTTTCACGCCACACCACCGGCTCGTTGCCTACTTCGAGGCCGTGGGCGCGGCTAGCCCACGTGTGAAAGTGGTACCCTACGGGGAAACCTACGAGGGGCGCCCCCTGGTGCTCGCCTACATCTCCTCGGAGGCCAACCTCGCCGATCTGGAAAAGATCCGCACCGACCACCTCGCGGGCGTGAGCGATCTTGCCGTGGTCTGGATTTCCTGCTCCGTGCACGGCAACGAGTCCTCCGGATCCGAGGCGAGTCCGCAGATCCTCTACGATCTGGCTTCCGCCAAAACCGGGGACTCATTAGCCGCCTACCTCGAGAACACCATCGTGATCCTCGATCCGAGCCTCAACCCGGACGGCTACACCCGCTACACCGACGATCAGCGCCGCCGCTCGACCCGCGCACCGGATCCGGATCCGAGCACCTGGGAGCACGACGAACCCTGGCCCGGCGGGCGCACGAATCATTACTTCTTCGACTTAAACCGGGACTGGGTGTGGGCCACCCAACGGGAGACACGGGCGCGCTTAGCGGCTTACCGGCGGTGGCAGCCCCACATACACGCCGACCTGCACGAGATGTCGCCCAACTCCAGCTACTACTTCGCGCCGGCGGCCGAGCCGTTTCACGAATACATCACCGACTTCCAGCGCGACTTCCAAACGACCATCGGTCGCAATCACGCCCGGATCTTCGACGCCAACGGTTGGCTCTACTACACCCGAGAAGAATTCGACCTCCTCTACCCCAGCTACGGCGATACCTACCCGATCTTCAACGGCGCCATCGGGATGACCTACGAGCAGGGGGGCAGCGGGGGGGCCGGCCGGGCCTTCCTCCGCAACGAGGGGGATACGCTCACCCTCGCCGATCGAATAGACCACCACCACGCCACCGCGCTCAGCACCCTCGCGGTGGCGAGCCGTCGGGCCGCCGAGCTGGTGGCGGGCGCCGCGTCCTTTCGCAGGGATGCATCCGGTACCGCGCGCGGTGAGTTCCGGAGCTACGTCTTTCCGCTCGCGAGCAACTCGCCCGCGCGACTGCGGTCGCTGACCGTATTGCTCGATCGACACGGCATCGCTTACGGTACGCTGCCCCGCGCGCTCCGGCTCGCCGGCGTGGGCTTTGGGGCGAAAGCGCCCGTGCGGGAATTCGAAACACAGACCGGTGACCTCGTCGTTTCCGGCAAACAGGCCCAGGGGGTCTTGGCCCAAGTACTTCTCGACCCGGGCACCGAAGTACCGGACAGCCTCACCTACGACATCACCGCCTGGAGCCTGCCCACGGTGCTCGGGCTAAACGGTTTCGCGAGTTCGACGGCGGTCGACGAGCTACAACCTTTCGAAGCTCCCGCCGCGGATTCGGTCGCGCGAGTTCCCCCGGACTACGGCTTCGGCGTGCGCGTGGAAGCCCTCGCCTCCTGGGCGGCGGTGGCCCCCCTGCTCGGCCGGGGCATGGTGAGCCGTTACGCTTCGGTACCCACGGAGACCGGGCGGACTACCGTACCCGCGGGGACGCTCTGGGTGCTCGCCCGGGATCAACCGAACGCAAGCTTTTACACCGCCTGCTACGACAGCCTCCGCGGCGCCGGCGCCGAGCTAGTCCCCCTCGACGGCGGATTCGTGGAGAGCGGTCCCGACTTAGGATCGGACTACGTCAACCGCGTCGCCGCGCCGAGGGTGGTACTCATCCAGGACGAGAAGCTCGACGCCAGTGCCTTCGGGCACGTGTGGCACTTCTTCGAGCGCGTGCTCGACTACCCGATCCACATCCTCCCCTGGCGCAACCTCGACGCCGCCGCCCTGGCGGACGTGGACGTGGTGATCGCGAGTGACGGTCGCCTCGATTTGAAAAGCTCCGGTGCCGAGGCGCTTACGGCGTGGGTCCGCGGTGGCGGTCGCCTGATCGCCATGGAGGGGAGTGCCGAAAACTTTGGTAAAAAGAAAGGCTTCGGCCTGACGATGGTCGAAGACAAACCGACGCTACAGACCGGGGGCGATTCGGACTCCACACTACTCACACCCTACGCCGAGCGCGAACGGACCCGCATCTCGCGAAATATTTCAGGAGCCTTCGTACTCACCCGGGTGGATACCACCCACCCGCTAGCTTTCGGCCTGGGCGCGGACTTCTTCGCGTTACGCACGGCTAACCGTCCCTGGGCCTACTTGCAGGAGGGGTACAACGTGATGGTAGTCCCGGAAACGACCGAGGTACGCGGGTTCGTGGGCCGGGCGGCGCGCGAGGAGCTAGCGCAGTCACTTACCCTCGGGGTCGCTCCCGTGGGACGGGGCTCCGTGGTGTACGCCGCAGACAACCTGGCCTACCGTGGCTTCTGGCAGCACGGCATGCAGGTGCTCGCCAACGCCGTGTTCTACCGCTAGGTTGAGGCCGCTATTAAGCTTTTGTACATTGGGAGGCACTTAACGTTGGCCGTGCAATCAACACCGAACAGGGTGCGCTTAGGGGGGGTTTTACAGCATTAAACCCCACGATTATGAAAAACATCCCCTCACTCGCCGGTGCATTGCTTCTGGTATGCGGCGCCACATCGACCGTTAGTGCGCAGCTCGGCATCGGTCTTCGCGCCGGTCCTTTGGTGTCCAAAGAAAGCTTCGATCCCGACAATACCGTCAACGAAATCGTAAGCGAAGACAACCTCACTGGGTTCACGGTTGGCGTCCCGATCGAAATTGCGTTAAATCCGATTATCACGCTGCAGCCGGAGATCAACTACCAGTTCAAGCGCAGCAGCTTCGTCAATAGGTTCGACTACCAGGGAGCGAGGGCGACCCAAGAGTTTGAGCGCAAGCTCCACAACTTAGAGATTCCGTTGCTGCTGAAACTGGGTTACACCACCGAGAGCTTCACGCTCGCCGGTCTGGTCGGCCCCAGCTTCGGATACGCGTTTAGCGGGAGCCAAACCTACAGCGACTACTTGGACGCCACCGGGACGGCACTCGGTAAGACTACCCCGGGCGAAGGGGATCTCGTTTTTAGTGGCACCACGCGCGACCGAGTAGAGTGGAGTGGCGTGTTGGGCGGACAGTTCGGCCTCCCGGCGCTCGGCGGCAAGATGATTCTCGACGGTCGGTACATGTTTGGCCTCAACGAACTCAAGGACGGCGGCGACGTGAGCGTTAACGACAACGTTTCGAATATCAAGGATTCGTTTACGAGTAAATCGCAGGGCTTCTCGATTACCCTCGGCTACATGCTCACCCTGGGCGACTACTAGTGCACGCTTAGTCGTGTTCTATGCCTATACTGGCAAAACTGAAGGCTGATCGATCGAGGTTAACACCGTTGGAATCGTAATCTTTAAGCCCCGTTCGACACGAGTCGAACGGGGCAATTTTACGCATCTAAATTCCCAGTCGTATGCGCATAATCCTTAATTTATCGGCGGTATTAATACTCGCTTGTTGCACGACGGTGGCCGCTCACGCGCAGTTGGGCGTCGGCGTCGGCGCGCAGGGCGGTCTGCTGCTCTCCAGCCGGACGTACGCGGGTGGTGTCCTCAATCGAGACGTGAGCAACGTAACCGGTTTTACCTTCGGGGTGCCCGTCGAGATCGTTATGCTCGGTCCTTTCGCGCTTCAGCCCGAGCTGAATTATTTACGTCGAGGGGTTAAATTCGACTACGTCAACGGTGCCACTATCACCATCACCGAGGAGCAGCGTCTCAACTACGTGGAGCTACCCATACTGCTCAAGGTCGGCATCACCGGTGAGCGCTTCGTGGCGGCGCTCGTGGCCGGGCCGAGTTTCGGCTACGCCGTATCGGGTACCGAGACGATCAGGACTACCGTAGCTAACATAGTAACCACTACCGAAGAAGATCCCTTCGATAACTTCAAGCGGAGAGACATCGTCGGCATCGTCGGCGCCCAGGCCGGTATCCCCTTCGGAAGCGGCAAACTGATCGCTGACGCTCGCTACCGCTTCGGGATCAGCAACCTGATGGACAACAACCAGTCGGTCAACGTGGAGGAAGTCAAATCGAAGGGCTTCAGTCTCACCGCCGGCTATATGATCACGTTTGGCAACTACTAAGCGAAGCTGGGTAAGCTCCGCGCAGGGTAGCAATTTCCCGATCCAGCACCTGCCGCTGGGGGTGCGCCGCCGACCCGATGGCTCGCACGCCCTCGTGAGTCGCATCGGCGACCAGGTCGTGGATCTCCGGGTGCTCGCCGAGATCGGTATCTTCGACGACGCCGGCGTCGAGCGCGAGGACTTCAAGCGGCCGGCGCTCAATCGGCTCATCGGGCGCGGCAAAGCCATCAACGCCAAGGTGCGCAATCGCCTCACCGCCATTCTCGACCGGGAGCCGAGCTACTTCAACATTCGTCACCGCGCCGAAATCTTCCTGCTGCCCGCCGAGCGCGTCGAACTCGTTTTGCCGCTCGCCGTGGGCGACTTCACCGATTTTTATTCGAGTCGCGAGCACGCCACAAGCGTGAGTGAGCTGTTCCGCCCCGGACAAGCCGCACTCCCCCCCAATTGGGCGCACATGCCCATCGCCTACCACAGCCGGGCGAGCAGCATCGTCGGCGACGGCACCCCTATCCGCCGCCCGGAGGGACAGTGGCTCGACGAGCGGGGGGACCTGCGTTTTGGCGCAAGCCGCAAGCTCGATTTCGAAGTGGAGCTCGCCTTTGTGATCGGGGAAGGAAATCTACTCGGGCATCCGGTGCCGGTAGCCGAAGCCGAGCGACACATCTTCGGGGTGGCACTCCTCAACGACTGGAGTGCGCGCGACGTGCAGCTCTGGGAGTACCAGCCGCTCGGCCCGTTCTTGAGCAAGAGTTTCGCCAGCACCCTCGCCCACTGGATTACCCCGCTCGAAGCACTGGAAGGCGCGCGCGTGGCCGGTCCGGTACAGTTGCCCGCCCCCCTCCCCTACCTAAGTGCGCCGGTTTCGAGACCCAACCTCGACCTTACGCTCGAGGCCTGGCTTACGCCAAAACGAGGTGAACCGCACCGCCTCACCCGTACGAACGCACGTCATCTGTACTGGAGCATGGCGCAGCAGTTGGCCCACCACACCGTAAACGGCTGCAACCTGCGGCCGGGCGACGTGTGCGGGAGCGGTACGATCAGCGGGCCGACCCCGGAGAGCGCGGGAACTCTGCTCGAACTGAGCAGGAACGGAACCCGGGCCATCGACCTCGGGGACGACGTGCGGCGTACCTGGCTCGAGGACGGCGACACGCTCGAACTTCGGGCGGCGGCCGAATCGGGCGGCGTCCGTTTCGAGCTCGGTCCCTGCCGGGGTCAAATCAAAACCAACCGTTAGCGCGGCCGTACGTACTAAGGGGGGTGAGGGGAAGAGTTTTGCGAAACATGCAGTGGATACTTTTGAGTGGATTCCTCCTGTGGGCCTGCGTGAGCCTCGGGCAGGCGAGTAACCTGAGTACGGCCACGGCTCGCTTAGCGGCGGACCCACAACTCGCCCGCGGAAGTCTCGGGCTCGCGGTGGTGGACCTGCAAACCGGGGAGCTCCTCGAGGCGGTCAACGCCGAGCGCAGCTTTGTACCGGCGAGCCTACTCAAGGTGGTTACCGTGGCTACCGCCCTGACGGAGCTGGGTCCGGATTTTCACTTTACTACCCGACTCGGTTACGCGGGCGAGGTACTGGACGGGACCCTACAGGGTGACCTGATCGTGCTCGGGGCCGGCGATCCGAGCCTGGGCGCCGGTCGACCCGAGGGTACGCTTTCCCTCGATAGCCTGCTCGAACGCTGGGTAAGTACGCTACGTCGCGCGGGGATCACCCGCATCGAAGGCAGCGTGATCGTTAACGATAGCGGCGACCCCGGTGCCGAGCCGAGTCCGTTTTGGCAGTGGAACGATATCGGCAACTACTACGGCGCGGGTGCCGGTGCCTTCATGGTTCACGAGAACTACTACACCCTCCGCCTGCAGCGCACCGCCAGCGTCGGCGGACGACCTCGGATCGTCGGGATGCGCCCGGACCCCGGCGAGCTGGTCTGGGACAACCAACTCCGAAGCGGGTCGTCGCGCTCCGGCGACCGGAGCTACATCTACGGCGCCCCGGCGAGTTTGGATCGCGCGATCCGCGGGACGATCCCCGCGGGCGAAGGCATCTTCGAGGTAAAGGGGTCGCTGCCCGATCCGTCGCTCGCCTTCGCCGACTGGCTAACCGCCGCCCTGGAGGATGCCGCTGTGGAGGTGACGGGCTCGCCGGGGACCCAACACGTACCGACGGAGCTCGACGGCACGCTCGACTCGCTGCACTCCCCGCCGCTTGCCGTCCTGGCCGAGCTCACCAATTTCAAAAGCGTAAACCTCTACGCCGAAGCTCTCTACAAGGCCCTCGCCCGGCACTGGAGCAGCGGGAACGACCCCACCGAGATCGGCGAGCGGCTGGTCGATTTCTGGAGGGCCCGGGGCGTGCCCACGGAGGGCTGGGAGCAGCTGGACGGCTGCGGGCTTTCCATGGGCAATCTCGTTACCCCCGCGCAGCTCGCCCAGGTATTGCGCCTCGCGCAAAACGAGGGACTACCCGCTACCCTTCCGCGGGTGGGCCAGGAGGGTACCGTGCGGCGGCTGCTGCGCGACCGGCCCGCCGCCGCTCGCATTCGGGCCAAGAGCGGGACCCTGCGCCGAGCGCGGGGGTTTTGCGGCTACGCGACCAACGGTGCCGGGCGGCAGCTCGCCTTCGTCGTGCTCGCCAACAACTACTCGGGCAGCGGGGGGGCGTTGCGCCGCGACATGGCCGATTGGCTAGCGGCACTCGCGGAGTGAGGGCGCGGGAGGCTACTTTGTGCCCTCGCCGAAGCGCCTCGCACGTGCACCTCACTCTACTTACCCTGCTCGCCGCCCTCGGGCTGGGCCTCGTGGCCTGCGGCGATCCGGACGCCGGGCGCGAGCTTACGCCCATCGAAGAGACGCTTCTCGCCGACAGCCTCTACCGGGCTACCCAGAGCGATTCGGCCACCCAACACATCGTATTCGACTACGAAAACCTCAACCGAAGCGCCTGGCAGAAACCGGAGCTGGTACTGCGGCGCCTCGGTCCACTCGCCGACAAAACCGTGGTCGAGATCGGCTCGGGTACTGGTTTCTTCACCCGCCGCCTAGCCACGGAGGCTCGGGAAGTCCTCGCGCTGGACATCGACGCGAGCATGCTCCTCCTCCTCGATTCGCTAAGCGACCAGCAACTCGACCCCGCGGCCTACGCGCGTATCGACAAACGCTTGGTCTCGGCCGAGGATCCGGACCTCGCCGCCGGGGAGGCAAACGCGGCGCTGATGGTCAATACGTTTATGTACATCCACGACCGGGCCACGTACCTGCGCCGCTTGGCCTGGGGTTTGCGCCCCGGCAGCCCGGTCGTGATCGTCGACTTCATGAGCGAAAGTACACCGGTAGGCCCCCCGGTCGACACCCGATTACCGACCGCTGACGCCGTAGCGGCGCTCGAGGACGCCGGCTACCGGAACATCGCCGTCGACGAGGATATACTGGACTATCAATACATTCTCTACGCAGAATCTCCCGCGGCGAACTAAAGGTCCGAGCGTGCGCTACGCGTCCACCTTGGCGTACTTCGCGTTCGCCTCGATGAAGGCGCGGCGGGGTGGCACCTCGTCCCCCATCAGCATCGAGAAAATCCGGTCCGACTCGGGGGCATCCTCGATGGTCACTTGGCGCAGCATGCGCGTATCCGGATCCATGGTCGTGGTCCAGAGCTGCTCGGCGTTCATCTCGCCGAGTCCTTTGTAACGCTGAATCTTCACGCTCGTGTCGTCGGGACCGTTGCCGATCCGCGCCACGGCCTCCCTGCGCTCGTCTTCGTTCCAGGCGTACTGAAACTTCGTGCCTTTGGCCACGCGGTACAGCGGCGGCGCCGCGATGTAGATGTAGCCCTGCTCGATGAGCGGCTTCATGTAGCGGAAGAAGAACGTGAGGATGAGCGTGACGATGTGCGAGCCGTCGACGTCGGCGTCGCACATGATCACGATCTTGTGGTAGCGCAGCTTGTCGATGTTGAGTACGCGCGCGCCTTCCCGCTCCTCGATGCTCACCCCGAGGGCGGTAAACATGTTCTTGATCTCCTCATTGTCGTAGATCCGGTGCTCGAGCGCCTTCTCGACGTTGAGGATCTTACCCCGCAGGGGCAGGATCGCTTGGAAGTGTCGATCGCGCCCCTGCTTGGCGGTACCGCCCGCCGAATCGCCCTCCACGAGGAAGATCTCCGACTCGTCGGCACTCTTCGAGGAGCAATCGGAGAGCTTACCGGGTAGGCCACCGCCGGCGAGGACGTTCTTGCGCTGCACCATGTCGCGCGCCTTGCGGGCGGCGTGGCGCGCGGTGGCCGCGAGGATCACCTTATCGACGATCCGGCGCGCTTTCGACGGGTTTTCCTCGAGGAAAACCTTGAGCGCCTGACCCACGGCCCGGCTCACGATACCGGTTACCTCGGAGTTGCCGAGCTCGCCCTTGGTTTGTCCCTTGAACTGGGGCTCCGGCACTTTCACGCTCACGATCGAGGTCATCCCCTCCCGGAAATCCTCCGAGTTGATCTTGAACTTGAGCTTGGCGAACATGCCCTCGTCCTCCCCGTACTTCGAGAACTCGCGCACGAGTGCGCGGCGGAAGCCCGATACGTGCGTACCGCCCTCGCGGGTGTTGATGTTGTTGACGTAGGAGTGGATGTTCTCCGTGTAGCTCGTATTGTACGACAGCGCCACCTCCACTTCCACGTTTTCCTCCTTGCCGATCACGTGGATCGGCTCGTCGATCAGTTGCTCGCGACCGGCGTCGAGGTAGGTGACGAACTCCTTGAGTCCGCCCTCCGAGAAGAAAGCCTCCTCGCGGAAGCCGGCGGGTTTGCCCTCGTCGTCGGTGAGTTCCTCGCGCTCGTCGGTGAGCGAGAGGTGCAGTCCCGAGTTGAGGTACGCGAGCTCCCGCATGCGTTGGGCGAGGGTTTCGTACTTGTACTCACGCCCTTCGACGAAGATCCCCGGATCCGGGCGGAAGGTAATTTGCGTCCCGTTCTGCTCGGAGGTACCCACCCGGGTAACCTCCATCTGCGGGATACCTTTCGAGTACTCCTGCTCGAAGATCTTGCCCTCGCGGTGCACCTCGGCCCGCAGGTAGATAGAGAGCGCGTTCACGCAGGAGACCCCTACGCCGTGGAGCCCGCCGGATACCTTGTAGGTATCCTTGTCGAACTTACCTCCGGCGTGCAGCACCGTCATCACGACCTCCAGCGCGCTCTTGCCGAGCTTCGGGTGCATGCCGGTCGGGATGCCCCGGCCGTTGTCTTTGACGGTCACCGAGTTGTCCGGGTGCACGATCGTCTCGATGTGCGTGCAGTAGCCGGCCAGGTGTTCGTCGATGGAGTTGTCGATGACCTCCCAGACCAGGTGATGAAGTCCCTTGGTATCGGTGGATCCGATGTACATCCCCGGCCGCAAACGAACGGCCTCGAGGCCCTCTAGCGCCGTAATATTTGCCGCGCCGTAATTATTTGAAGTAGGGTTCTGATTACTTACGTCCATACAGTTTCGAAGGTACGCCAAAACAACCGGTTTTAGCGTAAGCTTGAGCCCCTAAGGGGGCTCACTTATCTATTGCTAATCAGTGAGTTACTGAGGTACAAATACTTCGCTATCCTCAATCGCGAGAATAGCTCCATTTACCGCGTCGATTACGCGCTCTCGGCGCCCGTGTTTCTCGCCCGTTACTGCCCCGCGTACCTTGCCGCCCGTGTCTACCCACCGCACCATCCTCCGGTACGCCAGTCCGTACAAACGGCTTATCTCCGCGCACGTGGTCGCCAACCTGATCATGGTGCTCTTCGACGTGGTGTCCATCCCGACCCTCGTGCCCTTCCTGCGTATCCTCTTCAAGGAGGATGAGCTCGTGACGGTTCGCCCGGAGTGGTCTCTCAGCGTCGAGGGCGTCACCGGCAACTTTAACTACTGGCTCTCCGAGATCATCCTCACCGAGGGCTACCAGCGCGCGCTCGTGTACATGTGCGTCTTCATCGTGCTGGTGTTCTTCGGTAAAAACCTATTCCGGTTCCTCGCCCTCGCCACCATCGCGCCGCTACGCGCCAACATCGTGCGCGACATGCGCAATCAGTTGTTCGGGCACCTGCTCACCCTTCCGGTCGGCTACTTTTCGGAACGCCGCCGCGGCGATCTCATCTCCCGCTTTACCGGGGATGTGCAGGAGGTCGAGTCCTCGATCCTCAACTCCTTCGCCGACCTCATTCGGAGTCCCCTGCTCATCCTCGGAGCTTTGGCCTTCATGCTCTACACCTCGCCCCTGCTCACGCTCTTCACGGTGGTGTTGCTCGGGGTTACGGCGGTGATCATCGGCGGAATCAGCCGCGTGCTCCGCCGCCAAGGCTCGCAGGCCCAGGAGGCACTCTCCTCCCTCGTGTCCCAGATCGATGAAGCCCTGGGGGGCTTACGGGTCGTAAAAGCTTTTCGGGCGGAGGGCTACCTCACGGAGCGCTTCCGCAAAACGAATCAAGAATACCGAAACGTGCTGGTGCGATTGCTGCGCCGACGGGATCTCTCGAGCCCGCTCTCCGAATTTCTCGGAATCTCGGTGGTAGCGGCCTTGATCTACTACGGTTTCGGGCGTATCGAGGCCGGCGAGATCGACGTGGCCGTCTTTCTGGCGTTCGTGTACGCCTTCTTTACGACCGTCCAACCGAGCAAGCAATTCTCCAACGCTTTCTACAACCTCCAACGCGGTCGTGCCGCCCTCGAACGCGTGGAGCAGGTCCTCGGTACCACCAACGCCTTCGCCGACCGACCCGACGCGCTCCCCGTGCGGCGGCTCGCACGCGAGATCCGCTTCGAGAGCGTCAGCTTCAGCTACCCCAACACCGAGCACCCGGCGCTCGACGACGTATCCCTCGCGCTGCCCGTCGGCAGGGTCGTAGCCCTGGTCGGCGCCAGCGGGGCGGGCAAATCGACGCTCGCCGACCTCATCCCCCGTTTCTACGACGTCGACGAGGGCAGCATCCGCTTCGACGGCACCGACGTGCGCGAGCTCAGGCTCGACGAGCTGCGGCGGCAGGTCGGCATCGTCAGCCAGGACGTGGTCCTCTTCCACGACACCATCTACGCCAACATCGTGTTCGGTACGGAAAACACCACCCGCGAGTCGGTGGAACGGGCCGCCCGCCAGGCGAACGCGCACGACTTCATCCTCGCCCAGCCCCAGGGCTACGCGACGATTATCGGCGACCGCGGCGATCGACTCTCCGGCGGCCAGCGCCAACGCCTCACCCTGGCCCGCGCCATCCTACAGGATGCCCCCGTCATGATCCTCGACGAGGCGACCAGCGCGCTCGACGCCGAAAGCGAGCTCGCCGTGCAGGCCGCGCTCTTCCGGCTCATGGAAGGTCGCACCTGCCTCGTGATCGCCCACCGGATGGCCACCATCCAGGCCGCCGACGAGATATTGGTCATGGACAGCGGCAAGATCATCGAGCGCGGCGATCACGCCAGTCTGCTCGAGGCACGCGGCGCTTACGCACGCCTGATCGACCTGCAGACCGCCTTCGATTGATATTACGTTTTATTTTAAAATATTGGACCGCAGACGATTACCCTATTCACCCAATTACTAGGACGGGGGGATTCGGCTAGCTTCGCTCGGGTCAAATCCTACTTTATGCTTAAAAGTGTACTCGCCGCCGGAGCACTCGGTCTCGTTCAGTTGTCTACCGCCCAAATCACCGTCGGAAACGAATGGTTCGTAACGCCCGGCTTCCGGGTTACTCAGGCGGTGGATACGGCCTACGTCGATGTCGATAACGCCCTCGGTCTCTCCGGAACGAATTTCATCTGGGAGTTCGACGACGTCGAGGCCAACGACTCCCTGCGCATTACCGCGCTGGCGGGCTCCACCGATCCGGAGGCCGTTTCGTTTGGCGACGCCGACCTCGTACTGACCTTCGCGGGGCGCAACGACGTCGACCCTACGTTCGCGATCTTCGATCCGGGGGCGGAGGTTTTCCTCCGGCGGAGCGACAACGAGCTGAACGTTATCGGCGTGCTCAACTCGGACGCCTCCGGGCTTACCCCGCCCTCGCGGTTTGGGACGCCGCTCACCTTCCAGGCGGCTCCCCTTACGTACGAGTCTAGCGGAGCCGATTCGACCAGCGAATCCTTCTTTCTCGATCCACAACTGCTCGCAACGGCACTTAACCTCCCTACCCTCGCGACGGCCGACAGCATCGAGCTGACCATCAGCCAACTCGTCGAATACGAGGTCGACGGTTGGGGCGAGCTGGAGCTCGGCGGCCAAACCTACCCCGCGCTCCGGCAATCCCGCTTTACCCGTACCGAGCAGAGCGCCCGGATCCAGCTCGGGGGCAACTGGGTCGACCTAGCGCGACTCGTCGACCCGGAGCGATTGGAAGGGATCGACCTGAGTCCCCGCCGGTTCGCGAATTTCGCCTGGATCGTACCCGGGGAAGTTTACCCGATACTTCAGGTCACGCGGAACTTAGAGACCGGATCGCTGAGCATCGCGCAAACCACGAGCACGACGGCGGGTACCTCGTCGAGGCCGGTGGCCCTCCACCCCGACCTCGAGCTCCGCGCCAACCGCAGCGCGGGCGTCGCCACGATCTCCCTCGGCGGCACCCCCTCCGTCCCCCTCCGCTCGCCGCGCATCGTGGTCTACGGAACCGACGGCCGGGTGCTCCACCGGCAAAACCTCGACTCGCAAACCGGCCAGTGGCGACTCGACGCGAGCGGCTGGGCGGCGGGCGTGCAAATGGTTTCGCTCTGGGAGGGTGGCCTGCTCGTGAAAACGGTGGTGTTTTAGCGCAAGCGAACCTAGCCTACTGCACGAGGGTAGAATCGATCGTCGGCGGCCCGGCGGCGTTGAGCTTCTCGATCACGAGGTCGGTAATCTCGTAGGCGTCGTTCACGGCGAGCAGGTTCGAGCCGGCGCCGTAGCTGAGCACGTAGTCGTAGCCTTCCGCGGCCTGAATATTCGCCACCTCGCGCTTGAGGGCGGATTGGAGTTCGAACTGCAGTCGTTGGTTCTCGCTCACCAAGCCCTGCGTAACTTGATCGCGTTCGAGCGTCAACTCCTGCTCCTTCCGGCCGAGTCGCTCCTGTTCCGACTGTGCCTTCTTTTGCGTCAGGTTACCGGCTTGCGCATCCTGCTGAAACTTCTGCACCTCCGCCTGAAAGGCTCGCCCCTTCTGCTGTAAGCTCGCGTTGGCCTCCGCCTCCTGCTTCTGCAAAACCTCGGTCTGCTCCACGAGGTAATCGTACTTGACTACGAGGGAGTCGAGGTTGACGTAAGCGATGCGGGCACCGCCGCCGGCGCCGTCGCTGCTCCACGCCTTAGGGTCTTCGGCGGCGGCGGCGGCGGGTTGGCTGGTTTGGTCACAGGACGCGAGGCCCACGGCGGCAACCAGCAAAACGGAGGGTGAGAAGGGGAAGGGAACGAGACGCATAACCGAAAGTCGGGATTGAGGGCGCGAAGATGTTTCGTTTAGGGGGAAAGGGCGGGCGGTACGACCCGGTGGATTCGCGTGGACTCTCGGCTCCGTCTCGGTGCGTGGGGCCTTTGGTTAGCGTCGGTACGGCTTTCGCTCGTCCGCGTCGCCGGCAGCGGTTGCCGCCCCCGGCGCGTTACGGCATAGCGTTGAGACGTCGCGGCAACGGGTCTTCGCGACACAACGCTCCCGCCCGGCGCGCCGTTAACGTCCGCCGCCCGTAACCCCAACACCCACCCTACGTAACGCAATCGATATGCCTACCCCCCGGCTTCTTCTGTGTCTCTCGCTGGCTTGGTGTACGGGTATCGTAGCCCAGACCGAGTCCACCGTTCCGGCCGGCTTCTCGCTCTCGTTCGGCGTGGGGGCAGGCGTCCCCGAACGCGTCTACCTCCTCGAGGAGCCGCTCGTGGGGCCGGCCTACGTCGCCGCCGCGCGAGTGGACTACCGTTGGGCGCTGCCGCTGCGCACCGCCCTCCGCGCGGGGTTGGCCGCGCGTTACGTCCACCGCGACGCCGAATCGGCCGGGCGCGCCTGGCGCAGTCACGCTACCCGCTTCGAAATCCCCGTACTGCTCGACTGGTCACCGATCCCCCGTTGGAGCACCTCGCTCGGGGCGAGCGCGCGTAACGACCGCGACCTCGTCGACCTCGACATCCGCCACGATCAGAACCTCCGGTGGGACGCGCTCGCGCGCGTCGGTTACCGACCGGCGGCCGCCTGGACCTTTTTCGCCCTCGTGAGCCGCGGCCTCGATCCGCTCCCGCGCGCCTCGTACGCCGTCGATCCGCGCACCCAAATCCTGTTGGGGGCGGAGCTCCAACTCTCTCGCTCGTGAAGGCGCGCGCATCGGTGAGGATCATCGTCGTACAGACCACGGCCGCGGCCTTGCTGTGGCTGACGGGGTGTACGAGCTTTCCGAACGATCCACCCGCGGCCGACGGACTCGCCCCTACGGCCACGCCCACGCCCGACTTGCTCGCCCAGCTCACTCCGGAGCTACCGATCTACCGGCTCTCCGCCGCGCCGGGGGAGTTCGCGCGACTGACCGAGCGGTGGGAGGAGGACTTTACCATCGACGCCGAGGTGTCCGTCCGACGCAACGGCACAACCGTTTTGCTCCCCCGCCCGGCGACGGTTAAGGTGAAGGGCGGGTATTCGGCGCGCTTCCCGCAGAAGTCACTCGGCATCAAGCTCGAAAAGGCCGCCGACAACCGCGACGGTACCCTGCTGCGCGCCCCTACGCTCGCGCCCGGGCACCAACTCGACGAGATTCGCAGCCTCCGCCTCCGCAACGGCGGCAACGCCTTTGCGACCTCGCTGATCAAGGACCTCGCCTACGCCCGGATGCTCGCCGCCGCGGGACTCGCCGTCGAACTCGTGTACGGCGAGCCGGCCGCCGTCTTCGTCGACGGAGGCTTCTACGGACTGGCCAACGTACGCTCCGAACACAACCGACAGGGACTCAGTCGACTCGTCGGGGCCAAGCGGGCCGACTTCTTCCTCGCCGAGGTAACCTACGCGGAGCACCCCGAGCTAAAAAACGGCGAGGCGCTGCGCCTCGCCGACTTCGAGCGGGCGGTAGGAACCTGCGATCTCCCTACGCTCCGCCGGGAGGTAGCGCTCGAGAGCCTGATCGACTTCGCCGCCGCGGGCAACCTGTTCGGGATGTGGGACTGGCCCGACAAAAACGTCCGTTTCTACTCCGCGGAGCGCCGCCCCCTCCGTTTCGTGCTCTACGACTTCGACCTCGCCGCCACCTACCACCCCCGGCGCTCCCCCCTCTACGCCATGGAGGAGGACCGCGGGACCTTGATCGCGGACCTGTTCTTTTGCCTCTACGAGGGTGACCCCGCGTTTGCCGCACGCTTCGATGCCCGGTACGCCGAGCTGCTGCGCTCCGGGGTACTCGCCCCCGAGGTGCTGCGCGATCGCCTCGCCGAGCTGCGCGACGACTACGAACCCCTCATCGCGTTTCAAACCGCCCGTTGGGGCGTCCCGGAGAGCAACAACGCCTGGCACCTCGAGCTCGAACGCATCGTGAGCGAGTACCGGCTTCGCTACGGGTCGGTGTACGCCGCCTTAGTCGAATAGCTAACCCCGCGTTCCGGTCCGGTGCGCTTTAGTACCCGCCCCAACGCGCACCAAGTGGCGCGAGTACCGATTGAGTGAGTACACCGTAAGCTCCCCCTAACGCAACTGTAACCTTCCCTTAGCTCGCACGTCTCCCCGCAGGTACTACCCTTGTTTTGGCGAAAGCCGCTTAGAATTACTTCCCATGAAATCACTACTCGCAGCCGTAATCGGCACACTCTGTTTACTCACTTCCCTCCAGACCCACGCGCAGGACGAAACCGTCGCCGACAAGCTTCGACTCGACTTTTCGGGGGCTTGGGGCGGTTGGAACAGTCAGCTGACCGCCTTCGGCGACCAAAACGCGGTCATGAACGGAGGCTTCGGCGGGCTCGAATTCAACAAGGTGATCTTCCTCGGGTGGAGCGCCTACTCGATCAACGACGCGGTGAGCGTGGACGAGACGAACAAGCAGCTGAGCCTGAAGTACAACGGACCGGTGCTCGCCTATACGCCACTGGCGCGCAGCATCGTGCACCCGCGTTTCGGACTGCAGTTTGGCTTCGGCAAGCTCGATCTGACCGACGAACAGACCGACCGGATCGCCCTCATCCAACCTTCGGTGGGCGGCGAGCTCAACGTGTTGCGCTGGTTTAGGCTCGGGGCGGAATTCGGCTACCGGTTTGCGCTCAACACGACCTCGCAGCAGGTGAACGACCAGTTCGTGAGCGGACCGTACGGCGCGGCGACCCTCAAATTCGGCTTCAGCTGGGGGAGCGACAACGGCCGGCTCCTCCGCGGGGACGAGGACTAGGTCCGTCGCGCCGTCAAACGAACATCCGCTGGAAATCTACCGGCAGCTAGCTCGCGTTCCAAGTTTTGGCGGAAGCCCTCCGCACTGAACCCCGGGATGTTGGCGTAGGCCGTTTCTACGCCCAGACGGACTACGTAGCGCGTGAGTCCCGCGGTTTGCAACTGCGCCAACATCGGGAAAAATACCGCGTCGCGCTCGCGCAGCTTCCGTTGCCACCGGTGCCCGGACAGCGCGAACCGGAGTTGCGGCCCGCCCCAGACGCCCCACCACCAGCGCGTTCGGTAGTGCCGTTCGATTTGGCGCAAGCCCCGCTCCGTGTCCTTCGCCTTGTCCGCCAATACCCCAGCCAGGAGGGCGGGTTGCCGTACGTACTTCGGCAGCTTACGCGGGGTTTGGCCGCGGTAGCGCACCGCGTAGTTCTTGACTTCGATCCAGACGGCACGCGGTTCGGAGCGGTGCAACAACATGAAGTCCACGCCGCGGTAACCGCGCCCGCTGAGCAGGCGGTAGAAGGGATGTGCGTCGTAGCGCCGTACGATCCACTGCTCGCCGAAGGATAGGGTGAGTCCGGACTCCTCAAAGGTCTGCACCACGGCTCGACGTCCCTCCGGTCTAGTGGGTCGTGAAGCGCGCGAGGTTGCCCTGGCGGTCGCGGATCACGTAGGTATCCGCCGGGAGGGCGGGCATGCTCACCAACCCCTCGCCGCCGGCGACGAGCTCGGTGACCGGGTGGCCGGCGCCGTCGATCAGGAGCACGCGCGTGCCCTCGGCGAGCGTGCTCTGGAGGAGACCGGCCTGATCAGCGGGGACGAAGGTTTCGGAGAGGTAGATGCCGGCCGATTCGGGGACGCAGTTGGCGCCGACCGCGACCTGCGGGAAGGCCTCGCGGCGCCCGTCGGGAAAGCGGAGACTCAGTCGGTAGTACGCGCTCCAGGCGTGCGCCATCTCGCTGACGGAGTAGACCCGTTGGGTATCGATCGCCGTGAGGCTGTCAACGGCCACCCAGTCGCCGGCCTCCGTGCTGCGCTCTACGACGTACTCGCGGGCCGAAGGGTGATCGCCGACACTCCACTCGATTTGGATGTCGCAGCCCCGCCCCGCCGCGGCGAAGGCGCTGAACGTGACGAGCTCGCCGGTGTCGAAGGCGATGGAGCCTTTGTCGCGCAGGCCGCCCGCGTACACGAGACCGTAGGCCTCGAGGGTGGCCATCGTCAATTCACCCGACGTATCGATCACGGCAGAGACCAGCGAGGTATCCGGGGCGGCATTTATGCGGGCTGCGGCTACGGTATCGGGCGTCTGGGCGTTTACGGAGGCTAGGCACGCGAAGACGCTACCGATCCACAGTCCGCAAGGTCGCGTGTAGCAAGCGTTCGCCATAGCCACTCTAACGTACGAGGAGTCGCGCGGATTGACCCCCGTTTTGGTGGATGGTGTACAAACCGCCGGGAAGCGCGGGGATGGGCACCCGACCGGCGGCATCGGTACGGAGCTGGGTTAAGCTCCGGCCGGAGGGCCCCACGAGGGTAAGCACCCGGCTTGCGCCAAAACTCGTTGCAATCTGCCGTGCGTTGCTCGCGGGTACGACGTTGGGGCTAATCGTCGCGGGGGGGGTGGTTCTGCAGTAGCTATTCGTACTCGCGACGGCGAAACGCTCGACGCTGCCGTCGAGGTCGTGGGCGGCTAAACGGAAATATTCCGTGGCCGCAGTGGCTGCCTGTACGTGAGCGTAGGCCCCGAGCCGTGCAGCGGCAAGGGTAGCGACCTGCACGAAGCGCTCACCGTCTAGACTGCGCTCGATGGCGTAGTGGGAGACGTTGACTTCGCTCGCTACCGCCCACGAGAGGTGGACCTCGCAGCCCAGCGTACGGGCCGAAAAGCTACTTAGGCTCACGGGCAGCACGGCACCGGTGCTCGCGTCCCGCCAATCGCGATCGAGCGTGCTCGAGGGCGCTTGCGGCACGGGCGCCGCCGCTCCTCCGACTACGAACGGGTCGTACAGGTCGGCGAGACCGTTGCCGTTGCCGTCGATGAAGGCGGGGGAGAGATGGTTCAGGTAGGGTGGACGCTGCGCCTCGTCGTAGCCGGCGGTAGCGGGCTGGTTGTCGAGCCAGTCCGGGATGCCATCGCCGTCGGAGTCCGCGCTCGGGTAGTGGCTCGCGTTACCGCCGTTGCTTACGTAGTCCGTGGCCCGCGCGATGATGTCGTTGGCGGCCGCGCCATCGGCGTCCGCGTCGAACCCTTCGGTGTAGTCGAACGCGCCGTCGAGGTCGGTATCGAGACTGAGGTAGTCGGGGGCTCCCCCACCGCTCGAGTTTTCCGGGCTAAGCCACTCTTTGTTGTCGGCGAGGCCGTTTGCGTTGGCGTCCGGGCCCACGGGCTGATCGAAGGTGGGGCACGCCGAGCAGACGGCTTCGAGGGCGTCGAGGATGCCGTCGTTGTCGGCGTCGAAGTCGAGGTAATCGGGCACGCCGTCGGCGTCCGTGTCGGTGATCGGGGCCGGGTTGGCGGCCGCGCGGGCGTCGTCGTAGCCGTCGGGCACGTCTTCGTCGTCGTTTTGGCCGGCGAGGCGGCCGTCGAGGGCGCCGGATCCGCCGTTGTCGGCGTCGGTGTTGCCGCCCGCGTTTTCGACCACGTCGGTGATGCCGTCGCCGTCGGCGTCGAGGTCCCGGTGGTTGGCGATCCCATCGCCGTCGAGGTCGTAAGCGGGGGCGCCCACGAGGGGACTCGTGCTGGCCGTCGGATCGGGATCGGCGGGGGCGTCGTCGTAGTCGTCCACGAGGCCGTCGTTATCGGTATCCGTAGTGATGTCCACGCGCCCGTCACCGTCGGCGTCGGTGCCCCCGGCCTCGGCGAGGTCGGGGATGCCATCGTTGTCGGAATCGGTGTCGCGCGAGTCGTAGATACCGTCGTCATCGCCGTCGGGCGGGTTGCAGATGTCGGTGAAGGAGGCTTCGTTGACCGCCACGAAGGATACGTCCGCATCGCTGGAGATCTCCATCTGGAGGGCGGCGATCTTGCTGACATCGGCATCGGGGACGCCGAAGCTGCTGAGTAGGATCGCCCCCATGCGAATGTCTTTGGTCGACAACGAGCCGTTCCCTCCCCCCCCGGGCACTTTGTACTGGAAGATGTCGTACTGGCCGATGGACGGAACGTTGTCCCAGCTTACCTCTACGCCGTTCGTACCGAGGTAGTTACCCTCAGTATCGAGGAGGTGGAGGATGTTCTTGGTGACGGTGCCCGGCTGAGCGACCTGACTGACGACGATGTCGGGCGTAGCGTCGTTCTTGGCGGCGAGGCTCACCCCGGACAACGAGAAGGTCCAGGTAGCGCCGATGTTTGCCATCCCGTAGGCCATGTCCATGCCCCGCTCGCCCTGGTAGAGGTAGGCGTTGCTCGGGGCGTCGAAGTTGGGGGTTAGGGTGGGGTTACTCGCCCCGGCTACGTTGCCGTTGATCTGCGTGGCCTCGAGCCGGTGGTCGTTGACCGCGGGGTTGATGTAGTTGTTGGGCCGCAGGGCCGTCCAGGAGGTCTCCGCGGTGGCCACATCGCTCGCACCGTTTCCGTCGGTGTCGATCCCGTCGTAAAGTCCGTCGGCGTCGGCGTCGATCATCCTGGAGTTGCGGACGCCGGTGGGGTAGGTAACGCCGTCGAAGGTGAGCGCCAGCACGGTGGAATGGTCGTCGAACTTGGTTCCGCCCGCCGAGTTCGAAAACCAGTAGCCCTGAAAGTCGGTGTAAATCGCCTGCCCCCACTGCACGGTCGCGATCGTACCGGGAGCCGTAGCGGAAGCTAGCGTGGGGGAGCAGGGGTTTTCCACGGCATCCGGGATACCGTCGTTGTCGTCGTCTAAGTCGCTCACGTTGGCGATTCCGTCCCCGTCGAAGTCGGTATTGGTAGGTGTCTGCGCACCGACCTCCGTTTTGGCGAAAGCGGCGAGCACCAGGAGTGCAGCGGGTGAGAAGGCGGATATTTTCATAACGGCAACGTGCTTTCTATCGCCGCTGCAAAGACCTCACCAAGCTTTTATTACTGTTTTTCAACGTTTTATGCAGCACACGAGAGGGATTTACGAAATAGAAAAACACACCATGCGTACGGGCTGCTGATTTCGAATCAATTTGGTCCGCAGTTTGTCTCGCGCGTGAGTCAACTTGCCGCGTACCGGACGTCGTTGCGTCTGGCACACACCCGTTTAAAATCTTTCCCTATGCAAGTCGGAGTCATTGGTCTTGGAAAAATGGGCGCGAACATCGCGCGCCGTTTGATGCGAAATGAGCACGAGGTATTCGTGTTCGACCTCAACCCGGAGGCCGTTTCGGAGCTCGGGGAAGAGGGTGCGCACGGGGCCAAAGACCTCGCCGACCTCACCGCGCAGATGTCCGCCCCGCGGGCGCTCTGGATCATGGTACCCGCCGGGGCTCCCGTGGACAGCACCATCGACGCCGTGCGCCCGCACTTAGAGAAAGGCGACATCATCGTCGAGGGTGGTAACTCCGACTACCGCGAGAGCATCCGGCGCGCGAGCGACCTCGGGAAGGACGGCATCGAGTACGTCGATTGCGGCACCTCGGGCGGCGTGTGGGGACTTACCGAAGGCTACGCCCTCATGCTCGGCGGTACGGACGAGGCCGTAGCGCACATTACGCCCGCCATCGAAACCCTCGCGCCCGCACCCGACAAAGGGTGGGGGCACATGGGTCCGAGCGGCTCGGGGCACTTCGTGAAGATGGTCCACAACGGCATCGAGTACGGACTCATGCAGGCTTACGCCGAAGGCTTCGCGCTGATGAAGTCGAAGGAGGAGTTCGGCCTCGACATGCACAAGATCGGCGAGACCTGGCAGTACGGATCGGTGGTCCGCTCCTGGCTGCTCGACCTCGCCGTTAACGCCCTCGGGGACGAGCCGGAGCTCGGCGCCTACGCCGCCTACGTACCCGATTCGGGCATGGGCCGCATGACGGTGCGCGAGTCGATCGACCAACGCGTGTCCCTCCCGGTGATCACGGCCTCACTGCAGGCGCGCTTCCAGAGTCGCACCGAGGATTCGTTTGCGTTTAAGATGCTCTCTGCGCTGCGGAATCAGTTCGGCGGGCACGCCTTCAAGAACAAGGAAGGGGTGATGGTGGTGAAGGATGCTCCGCACGCGGATGGGGTCGCTCGGGGGGTTACTGAGGGGTAGGTTGCTGTTTCTTGAATTTTATCGCGGAGACGCGGAGGCCACGCGGAGGACGCGGAGAGATGGTAGAGAACGATATCTGTGATGAGATTTGGCTGGCAGCTCTTACCGTTCACCGCACCCTTGGGCCCGGTTTACTTGAAGGTGTCTACGAGGCCTGTTTGGAGCACGAACTTCTTAGCGATGGACTCCAGGTCGATAGACAGGCCTTGTTACCGGTTAATACAAGACGCTCTGCATCCCGAGTGGCTTCCGGATCGATCTACTCGTCGAGAAGCAAGTGGTGTTCGCCCAAACCCTCTCCTACGTCAGACTAGGCAATTTCCGCCTCGGCCTCCTCACCAACTTTAACTCCGCCCTCCTAAAAAACAGTTTCAAAAGGGTAGCTAACGGCCCCTAAACCTCCGCGTGACCTCCGCGTCTCCGCGAGAACCAATCTCTCTGCAAAAACCCAATCCCTCCGGCAACCTCACACTTCGTACCTGCGAGAACCCCCAAGACACATGTCCCCAGACCCCCACCTCTTCGTCACCTTCGGAGCCACCGGCGACCTCAACCGCCGCAAGCTCCTCCCCGCCCTCTACGAAATCTCCCAGGCCGAAAGCGCCCCCCACTTCGCGATCCTCGGCGCCTCCCGCTCCCAACTCTCCGACGAGGATTTCGCCACCCTCGTCGCCGAATCCCTCGTGGAGTTCGCCAAGGTGTCGGAGGCCGACGCCAGGGCGTGGCTCAAAGGCAAGCTGCACTTCCAGTCGCTCACGCAGGAGGAGGATCCCTACAAAATGCTCGTGGAGCGCGTCCACGCGCTCGAGGAGCAGCACCGACTGGGGGGCAATGCGGTGTACTACCTCTCGCTGCCGCCGCAGGTGTTCCCGAAAGCCATCGAGGGCCTCGGGAAGTACGGGGCGAACGACCAGGACGGTTGGACCCGCCTCGTGGTCGAGAAGCCTTTCGGCCACGACCTCGAAAGCGCACGGGAGCTCAACGCACTCGTGCACGAGTATTTCGAAGAAGAACAAGTGTACCGGATCGACCACTACCTCGGCAAGGAGACCGTCCAAAACTTACTCGCCTTCCGCTTCGCGAACGCGCTGTTCGAGCCGCTTTGGAACCGCGACCGCATTCAGCGAATCGAGATTACGGTTGCCGAAAGTCTGGGGGTGGAAGACCGGGCCACCTACTACGATCAGGCCGGCGCGCTGAAGGACATGATCCAGAACCACCTCACGCAGCTGCTCACGGTGATCGCGATGGACGTACCGGCCTCCTTTACCGCACCGGACATCAAGGTCGAGAAGCTCAAGGTGCTCGAGTCGATCCGCCCGATCGAGGACGACGACATCATCTTCGGGCAGTACGCGGCGAGCGAGGACGGCAAGCTGCCCGCCTACCTCGACGAGGAGGACATCCCGCAGGACTCACAGAACGATACCTACGTGGCGGTGAGCGTGCGCATCGACACCTGGCGCTGGCAGGGCGTGCCGTTTTTACTGCGCACCGGGAAGCGACTGCCGCAGAAGCTCACGCAAATCGCGATCGTATTCCAGTGTGCACCGGTATCGCTCTTCAACCCCGAGGAGAATCCCCAGGGGGTCGCCAACGACGTACTGTTGATCAACATCGCCCCGGAAGAGGGCGTGGAGATGCTCTTCAACGTAAAGCAACCGGGCCAGGGGATGCGGCTCCAGCGTCAGCACCTCAATTTCAAGTACAGCGATACGTTCGGCGACTTACCCGATGCCTACACCGCGCTCCTCTACGACGTGATGGAGGGTGACCGGACGCTCTTCGTGAGCGCCGCCGAGGTGGAGGCGAGTTGGGCGGTGTACGAGCCGTTGCTCACGCGCGAAAAAACGCTCCACCCCTACCCCGCCGGGAGTTGGGGGCCGGAGGCAGCCCGCAATTTTGCTGCGGACTGGGAGACGGGGGGCGAATAGCCTCTGCGCCCTGGCCTCCGGCCCCAACTCGCTACCGATCGATCTACTCGACCGTGATCGTGTAGTGGGGAGTGGGGTTCAAGGGGCAGGAGTACACGTACTCACCGGGCTCAAGCGTCACCACGCCCGTACTCTCGGTGGTGCCCGGGGCGATTGGCGCGGTAGAAAAGGAGTTCTCGATCGCCGTCTCCATTACGTCGCCATCTTGGTCTTCGGCGCGCTGGATCACGAAGCCCACTTCGTGGTCGACGCCGTCGTTGGTGATCTCGAACTGGTACTGCCCGGGAGCGAGGTCGAGGTGCGTGGTAGTAAACTCACCGGGGGTTTGGTTGAGCTCGACGGTGGTCACCTCCGCGGTTGCCGCGGACGCGTCCATCTCGGCGTCGGCCGCACGGTCCGTCGACTCGGAGGACTCGGTCATTTCTTCTGTTACGGAATCGGAAATTTGCTGAGCGGCGAGCTCAGCGGTGGCGAACAGGCCCAGCGCAGTTGCGGCTAGGGTTATGTTGCGGACGGCAGTTAGGATCATCATTACACTCGGTTTCTAAGCGGTTGGTTTGCTGAATTAGCACCGCGAAGTTGAATCCGTGCACCCGTGCCCCGGGGCCGGCTTGTTCCCGACTCTTTATCAATAGATCCCGCATTCCGCAATATCCCCGACGAATTTTCATCATGTCCAGTCTTCAGACAACCAGAATAACCATCGCCATCGCCCAGGTCACCCCCGTTTGGCTCGACCGGGAGGCTACGCTCGCGAAGGTGACCGACCACGTGCGGCAGGCCGGGGAGCGGGGCGCCCGCCTGGTGTGTTTTGGCGAAAGCCTGGTGCCCGGCTACCCCTTCTGGCTGTCGCTCACGCACGGTTCGGCCTTCGACGACCGCATCCAGAAGGAGCTGCACGCGCACTACCTCCGCGAGGCGGTACAGATCGAGCGGGGCGACCTCGACGAGGTTTGTGCTGCCGCAAAACAGGCCGCCTGTGCCGTGTACCTCGGCGTCCTCGAACGGCCGGGGGACCGGGGCGGGCACAGCGCGTACGCCAGCCTGGTCTACATCGACGAGCGGGGCGAGATCCGGAGCGTCCACCGCAAGCTGCAACCGACCTACGAGGAGCGCCTGTGCTGGTCGCCCGGCGACGGTAACGGTCTGCTCACGCACGCGCTCGGTGCCTTTACGGTCGGCGGACTCAATTGCTGGGAGAACTGGATGCCGCTGCCCCGGGCGGCACTCTACGCACAGGGCGAAAACCTGCACGTGGCCGTCTGGCCGGGCACGTACCGCAACACGCACGACATCACCCCTTTCCTCGCCAAGGAGGGTCGCTCGTACTCCGTGGCCGCCTCCACGTTCATGCGGCGCGAGGACATCCCGAGGTCCATCCCGCAATACGACCTGATCCACGCCGTAGCGCCCGAGGTACTCGCCGACGGCGGAAGCTGCGTGGCCGCGCCGGACGGAAGTTGGCTGATCGAGCCGGTTTGCGGGCGCGAGGAGCTCCTCACCTGCGAGCTCGACCTAGACCGCGTTTACGAGGAGCGGCAAAATTTCGACCCCAGCGGTCACTATTCGCGCCCGGACGTGACGCGGCTCGACGTGAATCGACGACGCTTAGCGATCGCTTCGTTTAGCGAGGAGTGACGCCGAGTCGTCTCCCATCCGGGAAGCCCCCCCCGGCCGAACACCCGCCTCACCTACTCGCTTCTTGTTGAGAAAGCAGCCCGACATGCAGTACCACCCCATCGGAACCACCTTCGAAGTCAGCGAAGTCGGCCTCGGCTGCTGGCAGCTCGGCGCCGACTGGGGTGACGCCCCGAGCTCCGAGCGGGCGCACGGGATACTCCGGGCGGCGGTCGACGGCGGCGTTCGCTTCTTCGACACCGCGGACGTGTACGGCGACGGGCGCAGCGAACGACTCATCGGTGGATTCATCGCGCGAACCGGAGGGCGTGAAGACCTCCGCGTAGCCACGAAATTCGGACGCGGGGGCGATGTATTTCCCGACGGCTACACCGAAGCGAAGTTGCGCCGAGCCGTGCGGGATTCGCGGGAGCGCCTGGGCGTGGAGACGATCGACCTGCTTCAACTGCACTGCATCCCGATGGCCGTCATGCAACGGGGGGAGATCTGGGGTTGGCTCCGCGAGCTACGCAGCGAGGGGCTGATACACGACTTCGGCGCGAGCGTCGAAACGGTCGAGGAGGGCCTGTTTTGCCTTGAGCAAGAGGGAATTGCCTCCCTACAAATTATCCTCAATCTCTTCCGCCAGAAACCGCTCGAAGAGCTGGTGCCCCGGGCCGCAGAGCGAGGCGTCGGCATTATCGCCCGCGTACCCTTGGCCTCGGGCTTACTTACCGGCAAATTCTCGAAAGACACGGAGTTTGCGAAAAGCGACCACCGTAATTTCAACCGCGACGGGGAGGCCTTCAACGTCGGGGAGACCTTCGCCGGATTACCCTTCGAAAAAGGCGTCGAGCTTGCGCAAAAACTCGGGTCGGACTACCTACCCGAGGACATGAGCATGGCCGGGATGAGCATCCGCTGGCTGCTCGATCAGCCGGGCGTAAGTAGCGTGATCGCCGGGGCGAGCAGCGAACTTCAGGCGCGACAAAACGCTTCGGCCGCCGATCTCCCCCCACTCTCAGAGGAGTTGCACGCCGGCCTGCGGGAGTTCTACGATCGTGACGTGAAGTCATTCATCCGCGGACCCTACTGACTCCGAAGCGCTTCGCAAACTGATTGGCGGGCGCACACATCCCCCTCGGAATGACATCTATGCTGTATGCCTGACACACTCAAGTCCCTTACCGTAAAGACCGAGGTCGACGCGCCACGTGATCGCGTTTGGACCTACTACACCGACGCCGAGCACATCGTGCACTGGAACGCCGCTGCGCCTGACTGGCACACCCCCCGCGCGCAGACCGACCTGCGCGTGGGCGGTACCTTCAACTACCGCATGGAGGCCCGCGACAAGAGCCACGGCTTCGACCTGGAGGGTCGCTTCAGCGCCGTGGACGCACCGAAGAAGGTCGCCTACACCTTCGACGACGGGCGCACCGTAACCGTTGAGTTCGAGGACGCCGGTGAGGGTCGCACCGCGCTTACGCAAACCTTCGTGCCCGAGGGGGAGACCTCCGCCGAGCAGCAGCGCGCCGGTTGGCAGGCGATCTTGGATTCTTTCCGGGCGTACGCCGAGGCGCAGGGGAGCGGTAGCTAAGCGGTTGGGCCGTAGCGCTCCGCGTAGACCGCGATGTGGTGGTACATATGTCCGGCGATGATGAAGCCCATGGCCCGCGTCGACATCGGTGCGCCACTCGCGGTACCGATCTCCAGGAGTGCTTTCGGGCTCAGGCTCGCGAAGAGGGCTTTGGTGCCGGTGCGCACGGCGCGCAGCTCATCGAGCATAGGGTCGAAAGCCGGTTTCCCGCCCGCAGTTTTGGCGTAAGCATCCTGATCGAAGCCGGGCAGCGGGGTTTTGTCTCCGCGCCCGATCCGGAGGGCGCGGTAGGCGAAGATTCGCTCCGTGTCGATGATGTGTTGCAGGGCTTGGGCGACGGTCCATTTGCCGGGGCCGTAGGCGTAGTGGTGGCGCGCTGCGGGGAGTGCCCCGAGCCAGTTGAGCAGGCGGGCCAGGCTATCGTCGAAGGCACCCGAGAGTGGTAGCTCCGGCGGGACTGCGTTGACGTACGTAGCGTAGAACGGGGCGTATTCTTCGGAAAGAAGATCGGTGACTTTGATGGGCATAGTCTAAGGGTACGGCAACGGGTAGCCAGTACGGGAATGTACCTTCTACGAACCGCAGTGGGGGCGGCACTTTTTACTATGCCTTTTTCGGGCAGTAGCCCGGAATTCGCCGATCCATAGCGAACTGATGCCGCCCCGGTTGCGTCGTGGTAGGTACCGGCTCCATGATCGGTTCGAACAGCCCGTCCTTACAACCATAAGCCGTAAACTGCCCCCATGCAAATCCAACAGATCTTCCGCAACAACGCCGACTGGGTGAAAGGCAAGCTCGCCACCGACGAGGCGTACTTCGAAAACCTCTCGAAGGGGCAGCACCCGGAGATCCTCTACATCGGTTGCTCCGACTCGCGCGTGACCGCCGAAGATCTGATGGGCCTCGGGCCGGGCGAAGTATTCGTGCACCGCAACATCGCGAACATGGTGCTCAACACCGACCTCAACTCGGCTTCGGTGATCGACTACGCCGTGGAGCACCTCAAGGTGAAGCGCATCGTGGTGTGCGGGCACTACTACTGCGGTGGGGTAAAGGCGGCCATGGGCTCGGACGACCTCGGCATCCTCAATCCCTGGCTGCGCTCGATTCGAGACGTGTACCGTTTGCACCAAGCCGAGCTCAGCGAGATCGACGACGAGGAAGCGCGCTACAGGCGCTTCGTGGAGCTCAACGTGCAGGAGCAGTGCGTAAACTTGATGAAGACGGGTATCGTACAGAAGGCCTACGAGGCCGGCAAACTGGAGGTGCACGGTTGGGTGTTCGACATTCGCAGCGGCAAGCTCGTCGACCTAGAGCTCGAGCTCGACGACATCGTCAAAGACATCAAATCCATTTACGCCCTCAGCTAGTCACGGAGCTACCTTTCGACTAACCTACTCGCGCCGCCGCCATGTCCCGACCCCTCCCCCCCGCCGAGCGCACCGTCCGTCGGTTCAGCGCCGCCGAACAAGCCTCCCGGAAGCTCGCCTCCGAAACGGTCGACTTTCTCCGGGAGCGACTCGAGGATGCCGGCAACGCCAAGGTGGTCCTGACGGGTGGATCCTCGCCCGTGCGACTCTACCGACTCTGGGGCGAAGACTACCGGGAGGCCATCGACTGGACGCGCGTCCATTTCTTCTGGGGCGACGAGCGGATGGTGCCGCACGAGCACGACGATTCCAACGTCCTGCTCGCCGCCCCCCTCCTCGACGCTATCGCGGCGCCACAGCCCAACCGGCACCCCTGGCCCACGGACATGAGCGGACCGGGCGCGGCGCGGGCCATGGCCGACGTACTTGAAGCAACCCGATCGACGGGCGTTTACGGCTTCGACGTATTGCTCCTCGGCGTCGGTCCGGACGGCCACGTAGCGAGCCTCTTCCCGGGGGATAAGCCCTGGACCGACCTCGACGACGAGGACGCCCCCCGCGTACGCTACGTTCGGGATAGCCCCAAACCACCACCGGAGCGACTCACCTACACCCTACCCCAACTCAACAGCGCGCGGCGTACCTACCTCCTCGCCTTCGGCGATTCGAAGGCGGAGATCGTGCAGCAGCTAATCGACAGTAATCCGGACATTCCGGCCAGTTACGTTCAGGGAAGGGAGCAAACCGAACTTTGGACGGATGCTATCGGGTAGCGCACGGCCGTAGGGGCGACCTTTGCGGCTATGCTTCATTCGTACGGGAGGCGAATCGCGCTTTGTAGTAGCCTCGCGTGGAGCGCGTTGGCCGCCGGGTTTGCGCAGCGCTTCGAGCCGCTCCGGAGCGTGGGCGAACTCTCTACCGACTTCACCGAGCCCGCCGCCGTGCGCTACCGCGGTAAGTCGGAGAGCAACCGGGAGTACGCGCGACGCGAGCGCCGGAGTCGCGATAATTTCGCGCTCCAAACCTCCGTATTCCTCAACCGACTGCACCGCTCCGGGCAGGTCCTCACCGGCGACTGGGTAACCGAGCTCGTGCGCCGCGTGGGTGAGGAAGTGCTGGCGGCCGCCCCGAAGGCACCCACAGACGTTCGCTTTTACGTGTTGCCGAGCGCGGAGGTCAACGCCTTCGCCACCACCGACCACGTGATCTACGTCACGATGGGCCTGCTCGCTCGGCTCGAGTCGGAAGCGCAGCTGGCCTTCATTCTAGCGCACGAGGTCGGTCACGTCGAGCTCGGGCACAGCCTGGAGCTCTACCTCGAGGGCGAGCGGATCGCGCAGGAGCAACGCAGCGCCAGCTTGTTCGGCGGTTCCGGCGGCCTCGACGGCTTTCTGGCGAAGCAGCGGTACAGTCGCGAGCTCGAGATGCGGGCCGACAGCTACGCGCACGGTGTTTTCGCGAAGACGGGCTACAGCGGCGCCGATGCCCTCGGGGTGTTCGAGTTGCTGAAGATGGGCTTCCTGCCCTTCGCGCTGCACGACCTAACGGCCGCCGACCTTGAAGCCCCGCACACCGCCTTCCCCGAGGCGTGGATCCTCGATTCCGTATCCACCATCGTGGCCGATACCATCGACGAGGAAAGCAGCTCGCACCCCGACACCGACGCGCGCATGGCCGCGGCCCGCAAGCAGCTTCAACGCGTAAAAGGGGCTTCCGCCAAAACGTGGAGCGCCGAGGAATTCGCGGCGATGCTCCGCCAGACGCGCTACGAAGTCACCGACTACCGCCTCCGCGACTTCGAGCTCGGCGAAGCGACCAACAACGCCCTCTGGTTGCTCGCCAACGATCCGCAACCGGACACCCTGTTTCTACGGCGCACGATCGTGCAGGCCGGGACCAACATGATCACCCTGCGCGGGATTTTCGAAGGTCGTAAAGCGCTCTCCGACGGTGGGCGCCAACGCCCGAACCGCCCGAGGGACGACGATGAAACGGAGGAGCCCGGAGAAGCCTGGCCCGGCGAACACACCTCTCAGGGCGCCATGCAGCGCTACGCCTACCTGTTCGCGACGGCCGACGTTACGGAGCTGGCCAGCTACTGGCTCGAGCTTTCGCTAAAACTCGAGTCCGATTTCCCCGAGCTGGCGAGCGCCCGCGCGCTGAGCGACCGGCTGATGTCCCAACTCGAAACCTCCCCCAATTTCGGAGCGGGGGCCTGGCTAACAGAACGCAAGGAGTTTACAGGCTCGATGGCGAGCCACCGGCTCGCGGAGCGTTTTAGCGAAAGCGAAACGTACGCGGACCTCGACCAGTGGAACGAGGCGGACGGGGAGCGGCTGCGGGGGGTGGCCGCGAAGGGCGTGGCGCTCGGTCTCGACAGCGTACTGGTGCTAACGCCGAGCTACCACTACGGAACCTACGGTTTCGGCTACCGGCCGCGGCCACTGATTACGGAGGAAGGCGAGAGCCGGCAGCTCGGGCTCATCGAAAACAGCATGAAGGCGCACGGTGTCGCCGGCGACGTGCTCTCGGATAAGTTGGCGATCGACTCCGCGCCTAGACTCAACGAAGTGCGATTGGCTAACGAGTGGGCGGAGCAATTTGCGAACCTGGAGCCCTTTCGATTAATTCCGCACAACCACGACGCGATGCTGGCGATGATGGACGCCCGGGGCGTGGAACAGATCGTGAATATCTACGAAACGGAGACGCGGATTGCGGGCTTCAACCGCGGCACGCTCCTTTACCTCGACGTGCTGTACGGGCTGGTGAGTCCCTGGGATGCGTTGGTGAGTATCGGCAGTCCACGCCGGCAGACGGTGCTGATGCAGACGGTGGCCGAACCGCGTTCGCGGAAGCTGCTTTACAACCGCATGCAGCGAACGCGCGATCGGCAGCAGCGGGTGAAGGAGCGGGCGCTGTACTACGACTTCTTCGCGCGGGTTGGAAATAAGTCTCGCCGATGAGTAGGGTGATATTGAGGGTTTTCTTAGCGGCGGGTTTTGGCTTCTTAAGCGCGATCTTACTGGCTCAGGGTCCGAGCGGCTACCTCGGCAAACGGCACGTACTCGAGCTCGGGGGCGACCTGTCCCCCATCTCCGTGCTCGGCGCGGAGTCGATTTCGGCGCCCGGGGCCTCGCTCGACTACGCGTACGTGATCGGTCGGCAGGTAGCGATCGGTGGTTTCGCGCGCTTTAGTGCGTTTACGAGCGCCCGCACGAGTTTGGAAGGCACTACGGATATCCATTCGCGGCAGTTGGGCCTCGCGTTCCAGTTCCACGGCGTGGGTGGGATTCGCTCCGGGGCGCTCGCGCCGATCGGGGTGTTTTACTCCTTCGGGGTCGGGTACCACGTGCTCAATTTCGTGGACGGTCCGGGCGCGGAGGATGCGGAGCCGCCGGTGAAGAATGCGTTGTTCGTGCACGCCGGCGGGGGGTACCGCTACGTAATTCGCGATCGGTTCGTGGTAACGCCTTTCCTGCGCTTGGCGCTGGGGAAGTCGACGATTGGGGCGCCGGACGCTTGGATCGGGGCCTCGGAGTGGTTGCAGCCGGGGGTGCGGGTGGGGGCTTTGTTTTAGGGGTTTATAGTAACTACCGCATGTTATACTAATCGGCTAAATAGTACCTATATGGTATTTACGAGCACTATCAAAGCATCGACTTAAGGAAGGCACTAGTTTGCGCTTAGGTGCGATTATTGTATTCTATTTATTTATCATTTAATACGCGTAGCAATAGCTTTCCCAGCTTAGTGTTTGCGCTCGTCGGCACCTTGGGGCTTTTGCTTTCGCGAAACGGGTTGGCGCAGACCTTCCCCGTCCAGGTCACCACCGTCGTCGCGCAGGCGAGCACGTACCCCGAGGACCTCTCCCGCCCCGGGGCCCTCGTCGTTTCTGTCCTCCTGCTCGACCCCAACCAGCGCCAGCCCGCCGGGCTCCCCGTGCGGCTCGCCATCGAGGTCGCGGATCACACCGGGAGGGTCTTGCGCGTCAGCGAGCCGGCCACCCTCCCGGTCGTCAACCTCCTGCCCAACGTCCCGACCGTCCTCACGGGCGCCGCCCTGCGGCCCTACCTCGAGCAGGTCGTCGCCGCCTCCGCCCGCCGGGCGGCCAGCGGGGGGGGGCAACCCCGGCGGGGGCTTTGGGAACGCCCCGACGACCTTGCGCGAGGGACCGCTGACCGTCTGCGTGACCGCCTTCGCGGCCAACCGCCCCGACCTGCCCCCGATCTCGCTGCCGGGCTGCGGGACGGCCTTCGCGGAGCTCCACGACCCCCCTTCTCAGCTCACGCCCGACGTAGACGCCCCCGGCATCGGCGCTCAACCCACCGCCAACGGTACCGACGCCCTGACCTTCGCGTGGGTCCCCAACCACGCCGGGGGGAGCGCGGTCGACTACGAGCTCACCGTCTACGAGGTCCCGCAAACGGCGAGCGGGCAATCCTTAGGGTTCGGCACGGACGTGTTGCTGCGCTCGCTCGCGCCTTTGCGCGTGGTCCGCGTGCCCGCCGGGCGGACGACCTACGCGTGGAGCGCGTACGACGCCCCCCTGCGGGCGGGCCGCGAGTACCTCTACACCGTGCGCGCGGTCGACCCCTTCGGCCGGATGCGGTTCCGCAACCGCGGGCTGGCCCGCCCGGCGCGCTTCCGGTACCTCCCGGCCCCCGATCCGATCGTCCCGGTCTGCTACCAACCCGATCGGCTGACCTTCTTCGCGAAGCCCGCGGGGCGGTCGAGCACCGCGACCCAGGTAAAAGCCCTCGCCGGGGAGTTCGGCGCGGGCGCCCGCCGGGTCGCCGAGCGCCGCGTGGCGGCCGCGGAGCGGACCGAAAACACCTACCGCGTGACGTGGACCGGGTCCGAGGAGCTCGCCGACGCCCGGCACACGATCACCGTGCGGGACTTCCGCGGGGAGCCCCTGCTGAGCGCCGACGTCCCCGCCGCGAGCGCGCGCCTCCGGGTCCGCGAGCTGCGGCGCGGGGGGCGGGCCTCGGCGATGGGGCGGCGGCGGGCCCGGCACCGGGGCGTGGCCGGGGTCTACGACGACGGCTACCTCTACGCCTTCGACCTCGATCTGTCGAAGCTGGTCGCCGCCGAGCGGCGGCGGCGACTGGATGCCGTCGGGATCGACTACGACGACACGGCTCTCGACGCGGCCGCGCGGGCGGACTCCACCGCTGTCGCGCGAGCCGCCGACTCCGCCGTCGCGGTTCCCGGACCGAGCAGAACGCCGGCACTGAACCAGCAAACCGCGCCTAGCTCCGGGTCCGTTCCTTCGGGAGGGAACATCCCCTCCGTCGCGGACTCAACGGATGGGCTCCCGGCCCTCCCCCCGCCACCGAACAGCGTCGAGGCCGTCCGCGCCGCCCTCGGGCTCGATACCCGCATGCTGCTCAACCGCGTGGCCTCCGTCGAGGTGTGCATCGTCTGCCCGATCACGGGGGAGGTCAACTGCGCCGCGATCCCCGTGGACGCCGTCGAGGAGGCCCCCACCGAGGACTGCGACCTCTCCGGGGAGATCGTCGCGGAGGTCGGGGGCACGCGCGCCACCGAGCTCGACCTGCGCTGGCGGCTGCGCGGGCGCCTGCGGGGCGACTCGATCAAGGTCACCTACGTCGCCCTCGACGAAGACGGTCTCGACGTCGGGACCCCGACCGCGGTCCACCTCCGTAAAGACGCCCGCGCGCTCACCTTGCGCGACCTCCGGGAGGACACCGACTACCGGATCACCGTCTGCTGGCACTGCGCCGTGCCGACCGGGGACGAGCGGCCGGTGGTCCGCCGGCGCTGCGCTAGTCCTTTGCGCGTCCGCACCGCGGCCTTCGTCTGCCTGGACTCCCTCGCGCTCCTCGAACTCGTCGACGTCACCGGCCTGCCCGCCGACCGTGTCGACGTCGACTTCGCCGAGCTGGCCACCGTGGCCGACGCGAGCCGCCTGACCGTCGCCCTCGTCGACGCGGCGAGCCGCGCCCCGGCCGCCCGGCTCGACTCCGCCGCCCTCTCTGAGGAGCGGACCCAACGCCGCTACCTCGGCTTGCCGAGTGGCTCGGAGCAGGCCGTGCGCATCTGCTACGCGTGCCCGCCGGGCGCCACTGCCCCCGTACGACCGCCGCCGTTCGACTCCAACTCAGTCGCCTCGCTACTCGCCGACTCAGTGGCCCGAGGCACCACCGACACCTATGCCGGTAACGGCCAGAGGATCGATCCGCAAACCGTGGCCGCCGCGCCGATCGCGCTTTCGCCTACCGGCGAGTCGGACGGCCTAGCATCGGGCGATACGAGTGGCGTCGCCGCGCTACGGGGGGCCGGCGTTCTCCCCCCGCCGCCCGGTAACACGCCCGACGCCGTCGCCGAGCGCCACTGCGCGACGATCCCCGTGCGCGTACCCACCTGCGCGGAGTTCGACCTCGCCTTCGAGACGACCGCCGTCGCCTTCGACGGGGCCTGGCTGCGGTGGCGCTACGCCGGGGAGGATACCGTGACCCTGGAAGTCAAACCGATCAACCGCACCGACGCCGACGGCGCCGAGGTCCAATTCCGGACCGGGGAGACCGCCCTACGGACCGTCCGCGCCCACGCGGGCAATGGCCTCACGCGCGACGGCGAATTTGCCGTCTTCGCCCTCGACTCCCTCGTCGAGCTCACGGAGTACGCCGTCAAAGTATGCGGCGGCTGTGCCGACGAACTGAAGTGCGGGTGGATCGAGCTGTGGACCCCGGACGTGTCCTGCAAGCTCGGCCGCGTCGAGGCCTACGCCTACTCCTGCGATCCGGGCTACGAGTTCGCCCCCGCGGTCTTCGGCGCCGAGCGCGCCCCGCGCCTTAACCCCGGGGATACGATCTGGGCGGGGGACTTCCTCGTGCAGGTCGTCGAGGCCACCGAAGTTGCCGCACCCACAGGAGCGGGCTCGCTCGGTGACGGTGGCGAGCGCGGCGGGGCGGGCGCCGACGGTATGGCCGCCGAGACCCCGGACGCCGGCACCCGCACCGGCACCACGACGACCGCCGGCCGCGCCGACGACCCGGGACCCGGCGAGGGCCCCTTCTTCAGAGGGTATGGCTTCGTCCGGTTGCCGATGCTCGACGATGCACTCGTCCAGCTCGAGTTCGACGCGATCGAAGTGTCGAAGACCTGCCGCATGGTCTCCGGCGACATGCGGATGGTCTCCCCCGTGTATACCCCCGGGGACCTGCTCGACGGCTTCGGCGGCGGCGCGGGCGGCGGCGCTCCCGGGGATGCGACCGAGCACGCCGACTGGCTCGACGGCATGCGCGGTGCGATGGGTGGCTACCCCGGCCCCGGCGGCCCGGCGTGGGACGACTGGCTCAACGGCCTCCGGGGCGGCCAGGCCGCCTACGCGGATCTTCCGTTCTACTCCGAGGACGTCGCCCGCGCCATCCAGGACGCCATCGATTGCCTCAACGCCGTGGAGAGTGTCTACGCCGAGGAACTGTACGACCTGCGCGAAGCGGAGCGCGACGAGGCGATCGCAGCGCTCGACCCGGAGCGCGAGGCGTACTTCGCCGCGGAGGCTGCGGTCTGCGCGGCCAAGCTCCGAGCCGCCCTCGACGCGGCCGCGCAGTACGAGGGCCTGCTCTACGCGGCGCCCTACGCCGTGGACTTCCGGACGGGTACGCTGGCGCGAGGCCGCGGGAGTGCACCCGACCAGGCAGCCGCCGACGGAATAGACCGCCAACCGGCGGCCGCGATCGCCGGGGGCTACACCGCGCGCGCGATCGCGGGGCGCGACTACCGCGTGGGGTGGGTCTCGACGGCCGGGGGCAAGCCGATCGACGTGACCGGTTTTCGCGCCAGCGGCTACGGGGACGGCGGCGAGGCGGGCGCAGGCTACGCTTCTCGGGTAGCCACGCCGGAAGGCGCCGGGGCCGCCATCGCGCCCGGGGCCAAGGTCCTCGACGCCGAGGCCGGGCTCGTAGCCGGCTGGCGGGCCACGGACGGCACCCCGATCGAGGGCGCGGGCCTCGACGAAGCGGCCGTGGAGATCACTGGTAGCCTCTCGGCGAGGCAGGTTGGGGGCGCACGCGCCCTCAAGCGCCGCACGGAGGCCACGGTCCGCGTGGCGGTCGTCAACCCGGACACCGGGCGGATGATTACGGTCACCGACGAGACCGGCGTCGCCGTGGCCGACTCCGTCGACCCCCGCGTGGCCGCCCCGCCGGTCGTGTTCGCCGGCGAGTTGTCGCTCGTCGACTACGCAACTACCCAGCAGCGGACGCTCCACCTCGTCGGGCTCGACAGCGTGACCCTCGCCGCGGGCGGCAGTAGCCTGACCCCCGACGAGCTGGAGCGCCGGCTCAACGCGATCTACGCTGGTGCGCAAGTCGAGTGGACCATCGTCATCGATCCGGCACTGCCGACCGCGGAGCTGCGGGAGTTGGACTCCGAGTTCACGGGCAGGTTTGCGGATACGGGATCCGGGCTCGCCTCCGCCTACACTGCGGAGATGCGGGTCGTACGCCGCGCGCAGAAGCAGAGCGACGCGGGGGTCGAGAAACAGGACCTCTACCTGGTGCTGGCGCCCGCCCTCGGCGGCGATCGCCTGGGCTTCATGCCGCGCGGCAAGCGGTTCGGGTTCGTCGACGTCGGGCGCCACGGGGGGGACGGCGAGGCGCTCGTGCGCACGATCGCCCACGAGCTCGGGCACGGGGCGTTCCGGCTCGAGCACCTGGACGTGCGCTACGCGGCGGATGGGTATACCGGTGGGGCGACCGATAACCTGATGGAGTCCGCGAACGGGGGCGTGCACCTCGGGAAGTGGCAGTGGGACAATTGCCACGATCCGGAGTCCAACGTCGCTTTGTTCGACGACGACCAGGAGGGGGCGTCGGTGGGAGAGGATGATGGACGCCCTGGGCCGCGCGTAGTTTGGAAGGGGACTTTGACGGAGTTCCAGGAGCGCGTTGACATTCCCGAGAACGTGAAAATTGAACTCGGTGAAGGACTCGAAGTTGAACTATGGACCATAGTTGCCGGGGCCGGAATGACCTCTTTAGAAACAGTCGTTCAGGCTTTCAATAACTCGGCAGTTCCTGCCGCTCAGCTGAAAAATATTCCGGGACTTTTCAATAACCTTTTATTGGTTGCGGGAATAGCAGACGCTTTCGTAACGGCTCAAGATTCATCTATAACTGAAGTTGAAAAAAAGCACGCTGTCGCGACGGCAGGTGGGCTATTAGCAGGTAAGCTTGTCGAGCTTGGAGTTGCTAGATTGGAGGGGACTGTGTTAGGCGAACTGGCGGCGGGGCATAGTGTAGCATCGTTAGGTCCTGGTTTAGGATTCATGGTGGCAGTACTGATCGAGCGTAGCGGGGATCCGGGGTCAGTCGCATATCTAGATAACGGGTGGGCTAGCACAGCGTATCAGACGTCATTAAATAGCAGCCTATCGCACCCCTTACAAGTAACTGGGCGGGAGCGTTCAGAATCGATGTTCTACCTCTCTGCTGAGATTGTGCAGGCGGTCCGGCTAGTCCAAGAGTACACTTTCCTTGCAGATTATGACAGAGTTGTATATGATGCTGGAAGTATATTATACCCTGGCGATAAAAACTACAACTTTGCGAAGGCCTTAGTGTCCATGAATCCTAAGCTAGAATATCTACCTGGCGTGCTGGTGTATAAAGTTCGCAAGTAATGGGGCGCCTAATACGCAGGACACATACCCTGCTTAAGTTGATGGCGAATAGTGGCTTATTTGCACGAACTCAACCGTACCAGCTGTATTATACAGTTTGGGCGGTGTGTATAGTTGCGGCCGCGTACGTGTGCGTTGGGATACGGCAAGTCCATGTGTACGACCTGGCAGCTCACTACGGGATTGCGTATGTGGTACTTGCGATATCGGGAATTGCAGACTCGACGTTTACGCGAATTGGGCGAAAGTTCAGATTAACATCACTCCGGCTACGTTGGTTAGTTCGGGTGGCAAACGTCGCTCTATTGTTAGCGGCGTGTGCGTCAGCATGGTACATCTCATGCCAGTTGGAGTGAGCCCGGCGGCGGCGCAGTTCCAAACTTGCGATGCGTGGTGCGTTGCGTCGGCGCTCGATCTAGGCGGCGAGCTGTCGCGTGAGGTTAGCCTTGAGGATGAATGCGTCGAGCAGTTCGGAGGCGGTACGTCGGTGGTGGTCGTCGAGGTCTTGGGTCTTGGCGAAGAGCCTGAGGAGGTGCTCGTCGGCGATCTGAGAGCCGGCGCGCTCGGCGCTGGGTCCGTACATGAGTTCGTCGATGGTGACATCGAGACCGCGGGCGAGCCGCTCGGCGACCTCGAGGATTGGGGTGGAGCGGCCGCGTTCGTAGTTGTACGACGCCGCGCAAAGAGGAATAGAGCCATCACAGCAAATCAATCTTGCACAACCATTTTTAGTTGATAACGCGCGCATACAGGGAGAAACTAACCTCATGCTACTCGGAAGCTTCATAAGTGGAGTAGGGCCAGAGTTTACTGTATTTTCTCCAGCTTCAGATGCGTCGGAGGAGCTTAGGGAGTCTAGAGCGCTCACACTTGCCATTAGTGACAGTAAGTTGGGGACATCCAATGCGAGATCTCACGGCGGATGGAGCATTTACTCGTATGTATTACTAAATGATTGGAAGATATTTGCCGCATATGATTTGCTACCATTTTATCACAATAAGGTAGAGACACTAATTGCTTCGTGCAACGTTGCCTACAAGGAGGGCGAGGGCGGCTGTATGGACACGTATGTGTTCAATACCACTTCCGCGTACTCGGGGGACCTACTAAAAGAGGAATACGAAGTACTAAGAGTACAGTTACCCGAACCTAAGTTTGTAAATGACAAAAAGTACGTTGGCGCAAGATCCATACGGAGGGAGCCCGGCGGACCAGTACCTTTTGGAAACGTTGGCCAACTGTACTCGCTTGGGTGCATCAATTTTGAGTGATGGGACACCTATCTATAGCTCTACTAATGATCCCCGCGTTCGGGGTTGCAGTCTTCGTCGGACGTGCAGTTGATCGCTTTATCGTCCAGAAGCTAGACGGAGCCAGGGGGTGCTTGGTACTTTTGTGCCGTATAGCTGCTGCGACGGTGGTTGTCCCGGGAATCACGTTTTTTGGCGGGGTAGCTCTCTCCGAGCTGTTGTCGATATAGCTGCTGGCGAGTTGCGGGGGGACGCCGGGGCGCTCGTGCGCACGATCGCCCACGAGCTCGGGCACGGGGCGTTCCGGTTGGAGCACTTGGACGTGCGCTACGCCTCGGAGGGGTACGCGGGCGGGGCGACCGATAACCTGATGGAGTCCGCGAACGGGGGGCGTGCACCTCGGGAAGTGGCAGGGGGACAACTGCCACGATCCGGAGTTTAACGTCGCAGTCTTCGACGACGAATCCGAGGCGGAGAGCCTGGTGGCGCGCAACTTCGCGTGCATCGATCCCCAGCGCGACATCAAGTTCACCGGGACGACGTACCGGGACCCATCAGGCTTCGTCATCGACATTGGAGAGGACTTTGCACCCTATGCGACCCTGAAGGGTGACAGTACTGAAGGGGGAGCTGGTACGCTGAGCGGGATCATCCGGAAGAGCACGTTCGAAGTGTATTACCACAGCGGCTCCGACGAGGCGACGGGAACGTCGACGTACCGCCCGAGCGAGCGGAACTGGTTGGTCGGTAACGAGGCGGAACTGGAGTTCGAGATCACACTGGTCCGGACGGCCGCCGAGCTGACAATTGACGGGGAGTCGTGTGAGCTGAGCGTCGTGACGGGCGAAGAGGCCCGCGAGATAATCGATCTTGAGGAGTGCGGGTGCCCGGACGCGTCGCTGGAGCCCGGCGCTCCCTGCAACGTTAGCGCGAGCTACGCGGCTGGTTCGGTGCACGACCCGTTCGAACTGGTCGACGTGAGCGACGTGGAGGCGATACAGGAGGCGATCGACGCCCTGGCAGAAGCGCACGAGTTGAACATCGTGGTCGACGTGCGCAGCGAGGAGTGCGTGTCGTACCAGACGTTGGCCGTGGCGCCTGAACGCGGCGGGGATAGCATCTCGATACTCGTGCTATCGCGTACTGACGCCAACCTCGTGGAGACATCTGTGGTGATCAGTTGCGCGGCAGACCTGGAGGAGAAGATTGGGGAGGCTTACGTCGAGTACCTCGTAGAGGATCTGTACGACGGCGAGTTTGCCGGGTACGAGTTCGGGCGACGGATGGTAGCGATCATTGGGGCACTGGCGAAGCCGGCGCCCGGTGATCCGCTACGTAAAATGCTAGTCGTACACCCAAGTAATCGAAACACGGTAGGTGGGTACTTCGGGTGTGTGCGGAATCAGGTGACACCGAATTGTGATCGTTACGCGAACGGCAACATCCCAACGTATTCGGGCAAAAACAAGGGGCACGATGGCGTCGATCTGAGGGCTACGGTGAGCACGGAAATATTTTCTATGTTCGAAGGTGAGGTAATGTTAACCCTAACAACAGTCCCGTTTGCGACAGACGACCCGAGTCACTTCGGCAACAAGGTCAGGATCAAACATGACTGGCAGCAGTATGGTGGGCAACCAGGTGATCCGGACATAATTACGTACTACACTCACATGAACGACGTGTCAGTAGGGGTTGGAGACGTAGTAGAAGCCGGAGAACTGATTGGGCACACGGGCAATACAGGCAACGCTTCTAGGATCAACGAAGATCGGTACCACTCGCACATCGTGGTCTTTAGGGGGAGCCCGACGAAAGCGAACGTAGTCGACCCATCTGAGTATTTTCACACTAGGCTGTGTCTCATAAATACGTTTTGAGGATATAGCGGATGAAGGCGAGCTCGACCATCGCGAGGAAGTTGACCGCGAGCTTCTCGTACCGGGTCGCGAACCGGCGGCACTCCTTGAGCCACCCGATCGACTGCTCGACGGCCGCGCGCGCCCTGTAGGTCGCCTCGCCGAAGCGGGGCCGCGGGCCGCGCTTGCGGCGGCGTTTGCCCGCCGGGACCTTCCGCTCGGGGATCCGCGCGCGGATCCCCCGCGCCCGTAGCGCCCGCCGCAACGCTGTCGAGTCGTACGCGCGATCGGCGACGAGTTCCGCGGGGCGAACCCGCGGGCGGCCCGGACCCGCGCCCGGGAGCCGGACCCGCTCCAACGCCGCGGCGCAGTGGCTCACGTCGCTCGCCCGGCCCCCGCTCGACGCCGCGGCGAGCGGGACGCCGCCGCGATCACAGACGTAATGAACCTTCGTCGTGACCCCGCCCCGCGAACGTCCGAGGGCGTGGTCGCGGGGTTCGACGAGGGGTCGGGCCCCCCTTTTTTCTCGGCCCCCACCGAGTCGTGACGCGCGCCGGCGGCGGATTTGTGCGCGCGGACCGCGGTCGAGTCGACCTCCCACAACCCGAGGTCGATGAGGCCGGCGCCGTCGAGGCGTAAGTGGAGCCGCGCGAGGACGCGCGCGAAGGTCCCGTCGCGGCGATACCGATTGAAGCGCCCGTAGACGCTCTTCCACGCCCCGTAGCGCGCGGGCAGGTCCCGCCACGGCGCCCCCGAGCACAGGACCCAGAGCATCCCGTCGAACATCCGGCGATGGTCCTTGAAGGGAGCCCCCCGCTTGCCGGCGTTGCTCGGGAACAGATCCGCGATCGTAGCCCACTGCTCGTCAGTCAGTTCGTAACGTCCCATGCCCTAGACAACTACCGCGAAACTCCGCAGTTCGATTTATGAGACACAGCCTAGCGTAATGGACTGATCAATGAAGCTATTTCTATTTATAAATGCAATATGCTTAGTCAGCGGTGTTGGAAGATATCAGCAAGTCGACGGCTCAGGGGGCATATCAATAGCGAAGCCTCGGATATTTGAACTGACTATAAGTCAGGATGAATCTGTAATAGATAGTCTAATTAAACTTAAAGGCTTAGATTTCACCCTGCAGACGGGTGAGGATGAGGCTTCAGTCGGGGACAGCTCTAAGATTTACTTTTCGGATCAGGTGTCTCTGTCTTACTCGAAACCTGAGAATGGTGATTGGAGACTGTTAGGTCTAACGGCGACGTGTGATAGCTGCTTTGTGCTGCGGGCCGGGGAACAAATAATAGTTGGTCAGAGTATAGTTGATGTTGCGAAGGAGTATCCCGAACTAGTGGCTGAAATACAGCCGGAGGTAGTTGCTGACAGCGTTCGGCTATCGAGAGTAGGAAGCTTGTCGCTCGCTTTTAAGAGGAGCGTCGATCATGTGTCAATATATCCCTACGGACTTGTCCACATATACTTTGAAGCCGGGCGAGTAAGTCGATTTGCAGTTCAACACCAATTGGAATAGAGAGATATGGCACATGCGGATTAGCATTAACAGTAGGCCATATATCCAAGCCAATAGAGTGCTTAGGGAGTATCTGTCTTGTATTGGACTAATGTTCGAGCAATGTTGTTTGACTACTTTCCCCCAGAGGGAGTACCAGTTTCATTACCAAGTGAGCGCGCGTACCCTCTATCTTTGTTCTTCACTTGAAGCCCCGCGGGCACGGTACCTCCGGCGGTCGGATAAAAGATGTAGGAAATCCACTAAAACTCGATATGGAGCGCTAGCTTGGGTCCTATCTCTACCCCGATCGCTAACCTGCAGCCGAGGGACCGAAGTCATCACCGGCGGAACGCTGCAGGGAGAACACTTGACCTCCTAGAGGACAGCAAAAAACTTGCAACTGGGTCAACTACCAGTGGGATAACTCCCATAATCGCGAGTTCAGCGTCGCGCTGTTCGACGATGAGGAGGGAGGTGAGCTAGTCGCGGGTGTACCTCCTGTAAGTACAGTACTATGGAGGGTACAATTGACCAATTTGGAGCTGGTGCGATAGCTACAGTAGCCCACTCGCCTCTTTTGCCCGCACGAAGATGGCCCGGATCGAGGTTGCCGAATACTACCTATCAGTTTGCCCTCCAGTTTCAGAAACCTGCCGCACCCTGGCAATCAAATCCTGATCGTACAGTATACGGAGCCTAAGCAACGGCATCAGAGAAGAAGGTACGCAGGTGCCAGTTCTGGCCGGCAGACATTTTCGGCCACACCTTCAACTCTGCGTACCAGACAAACCCCTACTCCCTCCCCGCCAACCGCAACTCATAAACATCCTCCCGCCGATCCTTCAAATTCCGCACACTCCCAAACTCGTGCAGCTCCTTCAGTAGATCCAAATCCACATCCGCCACCAACACCATCTCGGTATTTGGTGTCGCCTCGGCCTTTACCCCGTTGCTCGGGAAGGCGAAGTCGCAGGGCGTGAACACCACCGACTGCGCAAAGGACATGTCCATGTTATGCACCTTCGGCAGGTTGCCCACCGAACCGGCAATAGCTACGTAGCACTCGTTCTCGATCGCACGTGCCTGCGCGCAGTGGCGCACGCGGGAGTACCCGTTCTGCGTATCCGTGAGGAAAGGCACGAACAGCAACTGCATCCCCTCCTCGGCTAACAGGCGCGGTAGCTCCGGGAACTCCACGTCGTAGCAAATCAACACGCCGATCTTGCCGCAGTCGGTGTCGAAGGTCTTCACCTGCTTGCCGCCGCGCATGCCCCAGACACTCGCCTCGTCGGGCGTGACGTGGATCTTCTCGAAGCGATCCGTCGTGCCGTCGCGCCGACAGAGGTAGCCTACGTTGCGCAGCACCCCGTCGTCGCCCATCTCCGGCATCGAGCCGGTGATGATGTTGATGTTGTAGCTCACCGCAAAGGCCGAAAACTGGTTGCGCAACGGCACCGTGTACTCGGCCAAACGCCGGATCGCATCCGCGGTGGCCAGGTGGTTGTGCTCCGCCATCAGCGGCGCGTTGAAAAACTCGGGGAACAACACAAAATCGCAGCGGTAATCACTCACCGCGTCCACGAAGTACTCGACCTGTTCCGCGAGGTCTTCAAGGGCTTTGTACGGGCGCATCTGCCACTGCACGAGCCCTAGGCGAACAACGACCTTGTCCGTCTGCAACGGACTCACCGACTCGTCCTGGTAGTACACATTGTCCCACACCATCAGCGCGGCGTACTCCTTACTCTCGCTGTCGCCCTCCAGGTAGCCCGTCAGGATGCGGCGCACGTGAAAGTCGTTGCTCAACTGAAAATTGAGTACCGGGTCGTGAATCTCCCGCACGCGCACCTTGTCGATGTACTGGCGGGGGGTCAGCTCCGCCGATGACTTCTCGTAGTTGGGCAAACGCCCGCCGAATACAATCCCCGCCAGGTTCAGCCGCTCGCACAGCTCCTTGCGGTAGTCGTAGAGTCGCCGCCCGAGCCGCAGTCCGCGGAAGCGAGGCCGGATAAACACGTCGACGCCGTAAAACCAGGTCCCCTTATCGCTGTGCGTCGAGAACGTGTAGTTCGCCGTCGCCTGCCGGTAGGTGTGCGAGCGGTCGGCGAACTGATTCGACACCCGGATCCCGAGCGCACAACCCGCCACCTCGCCGTTGATCAGGATCACCGCCTGCCCTTCCGGAAACTTCTTGATCAGGGCGTCGACGTGCTTCTTGTCCCAGGCTGCGTTGGGGAGGGCAGAATACGCCTCCAGCATCGCCTCTTTGAGGGCCGGATAATCAGCCGGGGTAAGGAGCCGAAGCTCGACTTTATCGATGGTCGGCTGCGCGAGCGCAACGTTGGCGGGCTGGGTGTTTTCGGTCATACGAAGCTGCAATAACGTGCAAGCTAGCTCCCGGGTTAGCTTCACGCCATGCGTTTTTTAGTCGCCTCGCTCACCGCTTTTACCGCAAGCCTCCTGTTCATGTCCACCGCCCAGGCACAAGCCCCGCTTTCGCTAAAACCCTACCCGGATACCCGACGCGATCCCTCCGTGGTCGACGACTACCACGGCACCCTCGTCGCCGACCCCTACCGCTGGCTCGAGGACGACCGCTCCGCCGAGACGGCGGCCTGGGTCAAAGCCGAGAACGAGGTCACGGACGACTACCTCGCGCAGATCCCCTTCCGCGACAAGGTGCGTGATCGCTACGAAGCGCTTTACAACTACCCCAAGCTCTCGAGCCCCTTCAAGGCCGGCGACTACTATTTCTTCTACAAGAACGACGGGCTCCAAAACCAGTCCGTCATCTACCGCCAGCTCGGACTCGACGGCGAGCCGGAAGTATTCATCGACCCGAACGCAATTAATGAGGAAGGCACCACGAGCATAGGCTTGGCCGGTTTTAGCGAAAGCAAGAAACTCGTCGCCTACACGCGCTCGGATGCCGGCAGCGACTGGCAAACGATCCGCGTGAAGGACGTGGCCACCGGGGAGGAGATGGCCGATTCGCTGAAGTGGGTGAAATTCTCCGGCGCGAACTGGGTCGGGGAGGAGGGCTTCTTCTACAGTCGCTACCCCGAACCCGCGGAGGGCACCGAGCTGAGCGGCAACAACCAGCTGCACAGCGTTTATTTCCACACCCTCGGCGCGCCGCAGAACGAGGACCGACTCATCTGGCAGGACGAGCAGAACCCCGGCTACTACCACTTCGGCGGCGTGACCGAGGACGAGCGCTACTTCGTGATGTACGCCGCGCCGGGCACGGACGGCTTCGCGACCTACCTCATGGACTTGAGCCTGCCGGTAGGCGAGCGGAAACCCGAGCTCCTCTTCGCCGGCTACGTCAACAAGAGCTCCGTGGTCGACCACCGCAACGGTAAGCTGCTCGTGATCACCGATATAGACGCGCCCAACTACCGGCTCGTGGAGGTAGACCCGGGCGCCCCGGCGAAGGAGAACTGGCGGGAGGTCATTCCCGAAGGCGAAAACCTGCTCGAAGGCGTGAGCACGGCCGGCGGCGGACTCATCGCCACCTACCTCGAGAAGGCAGCTAACCAGGTGTACCGCTACGCCTACGACGGTTCCGGGAAAGAGCAGATCGGTCTGCCGGGACTCGGCTCCGTGGGCGGTTTCGGCGGCGAGCGCGAGGATACCGTGAGCTTCTACACCTTCACGAGCTTCGTGTACCCGCCCACCATCTTCCGCTACAACCTGCAGACCGGGGAGAGCAAGATCTTTTACGAGACGAAGCTCAACTTCGACCCGGCGGACTACGAGGAGAAGCAAGTTACCTACGAGAGCAAGGACGGTACGCCGGTCACCATGTTCGTGGTGCACCAGAAAGGGCTCGAGCTCGACGGGCAGCGCCCAACCTACCTCTACGGCTACGGCGGCTTCAACATCAGTCTTACCCCCGGCTTCTCTACCTCCCGCCTGCTCTTGCTGGAGCAGGGCGGCGTGTTCGCGATGCCCAACCTGCGTGGCGGCGGTGAGTACGGCGAGGCCTGGCACCAGGACGGTATGCTGGAGCGCAAGCAGAACGTATTCGACGACTTCATCGGCGCGGCGGAGTACCTGATCGCCGAGGGCTACACCAGCTCCGACCGGCTCGCCATCGCCGGCGGCTCGAACGGCGGTCTACTCGTGGGTGCGGCGATGACGCAGCGGCCCGATCTCTTCGCCGTGGCCTTCCCGGCGGTGGGGGTAATGGATATGCTCCGTTACCACCAGTTTACGGTGGGCAAGGGATGGATTCCGGAGTACGGCTCGGCGGATAGTGCGGAGATGTTTCCGGTACTGTTCGCGTACTCGCCGTTGCACAACCTGAAGGAGGGGACGGCCTATCCCGCTACGCTCGTGACGACTGCCGATCACGATGATCGAGTGGTACCGGCGCACAGCTTCAAGTTTGCGGCGACGCTACAAGAAGCTAACGCGGGCGATAACCCCGTACTCATCCGGATCGAAACCGACGCCGGGCACGGGGCGGGCAAGCCTACTTCGAAGGTGATCGATGAGCAGGCGGATATTTGGTCGTTCTTTTTCCTGAATACAGCGGGTACGTATCGTTAGTAGCTTCCACCGCTGCCGAAGATGACTGATCCGATCGAGGTAGTCACGAACGATCCTAAGACCCTTTCCGACACGTACCTGGCGGGGGTCAGGCAGCGATTGGCCAATGGCACCGGTACGCTGACCGACCGGCGCTACGCTGATGAGGCTCAAAGACGTTTGGTAGAGAAACGCGAGAAGCGTCGCTTAATTTTTGAAAGATACAGTCGGTCTTGGCCACGAGGCAGTCTCACCGACGCTTTGAAACGGTTCGCTCCAGATGCAGTAGGCGAGATCTCAGGTGACGGAGTAAAAACCGTGTATCTTGATCCAAGGACCGGGATAGAGGTTAAGTACGACAACGAAAATTACTATTTTCGAATAAGGGATACCAAGGGTCGCGGATACCTTGACTTGGATGGAAACCCAATCAGTATGGGGACTCGGAAGCGTGAAGTCGCCAGAGATTACGTTAGGCAACAAACTCACATCATTGACACAGACAAGCCTTAAGACAGTAACCGCTACGGAGATTTTCCCGATCGCATCCCTCCCACCCGGCAGCAACTCAGGTGATACCCCTATGCTCGCTAGAGACTGGTGTCTCGCCAATCCCTACAGCGAGCGAGTCCTAAACTTGAGTCCTGGTTCTTTTCAAAAGCTATCTGACAACGGAATCTTTGACCTGATCAGCGAGATAACCGATTGGTTCCTCGGAGATGGAGAAGAGGACATAGTGTACGACAGGGAACATATTAAAATGATCTACGAATCTCTGCACCAACGCGCTGAATCTATGAGCGATCCAGATGCTAAATACTTGGTTCGTTCCGTAGCCAACCTCGCTGAGCTTAGCTATGACGAAGGCACACCTCTTGCATTCATCTTTTAGATTTTGACATACAATCCTTTCACTCTGATAAACGGTCGAGGGCTACAGGATCCAAATGTTTGCGCAAGGGAGACTTGGCCTGCCGCCCTCAGGCCAAGTCAAATCGGAAATAGTGGAAAGCGTTGGGCTCACCTTCGTTACACTGTAGCCTTCCCTTCTTTCAGACAGTCCTTAGTTAGAAGGGAAGGTCGTGTCTGGCGTCCGGGACGGGGGCTCGCCCTCGGGCTCACCCCCGTCCCGGACGCGCAGGTTCACAAAGGCCCCTGGGGTCTGATACCCGAGGGCGGTGTGGGGGTGGGACTCGTTGTAGCGCCCGCGCCATGATGACCGGGTGGTGCCGGCGCACAGCTTCAAATTTGCGGCAACGCTGCAGGAGTGTAATTCGGGCGATGATCCCGTGCTCATCCGGATCGAAACCGACGCCGGGCACGGGGCCGGCAAGCCGACTTCGAAGGTGATCGATGAGCAGGCGGATATTTGGTCGTTTTTCTTTTACCAGACGGCGGGGAAGTATCGATAGATTTACCCACCGGAATACCCTCGCTAATCAGCGGTTGTTGCGTAACTTCTACTGCGGCCTTAAGACAGTAATCTCGGCACTGTTTTGAAAACTGATGTAACCGCTTGCGCCTTTGATGTTTGATGGATTGACTATTGGGTCAGTGTATATCAATTCACCCTCACTTCCCCAATTGAACTCATTCGCCTTCACAATACTGATGTAATTTGCAAAGTCATCAGCGACATAACTAACGAAGCTACTTAGCGTATCCGAGTTGATTAAACCTACGCGCCAACCGATTTCGAATCTAACTTCCGAAAATTGATTTGTACAGTTAGCGCTAATGAATTCGCCATCATGGTTTGTATTGCAAGAAGATACAGCAGCTTCCCCAACTGGAAATCCGTCAAATTGAATGGCGTACCCAGGAAGTGGTTCGCTGACGCTTGCGTCGAGCAGCACAGAGGATTTGTTTCTAGCATTAAAGCCAAGACGAGGTTCGCCAACAGTGACGATCGGGGGCGGGGGAATTAGTGCTGGTGCGGTAGTCACAATTCTCCCGTCAATACTCATCGCCAATGCATAGTATCCCCCCGAGGCAATCTGATTAGGCGGCAGTACGTATCTATCGATAGAATCTTGGATCATGAACAAAGTATCGCCAGTTTCTCCAACGACAGCTGCCCAGTCAACGCTCGCTACACTAGGCTCCGTAGGACCATCGAGGGATTCCGTGAGCGGAGTAATATCGAAGGCCACGACCCAAGATTCTTTCGTTGGATCTATAACGCCCTCAACGAGATACCGGGCTCCTTTTGAGTTAGATTTTTCTACCGGCTCCTCTGGCACACAACCGTAAGTACAACACCACAGCAAAAGAAGAATAGCTCGAGAAGCAGTTACCATGTGTACGTAAATTGAACTCCAGGAATCAATCGAAATAAGGAACGAGTTGTAATTTTGACTTCTTGCGTTAGTTGGCTCGTTCGATCTACAAACGAAGTAGTCTCTACAAAGCTAGCGGAAGGGTTAGCTCGAAACAGTGCGTTGTAGAGCGAAAACCTCCATTCTAACGTTCTACCGCTCGGTCTGGTGTTAGTGTATGTAGCTCCAAGATCCAACCTTTGCATTGACTTACTTCTAAATCCATTTACGTTTGAGTAAATTAAAATAGGATTGCGAAATTCACTAAGCCGAAATTTTCCAAGCTCACTAAAAGACGATCCGACTGGCGCCGAGAAATTATATCCAGATTCTAGGGTCACCCCCGCCGTGTAGCTCCACTTTGACGCTTCACGTTCGTAGGTAGCGAGCACGTTCAGACGGTGGGGTCTATCCCACTGAAAGGGGTACCAGTCTCCGTTATTGATCCCCGCAAATTTGCGGAAGCTCCTAGCGTACCCGTACGATGCACGCACCGCGAAATCGTCTGCCTTCCAATTGACGAGTACCTCCACGCCGGAGGTCTGCCCCTCCCCGGTCGTAAAGTCGGCACTCTCGTTCGCCAAGCTCGTGGTAAACGTAGGGATATCGGTGTTGAGGCGCTCTACGAGTGAATTCAAACGTTTGTAGTAGGTCGAAAGCCGCAGCTCTAGATTGAGTGCCGGTAGGCGAAGGTTGAGGTCCGCACTGAGCTGATCGGCGTACGACACGTCGTAGGTCTCGGAGGGCAACGCGTACGTTTCGAAGGTCCCGCTGTTCGTCGAGGCGCCGAAGGCGTGAATGTACTGGTAGTTTCTGCCCGCGTTGGCCGTAACCCGGAGGTTTCGCAACTGATACCCAACGCTGGCCCGGGGCTCGAATTCTGCGTTCGTTCTGCCCGTACTGTAGCGAAATACCGGGTAGCGAACACCAACCGAGGCGACGATTCCAGATTGGGGCTCGTACGCCGCCTGCACGTAGCTGCCAATCGTCAGGAGCTTTGCTCCATCCGAAAACCGAAACGGATCCTCCCCACGGCCACGTACAGTGGTCGTAAGCTGCGTTCGTTCTAAAGAAGAACCAACGTCAATTCGAAACGCATCACCCGTCCATCCAAACGCAGCCCCTATGCTGCTACTCCGAGTTAGACTAGTTGCCTTATCGTCCTGCGTTGTACCTGAAGACCGGTCCACGGTCTCTTGCTGAACAAAGCTATTATAGGCCGTGGTATAGGTGTTTAGCGTAAGCGAGATGTCTCGGTGGGCGTAGCTCGCGTTTATTGCCCCCAGCGTATTTCCGTACCCGGTACGGAATTTTATCGAAGTCTCCGCATTGTTGCTTCCGACCGTAGACTCACTACTGATGTTGCTTACGTTACGATACACCTTACCGTGAATCGTCCACCGTGCTGCGGTGTAGGAGAGTTTCGCCAGCCCATCGCCCTGTAGAAAGCTGTTGCCCGCAAAGAGCGTGGGAAACAGAAGGTACGAACCCCGACCCGCTCCAAAGTAGCTTAGTCTTTTGGTGAGCGGCCCCTCCACGGTAGCTCCCACGTTCGGGAACCCAACGCTGATCTTCTGCCTTTGGTTTTTTGCATTTCCGTTACGGGTTTTGATGTCGATAACGCCCCCCGAACGCCCACCAAACCTCGCCGGCACCAAACCCGTGTACGCACTGACGCTCCTGACGGCTTCGTAGTTGATGGCGCCCTGGTAGCCGAAGAACGTACTTGGACTGAATACGGGGGCACCGTCGAGGAGTATGTAGGAAGTATTGGCGTCGCTGCCCCGAATCACGGGGGCTACGGAACCCTCCGACCCTCCGGCCACGGAAGGTAAGGTTTGTAAAGACCGCAGCACGTCGACTTCCCCCGCAATGGCAGGTACCGCAGCCAGTTGACTACTTTCAAGGGTGTAACTGCCCGGCTCAGCGGTTTTGCGCGCGACGACGAGTGCTTCCACAAGCGCGACACTATTTAGTAGTATGGTAGTATCCTGCTTCCAGGATGCTACGGGAATACTTACCGCTTCGTAAAGGGAAGACTCAATGCGTATAGAATCACCTTCGCTGGCAATTAGGTTAAATTTTCCGTCTACGTCGGAATACGTATTATCGCTCTCACTGTAGACCAAAATATACTCAACCGGCTGCCGCTCGCCGTTGACTACGCGTCCTCGGTACTGAGCGCTAACGGTTTTAACAACTACACACTGCACTAACAGCAGTACAACCACAGCTCTACTCAACACTACGTCTATTGTATGCGCAGAGAGTCGATGCCGAAAGTTCAGCATCGACTCTCTTTGACGGGACCTTACGGTTTAACAGTTATCAGCGAGTAACACTCACAGATCGGCCTTGCCACCACATCGTGGCAGTTACCTCAGTAGGTCCGCACCTAAAGTCAAATCCTCCAAGGATAGGACGAACTCGATCATCCGGTACTTCTACACTTGAGTAGAGCGCATCGTCTCGTTGACGTCTTTTGTCGACAGCTCCGTCAAAGAAAAATGTCAATTGATTAATATAGTACTGGCCGAACATCCTTCCGGATTGCGATTGATCTTCCGTCGTACTAGCCCACTTACAGTTTCGCCCAAAAGTGCGATTTCTTTCTCGTCTCGTTTCAGAAACTACCTCTAGTCTTTCTCTAAATACGGTTTTCTTTAAGTATTTCATGCGAATCCGGCGGTCATCGCAACCATTAGTTAAAATTGACGGGCTAGTATGCCAGCCGCCGCATTGACTACGGCTAGCCAGCCCCGACTCACCCTCTCCCATAATTGGATAGACAATATTAGTCTCCGTGCCACTTATAGGGTTAAGGTCTGCATCAACCACTATCGCATCCATATCATCGTATCCAACTTGGAACAGCGTATCGCCGACGAGCACTTCGCGTTCCGCATTCACGAGCATACCAACGCCAATGGCGGGCACGATACGCTCAAACCATCCCTCGGCCTCTTCAGGCAGTTCTAGTACAATATCGTGATCGAATTCAGCCGGTAGCAGCTCTTCCTGCTCCAACTCCTTATTGTAGTTTTCGTACACATTGTGGTACGAAACGAAGTTGTGGTCGGTGAGCGTTTCGTTTACGTATTCATAACCTAAGTCTAACACCTTATCGAGTTCGACTCTGTCTGTAAACTGGAGCTTACCTCTAACGATCGGAATATTTAGGTCGTTACTGAATTCGACTGTAGAAACCAAATCGCTTTCAGGAGCTTCGAGTTCTTTCTGCTCGCAACTCGCTAAGCTGGCGAGCATACTACCACCACAGATGAGTGCTACCCAAAGCTGTCGTGTATTGGGGGGGGGGGAGATGTGTCATGAACGCAACATAGCTAAAAATAGAGTCCAGTTCCAAAAAATAGCACTACGCATTACAAATATTTTTTATTTGCATTTAGCCGAGGCTAATTCATGTATAAACAATTATCTTCTATTCCCTATTACAGAATTCGTGTCTTATCCAAACGTCGATTTCACTTTCCCTTTAGTTAGTTAAATAGCGTTATTCCAAACGAAACCCCACTACCCCCCAGCCGCCCCCACCAGCGCCTCAAAAGGCAAATTGATCCCTAGCACCCAATACGGATTAGCCCACTCCCCTTCGCGTTCTCGGTACGCCACATCGAACCGGAAGAAGCGGAAGGCCCCGAACCCGACGTTCGTGAGTCCGGCGCCCACCTCGGCGTAGGATCGGCTCCCGTCCGCGAGCAGGATGCCGCCACCGCGCAGCAACACCTGCCAACCCAACTTGCGGAGCAGCGGCAGGCGTTGCCAGAGGAGGCCGTTGAAATTGTGCTCCACCATGCCGTCGACCCACGCCCCGTCCGTAGCGAAATCGTAGGGCGCCAGCGTGAGGAAACGACTGAGGTAATCCGAGATCCCGTTCACGTTCAGACGGTTTCCCGTGAAGAGCTGCTGATCGGTGAGGTAGCGAGGTCCCCGGTATACGGGCGCGAACCCTGCACCCACGCGCATCCCTAGGCGACCGACCCGGCCGAGGTTAAACTCGTCCTTTCGCGCCCCGGCCTGCAGGAAGAGAAACTCGACCGGCTCCGCCCCCTCCGCGCCGCCGCTCAGCTCGCGCCCGTAACGCCAACTGAGGGTGAGCTCGGGTCCGCCGCCGCCGAGCGCAAAATTTCCGTCGGGCCTCACGCTGTAGCGCAGTCCGGGGGTGTACGAAATACGCCCCGATAACTTGGCGAACGTGGCGTTCGGAATGGTGTCGTAAACTCCGGATCGGTCACCGACTTCCGGCAGGTTGGGGGCGTACGTTCGGTCCTTTTTGCGCAGACTGAGGTCCGAGCGGTTGTCACGCGCCCGGCGTTGCTCGATCTCGACGGCCAGGTTCAGGTCGGCCCAGGGCGGCGCGGAGGTCATCGTGCCCGGGCGCCGCAACTTCGCGGTGTAGCCGATCGCAACGAAATCTCGCTGGTACAACTTCATCAGGTTCCGCTTCCCCCACAGGTTGTACAGCTCGTTCCAGCGCTCGGTCACCGGCGCGGCCCGGTGGTAATCGGTTAGCTCACGCCCGCCACGAAGGGTGAGGGTACGCCGGTCGGTCCGGTCGAAGCGGTAGCTGAGCGAAGCCGTCGGGTAAAAGCACCGGTCCGCGACCCCGTACCGAACGAGTCCGCCGACGCTGTAGGCGCGCGTGGCCAACTCGTCCGATTCCTTCGTGTACGCCACACCCGCCCCGAGCCGAAGTCCGGTGACCGGGTGAAAGGCAAGGTCGAGCAGCGGACTGGTGAAGTTCCAGCTCGTGTGCTTGCGCCAGTCGGAGTAGGTGTAACCAAACAGCGCGTCGACTCCGAACTCGTTCCGGGCTGCCTGCACGCTATCGCGGTACACCGGCGAAGTCCGCACCCGACGAATGCTATCCTTGCGCTCGTAGTCCCGCACCTCCGGCGCGGTGAGCGCGATCGGTCGATCCTCCCAACTCGCGCTGTCCACCTCGTTCGCTTCGGGCAGCACCTCGGTAACGACGCGCCCGAAGGGCGACTCCGGCCAGTCGGGATCGCGGTCGTAGTCGCTGTACACGGCCGTAAAGTCGCCGGTGAGCACGAAGCCGAGCAGGTTGAAATACGGCTCGACGCGCCGTTGGTACACCTCCCAGTTGCCATCCACCTCGCGGTAGCTCTGCGCGATCCCCAAGGTGTCGATGCCGTTGGCCTGGATCGGCCCGCCGAGCAGGTAGAGGTCGGCGTCGAGCAGGTGAAAGCTCTCGTCCTCGACGTAAAGCGTCCCCGCGTAGGCGGCGAGCGAAGGTCGGCGCGGCCGGATGCCGATACGGTAGATCAACCGCCCGTTTTCGGGAGAGCGCCTCGAACCGTCTAGGGAAAACGTGTAGGTCTGCGGCGCGCCCGTGGCCAGGGGCGAGAGGATGGTTTTGCCGAAGTCGACCGTGCGTTGGTACAGATCGAATTCGAGTCCGGCGGCGGTATTAAACGAGTACCCCCGCGGGTCGCCGCTCACCTTGCTCGCCACTACGGTCTCCTTCACCTTATTCGGCGGCTCTACCTGCAAGATCGAGCGTGCCTCACTCAGGTACAAAATCCCCGCGCGATTGCTGTCGAGCAGCCCGTTGAGGTCGCCGAGCTCCTGACCCATGATCTTTTCGGGAGCCTCGGCCATACGCAGCTGCCCCTTCAGGTACACGTCTACCTCGTAGCGCGCGTCCGCCCGTAGGTACCCCTCCCGCCGGGCCGCGGCTTCGCGCATGATCCGGTAGGCCGGGTCCTCGCCGCCCGACGAAACCGTCGCCTCGTCGAGGGTGTACGTGGCCGGCTCCAGCCGCACGTCCAGCCGCACGGCTTCCGTCCCCGCGGACACCTCCCGTTCGCTCACGGCAAAACCGATGCTGCGAAACTGCAACTTTCCACCGTCGCCGCCGAGATCGATCGCGTAGCGCCCGTCGTCGGAGGAGGTCACGCCGACGTCGCTGCCGGCCACGCCGATGGTCACGTAGCCGAGCGGCTCACCGCCGGAATCGCTAACGACACCCGTTACGCGCTGCGCCCAGCTCGCCGAGCTCCACAGTAGGGCGATGCAGACGCCTAGCGTAACTTGGGTGGTGTTCGGCACGCGCGTAAAGAACGAATAGGAAGTTCGCACTACTCCCCCAACGCATCGGAAGTAAGTACCACAATGCCCCGGATTTGACCTTATTTACCCTTCAATGAGCCTCCTGAAATCCTACATCGGCCACATCGCGGAAGGCATCGAGGTCGCCGGGGTCGCGATCATGGTCGCCGGTTTGCTGTACGCGTTCTACATCTTCGTCCGGAAGGGCAGGCTACCGAAAGCGTACGAGGCGCTGCGACTGCGCGTCGGGAAGGCCATCTTGCTCGGGCTCGAGATCTTGGTCGCCGCCGACATCATCACCACCATCACCACGAAACCGACCATCGAATCGACCTTAGTCCTGGGACTCATCGTACTGATCCGGACCTTCCTCTCGTTCTCGCTCGAAGTCGAGCTGGAAGGCAAGTGGCCCTGGCAGCAACGGCCCGCCGCCGAGCGGAGCGACGCGACCGATGAGTCAAGTGAGGCTCCCAACGTTTAGCCTTCGTACGCCCAGGTTTCCGCCACTAGCCCTACCCTCCCGCGATGTCTCCCCCCCAATCCTTCCGTCAGCGCGCGCACGCGCTCGTAGACGTCCTCGCCGATCACCTCGAAGCGAGCGCTCACAGTCAGCGCCCGGCGATCCCTTACCAAAGTCCGGAGGCCGCCTACGCCTACTGGGCCGGGTTCGACGGCAGTCCCGAAGAGGCCTTCGCCGCCGCGCTCGAGCAGAGCACGGCCGTCCACCACCCGGGCTACGTCGGTCACCAGGTTGCCGTGCCGGCCGATGAGGCCATACTGGCCAGCTTCGTATCCGACGTGCTCAACAACGGCTCAGCCGTCTACGAGATGGGTATGGCCGCCAACGCCATCGAGCGCCGGGTCGTCGGGGAGCTTTGCGCGGGACTCGGGTTACCGGATGGCGCCAGTGGAATCTTCACGTCCGGCGGAAGTCTGGCCAACCTCACCGCCCTGCTCGCCGCCCGCCAGGCGAAGGCCCCCGCGGCTGCCGCCGAAACCCTCTGCGTGCTGGTCAGCGACCAGGCCCACTACTGCATCGACCGCGCGGTCCGCATCATGGGCTGGGGCGCGGGGGGCGTCGTGGAGCTGCGCACGGGGGCAGATTTCAAAATCGTACCGGAAGCCCTCGACGAGGGCCTGGCGGAAGCCGCGCGCCGCGGTCGCCGACCGATCGCGATCGTCGGCATGGCCTGCTCCACGAGTACCGGTACCTACGACGACCTCACCGCGATTGCCGCGTTCGCGAAACGGCACGAGCTCTGGTTCCACGTGGACGGGGCGCACGGGGCCGCGGCGAGTTTTAGCGCAAGCGAACGGCACCGGGTCGCGGGTATCGAGCACGCCGATACCATCACCCTCGACGCGCACAAAATGATGCTGACCCCGGCGCTGACCACCGCGCTACTCTACGCGCGGGAGGCCGACAGCTACCGGACCTTCGCGCAGCGGGCCGACTACCTCTGGGGCGACGCCGGGCCGGAATGGTACCACTCCGGCCAGCGGACCGTGGAGTGCACGAAGTTGATGCTGGGACTACGGATTTTCGCGGTGCTGCTCGAGCGCGGACTCGACGGTATCGGGGAGTACGTGACCTCGCGCCACAATTTAGCCAGGGCTTTCGCCAAAACACTTCGGGCCAAACCGGGCTGGGAGGTAGCCGCCGCGCCGGAGAGTAACATCGTTTGCTTCCGCCACAATCCCCCGGAGATCAACGAGCCCGGCATGCTCGACGCACACAATATGAGCCTGCGCGAGCGACTCCTGCACGATGGCCGCTTCTACGTGGTCAACACCCGACTGCGCGGCGTGTACTGGCTGCGCGTAACCTTGATGAACCCGCAGACTACCCTCGAACACCTGGAGGAGCTACTGGAACTCTGCGAGGTTGAGCTCGAAGTCGGGCACTAACTCACCGGCGACAAGGTGCTGACTAAAATCATCCACTACGACTACCTCCTCACCCGGACGGTAGATATACGCCTTCCGCTGTTTCGGGTCGATGAGCCAAGCGAGGAGCACTCCGGCCGGGAGCCAGACCTCTCGCATCTTCTCTTGCAACTTACCTAAGCGATCCGATTTCGAGCGCACTTCGATTATGAAGTCGGGGACCACTCGGGCGAAGTGATCGAATTCCTTCGGGTCGAGCGCGGAGAGTCGTTCCGGAGAGACCCAGGCTGCATCTGGCGCGCGGACGGATCCATCGGGTAGTGCAAAGCCTACGTTGCCAGTAAACACATTGCCGATCCGGTGCTGATGCCACCAAAGGCCGAGCTCTAGAAAAGCTACCCCTTTATATCCCGCACAAGCAAGCGAAAGGGGAGCTGTTACCTCCACGGTACCGTCGGCATCCAGTTCGGCGCGCAGCTTCGGATACTGCCTACAAAATTGAAGGAAGCCATCGCGGTGGAGCTCGAGCGGTAACCTTACGCTTCGGGGGCCACTGGGAATCACGAGCAGTCCCGTAAGTGTAGCACCAAGATCTACAGGTTCCTCGAGCAAGATCGTCACCGATTCAAAGTAGTCGAAAAAAAAGACCGCCCCCAACCCGAAGGCCGAGGACGATCTCAACTAACCAAAATCAGTCTCCGCGTTGGTGGTCTCTTAAATTCGTCGCCACTCGGGGCGCCGCGCTCGCGAGACACCTTTGAGACGCAGACTTCGTGCCGAGGTCACACCCCCAACCAAAAAAGATTATGACGGACAATACCGCCCCCTCCGCCATCTACCTCGATCGCCTCGCCAAACTGCGCGCCGCTCTGCGGAAAGCGGGCGTGCAGGCCCTCGTCCTCCCCTCCGCCGATCCGCACCAGAGCGAGTACGTCGCCGAGCGGTGGGCGGGGCGCCGCTACTTCAGTGGGTTCAGCGGCTCGGCGGGTACGGCCGTAGTCACCCCCGACGGCGGTGGCGTCTGGACGGACAGTCGCTACTTCGCGCAGGCCCCCGCGGAGCTCGCGCGCACCAGCGGCCTGCCAATGTTCAAGGACGCGCAGGGCGAGGACGGCTACGTCGACTGGCTCGCCCAAACCCTACCGGCAGGTAGCACCGTGGGCGTCGACGGCAAAAACTTCACCGTGCGCCAGGTCAGCAACATGGAGCGGGCTTTCGCCAAAACCGGTCTCGAGCTGCGCACGGACGTGGACGTGCTCGACGAGGTGTGGGCCGACCGCCCCACCCTGCCGGCGACGAATCTCTTCACCCACGCCGTGAGTTTCGCCGGCCGTAGCGCCGAAGAAAAGTTGGCCGATTTACGGCATCAGCTCACCGAGGCCGGGCTGACGCATACGTTCCTCTCCGCCCTCGACGAGATCGCCTGGCTGCTCAACATTCGGGCGAGCGACATTTCGAAAAACCCGCTCGCGATCGCCTACGCCCTCGTGAGCGCGTACGGGGTCGAGCTGTACACGGAGGGGGGTCGCATCGACGGGGAAACGGCGGCCCGTTTTCGCGAAAGCGGCATCAGCGTGCACCCGTACGCCGACCATGAGGCAGCCCTACGCGAGCTGCCGGCCGACGCCCGGGTCGGCATCGACGAGGATCAGATCAACGCGCACCTGGCGGGCCTCATTCCCGAGGAAAGCTACCGCGCCTTTAAGAGTCCGCTCCGCCTCGCTAAGGCCATCAAGAATCCAACCGAGATCGAGCACCTCCGCCGCGCCCACGAGCGCGACGGCGTGGCCCTGGTCCGCGCCTTCCGCTGGCTGGAGCACGAGCTCCGCGAGCGCACGGTGCGCGAAACGGAGTTCGCCGACAAGCTCGCGGAGTGCCGCGGGGAGATGGACGATTACTACGGCGAGAGCTTCGCGCCGATCGTGGCCTACGGTCCGAACGCCGCCCTCCCCCACTACCACGCCGTGCGGGGCTCCGACGCCGAGATCGAGCCGCGGGGCATCCTCCTCGTCGACAGCGGCGGACAGTACCTCGACGGCACCACCGACATCACGCGCACCTTCGGGCTCGGCGCCTGCACCGAGGAGATGCGCGCGCGTTACACGCTCGTGCTCAAGGGCCACATCGCGCTGGCACGGGCTGTTTTCCCGGAAGGGACCCGCGGCGTACAGCTCGACGTACTGGCGCGCCAGTTTCTGTGGCAACAGGGGCTCAACTTCGGCCACGGCACCGGCCACGGGGTCGGCTTCTTCCTCAACGTACACGAGCCCCCGCAGGGCTTCGTGGCCGGCCTCGGCGAGCGCGGCACCACGCCCTTCGCGGCCGGTATGCTCACCAGCAACGAGCCGGGCTACTACCTCGAGGGCGGCTACGGGATCCGCATCGAAAACCTCGTGCTCGCCGTGCCCGCCTTCGAAGACGACGAGGGCGCCGACGGCTACCTCCGCTTCGAGACCGTGACCTACTACCCCATCGACTACCTCCTCCTCGAGCCCGACCTCCTCGACGCCGGTGAGCGCCAGTGGCTCAACGCCTACCACGAGGACGTGCTGGAGCGGCTTTCGCCAAAACTCGACGACGCGGAGCGCGAGTGGCTGGCCGAGCGCTGCGGGGCGCTGTAGGGCTAGCCACCTTTTGCGAGACGGGGTGCATCTACCCAGAAACACCCTGCCGCTATGCGAATCTCCATCCCGAAGCCCTGCCACGAAGACTGGGAGTCGATGACCCCCACCGACAAGGGTCGACACTGCGCCGCTTGCGCTAAAACGGTGATCGACTTTACGGGGATGGGGGATTTAGCGGTCCGCCGAACGCTGCGGGGGGCGGGACCAGGGCAAACCTGCGGGCGGTTCTACCCCGACCAGCTCAATCGACCGCTGTCGGCGGGGGTGCGCGCTTCGCCGGTAGGCTGGTTGGCGCTGGTGGCGGCGGGACTCACAGGTATCGGTACCGCTACTGATAATCCGGTAGATAGCCCACCGCTCGCTCAGCACCAGGGCGGCGAGCAAAACGGTAAAGTCGATGCGGTAAAATCTACTTGCTCGATCCCTCCCCCGGGAGCTCGGGTAGGTGAAGCTACTCTAATCGTTTCCGAAGTTGAGTGGGGGGTAGAACCACCCATGACAGGCGGAATCGAACTAGCACAACAGGATTCGACTCCAGCGTACGCGGAGGCGGTCGAGCCGGATATGGGCGAACTAGCCGTCTCGGGTGTCCGCAATTCGCGTGTCTATCCGGTTGAAGAGCCTTTTGCTCCGCCTGGGATGGTACACGTAGACGGAGCGGGAGAAGACCCTCCACCGCCCCCACCGCCAGTGGTAAGCACCGTATCAACATCGCCACCAGCGGGCCTTCCGTACGGCACCTTGACACACGAAAGCGCTAGAAAAGCACAAACTATCCGCAAAGCTGAATCCCCGAGTGTTCTTGCGGACGAAGAGAGCTTGCCTCGAGTAAGCGAGCTCCATAGGCTTGGGCCACGATCCCAAAAGTCCATCTCGATCGTACCGAAAGATTTAGAGTCACCTACCGAAATGGCCTTAGTAAGCCGAGATCGCTCGGCGGATACGATCGGGGAGCTACCGCGGCCGTTTTCACGGGAAATTTCGCCACTCACACTGACCCCGAACCCATCGGGGTCTACAACCCGGATCCTCGTGCCGAAAGGCGGCACCCTCGTCAACGTGTATTCTACCGGGGGGGATCTACGCTTCTCCAAGGTGATCGACGGTGACGTCTCCGAGCTCGAACTTCCGGTAGGCTCCGCGGCGGGTGTGTACCTCGTGGAGGTGGTAGACTCGTACGGAATGCGACTCGGTATCGGTAAGTGGTTGGTGCAGTAACGCCTCGCGCGGCTTCAGTCGGCTTCCGAGGATTCCACGCTCTTCTCGACGCGCCGCTCGATGGCCCCCTCGACCTCGTAGCTCGGGTTTTCGTCGCCCTCCGGGTCGACAATGTGAAGGAGGGTGCGCGCGGTGAGTCCGTGGAGCACCAGAGACATCACCATCACCACGCTGAGCGTCTGGTACACCAGGTCGTGCGCCGGAAAATCGGTTTGTAGGAAGGCCCAAGTCAGGTAAAAGATCGAACCTATACCCCGGATACCGAGGAAGGAGACCGCGAACCGCTGACCGCGCGACATGTCCGTACCGATTAGCGCGAGCATGCCGGCGGCGGGTCGGATCAGCAAGATGAATATCCCCGCGAAAGCCCACGGCTTCCAGTCGAGCCCACCGATGAGTCCGTTCATGATCGACCCCCCGAAAATGATGAGGAACACGGAGAGCATGAGGCGCTCTATCTCCGAGACGAAGTCGTGCAGCCGCAACTTCAAATCGCCCGTCGTACCCTCCATGTAGCGGATGGTGAGTCCGGTAACGAACACCGCCAGGAAGCCGTAGCCGTGCAGCAGCTCCGTGGTCGCGTAAACCAAGAACGTGGCGGCGAAGGCGACGAAGCCATCGCGCGTCCTCAGGCCGAGCTTCGCCGGCAGATCCTCGAGCAGCCAACCGATGGCCCGACCGAACAGCCAACCGATGAGCAGTCCGAGTCCGACCTTGAGCAGCAGCTTGTCGAAGACCCAGCCCGTCCAGTCGATGCGCTCCCACATGCCGCCCGCCTGGGCGAGCAGCACGGCGAGCCAGGTAAACGGATAGGCCAGACCGTCATTCAGGCTCGCCTCTCCGGTGAGGGTGAAGCGAATGGGGTCGAAGTGACGTCCGTGTCCCGTTTCGACGGGTTCGATCTGCACCTCCGCCGCCATGACCGGGTCGGTGGGGGCCAGCACGGCACCGAGCAACATGGCCGTCTCGATGGGCAGGCCAACCAAGTAGTGACCGAGCAGTACGCCCGCTACGATGCAGAGCGGCATCGTGACGAGCAGCAGTCGGAGAGGCCCGCGCCAGTGGTCGAGGGTGTAAGCGCGACCGATCTTGAGCCCGGCACTCATCAGCGAGATCGTGACCACCGCCTCCGTGAAGGTCATGGCCCAGGAGTCCGGCCAAAATGGGTCTGGCCAGGCCAAAGGCGCCCCGAGCCAGTAGACGAGGAAGCCGACCAGCAGCAGGATCACCGTATACGAAACCCGCAGGCGCTCCGAGATAGAGGGCAACCAAGCCGCGAAGAGCGTGGCGCCACCCAGTACCGCGAGCGCTACCAGGTGAGTGTGTATATCCATGGCTAGGCGTTAGACACACCTACCGACACGAATGGTTTGCGTCTGGCCCACGAGCTACTCCTTGTTAAGAATAATTAGCGCTCCGATTATTCCGGGAATGAAGCCCGCGATCGTGAGCAAGGTTACGATCAGAACGGAGCCGCACCCCTTGTCGAGGACGGCGAGCGGCGGCAGGAGGAAGGCGAGCAGGACGCGAGGGAGGGACATGGGGAAGGGCGATGTTGGGATGGGTGTTGGGGCAACGCCACCTTGGTCACGCTGGTGCGATACGATCGTCACCTTACTCCGTTCGTTTCGTGCGCGACATGGCCACCTCCAGCTCCAACGCGCGAAGAGAAGGGCAGCTGCTACCGGCGTCGCCCAGCTCCTATCCCTCCGCGGCGTGTCTCCCCACGGCGGGTAAGGCGGCGCGCACGTTAGGTGTAGACGCCGGAATGAAGAAGGGTTCGGACCCCACGCCGCACTTTCAGCGATGTGCGATCGCGGCGCGGGGCTACCCGCCCCCCGTCCGTGCTACTCCTGGACGACGACCCGGCGGGTGATGGGCCGGGCGGCGCCCTCGACGCGGACGGCGTACACCCCGCTCACCGCGCCTGGCAGCGGGACCGACACCGTCCCCGCCCCCGCGGTCGGGACCCGGGCCACGACCCGGCCCCCCGCGTCGGTCACGCTCACCGCGGTCGCCCCGGCGGCGTAGGCCCCGAGCGCGACGGTGAGCTCCTCGCCCGCGGACAGGGGGTTGGGGTACGCGACGACCCCCGCCGCGTCGGCCTCGCTCCCGCGCGCGTCGATCCCATCGCCGACACGCTCGAAGGCGAAGCGGCGGTGCGGGCGGTCGCCCCCGCCCCAGAGCTGGAGGTCGGCGCCCGCCCCGGAGCGGGAGACGTCCAGGCGGAGGTCGAGCCCCTGTTCGGCGGCGTGGCGGGGGACGAGGGAGTAGTGGCCTTTAGCTTCGTCTTCGAGGGTGAGCCGCCACTCCTGGTTGCCCTGCCCCCCGGGGTTCGCGCGCCAGGTCTGGACGTTGGCCCCATTGTCGAGGCCCCAGTTGTATACGTCGAGGCACTGGTCCGGGTCGGAGGCGGGGGCGAGGCGGTAGTAGCCGCCGGCCCGCTCGGTGAGCAGCCAACGTTGAGAGGCTTGATTCCCGTCCGTAGCCAATCCCACGTTATCCCCGCTGCCTTGGCTCCCGGCCACCGACACCACTTTGTCTGGAGAACTTACCGGGTGGAGTTCGTAGGCCCCATCGGTGAGTTCGGTAGTTGGTTCATTATCGGTGGTATCCCCCGCGGTGACAGTAATTGTTGTATTGAGCTTGTTGTAGCCCGTTTCAGGCTCCCATACACCCTGATTAGCCAAGCGAATACTGTACTCCGGGCGGGTGTTCATCTTCTCAGATGGGTTAGAGAGATTGAGAAGTATCTCATACTCACCGGCAGGAATATCATCCGGTAAAGCAACCGAAAACGAGCGGTCTGCATCACCATCCTCCGGAAGCCAGAATCGAGGGTCCAAATCAGTATCTAGTCTAACGATTGTACTACTATTTCGCAGTACTAATTCACAATCTCGCGGATTGTAAGGGGAGGCATACCCCAAATTGCGTACCACCAGACTTGCGTCAAGAGTCTCCCCCGCTGCTACTGTGCTCGGAAAAGTGCCATTGACGAGTTGTAGCCGATAGCCCAGGTTGCGCTCTATCTCTTCGTAGACTCCATCGGTCTTCCAACGATTTAAGATGCGGGCGTTGTAAATCGGATTACAACTGCTCACCCGCTGTAGCTTCAACTCTTTAATCGCCTCCGTACCCGCATGACGAGGATCAGTCTCCGGATCTACGCTAGTGTCTGATTCAGCCTCAACGGGTGTATACTTACCCTGAGCATTAATAAAGTTTTTTTCACTCTCTATAGTCGCCTCTGAACACTCCCAAACACAATTCCCGTTCTGGCGATTCACGGTACACCAACCTTCCGCATTATTATCAAACCCCATGAAATAGTGGTTTTTGAAACCTGATCGAGCACGGGTTGTACCACTGAATGCCTCCGCCGCCGACACCGGGTCGGTGCCGATCATACTTTTCATGGTAAAAACGGTTCGAAAAACTACCGCTCTTGGAGCAGAAATTTCAAACATCTTGTCGACAATCTCTTTCCCTCCCACACTAATATCGCCTTGGCAATCACCGAAGAGGTTATTGGAAGAGTTGTGCCACTCTCCCCAGCGACCCACAAAACCGCCTGGCCAGTAAGGAATCAGATCAATGTTCGCTTGAACAATCGGTTTTATTTGATCCAGATGTTCGATGACGCGAGTTTGGGGGGCATCATCGAGGCCCTCACCGTACTGATTCCCATGATTGTACATAAATAAGGGTACCATATTTACCCCAGCTGTACGGCAGGCCTGTAGATCGGACTCGAACTGCTTGAGAAAGACTTCGCTTAGCGGCGCATTACGGAATTCATCAATTACGTAGCGGCAGTGCACTAGTGTGCGGCCGTACTGAGCTCGTTGACCAGCTAGATACTCAGCACTCAAGGGTGAACGTGAATCCTGACCTTCCGCTGCGTAAGCGACGATCCACATCCCCCGATCAGGGTTCGCGAAGTTACTACCATCGGCTTGGTAAGTAACCGTCTCGCTCGACGTGCTCGATGTAGTAGTCACCTTCTCTAGCACGAAGCGCTGGGCCTGACTGCCGTTGCTCCGCCAGAGTTGCAAATTGGCCCCCGCCTTGGTACTATTGCCCGATACATCCAAACGCATCGCTAGATCCGCCTCTTCGGTATGACGGGGGGCTAAGCTGTAGTAATCCTCGTCTGCATCTTCCAGCACGAGCTTCCATTCCTGGTTGGGTTGCCCCTTCTGGTTAGTCCGCCAGGTCTGTACGTTGATACCGTTGTCGGTACCCCGCCCAGCGGCATCCAGGCACTGTTCGGCATCCGCCCGGGAAGTTAGCCGGTAGTAGCCGTTCTCAAGCTTGGTGAGCTGCCAGCGTTGATTGGGTTGGTTGCCGTCCGCTGCCAGTTCTACGTTGTCCCCGCTGCCCCGAGACTCGGTTACCGACAGTAGTTTGTCCGGGGAACTAGCCGGGTGCAACTCGTAGAGGCCATCGGTGAGCTCGTCGACGGGATCGTCGGAGGGGTCATCCTCACCGGAGCCACCATCATCTACTGTCGGTTTTGTTCCATTGAGAAACTCTTCTACGTTGGTGTAGACGTCCCCGTCGGCATCCTGACTACCATCAGAAGCATTATTTTTGTTGAACCCGTATTCGTCTTCCCAAGCATCGGGCATCCCATCTTTGTCTATATCCGCATAACCAACTTGTTCTTCATAATTGGGATAACCGCCGACTTCATCTGGTGAATCTACGTACCCTCCGGTCTGAGTTTGTACCTCATTTACAATTCTTGTGTCTATTGCGTCTCTTCTGGGAAGTACACATCCTGCGGTTGCTAGCACGTTATCAAAATTCGTAATTGCAGATGAGGTACTAATATTAAGATTTGAATGCGGTTGATTTACGCGTACTTCATTAATGTTTCCTCCATTAAAATATACAGCATCCCACTCATCTTGCGAGCCACTTGTTCTTTCAGGTGAAATATTATCTTTTACAAAAAAGGTAGCTTGTCCATTTAAATAATTAACATCGACATTTAGTATATTTGTATTAAACCTGGTATCCGGGCCTTCAACTGCGTAATTACCCACAATATCGATGAAGGTTTGATTTGGATGTTTAGAATTTCCGTCTTCATCTACCATACCAACCCCACCTTTCTCATTATAAAGTACATTATTTATAAATTGACCGTTTGTACCGGTTTTATATAAAGGATGACGCTCCACATTATGAGCTAGCAAGTTATGATGCAATGATATATTTTTTGCCCCTCCCGCCACAAGAATACCTTTACTATGAGCACCTTTGGGATGAAAACTATCACTCAGTGCTTCTGATACGATACTCCATTGCATAGTAATATCCCTAACAACTACATCTTCTCTGGGAAAAAGAGATCCATAAAAGCTGACATTTTCGTCAATAGCCCATGAAACAGAGCAGTGATCAAACACAATATTGTAAGATTTTGCTGGATATTGTGTGCCCATGGCTGCAAAAGGATATACTTCTATGCCATCCCTATCCTCGGGATCTTCTCCTTCTTTATCTCCAGGTCTAACCCTTATATATCTTACAACTACGTCATGAGTTACCACATTAAGTGCACTACCGGTCAGACAAATTCCATCACCAGGTGCAGATTGACCAGCCAGATACAAATAGGGCTCAAAAATGTTTAATTTAGATTTTAAATTGATGACTCCGCTAACCTTAAAGATTACAATACGTTCCCCTGAAGTATTAACGGCTTCCCGTAGGCTACCTGGACCACTATCGTTCAGGTTTGTAACCTCTATAATTTTACCGCCTCGCCCATGTCTGGTTTGAGTTCCTGCACCTTCCGCTCCCGGAAATGCGGGCACTTGTGCCTGCACTTGTATTATCGTCATTAACAAAAGTGCTACTGACAATACGACTTGTATAGTTTGATTTGTTTTCATTATTATTTGTATTTAAAAGTTTTGAGATTTCAAAACGCTTACGCATCTCCGGGATTTGCGTAAACTTAAGAGCCTGTCTAAAGCCGGTATTTCGCAGCTCCATACATCCGGCTAAAAACCAGATACGTATATCTTTATAGCCCGAAGTCGTTCCGATCGGTTACAAAAGCGAGGAAACGTCGTGCGTGAACGCCCACGCCCAGACAATTCTTTCGTACAAACCTCTCCCTTCCAGTACCTCTCCCCCCTCGCTCAAGGTTGCCGCACCCGTCCCCGTAGGATTTACATATCGCTTTTTATAACCTAATCCGACGCCTCACGCGATACGATTCATACATGCCCCCTACCCCTCCCCCCACCGACCCGCAAGCCCTCCTCGAGCTCGAGTACCAGCGCTTCATCGAGTTTGGCCAGTTGCTCGACCGGACGGGCCGCCGCTACCTCGTACAGTACATCCGCCACGAGCTCGACCCGGACACGCCGCTGCCCCCCGAACTCGACGACGCGTATTTTCGCTACTTTCGGGGCGCCCTCGAGGGCCTGTTCGGTATCGAAGCCCTGCTCACGCTCTGTCGGCAAAACGCCGGCATGCGCCGCCAAGTAGCCACCGACACCCTCAAGTGGCTACGTCAAACCTACCAGGAGCTCCGCCACAAGCACCCCTACGAAGACGAGGTCACGCGCCTCGGCACCTGGGCCGTAACCCCACTCCACAAAGTCGCGGACCGTTACCCCCTCCTACTCACATATTTGGAGCATACCTACACGGAACACGAGTTGCCGGTCGGGTTCTTCAAGGCCCGCGGGCCGGAGCTCGGGGTCGACGCCCCGGGGGGAGCTCCCGGGCCCCGCGCCGAACTCGCCGAGCCCATCCTCAAGGACCTGCTCGCCCAGTGGGATGCCCGACTCAACGCCAAGATCCTCGATCACCAACTTACGGCCCTCGCGGAGCGCGCCGAGGACTTCCAAAACCTAATGGAGGCCAAGGTGGCGGAGTACAGCAAGCTCGTTAATATCGTGAGCCCCTTCAGCGACTACCTCGCCGGCTACTGGGACATGTCACGCTCGCTGTGGCAAGACACCTCCTTCGACGTGCTCGAGCACTACGCCGATTTGCTGGCCCGGGAAGACGAGCTCCGCGAACTAGCCGACCTACTCGGCCAGTGGCGCGCCGCCGAGATCGAGATCGAGGAAGAGACCTTGGAGAAAACCATCGTCCGCCAACGCTGGGTCCGCGACCCGACCATGCGCGCCGAAATTTCGGGCGTCCACGAATCGAACGACCTCAATACCCTCGTCTCCAGCGAAGCCGCCCTGCTCGCCGACCCGGATACCGAGAGCGCCTTCCTCAAGCGCTTCGCCGACGGCCAGCTGCTCACGTTCCGGTACGACGACCGGCAGCTCGTGCCGAGCGAGGACCACGAGGTAGAAATCTACAACCGCGTCCGCGAGAAGGAGCGCGGCCCCTTCATCCTCTGCGTCGATACTTCGGAGAGTATGTCCGGCCGGCGCGAGCAAGTCGCCAAAGTGCTCGCCCTCGGCATCCTCAAAATGGCCGGCCGCGTAAAGCGCCGCGCCTACCTCATCAACTTCTCGACCGGTATCCAGACCCTCGACCTGCACGATGTCGCCCGCTCGCTCGAGGACATCGCCGCCTTCCTGCGCATGAGCTTCCGCGGCGGCACCGACATCTCCCTCCCGCTCTACGAATGCTTCCGCCAGCTGCGCGGCGACGATTACCGGGATGCCGACGTGCTGGTGATCTCCGACTTCATCATGTACAAGCTCGACGCGGACATCCTGCAGGAGATGCGGCACTTCCAGCACAATAAGGCTACCGAGTTTCACGCCCTCGTGCTCGGCGATATGGCCAACGAGGAGATCGTCGGGGCCTTCGACACGACCTGGCAATACGACGGCGAGGGGGTGGTCGAACGGGTGGCTCGCGAGGTACTCAGCAAATAAAAACCACCGTTCGTGCAGCCTTTTGCGGGCTGAGTTCGATAGAGGAGTACGATGCGTTGCTTCTCGATGGCCCTTTCCGCTTTGGTAGTCTTCAGCAGCTGCGATCTGTACAGAAGCGAATCCGCCCGCCGACCCGGCTTCGGCTGGGTACCTCAGTACCTCCCGAGCGACAGCGCCTTCCTCATCCGCCCCCTCCCGCCGCGGGAGATGCTGGACGCCGGAAGCTTCGCCCTCCTCGGCGACCTCCTCTTCATCGTCGACCGTGAGATCGGCTTCCACGTATTCGACAACGCGGACCCCGCAAACCCGATCAATCTATCGTTCGTGAGCGTGCCCGGCTGCTCCGGCCTGACGGCGCGCGATCAATTCGTCTACGCCAATAACCTCACCGACCTCGTGACGCTCGACGTGTCCGACCCAGTCCGACCGGAGCTGGTCGACCGGGTAAAAAACCTGTACGGCGCCCTCCCCGACTACCCCGAGCTCAACGGCTTCGGAGCCTTCGAGTGCGTTGACCCCAACCGGGGGATCCTCGTCGGCTGGCTGAGCGGCGATTTGGATCCGGACGCGGCGGTTTGTCAGTTAAACTAACTTCTCATGCTTAAATCAATCCCTCTACTCTGTTGCTGTGCGGCATTTTGCGTAAGCGCCTGCACTTCGGATACCGATACGGTTGCCGGTCCGCAGGCTTCGGGGAGCGCGATCAATAGCTCTTACGCCCGCACCCTGACCGTGGGCGATTACCTGTACGGCGTCGACGCGGAAAACCTCGTTACGCTCAGCCTAGCCGATCCGAGCATGCCGGCCGAGATCGACCGCCAGCCCATCGGCCAGCAAATCGAAACGATCTACCACCTGGACGGCTACCTTTTTATCGGCTCGCAGGACGGCATGTTTACCTACGATATCGGCGACGATGGGGTTCCCAACCGCCGGGGTCGATTCGACTACGACGCCCTCGACGTACCCTTCGACCGTTGCGACCCCGTGGTGGCACGCGGAGACGTAGCCTTCGTCACGCTCTACAGTCAGCGCGAAGGTCCGTGCGGTGGGCAGGTGCAGTTCGACGCGCTCGTCGCTTTCGACGTGCGCGACATCGAAAACCCCGCGCTCATCCGGCAGTACGACGCACTCACGCCACGGGGTTTGGCCATCGATGGCGATCTGTTGTTCGTGTGTAATTCTACGTTCGGTCTCACCGTCTACGACGCCGGCGACGCGGCCAACTTGGAGCAAATTTCGCGAATCGAAAACCTCGAGGCGTTCGACGTTATCGCCAACCGGGGGACGTTGATCGTCGTCGGCGGTACCGAGCTCACGCAGTTCGATTATTCGGATCCTACGGAGCTACGCGAACTCTCCACGATCGCCCTTCCGTGAACTTCGTTCTACGCGCGGCCGCAACGGTAACAGTCGGCCTCATTACCTCCCTCTATCCCGGCCATTCGAGCGCACAGTCGCCCGCCGTCGATACGGCCGCACGGTCGACCTCACGCACGCGCCACGCCGTTCGGTGGTACCCTACGCGCCTCCTCAACCTAAATTTCTACGCCCTCACCTTCGGCTACGAGCAGCGCACCGGCGACCGCTGGGGCCTGGAGTTAGCCGGCGGTCCCGTACTCCGACACCGCAGGTACCCGAGCGCCCCCGCGCTTTGGGGTTACAACGCGGCAGCCTCCGGCCGCGCCTACTTGTCCGGTGACGAATTTTACGCCTCCTTCGAAGTCGACCTAACTACCGTGCGCTACCGAGAGTCGGCTTTTCGCCAAAACCCTTCAGAGCCGTACGCGAGGTACCAGGAGTACACCGTTCGGACGCGTCGGCAGGAGTTGGGACTCGGCTTCGGCTGGCGGCCGCTCCCACGAACCGGGGGAGGAGCTTTAGACTTCGACATTCGCGTCGGGCTCGGCGTCGGTCGCTCCGGGCGCTTTATTCGGGGGGACAGCGGAGAGGCACCCAACCGGGGCGATGGGCGAGGTGTGTTCTGGAATAGACCGACGGGGAATACATGGACCTATTACCCGGCGCCGCGCCTGCGCCTCGGCATAGGCTACCGTTGGTAGGAACGGAGCTACCAGTACCCGAGCCCTACCCCGATACGAATGAAGGGCACAATGTACGGTTGCCACCTCCCAATGGGACTGTTAGCGGAGCGCTGTGGATCCAACGCAAAGTTGTTCTTCGGGTCTTGAGCGAAGAGCCCTTGCTGACCGACGGCAACACCAGCGGAAGCCTCTAGAGCTACGTTTTTGCGAAAGCGACCATCCCATCCGACTACTAGTTTGAAATGGTACTCTTTGCCAGTGGCTGAGACCTCCGCAAATTGCCTGTAGCCCTGCTCGAAATTGGGCAGGTAGGTTTCGTAGAGAACGGGGGCGAGCGCCCCGGACACGCCAACTCCCAAAAAACAGAGCATCGTGTGGTGGAGATCGCTGACGTAATAACGTCCCTCCAACGCGAGCTCGATGCCCCGCAGTCCGTGCCGAGCTCTACCGAACAGCTCCGGCCGGATGCGACTCCTGACGAGTCCCGGGGCCGTAAGCAACCCTACTGTGCCGGCAAGCCCTATCCGACCTCGGTTGACGTAAGTGAGACCGTAGCTGACGCTCGGAAAATCCCGTTTCAACAGGCTCGTAGGGTAAGTGAAGTGAGCCCAAGCGTGCTGACGCACACGCACGGAATCCCGTTCTTCATAAACGGCTTCCTTTTGCCTATCACGCAACTCCTTTCGCGCGCGTATTAAGTCAACAGCACTATTGAAATCGAGCTGCGATGCGGAAGAGTCTCGCACCTCCTGCCCGTTAGCTTCAACCCCGTAATTGACAAAGAAGCTAACCAGGCAATAGGTTAAAATGAGGCCCACGCGGTTTGGGATCACGTTTTAGGGTACGGAGTATGAGTTAGCTCGACCAGCTTCGTTGGCTCACTATAATCGTACTGAATCAATTCGGTATCACCCACTACGGTAACGATTCCATCCTTAGCGATCGCATCGTACGCCGTGATCCCGCTAACGTGAGTTAATTCTACCAACTGTTCGGGATCAGTTGCGTTAAATACCGTCATACCGGAGTGTTCTTGGCAAACGAAGAGTAAGTTGCCATCCAGACTTAGACCACGCGGAGTGGCAACTTCATACAGTTGAATGTACTTAGGATCGTCGAGGTCGGTGATGTCGAGTGCCAGGAGCGATTCGACCACGGCATCGGTGGGGCATTCCCCGGTCCGCAGGCTCGTCGAAAGCGTAGCGTACGCCGTGGTTTGATTCGCCACTACGGGATCGCAGGGAAGGACACCCCCGAGTAGGTTGGAGTAATCGTACCGCCCTCGCCGCTGAGGGACACCGTTCTCTTGAATGGAATACGTGAACATCCCCCTCCTCGACCCGACAAATAAGTTGCCCTCATTATAGAACAGGGTTTCGATCGATCTTCCGATCTTCCGTCGATCCAGCTCGGTCGGATTAGCGCGATCGCTAATGTCGTACGTAATCATGCTCGTTTGGTCCACGGCGTACAGGTGATCGTCGACGACTTCCATACGGGCGTACTTCCCGGAGAGGGATTCCGGGACATCTCCGTGGTTAATAGAAGCGAAGTCGGTGGGAGCATCCTGGCAGCCTACGCCCAGAAAAAGCGACGTGCACAGGGAAAAAAGGAGGGTGAAACGCATAGGAAAGGGGGATTTAGATTTTACACTGAGGATTTTGGAGAGGGAAAGTCTCCCAACCGAGAAGTGCCCCTCGCGAGGGATCGTAACATTCGAAGTATTCGCTGTAACCTTGCGGAAACTTGGGCACTTCACCAAAGAACCCTGAGTCCCGATCGAGCTCCCGCACCCTACTCGGATCGCTGACGTCGATTGTGACGAGGTCTGAGAAAGCACTAGCGAATAGGTACTCGCCTTCTACGGAGATTGAGGCGACACCCAAGATCTGCACGAACGAGATCGGTGTGCTTGCGGAGGAATCTTCTTTACCGAAGATGTGTACCCCCGTACCGTAATCGACTACGTAAAGCCGTGTGCCGCTGTCGACGATACTGCCGGCCTGCAGTATTGGTTTGGGCGGGTAAGCAACAATCTCTTCGGCACCCGCTTCGGCATATATGGGGCGCTGGCCACTTTGGATAAACTCTGTGGGTGGTTCCAACCTCGGATCCCAAGGCGAAGAACAGGCTAACAAAACGGTGGTAAGAAGGATTAGCGATACCGTAACCGCAACCCGATGGGGTTCACCGTAACAGCCCAGCAATTTCGGTGAACCGCGGAAGGGATAGCTTAACATCTTAAGTTACAATATACTCTTTGCGGGAAAAACGCTGCATCGATTCTAAAAGTCGCCTAAATAAGTTTGGGCAGCATCTTAGAGCCTATATAAGAATTTGAAGATCGACTGATTTGGAGCTCTTCATCGTCTGAAGGCCTCGTGGATAGCGCCGCTATCCCTACGTTTTCTTCCTCGGTGGGCTCCGAATCGACTGCGATTTCACCAGATCGTAAGTTCTTAGACGGCTCATCTTTACAACAACTCGAAGACATCGACAGCCGCATCGAGGATACGCGGGGCCCGTAGCAGCTCATGAGGTTACTACGCGTTTCGGACGCTTACCTTTTAGGATTGAGGCAGGACCCAATAAGCCGAGGTTAGCGCTTCACCAGTGCCCGAGCCCCACTCCGATACGCACGAAGGGCGCCGCGTAGACGGACCAATTTCCTACCGGATTCCACCCCCAGTTGAAGCCGTCCAGCGAGCGGTTGTTACGTGGGTCATCGGCGAAGATCCCCCGTTGACCGACCTCGAGTCCTAGAGCTACTTCAGCGGCGAAGTTCTTACCGTAGCGGCCGTCCCAGCCGATCAGGAGGCTGGTATTCCACTGCTTCCCTTTCGCCTTGAGCTCCCCGAATTCGGCGAAACCGCGCGATGCGTCGAATAGGTAGGTCTCGTAGACGACCGGAGCCACGGATCCGGTCAGGCCTACGGCCAAATAAAGCGGTTCGTGCTCTCTGAGGTCACTGACGTAATAGCGTCCTTCCACCGCGAGGCTTACGCCGCGGACTCCGAACCGAGCCTCGCCGAAGCGCTCCGGTCGCCATTCCGTATTCTTCAGAAACCGGGGGTTGGTGTGTAGACCTACCCTGCCGGATGCTCCCCAGCGTCCTCGGTTCACGTAGGTAAGGCCATAGTTAAGCTCCGGAAATCCGGCCCTGAGGAGGGCGGTAGGATAGAAGAAGTGCGCGAAGGCGCGCTGGCTCGTTCGCACCGGATCGAGTGCCATCAGTGCGTCGTGCCGCTCCTGTCGACGTCGCAACTTTCGCTCCCGGGCTCTCTCGGCGGGCCGGGCGTACGCGAACTCCGTGACGGTATCCCGCTGGACGACGTATACCGTATCGCGCCGTACCTGAAACAGCGTGTCGCGCTGAACCACGATTACGGTGTCGCCGCGCTCGGTCGGAAACTCACCCGATTGCGCGACTGCCTCCACCCCGAAGAGGCAGAGGCAGATCGCGCTATAGGTCAGCCCGAACGCGGAGCGGTTCGGGCTCACGCCTTCGGGTAGGGAAGGTGCTCGAGCTCCACGAGGTTACTCGGGTCGCTGTAGTCGAACTGCACGAGCTCGGTGGCACCCACCACGGTGAGCACACCGTCTTTGGCGATGGCGTCGAAGGCCTGCACGTCGGATACGCGGGAGAGCTCGGTTACGTGCTGCGGGTCGGCCACATCGAAGACCGTTACCCCGTTGTGGTCGTTACACACGAACAGCAGGTCGTTTTCCAGGCTCAGGCCGCGCGGGGTGAGTACGTCGTAAGTCCGGATCAACTTCGGGTCGTTGAGGTCGGTCACGTCCATGGCGACCAACGTCTGGACACTGCGGATACGCCCGCATTCGTCGGTTATGTCGTCGCTGGTGTAGAGGGTTGCGTAGGCGGTGGTGCTGTTGGCCACGACCGGGTCGCAGGGCTCTACCTCGAATGGCAGGTTCGAGTAGTTGAACTCACCGCGGCGCCGGGGCAAACCTTCCTCGATAGAATACGTGAACATGCCGGTCCGGGAACCCACAAACAGGTTGCCCGCATGGTGGTAGAGCGTCTCGATGGTCCGACCGACCTCCTGGCGGTCCACCTCTACGGGCTGGTCGACGTCCGCGATGTCGAAGGTGATTAGGCTCGTTTGGTCGACGGCGTAGAGCCTGTCGTCAACGGGGACGAGTCGGGAGTAGGCGCCGGATAAGCTTTCCGGAATCCGCTGGTCCGCTTCGGCCCCGAACTCGGTCGGGGGATCTTGGCAGCCAACGCCCAGGAAGAGGCTGGCGAGGAGGGGGAGGGCGAATAGTACGCGCATGAGATGGGGGATTTTAAGTTCTGCACCGGGGGTTGGTCAGCGAGGCAGTTCGCCAACCGATCAGTCGACCTTTCGAAGAGTCGTAGCACTCGAAAAAGCCACTGTAGTTTTGAGGGAACTCGATCTCCTCGTCGAAGAGATCGGGGTCGCGATCCAGCACCCGGACCCGCGTAGGGTCGCTGACGTCGATGGTGACGAGATCGGTGAAGTTGTTGGCGAAAAGTCGCGACGCTTTGACGCTAATCGTCGTGACGCCGTACACCTGTACGAAGGCGAGTTCTACCGGACTCCCCGGGTCCGTGTTGTCTAGGATGTGTACACCGGTACCGACGTCGACGATGTACAGCATCGTCTCGTCGCGGACGAGGCTACCGCCCTCTACGATCGCCCGCGGGGCGAGCGCGACGATCTCCTCCGGGTCCCCGTCGAGGTAGATCGGTTGCCTTCCGTCGGGGACGAACTCCTGGAGGGGTTCAATGTCGGCCTCCCAGACGGAACAGGCGCCCAGCGATACACACGCTAGGGCCAACAGACACAAAACGCTGCTGGGCCGCCCCAAAAGAGAGGAGCCGGATTGGGCGCTTATGCAGACGGTTGACATACGGGACTGTAGACGTTTGACCGTAAGCTAACGCTGCACGCCCCGAGATCAGTAACGCTTTAACAGTTGTCTTACCGCCTTAAATTTTCCCTAACGGTTTCCGGAGTGGTACTATCGCCAACGGCCGGGATTACCAGCGCCCGATACCTACCCCAAGACGGATGAACGGCATCGTGTACTCCTCCCAAGCCCCCACGTCGGCCCAGAGCCACCCCGAACCTTGGATCGACTCGTTGTTGCGGGGATCGTCGGCGAAGAGTCCGCTTTTGCCCATCTCGACGCCGAGGGATATCTCCAGGGCGAAGTTGGGCCGATAGCGAGCGTCCCAACCCAATTGCATGGTCACGTTTACCTGCTTCCCTTTTACGTTGAGCTACCCGAACTCGGCGTAGCCTCGCTCCGGGTCGAATACGTACGTCTCGTAGAAAATCGGAGCGAGAATACCGGACACGCCGAGCGCTATGAAGACTGCTTCGTGCTCCCGTAGATTGCTAACGTAGTAGCGACCGTCTAAGCCCAGATTTACGCCGCGTAGCCCAAACCGGGCTTTCCCGAACTCGAGTTCATCCGTGGCGTTTGGGTGCCAGCGCGGATCGGTGAGCAGCCCTAGCGTAGCGGACGCCCCCCAGCGCCCCTTACTGACGTAGGTAACCCCGTAGCGAATTTGCGGAAAGTTGGTCCGCATTAAGGTAGACGGGTAGAGCATGTGGGCGAAAGTGTGCTTACTCGTGCGGACGCAGTCGCGGGCCAGGTAAGCTGCGCGGCGCTCTTCGCGGCGAGTGAGGACATCCTTTATGATGACGACCGTGTCCCGCTGCACCACGAAAATCGTATCCTTTCGTTCCAGCGAGTCCGTCGGAGCCTGAGCGCCTAGTTTTACCGAAGTGAGAGAACATAGGCAAACGATGCAGTAGCTCAAACGCCGCGCTAGTCTAACCCGGCTCATGCCTTCGGGTAAAGGAGGTGATCGAGCTCCACGAGGTCGGTCGGATCGCTGTAGTCGAACTGCACGAGCTCAGTCGCGCCCACGACGGTGAGTAGGCCATCCTCCGAGAGCACGTCGAAGGCGCGAATGTTGCGGACCCGAGACAGCTCCACGAGGTTAGCGGGGTCGGTGATGTCGAACACGGTAAGACCGTTCTCGTCGTTGCAAACGAAGAGTACGTTATCGTCGAGGCTCAGACCGCGGGGAGTAGCCACGTCGTAGGTACGGATGAGGCGGGGAGCGTCCAGGTCGGTCACATCCATAACCACGAGTAGTTGCATACTCCTCCTCCGGCCGCACCCGTCGTTGGGGTCGTTGTCCGTGTAGAGCGTGGCGTAGGCTGTGGTGCTATTCGCGACCACCGGATCGCAGGGTTCCACTTCGAAAGGCAAAACCGAGTAGTCGAACCGGCCGCGCCTCCGGGGTAAACCGGCCTCATCGATCGAGTAGGTGAACATCCCGGTCCGCGAGCCCACGAAGAGATTCCCGTCGTTATGGAACAGCGTTTCGATGGCTCGGCCGACTTCCTGCCGATCCACCTGAACGGGCTGGTCTCTATCGGTAATGTCGTAGGTGATTACGCTCGTTTGGTCGACCGCGTAGAGCTTGTCGGCCACCACGAGCATACGGGTGTACGCACCGGATAGGCTCTCTGGGATTTGCGCCACCCCGTCGGTTCCGAACTCGGTAGGGGCATCGTGGCAACTTGCGCCGAGGATCAGGGTGGCGCAGAGGGAAAGGAGGGGGGATAAACGCATAAGGGAGTGGAATTTTAGGTTCTGCAGCGTGGGTTGGTGAGTGGAGCGATCTCCCAGCCGATAAGTCGGCCCCGGGAGGGGTCGTAGCATTCGAAGTACCCGCGGTAGTCTAGCGGCAGCTTGGGCTCGTCGGTGAAGAGTCCTGCGTCGCGATCGAGGACTCGCACGTGGGTCGGGTCGCCCACGTCGATGGTGACGAGATCCGTGAAGTTGTTCGCGAAGAGGCGGTCGCCCTCCACGCTGATCGTAGTCACCCCGAAGATTTGTACGAACGAAAGCGCAAGTGGCGCCGCCGGATCGCTATTGTCGAGGATGTGCACCCCCGTTCCGATGTCGACGACGTAGAGGAGCCGTCCACTAGCGACCGGGGTGCCACCTTCCACCAACGGGCGGGGCGGGAGCGCGACGATCTCCCCTGCGTCCTGCGGCGCGTAGACCGGTCGACGGCCACGGACCACGGTGTCCGCTAACGGTTCGATGTCGACGTCCCAAATCGTGCACGCCCCGAGGGAGGAGCCTACCAGCAGAACCACCAGGATCGGCCAGCGCATCCTCGGCTCTCTCGGGTGACAAGTCGTCTCGATGGGGCAGTTAAGCATAGCGCAAAGCTTACCCACGCGCCACGGGGCCTTCAATCGGAATCCGCAAGTTCCGAATGCGGAGTTGCATAATCTGGCAGAGCCCCCCCCCGCTTATTCCGGCCCGCTCGTGACCCAACCTGTGGCGAGAGCTTAGAACGGGGAAAGGGGGTAGGTATAAATGCGCCAGCATACATATAAATTATGATAATATTAATGCAGGATAGAGCATATACCGGCTACTGGAGTATATTAGTGTTAGGTTTCGTATAGTCAAGATGATTTATCGGCTTCAATCTTTCTAAGCCTATCTCATATAGTCACATACGAAATTAAAATACCTGCATACGTGTGCGTTGTTAAATTAAGCTAGTCTCGTACTACTTGATACCCGCGAAGCAGGTGGCGCCCCAAAATCGATTTCCGAGTACCGGTTACCCGTCGAATCCCTTTGTCGAATAGACGGGGCCGACACCGTATTCCGCGTTGAGCGTCGCATCTCCAGCACTCTATGAGCCCGTCTAAAGACTTGCTGATCGGCTAAAAATCGGTCGATTTGGAACTCTCCGTCGTCTGAAAGCCTCGCGACAGCGCCGCTATCCCTCCGCTTTCTTCCCCGATGAGTTCCAAATCAACTGCGATCTCACCAGATCGCAAGTCCTTAGACAGGCTCTAATTGCTTTACTCTCGTATATCTAATGCCAGTCTTATAGCTTTGAATTAAAACCAAGTGCCCTTAAGAATGGTCACGAGGCGATTACCTAACCCCGCAATATATAGTAGCGAGATATTTACACGTCTTGCTGACCCCCCTATTTACGCTCTTTGCGGTAGGTGCGTTCGCGCAGGACGACTATCCCCAAGATGGTCACCCGCAACACGAGGAGGCAACGAACATCGAACTGAGCGAGGCACTCGGTGGCGGCGGTTTGGGCGATTCCACCATTCGAGATTCCATCGGCGAAGCGGGTGCAGCTTGGCTACAGCTCAACTTCGACGAAGTTGAGCTGGGCGAAAACAGTACGCTCACAATAACCCACCGCGCAGACGGCGCGACGCAGACGTTTGATGCGGAATCGATCGAGGGGTATGGCTACGGTTCGGCGTACTTCAACCGTAGGGTGTACAAAGATCTAAGAGCGATATCTCGAAACCGAAGGGAAACGAACCACCAGGACTAATTTTAGAAGTGCGCCGTCGCTAACCCACGAGAGTTGTAAGTTGACTACTTTATGTACATAATCTAACGTAGGCGATTACGGCGCTAACACACTACTTTTCACGCCGCCTCGGCGGTATAACGTCTTCTTTACCAGACTTTCAAAAGTCAGCATCGTGAAGCAAATCTATCAGTCACCACTAAGTATATTAAAACGAAAAACGAGCTACTTACAGCTCGTGCTCACGCCTTTGCTTGCGCTCGCAACGCTGGGTGTATCCGCTCAAAATGACCTCCCGTAATGGGAGAAAGTAGCTAACATCGAGCTAAATACCACGCTCGGCGTCAATAGCGCGGGAGATTCGGTAATCCAAGAGTCCCTTTCGGAAGACGGTGCGGCCTGGCTACGGCTCAATTTTGAGAACGTTAACCTCAGCGGGAACAGTACGATCACCATTACCTCCCGCGAAGACGGAGCCACCCAAACCCTGGACGCCGCGTCGATCGAAGAGTGGAACTACAGCTCGGCGTATTTCAACGGAAGCGAAGTAGACGTTACCGTCGCTATCAAGGAAGGTGATAGCGACGTAAGGGCAACCATCGGGAAGCTGAACGTCGGCGACGCGCAGGAGGGTATAGCCTTCGCGCAGGGCGGTCCCACGGACGATCGCGTGGACTCGGACAATCCGGCCATCGGTCGCTTAGGGGGTTGCACCGGTTGGCTTATCCGCAACGGTAGACTGGTATCGGCAATAGGACCGCCATCCCCGCCTTCTGGGAGGCTATGGGACTGGACGACGACTCGGGCAACAATGCGCTACGAATCGAGGCGGAGGACTTCGTCGACATGAACGGTATCCAAACGGAGCCCTGTTCCGAGGGGGGAGAAAACGTCGGTTACACCGATCCCGGCGATCGGATGGCCTACCCTAGACTCGTATTCCCAATCACCGGACGTTACCTGATCGAGTACCGGGTAGCCAGCGCTGTCGATGGAAGCGGGTTCTCGACGGACTTAAATGCAGGCGAAATTATTCTCGGAGGGATCAACGTACCGAACACCGGTGGGTGGCAAAATTGGACGACCGTCTCGCACGTCGTAAACATCGATGCAGGCACCTACCCCCTCGGAATCTTCACGAACGGGGGCGGATATAACCTCAATTGGTTCGAGATCTCCGTCGCTTCCGAATCCGCTAATCTTCTTCCTAGGACCGAACCTTTAGAGAGCATCGAAGTCGCTGCGGCTACTGCTACCGACGTGGTATTGTATCCGAACCCAGCGACGAACACGATCGGCCTCACGGGATTAGATTCCGAAGAGGTCAATACGATCTTCGATACGCAGGGTAGGCGTGTTTTAGAAACGACGGAGAAGGAGGACATAGACATATCTTCCTCAGCCCCCGGTCTGTACATAGCCAGGACTCCCGGCCGGGAGACGATCTCCTTCAGTAAGGGGCGTTAATCCTACTTTACAGGCTCTTCGCAGAGGCTATCTCGATCTGTTCTTTCCATCGGTACATTGGCCGGTGGTGCCCCACGGGGACGAACAGATCGGGATAGCCTTTTTTTACGTGTGTACCGTTCGGCATCGAAGCGGCGGTTGCCACCCTTTGGCTACGGCCCTCACTCGGGGCTCCCGGTGTCGGAGGGGATCGCCAAACCCCGGACGCGTCGCCCGAGGTTGCTCCGATCGAGTGTCCGATTGGGAGGAGCCGTGCAGAGCTTCCCGGGTTCGGAGAACCCCAGTCCATCCGGTGGTAGATCGAAACTCGCGGGCGGCTAGTTCGGCCCGGTGCGCAGTCGCCAGCTCGTACTCACCGGCGATAGCGGCGCTGATGGTAAGTGCGGGGAAGTGAAACGGGTCGGGTGGTACTCGGCCGGAGGCATTCGAACACGTTCCGGTTGAAAGACGGGTGTTTTAGCGAAAGCGGACCCACGGCAAGCTCGCGCCCCCCTACATTCCGCCCGGGTACCTTGCCGGCGAGCACGCTTAGCGTACCTTGTACACTTACCTGATCGACTATGGACATCAACGACCGCCAGAACACCAAGATCGTAGCCACCGTTGGCCCCGCCTGCTCGAGCCGCGAGATGCTCGGGCGGCTCATCGAGGCCGGGGTCGACATCTTTCGCCTCAACTTCTCGCACGGCAGTCACGAAGATCACGCCGCGGTGATCGCGCACATCAACGCCATCAACTCGGAGCGTGGCGCGCACGTGGGGATCATGGCCGACCTGCAGGGACCCAAACTGCGCGTGGGGAAGATGGCCGGCGACGGACTCGAGCTCGCCGAGGGGGATACGATCACCTTTACCAACGAAAAGCGCGTCGGCGATAAGGACGGAGTGTACATGTCGTACCCGCAATTTGCCCGCGACGTGAAGGTGGGCGAGCGCGTACTCGTAGACGACGGCAACCTCGTGTTCGAGGTGGTGAGCTCGGACAAGGAGTCGAAAGTGGTGCTCAAGACGCTGTTCGGGGGACTGCTCAAGGACAACAAGGGCGTTAACCTCCCGGCCACCAAGATTTCGCTACCGAGCCTGACGAACAAGGACCTTAAGGACCTCAATTACATCCTCGAAAACCACCCGGAGGTCAACTGGATCGCGCTCAGCTTCGTGCGCAGCGCCAAAGACGTCCGCGAGCTGCGGGCGCGCATCGAGGAGGCCGGACACCACGCTAAGGTGATCTCGAAGATCGAGAAGCCGGAGGCCGTCGAGCGCATCGACAAGATCATCAAGGCCTCGAACGCGATCATGGTCGCCCGGGGTGACCTCGGCATCGAGATCGCCATGGAGCGCCTGCCGATCGTCCAGAAGATGATCGTCGCGAAGTGTATCCAACGGGCGCGCCCCGTGATCGTGGCCACGCAGATGATGGATTCGATGATCACGAACCCCTCCCCTACCCGCGCCGAGATCACCGACGTGGCCAACGCCGTGCTCGACGGTACGGACGCCGTGATGCTCTCGGGGGAGACGAGCGTGGGTCGCCACCCCGTACTCGTGGTGGAGGCGATGAACAAGATCATCGAGCAGGCCGAGCAGGCGTACAATTTCGAAGATCGCCACCCGAAGCCCTCGGCGAAATCGGGCAACTTCCTCTCGGACGTGGTGTGCCTCACCGCCGCCCAAACCGCCACCACCATCGGCGCCAAGGCCATCGTCGGCCTCACGGTGAGCGGGTATACCGCCTTCAAGATATCGTCTTACCGCCCGAAGAATACCAAGGTGTACATCTTCTCCGAGCTCAACCACATCCTCGGCGCCCTCAACCTGGTGTGGGGCGTGCGCGGCTTCCCCTACGATCGCTTCGTGAGCACCGACGAGACCATCGAGGACACGACCAACATCCTGCGGGGCGCTGGGCTCGTGGAGTCGGGCGACCTACTCGTCAACACGGGCTCCATGCCGATGCACCGTCGCTTCACCACCAACATGCTCAAGGTAACCGTGGTGGAGTAGCCCGGGCCGCCCGTCGGGAAAATTGCAGATTTAACCCGCAACGCACAAACGTTTCGGTCGTACCCCCACGCTATACTTATGCGTACTACAAGGGGTTTTCCGCTCAGGTGGACTCCCCGAACTTCCCTCGCGCTCCCCTAACCACTGCATGCGCTCCGCCCTCCTCGTCCTTCTTGGCCTCCTTCTCGCGTCCGGGCTCGGAGTGGCGGCGGGTACCGAAGAACCCGGTCTGCGCGAGCTAACCTCCGCGGTGCTCGCCGAAGACGTGTGGGTGGAAGCGCAGCTCGCGAGCCTTTCCACCGCCGAGCGTATCGGGCAACTCTTCGTGGCGCGCGCGCACTCGGACGGGACGGCCACGCCGATCGAGGGGCTCGAAGCACTCATCGAGAAGTATCGCCTCGGCGGCGTCTGCTTCTTCGGGGGCACCCCCGAATCGCAGGTGCAGTGGACCAACGCCCTGCAGGCCGCTTCCGCGAAAACCCCCCTCCTGATCTCGATGGACGCCGAGTGGGGACTCGCCATGCGGTTCGGCGAGGACGCGGCGCCGAAGTTTCCGTACGCCCTCACGATGGGCGCGGCCAACGACCCCGCGATCGTACGCGCCATCGCCGCCGAAACCGGTCGCGAGCTACGCCGCATCGGCGTTAATATGAGCTTCGCCCCGGTCGCCGACATCAACTCCGACCCCGCTAACCCCGTCATTCACCGGCGCTCCTTCGGGGAGCTCCCGGTCCGCTCCGGGCAGCTCGCGCTCGCCTACGCGCGCGGCCTCAAAGACGCCGGCGTCCTCGCTGTCGCAAAACACTTCCCGGGCCACGGCGCGACGGCCGTAGACTCGCACGCCGACCTCCCGGTGCTCCCCTTCGACCGACGGCACATGGACACGACCGAGCTGTTGCCCTTCCGGATGCTGGCGCAAGACGACATCGCCGGCGTCATGACCGGGCACCTCGCCGTACCCGCGATCGACCCGCGGCCAAACCGACCGGCTAGCCTCAGCGCAGCCCTAACCGGCGCGATCCTGCGGCGCGACTTCGAGTACGAAGGACTTATAGTTACCGACGGACTCGACATGGCCGGCGTGACCGAGCACTTCGCAGCCGGCGAAGAATCCCTCGAGGCGTTTCTGGCCGGGAACGACGTGCTACTCATCCCCGGGGATATACCGGCCGGGATCAGGGCGATCACCGGGGCGCTCCGCGAGGGGACGGTCAGTCAGGAGCGACTCGACGCCTCCGTGCGTCGGATCTTACACGCGAAGTACCAGGCCGGACTGGCCGAAGGGTACGAACCGGTGGCCGAGGTGGGTATCCGTTTCGAGTTGAACTCCGCGCGCGCCGAAGACCTCAAAGAGCAACTTTACCGCAAGGCGATCACCGTGGCGCGGCGGCGTACGGTGAAGTTACCCATCGTTTCGGTGGATTCGTTTCGGACGGCCGTACTCACGCTCGGTGCCGGAGCGAAGACCCCGTTCTCGGAGACCGTACTGCGCTACGGCCGCTTTACGCCACTCAACATCCCGGGGCCACTCAACAAACTGGAAGCCAACCTCTACCGCGACCAACTGAACGTGTACGACCTGGTGGTGGTGGGTATACACGGGATGTCGCCAATCCAGGGAGAGGGCTTCGGCGTGCTACCGAGCTACCTCCGGCTGCTGCGCTCGCTACGCCCGGAGACCCGCGTGATCCTAACGTTCTTCGGGACGCCCTACGCGCTCGATCTCGTTGAGGATTTCGACAACTTGGTCGTCGCGTACGAGGATTCGCCGCTCGCCCAAAAGGCGGCCGCGGAGGTCCTCTACGGAGCGACCCCGGGCCTGGGGAGCCTCCCCGTGACCGCGGGTCGGGGTACCTTCCCCGTGGGTACCCAGGTGCTCACCGGTAGTGCGTACCGCATGCGTGTGAGTACGCCGGGCAACGCCGGTTTTAGCGTAAGCGGACTGGCCCGCGTGGACACGCTCGTGCAGCACGCGATCAGCAGCGAGGCGACGCCGGGGGGGGTGGTCCTGGCCGCCCGGGACGGGCAAATCGGACTGCTCAAGGCGTACGGGCGCCAGACTTACGCACGGCGCAGTCCGGAGATCGACCTCAACACGGTGTACGACCTAGCTAGTATCACCAAGATCGCCGCCTCGACGGTGTGCATCATGAAGCTGCACGAGGAGGGCAAGGTCAACATCTACGGTCCGCTGGGAGACGCACTCCCCCAGTTTAGGGATACCGATAAGGGCAAGCTCATCGTCGCGGACATCCTAGCGCACCAGGCGCGGCTCCGGGCGTGGATTCCCTTCTACAAACGTACCCTCACGCAGGCCGAAGACGGGAAGGCCGCCTACAAGCCGGGCCTGTACAAATCGAGTCCGGGCGCCGGATTCAGCATTCCGGTTACCGATAAGCTGTTTCTGATGGATGCGTACAGGGACAGTATCTACACCCTGATTGCCGAGTCCGAGCTGCGCGAGAAACCGGGCTACCGCTACTCCGACCTGGGGTTTTACATCATGGCGGCGATCGTACGGCAGGCTACCGGTATGCGGATCGACGAGTACGCCGACCGCACCTTCTACCGGCCGCTCGGGCTCCGTACGATCGGGTACAACCCCCTGCTGCGGTTGAGCGCGGAGCGGGTGCCCCCGACCGAGGAGGACGACTACTTCCGGTTCGGCCGCGTGCAGGGCTACGTGCACGACATGGGGGCGGCGATGCTTGGCGGCGTGAGCGGGCACGCCGGGCTCTTTTCGGACGTGAACGACCTAGCGACCCTGATGCAGATGCTGCTCAACGAAGGGTACTACGGCGGGCGGCGCTACCTGAAACCGGAGACGGTCCGGACCTTCGTCACCCGCCACCCGAAGAGTACGCGCCGCGGGCTCGGCTTCGACATGGCCGAGCTCTCGAGCCGGGGCAGCTCGAACATGAGTCCGCTCGCCTCCTCGAAAACCTTCGGTCACTTGGGTTTCACGGGGACCTGCGCCTGGGCCGACCCCGAGACGGGGGTCCTCTTCGTGTGGCTCACCAACCGTACCTACCCGAACATGGAGACCAACCAGTTCGGGAAGGACAACTACCGTCCGCGGATGCAGACGATGGTGTACGAGGCTATGGACTGAGCGGACCCTACGCTAGACTTCGGCGGCTATCTCGACCTGTGCGGCACGCCCCGAAGCGGGCAGCGAGGCGAGCAGGCCGATGAGGAGTACGGTAACGGTGACGAGCGCTACGTCCCGCCAGCGAAGCTCGATGGGGTAGGCGCTAACGACCATGCCGTCGGGTACGGAAACCAGACCGTAGTTGACCTGCAGGTAGTAGAGTCCGCAGGCGAGGACGATACCCAGTACGGCGCCGAGCGACGAGAGCAAGAGTCCGACCCCGAGGAAGATGCCGCGTACCCTAGCGGTCGAGGTGCCCATAGTCCGCAGGATCGCTACATCGTGCTGTTTATCGAGTACGATGAGGTAGAGTCCGCCGGTGAGGTTGAAGCTCACGAGCAACAGCACGAGGGTGAAGGTGGCGTAGCCCAACCACTTCTCGATATTCATCAGGCGCAGGATATCGGCATCCTGCTCGAGTCTGTCCTGCACCACGTAAGCGTCTCCGAGCGAAGCCTGAAGCCCGTCGGCTACCTCGTCGAACTTCGCGTTCGGCGTGAGCGAGAGCTCTACGGCGCTAACCCGCCCGGGGAGGCCGAGCAGCTCCTGCGCGAGCCTGAGGTCGGTGAAGAGGTACTGCTCATCGTATTCCTTCTGGATGACGAAGGTGCCGACCGGAAAAACCGAGCGGACCCGAAATGGCTTGTCGAGCGCGCCCGCCTGCCCCCGCTTAGCGGCGTAAATGCGTAGAGGCTCGAAGGCGCTACCTACGTTTACGTCGAGTTTGTTGCGTAAACCGAGCCCGAGGACGGCGGCGGGTCGCCCCTGCGCACGGGTGGCGAACTCGCCTTCGATAACCGTGTTCGCCACCCCGGAAACCCGCGTATAGCTGCTGTCGATACCCCGCAGCTTACCGAAGGCTTGCGAGTCTCCGTACTCGAAGAAGGCCGTCTCCTCGAGGTAGAAGGCCGAGGTCGCGACACCGGGGAAACCACGGATCAGCGCGAGCGGCAGGCTGTCCACGAGGAAGGTTTTGCCGCGAGCGGGAAGCACCTTGACGGCCGGATTAAACTTGCCGAACATGTCGTTGATGACTTGTTCGAAGCCGTTGAACACGCTTAGCACCAGGATTACTGCCGCCGCGCCGACACCTAATCCGAACACGCTGAGTCCCGTAATTAGGTTAATTACATTAACGGAGCGCTTCGCGAACAGGTAGCGCCAGGCGAATAACAGGGGAAATTTCAAATTTTTTGGGGCAATACCCTTTTGAGTGTAACAACTTTGATCCCATACAATGCTCGGAAGGACCGAGCTTTACACACGTGAATATTTCACCTCAGCGAATATTGATCCTCGGCTCGGGAAGCGGTTCTAACGCCGCGGCAATAATCGGGCACTTCGCCGAAGATCCCGGGGTCGAGGTAGTGGGTGTGATCTCGGACCGCAAGGACGCCGGTATTCTCGCGCGGGCCACCGAGGTCGGTATCCCGGCCCGCTTCATCGGCAAGGCGCGTCGCCTGCGGGCGGGCGGGTTGACCGAACTCATCGACGGGTTTGCGCCCGACTTGATCGTGCTGGCGGGCTACCTGCGCTTGGTCCCGGAGGATACGATCGCCGGCTACGACAAACGAATTATCAACATTCACCCGGCTCTTCTACCCAAATTCGGGGGCGCGGGCATGTACGGGGAGCACGTTCACCGGGCGGTCTACGAGGCTAACGAACAGCGCTCCGGCATCACTATACATATAGTAAATGCTAACTTCGACGAAGGTCGGCACCTCTTCCAGGCCGCTGTCCGGTTGCGCGATCAGGATGAGCCCCCGGACATCGCGAGGCGGGTGTTGGCCCTCGAGCACCAACACTACCCACTCGTCATCGCTCGCTATCTACGCGTTCTCCGTCCCGTCAAGCCCGCCGTTCCCAGTTCCCACTAGTTACTCCGCCAGAAGATGAATCGTTTACTACTCTGCATCCCCCTCCTCCTCGCTCCATTCGCCCCGCTGCTCTCGCAGGGGGAAGATCCCAACTGGAAGATCGCAAAATCGCTCGGCGACCAGTACGTAGGAATGGGAAAGTACGGCTCGGCAGCGGAGCGCTACGCCACGGCCTTTGCGGCAAAACCGGACAAGCTCGACCTCGCGGAGCTCTCGGCCGAATACTACCTGCGGGTAAAGGCGTACCGGTCGGCGGCTAAGATGCTCGAGGCGCTCACGGTCGATCCGCGCGAATACCCGCTCGCCAAGCTCAAACTCGCCCGTGCGCTCAAACAGAGCGGCAGCTACAAGGGCGCCGTCGACGCCTACCAGGCTTTTATCTTCGGTTACACCGGCGACGATAAGGAGGAGCTAACCGGGTTGGTCGAGGACGAGATCCGCGGGGCCGTACTGGCCCGCCAGGAACTCACCCTCGACAACCCGCTCTACGCCGTGGAGCCGATGTCTAAGAGTATCAATACGATCCACAACGAGCTGGGCCCCATGCCGCTCGCCTCCAACGTACTGTATTTCCTCTCCGATCGCGTGGGCGCGGGCGACATCCTACGTCGTACCGAAGAGAACGGCACGTGGGCAGACCCCGGTCCCACCGATCAGTTCCCCGAGCTCGAGGGCAAGCGCATCGGCTCCGGGGCGCTCGGGCCGGACGGTTCGCGCTTTTACTTTAGCCTCTGCGACGACGATACCCCCCTCAGCGACCCGACCACCCGGTGTGAGATTCACGTGATCATGCGCCGGGACAGCGGTTGGTCCGATCCGATCGCACTGCCCAACTACATCAATGTCCCCGACCAGTCGGCCTCGCAACCCTACGTCTACCAGGAGGGAAACAACGAGGTGCTGCTCTTCGCCTCCGATCGCAAAGACGGCCGGGGCGGTATGGATATTTGGCGTTCCGAACGTCCGGTTCAGTCGGGAGCGACCGATTTTAGTTTTCCGGAAAACTTGGGCGACAACGTCAACGGCATAGCGGACGAGGTTACGCCCTACTACGACGTAGACACCAAAACGCTTTCGTTCGCCTCGAACGGCTTCATCAACCTCGGCGGGTACGACATTTTTCACGCGCAGTCTATGGGCAACGGGCGCTGGAGTTCGCCGAGCAACCCGCAGGCGCCCATCAACTCCTCGGGCGACGACTACTACTACCGGGGGGTCCCCGGTACCCGGAAGGGCTACTTCGCCAGTAACCGGACCCTCGAGGTTCCCTTCAGTACGGACGGTTCGAGCGACGAGAACATCTTCGAGGTCGAGCAGCTCGTCAAGCAGGTTCCGATCTCGGTCAGTGTGGTCGACTCGACTACGGGCCAGCCTTTGCCTAAGGTTATCATGACCGTGTACGGTACCCAACGGGTCGATAGCCGCAAGCTTTACAGCAGCATCGAAGCCAACGACGGCGGCTTCGTGGTCCAATTGCCGGTGGACGAGCAGCTCGAGCTGGAGGTCCGCTGCGACGGATACCAAGTTAGGCGCACGCAGCTGCGCGTTCCCGCGAGCCAGGAGTCTTCGTATACCCTGCCCGCACTACGCCTTCAGGAGCTAACGGGCATCGTGCTCGCGAACGCCTCGCCCGGTACCGTTCCGAGTGACGGGGTACAACCGAGCGTCGGCGGCCAGGCGAGTGCGGTTAACGACGACGTAGCACCGGCCGTGAGTCGGGCCACAGGGGGAGCGACCGAGGCTCCGGCACCCAATCCGCCGACCGCGGTGCGCACCTCGCAGTCCGAGCGTACGAACACGCCCAAGCCCGACGCCCCGTCCGCGACTACGGCAAACCGCACCTTCCGCATCCAGCTCGAAGAGTCGCCTCACTTCGAACCGGAGGCCGGACGGTACACCGAGGTGCAGACGCTCGGACAGCTCACCAGCGAGTACAGCGGGGAGGACAAGCTGCACAAAGTCTTCGTCGGCAACTACGGTACCTCCGCCGAGGTGCTCGACGCCCTGAAGCTAGCCCGCGAAGCGGGCTGGCCGAACGCGTACGTAGTCCAGTTCGAGAACGCAGTGTACCGCGGTCAGTGGCAGGGGAACTGACGCGTCCGTAAACAACGCAACAAAGGCCCAGGTCGCTTCGCAGCGGTCTGGGCCTTCTCGTTTGGATTTAAGTAGCTACCGCTAGCTTACTTGTTGTCCTGCTTCGCGAACACCTGGCGGAGCAGCTCGGAGGTACGCGCGGCGGCGTTGTCGCGGATGTTGAGCTCCTCCTTGGCGACCATATCGAACAGACCGACGAGCGCCTGTTGCGTGACGTAGTCGTCGAGCTCCGGGTTGACCGACTTCACCAGCGGAATCTTGTTGTACTTGGCGACCGCGTCGCCCCAGTACTTGCGCGCCTGAAACTTGTCGAGGGAGCTGATGATGACCGGCTTGAACTCGGCGTACAGCTTGTCGTAGGTTTTGGCTTTGAGGTAGCCGGTAGCCGCGTCGTCGGCCCCCATCAGGATCCCGGTGGCGTCCTGGATGCTCATCTCCCGGATGGCCGCCACGAAGATGGGCTTGGCGCGCTTGGCGGCGTCCTCGGCGCCGGCGTTGATCTTTTCGAGGGCGACTTCCTCGACTTTATTGAAGCCGGGGATGACCTTGAGCTTGTCGGTTACCTCGCGCGCTTCGGGCGGGAGGAGGATTTTGTAGGGGCTATCGAAGTACCCCCCCTTTTGCGAGAGCAGGGTGGAGCCTTTGCTCACGCCCGCGTCGAGCGCTTCTTTGAGGCCCCGGCCGATGTCGGCCTGTGAGAGCCCGGCCGAACCGGCCACTTCCATCACCCGATCGATGGTCGCCTGATCGCAGGCGGGCGTGGCGATAACCAAGAGGCCGAGGGCCGAAGAGAGGAGGAGAGAGCGCATAGTGGGATTTGAGATTAAAGCTAGTCGCTCAGGCAAAACGTTCGAGGCGCACGAAGGCTGCCCCGATACGCCCGCCCCGGAGCGGCGGGTGCAGCTTACGGACTTCGACGCGAACCCGCGCGAGCTTGCTCCCGTAGGCAGCGAACGTATGATCGACGATCCGTTGTGCGACCTGCTCGAGCAGGGGCACGGGAACGGCCATCACGCGATCGCAGATGAGCTTGAGCGCTGCATAGTTAACGGTGCTGTCGAGTTGGGTGAAATCCGGGCGCTCCCCGGAGCGCACGTCGACCTCGGCGTCGACCTCGAACGTACCGCCCAGTACCAGCTCCTCGGGCAGTACACCGTGTTTGGCGCGGTAGGAGAGATTGGAGCAGCCAACGGTATGAATCATGGGGTAGTTAATCTTTTGCGAAAATGTGCGTTCTAACCTCAGGCTGACATCTGCGTACCTTTACAAATGTCTACACGGTGGGCCGGCGAGGCCCGTTTTGCCGCAAGGCTAAAAAATCGAATCTTATGCCTACCACACTGAAGGCTACTCAAGTACCCGTCGCCTCCCAACGGGAGGACCGCTTCCAGGGACACGACTACTTCGGGGTCGACGACCTGCTGACGGACGAGCACCTGCTGGCCCGCCAGGCCGTGCGCGACTGGGTGAAGCAGGAGGTGAGTCCTATCATCGAGGGTTACGCCGACCGGGGAGAGTGTCCGACGCACCTCTTCCAGGGGCTCGCGGAGATCGGGGCTTTCGGTCCGAGCCTGCCGACCGAATACGGCGGCGGCGGGATGGACGAAATCGCCTACGGGATCATCATGCAGGAGCTCGAGCGTGGCGATTCGGGCATCCGCTCGATGGCCTCCGTGCAGGGTAGTCTCGTGATGTACCCGATCTACAAGTTCGGCTCCGAGGACCAGCGGCGTAAGTACCTACCGAAGCTGGCCTCGGGCGAGTTTATCGGTTGTTTCGGCCTAACCGAACCGGACCACGGCTCGAATCCGAGCGGAATGACCACGCACTTGACCGAAGACGGTGAGGACTACCTCCTGAACGGGGCCAAGATGTGGATTACCAACTCGCCGGTAGCCGACGTGGCGGTGGTGTGGGCGAAGGACCCGGAGGGGAAGGTGCGCGGTGTGATCGTGGAGCGGGGTATGGACGGTTTTTCCACCCCGGAGATTCACGGCAAGTGGAGCCTGCGGGCCAGCATCACCGGCGAGCTCGTGTTCGAGGACGTGCGCATTCCGAAGGCGAACGTGCTACCGAATGTGGCTTCTTTACGCGGACCGCTGAGTTGCCTCTCCAAGGCGCGCTACGGCATCGCCTGGGGGGCCATCGGTGCGGCGCTCGATTGTTACGACTCCGCACTGCGCTACTCGAAGGAGCGTAAGCAGTTCGGTCGGCCGCTGGCGGGCTTCCAGCTGCAGCAAAAAAAGTTGGCCGAGATGATCACCAGCATCACGAAGGCGCAGCTGCTCGCCTGGCGGCTCGGCACGCTCGCTAACGCGGGCAAGGCCACGCCGGCCCAAATCTCGATGGCGAAACGCGACAACGTGCACATGGCCATCGAGGTGGCCCGCGAGGCGCGTCAGGTACACGGGGGGATGGGCATCACCCAGGAGTACCCGGTGATGCGGCACATGATGAACCTAGAGACCGTACTTACGTACGAAGGGACACACGATGTGCACCTCCTCATCACGGGGGAGGATATTACGGGCATCCAGGCCTTCCACTAACCCCAAGTAGCAGCTCGCCCATGCTTTTAAGGCGCGAAATTTTCCGTCATATGCGTTCTACGGTCGTGATCAAGACCACCTCACTGTTCCTCGTCGGCAGCCTGGTCGCGGGCACCGGTGCGCGGGCGCAAACGACGAACCCGGAGCTGGGTCGAGAGATTTCGCTGAGCAACGGTAGCTTCGAGGACGTACCGCGCCAAGCCCACCCCCCGCGGGGGTGGTACGACTGTGGCTTCCCGGGGGAGTCGAAGGTGGACGTGCACCCTGCGTTCATGGCCCAGACCGGCGACTCGGTTAGAGACACGGCCTTTTTCGAGGTCGACAAGCGGGCGATAGACGGCAATACGTACCTGGGCATGGTGGTACGCGACAACGACACCTACGAAGCGGTGAGCCAACGCTTCAACGCCAGTCCGCTCGAAGCCGGCAAGTGCTACACGTTCAGCATCTACCTCGCTCAGGAAGACCGTTACGTGAGTTTATCCAAGACCACGACCGTACCGGTGAATTACAACACCCCCGCCAAGCTGCGCATCTGGGGCGGTCGCAGCTACTGCGACCGGGGGGAGCTGCTCGCCGAGAGCGCGCCGGTGAGTAACCAAGAGTGGCTCGAGTTCGACTTTCGTTTCGAGCCGAAAACCACGCTCACCTACATCGTGCTGGAGGCTTACTACAAGACGCCGGTGCTCTTCCCCTACAACGGAAACCTACTGGTCGACCTGGCCGGCGGCATCGTACCCACGCCCTGCGACGAGCTACCCGGCGAGGGGGACGAGGTCCTCGCCGAAGTAGAAGTACCCACCGAAGCGGAGCCCGAACCCGTAGCGGAACCCGCGGAACCCGAACCCGCAGCGCCGGAGGTAGCCGAAGCGGAGACCCCCCGCCCCGTGCGTACCCCCGCGGTGAGGCCGCCGAGTCAAGAGGTCAAGCTCCAGGGACTCAGGCGCTCCGAACTTCGCACGGGCAGTGTGGTACGCGTGGAGAATCTGTACTTCAAAGCCGACTCCAGCACCGTCGAGACCGAGAGCTACACTACGCTCGACGACATTTACGACTTCCTGAACGCCAACCCGGACGTGGTGATCGAGGTGGGTGGCCACACGAACAATATCCCCTCGGCGGAATTTTGCGATTGGCTAAGCGCGGAACGCGCGCAGGCCGTAGTAGACTACCTCGTGGGCAAAGGGATTACCAAAGCCCGCCTGTTTCCGAAAGGCTACGGCAAACGCGATCCGATTGCGAGCAACAAGACCGACGCCGGCCGGAGGCGCAACCAACGCGTCGAGATCAAGGTGCTCAGTATTGGCTAGCAGGGGCGGCCGACCTATATTCGCGCCGCCCATAGATGGGGCGAGGTAGCTCAGTTGGTTAGAGCGCACGACTCATAATCGTGAGGTCGGGAGTTCGAGCCTCCCCCCCGCTACACAGTAGTTCGGAAGCCCCCGCCTCGCCGCGGGGGCTTTTTGCGTTACTATCCCTTCAGGCGCGCCAGACCCGCTCTCGCCTGTTGGTGCAACCCGGCGCCGTACTCGCTCGGCGATAGATCGAGGGCGAGGTGATACCAGCCCGCCGCCGACGTGTCGCTTTTTTCTCGTTCGGCGATCGCGCCGAGCTCGACGGCCGCTTTACAGGCGTAGTAAGCTTCCGAATCGCGTCCCAGGCTGATCGTTTGCTTGTAGCGTCGCTTCGCCTCGGCGATCTCGCCCCGCTCGGCGGCTACCCGGGCGCAACGGTAAGGGTATTCGATGGTGGGCTCGCCGGAGAGCGTGTCTTCGTCGATTTTGGCGAGTTGCACGGCCGCACGGTCGAAGTACCCGCCGTCGTAGAGCAGCCGGGCCCGCAGCAGGGGCAACAGCGGTGGGCGATCGAGGCTAGCCTCGCGCAGGGCGTTTTTGTCGCTACCGACCACGTCTGCGCCCCGCTCACGCACCTGTTCGAGCTCGTAGCTGTAGTCCGACTGCCGCCCGTCGAGCAACGCCTGCCAGGCTAGCTTCTGGTGGGCTTCCTTGATGAAATTACCCGTCCGTTTTCGCTCGACGAAGCTGTTGAAGTAGATCGAAGCCTGCCCGTCTAGCCGGCGCTGCAGGCACACCCCGAGCATGAAATCGAGGTAGGGGAATTCATGGTAGTGGGGGGAGTGCGGGCGGTGCGAAAGTAGGGCGATCGCCTTGTCGTTCCGCCCGGTGCGCATGGCGATGTTGGCCAGTACGAACGCACCGAGCAGGCTTCGTTCGGGGTCGAAACCGGCATCCCGGATACGTGCCCAAGCGGCGTCCTCCTCCCGCTCGAGATTGAGGAGTAGAAACGCGTAGATGGCCGTCGTCTCCTGTAAGAACAGAGATCCCCCCCGCTGCTGCTCTACCAGTAGACTTTCGATGAGCCGTTTACCGCCCTCCAGGTCGCCCTCCATCCCCGTCACGAACTCAACGCCCCACTGGTAGCCGCTCGGCACGGTGGCTACCGCCGCGCGCAACACGCCCAGCTCCTTGTACGTGAGGGTGAAATCGGGAAAGAGTTCGAGGTTTTCCTCGAGCAACTTGTAAGCTCTACGCGCCTCGCGGAACGTGGTGAGGTACTCACCGAACTTAAGTCGGGCCAGGGCCCAGTGCAGCATCACGTTGGCCCGCGCGTACCGCGTGTACGGCGAATCGGGCGGACCGCGTTCGAGAAACTCGAGACGCGCTTCGTAGCTACGCTCCAGTCGCTCGAAGCCAACCGGATCTTCGTCGATGTAGACCTCGAAGAAATCCGCGTAGTCCTCGAACCAAACCGGCACGAGGTTGAAGGGCTGCGCTTGCCTTATCTCGCGCAGCATCGCCCGTCCGTCACCGATACGGAGGTCGAGGATAGCTCGGTAGGCCGCCTCCGTATCCTCGTCGAAGGTGAAGTGGTAGCTCTCCGGAGCCGCGGATGCAACAGCGGGTACGGCGAAAAATCCGCAGACGAAGCAGAAACTAAGACAGGTTCGGGCTAACACTCCGAAGCGAACGCGCTTGCTAATCGCCTAGTGCTCCTACGCCGCGGGTGCCGCGGCCGGCGTCGGGTTCATGACTTCTTCGTCGATGAGGATGCGGCCGCAGTGCTCACACGCGAGAATTTTCTTATGCATCCCGATCTCGAGGCGAGTTTGCGGGGGCACTTGATTAAAGCAACCGCCACAACTCTGACGCTCGACGCCGACCACGGCCAGGCCGTTGCGGTAGCTCCTGCGAATTTTGTCGTAGGCCTTGAGCAGGCGATCCTCGATGTTCTTGCGAGCGCCGTCGGAAAGCTTGCGCAGCTTACGCTCCTCCTTCTCGGTCTTGGCCACGATCTTCTCGAGCTCCACCTGCTTACGCTCTAGATCGGATTGGCGACCTTCGATTCGCTCCTTGGCGATCCCGAGGGTGGCTTGTTTCGCCTCGAGCGTCATGCGGAGCTCCTCCTGCCGCTTCTCGGAGAGCTGGATGTCGAGCGTCTGAAGCTCGATCTCCTTTTGCAGGGCCTCGTACTCCCGGTTATTCTTCACCGAGTCCATCTGACGCTGGTACTTCTCGATCGAAGTGTTCGCGTCCTTCATGACACCATCGAGGCGGGTGATCTGCCCTTCGATCTCGTCGACGTTGGTCTGTAGGCGGTTGATACGCGTCTGTAAACCGGCGATCTCGTCCTCTAGGTCGGAAACCTCCATCGGGAGCTCACCTTTGAGCACCTGAATATCGTCGAGGTTGGAATCGATCGTTTGCAACTCGTAGAGCTTGTGGAGCTTATCGGCTACGGTTACGTCCTTCGGTGAGGCCATGGCGTGGGGACTAAAATTTAGTGGGGTCTCCCCGTGGGGAGGAACAGCCGCACGGGATTCGTGTCGCGACCGGTCATACGGGCCGCGAAGGTATCAAATCGGCTGGATATAATTTCGTATAGCAAATTGATCGTATACCGTTCGGACTCATAGTGGCCGATGTCGCAGATCACGAGCTCGGCGTCGGCGTCGAAGTACTCGTGGTACTTGAAGTCGGCGGTCACGAAGGCGTCCGCACCCGCCGCCTTGGCTCGGGGGAGCAGGAAGCTACCCGAGCCCCCGCACACCGCTACCCGCCGCACCGTGCCGCTACCCAGCGGCGTATGCCGCACGTAGTCGAGCTCCATGGTCTCGCAGAGGTACTCGAGCCACTCGGTGCCGTCCATTCCCACGGGCAGCGTGCCCACCGCACCGCTACCGAAGTCGGGGTGGGCCACGTCGAGGTCGTACAGATCGTAGGCGACCTCCTCGTAAGGGTGGGCGTGCTTTGCCGCCCGCAGGGCCGCTTTCGCTAAAACCCGGGGCACGACCACCTCGAGCTTGTGCTCCGCCACCCGCTCTTCGGAACCCACCGCGCCGAGCGCGGGATTCGAACCGGCCAACGGGCGGAAGCTCCCCTCCCCCGCCGTCCGGAAGGCCGCCTGGTCGTAGTCGCCGATCTTGCCCGCACCCGCCGCGAACAGCGCGCCGGCCACCGCGTCGCTCGCCTCGAGCGGTACGTACACGGCCAGCTTCACCAGCGTGTCCTCGGCCGGGGCCAGCACCCGGAGGCCCTCCAGTCCGAGTCGCTCCGCGATGCGACCGTTTACCCCGCGCTGGAGCACGGAATCGAGGTTGGTGTGGATGGCGTAGATCGCTACGTTGGCCCTGATGGCCGCGATCACCGTGCGCTCTACGTAGGTAGCGCCCGTGAGCCGCTTCAGCCCCCCGAACACGATCGGGTGGTGCGCGACGACCACGTTGCAGCCCGTATCCTCCGCCTCCGCGATGATCTGCTCCGTACAATCCAGCGACACGAGCACCCCGGAGATCTCCTCGTCCTGGTCGCCGACGAGCAGTCCGGAGTTATCGTACGGGGCCGCCAACGACGGCGGGGCAACGCGCTCGAGGTGCGCTATCAAGTGGCGGAGTTTCACGGGAGCGGAAGCTACCGCGCGATCACCCGTTCCCAAAGTCGCTCGCCCGCCGCGCTGTACACCCGCAGCGTAGCGGTACGCTCCTCGCGCGTACCGGCCAGCGTGATGGTACCGAAGTTGTGCTCCCCCACCCAGGTACCGGGGACGCGGTTCGAGTTGGGCTCGTCTTCCGAATTTACGTTCACCCCCGCGGTGAGCGGACTCACCGTAAAGTCGTACAGGTCGAGCGAGTCGCGCGTCAACCTCGAGAGCTCCGTGTGGTGCCGGTCGCCGGTCAGGAATACTACGTTGCGGATGTTCTCCTCCCCCAAGCGATCGAGCAACCGCTCCCGCTCGACCCCGTGGTGGTGGACGTAGGTTTCGTACACCTTGGCGTCGTTGAGGACCTGCCCGCCGTTGAGCACGAACTTGAAGCCGGCCGAGCTGCTTACGAGTGCCTCCACGAGCCAGTCGAGCTGCCGCTCGCCGAGGTAGTCCATCGGCTCGCAAGTTTTGCAATCGTTGGGAGCGCGGAAGGAGCGGTCGTCGAGCAGGAAGAACTCCGCGTCGCCGTAGCGGAAGGCCGTTACGTGACCTTGCTCCAGTCCCTCGATGCCCGTGGCCGGATTGGCCCAAAACGTTCGGAAAGCCTCGTTCGTCCAGTCCTTGTGGATGTAGCTGCGGTCGGCGTCGTTCGGGCCGTAGTCGTGGTCGTCCCAAATTGCGTAGTTGTGGCTGTGGGCGAGCAGGCCGCGCAGCTCCGGGATCGCGCGTGAGAGCGACCAACGGTCGTACACGGCGCCTTCGCTGTCGAAATCGCCGGGGCGCAGGTAGATGTTATCGCCGAGCCAGAGCATCAGGTCGGGCCTCAGGCTGTCGATGGCGAGAAAGATTTTCTCCTCGCCCCCGTAGACTCCGCCCGGTCGGTCGTAGGCTTCGTCGTTGGCGTAGTAGCAACTCCCCAGCGCGACGGTAATCTCGGGGGGATCGGTCCGGTACTCCCAGAGGGCTTGGGTGGTGAAGGCACCGGGTTCGCGCAGCTCCACCGCTCGACCGTCGAGCAGTACCTCGTACGCGTAGGCCGTACCCTCGTCGAGTGAGTCGGCGACCAACGTAGCGCAGAAGGCTGACTCGGGGACGGTTTTAGCGGAAGCGGACAGGTGCTTCGAGGTGGGCTCGGTTTGCTTCCAGAACCGGAGCGAGACTTCCGCGGAATCGGTCGTCTGGACCCAGACGGCGACCTCGCGCATGGTGTTGTAGCCGAGCATCGGCCCGGAGCGGAGGGTCGCTTGCGCGAAAACGGAGGACACGCCCAGCAGGAGCGCGAGGGTGACCGGGAGCTTCATTCAGTGGGGGGGCTTAACCGAAGAGTTTCGCGAATTTATTCCGGTAATCGACCATCGAGCGGCGAATAACCTCGTGCGCTTCGTCGCGGCCGTAGGTAGCCACGATCTCGACGTGCGCCGCTTCGTGCGGCATCTGCTTGTAGCTCAAGAAGTAGTGCTTCAGGCGATCGACCATGGCCGGGGGCAGCTCGTCGACGTTTTTCCACTCTGCGTAAAACTCGTCACTCTCGAGCACGGCGATGATCTTGTCGTCGGCCTCACCGCCGTCGGCCATGCGGAAGCCGCCGATGGGGATCGCGGGCACGAGGATGTCGCCACGCGCGATCTGGCGATCGGAGAGCACGCAGATGTCGAGCGGGTCTTTGTCTCCTACCTCTACGCTGGAGTCGGGCGCCATCTCCTTGAAGTAGTTCGCCGTTTCGGTACCGCAGTAGGTCTGCGGGATGAAGCCGTAGAGGGCGGGCAGGAGGGAGGAGAAGCGGTGGGGGCGGTCGACTTTCAGGTAGCCGGACACTTTGTCGATCTCGTACTTGACGGTGTCGTAGGGCGTCATCTCGATGAAGGCGAGTAGGCACTCCGGCGCTTTGGGGCCGGGGTTGATGCCGTGCCAGGGGTGTGGTTTGCCGAGCATGGTGGGCGAGGTTTGGTTTAGCGTGGGGACGCGGGGGGAGTGTTCCGCAAAGGTGTAGGCTTTACACGAAGTGGCGCGCGTTAATCTGGCAGCTTACGTGAAAAGGTGTAAGTCTTGGGGCGGGGGCGGCGTGTAGGGTGTTGGTTCTCGTGGAGGCGCGGAGGTCACGCGGGGGGCGCGGGGGGCGCGGGGGGCGCGGGGGGCGCGGGGGGCGCGGGGGGCGCGGGGCGGGAGCGCGGCGTTAGGCGAGCTCCGCTCGTGCCGCACGGCGATGGGAGTGCCGTTGCTCCTCGGGCACACGAGCGGAGCTCGCCCGACGTGCCCCCCGTTCCCGCCGAAGGGACGGGGTTCTCGCGGAGGCGCGGAGGTCACGCGGGGGGCGCGGAGCCCGATATGGCGTACTGCTCCCGCGTCCTACGCGTGACCTCCGCGTCTCCGCGAGAACCCGGGCCAGCGTGCGCCCCCATTGGCTCGGCGTGGCGTGGCGTGGCGCTGGAGAACTCCCCAGCCCCCAAAAAATTTAGCCGTCCTTGTAACCCACGAGCATTACGCCCGTCTGCCCTCCGAAATGACGAGCGAGCGATTCACCACCGAGGTCCTACCTCTCCGCAACACCTGCTACCGGTTTGCGCTGAGCATGCTTCACAACGGACCGGAGGCCGAGGACCTCGCCCAGGAGGTGCTAATGAAGCTCTGGGAGCGTCGCTCGGAACTGGTCGCCATCCAAAACGTCGAGGCCTGGGCCGTACGCGCTACGCGCAACCTCGCGCTCGACCGCATGCGGCACAGCTCCTGGCGGACCGGCGATATTGCCGTCGTTTACGACGCCGCCAGCGAGCAGCTGCCCGCCGACCAAACCGTGGAGCAGCGGGAGGCCGTGCGCGCCGTATTCGACTGCATGGAGCACCTGCCCGAAACCCAACGCGCCGTGCTCCACCTTCGGGAGGTCGAAGCGCTCTCCTACGAGGAGATCGGCCGGGCCCTCTCCCTCTCTCCGCCCCAAGTGAAGGTCTACCTCCACCGGGCCCGCAAACGCGTGCGCTCGCTGATGGACCCCTCGCACGCCCCAAACCAACACTCATGAATGAATCCCGTCTGCGCGAATTGATCGCGCGCTACGAAGCGGCCGAGACTTCGCTCGCCGAGGAGCGAGAACTGCGTGGTCTACTGGCCGCGCCCGAACTGCCGCGCGACCTGCACGGCTACCGCGCCTACCTCGGGGTAACCCGCGTTTTAGCGAAAGCCGAGGCGGCCCCACGACCGGGTCCCTGGGAGCGGGGGCGGGCGACGGAGCCGGCACCGGGGCTTCGGGTGGCTCACCGCCCGCGCGTGGGCCCGTGGAAATACGCCGCCGTCGCGGCTGTTCTGCTGGTGAGCACGCTCGCGCTGCTACTCACGTACCGGAGCTACAACAGCACGCAAGCCCCGGCACTGCTCGCACAGGAACTCCCGACCACCGTCGACTGGAGTCGCTACGAAATTACCGACCCGGCGGAGGCTACCCGCATCACCACCGAGGCGCTGGCCATGGTGGGCGAGGGCCTCAACGAGGGCAGCGGGATCACCGGCCGGGAGGTCTCCCGGATCCAACCCATCTCACGCATCACTTCCAATTAATCTACCATGCTACGCATCCTCCTTACCGCTTTCGCCTTGCTCGTCTACACGTTTGGGCACGCCCAAAACGACGCCATCAGCACCTACTTCGCCCAGTACGTCGACGACGAGCGCTTCACGGCCGTCTTCGTCTCGGGGAAGATGTTCGACCTGATGGAGTCGGTCGTGGCCAACCTCGATACCGAGGACATGACCAACGAACAGGTAACGGCCCTGCGCGACGTAGTGGTCGACATGCAGGCCCTCCGGATACTCACTTCCGACGACTCCACCACCAGCGATCTGTACTTCGACGCGAAGAAAAAATTCGTAGACGGTAGCCCCTACTCGGTACTGATGACGGTGCGCGACAAGGATAGGACCAACGTCGATTTCTACGTCCGCGACGACGGGGGCGAGGTCGTCAACGAGCTGCTGTTGCTCGTACGCGACGAGGGGCAAAACTTCACCATGCTCAGTTTCGAGGGTCGCATCGACCTGACCAAGATCGGCGCGCTGTCGAAGGCCTTCGACGATGGGGACGGCTTCAAGGACAAGGATTAGCCCCGGCGCTCGACTCTTCGACGCGGTGGCGCATCATCTCTGCGTCACCGCGATAAACACCCAGAACTCATGAGATACCTGTTCCTACTCCTCGTGTGCTCGACAGCGCTGGCGAACGCCCAGGAGCGACCCCAGAGCACCCGCCCCGCCGAGACCCCCGAACGCCAACGCGAGATACGAGACAGCATCCGCGCCCGCGGTCGGGTACATTTCGACCGGGAGGCAGACGAAGGAAAAACCCGTTACGAGCCCGACCGCGCGCTCCTCATGCCGAGCATGGAACGGACCGCCGTATTCCGCATCGGCATCCCGGGTTGGCTGATGCGCACGGGCGTGCGCATGGGGCGTAAGGACTTCGACGACGACGAGGAGTATCGGGCTACGCGGGCCATTATGCGCGGCGTGCGCGGGGTACGGATTGCCGCGTTCGTCGACAACGGCGCCTACGACAACAAGCGCCTGCTGAAGCGGTACCTCCGCTACTCGAAGCGCAAGCGAACCGAGCCCGTCATGCAGATACGGGCCCCGGGGGGCGGCGTCCAAATTCACGTCAAGGAGCGCCGCGGTACGGTGCGGCTCATCACGCTACTCGCCTACGGTGACGAAGGCGCGGCGGTGATCCGCCTCAAATCTCGCTTCAAGGAAAAGCACCTCCGCCGGGCCCTCGACTACATGCTCGAAAGCGCCGAGGAGGAGGGCGGCATCGAGATCAACACCGACGTAGAGCCCTAAGCGAGGCACCCCACCCGGATTCTGGCTTCCGCTAAAACTAGCGAACCATCGACATCACGAACGCCTGCACTTGCTCCCCGTACAGGTCCCAGTAGCCGCCACGCTTGAGCCGTTCGCGGTGAAAGCCGAGCGTGTCGGTGAGTGCGGCCGGCGCGTAGAGCTTTGTGACGGCGAGGCCGCGGACCGACCGGGTAAGCGGGTGCGAGGCGTAGCGGGAGGCCTGCGGGTGATCGGTGTTGAACAGCTCGGAGAGTGCCGCCAAGCCTTCGCTATCGCTGCGCGCAAACTGCCGCTCGAAGCTCGGCATTGCCTCGCCCCACCAGGAGAGCAGTGCGTTGGTTACCTCGAGCACGTCGGAGCGGCTGTGGATCGGCTGCCGTTCGAGCGAGGGTTCGTACCATTTCGTACTCCCGATGAGCAGGGTATGTCGGATTACGTCGGAATCGCGGCGGTTGTGAAACACGGAGGCCGCGAGCGACTCGACGCGCTGATCGAGCAGGCCGACAAACGGCTCGATCCACCCCCCCTCCGCGTCGTCGGGCGAAAACGAGAGGGCGAGGCTAACCAAACCTTGGGGGTGATCGCGCGTCCAGAGTGGCTGCGCGGTGACGCGGTGGTAGCCGCGCGCCTCGAGCTCGGGCGTTAGCTCCTCGATCAGCTCCTCGGTGCGGACGTGCGATGTTGCGCTCACAGGGGTTTCGGTTATGGCTGCGTGTCGAAGCAACATAACGAGCGTTCGGCCACCAAGTTTGCTCCTCGGTTCGCAAACTGCGCACCTAAGTCACGTAGCCCGGTTGTCGTGCCAGCTCCAATCGGAGCACGTGTTGGTGGAGCGCGCTGCGTGTGGTAGCGCGGACTTGGGCCAGGGGCAGTCGAACGGCCTCCCCGCAGAGACCGAGCTGGGAGAGCACCGCCTTGACGCCCGGGGGATTACCGTCCACGTACAGGAGCGGATGGAGATCGACGAGATCCGCGTTGAGGCGTACCGCCCGGTCGAGGTCGCCGGAGAGCGCGGCGTGCACCATGTCGCTAAACAGCTTCGGGTAGGCGTTTGCGACTACCGAGATGACCCCTTCGGCCCCGCAGGCGATGAGTCCGAGAGCGGTTGTATCGTCGCCGGAGAGGAGCTGAAACCCCCGCGGCCGACCGGCCACGATGCGCGCGCCCTCGCTCAGGTCGGCGCTCGCCTCCTTTACCCCGAGGATGCGGTCGCTAGCCTCGGCCAGCCGGAGCGTAGTGGTCGCAGTCATGTGCACGCCGGTTCGGCCCGGGACGTTGTAGAGCAGCAGGGGCAGCGGGCTCGCCTCCGCGAGTTTCAGGTAATGCTGGTAGATGCCTTCTTGATTGGGCTTCACGTAGCTGGGTACGGAGCTCATCACGGCGACGTAGCCGGGCGAGGCGAGTACGTCCGCGTAAGCTTTTAGTCGCTCGCAAACGGCGGCGGTGCTGTTGCCGCCGAACGGTCCGGCCACGAGGGGCACGCGGCCCGCCGTAAACTCGTGCACCAACCCGAGGACACGCTTACACTCCTCACGGGATTGTGTCACGGACTCGCCCGTGGTGCCGAGCACCACGATGTGGTCGACACCGCCCGCGATTACATGGTTGACGAGGCGCTCGAGGGCGGCTTCGTCGAGGCTCAATTCGTCATCGTTGCGGAAGGGCGTCACTAGGGCGACACCGCAGCCGCCGAGCGCTGGGGTAGGCATAGCGACAAGGTTACGAAGCGGAGTCGGGTGATACCGACTCTACCTGCTCACCGACGGCGACCCCGTGCTTAGCCTCGCGCCGTCGACCTCGCCGCCGTCGACCTCGCCGCCGTCGACCTCGCCGCCGTCGACCTCGCCACCGTCGACCTCGCCACCGTCGACCTCTCCACCGTGGACCTCTCCACCGTGGACCTCGCCACCGTGGAGTTTACCGTTTTGAACCTTACCGTTTACGGGTCCACCGTCTGCCGCCGAACCGTTGAGCACTTTGCCGTTCGGGGCGGCGGTACCGATCGAAGTTACCTCCTGCGGCGGCGTCGCGGATCGCGATCTAACGCCCCCCCCCGGCAAAGTGGCCTCAGTTCCGGCGGGCATCTCGGGTTTGGCAGAGTGATATTGGATCGTATCTCCCTCGCGGTAGACGCCGATGTTATCGTACTTGTCGATACGTTGGCGGATGAGTTCATCGACCGGGATTCGGCGTAGCTCGCGCAGGGTCGCAACGAGTTTTGCCTTGAGCGTAGCGGCCATCTCCTCCGGTTGCGCGTGGGCCCCACCCACCGGCTCACGGATGATGTCGTCGATGATGCCGAAGCTGTGCATGTCGTCGGCGGTGAGGTGCAGCTCTTCGGCGGCGCGCTCTTTTTGGTCCCAGGACCGCCACAGGATGCTGGAGCAGGACTCCGGACTGATCACGGAGTACCAGGTGTTCTCCATCATGAAGGCCCGGTCGGAGAGTCCGATGCCGATGGCCCCACCCGAGGCTCCCTCGCCGATGACACAGGAGACGATCGGCACCCGGAGCTGGGCCATCTCGAAGAGGTTACGCGCGATGGCCTCGGCCTGACCGCGCTCTTCGGCCTCGATACCCGGGAAGGCGCCGGGGGTATCGATGAGGGAGATAACGGGCATGTCGAAGCGCTCGGCGAGCTTCATGAGCCGTAGGGCCTTACGGTAGCCTTCGGGATTGGACATGCCGAAGTTGCGGTACTGCCGCATCTTGGTGTTGACGCCCTTCTGCTGGCCGATGAAAACGACCGACTGGCCTTCGAGCTGGCCGACGCCGCCGACCATGGCCTTGTCGTCGCCGAAGGCACGGTCGCCGTGAAGCTCCTGGAAGCGATCACTGATGCGGTTGACGTAAAAGAGCGTGTAGGGCCGCTCGGGGTGGCGACTGAGCTGGACTTTCTGCCAACCGGTAAGGTTGGCGTAGATCTCGGCGCGGGTACTGCGAATTTTTTCTTCCATCTCCGCGACCATCGGGCTCACGTCCAGGTCGCCTTGCCCGCCCACCTCCCGCAACTTCTCCAGCTGCTCGTAGAGGCTCTCCAGGTCGCGTTCAAAATCCAGAAAGATCATAGGCACACGAAAGTTACGACGGCGGGTTAACGCTCCGACGGACCGTTACCGCGGTCGGACGAAGGTACGCTAGGACATCCGGTATGCGTCGATGAGCCCGGGCACCTCGAAACTCGGGCACGCGAGGGGCTCTCCGATGGCCAGTACGTCGACGAGCATCCGGTCCTCGATGTCGTCGTCGTACAGGTTCGCCCAGCGGATCCCGGTGAGGTTGTAGGGGTCCTCGCTGAGTCGCTCGGTGAGTGTGACTACCTCCTCCATGCGCAGCTCGGCGTGGGAGGCGGAAGACGTGCAGATTTGCATCATCCACCGCGTGGATACTTCGTTCCAGAAGAGGGGTTCGGCCGCGGAGGCCTCGAGGAGCTGCGCGGCTAGTTCGGCCCGACTGACGCCGCTGGCCGAAACCTGGAAGCTCCAAAGCGTAACACCTCCTTGCCACAGCTCCTCGAAGTCGCTCTCGACGAATTTGACCATGCCCTCGTGCTGAACCATGCGCGACAGACGCCAGAATACCGTACGCAGAGACGGGAGATGGCCCTGCCGGAAGCAGAAAGCTTCCGACTGACAAGGATTGGTTACCTCGTACGGGAGAATGGGTATCCAGGCGTCGTACTGCTCGCGTACGGCGGTGAGTGCCGCGGGGGCGCACCTCAGGTCCACGACGTTGGGCAACAGCACCAACGCGATGCGGCGGTGGATGTGATCCTGTGCCGAGACGCTCGACGCGAGCAACGATACCTCGATGCGGGGATCGTCGAGGTCCACGACGGTGAGCTCGATACCGGCCTTCGCGTGAGCGGGTCGCGGGGGCCGTTCGAGCGAGATCTGGTGCGCGAGCAGTCGACCACGATGGCCCAGCCCACGCAAGGTGAATAGAGTGTTCATAGTTGCTTCAATAGTGCATCCCAAGGGGCAACTAGGCTCTGATACAGAACGCAGTATGCGCTAAATTGCGCTCTGAAACTCTAACAATTAAACTTCTAAGCTGAATTGTTGATAAATAAGGCGTTTTAGCACCTTATAGAGGCATTATCCGTGATTTAAGCTGGGGTTTCGCCGCCATCGTCATTCGCTACCCCCTTCCCCCCTTTGCGGTTGGACCGTTTACGCCGACTGCGGTAGTTGGGATCGCGGGGGGCTGACGGCTCCTTGCCTTTGTCCCCCTTCGCGATACCGTCACTATCCGGGGACTCGGGGCCGGGTACTCGCTGCGAGGATCCACCCGCGGGGGAAGCACTGCGGCCCGCCGCGGGGGCGTCGCGACTACCTACCGATGAGCTGCGGCTCTTCGCCGAGGAACCGCGACTCTGCGTAGGATCCCCACGCTTGGCTTTGCCGCGGCCGCGGTTGCGATCTCGTCCGCGCCCCCGATCGGGCTTGCCGCGTCCACCCCCGCCGCCGCGCCGCTCGTCGGCGCTTTTGCCTTGGAGCCAATCCGGCAGGTCGGGGCGTTCGATTTTTTTACCGATCAGATCTTCGATCCGGTCGAAGCGCTCCCGGTCGCGTCCGTTCACGAGCGTGATGGCCTCCCCGTCGGTGTCGGCGCGGGCCGTACGGCCGATGCGGTGTACGTAGTCCTCGCCGTCGCCCGGGACGTCGAAGTTGACGACGAGCTCGATGTCCTTCACGTCGATTCCGCGGGAAAGCACGTCGGTAGCGACGACGATCGGGATACTGCCGTTTTTGAACTTCCGCAACACCTCCTCCCGGTCCTTTTGCTCCATCCCGCTTTCGACGGTAGCGACGTTGAAGCCTTTGCGTTGGAGCTGGCGGCCGAGCTCGCGGACCTTGATCTTCTTGTTGCAGAACACGAGCATCCGCTTGTACTGCTCGCGCTGGCGCAACAGCTCGATCACGAGCGGATTCTTGTTCGAATCCCCCACGAAGTACACCTGCTGCTTGATCGACTCGGGCGGCTTCGAGATCGCGATCCGGATCTCCTCGATCGGTTGGCGCATCAGCTCACGGGCCAGCTTCTGGATCTTGGGCGGGAAGGTGGCCGAGAAGAGCAGCGTTTGCCTGTCCTTCGAAAGTTTGGCGACGATCTGCTGGATGTCGTCGATGAAACCCATGTCGAGCATGCGGTCGGCCTCGTCGAGGATGAGCGTCCGCACCTTCGACAGGTCGAGGTGCCCCATCTGCAGGTGCGTTTTCAGGCGCCCGGGCGTGGCGACGATCATGTCCACCCCCCGCTTCATCGCCTTGCGCTCGGCGTCGAGGGCGTGGCCGTCGCGGCCGCCGTAGACGCTCACGCTCGATATACCGGTGTGGTAGCTGAAGCCAACGATCTGCCCCTCGATCTGCATCGCGAGCTCGCGGGTGGGCGTAATGATGAGCGTGTCGACGTCTTTGTGGGGATGATCGCAAAGGCGGTCGAGGACGGGCAGCAGGAAAGCGCCCGTTTTGCCGGTACCCGTCTGGGCGATGGCGAGCACGTCTTTCCCGTCGAGGATAGCGGGGATGGCCTGCGCCTGGATGGGTGTCGCCTCGACGAAGCCCATGTCGTCGAGACCATCGAGAATATCGGGGTGCAACCCGAGGTTGTCAAATTTCAATGGGTGGGGGGTATCGTAAATAGCTAAAGCCGGTGAAGATACGCCCTTTGGGGGTGGAGTGTTGCCGCGGGGGATGCGGCGCGAGCTCCGATTCGCGAGGGCGCGGTCGATCTCGAAGGCGGCGCTGATGAGGCCGAGGTGGTTTCCGTACCCGAGCATCTTTTCCGGGTAGAGCTCGGCCTTGTCGACCTGGCCGCCGCGACAGAGGCACTCGACGTACCAAAAGGAGCAGACCGAGAACGTTCCCTCCTCTCCGGAAAGCCCGTCGTGACCGTCCCGGTTGCGGTAGCGATACACCATCGTATCGGTGACGAGGTGTTTTTCGATCGCGTCGAGGGTGCTGAGCCAACGCGGGTCGTAGGGGGAGAGGAACCGCACGAGGGGTACGAGGAGGGCCGACGCGTCGAGGGTTTTGGCGCCGCGGTACTGGACGAAGGCACCGAGCTCTCCGTCCCAGAGGTTATCGTACGCGTCGGCGAAGATCTCGTCGCGCACGCGCCGCCACCGGTCGTAATCGTACGCGAAGGAGCGTTTTTCGGCCAGGCGGATGGCGCGGTCGAGGGCCACCCAGCACATCACGCGACTGTAGAAAAACTCGCGCGCACCGCCCCGGACCTCTCAGATGCCGTGGTCGGGCTCGTGCCAATTGTCACACACGAAGTCGATCATGTGGGTCAGCTGTCGCCAAAACGCATGGGTCACCGGTTCGCCGTACTTGTCGTAGAGGTAGATCGAGTCCACGAGCTCGCCGTAGATGTCGAGCTGGAGTTGTTCGGCGGCGGCGTTGCCGATGCGCACCGGCTTAGAGTCCTTGTAGCCGGATCAATCGTCGATGGAGGTCTCGGCGAGTTCGGCCGAGCCGTCGACGCGGTACATGAGCTGGAGGTGGCTCTGTTCGTTGAGGTGTGGGGTGATCCGCGACCAGATCCAGTGCATGAACGAACCCGCTTCGTCGAGGAATCCGAGGCGTATGAAGGCGTACATCCATCGTGAAGGCCGCGTCGCGGAGATGCTCGCGAGGGGGGGCGCGGTGGGATTGCTCATGCTTTCGCGAAGGTGCGGTTCAGGACGCGGACTGTCTTAGGCCCCGCCCCCCCGGGCCGTCAGCCCCCCCGCGCGCCCCGCTCCCGCTCCGCGTGCGCGCGCACGGCCGCGGCGATCGCGTCGACGGCCTCGGGGTTGAGCAGCGTGCTCACGTCCCCCAACCGCTCGGCCTCCCCCGCGGCGAGCTTGCGCAAGATCCGCCGCATGATCTTCCCCGAGCGCGTCTTCGGGAGGTCCCGCACGACGAGGACCACGTCCGGCTTGGCGATCGGGCCGATGAGCGCGCGGACCTTGGCCGTAACCGCGGCGCGCAACTCCCCGTCGTCCCCGTGGCCGACCGGGATCACGTACGCGTAGATCCCCTGCCCCTTGACCGCGTGCGGGTAGCCGACCACCGCGCTCTCGACCACCGCGTCGACCTCGTTGATCGCGTCCTCGACCTCCGCGGTCCCCAGGCGGTGCCCGCTCACGTTGATGACGTCGTCGACGCGCCCGATGATCCGGTAGCGGCCCTCGGCGTCGCGCCGGGCCCCGTCCCCGGTGAAGTAGAACCCCGGGAAGGGCGCGAAGTACACCTCGCGACACCGCGCGTGGTCCCCGTAGGTCGTCCGCAGGATCCCCGGCCAGGCGCGCTCGATGCACAGCAGGCCCTCCCCCGCCCCCTCGACGCGCTCCCCCCCCGGGGTGAGGAGCACCGGCTGGACCCCCGGCAGCGGCCAGGTCGCGAAGGTCGGTTCGCCCTCGGTGACGCCGGCCAGCGCGCTGATGAGTATCCCCCCCGTCTCGGTCTGCCACCACGTGTCCACGATCGGGCTGCGGCCCCCCCCCACGACCCCGTCGTACCACTCCCACGCCTCCAGGTTGATCGGCTCACCGACACTTCCGAGCGCGCGCAGACCGGAGAGATCGTACCGTTGCACCGGTTCGGGACCGTGGGCCATCAGCGCGCGAATGGCCGTAGGGGCCGTGTAGAACTGATTGACCCCGAGCTTCTCGCAGATCCGCCAGAACCGCCCCGCGTCCGGGTAGGTAGGTACGCCCTCGAACATGACCGTGGTCGCCCCGCAGGCCAGGGGCCCGTACACGATGTAGGAGTGCCCGGTGATCCACCCGATGTCCGCGGTGCACCAGTACACGTCCCCCGGGCGGTACTGGAAGACGTTCGCGAAGGTGTAGGCGGCGTAGACGAGGTACCCCCCGCAGGTGTGGACCACGCCCTTCGGCTTGCCCGTGCTCCCGGAGGTGTAGAGGATGAAGAGCGTGTCCTCGGCATCCATGACCTCGGCCTCCGCTTCGCTGGGTTGGCCATCGACGACCTCGTGCCACCACCGATCCACCGCGTCGTCCCAGGCGACCTGCTCCCCGGTGTTCCGGTGGGTGAGTACGACCTCGACCGACGTGCAATCTTGGGCGAGGGCCTCGTCGACGACCGCCTTGACGGCGATCGCCTTCGCGCCCCGGCGGTTGTGGTCGCTGCAGACGACCGCCTTCGCCCCGGCATCCTTGATCCGATCCGCGAGCGCGGTAGCCGAAAAGCCCGCGAAGACTACCGAGTGCACGGCCCCGATGCGCGCGCACGCGAGCACGCCGACGGCGAGCTCGACGACCATCGGCATGTAGAACACGACCCGGTCCCCCTTCCCGATCCCGAGGGCCCGCAGGCCGTTGGCCGCCCGGCAGACCCGGGCGTGGAGATCGGAGTAGCTAACGTGCCGTGCGTCGGCGTCGGGGTCGTTCGGCTCCCAGATGATCGCCGTCTCGTCCCCGCGGTCCGCGAGGTGGCGGTCGAGGCAGCTCTCGGTGACGTTGAGCTTCCCGCCGGCGAACCACTTAACCTCGGGTTTCGTGAAGTCCTCGTGCACGACCTCGGTCCACGGACTGCGCCAAGTGAAGGTCGCGGCGATCTCGCCCCAGAAGGCCCCCGGGTCCGCGACCGAGCGCGCGTAGGCCGCGCGGTACTCGGCCTCCGAGCCGATCGTGAACGAGTGTGCGGGCGAGGCGGGGCCGCCGCCGAGGGGGGGCGTAGACATGGGCCGAAACTAAAAAAGCTAGCCCACTTCAACTGGGTTCGAACCGTTTTAGCGAAAGCGGAGTGGTAAATTCCCGAGGGGGCGTTAACCGTCGTGCGAGAAACCACGGTGGATGTCGTACCGCCGTCGACATAGGAATAGCGTACCGTGCGCGCACGCCGTCCGACTCATCGGAGACGAGTCGGACGGCGGCTCGGCGCTACCGCCCGGCCCGCCGATACGGCCGTTTCGGGGTGGACTCGGGCGGCCGACTCATCTAGGCCGACGGGGCGTTCGTCGATTGCAGAGACCGACTTCTGGGCTGCGGTCCCATCTTCCCGGTGAACCAAGCTCCCAGATCGTGCGTCTACACCTATTCGCTTCAGCCCTACTCGTAGGGTCAATCCTCCCGTACGCTGCGGCGCAAACCGCCGGCTCGACTTTAGACGTACAACCCGCAACCGTGAACTACCAGGGTGAGCTCCCCCCGCTGATCGATCGCGACCTCTTCTTCGGCGATCCAGAGATTTCGGGAGCCCAACTCTCTCCCAACGGACGGTTCATCACTTTCGTAAAACCCTTCAAAGGCGAGCGGAACGTCTGGATCAAGGGGATCGAAGAGGATTTTGCCGACGCTAAACCGCTAACCGCGAACGACCGCCCGGTACCGGGCTACTTCTGGACGCACGATTCGAGGAACGTACTCTTCGTGCAGGATGCCGAGGGCGACGAAAACTACCACGTGTACGCCGTCGACCCGGAGGGGGCCCCGGAGGACAGCACCGGCGTTCCCGCGCCACGCGCCCTCACCAGCGGCGAAGGCGTGCGGGCCCAGATCATCGGCGTCCCGCGGGCGACGCCGGGCACCATCTACGTCGGCCTTAACGATCGGGACCCTGCGTACCACGACCTCTACTCGCTGGACGTTGCCAGCGGCGAGAAAACGCTCGTGTACGAAAACAAAGAGCAGGTTGCCGGCTACGACCTCGACCATACGGGCGCGCTGCGCATGGCGACCAAAAGCAACGACGCCGGTGGCACGGAGATCTACCGCGTCGACGACGGTGGCGTGCTCACCAAAGTGTACGACTGCTCGGTCGACGAAACCTGCTACACCAGTGGCTTCGACGCGAACAATGAGCACATCTACCTCGTGAGTAACAAAGGCGACGTAGACAAAACGGGCTTGATGCTACTCGACCCCCAAACGGGCAAAGCCGAGTTGGTGGAGACCGACCCCGACAACGAAGTCGACTTCGGCGGAGCCATTACTTCCGATAGCACGCACGAGCTTCTCGGTACGGTGTACGTCGGGGATAAGCCGCGCGTCTACTGGCGGGATAAAGCTTGGGAAAAGGACTACAAGTGGCTCAAGAAAGAACTGCCCGGCAGCGAGATCAACCTCGGATCCTCGACGGCCGACGAGCGGAAGTTCCTGATCACGGCCGACTCCGACACCGATCCCGGTGCGACCTACCTGTTCGACCGGGACGCTAAAACGCTCGAGTTGCTTTACAAGCCACGGCCGGAGCTGCCGAACGACGATCTAGCCGAGATGCGCCCCGTCCGTTACGAGAGCACCGACGGCCTGGAGATACCCGCCTACTTAACTCTGCCCAAAGGCGTGGAAGCCAAAGATTTACCCGTGGTGATGTTTATCCACGGCGGCCCCTGGGGGCGTGACACGTGGGGGTACAACAGCTACGCCCAATTTTGGGCCAACCGCGGCTACGCTGTACTGCAACCCAACTTTCGCGCTTCGACCGGCTACGGAAAGGCATTCCTGAACGCCGGAAATGGTGAGTGGGGCGAGAAGATGCAGGACGACATCACGGCCGGTGCCCAGTACCTCATCGACGAAGGGATTGCGGACTCGGCTCGGATCGGGATCATGGGCGGGAGCTACGGCGGCTACGCTACGCTCGCCGGACTCGCCTTCACGCCGGACGTATACGCGGCCGGCGTCGACATCGTGGGACCGAGCAACCTCATTACGCTGCTCAACTCTATCCCGCCCTACTGGGCGAGCTTCCGCAAGCAGATGTTCGAGCGAATGGCCGATCCCGAAACCGACGAAGGGAGGGCTTGGCTCGAAGAGCGGAGTCCGCTCAACTCCGCTACCGATATCACCAAGCCGCTGCTCGTGGTGCAGGGCGCCAACGATCCCCGGGTGAAGCAGGCGGAGAGCGACCAGATCGTGGTCGCGCTGCGCGATTTGGGTCGGCCGGTCGAGTACATCGTAGCTCCGGACGAAGGCCACGGCTTTCGGCGCCCGGAGAACAACATGGCCATGATCGCCGCTTCGGAGAAGTTCTTCGCCGAATATCTAGGCGGTCGCTACCAGGCGGACATGCCAGAAAACGTGTCGAAGCGGCTCGAGGAAATCACCGTCGATCCCGCGTCCGTAGTTTTGGCGAAAGCCCCTTCGGCGGAAGAGATGAGCGCCGCAGGGCCGACGCCGGTGCACTCCCTGACTCCCGGAGAGCACAGCTACGCCATGACGCTCAAGATGGGCGAGCAAGAAATGGAGATGCAGGTTACCGAAAGCATCGAGAAAACCGACACGGGCTTTGTTATAACGCAGTCGATGACCTCGCCGATGGGCAAGGCGACGGATGCCGTGCTGTTGGACAGCGAGAGCTTGAGCCTGAAGCGGCGAGACGTGTCCCAAGGTCCGGCCACCATCGAACTAACGTACAGCCCCGACTCCGTGAACGGTACCATGTCTATGGGCGAGCAGGTGACACCGATCAGCGCCGAGATAGACGGCGCGCTCTTCAGCGACGGTGCTGCGGAGGCGGCTCTAGTGGCAACCTTACCGCTGGAGGAGGGATACGAGGTGAGCCTGCGGGGTATCGACGGTCAGACGTTTTCGCCCAAACTGAGCCGACTCAGCGTAGTCGGAACCGAGGAGGTGACCGTACCCGCCGGTACGGCCGAAGCATACCGCGTCGAGATCAAGCCCGCCGATGGCTCCGCGGGGGAAACGGTATACTTCGTCGAAAAGGGAGGGGAGCGTCGGGTACTGAAGACCCAGTCGATCGTGCCCGCGATGAATGGAGCGACGATGGAGTCCGTGTTGGAGAAATAGGGGGTATTTGTAAAATAGCTTCGATGTAGCTACAACTAAGCCCGCGAGCTAGGCCTTCCTCGGATTCATCTCCAACCGATCCGAAATGTCACTCGCCACAGATCTCTCCACCGCCAACGCCACCAACCGATCCCGAATCCCGGCTCCCGCGCTGCAGGTAATGGACAAGGTGACCGCGAACACCCACGTGTCACCGCTCGCCGTAGACGATGAGGCACCGAATTTTACCCTGCCGAATGCGCAGGGCGGATCCGTTATCCTCGCCGACTTAGTGAAAAAGGGTCCGGTAGTGCTAGCTTTTTACCGCGGGGGCTGGTGCCCCTACTGTAACCTCGAGCTCAAGGCACTGCAGGGCATGCTACCGCAATTTGAGCAGGCGGGTGCCACGCTCGTGGCCGTGAGCCCGCAAACGCCGGACAACTCGCTTTCTACGGTCGAGAAGGACGAGCTTTCGTTTCCGGTGCTTTCGGATTCCGGTAACGAAGTGGCGAGTCGGTACGGTCTGGTGTGGACGATTCCCGAAAGCTTACGTTCGATCTACACCCAGTTCGGAATCGACATCCCCGTCGCAAACGGCGACGGCACGTTTACGCTACCCGTGCCGGGTACGTTCGTAATCGATCGAAATTGCGTGGTGCGCTACGCCTTCGCCGACGCCGATTACACCAAGCGCGCCGAGCCGAGCGACGTGCTCGCGGCGCTGCGGGCTCTGAGCTAGGCTCAACAATGTAGCACTGGAAGTGCGTTGTTGGTGGCATGTGTGGGCGCTACTCTCAGTCGATGACTCCCGAACAGATCGAAGAGGCCTTCGGTCCGATTACCGTTCCCGCGGAGCTCCCCGATCCGAACTACAACGTAGCGCCCACGCAGCTCGCGCCGATAATCACCAACCGGAATCCCGGACAGGTAGAGCTGTTCGAGTGGGGGCTGGTGCCCTTCTGGTCGAAAGACGGGAAGAACACGGCCAAGATGATCAACGCGCGCAGCGAGGGTATCCTGGCGAAGCCGAGCTTCCGCAAACCGGTGCGCGAGCGCCGTTGCCTGGTATTTGGGGATAGCTTTTACGAATGGCGCCGCGAGGGGAAGAGCAAACAGCCGTACCGGATCCGACCGACCGACGGGCAGCCCGTCGTGTTCGCCGGTATCTGGGAGTACTGGCAGGATAAGGGGAACACGGATCACGAGCGCCTGACCTTTTCCATCATCACGACCGCACCGAACGCGGAGATGGCACCGATCCACAACCGGATGCCCGTCGTTTTGGCGAAAGCCGAGCTGCGGGAGGCCTGGCTCGGGGAGCTAACCGAGAGCGACATCGAGGAGCTGCTGCAAACCCCGGCCAACGGAACGCTACAGCTCTACCCGGTGAGCACGGAGGTAAACAGCGTGCGCAACAACGGACCTGAGCTACAGGAGCCGATCGCTTAACTCTTTATGCACGGCCTGTGGTTAACGCGCGCGAGCTCGCCTGAGCCTGCGGCATACATTGTCCTCCTCTAGCGCACGCCAACCCTCCGTCTATGAAGTTCACGATCTCTTCCGGAACGCTCCAGAAGCACCTCGCCCTGGCCGGTGGGGCGATAACCGCCAACCCGGTGGTGCCTATCCTCGAGAATTTTCTCTTCGCCATCGAGGGCTCGCGGCTGACGATTTCGGCGACCGACCTCGAGACGTCGGTGGTGACCCACACCGAGGTGCAGGCCGACGGCGATTTTAAGATCGCGCTGCCCGCGAAGATCCTAACCGATACGCTGAAGGCCTTGCCGGAGCAACCGGTCACGATCGAGGTCGACGACAAGTTGGGGGTTCAGATCACGAGTGCCTACGGTAAGTACAAGCTGGCCGGGGCGGATGCCGCCGACTATCCGAAGTTGCCCGAGAACGAGGACACCGAGCAGATCACGATCGGTCCGGGCACCCTCGAACGAGCGATCGGCAAGACGCTCTTCGCCACCACGACCGACGAGCTGCGCCCGGCGATGATGGGGGTTTTCTTCGAGGTGGAGGATCAGCAGGTCAACTTCGTGGCCACCGATGCGCACAAGCTCGTGCGCTTTACGGTGGGGGAGTTGAAGGGCGATGCTTCGGGTACGTTTATCGTGCCGCGCAAGGCCCTGCAGCTCATCAAGGGAGCGGTGCACGGGTCGGAGGACGTGGTGATGTCGTTCAACCGGAAGAACGTGTTCTTCGATGTCGGCAGCACGCACGTCGCTTGCCTGCTGATCAACGCCAACTTCCCGGACTACAACAATGTGATCCCCAAGGAGAACCCACGTGCGCTTACCGTAGATCGCGGGGACCTGCTAAGCAGCTTACGGCGCATCGCGCTGTACGCTAACAAGACGACGAATCAGGTACTCCTCGACTTAGCCGAGGGCTCCCTCACGCTACAGGGGCGCGACGCCGATTTCGCGAATGAAGCTACCGAGCAACTGACCTGCACGTTCGAAGGCGAGCCGATGAAGATTGCCTTTAACGCGAAGTTTTTGCAGGAGATGCTGAATGCCCTGGAGTCGGAAACGATCACCATGCGCTTTTCGGAGCCCAACCGGGCGGCCATTATGACGCCGAGCGAGGAGGAGGACAACGAAGAGACCCTGATGCTGGTGATGCCGGTGATGGTGCACTACTAAAGCCCGGATCTTCGCGTGACAGCTCTATTCTTTGGGTCGTTTAACCCGGTACACGTCGGTCACCTGATCATCGCGGACTACTTCGCGGGGCAATTGGGGGAGACGTGGATGGTGGTGTCGCCGCACAATCCGCACAAAGTGCGCAAATCGCTGGCGAACGATTACGACCGGTTGGCGCTGCTCGAAGCCGGGATCGGCGAGAACGCACGGGTAAAGGCGAGTAAGGTGGAGTTCGGGTTGCCGACGCCGAGCTACACGGTGGATACGCTGGCTTACTTGCGGCAGGAGCATCCGTTGCGTCGGTTTGCGTTGATTATGGGTGGGGACAACCTGGTGAGCTTGCCGCGGTGGAAGAATCCGGAGGAGATCTTGCGGCACCACGAGGTACACGTTTACCTGCGGCCGGGTTCGGTGGTGAGCGGACCGTACGCGGTGCACCCGCAAGTGAAGCTGCACGCCGATGCCCCGCAGATGGAGATCTCGAGTTCGTATATCCGGGCGAAGCTGGCGGCCGGTAGGGAGGTGCGGTACTTGGTGCCGGAGGCCGTGCGGGAAGAGCTACTCGCGAAAGGAATGTATAAAAAGAAATAGCGCTCTTAGTTCTATATTATATCGGTGATTAGCTACTCTGGATTTGCTAGTTCTACACAATAGGGTGCACTGGTTAACACAAAGCCACCAATAGCATTCTCGATGTTCGTAGGGATTTCACTCACCTGAAGGAACTGCCCTTGGGTTAGCCGGTTAGCTGTTTTGGTGGCCTCAAGATATTCGTAACCGCTATCATTTAGCCTATAAAGACAAAACTCGGATGTTGAAGGCGCTCGTGGACTGGTACTTCCAGAGAGCCCTTCGAATATAAAATTAAACCCGTTTATTGGCGACGATTGAAACGTGTAAAATGCATTAAACGGCTCAGGATCTATTAAATTTCCCGATGTAAATTTTACTTGAGAAACAACCGGGAAATTAACTCTTGGCCCGGAAGGATCATCTATTGACTTACTATTTCGAGTACCTCTTGACCAACCTCTGAATAAATACGGCTCTGGAGCCGTACCTTCTGATACGGATACGAAATATGTGAAGTAATAAGATACGTCTGGCGAAGGCGTACGCCTAATGTCTGCTTCCGATACAGCATATGGGACAACATCGGCACATCGAATTAGTGGAGCACCTGAAATTGAAATGTTCAAAACTACCGAATCTCCTGACTGAACGGAGTTGCGAGACAAATCTATAGAATAGTAAGAAATTGATGAAAGCTCTTTAGCCGGCAAAATGTATAAACTTTCCTGATGATAGTCTGCGGTATCCACAACCTGTCCATTTAAGCTTACAGTTATAAAGGCGTTATTGACAAATTCCGGTGTAACCTCAACTCCTATAGGCGTAGTTTGAGTTATGTAAATCCGAGAGCTATCGTTTGGCGTAAGTATTGCCTCTACCTGATAAGGCAATTGACCTAGGTACGGTTCTATATCAAATGGGGTAACTAAGCTATCTGAGCAACCTAAAAGTAGAGCAAAATATAGCGAAGGAAGTACAATTTTAAGACGACTAATACACATCACAATTTTTTTTGGTGGAAGTCAACAGTATAAGATACCGATGGGATAACAGGTAGTAGTGCAACTTCTTCTACGCCTGTTAAAATATTACCGCTGCCAGTTTTTGTCTCTCGTACACGCAGAAAAAAAGGATTTTTATGTGAGTATGCATTATAAAGACCAAAAGACCAAGTTGCCAACCCAAATTTTCGCTTGTTGCTATAAGTGTATGCGACGTCTAATCGGTGCGCATTAGTGAGTCTGGTAGCGTTAGTCTCCGCGCCTTGTGGGATTGAGTAGTAATCAAAAAATGCTGGGTCATTCAATGTTCTCTCATTCTTAATATAAAAATTTGATTTCTGTATGTAATTACCTACGCTAAATGGCTGGCCGGTAGAGAACATCCATGAAATAATAACGGAAGCTCTCTTACTTAGCTTATAAGTACTAAATATATTTAAAATATGGCGACGATCATACACAAACGGAAAGTCTTCTCCCCTATTAACGCCAGTAAAATTTCGTGTATTTTTCGAAAGCGTATACGCAATTTGTGTAGTGATTTTATCACTCGAATACGACAAGGATAATTCTACACCCCGAGCGCGTCCTGTTCCTTGAACTAACTCGTTTTGCCAATCACTATCAATACGAAAGTCCGTAAACGATTCACCTTGAGCGTACTGAATTTGATTATTAAATTCTTTATAAAATCCGACTAGTGATGCAAACCATCTACTAGAAAAATTATAGTCCGTGCCTAATGTATAATATGTAGCGGACTGAGGAAGGATTCTTTTAGTACTTGGGACAAAAATATCACTGGGTAGCTGAATAGATGGATTCGTAAGCAAGTTTGTGTATTGTGCTGTCTGTCCGTAGCTTCCGTAAAGGGAGAAAGTTGGGTTTACATTGTAAACTAACGAAGTACGAGGATTAAGACTAAAATATGATTTATCACTATTAAATCCCCGTAGATGTAAGCCAATAGTAGCCTGCAAGGATGCGAAAATTTGAATCTCACCCTCCACAAACGCCCAACCTTCGGTAGCAGAAATCGGAGCTTGTTCTGACTCTTCGCTCGTACGTACTTCCTCACGTAAGCTACTTACGTTTGTTTTACCAGGTTGATATCTATGTGAGGTTAGTCCAGCTCCGTAGTTAATTCGCGATCTAGCATCAAGTTGCGTTTGAGCATATGTATGCAATGAGAAATCCTGAACAGCATTATCGTATTTAAGCCGCCGCTCAACTAAATTGTCTAGATCTGAACTGATAGCAAATTCTTCGTAAGAAACACGATATCTTGAGAAAGAGGCGACTGTGCTAATCGAAGTTGATGCACCAATACTACTTACCCATTTTACTCCACCCACTAAATTGCCCCAACGCGCACGCTGCTCATCTTCGTAACTGTAATCTCGACTTGAAAATTCATACCCTTGTCCGAAATTATCATTTCCGCCATACAGCGTAAAATTTAGCTTATTGCGCTCATTAATTTGCGTAGTAGACTTAATAAATAGATCTCCAAAATTTGCGATTAAATTATCTTTTCCATCAATATTTTTATTCGCAAAATACTGAAACGGTGCATAGATAACGTCAAAATAGGAACGACGTAAGCTTACAAGTATAGTTGAGCGAGAACCTATGGGGCCGTCTATAGCTAACCGACTGCTTGTAAGGCCAATAGATGCAGTACCACTCCAACGTTGATCGTTACCCTCGCGTATGTCAATTTCTAGGGCACTCGACAAACGTCCATTGAATCGACTAGGAATTGGACCTTTGTAAAGAGTAGCACGCTGTATGGCGTCCACGCTAAATGTCGAAAAAAGCCCTAGTACATGATTAACGTTATAGAGTTCAATACCATCAACACGGATTGTATTTTGATCAGCAGCTCCCCCCCTAACAAACAGTCCGGCGGTTCCTTCAGTACCACCTTGAATACCTGGCTGTAATTGGAATACCTTTAAAACATCAGGTTCACCAAGTAATACAGGAGTTTGCTTAATATCTACCTCAGATAGTATAATTGGACTACCTTTTCGTGGTATATTAATTGAATCTTGCTGCCTGGCAGACACAAGGACTTCATCTAGATTTTGAATCGGTATTAGATATACATCAAACTGCAAGTTCTCTTTTAGAGAAAATATTGTGTCTACAGAATTATATCCCGGATATGAAAATAGAACCTCAATTGTATCATAACTGCTTTTGATTGAGTACCAACCTTCACTTGCTGTAGTTACCTGATTTTGTGAAAATAATTCAGTTACCGTTGCCCCAATAACCCGCTCATTAGTATATGAATCGTATACATAACCATGTATAGTTCCTTGCGCATTTGAATCAATAGTAATTGATTGAATCAAAATAAACAATAAGAAACATATCCGGGATATAGCCATGAGAGTACTTTAGCGCCTAAAGCAAAGAAGTGTACAGACTTTGCCTACTGTAATACGCAGATTAGGTGTACATATTGTTCAGCCTAAATACATAAATCTTAAACGAGGGTTAAACACATGTTGGCGTTTAACCCTCGTTTAAGGCTAGATCAATATTTGTCCGCATCTAGGCGAACTTTACTAATTAGTCACACTTAAATACAAACCAGTTTCCATCTCCCATACCTCGGTGAGTTGCGAAAGAACCCCAATTCTTTCGATTATCGACATCAGTACTAGCTTCTTTCTCTTCCAGAGCAGTAATCCTACGACGTGCGCCCTGAGCTGATCTACTTCCGAAAGATCTCGTCTTTCCACCTAGCTCCATGTACGCGTTTAGATCTTTAGTATCACGCTGCCTAAAATATGATAAGCCATCGTTTGAAGAACCATCTACAGTAACCCAATCTGCTGTTACTCGAATTGAGTGTTCAGTCTTATATTTTCTACTTGAGTTTTTCTTATACGATGAGCTATTAATACGAAGTATACCATAAGTATCGAAATAGTCACCTCCTAATGGAGCAACGACGTTGTAGAAAGAGACATTCAACTGATGCCAACGGCTACCATTCTGAATTTTTACGTAAGGGATAGCAAATTCAGTTTGCCCACATTTAAATACAAATTGTTCGTCTTCTCTTGACTCAGTATCGTTCTTACCTAAGTTCTCATATGCAATAAATGCTGTAGCTCCTAAGCTCTGCGATGTAGGATGTGAAATATCAATCCCTTTTCTCATAGACCCTATATTCTCAGCCTTATCCCATGCTTGAAGTGCTGTCGAAATAAAACCAACGTGTCCGTCAACAACAACCAATCCATCCGTATCGAGCAATCTCGCTTCACCAGGTGAGAAATGTTGTAGATAAGATGAACTATCAGACTCCGCTCGGAAATTAGAGCATATTTTTTGGGCACTTTCAACGCCAGATCCATCTTCGTAGTACGAGGTTTCTGCTAATTTGAACTGCGCAAGCAGGCTCCTAAAGCCTATTTTATCAGCCCACATCTGGTAGGAAGCCTCGTTGGCTTCAGAGACTAATCGTGATGCCTCTATGAACTTATCGTGGTTTTCGAATACCAGTGTTCCATCGTGGATTGTAGCGTCGATCTTTAAATCAACTATTTCATCTGACGTGAAAATCTCATCGTCAGCTGTTGATGGCTTCATCTCTATCGGATCACTGGAACATCCTACGAATGCACCCAGAAGGAGGATTACTAAAATACTGTGGAGTGTCTGCCTAGCGTAATAAAGCGCAAAAATACCCTATGTAGGTAGTTTTCTCCCCATAAATATTGATTTTTTTTGATGTTACTATGGGCATCTATTCATCAGACGTCTGCGGAATGGCTCTATGCTGGTGTAGTCTTCCCATTTTTCAGACATTCCGATTCTATGTTATGAATGTAATCACGACGGGGCCTCGGGACGGACTCGGCCTCCCCCGTCCCGAGGCCCCCACCCTCGCGGTAGACCTCGGGGGCTTGGCCGCTGAGGGCACAATGTGAGCTCCATCGCGCGGTAGACCCGCAGGACGCGCTCATCGCCCATAGATGGCCCGCAGCCCGTTGTCTTGCGTAGTAGTTGTTGGTCTCGCGCGTCGGATGAGCCTTCGCCAACGCCACGGGCGCGATGATGACTTCGCCGTCGCGCCCGGCCTGACGCGGGCGGTAGTATCACGACGGGCGCGCGTGTGCGTTCCGGAAATAGCCCACTAGCCGCCGTTGGGCTGCTGGGCCTTCCACTTTTTTGATAAGGCGTCTTCGAGGGCCTCGTTGTCGAGTTGGCTCTCGGCGTACAACTCCCGAGCGGGGCCCCTGCCCCATTCGGTCGTGGAGCCTCGCGTTCTCGCCCTCGAACTCGCGCAGGCGCCTCGCCTCCGAGACCTCCATCCCGCCTTACTTGTGGCGCCACGCGTAGAGCATGGCTACGCGCGCGCTCAGCGCGCCAGCTCGGCGACCGAGCGGCCGGCTTCGTTGTCCTTGAGCGCCTTGACGATCTGTGCCTCGGTAAATCTGCTTCGTTTCATGAGTCCAAAAATTACAGTTTTGGACTGTCTCGAAATCAGGGAAGGCTACAGATGGGAATCAGGTAGTCTCACACTTTTCCGTTGTGCCTTCCGATTGTTCTCGTTCAACGACTTACTGCACTCTGTGTAGCGTTGAATTCTTCAACTCAAGTGAGCGCTAAGGCCACTCAGCAAAACAGCGCCAAGAACAATAGCCGAATTCTCAGTCAGCATAGTCACTCACGCATGCGCTTGTCTCTTTTCATTTTTAGCTTCATTCTTTCTGCTTTCGCGAGCGCCCAAGCGCCAAACGTCAAGCTCGTAAGCTGGAACATCCGCGATCTCGGTCAGTCGAAAGATTCAGCCGAGATCGCCACAATGGCGCAGGTGCTGCGCGGCTACGACGTAATCGCCATCCAGGAAGTGGTGGCGGGCAAGGGCGGGGCGCAGGCGGTGGCCCGCCTCGCGGAGGCGCTCGACCGGACGGGCGACGATTACGACTACCGGGTTTCCAATCCGACGCGCAGCAAGTCGAACTACACGAAAGAGCGCTACGCCTTCCTGTGGCGTACCTCCAACATCAGTTTGAGTGGGCGCCCCAAACTCCTCTCCGCTTACGCAAAACGGGTGGAGCGCGAGCCGTACCTCGCTCGCTTCGAGTGGGAGGGTAAGACCTTCCGGGTGGCTCAACTTCACGCCCGCCCGCAGGACAAGCAACCCGAGCAAGAGGTGGCGGCCCTCCGGGAGCTGCCCGATAAGTACGCGGACGAGCCGTTGCTGCTGGCGGGCGATTTTAACCTGGTGAGCCGGCATACGGTGTTTAATCCCTGGTTGGCCCGCGGCTACACGCTGGCGGTAGCCAACCAAAAGACGACGCTTCGGCGTAAGCACCAGAACGGCACGGATGACTACTCGCGCGAGTGTGACAACATCCTCGTGCCGGCCCACCAGGTGCAGCACCTCGAGGGAGGCGTACTCGACGTGCTGGCGTACTTGCGCGGGGACCTAGATGCGGCCAATCGCCTCAGCGACCACGTGCCGGTGTACACCGTCTTCGATAACTTCCCGCAGCTCGGAGACTAGCTACTTGCGGGCGAAGGAGTACTCGGCGGAGTTACTCACCTTGAGCACGGCCTGAATGACCTCCTCGAGCTCGTCGGGGTATTCGACGTAGCGAATACCGCGTTCGTCGAGGCCCCAAATCGTGATGTTGACCACCTTGGAGCGCTTCCCGAGCCGCACGGCCATGCGGAGGGGGACCGGGGTCGGTTTCTGGCGCATGCGCTCCAGGCACATCGGCGAGTTGCACTCGTAGGTGCGTTCCATGTCGAAGAAGCCCTTGTTGTCGATAAACTCGGCCAGCTCGTTGTAGGCTTCGATGTCGAGGTCGACGGCCTTGCGCTGCAGATCCGTCTGGACGCTCTTGAACTCCTTGACGAGTCGGCCGCCCGGCTTGATGATCGTGTAGTCGCGCATCACCGGGTCGATGCCCCCGAAGTAGCCGCCTCCGTTGAGCTCGATGGTGAGGTCGGCGGCCGTGGGGTTGCCCTTGCGGATATCGCGCTCCTCCTGCTTTTTCGCCTTGCGGGCGGCACGCTCGGCCACCCGTTCGGTTTTGGATCGGCGGTTGGCGAAGGGCCACCAGCGGCGCGACTTCTTGACGCCGGCCACCTCGTCGCCCGGCATCCGGCGGCGGCGCGAGCGCTGCTTGCCGACGCTCTCCACGAGTACGGTGGGTAGTTGGTTGACGGGCTTCACGAAGGGCGCGTCGTCGTCGTTGACCCGCACGAAGTGGTACTGGTAGTGCCCCTTGCTGTTGGGCTGGGTAAACTCCAGGGAGAGGTCCTCCCGGTTTGCCTCGGTAACGCGAAATACGTTCACGTTGCGGAAGGGGTAGAAAAGCTGGTCGCCGGCGAGTGCCCACGCTTTGCGCTCGTAGCGTCCGTTGAGGAACTCCTCGGCGGTGTAGTCGTAGCGGAAGTAGAGGAAGAAATCGTAGTCGTTGCCGGCCTCGTGGATTACCGTGTTCGAGGCGACGTGCATCGTGTATTCGTAGCGCCACTTGGCTTCCACGATGGAGCGCTCGATGAGCGAGCTGTCCACGTTGGCGCCGAGTACGAGCGTGGGTTCGGTGGCGCTCGCTTGCGCCAGAACGGAGCCTACCGAGGCAAAGCACCCGAGGAGAAGGAAGCAGAGGGCGCGCATGAGACGAGGATACATGGAGAAAGCTTAGGGGAGCTTTGTGCGGTACAAATTCCACGCCGAAAGGAGCGGAAGGTTCGACAGGTGGCACGAAGCAAGCTTCCGAGAGCTCACGATCCGAACTTAATGCCTACCGTTAGGGCGAGCAAGCTAAGCGTTGGCGTGTAGGTAACCCGAGGCTGCGTGAAATCTTCTAGCTCGACGGTATAAGGTTGATACGTTCGGGCCGGACGGAAATTCATTTTGTAGCCCAGGTCGGCGAACAGGCGCTTCCTACGGTAACCTAAGCCGGCCGAGAAACCGAGTGCAGCCTTCTCCTCCGCGAACGGCGCACCTAGGTACTCGCCGCCGAGACGCGCTTGGAAACCTGCGACGTTGATCTCGCCGCCCACGCGAAGTTGAACGGATGATTGATAGGCCTCGTCGACCAAGTCGTTGAGCTGTCTTTCGAGATCATCGAGGCCTACACCGTCGGCAATCTTAAACTTAGACCCTGCGTAGTTTACGTAGCCAGCCTCCGCGCCCACGAACCCAGCCTTACCAATAATCACGCCTACACTGGCGCGGTACTGGCTCGGGGACACGATCTTGTAATCGAAGCCCTGGGGTTCTGGACTGGCGGCATCGTTTGAGCTCGGTCCGCCTCCATCGGTAAATACGTAGCGTAGACTGGTACTGTAGTTTTCGGTAAGCGAGAGTACGGTCGGAGAGTGGTAGGCTAGTCCGATACGAATGGCTTGAGAAGCCCTGTATATAGCACCTATGCGACCGAGGATTCCGGAGCCGTCGCTGAGCGTAGTTTGGGTGTAGCGTAGCTCGTCGAAGAATTCTACCGCTTCCTGATCGTCGACTTCGCGGTAGGTGTTGTTCTCCCTAAAGTTGCTACGCGCGAGTCCTAGTGTGGCGCCGATAAGAAGCTTCTCGTCGTAGTTACCGGCGATCGAAAAGTCGATACTCGACGCGCGGCCCCTGCGGCGGATGTTCGCGCTCTTCCTGATAACGGGAGCCAAAGATTCGTCTTCTTGGTTGACTAACCGCTGCTGGTCATAGTCGCTAGTGTACAGAGCGTCTTCCGTGAGGAAAGGATCGATGTCGGCGAACTCTCGTATGGCGGAGGCGTCGAACGCGGGGCCATCATCGAAGGCGTTCAGGTTGTTTGGTTCAATGGGAGACGATCCCGGATCGTAGAAGTTATTCGAGGTCTCCAACCAGCGGTCCGTGATCGAACCATCCAAGTCACCGGAAAAGCTAATGGTTTCTTCGAGTCTATTCGTCTGCGAGATACCGACACCGAAGTTGACCTGAGTCCACCGACTGCCGATAGGTTGGCGCGTGAAAACCAGTGAAGCCTGCGGGAGCGCAATTCGGAAATCACTTTGGCTCTCCCCTGCCGCTAGACCGTTGAGCTCTGGATTACGGGTTCCGGAAACTACTCCGCCGAGCGTGAGCGCGAACTCATTGAAGCGGTAGGCCGCTAGGCCGGCAGGGTTGGATTGAAGCGCAGTGAAGTCCGCGCCGATCGCACTCATACTATTCGATGTGCCGAGGCTGCGAGCGGTACCGAACGTACCGTACTCGCTGTAGCGGAGTGCGTCGTCGATGGTTTGTGCACCTGCCGTCAGGCAAAGTCCGGCCGCGAAAAAGAAGGCCAGTGGAAGTACGTTCCGCATGGTCGAGGTTGGGTGAATGTGTCGAGGGAAAAACGGAGAGGGCGGCTGGTGTTCAAACCGGCCGCCCTCCGAGGGACGTGGCCCGAAGGCTGTCACACGCTAAACCGGATCAATTAGGGCGACGCGTGCTGCTGCGCGGTGACGAACCGGAGGAACTCCGGCTCGGAGCGCTACTACGGGCGGGTGAACTGCTCGGTGCGCTACGGCGGGCAGGCGTGGAAAAGCTTGGGGAGCTGCGGCGAGCAGGAGCCGTACTCCGGTCTGGAATCGCGCGCCGATTTGGCGTATAGTCTCTGTCGCCCGTGTTCCGCGGTACGCGAGTCGTGGTTGATGGGGCCCGACGGGTGGTCGTCGACCGCTCGGTACGAGCGGGAGCCGTTCGAGATTGCGTACGAGCCGGGCGGCGCTCGGTAGCCGGTTCCGTACTCCGCGAGGAGCCAGATGAGCGCTGTTGCAAGGCGGGGGCGGAACTACGGCTAGAGCGTGTGCTCGTGCGGGTAGGCCGTGAGTCGGTCGCACGCGTAGATCCCGCTCTGGAGGAGCGAGACTGCGCTTGCTGCTGCGCCGGAGCACTCTGGCGCGGTGAACGGGATCCGCTGGTCGCCCCACGTGTACCATTTACACGGTTTGCGGGGCGTTGGCTTGCGTTAACCGGGCGAGCGTTCTCTACGCTATTCGGCGTATTGTAAGCGTACCCCGACCCCCAACTCGGAGGGCAGTAGTAAGCCGGTCCACCGAAGCCACCGCGACCGAAGCCTCCACCGCCGCCGAAAGCGTACGGATTGCCGAAGCCACCGCGGGCGTAGGGGTTGAAGCGCTGGCGGCCCCAATTATTCGCCCCGAACCCACCGTAGTACGGGTCGTAGAAGGGATCGTAAAACGGATCGTTGAAGCGATTGTACCGGTTGAAGCGATTTGCCCGAGCGAAACTGTTGTAGCTGTAGGGCGAGTCGTAGATCAAGACGGTAGTCGCCGCGGGGCGGCCGTACCCGCCGTAGTAGACCTGGTCTACGTAAACGGGGTCGTAGTAACCGAAGCCGGCGTAGGGCTGGCGGAAGCGGCGGATACGGGACGAGTACTCGTAACCCGAGTAATCGTCGTAGCCGAAGGGCTCCGAATCGTAGTTGGAGGTGGAGGCGGCTGGCTCGCTGTCGTACGTCGAGACGTTGTCGTCGCCCGGGTCGTAAGCCTCGGAATCGTAGTCGTCCGAGTCGTAATCGGCGTACGTTTCACGTGAATCATTAGAAGACGACGATGACGAGCGAGAGGTGCTTGGCCGCTCGAAGCTCGATGGATCGTAGTACACGTCGTCATACTGCGCCACGGCGGGCACGGTCAGTAATGCAGCACCGAAAAGGAGGAGCATCTGACGCATCTGGTTTGGGGTTTTCATGGTGAGTGGTTTATGTCGCTACAGTATGAGCAACGCTCCAAAGCTAAGCATGTCCACACGGCTAGCCTGTTAAAACGGAATTAAAGCCGACAGACCGAGCTGTTAAAGCGAGGTACTACCCCGGGGCCGCACCCACTACATTCGCGCCATATGGCCAACGCTATCGCCTCCCGGGAGGAAGATTACTCCCAGTGGTACAACGACATCGTGATCCGCGCCCAACTCGCAGACCATTCGGCCGTACGTGGCTGCATGGTCATCAAGCCGCACGGGTTCGCGATCTGGGAGCGGATGCAGCGGCAGCTCGACGATATGTTCAAGGAGACCGGGCACGTCAACGCCTATTTCCCGCTCTTCATCCCGAAGTCGTTCCTCTCGAAGGAGGCCGAGCACGTGGACGGCTTCGCCAAGGAGTGCGCCGTGGTCACGCACCACCGGCTCATGAACGACCCCGACGGATCGGGCGTGATCGTCGATCCGAGCGCGAAGCTCGAGGAGGAGCTCATCGTACGGCCTACCTCCGAGACGATCATTTGGAACACCTTCAAGGATTGGGTCGACTCTTACCGCGATCTGCCCCTACTCATCAACCAGTGGGCGAACGTGGTCCGCTGGGAGCTGCGTACGCGCCTGTTTTTGCGGACCACGGAGTTCCTCTGGCAAGAGGGACACACCGCGCACTCCACCGCGCGGGAGGCGGAGGAGGAGACCCTGCGCATCCTCGACCTCTACGCCGATTTCGCGGAAGCGTACATGGCCGTACCCGTGATCAAAGGCATCAAGACGGCCTCGGAGCGTTTTGCGGGAGCGGTAGAGACGTACTGTATCGAGGCGCTGATGCAGGACGGCAAGGCCCTGCAGGCGGGCACCTCGCACTACCTCGGGCAGAACTTCGCCAAGGCCTTCGACGTGACCTTCCTCGACGACACCAACGCCCGCGAGCACGTCTGGGCCACGAGCTGGGGGGTCTCGACGCGACTCATGGGGGCGCTCATCATGACGCACTCGGACGACCAGGGGCTGGTTATCCCGCCCCGCTTGGCCCCTACGCAGGTGGTCATCGTCCCGATCCCCAAGCCCAACGAGCTGCTCGACGGCGAGGCCGCCGAGCTGATGGAAGAGCTCCGCGCCGCCGGCGTGCGGGTGAGCTACGACGACGACGACCGCAAGCGTCCCGGTTTCAAGTTCGCCGAGCACGAGCTGCGCGGCACACCGATCCGCCTCGGGCTCGGCAAGCGGGACCTAGATAAGGGCCAGATCGAGGTCGCCCGCCGCGATACGCAAAGCAAGGAGAGTGTGCCCCGCGAGGGTATCGCCACTTACGTGAAAACACTGCTCGAGGAGATCCAAACAAACCTGTTTGAGCGCGCCAAAGCCTTCCGGGAGGAAAAGACGACTACGGTGGACGACTACGCCACGTTCAAAGACGTGCTCGACACCAAAGGAGGCTTTATCCTGGCGCCGTGGGATGGTTCGGCTGAAACGGAGGCTCGGATTAAGGAGGAAACGAAGGCTACGATTCGGTGCATTCCACTCGGGGATGAGACGGAAACCGGCGCAGATATGATCAGTGGAAAGCCGAGTGTACGGCGGGTGGTTTTTGCGCGGGCTTACTGATCTGGCGCATCCTTACATTTCCGTTATGGCCATTTCCCTCGTTTCAATCCGGCTCAAAGCGACTATATACATCTCCACGGCGCTCCTCTGTTTTAGCGCAAGCGCCCAAACAACCACCCTCGCCCAAGACCTCGGCTACCCCGACAGCGCGCGGCTCATCATCATCCACGCCGACGACCTCGGCATGGCCCACTCGATCAATGCCGCCAGCTTCGCGGCCCTCACCGAAGGTTCCGTATCCTCGGCGAGCATCATGGTGCCGACGCCCTGGGTTAACGAGGTAGCCGCATTCGCGAAGGCCAATCCAGAGGTCGACCTCGGCCTGCACCTCACCCTCACCAGCGAGTGGGAGAACTACCGGTGGGGACCGATGAGTCGTGACTCGGTGGCTACCCTGCTTGACAGCACGCACTACTTCCACAACAACTGTGAGGACATGGCCGCCGGCGCGCGTGTTGCGGAGGTTGAGCGAGAGCTAAGGGCGCAGGTAGAGCAGGCCCTACGGCTCGGGATCCGGCCTACGCACTTCGACTCGCACATGGCCTGTCTGGTGTACTCGACACCCGAGCTTTTCGGTGCCTACCTCCGGGTGGGCCGCGCCTACGGCGTGCCCGCGATGGCTTCCCGTGCCGGCGGCCGCGCCGCCACCGGTGAGCTGGCCAAGTACGTGGAGCCTACCGATATGCTCGTGGACGACGTGATCACGGTGGATGTCGACCGGCAGGGAGATTTTCCCGCCGCCTACGATGAAATTGTGCGGGGGCTGGCGCCCGGCGTAACGGTACTCATCAACCACCCCGGCGAGGCGGGTCCCGAGCTCGCCACCGCCGTAGCCCCCCAAATCCCCTTCGGCGAAGCCTGGCGTCAGGCGGATCTCGAGTATTTTACCTCCGACCACCTCAAAGAATTACTCGCCGAAGAGGGGATCGTGGTGACTACCTGGCGCGAGCTCTACGCCAAATGGTTAGCACGCGGCTAATCTTGCGCTCCCTTGCGCCGCGCCTACCTCGAACTCCACCTCGCCGTGTTCCTCGCCGGGCTCACCGCCGTGCTCGGCGAGCTCATCACCCTCTCCGCCCTCCCCCTGGTGTGGTGGCGCGTGGTGCTGGCCAGCCTCAGCTTCATTCCGGTTTTCCTACTCACCCGCGGGCGGGTGCGGCTTGCGCCAAAACTCGTCCTGCGGCTCCTTAGCATCGGCGCCATCGTGGGGCTTCACTGGGTTACGTTTTACGGAAGTATCAAGCTGGCCAACGCTTCGCTGGCCGTACTCTGCATCGCGCTCGTGTCGCTGTTTACGGCCCTACTCGAACCCCTCGTGCTGCGCAAACGCATCGACTGGACGGAAGTGGGGCTCGGCGCACTCGTAGTGCCCGGAATGCTCCTGGTGGTGGGCGTCGTGCGCGCCGACTACTACGCCGGCATTGCCGTAGGTGTACTCTCGGCCGCCCTGGCCGCCCTGTTCGCCACTCTCAACAAACGGCACGTCGACGAAGCGCGGGCCGTCGACATTGCGCAAGTCGAAATGGTGGGTGCCGCCGGCTTCCTCACGCTCGCCTGGCCTGCACTTACGCTCGTGGATATGGGGACCGGTGGCTTCTGGCCGGCTGGCTCCGACTGGCCCTACCTGCTGGTCCTGGTGCTCGGCTGCACTACGCTCGCCTTCTTGTTACAGATGCGTAGCCTCAAGCATATCAGTGCCTTTGCGAGCAACTTAGCCTACGGATTGGAGCCGGTGTACGGGATCCTGCTCGCCGTTATCGTGCTGAGGCAGGATCAGGAGCTGGCGCCCGGGTTTTACCTCGGCGCTGCCCTCATCATCGGGGCCATCGTGGCGCACCCGATCATTCGTGCCAGACAGCGTAGGCGCGCGGCCGTACTCACCGAATAACCACCAGCCCCGTCATCACGCCCGTCTGCACCGAAACCCCGTCGCCCGCGGGACTGTCGATGCCGTAATCGTTGTCGTTCACGAGCAGGATATCCCCGTTCGCGGCCACGGCGAGGCCCTCGGGCTTTAGCCACTCCCGCGGCCAGCCGGCGGCAACCAAGTCTACGTAGAGGTGCTTACCCGCGATGGATCGCCCCGCGTCGCGGGCCGCCTGAGCATTCGTGAACGCTTCGGCGCCGGGGACGCCCTCCGCGTTCCAGACCTCCGCGTCCAAGTCGAGCGCGAAAATCTCGGCCGACCACTGTCCCGCCGCGTTTTCGCCGTGCTCCAGTACGAGTATTTCGCCGCTGGGGTCCATGGATAGGTCGCCGATCTTTCGCGCCGGTCCGTCGAGCTCGTAGTTGAGGTAGCTCACCTCCTCGGTGCCGAGATCGATCCGCAGGATCCGCGCGAATGGAGTAAGCTCGCTTCCGTCCGGCGGACTGAGTGGTCCCTGCAGCGCCGCGTACAGGTAGCTGCCGTCGTAGGCGAGACCTTCGATGCCGAGGTTGGCGCGCCGTTGGAGCAGCCACTCGGGCAACTTCCGCTCGTAAGGCTCGCTCGGCTTAGGCGTGTACCGTTGCGTCAGTAGTCCGCGCGCCGTATCGACCAACCAGATGCTCGGACGGTATTCGTCGCAGACGTACATCTGGTTTCCGGATCCGATAGCTAGTCCCTCCGAGTCTATCCCTCGCGGATCTTCTTTTTCGCGGTTTCCCTCGAACCCAATGGCCATCTCCACCACCTGCAAAGTATCGTTCGGAGGTGTAGGCAATCCGGTTGCCAGCAGGCCCTCCGGTAGCTCGAAGGGTAGCTTCCCGATCGTTACGAGCTGCCCGCCGCTGGTATCCAACCGCAGCGCGTGAGGGTGGTAGCGCGGATTCGGAAAGCGCTTTGCCGGACGTCTGTACCGCTCGGCGGCCTCCAGGTTCGGCCCCCGGTCCGTCGTCGTCCAAATCCCCCCGTCCGGAGCGATGTCCAGCGCGGAAAATCCTCCCTCCCGGATGCGTGCGCCCGCATCGATGATGATCGGCCGGGGCTGCGTGAGGCGGTAGATGGCGCGTACGCGGGCGTCCTCCCGCATTTTTGGGCCGCCGCTGTCCGACCCGCAGGCGCCGAGTACGGCGAGTGCGAGCGCACCGAGCAGAATTTGGAGGGGAGGTCGGAGCAGCGGCATACGCGGCGCTAGTTAGTGCGCGTGGTTTCTCCGCTTGGTTGCAAATCGCGAACACCGTCACCGCGCGACACAGTATCTACTGATGTGTTACCGCTGGCCTACATACTATGCTATGTATTTGTTGGGCATAGGTGCTGCCCAGAGGCGCAGTGGCCTGATCTACAAGCCCCTGAAATCGCCTCCGCTCCGACCTCGATCGTCCGCTATCGGCTCAGACGGCGACCTATTGGACGCCGGCGAAACCCTAACCGACTTTGCGGTGGGGGTGGTACCGAAAGGGATATCGGAACCCGAGTGTAGGCCGGCTGGTACGGGGTATTCGAATGGGTACCGGACAACAGGTGGTGGATGAAGTAGGCGGGCGATGGGGTTTCGCGGATTACTTATGGTCGGAAGCCAAGCGTGAGCGCTGGGTAGTTGCTCGCTAGTGTGTTTCGGTCGCGGTCTGGCGTGACCTGGAAACGCATGGCGAGGCTTGAGTAAATTTTTGGCGTAATAACAAAACGGACCGCAGGAGAGAACGTAATGTAAAAGCGGTCGTCACGGACGTGACCTGCGTTATTTAGATAAAGGTAGTCACCGTAACCAGCCCCCAGTTCCACGACTCCTCGCAGCCTATGAGGTACGATTGCTAGATCGGAACGCGCGAACCCATAGGCGAATACATACTGATCTCTTCGAGTGGAACGCTCCGGCATAGAGCCGATGGCATCGAGGTAAGTTATTCGAGCGCCTACTTCTAAAGTATTCGGAAGAAGCATACCCACGGCAATATTGTAAAAGAGTGGGTTTTCGCGCGAGGTAAAACCTCTACTATCAGCTTCTTCCTCGCTGTCTGGTGCCCAACCGAATTCGAGCTCTGCGAACAACCCACGTCGTGACTTTGCGAAGCGCTCATTCGGGATAAATGGAAACGTAGGCCGCTCAGACTTAGGTTTTGGTACTCGTGGCCACCACGGGTTCCAGGAAAACGTTATACTACTGCTCCGCAGCACTCCTACTCCCCGGCCGTAGAACGGCCCCAACCGAGACAGCGCCACCTCGCCAGATAGCCCAATGCTGCGGAAAGGGTAAACGGTGTAACCAATTCCGCCTTGCCAACCTTCGCCGAGATCTTTGAAGCGATTATTTTCCGGGGAAGACTCGTTGTTTAACCACCTGTGTCTAACGAATCCATAAAGCGATACGCGTTTGATAAATTCACGACGCATCCAGCTAATATCCTCATCCCTGTCTTGAGTATTGAGATAGTACCTCGTGCCAATCCCTAAGCGATTCGCTTGGTACGGTTCAATGTCCCCGCTATATTTAATATAGCGAAATCCAGCTTCTAAATATGCATTATCGAAAATCTTCGCAGATAAATTTACGCTGGGAGCTAAAATCTGAAATCGCACGTCATTCTTAGGGATATCATCGACTTTAATGCGCGAGAAAGCTAAACCAGTCGAGGCGTCGAGAGAAATAAAGGGCGTTTGCTGAGCACTCATCTGAGCGCAAAACAGCGAACTCAAACAACAAGTTACGACAGCTTTTATCATAATAAATTTTATCCGCTTTTGAAACACCCCCCTAAATAGGTGAAGTGTGGCTTGCCACGTGGCAAGCCGCACTCAACAAGCTGCTAGTAAGACGCAACTGATTTAGCTGTATTGTTACCTCGCGTACCTTCTAAGCATAGCTCAGTACCAAGATCTTGCCAATAAGTGCCTCTATCCCTCCTATACCAAGCTCTATCCCAAACCTGTAGACTTACTCTAACAACACCTAATTGGATAATTCCGTCATAGGCTGAAACAGCATCTCGCCATCGTTTCTGCGTGAAAAAGGGGTATCCGCTTAGCCAACCCCGTCCCGAAGTTCTGGACTAAAATTACTAGGCAGCAGCTCGGCCACGCGATTGACTGGGTGTGGTAGGATGCGAGCGAGCGTGTCGTTGAGCCAGGCCCGCGGGTTGACACCAGCCGCCTTGCAGCTCAATAGCAGACTGTACAGCACGGCAATGTTCTCGGCCGCCCCGTGATTGCCGGCGAACAGGTAATTCTTCCTGCCGAGGGCCAGCGGGCGGACTTGATTCTCGATGCCATTGTTGTCGAGTTCGACGCGCCCATCTTCGAGCACCACGCTCAGCGACGGCCACTGGTGGCGGGCGTAGCCGATGGCCTTGCCCAGGGGCGTCTTCGGGATGGGGGCGTGCTGGTCCTTCGCTAGCCAAGCAGTCAACTCGGCGAACACCGGCGTGAGTTGGGCTTTGCGTTCTGCTAGTCGCTGATCAGGCGGCAGACCTCGCCACCGAGCTTCGAGGGCGTAGATGCGCTGGATGATACCCAAGGCCTGTTTCGCGCTTGGATCGGAGCCGGTGGCCTCGAAGAGCTTGCGCCGGATGTGGGCTAGGCATCCAATCTGACGTATGTCGGCTCCCTTAGCCCGCAGTCCTGCGAGGGCCGTTTTGTAGGGGCCCCACCCGTCGGTCTGCAGCACGCCGCTGAAGTCCGCGAGCACCGAGGCCGGCAGCTTCGACCCGCGGCTCTTGTCGTAGCGGAAGGCTACGGCCTCGGTCGTCGGATCGCGCACGAGCCACATCCAGCCCTGGTGACTCGCTCGGGGCTTGTCGGCCGAGAGAACGCGGATGCCGGACTCGTCCATCTGCACGTAGTCCGTGGCCATGATCCGGTCCACGAGCGCGTTGTACAGCGGCTTGAGGGTCGCGGCGACGCGCTCGACCCACTTGCCCATCGTGGCGGGACTCAGAGCCCAGTCGTAGTCGCGCTTGAGCGCCTCGGCCTGCCGGTAGAGCGGCTGGTGGTCGAGAAACTTCTTCAAGATCACGTCCGCGGCGAGCGTTTCGTCCGCTATCGAGCGGGCCAGCACGCGGTCGCGGGCGTGAGCACAACTCACCTCGCCGGTGGCCAGGCATCTGTAAGTGGGTCGCTTTTGGAGGATACGCACGTACTGCGCGGGCCGGTACTCAACGCGCTCTGAAGTTTCGTAGCCTATGAGCACGTGCCCTTCGCGTTCGAGCTTAGCCTCATCGTACTCGCCGCGCTCGGCGTCGGTCTGTCCAGGGGCGACGACTTCTACCTCGAGCGGGAAGTGTGCCGGTAGGGGGTTGCGGCCGGGGTGCCTTGTAACGACGGCCTCGGGCTCGGTGGACTTAGCCGGCTCTTCGATGTCGATCTGCTCGTCAACCTCGCTGAACAGATTGAGCTGCTCGTCGCCAGCTGGGATGAACCGCTCCGAGCGACGGGCGTGAAGCTGGCGCAAGAGCGCCTCATTAGCCTGTTCGAGCGCTTGGATTTGTGCCTCGAGCTGGGCGATTCGCTTGTCCTTGGCCAGGAGAAGTGTGTCAGTTGCCACGGCCCTCAAAGTACGAAACGCCCCTCGGTCGTCCAAGCTGAAACGCTAGCAATTACTGGTGCTTAGGCCGCTTTTCGGTAGCGCTTTCTCCGCTCGATGGAGGCTAGCTTGACGCCCCCGAGGATCAGGCGCAGTGTCTCGGGCGACACCGCGGCGTACGGAGCCTTTGACGACGGCTGCGGTACTTCGAGGGTGCCCTCAGCGAGGACTTTGTAGTAGACGGCGAACCCGTCGCCCTCGAAACAGAGGAGTTTGATGCGGTCGCGGCGGCGGTTGCAAAAGCAGTAGATCGCCCCATCGGCCGGATCACGACCGAAGGCCGAGCGAACCACGCCACTCAGCCCGGCGTAGCCCTTGCGCATGTCGCATACCCCGGTGTAGAAGTAGAGCCGCACCCCGGGGGCGAGGGCTAGCACCGCACGGGGGATGACAGCGTCGGCGTGGGGATGCGCACGCGAGTACCATCGGGGTAGGTAATCTCGATGGCGGGCGCCTCGCCGGGAGCGCGGCATTGAGGCTGAACGATAACTTCGGTAAAGGCCGGCGCGCTGGCGGCCTGCTGTTCGCCGCGTAGTTCTTTGCCGCGCCAGTAGCTGAAGGTCGCCAGACTGATGTCCTCGCGCTCGCAAAAAGCACGTTGGGAGAGCCCAGATTGACGCCAGGCATCGGGGAGGTGGGATAGGTTTGCCATGCCCGCAAACCTCCGGGCCGATGGGACGAATCGACAATACGGGCTTGGCTAAGTGCTTACAAAAAGGGCTTGGTAGTAAGAAGTTGGAGTAAACCGCCGCCGTTCGGTTGACACTCTCGACTTAAAAACCCCGAACCACGTGCTGCAATTACTGGCCTCGGGAAGAACCGTGCATACAGTTCTGATTCAAACGCTTGATAGGCATCGGTTTCGGCTTGAGTTAGCTCGTCCGGGTCTTCGGGAAGGTTGTGTGCGCCGATATATTGGTGTACAGCATCTACAAATTCATAGGATGCCTTAATAGGATAGCCGCGCTCTTTGCCCCAAGCAATTCGATCGCCGCGATTGCTGAAGGCGTAAATGCCAACCGAAGTGGCGTTACCTTTATCATCGTAATTAGGAACATAGTCAAGTTCGTAGTCGGTATTTGCGACTTGAGAGTGCGACTTGTCCGTTGGAATCCCGTCAATAAAGATCTTTAGCGGGGCGGCAAGCCCCATAACTGACTCATCATCGACGTGGACAATGGTAGTGTCTTCCAACTTGACTTCAGGTGCTGTTTCCTTGTCACACGATGTGAAAAGGAACAAAACTAGGCAGACTGCTAACCAAGCCGATGGGGGGGGGGAGCTAGGTCTAGCCTAGCAGAAGGGGGAGTATGATTGTACATAGCTGCACGTTTGGTGACACTTTGGGACTACTCCGTATGACAACTCAGCGTTGCAACACACTAGAATAGGCTGCTAACATACAAAATAGTTGCGATTTTACAACCAGCTGAAATTACATGAGATCCCCTCAGATCAATACATCGGAAGTGAGTGTCACAAATTGACCTTCTTTCACATGTTTTCTAGTTCGAATATCCGTTCGGTTAGTTGAGGAACGTCATCAGTCTCGGGGGTCGGGGGAGGCGCTTACCAAATTCAGCCCAGACAGTATCGGCTGTAGCTCGTTGATCGTCAGAAGTTTGCACAGTTGTTAGTAGGTATAGCTGCTGAGCACTTTTCTAACTGTAGGGGCGCCGGCGCCAAATGCAACAGTATCCGGCGAACGCCCAAACAGCGTATACTCACTGTCTGCTGCTACCAGTAGATTACCTATCCATCTGTGAACCTCTCTACTCGTTGAAATCGTACGCGTCTTTATGTTCCGGCTGTTTTGTACAGTCATGTGGTTACTAGTTTTAGGGTGCAGAGACGTACACCAGTCCGTCAATGGTGCCCTACCACTGGTCCGCTCCCCTACCCTTATCGTCTACGATTACGACACCACCGCCTGGACGGAGGTCGTACGCCTCGACCCATCCATCGCCCTCGACCTCCGCTACGCCACCGACAGCAACTTCGTCGGCGAGCGGATGTACGAATGTCCCCGTTGCTTCCTACGTCCCGCGGCCGCCCGCGCCCTCGTCCGCGTACAGGACAGCTTGCGCAAAAACGGCTTGAGCCTACTCCTTTACGACTGCTACCGACCGCTTACCGTACAGTGGCGCCTCTGGAACAAAGTACCCGACCGCCGCTACGTAGCCGATCCGCGCAAGGGCTCACAGCACAACCGGGGCCTCGCCGTAGATCTTACCCTCGTAGACCTCGACACCGGCGGGCCCCTCGACATGGGTACCGCCTACGACTACTTCGGCGGCGAAGCCTGGCACCGTGCCACCGTTGGCTTCCCCGAGCCGGTACGCGGCAACCGCGAGCTCATCCTCGACCTCATGGAAGGCATGGGCTGGAAGCGCACGAACTCCGAGTGGTGGCACTACCGCTGGCCGGTGCGGGCGGCTGTAGACTCGATGGAGTGGGCGTGCCCACCCCCTCTCGCAGCGGTAAAATAGAACAAATTGTTGTAGATTGAGCGGTTGCACCAATGGCAACAATCAGCATGGACCCGGAAGCAAAAAACCTTCAACCGCTCATCTACCGTGATGAGAACGGCACCGTAGAAATCGATCTCCTTACCGACAGAGAGACTGTTTGGCTCTCGCAGGCGCAAATGGGCGAGCTCTTCGACCGTAACAAGCAGACCGTTAGCGAGCACCTCGGCAACCTGTTTGCGGAAGGCGAACTCGACGCCAATTCAACTGTCCGGAATTTCCGGACAGTTCGATTTGAGGGTGATCGCGAAGTCGCACGCGAAGTCCAACATTACAACCTCGATGTCGTGATCTCGGTCGGTTACCGCGTAAAATCAAAGCGCGGCACCCAGTTTCGACAGTGGGCCACGCGCGTGCTGCGCGACTACCTCCAGGACGGCTACGCCGTCGACGCTCGCCGCCTCCGCGCCGACGCCACGCGGCAGGCGAGCCTCAATCGACTCCTCAAGGAAGCGGTGCGCGCGGACATGGAGCCGCGCGTACGCGCCGATTTCCTCGCCCTGCTCGAGCGCTACGAGAAAGGCCTCGGCCTGCTCGACCAGTACGACCACGGCACCCTCGAGCCCGATTCCGGCTCGCGCGACAGCGGCCTGCCCGAGCGCTACCGCCTCACCTACGCCGATGCCCGCGAGGCGATCGATCGGTGGAAGCAGAGTCGCTACGGTCCTGATCGCCACCCGCTCGAAGGCACGCCGGCCTATAAGCTCGACCTTTTCGGCGTAGAAAAAGACGGCAGCTTTCACTCGTCCATCGAGTCTATTTACCAAACCTTCGGGGGCGAGGAAGTCTACCCGAGCATCGAGGAGAAGGCCGCGAACCTGATCTACTTTCTCGTGAAAAATCACGGGTTTTCAGACGGCAACAAGCGCATCGCCGCCGGTCTTTTCATCTACTACCTGGATCGCAACGAGGCCCTTTACAACGAGGATGGTCGACCCCGGGTGGCCGATAACGCGCTCGTTGCCCTAACGCTCTTCATCGCGATGAGCCCGCCGGACCAGCGGGATGCCGTGGTGGCGATGACGACGAATTTGATCAACGACCGCAACTGACGCCGTAGCACGCCTCGTGCGCTACGGTGCTGAGTTAATCGTCCATACTTCCAAAGGAAGCGGAAACTCACCTCGGAAGAGCGGCCTTGATTTCAGTAACGGTGATTTCCAGTATATCGGCAATCTGTTCTTCCGACATCCCGCGACTAGCTAGCTTATTGATCGTTTTAGCTCTTTGCCGAATTTCGCCTTCTTCGATACCCTCCTTTAGGCCTTCCTGAAGGCCCTCTCGGCGACCTTCCTGAAGCCCTTCCGCGCGCCCCTCCTCCGTGGCTCTCCGTTTCGCGGACGCATCCTGGTTCTGACGATCGTTGCGCGCCATCCAATACCTATCGTAACTCCACTGATCGGCAACCGAGAGTTGTGCGTACTCCGCGTCGGTAATCCAGTCGGTGAATACGCGAGCGGTAAATTGCTTTGAAATCTGCTCCATGGTGGGCAGGTATTTACTAAGGTAGAGCCAGTGATCGAGCGGGGTCTGAAGCTCGCTCTCGCTACGGTATGAGTTATCAGACTTAACCTAGGATCTGCCCGGCGTGCTCTTTGGTCTTCACTTCAACGATCACCTCCTCGATCCTCCCGTCCGCGCCAATCAAGAACGTGGTGCGGTGAATACCATCGTACTCCCGACCCATAAACTTCTTCGGCCCCCAGCAGCCGTAGGCCTCGGCCACGGCGTGATCTTCGTCGGCGAGCAAGTCGAAAGGGAGTTGGTACTTGTCAATAAACTCGACGTGCTTTTTTGGCGGATCCGGGCTCACGCCGAGGATACTGTAGCCCCGAGCTTGCAGCGCGTCGTAGTTATCGCGCAGTGAGCAAGCCTCGGCCGTGCAGCCGGGCGTATCGTCTTTAGGGTAGAAGTAAAGCACGAGTTTTTTGCCGGCGTAATCACCGAGCGACCGTAGGGTACCGGTCTGATCGGGGGCGGAAAAATTCGGTGCGGGATCACCGGCCTGCGGAGTCGTCATGCAGGCAAAGTAGTGTATCCGAATCAGGCAAACCCCACCGACCTTGCGATCGACGAGGCCTGCTTCTGGGAATTTGGAGACTCGATAACATAAGGTAAGCCTCCTACTCCATAACTACTGGGTCGGTTGTGGTGCTTACGCTTAGAGCTACTTATTTATGTACTTAACCTAACTCTAGCGACCCCCACCGGCCAGCGTCCGTAAATGTGGATTGCCGTGCAGCCGAGCCACTTGCCGCCGCTTCCCGATCGATTACCACATGTTCCCGCCCCGCATTTAAACCGGCTCGGACGACATCCGGTAGTTCTGCCGAAAGGCGACCGGACTCTCGCCCACCCGCCGCTTGAAGAAGCGACTGAAGTGCGCCGGCTCGTTGAATCCGATGGCGTAAGCGATCTCCGCGGCGGTGGACTCGGAGTAGAGCAGCAAACGTTTTGCCTCGAGCAGGACGCGGTCGTGAATGACCTGGAGGGGCGTCTGTTGAGCGTGGCTCCCGAAGAGATTAGCGAGCGTTTTCGGCGAGCGATGGAGGAGCTCCGCGTAATCTTGAACCTGGTGGAGGCTACGAAAATGAAGCTCTACGAGTAGGCAGAACTGGCGAATGACATCGAGGTCGGCCGCGGGAAGATCGGAGTTGGCACTCTGTCGTTTGTAGAGTCGTGTAACCTTGACGATCAGTCGTTTGAGAAGCATGCGCAGCATCTCCCCCTGCAGGTTGTCGGCCTCCCTGAACTCATCGATGAATACGTCGAGCAAAACCTGAAAACGGCGCGTCTCCTCCTCGTCGAGTCCGACGATGGGTATGCTGCTGGTGCCGTAAAACAGAAGGCCCACGCACGATACCTCACGGTCGTGGTCGACGATGCAGTAAAACTCTTGGTTGAATTGAAACGCGACGAGCGTATCGGCGGGGGAGAACTGGAAGGTTTGGTTCGAGGTAAGGGCCAGCACTTCCTTCGGTGCGAGCTCGAGGGTTTGGCCGTCCGCGGTGAACGACCGGGGGTACGGACCTCGGTTCCAGATCACCGTGTACGTACTCTCTTCGGGATCGCGGAAGACATCCCGCCCCAGGTGCGGCTCCCCCTCGTGGAGGCGAAACAAGGCTTTGGTGCGTGGGTCGGAGAAGGTGTAGCGCATGTTGGAAGTAGCTGAAAGCTACGACGGGTAACGCTAGAGGGTTTTTAAGTACTCCACCACGGCACCGCGCTCATCGGCACTCAGATGATCGCCGTAAGTGTGCCCGCCGTTGTCGTAGCCGGGTAGCGTGGTATCGTACGTCCACTCGCCCCGTTTATTTTGTCGCGTCTCGTACATCCAACCGAGTCGCTCGTCGTCGTAGTCGCGCGGATCGCCCGAGCGCTCCCAGTAAGTGGGGCGGTTGTAACTGTCGAGCAGGTCGTGGATCGTGGGCACCGAGCCGTTGTGGAGGTAAGGCGCCGAGGCCCAGATGCCGTCGAGCGGCGGCGCCACGTAACCGGCTTCGGGCTCGAAGCGCGATCGCGGGAAGCTCGTCGCAAACCAGGAACGGTTGTACCACTCGGTGATCCCGCTCGTAACCGCGTAGCTGGCGTAGAGCGGATCGGTACGCACGGCATCCACGCTCAGCACCTTGTTCGGGTAGGTATCGTCCGAGCGATCGCCGCCGATCGCGCCGTAGTCGCCGTGGCAGCCGGCGCAAGTTTCGTCGAACACCAACTTGCCGCGCTCGGCGAGCCGCGTGTCTACCTCACCGCCGTACTTCGGTGGTTCGAGGGCGTTGAGCCAGGCCAGTACATCCACGAAGCGCCGTTGCGCGCGGCGGGCGTGGGCGGAGTCGGTGATCCCGAGCACGCTCGCCTGAAAGATGAGCTTCGTCTTGTCGCCCCGCCCCACCGCCGTGTAATACAGCGAGTTGCGCTTGGCCACGTTCCAGAGCGGCGGAGTATCGGTGGCGATGTTGTAATCGTGAATACCGTAGGCCGGCTCCTCCACGTACTCGAGGCTCTGCGGGTCGCGGTGCCGCATGATGGTCTCGGCGATCCGCGCGGCCGGATTTACGCCGGGTTCGTTGGTTTGAGTGCCTTCGGCCATGGCGAGGAAGTACTTACCGAAGTCCTCGTACTGCACGTACTCGGGGTCGGTTTCGTCGTACTTGAGGCGCATGCGGGCGTTGAGCAGCTTCGCCGGCAGCACGAGGTTGCCCCGGTAATCGGCAAAGGAATTCCCGAGTCCCAAAATGGTATCCCCCGCCACCGCGCCGGCGTGGCAGGTGAAGCAGGTCCCGTTGACCACGTCGACCCCGCTCTCCGTTTCGAAGAACGCGATGCCGTGCGGGGTCACGAGGTTTGACTTCTCCAGGAACGCCGACGAATCCTTGTCGTAGGAGCCACGCAACAGACCTGCCGGCAGCCCCGAACCTACGTAAGCCCCGGATTTCATGTAGCTGAAGCCGAGATCGGGATCGCCCTGGGTCTGCTGAACCTCCTCCGCGATCACCTTGCTGCGCCAGCCGGTGTGCCGTACCCCTTCGGTCGTCAGCTCGCTGGATACCCCGCAGGCGGCGAGCGCTAAGAGCAGCGCGGCCGCCAACCACTGATTTTTGCGGGGCGGCTTCTGCCAAAACCTCGTTGTACCGAATCGGGGAAACATCGATCTGCTAACAGTATACCGGAACGCTGGATGCTGACCTGACCGTAAAATTGCGGAAGGATAGCCGTAGCGCGCCAGCCCCCTCGCCGGCGACGCTCACGATGTGGGCTTGCGGCGGCGGCGCACGAGCCCCTCCTGCGCGACACTGCAAACCAGCTTCCCGGAGCTATCGAAAATGCTGGCCCGCGTGAAGCCCCGCGCCCCGTTAGCCTTCGGCGAGTCGATGCTGAAGAGCAGCCACTCGTCCACGCGCACCTCCTCGTGAAACCACATGGCGTGATCGAGGCTCGTTAGCATCAGGTCGGGGTAGCTCACCTCGCGCAGGTGCGGTACCACCGCCGTGGTGAGCAGGTGGTAATCGCTGGCGTAGGCGAGTACGGCCTGGTGCAAGCGCGGGTCGGTGGGCATGGCGCCGTTGGCCTTGACCCAAAATCGGAAGATGGGGGGATAGTCCTCCGGACGCAACAAGTCGAAGTCATCGACCGGGCGGATCTCGATGGGCAGCTCGCGCGCCAGGCGGGCGTAGAGCTGGGGGGCCCGTCCGCGGTAACGCTCCGCCTGCTGTACGGTGGTGGGGAGCCGCTCCGGGGCCGGTACGCCGGGCACCTCCAACTGATGCTCTAAACCTTCTTCGGCGATGTGGAACGATGCCGCCGAGTTAAAAATGGCCTCCCCCTTCTGAACGGCGATCGCCCGGCGCGTGGTGAAGGATCGGCCGTCGCGGATTGCCTCTACGTCGTACACGATCGGCCGCGCGATGTCCCCCCCGAGGATGAAGTAGCCGTGCATCGAGTGCACCCGCCGCGCCGGATCTTCGACGGTGCGCGCGGAGGCCATGAGGGCTTGCGCCAAAACTTGCCCCCCGAACACCCGGCCCCAGGGCGTCGGGAAAGATTGACCGCGAAAAAGTTTGTCTTCGAGCTGTTCGAGGTCGAGGAGTCGGAGGAGTTCGGGGAGCGTCAAGGTGGAGCGGGCTTGCGTTTGGCGGCGAATGTAGCCGTACGGGCCTCCCGACGCCCAACTGGGCCTGGTTTTAGCGAAAGCTGACGCTGAAAGTGACCGGCGACCAAACCGGTAGTAGCCCGCGCGCCGTTGCTTACGGGTAGCGCGTCCGCCGAATCTAGCTTCCTTACATGCCCCCTCTCTCCGCCTGCTTGCTCCCCATCGTAGCCCTGTTGGCGCAACCGGCCTCGGCGCAGGAGAACCCCAACCCCTGGGACAAGGTGAAGGACGCCGACCGGATCCAGGTCTACGAGCGAGATTTTCCGGGTTCGTACATCCACGAGCTCAAAATCGTAATGGAGGTCGATGCGAGCGTCGACGAGATCCAAGCGCTGGCCAACGACATCCCCGCCTTCGAGGATTGGGTGTACAAATGCGTGGAGGCACGCGACCTCGGCGACGACCCCGAGGGCGGCTACTACTACACCCGCGTGGATGTCCCCTGGCCGATGGACGATCGCGATCTCGCGGTACGGGTCAACGGGACCGTCGACGAATCGACGGGCGTATACACCTCGCAGTCCGTGGCCGTACCCGCCAGAGTGCCGGAGGTGGAGGGGGTGGTCCGGATGACGACCTACCAGGTGGAGACCACCTACGAGCCCCGCGCGGATGGTACCGGGACCACCATGACCTACGTGATGCACTCCGAGCCCGGGGGGAGTGTACCGGCCTGGGTGAGCAATCTATTCCTCGACAAAGGTCCGCTCACCAGCATGCGCCGCTTCCGCAAGCTGCTCGAATCCCGCAAGCGGGTGGCGGACGATTAGCGCACGGCAGAACTCCTTTCGCGGCGACTGCGTTTGAAGCGCGTGCCCGTTGATTCGCCTATGCCCGCCCTAACCGACCAACCGCTGCGTATCGGCGTAGTGTGCTACCCTACCTACGGCGGCTCCGGCGTGGTGGCTACCGAGCTCGGGCTCGGGCTCGCCCGGCACGGCCACCAGGTGCACTTCATCTCTTACCGTCAACCGGCACGTTTCAAGGGCTACGCTGCGAACGTCTACTTCCACGAGGTGGGATCGGTCGACTACCCCCTCTTCGAGTACCCCCCCTACGATACGGCACTCGCCTCCAAGCTGGTGGAGGTCGTGCAGCGCGAGTCACTCGATCTGCTGCACGTGCACTACGCCATCCCGCACGCCACGGTAGCCTACCTCGCGCGTGAGATCTTGAGGTCGCGCGGCCTTCACGTACCCTTCGTGACGACCCTCCACGGCACGGACATCACCCTGGTCGGCCAAAACCCCGCCTTCAGTCCCGTCGTCGAGTTCGGGATCAACTCCTCCGACGGAGTCACGGCGGTATCCGACTCGCTACGCAACGATACCCTCGCCGCCTTCGACATCGGCACACCGATCGAGGTGGTGCCCAATTTCATCGACCTCGACCGGTTCCGCAAGGTCGACAAGGAGCACTTCAAGCTGGCTATCGCCCCGGACGGAGAACGCGTGGTCACGCACGTTTCCAACTTCCGGTCCGTGAAGCGCGTGGGCGACGTCGTTAAGGTATTCAAGCAGATCAACGAGGCACTCCCGAGCAAACTGCTGCTCATCGGCGATGGGCCCGACCGCTACGGCGTGGAGGAGTTGGTCGCGAGGTACGAGCTGCAAAACGACGTGCGCTTCCTCGGCAAACAGGACGCCATCGAGGAGTTGCTCGCCATCTCCGACCTGTTTTTGATGCCCTCGGAAAAGGAGAGCTTCGGGCTCGCGGCGCTGGAGGCGATGGCCTGCCAGGTGCCGGTAGTGAGTTCGAACGCCGGTGGACTGCCCGAGGTGAATGTCTCCGGCGAGACCGGCTTCCTCACTCCCGTGGGCGATGTAGACGCTATGGCCGCCTTCGCGATCCACATCCTCGGCGACGACGAGGTGCTCGCGGGCTTCCGCAAACGCGCTTTCGCGCAGGCGCAACGCTACGACATCGAGGTCGTGCTGCCGCTCTACGAGGCGGTTTACCGCAAGGTGCTACAGGGGGCGGGTGCCGAAGCCGCAGCGCTACCCGCCGTACGGAACCCTACAGGAGCCCTAGCCAGCTCTTAGCCCGCAGTACGCGGTCTACGCTGCGGTAGATCTGCGCTCTGTAAGCTGCGTCCTCCGCCATGGCCGCGAGAATAGCGGCGTGCGTCCCGCGCTCGTCGGCGGGCATCAAGATCACGTCCGCTCCCGCGCGGCTCGCGCGCATCGGCGCATCGGGGTACTTCGTGGCGGCGGCCATCATGTTGAGTGCGTCGGTAACCACGATGCCTTCGTAGCCGAGCCTGTCGCGTACCAGATCGTGCGAGATCCGCCGCGAGAGGCTGGCGGGAATCCCGTCGGTAGCGTACTCGTTGTTGCGGATGTTGATGTGGCCCACCATGAGGCTCAACGGTTGGGCCTTCGCCAAAACCTGTTCGTAGACGCCGTACTCCTTCATCTCCCCGTCGATCACCACGGAGCCCTTGTGCGTGTCGCCGACCACGAGGCCGTGCCCGGGAAAGTGCTTGATGCAGGCCATGATGCCGTCGGCCTGGGTGGCGTCGATGTATGCCGCGGCACGGTTGGCCACCGTATCGGGGTCGGAGCCGAAGCTGCGATTTTTGATGGCGGCGTTCTCGGTGCCGAGGTCGAGCACCGGCGCGAAGTTCCACTGGTAGCCGAGGTCGATCAGCACGGAGTCGATGGCGTGGGCCACGGCCCGTGCCTCGGCGTTGTCGCGCATATCGGCGGCGGGCGTCACGTCCGGTCCGCCGATGATGCGACGGTACACCAGGCTCGGCTCGGCGTCGATGGAGAACCAGAGCGGGATGGGCGCCACCTCCTCGCCGACGGTGCGGACTTCGGCCACCTGGCTGCGGTGATCCTCGAGCTCGTTGGCGAGGTAGATCACGCCGCCCACGATGCCGTCGCGCACCAGGGCGGTCAGGGTATCCTGCGGTTTACCGAGGCGCCCGCCGGTGCTCACGAGCAGCTCCGCCACTCGCTCTTTATCGCTGAGTTTCGCGAAGGCAGCTTTAGCCGCACGTGCGTAGCTGGAGCTATCGCTTACGTACACCTCGCGGATCAGTCCTTCTTGACCAGGCACCATAGCGGCGGCAGCGTCGACGGTCGTTGCCGCTGCCTGCGATTGACAGGAGCTGTGGCTGAGCACAAACAGACCGGCGAGGAAGAGAAGCTGTTTCATAAGCGAGTGGGAGTGGCTATACTACTGAGCGAGAATCCAGGCCAAAAGGTTGCAGAAGGGCCCTAACCGGCTGCCGCGAGTCGGCCTTCGCGCGTTACGTTACCCGCTGTTTTGGCGAAAGCCTGCGCGAAGTCGGCCTGGACGTCTCGTACGTCTTCGATACCTAAACTCACGCGCACCAACCGCTCGGAAATACCTTCGGTGAGGCGCTGTTCGGCACTGATCGTCCGGTGCGAGGTGAGGTGAGGCGAGCACACGGTGGTGTCGACGCCCCCCAAGCTCAACACCGGCTGCACGAGCTGGAGGGCGCGCTGCAGGGCTACCGCATCGGTGCCCTCCGCGAGCTCGAAGCTGAGCATCCCGCCGAAACCGTGCATCTGTCGCTCGGCGAGGGCGTGCTGGGGGTGCGAGCGCAGTCCGGGATAATTAACGGTCGCAACCTCGCCGCGCCCTTCGAGCCACTCGGCGAGGGCTTGGGCGTTCGCGTTTTGCTGCCGCACCCGTAGGTTGAGCGTTTTTATGGAGCGCTCCAGGAGGGCGGCCGTTTGGGCCTCACAGCTGCCGCCGAAGTGCCTGGCTTTCGCCAAAACTCGTTCTACGTGCTCGGCGCTCCCACAGGCCACGCCCGCCGTTATGTCGGAGTGGCCCCCGAGGTATTTCGTGGCCGAGTGAAGCACTACGTCGATGCCCAAACGGTGGGGAGTTTGGTTGATCGGACTCGCGAACGTGTTGTCGATCATGCTGACCGCCCCCTCGCCGTGCGCCAGGTTCGCGACGGCTTCGATGTCGACGAGGTTGAGCTTCGGGTTCGAGGGCGTTTCGAGGTAAACGACGCGCGTGTTTTGGCGAAAGCCTTGCTCGAAATCGAGCACGGAGAGGCCGGCAGTGTAGGTAAACTCGATACCTAGCTCGCGCAAGTCGTGCTCGGCGAAGGAAGAGGTACCACCGTAGAGTCCGGTTTGGAGAAGTATGTGGTCGCCGGGCTTCAAGAACGCGAGCATCGTGGTGCTGATCGCGGCCATGCCGGAGCCGAAGAGTACCGCCGCTGCGGTGCCCTCGAGCGCGGCCACCTTCTCGGCTACGCGGCGCTGATTGGGGGTGTTGAAGTAGCGGGGGTAGCTGCGGTTTTCGTCGGCGAGGTAGCCGTAGGAGGTGCCGGTGTGTATGGGGCCCACGGTGCTCTCCCGCTGAAAATCGGTGTGGCTGCCGGCGTGCACGCAGCGGGTGGCGAGGCGGTGTTCTTTCATTTCGGAAGAGTAAAGTAGGTAGATCGGTAGGGCTCAGGCTTTCGCCAAAACAAATTTATGGACCTAAAAGACCCTATAGTTACTGAGCTCGAGGAGGTGTGAGAATGTGCAGCAAGGGTCCAACAGGAGTTAGGCATCATTTCTGGCATAATGTAGGAACGCACGCCCGGCTAAACGAATAGGTTGGGCATCAAGCTACAGTATGATGTGTACGTCCAGAACTTTCACCTCCACGGCGGCAATCTGTCTGGTCCTCGGCGGCGGGACCCTAGCCGACGCCCAGGTTACGAAATATTTAATGCCGGCTACGAACACCGTGACCTGCTCGACGCCGGCCACGCTCGACGGGAACAGCCAGACCTACGTGCAGGGTAACGACGGCACCGGCAAGGAGGGCTCCACCTACTTTGCGGACGGCACCTCGCGGCCGGCCTACGATAAGATCAAAGTTTGGGTCGAAGATCCGACGGACGAGATCATCTACTTCGGTGCTACCGCGGCGGCTGGGTCGACGAACATCGAGTACCGGTTCAAAGACCCTACCGGCGCGATCATCTACCAGGGTACCGTCGCCAGCGCCGTGGGGCAGCCCGGGTACATCGCGAGGGACCGGATACAGGCTTACCTCGGGCCAAACCAACTCGACGGCACGACCTGCGGCTACGACGCCGTCGAAGTGACCACCGCGGTGAGGGGTGAGCACACCCTCGAATTCCGCAATGCGGCCAACGATAAGGCTAAGTACCGGATGCACCCGGTAGACGTCACGGTGGGGCGCAACATCGCCGCGACCCCTTCGGCGGTAGATGGCCGCGTGTACGCCAAGCGCTGGCACCTGACCACCAACGACGCCACCAACGGCAACCACACGATCTTCCACACCTACACGCCCGACTCGGTGGTGGTGGCCTTCGACATGAACGGGATGCAGCCCTGGGGCTTCGCGGTTAATTTCAACCGCTTCGGCTCCGACAACACGGGCAACCTCGAGGAGGATCGGCGGTCGAATGCGGATCAAGATTCACCGGCGGAGTACCCCGTGTTCCTCACCAATCCCGACCTCGCCGTGTGGCCGAACCCGGCGCCGATCGCGTTTTCGATCTCGAGCTTCAACGAGTGCAAAACCGGGAGCTTCTACTGCGTCAACATCGCTTCGAACCGGGAGACGCAGTACAACGTATACCTCGACCTCGACGGTTCCGGCGCTTACGAGCAGGACGGACGGGACGTGGTCTTCCCTTACCGCACCGTCTCTCCCGGCGACAACTGCATCCCCTGGGACGGTCGCGACAATTTCGGGGCCGAAGTCCCGCAGGGAAGCGGCGGCAAGGTGATCGTCGAGATGCTCGCCGGCCTCACGCACTTCCCGGTGTGGGACGCGGAGATCGTACCGAACGGATTTAACGCCTCCATTGCGCGGCCGCTCGGCCTAGACGCTCCGAAGCTCTACTGGGACAATACGAAGCTGAAGGAGGCAAAGCCCATCGCCCCGAGTACGGTGAGCAACTACGACGGGTGTACCGGCAACTGTAACGCCTACACCGGCTCCAACAACGAAAACGTGAACACCTGGGTGGCTACGGTTGCCAAGACGGCGAACCGGGTGTTTACCCTCAACGGGATTTGCGACAGCGACGCCGACGGGATCGCCGACGACGTGGACCAGGACGACGACAACGACGGCATCTCCGACGAGCAGGAGGGTTTAGTGACGACTACCATCAACGTGGAGAAGTACGTGAGCCAGATCACCAACAGCTCCGCCACTAGCCCTACCCGCGTGGTGGGTGCCCCCGACGGCTATGCAGCCCGCCTCAACGCTTCGAACTTCGTGAGCGTACAGCTGGTCACCGCTGTCCCCGCCGGAGGAACTTTCGACGTTATCTACTCGGCGAGAAACGCGGCCGACGAACTTCGGGTGGAAGCTTGGAACGGGAGTGCCTGGGTGACGATCGCGACCCTCACCGGCGTAGCGGGCAACGCACTGGTACCGAGACCGGTAGCGATGTCGGGCGGGTTCAGTTCGAACCGGTTTCGGCTCACGTCGAATGCAGCCGGTATGCGGCTTGACGCCCTCGCCTACGGTCAGCCCGTATCACAGAGCACCGCCCCCGACTCGGACGGCGACGGCTTGGCCGACCCGTACGACCTCGACTCGAACGGTAACGGCATCCCCGACCTCATCGAGGCCGGTGGTACCGACACCGACGGCGACGGCCGCGTCGACGGACTAGCTGCTAACGGTAGCATTCCCGCTGGCCAGGACGCCGACGCCGACGGTTGGATCGACGCCCTCGACGATACTGACGGCCAGGCGGGTACACCGATCGACATCGCGGCCGATCTAGACAGCGACGGGGTGGTGAACTACCTCGACCTCGACGACGACCAGGATGGCCTGTCCGACCTGATGGAGGTCGGCGGCACCGATGTCGACGGCGACGGTCGCCTCGACACGCCCTCCGACGCCGACGGCGATGGCCTCGCCGATGAAATCGACCCCACGGACGGACTCGCCGCCGGCTCCGGAGCGCCCCATTTCACGACCGCTGCCGATGGCAACGGCGACAACCTACCCGACACCCCGTGCAGCACCTGCGACTTCGACGGCGACGGATACGCCGATTACGCCGACCTCGACTCCGACAACGACGGCATCCCCGACTCTATAGAAGGCGGAGAGGATGCCGACGCCAACGGCGTTATCGCCGGCGACGACGCGAATAGCGATGGCCTAATCGACGGCAATCTCGGACTCCAACCGCGCGACACCGACGGCGACGGACTCCGTGACGCAGTGGACCTCGACGCCGACGACGACGGCATCGTCGACAACACCGAGGCTTTCGGAACGGGAGCCTACACAGTCCCGAGCGGCACCTACGACGCCGACGGACTCGACACCGCCTACGACGGTGCCGCCGGTGCCCACGGCGGGTCGACAACGATACCCGTAGACACCGACGGCGACGGACTCGCCGACTACGTCGACCTCGATTCGGACGACGACTCTAGCCCCGACGCGGTCGAAGGACACGACACCAACGGCGACGATGTCGTCGACGGGAGCGATAGCTCGCCCGCTAACACCGGTGCTCCAACAGGTTTCGACGCCGACCGGGATGGTATCGACGACGGTTACGACAACGACAACACCTCCCGCGCTGTGACCAACGCACCCGCAGCCGGAGCCGGCCTAACCCCGGCCAGCCACCCCGAGCGAGCAGCCTCGCAAAACGAACGCGACTGGCGTCACGCCGACCTTAACGTGGAAGGCTTCGTATTCGAAGACGCCAACGGCGACGGCATCCGCGGCCCCCTCGAGCGCGGCATCTCCGGTGCAACCGTGGCACTTCACCAAAACGGGACGCTGGTAACGAGCACCACTACCGACGGGCAGGGTGACTACATTTTCCTACGTCAACCTGCCGGCACGGGCTACACCGTACTTTTCTCGAAGCCGGCTGGCTACGGCCCCGCAAGTCCGAAGGACGCGAGCTGGAGCGATGACAACGACTCGGACGCCGACGAGGCCACCGGAGAGACCGACCCTTTCAGCCTGGCTACCAACACAACGCTCGCCCCGACTTCGGCTGGGTACGGCGAGGCCGCACTACCGATTACGTTGACGGGCTTCCGGGCGGACGCCAAGGCTTGCGACGTAGTGATCAGCTGGTCGACCGCGGCCGAGTGGAATGCAAGTCACTTCACGGTGGAGGTTCGCAGCGACGTGAGCGGCTGGACGGAGCTAGCCCGTGAGGCGGCAAACAACCGCGCGAGCAGCTACTCGGTAGCGGACGCGCAGGCCGGGCGCACCTCTTACTACCGGCTGAAGAGTGTAGACCTCGACGGAACGGTTATTACCTCCCGCGTAGTGACGGCGTCGACGAGTTGCGAGCTAGCACCAGCGGTCTACGCTTACCCGAACCCTACCGGTGGGGAGCTTACGCTGGCCAACGTATCGAACGAGATCCGCACGGCACTGGCCGTAGACCTACTCGGTCGTGGCACGCAGCTATCGGTTAGCAACGGCCGCGTCGATTTGAGCGCGCTCAGCCCCGGTCGCTACGCCCTCCGCGTAGGCAGCGATGTGATTTCCGTACTCCGTCGCTAACCCCCGCTAAAGCATGTACCCGGCCTCCCGGTAGATTGCCGCGAGCACCACTTGGCCCACATCGCCGAGGGTGCTCCGGTCGATGACCGGGAGGTCGTCGTCGTGGGTGTGCCAGTGCTCACCGAAGGCCAGCTCCCCCCCGAGCGGTCGGTAGATGATGTCGACGGTCGGGAAGCCGGCGATGGTGTTCACGAAGAAGTGGTCGTCGGTGGCGTAGCCGATGTTGTCGTTCACGAAGCGCTCCCCCTTGCCCATCCTTCGGGCCAGCGCCCAGATGCGCTGTTGCACGTCGCCGGCGAACTTCCTCGAGTAACCCTCCTTGCCGAACACAGCTCCCTCGGCGCCGACCATGTCCAGCAGGATACCCCACTCGGGTCCGTAGCCCGCCGGTACGGGGTTGGCCGCCCAGGCCTGCGAGCCGAGGCCCCAGGTGTACATATCGGCCTCCGTTTCGCCCCCGGGCTTGCCGTAGTCCTCCAGGTCGAAGAATACGAGATCCACCCCCAGCTCCCCGGGTGGGTTAGCCCCGATGGCACGCCCCAGCTCGAGCAGCGTCGCCACCCCGGAAGCCCCGTCGTCGGCCCCCGGGATCGGTTCGTCTCTACGCGCCGGATCGGCCAGCTTCGAATCCGCGAACGGCCGGGTGTCGTAGTGCGCGCTCACGAAGACCCGCCGCGTGGCCTCCGGGCTGAAGCTACCGACGATGTTGCGCCCCGTGGCGCGCTTGCCGTCGAAAAACTTGGCGGGGAACTCCTGGACCTCCACGGTGGCCCCGTAGCGCTCCAGCGCACGCCGGATGTACGCCACCGTCTGGGCGTGCGCCTCACTCCCCGGTACCCGCGGCCCGAAGGCGAGCTGTCGCTCCACCGCGGCGTAGGCGCTGTCGCCCGAGAAGGCCGGGACGGGGATCTGGACTTTGGTCGGCGCCGGTGCCGTAGCGGTAACGTCGGGAGCGTCGCGGGCGGGCGAATCACCGCGGCAGGCCAGCTGGAGGAGCAGCGCGCAGACCGATAGTATAGAAGCCGATGTACGCGGGGTGAGAGTGGGCATAAGGAGCGTTGTTGCTGCATCGTAAACGCGACTCGTGGCGTTTGATGGCCGTGCGAAGGAAATCACTGACGCTTATAGTGCTGCTCTTCTGCTCGGTCGGGTGCTGTTTTGCGCAAGCGACCGAACGGGAGCTCCCCCAACGCGCCCGGGCCATGCAATTGGGGCTGGCGCTACCGAGCATCGACGACGTCAGATTCGACACCGCCGCGGTGGGCGAAGGGCAGGGGGCCTACGACATGCGCTGGCGCGAGCGGCACGGTAGGTTCGAGCTGCGCTTTCGGATGGTGCCGGACTCCGCGCTCGGCCGGGCGACGCCAAACGTAGTGTCGGGCTCGCTGGCTACCCACCTGGCCCGAAATACGGAAGAGGACATCGTCGGCCGCTTTCGCCCGGGTACCGAAGACCTGGATAGGCTAGGCGCCGATTGGGCCTACTTCTGGGACTACGTACCGAAGCGAGACTGGGCGAACGGCTACGCCCACTGCTACCAGGTAAGCTACTTCCGGGAGGGGCTGGGCCTGGTGCACGGGTGGTTGCTCTACGACGCGACCGAGCTCCGCGAAAGTCCGTGGGTCTACGCACTTCCATTCTCGGAGTAAATTCATCGCTCATTTTATCCATATGTCCACGATCACAAGCACTCCACTCGACCCGCCCTACGTATCCATCGACGGCGAGCTGCAGGCACCGCCGGTCGGCGTAAAGTGGTTGAACGACCGGTTCCGCGAGCTCAAACCGCAGGAGCGGATCCGACTCTTCTTCAAGTCGCCCGTGCTCACGAGCCCGCGCGTACTCGTGACCAGTAGCTTCGGCACCACCGCCGCCCTGCTGTTGCACATGCTCAGGCAGGCGGAAGTCGACTACCCGATTTATTTCCTGAACACCTCCTTTCACTTCCTCGAGACGCTCGGCTACCGCGAGACGCTCACGCAGTTGTTGAGCCTCGACGTGCGCGAGCTCCGCGCCGCACCGCCGGACTTGCGTTACACCCTCGAGACCGGACTCTGGGCCGCCAATCCGGAGCGGTGCTGCAACATTAACAAGGTCCGCCCGCTCGACCGGGTCAAATCACGCGCCGACATCTGGGTGTCCGGTCTCATGAACTGGCAGAGCTCCACGCGCAAAGACCTGGAGGTGTTCGAGTGGAAGGACGGTACGCTGAAATTCTACCCGCTCGTCGACCTGCCCGAGGCAGAGGCGGAGACGTACTACGGGCAGCACGGCCTACCCCGCCACCCGCTCTCCGAACGGGGCTACGCCTCGGTGGGCTGCTCGCACTGCACGCAGCCCGGCGACGGTAGGGACGGACGTTGGGCGGGTAGCCAGAAGACGGAGTGCGGACTGCACGGACGCTAGCTCGGGTTCGCTTCCGCTAAATCTCGACCCGCACGGTAGTGCCCTCGTCGACGGCACTCTCGATACTGACCTCCGCCCCCGGCGCGCTCTCGATTATTCGCATAACGAGGGCGAGTCCCAACCCTGAGCCCGGGTAAACCTCCCGGGGGTGTAAGCGCTTGAACAGGCCGAAGACTTGTTTGGTGTATTCGGGCGCGATACCGATACCGTTGTCGCTGATCTGAATAACGGCACGCCCGGTCTCCGGGCACCGCATCCCGTGGCAAACGATCCGGCGGGCCTGGGAGCCGTCGTGGAAGGTGAGCGCGTTGGCGAGTAACTCCGCGAAGAGCACCCGTGCCTGACTGGCGGGAAGTTGTACGTGTAGATCGGGCTCGATAACCGCCTCAATTTCTGCGTCGGGGAACTTACCGTTGTGTTTGGCGGTGATGACGGCCGCTTCCCAGAGTTGGGATACGCTTAGCGCGCTAGCGGCCTCGGTTTGGCGCCCCATCCGACTGTAGAGCAGCAGCTTCTCCAGTACGGCGTGCATTGCGTTGGCGCTATTGACGATGAAGCCGAAGTCCTCCGCCAGACGAGCGTCTCCGGCCAGGGACTGCGGTAGCCGGCGCTGGGTTACCTCGACGAAAGAGCGGATGGTGCGAACGGGCTCCTTGAGGTCGTGGCTGGCGGCATAAGCAAACTGTTCGAGCTGCTCGCGGGCGGCGGCAACCCTGTTTTGCGTGAGGGTCTCCTCCGTGAGCGAGCGCTCGATTTTAGCCTGCACCTGCTGGAGGGCACGCTGGCGCTCCTCGCGAACCTGCGTGTGGGTACGGAGCTGATCTACGTTTTTAGCTAGACGGACCGTGTGCCGCTGGACTTCGAACAGCAGGTTGCGATTGAATTCCCCGTGTACGCCGAGGAGGGCGGCGGAGAGTCCGGTAGCCAGAATGATGTGCACTACGACGTACTGTCGGTAGATCTCCTGCGCGGGAAAGATCGAAGATATTGGCTCGTGGCCCACGACGGCGAGGAAGAATATAACCGCCGTCCAGGTGAGGAAGACGGATCTGTAGATCGGCTTATCCTCCACGTAGAGCGTGTGGATCAAACAGACGACGGCCATGGTCGCGAGCCCGAAGTGCGGAGAATCGACGACCAGGGCTTGCATCAGGCCGAGCCCCACGATGGTCATGCCCCGGTTGATGAACTTGTAGTTCGAGGTGCGCACGCTAAGTCCGGCCCCCCCCCCAATCAGGGAGAAAAACGCCGTGAGCGCCAGGACGATGAGCGGTTCGCCCAAAATCGCGCTCGGTACGATGAACACGATGCCAGCCCCGGCGAGCAGGAAGCAGGTTGCCCGGGTCCCGCGTACGCGCTGAACGTCCAGATCGAGTTCGGGACCGTACCTCATGCCGAATGCGTGTTACTCGTTTTAGCGAAAGCGGAGGGCACGTGCTCACCGCGGAACTCCCGCGGGAACCCCACCACGATCGACCGGGGGAGCGCTAGGGTAAACGTGGTCCCTTCGGTGGGGACGCTCGCGGCGGTGAGCGTGGCACCGTGGGCGATGGCGATGCGGCGGCAGAGCGCGAGGCCCACTCCCGTGCCCTCGTAGGCCTCCTCCTGTCCGTGAGCCCGGTTGAACAGACCGAAAATGTGTTCGACCTGATTGCTCGGAATGCCTATGCCGTTATCGGAAAAATCGATGTGGTAGTAATCGCCCCCACGGGGGTTAGTCAATTCGCGGCAACTCACCGCTACCCGCGGCGGCACTCCCGGCCGGGCAAACTTGATGGCGTTGGCGAGTAGGTTCTGACAGAGCTGCGTGAGCTGGGTCTCGTACGCCCGTACCCGCGGCAGCGTGCCGACGGTGACGCGCGCGCCGGTGCGCTGCAGGAGATCGTGCAGATCGCGGAGCACGTTTTCGAGGACCTGACCGAACTCGAGCTCGACGAGCTGCTCGTCCTCGCCCGAGGTGTAGCCCCTGAGATCGTCGAGCATGCGGACCATCCGCCGCCCGCCGTCCTCGGCGAAGTCGAGGTACTCCGCCGCCGCGGCTGCTTCGGGCGTGCTTTCGAGCCGGCGGCGGATGAGCTGGTTGAAGCTAACGATGCTTCGGAGTGGCTCGCGCAGGTCGTGATGGATCGCGCGCACGAGTTCCTCCCCGTCGCTGTGGCGTGCCTTGAGCTTGGCGGTAACCAACGTCTGCCGTTCGAGCTGTACGGCGAGGCGCAAGTTGGCCTCGCTCTCCGCGGCGTTCGCTTCGTCCAGCTCGAGCTTGAGTTGGGCCAACGCCTGTCGCTCTTCGTGGAGCTGGAGCTCCAGGCCCATCAATTCGTCCTCTTTCTCCTTGCTGCGATTCCGCGAGTTCCGAACCTCGGCGGTCGCGATGAGGAGGACCAGCGAGAGCACCGAAACGAAGGTGGCGAACTCCGGGACCACCGAGCAAAGCCCGGTCGGGATCCCGGAGCTCGGTAAGAAGTACACCGTCAGTGACCCAAACAGAAACATCACGGCCCCGTAAGCGCGCGAAGTGGTGTAACGGCTGCAACCGGCCATGTAGGGTAACAACAGGCACGCCGCGGCGGGGCCGGGGGGAAGCACGATTTGCGCGAGCAACAGGGTGCCGTAGTTGAGCCCCCCGCTGAGGTACGGGTAACTATCCGACCCCAGGCGTAAGCTGAGGAATGCGAAGACGGGCAGGGTCAGCAGTACGCTGGAAAAGACGGCGCACTGAAGCCAATCCCCGTAGGCGGCCCCTAAGCCGGTCAGCAGAACGGCGAACACGGCCGTCAGCAAGACCTGAGACCAAACCTTGCGAGCGTAGGAGATGGGAGCCAGTAATGGGGGCATAGCCCCTACCTACTGGCGATAAGTATGCCGGGATGGCGCGGACTTAGATTATAAATTGGAAGTTCTTCCTTTCTCTCCGGGTAAACGGGTTTGGGTGTACTCCTCGGGGTCCGTCGCTTGCCCCTCCTTGTACGCGTACCGATCTCGCTGCTCCGTCGCTCCGGGCTGCGTCTGGGTGAGGCTCGATCGTGGGTTCGCACCGCGTGGACGAGGGGGGTAATTCGAATCGTACTGCTCGGAGCCATCCTCGGCGCTAGCGCCGAGGGGGTAGGAGGCCGCCCTGCCGTCGGTACTGGCGAAGGCAGCGCCCGGGGGGTAGGTCGAGTCGGCGGTACTAGCCTTAGCGTCGCGTGGATTTGCGGCTGCGGGGGTTCGGGAATCGTCCTCCGGGTACACCGTGTGGTCGATGTAGCGCGGTTGGCCCGCCTTAGCGTTCCCGCTCCGGCTTCGGAAGATATCGTCTTTCGTTGCCCTTGAATCCGAATCGGGACTACGGCGTTGGCCGTAGCGTCCACCGCCCCGCCCGTCGTCCGAATCGTCGGATAGCAGGAGCAACGCGGCCGTACTCGCCGCGGCCGCTCCGGCCACCAGGGCCGCTCCGGCCCACTTGTGCATAACGGCCCACAGAGCGGGGCTCGCCGAACGGGCCTGCGCCTGGAATCCCCCCTTGTAGCCGTGGTCACCGGGCACCGGTTCGAAGAGGTAATCGGGTGCATTCGGATCGGCGGGATCGTCCGTTTGTTGTCCGGCGTACCCGGTGCTCGCTAAAACGTTGTCCACCACGCCGGGCAGGAGCTTGTTGCCCCAGATGGTCTGGAAAGCCGGTAAGCCGACGTAAACTTCGCGCTCATCGCTGTCGGCCGCGTAAACGATCGCGCGGGCGGCTACCTCCGGTTCGTACATCGCGCCCATGGGCCTGGCCTTGTTCGGCATCTTGTTTCGGGTGAGCGAGAATTGCGTCGTGTTGATCCCCGGCAGCTGCACCATCGTAGTGGAGATGTCGGAGCCCTCGTGCAGTAACTCCGTACGTAGGGATTCGAAGAACCCAAGGGTAGCGTGTTTGGCCCCGCAGTAAGCCGTCTGGAGGGGGATGCCGCGGTAGGCTAGGGCCGAGCCGACGAACACGATCTTACCGTAGTTGCGCGGCCGCATGTGGCGGAGCGCGACCATGGTACCGTACACTTGGCCGTGGTAGGTAACGTCCGTCACGCGGCGGAACTCCTCCACGCTCACCTCCTTGAGTGGGGCGAGGAAGCTCGTCATGGCGTTGTTGACCCAGACGTCTATAGGTCCGAATCGCTCCTCCGCCTCCCTTGCGAGTCGTTCTAAATCTTCCGGATTAACCACGTCTCCGACCACGGTGATCGCCTTGCCACCGAGCGCTTCGACCTCGCGCTTGGCGCCGTTGAGGGCGTCGATGTTGCGCGCGAACAGGGCGATGCGCGCGCCGCGCTTAGCGAACTCGTGCGCCGTGGCACGCCCGATTCCGGCACTGGAACCGGTGATGACGATGGTTTGGGGATTGTACTTAGTGGACATGCTCGAGGAGGTTACGCGGTAGATGTTACTTGTGCGTTAGACGCATAAATTTTAACCGGAGCTACGGCGCACATGTTGACAACACAGTTTGTTTTATATTCGCGGTCAGAATCGAAACACTGTGCACACACTAGCCCCGACCTTTCCTACGGCCCTGAGGCCGGCTGATGCACTGCGTGCGCTCAGCAACCCGCAGCGCCTCCGCGTGCTCAACTACCTGCGCGAGCACGGTCCGGCTACGCTCACCGACTTGGGTGAGCGGCTCAACTTACCGGAGCTGCGTCTGCGTCACCACGTGAACGAGCTAATCGGCATCGGGCTGGTTCGCCTCAAACCGGGCGGGGGCGGGAGTGTAGTCTCGTACAGCGCCGTCGGTTGGGCGAGGCTGCGCCGTAAACTCGAGCTCGGGATCACGGACATGTCTTCCGGGCTCACCGTGGTGAGCTAGCGCTCGGTGCAGATGCGCCGTGCCGGCTTAAATTTCGGCATGAAAGCGAGTGTACTGTTGTTCGTAACCGCGGCAAGTTGGGCGTGTACCACCTCTGCCCCGGAGCCTGAGGTGGGGCTCGACACCGAGGTAGAGACTGGAACCCCGCAGGACCTATCGGCTTTGCCCACGCCGATCGCGGAAGCGTACACGCTGCACACCGATGACATTCCCGAGGATGAGATCCTGAGCTACAAATTGGCCCTCACCTTTGGCGGCAGCGAGCGTTTTCGCGGGACGATAAAGCAGAGTCCGTCGAGCGATCGAATCTCCCTGCACCGCGATTCGGATGATGCGGAGCTTCGCTACGACGGAAAAGATGTTGCCATCGTACCGGCGGGCGCCGAGTGGGAACGAGCTCGTTTCGCCGTCTTTACCTGGCCTTACTTCTTTGCGGCCCCCATGAAGCTCGCCGATGCGGGTACGCGGTGGGCTCCCGTGCGATCCTTTCCCTGGCGGGATGGTGTCGCGGCCGAGGGCTCCAAACTCACCTTCGCGAGTGGTACCGGGGATTCGGCGGACGACTACTACGTCGTAATACCGGATACCGCCACCGGCTTAATCGACGGCATGGCCTACATCGTTACGTTCGGCGAGGGGGCCGCTGCCGCTAAAACCGCGGAACCGCACGCGATCCGCTACTCCGAGTACGAGGAAGTGGACGGCGTACCGATCGCGCGGCGCTGGGACTTCTACAACTGGGACCCGGAAGCGGGTCTCGGGGATGCAATCGGGCATGCAACCTTGAGCGAAGTAGAGTGGATTGATGCGGTAGAGCAGGATTTTGCGACAGCGGGGGGGAGCTTGGTCGAGATGCCGGAGTAGCGTAACGTGCCGTACGTACCTGCTGCACGAGGGCGGCCATCCTAGTTTCGGGTAGCTGCCCTCCCCAATTCCGGCATCAGCGGATTGATGACCCCGCCCGGCAAGATGAGCTCTATCGTAGTGCCCACCCCGAGCTCGCTGTCGAGCCGAACGGAACCGCCGGCCCCATCCGCCGTACGGCGCACCAACGGCAAACCGAGGCCCGATCCCGGGTATACCTCCCGCGCGTGCAGCCGCTTGAACAAGCCAAACACCTGCTCGGTGTACGCCGCGTCGATACCGATGCCATTGTCGGCGATCCGGATGCGTACACGCCCGCCCGACACGTGCTCGGCTACGCACGAGATCGCCTGCGGACGCGCCGGATCCACGAAGGTGAGTGCGTTCGAAACGATCTCGGCGAACAGCCACTTGGCGTGACCGAGCGGTAGTTTTGCCGCAAGGCCTTCGGGCACCTCCGTAACGATAGACACGCCGCCCAACTCGAACTTAGCACTTGCTTCCTCGAGCGCTCCCGTCCAGAGGGCGTGCACGGACTGCTGAATCAAACGCACCTCCGAATTTCCGACCCGACTGTAATTGAGTAATTTTTCGAGTACCGTGTGCATCGACTCCGCGCTCGCCGATACGAAGCCGAAGTGCTCGCGCAGGCGCCCGTCGGTGGCCAGTCGCTCGGGCAGCTTGCCCCGGGTTAGCTCCACGAAGGAGCGAATCGTACGGATCGGTTCCTTGAGGTCGTGCCCCGCCGCGTAGGTAAACTGCTTGAGCTGCTCCTGCGCGGCGGCCAGGCGGTGCTGGTGGCGGGTTTGATTCGCGATGGAGCGCGCGCTCGATTCGCGCGCCTCCTCGAGCGACTGCCGTTTTTTAGTGAGCGCGGCCGTGGCCGCACGCTGGGCCTCGACCCGCGCGGAAAGTTCTTCGGCACGTTGGCGGGTTTCACGAAATAGCTCGAGGTTGAGATTGCGGTTGATGTACACGACGCCCATGGTGAGTAGACCACTCAACGCACAGTGTATGATTAGCCTCATATCGACCCGGGAGGGATCGACTACCACCGAGTTGCCGGAAGCCTCCTGGTCGAGCAACCACGCAGTCAGTAGGATCCCCGAGCCGACTAAGCCAATCCGCCAGGCTCTGGAGGGCTCGTTGTACAGCGCGTGCACCGCTTGCGCCAACCCCATCACCGCCAGGCCGAGGTGCGGAGTGGCCACGGCGAAGCCGATCGAAATAGCCTGCGCGAACACGAGTATAAACCGGTTGGCCGCTCGGTAGCGCTCGGCGTCGACGAGGAAGGAGGCCGCGAGGAAGAAGACCATCAGTCCGAAATTCGCCACCGCGGCAATCGTCGGCTGCGAGAGTACGAGGGCCACGGGTACGAATAGGCCGGCCACAACGGCCGCCACCCGGAAGGATCGTTTGGAGGCCTCCGCTCGCCGCAGGTCGAGGATGGTAGGGGTCGCTAGCATACCTCGTCTTGTTTTGCGGAAGCGCGTCCGACCGGTGCGGCGACCCTGCGCGAGGATCCGATTACGGACTGCGACGGAAGGGAGAGCGAGAAACTCGTACCCTCGCCCTCGACACTCGCTACACGCAACCGCGCACCGTGCGCGATGGCGATGCGTCGGCAGAGCGCCAGGCCGACGCCCCCACCCTCGTGGTTGTCCTGCTCGTGCGCCCGGTTAAACAGGCCGAAAACGTGCTCGAGCTTATCCGCCGGAATCCCTATGCCGTTGTCCGCGAAGGTTACGCAGTAGCCGTCGCGCTCGGGGTGCTCATCGGATTTACCCGCGATCTTCACGACCGACGGTACGCCGGGCCGGGCAAACTTGATCGCATTGGCGAGCAAGTTCTGGCAGAGCTGCACCAACTGGGTGCGGTAACCTAAGACTACGGGTAGTTCGCCGAGCTCGATGCGGGCGCCCGACTGCACGAAAAGGTGGTGTAGATCGAGTGATATCTCGTCGAGGAGCAACCCGAGGTCGACTTCCTCGACGCTCTCGTTGCCGCCGCTCGTGTAAGCGAGCAGGTCGTCGAGCATGCGCACCATGCGTAGCCCGCCCTCCTTGGCGAACGCGAGGTACCTCGCGGCTTCGGTCGCGTCGGGCTCGCCGTCGATGGAGCGCCCGATGAGCTGATTGAAGCTCACGATGCTGCGCAGTGGCTCGCGCAAATCGTGGTGGATGGCCCGCACGAGTTCCTCTTCGTCGACACGTCGCTCGCTGAGCTGTTCGGTGACGTTGGTCTCGCGGTCGAGCTGCGTACGCAGGCTCGCGTTGGCTTCGGCCACCTTCGCGTTCGTTACTTGAAGCTCGTGTTGCAATTTGGCGAGTCCGTCGCTTTCCGCCGTGAGTTGCGTCGTTAGGGCAACGAACTCTAACTCCTTTCGCTCGCTGCGCTTGCGGGCGTACTCCACCGAGATCAGCGCGAAAGCAAGTGTGGCGAAAAAGGTGGCCCCGTAGCTAACGAGCTCGGGGACGGCGTCGCAGATCTCGGTGGCCAGTCCGAGGTAGGGCAGCAGGACTACGCCCAGGAGCCCCGGCACGAACATGGCGAGGCTCCAGCGCCAGTCTTTGAAGCACAGCTGGGCGCTCGCGGCGTAGGGCACCAGCATGGCCGCCGTTGGCGCACCCGTCGGCAGCAGCAACACGCACATGACCAAGCCTCCGAGCAGCAGGACGACGCCCAGGGTGCCGGCCACGCTTTCGCGAAAACGAGCCTCCGCAAGGCGGAGTGCCATCGCCAGTCCGATGAGTGTAGTAAAGTAGATAAATTGCCTGAGGTCGCCGAAAGCAAGTCCGAGCGTCGCGTGGAGCGCACCGAAGAAGACTACGTAGAGCGTCTGCTCGCCGAGGGAGGCGGCAAATATGCGGGACGATGGTGGGGCAGTCAGCATGTTCAACCCCTCTCCACACGATAAGCATGCCGAGAAACAGGCGGCGCCGCCGCTACATGCCCATCAAATCTCAGCGGCTGCCCCACGGGCACCGAAACGCGAGCCCGGGCTCACGGGACAGGGCTGCTAACTCGTGTACGAGCGAGACTTTATCGTCTCGTGAGCGCGCTTCGTCCGCGCGGCAGAATCATTGGCGCGAAATGAGGAGGCCAACGCGGCCAACAAACCGATTGCCGGTGGCACCGCGGATGCTCTCCGAAAGCTAAAAGCTATTTACGTGAGTGCAGGCCGGCGTTGAGCCAGTGAAGTGCCGCATCGAGGATAGGGCCGTCGCCCGCCCCCTCTCGGGAGACGAGCTCGTCGGGCTCAATGGGTCCCTCGAAGCGGACGCCCCGGGCGTTGGCGAGGTAGCTCTCGGCGAGGTTGAGCAGGGTTGGCCCCGGGAGGAGGTAAAGCTCGTTACCGGTCGTTTGGCCCGAGCTGGGCCGTCCGAAGAGTCGGGCGTTGGGCTCACCCATGAGCAGGACGGCGAGCCCCTCGGCGGCACTCGAGGTGCCGCGATCGATAAGGACCGCGAGCGGCTGACCTCGCGCAGTAGAGCTATAGGCCAACTTCGAAAGGTAGTAAACTAAACTGTCTCCGGAATCGACGTCGACTTCGACGTAAGCGCCATCACTTACACGATAGCGATAGGCGGCAACGGTGTCGCCACCCGCACTTAAGTAGTAGGCGACGTTTCGATCTCCCAGTAGCGGACCAACGGACGAAACATGAGCCGGGGTGGCCCCGCCGTCGTTGTGTCGAAGGTCGACGACCCAACCATCGATCGGCTCGTTTGCCTCTAAGGCTGCAATGGCCCGCTGCGCGCTGTCGATGAATGTCTCGAGGACGAGTTCGTAAGAGTTCGTAAACCCCGGCAGATCGAGTAAGCCGAAGCGCTTACCCTCACGCTCGAGGAGTCGAGCCTCCGGATACTCGAATTCAAAACTCGCGATCAGGCTGTCGCCGTTCAGCCTACCGAGCGGGAGGTAGCCATCCTGTTGTAGCAAAGCGACCACCGTCGCGGTGTCCCCCAGGAACTCGCGTATCTCCTCTACGGTCAGGAAGGACGAGTGGCGGTCCGCAAGGGACGCGACCGCGAGCCGGATGCCGGCGTGAACACCTTTCGGATCGGCGCTGCACCGAGCCAGCGCCTCGACCTCATCGAAGTTTATCCGGTCGCGCTTAACGGCGCGCCCACGCATCGTATCTATAGCTGCGGTAAGTAACTCCTCGTCGGCGGCAGCGAGCGGCGGACACGTACCCGGATCTAGCTGTGTTGGAGCAATCGATAGATCCTCGAAGCGCGCCGCTCCCCTTTTCCCATTCCGAACGAACCCTACCCTCACGAATGCGGCGTTTGAGGGCGCCCAGAAGCGAAAGGTGTCGAGGAGCTGCCCAGATTTATCCGCGCGCGGCTGACTCCCCCCTTCGTACAGCATGGAAGTATCCGCGGAGAGGACATTCACCCAGGCCCAGCCCCGTGATTTAGATTCAGTGCGCAAACGATAAGTCAGCTGGTATTGCGTGAGCCCCCCCCTCAGGGATATTGGTCAGTAACTCGTTATCGACGGGTACGCCAGCCTCGAGGTGCGTGGCATCAGTGGACAGGGGCAGCGCTCCCCTCAGCCGGTTGGTATCGGCCGGCTGCTGGGCGAGCAGAGCCGTTGGCATATGGCATCCTGCTAGAACCCCCACCGCCAACGAGATGAGCCTGCGGAGGCGATCGAAACTTCGCAATTGTCGGCTCATCTAACGAATATAAACGAGCTTCTCACCGGCGGCAGCTCGACGGCGAGCCCCGCGGCGGAGACGAGATTATGCGCGAAGGTGGCCTCGGCGCTGGTGGACTTACGGATGCAGTCCGGTCGCACCGGCCGCTCGTCGACCCCGTTGGCGATGTCGTGGAAGAAGGCCCCGCGCACGCCGAAGCGCTGGCTCAGCTGCGAACGATCGGCGGCGGCGGCGAGCTCGGCGCCGGTACGGATCCCGAGGGTGGCGGAGCGCGCGTCGCTACGGAAGGATGAGGTAAATTGCCCGAGTCAACGTTCGATACCTCAACGCAGGATGGCGCAGATGCCTCTGACGGCCGCGAAGAGGACGACGGCCGGGACGAAGACGGCGTCGAAGCCGAGTACGTAAAGCTGGGTGCCGAAGGCGGCGGCAGCGAACGTGGGAAAGAGGCGTGTAATAGTCTGGCGGATAAACGGGCGGGGACTGTCGGGAGTGATTTTAGCCGGTGTGTTCATGGAGAGGTGATTTGCCCTTACGACGGCATTCGGCCCGGTGGTCACAGGTGAGCCTTATCAGCACCTGGCCTGTGCTCCATCACTTCGGTCGGGCTTGCGCCAACTACTCCACGCCCACGATCTCATCTACGAATCCATACGCTACGGCTTCGGGTGCCCGCATCCAGTGATCGCGATCGGCATCCCGGTTGATGTCGGCCACCGACTGCCCAGAGTGCCGCGCCATAACCGCGTAGAGCTCGTCCTGCAGCTCGAGGATGAGTTTGTATGTAATCGCCATATCGGCCACCTTACCCTGCATCCCCCCCGAAGCCTGGTGAATCATCACACGCCCGTGCGGCAGGATGGTCCGGTGCCCGGCCGCGCCGGCGCACAGCAACACCGAGGCCATACTCGCGGCTATACTCGTGCAGGTGGTGTGCACCGGACAGGAGATATGCTGCATGGTGTCGTAGATCCCGAGTCCGGCCGAAACGCTCCCGCCCGGCGAGTTGATGTAGAGCGTTACCGGGCGCGTGGCGTCGGTACTGGCGAGAAACAGCATCTGCGCCTGGATCACGTTGGCCACGTAATCGTCGACTGCGACACCGAGAAAGATGATCCGGTCCATCATCAACCGACTGAAAACATCGACCTGCGCCACGTTCATCGGGCGCTCTTCGATTACAGTCGGATTGATGCTCGCCGCAACGCGGGGGTTGCCGCTTGCGCGAAGGGTGTACTGTGCCTCGCCGAAACCGATGAGGCGGCGGGTGTCGAGCCGGTGGTCGAGCGTGGCGTAACGAACGAAATCTTCCATGAGGTAAGGGATTTAAGACCAGCTGCGTTTCCAGACGCGGCTCAACCAAACGCCCGGGTGGAAGCGGGGTCGAGATCGACCGTTCGTTATCCATCCCTGGGCGGTCTCCACGGCGACGGTGGGCAGTACGCCCCGAAGCTCACCGAGGCGTCGGTTGATGGCTTCCGGGTTCACAGGAGCAGACTTAGGGTGAGCAGGCGTTGGGTGAAAGGAATAGCGGTAGCGTTTCGCTCGTCGAGCAGCGCGCGCAGACCTCGTCGCGCTCGGTGTATACGCACCCGCACCGCCCCCGCGCTACTGTTTTGAGCCTCCGAGACTTCGCGGATACTGAACCCGCTTACGGTGTGGAGGAGTAGGGCTTCCCGCTGAGTGCCGGGAAGCCGATCGATAGCGCGGAGGATGAGGTCGAGCTCGAGCGCGGCGTCCGGATCCTCCGGCAGCCGTCGCTCGAGCTCCCGTTGGCGCTGTTCGGCGAAGCGCCGGTGCACCGTGCGCGAGCGCAGGCGATTGCGCACCTGGCGATCGACGATACCGATCATGTAGCCGAGGAGGCGGCGCTTGTCCTCCAGCGCCTCCCAGCGTTCGAGCGCGCTCAGGATCGCCTCCTGCATCACGTCCTCGACGGCGTCCGTCCCGAGGCAGCGACTCGCACAGTAACGCGCGAAGCGCTCGTGCAGCGGCGTGTAGAATTCCGTGAAGGCGGCGCGGGTAGCTGGGCTGAGGGACATAGCGATTGGCCTTTGCCTATAGAGTAACGCCGGTGGGGGAAAGGTTACAGGACGGAGAACAGAAGCCAGGTGAGCCCCCAGCCTAAACCCAGCAGCAGCGCGAGCGATACCGTCCAAACCAGTAGCCGTACGGGTAGCGATGCCGGCGCGAATCGCGACGCCGGTAAGCTGCGGTCCGTACGCACTCCAGACCCCGCGTAGGGCCGCGATAACCGACGGTCAGTCCGTCGCTGAAGCATCCTATTATTCCGGTCGGTGAGCTGGCCGTCGGGCATGCCCAGAAGCTAACGTAACCGTCCCGTAGATCCAGGACCGGCTCGACGAACGACACCGGCTCGTCGACCTCCGTTGTACGGGGACGAGGACGGGGGCTGGCAACTGATCTACCCGCGGAGCACGCTAGCGCTCGCGACTGATTTTCCCCGCGCGTCGGTTACGTGCAGGAAATAGTCACCGGAGCTCAGCTGGGGCACATCCAACGTTAGGGCACTGCCCTGGAATATACCACGCTCCCAACGGCGGACCACCCGCCCGCCCGCATCGCGGAGCTCGATTGTGGCCTGGGGGACCGAAGCGTCCAGGGTCAGCGAAATCTGCTCGGCGAAGGGGTTCGGGTAGATCGAGGCATTCACGGTGAGCTCGGAAACCGAAGATACGAACGGCCGGCACGCGCCCCCGTTAACGGGCGTCGCTACCCCCTCGGCAGAGGTAAAGCACTGCAGACCCCGAGCGAACTGCCCGTCGCAAAGCGCGCCGCTGACATTATAGAAAAAGGAAGTCGAATCTCCTACATCCTCGATGATGTAGGAATTCGAACCTCCGGGGGTCGAAGTCTCGAATCGCTTGAGCGACCGACCCGCAAGCTCGATGGTCGAAACCGAGTCGATGACGTATTCGATCAGCTCGGGCTCGTTCACCGAATCCTGCTCGTGAAGCCAGTTATCGATCCGAAGCGTATCTCCAGCGCCGAGGGTAAAGTCGTAGAGCAGGTGCCAAGACGAATCTTCCACACCTAAGTAATAAACTTTATCCTGGTCCTTGTATATGTAGTCTGTGAGCGGCCTTCCGTCACAGGTCTCCTCCTCTCGCTGGAGTACGAGAGCGTTCCGGCCGGCTACCTCTACCGAATCACTGATCGTAAACGCAATCGTCGTAGCCGGGTCAGCAAATTTTACGAGCCTGTAGTTCCAGGTAGCCCCTACTTCCAGCAGCGACTGAGCGCCGGCTAGGTTCGTAAAGCATAAGCAGGCGAGCGCGGCGAGGACAATGGTGTACTTCATGGTACCCAAACCTGGTGCAGAGAGATCTTATTTGCGTCTACCGCAACTCTGTTTACACGTACTCCCAACGTCCGCGAGCCGGTTTAGTGAAGTAGATCCCCCGGATCTTCCGCGCGCTCGAACGTAGCATTTGCACCTGGAGCCCGTAACTCCGTAGTGTTCCCGCACGCGCCTACCCCCACTCCCCCCCGCGCTCTTCGTTGAAGATGGCGGGAGGGACGAACGGCGGGAGGGACGAACAGCGACTCGATCGCATCTACGAAGAGGGTATCGCTCGGGAGCCCGTTTCCGCACCGGGCGTAATTGCCGCGGCCGGGCACCTTCCGAAAAGGATCAGAACCGGCTCGTCCGAAGCACCCGCTCGCGTAAGACGTTCGTCTAACCACGCGGCCGAGCTACGTCACCGAGCTACATCACCGCGCTCCTCGTGTTGAAGCCAACCGGTCGGTTTTCGCGAAAGACGCCGGGGCGATCCACAACGGCTCAGTCGAGCGCCCCGGGGTTCCGATAAGCTCCAACAGGATATAGGATCTGGCTGCGTCTCGCGGTTTTGCGGAAGCGGAGAGCCAACCAAGAGTTGGCGGCTTTACCTAACCCCAGGCGCATGTAGGCCCTAATTAAGTACGGAGAAGATGTTCGAATCGTGTGTGTTAATGATAGCCTAACTAAGCCTTATCAAAGGCTTATCATACGACAACTATCTCGAAGGAGAAGTGAACTTCTCGGGCTGGAATAACCTACTCCGATAGAACACCTACAAAACCATTCTTATGATTTCACGAATTCTCCCCCTGGCCGCAGGCGCATTTCTCGCCGCAGCCACACTGACTGCCCAAACCGACGCCCCCGACCGCGCAGCAGAGCCGCAGGCTATGCTCACGCCCGGCAACACCTCGCTAACCATGGAAGGCCATGAATACGACGGCGTTGCCGTGATGCTCGACGCCAAACCGAAGGAGGTACGTCACGCGCTCGAGAATTGGGCCGGTGATCAGTACGACATCGACTTCGACTACAAAGGCGGTGTTATCGGTCGCCTCCGCGGAAGCGAGGAAAGCGAGTACCTCGTCGCGGAAGACGTAACCGTTCCGGAGATCGGTGAAAAGGCCGTTACCCTGCGTGCCCGCGTTACTCCCAACGGCGCCGGATCGGAGCTCGTCATGTTCGCCAGCTACGGCGACGATCTCGCCATCGGCCCGGACGGCGAGTACGGTACCGAGTTTGAAGGCGTCGAGAAACTGACCGACAACTTCTTATCCGATTTCGTACCCGAGTACTACCGCGAGCAGGTTGCGGGCGAGCGCAACGAGGTCGAGGACGTGCAAAAAGACCTCGACCGTTTTAAGAAAAAGATGGCTGACAACAAAGACGAGATCGAGAAGCTCGAGCGTGAGAACGTCGAGCTCGAGTCCAACATCGCTTCCGCAGAAACGAAGCTAGAGGCCGAGAAGGGCGCACTCGAAGAGGTCAAGGAAGAAATGGAAGAAGCTACCGACAAGGTAGACGACAACCGGTAGTCCTCCTCTTTTAGCTTTCGCTAGAAACCCTCAAACCAAAGGCCTCCGCACCGTGTGCGGAGGCCTTTTTCCGTTGACATCATCGTGCGTGCCCGCTTACGGATTCTGCCGGAAGATTGCATCGCGTATGAACTCCTCGTCCTCGAGGGTAAGCGAGAAAGCTTTGAGGTCGACCACGCATCGTCCGAGAGCACGATCGTCTCTACCCGCGCGTCTAGGGAAGGGCTCGCACGGACACCGAAGCGGTAGTGATCGAGCACATCGTCCAGATTGCGAAACCGGCCATCGTGCATGTAGGGTGCCGTACGGCTGAGGTTGCGGAGCGTGGGTACGCGGAAGCGGCCCTCGTCTTCGGCGAGCTCGGTGATTGCGGCGCGGCCCGGGTCGCTGAACACGCTATCCAACCCGTTATTCAAAAACTCCTGGTTCGTAAAGAGCGCCCCCGCGTGACAGCTCGCGCAGTTTTGCCGAAAGGCATCGAGGCCGCGCTGCTCGGCGGGCGAAAATCCGCCACCGGGCAGGTCCAATTCGTGGCGATCGTACTTCGCGTTAGCACTGACGAGGCGCAGCAGGTACTGGCTAATCGCTTTGAGGGTACGTGCGCTGGAAACCAGCGCCGCCGACCCGCCACCTTCGTCTGGGTAGGCCGCGGCGAAAAGCGGTGCGTACTCCGGGGAGGACTCGAGGCGCCGCACTACGCTATCGAGCGGCAGGTCCATCTCGTGGAACGTGGTGAGGGCATTGCTCGATACGAAGTCGAGGTGGTTAATGCCGCCGTCCCACATAAAGTCGCGCGTGAAGGCCAAATTCGCTAAGCTGGGCGCGTTGCGGTTACCGACCCGGTTGTTTACCCCGACACTGATGCGGTGTTGAGGATCGGAGAACGCCACGGTTTGCGCGTGACAGGTGGCGCAACTGACGTCCATCGTACTCGAGAGTCGCGCGTCGAAGAAGAGTTTTTTGCCCAACTCAAACCCTGCTCCCGTAAGCGGCTCGGCGTCGAAGTCGTGCTCGGGAGCCGGGAAGTGCGGCGGTTGTACGAACGCGACTGGGTCTGCGGCGGGCTCCGCGAACTCGTCTGCGTCGCTGGTGCAAGCCGCCAGTAACAACGTACCGACCGCTAAGGTCCCAAACCAGTCCACCGCACCTCCCGTTCCCATACTGAGCATTCCGGTTACTGGTGGATGTGATCGTAGCGGAAGGCCCGGGCCATGTTATCGGGCAAGCCTAAATCACGGCTTAAGGCTGGTGAATGTACGCTGTTAGCCTTCGAGAAGTCGACCTCCTGGGTGGCGCCGAGGAGCTTTTCGACATCGAAGTAGAGGTGTACATGCGGGTTTTCGCCGGTATCGCCTACGAGTGCGTCGTCCGAGAAATCGAGGTCCACGCGCCGGTTATTCACAACCAAGAGTTTGCCACCGTCACGTTCTTTCCAGCCCCCGACGTGGTACACGAAACCGTGCTCGGCGGTGGTATCGATGGAGTTGCCGAAGGCTTTGCCGGGCGACGCTTGGCTCTGTCCCTCGAGCTTTAGCGCTACGTAGCCCGAGTTCCAGCTCCAGAACATTTCGTTGCGTACTGGATCGAGGATGCCCCCGGTGGCGCCCTCAGAAACCGCCGACGAGTCGATACCCACGGTAAAGCTGAGGCCGTTGTACCGGCCGGTCGGTACGCTGTCGAGGCGCACGAGTTGCGAGGCTGCGTCTTCCTCGCGGATGAGGAAAAACCCTTCTGCGAGATCTACGCTCGTGCGCATGGGTACCTGATAGTCCGCTGTGCCTTCGGCGCCCTTCAACAGCAGGTCCGATACGAAATAGCGCAGGTAGGTGACGTTGAAATCCTGTCCCATCGGACTGGTGTATCCGTAGTCGGTATCGCCCTGGACGTTGAGTTCGAGTTGGCGGAGCTCGGCACCTTCGCCGATGACGTTGTCGAACTCGACTTCGAACGCACCGAGGGAGCCTGCGGGCGTCGCGAGCTCGTCGTCGTCTTTGTTGCAGGCGGAGGCGGTGAGGAGGAGACCCGCGCCGAACAGCGCGAGGGAGGGGAAGTTTGAAAATCTCATAGGAAGTGTATTTCGGAAAGTGATGTGCGGGCTCGGGGCCCGCGGGTTGAGGTTCAAAATTTGAGAATGAGGGTCGCCTCCGCGCTCGGCGAAGCGGTAACGAGGTCCTCGCCGAAGGCCTGGTACACGGGAACGGAGGATTCGAGCCCGAACACCCAATCGTTGCGCTCCAACTGGGCGCCGAGGCGGCCCGTGAGTACGTTGCCGCCGCTGCCGTGGAGCGCCACCGAGGAGTTACGGCGCGTACTCGGGGCCACGCGCTGGTAGTCGAGTCCGGCATTGGGCACGAGTCCGAATCGGGGCGTCGACACGCGGTAAAAGGCTTTCGCCAAAACACGACAGCGGCTGCCGAAGCGGTAGTTGGCTGTGTTGTAAGCGCTGCGCTCAGTGCGTACGGAGGCAAGTCCGGCCCAATTACCCCAACTCATTTGAGCACGGGCTTCGGCCAGAAAGGTGGCGGCACCCCGACCGGGGTTGAAGTCCTCCGGAACATTGAGCTCCACGATACTGCCGTCGAACTGTCCGAGCGGCAGGCTCACGCCGCCGCCTAACTGTACGAGTAACCTGCCGCCCCGCTCCAGCGTGCGATCAGCCAGGGCGTAGGAAACCTGCAGGCCGGGGTCGCCCAAGCCACTAACGGAGAGATCGCCCTCGGCGCGCCCGTCGCGACGTACGTTGTGCACGAGCGGGATCTCCGCGGCAAGACGCCAGCGGTTGCCGAATTGCAGTTGCCCAACCAGGCTCGTGCGCTGGAAACGGTCCCGTACGGGAGCCGATGCATTACGGTAGTAGAGTGAGGAGTAGCTGATACCGACGAAGTGACGCGTCGTGCCACTGAGCAGTCCGAAGCCACCACCCGCGAGGCTGCACCCGCATACGTCGCAGGCGTGGCCTACGCTAGCCCCCAGGAGGGCGAGCGCGATGAGAAGAAATTTCATAAGTAAGGACTAGTCTACCGACGCCACCCCTCCGGGTATGCAGGCACTAGATAGACGCAGCGCGCTGAGCGACTGCGTTGAGCAGAAAAGCGGGCGGGCGGCAGCGACACTCTGTCGTACCGCGGAGACTACCCTATTCGGATGGGGGGCCGGTCGATGCCGCAAACCGGCCAGCTTTTATAGAGCTGGGGCCGCTCGTATCGCGCTGCCCGGGCAGTGGGCTCTTGCGGTACGGCAGGCGCTGGTAGATCGCGCGTTAGCGATTGTACGTACGTAAGTTGTTCGGTGCTCGGGCTGGTGATCCGATCACCGGACCGCTCGTGCGCGAGCTCGGCACCGACGGCCTCGAGTTGCATCGCGAGGTAGCAGGAGGCCCGGCAATCGAGGGCGGGGGCGGCAATGTTGACGCAATGGCGCTGGGTGAGTTGCTCGCGCTGCACCAAGAAGCTACCTACCTCCAGGAAGCCGGGAAGAGCCTGAGCGAGGAGTAGGAAGCTAGCAGACAAGGGATTAGGCGGGCGGAGAGCATCTCCGCGGCAAGGTATATCGCGCCGAACGTACGCAAAGCAGCTCGGTGGAGTATGACCGTAATGAAACTAAGAGCATTCGATTAGTAGATAATCAAATCTAACACCTCGATCCTCATTGAGCATCAAACCTCGGCTGTTCGAACTGGTGATACTCGAACGGTTAAGGTGCCGTAATTCAGCGAAATACGCGCACTACTCATCAGGCACGTAACATGCAGCTATAATATTATGATTAAATGTAAACTATAAATTTTTTACTATCGAGCGGGGCTGGAACGATTATTGTCCATCGCGTCCAAAGACACTGAACACATTTTCAAAACGCCACGCACGAAGTGGTTTTTTCAACCGTATTCAACTATGATTTTGAGGAATTTAATTTTTTGTGGGCTCGCCGGACTCGCCTTCACGGCTTGCAATAAGGACGATGAGGGTGAAATGGAGTTGATCCCCGCCGATCAGCTCGTAGCTAACGAGTGGGTGTACGTCGGCTTCTCGGAGAACGGCGTCGTTTCGGAAGTCTCGGACGACGACTGCGACAAAGACGACACGATCAAGTTTGCCTCGGACAACTCCGCGGTGTACGACTTCAACGACGACACGCTTTGCGACGGCGAAGCTGACGAGGCACCGCAGAAGGGTTCATACGTCCTCGTCGGCGAAAAGCTGACGGTCGCAACCCTTGGCCTGGCGGGCGAGTACACCATCGCGAAGCTCACGGCGGACGATCTCTGGCTCGAGCAGAAGGACGGCGACGACGTTTCTCAAGAGAGATACAAGGCGCTCAAGTAGGGTTCAACCCGACGGACCCCGAGCGGTCGGTTCGATCGAAGGGCGCGTTTCGAGTAATCTCGAAGTGCGCCCTTTCTACGTGGAGTCTAATCATACGACTAAAGGAATTACCTCCTCTACCTACACAAATTTTTCATCAATAGCATGGACTCAACTGTAAGCAGACACGCTCAGCCGAGTATGCGATCCAATTAGTTCGAATAGACACATAACCGTACTTCTACCATACCACTTTATCAAATACGGCGATCCAGTACTGAGGATGATGTAGGGTATCGAAGCCCGTTGTCTGCGAAACTCTAAAATCGTAAGTGCCGCAAAACCCGCACACTCGACCCCGTCCGAGCCACCAACAAATACCGCCCCGCCCGGCCCGCGTCGTTGAGCTCGAAACGGATCCCGGCGTACTTCTTTGCCCCCTGCAACTGTCGCGTCGCTACCGTGGCGCGCGTGTCGAGGTTGATCACTTCGAGGTAAACCGGCTTCGCGCTGTTCAACTCCACGTCGACGGTAAACTGGCCGTTGTGCGGATTCGGATAGAGCGCCATCTCCTGGATAATCGAGCCGACTACGATGTCGTCTTCCAGAATCGGCTCGTCCACCACGCGGACCTTCCGCACCACCGAGGCATCGCAGTCCCCGAAGGTGGCGCCGATCTCGACGGTGTACTCACCGGGCTCGCTGAACTCGAGCTGGAGTGAGATAGCATCCTCCGCGACGATGGATACGCGCGGATCGTCGACCGTCCACACCAAGGCGTCGGGGGCGACATCGCTGATCTCGAAGAGGTAGAAACCGCCGGTACCCATGGCGTACGTTTCTGCCGCCAACACGTCGAGTGCCGGGGCATCCACGTCCGCGAGGACCACGTCGAAGGGCTTATCGAAGGAGCAGCCGTCGGGCGCGGTCACGTTGAGGACGTGCGGTCCCGCTACGGCCGTCTCGAACAGGGGGCCACTGACACGCGTACCGTCGGGGCGCCGCCAGGTGAGGGCGAGGGAATCGGCGTACGCGCTGAGGTCGTAGCTCGCCGTGCGGAGGCCGCAGCGGTCAAGGTCCTCGACGAAGGAATCGATGCGGGCGAGCTGCGCGACTTCCGGTAGATCCACCACGGCACCGGTCGAGCAGCCACGGCCGTCGATTACGATCACCTCGTGCAGTCCGGCGGGTAGACCGCTGACCTCGGCTCCGACAATACTGTCACGTAACGCGTAGCTGTAGCTCCCGTCGCCGCCACCGGCGCTCAGGCGTGCAAATCCATCCGATTCGGCGTAGCAGCTCGGCCGGCGGGAATCCTCGAGTTTTAGCGTAAGCGCGGGGAGTCCGCTGACCTCTACCCGCGTGGTATCTACCCTACAGCTTATCGCCCCGTCCTGGGCGATGAGCGTGAACGTTCCGGGGGAGAGATTTGCCCAGGCGCCGGACGTACCGGTGGCGCCGGCGAGCGTGTAGGAGACGCTCGCCTCCGGGTTGCGAACGGTGATCTCACCGGTCTCGGCTTCGCAGTCGAGTGCGTCCGCAACCTGGTAATCGACCGTCAAGGGCGGAGCTGGTCGCTCGGTGAGGGTAAGGCTGCGCAGTGGGCGCGGACAGGCGGTATCGCGGGGCGCGACGAGGACTTGGTAGTTCCCCGCGGCCAGCTTGCCGAAGCTACCCGTCGCCGACCAGCTCGCCCCGTCGTCGACGCTGAAGAGTTGGCCCGGGGTAGCACCGTTCACGCGCACGGTACCAGCGCCGATGGCGCAGTCCCAGGGATCGGTCGCCACCACGGAATCCACCTGTGGGCGGAAGCCGTCGACGAGGCGCACGGTGTCGTAGCGCACGCAGAGTCCCGCCGCTTCCCCGGCCGTACGAATACCGAGTCGGTAGTTGCCGATCGGGAGCTCGGTAAGCTGGGTATTGGTACTCCAGCTAGCGCCACCGTCGAAGCTGGTTTCGAGGGCAACGGCGCCGTTTAGATTTCCCGTAAGGGTAATGGCTCCATCCTCCGCGCGACACGTACTCGGATCGGTAGCCCGGATGCGGGGCGCAGCTACGCTCGGTACGCCAGTCAGAGAGATGGACTCCCCCCAAACGAAGGCGCAGCCGCTCACACTGTCGCGGAGCTCCACCGTGTAGCGGCCCGGAGCGAGGTCGGTAAAGCGCGACGCCGTCTGCCAGGCACCACCGTCGATGCGGTAGCGCGTCGTCGCGGTCGCGCCCGCGGTGGTGAGCGCGATCGCGCCGTTGGGCTCGAAGCAGTCAGTAGATGCCACCGTAGCCACGGCATCGATGCGCGCGGCTGCGGGAGTGGCGAGGAGGAGGTCGAATGACTTGGAGCAACCGCTCACCGTGTCTTCGGCCGTCACGCGGTAGCGACCGGCGGGCAAGTCTTCGTAGAGCGTACTCCCGGACGTGGCCGTGCCCCCGTCCAGGGAGAGCAGCAGGTGCATTGCGGCAGTCGGTACTTCGACGCTGATGCGTCCGTCGTTTACGGCGCAGGTGGTCGGATCCGTCTGCTCGGTGACGCGCACCGTACGGGCGTAGTCGGGGGCTACGGTCAGCGTAGTGGTGTAAAAGACGCAAACCGGATTGCGCCGCGAACGCACCGCGAGCTGGTAGGCGCCCGGCGGCAGATCGCTGAGTTCAGCGTTGCTCGTCCAAGTCCGCGCCGTATCCAGACTGTATTCGTAGGCCGCCACGTCGTCGCCGCTTACGCGCACCACGCCGCCCGGGCCGGCACAGCCCTGCGGCTCCGTGCTCACGCGCAGGGGTAGCTCGGCGAAGGGCTGGGCGCAGGACTCTACCGTGGAGACACAGCTAGTCGTACATCCGTTGGCCGCCCGCACCTCGTAAGTGTAGGTACCCACCGCGCGCGCGCCGTCGCGGTAGCTTCCGCTCTCGACGGTGGTTACCAGAACGCTGTCGCGCCAGACCTCGAATGGGCCTACCCCGCCGCTGAGGTCGAGGGTTACGACGCCGTCGGAGCTGTAGGGTCCGGTAGCTTCCTCGGCGCTACACGTGAGCACGACCGGCTCCGCGGCCACCACGTCTACCCGCAGTTCGTAGGTGCAACGCTCGCTGTTGGTGGCGGTCACGAGGTAGGTGCCCGCCGGCAGATCACGTCGAGCGGCCGTATCGCGGCCGTCGGGCCACGTGTAGGTAATCGGGAGTCCACAGTCATCGCTTGCGCTAAAACGCGCCCCGCCCGTCCGCTCGCCCGGACATGGTCGGAAAATCTCGGTGGGCGATACCGTGAAGGCTTCGCAAGATTCGGGGACGATGGCCACGGTGCGTGCGATCTCGCAACCCTGCCCCTGCCGGTCGACGAGCTCGACGCGGTACTCGCCCGGACTTTGGTCCGTCAGCATGAACTGACCGCCGTCGAGTTCGACGGCGCTTCCGTTAACGGTCACGAGCGGCGCTCCCCAACCACCGTCGACGGTGAGGGTGAGCGTGCCGGTGGGACCGGTTTTGGCGCAAGCCGCCGGGGTTGTCTGGATATCTAGGATTAGTTGCGTTTCAGGACCGCGCACCTGCGCCTCCGCCGAAACCGACTCTCCCACCCCGTCGAACAGGGATAGCGTGTAGGTGCCGGGAGCGAGCTGGGTGAGCAGTGAATCGGAAGTGGCCTCGGCAGCTCCGTTCCAAACGTAGGTGTAGGGCGGAATGCCGCCGCGTGGTGTCGCAACGACGCGACCATCGTCGGCGCCGAAGCAGCTGAGGTCCTTGGCCTCCAGGGTGAGGCGTAGCTCGCCATCGGGCAGGTAGTCGTAGCGAGCGCTCGCCGTACATCCCGAGCTGTCGGTAACCGTGAGCACGTAACGCGCCGCACGACCGAACGGTACCTCGATACTAGCGCCGCTGCGGCCACCGGACCACGCGTACGTAAACCCGGGTGTGCCTCCGGCGACCACGGCCCGCAGGGTGGTCGTGAAATTTGTAGAGTCGATGCGGGCGACGATGTCTGCCCGCAGGGTATCCGGCTCGCCGATGTCGAAGGTGCGTGTGACCTCGCAGCCGACTGCATCGCTTACGGTGACGGTGTAGGCGCCCGGCGACAAGTTTTCCCGGAAGGGGACCGCGGCAGAGCTGTCGGCCCAGGCGAAAGTGAGTTCGCCGACTCCATTGTTAGCCGCAGTGCGTATAAATCCGTCGGTTTCCCCGACGCAGGATACGGCGGGACTGGCGACAGAGGCGTCCACATCGAGCGCGCAGGGGCGGGCGGTTACTTCGGCGGTGCAGGTAGCCCGGCAGCCCGCCGGGCCGATGGCCGTGAACGTGTAGGTGCCCGCGGCGAGGCCGCGGACGATGTACTCCCGGTTCTCCGTGGCAGCCAAGGAGTCGCCGTCGAAAAAGAGTCGGTAGGTACCGGCCGGGCCATCGATGCGGAGGGTTACCGCGCCGTCGGTGGCTGTTGGCCCGGCGGTTTCGGTGGGCTCGCAGACCAAAGTTACCGCGGGCGCCTGCGGCACCGCGAAGGTGTCGCGCACCGTGCAGCTACTATTCGAGGAGCGGGCGGCGGTCACGGTGTAGCTGCGCGCCGCGAGGCCGGTGCGGAGGCGCCCGGCGTTGGGGGCGTCGTCCCAGAAGTAGATGATGCTATCGCCGCATACGTCGGTGGCCGGCAGCTCGATCACGCCGCTCGCGTCGTCCGCACAGGCCGGGGCAATCGACAGCGCGCTCACGGCAAAACCGGTGCAGCCGTCGTTGCCGACGGTAATGCTATCCAGCACACTACAACCCCGCTCGTCGGTTACGACCGCCGCGTAAGTTCCGGCACGCAGACCTTCCCGTGCGTAGTTGCCCTCGTCATCTACCTCGAGCTCCTGCTCATTTAGCGTAAAGCGGTATCCACCCCAACCGCCCCGCGGGCGCAGGGAGATGCTCCCCGAGGTTGGCACCTCGCAGGAGGCCGGCTGTACGGTCGTCTCGAGCCCCAAGCGCTGGTCCGGGCGCACGATGGCGGCGAAGAGCGTGGTGTCCGAGCCCGCCGCATCCGTCACGAGCACCCGGTACTCCCCCGCCGGACCGACCAAGCGCGGTCCGGTACTCAATTCGGCGCCATCGCCGTCCACGGGTCGCCAGGCGTAGGTGTAGGCGGGGATACCCCCACCGATCACCACGCTCGCTTCCCCGTCGCGATCGTCGTAGCAGCGCACGCCGCCATCCGTAACCTCCGCGGTGAACGGCGGCGGCGGGGTCACGTCGTAGCTCGCCTCGGCCGCACAGCCGTTGGCGTCGGTGACGCGCACGGTGTAGGTGTAATCGGTGCGTCGAAGCGAGGAGACTACGTTCGTTGGACCCTCCCGTTCGCTCTCTAGCCACCGAAAGGTGAGCTCGCCCGTACCACCGGTTGCCGTAGCGGTAAGGGTAGTCAGGCGGGGAGCGTCGGGGTTACGAACAGCGGTGATCGCGATCGCGATCGTATCGAGCTGGGCGAAGCTGGCCCCGAGGGTAACCGAGCAATCGTTCGCGTCCGTAACGGTTACGGTGTAGTCGCCGGCCCTCAGTCCCGTAGCTACCGCCGTATCCAAATCGGTTCTGTGACTCCAGCGGTATCGATACGGCTGGCTGCCGCCCTGAGCGGCTACCTCGATACGCCCGTCGGGCGCTCCTCCGCCACAGCGTAATCCGGAACTCTCCAGCGTGGCTTCGAGCAGCGTAGGCTCCGTAATCGTAAAGGTTCGCTGGTTCGTACAACCGGAAGCGTCGATCACGTCGGCGACGTAAATCCCGGCCCCCAGGTTATTGCGTACCGGATCGGTAGAGCCATCCTGCCAACTGTAGATGTACGGCTCTACCCCACCCCGTGCTTCTACGCGGATGAATCCGTTGTCGTCACCAAAGCAGGCTAGGCGCTCGGTGTACGCAGAGGAGTCGAGACTCACGCTACAGGGGCGTTGCGTTACTTCGGCACTGCAGCTCGACTGACAGCCGGCCGGACCGACCGCAGTGAAGCGGTAGGTACCGGTCGCCAGGTTGCGCAGCGTGTACTCCCGCCCCTCGGTCGTAGTTAGGAGCTCCCCGTCGAGTAGGAGTCGGTACTCCCCCTCCGGCCCACCGATCGTCAGGGTCACCGTACCGTCGCTGGCGGTCGGCCCGGTAGTTTGCGTAGGCTCACAAACCAAACTAACCGCCGGTGCTCGAGGCACTACGAAAGTGTCGCGTACCGCACAAGCCGGATTGGAAGAGCGCCTCGCGGTAACGATGTAGCTACCGGCCACGAGCCCGGTACGCGAACGACCCCGCTCCCCACCGTCAGCCCAGACGTAAAGGATCGAATCCCCGCAGATATCGTTAGCGGGTAGCCGAATGGCCCCCGTTCCCTCATCCGCGCACGCGGGAGAAATGGACTGCGCGCTCACGGCAAAACCGGTACAGCCGTCGTCGCCCACGGTGATGCTATCCAGCACGCTACAGCCGCGCCGATCCGTCACGACCGCGGCGTAGGTGCCCGCGCGCAAACCCGCACGGGCGTACGCCCCATCCTCGCCGATCTCGAGCTCCTGCTCGTTCAGCGTGAAGCTGTACCCGCCCCAACCCCCGCGAGGGCGCAGGGAGATGCTGCCGGAGCTCGGCTGCTCACACGAGGCCGGTTCCACGGTAGCCGCGATCCCGAGACGCTGCTCGGAGCGTACGATGGTAGCGAAGAGTGTAGTGTCCGAGCCGGCCGCATCGGTGACCAGAACGCGGTAGTCGCCGGCCGGTCCCACCAAACGAGATCCGTTGCTCAGCTCGGTCCCGTCTCCGTCTACCCGACGCCAGCCGTAACGGTACCCCGGGATTCCGCCGCCGATCTGTACGCTCACCACGCCGTCGCGGTCGTCGAAGCAGCGTACGGAGCCGTCGGCAACCTCGGCGCTGAGCGGCGGCGGGGGCACCACGCTGTAGCTCGCGTCTTTCGTGCAACCGTTAGCGTCGGTGACGCGGACCGTGTACGTGTAGTTGTTGCGCCGTACCGAGGACACCACCCGGACCGGACCGTCGCGCTCGCTCCCTAGCCACCGAAAGCGAAGGGTCCCGGTACCGCCGAACGCAGTGGCCGTAAGCGTGGTAAGTCCCGGGTTCCCCGAGCCGCGGACCGCGGTAATCTCGATCCCGATGGTATCGGGTCGCGAAAAGCTCCTGCTCGCACTCGCGGAGCAGCCCCTTGCGTCCGTGACGGTCGCGGTGTAGGTGCCCGTGTTTAGCCGAGTCGCTACGGACGTATCGAGGTCCGATCGGTGGCTCCAAGTGTAGCTGTATGGCTGCGTGCCCCCAACTGCGGTTACCTCGATTCGTCCGTCCGGAGCGCCCGCGCCGCAGAGCAGTCCGGACCTCGCCGCGCTAGCCTCGAGCAACGCGGGTTCCGTGATCGTAAACGTCCGCCGATCCGTACATCCCGAATCGTCGACAACGTCGACGGTGTAGGATCCAGCCACCAGACCTTGTCGCGTCGGCCCGGTAGCCCCATCCTGCCAGGTGTAGGTGTAAGGCTCCACGCCGCCGGTCGCCTCCGCGCGGATACCCCCGTCGCTGTCGCTAAAACAAGACAGCCGGTCGGTGAACGTGGAGGAAGCAAGGGTGACCACGCAGGGTCTCGAAGTGACTTCCGAGGTACAGGAGCTACCGCAGCCGTTGGCACCAACCAGTCGAAGGGTGTAAGCCCCAACGGGTAGGCCCCTCGCGACGTACGTTGTGTTGAACTCCTCGTCGGCAACCGTCCCAATTTCTTCGCCATCGAGTAAGACGGTGAGCGGACGTGCGCCGCCCTGGATCTCGATTCGGATCGATCCGTCCCTTCCCGTAGGACCGGTAGTCTGCACGGCGGTACACGCCAGGCGAGGGGTCGGTAGCGTACCTAACGTAATCGTGCGAGCCACCGAACAGCCGTTTTCAGTTCGCGCAGTTACGGTGTGTTCGCCGGTGGTGAGGTTGCGGCGCACCGAACTCGTATCTCCGTCGTCCCAGGTGTAGGTAATCGGGAAACCACACGCGTCCCGCCTGGCGAGTGTCGCCTGTCCGTTCGAACCGCCTACGCAGGGGTTGCGGGTGGTGAGTACTTCGATCGCGAAGTTGCGGCAGTAATCCGCACCGACCGAAACGGATCTGCGGTACTCACAGCCCTCCTCGTCGACGAGGGTGAAGTTGTAACTGCCGGCCCGTAGGCCTCCCAGTGCGTACGTGTTGTCGCTTCGCAGCGTAACCGGCTCATCGCCTAAGAGTAGGGTGTACCCACCCCAACCACCTCGTGCAGTAACGAGTAAGCTACCGTCGGCTAGAGTCCTCGAGGCTGACCCATCGCAGGTGGCAGAGACAGTTGACATACTCAGACCTAGTGGCTCGGCCGGGCCGGATAGCGTAATATCTCGTGTGACGGTAGTACCCTCAGCATCTGTCACGGCGGTTTGATAAGTCCCCGGCGCTAAATCCTCCACCAGCTCTCCGACCGGTTCGCCGTTTAGGCTGTACGTGTAGGGCTTAGTCCCTCTGGTGGGAATGAATCGGATGGAGCCGCTATTCCTCGCGGCTGCTGAGTTTGCGGACGACTCGCCAACGAGACTACTGTTACCATCATTCGGAAGGATTCCCGTTGCCCCAAAAGGAATGGCTCGTATAGCCTGGCCACCGAAGTAACACGGTATATTCGATATTTCGTGGCTTACTCTCAGGGGATCGTAACATCCGGAATTAAGCGTAGCGGAAGCGGTGCAAGAGCCAGCCTTAACTCTTACGGAATACGCCGTACAGTTAGGGGCATTGATGTTAAACTCACTACCATCAGAGTTAATCCTACCGCCCTCAGGATCGAACCATTGGTAACTTACTGCTTCCCCGCCTGAATTAGAGACAGTAGCTCGAATGGTAACGTATTGAGGGTCGTTGAACGTAATCTTCCGAACGGAGACTCTAAGATTACAGCCTGGATCATCTGCCGCCTCTATACTTCCCCGTACACTTTGAGCCCCTACAGAAATGGCTGCGGTCGCGCAGATAGTCCAAACCAACAGACAAACACGCCACCGAACCGGAGAACAGCAAAAAGCAAAAAATTTCAAAAAGGGTAGCTTTATGTTGTTCATCAAGCAGGTTTCGCGGGGGCAAGCACTTCAAATGTAGCCGATCATCGTTGTCTCATCGTTCATAGATAGATCTGTAATTACCAAAATTGCCTACTGAAGTCACTCACACGATGGAGTAACTAAAGCAATTTATGCGCATACGTATCAGTAGATACCTCATTGCCGCATTGTAAGTAGCTGTCAGTTTGTATCATATATATTTATTATTAAACTATACGAATAGAGGCGTTTCAATCCCACATTGAGAACTACCCTAAAAAAGGGCTACTCCTTTTAGGGTAGCCCAATTCTTCGCGCTTCGCCGCGTACCGTTGATTTGGTAGAAGTAGTACCTGAAAATTGATAAAACTGAAGCCATATGTACAACTAATAGTATCTATAATGTCCTATCCGGAACTATGCTTACACATAAAAGTTCTTTGTATGTATGATATTTTTCAATTAATTACTAGTTCTTACCTCCTTCGATGCATCTACTCCTTTCATACTAAATCAATCGATATACCCTATTTACAGCCTTAAAGAGAAGCTAAGTTTGGGGCCTTGACCTGTCTTCCTCTCCACCGAAAGATTGCACTCATCAGTCTACTGTTCCTCTCCGCATTCGGCGGCGTGCGGGCTCAAGACCTCGAGCAAGTCACCTCCAGCGTAAGCGAGCGCCTCCGGAGCGGCGAGATCCTCCGTGTGAGCGGCCAGGCGAACGCCAACGCCGGCCTCAACTATTTCTCCTCTACCCAGGGCGCCGAGCGCCGACGCGCGCCCTACACCTGGGGCGCCACGGCGGGCATCAACTTCGACGTGCTCGGCATCCAGGCGCCGTTCTCGATGGCCGTCTCGAGCCGGGACACGCGCTACAACCTACCGAGCTACGCCTTCGTCGGACTCAGTCCGAGCTACCGCTGGGCGACCGCCCACCTCGGCGACCGCACCCTGCGCTTCAGTCCCTACAGCCTCTCCGACGTCAACTTCCGCGGCGCCGGCGTCGAGCTCACCCCCGGCAAGTGGTACGTCGGGGCCATGTACGGGAAGCTCCGCTCCGAACGCCTCGAGGACGCCGGCGCGATCCAGTCCGGACTCACGACCGAAACTTACCGACGCACCGGTCAGGGACTCAAAGTCGGTTTCGCCCCGGGCGAAAGCTCGGAGTTCAGCGTCTCGTACTTCGGGAGCGCCGATAAAGCCAAAGGCACCGGCGAGGTACCCCTCGCCGCCGATACCTCGGGGGTCTCGCCCGAGCGCAACGCCGTACTCACCTTCAGCGCGAACCAGCGGCTCAGCGACCTCGTCTCGGTCGAGGCCGAAGTAGCACGCTCCGTCCTCACCCGCGACGATCGCGCCCTGCCCCTGCCCGACGCGGGCGCCGGACTGAGTTTGCTCGGACTCATCGGCACCCCGACCACCACCACCGCCGGCGCCAACGCCCTCTCGGCGGCCGTCAACTTCACGCCCGCCTTCGCGCAGTTTCAGTTTAAGTACGAGCGGGTCGACCCCGAGTACCGCACCCACGGCTCGCTGTTCTTCCTCAACGACTTCGAGAACCTGACCGCCGGAGTCACCGCGCCGATCCTGAAGGGTCGACTCAACGTGGGCGTGAACGGCGGACTCCAACGCAACGACCTGCGCGACGACCAGGCCGCGGCCCTGCGGCGCGTCATCGGCGCTGTAAACCTCTCTTTCGCCTGGAGCGAGACGGTCACCTCCAGCCTGGGGGCCTCCAACTTCTCGACCACCAACCGCTACCGCACCTTCGACCCGCGGCGACCGGGGGTCGACAGCATCGTGCTCGCGCAAACGCAGCTCAGCCTCAATGCCTCCCACGCCGTCATCGTCGATCCGGCCGGCACGCAGAGCGTCGTCGTTTCCGGCAGCTACCAGCGGGCAAACCTCATTCGCGACAGCGAGGTCGACGCCGCCCAGGGTACCAACTTCATCCTCGGCACCGTCAACTATTCGCTCCGCCCGGACGGCAGTCCGCACTCCTGGACGGCCGGCCTGCTCGCCAACCGCAACGCCGTGGCCGAGTCGATCACCACGCTCGCCTTCGGCCCGTCCGTTGGGTATGGCCTCAGTTTCGCTGAGGAAGCGGGGACGTTCGGCGCCCAGGCTACCTACAACCTCACCCGTGTCTCCCAGGCGGGGGTACCGAATGTCCCCGCTTCCACCACCACCGGCAGCCTCACGAGCGTGAGCCTCAACAGTGGCTACCGCATCACCGAATCCCAGCGCCTCAACCTCTCCGCCAGCTTCGTGCTCGCCGGTGGCGGCTCCGATACGCAGGCTACCCGCCCCGGCTACTCCGATGTCCAGGTTCAGCTCGGCTACGGCTTCACCTTCCAACCCAAAGCACGATGATCGTCTTCCACCTCCCGGGCCACTTACGCCTCGGGGTCAGGCGGTGGATAGCGGCCTGCGCGTCGCTGCTCCTCTGTCTTTCCCCCACGCTCGGTCCGGCCCTCGCCGCCCAGGTCGACGTCGAGCTCGCCCGCCTTCTCTCCTCCGAAGACCCGGAGGTCTGGGATCGCGCCGTCGCCTACCTCAGCGAGCAGCCCGTCGCCCGTTTTAGCGGAAGCGATAAGATGCGTTTGGGTCAGGCGCTTGCGCAAAAACAAGTCGCCAACTTCCCGGAGCTCATCCGGATCGCCGGGGCGGTCGGCGACCTCGAACTGCTCGAGGCCGTCTCGCCCGAGGCGCGCGCGATCGCGGGTATCCGGCAGGAGATCTCGCTCGCGAAGGTGCGGGCCGGCTCGGAGGAGCGCACCGAAAATCTACTCAAGAACCTAGATGGCCTAGAGATCGACGATGACTACGTCGACTACCTCCTCCCCGACCTGATTTACACTCGCTCCCGCCCCGTATTCGACTACCTCTGGCAGCGGACCGTGGTGCCCAACAACGCTTGCACCCCGCTCGACTCCGAGAGTAGTGCCGCCATCGACTGCGCCTACCGCATGGTCGAGGCCCTCGGCCGGGCGACCGAGGGCTTTCCGGTGCCGCTCGACTTCGAGGGCCTCCTCGACACCGACGACTACCCCGCCGCCCTCCAGCGGATCCGCCGCTGGTACAGCGCGCACGCCGACACCTACGTCATCGACCGAACTGAAATAAACTGATGCGCGCTACGACCCGACACGCTTTCCTCGTAGCGCTGCTGCTGACCCTCGGGCTGCCCGCCCTATGTTTTGCCGGAAGGCTGACGACGACTCCGGAGCTCGACTCGCTGAGTGAGGCACCTCTCGGTGACGAGGCGGAACTGAGTGGCGCGGCGCTGGCCGAATGGCTGGCGGGGGACCGCTCGGCGGCCGAGGAGCTGGCGCTGACGACGAGCTTCGCGGCGGCGACTTCGTTGACGACCGCCGGGGGCGAGGACCCGCTCGGTCGGCTCGGCGAACTCGACGCCGCCCTGCAGCTCAAGGCTGACTCGGCGCACGCCAAGATCGAGCGCCTGCGCGAGAAAATTCCACTCGGCGACAACCTCGCGGTCGGCGAACTGGACATCGACAACCTCGCCGCCGCCCTCCCGCTCGGTTGGCGCCAGTACATCGGCGACGAGGACGACGACGGCCAGCGCATCGAGGCCGCCCTCGCGATCACGGAAGGGCGACTCAAAGCCACGCACGCCGAGGTGGACCTCGTGCTGGAGCTCAAGTTCCCGGATTCGGAGGAGCAGCCGATCTTTTTCGCCGACGGCATCCCGTGGTCGCGCGAGGGCGGTTTCCAGGGGGAGGTCACCCTCGAGCTGCTCGGCGACTGGGGCATCGACATCGCGAAGGCCGACGACGGGAGCTCGCGGGCGCGACTCGTGCTGAAGGCCGGGAGCGGTACGCCCGAATCGCGCGCCCGAGGCGACGGCACCTACGTAACCGTGGACTGCAACCGCGTGGTGGCGGCGGGACTCTCGGCAGAACTCCACCTGGCGCGCGAGTGGGTGATCCCGGTGATCGGCGGGGAGGTGAAAGACGGTCCGAACGATCGGCAGCGCGTGATGACGACGCTCGACTTCAACCTCGATAAGAACGGCCTATTCGCGTCGACGACGTTCGCGCAGCCCTTCGTCTTTCCGAAGAAGCGCGACGTACAATTCTCGGTCGGTGAGGTGACGGTCGACTTCTCGAGCGCGGTCAACTCGCCGAGCATGCGGGTGCCGGAAGGGTATAAGAGTCCGCACCGCTCGGGTAAAGATCGGATGGCGGCCACCTGGGAGGGGATTTTCATCCAGGGCGTCAAGATTCAGCTCGATAAAGATCTACAATCGGATACCCGCGAATTCGCCGGTGGGGCCGAGACAATCATAATTGACGAGACCGGGTTTACAGCTGATATTTCGGTAGAGAATATCCTGCCGCTCGGCGAGAAGAGTATCGGTAACTGGGCGTTTTCGGTGGATAAGGTCGGGTTGCGGATCGTGCACTCGACGTTCGAGGCGGCGAGCATCGATGGCCTAGTAGAGGTCCCGTTACTAACGAAGAAGTCGAACAGCTGCGAGAAGAGCGATTACGACGGCCCACCGCGGCGGGAGGATTGCCTGGGGTATGGCGGAATGATTGGGAATGAGGGCTTCGCGTTTACGCTCACGCTCAACGACGATTACTGTATTCCGGCTTGGCAGGCGGATGCGGTGACGCTTGATAAGGGCTCACAGATTAAGCTGGGGAAGGATAAAGATGGACTGTACGCCGGAGCGATGCTACACGGAGGTTTGTCCATAAACCAGCGGAATAAGAACGGTAAAGCGACGATCGACGTCGAGGGGGTAACCTTCGAGACCCTCGTGATGAGTAGCCGCAAGCCCTACTTCTCGCCGGGGAACTGGAGGTTCCCAAAATTTGAGGCGGAGCTCGCCGGGTTTAAAGTCACGTTTAGCGATATCCGGGTGCAGAGCGCCGAGGATTTGCAGAAGCAAAAACTCGAATCGCGACTCTCCTTTCGCTGCTCCGTGGCCGCGGACACGGGGATGAACTTCGACGCGACCGGTGGCCTCGCGCTGCTCGCGGAAGCCGATCTCGGTAGCAAAAACATGCGCTGGAAGTACAAGCGCCTGTTGGTAGAGAGCTTCGAGATCAACGCTTCCACGCCCGCCTTCTCGTTCGAAGGAAAGCTCGGGCTTTACGGTCAGGAAGAGGAGGATCCGGTGTGGGGCAAAGGGTTTTACGGGAGTATCAAATTGAAACTGACCGTCCTCAAAGGCGGTGAAGAGGGTCAGGCTGGGTTTGGCGCGGTAGCTCAGTTTGGCAGCAAGACCGTCGGAGGTAGTACCGCCGCCGCCCCACCCGACACGCGTACGGAAAAACAAAAATATAAGGATAGGCGCAGGGGCGTTGACCGAGGCAGGCAGACCGAAGGAACGGGCGTAGGGGAAGTCAGGAGGTATTTTCTGATCGACGTGATGGCGTACGTCGGCCCGCTCCACATCCCCGTGCTGCCCGGACTAGAGCTGTTCGCCGTCGGCGGCGGGGCGTACAAAAACATGAATCCCTCCTCAGCCTTCCTCGACCTAAGCGAAGGCGGCGACGGAAGCTTGGCGAGCGTCGAGGGCGAGCGCCCGCTCGATGTATTCGCGGACGGGAGCAATCCGCCCTTTCTCGGGACCACGCTTACCGGCAAGCGGTACGAGGTAATTCCCGATGGCCGGTACGGATTCTATCTCCAGCTCATCCTCGTTTCCGCCGGAAAGGACGCGGTTACGATCGGAGGTACGCTAGAGTTCACCATCGTCCCTAAAGAGAGCTTCACGGCCAGCATCACCGCATCGGTCGAATTCATGCGGGAGCCCGATCCGAAGTCCAAGTTGGCGAGCGGGGGTATCGTCGCTTACGCGGAGATAGAACTGATAAAAGACCGGCAGGGAGTCCGCTTTAAAGCCACCAGCGCCGCGTACGTCGATATCCGCGATCAGATCCAGGGTACGGCAATCGAGAGGTCTACCGTACGGCAAGATTACGTGCGTGCAACTGGCTACGCCGGCAAGCTGAGCATCTACATCTCGAAGGATGACTGGTGGTTCTTCGTCGGCAAGCCCAACACGCCAATCTCCGTTAGCGCGCGCGGACTAAACCTCTCCGCCTACGTCTGCATCGGCACGCAGGTGCCACCCATGCCGGCCATCCCGAACAACATTCGCGAGGTAGTTGGCCCCATACCGCGCGGAGCATCCGAAACGGACTTGGCCAACGGCAGCGGCTTCGCCTTCGGGGCGGGACTCGGGTACGTCAGGGAGCGAACCAAGATCACCGGCAAGTTCCACTACGAGCTCTGGATCAACGGGGGCTTCGACGTGAATATCCGAGACTACGGAAACATGACCTGCCGCCACGCCAAGGGCGGTGGCGCCCCGGGCTTCGACGGCTGGTACGCCGCGGGCCAGGCCTACGCCGGGTTTAGCATTCAGATATACAAGTGGAAGAGAAATCGCAAGAAAGGCCTCCAGGAGATCACGGCGGCGGCCGCCCTCAAGCTCAAAGGACCCAATCCGATCTACGCCTACGGCGTCATCGCCGGTAAAATCCGGATCTTCAAAATTAAGGTCAAGTTCAAAGCAAAAGCCGAGATCGGCGAACAGTGCTAATGCAATTAATCGATAATATCACGAACCTAGGTAGTAGCGCTGCGACCGCTACTTGGTACGCGCTGTTGGGCCTCCTGCTCGCCGCGACACCCGTTTTCGCGCAAAGCGAAGCCCCCTACGCCGAGGCGATCAACAACGAAATTTTGCTCCGCGGTGAAGTCGCAGAAGACGGCGTTCGCCTCTTGTGGATGCCCTTACGGGAAAACGGTTTTTACGCCAGTCTACCCGCCGGCTTCGTGCTCGAGCGCTACGCGGCCGGCGTAACGCCAGCCGCCGACAACGCCGACTGGTCGCGAGACGTGTCGATTGCCACACCGCAGGCCTGGCGGCGCTTCCCGGATAAGGACCTCTACGAGGACCTCTACAGCTTCGCCCCCGACTCTACGGCCACGCCCCTGGCCACCTCCCCCGGGGAAGAAACCTACGGCCTCACCCTGATGGCCCTGGGCACGGACTACCGCTCTACCCAGCTCGCCGGCTTCGCCTACGTCGACTCCACCGCGGAGCGGGGCACCTCGTACACCTACGTATTGCGCCGTGCGAGTGAGCTGCTGGGATCGACCGCGCCCGTGCTCGCCACGCTCGGCATCGCCACCGATACGATTACGCGCTACCCCGCCCCGGTGATCGATACGGCCGTTCGCGAATCGCGCCAACTGGTTAAAGTCTCCTGGGATCGCGCCGAGACCGACGCCAGCTACGACGCCTACTTCGTGGAACGTGCCGAGCTGACCGGCGCCAACGAGCTCGGTCCCTGGAGCAAGGTCAGCCCCCTGCCCCTGCTCCAACTCTACACCGAGGGCTTCGTCGATACGCTCCAGTACTACGCCGACTCCACGGCCGACAACAACCGCGATTTCGCCTACCGCGTGCAGGGGCTCACCGGCTTCGGGCACTACGGCACGGTCTCCGACACCGTCGTGCTCCGCGCCAACCCCGACCCCCTGCTCGACCAACCCGTGATTACGGTGATGACGCGCGTCGTCGACACGCTCTTCCGCGTGGTCTGGACCCCCGGCGAGGCCGACGCCGATTCGGTCGAGCTTGCGCAAAAACTTACGGCGTGGCGCGTTTACACCTCCGAGCAGGTCGGCGTAGACCTGCAGCTGGTCGGCGACAGCTCACTCGCCCCCGGCACCCGGTCCGTGGTGCTGGTCGATCCGCCCGACGGCAGCTACGTCACCGTGGAAGCGATCGACCGCAACGGCGTGGCGAGCGCGTCCGACCCGAAGATCTTGCGCGCCGTCGACAAGCGCCCGCCCGCCCCGCCGAAGGGATTGACCGGAGCTATTGACTCCTCGGGTAGCGTAACCCTTACCTGGGCGGCCAACACCGAGATCGACGTGTTAGGCTACCGCGTATTCCGCTCCAACCGCGACACCGGGTACTTCCCCCAGCTCACCCCGAACGCCACGCCCTTCGCAAATTGGGCCGATAGCGTCTCGATGCAGATGGCCTCGGAGGAAGTCTACTACCGCGTCGCCGCCGAAGACTACGCGGGCAACCAATCCGAATACTCGGCGGTCCTTACCCTCAAACGCCCCGACCTCTTCCCCCCGGTCGAGCCCGTTATCCGCAGTTACAGTGGCTCTACAGAGGCAGTCACGTTCGAAGTTGCCCGCTCGAGCTCTCCCGACGTGGTCGAGCAGATCGTCCAGCGCCGCCCGAGCGCGGCTGCCGACACCAGCTGGCAGCGCTTGGCCAGCCTGACGGACACCGCGGCGGTCGTCACCTTCGTCGATTCGAGCGGCCGTGCGGGCGTGGCGTACGATTACCGCATCCTCGCCACCGACGACGCTCAGCTCAGCACGCCCTCGCGCCTCCTCACCGCTGCCCGCACCAAAGATCCCGTGCGCGCTCCGGTTGAAGACTTCAACGTAGAGCTACTGCCTGGCACCGAGCAACCGACGCTTTCCTGGCGCTACCCCGCGGCCTCGCGCCTGCGCGGCTTCCAACTCTACCGCATCGAGCTCGCGCCGGGCGCTGACTTAGGCGCGGATCTCGACGAAGTCGAGTTTAAAGCGCTCGCACTGCTTTCCCCGAACGACAAGGAGCTACGCCTGCGAGCGGGTCGCTTCTACTACGTCGACGGCTCGGTGAAACCGGGCAGCCGCTACGCCTACCGCCTCTACGCGCGCTACTTCGGCGGTGGCTTCAGCGAGTTTACCGCCCCGATCACCGTCTCGACCCCCTAATCAGACTACCCCCTAACCTCTAACCTCAATACTTGCACCTGCCCCGCCCGCTGCTCTACCTAGAATGATCTCGACGCCGACTCACACGCTGCAACACCTCTTCTGCTGCATCTGGAATAAGCTCCGGACTGCACAGGGGGTAGCCTGCGTGCTAGTCGGCCTCCTCGTCTTTCTGCTTCCGCAAAACGGGTCGGCGCAGACCTTCCCCGTCCAGGTCACCACCGTCGTCGCGCAGGCGAGTACGTACCCCGAGGACCTCTCCCGCCCCGGGGCCCTCGTCGTTTCTGTCCTCCTGCTCGACCCCAACCAGCGCCAGCCCGCCGGGCTCCCCGTGCGGCTCGCCATCGAGGTCGCGGATCACACCGGGAGGGTCTTGCGCGTCAGCGAGCCGGCCACCCTCCCGGTCGTCAACCTCCTGCCCAACGTCCCGACCGTCCTCACGGGCGCCGCCCTGCGGCCCTACCTCGAGCAGGTCGTCGCCGCCTCCGCCCGCCGGGCGGCCAGCGGGGGGGGGCAACCCCGGCGGGGGCTTTGGGAACGCCCCGACGACCTTGCGCGAGGGACCGCTGACCGTCTGCGTGACCGCCTTCGCGGCCAACCGCCCCGACCTGCCCCCGATCTCGCTGCCGGGCTGCGGGACGGCCTTCGCGGAGCTCCACGACCCCCCTTCTCAGCTCACGCCCGACGTAGACGCCCCCGGCATCGGCGCTCAACCCACCGCCAACGGTACCGACGCCCTGACCTTCGCGTGGGTCCCCAACCACGCCGGGGGGAGCGCGGTCGACTACGAGCTCACCGTCTACGAGGTCCCGCAAACGGCGAGCGGGCAATCCTTAGGGTTCGGCACGGACGTGTTGCTGCGCTCGCTCGCGCCTTTGCGCGTGGTCCGCGTGCCCGCCGGGCGGACGACCTACGCGTGGAGCGCGTACGACGCCCCCCTGCGGGCGGGCCGCGAGTACCTCTACACCGTGCGCGCGGTCGACCCCTTCGGCCGGATGCGGTTCCGCAACCGCGGGCTGGCCCGCCGGCGCGCTTCCGGTACCTCCCGGCCCCCGATCCGATCGTCCCGGTCTGCTACCAACCCGATCGGCTGACCTTCTTCGCGAAGCCCGCGGGGCGGTCGAGCACCGCGACCCAGGTAAAAGCCCTCGCCGGGGAGTTCGGCGCGGGCGCCCGCCGGGTCGCCGAGCGCCGCGTGGCGGCCGCGGAGCGGACCGAAAACACCTACCGCGTGACGTGGACCGGGTCCGAGGAGCTCGCCGACGCCCGGCACACGATCACCGTGCGGGACTTCCGCGGGGAGCCCCTGCTGAGCGCCGACGTCCCCGCCGCGAGCGCGCGCCTCCGGGTCCGCGAGCTGCGGCGCGGGGGGCGGGCCTCGGCGATGGGGCGGCGGCGGGCCCGGCACCGGGGCGTGGCCGGGGTCTACGACGACGGCTACCTCTACGCCTTCGACCTCGATCTGTCGAAGCTGGTCGCCGCCGAGCGGCGGCGGCGACTGGATGCCGTCGGGATCGACTACGACGACACGGCTCTCGACGCGGCCGCGCGGGCGGACTCCACCGCTGTCGCGCGAGCCGCCGACTCCGCCGTCGCGGTTCCCGGACCGAGCAGAACGCCGGCACTGAACCAGCAAACCGCGCCTAGCTCCGGGTCCGTTCCTTCGGGAGGGAACATCCCCTCCGTCGCGGACTCAACGGATGGGCTCCCGGCCCTCCCCCCGCCACCGAACAGCGTCGAGGCCGTCCGCGCCGCCCTCGGGCTCGATACCCGCATGCTGCTCAACCGCGTGGCCTCCGTCGAGGTGTGCATCGTCTGCCCGATCACGGGGGAGGTCAACTGCGCCGCGATCCCCGTGGACGCCGTCGAGGAGGCCCCCACCGAGGACTGCGACCTCTCCGGGGAGATCGTCGCGGAGGTCGGGGGCACGCGCGCCACCGAGCTCGACCTGCGCTGGCGGCTGCGCGGGCGCCTGCGGGGCGACTCGATCAAGGTCACCTACGTCGCCCTCGACGAAGACGGTCTCGACGTCGGGACCCCGACCGCGGTCCACCTCCGTAAAGACGCCCGCGCGCTCACCTTGCGCGACCTCCGGGAGGACACCGACTACCGGATCACCGTCTGCTGGCACTGCGCCGTGCCGACCGGGGACGAGCGGCCGGTGGTCCGCCGGCGCTGCGCTAGTCCTTTGCGCGTCCGCACCGCGGCCTTCGTCTGCCTGGACTCCCTCGCGCTCCTCGAACTCGTCGACGTCACCGGCCTGCCCGCCGACCGTGTCGACGTCGACTTCGCCGAGCTGGCCACCGTGGCCGACGCGAGCCGCCTGACCGTCGCCCTCGTCGACGCGGCGAGCCGCGCCCCGGCCGCCCGGCTCGACTCCGCCGCCCTCTCTGAGGAGCGGACCCAACGCCGCTACCTCGGCTTGCCGAGTGGCTCGGAGCAGGCCGTGCGCATCTGCTACGCGTGCCCGCCGGGCGCCACTGCCCCCGTACGACCGCCGCCGTTCGACTCCAACTCAGTCGCCTCGCTACTCGCCGACTCAGTGGCCCGAGGCACCACCGACACCTATGCCGGTAACGGCCAGAGGATCGATCCGCAAACCGTGGCCGCCGCGCCGATCGCGCTTTCGCCTACCGGCGAGTCGGACGGCCTAGCATCGGGCGATACGAGTGGCGTCGCCGCGCTACGGGGGGCCGGCGTTCTCCCCCCGCCGCCCGGTAACACGCCCGACGCCGTCGCCGAGCGCCACTGCGCGACGATCCCCGTGCGCGTACCCACCTGCGCGGAGTTCGACCTCGCCTTCGAGACGACCGCCGTCGCCTTCGACGGGGCCTGGCTGCGGTGGCGCTACGCCGGGGAGGATACCGTGACCCTGGAAGTCAAACCGATCAACCGCACCGACGCCGACGGCGCCGAGGTCCAATTCCGGACCGGGGAGACCGCCCTACGGACCGTCCGCGCCCACGCGGGCAATGGCCTCACGCGCGACGGCGAATTTGCCGTCTTCGCCCTCGACTCCCTCGTCGAGCTCACGGAGTACGCCGTCAAAGTATGCGGCGGCTGTGCCGACGAACTGAAGTGCGGGTGGATCGAGCTGTGGACCCCGGACGTGTCCTGCAAGCTCGGCCGCGTCGAGGCCTACGCCTACTCCTGCGATCCGGGCTACGAGTTCGCCCCCGCGGTCTTCGGCGCCGAGCGCGCCCCGCGCCTTAACCCCGGGGATACGATCTGGGCGGGGGACTTCCTCGTGCAGGTCGTCGAGGCCACCGAAGTTGCCGCACCCACAGGAGCGGGCTCGCTCGGTGACGGTGGCGAGCGCGGCGGGGCGGGCGCCGACGGTATGGCCGCCGAGACCCCGGACGCCGGCACCCGCACCGGCACCACGACGACCGCCGGCCGCGCCGACGACCCGGGACCCGGCGAGGGCCCCTTCTTCAGAGGGTATGGCTTCGTCCGGTTGCCGATGCTCGACGATGCACTCGTCCAGCTCGAGTTCGACGCGATCGAAGTGTCGAAGACCTGCCGCATGGTCTCCGGCGACATGCGGATGGTCTCCCCCGTGTATACCCCCGGGGACCTGCTCGACGGCTTCGGCGGCGGCGCGGGCGGCGGCGCTCCCGGGGATGCGACCGAGCACGCCGACTGGCTCGACGGCATGCGCGGTGCGATGGGTGGCTACCCCGGCCCCGGCGGCCCGGCGTGGGACGACTGGCTCAACGGCCTCCGGGGCGGCCAGGCCGCCTACGCGGATCTTCCGTTCTACTCCGAGGACGTCGCCCGCGCCATCCAGGACGCCATCGATTGCCTCAACGCCGTGGAGAGTGTCTACGCCGAGGAACTGTACGACCTGCGCGAAGCGGAGCGCGACGAGGCGATCGCAGCGCTCGACCCGGAGCGCGAGGCGTACTTCGCCGCGGAGGCTGCGGTCTGCGCGGCCAAGCTCCGAGCCGCCCTCGACGCGGCCGCGCAGTACGAGGGCCTGCTCTACGCGGCGCCCTACGCCGTGGACTTCCGGACGGGTACGCTGGCGCGAGGCCGCGGGAGTGCACCCGACCAGGCAGCCGCCGACGGAATAGACCGCCAACCGGCGGCCGCGATCGCCGGGGGCTACACCGCGCGCGCGATCGCGGGGCGCGACTACCGCGTGGGGTGGGTCTCGACGGCCGGGGGCAAGCCGATCGACGTGACCGGTTTTCGCGCCAGCGGCTACGGGGACGGCGGCGAGGCGGGCGCAGGCTACGCTTCTCGGGTAGCCACGCCGGAAGGCGCCGGGGCCGCCATCGCGCCCGGGGCCAAGGTCCTCGACGCCGAGGCCGGGCTCGTAGCCGGCTGGCGGGCCACGGACGGCACCCCGATCGAGGGCGCGGGCCTCGACGAAGCGGCCGTGGAGATCACTGGTAGCCTCTCGGCGAGGCAGGTTGGGGGCGCACGCGCCCTCAAGCGCCGCACGGAGGCCACGGTCCGCGTGGCGGTCGTCAACCCGGACACCGGGCGGATGATTACGGTCACCGACGAGACCGGCGTCGCCGTGGCCGACTCCGTCGACCCCCGCGTGGCCGCCCCGCCGGTCGTGTTCGCCGGCGAGTTGTCGCTCGTCGACTACGCAACTACCCAGCAGCGGACGCTCCACCTCGTCGGGCTCGACAGCGTGACCCTCGCCGCGGGCGGCAGTAGCCTGACCCCCGACGAGCTGGAGCGCCGGCTCAACGCGATCTACGCTGGTGCGCAAGTCGAGTGGACCATCGTCATCGATCCGGCACTGCCGACCGCGGAGCTGCGGGAGTTGGACTCCGAGTTCACGGGCAGGTTTGCGGATACGGGATCCGGGCTCGCCTCCGCCTACACTGCGGAGATGCGGGTCGTACGCCGCGCGCAGAAGCAGAGCGACGCGGGGGTCGAGAAACAGGACCTCTACCTGGTGCTGGCGCCCGCCCTCGGCGGCGATCGCCTGGGCTTCATGCCGCGCGGCAAGCGGTTCGGGTTCGTCGACGTCGGGCGCCACGGGGGGGACGGCGAGGCGCTCGTGCGCACGATCGCCCACGAGCTCGGGCACGGGGCGTTCCGGCTCGAGCACCTGGACGTGCGCTACGCGGCGGATGGGTATACCGGTGGGGCGACCGATAACCTGATGGAGTCCGCGAACGGGGGCGTGCACCTCGGGAAGTGGCAGTGGGACAATTGCCACGATCCGGAGTCCAACGTCGCTTTGTTCGACGACGACGAGGAAGGGGAATACGTTTACGTCAGCGGAGCGTTTTTAGCGGAAGCTATCGCGCCCTACGCAGTCGACGGACGACTAGCCGTGATGAGTCCGGTAGGCGAGCCGGTGGCGCTCGACGTCTCACGGATCACCGACCTCATGTTCTCGAGCGGGGGCGAGCGCTGGATGCGCAGCGGCGAGACCATCAATGAGTTTCTACCCGTGGGGTCGCTCGTAGGATTTGCTTACGGGCCTGACACAGGAGCCGAGGCAGGTGAAGTGGATCAGGTTGCCGAAGCCGGGATCTACGTGGCTTGCAGCGACGGCGAATACGGCATACAGGAAGGGATAGCGGATCTACGAAGCGTGAGCTCGTTCAAGTGTGGGGGCGCGAAGCTCGCTCCCGGCACCCCGAAAACCGGCGCCGAAGCCTTGCTGGCTCGCGTCAGTCACGACGCCGACGGTAAACCCGGACTCGTACTCGCCACTCGCAACGTGAATGAAGGTCCGCCACTCGATCCGAAGAGCTTCGATGCCTACTTGGACAACTTCTTCAGCGTGGACGCGCAGGGGGTCTATACCGCGTTGGGTGAGTTCAGCCCCCTGGCCAGGGCGGATGGGGCAGCCATCAGTAATGAATTCTACCACGAGCTCTACCTCGATTTCGTCGCCAACCACCGAGAGTACGCCGACTACCGGCGCCTCTCGAGCTTCTACATTGGCGGCTCGGCGCTCGTGTTCCAGAACTTCGAACCGCTGGCCAGCGCCTGCGGACTCAGCACCGGCCCCGCAGAACTACTGGAGGCCTACGCCAAGGCACTTACCACCTTACAAACGGGCGGAGGGCACTACACCCGCCGACCAATTCAGCTCAAGCCGCTTGCCGTAGGTGGCTACGCCCCACTGCGCAACCAAGTTCGCGAGCAGGTGATGCCGGGCCTCTTCGCGCGCCGTAGGGCGGGTGGTGACGCCACGCTCAACGAGGCGGAGATCGCTCGCTTCTTCGACTTAATCGCTCTGGCGGTGGACCGTAGCGCGGTGATCTCCTTGGCGCAGGGCTCGATCGACGAGCTCGGCGGCGTCAGCGGTAGCAGCGACTTTGACCTCGATGACGCGCTCGAAGTTTTGCGGGAAGCGAACGTCAACCTGACCGACTGCGAGTGGGACAACCTCACCGTCCCCTACCCCCAGCTCGAGCGCCTCGTCGACGACTACCTCGGGGGCAACAACGCTTGGACCTACTTACGTGAAAACGACAACGAGTCGGCGATGCTCCGCCTGCTCGGTCGGGTGAAGCCTGCCGAGAGCCACGCCTTCCTCACGCACCTGTCCGAGACGAAGCTGCCCGACGGTGAGTACGCCTGGAAAGAACTCATCGACCGCATCGACAAGGATTGGATCGCCCTCGGGGCGGACAACGGCCAGGCGCTCGTTAACCAACTGATCCGCTTGTCGTCCGAAGCCTACGCGCAGGAGCGCGGCGGCCCGGTCGACGCGCAGGGCCTCAACCGGTACCTCGCCCGCCCGCTCGGCGTCACGCTCACCGACGAGGACATCGCTTTTGGGGAGCGCAAGGTGATCCCGTACAACTACACCAAGCTGCTCGCACGCCTCGGTTACGATCTAGCGATCTCGCTGGAGGACGATCTGGATGCGCTTGCGCGAGATTGGACTGCGCAACCGTTGGACTCGTGGTTCAGCTACCAAAGTACCGAGGTGACCGTCCGCCGGGACGGGCGTTTCGACATCCGCTACGACGTAGAGCAGGCGCCCCTCACGACCCGCCTGACCGTCCCAGCAGCACGGGAGGGCTTGCACCCCTTCGAGCCGATCATCGTCGATCCCTCTTCGACCTACCGATCGGCCGCACCGTTCGTCGATGAGCTTCGCATCGTCCCGGCCTGCGTGCTGTATCAACTGGAGAACACTGCCGCCGCCGAGACGGTGACCGATGCGGTGGTGACGACGCTGGACGTGGTGAGTCTGGCGACCCCGGTGGGGTGGGCGGCGAAGGTGGGGCGGGTCGGACAGCTCCTCCACTACGCGGACAAGGCCTCGTCGGTGCTCAGCCTGACGGCCTCGGCCTTCGACGCCGGTCAGCCGGAGTCCGCAGCGGTTAAGGAGGTAGTCGACTGGCTCAACGTGTCAAGCGCCGCCCTCGGGGTAGCCTCCCTGACGCACTCTGGGGGATCGTGGATTAAGGCGACCTACGAGGTCGACGACCTAAAGAAAGCGGTTCGGTTGGCGGACGCCGACCCGGGCACGGCGCGAGCGGTGGCCGAGGTGGAGCTACTGGCCGCCCGGACCGAGGCGCTGTCGGAGACGGCGAAGGCCTACATCCGGGAGAAGCCCGCAGTGCTCGAGGCGACCCGAGAGTTGCTTGTGGCAAGCGTCAACCGGCTGGGGGATGCCGGGGCGGGGGGCACGGCGGTGCGGGCGGCGGTGGTACGGGCGTTGGGGTCGATCGAGTCGGCGGTTGATGCGCGCGGGCTGCTCGTGTCTGTAGTTGGACTATCGAAAGCACAGGTCGACGAAATCGCTCGCGTTTTGGGCGATGATGAGATGCTTCTCGCCTTTGCGAGATCGCTTGAGGGTGGCAGCAATGAGCTTAAAGCGTGGTACAGGATTGCGAATGGAGACGACCTTCGGGACAAAGTCCAGGCGTGGGAAATAGTTAGTGAAGTAGGAATAGCTACATCCTTACGTCACGACCCAGTTGTTATTGGGAAAGTGAGAGATTACATTATCAGTAATCCAGCTGGTCGCGAAGAACTAATACTTGCATTAAAGAGTGAATCTAATCCTAGTAATTGGCTCGACAGGTTGGCATGGCGGCTAGATATCATTCAAAAATACGGAAATGATATCGACGACTTTCAACCCCAGGGAATGTCGGTTACTGAGAGCGCATTTGAATTTACATCTTCGACAATGTATGGCGTAGTGATCCGAGCGATACCCACGCCTCGACGACCTGTGTGAGGCGGTCGTAGCTCGCGCACAGCCGCCGGGACCACGTCAGCCACGAGAACGTCCGCTCGATGACCCACCGCTTCGGGAGCGGGACGAAGGCCTTGCCGTCCGCTTTGGCCTTCAGCCGGTTCGCCTCCGTGTAGTCGGAGCGTTTCACGATCGCCACGGTGAACCCTCGCGCGGCCGCCCCGCGCTCGAAGCCCCCGTAGGCGGCGTTGAGCGTACGCCATACGGACCTCGCCGAACCCCGCCTGGCGGACCGCGTCGAACAGCTCGGGCATCGCCTGCGAATCGTGGACGTTCGCCGCGCTCACCACGCACGCCAGGACGTTGCCGCGGGTGTCGGTCGCGGTGTGGTACTTCACGCCGTTGACCTCCTTGTGGCCGTCGGAGCCGCGCTCAGCGCGTCGGCCCCACACCCGCGATTTGACCGATTGCGAGTCGAGCACGCAGGCGGTCGGCTCGCAGTCAGCGGCGGGGGCGTCGCCGGCGGGAGGCGCCGCTCTTAAGTGTTTGACGAGTATGGCGTTGAGCGCGTCGATGACGTAGGCGTCGGCCCACTTACGGAAGTGGTAGTAGACCGTGCCCGCGGGCGGGAAGCGCCCGCGCGGCAACTCGGCCCACTGACACCCGGTGCGCAACTGGAAGAAGATCGCCTCGGCGATGGCGCGGAGGGGGTGTTTGAGCTTGCGGGGGCCAACGAGCCTCAGGAGCTCCGGCTCCGGTACCTCCCACCGGCTATCGGTGAGGAAAGTACAGGGGTTAGGTAGTTGCATACCCCCCTGTATGCCTCCCGATAGTTCTTGTTCGACCGGCTAAACCGAACCGAACAGATGGAGGAAAATATCAATTCAAACAGGCTCTGACTTACCAGAAGAGATTATCGAAGATTTAACTACCGCCTCGAGTGCGCCGCCAGAATTTCTCTATAAAGCAATCGAAGACGTAGTATTATCGGGAGCTACGATTCCAAATAAATTAACCGTCGGTCCCGGTAAAAAACTTTACAAAATTGTTCCTAAAGGCGATAAAGTTACTGCATTTAGTCCTTACTGGGTGTCCGGAGATCAGTGGGATGACATCAAAGGATTAGTGAATGTCGAGCAGAAACTCGGTTTGCCAATAAGTAGTCACTCCGTTGATTATGATCTGTATGAGATCGTAGCCAATCGCACGGTAGATATCTTTGAGAGTACGGTGGCGCCCACGATTCAAAATGGCTACAAGACAACAGGAGGAGCTACTCAAACTCTCGTACTAGATCGTACGGCATGGGATAGTCCCGTAAAACTAAAAAATTATCGCCCATGATATATCGAATAATCGAGCAGTTAAGGAATATGGAATCGTTATCCACCATCGAACGGTACGATCGGATGTTGGTGGTATCCGCTGCGACTCGCGAACTTGTACTTGCAAATGCATCGTTCAAGAACACTGAGTTAGCCAAGCGTGTGCTTCGCGAGCTACATGAGCAGAGGTACCGAATGGCGTATAATAAGGCCACAGATCGGGGCGAATTCGATAGAGAACTTGAGGAGAGTTCGCGCAGGCTCAGGGAGGTTATGGCGCAGGGTGGAGAAAGTACGTGAATACAGATTGGGTCATGTATCGAGAGCTTACCAGATTCCCATGCTCACGCTTCTTTGCAGTCCAAATCTGATTTAATGTGCAGACGGTGGCGGGACGAGTGTTCCGATTAATTCGAATATATCGACATCAGGTCCTAGCCCTGGAGGTGTTAACGCCTTGAGCGAGACACCGAACCCGAACTGGACGCCACAGCAGATTTGGGATAACATGAATGATCCGTGGCTGCGAGATGCGGCGGCAAGAGGTGATGTGATACGAGCGGTATCGGATCCTACTGTATCAGCTAACTTGATAAATGAAGCAACTGGCCAAATCACCTTTTTTGGTCGAGAAGTTGAGTTGTTGACGAAGCCGATTAGTCAGGGTGGGCTTGGCTACATATATGATGCGGCGAACTTTGTATTCAAAAAATCGTAGAAATGGATAAGGTTTATGAGCTTCTTTGCTTGACTATTAAAATAGTTGACCAACGATTTGACGGTTATGAGGTGTGGGCGTCTTTCGGCCGCGGCAGGCAAATGCCATTGGGGTTTTCTCTAGAATACTTTATTAGTGGGGATGTGCAAATAACTAAAAAAAACTATGGATTTAATAGGTCAATGAGTGCTGCCGAACATTTTGCTGAAGAGTTTGTAGAAAAATACAGACCAAGATTGTGTGGTAAGAATCGCATTACCGCAGAAGAATACCTAGAATGGTCGAATAACAATATCGATATTATCAAAAAAGCGGCTGCTTTACTTCAAACGTAGGCTTTTTACCGTTATAGTTTTGGACGAAGTTATCAATGAAGAAGAAGAGGTGTATACGCGTGCCTGGATCTAGTTCAACGATTGACACACACTACGTTTATCTGCAGGTAAATGTCTGGTATGCATGCCTATTCAGGCAGCCGTAGACTGTATTGAATTGAAGGGTACAATCGTGCAGACATCAATTTAGAAAGATATTCATTTTAACGAAGTTATGATAGAGGCACCAGGTGGTCCTGCGTTCTATACCGATTTAGCTAAGGATATTCTGAATATTGAGTATGACTCTCGTGGTTTTCTTTATTGTACTTATCATTGGAGTACGATCAAGCGGTCATAAATGACTCCTCAGCAGATTAAAGACTACCCAGCTCTACCTGAGGTTCCTGATAGGATCGTCACTGCAAGTATTCCTGCGAATACGAGGATGAGGACGAGTAAGGTTTGAGAGAACTTTGGATCTAACGGCGGGCTTCAATTTGAGCTGCCATACCCCAATAACGCAGACCCGTCCTGGTTCGGAACCCCTAGTCAGCTATGATATAGAAGGCAAAGTAAGAATGGAATGTACGTCTGGTCATATTGAAGTTAGGGTGTTCCAGGCGGACTATCCGCCGTGCGATAGAGCATACCGGAACGTAAATGCTATAGACTCACGAAGCGGTGCAACAGTGTGAAGAGTCGAGTCGAGCGGGAGAGTATGAAGCCTTACGGTTATTTGGACAGTTCTTAGAGCCTGTTTGAATTGATATTTTCCTCCATCTGTTCGGTTCGGTTTAGCCGGTCGAACAAGAACTATCGGGAGGCATACAGGGGGGTATGCAACTACCTAACCCCTGTACTTTCCTCACCGATAGCCGGTGGGAGGTACCGGAGCCGGAGCTCCTGAGGCTCGTTGGCCCCCGCAAGCTCAAACACCCCCTCCGCGCCATCGCCGAGGCGATCTTCTTCCAGTTGCGCACCGGGTGTCAGTGGGCCGAGTTGCCGCGCGGGCGCTTCCCGCCCGCGGGCACGGTCTACTACCACTTCCGTAAGTGGGCCGACGCCTACGTCATCGACGCGCTCAACGCCATACTCGTCAAACACTTAAGAGCGGCGCCTCCCGCCGGCGACGCCCCCGCCGCTGACTGCGAGCCGACCGCCTGCGTGCTCGACTCGCAATCGGTCAAATCGCGGGTGTGGGGCCGACGCGCTGAGCGCGGCTCCGACGGCCACAAGGAGGTCAACGGCGTGAAGTACCACACCGCGACCGACACCCGCGGCAACGTCCTGGCGTGCGTGGTGAGCGCGGCGAACGTCCACGATTCGCAGGCGATGCCCGAGCTGTTCGACGCGGTCCGCCAGGCGGGGTTCGGCGAGGTCCGTATGGCGTACGCTCAACGCCGCCTACGGGGGCTTCGAGCGCGGGGCGGCCGCGCGAGGGTTCACCGTGGCGATCGTGAAACGCTCCGACTACACGGAGGCGAACCGGCTGAAGGCCAAAGCGGACGGCAAGGCCTTCGTCCCGCTCCCGAAGCGGTGGGTCATCGAGCGGACGTTCTCGTGGCTGACGTGGTCCCGGCGGCTGTGCGCGAGCTACGACCGCCTCACACAGGTCGTCGAGGCGTGGGTATCGCTCGGATCACTACGCCATACATTGTCGAAGATGTAAATTCAAATGCGCTCTTAGTTGATAAAGCACCACTAGCAACTTGGGCCGACCCTCTACTTCGTCTTCTGGGTCGAGAAGATGGTAATTTCATAAGTGCAACTGTAGCCTTCCCCTCTCTAAGACAGTCCGGGGTTAGAATGTAAAGGTAGGGATTCCTGTACGCAGTGCTGGCGGGGGAGGCCGTAGGCCGAGTCCGCCAGCACTGCGTCGCCGCGGTCAGGGAGGCGCGTGCGGTAGTACCACGTCGCCCGCGATATACTGGCCAGGGCGCACGCCCGCGAGACTGGCCGGGCGTGCGCCTCATGGAAATAGCTCGCGAGCTTACGCCGTGCCTGAGAGCCTACCACTTTTTTGACAGCGCGTCCTCGAGGGCTTTGTCGTCGAGCTGGCTCTCGGCGTACATCGCTTTAAGCTTGGCGTTTTCGGCTTCGAGAGTCTTGAGGCGCCCGACGTCGGAGGCCTCCATGCCGCCGTACTTCTTACCCCAAGTGTAGATCGTCGCCGCGCTCACGCTCAACTCACGCGCCAAGTCGGTCACGGAGCGGCCGGCTTTATTGTCCTTGAGGGCCTTGACGATCTGCACCTCGGTGAATTTGCTCCGTTTCATGAGTCCAAAAGTTGCAATTTTGGGCTGTCTCGAAAACGGGGAAGGCTACACAACTGCGAAGACGCTTAGTCCTGGACAGAAGATTTACAGTATCCGCTTAGCCAACCCCGTCCCGAAGTTCTGGACTAAAATTACTAGGCAGCAGCTCGGCCACGCGATTGACTGGGTGTGGTAGGATGCGAGCGAGCGTGTCGTTGAGCCAGGCCCGCGGGTTGACACCAGCCGCCTTGCAGCTCAATAGCAGACTGTACAGCACGGCAATGTTCTCGGCCGCCCCGTGATTGCCGGCGAACAGGTAATTCTTCCTGCCGAGGGCCAGCGGGCGGACTTGATTCTCGATGCCATTGTTGTCGAGTTCGACGCGCCCATCTTCGAGCACCACGCTCAGCGACGGCCACTGGTGGCGGGCGTAGCCGATGGCCTTGCCCAGGGGCGTCTTCGGGATGGGGGCGTGCTGGTCCTTCGCTAGCCAAGCAGTCAACTCGGCGAACACCGGCGTGAGTTGGGCTTTGCGTTCTGCTAGTCGCTGATCAGGCGGCAGACCTCGCCACCGAGCTTCGAGGGCGTAGATGCGCTGGATGATACCCAAGGCCTGTTTCGCGCTTGGATCGGAGCCGGTGGCCTCGAAGAGCTTGCGCCGGATGTGGGCTAGGCATCCAATCTGACGTATGTCGGCTCCCTTAGCCCGCAGTCCTGCGAGGGCCGTTTTGTAGGGGCCCCACCCGTCGGTCTGCAGCACGCCGCTGAAGTCCGCGAGCACCGAGGCCGGCAGCTTCGACCCGCGGCTCTTGTCGTAGCGGAAGGCTACGGCCTCGGTCGTCGGATCGCGCACGAGCCACATCCAGCCCTGGTGACTCGCTCGGGGCTTGTCGGCCGAGAGAACGCGGATGCCGGACTCGTCCATCTGCACGTAGTCCGTGGCCATGATCCGGTCCACGAGCGCGTTGTACAGCGGCTTGAGGGTCGCGGCGACGCGCTCGACCCACTTGCCCATCGTGGCGGGACTCAGAGCCCAGTCGTAGTCGCGCTTGAGCGCCTCGGCCTGCCGGTAGAGCGGCTGGTGGTCGAGAAACTTCTTCAAGATCACGTCCGCGGCGAGCGTTTCGTCCGCTATCGAGCGGGCCAGCACGCGGTCGCGGGCGTGAGCACAACTCACCTCGCCGGTGGCCAGGCATCTGTAAGTGGGTCGCTTTTGGAGGATACGCACGTACTGCGCGGGCCGGTACTCAACGCGCTCTGAAGTTTCGTAGCCTATGAGCACGTGCCCTTCGCGTTCGAGCTTAGCCTCATCGTACTCGCCGCGCTCGGCGTCGGTCTGTCCAGGGGCGACGACTTCTACCTCGAGCGGGAAGTGTGCCGGTAGGGGGTTGCGGCCGGGGTGCCTTGTAACGACGGCCTCGGGCTCGGTGGACTTAGCCGGCTCTTCGATGTCGATCTGCTCGTCAACCTCGCTGAACAGATTGAGCTGCTCGTCGCCAGCTGGGATGAACCGCTCCGAGCGACGGGCGTGAAGCTGGCGCAAGAGCGCCTCATTAGCCTGTTCGAGCGCTTGGATTTGTGCCTCGAGCTGGGCGATTCGCTTGTCCTTGGCCAGGAGAAGTGTGTCAGTTGCCACGGCCCTCAAAGTACGAAACGCCCCTCGGTCGTCCAAGCTGAAACGCTAGCAATTACTGGTGCTTAGGCCGCTTTTCGGTAGCGCTTTCTCCGCTCGATGGAGGCTAGCTTGACGCCCCCGAGGATCAGGCGCAGTGTCTCGGGCGACACCGCGGCGTACGGAGCCTTTGACGACGGCTGCGGTACTTCGAGGGTGCCCTCAGCGAGGACTTTGTAGTAGACGGCGAACCCGTCGCCCTCGAAACAGAGGAGTTTGATGCGGTCGCGGCGGCGGTTGCAAAAGCAGTAGATCGCCCCATCGGCCGGATCACGACCGAAGGCCGAGCGAACCACGCCACTCAGCCCGGCGTAGCCCTTGCGCATGTCGCATACCCCGGTGTAGAAGTAGAGCCGCACCCCGGGGGCGAGGGCTAGCACCGCACGGGGGATGACAGCGTCGGCGTGGGGATGCGCACGCGAGTACCATCGGGGTAGGTAATCTCGATGGCGGGCGCCTCGCCGGGAGCGCGGCATTGAGGCTGAACGATAACTTCGGTAAAGGCCGGCGCGCTGGCGGCCTGCTGTTCGCCGCGTAGTTCTTTGCCGCGCCAGTAGCTGAAGGTCGCCAGACTGATGTCCTCGCGCTCGCAAAAAGCACGTTGGGAGAGCCCAGATTGACGCCAGGCATCGGGGAGGTGGGATAGGTTTGCCATGCCCGCAAACCTCCGGGCCGATGGGACGAATCGACAATACGGGCTTGGCTAAGTGCTTACGATTTACGGGGTCCTTGGCGACGGACAGAACCCTGCGGGAGGATATTGGACATACCAGTTGCCGTCAAGTAGGGCGAATTTGTTTGGTGGCTCTGCGGTGCGTCCAGAGCGGAACGCCGCCAATCGATACGTCGAGTACACTGTGCCGCCTGGGGGGCTTAAAGTTTGGGATGGGCCAGCTGCTCGTCAGCAGTTACTGGATCACGTAGACGATATTCATTTACCTGGGGGAGGAGTTCAGATATACATTCCTGAGCCTTACCGGCAGGTAGGGAATGCATTTGACAATCTCACGTTGAATAATTTAATTCTGCCTTAACTTTGGGAATGGAACAAGTTTGCGGAGAGTTACGGGATGCGTTTAGGCGTCTCCGATTGATTTACGAGAATGTATTAGATGATTTCGAAGCCGAGAAACGGCAATCACCATACATTGATAGAGATGATATAGGGCGGAAGCTTTCGCTCCTACGATCGCAGGAGCGCTTGTATGCAAACTGCGTAGACTCAAGCTGGGCTCTACAGCGAAGGTTGTCTTACGCTCAAAGCAACATGCGAGGGTTTTTTCGCGGATTCGATAATTCTATTCTTGGGTCCCGTAAGTGGCACCAAGAATCAGTATCGATATTAGATAAGTTGGGCCGAGTCACCCAAAGGCTGGATCGTTTAATCGTCTAGCTTAGTTGTTTAGCGAGGTTTACTTTTAGGATGAATGCGTCGAGCAGTTCTGAAGCGGTTCGTTTGTGGTGGTCGTCGAAGTCTTTGCTTTTGCGAAGAGACGAAGTAGATACTCATCAGAAATCTGATTTTGGGCGCGTTCATCACTGGGTCCGTTACAGTTGGGCTCCCCAAAGCCGCCCAAACCCGCTTAACCCAGCCGTCGAGATTGAATCAACCACCGCTCCGCAAGCTGCGCAGCGTCTGATCCGATCCCGCCGTTCGGGAATGGATCACCTTTTTTCTTCCTCTGAAAACGTCCGTACCTGCGGTGCTCAGGGGAAGAAAAAAGGGCCGGCTATCTTATGGCCATACTGATCAAATCACTTGCTGTCAGTTGGACGCGCTTAGTGCTTGTGCTAATCCTCGTTCCGGGGGGCTTATGCGATGCTGATGCAGCAAGTTTTAGCGTAAGCGAGGTAGAAAAATAGCAGTAAAAAATGATGCGGGGTTAGAGAAGGTTAGGGCGTGAGAAACGGTATTCAGTAATCCCACTATAAGGCGAGATCCTACGTCTCTTAAGAAGGTATCGAAGTATTTAGACGATAACCCCGCCAACAGTTCGGCGTTCAAAGCGAAGTTTGACGCGACCCCTTTCACGCGACAGGTTGATTTTATCGATCGGACGGTGAAGTTTGATGATCTGAAGCGGGTTAAGGCGACGGCTTCGTTTTCGACTCAGAGCGTGTTAGAGTTTTTGGGTGCGGACCTCCCGCATGCGTAACCTGCTGAACAAGAGGCCGCCGGAGCCGCTACCGGGGGCATGGATACCACTCTATACCACCCGAACGTCTCCGACGGCAGCGTAAAACTACTCACCCGAGTCATTCGGTTACTCATCCCCCGCCGCGTACGTAAGTATCCCCTCGAACTCGTCGTCGCCGCAATCCTCCACCGCGTCGACGACGGCTGTAAGTGGCGGAGCCTCGACTCGCCGCAGCTCCCGTGGCACGTAGCTTACGACTACTTCCGGCGCTGGGCTCGCGAGCGCGTCATGGAGACGGCTAACGCCCCGATCGTCAGCGTGCTACGCTTTATCGAAGCCCCCGCCCTCACCTACGTCGGTGCCCCCGGACCCGACCGCAACCCCGGACACCCGACCGCCGTCGCGATCGACTCGAGATCGGTACCCGCGGCGGCGTGGGGGCGGCGCGAGGTCCACGGATATGATGGCTACAAGCGCGTCAGCGGCGTCAAGCTGCACGCCTGTACCGACTCCCCACGCCTGTACCGACTCCCGAGGCCATTTGCTCGGGTGCGTCGCGACGGGGGCGAACGCCCACGACGGCCCCCCGGCCGAGCGCGTCGTCGCCGTAGCTCAGGCGTCGGGGTTCACGACCGTCACCCTCGCCCTCGCCGACGGCGCGTACGAGCACTTCGCCGACGCGTTGGCGGAGCGTGGCGTCGAGCTACGGTGTACGACGGTACCCGAGTGCAAGAAGCTGAAAGCCAATGGGTTCGCGCCGGTACCGGTGCGGTGGGTCATCGAGCGGACCTTCGCGCACCCGTCGTTCTCGCGGGCGTTTCGCACGTGCTACGACCGGCTACGCCGACACTACGAGGCGACGGTGTTGTGGGCGCACGTCAAGCTCGCGCTCAGGCAGCTCGAAAAACTCTAACACGCTCTCAAGGGTTATCAAGAAGTGATGTCCCACAAAGGACACTTAATCAGATGACGCAGGAGGCAGCAGCTCCGCAGTTTATTGATGAGTATATCGCTAGTGGAAGCACAGTTCCGGTGGCGCGTCAGTTTGCTGCAGGCGATGAACTGTTCAAAGTCATACCAAAAGGCGATGCAGGCCCTAGCCAATTCACTCCCTACTGGATGTCTCGCAAGGAGCTTGACGGGCTATCTAATTCAGCTAACTTCGAGCAGCAGCTTGGACTGCCACTCGGGAGCCATGCGGCCAAGTATGATGTCTACAAAATCAGAGTCAAATCAGGAGAGTCTCCAAATGTATTTGAGAGTAAAATCGCCAACACAGTGGAGGGCTCATACATTACAACTGGTGGTGCAACTCAAAGCCTCGTTCTTAATAGGTCGAAGTGGGACGCTCCGCAAAAGCTATCAGAAGTAATTTTTCCACCTGCACAATAGGTAATGATGATATTAAATAAATATGGTAATAGGCATGTGGATTTAGAAATCCAAGAGCTGGTCGAAGAATACCAACACTGCATTTCTGAGGGTAGGAGCGGATGCAAAGCTAAAGTCCGAGACAAGATCATGAATCTCAGATATAAGCTATCTGCGAATAGAGGAACTGAATATTATGAAACTCGATTTGGGTAGGATGCTATGTTCGAAAATATGATAGATACATTGAGGCGGAGTTGATGCCAAGTGACGTTGCGCTCACGAAGTATAAGCTTGACTTTGCCCTGTCGAGGGCCTAGGGCGGGCACAGTACCGCAGTGGTCTGCGTACGATCGAGACGGTCGAGCGCTACGAGCGGAGTCATTTCAAGGACCTGCGGGCGGCGGTGAGGCGGTATCATCCAATGCGGCGACGGTAGACAACACGTAAAGGGAATCGTTACGTTGAGGATGGCATTGTGCCATTATGGTACAAAAGACCGAGCATTATGGTGGTCAGCAGCAGCCGAGAGTTTAGGCAGAATTAGTACGATTACTTTGACGGGGTCTATAAGGGGGAGCGGGTCATCATGCAGCGGGGCGAGGACAAATCGTACAAGCTTTGGGAGGTTAACGGGGACGATATGTACTCCGACGCCGAATCGGTGACGTGCATTAAAGAAAGTATGGCGGCAGTTGAGCACGGTGAGGTCGTACTTATAAGTAGCGCTGGCGAGGTGAAGGCACTGCTCAGCGAGTGAACTACACGTTAGAGATTACTAAAATGACTCTGACCGACCTCAAGAAACACAAGAAGTCTGGTGACAAGGCGCTGTGACGGAGGCTCGAACGGCTGCTCAAGGAATTTAAGTAACATTCCCGTACCGGTTGCGGCAAACCCGAGCAGCTGAAGCACGACCTAGCGGGGTTGTGTTCGCGTTGGATCAACGCTAAACATCGACTAATTTATCGGATTTAGGAAGAAGTAGGAACGGTAGTGAACCTTGGCGCTTACACGTATTGCGATGACCGACAGATACTTAGCTTGACTCTGTTTGGCCGGCACGTGCTGGAGATCGGCGGCGATTTTTACCCGCTTATCGCTCTTAACGAAAACTCAATATCGGCGCCTGGGGCTCCGCTCGACTACGCGTACGTGATCGGTCGGCAGGTAGCGCTCGGCACTTTCGCGCGCGAGTGTAATTACGAATACGGACACGAGTTGGGGGGGGCAACTTGCCGAACTATAACGCGTCTCTCACCAACACACAACGCCAGATAAGCTGACACCGTCCTTGGAACGCTGGCGCCGACCGCAGGGCAGGAAGACAGACTAGCTATTACACTTTAGAGCTGTCCGAATAACCGCAAGGCTTCAATTGCACGCCATTATAATCGGGTTTTCGATTAACATCCACTCACTAACATGCCGGCTGAAAGAGGTAATAACTACTGTTTGATAGCTCAATCAATTCTGTAAATCGCGAAGTCCGTTGTAAAGTTCGCAAACACCAGCGCCGAAGCAGCTTCGAATACGGCTTCTAAGTGTACAGATGTGCAAATACAACAATTCAGCGTTCCCTTGCACGCGCCCTTTCCCTCCCCACTACCTTGCTGCTTCAGCTATGATTCAGATAGATAACGTGAATACGCGCCTCGGGGACGATCTCCGCGACACCCTCCGCCCCGGCGCCAAGCTCTCCATTGCCGCGGCTAACTTCTCCATCTACGCGTTCGAGGCTCTCCGCGAGGAGCTTGAGGCCATCGACGAGCTCCGTTTCCTATTTACGAACCCCGTCTTCGTCGAGCAGCCCGCCCGCCAGAGCCTCGGGCAGCGTCGCGAGTTCTACCTTCCCGGGGCTGGCGCCGGTGGCGAGGTAGCCGTCCACGGGAGCCCCTTCGAAATCCGCTTACGTAACCGGCTCACACAACGCGCAATCGCCCGCGAGTGCGCCGACTGGATAAGGCGGAAGACGAAATTTAAGTCGATCACCACCACCGGGCACCTCCCCATCGGCATCACCGTCGATCGGGCCGATGGCGAGCGAGTACACTACTTCAACGTCCCCGGCTTTACCACCACCGACCTTGGCCTGGAGCGCGGAGATGCCTACGCCTACGCCATCGGCCGTGAGGAAGGAGCCTTCGCGACAAGCATGCTTCAGCAATTCGAAACCCTCTGGCGCGACCGCGAGAGGCTCGCCGATGTCACCGAGCAGCTCTGCGCCAGCATAGAAACCGTCTACCGCGAGAACAGCCCCAAGCGCATCTACTACCTTACGCTCTACACAATATTTCGGTCTTTTCTCGAAGATGTCACCGAGGATGTCCTCCCGAAAGAGCGCCTCAACTACCGTGAGTCGCTCGTCTGGAAGAAGCTATTTAACTTTCAGAATGATGCCGCTACGGGCATCATCAACAAGCTGGAAACGTACAACGGCTGCATCCTTGCCGATAGCGTCGGGCTCGGCAAGACGTTCACAGCCCTGGCCGTCATACGCTACTACGAGATGCGCAACGACCGCGTCCTCGTGCTCTGCCCTAAAAAATTAGAGCAGAATTGGTTGACCTACAACGCCCCCCTCACGACTAATATCTTCGCCGAGGACCGCTTTAACTACGAGGTCTTCGCGCACACCGACCTCCAGCGTAGCTCCGGCTTCGCCAACGGCCGCCCAATCGCGCAGATCAACTGGGGCGCCTTCGACCTCGTCGTCATCGACGAGTCGCACAACTTCCGCAATGGCGGCACCGGTATTTCCGACGACTCCGATGAAGACGGCGGCGGGTTCAACCGCTACGAAATTCTCATGAGCATGGTCATAAAGTCGGGCGTCCGTACCAAAGTCTTGATGCTCTCCGCCACGCCGGTCAACAACCGGTTTACCGATCTCAAGAACCAACTCGCGCTCGCTTACGAAGGCCGCGCCGAAGTGCTGGAGGAGAGGCTTCACGTCACGGGTAGTATCGACGACATTTTTCGCCAGGCTCAGACGGCGTTCAATCGCTGGACCGACCTTGATGTCGAGGAGCGTACCACCGAAGCCCTAATCCAGACGCTCGACTTCAACTTCTTCGAACTCCTCGACAGTGTCACCATCGCGCGCTCGCGCAAGCACATCGAGACCTACTACGACACTACTGCCATCGGTAGCTTCCCTAAGCGCCGCAAGCCGATCTCCATTCGCTGCCAGCTCACGCACCGGCCAGGCGTTTACGACTTCAACGACATCTTCCAACGGCTCTCCGCCCTGGAGCTCTCCGTCTACACGCCATTGCGCTACGTGCTGCACAGCCGGCGCCAGAAGTACGAAGACCTCTACAGCTCGGAGGCGGGTGAGGGCCGCATGCTACAGAGCTCTCGGGAGAGTGGCGTGAAGGCCCTCATGACCACCAACTTGCTCAAACGCCTCGAAAGCTCCGTGCACGCCTTCCGCCTTACCCTAGCGAAGCTGGCCGTCCGCACAGACGAAACGCTCAACAAGATCGATGCCTTCAAACGCAGCGGAGGGTACGGTAGCCTAGACTGGGGCTCCGACAACGTAATCGCGGAGGATACCGAGGACGAGTTCGAGGACGGCACGCCTCAAGTGGGAGGACGCTACAAGTTCGACCTCGCTGATATGGATGTCGAGGGTTGGCGCGAGGACCTCGCCACGGACCGCGCCATCGTGGCCGACCTCATAGATGCGATGCAGTCGGTCAAGCCCGCAGACGACGCCAAACTCCAGAACCTCCTCACGCATGTTTTGGCGAAAGCCGACGCCCCGATCAATCCTGGCAATAAGAAGGTCCTCGTCTTCACGGCTTTCGCCGACACCGCCGAGTACCTCTACGAGCACCTCGCAGCTGCGGCCCTCAACAGCCGGGGTATCCACACGGGCCTAGTCACCGGGAGCGCCCCGCCCAGGACTACCCACGAGCGCCGCTACGACTTCCAATCCCTGCTCACGCTCTTCTCCCCGCAGTCCAAATCCAAGCACCTCGCCCTCCCTAACGACGACAACGCGCTGGATTTCCTCGTGGCCACCGATTGCATTTCCGAAGGACAGAATCTTCAAGACTGCGACTACCTCATCAACTACGACATCCACTGGAACCCCGTCCGTATCATCCAGCGCTTCGGGCGCGTCGACCGGATCGGCTCACCTAACAAGTCGATTCAACTCGTCAACTACTGGCCCGACATCTCGCTCGACGAGTACATCAACCTCAAGGAGCGCGTCGAGAACCGTATGGTGATCGCCGGCGTGACGGCCACCGGGGATGATAATGTACTCACCAATCAGAACTCCAATGCGAGCTACCGCCGCGAGCAACTCACCAAACTCCAGGACGAGGTCATCGAGCTAGAGGATGCCAGGAGTGGAATTGCCCTCACGGACTTAGGCCTCAACGACTTCCAGATGGATCTCGTGAGTCACGTCCGTGAGGAAGGGCCAATCAACAAGCTGCCTAAGGGTCTTCATGCGGTCTTGCCGGCCGCCCCGGAGCGCGGCCTGCCGGAGGGCGTGGTGTTTGTGCTGCGGAGCCTCCGCGACAATCCCGAGCTCGCGCGGCACAACCGTCTCCACCCCCATTACCTCATGTACGTCCGCCCAGACGGAACCGTCGTCGAGGACCACACCATGCCGAAGCGGCTGCTCGATCTGTTGCGGGCGCACTGTCGGGGCGTGGACGAGCCCGTCGAGGACGTCTGCCGCACCTTCAATAGTCGCACACGCGATGGCGCGGACATGGAGACATACTCCCAGCTACTCACCGAGGCCATCGGCGCGATGGTGGCCCGTAAGCAAGACAAGGACGTGGCCAGCCTCTTCAGCGCCGCCGCGAGCACAGCTCTCCAGGATGGCTTTCGCGAGCTCGGCGACTTTGAACTCACCGCCTTCTTCATCGTCGAGCCGCGCTAGCCGTGAATGCCCTCTTCGCCTTTCCCCCGTCCACCCGCCTCGATCAGCGGTTGCCGAAGTCGCAGCTTACGCTCGCTAATAAACCGACAGCCAAGCAGCGCCGCGAGCTCGCCGCCGCCGTCGAGCGCGTTGTGTGGTCACACCTCCTCGCCCCACACACCCTCCCCCTTGCCGCGACGCCTACCGTCCCCGAAATAGATGTGCTTTCGCTAAAACTCCGGACGCCCGACTGCCCCGACGCCGTGCTCGCCTACCTGGACGCCACCATTCCCAAACCACTACTCTTTGAGCTGGCCCACGGCGATCAGCGCCAACTCGCCGCCACCTACAAACGCCCCTCCCGCTCGAAGCCCAGCACTTTTAAAACCTACGAATACTACCGCTCCCCGTGGGTACCGGAGGGCGCCTTGCGGCAAAACCTACCCCCCACCCTTAACCTCGGCGGACTGTACGAGGCTATAGTGTATACTTTACTACCCGTTACCTCACGGGAGGGGGAAGGCCCGGACGAACTCTTCGCACGCGCAGCGCAGATCGGGAAGCTAGAGCGACAACTGGACCACGTGCGCAAGCGGCGCAAGCAGGAGAACCAATTCAATCTGCGGATAGAGTACAATGCGGAGATTCGGCGGCTGGAGGAGGAGCTGACTGGACTCCTATAAACCCTAGAGTACCAATTCCTCGTAGTCCACGTTGGCGCTAGGATGTACAATATGTACGCAGATAAAGCGTACCTTGCAAAACATATTGTTTTAAACGTGGCATCTCAACTCGACATCCGGATCTCCGACGAGAGCGGCGCGCGCGATCTTTCGCCTAGCGACCTCGACATAGGCGACCTTCGCCAGCTCCTGAGCGCGCTGGAAGACGCGCTCCAGCCCGCAGGTCGGCAGCCGAGCGACGGTACTATTTCATTATCGGGTGTGTCGGAGGGGAGCATCAGGCTCCACTTCGCTGCTTCCGCCCACATCGCAGCCGCTGGCACCGCTCTCCTACTTATCGCGGGCACGAGTTGGGGGGTTGAGCCACTCCCAGCGAAGACCGTCAACGGAGTGGAGCGCTGGCAGAAACTGGCTAGACGACAAAAGCTCCGCATCGAAGTAAGTCAAGATGCTACCCCACTGATCAGTATCACTCCAACAACGCAGTTCTACCGGCGCACCGGAGACCATGTCCATCAGCAGACTATTCTGTACGGTGAAGTAATAGACATCGGCGGGGAGAGCCCACCGAAGGTAAAGCTCCGCACCACCGAGTATGGCGTCGTGAGTATCAAGTCGGACGCCGAATTACTCACGGAACCACAGGAGAACGTGCTCTACCAGACCCGCGCCGTAGCCGTCGAGGGAATCTGGGACCCCGCATCCGGAGCCTGGGACAAGCTTCGTATGCTGAATTGGGAACCTTACGAGCGGCCCACCGCCAAGGCGTTCGATGAGTGGCTTGCCCTGCGCCAACCATCAGGGTGGGCAGGCGTCGATGCTGATGCCGTGATCACATCCTTACGTTCGTAGTCGATGGCGAGCGACGATCAAAACGAACAGCCCGGCGTACTCCTAGACACGAATGCACTGATCTACCTCTCGGACGAGGCTTCCGTGTACGGCGCTTCAACGATCTCGCACTTCCGCGCCTACATCGAGCGCGGCTTCGGGCTTTTCTTGTCGCAGTTGACGGTAGCCGAGTATCTCGTCCGTAGTGAGCTCAAAGATCTTCCCTTGCACCTGTTATATCAGCTCAACTTCGATGGCGCAAGCACGCGCAAGGCGGGGGAGATTGGCAGGTTCCTTTACGACGAGCGGAAGAGATTGCCAGCCGATGCAGTTTCCCAACCCGAGGAATTGCGTACCACGATTGGTATCGACATGTGTCTTATTGCGCAGGCGGAAACCAATCCGAGAATTCAGTACGTCCTTGCTGGAGATAAACAGCTACTCAGTAGAACAGCGCGGCTTGCGACAGCTAAACTTATTAGAATTACCGCAATAGATGCAAAGCAGCCGTACGATCCAAGCAGATACGGGGAGTTATTTTAGATACGATTAACATTCGTTGTAACTTAATAATCTCTCCTAATAAACTTTTGAAGCACATGTTAGATCTACCGCAGGGGGACCCCTTAGCACATGACAAATACTTAGATACAAACAGTAGAGACCGGATTACAGCAGCCGGTCGTGCTTTACTTGGCCCTATTCCCTTTCTAGGTCCTTTACTCAGCGAGCTCATTACTGAACTGATCCCTAACCAACGGGCGGATCGGATTATGTCGTACCTTGATATTTTAAGTAAAAAGGTCGAAGTCCTACCGGAAGATCTTAAAGAACAAATCAGAACAGATCCGGAATTTATCGGACTGGTGAAGCAAAGCTGCCTACGGCTTCACGTGCGCGTAGCGATCAACGGCGCACGTACATTGCTAGCGCTGTGGTTAATGGCATGTCTTCAGACACACTGGCCGCTTCCGAAACCGAATTTCTGCTCCGCTTACTCTCTGAGGTTAATGACGCTGAGGTCATTTTGATGCGCTTCCACCAGTGCCCAGTTCTCGATGCAGATCACGAGTTCCGTACCTTGCATTCGGAAATCGTTGCCCCCGTATCAGTACATCATGCAGCGGGCGAGAGCACCCGGAAACGAGCCATGATGCGAGATGCCTACAAAGCTCATCTCGTCCAGTTGCATCTCTTGGAAGAGCCAATTAGTAACGGAACGTTTCCAACGTCGCATCCGCAAGTTGATAACGCTACAGGCGACTTTCGGCGGCGATCTCCTTGCCCGACTGCTCTTGGACTCCAGCTCCTGAAAATGATCGACGTGAAATTATGGATGGCCTGACTAAACTAGGCTGTGTCTCATAAATCGAACTGCGGAGTTTCGCGGTAGTTGTCTAGGGCATGGGACGCTACGAATTGACTGACGAGCAGTGGAATACGATCGCGGATCTGTTCCCGAGTAATGCGGGTAAGCGGGGGGCTCCGTTCGAGGACCACCGCCGGATGTTCGACGGGATGCTCGGGGTCCTGTGCTCGGGGGCGCCGTGGCGGGACCTGCCCGCGCGCTACGGGGCGTGGAAGAGCGTGTACGGGCGGTTCGACCGCTACCGCCGCGACGGGACCTTCGCGCGCGTCCTCGCGCGGCTTCACTTGCGCCTCGACGCCGCCGGCCTCATCGACCTCGGGTTGTGGGAGGTGGACTCGACCGCGGTCCGCGCACACAAATCCGCGGCCGGCGCGCGTCGCGACTCGGCGGGGGCCGAGGAAAAAGGGGGCCCCGACCCCTCGTCGAGCCCCACGACCACGCCCTCGGGCGCTCGCGGGGCGGGGTCACGACCGAGGTTCATTACGTCTGTGATCGCCGCGGCGTCCCGCTCGCCGCAGTCCTGAGCGCAGGTCAGGCGAGCGACGTGAGCCACTGCGCCGCCGCGTTGGCGCGGGTCCGGCTCCCGGGCGCGGGGCCGGGCCGCCCGCGGGTCCGCCCCGCGGAACTCGTCGCCGACCGCGCGTACGACTCGACGGCCCTGCGGCGGGCGCTACGGGCGCGGGGGATCCGCGCGCGGATCCCCGAGCGGGAGGTGCCCGCGGGCAAGCGCCGCCGCAGGCGCGGCCCGCGTCCCCGCTTCGACGAGGCGACCTACCGCGCGCGCGCCGGCGTCGAGCAGTCGATCGGGTGGCTCAAGGAGTGCCGCCGGTTCGCGACCCGGTACGAGAAACTGGCGGTCGACTTCCTCGCGATGGTCGAGCTCGCCTTCATCCGGTATATCCTCAAAACTTATTTATGAGACACAGCCTAGAGTCTCACTCTATAGCGGATGCAGCGGCGAACATGAAGGTCCAAGTGTGCTTGAGATAGCTGCGCTACTGTACAGCCAAAACTACCTAAGAGCTAACCTACCTGAGTTACGGTACTGGCACAGAGGATGAGAGACTCGTAAAACCGCTCGCGCCGATTCGTAGACTCTACAAGCCCCAACACGCCTACCACGATCAAGTGATAGTACGGGCTGCATAAGGCCCGTCGGGAAATTTGAGCCAATAGCAAACTACGCATAAGGCCTACTTTCACTCAGGTGAAGTCTCTCTTCCTACTCTTTCTCCTCAGCTGCTCAGCCATCATCCCCGCCCAGAGCAGCCAACCCATAGCCAACCAAGCCACCCACTTCCAGCTCCCCACCCCGACCGACACCATCGACTTCCTCATCGTCGATACCGCCGGCACCCGCTCCCGAAAACCCATCCTCCTCTGGTGCCAGGGCTCGGAACCCACGCCCCTCTTCGTCGACTACCCCGACTTCCCCGAGCCGTACCTGTTCGGCGGTGGCATCAGCAACTTCGACTACCGGGCCATCGCGCGCGACTACCACCTCGTCGTCGTCTCGATGCCGCACATCCCCGTCGTCGCACCGGCGGCCAACGTCAACGCCCAGTCCAACTACATCCCGGACAGCACCAAACCCCAAGAAACCCTCCTCGCCTTCGTCGAGGACGACTACCTCCGAAACCACGTCGACCGCGGCACGCAGGTCCTCGACTACCTCCGCCGACAACCGTGGGTCGACACCACCCGACTCGTGGTCGCCGGCCACTCGCAGGGCAGTAAAGTAGCCGCCAAGCTCGCCCGCGCCAATGCCGCCGTCACCCACCTCGGCCTCTTCGGCGCCAACCCCTTCGGGCGGATCGACCAGCACGTGCGCGCCGCCCGACTCGACGCGGAGCTCGGTCGAATCTCCTGGGCAAAGGCCGATTCGCTCATGGACGCGGAGTACGACCGGTTTCGGAGCGCACACGACTCCGCCCGCTCCGCCGCCGATCCCGGATCCCGCGCCACCCGCAGCTTCGCCGAGCCCTTCTACGACGACTGGCTCGCCCTCGACATCCCCATCTACCTCGCCTACGGCACCGCCGACATCACCGCGGCCCTGTGCGACATCGTCCCCTTCTACTTCATCGCCGCCGGGAAGGATACGCTTACGCTAAAACGCTACCTCGAGCTCGAACACAATTTCTTCGGCCTCCAGGATGGGCGGCCCAATTACGACGATGACCACTGGCCCGAAGTGATGGCGGAGTTCGTGGCGTGGATAGAGTAAGTATCGCCCCCGGGCCGGCCATACGGGGCGAGTTTTCCCGAGAAGGGTTTTCCCGAAAGGGATTCTTGGCAAAGGTGAAGAGTTCCGTCTGCGGGCACTACCCCACCCCAAGACGAGCATCCGAGGCTGTGCGTTGCTATTTGCGTACGTAAAGAGTAACTTACTGCTATGAAAGTGGTCAACTACACAGAGCTACGCCTCAACCTCAAACAGTGGCTAAGCTCAGTGGTCGATGACGCTCAGGAGGTGATCATCAGGCGTAAGGACCAACGGGACGTCGTGCTGATCTCCTTGGAGGAGTATAATAGCTTGGTGGAAACGAACTACCTGCTGTCGGGGCGCAACCGCGAGGTGCTGCTGGAGTCGGTAGCCTCAACGCGGTCGGGTTCGAAGCACTACGAAGGCTTAACGGAAACGTGAGGCTAGCGCGGTCTGCTCGTGCGTGGGAGGACTACGTGTACTGGCAGCAGGTCGATCGCAAGAAGGTTAAGCGAATAAATGCCTTAGTTAAGGCTGCTATGCGTGCGCCATTCGAAGGGATCGGTGGTCCAGAGCCCCTAAAGCACGAGCTACAGGGGTTTTGGTCGCGCCGTATCGACCGAGAGCATCGGTTGGTGTACTCTTACGTTGAGGCGGAGTTGCTCGTGGTCGCTTGTCGGTATCATTACTGAGTCGTTAGCCGTGTGTGAAGAATCAATGCAATGCACTAAAGCGGCACTTACCTACCACAAAGTGAAGCATCTCGACACGTTAAGAATTTGACGTTCAATGCCTGAAGAAAGTAGTGGCACGCCTACTCCGCGCATGTCGACCCTCCGCTTTACCACTCCGCGCACGGTCCGCTGCGTACAGGTAGGAAGTTTTAGCGAAAGCACCACCCACGTCTGGCTCGCCTGCCACGGCTACGGGATGGACGTCGAGCGCTTCGCGAGGTGGTTCGAGGGCCTGCCCGCCGACCACGTGGTGCTCTGCCCGGAAGGACTGAGCCGATTTTACTGGGGCGGCTTCGACGGCCCGCCGGGCGCGAGCTGGATGACGCGCGCGGAACGACTCCACGAGATCGACGATTTCTGCGCCTGGCTGGACCAAGTCTACTCGCTTGCGCTAAAACGAGCCCCGCACGCGCACTTAATCCCCTTCGGATTCTCACAGGGCGCAGCCACGATCCTGCGGTGGCTCGACCGGCGGCGGCCGCCGTACCACAAGCTCGTCCTCTGGTCGGGTACCCCGCCGGAGGACATCGACTACGCACCGCGCGCGTACTACCGCGCCGGCGATTTGCTCGCCTACTGGGGCGACGCCGACGAGCTCGTACCCTTCGAGCGAACTAAACCGCGCTTTGCGGAGGTGGGACTGCCGGGGACTGCCGTTCGTGCACCGGAGCTTTGCGGGCGGCCACCGGATCCAGCGCGGGGCACTTGCGGAGTTGCTCGGGGAGTTGACCTCGCCGACCTAGAACACCGCGCCGTTTCTTTGCTGAAGCCTCCCGCTCGGCTCACTCGCCCGGGCGCAGGTAAGTACTATCCTCCCCGAGCAAGCGCTCGAGCGCCATGCTCAGGGCCCGCCGCGCCAGCTCGCCCTCGCTTTCGCTAAAACGCGTCCATTCTGCCTCGGTGAACATCCCGCACACCAGGCCGAGCACGAACTCACGTAGGGCGCGGTTGGTCTGGAGCGCGTGCGCGAGGTAGTCGCGCTGCTCCGGGCGGTTCAGCCGGTAAAAGGTACCCTTTTGCCGGGCGGCGTAGCGGTGCCACGCCCGCGCCAGGGCCGGGTGCTGGAGCTTGAGGATCGGGCGGAGGGTCTCGTTCTGGAAGGCTTCGGCGGGCAGGGTGCCGGGCGCGGTATCGATGGCGGGACGGAGGGCGAGCAGGGCGGCGTCGCGGGTGGTCGTCGATTTGGTAGTCACCTCGTCAGGAACGCAAATCGGCGCACGAAGCTCACCTACCGGCGGTGCGGAGGCTGATGGACGAGCGATGTCGACCGTTTTGCCTTCACCCAACGGGAGCGGAGTGAAACGGGCCGAACGTAACGATTTCTCAGATCCGTGAATCACTTACGCCGGTTTAAACGACAGCCGCGCTGGGTCCTCGCCTACCTACCCCGGCGGCGTGCGCGTGCTGCCCGACGGCGCGCAAACCGCGATCAACGCGCGCTACCGCCGTTCGCCGCCAACGCTACGGCCCGCTCATCGATGGAATAGACTGCGACCTCCCCGCCGCTCACGCCCAAGTACAGTTGCTTCCCTACTAGAGCGACCCCCCGTACGTCCGCGCTTACGTTCAGTCCCACCTCGTCCCGCCCAACGGTCTCGAACCCGCCCCCGCCGTCCCCCCGGAGCAGCAGACCCGGCATACCGCAGGCCATGCCCAGTCGCAGCTGCCGCCGCGTGTCGTTACCGAAGAGCAGTAGGTCCCGCCGCCCGTCACCGTCCACGTCGCCGGCAACCGCGGCGTGCACGGGACCGTACTGCGCCTCCGCCGGCAGCTCCCCCACCCCGTAGCCGCCGTCGCCGTCCGACAGCAGGAGGGTCGTTTCGAGGCGCTCCGCCGTGAGCTCCCCCGGGGCGGTCGGACCGAGCTCGCGCAACACCGCCGGCAGCGACTCCCCGGCGTAACTCGCGTAGTCGGTATAGCGGCGGGCCAGGGCGCTCACCTGCCCGAGGAGCTCGTCGCGCGTGGCGTGCGGGTAGAGCGTGTCGCCGTAGTAGCGGCCCACGACCGGGTCGACCGAGCCGTTGCCGTCGAAATCGGCGTGGAACAGGCGCAGTGGCCTCGCGGAGCTCGGGCGGAGCGGCCCGTTCGAGCCCTGGTTACCCAGTACCACGTCGGGCCGCCCGTCCCCGTTGAGTTCGGCCACCGTTACGCTGTTCCAGCAGCCCGTAAGGTTCGGGGGTAGGCGGCCTAACTCCTCGACGAAGGTTTTGCCGTCCCAGGCGAACTGCCGCGGCGCTCCCCAATCCGACACGATGAGTAGGCCGGGGCGCCCGTCCACGTCGAGGCGTACGGCGGCGGTTACCATCCCGATTCCGGCGAGTCCGGGTCCGAGCTCCCGGGTTACGTCCCGGAAGCCGCCCCGGCCGTCGTTGCGCAGCAGGTGCGAGAGCGGCGCCTCCGGCCAGCGCCCCGGCACCACGCGGCCCCCAACGAAGAGGTCCTCGTCGCCGTCGCCGTCCCAGTCCACCGCCACCACCGCGCCGTTGGCGCCCGTCATGTCGGGGAGGCTGCTGTCGGGCGCTTCCGCAAAACGGCCGCCGCCCCGCCCCAACCAAAGTTCGTCCTGTAGCTCCGCATCGCCCCGGCCGTAGTCGTGGTAGCCGCCGACGGCGAGGTAGAGGTCGCGCAACCCGTCGCCGTCCGCGTCCAACCCCGTCGCCGCCCAAACCGGTCCCGACCGGGACGAGGGGCGCTTCAGCTCGGCGAACGGACCGGGTTCGCCCGGAGCGTCCGGGTGGTACAGAACAGAGGGTTGCCCCACACCCCCGCCCGCGAACAGCTCGGGTCGGCCGTCGGCGTCGAAGTCCTCGGCGAGCAACACCGGCCCCGCCGCCGAGAGCTCGGTGAGGAGGAGCCGTTGCCGGTCGAAGTCGCGCGCCTGCGGGGTAGCGTGCGCGAAACCCGGCAGGGCGCCAATCGCGGTGAAGTAAGGGCTGGGGTCGGGCTCCGGGTCCGCCGTGGTGCGGGTCGCCGAGACCTCGGCGAGCGTGAGCGTGGTGTCGAAGGGGGGCGCGATCACCACGCTGCGCCGTCCACCCGGCCAGTCAACGGCGAGACTGTCGACGGCGGGGGCGTCGCCCAGGCCGAAGTGCAGCACCGGGCTCACGCTCGACTGGTAGCCGCGCGCCGCGTACTGCTCGGCCAGCCAGCGCCGGTCGTCGGCGTAGACCCAGGCGCGCGCACCTGTCGCCTCCGGATTGTTCCCGTCCCCTTCCAACCGCAGCCGCAGGAAGTGGTGCCCGGAGCGCTGGGCGGCGCGATTTCGGTAGAGGCCCGCGACGGTGTCGAGGTTGTTGACCACCAGATCCAGGTCGCCGTCCCCGTCGAGGTCGGCGTAGGCAGCGCCCTGGCTGTGCCCGGGCGCGTCGAGTCCCCACGCGGCGCCCGCTTCCGCAAAACCCGCCCCGCCGCCGCCGCGGAAGGCCGCGTTGCGCACGGGTTCGGCGGGCATCCGCGCGATGGCGGTCAGCACGTCGGTCTTGCTCAGCCGCCCGCGTTGTCGGGTGAGGTCGTTGAGGTAGCGGACGAAGTCGAGGTTCGTGAGGTTGCGCCGGTGGCCGTTGGTCACGAACAGATCGCGGTGCCCGTCGAGGTCGAAATCGGCCAGCAGCGCCGCCCAGCTCCAGTCGGTGGCCTCGACCCCCGCCGATTGCCCCACTTCCGTAAAACCCGCCGCGCCCCCGTTGAGGTGGAGCATGTTGCGCATGTACTGGTAGCCGAAGCCCGTGGCGACGTCGTGGTCGAACTTGGCGTAATTGTCCGGGGCCTGCAGCAGCTTCTGGCGGCGGTTGCCGGGCGGGAGCATGTCGAGGGTTAGGAGGTCGGGGCGGCCGTCGCCGTTGACGTCGGCCGCGTCACTGCCCATGCTAGACTGACTCGTGTAGGGCATCTGCTCCGCGAGTACCTCCGCGAAGCGTCCGCCGCCGAGGTTGCGGTAGAGGCGGTCGGGCACGGCGTAGTCGTTGCAGAGGTAGACGTCGGTACGCCCGTCGCCGTCGAAGTCGCTCAGCGCCGCGCTCAGCCCGTAGCTCAGGGCACTCCCGTCGATCCCGGCGGCGCGGGTGCGGTCCACGAAGCGCGTGCCCTCGTTGATCAGCAGGCGCGTACCGCGTTCGGGGTCGTCGCCGGCGCGGAGCTTGTCGGTCTGCCGGGCGTTGAGGATGGGGAGGTTCCGTGGGTTGTGATTGACCAGCAGGAGGTCGAGGTCGGCGTCCGCGTCGGCGTCGAAGAAGTAGCCCTGGGTAGTGAAGGACGGTCCGTCGAGCCCCCAGGCGGCGGCCCGGTCGCCGAAGCGCGGTCGCCCCCTGGCGTCGTTGCCGAGGTTGATGAAGAGTTGGTTGCGGCGTTTGGCGGGCGGCACCATCCCGGAGTAGGCCACGAACAGGTCGGGGCGCCCGTCGCCGTTGACGTCGGCGGCGCTGGTGCCCGTGGTCCACGGACCCGGCCGCCCGGCGACGCCCGCGGGCTCGGTTACGTCCTCGAAGCGCAGCGGCGCGTCCGGGCCATCCGTACGGTTTAGGTACAGGCGGTTGGCGCCCATGTTGGCCGTGAAGTAGAGGTCCTCGCGGCCGTCGCCGTCGAAGTCGGCCACGGCCACGCCGCCGCCGTTGTAGAAGTATTCGTAGAGGAGGATACTGGCGTTGGGTCCCTCGGCGAGATCGTTGCGGAAGTCGAGCCCGCTCGCGCTCGCGGCTACCGACTCGAACAGTGGCTGAGCTCGGGGCGCGGCGGCCCCGTCCTCGGTTTTGCCGGAAGGCGCGCAGGCGGATGCGAGCGTGAGGACGGCCGGGGCGAGCAGGGCGAAGCGCATAGGGTAAAGTAGAACCGCCGCCCCCGCGCGGCGGCGGGAGCGGCGGTCGTCGGGGCCCGGAGGAGAAGTCTAGTAGCCCGGATTTTGGATTAATAATTCGTTGCGGTTGATCTCGTCCCGGTCGATGGGGCGGTAGTACATCTTGTCGTCCCAGACGCGCGTCTCGTTGTCGTTGTTGACGAACACCGAGTAGGTGTAGTCGTACACCTCCGGGTCGTAGCGGTAGGGGGTGTGGGGCTGCTGGCCCGGCTTGAGGGTGCCCTTCACGTTAACGGCCTCGATGGGGCGGCCGAGCATCTCACCCATCAGCCACCGGCGCCCGTCGTAGAGTCGGTGCTCCTCGTAGGCGAGCTCGACGCGGCGCTCGTTGACGATCCGGGCGAGCAGGGCGTCTCCGGCATCCTCGACCGCCGGCATGCCCACGCGGAAGCGGATGCGGTTGAGCCACTCGACGGCCGCGGCCTCCTCGCCGAGGTGGTAGCTCGCCTCGGCGTAGATGAGGGCCATCTCCGTGTAGCGGATGAAGGGCCAGGGCACGACCTGCGCGTTGCTCTGGTTGTCGGCCAGGGCGGGATTGGGGTCGGTGAACTTGCGGTTGTAGTAGTGCGTGCGCGAGCCGTTCCAGTTCTCGATCGGCGAGGCTCGCGTATCGATCCCGTTGACGGTACCCCCGTTGCCGTCGTCGTAGAACCCGGTCTGCACCTCGTCCATCGGGTCGAGCGCGGCGACGTCGCTCGGGCGGGGTTTCCACGCGGCGCCGTCGTAGATCACGGAGGCGTAGAAGCGGGGATCGCGGTCTTCGTACGGGGCGGCGGCCTGCGCGGGGTCGTCCCAGTCGAAACGGGTGCCGTCCATCATCTCGTAGTCGTCGACGAGCTGCTGGAGGGGGGTGTTCCCGGCCCAGTTGTGGTAGCCGTTGGGGCCGTTGTTGATGCCGTTGTGGAGGCCGCCGAACGGCCAGGTGCTCTCCTGTTGGAACTCGGGCGTGAGGGTGCGGATGAAGATTTGCTCGGCGGCGCCCCCGGGGTCGGCCACGGCGCTCTGTCCGCCCATGGCGATGGCGACGTAGTTGTCGCGGCCCTCCTCGGGCGAGACCGGCGCGCCGAGGTCGAGCTTATAACCGTCGGTGGCCTCCAGCACGACCTCGGCGGCGTCGCGGGCGGCGCGCCAGCGGGCGGACCGGTCGCCGCCGGTGTACGCGACGAGCTCGATGCTGGGGTAGGCGGCGAAGGTGGCGCTCCGCGCCCGGACGGTGGCTGCGTCGTGGAGGTCGCTCGCGGCGTAGAGGAGCACGCGTGCCCTGAGGGCCGAGGTGCCCGTCAACGTTGCGCGGCTCGGTTGCTCCTCCTTCCCGGCGAGCAGTTCGGCGGCCCGGTCGAGGTCGGCCAAGATGAAGTCGACCGTTTCGGCGAAGGTGGCGCGGGCCAGGGCGTAGTCCTCGTCGAGGTCGTAGGCCCGGGCCACGAGCGGCACCCCGCCGTAGTTGCGCATCAGCTGGTGGTAGTAGTAAGCGCGCAGGAAGTGGCTCTCGCCGAGGAGTCGGTCGCGCAGCTCCGCGTCCTCGAAGGTGGCCTGGGGTAAGTTCTCGATCGCGACGTTCGCCTGCCGGATGGCGAGGTACATCTGGTTCCACTCGTAGGTAGCGCTCGTCCAGGCGAGGCTACCCGGCGTCTCGGAGCCCTCGGTAAAGGTGTTGATGTTGCGGCCGGCGTGCGTGAACATGGCCTCGTCGGAGATGCTGGACAGGCCCTGCTCCTCGAAGCCACCGTAGCCGAGGAAGCTGTACACGTTGAACACGTGGGCCTGCGCGAGGGCGCCGTCGGCCCAGGTGGCGTCGCTGGGGATCCGGTCGAGCGGCTCGGTGGCGAGATAGTCGCTGTCGCAGGCCCCGGTGGCGAGCAGCACCGCGAGGAGAGTGGTAAAGGGTAGACGTTTCACGCTTGGGGGGATTTTGCTTTCTAAGCACATCTTAGAAAGAGACGCTGAAGCCGGCGTTTAACACCCGCGATTGTGGGTAGTAGACGCCGGTTTGGCTCTCCGATTCGGGGTCGAAAATGCCGAGCTTGTCGACGGTGAGGAGATTGAAGCCGTTGAGGTAGACGCGGGCACTCTCGAGGAAGCCGCCGAATGCGTTGCCGCCGAAGCGGTAGCCGACCTCGAGGTTTTTGAGGCGGACGTAGTTCTTGCTGTACAGCCAGTAGTCGTTGTTGCCGTAGGGTCCGCCGGTGAAGTAGGTGTCGCCGCGGCTCGCGAGGCGCGGGTCGACGCTGCTCGGGTTGTCGATCGTCCAGCGGTTGTCGTACTGGTGGAGGAGGTAGTTGCCGATGTCACCGCTCTCGGTTTGGAGGCGGCCGAGGGCGCCGGTGGCGCCCTGGAGGAGGAGCGAGGCGTCGAAGGGGCCGGCGGTGAGTCCGAAGGTGACGCCGAAGTTGAAGGTGGGCGTTTGGTTCTTCTTGATGCGGACCTGGTCGTCGGCGTCGATGACGCCGTCGCCGTTGGTGTCCTTAAACTTCAGGTCACCGGGCTTGAGGGCGTTGGTGACGCCGCTGTAGTCCAAGGTGTTAGCTTCGATCTCGGCCTGATCGCGGAAGACGCCGTCGTTCTCGTAGATGAGGTAGGCCCCGATGGGGGCGCCCTCCTGGCGTTGGTAGTCGGGTGCCCCGGGTACCTCGTCGAGGAAGAGCACCTTGTTGCGGGCGTAGCCGCCGTTGAGGCCGACGTTCCAACGGAACTCACCGTTCGGGGTGGGGTTATAGCGGAGGGCGAACTCGACCCCGCTGTTGGTCACCTTGCCGGCGTTGACCGGGGGCAGCAGGGTGGTGATGCCGGACGAGCCCGGCGTGGAGCCCGTTTCCTGTATGAGGATTTGGTCGCGGCGGTTGTCGAAGTAGTCGAGGGCGACGTCGAGGCCCCCGAACAGGGTGGCGTCGATGCCGAAGTTGATGTTGCGGGCCCGCTCCCAGGTGAAGTCGGGGTTAGCGAGCACGGTTTCGACGAGGGTGGGTTGCACCACGCCTCCGATGGGGTACTGCCCGAAGCTGTAGCTCGAGAGGAACGCGTACTCCTGGAGCTGGCCGTTGTAAAACACCTGGTCGTTGCCCATCTCCCCGTAGGAGGCGCGGAGCTTGAGGTAGTCGAGCCCGCCGAGGCTCAGCCAGTCTTCCTCGGTGACGTTCCAGCCCGCGAGGAAGCCCGGGAAGAAGCCGAAGCGCTGGTCTTCGGGAAAGATGTAGGAGCCGTCGTAGCGCCAGATGAACTCCGCGAGGTACTTCTGCTGGAAGTTGTACTGCGCGCGGCCGTAGTAGCCGAGGCGGGTGCGCTCGTAGGCGTTGCCGCCGGTGTTCTGCTGCTCGGCGCCCCCGGCGAAGAGTTGGTCGATGGCCGTGCTGATGAAGTTGCGACGGAAGGCGTTGAAGTTGGAGCCGGTAAACTTTTCGCGCGTGGCGCCGGCCAGGAGGCTAAGGTTGCCCTGCCCGAGCGCTACGTCGTAGCGGAGGAGCCCCGTGAGGTTGGTGTTGAGCACGCCGTTGTAGCTCTGCGCCAGGCGCGCGTCGCGGAAGTTGGAGCGTATGGCGCCCTCGAGGACGGGGGTTACGCCGTCGGCCTCGTAGGTGGTTTGGTCCCAGGAGTAGAGCGTCCAGGGGGTTTGCCAAACGCGCGCTTGCTCGTTGGTGCGGTCGACCGCGCCCACCAGGCTGAGGGTGAGGCCCTCGATCCAGGGGTTGGTGAGGTCGACGCCGCCGTTGAGCTGGGCGAGGTCGCGGGGGTTGGAGATGTTCCCGGTGGCGTCGGTCGTGATCACCACGGGGTTCTGTCCGTTCTCGATGTCGGGTCCGGGCAGGCCGTTGGGCCACACGGCGGGTTCGTTGGGGCGACCGCGCATCAGCATCCGGAAGATCGCCCCCGAGGATTCGGTGGGGTAGCGCCGGTCCTCGCGGCGGAGCATGATCCCGAGGTTCGTCTTGACGTACGGGTTGACGGTGGCGTCGAAGTTGGCGCGGAGGTTATACTGCTTGTAGCGCGTGGCCGAATTGATGTAGACAGCGTCCTGGTCGACGTAGCCCAGGGAAGCGAAGTACCGCAGTGCCTCACTCCCCCCGCGTACGGCGAGGTTGTGGCGCGACTGCGGTGCCCACTCCCGGAGGGTGGCCCCGAACCAGTCGGTGTTGGGGTAGGTCCACGGGTTAGCGTTGTTGGCGTGGTTGTCGATCAGCTCGGGGCTGTAGATGGCGTTGAGGGTCGGGACGTCCGCGGTGGGCGAATCGTAGGTGCCGGTAGACTGGATGCTCTCCCAGGCGGCGCCCCACTCGGCGGCGGGGATGTTGCGGTGGATGGGGAGCTCGTTCATGATGCTCATGTACTGAACCGCGTCGGCCAGCTCCGGAACCACCGTCGGCTGGCTCAAGCCCTGGTTGAAGTCGTACGTCACGGTCGGGCGGCCCTCCACCCCGCGCTTCGTGGTGACGAGGATCGCGCCGTTGGCGGCGCGCGCGCCGTAAATCGCCGCCGAGGCGTCCTTGAGGACCGAGACCGACTCGATATCCTGCGGGCTGATCAGGCCGAAGCCGCCCTCGCGGTCGGGGATGCCGTCGATCACGACCAGCGGGCTGCTGTTGCCGAGGGTGTTCGTGCCGCGGATCGAGACGCGCGCTGCGTCGGCACCCGGCTCACCGCTCGGCTGGATGACCACCAGGCCCGGCAGTCGGCCGGCGAGGGAGTTGGTCGCGTTCACCGCCGGCGACGACATCACCTCCGTGCCCTGGAGCGAGGCCACCGCGCCGGTGATGGTTACCTTCTTCTGCGTGCCGTAGGCAACGACGACCACCTCGTCGAGGAGCTCGCTGCTCTCCGACAGGGTCAGGTCGATGCTGGCGCGCCCGTCGATGGGCTCGGTCACGGATTGGTACCCGATGTACGAGAACACCAGGGCCTCCGTGCCGGCCGGCACCTCGAGGACGAAATCGCCGTCGACGTCGGTCACCGTCCCGGTGGAGGTGTTTTCCGCGACGACGCTTACGCCGATCAGGGGCTCACCCTCGGCGTCGCTGATCGTCCCGTCGACGGTAGTCTGCGCCGAGAGGGCACTAACACCGAGTAGGCAGAGCAGCGGTAGGAGTAGGCGGTGGACCGGTGATCGAGCGGGGGTTCGGGTACAGGTTTGCTTCATCAAGAGTAATTTTGATAGAAGGGAGATTCGGGAGAGTCAGTATAGTGTTCGTACAACACTAACTAATGCAAAACTTTTACTGGGCATGTATCGGTAGGCCGCAATATAGAGTAAGTAAAAGTATATGATAAAATATTTCTATTTATCGATCCACCCTCTGTCTGGAGGGCCCCGACCGTATCCACGTCGAGCGCTCGGGCGATCGCGGTGCTCGCGCCAGTGTCACGAGGGCGGTTGGCGGCAGTGCGGAAAGGGGTAGGCGTCTCTCCGGCTACTTCCCCACCCCGGCGTTTGCGCCTGGCGATGAGCTCGGTAGAGAGCTCGCGGAGTCGATAAACGCGCGCGGTAGGGTCAAACGACTCGGGCTAGATGCACGCCGTGCCGGCCGGACGGACACCATACAGGAATGCCCGGACCGGCCCCGCGGAATTTTTGTCCGGCTGTCCGCCCCTTACTTTGCCACGGTGCCCGCTGCCCCCGCTTCGACCGCCCACACCGCGCTCCGCGCATTTACGGAGCGCTACACCACCCTCTCGACCGACGAATGGAATCAAGTTTCCTCGCACTGGCGTCCGGCTTTCGCCAAAACCGGTGACTATCTACTTCGGGAGGGACAAGCGTGCAACTCCATCTGGTTTTTACACAAGGGGCTACTTCGCTTCTCTTACACCGACGACGAAGGCGAGGAACACACCAAGTACTTCACCGATCCACCTTACGTCCTTACCTCGATGCGGAGCCTGGAGAGCCGGCAGCCGGCGATCGAAGCTATCCACGTGATCGCGGAGGCCGAACTGTTGGTGATCGACAAAGTAGCCAACGATGGCCTGCTAGGCGTGCCCGCATGGAGCCAATTCGTGCGTCAACTCGTGCAGGAGGTACAATTCTTCACCGAGGAGATCCTACTCGACGCCCAACGCCTGAGCGCCGAGCAACGCTACCTCAAACTACTCGACGAGCAGCCGGCACTCTTGATGCGCGTCCCGCTCAAGCACCTCGCGTCCTACCTCGGGATGACGCCACAATCGTTGAGTCGCATCCGGGCCCGTGTCCGACGATAGCCCCTGATCCATTACTTACCCAAAGTGCAGTGGCTTCCGGACGCCGTACGACGAGCTTTACGCCCGATGTTACCCCCGAACCGGCCCTCGCGACCCACCAACCGTCACTTTTGGCACACCGAACGCGCAGGTAACGCCTGCGCGGAGGAAGTCTGGGTTTCTTGGACCACGCTCGACGACTGGCCGGGCTTCGACGACGGCGTCAGTACCGCCAGCCTCGCGAGCGGCGCTACCACCATCACGGCCACCGGACAGCGCGGTACCCTACTCGACCCAACGGGGCGGAAAGTGAAATTCGAAGTCACGGCCTTCAGCCCGGGAAGCTTTTACACGTTCACCTCGCAGCTACCGCTCGCGAAGCTGCACGTACACCGCATACTTACAGAACTCGGCGGCGAGGTATCGGTTACGCACGAAGTCTGGTTTGGCGGACCCTTAGCCCTTGTATGGGCCGGACTCCTGGGCCGGAAATTTCGCGGGATGCTACCCGGTGTGGTGCGGAAGCTCGTGGTTTTAGCGGAAGCGGAGGTCCGCGCGGGAAAACCTACGAACGAGTCTAACCCACGCTAGCTATGGCTGAACATCTGCTGCTGCGGCTCGTCTACGGCGCCAATATTTTCGTCGCGGGGTGGATCGGGCTCACGTGTCTACTCACCGACCGCGGGGCCGCAACGGTTTTCGAGGGCGCGGTTGCCCAGTCGGAAGGCCTGCGGGTGCTCGGCGCCCTCTGGCTGGCGATCGCCGTTTGCTCCGCCGGTGGATTGGTGCGCCCAGAAAGCTTCGCAGCGGTGTTGATGCTGCAGCTGGTTTATAAGGGCACCTGGCTGCTCGCGGTAGCGGCACCGGCCGTGCGGGCGGGAGCGGTCTACCCCCGGAGCATGACGGCGTTTTTTGTGGCGTGGGTACTGGTGCTGCCGTGGGTGATCCCCTGGCGGCGGGTTTGGGGGTGAGGTGTTTAGGTCCACTGTCGACTGCACACGGACGATCCCTCGGCCGCTTCAGCGAGCACACCGACCGCTCGGCGTAGCTCCGCCTCGTTCAGCGAGGCAAACCCGAGCCGCAGCCCCCGCCGCGCCCGCCAGGCCACGGGCACCTCGGCCAACCAAACCCCACGCTCCGCACACCGCGCCCGGAGCACGTCGAAGTCGACGGGTACGCGCCAACGCACCCACAGCGCCATGCCGCCGCTCGGGACGTCGAAAAGGAGGCGGAGGTGACGGGTGTCCTGGCCCTCGCCATCGAGTCGGCTTCCGCCAAAACGCGGGTCGGGGGGCCGAAGGATGAGGCCGCGGACTACGAGTTACCGATGTGGGCGGGGGTGGTCCCGATGCGGACGGTGTACGGGGAACCGGTGCCGGATGAGGCTTTGCGCGATACGTACCCGCTACCGGCGAGCGTAGCGAGGCTTCGCGAAGACGAGGTGATCTGAAAGTAGCAATCCAGCACGCTGCGCGATCACGCTCACGCAGCGTGGACGATGAAACTCAACTCGCTGAAGGCGGCCATGCTGGGCGCTTCGTCGTGGAAGAAGCTAATGTGATCCTTGTGATCCGTCATGCCCAAACTGTAGAGTACGGGCACGAAGTGATCGGGGGTCGGGGCGGCCAACTTACCGAGCGAGTGACTGCTTTCGTACTTGACGATGTTCTCGAAGGTACGGCCCCCTATCTGCTGCTTCAGCCAGGCGTCGTAGTCCGCCTCCCAACCGAGCGGGGATAAGTCGCCGGTCCGCATCCGCTCGCCGAGTAGGGAGAGGTTGTGGATCAGCGAACCGCTGCCGATAACGAGTACGCCTTTGTCCCGCAGCGATTTCAACTGCTTCCCGAGTTCGTAGTGGTACGAGGGCTCGGCGCCGTAGTCGAGACTCATCTGGAACACCGGAACATTGGCCTCGGGGAACAAGTGCATGAGCATGGGCCAGGCCCCGTGATCCAAACCCCAATCGTCGGTCTCCTTTACCGACGGGACGATCTCACTTACCTCCCGAGCTACACCCGGAGCCCCTACGGCTCGGTACTTGGGCTCGTAGTAGTGTTTTGGGAAACCGTAATAATCGTAAATCTGCTCTTGTTTGCCCGAAACATTGACGAACGTGCCCTGCGTGCACCAGTGGGCAGACACCACGAGTACCGCCCGCACCTCGTAGCCCTGTTCGAGCGTACGCCCCAGCTCGTACAGGCTGTTCCAAAACGGGCGCTCCTCCCTGCCGAGCGGGATGTCCATCGGGCTGCCGTGCGACGTGAACAGCACCGGCATCCGCTTACGTTGAACGGGTAGTGCGTCTGTAAATCCTTTTAAACTACTTAGTGAACTCATGCCGGTAAGCGCTAGGGCCGATTTGAGGAAGTCTTTGCGTTTCATTTCGAAGGTATAGCGGGGTGATGGACTGTCGGGACGTAGTCGGCTCTCGCTTCAAGAAGGACGCCAACGTATCGTCCGCGCCTATCCCTCCCCGCGTCTGCGGTAAATTGGTTGATACGGTGGCCGATAGGACGACGATCCGCGAGGGGGCAACACCTTCGCCGCGCCGGTGCGCGATGGCTTCGCCGCCAAGCCGATCGGTGGCTTTCGTGATTAGCATGGTGTCGAGCGTGTTTGGTGGTGGCGCACTTCGCACGAACGGCGCGAGTACTTCACAAACTAGATGTACCAACATCTAGTTGCGTAACGAAAGTATACAGATCTACTTCTCGGCGGCCGTATACGCCAAAAACGCTACTGAACCTGAGGGTCGACGGCTATCCTGGGAGACTTTCCGTACTGGTGAATTAACCGAGCGCCTCGGGGCGGTTTCGCACGCCGGGAACGGCTTCGCGCGGGCACGCGGAGGGCACGCGGGGGCCGCGGAGCGCGCCGAACGCCACGCTAACCTAAATCCACCTCCAACCAGATCACCTCGCGGGTCCGCTCCCCCCGCATCCGCCACCACGTGCCCCGCTCCAGCAGAAGCGCGTACCCGTAGCCGCCCACCGTGGCGTTCCCGAAATCGGCCCGCGCGAACACCCGCTCCGCCGCCTCCGCGTCGCGCGCGAGGTGGGAGCCGCGGATCACTTCCGGCCCGCCCGCCCTGCCCGACCACTTACTGCGGGCCACGAGCAGCCGCCGGGTCGTGGCCGGCCGGTACGGCGTATCCGGACTCAGTGCAGTAGACCGCGCGAAGAGCCGTTCGACGGAAGCCTCCGTCTCTGCGAAGAGCGATTCGAGCAAGCCCCCCACGCCATCGCGGAGGATGCGCTGCCGTTTTGGCGAAAGCCGCGGGAAAATGTCCCGCGTCGCACCCACCGGAAAATCCCGGAGCAGCACGCGCAGATCAGGGTGCAGCCGCCGCAACTGCTGACCGCTGAAGAGGCTCGGAAACTCCAAGTAGCCACGTTTGTGGAAGCGCTCGCGGAGTCCAGCCCACTCCGCTTCGCTCGTCGGACGCGCGTAAGCTGCCACCGCCTCGGCGAAAGTGCCCGCCAAAGCAATACGCAGTCGCTCCGGCTCCACCACCTGAATGGCGCTCCCGAACGCCAGGATCTCTTTTTCGAGCTCGAAGGTGTGCTGCACGTCGAGCTCCACCTCCACGTACGTAGGCGCCTGCGCGAGGGCGCGCTGCGAGGCGTGAATCGGCTTGGTGAGCAAGTAAGGCGCCTGCTCCCGGTCGATGCGCAGCACCACCCGCTGCGGCGGCGCGCTCACGCTGACGCCCACGGTGTGTCGGAAGTACGTTTCGATGTCTAGCCCCGGCCGGCGCGCGAAAACCTCCGATCGAGACTCCAACCCATGAATCCGGTCGAGGGCGAGAATGAGCACGCGCTCCTCGGCGCGTTCCCGCCCCAGCACGAAGTAGCGGTTGCGCGATTCTTTGAGGAAGTAGGGCTCGAAGTCGATACGCCGGGGCTCGCGCGCCCGGAAGCTCTGGTACATTACCCACACCCGCCGCTCGCGCACGCACAACTCGTACAACTCGTCGACGAAGTGCAGTCCCCGCAAGTGCTCGTTGTGTTCGAAGTCGATCACGCGGCGCCCGTCGGTACGGCCCGCGCCGAGCTGATCGCGCAGCCGGCCTACGAGTCCGCCGAAGGCCTCCATCTGCCGAAAGCCGCTAAACTGCCGCAGCAACTCGGCCGCCTCGCGGAGTCGCGCGAGGTCCTGCTCGTTCAGCTCACTCTCCGTAAGCCGGTAGTCCGGGTCCGCGTACCGGTAAAATTTGCGCTCGTACACCTCGATCGGCGCGCGGTAGCCGAGTCGGTCCGAGCGCATGTGCTGGAGGTCGAGCTGCACGGTACGGCGGCTCACGTCCACCTGCCGGCCTTCGTACTCGTAGAGGGCGTCGGAAACGGCCCCGATGAGGTCGTCGAGCGTCCACCGCCGAGCGCGGTTGCGTAGGCAACGGTCGATGGTACGGTAGCGGAGCAGGGCGTTTCGGTTGGCGGGCATGTCGGTTGGCGGGCATGGTCGAGAATGCCTTTCGGCAAAACAATTTTCGGCCGTCAAACTACTACGCAAAAAGATTGCGTAGACGGGTTTGAGGTTTGCATCGTCGCCGAAAAACAGGGGTGACCCCCGGTCGGAACGGCCGGCCGGGGAGATCGGCGAGAGCCGTTTTGCCGAAAGGCTGGCTTCTCTGAAATAGATATCCTATGCGTACATCCATACCTACTTCGCACACCGATGGAACTGAAACCATCACGACTGTAGACGGGACCACCCTAAAGGCCTGGGGCCTCGCGCCCGGACCGGCCTTCGCGCTGATCCTCGAGAGCGCGCCGCGGTGGTTGTCGGAGTTAACGATTGATCAGCTCAAAGACCTCCTCGCCAGCACCTACGCCAACCCGCGGGCGTACGCCGAGCACGCGCTGGTAGCCGATGTGGCCGCCGCCATTCTCGCTTCCGCTAAAACGGATACTACTATCCCGCTTCGCGACGAGCCGCTGGCCTACACCAGCTACGGCGCGGAGCACATCGAGGGCGGGGCGCGCCAACAAATGAACACCGCGATGCGGCTGCCGCGGGCTACGGCCGGGGCGCTGATGCCCGATGCACACCAGGGGTACGGGTTGCCCATCGGCGGGGTGCTGGCGGCCGATAACGCCGTTATCCCCTACGCCGTCGGCGTCGACATCGGGTGCCGGATGTGCCTGAGCGTGTTCGGGGAGCCGGTGGAGCTGCTCACCGCGGACCGCGAGCGACTCGTGAAGCTGTTGCAGCGAAATACCTACTTCGGGCGGCAGACGAGCCAGCGCGCCGCCGACCACTCGATGCAGGAGGACGAGCGTTTCGGCGCGACGGACCTGTTGCGGGGACTGCGCGACCGGGCGCGGCGCCAACTCGGCAGCTCGGGCGGCGGTAATCACTTCGTGGAGTGGGGCGTGGTCACGATCACCGAGCACGACCCGAAGGTGGGTCTGGCGACGGGCGAGTACCTCGGCCTGCTGAATCACTCCGGTTCGCGCGGGCTCGGGGCAACCGTCGCCAACCACTACACCAAGCTCGCGATGGCCGAGACCCCACTGCCCGACGAGGCGCGGCACCTGGCCTGGCTCGACCTCGACACGGCGGCGGGTGCGGAGTACTGGGCGGCCATGAACCTGGCCGGCGACTACGCCTCGGCCTGCCACCACGTGATCCACGACCGCATGGCGATCGGACTGCGCGCGAAGCCGCTCGCGCGGATCGAGAACCACCACAACTTCGCCTGGCGCGAGCTCGACGCCGACGGTGTCGAGCGCATCGTGCACCGCAAAGGGGCCACGCCGGCCGGTGCGGGGGTACTCGGTATTATTCCGGGTTCGATGACGGCGCCCGGGTTTATCGTGCGCGGCCGGGGCGAGGCGGCGTCGCTGGCCTCGGCGAGTCACGGGGCCGGTCGGCAGATGTCGCGCACGGCCGCCAAGAAGACCATCGCGCGGGCGGACTGGGCCGCGCAGCTCCAAGCCGCGGGCGTTACCCTGCTCGGCGCCGGGTTAGACGAGGCGCCGGATGCCTACAAGGACATCCACGCGGTAATGGCGGCGCAGGTGGAGTTGGTGGATGTCCTGGGGGCGTTTCGGCCTCAGGTGGTGCGGATGTGCGGGGATAGCCGGTTTCGGGAGGTAGATTAGGGGAGCGCGCAACCCGCTTGAAACCTGTGGTTTGGCGAATTCTTGGGTTTGCGGTTTTGTCGAACCATCCGCGTATGATTCAGACGCCGTACACAATCCGACCCCGAGTATATTCGACCCGTATGGACATCCATCATCCGTACGTAATTGCTCCGGGCAAACCCAAGGCTACGTGAGCGGGGTCGGCGCACTGCGTCTCATCGTCCGCGGTAAGCGGCGTTGGTAGTGCACTGGGTTCGGGATCGCTACTATCAGAACATTGAACTCGAAAGTCAAAGGTGGCTTCATCATCCGCTCAGAGGCCGACTGAGAGATCAGACGTTTGGCAAGGTGCGTGGCGTTCGCCTGGAGGAAATTACCGGTAGGTTTGCCATTTCGTTGCGGTCAGGAAGGGAGAAATCATGGCGGGGGGGGGGACATAAAACGGTCTATTCCCAGGATAGCGCCAGATAATGATTTAAATTTGCCAAAGCGACATGCAAGAAGAATTAGCATACATCCTAAAGGCTTCTTTTGATAGATACTCCGACATCCCTTATTCGGTGTGGCATAAGCTGGCAGGAAAATTTGAGCCTGTCACTTATTCTAAAAAGGAGGTAATCAAGCACCAAGATACCACGGAGAAGTACTTGCATTTTCTCTTATCCGGTAGTGCCGGTATCTTTTTATGGCGCGAAAACAGTTTTGTATGCCTTGATCTGGCGGTCGATTTTGGCTTTTGCTGTGACTATTTTTCTTTGCTCCAACGATCTCCTACTCCCTTACATATTCAGGCGTTAGAAGAGAGCAAAATGATGCGATTGCCAGGTCGAGAGTTTTATAAGCTTGGGGAGAACACAGGCGAGGTATTGATTAGACAAGTGGCGGCCGAGGCTTCGTTTGTAGCAAAGCAGAAGCAGCAGATAGATCTTATGACCAAGACTGCGGCTGAAAGGTACGATGAGTTGGACGCGGAAAATCCAGGTATCCATCAGCGCATCGCTCAGAAATACATATCTTCATATCTTGGTATTACAACGCAGAGTTTGAGTCGCATACGTAGGCAGAGGGACAGAAGTTAACATGGGGTAACTTTTATGCGATCGGTGTGCTAGTACGTTTGCGTTTCAACCAAACAAATGCTATGAGAATCATCGTTCTGTTCTTACTGGTATCCCTCGCTCAGGGTTTGCAGGCACAGCTGCAGATCAACTGGGTACATTCTGATCCTGTTAAAACTAAACTGTTATTTGATCTACCCTTGGTAAGTCTGCCTTACGGGCTGCATGCATCCGCCCTTACTGAAGGGGCCGTGGCCGATGTACAAGGTAGGCCCGCTGGCTATAAAATAAGGGCGTGGGCGAGCCCATCCATGGAGCAAAGTTTGTCGTTTTCTCACGATACGAGATACGCGATATTTTACGGCACCAGCAGATTGTTTAACGTAAAGTCAAATGATAAGCTAGGCAAAAAGCTTTGGAAAACAGGCGCGGAATCTATTTTGAATTTGGCTGCGGATATGGTATTGCCATTTGGTTTTGCATGGCAACACGAGGAGTATCATCGTGCTGTGATGACGAGTCACAATATATACAGCAATAACTCTCTAAACGATTGGATAAGCGGTCGGGAGAACGTAAACGGATCAAGCACTACTTCCGTAAATCATGTGTTAGACACCAACTTGGCCTCTTTAAAAAAGCGTTCTAATAGTGATTTCGTGCGTTTAATGACCGCCGGAGTAGAAGGAGAGGTGTTAAGTGCGCAGCGTATGCAGCGAGATAACTTCTTCCATAACACCAACTACGCCAACTCGCTAAACATACTAGGACGTTTCATTAGCGTAGAGCTTTACATGAGACTATGTTCAAAGCGAGATCAAATTCAGCCTCTGGTAGATGATGCTATCAAACAAGAAGCCGGCGATCAAAGCATTAGAGACTTTACCGGGCCGGACTTTACAGCGTGGGCTTACGATTTGTTCAATCCCGATCAACCGTATGCAGCTCGTGGTGCACATCCGTATGAGAACGGTTACGACAGGTACATCTATGGTGATAAGCTGAACGAGGAGCAATACGAATGGATAAAGAAGCAGAGTAATCTATCCCTATTGAACTTCATCTCACCAATGAATTTTTTTATCAATAGCTTGGAACTTAAAACTCCCCTCAACAGCAATCCGTTGTTGTTCAACTTTGCTTTTAGTTATTATCCTACCTCTTTTGGATCTCAGGTAGGTTTGAATCTCCTGCTCAAAACCGGAAACTTTAACTGGATAGTAGCGCCTACTATAAATAAAAACCTCGATCATAATTTTCCTTCTTTAGATATGGCGCTGTTTGAATACCCAATAGGCGATAAGATGCTAGTCTCCCCTCGATTCATGCTTTGGGCTCAACCGGAGGATCAATCGTTTTACACTGATCAAGCACAGGTAGGAGGCTTAGTGTCGAGTAAAATAAGCTACAAGCTCGGTAACTTCTATCCCTATGTAAATATGGGATACAAAACAGAAGGATGGGCAGCAGGGGAGGTCTTTTTAGAGAAAAGATTCTCCATGGACCTTGGCATTATGGCGAGATGGTAAATCTCACAATGCACCAACTTCCTCCTCCTGTTCGACTTCTCCGAAGTCAGTCGGCGAAACGTTAAACCTCGGAGCGGGATCCCCGGAACGCATTTGGGGAGGAGACCCGATGCAACCGCCTCCACCCTCCTGGAAATGGTCCGGCACTTCCAGGAGGGTGAGCACCTTGTCCCTCACAACTCCCGCCCCAACTCCTCCACCATCGCCGCGGCCACGGCCCGCGTAGCGCTGTTGTCCATGCCGGTCACGACGCGCCCGTCGGCCACGAAGTAGCCACTTCCCATCTCCTCGGCATCGGTCCACTCCCCGCCGTTTGCGCGAACCGCTTCCGTGATGGTGAAGGGGAAGGCTTTGAAGTAGGGCGCTTCAGCGCGTTCGAGCCGCGTCGGGAACCCCGTAATCCGCTTGCCGGCTACGAGCGGCCGGCCGTCGCTCAACTCGATTTGCGTGAGCGCCCCCGTCCCGTGGCACACGGCGCCGACCACCCCGCCGTCCCGTTCGTAAACCTCTCGCACGAGGCGGTGCACGCTGGTGTCGAAGGGGGTCTCGAACATGTTGGCACTCCCGCCCGGGAAGTAGATGGCCGCGTAGTCGGTGGATTTTACGCCGGCCGCGGGCAGGGTGTGGTCGAGTCGGTACACGAAATCGCGGTCGGAGAGGAAATTGCGCGATTCGGTCGGTTCGTCGCGGAAGTAGCCAACGGGTACGGCTCCGCCCGCGGGACTCGTAAAGTCTATCGTGTAGCCCGCTTTCGCGAAAACGTCGTACGCCCCCGCGATCTCGCCGAAGTGGTTGGCGTTGGGGATATCGGTCGCGCCGTAGGTATCCGCATTGGAGACGACGAACAGGATCCGCCGACCGTGCTGGTTGGAGGGACCCGTCGGAGGCCGTTTTCGAGACGATCGTCCATTTTCCCGCGTGGCGCTTGAGGAGGAAGTAGTCGACGAACAGTAGTCCGTTGTCCCGGAAAAGGATCTCGGCCTTGGCGATCGCGACGTCGCCGCTCACCTCGACGAAACGGATGTTGCCCTGTCGGCCGGTGGGGGTGCCGGGGGTATCGGATTCGAAGAAGCCGATGTACTCCGCGCGGCTCGGCATCCACAGCGAGTCGTTTTTAGTGAAGTACATGGAGATGTCGGGGTGAAACGACTCACCCAGTAAATCGGGGCGGTTGTAGGACGTGCCCTCGATGTACTTCTCGACGGCGGCGGTCACCAGCTCGTGGTCACGACCGGTGCTGTCCTGGGCGAAGCCATGCGTGATCCAGGAGAAGAAGAGGAGTAAGGGGAGGAAGAAGTGCGCTGGTCCGAGCGGTGAGCGAGTAGACATCCGGGGGTGTGGTTGGTGATGCCGCAAGACTAGCGGCTGCCCGGCCGTGGGCTGTTCGAACCGTTGGGTCCGTTGTACGGACTTATAATTTTAAACAGCTAGTGCGTTGTATCACAGTCACTTAAGCAATACGCTACGCAGCTAAGCCCGCGGCGTCGCCCCCGCCGCCGAACGCTTCCAGGCGGCGGGCGTAAGCCCGGTCTCGCGCTTGAAGGCCGCGTAGAACGTCGACCGCGAATTGAAGCCGCACTGCTGCCCGATCGCATCGAGGGTCAGGTGGTCGGCGGCGAGCACGAGCGCCTTCGCGCGTTCGATCCGCGCGCGCCCGACGAAGTGCGCGAAGCTGCTGCCGCGGTGTTCGTTGAGGTACCGCGACAGGGCGTGGGGACTCGTTTTGGCGAAAGCCGCCAAGTCGACGAGCTTGAGGTTCGGATCCGTAATCAGGGCGTCGTCGCGTTCCGCCCGCTCGAGGGCCCGCCGGAGCTGCTGCGACTCGCGGTCGGTGAGGGACCTACCCGAAGAGCGCTTGCTCGCCGAAGGCGCGCGACCGGTCACGGGTTCCGGTAAGTTCGGCGTTCGAGCGTCCCGCAGGAGGAAAGTATAGAACCACGACCCGTAGAGCAGTAGCGAGAAGGTGATGGCGCCGGATAAGTAGTGGGTGAAGCCGACCAGCGTGTAGAGCGTGACGATGAGGAGCGATCCGAGGCCGAGGCTGACGCGCCAAACGTCGTGGCGCGACGCGGATCTGCGGTGGCGCAACACCGCGGCGAGCGGCCCACGGATGGCGTACAATCCCAGCAGGGAGTAACCCGCCCAAACGGCGTAAATCCCGAGGACGAAACCGGGGTTCCAGAGCTGCGGGTAGGTTGCGTAGGGGAAGAGCGTACCCCCCGTAAGGGCCAGTAGGAGCCAGGGGGCGAGGTGGGGCCAGGCGGGGGGTGGTTTGGCTCCGGTGCCGCGCGCGGTTTCGCCGAGGTAGAGGTACAGGAACGGACCGATGAAGAGGCAGGCCGTGAGCCCGAACTGCAGGTACTCGCGCGCGAGATCGTGGTCGAACTGAAAGAAGACCGACTTGCCGACCCGGATGCTCAGCGCGAGCAGGAAGGCACCGAGGTACTTATTGGCGCGATTGACCGGTTTTGCCAGGAGCAAAAAGTACAGTCCGAACAGTAGTCCGTTGAAGGCGCCGAGGGCACTGAAGAAGAAAAGGAGATTGGACTCGGTAGACATGGCTGCCTAAAGATCGCCGCCTGCGCGTGTTCGCCAAACCCGTAGGAGGCCGCCCGAACCGGTGGACCGGCTACCGCCAACTAGTCCAACACCCGCAACCCCTCCCGCACTACCGCTTCCAGACGCCCCGGCCCCTCGTCGAGCTTGCTTACCACCTGTATCCCGCTGTAGAGCGTGAAGAGGAAGCCGGCCAACGCGCCCAAGTCTCGCCCCGCGGCCAACTCCCCCTCCCGCACCGCCCGCTCTAGTGCCGCCCGAAACAAGGCCGTAACCCCCCGCTCGTTCAGCACCAAGAACTGCCGGATCTCGCCCGACGATCCGCTCAGCTCCGTGGTCGCGTTGACTACGAAGCAACCCTTGCGCGCGCCATCCGCCACGCCCTCGCGCACGGCCCGCAAAAACAGTTGCTCGATGGCGGTTTTGCCGGAAGGCTGAGCTTCCAAAAAGGCGCGGTTGCTCTCCGAGGAGGTGAGCCGGTAGTGCTCCAAGGCCCGCCGGAACAGCTCCTCCTTCCCTCCGTAGGTAGCGTATAAACTTCCCCGATTTACCCCTAACCGGTCCACCAGATCCTGGATAGACGTGGCGTGGAACCCTTGCTCCCAAAACAAGTGCATCGCGGCCTCCAGCACCGTCGTCTCGTCGAAAGCCTTGGGGCGGGCCATAGGGGAGGTTTGTCGCGTAAGCTAGCCTACCAAGTTGTTTACGAGCGAGCCGCCGTCGACGGTGTACTCGCTGCCGGTCACGAAGGCCGCCTCGTCGGAGGCGAGGAAGGCGACCACGTTGGCGACCTCCCCGGGCTCACCGAGGCGCTTCAACGGAACGGTAGCCCGCATCGCCCCCGCGAAGTCGCTGAGCTGATCTTCGCTCATGCCGGTCTTCCCGAAGATCGGGGTCGAGATCGGACCCGGGTTCACGGAATTCACCCGGATACCCCGCGGTGCGAGCTCGGTGGCCGCCGTGCGGGTGTAGGAGTTCATCGCCGCCTTCGACGCGGCGTACACGGCCGTGTTCGTCATGCCGGTGTGCGCGTTGATGGAGGAGAGGTTGATGACGGAGGCGCCGTCTTTGAGCACCGGCAGGAACTTCTCGACCGTGAAGACCGCACCCCGGAAGTTGATGCCCATCTGGTTGTCGAATAGCTCCTCGGTGATGGAGCCCACCGGGGCCGGCTTGAAGATGCCCGCGTTCACGAAGAGGATGTCCACGCCGCCGTACTGCCGGCCGATCCGCTCGGCCGCCGCGGCGATGCTGGCCACGTTGAGCACGTCGAAGGTAACCCCCGCCACGCCGAGCGCTTTGGCGGCTTCGTCGACGCGGGTCTGCGAGCGACCGGTGATCACCACCGTCGCGCCGTCCGCCTTGAACCGCTCGGCCGTCGCGTAGCCGATGCCCGAATTGCCGCCGGTAACGACGGCTACCTTACCCTGAAGATTTGCCATAAGAAAGTTGTTGTAGGTTTTAGAATGATTGTTCTAAAACCAACTACGCGCATCTGGAACGATGGTTCTAAAATCGTCTCGGGGGGCGCCCCCCGAACGGTTGTCACACGCGCGGAGAACACGTGTGCCCGCCTCCCGACATTGGCTACCTTCCTGCGCATGAAAAGCCTGCTCGCCCTCGCGCTCACCCTCGGTTGCCTCTCGTTCGCCTCCGGTCAGTCGGTCGATTCAGCTTTCGCTAAAACTCACCGCGGCTTAGATCCGGCGGCGTTCGAGGGCTCCCTCGGCGGGGAACCCATCGGACTTTACTGGATCAAGAACGAAAACATCGAGGCCGCTTTCACCAATTACGGCGGTCGACTGATCGGGCTCTGGGTACCCGACAAAAATGGGGACATGACCGACGTGGTCGTCGGCATGGACAACCTCAAGGGGTTCGTCGAATCCACCGAGCCCTACTTCGGCGCCACGATCGGTCGGGTGGGGAACCGGATCGCGAGGGGCCGGTTCTCGCTCGACGGCACCGAGTACGCCGTACCCACCAACAACGGCGCCAACAGCCTCCACGGTGGTGAGCGGGGCTTCGAGTCCGTCGTTTGGTCCGCCGAGCAGCCCGACGGGCACACCCTCGTCTTCAAGTACACCGCCGCCGACGGTGAGCAGGGCTTCCCCGGCGAGCTCGACGTGACGGTGACCTACCGCGTGACCGCCGAGCGGCGCCTCGACATGGAGTACTTCGCGACCACCGACAAGGCCACCGTCGTCAACCTCACCAACCACGCTTTCTTCAACCTCAACGGCGAGGGCAGCGGTACCATCTTCGGGCACCTCCTGCGGATCAACGCCGATCGGTACACCCCCGTCGATTCCGGCTTGATCCCGACGGGAGAACTCCTCGACGTGCGGGGTACTCCCTTCGATTTTACGCGCGCACGCCGCGTGGGCAGTCGCATCGACACCGCCCACGAGCAACTGCTCTTCGGTAGGGGCTACGATCACAACTTCGTGCTCAACGAGGCCGGTGGCGACAGCCTTACCGAAGCCGCGAAGATCGTCGGGGACGAGTCCGGGATCGTGCTGGAGGTCTACACCGAGGAACCCGGCCTCCAGTTTTACAGCGGGAACTTCATGGAGGGTAAAAACACCTTTAAGTCGGGGGCGAAAGACGACTACCGCACCGCCTTCGCGCTGGAGACCCAGCACCTCCCCGATGCGCCGAACCAGCCGGATTTCCCGAGTATCCGACTCGACCCCGGCGAGCGGTACGAGACGTATTCCAGCTATGCGTTCTCGGTTGAATCCAACTAAGAGCCTGTCTGAGAACTCGCCGATCGACTGAGAATCGGTTGATCTCGCCGGATCGCAGGTCCCTAGACAGGCTCCGAACGTTACGATTTACCCGTCGGCCAAAGCCCCCGTAGTCTCAGCCGTAATTTTTGCCACCCACGGCGAAGCCCGGGGCAGTGCACTTGCCCCGGGCTTCGACCCGGATGTTTCGTACGCGGGGTCCGCGGCGTCCGCGGGGTCCGCGGCGTCCGCGGGGTCCGCCGGAGTCCCGGGGGGTGCGGGCCTACTTGGCCACGACCAATCGGATCACCTCGGTATAGTTGGCGCCGGTCAACCGAGCGGCGTAGAGGCCGCTGCGCAACTGGTTCGCCCCGAAGGGTACGGTGTAGGTCTCACCGGACTCCGCGTGTGCGCCGAACAGGTCCGCGACCGGGGCGCCGCGATCGTCGTACACGACGAGCGAGGCGAACCCCGACTCGGGAACCGCGAACGAGAGGGTCGACTCCTCCGAGAGCGGATTCGGGGCTACCCGTAAGCGGGGTCCGCCGGCCAGTCCCGTCCCTCGCTCACCCCTACCCGAGATCGTCGGTGACCCTCCCTCGCGCGTCGGGGAGTCGGGCTCGGCCGCCGGGCGATCCGCCGCCCGAACCTCGGTCGTCGGTTGGCCCACGGAGTCCGCCGGCGCCGGCGGCAGGGGCGTCCAGGTATCGCAGGGGAGATCCAACTGACGCAGTAGATCGGCCAGGTTATAGAAGTCGCCGACGCGTTGGATCCGCCCGCGCCTTACCTCGAAGTAGGACACGGCGGGAACGGCGAACGACTTCCCCGTAGACGGTACCCCCGCGATGGAGAGCGGCGTGCCACTGAAAATCCACTTCACCGCGATCCGGCGGCGCGACCTAAACGCCTCTATTACCTCCACGTGGGCATCGGGGATGCTCGAGGCGGTGATGTCGACCCACTGGGCTGCGCCCGCCGGCGTGGAGGACTTTATTTGGAACGCGAAGTCCTCGTACACGCCGTCGTCGGCGAAGAGATCGGCCATGGCTTGTGCATCTTGCTCGTTCCAGGCTCGTGACCATCTCCGGACGATTTTAGGCAACCGGCAGGATGTGGAGGGGGGCGTCGGTAACGCAGTACGTTCGATGGGGACGCCCTGTGCGGCAAGGTCGGATGGGCGAACGAAACTGACCAAAAGCACCGGTAAGAGTACCCGGAGTAGTATGCTCAATGGCAGCGATCGGGAGGGAGTGTGGTTGTTCATTGTCGTCTTTTGTTTAGAACGTGATTACTTGTTCGACAAAAGTATCTGGCCCCCCAGCGCTCTACATTGTAAGAAAACGAAGGGCGCGAATCGCGTACCGCCCCGGCGGTGGATCCCGTTTTGCCGGGGGGGCTTACGGTATCGATTACCCCCTCAGCCTGCGTCGCCGGGGCCCTCCGTGGACTCATACGCCCCGCGTTCCAAGTTCATGCAGAATCCGGATTCGTCTTTGAACCGGACGAATCGCTGCGGGGACAGTCCGGTGTAGTGCTTGAAGTCTTTGATCAGGTGACTCTGGTCGTGGTAGCCGTGGGCGACGACTAGGTCGAGCCACACGACCTTCCGCTCGCCGCTGTTGAGTACGTCGTACAAGACCCGCTTGAAGCGCAGAAAGCGCGCCTGTTCCTTGAGGGTGTAGCCGGTGTACTTCTTGAACTGCGCCTGGATGCTCCTTTCGGTCAGCGAGGTTTTGTCCGCGATCACGCTGACGGAGTTGAGGTCGAGTTGGTGCATCTCCGGTACGCTCTCCAGGAAGGGGAGGGCCGCCCGGTCGTTAGCGTCGATGGTGTCGAGTAGGTGGGCGATGAGCGCGTCGACCCGCGCGCCGGAAGACGGGAGTGGCGAGAGGAGCTGCCAGAGCCCGGCGAGCCGCCGGTCGTGCGCCTCGCGTTCCCCCCCGCTCAAGTCGTCCAGTTTATCCGGGGGTATGGGCAAAAACCGGTAGAACCCATTGTACACGAAGGGAAGAATGAGCAGTCGGTCACCTCCCCGCAGTTCGTAATGCATAACCTGACGCAGGGGCCCCAGGATCGCTACCCGGTTCACGGTCCGATCCCCTAAAGCCTCCAGTCCGAACGAAAACGTCACGGCCGGTCCGAAATTCAGTACAACCATCATCTCGAGGCTGGGCGGCAGGTGGTGCACTGTGGTAGGCGCTTCGGGGGGTACGTCGATGACGTACAGGTGGCGTAACGCCTCGGACAGGGGCGGTTCGAGAGTTACCACCCTTCCCGGGGGGGATAGATCGCTCATGCTGTAGATTTATGGCACACCCGCTTCCGACCGATCGGCGGGGCAGTCCCCGATTGGGGTATCGAGCCAACCAAGCTAAGCGAACGCAGCCGCCCAGCCAAGAACCCGTCTACGGTAAGGGACCAGCTTAGCGGGGCGTACTCCCCGAGGGGGCGCCCCCCGGGGAGGTCGCCTACCGCCTCTGCACCGCGTTGCTTGTGGCGAGCGTGGTACTAGCCGTTCGTATCCTCCGTTTCCGGAAAACGGCGGGTCGACTGCCGGAGGACCCGGCGTCGTCGATCCACCGGAAGCGTAGCGGCGGGCGTGTATTACCTAGCGAGCTATGGCAACGATGAAGGCGGTCGTCCTCGAGCGACCCGGTCCTCCGGAGGTACTCGTCTACCGAGAAATCGTCCGGCCGGTACCGAGCGCGCGGGAGGTACTTATTCGCGTGCGTGCATTTGGGCTTAACCGCTCGGAGCTGTATACGCGACAGGGGCACTCGCCGGGGGTGGCGCTGCCGAGGGTCCTCGGGATCGAGGCGGTAGGTACGGTTGAGGCGGCGCCCGGTGGCCAGTTTGAAGTCGGGCAACGCGTCGTAACCGTCATGGGGGGCATCGGGCGCGATTTCGACGGGGGCTACGCAGAATATACCTGTGTTCCGGCCGAGCAGGTCATGGCCGTCGCTACGGAGCTCGACTGGGCGCGGCTGGGGGCCCTGCCCGAGCTCCTCCAGACCGCTTGGGGTAGCTTGCACACCGCGCTCGGGGTGGAGGCGGGGCAATCGATTCTCATTCGGGGCGGGTCCTCCTCGGTTGGCCTCATGGCGGCTCAACTCGGTAGAGATCTAAAGCTCGAAGTCATCTCGACCACCCGCAACCCGGACAAGGCCGCGCACCTAAAATCCGCCGGTGCTACGCACGTGCTGATCGACACGGGCACCGTTGCCGAACAAGTGAGAGCGCTCCTGCCGGGGGGGGTAGACAACGTACTCGAACTCGTGGGCGCTACGACCCTGCTCGACTCCCTGCGGGCCACCGCCAAACACGGTACGGTGTGCATGAGCGGCATGGTCGGCAACGCCTGGACGATCCCCGATTTCGAGCCCATGGTCGCCGTTCCCACTGCCGTAAAACTCACCTCGTACTCGGGGGAGAACGCGGATCTATTCCGTACGCCGCTCGCCTGGTTCGCCGACGAGGTGCTGGCCGGTCGACAGTCGGCGCTCATCGACCGCACGTTCGGCTTCGACGAGGTAGTCGAGGCGCACCGGTACATGGAAAGCAACGCAGCGAGGGGTAAGCTCGTGGTGCTGGTGGACTGACACCCGTTTTGGCGAAAGCTTTTCCGTAAAAAGCGTGCGCCCCACGATTCGGAAACCGTGGGGCGCACTAAGCGAGTCTGCACCGCGCCCGGGGCAGTGCACTTGCCCCGGGCTTCGACCCGGATGTTTCGTACGCGGGGTCCGCGGCGTCCGCGGGGTCCGCGGCGTCCGCGGGGTCCGCCGGAGTCCCGGGGGGTGCGGGCCTACTTGGCCACGACCAATCGGATCACCTCGGTATAGTTGGCGCCGGTCAACCGAGCGGCGTAGAGGCCGCTGCGCAACTGGTTCGCCCCGAAGGGTACGGTGTAGGTCTCACCGGACTCCGCGTGTGCGCCGAACAGGTCCGCGACCGGGGCGCCGCGATCGTCGTACACGACGAGCGAGGCGAACCCCGACTCGGGAACCGCGAACGAGAGGGTCGACTCCTCCGAGAGCGGATTCGGGGCTACCCGTAAGCGGGGTCCGCCGGCCAGTCCCGTCCCTCGCTCACCCCTACCCGAGATCGTCGGTGACCCTCCCTCGCGCGTCGGGGAGTCGGGCTCGGCCGCCGGGCGATCCGCCGCCCGAACCTCGGTCGTCGGTTGGCCCACGGAGTCCGCCGGCGCCGGCGGCAGGGGCGTCCAGGTATCGCAGGGGAGATCCAACTGACGCAGTAGATCGGCCAGGTTATAGAAGTCGCCGACGCGTTGGATCCGCCCGCGCCTTACCTCGAAGTAGGACACGGCGGGAACGGCGAACGACTTCCCCGTAGACGGTACCCCCGCGATGGAGAGCGGCGTGCCACTGAAAATCCACTTCACCGCGATCCGGCGGCGCGACCTAAACGCCTCTATTACCTCCACGTGGGCATCGGGGATGCTCGAGGCGGTGATGTCGACCCACTGGGCTGCGCCCGCCGGCGTGGAGGACTTTATTTGGAACGCGAAGTCCTCGTACACGCCGTCGTCGGCGAAGAGATCGGCCATGGCTTGTGCATCTTGCTCGTTCCAGGCTCGTGACCATCTCCGGACGATTTTAGGCAACCGGCAGGATGTGGAGGGGGGCGTCGGTAACGCAGTACGTTCGATGGGGACGCCCTGTGCGGCAAGGTCGGATGGGCGAACGAAACTGACCAAAAGCACCGGTAAGAGTACCCGGAGTAGTATGCTCAATGGCAGCGATCGGGAGGGAGTGTGGTTGTTCATTGTCGTCTTTTGTTTAGAACGTGATTACTTGTTCGACAAAAGTATCTGGCCCCCCAGCGCTCTACATTGTAAGAAAACGAAGGGCGCGAATCGCGTACCGCCCCGGCGGTGGATCCCGTTTTGCCGGGGGGGCTTACGGTATCGATTACCCCCTCAGCCTGCGTCGCCGGGGCCCTCCGTGGACTCATACGCCCCGCGTTCCAAGTTCATGCAGAATCCGGATTCGTCTTTGAACCGGACGAATCGCTGCGGGGACAGTCCGGTGTAGTGCTTGAAGTCTTTGATCAGGTGACTCTGGTCGTGGTAGCCGTGGGCGACGACTAGGTCGAGCCACACGACCTTCCGCTCGCCGCTGTTGAGTACGTCGTACAAGACCCGCTTGAAGCGCAGAAAGCGCGCCTGTTCCTTTACTCACTGACCGGGAAATTGGGGAGGCCGCTCCTGAAGGATGGTGCGAATCCACCAACCCGAATGGACCCGTTGGTACGGCCACTGTATGTATAGGTTACCAAGACGACCGTACCATCGGCGTCAAACGCATCTACGGAGAATATCGCGTCTTCTCCCTCGAAAATAGCCCCGTCGGTAGGCTCGGCGAGCGTTATGGTTGGGGGTTGATTCGGTACGGTGTCGACGGCCTCCACGGTAGCATCAGCCCTTAAGGGAAGGTTTTCCCGAAAGCGCTCGGCGGTACCGAGATCGCGTGCTGCGTGGTCGTGGGCGGAAGACGGAGGAGCTGCACCCACTGCGAGCAAGAGTGCGGGGAGTACACGTGTGAAGAGGTTCATGCGAAGACTGGTAACGGGTTTAAAAGGGATATACACGGAAGGATCCCCGGGGTACATCGTGAATGTTGACGTATGGCGTGTGCTGTTTAAGCATTCGAAGCAACCCTACGCGGGGCGGCAGCGGGTACGCAGCGGCGGGCCGGGGGTGTACTTGGTCGAACGAGGCGACTAAAATGGGATGATGAATGCGTAATCGCGTGTCGGTAAGTAACCTTTTTAGGTTGTATACAGATTGTTTCGATGTAAACGCGATGGCCTACGCTTGCCCCCAAAAAGCGTGGCCCCCACGATCCGGAGATCGTGGGGGCCACTAAGCAAAGCGACAGTACGCCGAATTACTGCTTGATGAAGCGCTTCACCGTTTGGAAGGAACCTCGCTTGATCAACAGACCGTACGCACCGGTCGGGTAACTGCTCACGTCAATGCGATCCTGGTAAGGACCCGTCCAGAGGACAGCACCGCGCTGGTCGATAATGGATAGCTCACTATCGCGCAGCTGCTCTGGAACCTCGACCTGGAGGTCGTAGGCTACCGGATTCGGGAAGACGCTGATGTTGATCGCTTCTTCGTCACCGAACAGCGGTGCGGATTCTGGATCCCAGTCGTCGGAACGTGCGGCGAGGGCGCCTTTCTCCTGCTCGATCGGCGTAACGCGCACCCAGTCGACGTTCATCTTCCCGTAGGAAGCGTAGAGTCCGAGTACGTACGTGCCCGCGCAGGCGCGCACCGTATCGGTAACGGTCGTGTAGCTGTCGACCGATCCCGTGTTCGGGATCGCGACCCGACCGAGGCGATGGCGGCCGCGGTTGAGTGACAGCGAGAGTTCCGAACCCTCAACGGCGCTCGACACGCGATACTCCACCACGTAGTCGCTTGTAACCGGGAAGGTGACCTCGTCGAAGGCGAGCCAGTTGCCAGCCCGAAGGCTGATCGCCTGTCCACCATCGTTGACGGCGACCGGCTCCGCTACGCCACGTGCCCACGTGTAGTCCTCGGCTTCGATTTGGTTACCGGTCGAGTCATCCCTACGGATGATGATCGAGCTGGTTACGTCGTTGAAGCGATCGTCGACTAGGCAAGGATCGTCTGCGGTGGCGAGTACCGTGTGGCCACGGAAGTAACCCCAGCTGTACAGGATCGCCTGGTAGCCGTCGGCCACCTTAATCGAGGAGAGACTATTGTCGCGGAAGCCGAGTTTGGCAAGATCCCTACGGGAGTAAAGCCCCTCGGTGAGCGCGACACTCTGCCCCTCGAAATTGCAGTCCTCGTAGATCGTCGCGATACCGTCGTCGTCGCCATCGTCTTCGATGCGCGTCACGGAGATCGAGTTCGACAGCTCGAAGCAGCCCTCGAGCTCGCTCGCGTTCCGGCCGACCTCCGCGTTCTGGAGTCCGTCCTCGAAGCTGATGTGCCAGATCAGGCACACGCCCGCGCTCGCCCCGTCGAAGTCGATCGCCTCGACATCGGCCTTCGTGCCGACCAGGTCGAGGATGTTGGCGTCCTCGTCGGTGATGACCCACGCGCTGTTGGGACCCGACTCGCCCTCGAGCGAGAGCCCGGTCACGAAGTCCGGCTCCCCGTCGATGGTGAACTCGTACGGCCCGCCGTCGATCGTCCCGCCGGCCACGTCACAGTCGTCGCCGCCGCCGCCGCCGCCGTCGCCCTCTCCGACGGTGATGGTGACGTCGGCCGAGGTGGTCGACGCGCCGTCGTCATCGGTGGCGATCGCCGCGAAGACGTAGGTCCCCTCGGTGATCCCGGAGATCACCCACGCGATCGGAGCCGACTCACTGGTGGCCCGGATCTCCCCGTCGATCAGGAGGTCGACCCGCACGACCGTGCCGTCGGCGTCGGAGGCGTTGACCCCGACCCGTACGTCGTCCCCGACCTCGAACGTGGCCCCGTCGACCGGGTCGTCGATCGCGACCGTGGGCGCTTGGTTAGACCCGTCGTCGCCACCGTCGCGGGTGCGCGTCACGGAGATCGAGTTCGACAGCTCGAAGCAGCCCTCGAGCTCGCTCGCGTTCCGACCGGCCTCCGCGTTCTGGAGTCCGTCCTCGAAGCTGATGTGCCAGATCAGGCTTACGCCTACACCTGCATCCTCGAAGTCGATCGCCTCGACGTCGGCCTTGGTCGCTACGACGCCAATGATGTTGGCGTCCTCGTCGGTGATGACCCACGCGCTGTTGGGACCCGACTCGCCCTCGAGCGAGAGCCCGGTCACGAAGTCCGGCTCCCCGTCGATGGTGAACTCGTACGGCCCGCCGTCGATCGTCCCGCCGGCCACGTCACAGTCGTCGCCGCCGCCGCCGCCGCCGTCGCCCTCTCCGACGGTGATGGTGACGTCGGCCGAGGTGGTCGACGCGCCGTCGTCATCGGTGGCGATCGCCGCGAAGACGTAGGTCCCCTCGGTGATCCCGGAGATCACCCACGCGATCGGAGCCGACTCACTGGTGGCCCGGATCTCCCCGTCGATCAGGAGGTCGACCTGCACGACCGTGCCGTCGGCGTCGGAGGCGTTGACCCCGACCCGTACGTCGTCCCCGACCTCGAACGTGGCCCCGTCGACCGGGTCGTCGATCGCGACCGTGGGCGCTTGGTTAGACCCGTCGTCGCCACCGTCTTCGATGCGCGTCACGGAGATCGAGTTCGACAGCTCGAAGCAGCCCTCGAGCTCGCTCGCGTTCCGGCCGACCTCCGCGTTCTGGAGTCCGTCCTCGAAGCTGATGTGCCAGATCAGGCACACGCCCGCGCTCGCCCCGTCGAAGTCGATCGCCTCGACATCGGCCTTCGTGCCGACCAGGTCGAGGATGTTGGCGTCCTCGTCGGTGATGACCCACGCGCTGTTGGGACCCGACTCGCCCTCGAGCGAGAGCCCGGTCACGAAGTCCGGCTCCCCGTCGATGGTGAACTCGTACGGCCCGCCGTCGATCGTCCCGCCGGCCACGTCACAGTCGTCGCCGCCGCCGCCGCCGTCGCCGGGAGCGATCTTACCGGAGACCTTGAAGAAGCCGAGCGAGCCATAATCGCTGTAGCCATCTTTGTAAGGATCTTTGTACCCGATACCGTCGATAGAAAAGTAGTAGTCGCCGGCGGTGAGTTCGGTTTCCACGCGGGTGGCGAGGTTATCGCCTCCGTTGAATTTCCCGACCAAGTTGCCGTCGGCGCGGTAGAGCGAAACGGAGGTATTGAGACTGGGCGCGTACGGAGCCACGTCCACGTTGAGGGTTATGTCCCCGCCGCCGGTGCTGAAGCTGAAGAAATCGAGGTCACTCGGCTTGCCGATGAAACCTTCGACGGCGTCGATGCTTCCGTTGTCGTTAACCGTGAGTGCCGTGGCCGATCCGCGGCCATTGCCGTGATCGTCGGCGCGATAGGGGATGAAACGCGAAGTGATGATCTCGTAGTCGTCCTCGAGGTTGTTGGCCCTACCGTAATCGCCCTTGCTCCAGTGCGTGATCTTACTGCCGAAGGGGTTGCCCATGATCGGTCCCCAAAGGCTCGTGCCGCCGTAGTAGTCTTCATCCGGAGTTCGCCCGTCGTGCGAAAGACCGATGGTGTGTCCGACCTCGTGCGAAGCCGCGAGGGAAGCCCTAGCCTGTGCATCGAACACCCAGCAGACTAAGTCGTCGGTGAAGGAGTTCAGGTAAGCCACCCCTACGACACCAGGCGCTACGAAGTTGGTTTCCGTAACGATGCACTGCATGCTCTTGCTACTCGGATAGCTCTCGAACACGGCTAGATCGGTCGTAACGTTTACGTCAAACGCCTCAAAATCCTCGGTTACGCGAGCCCAAAAGATCTCGATGTCCTCGTCGGAGGCGTCGGCGGGTGCGGCGTCGATGCGCCGACCGCCCTCCCACAACGTCCCCTCCACAACCTCGCCGTCGAAGTCGAGGTAGATGCAGGTTTCGGCACCGGGTAAACTTTCTAAACTGATAACCTTCTCGCCTACGGCTCGGGGCGTTTTAGTAGTGGGGACTTCTTTGATATCCCCCGGAGCGGCAGTATATCCAACGCAGACGATCTCATCTATCGGAGTCGGCTCGACGTACGCACGTCCGGATGCGTCGGAGGCGTACGTGTAAGCGGTGCTCTCCTTATCGTACCCGAAGGTGATGCTCCCCGTAACCGTTTCCTCGTCGATCTCGAGGGTGAAAACACTATTAGCTTCGTTGGCTACCGTCCCGATGTAGGTAGTGGAGTTGGGGCCGTCGCTACGTTCTACGTTGAGCGCTATGTCGAGCGTTTTACCGGGGGCAACTTCGACGTTGACCGTCCCGAGCGTACCGCCTCCGGCACCGTCGATATCCGCACGTTTCCGCAGGCTGTTCCGTAAGGTCTCGGCGGTACCGAGGTCGTGTCTAGATTGCTCTTGAGCAACCGTTAAACTGATGGTTCCAAGCGCCAGGAAGAGCGCGGGGAGCATCTTGGTAAAAATCTTCATTCAGAGAAGGCTTAAAAGGTTAAAGAAATATAGCACGCGCCGGGGTCCCCAACGCATGAACAGTTTAATAATTTATTGCATACCCTATAGCTGCCCTCTATTCCGTTTTACCGGAAGTAAAACATCGTGTACCAAAAGGTACTACGGTCTTTTGAAAGGCAGAATGAGCTGGCCTTCTGGGTAGAGTTGCAGAGGCGCCTTCAGCTTTTGCGATAAAGACGCCTCACTACCGAAGATACCTGCGCTGAGTGTCAGTTGGTTGCCAACGATACACATATAATTTTTGTCGTATTGAAAATACATCATATGTCGCTAGGATAGGCTTAAATTGAGTTACCCAGACACGCCCTCTACCTGCCGCCCCGATCGCATCCCCGGGGAGTCTCGTATCACATTACCACCGTCCTATCCCCCGAGCTCCCTGCGCTCGCCGATAATCGCAGGACCCTCTAACGCGTAATCATTGGCGAGCGGGGGTTTACGCTACGCCCCGGGGGCAACGGAGTGGGAGGGGATCGCGATCGACCTCACCCTCGGTAGCCGCCGCCGGAGCACCCCGCGAAACCTCCGCGCCTCCGCGAGAAGTCTAAACTTTCATTCTTCGCCGAGGATCACCGTAGTCTTCATCACGCTGCTCCGCTTCCCCCGCCCGGTAATCGCAACCGCCCGAATCGTTATCCCCCCACGCACCGCGACGGGAGCACGATAAATGGCCGAAGTGCTGTCGGGCACCGTACCATCCAACGTGTAGTACACTTCCGTAAAACTCGTCGGATTACCGATCGGTATCAACTCCCCCACCCGGGCGTACACGGTATCCGCGTACAGGGAATCCGCCACCAGCGGATGCGGCAACCGGTAGTTGACCCCAAGTTGCTCGTATCGCTGGTACTGCTTGTCGAGTCGAGCCGAGAACGCACCGAACTCCCGCTGCTCCTGCTCCGTCCACGCGACCTCGGCGAGGGCGGCGATGCGCGGCATCAACATGTATTCCAGGTGGGCGGCGGTAGGGACCTCCTCGGTCCACATGGCGCCTTCCGTGCCGATAAAATACTGCGCCGAGGAATCCGAAGTGCGCTCGGGCGTCGGATTGAGGGAGTAGACGTTCGCCAGGTCCGTCCAGCAGTACCGCTGCCCGTACGGTTCCATCTCGATCAGCTCCGGCGCCACCTGTAGGCCGTCGAAGTACACCTTTCGAAAGGGCGATACGATAACGGGGTGCGCCTGAGCCGCCGCCCCGATACCGGCTTCCTCCCCGAGCCAGGACTGCAACACGGCGTTCGGCGCGATTCCGCCCTCCATGATCTCGCTCCAGCCCACGAGCGTTTTGCCCTTGGCGTTGATGTACCGCTCCATGCGGTTCACGAGGTAGCTCTGGAGCTCGTGCTCGTCCGCGAGCCCCTCGGCCTTAATTTTAGCCTGGCAGCGCGGGCAGGACTCCCAGCGATCCTTCGGGCACTCGTCGCCCCCGATGTGGATGTACTCCGAGGGAAAGAGTTCGGCCACCTCGTCGATGACCCCCTCGAGGAAGGCGTAGGTGCCTTCGTGGCCGGCGCAGAATACCTCTTTGCTTACGCCGAACCCCCGCCACACCTCGTAGGGTCCGTTGCCCGGACAGCCGAGGTCCGGGTAGGCGGCTAACGCGGCCTGCGCGTGGCCCGGCATCTCGATCTCCGGAATGACTTCGATAAATCGATCGGTCGCGTACGCGATCACCTCCCGGATCTCCTCCTGCGTGTAGTATCCCTCTACCGGTACCGAATCGTACCGTTGATCTTGCTTCGAGACTTCGGTATTGATAATTATGGTACCTGCTCGCTTGGAACTGACGGCGGCCAGCTTCGGATACTTTTTGATCTCTATCCGCCAGCCCTGATCTTCGGTTAGGTGCCAGTGAAACTTATTCAGCTTGTGGTAAGCCATGTAGTCGAGGTACCGTTTCGTGGTTTCCACGGAGAAGAAGTGCCGACAGGGGTCGAGGTGCATCCCGCGGTAGGCGTACCTCGGTCGGTCGATTACGCGAACCCGCGGGAGGATCAACTCGAGCTCGGTGGGTGCTTGCGCAAAAACGCGGGGCGGGAGGAGCTGCAGGAGGGTTTGCACGCCGTAGAAAGCGCCGGCGGGTGCATTGGCGCTGATCGTGACTAAGCTATCGACGACCAGATCGTACCCCTCATCGCCGAGGGCATCATCCTCTACCGGCAGTAGCCGCAGCCGTATCGCGGGAAGCGTAGTGCCACCGGTGGTCGCGACACTCGATCCGGCGACACTTCTCGTGAGCGCCTCCTTCAGGTAGTCGACTACGGGCGCGAGCTCCGACCGTCCGCCGTACGCTACGGTTAGCGCGCTCGGTAGCGTGTGGGTGCCCCCGAGCAGCTCGGCGCTCATCGGTTTCGGCAGTAGCCCGAGTCCGGGAGCGGTCTGCGCCGACACCCCCGGCGCGAAGCACGGGCTGCAGGCAAGCAGGAGGAAGAAGGCTAGTCGACCGGTTTTCATGGTCGCAAGGTGAAGCCGCGAAACCGTAGCTCGCAAATCGAGCGTCGGGCGGGGGATTATTCGTTCGCTGTGCGACGCAGCAAATTCGGTGGAGACGCTATTCCGGCAGTGCATTTCGCAAAAGCCCACAGTCACATATTCCGCTGCGCTGGCCGAGCGGCGATCGATCGCCGCTCGGCGGGGCGGACGACTTAACTAGATGCGTGTGGTGCGGCGTAACCGGGTGTCACCTCTTCGACGATCTCCGAGCGGTCCGCCTGCGACGCGAGCCGCGGGCGGACCGCCTTTGCTTTCGGACGGCACGCTACATTGAGCCACCCCACCACCCGCCCCGCCCGTGCCCCTCCTCAGCGTCCTCGTAGGCATCCTCCTGCTCTTCTTCCTCATCGCCTACGTCAAGCTGAACGGCTTCCTCGCCTTCATCATCGTCTGCCTGCAGGTCGGACTAAGCCAGGGGATGGCCATCGGTGAGCTCGTGGGGGCGATCCAGGCCGGGATCGGGAATACGCTCGGCGGACTCGTACTCATCCTCGGCCTCGGCGCCATGCTCGGCAAGTTGGTCGCGGACAGTGGGGCGGCGCAACGCATCACCTCGCAACTCATCGCCGCCTTCGGGAGGAACAGGATCCAGCTCGCCGTCGTACTCGCCGGCTTCATCATCGGGATCCCGATGTTCTACACCGTCGGCTTCGTGATCCTCATCCCGCTCATCTTCACGATCGCGGCGACGACCGGACTCAACCTCGTCTACGTCGGTCTGCCGATGCTGGCTGCGCTCTCCGTTACCCACGGCTACCTCCCACCGCACCCCGCGCCCACCGGTATCGCCATTCAATTCGGGGCAGATATCGGGAAGACGCTACTGCTCGGCATCGTCGTCGCCATCCCGGCGATCCTTGTGGCCGGCCCGATTCTCACTCGGTTTTTAAAGCAAGTAGAAGCCAGGCCGAAGGCGGAGTTCGTCAACCCGATCATCCTCACCGACGCCGAAATGCCCAGCACCGCCATTAGTATCCTCTCGGCACTGTTGCCGGTGATCTTAATCGGTCTCGGCGCTCTACTGACCCTCGTTTTGCCGGAAGGCGGAACCTCCGCCGCGCTCATCGAAGCCATCGGCAACCCGGTGCTCGCGATGTTGTACTCCGTACTCTTCGCGGTGCTCGCCCTCGGGATTTGGCAGGGCAGGACGATGGAGCAGGCCATGACGAGCGTGACGAGCGGCGTGACCGGCATTACCACCGTGCTGCTCATCATCGCCGGGGCGGGCGCGCTCACCCAGGTGCTCAAGGCGAGCGGCGTGAGTGACTACATCGGTAGCCTGCTCGAGGGCACGAGCGTCTCGCCGCTCGTACTCGCCTGGCTCATCGCCACCCTCATCCGCGTGTCCGTGGGCTCGGCCACGGTGGCCGGCTTCACGGCCGCCGGCATCGTGGCACCGCTGGCCGCCCTGCCCGGCGTGAGCCCCGAGCTCCTGGTCCTCGCCATCGGCTCCGGGAGCCTCATGCTCTCGCACGTCAACGACGGCGGCTTCTGGCTCTTCAAAGAGTACTTTAACGTCTCGATCGAGGACACGCTCCGCACCTGGACCGTCATGGAAACGACCGTCGGCGTGATGGGTCTGCTCGGCGTACTCCTCCTCGATCTCGTCATCTAAACTCGCCCATGCCCACCTCCCCCTCCGCCCGCATCCGAGCGCTCGGACTCCAACTTCCGCCCGCGCCGCCGATGGCCGGGGTCTACAAGCCGGTGCTCGTCGTCGGTAACTTCCTCTACGTTTCCGGGCAGGGTCCGGTAAACCTAGACGGCTCGCTCATGAAGGGGCGCGCCGGGCACGACATCGACCTAAAGCAGGCCAAAATGGGCGCCCGGCAGGTAGCGCTCACGATGCTCGCGACCATCACGACACACTTCGGCGACGTCGATCGGATCAAGCGACTCGTCAAGGCGCTCGGCATGGTGAATTCCGCACCCGACTTCGGCGATCAACCGCTGGTCATCAACGGCTTCAGCGAGCTGATGGCGGAGATCTTCGGGCCGGAAAACGGCATCGGGGTGCGGAGTGCCGTCGGGATGATCCTACCGGGAGGGATCTCCGTGGAGATCGAGGCGATGTTCGAACTCCACGCGTAGATGGATTGGTACGCGCTCGCCGATACGCGCGAGCTCATCTCCCCCTCCTTGCTCGTTTACCCGGAGCGCATCCGGGCCAACATCGAGCGGATGGTAGCCACCGCCGGATCGCCGAACACGATGTGGCCGCACGTAAAAACGCACAAAACCGACGAGATCATCGCCATGCAGCTCGCGGCGGGGATCCACCGATTCAAGTGCGCGACCCTCGCGGAGGGCGAGCTACTCGGGCGCTGTGGGGTGCGTAAGGCGCTGCTCGCCATGCAGCCCGTCGGGCCGAACGTCGAGCGCTTCTTTCGGCTCCAAACCGCCTATCCCTATACGCAATTTTCGACGCTCGTCGACAACGCGCACTCGCTGGCCTCGCTCACCGCGGCGGCTGAGCGCCGCGGGGTTCGGATCAGGCTCTGGCTCGACGTCAACGTCGGGATGGATCGCACGGGCGCGGTCCCCGATGCCGCCACCGAGCAGCTGTACGCCACGATGGCGGCCGCACCGTCCGTTTTGCCGCAAGGCCTGCACGCCTACGATGGGCACGTCCACCAGCGGGATGTGGGGGAGAGGAATACTTCCGCAAAACGGGCCTTCGAACGCGTGCTTTCGCTAAAACGACACCTGCTCGAACGGGGGCTCGGGGTACCGTTGATCCTCGCCGGGGGCTCGCCCTCCTTCCCGGTGCACGCGCGCGAGGCGGGGGTGCACACCAGCCCGGGGACGACGTTGCTCTGGGACGCGGGCTACGGCGAGCTCTTCGCGGACATGGGGTACCTCCCGGCCGCCGCACTCGTGACGCGCATCGTGAGCAAACCGGCGCCCCAGTTGCTCTGCACCGACCTCGGTCACAAGTCCGTGGCCTCGGAGATGCCCTTACCGCGCGTACGGTTCCTCGGCGACCATACCTTCGAACAGCTCTCGCAGAGCGAGGAGCACCTGGTGTTGCGCAGCGAACGCGCCGAGCGCTACCGGGTCGGCGATCCGCTGTACGCGCTGCCCGTACACATCTGCCCGACGGTGGCAAAGTTTCCCGCGTTGAAGGTCGTGGAAGACGGCCGGATTTCCACGGAATGGCGCGTGACGGCACGCGACCAAAAGATCACGATTTAAGTACGCCCCCCATGCTCACCTTCGACGCCCACCTCGACCTGTCCATGAACGCCTTGGAGTGGAACCGCGACCTGCGCTGGTCGGTCGAGGAGCTGCGCGCGAGTGAGGTGGGGATGACGGACAAACCGGACCGGGGACGCAACACCGTCTCCTTCGAGGCGATGCGGCGCGGGGACGTCGGCGTGTGTGTGGCGACCCAAATCGCGCGCTACGTACACCGCGGTAACCCGCTGCCGGGTTGGCACTCCCCGGAGCAAGCCTGGGCGCAAACGCAGGGGCAATTGAGCTGGTACCGGGCGATGGAGGAGGCCGGGGAGTTAACGCAACTGACCAGTGCGGCCGACCTCGACGCGCACCTGCACTACTGGCGTACCACCACCGACGCCAAAAAGCGCATCGGCTACTTGCTGAGCCTCGAGGGCGCGGACTCGATCGTGAGTTTAGGGCATTTGGAACGGGCGCACGCGCAGGGCCTGCGCGCCATCGGTCCGGCGCACTACGGGCCCGGCACCTACGCCTTCGGTACGGACTCGGTGGGGGGTATCGGGAGCGACGGCAGGGCCCTGCTCCGGGAGATCGAGCGCCTCGGCCTCATCCTCGACGCCACCCATCTCTGCGACCGAAGTTTTTGGGAGACGATGGACGTTTACGACGGCCCGGTGTGGGCGAGCCACAACAACTGCCGTGCGCTGGTGGACCACAACCGGCAGTTCGCCGACGAGCAGATCGAGGAGCTGATCGGCCGGGGCGCCGTGATCGGGGTCGCCCTCGACGCGTGGATGTTGGTGCCGGACTGGGTGCGCGGGGTGTCCACGCCGGAGCGTACCGGGGTGTCGCTCGCACATATGCTCGACAACATCGACCACATCTGCCAACTGGCCGGGAACGCCGAGCACGTGGGGATCGGGACGGATCTGGACGGCGGCTTCGGGACGGAGCAGGGTCCGCGGGATTTGGATACGATCGCCGACTTGCAGAAGATCCCAAATTTGCTGCGGGCGCGGGGGTATAGCGAGGAGGATATTTTGGGGGTTCTGAGCGGGAATTTTCTTGGGTTTTTGGGGCGGGTGCTTTAGGGTAATTAGCGACTTCGTTGCGGATTTACGCACCCTCCGCTGCGGATTTACGCAACGGCGTACCTGCCTCTAACCAAACGTCCAAGGAACATCCCGTGCACCGAATCGTCTCCCTCGTCCCCTCCCTCACCGAGCTCGTCTGCGATCTAGGCCTGCGTCAACACCTCGTCGGTCGCACCAAGTTCTGCGTCCACCCCGCGGACCTTACTAACTCCGTGCCCGTCATTGGTGGCACCAAAAACATCCGGTCGGCCGCCATCCGCACCCTGGAGCCCACCCTCATCCTCGCCGCCAAGGAGGAGAACGTAGCCGAGCAAGTCGAGCCACTCGAAGACCTGTGCGAGGTTTGGCTCACGGACGTGCAGAACCTCGGTGACTCAGCCCGGCTGATCACGGCGCTAGGCAGCTATTTCGGCGCCGAAGCCAGAGCAACCGCCGTCCTCACCGCCAATGTTGCCACCCTCGCGCAACTCGCCCAACCGAACAGAGGCTCCGCCGCCTACCTCATCTGGCGCGATCCGTACATGAGCATCGGCGGCGATACGTACATCCACTCCGTACTTACCCGGCTCGGCTACGCCAACGCTTGCGCACACCACCTACGCTACCCTAATCTGAGCGACGAGGCGCTCACCCGGCTTGCGCCAAAACACGTCCTTCTCTCCTCGGAGCCCTTCCCGTTCCGCGCGCGCCACCTCGCGGAGCTCCAACAGATTTGCCCCAACGCCGAAGTGTCCCTCGTCGACGGCGAACTCTTCGGTTGGTACGGCTCGCGCCTCGGGCATCTCTCGCCGGGCACTTAAGCCTCCAGGGTCCGCCGGTCCCAGTGGCCCGTTTTGGCGGCAGCCACGTACGCGCTCCCGAGGAAACTCATCAGGGTGGCGCGCGGGTCGGCCGCCGACTGCACCGCTAAAAGTAAAGGCTCGGTTGTGTTTGCCGGCAGATAGTAATTTAAGTGTTTCGTACTGAATCTATTCGCGAAGGACATCGACTTTGAAGCGATACCGCCGACCGTAACGCTGGCGCGGGAATTAGTCACACTCCGCCGCCAAGCCCTCCAAGAGGGCCGCCGTTTGCCGGAGCTCGGGATCGTAAAAAAGCTTCGCCCAGGACTCCGTTTCCAAAGCCATGGCTTGCGCCAAAACCGCCGGCCACTCCGCGGCGCTCGGCCAGGCGTGAACGACGACCGCGAGCCCGAGCCGCTCCAGTCCGGCCGCATTACTAGCCTGCTCGCCGTAGGCCCGCGCCTCGGGGAGACAAACGAAGGGTTTGCGGAAGGCGCCCACTTCGTAACACACGCTACTCCCACCGCCACCGACGACGAGCTCCGCGCGCGCTAGCCAATCCTCGACGCGGGGCTGCACGCCGTGCAAGCGCAGATTTCCGGAAGACGCCCCCGCCACCTCTCCGAGCACGTGTACCACCCTGTCGGGGACCGCTTTGGCCAACTCCGTGAGCGCCCGGAGGTCCAGCGAATGGCCACCGCTGCCGAGCAGCACGAGGATGTGCTTTCGCGTGGATCGCGGCGTGGCGGGCGGCGTGGCGGGCGGCGTTTTGCCGTTAAGGCGCGCGAAACGGCTGTAGGCCCCCGTGTAGAAGCATTTGGCTTCCAGTGCGGCCGGGAGCCTGGAGTCCTCCATGCCCGGAGCGAACGGACAGAGGATGGCGCGCGCGTGGGCGAAGGCACTCAGGTGGGCCGGATCGTCGCGTCTACCCTGTAGGCGAACGGCTACCGTGGGGACACTGAGCAGGCGACAAAACGTGAGGACCTCCACGCTCACATCGACCACCATCAGCGCCGGGCGGCGGTCGGCTACCCAGGCGGCGATACGGGTCATCCGTTGGCGTAGACCCGCCACGTCGAGCGGGGCGTAGTGGAGGGTTTTGCCGCAAGGCGACCGCTCTTGGGGGTAAGAACCGGGCTCGCCGTAGTCGAGCGGCAACGCGATTACCTCGGCGGCGAGGTCGGCCCCGAAGTAGTCGGGACTACTACAAAAAACGGTCGCCGGTCGCTGCAGGTGGGCCACGATCTGCTGCACCCGAGCCGCGTGGCCCCGGCCCTGGTGGTGTACGTAAAAACCTACCGGCCTCACCGCCGGGCGCTTACCCCAGCCTTACCCGACGCGACGCTACCGAGGTGGCGCCGCGCGCGCACCTCCTCCCGGTACACGCGCTCGTACGCATCCACCATGGTACCGAGGCTGAAGCGCCCGCGGGCGTACTCGTGACACACCCGGCGGTCGAGCGCGCAGGCCTCGCGGATCGCGAGCGCGAGCTCGGCTACATCGCCTACGTTGGCGAGCACGCCGGTCTCCGGACTGAGGACCTCCTCGACGGCTCCGACCCGAAATCCGGCCACGGGGGTACCGCAGGCGAGGCTTTCGGCGAGAATGTAGCCGAAGGGCTCCGGCCAAACACTCGAAAATACCGAGCAGGTCGACTGCCGCACCTCTTCTACCAACTGCCCCAAGCTCAGGTGGCCGAGGTAGCGGGCGTTGCACCCGAGGCGCGGCGAGATTTCCGCATCGAAATAGCCGGAGTCTCTGATCGGACCGGCGAGCACGATCTGCCGCTGGGCGAGGCGGGCGGCGTCGATGGCGAGGTGCACGCCCTTTTCGGGCACGATACGGCCGGAGTAAATGACCCGGTCGAGCTTCGGCTGTGCGTTGTACGTCCAACGCGACAGGTCGATCCCATTCGGGATCGTGGTCCAGGCGTCGACGTGCGCCGACCAGTTCTCCCCCGTCGCTTCGGATACGGAGATGAAGCGGATGGAGTCGTTCCGTTTTGCCGCGAGCGCACCCTGCGCCAACTCCCAGAAGAAGGGCGTGTGCATCACCTGCACCATCGGCGCGCCGAGTTCGTGCGCCCGGAGCATCGGGATGTAGTGCAGGGAGTTGTTGTGGACGATGTCGAAGTCGCCGAGCGCCACCTCGTCGCAAATGCGGTGGTAGGTCTTCTCGCCCCGCTGGACGAAGCGCGGCCCCGGCGCCTCGCTGAAGTCGATTTGCGGTACCTCCCGCACCGCGAATCCAGGTCCGGAACCGGGAGCCGCGTACACCAGCACCTCGTGTCCGCGCGCGGTGAGCGCGGTGGCCAGCATGTGGGTATGCGCCTCCAAACCGCCCGCGAACGGCTCGCCGATCGGAAAGTGGAGGTGACTGAGGAGGGCGATCTTCATGGGGCTTCCGGTAGGTACGCAGGTGTCGTACTAGAGAAAGCCGGTGCCCCGAGCCGGGTTCGATCGTCGCCCCTGGTGGAGGTCGAGGTTCTTTACCTCGGAACGTGCCGAGGCCTGCGCTACCGGTGGTACGCCCGGAGGTTTCGCTTGCGCTAAAACACAGAACGGGCCTGCGCCGTGCTGGCGCAGACCCGTCCGATGAGGGTTCCGAAACTCCCTACTGCTTCACGAAGCGTAGGGTACGCGATTCTCCCTCGGTGAGCTGCAACAGCACGTAGTACATGCCGGGCGCCTGCGAGGAGATATCGATCGACCCTTCGTACTCCTCGGGTGTCACTTCGCGAACGAGCTGCCCCGTAGCCGAGTACATCGTGGCGCGCTCGATGTCAACCTCTTTCGAGAGCTCCAGCTCGACGCTGTTGACGGCGGGGTTCGGGGAGAGGTAGGCGAGTAGCTTGGCGTCTTCGGTGAACTTGACCTTCGCGCCGCTGGCCACGCCGAACGTCGGCTTGCTGGACAGAGCCTTTACGCTCTGCACTAGGCCTTCCTGAGGTTGGCGCGACCCCATCGAATAGGAACGCTCGCCGGTTTTGGTGAGCGTAGGAACGGTTCCGGGCGCTTGCCCTGCCGCGTCGGGGACATTGCCGAGTAGGAGGGCCTCGTCGATGTAGACCTGATCGTTGTTCGAACTGGCGTCGCAACGGATGCGGAAGCGACTTTTTTCGCTCAGTACTCCTCCCTCCGGGGCACCGACGGCGGCCGCGGCGAGGAAGTATTCGTCGTTGATAAAATCTTCCCCGGCGGTAAATACGCCGATAGGCTCCCAGCCCACGAAAAGATCGTATACGTCTCCGAGCCCAAAGCTGGCCTGGGGGTTGTCCCCGCGCTGCGCGCTCTTCAAATCGCCGAGCTCCTGTGCACCAAAGCCAGGGCCCGCCGGGCCGACGGCTCCGTTGTTCGAGCGGTCACCGTCGTTGTATTCGATGACGAAGCGTTCGCCGTCTTCGAACGACCTCGTGAGGAAGACGAAGCTCAACTCCGTGTTGTAGTACTCGGTGAGGTCGTAAGTGTCGTACGTGAACATGCTGGAGAAAAAGCCGCTGTTGTCGCGGAGCCGCATCGAGTAGTCGCCGTCGAAGCTGAGCGGGCCGCGGTAGCGGTACGCATCCCAGCCGCCGGGCACCCATCCGTCGTAGCCGGTTTCGAACGGGCTCGTCAGCAGCTCGACGAGGTCCCCGGCCCCGAGGGTAGTGAAGGTGATGAACACCTCTTCGGAGCGATTTCCCTGGTCGTCGAAAGCGTACAGGCCGAACGTGATCTCAAATCCGGAAGGAACGTCGGCAAAATCGAGGGAGGTAACGGAGTCGGGTACGGTTAGGAATTCGGAGCCGAAATAGGTAATGGTGTACCCGGCCACGCCTACGCTATCGAAAGAGGGTGACCAGCTTACCGTAAACGAATTTTCGGTGATGTCGCTGGCGGCAAAGCTATCGGGCGGGGTCGGCGCAACGTTATCCGGATCGAACTCGGGTGAGGTGCAGAGCTTGGTAGCGTCTAAAATGCCGAAGGTCCCGCCCCGCTTGATGGGAGCCCCGTTGCTCGTGAGCACGTAGCTACTCGGAGCGATCCCATTGCCGAACGAATCGAATACGTTGAAGATGTACTGCCCCGCCGGCAGGTCGAAGGTATCCCGGTAGGTGGTCAAGGGCTCGAACGGTCCCTCCCCCGCGTAGAGTACCGCACCGGAGGTATCGGTAAGGTTCCAACTCGTTTCCGTCGCAAAAGCGTCGGTCGTAAGCTCGAGCTCCACGGTTTCGCCCGCGTCGACGCAGGCGCGCGGCACCGCGCTTTCGTCCACGGCTACTGCGTCCCAGGCCTCGGCCACCGTTTGGGCCTCGACCGAGTTCTCTCCGTAGAGGTCGACGGCGGACTGTATGGAAGTGAAGCGGGCGTCCCGGAACGTCGAGTTCTCGGAGAGGTAGACCGTTAAGTTCCGGTAAGAGATTGCCGCCGCCTTCTCGCGACCGATCGGAGCGATCGAATACGCGTCGCCGTAGTCGTTTTCTCCTTCGCCACCTTCGCTCAGGAGGTAGAACCAGTAGTTCTGGACGCTCGAATTAATGTGTACGCCACCGTTGTCGAAATCGGAAGAGATCCAGTTGTCGCCCTTGTACGTATCCGGGTAGCCGAGTGATTGGGGATCGCTCATCGAACGGAAGGGTTCCGTATCCCCGAGCGTGAAGTCGGCACCGACCAACCAGTCGCCGGTACCCGTCGCGTGGAACTCGATCATCTCGCCGAAGATGTCTGAGAACGATTCGTTGAGTGCGCCGGACTCGTAGAAGTACAGCAGGTTGGCGGAGTACTCCGTTACGCCGTGCGTGATCTCGTGGCCCGAGACATCGATGGAGGTCAGTGGACCGTAGTTCACGCCGTCGCCGTCGCCGTAGGTCATGACCTGGCCGTTCCAAAACGCATTCACGAAACCGTCGAGGGCGTGCGTGTAACTGATCAACGCCGAGTCCTCGTCGTTGAAGCTGCGCCGGCCGTGTTGCGTGAAGTAGTAGTCGTAGGTCTGCTCGGCACCGTAGTGCGCGCTCACCGACGCCGGATCCGCGCCGAACGGCAATCCGTCGTCCACGACCGATGTGGCCGCGGCGTAATCGATTCCTACCTCCGGGTCGACCTCGTTGTTGAGGGAGAAGGTATAAACCCCACCCCCGGTCGTAGACTGTTCGAGGGCGTAGGTACCGTCGCTACGGTTATCGGCGATAACCTCGACCTCTCCGTTGTACTCGCTTTCGGCGGGGATCACCCCATCGACGTGGTGGATACGCGAGTTTTCGAAGAGTACATCTCCGGTCGTTGCGTCCGTGTAGACCCAAGCGCGGTAGATCGGTGCCGCGGCGTAGATGTCGAAGCGGTAAGCGAGCTTAGTCTCGCCTGTGCGGGGGTGCCTGAACACGGTGAGCTCGCCCTCGGGCTTGTCGTACCCGCCGGGGGCGCTCGCGCTCTCCCACATCGGGGTAGTAATCTCCAGCTCGGCTACCGCAGCCTCGAGCGCGGCGTTCGCGTTTAGTCCGGGCGTAACGTCGAGGTTGGGCGGGATCCGCACTACCTGGCCGCTGACGGTCTCGATCTGCCCGTTGCGGGCGTGCACGATGTACCGACTGCCGTCTACCGGGATACCGCGGTAGGACTGCTCGTAGGTGACGTGCGTCATGCCGAGCTCATCGGTTACCGTCTTCCCGGCGGCAAACTCGACGTCTGCCTGATTGCCGCTAAGCTCGGCGACGAACTGGGGAGCGGCGGTGAGGGCGACCGACTCGTTTACCGTCGCGAAGCCAGCCGTTTGGTGGGTAACGGCTGGCTCCGCCTGCTGTCGCTGCTGGGGTGTGCCCTGGGCGAGCCCCGTTGTCGTAGCGAGCGTACCCGCTAACACTAAAGTGAGAGTAGAACTACAGGTTTTCATACTGATTCTGGATTTAGAAACTTTGGGGGGCTACGATCGGACCGATCAGCGTAAACTCACGGTTGCCACAGCAGGGTCAAGGTAGCTTACTTCCGACATATTTCGAGTAGTCATCTATTTATAATTAACTGTACGGTAACACGTTACACTTTACCCTTCATATAGACGCGAGCGACTGAGCATCTGCTGCTTCCAAATGAAACAAAATTCCAAAGCCGCGTGCAAGCCACCGGTACCGCCCCCCCCCAACAAGAGCCCCCACGTACACGAATGCAGTAGGGTATTTGAAATCTCTCTACCACCCCCTTAGCGTACATACAACACTATAGTGGGCAACTTGAACAGTTTTCAATATTATACCTTAATCAATCATTACAACTCGAAATAACTTACCATGAAAAGCATCATTCTCCGTTACGGACTACTCCTCGCCCTCGTCCTGCTGGTTCTTTTCTCCCTGGCGCTGGCTGCGGGCTTTCTCGAAAACCCTACGCTACGGGTGTTTAATGGTGTCTTTCACTTTGGCCTCATTTACATGGCTGTACGGAAATACCGCGTGGCCAAGGGGACGGATTGGAATTACGCCTCCGGAACCGGGGTGGGCGTACTAGCCGGCATGTTGGGCACGCTGATCTTCGCGATCGCCGTCGGGCTGTTCCTCGCCGCACGCCCGGAGGTCCTCGCGGACATCGCCGCGAATACCCACGTGGCGCAGTACCTCAATCCGCTCACGGCCGCCCTCGTGCTCTGCGTCGAGGGTTTCGCCGTAACGGTCTTCAGCAGCTACTTCTCCATGCGCCTCGTCGACGCCGATCGCTCGGTAGCGGTGGCCTAGCTTAGGTATTTCAGACCGCACAACGCACCGCCTTCCATAGAGGCCGCGGCTTCGAGAACTTCTCGGGGTCACCCTCGTCTCATCTCGTTCCGAGGAGCTCCGACAGGCCATCCTTACCGAGCTGGGCACGGGACGCGACCCTGCTCGCCGGGCGCGGGGGGGCTACGGCCACGGCCGGGAAGCGCCGGCCGACCAGTCGATCATTCAGACAGCGGTCGACCGCGTGGACGCTCGCCAGCTTTATACCCTGCTCGACGAGCGCGATCCCGAAGGCCTTCGTCGTCGACTTCGACGTCCGCAACGTACGCGGGGGCATGCTGCAGCGCTATTTCACTCGGCGGTAAAACGGTACAGTGTATTCGCCGACCAGGTGAAGCCGGATCAGGGTCCGTTTTACCTCGGCTGGTAAAACGGTACAGTGTATTCGCCGACCGAGGGTGAGCGGGCGCGGTAGGCGCTAGTCTAAAATTGGGGAGCCCACCCGAACGACTCGGATGGGCTTTCCTGTAAGTAGGTCGTTCGGACCTGAGCGCAGCCGGCCCAGCGGGGCCGACCGCGATTCCGCTGCCTACTCTACCACCAGTTCGCCGGTCGCTCGCCCGTCCTGGGTCGTGACGGAATAAATGTAGAGGCCAGGTCGTAGGTCACCGAGGTCGATGGTTACCGCGTTGGCGCCTTTCCGCAGGCTCTCGTCGGCGTACTCGAGCACGTTGGCGCCTAGCACGTTCGACACTTGCATACGGAACTCGGGGCTAGCGGTTTTAGCCTCGAGCTGTACGGTTACGCTGCTGCCCGATACCGGGTTGGGGAACACCTGAGCGGCGAAGGAAGACGGAGTCCCCGCAGCCACCTCGTTGTCCCGGGCACTTAAAGACGTAGGTGCCGGAAGCCCGTCGAGGTAGGCACGTACCGCGTTCGAAAATTGCAGGTCACCGAACTCGTCCCAGTTCGTAGACCAGCTCATTACCCCCCGCAGGTTTGGGTAGGTGCGGTCGAGCGTGTACTGCCCCCCGAAGGAGTTGCCGCGGATGAGGTAGTTGAGGGCCGTCGTAACGCCCTGCGCGCCCGTGAAGCCGCCACCGGCGTTGACCGTTGCCGGTACACCGATCAGGATCTGATCCTCGCGCAGGGGCGGGAAGAACTTACCCGCGTCACCGGTGATCGGGAAGCCCTTCAGCAGCATGTCCACGAGCGAGACGTAGAAATCGGAGTTGCCCATAGCGTACGCGTTGTCGTCGAGTGCCGTGATGGAACCCGAGTTGTAGTACTGCACCTGGAGGAAGGTGAGCTTGTCGCGCAGCGCGTGGATGACGGGCAGGTAGGAGCCGGCGCGCGCGTCGGCGAACGTCGAAATGCCCCCGTAAAAAGAGTAGCCCAGTTGCACGAAGAAGGTCTCCGGGGCCATCGTCAGGATAAAGTCGTCGCCGAAGTTGTCGGTGACGCCGCGGATGCCGTTGATCGTGTTGACGATCAACGGGGTGGTCGGATTCCGGAAATCGGTGTCGCCCCGGTCGAAGGAGAGCGATTGACCCTCGAAGTCGATGTCCATCCCGTTGAAGCCGTACTCGTTGATGATGGCGGTCATCGAGGTCGTGAACCTGCTCGCGGCCCCGGCGGTGGTCAGGCGGACCTGGCCCTCGGCACCCCCGATGGAGATGATCACCTTCTTGCCGCGACTCTGGAGGAGTCGGATGTCGGACTTGAAGTCCGCCTCACCGTAGTTGAGCGCGCTAAAGGCACCGTCCAGCTCGAAGCCGATGGTGCCCTCGCTCACCGATACCGAGGGCACGGCGAACGATACGTTGATCACGTCCCAGTTCGGGGACACGTCGCGCAGGCGCGTGATGCCCGAGCCGTTGTCGAAGTTGTGCCAGTAGCCGTTCAGGATCCTGCCCGGCAGGCCGGAGGTCGGCGGGTTAGGGGGATTCGGTGGGTTCGGGTTATCACCGGTTACGGTAATCCTAACCTCCGCCGAGGTGGTCGTGGCCCCGTCGTCGTCCGTGGCGACCGCGGTCAAGGTGTACGAGCCGGCGGGTGCGTTCGACACCGTGGCGCGGTAGGGTGCGCCGGTATCTTCGGACACGAGGCTACCGTTGTTAAAGAAGGCCACCTTGGCGACGGTCCCGTCGCTGTCGGCCGCGCTGGCCGTTACGTCGATGTCGTCTCCTTCGCGGAAACCGGCGCCGTCGCTCGGTGAGGAGATGCTCACGGTCGGCGACGCGTTGTCGTCCCCGCCGCCTCCACCGCCGCCGTTGTCGCAATCCCCGTTCGCCGTCCAGGCGTCCTCCCAGTACGTGCCCGTTCCCGGGGCGTAAGCCCAGCCGGCCGTCGACGAGCACCATCCGGGGATGTTGCAGGTGTAGATCGTACCCTCGTTGAAGACGCTTTCGTCCTGTCCGTAAGCGGATCCGACTACGAACTGGGCCACGCCCTCGCAGTCGTCCCCACCGTCACCCCCGTCTCCGCCATCGTCGTCGCCCGCACCGACGGTCACCGATACCGCGGCCGAGGTCGTGGACGCGCCCGCGTCGTCCGTCGCCCGGACGGTCAGGCTGTAGGTCCCCCCCGCGGCACCGGTTACGGTGAAGCTGTACGGGCTCGTGGTGTCCTCGCCGAGGCGCTCACCGTTGCTGAAGAACTCTACCGTCGCGACGGTCCCGTCCGAGTCGGCGGCATCGGCCGTGATGTCGATGTCCGCGCCGTTGTCGAACGCCGCGTTGTTCGCGGGACCCGTGATGCTCGCGGTCGGGGCGACGTTGTCGTCGCTACCGCCGCCGCCGCCATCGCCACCGTCGCAGGGGCCGACGGCCTCCCAGACGTCGAACTGACCCGATTTCGCCGCGGGATTTTCCCCGCGCGTCCACCACTTCGCGCGGTAGAGTACATTATCCACGACCGCCTCCTTGCCGCCCGTGTAAACTTCGGTGGACGACCACTCCGGTACCCCCGCGCAGGGCGCCTCGAGAAAGTTGCTCGGCGCCGGACCGAATCGGTCGGCGGTACTCGTGGCGGCGGCGACCTCTACGTGGAAGAGCAGGGACATAAAGCCGACCAGCAGGGCCGACGTTATCTGTTTTGCGGAAGCAGAGTTGAAGTCTTTCATATATGCGTTTATTTAAAATGGACTATGGATGAATACACCCGGCCGAAACAACCTAAGTGGATCTACAGGTGGAGACAGTGCGGGTGTCCCGAAGTTTAAGGAGCCTCAAACTAGAAACTTCGCGTGCGGAATTAATGTAACAATACGGAATTAAGCGCGGCGTGCTCCCGGTCGTACCACCGGCCCAGCCCTCAGACCAAGGTCTCCTCCGTCGGCAGCGGCGCGCCATCGGCTGAGACGTCGTCCTCCGTCGGAGTCTCGATCCGGCCGAGTCGCCGGAGCTCCGGCCAGGCGAACGCGATGAGGGGCACCACGAACAGGACGCCGACCCCGCCGAGCACGATCGCCGAGCTCGCGCCGACCGCCGCGGCCAGCACGCCCGATTCGAATTCGCCGAACTCGTTGGACATCCCGATGAAAACGCGGTGGACCGCTCCCACCCGCCCCCGTATGGCGTCGGGCGTGAACACGGGCTCTAAGGTGTTGCGGATCACCGTACTGACCGCGTCGAAGGCGCCCAGCGGAAAAAGCGCGAGCGGCGAGAGCCCGAACGACCGGGACAGCCCCAGCACGAGGGTCGCGACGCCGGAGGCGGCCGCGGTGAGCAGCAGCGTCCGGCCCGCTTTCCGGAACGGACCCCGGTGGGCCACCGCCACCGCCATCAGCACCGCACCCGCCGCCGGCGCCGAGCGGAGTAGCCCCGGGCCCGTCGCACCGACCTCGGGTACCTCGAGCGCCAGGATCGGGCGGAGCGCCGCGGCGCCGCCGAGCTGCACCGACACCATGTCGAGCAGGATGGCCGAGAAGCGGGCCTTTGTTCGCCAGATAAACCGGATCCCGGCCAACATCGACGCGCGAGTGGGTTCTCTCTCCGGGCGGGGCACGTACTGCGTCTGATCGTTCGGTGGTGGTCGCCGAGCCCTAGGAGGCCCCGGGCACGGACCTAGTGCGCAAACAAAAACTGACGAAGCAGCTCCCCCCGATCCGGGGCGGCCGCTACGACGGTGAGCACGCAAAATCCCCACAGGGGGACCGTGCCGGCGAGCCCCTCCCCCGCGACGACGTGCGCGCTCACCGCTCCCGCCAAAATGGTGAGCAGCATAAGGCCGAAGCACCCTCGATGTGCATAATCGCCGGGTCGGCGAGCATCCCTTCGGAGCCGAGGACCTTACTCAGTCCGGCGAACAGAGACAGCGCCGACGGCAAAGCGGGTACCGCGTAAAGCGAGATGGTTCTGGCTTTAGGAGCTGGGGTGGGAGGAGACGCTCGGGCAGCGGTTACGGTCGACGTCGGGTAGAGTTTTGGAACGGGATACCCCACGTACCCGTACGCCTCCCGAAAAGATCACTGGCGGGCTAGCCGCGTTCCCACAACGGCGTCGGAGCATCCGTTTCGCCGGGCGAGAAGGACGAGCGGTGGTCATCGAGTGCACGGGCTCGCCGGCACCTACCGGCCGCCTCGTACCGGCTGAACGCACCCCCCGAGTCGAGCGACTCAAGCGTGGGGAGCTCGACCGTGCTCCCGCACGGGAAGTTGGGTCTCGTAGCTCACGGGGCGCGACCAGGAGGCCGCCGCCGCGAAGCCGATGGCCGCTATCGGTGCTGTAGCCAACCCGAATCCGTAGACCCAGAGCCCGATCGCCAGGGTGAGCATCGCCCCGGTGCGCAGCAGCCAAACCCGACGCGCCTGCTGCTTACTCTCGAACCCCGCGCCGTGCGCCAACGCGGTGCCGCAGTAGTCGATGACCGCCCGTACGTTGGTGTAACCGGCGTTGTGCAGCCGGAGGGCCGTAAGTTTGGAGGGATACTGGCTGTCTCCGATCAGGCCCACGGCGGCGTGGTCTCCGGCGGCCTTGATGAGCTTACTGAGGTCGTTGGCGTTGATGTGTACCGCACCGAGCACGGGGCTGTTCCTTTCGGCGGGCAGGGGCCGGGTATCAACGAGGAAGAGATCGGTCGAGAGGCGATCTTGGTCTTGATTCAACACAGGGGAGTATTACCAAACACCGTGCCTCGCAGTAAGAATATTCGCCATGTGTACGGCTTACACAACCACTTTCTCGCGGTAAGGCTTTACTCCCCTATGCCCCTTCTGCCGCGCTTCGGCGTACCCTTACTGCTCGCACTCATTGGATGTCGTGGTGTTTTAGCGCAAGCGGATTCGTTACGGATCGACACGCTGGAACTCCCCGGAGCCACGGTACGCGCCGACAATTTGCCCCGCACGCTCCTCCGTACCCCCGCGGCGGTGAGTAGGGTAACCCCCCGCGCGCTCGGGCGCGACCTCGCCCTCACCCCCGGCGACGCCCTCTCGCGCGTGCCGGGGGTGAGCGTGCAGACCGGCGGACTCGGCACCAACCGGATTGTCGTGCGCGGGCAGGGCGCCCGGGCGCCCTTTACCTCCAACCGCGTCCGTGCCTACCTCGGCGCCATCCCCCTCACCGACGGCGAGGGGTCGACCGACCTCGAGGACGTCGATCTGTCCCTACTCAGCGCGATCGACGTGGTACGCGGTCCGGCGGCCACGAGTTACGGGTCGGGACTCGGCGGGGTCATTTTGCTCCAGCCGGATTTCGACTTGCGCTCCGGCTGGAGCACACGCCTATCCGGTACGGCGGGTAGCTACGGCACGTTGCGTAGCGACTTGCAACTCGCCTACGGCGGCGCAAACGCCTCGGCGCGCCTCGGGTACCGACGTACCCAAAGCGATGGCTTCCGCCAAAACTCGCGGTACCGCCGCGACAATTTGAGCCTGCTAACGCGATTGTACGACGACAAGCTCGCCAGTCGTAACCACACCGACCTCCAACTGCTGTGGACGGGCGTTCGCAGCGAGATTCCGAGTTCGCTCGGCGAAACGGCCTTCCGGCAAAACCGGGAGCAGGCCGGCGGGACCTGGGGCGATTCGCGCGGGTACGAAGCGTACGACAGGATCGGTTTTGGCGTAAGCCGGCGCCAGCAACTCGGGGAGCACTGGCGTTTGGAGGCGAGCGCTTTCGCGAGCACGCGGCGGTCCTACGAGCCACGACCCTTCAACATTTTGCGCGAGAACACCCTCGCCACCGGGACCAGAGCCGTGTTGAGCTTCGCCGCGGCCGGCGGCCTGCTGCGCGCGGCGCTCGGCGGGGAGTTGTTCCGTGACTGGTACGACTGGGGTACCTACGAAAACCGCTACCGCGACTTTCCGGCCGGTACCGGCAGTGTGCGGGGTGCCCAACTGAGCGACAACGAGGAGGTGCGTACCCAGCGCAACGTGTTCGTGCAGGCGGACGTGGCCCTGGGGACAATGCTCGGCCTCGGTGACCCGGATCGACTCACCCTGACCGCCGGGCTCGCCCACAACGGCACACGGTACCGGCTCGACGACTACTTCGCCGCCGACAGCCTCGACCGGAGCGGGGCGTACGACTTCGCCGCACAGCTCTCGCCGCGGGTAGCGCTACGCTACGAACTGTCGCCACGCTGGGGTGCCTTCGCGCAGGTGGCACGGGGTTTCTCGCCCCCGAGCGTCGCCGAGACGCTCACGCCGGAAGGTCGTATCAACCCCGCAATCGCCCCCGAGACGGGGTGGAACTACGAGCTCGGTCTGCGGGGGATCGACCCGGACGGGCGCTGGTCGGTCGACGCCGTCGGTTACTTGCTACGGGTCCAGAACCTACTCGTGGCGCGTCGCACCGCGGAGGATGCCTTCGTGGGGGTTAACGCGGGGCGAACCCGCAATTTAGGACTCGAACTCGCCGGTCGGTATCGGATCGGGCGTGCCCGGGCCGACGCGGCGGGTTTTGGCGCAAGCCTGTATTCGAGCTACACGCTCCAGGCGCACCAATTCGTCGAGTTCGTGGATGGGGACGCCGATTTTGGGGGAAACGCGGTTACCGGGGTACCGCGACACCAGGGGGCCGCCGGAGTCGACGTCTGGCTCGGGTCACTTTGGGGGGGTCACCTCGGCGTGCGGGCGGTTGGGCGTATCCCGGTCGACGATGCAACCACAACGTACGCCGGTAGCTACCGGGTCGTAGGCGCCCAGGTCGGGAGGGTCTTCGCGTTGGTTCGCGACGAGCTGACGGTTAGGGTTACCGTCGGTGCCGACAACTTGTTGAACAGCAGCTTCGTGGCCATGGTAAGCCCGAACGCGAGCGGGTTTGGCGGGCGGGAGCCCCGCTACTTTTATCCGGGTTGGCCTAGACTACCGTACGTAAGGATCTTATTGGATATATAGTCTTGATAATTTACTATTAATAGGACGATCTAAGAACGTTCTATCCGCCACGGTTAATTCGCGCAAGACTACAACGCGTACTCGCGGGACCCTCGAACCATACCGTACGGCGCGCACGCCGGTCCGGGGAGCCACACTGGACACGGAGCTGCTTTTCGGACGGTACCCCCGCGTACGCAGGTCGCGTAGGCGATCAGCCCGACGGAGCCGTCGAACACGCTCGCTCGTGACGAGCCGTACGGGACCTTGCACAAATGTCCCGAAACCTTGTCCATCGCACCCCACGACCGGCTATCTCTCAGTGAGCGGTGAACGGGGGAGTACGGTATAGCTATCGTATAACGATGCCATTGCGGCTGCAAATGAATAATAAACCTTACTCCACTATGCACCAGAATTACCTGTTCGTGGCACTCACCTGCTGCGCACTTTTCCCGCTCCTGACCTCAGCCCAGACGCTGGTCCCAGACGACGACGTAGAGGGAATGAGCATCGCCGAGGGGTACGACCTCCGCCTCGCCGTCGATTCGCTCGACTACCCCTCGAATCTCACCGCCGGAGACGGCCGGGTGTGGCTGACCGAATCCGGCTACTCGCCCGACATCGCGCCGACCGTACGGGAGCTGATCCTCCCGGATTCCGGCGCGGCCGGCGGGTCCGGGGCCGCCAGGATCATCCTTACCCCGACCGACCTGCCGCCCGGTGCGGCACTCCCCCCATTTACGGACCTCACCTTTCACGAGGGTATGATCTACCTCTCGCACCGGCAGATGGGAGCTAATATGTGGCCCGTCGGGGCGATCTCCGTTTTCTCCCCCGACGATCCGGTGGCCACGTTCGAGACCGTGTTGACCAACCTACCCTCCGTCGGCGATCACTCCAACAACACGATCGTATTCGGCGCCGATGGCCGCGCCTACTTCGGTCAGGGATCCGCGACCAACTCCGGGGTAGTCGGACCGGACAACAGCTGGGTTGCGACGTACCCCGGCTTTCGCGAAATCTCCCCGATCGACCTCGTTCTCAACGGCGAGGACTTCACCGCCCGCGTGCCCTCGGGTCCCGACCCCGACTCCAACGCGGTCACCGGTCCCTTTCAGGCATTCGACTCCGGCGATACAGCACCCGGCACTACGGTCCCGGGGGCAAGTGCGGCGAATCCCGTGGACAGCATGATCATCGGAACGGGCACCGTGTACTCCTTCGACCCGATGGCCGACGACCCGGCCGCGACCCTCCGGCTCGAAGCGTGGGGACTGCGTAACCCCTTCGGACTCACTTTCGACGCCAACGACCCCACGCGACTGTTCGTGTCCAACAACGGAACCGACATCCGCGGTATGGCCGGCGATCCCAACGACCCCCTCAACCCCGAGACCTTCGTCGTCGTGGGTAACCGCCCTGTCTCGAACGACTACGACGACGTATTCGAACTGACCGTCGGGGGTGACGTGGAGTTCTTCGGCTGGCCGAACACCTTCCACGACCCCGCCACCAAACAGCCCCTCGCCGCCAGCGACACCTTTTTCTGCGCCTCCCCGGCGCTCGACTCCTCCGACTGCGTGATGCCGATCTTCGACACGGCGTTCGCGAGTACCCTAACGGTACAGCCTCAGTTCGCCTCGATGGGGCCCTACGTTTCGGTAACCGGTCTCGAGCCTTCCAGCTCGGAAGCTTTCGGTTTCCAGGGCGATGTCTTCGCCACACAATCGGGATCCTTCTCCCCGCAAACCGGGGCGTTCACGTTTACGGGATACAAGATCGTACGCATCGACAGTGAGACGGGGGAGGTCAACGACTTCGTCGTTAACGAGGGTACCACCTCGGCCGAGCTACTCGCCCCCGCAAAGCTGAACAAGCCGGTCTCGACCGTCTTCATCGACGACCGCATGGCCGTCGTCGACCTCGGCGTACTGGAGCCGGGCATCAATTTGTTCGAGGCGCGGACCGGTAAGGTCTGGATCGTCGAGAAGAGCACGCCGACCGCCGTCCGGGAGCTCGGCGCAGCGCAGGGACTCCAGTTGGGGAGCGTAACCCCCAACCCCGTTACCGACCGGGCGCAGCTCAGCTTCGACCTCGATCGGGCGCTCGAACTCGAGGCGAGCGTGTACGACCTCCTGGGCCGCGAGCGGCAGGTGCTCGCGCGGGGAATGCGGCAAGCCGGCGAGCACGTCTTGGAGGTGCACACCGCTAACCTGCCGGCCGGCATGTACGTCGTTAAATTCGAAGCCGCCGGAGCTACAACCGCGCGCACCTTTAGTGTGACGAAGTAGCGGCTTAGCTTATATCTCGCAAACCGATTACGAGGCCGTCTTCGAATACAAATTCGGAGCGGCCTCTTATTTCTACGGTTTGGCCCTTCCGCATGCCGTTGGGCAGGTCACTCGCGAGTCTTCCTTTGTAGTCGACCTCGACGTCGAGCGTGTTGATCCCATCGTCCCACGTGGTCACGCGCTGCTCGCGCTCGCTGAAGAGTTCGGCGGTTTGCGCCACCATCTTACGGAAGTCCGCGCTGCCCCGCGCTGCGTGGGTAACGTGTCCGCTACGGACGTTCTCGAACACGATTTCGGGGTGGATGACGGACATCATCCCCTCTACATCCAGTTCGTTGTAGGCGGTGACATACGTCTCGACCTGTCGGCGCATGTGAGAGAGCAGCTCCATTGGGCGGCAATATGCGCCAAGGACTAGGTCTTGATGATCGCTTTCGCGTCCTCGCGCCGCAAGAACTTATCGAATACGGCTCGAACGCAACGATGTTCGAGCGCTCGATCGCAGTCGTCCGGGTTCGGTGAACTCGTCACCAGGATCACCTCGATGTGCTTCGTGAAGGGTTCGGGCAGCGCGTCGAAAGCCTCCAGGAACCCGAACCCGTCGAGCACCGGCATCTGAAGGTCCAACACGACGTGCGTGATCGGCGGGGCGGAAGCATCGTGGTTGGCTCGAATGGCCGCGATGCCCTGCTCGCCGTCGTATGCGTCGATGCAATCCTCGACTCCCGCCCCCTGCCGCAAAGCCCGTTGCGTAAAAAAATGAGCGTGTGGATCGTCGTCGACGATGAGCACCCGGGGATGTGTAGGATTGGTAATAGCGAGTGAGAGATGGGGACCTCTAGGGGAGGTCCGATCAACTTTATAAGTTCGAAACGGAAACTTCTTTCCCTGATTCCGCACTCTCGATAATGGCCCTGATTATGGCCACGTCGATTAGCCCCTCGCGGCCGGGGGCAATCGATTCTGCACCGGCGAGGATGGCCCGAGCGTCGTCGTCCATCTGGATAGACTGTTGGTTGGGTACCGCCGGACCGAGCACTTCGCCATCGCTGGTGCTCCCCACGACCCCCTGGTAGGGTTGCATCGGCTTCATCTGGTACCAGCCGCGTTCGGCCTCCACCCGCAGGTAGTTCGCCCCGTCCAGCACGCTGGTCGCACCGTCGGCGATCAGTCCTCCCGGAAACCGGAGGGTGAAGCTCGTCGTCACGTCCACCTCGGTCGGTCGCTCCTGCGTTGCTTTCACCACGGCCTCAGGCACCATCCCCGTCGCGTACCGGAGTCCATTGATGCTGTACACCCCCATATCGTAAAGGGCACCACCCCCCATGTCGCGCTGGCCGCGCCAATCGCTCGTATCCGGCTCCGAGCCGGCGTACCCGGCAAATCCCTCGGCGCGCTTCAGGGCTCCGTAGGCTTTGTTTTGCGTGAGCGCGATAAACTTCCGCGTGTTCGGCTCGTGCAGCATACGGTAGCCGATCGCCAACTTGACGCCCGCGCGCTCGCACGCGTCGATCATCGCCTGGCACTCCTCCGGATTCATCGCCATCGGTTTCTCGCACCACACGTGCTTACCCGCGGCGGCCGCCCGCAGCACGAAGTCTTTGTGCGTGGCCGTAGGCGTGATCACGTAGACGACGTCGATCGCCTCGTCGTCGGCGATGCGCTCCATGGTGTCGTACGTGTAGCAACGTTCGTCCGCGATACCGTACTCGCGCTGCCACTCCGGGAGCTTGTCCGGACTGCCCGTGATGAGTCCGGCGAGCTCGCAATGCTCCGTCAGTTGGAGGGCCGGGGCGATCTGGCCGCTCGCGTAACCCCCGAGACCCAGGATGGCCACCCCGAGCTTCCGCGCGTTTTGCGGGGGCACGGCGAGCAGCGACGGCGCGAGGAGTAGGCCCGTAGCGGCCGCTGAACTCTGGCGTAAAAATTTGCGACGGGATGTTGATGTCAGGGTATGGGGCACGTCGCGAAATTACGTACAGCGCTCGTCTTCGTCAACTACGTGCAGGGTCCACGTACGCATACGTTCCTCCAGCAGGGGGAGGGCGCGGGCCATCGTGGCGGCGTAGGCCGCGGACCTCGCCATCGCGTACGAGGCCGCCACGGAGGTCCACCACGTTTGGACGAAGAAGGTATTCGGCGGCGCTTCGCAGCGCAGTACGTTGGAAGACAGGTAGCCGTCGTCGTGGGATACGGATTCCCTCCACCGCTCGTAGCGCCCGAAGAGCTCTAGCTCCCGCCCGGGCTTCACCGTGATCTTGGTAAAGCGCACGCACGTGTCGGCGTCGATCGGCTCCGGTGTCCCACAAGCGCGCAGGCGCTCCGTGAGCCCGGACATCGCGAGCTCCCCGGGCCTTACCTCACACATCCACACCTCGATTCGCTCCAGCAAAACCGTCATCATATCGGCGTAGATATCGGCGTAGTTCGGCGAGCTCACGACCCGCTCACACGACCGCCGATCGGCCCACCAGGTGTGCAGGTAAAATTCGTTTTGCGGGGAGCAATTTCGAAGCAATCGGAGCGACAGGTTGCCCGGCTGCTTTCGGGCGAAATTATTGGCGTGGAAGCGGTGCAGGCGCAAATACTCCTCCTCCAGGCCAGGTTGAATAGTGACTTTGGAGATGCGAAGGAGCACGGGGGATAAGGGTGGCGTAACGTGATAATATCCGACCCTACGGTCGATCGATCTGCATATTAGTAAATTATGCTACTTAATTGGTAATGTGTATTTTAGACACTTAGAGGATATACTTATAGATATATAAATCAATCAACTAATTGCTTTCGCAAAAACATACCAAACCCGTTGAACTCGCCCCCGAAGAAATGTGCTTCGGTGGGAACGCTATTTCCCCCCGATCCAATGAACGACGTAACTACTTCCCAGGTCAACCAAGTTATTCAGGCCTCCCGGCAGTTCGCCATGGAGAACGGCCTCAAGATGAACATCGCCGTGGTCGACGCCGGTGCCAACCTGAAGGGTTTTCTCCGCATGGACGGCGCTTGGCTCGGCTCGATCGACATCGCGATCAAGAAGGCCGAGACCTCCCGCTACTTCGACATGGAAAGTGGCGCAATCGGTGAGCTCTCGCAGCCCGGCGGCTCACTCTGGCAGATCGAGGCGTCCAACGGCGGGCTCATCACCTTCCCGGGGGGCATCCCGCTCAAAGACTCCGCAGGCGACATCGTAGGAGCCGTCGGCGTGAGCGGGGGTACCGTGCAGCAGGACCACGCTACCGCGCAAGCCGGTGCCCAGGCGCTCGGGGCCTAGGCTGCGTCCGGTAACTCACGCCGTGGGTGGTCGCGGCGAAGGGTGATGCGGGAGCATCGTTCGAGCCGCGCGACGGCGGGCGGGCGGGACTCCCGGCGCTTGCGGTAGGCGGGGGATTGTCAGACACAGCCCAGTTCTTACAGCAGGTCATCGTCCAGTTCGGCGAATATTTGTCCCGCTCTCGCCGCGCCCCGCCTGAGGGCCGCCCGCAGCTCGGCGCAGAAGCGAGCCGGACTGGAAGCACCACGTCCGGCAACGCGGCGACTGCGTCGGCGAAGTAGCTCGAAGTGGCCGTTGAAGTAAGCTACCGCCCCCTCGCCCTGACTGGCGATGAAGTTGGGGTTGTCGAAGGTGAGGTAGAGCGCGCGGTGTCGGCCATTCGCGAGCGAGATGGTGGAATTGGTGCTGTGGAGTCGATTCTGCCAGAGGCGCAGCGATCCGCTGCGGCGCTTCGTGCTCGCGGTGAGTTGCTCCTCCAACTTGTCCACCACGCGCGCGGCCGCCACGAACACCGCCTCGCTATCCGCGCGGTGGAGCATCCCGCTCTCGACGAGCAGCAAGATTTGGTGCACGAGGCTGCGGAGGGGACCGGGGCCCCAAATCTCTTCGGAGGCCGCTTCGGAGTAGTGCTCGTTGACGCAGCGCGTGCGGCGGATGAATTGGGTGGCCTCGTGGATCTCTTTATCGAGCCGGAACGGAGTGGCGTCCCGGGCGTCCACCGCGAGCGTGAACAAGTAGCGCTTTAAGGCGGCGAGCTCCGGTTCCCGAAAGAGGTAGAACACGGGAATATCGGAGCTCGAGATCCGGATACGGCTCACGGGCTCACCCTCGCGTACCCGAAACCGCTCGGCCACGTGCTCGATCGATTCGAGGTAGCGGTGCTCGTCGAAGGCCTGGGTCGGACTCAGCGGCGCACTGAAGCTGAATCGCTGGAGCCCGGGCGGGGAGGGCGCCATCTCGAGCCCGAAGCGCTCGGAGAGCCGAATGAGCTCCCAGGCCGTAAAGGGCATCTCGCCACGCCGGCGCCGGTAGTAGGCGCTCTCGCTCAGCTCGAGCCACTCCGCCGTATCGCGGGCCGACTCCCCGGAGGCATCGGTGGCCCGGATCAAGCGCATGCGCCAGTCATTGAAGAAGCGCTGTTCGGGACTGGTCGCAATCTGCATGGAGGGAGCTCTGGTTGCCGTAAAGAAAGGCTTGGCCCCCCTTTTGCCTGGGTAAGGGTACAACTCACCTCCGTGAGAACTATGAGCAAACACATCCTTTTCGGCGGCCTGCTGGGGCTCGCCGCCGCCGCCAGCGCCCAAACCGCCCAGTACTCCTACATCTCCGACCGCAAATTCGCCGGTCCGGAAGAGCTCGTCGGCTACGATTTCAAACCCGCCCTCCGGCAGGTAGCCACCGAGCAACCGCAGGAGATCGCCATCGGCCAGTACTCCTTCGGCATCACGCGCAAAAACCTGTACGTCGAGGGTCCGGAGATCAAGGGCGTGTACAGCCTCAACAACATCAACACCACCGAGTACGGCTACAAGCTGCTCACCATGAACGCCCGCGACCCGACCGTTCAGGGTCACCTCAAAGTGGTCATCGACGATCTGGCGCAAGTGGAGGGCCTCATCTTCAAGCGCTCCAACAACGACGAGGAGGTGATGTACTTCCTCCGCATCATCGAGCCCGAGGTCGCCGCGGTCGAGGAAGCCTACTTCACCGACAAGGGGGAGGCCCGCGTGGAGCACATCGATAGCCTCTGGACGGGTACCATCATCCGCCCCTTCCTGCGCGTGTTTTACGCCCAGGGGGGCGTGCAGCAACGGGCCGTACCGAGCGACTCGCTCTCGCTGCAGTTCTACTCCGTGACCACCATCACCGAGGAGCCGAAAAAGGAGATCCGCGTAGAGCCCAAGGAGCTGAAGAAGGCACGCAAGGCGCGCAAGAAGCTCGAAAAGCTCGCCGCGGCAACCGGCGACAGTACCCTCCTCGAGGACATCGAGCCGGAGGCCGTTTTCGTCGGGGCGAAAACCAAGGTCACCGTGCTGACCACCAAGACCTCACTCGCGCTAAACCAAGACTCGGTGACCCAGACGCCGGCCAACGACGAGATACTCGACACCGGCTTCGAGACCGCACCGGCCACCGCGCTCCCGCTCGCGGGGGCCACGGGCCCCGACCCGGTGGCGAGCGCGGATAGCCTCGCGGCGCCCGCCATCGACAGCAGCGAGTGGAAGATCAGGGTCGTGACCAAATACTTCATCGACCTCAACCAGTACGTCAAGTCCGACGACGGCACCTCCGGCATGCAGAACCGCACCTACCTCGTCAACGGTATCGTGGAGCGCGAGAACACCAACGCCGGACCCGGCGGCAACCGCTTTCAGTGGGAGCTCAACATCGACAAGCAGCCCAACTCCTACGTGTACCTCGACGAGCTCTACAACGTCATCTCGATCGCCATCGACGGGCAGAAGTTCTACATGCGCGGTCAGTGAGCCCGCCAACCGCACCGCCGATCCGCCTATAGCTCCGCGGTGCGGACGATCGTTTCGAGTTGCTGCATGTAATTGCGCTTCTCCTTACCCGGCGCGTAGACGAAGGCGTCGATCACCCAGAGTCGGTTTCCGCCCGGCTCGGGGATGAGGTAGGTAAAAAAGGGGCCGCCCATAAAGTCGTCGGTCATCTCCCAGACGCCACGCGCCTCGAAGGCGTACGCGCCGTCAATCTCGACGGCCTCGGTGAGCACCGGCAGATCGCGGTCGTTGGTCGTCATGTAGCTACCGGCCGTTTGCGAGCGCACGATCTTGCGGCCCATGCGGTTGCGGAGGGCTACGGCCTCGGCGGCGGTGATCTGCTCGGCGTCCGTGTAGGGGACCCGCGTGAGGAGTAGATTTTGGACGACCAACCCGAGGTCGCGCCGCAGCCAAACCACGCTGTCTTTAACCTCCGCGAGCTCGGTGTCGCCGGGCAGCTCGAGCTTCAGGCCCAGGCGGTTGAACACCGTGTCTTCGAGCGCTTCGTCCCGATCGCTCTGGTAGGTGGTGGCGCGCAGCTTGGGCACGTCGGCCTCGGTGATGCGCTTGCGTACCGTCGGAAAGCTGCGGGCGATCAGTTCGCCGAGGGCGTCCTGCCCTTCGGCGTAGATGTAGATGAGGGTCTGGTCGCGCGCCCACCGGTCGCGCGATACGGTGATCCCCCCGCTCGGGTCCTCCCGCGCGGCGCGTACGCGCTCCTCGCCGACCGCTTCGACCACGAACTGGGTCACCGGGTCGGACGCATCCCGCAGGTCGGCCAAGATCACGTACAGGCGCAGCTCGCGCCGGGCCGAGTTGCTCTCGAGCTGTTTTAGCGAAAGCCGCTGCACGTCGTAGATCGGCTCCGGTTGCGGCATCAGGGGGTAGGCCTGCTCGTAGTAGTACAGCAGGGTATCGTCGAGCGGTCCGTCGAAAACGGCGTCGCTGGCGAGGATATTCACGCGGTTGGCGTCGCCGAAGGCCAGCGGCCGGACGTTGGCGCGGTCCGTCACCTTGGCGGGCGCACCCTCGCTCCCGCAAGCGCCGAGGCCGAGCAGGAGCGTGGCGGAAAAAAGCAGTCGGTAAAAAGGCATGGGCGAAACTTGCGGTACGATAAGCGATGCGGTACGGCGATAGGTTGGTGGTCACAATAAAAAAATACCTTTGCCGCTTCCCCAACCAGGGCTTGGCCACCAGCCCCCTACCGCTAGATCGTATCCATGGAAGGTTACCGCCGTCACGTTCGCAACGCCTCCTGGCTGGTGTTCGCGATCTCCCTTATCGTTTATTACTTCTCAGTCGAACGCGTGGGCAGCCTCTGGGATGTCGGCGAGTTCATCCTGGGGGCCCACAAGTTGCAGGTCGTTCACCCGCCGGGGGCACCGCTGTTCCTGCTGATCGGCCGGGTGTTCGCCTCGATCGCCGAGCTGTTTAGCGACAATCCCTCCCACATCGCCTTCGCCGTCAACCTGCTCTCGGGCATCTGTACGGCATTCGCGGCGCTGTTCATCGCCCAGGTCACCGGGCTGCTCGGCAAGCTGGCCCTCGTCGGGCGCGATAACCCGACCACCGACGCCGAGGGGGTAGCCCTGGGTATGGCCTCGCTTTGCGCCGGCCTGGCCACCGCCTTCGCTACGTCCATCTGGTTCTCCGCGGTCGAGGGGGAGGTGTACGCCATGTCGACGCTCTTCACGACCATGACCCTCTGGGCGATGGTCAAGTGGTACCTCCTGCCCGATACGCCGCAGGCCGATCGTTGGATCGTGTTCGCCGTATTCGTTACCGGCCTCTCGGTGGGCGTCCACCTGCTGAGCCTGCTCACCTTCCCGGCCCTGGCCATGTTGTACTACTACAAAAAGTACCCCGCGCCGACGCGTAACGCCGTGGTCATCGGCTCGATCACGAGTGCGGTCATCGCCCTACTCTCGGCCATCGTGGCGCTCGTCAGCATCGGGAGCAGTGCGTTCTCGCTGCTCTTCTTCGGCGCCTGCGCGGCGGGGTTCGGCTACCTCGGAATCCGTGGCTTCAAGGGCGACGAGCGGCCCCACATCCGCGCCGCCGCCGGCGGGCTCTCCGCGGCCCTCGTCGGTGTGGCGGTGCTCGTTTTCGCGCAAGCGGCCGTGATCAAGGGCATCCCCGCACTCTGGGCGGGCTTCGATCGCTTCATGGTCAACTCGCTCGGGCTGCCCTTTCACTCGGGGCTCGTCCCCGTGGTCCTGCTCTTCGCGGCGGGCGTCTACTTCGGGCTTCGCGCTGCCGCAAAACGGCAGAGCCACGTCTTGGAGCTCGTTACCATGTCGACGCTCATGCTGGTGATCGGCTTCAGCGTGGTGGGCGTCGTCGTGATCCGCGCCAACGCGAATCCGCCGATCAACATGAACGCGCCGATCGACGCGATGCGGCTCCAGTACTACCTCAACCGCGAGCAGTACGGCGACCGCAGCCTGCTCTACGGGCCGAGCTTCGAGGGCCAACGTACGGGCATCACCAGCGAGGACACCTACGGCCGCGTGGGCGATCGCTACGAGGTCGTCGACCAGAAGATGAGCCCGGAGTACCGCCCGAGCGACATGATGCTCTTCCCGCGGATGTACGACGCCAGCCAGGGCCGCCCCGCGATCTACCGCAACTACTGGATGGGGGGCAAGCAGGGGAAGGTGACCATGGGCGACAACCTCAATTTCTTCGTGCGCTACCAGCTCGGCTGGATGTACTGGCGTTACTTCATGTGGAATTTTTCGGGGCGCCAGAACCACGCCCAGGGATTTTTCGACAACGACCCCACGGCGGGGAACTGGATTACGGGCATCGACTTCGTCGACGAGGCGGTGCTGGGGGTCAACCTCGACGAGTACCCCTCCGAAGCGCGCGAGGAGCAGGGGCGCAACGCCTACTTCGCCCTGCCGCTCGTCTTCGGGCTCATCGGCCTGCTCTACCACCTGCGCCGACGCCCGGAGGACATGCTGGCCGTACTGGCGCTGTTCGTCATCACGGGCATCGGGATCATCATCTACACCAACCAACCCCCCAACGAGCCGCGCGAGCGGGACTACGTGCAGGCCGGGGCGGTGTTCGTGTACTGCATCTGGATCGGCATGGGGGTACTCGGGCTCTTCGACTTGCTCCGCGCCCGGCTCGCCGGCAGCAACCCGCTCGCGCTCGCCGCGGGCGCCGGGGCGATCGTACTGACCGCGCCCGCCCTGATGGCCTTCCAGGGTTTCGACGACCACTCGCGTATGGAGCACAGGGCCTCCCGCGACTACGCCGCTAACTTCCTGGTCGGCTTAGCGCCGAACGCCATCCTCTTCACCTACGGCGACAACGATACCTACCCGCTTTGGTACGCCCAGGAGGTAGAGGGTATCCGCCCCGACGTACGCGTGGTCAACCTGAGCCTCATCGCCGTCGATTGGTACATCGACCTGCTCCGGCGCAAGATCAACGAGTCGCCGGCGGTCAAGATGACGCTTCCCCCCGATGCACTGCGCGGCGAGTTGCGCAACCAGCTTTACGTCAAGGAGGACTCGCGCGCCATTTCGCTCCAGCAGGCCATCGACTTCGTGGGGGAGTCACACCCCGTGCCCACGCAGGGCGGCGACGAAATGGCGAGCTACGTGCCCACCGACAAGCTGTTCATCCCCGTGACCCGGGAGGCCGCGCAGGACAATAGCCTAACGGATGATCTGCCCGACTCGGCCGCGATCTCGCGGGTCGACCTAAACTTAGGTGGCGCCGGCTACATCATGAAGGACGACCTGGCCGTGATGGATGTACTCGCTTCGAACCTCTGGGAGCGACCGATTTATTTCGCGGTCACGGTGCCGAAGAGCAAGCTGCTCGGTCTCGCCGATTACACCCGCCTCGAGGGCATGGCCCTGCGCGTAACCCCCTTCCGCTCGGCCCCGGACCCTACCTTCGGGCAGCTGGGCTCCGGGCGCGTCGACGCGAACCGGGTCTACGAAAACGTAACGGAGAAGTTTGCCTTCGGCAATTTCGACACCGAACGACTCTTCGTGGACCCGAGCTACGGGGCGAGCGTGCAGGCGATGCAACTGGGCATCATCCGCGCCGAAACCAAACTGCTCGAGGCGGGCGACCCGAAGCGCGCCGGCGATCTCGCCCGAACTTACCTCCGGGCCTTCCCGCACGAGAATTTCCCGTTCAACGACTTCACCATCCTCCCCATCCAAACCCTGTTGCAAACCGGCGATGTGGCTTCCGCCAAAACGGCCCTCCAGACGATGGCGAACTCACTGGGGGAGTGGCAGCGGTACTACGAGAGTCAGGATCCGGCGCTCCTCGAAACGGGTCCGCTATCCAACGGTTACAGGGCGAACCAGCAGGCCCGGCAGCAGGTCACGCAAATGGTCGAGAGCATGCAAGATCCCGCCTTCAAGGCCACGATCGAAGCGGCGCTCAACGGCAGTCCCGCCGAGGTAACCGCCACGCCGACACCCGCCGCCCCCGCCGCCCCGGATACGCCCGTCAACGAACCTTCCTAAGCCCTAATCATGGCCCTGCCCGAGAAGATCATCATCAGCTCCGACCACGCGGGCTATCGCCTCAAGGAGGCCTGCGCCGCCCACCTCGAGCGACTCGGCATCGAGGTCAACGATATCGGTACCTCCTCCGAGGAGTCGGTGGACTACCCGGACTTCGTGCATCCGCTAGCCGCCGCGATAGAGCGCGGCGACTATCCGCTCGGGGTAGTGGTGTGCGGCAGCGGCCAGGGCGCCTCCATGACGGCCAACAAGCACCAAGGCATCCGTTGCGCCCTGTGCTGGACGCCCGAGATCGGCGCCCTCGCCCGCGAGCACAACGACGCCAACGTGTTGAGCCTCGCCGAGCGTTTCACGACCGAGACGGAGGGCATCGCCATCCTCGACGCCTTCCTCAACGCCAGCTTCGAGGGGGGGCGCCACGCCCGCCGCGTCGGCAAGATCGCCTGCAGTTGAAGGGATCTCTACTCGCACTCGCCCTGCTCACCGGCTGCCTGGGGCGAGTTTTAGCGCAAGCGGACAGCCTCCCCCGAGTGGACAGCCTCCCTCGAGCCGAGCCGAGCGCGGAGCTCCGTCCGATTCGACCGGCGGATACGGCCGGCCTCGCGCGGGGGATCGTCTGGGCCGAGACCATTACCCCGAACGAGCTGCGCGAACATGCCTTCGTGCTCGCCTCGGATTCGATGCAGGGACGCGAGACCGGTACGTTGGGCCAGCGCCGCGCCGCTACCTACCTCGGTAGATCCTTCGCGGCGCTCGGCTTGCCCCCCGTAGGCCCGGATTCGACTCTCTTCCAACGGATCGCCTTCGAGCGGGCTACCTGGGGGCGGGTGCGGATGAGTGTCAACGGCGTGGAGTTCCGGCACTTGCGCGATTTCTACAGTTTCCCGGGGGGATCTTACCCGCTCGACACCGCCGTGGCGAACGTAGTGTACCTCGGTTACGGGATCGACGCGGAGGGGTACTCCGATTACCGGCAGGCGGGTGATCTCACGGGCAGGGTCGGCATCGTCGTCGAGGGGGAGCCCTTCGGCAAAAAGGGTAAATCGTTGCTTACGGGGACTAAGGACACCTCCGCCTACGCAAACATCGCGCACAAGCGCGAGGTCGCCGCGGCGCGAGGTCTGGCGGCTTTACTCGTAGTGGAGCCCAGTATCCAGCGGGGGATCGCGAAAAACCGCGCCCGCATACTCGACAGTAGCCTGCGTGTCCTCGGGCCGGATACGGAGGATACGAGCTCGGCGCGGCTCAACGTACTCTACGTTTCGCCTAATGTCCTCACCGCGTTGGTGGGGAAACGACGTAGGGCGGTGGTGAAGGCCCGCAAGCGGGGGGTACGTAAGGGCGGGGTCAGGCCCGTCGAGCTTCCCGACTCGCTCAAGCTCGAGCTAGAGCCCGTCAACTCGAGGCTGGAGGGCGTCAACGTGCTCGGGTACATTCGGGGCGGCGACCCCGAGCTCGCCGATGAGCTGGTGGTGATGTCGGCGCACTACGACCACCTCGGCGCGCGTGGCGAGACGGTCTTCTACGGCGCCGACGACAACGCCTCCGGCACCAGCACGGTGCTCGAATGTGCCGAGGCCTTTGCCGCGGCCGCGCGGGCGGGCCAGGCGCCCCGCCGATCGGTACTGTGCCTGCTCGTGAGTGGCGAGGAGAAAGGTTTGCTCGGGAGCGCGTACTACGCCGAGCACCCGGTGTTTCCGCTCGACGCCACGGTGGCCGACGTCAACATCGACATGATCGGACGCTACGACGAGGCGCACGCGGATTCGAACGCCTACACCTACGTGATCGGGGCGGGGCGAATCAGTCCCGATCTCGACTCCGTCAACCGGGCCGTCAACGACGCCTACGCGAAGCTCGAGCTCGACTACACCTTCGAGGCCGAGGACGATCCCAACCGATTCTACTACCGCAGCGACCACTACAACTTCGCGCGCAATGGCGTGCCTTCGGTCTTTTACTTTTCGGGGGTACACGAGGACTACCACCAGCCGAGTGATACGCCCGATAAGCTCGATTTCGGTAAGATGGCCCGGGTGGGCCGACACGCTTTTCTGGTGGCCTGGACGCTAGCCAACCGCGACGACCGACTCGGTCGGTAAGCAACGGGGTAGCGTGAAGTGGAATTTGGAACCGACCCCCGGCTCGGAATCGAGCCAAACCGTACCCCCGTAGCCGGCTACCACGCGCGAGCAGAACGCGAGACCGATGCCCGATCCCTCGTACTCTTCGGTCCGGTGCACGCGCTCGAACATATCGAAGATGCTGGCCTGGTACTCCGGCGCGATCCCGATTCCGTTGTCGCAAACCGAGAAGATCCAATCGCCGGACACCGGGTCGCGTTCGGCGTCTACGCGGACCCGCGGTACCGCCGCCCGGTTGTACTTGAGGCCGTTGGCGATCAAGTTCTGAAAAACCTGCGTGAGCAGCGATTCGTCTGCCACTACGGCGGGTAATTCACCCGCGCTCACCTCCGCGCCCCGCAGTTCGATGGGGTGCTGCAGGTTTTCGATCGCGTAGCCGACGACGGTGGCGAGGTCGAACGTGGTGGCTTCCCGCGCCGAGATACCGGCCTTGGCGTACTCGAGCAGTCCATCGACGAGGTCGATGGCGCGGCGCGAGTTGGAGAGGATGAACTCCAGGTACTCCCCGCCTTCCTGGTCGAGCGTGGCTCGGTGGCGCTTGGCCAGCAGTTGGGAGAAGGCGGCGATGCCTCGCAGTGGCGAGCGTAGGTCGTGGGAGGCGATGCTGGCGAAGTCGCGCAGATCGCGGTTGGAGCGCTCCAGCTCGGCGGCGTTCGCGCGGAGGGCCCTCTCCTTTCCGGCGAGCTCCTCGCTGAGTCGGTGGGTTTCGAGGAAGGCCTCGGCCATGGCCTCGCGGGTGTGGCGCTCGCGCTTGAGGTTGGCGCGCAAGTACTGGAGCAGCACGCCCATGAGCAGGCAGAGCACGGCGAGACCGATGAAGAGGTCGGTCAACGCCCCCGCCCGGCTGCGGGAGATGAAGGTGTCGAACTTCTCGTCGACCTGTACGGCGGCGATCACTCTACCGCGGCGATCGCGCAGCGGGGCTACGCCCGAAAGCCAGGTCCCGAATTCGTCCCGGTGTTCGCCCAGTGCTCCCCCCTCACTGTAGGTCCGGAGTGCCTCCGCGGGGAAAGTGGTGAAAGAATGGCGGAAGTACGGCTTCCGGGCCGAGGTAACGGCAAACTGAAAGGTGGTGGTGGCGGAGTCGAGTACGTAGGTGTAAACGGGTGAGGTGAGTCCGGCGCGCTCGTGCACGTCGGCGAGCACCTCGTGCAGCACGCGGTAGCGCTCGTCGTCGTCGTTGCCGGTGATGTCGTCTACCCGGCGGTGCAGTCGCATGATGCCCGCGTGCGCTTCGCCGTCGAGCTGGAGCGCCGCGAGCCGGGCGGTCGTTTCCAACCGCTCGAGCGTGAGGGCCTCCGCCTGCTCGATGCTATTGTGGTAGCCTTTGGCGATAAGGCCACCGGCCAATAGGAGGAAGGCCACCGTAACCGCCGCGATCACGTGGCGCGCGGATTGATTTCCCCTGCGGAGGAGGTGTTGAATGTTGGCGGCCTGTTCCACGTACGTACGTCGGTAGGCAAACCGTGGGCCAAAGGCTTAGCGCGCGACTAAAATACCACCGCGTAGGTAACGAGGAGCTGCTCGGTTAGACTGATGCGTTTCCCGAGGCGGGGCGTACCGTTGGCGTTGCGCTCGAAGCCGCCCACCTGGTCGTAATCGGTGATCTGGACGAGCACGTTGTCGTCGTAGAGCACGATGGTCTGCAGGCTGATCTTCAGGCCGGAAACGATCTCGTAGCCGATCTCGGTACGCCAGTCGATGTCGACGTTCTGCGGATCCCGGAGGTAGTTGCTGAACAGACCGACGGAGGTCTTTAGCAGCAACCGATCGTCGGCGAGGTAAGTGTTCTGGTAGTTGGCACGCAGGGAGGCCCCCAGCTGACTGAGTACGCGTTCGCCGTCGTTGTTCTCGTCGAGGTAGTCGTAGAGCGGGAGCGCGCGCAGCTCCTCGTCGGCGACGAAGATCGACTTGTAGCTCAGGGGGGAGAAGAGTGCATCGAAGTGCTCGTCGGGTCGGTAGGTAACTCCGGGGCTCAACGTAAACGTAGCGGAGCTGAGCAGCTCGGCGATCGGGAGCCCGCCGTTTGTCGAATCCACGCTCTTGAGCAAATTGCGGCCACCGGCGTCCTGGAAGGTCTTGGTAATCTGGGTGAGGAACGTAGCCTCCGCGCCGTAGCCCCAGACGCCATCGTCGGTAAAAGCGTTGCCCACCAGCGAGCTGAGTCGCAGCTCGTCGATCGATTTTTGCCAGGGTACCCTAACGTTGCCTCCGCCGGGTAGGATACCCCCGCCGAGGCGCTGAACGGCGAGGTTGTAGGAAGCGGTGTTGTCCCAGTTGAGCTTACCGCGCTTGAATCGGGCGAACACCGCGAGGTTTGTCCCGACACCGACTCGATTCTCCCCGGCGCCCACCCGCGGATTAAACTGAAGCAGCTGCCCGAGGTCGAGGCCCAGGCTGACACCGGAGACCCAACCCTCCGGCTGGACCTCCTCGGCCATTTCCGTTGGGTCTTCGCCCTGGGCGAAGAGTCGTGGGGCGAGAAAAAGTACGCACAGAAGGCAGAAGAGGGGGCAGGTACGGCTGTTCATAGGGCGGATCGAGTTCCGACAAACATACCCTATTCTAGGTATGTCAACTTGCCCTTCCTACGCGACTGTCCGCTCTTGGGTTCACGGTTTTACGTCGCTCAGTAGCGGGTCGGCGTAAGCCCCCCTTTTGGTAACGGTCACCGTTTCGGTTTGCAGCTTGCTTAGGGGTACGATAACCAGCTGATCGTCCCGTTCGAGCGTGAAGCTAGCACGGTCTATCGACCGTATCAGGCCTTCGTCCTCGCCGATCCGGATCCGGTCACCGACGTTCACCTTGCCCCGGTTGTAAAATTGCGCCAGGAAGCCGCCCATCAGCGGCCGTGCGGCCAACCCGTAGGCGAGGGCGAAGGCGAGCGCCAAGCCGGCCACCAGGATGCTCAGGTTCGCTACGATGAACTCCGTTTCGAGTTGAGCCTGCGCGAGTGCCGTGATCGCGATCGCGATAAAGACGAACCAGAACACGATCGAGCCGATCATACCGGCCGCGGGTATGGCGAGCGAACGACAGGTAACGGCGGTAATGTTTCGGAGCGCATCGGCGAGGATCGCCCCGATGACCAGGATTACGATCGCCGCGAGCAGATTGGGGACGTATTCGATGGCCGAGCCCACGAGGGAGCTCACCTCCTCCATCCCGAGTACGTCCGTGGCCGCGACGAGGATGACGAGCATCAGGAAGTAGTAGATCAGTTGCGCGAGGATCGTCGACAGGGAGATCTCGATCTCGGAGCGCTGCACGACGTCGATGCGCTGTAGGCGGGCGCCGAGTCGATCGAGTCCCACCGCGGCGAGTAGGCGCTTTAGGATGGTGGTGATGATGCGCGATACGATGTAACCGACCACGACGATGAGGATCGCCCCGAGGATATTTGGGACGAATCGGATAAATTGGTCGAGCAGCTTGGTGAGAGCCTCCATACGAGAGTGGTTAAGCAGAGGGGGGAGTATCGGGATCGTCGGAGACCTCGACCGGGGCGCGGTCGCGATCTTGCTGTAGCGCCACTTTCCCGGCACCGACGAGTGCGGAGAAAAACAATTCCGCGATCGAGGCGACTAACTCGTTGCGGCGTAAGGCACTCCGTACGGGCGCGAAGTTGGATTTGAACCGGGATTCGTACTTGCGCCGGAGTTGTTTCCAACCGGCCCGTTTCGGTCGACCCGGCCCCTGCGGATCTGCGTTGAGCTCGCTCAAGGCGTGGTGAGTTCTCTGTGGGTAGCCCACTGCCTGTAAAATCGGTAGGCCCGTTCGCGGGCTCGCTTCAGCCTCATAGTGGCGCTTCCTTTGAGGCCCAGGGAGGTGCCGATATCTTGTACACTCAATTCGTCCATGTATTTTAGTACGAGTACCGCCCGGTCCAATTCCGAGAGCTCGCCGAGGATGTATTCGATCGCTTCCGGACTCTGCTGTTCGAGCCAGTCGTCTGCGGGGGGCGGGGCCTGAATCACGTCGTCCTCGCGGAAGGCGGTCGTTTTGCCGGATTGCCGCTGCCGCCTGCGGAGACGGTCTATGCAGTGGTTCGTAGATATCGAGAACAACCAAGTTCCGAACTTCGCTTTGCCCTCGAAATTCCCGATACGTAGGAGTACACGCTCGAAAATATCCTGCACCGCATCCTGCGCTTCGGCGTCGTCCTGCAGCATAGACACGCACCTGGCGTACACGCGCGAACTGTACCTGCGGTAGAGCTCCGCGAAGTGACGCTCGTTGCGCGTCGTGATGTACAACACCGCGAGCTCGTCGTCCCCGACATCGGAGAAGGCTAAAGCTTGGAGAGCGAGTTGGAGGGAGAGAAGCATCGGTCCGCCCCGAAGTTAACACATGCGGATTTAGCTCGAACCAAACAAAAAAAAGAGGTAGCTCGTCATAGACAAGCTACCTCAGCCCTAACCAAATAAAACCAAATTATTCTTCGCTGTAGACGCAAAAGGCCTACGATCTATCGTTGTAGCACGACAAATGTAGCATAGCATTTGGGAGTTTTGGCCATTCACAGAGAAGACACCCGCAAATTAGTCCTATTTAGCGTATATCATACACTAAGTCAAGAATTTTTCTCGCCTCACAGGCATGAGCATATCAAGAATTTGGCAATAATCCGTTTCCACCAATTTTACCCCCTGTATGGTGATACCGTTATTTTCGTACCACGACTAAGCATTTCTCGCTTTCGCGAAAACCCCGCGCCCGGGGCCAAGAACCGGTAACCCCTAGCTTAGCCGCATGCAGAAAGAGGTTGAGCTACACGGGCGGCGCTTTGGGCTCGACCTCCCCGCGGAGCGAATCCGAAAACGGATCTCCGCCATCGCCGGGGAGTTGGCGAGAAACGTGAGCGATACCCCCGTCGTACTCGGCGTCCTGCGGGGGGCGGCCATCTTCCACAGCGACCTGATTCGCGCTTGTCCGTTCGAGCTGGAGGTGGGCTACCTCCGGACCCGGAGCTACGTGGGTATGGAGTCCAGCGGGCACGTCGAGCTCGACGTGCCCGACGACCCCGAATTGGCCGATCGTACCCTCGTGGTGGTGGAGGACATCGTAGATTCCGGTCGCACCCTCACCGCGCTCCTCGACGAGCTACGCCGCCGCGGGGCCAAACGGATCCTTACCGTCGTGCTGCTCGACAAGCCGGCGGCCAGGCAGGTCGAGTTCCGGGCCGACATCGTGGGCTTCCGCGTACCGAACGACTTTTTGGTGGGATACGGTCTCGACTACGACGGGCTGGGGCGCAATCTCCCCTCCATTTACCGTTTGCTCTCCTGATGGACCTTTCGCGACTCTCCCACGAGGTACTGGAGCTCACTACGGGGGTTTCCGCGTACCTGCGTAGCGAGTTTACGCGGGTGCACCACACCCGGGTCGAGCTCAAGTCACTCAATCAACTCGTAAGTCACGTAGATCGCGAGGCGGAGCGCCGCCTCGTCGAAGGGTTGCTCGCCATGCTTCCCGGAAGCGACCTCCTCGCCGAAGAGGGTACCGCGGGGGGCGTGCCCGGTGCGGATTGGCGGTGGGTGATCGATCCGCTCGACGGTACGACCAATTTCCTGCACGGTTTGCCCTGTTTCGCCGTGAGCATCGGCCTAGAGAACGCCGGGCAGGCGGTATTCGGCGTGGTCGAGGCCGTGATGCAACGCGAGACTTTCCACAGCTACCGCGGCGCGCCGCTCTACCTCAACGGCGCACCGCAGTCCCGCCTAGCCCCGGTGTCCCTACGTGAAAGCGTACTCGCTACGGGGTTTCCCTTTCACGATTTCTCCCAAGCGGAGGCCTACTTACGGCTCACCGACGAGCTGATGCGAAATACGCGCGGACTGCGCCGTTGGGGCGCCGCGGCCGTTGACCTCGCCTACGTGGCCTGCGGGCGCTTTCAAGGCTTCTACGAATACGCGTTGCAACCTTGGGATTTGGCCGCGGGCGCCTTCCTGATTCAGCAAGCGGGCGGGGAGGTCTCGGATTTCGCGGGCGGCAATTCGTACCGCGACGGCAGCACCTTGGTCGCGGGGGCGCCGGAGCTGCACGCGGAGCTGCTCGAGCGCGTGCGTTCGGCAGGCCTGAGGCCGGGTTAACGCGAGCCGGTCGGCGAGGGGGGTGCGTTCGTAGAATCGAGACCGCACGCGCCGTGCGCCCGTCTACCTTTCGCCGGTCAACCGCGCTATGGGATTCGAAAACGTCCGTCAGGCTCTCTCCGCACTCCGCGCCAACTGGCTGCGCAGTTTGCTCACGCTCATGATCGTGGCCTTCGGCATCATGGCGGTGGTCGGTATCCTGACCGCGATCGATACCACCATTTACACCCTGGCGGATAACTTCTCGAGCCTCGGCGCCAACAGCCTGAGCATCCGTCCGGCCGCCGAGCAGCTCAGGGGGCGGCGCGAGGGTAGGCAATCGACCGTTTCGGATCCGATCAGCTACGATGAGGCGCTCGAGTTCAAGGAGGGGTTCTCCGAACGGGCCACCGTGGCTATCGACATGCGTGCCTCGGGCAGCGCCGTAATCAAGATCGGTCAGGCGGAGACCAACCCCACCACCACGCTCCAGGGCATAGACGAGAATTACATGCGGGTCAAAAGTTACGACTTCGCCGCCGGCAGGGGGCTTTCGGCTCAGGAGGCCAAGCGCGGCGCCAACGTCGTGATCCTCGGCAGCGACCTCGTCGAGAAACTCTTCGACGGCAACGCCGAGCGCGCGCTCGGCAAGGTGGTCACGGCGGGCCCGCTGCGCCTCGAGGTCATCGGCGTGCTCGCCAGCAAAGGTTCGAGCTTGGGGGGTGGAGCCGATAAGCAAGCGCTCATCCCCCTCCAGACCGCACGCCGGACCTACGGCAGTTCGCTCACCTCCTACGGCATCACCGCGTCCCTCCCGGTCCGATCGAGCCTGGAGAGCGGTACCTCCGAAGCCATCGGAACCATGCGTATCGCCCGCCGACTCCGCGCTAAGCAGGACAACGACTTCGAGGTCGTAACCAGCGACAACCTCCTCGAGACCCTCGAGGAGAACACCTTCAAGCTGCAGGCCGGCGCGATCGCCATCGGCATCGTGACGCTCTTCGGGGCGGCTATCGGCCTGATGAACATCATGCTCGTCAGCGTTACGGAACGCACGCGCGAGATCGGTATCGCCAAGGCGCTCGGAGCGTCCCGCTCGAGCATCCTGGTGCAGTTCCTCACCGAGGCCGTCGTGATCACGCAGCTCGGGGGCATCGTCGGCATCGTGCTCGGCATCGCGGTGGGCAACGTGGTGACCTTCTTCCTCGGTGGCGAATTTCTCGTCCCCTGGGGTTGGATCGTCCTCAGCGTCGTTATTTGCGTCATCACCGGATTGTTTAGCGGAATTTACCCGGCGTACAAAGCTTCCCGCCTCGACCCCATCGAGTCGCTCCGCTACGAGTAGTCGCCCGCGCCACTGCCTATGTCCCTAGCTCCGCGGGCGGGTCGCTCTTTCGCGGCCAATTTGGTCATCCTGCTCGGCGTCAATGCGCTCGTCAAGCCACTCTACCTGCTGGGCATCGACCGGGGCGTACAAAACGCGGTGGGTACGGAGGCCTACGGGCTGTACGCCACGCTCTTCGGCTTCACCTTCCTGTTCGGCGTGGTCTACGACCTCGGTTTACAGAACTACAACTCGGTCACCCTAAGCAAAGACCCGGCGCTGCTCGCCGAGCGGCTGCCGATCATGCTTTCGCTAAAACTCGTCATCTCCCTCGGGTACGGAGCACTGGTTTTGGCGGCAGCCTACCTCGTGGGGTACCGGGGGCAGGCGCTCGTCCTGGCCGGGCTCGCGGCTTTGTTCCACGTGACACTCAGTACGTTCCAGTTGCTGCGCACCAACCTCGCGGCCCAGGAGCGCTACGCGTTTAACAGCGTGGTCAGCGTGGTCGACAAAGCGCTGCTGATCGTAGTGCTCGGTCCGATCCTGCTCTCGCAACTCGCACCGCGCTGGCTGACGGTGGCGTGGTTCTTCGCGCTCCAGATCGCCGCGCTGGCCGTTGCGATCGGCGTTACGGTAACCGGGACGCGGCGCGAACGCGGCCAGCGCTGGTTCGCCTGGCGACCGGCGCAACAGGTCCGGTTGCTCCGTGCGGCACTCCCCTTCGGGCTCACGCTGTTCCTGACGACGGCGTTTACGCGCCTCGATATCTTCATGGTCGAGCGCATGGCGAGCCGCGGCGCCTTCGAGGCCGGCGTGTACGCGGCGAGCTACCGCCTGCTCGACGGCGTGAATATGGTCGGCTTTCTGTTCGCCACGCTCCTGCTCCCGATGCTTTCCAAGTTGGTCATCGCCGGCGAACCGGCGCGTGCCCTCCTCCGCCAGTCGGCGGGGTACATGGCGGCCCTCGGCGTCGGCGTAGCCGCCTACGCGAGTTTCTTCGGCCAGCCCCTCATGGAGGCGCTCTACGTGGAGGCCGAGCCGGGTTGGGGCGCCGTGCTGGCCGCGCTCATGTGGGCGGCGGTGGGGGTAGGGCTTACTTACGTATACGGGAGCTTCCTGCTCGCGCACCAGCGCGTAGCGCAGCTCAACGCGCTGTTCGGGGTGGCACTCGTGGTCAACGTCGGGCTCAACGCCTGGCTCATCCCCCGCTACGGGGCCCTCGGGGCGGCCCTCGCCACGGTCGTAACCCAGCTCGGGGTAGCGGCGAGTGAGTTTTGGTGGAGCGAAGGCCTGGAGGGGGGCGGACTCGGGAAGTGGTGGCCGCTCCCCGCCTACATCCTGCTCTGCGTGGGGGGGGGCTGGGGGTTGCGTACGCTCGGCGTGGGGTGGCCGACCGGCCTACTGCTCGAGGGCGGGATCGCCCTCGCGGTCGGGATCGCCCTCGGTCTATTGCCCCGTTCGCTGGCCGAGCTGCGGCAACAAGAACGGGGGTCCTAGCCGCGTTGAGAGCTATCCACCAACCGAGGTCCTGAAGGCGGCTATGTTTGCGCCCGGCCAAAATGCCCTTCATGCGCCAACGCGAAAACTTACTCGATGTCGTCGGGCTGCTCTATCGCCGACGACGGTTCATCCTCGCGCTCACCGGGGTGGCCTGCGCGATCTCTATCCTGGTGGCCCTGCTGCTGCCCGTGTACTACAAGGCGAGCACTACGTTTTTGGCGGCGAGTCCGGACCTGACCAACCCCTCCAAACTCTTCGGCACGGGTGAGGTCGACGTGTACGGTACCGGCGACGACCTCGAGCGACTCCTCGCCGTGAGTAGATCCGAGGAGGTAGTCGGCTTTCTGATCGATTCGTTCGACCTGTACGAGGTCTACGACATCGACCCGGCGAGCACGAGGGCCCGCAACGACGTACGCGAAGCGCTCGACGACGTATACGCGGTGGAGCGAAACCGTTACGATGCCATTAGCCTCGAGGTAGAAGACGAGGAGCCCGAGCGCGCGGCCGCCATGGCCAACGCAGCCCGCGACCGGGTGTCCGTGGTCATCCGCAACGTGAACGGCGGCGGGCAGCGCGACCTCGCGGACATGTACCGGAGCAACATCGCGACCAAGGAAGCGCGCCTCAAGATAGTGGGCGATTCGCTGCGTGCGGCCGGCCTGCGCTACGGGATCGTCGACGTCACCGAACAGAGCGCCGGATTCTCCGTGTCGCTCACCAACCTCGAGCGCGCCGTCACCGGGGCGAAGGCCCGACTGAGCGCTTACGAGAAGGCCAGTTTCAGGGGCAAAGCGGACACGCTCGCCGTACTCAAGGCCCAGCTACTGGGCGATGAGGCGAGTCAAGAGTTACTCCGGGGCGAGTTCTCGAAATTCGCCGCCGGGCGAGGCGCCGTGGAGGCGTACAATGCCGAGCTCGAAGTACTCAACGAACAGCTCGCGTTAAACCGCGAGTCCCTGAGTCAGATCACCTCGATGGAGCAGCAAAGCGGTCCGATCATGTACGTACTCGACGTGGCGGCCGTACCCGACCGTAAGTCGCGACCCATCCGCTGGCTCATTGTGTTGGGCAGTACCCTAGCGGCGTTCGTATTCGCGGTTCTGGGGGTGGTGGTCTTCGATAGCTACAAAGACACGGAGTGGCAGCGGTACTTGCACAGCTAGGGGAGCACTTCCGGGCCTCACCGCTGCTGGGTGCGTACGCCTGCTTCACGGTCGTGTGTACGCTCGTCGCCGCCGTACTCCAGCACCCACTCCCCCTAGCGGGTCCGGCGGCGGTCCTCATCCTCGCCCTAGCCGTCTTCGACCTCAACTTGGTCTTCTACTTGTGCCTCGCCGGCATCACCTTCTCCACCGAGGTGGAGCTCGGTCCGCTGTCCATGGACCTCCCCGTAGAGCCGCTCATGATCCTACTGGCCGCGCTCGGCCTGGTGTTGTTCCTCGTCCGCTCCCGACAAATCCCCGCCGCTTTCTACCGGCATCCCATCTCCGTGCTACTGGCGCTGCACGTGAGCTGGATCGCCCTAACCACCCTGACCTCCGCCTACCCGGTTACCTCGGTCAAGTTTTTGTTGGCTAAGCTCTGGTACGTCATTCCCTTCTACTTTCTCGGCGCTTACCTAGTTCGCGACCAGCGCGAGCTCCGGCGAGCGATCGCGTTTATGGCCTGGCCCGTCTCCTTGGTGTTCGTCTACTGCTTAGCGAGGCACGCGGCCCTCGGCTTCGCCTTCGAGGAGGTGAACGCGGCTATGTTTCCCTTTTTCCGGAACCACGTAAGCTACGCCGCGCTGGGCGCCATCACTTTCCCCCTGTTCGCGGTCGGCGCGTTCGACTACGCCAAGGGCAGCTGGGCGCGACGGGGCTTGCTGCTCACTGCGCTGTTCGCTTTACTCGCCGTTCAGACGAGCTATACCCGCGCGGCTTACGTGAGCCTGTTGGGGGGACTAGTCTTTTACCTCGTGATCCGCTACCGGCTCACGCGCCTAGCCGTGTTGGCCAGCCTAGCCCTGGCCATCGCCATCGGCACCTTCGTGGTCGGTAACAACCGCTTTTTCAACTTCGCCCCCGACTACAACAAGACCGTCACGCAGGAGAGCTTCTCCAACCTCCTCGAGGCCACTTACAAGCTCGAGGACATCTCCACCATGGAGCGCGTGTACCGCTGGGTGGCCGGGGCGTATATGACTGGCGAGCGCCCGTGGTTTGGCTTCGGGCCGGGCAATTTCTACCGCTTCTACAAGGGGTACACGCTCGAGGCGTTCCGGACCTACGTGAGCGACAACCCGGAGAAGTCGGGCATCCACAGCTACTTCCTCATGACGCTCGTGGAGCAGGGCTGGATCGGTCTCATCCTGTTCGTCGGTCTCGCTTTCGCGGGCCTGTTTACCGCCGAGCGGGCCTACCACCGCGTCCGGACCCCCGCCGAACGCCGGGCCGTCGTTTTGTTGGCGGCCTCGCTGGTCATCAACCTCTCCTTCCAGTTGATCAACGACATGATCGAGACGGATAAATCGGGACCGCTCTTCTTCTTCACCCTCGCGATGCTCGTGAACATCGACCGCTTCGGCCTGCCGAAACGCGGTAGTTACTCCTCCTCCTCGATCCCCCACTGACGCAGCTTCGGATCGTCCACCTCCCGGTCGAGAAAGCGGTTGAGCTCCTCGATCGAGATCGTCATGTCCACCTCGCCGAAGCGGTTGAGCTCCACGTCGAAGCCGCTGAGGTCGGGGTGCACGTCGGGCATCGCGCGCTTTGTCGCCCGCCTAGACTCATCGGATTCGCGCTTGTCGCCCACGGGGATAGCAACGCGCTCAGGCACCGGTTAGCTTATCGGAGAGCTGAGTAAAGTGAGCCAGCGCGCTGTCCCAACGCTCGAGCGTTTCGTCTTTGCCGAGCACGTCGCAGAGCTCGAACACGTCCGGGCCACTCATCCCGCCGGTCAGGGCGATCCGAAATAAGGGAAAGAGCAGACCCGGCTTTACGCCGGCTTCGCTCGCCCAGGATTTAATCAGCATCGATAGATTGGGAGCGGTCCAACCCGGGTTTTCGCGCAAGCGATCCGTGAGGCCGGCGAGTGCTTCCGGGGGCAATTTGTCGAGGCGTTTGCCCGCCTGTGCGTCGTCGTAGCCGGTGGGTGCCTCGAAGCAATACCTGCCCTCCTGCACTACGTCGTCGACGGTGTGGATGCGGTTTTGCATCAGCGCGGCGATGCGCTCGAGCCGCTCGTCGTCCACCTCGTACCCGGCGGCGTCTACCGGTGCGCGGGCGAGGCGCGCGAGTTCCGGTACGGGTAGACGTTGGAGGTGCTGTTGGTTGAACCAGCGCGCCTTGTCGTAGTCGAAGCGGGCCCCCGACTTGCCGATCTGATCGAGGGAGAACGCCTCCACGAGTTCGTCGAGCGAGAACAGCTCCCGCTCGGTTCCCGGGTTCCACCCGAGGAAAGCGAGAAAATTTACTACGGCGCTCGACAAGAAGCCGCTTTCGCGAAAACCCGTAAAGTCCTCGCCGGACGCCGGATCGTGCCAGTGGATCGGGAAGACGGGAATACCGAATTTAGCGCCGTCCCGCTTGGAGAGCTTCCCCTTTCCGGTCGGCTTGAGGATGAGCGGGAGGTGGGCGAATTCGGGCATTTGATCTCGCCAGCCGAAGGCTTCGTAGAGTAGTACGTGGTGGCCCGTGCTGGGGAGCCACTCCTCGCCCCGGATCACGTGCGTGATGGCCATGTCGTGATCGTCGACGACGTTGGCCAAGTGGTAGGTGGGCAGGCCGTCGGCCTTGAGGAGCACCTTGTCGTCGAGCTCGTCCGTCGAGAAGCGCACGCTGCCGCGCACGCGATCGGTGAAGATCACCTCCTCGCCCGGGTCTACGCGCAGGCGGACTACGCGTCGTTCGTCGGTGGCGAGCCGCTCGGCGAGCTCCGTGTGGTGGATCGTGAGTGCGTTGTCGAAGCGCTCGCGGGTGTTGGCGTCGTAGCGGAACGTATCGCCGCCGGCCTCGGCTTCGTGCCGGGCCTCTTCGAGGGTTTCGGGTGAGTCGAAAGCGTAGTACGCGAGCCCGGCGTCGAGGAGCTGTTGCGCCGCTTCCGCGTACCGGCCCGATCGCTCGCTCTGTCGGTAGGGCGCGTAGCGTCCGCCCCGTTGTGTCCCCTCCGAGGGATCGATGCCGCACCACGCGAGGGCCGCCTGGATGTACTCCTCGGCCCCCTCCACGTACCGTTTCTGGTCAGTGTCCTCGACGCGGAGCACGAAGGTGCCCCGGTGCTTGCGGGCGAAGAGGTAGTTGTAAAGCGCGGTCCGGACTCCGCCGATGTGGAGGGGTCCGGTAGGACTCGGGGCGAAACGGACGCGGGGCTGAAGGTCGGGCATGCGGAAACTGAGATTGAGCTTACGGAGGCAAAAGTAGCCGGACTGACCGACGGTACTCTTTTTCTCGCAGATTGGACCAATACCCGACCGGGGAGCGTTGGGCAGGTTGTGTACCTCGTGCGAACCCCCAACCTGATCCAGAAACTCTTCCCGCGCTACACGTGGCAGGGTCCGTTGCGGCAGAAACCGACCGTCTACCTCACCTTCGACGACGGCCCGATCCCGGAGATCACGCCCTGGGTGCTCCAACAGCTCGGAGAACGCGCTGCGCTGGGCACGTTTTTCTGCGTCGGCGAGAACGCCGAACGCCATCCGGACTTACTCAGGCGGATTCGGGCCGCGGGGCACGCGGTGGGCAACCATACCCACAATCACCTCAGCGGTTGGGAGTCGGGGGTGCCGGACTACGTCCGAAACGTGCGGCGCTGCGCCGGCGTAGTGCAGAGCGACCTGTTTAGGCCGCCCTACGGCAGGCTCCGTCCCCGACAGGCGAGCGCTATACATCCGCACTTCAAAGTCGTGATGTGGGACGTACTGAGCGGGGATTTCGACCCGGGACTGAGTCCGGACGACTGCCTGGGCAACGTACTCGATAACGTACAGGACGGCAGCATCGTGGTGTTTCACGACAGCCTCAAAAGCGAGCGTAACCTCCGGTACGCCCTACCCCGCGTACTCGAATCCCTGGGCGGCCTGGGCTACACGTTCGGGGCACTATCCGGTGCCAACCCGGGGTTAGCGCAGCGGGCCGATCTGCTCCACGCCGGCCTCGCGCACGAACCAACGTAGCGGCGCTAAGTTTTTGTCGCCGGTCCGCGTGTCGCACACGAAGAACCGATGGTAGAATTGGAGTTCGCCCGCGAACCGATCGAGGAGCGCGTCGAGCCGCTGCCGCGATTTGCTCGGCCGGTGGTACAGCGCCTCGAGCCTCCAGCAGTAGTACGCTTCGTCGTGCCACTCCACGAGCTCCAGCACGCGGTGTTGCCGGTAGAACTGACGGAGGTACTCCCTGGCGAGTACGCCGTGGTGGCGCGACCAATCCCGCGGCTCGGATTTGTCCTCCGCGAATTTGAAGGTATCGTGGACGAAGGCCACGACGCGCAGGTCCCTACGGTCGCGGGACGAGAGCTGAGGGAGCAGATCGATGTTGTCGAGCACCTCGCGGATGTGCCGCCACACCGCTCCCTCCGGGTGGCCAAACCGCGGCACGCCCCAACCGAGCCCGGCTCGAATGTCGGGTTGGGCGAGTAGGAACCCTTCGAGGTCGGTTTCGGGGCGAAATACGTCGATCAGTCCGGGGAGTTCCACGGGGGCGAAGGTATCCTTACCGGCAAGCCGATCTTAGTCCGACAAGATGAAACAGTTAGTCCTCGCAGCCACCGGAGGTGGACTGCTCTCCGCGGCCTGTATGGCCCTATTCGTTGGAAACGTAAGTGGCGTAGCTGAGCCCGCGGTGGCGGAGGCTTCCGCCGGACGCGCCACCTTCGCCGAGTACACGACCGCGCCGGAGGATTTCCGGGCCGCAGCCAAACGTTCGATGGCCAGCGTGGTACACATCTCCACGCTCGAGCGGCGGCAGCGGACGCTTTGGGATTTGTATTCGGGCTACGGTCCGCAGGTACAGGAGGGCACCGGTTCCGGCGTAATCTACCGCGAGGACGGATTCATCGTCACCAACAACCACGTGATCCGTGGCGCTCAGCGCGTCTCGGTCAGCTTGAACGACAATCGGCGGTTCAACGCGACGTTGGTTGGCACGTACCCGGAGGCCGATCTCGCCGTGTTGCGTATCGAAGCCAACGGCTTGCCGGCCACCGGAGTGGCCAACTCCGACGAGGTGGAGGTCGGGGATTGGGTGCTAGCCGTCGGCAACCCCTACAACCTGTCGTCGACGGTGACCGCCGGGATAGTGAGTGCGCGCGGTCGCGACATCGACATCATCAACACGCGGGACGCGCTCGAGAGCTTCATCCAAACGGACGCAGCCATCAACCCGGGCAATTCCGGGGGCGCACTCGTCAACACGCGCGGACAGCTCGTCGGGCTCAACACCGCCATCTACTCGCAATCCGGAGGTTACTCGGGCTACGGCTTCGCGATCCCCTCGAACCTCGTTACCCGCATCGTCGACGAGATTATCGCCACGGGTAGCTTTCACCGCGTAGAGATCGGTATTGAGGTCTCGCAGCTCGACGAAGGCTACGCCGCCGAGCTCGGCCTCGGCATCTCGCAGGGGGTTGTGGTGGAATCGGTGCTCGAGGGGGGCTTAGCGATGGCTTCCGGACTGCAGCCGCTCGACGTAGTGGTGGCTGCCGGCGGGAGGGCCGTTCGCTCGATCGCCGAGTTTCGCGAGGTGGTTGGATCGCGTAAGCCCGGCGATCGCGTCGCGCTGCTCGTACAGCGCGATGGCCAGCAGAAGGAGCTGTCCCTGGAACTCTAGTATCCCGGAGACCGGTCGGACTACTCTCCTCCGCTGGAGGAAGATCCCACCTCCGCGCGTTGCATAGGGTTCTTCTCCGGGGCGTCCTCCTGGTTGAAGAGCTCGAAGCGTGAAGGTTCCGTCGGGCGGGAGGGGTAGTAGTTGTTGCTGCGGTCTACATCGGCTGTCTCGAGAAACGGGTCGAGTACGACGCGCGTCGCTTCCTGGTCCTTGACGAAGACCTTGGTGACCTCCTGGTCGTTGTACCGCCAGATCTCGGCGGGGATGCGATCCACCTCAGTCGTTCCGTCCGCGTACGTCCACTCCACGATGACGGGCATAACCAATCCGCCGTTGTTGCGTACGGTGAGCTCGTAGAAGTGGCTCGCGTCGCTGAGTTCGCTCCGATCGTCGTCGGTTAAACCCGCCTGAAACGTTTCGTACTCCCGGCGATCCGTCGCGTCGACGGCGAGCGGGTCGTACTCGGTGTAAAAATCTTTGAGGCTCGGATCCTGCTCGTCGAAAGTTTGCTCGATGGAGTCGTTGCGGATGCTCGAGATGTTGCGCGGCGACTCGTCACGAATAGAGGCGAGCTCCCGCTTAACCGCTTCTGGGTCCTGGTTACTGATGCGGTAGTGCCGCACGTTGGCCAGTTCCTGCTCGGTGTTATCGGTCGTGAAAAACCAGCCCCGCCAAAACCAGTCGAGATCGTAAGCGCTCGCGTCCTCGAGCGTGCGAAACAGGTCTGCGGGCTCCGGGTGTTTGAACTTCCAGCGGTTGGCGTACACCTTGAAGGCGTAATCGAAATCTTCGCGGCCCATAACCGATTCGCGCAGGATGTTGAGCGCGGTCGCCGGCTTGCCGTACGCGTTGTTGCCGAATTGATAGATCGACTCCGAGTTCGTCATGATGGGCGTGATGTTGTCCTTATCGCCGGCCATGTAATCGACGATCTTATCGGCCGGTCCACGGCGACTGGGGTAGTTGCGTTCCCACTGCTGCTCGGTGAGGTACTGCAGGAAGGTATTGAGTCCCTCGTCCATCCACGTCCAGTCCCGCTCGTCGGAGTTCACGATCATGGGGAAGTAGTTGTGTCCGACCTCGTGGATGATCACGCCGATCATGCCGTACTTGATACGCTCGGAGTAGGTACCATCCGTTTCGGGGCGTCCGTAGTTGAAGCAGATCATGGGGTACTCCATGCCGATACGGTCGGCGTTGATGCTCCACGCCACCGGGTAGGGGTAGTCGAAGGTGTAGTGCGTGTACCAGCGCAGCGTATGGGCCACTACTTTAGTGGAATACTTCCCCCAGAGCGGATTACCCTCCTTCGGGTACATCGACATGGCCAACACCGTCGAGCCGTCCTCCTGCTCCACCGCCATCGCGTCCCAGATAAACTTGCGGCTCGAGGCCCAACCGAAGTCGCGCACGTTCGTTGCCGAAAATTTCCAGGTCGCTTCTTTCTTCGATCGCTTCGGTTCGCGCGCTTCCGCTTCCTCCTGTGTGGCTACCACGATCACTTCGTCCGTACTCTGCCGCGCCCGTTCGAGGCGTTTGCGCTGGGCACCCGTTAGTACGTCACCTTCGTTCTGCAAGACTCCGGTCGCCGCCACGAGGTGATCGTCCGGTACCGTGATCTCCACTTCGTAGTCGCCGAAGGGGAGGGTGAACTCGCCGTTGCCGAGGAATTGCTTGTTCTGCCATCCGTCGTCATCGGAGTACACGCACATCCGCGGGTAGAACTGCGCGATGGTGTAGAGGTAGTTGCTATCGGCTTCGAAATATTCGTACCCCGAACGCCCGCCGATGTCGAGTCGGTCGTTCACGTTGTACCACCACTTCATGGCCAGCTCGACTTCCTCACCGGGTTCGAGGGGCGTCGTCAGGTCGACCCGCATCATCGTTTTGTTGATACGGTAGTCCGCCTCACTGCCGCCGAGGCGAACGTACTCCAGCTTGAACCCTCCGTCGAAAGTTGGCTTCAATCCGGAGAGCGCCCGGCTGCTCATCCGGTCTTCCATCCTGGAGGTCTCCGTCGCGAAGGTGTTCGAGTTGAGCGCCCGAACGTTCTGATCGAGCTGCACCCAGAGGTAGTCCAGCACGTCCGGAGAGTTGTTGTGGTAGGTGATTACTTCCTCGCCGTACACGCGCTGGTTCTCGTCGTCGAGCCGCACCTTGATGTCGTAATCGGCCTGTTGCTGCCAGTACTGACTGCCCGGCGCGCCCGCCGCGTTGCGGTACACGTTCGGCGTCGGTAACTCGTCGTCGAGCTGGCGGAACTTATTGTCGTTGACGTTCTCGGTGGGGTGGTGCTGGGCGGAGGCTCCCAGCGAGGTCGCTAGCGCGAAGACCAGCGCGATAAAGCGTGTCGTCATGTGTATGAGTGCGTGAGGGTATGAGCTGGAAAGTTAGTTCAACGCGCACGCTTCACTGCTCGCGGTGTCCGTGCTGCCGTTAGCGTACCCCAAAGCTCCAACCGATGCCGCTCCTAACCCTCCGGTCCGCTGTGCTTCGGCACGACGAGGAAGCTAGGAGCCGGCGAGTGCGTTAAACCCAGACGCCGTGGCGAATCCAACCACCCCAACCGTACGAGCGTGCCGAAGCACGCGCAACCGGAACGCGCTCGGCGTGGACGACCGTTACCCCGCAATCCGCTGGCCGGCCTAGCTTCAGCACGGCGAGCAGCCTATCGTCCTTCTCGGCCCAACTCCACGGTAGCGTGCTATTCCGCTCCCCGCTTCCAAACTCGCTCAATCTCCCCGCGCAACGACTTATAGTCAGCTTCGACGTCCCGTACCGTTCGAGGCAGCTCCATCAAGCGAGCGAGTACCTCGGGCACCTCTATCGGTCCTCCGAGTATCCGCTCTACATCTACGCGGAATTTAGCCGGATGGGCTGTCGCCAAAACGATTCCCGGGACGTCACTGCCCCCGTTTTCGTCTACGTACCGTTTTAGCGCAAGCGTACCGACGGCCGTGTGGGGATCGAGTACGTAGCCCCTCCCTGTTCTCGGATCGAGGTTCGTTTTGGCGAAAGCCCGCATCTCGGCCTCCGTTTGCGCGTCCGTGAAACTGTACGCACTGATGTGCTTTTTGAACACGTTCCACGTGGAACCGAACAGCTCACTCATGCGGACGAAGTTGCTGGGGGCACCCACGTCCATCGCGTTGGAGAGGGTAGCTACGGACGGGCGTGGCTCGTAGACCCCGTCGCGCGCGTAGCGTGCGACTGTGTCGTTCGCGTTCGTACCCGCGACGAAGCGTTGGACCGGCATGCCCATTCGCATGGCGAGTAGACCGGCGGTGAGGTTACCGAAGTTCCCGGAGGGGACCGCGAAAACCGGAGGCTCCGTGTGGCCCCGCGCCCGCCACTGCCGGTACGCCTCGACGTAGTAGAAGCTCTGTGGAATCAGGCGCGAAATGTTGATGCTGTTCGCGCTCGACAGATCGATCCGCCCCCGCAGCTCGTGGTCGACGAAGGCTTGCTTCACGAGTGCCTGACAGTCGTCGAACGTGCCCGCCACGCGTAGGGCGTGCACGTTTTCGCCCTGGGTGGTCAGCTGCGCCTCCTGCACGTCCGACACGGCCCCGGCGGGGTAGAGGATAACGACGTCGATGTCGGATTGCCCCGCGAAGCCGGCGGCTACCGCGCCCCCCGTGTCGCCGCTGGTAGCGACTAGGATGAGCAAACGCTTCCCGGCCGTACCGAGCAAATGCCCCATAACACCCGCCATGAAACGGGCACCGAAGTCTTTAAACGCTTGACTCGGCCCCTGGAACAGCTCTAGTATGTACGGCAGTTGGGCGTCGCTTGAACGGGCGTCGCCGGAATCCGAAGCCCGGAGCTCCACCAGCGGGGCCGGAAAATCGATCGCGACATCGATTATTCGCTTGAGCTCGGCATCTTCGATAGCTCCACCCAGTAGATTTTGCGCCAGCGTGAAGCCCACCTCCGGGAGCGACCGTTCGGGTAAGCTAGCCCAGAAGCTATCCGGGAGCTCGCTTATACCCACGGGCATGTAGAGGCCGCCGTCGGGGGGCATAGCCCGAAATACGGCCGTCGCGAAATCTGCGCGGATCGACGGATCGTTGGTAGAGTAAAGCTGCATGGCGTCAAAGTTTAGCAGAGTGTAGCGCCCTCGGCGTTGATGCCGCTCTGCCACACGTCGACCTCGACCCCGCCGGTCCGGAAAGCCTCCGCCATCGCCTCGCCGGCCTCTTCCGCGATGAGGGAGTTGGCACAGAGCGCGAACACGCTCGGACCCGCGCCGCTGATGCTACACCCGAGTGCTCCGACCGCGAGTGCGGCCGCCTGTACTTCGTTAAAATGCGGAATGAGCCGCGCGCGTTGCGGTTCGACGATACGGTCCACGAGGGAGCGGCGCACGAGCTCGAGGTCGCCCCGGTACAGTCCGACGACAAACCCGGCGAGGTTGGCCTGTTGGCGCACCACGTCGGCGAGGGGGACGGTAGGGGAGAGGATAGCTCGTGCGTCGCGGGTGAGGACTTCGATGTGCGGGTGGACCACGCACACGCGCAATCCGTTGGGAATGATGAGTCGGTGAACGTCGAGCGTTTCGTTGTCACGCACGAGCACGATCCCGCCGAGCAGGGCGGGCGCTACGTTGTCGACGTGCCAAGCCCCGTCGGCCACTTGCTCCCCGAGTGCGGCGAAGCGCAGCAACTCGGACTTTGGGTAGGGCCGGCGCAGTAGTTCGTTCGCCGCCATCGCACCGGCCACCGCACTCGCCGAGGAGCTGCCGAGGCCAGACCCGAAAGGCATCCTCTTTTTAATGGTCAGGCTGATCCCGATCGAAGCGTCCCCAACCGCCTCCAGGAGCGCTTGCGCAGCCTTTCCGGCCGTATTCTTCTCAGGGTCGGTAGGCAGCCGTCCTCCCGCCCCGTGGATCGCGGCGATCGTAACGCCGGGCGTGTCACACCGCTCGGCGATGATCTCGTCCCCGGGTCCGTCGAGACAAAGTCCGAGCGTGTCGTAGCCCACGGCCAGGTTCGCCACCGTGGCCGGGGCAAATACTTTCACTCCCATGAGCGCAGGTTTCCGATGCTGATGATCTCCGCGAAGACGCCGGCGGCCGTAACCGAGGCGCCCGCCCCCGGACCCCGGATCACGAGTGGGCGCTCCCGGTACCGCTCGGTCGTAAACACGATCATATTGTCCGAACCACTGAGGTGATAAAACGGGCTGTCCGCGCTCACTACCTGGAGGCCGACCTTCGCCTTCCCGTCACGGAGCTCACCGAGCATGATCAGTTTGTTCCCCTCCCGCGAAGCTTCCGCAAAACGGGTCGCCAACGCGCTGTCGTCCTCGCTTCTCAACACCTGGAAAAACGCCTCGACGCCGTCCGCCGCGAATGCCTCCTCCGAGAGGAACGGATCTACGGCTACGTCGTCGAGTTCCAGCTCGAGGCCCGTCTCGCGACCGAGGATCACGATCTTCCGGCAAACGTCCTTACCGGACAGGTCGACCCGCGGATCCGGTTCGGTAAAGCCGAGCCGACCGGCTTCGATCACGACCTCGCTGAACGGTCGGCTGCCGTCGTACGTGTTGAAGATGAAGCTGAGGCTGCCCGAAAGCACGCCTTCGATCGTGTGAATGACGTCGCCCGAGGCGATTAAGTCGTGGAGCGTTCCGATCACGGGTAAGCCCGCGCCCACGTTCGTCTCGTAGGCGAACACCGCCGAGTTGGACGCGGCCGTTTGCTTGAGTCGATCGTAGCGCAGGTAGCTCGAAGACGTGGCCACCTTGTTCGGCGTCGAGATCGAGATGCTCTCCGAGAGAAGCCGTTCGTAGTGTTCGGCCACGGAACTCGAGGCCGAGCAGTCGACGAAGATGCTGTTGGTCAGGTTCAGTTCCACTACCCTGTCCACGAAGCGTTGCAGGTTCGCCGCCTGGCCGGGTTCGTCGAGTGCCGCCTTCCAGTTCCCGAGGTCCAAGCCATCCTCGTCGAAGTGCATGCGACGCGTGTTCGTGAGGCCGACGAGTCGGAGGTTGAGTGACTTGTTTTCGCGTAAGCGATCCACCTGCGCGGCGATTTGCCGGATCAGCTCATCGGCGATCAAGCCCGTACCCACGAGAAACAGATTTACGTCGCGCTGGTCGCTGAGGAAAAAGGCATCGTGTAGCGCGTTGAGGGCTTTGGCCTCATCGGCCTGGGCGATCACGACCGATATGTTGAGCTCCGAGGAGCCCTGCGCCACCGCCACGCAGTTGATGCCGTTGCGGCCGAGGGCCTGGAACATACGCCCGGCGATGCCCGGACGAAAGCGCATCTGCTGGCCGATGATGGCGACTACGCTCAACCGCGGCTCGACCTTAACGGGGCGAATTTGGCCCCGCTCTATCTCGTAGCCGAACTCCTCCTCCACCCTGCGCTTGGCGAGCTCGGCCCGGTCGGGCTTCACGGCGAAGGTGATGTTGTGTTCGGAGCTGCCCTGCGTGATGAGGATCACGTTGACGCTCGCCCGCGCGAGGGATCCGAACAACCGCCCCGAGATGCCGATCACGCCGAAGAGCCCCGACCCTTCCAGGGTGAGCAGCGAGATCGAATTGATCGAGGAGATGCCCTTGACCGCGCGGCCCTGGGGATCGCTCTCCTGGCTAACCAGCGTGCCGGGAAACTCGGGGTGGAAGGTGTTTTTGATGTAGAGCGGCACCCCGAGCCGCATGGCGGGCTGTAGCGTCGGCGGGTAGATCACCTTGGCCCCGAAGTGCGACATCTCCATCGCTTCGGCGTACGTGAGTTTGGGGATGGTAAACGCCCGTTTTACCGACCGCGGATCGGCGGTCATGACCCCGTCTACGTCCGTCCAGATCTCGATGCGTTCCGCCTGCAATCCGGCGGCGATCAGCGACGCGGTATAGTCCGATCCGCCCCGACCGAGCGTGGTCGTGAGCCCCTTGCCGGTCGACGCGATGAAGCCGGTGATGATCTGTACGCCGCCGTTCGTGCGGAAATGCTGGCGCACGTTCTCGTAGGTCTGCTCGTAATTGACGCCCGCCGAGCCGAAGCGTTTGTCCGTCTTGATCACCTGACGCGCGTCCAGGTACTGCGCGTTGATGCCGAGTTCCTGAAGCGCCCTACTCACGATGAGCGCGGAGCTACGCTCGCCGAAGCTCAGTACGTAATCCATGCTCCGCGAGCTCGCTTCGCGCACCAGAAAGATGCCCTGCAGCAGGGAGGCGAGGGTATTGTGCATCTTGTCGAGCTCACCCACGAGCATCTCCCGCCGCTCGCCCGACGTCAGGGTTTCGGAGGCCTCGCGGTGGCGCTCGCGGAAAGCGACGATGCCCTGCTCCCAGGCAGCGTCACCACCGGCGGCCTTGCCCGCCATGTCGATGAGCGCATCCGTTACGCCGCCGAGCGCGGAGAACACCGCGCAAAAGCGCTCGCCGCGCGTGTGATAATCCTTTAGGATTCCAGTGATGCTGCGGATGCGTTCCGGGGTGGCTACGGAACTTCCACCAAACTTCAAAACCTTCATGTGGGGCCGCGTTGCGGTAGGGCGGCGCGAAAGTAGACGAATCGCCCCACCTAAGCGTAGGCCGCCAGCGCCCGCTGCTCAGCGGCGCGCATAATACCCTGCTCCCGCTCGGTCTTGTCCCCGAGCCCACACAGGTGCAGTAGTCCGTGGGCCATCACGCGCCGCAATTCTTCCGCGGGGCTTACGCCAAAACTTGCGGCATTCTCCCGCGTACGCGCTACCGAAACGTAACATTCGGCATGGATGGAGTCGGTCGCAGAATTGGCGAGGTCGAAGGTGATGATGTCGGTTAGGGTATCGTGCCGTAAGTACTCCACGTTGAGCCGGTGGAGGTACGCATCGCTACAGAAGACGAAGGTGAGCGACCCGAGCTGCCGATCGTAGCCGCGCGCGACGCCGACGAGCCAGACGTTGAGCTTATCGGGCGCGAGCTCGGGCAGCGGGACATCCGCACGGCAGAACTCCACCAACCCCTGGCCACCCCACCGGGCAGGCGAACTCACGCGTTGACGTAGAACGGTCTGTTGCACGTGAAACACATCTCGACGGCCGTACCGCGCTCGGCGAACTTGATCTCGTCGCTCAATGAGCGCATCAAAAATACGCCGCGCCCCCCCTCCACCTCGCGGCGATCGGGCGAGGTAGGGTCCGGCAGCGACGACGGCTCGAAACCGACGCCTTCGTCCTTGACGACCACGCGAAGCTCGTTGCGCTTACGCCAAACTTCAATACGGACGCATTTGTCCTCCGCGAGCTGGTTGCCGTGGCGAATAGCGTTCGTCACCGCTTCGGTGAGCGTGATGAGCAAATTGCCCTGCAGCTCCCGGGTGAGCTTACAGGAGACCATGAGTTGATTGACGAACCCTTCGAGTTCGGCGACGCTGGACATGCGGGAGGGGAGCACGAGGAGTACGTCTGAATGGCGCATTCGGGGCGAGCGGGGTCGGAGGTGAGTGGCGGTGAGCTTCAAGGGAGTGAGTGTTCGGGCTGCAGTTCTGGGAATACCGTTTCCTCGTGTGCTTACGCCACAATCTCAACCGGGTTGCACTTCACCAAGTTCCCGACCGACTAAAGTTCTTAAGAAAATTGTGGATAACGCACGAAGCCCCTAGCGCGCTTTCAGTTCCTCGAAGTAACGCTCCACCAGCTGTCGGTAGTAGGGGCGCAACTCCGGACTCACCTCGCGGTACAAGTCCGTTTGGTTCGCTCGCTGCTTGAGGTACTCCTCCAACGCCGGGGGGAGGCTGCGCTCTATCTGCTCGGCCGACTCCGATTTGCGCCGCTCGTCCTCGTCCTGCTGCCGTTCGGCCTTCTCCGCTTCGAGCAGGCGGGTCAGGATATCCTCCTGGCGCTTCAGCATCTCGTTGGTGAGGCGCTTGTTTACGAGGTCCTCCTCGGTCTTGTTCATGCCGTCGATGGTTTCTTCGAGCTCTTGGGAACCCTGCCCCATCTCCTGCAACTCGCGCTGCTTGTCGCGTAGCTCCTTCCGTAGCGCCGCCTGCTGCGCCGCCATCTCGGCAAACTCCTTACTCGAGGGTTGGCCGCCCTGCCCCCGCTTGCCGGCCTTGCCGCCCTCGGCTTGCTTCTTCATGTTCTCCATGGCGCGCTCCATCTGCTCTTTGAGGCTTTGCTGACCTTGGCTCATCTTGTCCTTCGGCCCCTCCTGTCCGGGCTTGCCCTGTCCTTTGCCGCCGGGTTTCTCGCAGCTTTGGTTACCGGGCATCGCCGCGGCCATCTGCTGTTGCATCTGCTGCATCGACTCACTCAGCATCAGCGCTAGGTCGTTGACGTCGGTCATTACGCGCTGTTGGCGGTTACCGGCCTCCGCTACTTGCCGCTCCTCCAGATCGCCGAGCGATTTGCCGAGCTGCGACTTGATGTCGGTCACCTTATCGAGCACGAAGCTCTCGATCTGGATCACGCGCTTGGCGAGCGCCTGCAGGCTGTCTTCCACGATTTGGAAGTCGTCCTCCAGCTTAAACTGCCGTTGCACCTCCTCTACGTAGCGTGGCGTATTCACCTCCACTTCGGCGAGCGTACCCATCAGGTCCTCCTGGTCGAAAGAGATGCTCACCAAGTTTTCGAGCAGCTGCCGCATCGAGGCCATGTCCTCTTGCATCTGCTCCATCTCACCGCTCTCCTGGCTCTCGCGCATCTGTTGCGCCATCTCCTTCATCTTCTCGGCGGCCTGCTTCTGTTTGCCTCCGGCCTTTTTGTTTTCTCCGGCCTTCATCTCCTCACCGGCCTCCTGCTGGTCTTGCTTCACCTGCTCCTCGGCCTCCTTGTCGGTACCCGTCTCCTTCGGCCGCTCGAGTTCGGCGTTCTTCTGCTCGATCTCCTCGGTCTTCTCGGTCAGCTTCTCGAACTCCTCGTTCAGTTTCTCCTGGGCGGCCTGCTCCTCCTCGTTGGCGCTCTGGTCGTCCTTCTGCTCGGTTTGTTCGGCGAGCTCTTCTTGCCGCTCCGCCAGTGAGTCGAGCTGTTTGGCCGCCTCCTGCACGTCGTACTCCACGTCGAGCTGCTTGAAGAGCTCCAGCATCCGGTCGAGCTTCTGCTCCTGCTCGTCGTTGCCCTCCTCCATCTCCTGCATCATGTCGAGCGCCTGCTCCTTCTCGAGCTTCTCCATCAGCTCCTGGATCTGCTCCATGATCGCCTGCAGCTCGGGGTCCTGCAACTGGTCGAACATCTCCTCGAGCTTCTCCTGCCGCTCGGCCAGCTCCTCGTCGGGCTCGCTGAACTCCGCTTGCTCCTCGCGCTGCTCTTCGAACTTTTGCTTCGACTGTTCGATCTGCTCGTTGAGTTCCGACTGCCGCTTGAGCAGCTTGTCGAGCTCCTGCTTCGCTTGCCAGTCCACGTCGCGCTCCTGCAGTAATTTCTCGCGCAAGCGCTTGATCTCTTCCTGGATTTCGCGACTCTCCTCAACGCTCTTTTTGAGCTTTTTCTTAATGTCGTCGGTTTGTTCGGCGCGCGCCTCGGAGTACTCTTCGAGGGTCTTCTTCTTGAAAGACTCCACCGGCGTCTTCGCCGACTTCGCGCCGTTGACCCCATCGTTGTCGAGCGTCTCGAAGTAGTAGCTGATCTCCTCCCCCGGTTTTAGCGAAAGCGATCCGATGTCGAAGGTGTGCTCGAAGGTGGCCACCTTGCCTCCGGGCTTCGCGAGGCTTATGGGCTCTACGGGCACCTCCTCGCCGTCTGGTCCCTTGCGGATGTACACGAACCGGAGCGCCGAGAGCCCGTAGTCGTCGGCTGCCTCCCCGGCGAAGAAGAGCACGTTGCGCTGGGTCGAATCGCGGAACGTCTCCGCGGAGATGCTCGGGTAGCGATCGGGCACCACCGTGAGGCCGTAGCGCACGCTGTCGGCACGCGGCAGGGCGGCGTTACCGGAGATCACGGTGTAGGGCGTCGAGCGGCGCGCTCGGTGTTCGTGCTGAAACAGTTCCCGCCCCTCCCGCGTCATCGTGTCCAGGCTTGCGCCAAAACGCATTTCGATCGACTCGGTGTGGTCGGCCTCGAAGGTCCAGCGCAGCTTCGTGCCCTCGGGCACGGTGAGGTCGCCGAGGTTATCGAGCACCTCGTCCCTGCGCGTGGTGTAGCCCGGGTAATCGACCGCCACCTGGAACCCGAGCAGGTTCGGCTTCTCGATCACGTCGAGGGTAAGCGACTTGGAGGCGATCTCCCCGCTGCGCACCCGGAAGGGCACGTCGGCGGCCACGCTCGCGAAGTTGTAGCTGAAGCGGCCGCTGCCCTCCGGCTTCATCTGGTAGGGATTCCCGTCGATCTCCACGTAGGCCTCGGCGGGTACGATCTCCCCCCGGGCCTCGACGGTGAGCGGGAAGTCCTCGAACTGGACGACGGACAGGTCGCCTTGCGGCAAAACGAAGGCAAAGGGAGCGGGGCGCTCGAAGTCCTCGTTGTTGCGAACGAGCCGGTTGGTAGAATCCGTGATGAGGGTCGGAGCGGCCACGAGCAGCACGAGCAGCAGCAGCAGCGGCGGGAGGGCGTAGCGGAGGTAGCGCCGGTTTTGCCCGAGGTCGATCGCCGTGCGGAAGGGGACCGGTTGGAGCTCGGTGCTCTTCTGGTTGATCCCCGCGAGCAGCAAGTCGTAGTTGGAAGCCTCCGGGGCGGTCGCCTGCTCGAGCTCCGCCCGCCGGCCGAGTTGGAGCAAGTTGAGCAGCTTGTCCTGGACGTTGGTAAAGTGACTCCCGATGATGGTGGCGGCCTGGTCGTGGGAGATTACGCTGCCCAGTCGGAAGTAGCGGGCGAGCGGTACGATCACCCAGCCGACCAGCGCGAGCGCGCTGACGGCGATGAACCCGTAAAATAAGGTTTTGCGGCCGACCCGATCCAAGTACAGGTTGGCCTCGAGCAGGCTAACGGCCAGAAAGGCGAGGCCCACCACCGCCAGCGTGTAGAGCGTCCCCCGGATGACCTGGTTGAGGTAGTACTTCCGAATGAACGCGTCGAGACGCTGGATGAGGCTGGCGTAGGCGCTAGTCTGTGGCATAAGTAGAGAGGAAAGCGGATGACGCGGCGGGGGGCGAGGCCGGCTGTTTCAACGAGATAGCGGGGGGCATAGTTGCCCGGCGTACGGCGCCGGGGAGCTTGATCAAGGTAGTCGCCGTTCGGCCACACATAGCAAAAATCGGCCTAAGAATGTCGCGAACTAACACGATCCCGGCAAACCCAGATGTGGGTTCGAACACGGATGTAGGTACACGTATTCCGATTTGAGTAATTCATTCATATCAAACCAATCCTAACCATGGACAGAAACTACATCAAATCCTTCACCCTCGGTCTGGCCGCGCTCCTGCTCGCGCTCCCGGGCTTCGCGGCCACCTTCGTGGTGACCAACCTCAACGACGGCGGGGAGGGCTCCCTGCGCGCCGCGGTAGCCATGACGAACGACGGTGACCTCGTGGGCTTCTCAGCCGGCTTGAGCGGTACCATCGACCTCACGAGCGGGATGATCCGCATCGACAAGAGCATCCACATCGACGGCACGGGCATCACGATCAACTCCGCTAAGCGGAGCCGCGCCTTCTACATCCGCGACGTGCGCGAGGTCAAGCTCACCGGCTTCACCTTCCGCAAGAACACGGCCGAATCCGGCGGCGCGATCTACGTGAAGAAGAGTAAGCTCACCATCACCGACGCGCGGTTCCTGGACAACAAAGCCACGGGCGCGGCGGCCGACATGGGCGGCGGCGCGATTTACGCGACGGACGAGAGTTACGTGACCATCGGCGATACCTACTTCGAGGGCAACGTGGCCGTCGGCGAGAAGGGCTCCGGCGGGGCCATCTTCAGCGGCGAGGGCGTCCAACTGCACATCTACCGCTCCACGCTGAAGCGCAACTTCTCGAAGCGCGCCGGTGGCGCCATCGAGGACGCGATGGGCGGTTCGATCTCGCTGTTCCAAGTGGACGGTACGCAGAACTTCTCCGGCGTGACCGATTCGACCGGCAACCCGGGCAACGGCGGTTTCCTCCACGTCACCGGCGACGCTTCGGTGATGGTCACCCAGGGGCGCTACACCGAGAACTACTCGTCCGCCGAGGGCGGGGCCTTCTGGAACGGCAGCGGCAAGATGAGCTTCGACAAGGTCCTGCTCGCCGACAACTACACCAATGGGGCCGACGCCGACCAGGGCGGCGGAGCCGTGTTCAACCAAGGTGGCTCGGTGCTCGCCACCAACCAGAGTCGCTTCCTACGCAACGCGGCCCAGGGCGCGAAAGGATCGGGTGGCGCTCTTTTCAACGCGGAAGGGGGCACGGTCGAAGTCTACAATTCGACCTTCGCCAACAATACGTCCAGCCGCGCCGGCGGAGCCATCGAAGATGCTTCCAACAGCGAACTCGCCGTGCAGCTTTTCAACGTAACGGGTGAGTCTAACGACGCGGGTAGTAGCCCCGGCAACGGCGGTTTCCTCCACGTGAGCGGTACCGGCAACGTGAACGTGCACGGTGGCTACTTCAACGAGAACCTCGCTACCGAAGGCGGCGCCTTTTGGAACGGCATGGGCACGCTACTTACGAATAGCGCGAGCATGGCCATGAACATCGCCGACGGTGATGACGCCGACCAGGGCGGTGGAGCGATCTTCAACATGGGCGGAACGATCGACATTCGCAACGCCGACATCTCGGGTAACATGGCTACCGGAGCCAAAGGCTCGGGCGGCGGAATCTTCAACGCCGAAGGTGGAAGCGCTATCCTCAACAACGTCGTACTCACCAACAACAGCGCGATGCGCGCCGGTGGCGGTGTGGAGGATGCCTCCAACACGAGTCTCGACGTGATCCGCGGGAGATTCGACAACAACTACGCAGGCATGGCTCCCGGCAACGGCGGTGGGATCCACATTACCGGAACCGCATCGCTGAAGGTGTTCGGGACCAAGTTTAACGGGAACGAGGCCGCCACAGAAGGAGGCGCCATCTGGAATGGCAAGGGTTCGGCGAGCATCGCGGCCGAGTTCAACGACAACCTAGCCCACGGCGACGATGCCGACCAGGGCGGTGGCGCGATCTTCAACCTCGCCGGCGACCTCGCGGTGTACAACTCCGAGTTTTACAACAACGAGGCCGATGGCGAGAAGGGCTCGGGCGGTGCCGTCTTGCTCGACACGACCGCAACCCCGGTACAGATCGCGTTCACCAACGCAACTTTCGTCGGGAACAAGGCCTCTCGGGCCGGCGGCGCCATCGAGGACCGCAGCTTCCAGGGCGGAAACGATGTCACGCAAATCTTCATGAGTCGCTTCTTCGACAACGTAACGGGTAGCGCACCCGGTAACGGAGGCGCCATCCACATCTCGGGTACCGGTGACATGACCGTCAACCAGAGTGAATTCAAGGGCAACATAGCCGCCAACGAAGGTGGCGCGCTGTGGAACAGCGTTGGCCAAATGGTAATCGCCAAGTCCGTCGTAGATAGCAACGCAGCCAACGGCGCAACGCCGATGAACGGCGGCGGTGGCGTCTTTAACAACGGAGGTACGATATACATGTCCGCCAGCTCCATCGTGCGCAACACCATCACCGGTGTCAACGCAATCGGTGGCGGCTTCCACAATGGTGCCGGTTCGACGGCCTTCATCGAGGCTTCGACCATCAGTTCGAACACTTCCGCCTTTAACGCGGCAGGTATCGCGAACGCGGGTACGATGAGTATCAACGCATCGACGATTGCGCTCAATGAGGCCGCCAACAACGGCGGCGGTATCGGACAGGCCCCGACGGCTACCTCCGTTACCCTCGGTAGCACGGTGATCGCGTACAACGTCGGACCGAATCGCGGTTCGCAGGTAGATATCGCCGGTGATGCCGCGTACTTGAGCGCTGGCTACAACCTCCTCGCCAGCGACGACGCCGGTTGGTTCTCACCCACGAGTACCGATAAGGAGGGCACCACGGATGCACCGATCGACCCCCTGCTCGGCGCACTTGAGTCCGTGATGGGTTTCCCCGTGCACACCCCACGCTGTGGGAGCCCGGTGATCGACATGGGCGACCCACGGCTTAACCGCGACGACCAACTCGGCGACGCCGCCGTTGGAACGCGCGACATTGGTGCCGTAGAATTTACGGATCCCAACTGTGAGGCAACGGACGATCTCGCCGCGGCAACTGCACCCGACTTCAAGCTCTACCCGACCGTGAATAACGGCAACTCGATCAGCGTTCAGCTCGAAGAGGATGTTGCTGGTGAGCTAGTAACCGTGCAGGTACTCGACGCTGGCGGTGTGGTCGTGCAGACCGCAAGGACGGCTTCCGTGTCGACGGAGTTCGCGCTGCCGGGTCTGACACCGGGCAACTACTTCCTGCGTGTAATCTCGCAGGACGCCGCGCAGACGAAGTCGTTTATTGTAACCCAGTAGTTTTGCCCTTAGGCTAGCTACCGTTTGTATAGGCATTTGAAAGGCCGCCTCTCACGTGTGTGGGAGGCGGCCTTTTGCTTGGGACAGCTCCGGACTGAAGCCCGGGGGAACTGCTTACCTAATAGCTAGTACGTGCGCCTTTAGATGAGGCGATACTAACTACGACGCCTGGGAGAGTCGCGCACCGCACCGGTGGGCGAGCGATTTACGAGGTAGGGTCGGCGCCCGTGGAGCCGAAGACTTCGCCCGAGGTGTAGCTGCTCTCCTGCGTGGCGAGGAACACGTACATCGGCGCGATCTCGGCGGGCTGTCCGGGGCGTCCGTACGGTGTCGTGCTGCCGAACTGCTCGATCGAGTCCTGCGGCTGGCCGCCGGACGGCTGTAGTGGCGTCCAGAACGGACCCGGCGCTATGCCGTTGACGCGGATCCCGCGCTCGGCAACCTGCTTGGCGAGGGCCTTGAGGAAGCCGATGATGGCGAACTTCGTGGAGGCGTAATCGAGTAGGTTCTGCGAGGGCTTGGAGCCCTGGATAGAGGTCGTCATGATGATCGACGCACCCTTGGGCATGATCGGGATGGCCGACTTCGAGAGCCAGAACATGGCGTATACGTTGGTCTTGTACGTATTGTCGAACTGCTCGGTGGTGATCTCGAAGATGGAGTCCTGTGCCGTCTGCTTGCCCGCGTTGATGACGAGCACATCGAGGCCGCCCATCGCCGACTGAGCGTCCTGGATGAGTTGAACGCAAAATGCCTCATCGCGTAGATCGCCGGGCAACTTGTGCAGCTTGCCACCTTCGGCCGCGAAGAGTTCGGCGAGACTGTCTACGTCTGGGGCTTCCTCGGCGAGGTAGTTAATCGCCACTTGGGCTCCCTCCCGGAAGTACGCGATGGCCGCCGCGCGGCCGATCCCACTGTCGCCACCGGTGATGAGGGCCTTGCGTCCCTTCATGCGGCCGAGGCCCTTGTAGCTCTCCTCCCCGTGGTCGGGGCGGGGGGTCATGTCCTCGATCGAGCCCGGCGCGTCGAGCGGTTGGCGGGGGAAGGGCGGTCCGTAAGCACTTAGCCAAGCCCGTATTGTCGATTCGTCCCATCGGCCCGGAGGTTTGCGGGCATGGCAAACCTATCCCACCTCCCCGATGCCTGGCGTCAATCTGGGCTCTCCCAACGTGCTTTTTGCGAGCGCGAGGACATCAGTCTGGCGACCTTCAGCTACTGGCGCGGCAAAGAACTACGCGGCGAACAGCAGGCCGCCAGCGCGCCGGCCTTTACCGAAGTTATCGTTCAGCCTCAATGCCGCGCTCCCGGCGAGGCGCCCGCCATCGAGATTACCTACCCCGATGGTACTCGCGTGCGCATCCCCACGCCGACGCTGTCATCCCCCGTGCGGTGCTAGCCCTCGCCCCCGGGGTGCGGCTCTACTTCTACACCGGGGTATGCGACATGCGCAAGGGCTACGCCGGGCTGAGTGGCGTGGTTCGCTCGGCCTTCGGTCGTGATCCGGCCGATGGGGCGATCTACTGCTTTTGCAACCGCCGCCGCGACCGCATCAAACTCCTCTGTTTCGAGGGCGACGGGTTCGCCGTCTACTACAAAGTCCTCGCTGAGGGCACCCTCGAAGTACCGCAGCCGTCGTCAAAGGCTCCGTACGCCGCGGTGTCGCCCGAGACACTGCGCCTGATCCTCGGGGGCGTCAAGCTAGCCTCCATCGAGCGGAGAAAGCGCTACCGAAAAGCGGCCTAAGCACCAGTAATTGCTAGCGTTTCAGCTTGGACGACCGAGGGGCGTTTCGTACTTTGAGGGCCGTGGCAACTGACACACTTCTCCTGGCCAAGGACAAGCGAATCGCCCAGCTCGAGGCACAAATCCAAGCGCTCGAACAGGCTAATGAGGCGCTCTTGCGCCAGCTTCACGCCCGTCGCTCGGAGCGGTTCATCCCAGCTGGCGACGAGCAGCTCAATCTGTTCAGCGAGGTTGACGAGCAGATCGACATCGAAGAGCCGGCTAAGTCCACCGAGCCCGAGGCCGTCGTTACAAGGCACCCCGGCCGCAACCCCCTACCGGCACACTTCCCGCTCGAGGTAGAAGTCGTCGCCCCTGGACAGACCGACGCCGAGCGCGGCGAGTACGATGAGGCTAAGCTCGAACGCGAAGGGCACGTGCTCATAGGCTACGAAACTTCAGAGCGCGTTGAGTACCGGCCCGCGCAGTACGTGCGTATCCTCCAAAAGCGACCCACTTACAGATGCCTGGCCACCGGCGAGGTGAGTTGTGCTCACGCCCGCGACCGCGTGCTGGCCCGCTCGATAGCGGACGAAACGCTCGCCGCGGACGTGATCTTGAAGAAGTTTCTCGACCACCAGCCGCTCTACCGGCAGGCCGAGGCGCTCAAGCGCGACTACGACTGGGCTCTGAGTCCCGCCACGATGGGCAAGTGGGTCGAGCGCGTCGCCGCGACCCTCAAGCCGCTGTACAACGCGCTCGTGGACCGGATCATGGCCACGGACTACGTGCAGATGGACGAGTCCGGCATCCGCGTTCTCTCGGCCGACAAGCCCCGAGCGAGTCACCAGGGCTGGATGTGGCTCGTGCGCGATCCGACGACCGAGGCCGTAGCCTTCCGCTACGACAAGAGCCGCGGGTCGAAGCTGCCGGCCTCGGTGCTCGCGGACTTCAGCGGCGTGCTGCAGACCGACGGGTGGGGCCCCTACAAAACGGCCCTCGCAGGACTGCGGGCTAAGGGAGCCGACATACGTCAGATTGGATGCCTAGCCCACATCCGGCGCAAGCTCTTCGAGGCCACCGGCTCCGATCCAAGCGCGAAACAGGCCTTGGGTATCATCCAGCGCATCTACGCCCTCGAAGCTCGGTGGCGAGGTCTGCCGCCTGATCAGCGACTAGCAGAACGCAAAGCCCAACTCACGCCGGTGTTCGCCGAGTTGACTGCTTGGCTAGCGAAGGACCAGCACGCCCCCATCCCGAAGACGCCCCTGGGCAAGGCCATCGGCTACGCCCGCCACCAGTGGCCGTCGCTGAGCGTGGTGCTCGAAGATGGGCGCGTCGAACTCGACAACAATGGCATCGAGAATCAAGTCCGCCCGCTGGCCCTCGGCAGGAAGAATTACCTGTTCGCCGGCAATCACGGGGCGGCCGAGAACATTGCCGTGCTGTACAGTCTGCTATTGAGCTGCAAGGCGGCTGGTGTCAACCCGCGGGCCTGGCTCAACGACACGCTCGCTCGCATCCTACCACACCCAGTCAATCGCGTGGCCGAGCTGCTGCCTAGTAATTTTAGTCCAGAACTTCGGGACGGGGTTGGCTAAGCGGATACAGCGGTCCGGGGTACATGGAGATGGGATCGCGCATCTCCCACTGATTCTTGACGGGTTGGTTGGACATAGATCTTTCGGCTTGAGTTTGGATGAAAGAGTCAGGAACGCGGCCGAAAGAATCGTGTTCTAAGACGGGGTTTAGCCTAATTCGCGCGTCATGTTTTTAGTTATCTGCTTCAGACGATTACCTAATGCAATACGTCGGAATTTGACGCATTGAAAGGACCTTCGAGAGTCTCTGCTCAATCGCTCGAGTGCTTAGTATATGCATTAAGGGCGATTCCATGCCACAGCATTTCAGTACGTCCGCAAGACAGTATTAGCTATCGCTTAAAAGAGTCGAACGTGTCCTAGCACGATGTATAGAGCCGCTTCCCGCCAGGTGAGGAGCGGCTCTATACAGGTGGGAAGAACGATCTTGGTCTACTTCCTACCCCCGATGATAACCAGCCCGTGGATCAATCCACCGAGTCCGCACGTGAGAAATGTCAGTACCAAATTTAAGGTTACTCGATTGGTCCATTCATCCTCGTACAGGTACATGGCTAGAATGGATAGGGGAAACACGAAACAAAGGATGATCAGCAGAATGTGGTCATCATCGCCAGCGGCGGAATTTCGAAGTGCCTTACGGAGACTACGCACTCCAGCGCGAAACTCCTTGCGTGCAGCGCGACGCTCAGCTCGAGAGGCTTCCTTGCCCTTCGTTTTTGAACTGGCAACTGGCACTGCGAGAAGCTCTGCGCTCGGAATCGGGAACGCGCTTAGCTCACGTTGAGGTAGTGTTGCCTTCGAAGTTGCTCCTGAAACGGGGGACATGACGAGTGAACTCGTTGCCACCGGTGCAGCAGCATAAACGCTACCGAAACTCAGCAGAAGTGCGCTGAGTAATGAAAGAAAAGTAGTAGTTCGAAGCATAAAGGTTGGAATTTGACGATTTTTCGAATGTGCTAACCTAAGCACGCTGCCGCATTATCGAAGTCGAGTGATGAAAGTCATCACTTGACCAAGTTTGTATCCATGCGATAATACTATCTAATCAGCCCACATTTTACTTATCTAAGCTTGCTAAGCTCGTACGTTCTACGCCTCTTACATTGTACGGGCGCTCGGGCGAGGAGGGTTCGCAACCTCTAAGTCCGGCACGAGAGGTGTATACTCTCCTCACCAGCCACGACCACTCCTGGACGGCAGATAGGATGTCCGGGATCGTCATACGAGGTTTACGATACCGCGCTGCACTCACAATCGAATTCCGGGGCCGATGTCGTTGACGATAAGACACTTGGTCAAGGCGATCGCCATCACGCGGGGGGCGCTTGGGCGATCACTAGCTCGGATCGCCGACGGTGCGTCGCGACTCCTAAGCAGCAACGGGCTTCGGCGAAAGTAAACTCGCACACCTACTGTTGTAGCGCGTAGTACTGGACGACTGCCCCGTCGACGACGAAAGTACCCCTTACAACTATGTGGGATCGTTGTGCCGCCTCACTACTCGATCGGAATGGCTAAAAGGGCAGAATCGAACTCAAAGGATACCAATATTAGGGTAGTTTTTGTGAGTTGGATCTAAAAGTACTAGTAAATCGAGTCGGCTGTATTACAGGGCTTACAAACTAGACACAATATTTACAGACACTAAACTTAGTACGCTATGTTCAATTCTTCCTGGTTTAAGGGTAAAGGGTTTTGCGCGATGTTCTTGCTTGGTGGTATTGCATTCACTTCGTGCAATAAAGAGGAAACTAGTTTCACTCCGAACGATGTACATGAGCCAATAGCTCATTCAATGGTGGGCGTCGAAGCGGATGTATTTCGCCTACGTTGACGAATCTTTATCGTCTTTAACTCATCAATAAATGCTTGATGCTGGTTATGAGGTTGTATTGACGCGACCCAAGTTGAAAGTGGAGGACAAATAGCTCTCAACGGTTTTACTTCGCCAGAGAATTACGAGGATTGGGGATACTCAAAAGCATAAAAAATTAAGGAATTGCATCAATTCGAGAAATCCGTCCATGAATACGCAGTTCAAAACCAACTAGGAGAGGAACCTAGTGAAGAAGAGTTTCAGGCGAAAGCGTACGCCTTGGCGTACGGTGAAAATATTCCGTCACTTGCTTCTCGCGTTCCCTTTGGATTATTCTGGGACAACTGTGGTATGTCCGGCGGAAGCTTACAATATTTAGGACCCAAACCGTTCATCTCACAGAAGAAGTGGAGAGACGCGATAAGTAGCATCACCGGTGTTGTACCCATATTGAGCCGGTGGTCGTTCTTCGGCAAAGCATTTTACGGACAATCTCTAGGGTCTCTCTTCGTTAATTCGGGTGGAGAATGGTGCCTACCTCCTGAAATGGACAATCAGACAAAGTCAGTTATAGCTATTTAAAGGCTGACTGTTTCGATCGATAGACGACGTAATAGTGGAGCGGCTGTAACTTTGTGTTACAGCCGCTTCCTTGCTTCAGCTTATTGATTTAGCACCTACATCAATTATCGGAAGGTGTAAAGCTTAGTGTATTAATCCGCACATTATTAAAGTCATAATTATAACACATTTTCATATAGCGATCTAATTAATTTTTATAATTAAATCCGATCAATATTGATAGTCGTTGAGTCAAAATTCGGGAGTACGATGCTACGTATTTTTAAAATACATTACTATTAATCTACCTAGCGTACTGGAGTTTAGTCATTTCAGTTAAGAGCCTATGTAAGTAGGAAGACTAAAATCTGCAAGATTTTGCATTATTTAATGCCCTGTAAGGCTACAAGAACCACTGCTTACTACTTACCTTGGAGGATTATGTACAGGGTGTATATAATGCCTGGAACAAATAAAAGCAACCAGAGTAGGAAAGAAATCAAGACACGCTTATTGGCTTCCCCCTCGTAAAGGAACATCCCTAGTGGAGCGAGGAGAATCGTGATGATGATTAGAAGTAGGTTGTCGTCGCTCACCGCCGCCTTGTTTTGGCCCCGAAGGCTCTTACGCAACTGCTTCAAGTTTTGACGAAAGTCTTTTCTTACGGCCCGCTTCTCGGCGCGGGTCATGCTCGCAAATTTACGGTTGGTTTTAGCGGAAGCAGTGCTCAACTCCACCCCGGGCAGCGGGAGGGCGCCGAACTCGACGTTGGGGAGGGCCGCGGGGGTGTGGGCGACGGGCGATGCGATGAGGGGCATGCTGGCCGCACTTGCCGCAGTGCTCAAGCCTGTAAGGCAAAACAGAACAAGTAGGGTAAGGAGCTTGGACATTTGGGGTTGTTGTTGGTGTGGTAGCGTAACCCCATCTGTTTGCGAAATGCTCGCTTCCGCAGGAAAATAGGTGAAAACATACGCTGGTGAGCGGATAGGTATATTCGCCCTTTCACCCCGCCCCAGCTTATGCGCAAGATCTACCTGCTCATCGGTGCGTCCGCCCTCGTGGCCGCCTGCAAGACGACCAAGGACACGGTACAAACCCCGCTCCCCGCTCCGGAAACCGAGCTGCGCCAGCTCGACACCATGGAGATCACGGCGGAGGCCGAGCCTACGGGGCCGGAGGATTACACCTTGCCCGTGTACCGGGCCGAGGAGCCCCGCCCGAACGACCTGCTACACACCAAGCTGCGCGTGCGCTTCGACTGGGAGAAGGAGCAGGTGCTCGGGCAGGCTACGCTTACGCTAAAACCGACCTTCTACCCCCAGGACTCGGTTACCCTGGATGCGAAGCACTTCCAGTTCAACACCGTAGCGCTCGGGGAGGAGGAAAAGACGCCGCTCGGCTACCGCGTCAATGCAGACAGTACGACCGTGACCATCGGTCTCCCACGCACGTACGAAAACGGCGAAGCGTACGAATTGTACCTCGACTACGTGGCCACGCCGGAGGCCGCGGGCGGTAGCTCGGCCATTACCTCCGACAAGGGACTGTTCTTCATCAAACCCGACTCCCTGCAGCCCGACAAGCCGCATCAGATTTGGACGCAGGGCGAAACCGAGCACAACTCGAACTGGATGCCCACGCTCGACCAGCCGAACGAGCGTGCCACGCAGGAGTTCTACATCATGGTGGCGGACAAGTACCAAACCCTGTCGAACGGGCTGCTGATCGGCTCCGAGGCCGGCGAGGATTCGACCCGGACCGACTACTGGCGCATGGATCTCCCGCACGCGCCCTACCTCCACATGTTAGCTGTCGGTGAATTTGCGAAAGTGGACGACACGTGGCGCGACATCCCGCTGAGCTACTACGTGGAGCAGGAGTACGAGCCCTACGCGAAAGAGATCTTCGCGCACACGCCGGAGATGCTCGAGTTCTTCTCCAACCTGCTCGGCTACGACTACCCCTGGTCGAAGTACGCGCAGATCATCGTGCGCGACTACGTGAGTGGTGCCATGGAGAACACCGGCGCCGTGATCTTCGGAGACTTCGTTCAAAAAGACGACCGCGAGCTCGCCGACGACAACAACGACCTGATCGTGGCGCACGAGATGTTCCACCACTGGTTCGGGGACCTCGTAACTACGGAAAGCTGGAGCAACCTGACGCTCAACGAGGGCTTTGCCAATTACTCGGAGTACCTGTGGCTCGAGCACCACGACGGTCTCGACGCGGCAGAGGACCACCGCATGACCGAGCTGGAGGGCTACCTCGGTTCGGGGCAGGCCGGGGGCTTCCACCCGCTGATCTGGTACCAGTTCGACTCGCCGGAGGACATGTTCGACGGACACTCCTACAACAAGGGTGGACTCGTACTGCACATGCTCCGCAATCTGGTGGGCGACGAAGCCTTTTTCGCTTCGCTAAAACGCTACCTCAGCGACAACGCCTTCACGGCCGTCGAGGTAGACGAACTGCGCCTCGCCTTCGAAGACGAGACCGGACTCGACCTCAACTGGTTTTTCGACCAGTGGTTTTTGGGCAACGGTCAACCGGAGCTTAATGTCAGCTACGGCTACGCGGATGGCAATGCGCAGGTAACCGTCGAGCAGACGCAGGATCCCGATGAGTTCCGTCCCATCTTTCGCCTGCCGACACAGATCGGCGTCTATCCCGCCGACGGCAGCGCGCCGAGTATGACCGAGGTGGAGATCACCGAACGCAAGCAAACCTTTACGGTACCCGCCGCAGCAGACGACCTGATTGTCTTCGATCCGAAAAGCGTCGTTTTAAGCGTTCGCAACGAAGAGCGTACCAGCGCCGAGCAGGCCGCTATCTTCGATCAGGTACCGGATCTTCAGCAGCGACTCAACGCCGTTCGCTCGCTCCGTGAGGCCAGCGAAACGGGAGACTACACGGTCGACGCCGCCCTCGTCGAACGCGCCTTAGTCGACAGCAGCGCCCGCGTCCGCAACAACGGCATCGCCCTACTCGACCTCGACAAAGCCGAGGATGTTGCCAAGCTAGCCAAACTCGCTAGAGAAGATAAGGTCAGCAACGTACGCATGACGGCCCTCAACCGCCTCTCCGAAGCAGACAGCGTGGACGTGGGCGACCTCTACAAGGAGATTATCGCCAACGAGCAGAGCTACGGCGTACTCGCCGCCAGCCTCCCCGCTTACTACAAAGCCGACTCCACCGCCGCCCTCGCGGAGGCCGAGAAACTGGAAGAGGTCGAATCCGACGAGGTCATGGCGGGTATCGCGACGATCTACGCGCAAAACGGCAACGAGAAGTACAACGCGTTTTTCGAGCGTAGCCTCGGTAAAGTCGACGGGCAGGCCGCCGGCCAGCTCGCCGCCGCCTACCTCGGGAGTGCGCTGAAGCAAGGGCCGGAAAACCTCACCGCCGCCGTCGAGACCCTCGGTACGATGGCCCGCGATCAATCCACCTCGCTTTGGCGGCGTTACGGCTTCACGAGCGCCCTCGCCGAGCTACGCGGTGCGGTAAGCTCGCCCCAGGCCCCCACCGGCATGGATGCCGTAGCGAGCGTCATAACCGAGCAGATAGACGCCGCCAAAGCCGCCGAGACGAACAGTCAGCTCAAAGCCGCATTCTCTAGCATGTAAGTTAGCCGACGCAACTTTGTCCGGCGCTTCACGTGTCCCTATCCCATAGCTATGATCAAGTCCATGACTTCCGCGAAGCGCGTGCGCTTTCGCTCGAACCCGCGCAAGGATCAGTTTAACCAGACGCTGCGCGAACGCGTAGACGACTACTTCGTGCAAACGGGTAAGAGCCAGCACGCCGACACGGAGATGTACCTCAAGACCGCCCTCTGTGCGGTCATGTGGGTCGCCAGCATCACCGTCGTCCTCTCGGGAGTGCTCGATCCCTACCCACTCGCCCTCATCGCCATGTATACCCTCTGGGGGTTCGTCAACGTGTTCATCGCGTTCAACATCATGCACGACGCGACGCACGAGGCGTACTCGGCCAACCCCAAGATCAATAAGATCATGGGCTACTCGATGGATTTCATCGGGGGCAACCAGTACCTCTTTCGCCGGATGCACGGCGCGCACCACGGCTACGTGAACATCCACGGCATCGACGTGACCATGGAATCGCACGGCATGTTCCGCTTCACGCCGCAGGAGCCCTGGAAGCCGTTTCACCGCTTCCAGCACATCTACACCTTCATCCTCTACTCGCTGGCGATGTTCCACTGGGTCGTCTTCAAGGACTTCAAGTGGATGTTCGCCGAGAGCCACATCGGCAATCAAAAGCACATCGCTCACCCCTTACGCGAAAAGATCATTTTGCTCATCGGCAAAACGTGGTACTTCGGTACGGCGCTCGCGCTACCGCTCATCCTTACCGGGGCCCCGGTATGGGCGGTGTTGGTCGGCTTCGTGAGCATGCACATCCTGCCCGGACTGTACTTCGCGCTCATCTTCCAGGTAACTCACGTGTACGAGGGGACCACCTACCCCGTAGCGGACGAGCGCGGCGACATCCACAACAACTACGCCCTGCACGTACTCGAGACCACGGCCGATTTTAGCCGGAAGAGTCGCTTCGGCAGCTGGCTGATGGGTGGGATCAACATCCACGTCATTCACCACATCTTTCCCAGGATCTGTCACACGCACTACCCCGCGATTACGAAGATCCTGAAGGAGACCGCCGAAGAGTTCGAGCTCGAGTACCAGGAGAACGAGCATTTCATTCCGGCGCTCAAGAAGCACTACGGGATGCTCAAGCTGTTGAGCAGGCCCGATGCGGTGGTACCTACGATCGGGAAGAGCGCCATGTACGCCTAGGCACGCGACCGGTAGGTAACCCCTACGTGTGCACCTCTCTCTAGGTAATAGTCGTCGCGATCTACGAGCGTACGTGGCACCCGGGGCATTCGAGCTGCCCCCTCGTGGCACCTAGGAAGCTCCATAACATAACTTGCTGAAACGGACCCCGAGCGCTCACTGCTTGTACCCACAGCTCGCAAACAGCTTTTTCTCCTGCGCATCGGTAGGGGACGCAGCCGAGTATTCCGAGTAGCTCGGGTACTGCCGCTGCAACTTATCCGCCGTACAGCTACAGAAAGTATCTAGGTCCTGGGGCTCCAAGCCTCGTGTGCTCACGAATCGAGCCACGCAGCGCTCCAAGTAGGCCGTTCGATCACCGGGTTCCCAGACGGTTCCGCCGGCCGCACAACCCGTGGTTACAAGGAGCGAGAATGCTACCAAAAACTTATTAGCGCGCATGAGACGATACACTGCCCAGCAAGCTACCCCAAGATTACGGACAAACAACAAAGCGGACCCAAGTCCCGAAGAGACTTGGATCCGCCTGTTCTAACCAATCGGCCAATCTTCAAAGACCCTGCGGTCTTCTGAGAGAGGTGCTACTGCTTCACGAAGCGGTGGACCTCCGTCTCGTTCTCGCCGGTGGAAATACCGATGAGGTACATGCCCGCCGGCAAGGTCGAGATGTCGATTACTCCGCCTAACTCGTCGGGGGAAAGCTCGCGGACCACGCGTCCGGTAGACTCGTACACCACCGCGCTCTGCACGGGTGAGGACGGGCTGGCTACGATCTCGAAGTAATCGTGCGCGGGGTTTGGCGCGAGGCGTACAGCCACCTCCTGGTCGTCGAGGATACCCTGACCGCCGACCGAGCGCTCGGCGGCCTCGATGTCCTGACCGCTAACGGCATTCTCCGCGACGAACGACCCGCTCGCACCGATGTACTTGATCGTTACCTGATCCACGTAGACGGCGTCGTTGTCGACCGAGGCATCGCAGCGGATGCGGAACTTCGCGTTCGAGGTGAAGGAGAAGTCGTTGGGGCTCAGCGCGACCGTCGCCGAGTAGTACGTACCATTGTTGAAGTCCGTACCCGTGACGTAGCGGGCGGCCGTTTGCCAGCTCGAGCCGGCATTGTACTCGACGAGGAAGTCCTCGCCGTTCTCCATCTGCGAGGCCTGGAAGTAGAGCTTCAACTCCGCGGAGCGCGCACCCCGGAGGTCGTAACCTCTAGCCGTGATCATCGAACTCGCCGCACCGGAGTTGTCGCGGATCAGGAAGGAGTAGTCCCCCTCGTAGCTGCGTGAGCTCCGTACGCGACCCGCGTCGCCACCTCCGCTCACCCAGCCGTCGTTGCCCGTCTCGAAGTAGCTAGCGAGTAGGTCCTTGGTGCTACCATCCCCATCGCCCGGATTGCCGGGGGGGGTACCTGGATCGTCTCCACCGCCACCTTCGTAAGCGGCGCCCACGCCCACGGCGTACCAGGCGTTGGTCGTTGCGATTACCTCGGCCGAACCTGCACCGTAGAGGTCGATCGCCGCTTGGATAGCGCCCGCACGCGCATCGCGGTAGGTAGAATTAGCCGAGAGGTAGACCTCCAGGTTGCGGTAAGCGATGGCGGCAGCCTTCGTGCGACCAAGCGCCCTCACGTCGTAGGCGTTACCGAGATCGTTGGTCCCTCTTTCCCCGGTGGCGAGGATGTAGAACCACTTGTTCTGAACTCCGGAGTTGATGTGCACGCCGCCGTTGTCGGCGCTACCGCGGTAGTAATTGGTACCGCCGTAAGTATCCGGGTCGCCGTATCTGTTCGGGTCGTTCATCGAGCGCAGGGCACCATCGCGGTTGATCCCGATGTCGCTACCCATACGCCAGTTGTTTTGACCGGTAGCGTGGAACTCGACCATCTCCCCGAAGATGTCGGAGAAAGATTCGTTGAGCGCACCCGATTCGTTGCGGTAGATGAGGCCCGCGGCGTACTCTGTCACGCCGTGCGTCAGCTCGTGACCGGCGATATCGAGGGCGACTAGCGCCCCGTAGCTGCGGCCGTCACCGTCGCCGTAGGTCATGCGTGTACCATCCCAGAAGGCATTCACGTAGTTCCGGTTGTAGTGTACGTAGCTGATCAGCTTCGCGTCACGGTTGTTGTAGGAGCGGCGGTTGTGCTCCCGGCGGAAGTAGTCGTACGTCTGCTCGGCACCGTAGTGCGCCTGAATGGCCGTCGGGTCGGTATCGAAGGGCGTACCGTTGTCGGTTACGTCCGTCGCCCTGGCGTAGCTCGTACCATTGTTACAAGAAAACGTCTCCACACCGCCGCCGAGGGTCGCCTGCCGCAAGCGGAGCGTTCCGCCGTTATTGCCGACGGTGATGCCGACCGTACCGTTGTAGCTCGACCGGGCTTGCACCGGCTGATCGGCGTGGTGGATGCGCGAGTTCTCGAAGAGGACCTCCCCGGATTTGGCGTCAACGTACACGAACGCGCGGTACAGCGGTGCCTGAGTGTAAACGTCGAACTTGTAGGCGAGTGCGGCTTCCCGAGTCTCGGCATCGGCGTACACCACGAGCTCACCGGCGGGCTTGGCGTAGTCGGCCGGAGCGTCCGCGGATTCCCACATGGGTTCGGACAGGGAGAGCTGACTCAAGGCTCCCTCGAGCGCGGAGCCGGGGGCGAGCGACGGCTTGGCGTCGAGGCCGAACGGAATTTCCGCGTGGAGGCCGGTGATCGTCTCCACTTCGCCGCCCTTGCTGTGCGCGGTGTAGACGTAACCGTCCACCGGGATGCCCTGGTAGGTCTGCTGGAAGCTCTCGTGCGTCATGCCGACTTCGTCGACCTCCTTCGCGACGGACGCAAAGGCGACCGCAGGGTTGGCGCCACCGAGCTTGGTGACGAGCGCGCTGGCCTGGTTGGCGGGCGGCGGGACGCTGAGGCTAATGAAGCCGGGCGAAGTGCGGGGGAGGCCCGAGACTTCCGGGCGTTCATCACCCTGCGCGGCGGCTCCAACGGCAAATAAGGAGCCAATAAGAACGAGTGTAAAATTCTTCATTCCGAAATATTGGAAGTTATTAAATGAAAGGCAATGATTTCACCTAAGGGATCCCTATTCGCAGACGTGTATTACGTCGACGGTCATTTTTCAATGATGTGAGCTGGGGAACGCTCTAAAGCTATGGCAATAAACGATGCGCAACCGACATCACGCAATTTTTAATCTTGCAACCGGATCTCGTCTAGGTCTTGAAGCCTAGTACGTTAGCTACAATATTGTGATCTAAAGCTACCCAATTTTGGCGTATACTCACGTGCGTGTTCCGACTGGCTTTAACTAAGCACAAGACCGTAGCTGCGACGGAAGCACTAAAATATTTACTTACGAACTTTCAGTAGACTTCTCCTGGTCTGCTAACCCCTCTCCCCTCAACCGGCGGAAGCGCCCCCGGGAAGTGGCAAATTCGTGAGGTGCGGAGCGTACGTACGCGGGGGCGCTTCCGTCGGCACGGAAGCCGTTGGCACCGTAAAATCCCGTAGAATCACTACACCCCTCTACCGACCGATTAGACTCGGTTCGGTATCCTCCTCGTACAGCGGGTAGGCCGCCATAAACTCCCGCACGTCCAAGCGTACCTGCGCCTGCAGCGCTTCGTCCTCGACGTTCGAGAGCACCCGATCGATCCACGCCACCGTTTTGGCGGAAGCCTCCTCGTCGAAGCCGCGGGTGGTGATGGCGGCTGTACCGATGCGGATACCGCTGGTCACGAAGGGCGAGCGCTTGTCGAAGGGCACCATGTTCTTGTTCACCGTGATGTCTGCGGCTACCAGCGCGTTCTCGGCCTGCTTGCCGCTGATGCCTTTGTTGGACAGGTCGATGAGCATGCAGTGGTTGTCGGTACCGCCGCTGATGATGTGGTACCCGAGTGCCACGAACGCCTCAGCCATCGCCTGCGCGTTGGCGATAACCTGCTTGCCGTACTCCTTGAAGGCAGGTTGTAGAGCCTCGTTAAACGCGACCGCCTTGCCGGCGATCACGTGTTCGAGCGGACCGCCCTGCATGCCCGGAAACACGCCGGAGTTGAGGATGCTCGACATCATGATCGGAGCGCCCTTACGGGTTTTCCGGCCCCAGGGATTCTCGAAATCCTTGCCCATCATGATCACGCCGCCGCGCGGGCCGCGGAGTGTTTTGTGCGTGGTCGAGGTAACGATGTGACAGTGGGGGATCGGGTCGTTCAGCAGGCCAGCCGCGATGAGTCCGGCCGGGTGAGCGATGTCGGCGAGCAGGAGCGCCCCCACCTCGTCGGCGATCTCCCGAAAGCGCGCGTAGTCCCAGTCGCGTGCGTAGGCGCTCGCCCCACAGATGAGCAGCTTGGGCCGCACCTCACGCGCCTTGGCCGCCACCTTGTCCATGTCGATGCGCCCAGTTTCCTCCTCCACGCCGTAAAAGCTCGGCTCGAAGTGCTTGCCGGAAAAGTTGACGAGCGAGCCGTGGCTCAGGTGGCCCCCGTGGCTCAAGTCGAAACCGAGGATCGGGTCACCCGGCTCCAGGCAAGCGAGGAACACGGCCGCGTTCGCCTGGGCACCGGAGTGCGGCTGCACGTTGGCGTACTCGGCGCCGAACAGCTGGCAGAGTCGATCGACGGCCAGCTGCTCGATCTTATCCACAACCTCGCAGCCCCCGTAATAACGTTTGCCCGGGTAGCCCTCGGCGTACTTGTTCGTGAGGCAACTGCCCACGGCGCGCATCACCGCCCCGCTCGTAAAATTCTCGGACGCAATGAGCTCGATACCGTAACGCTGGCGGTCCAGCTCTCGGTCGATGAGGGAGAAGACGCGATCTAGCATGCCGCAAGATAGGGGCTGCGCAAATTCGGATCGTCGCCCGTGCGTTCACAACGAAAGTTTCTCCCCACGCCGCCGGAGCGGCAGCTTGCGCTAAAACAGCACGCGTCCCCCCACCCGCGCTTACCTTCGCAAGCCCGCATGTCAGACTTCATCGTATCCGCCCGCAAGTACCGCCCCGTTCGCTTCGATGAGGTGGTGGGGCAGGGCCACGTGTCCGATACGCTCAAGAACGCCTTGCGGCAAAACCGCCTGGCGCACGCTTTCCTGTTTTGCGGACCGCGCGGGGTCGGCAAAACGACCTGCGCCCGCATCCTGGCTAAGGTGCTCAACTGCCTCGACGTTTCGGCCGACTACGAGCCCTGCAACGTCTGCGAGAGCTGCGTGAGCTTCAACCAGGCGGCCAGCTTCAACATCTTCGAGCTCGACGGTGCCTCCAACAACAAGGTCGACCACATGCACCAGCTCATGGAGCAGGTGCGCGTACCGCCCCAAAACGGGCGCAAGAAGGTGTACATCATCGACGAGGTGCACATGCTGTCGGCTTCGGCGTTCAACGCGTTCCTCAAGACGCTCGAAGAGCCGCCGGAGTACGCCGTGTTCATCCTGGCGACCACGGAGAAGCACAAGATCCTCCCGACGATCCTGTCGCGTTGCCAGGTGTACGATTTTCACCGGATCGGGCAGACCGATATGGTCGCCCACCTCGCGGAGATCTGCACCCAGGAGGGCATCACCGCCGAGGCGGAAGCACTGCATTTGGTCGCGGAAAAGGCGGACGGCGCGCTGCGCGACGCGCTGAGCGTCTTCGATCGCCTCGTCAGCTCAGCCCCCGGCGACGAACTAAACTACGCCCACGCCGCCGGCCAGCTCAACGTCCTCGACCACGGCACTTTCTTTACCGTCGTCGACGCCCTGCTGCGCGAAGACGCCGCCTCGCTCTACCTTACCTTCGACGAGGTACTCCGCCACGGCTTCGAGCCCGAACCCTTCCTCGGTGGTTTAGCGCAGCATTTGCGCCAACTCTTCGTGTGCAAGAGCCCTAAAACGATCTCGCTCATCGAAGTGAGCGACGCCCTACGCACCCGCTACGCCGAGCAGGCTGCCCGTTGTGGGATGAGTTTCCTCGTCAACGCGCTCCATCTAGCCGGGGAGTGCGACTTCCGGCTGCGCACCGCCGCCAACAAGCGGTTGCACGTGGAACTTTACCTCGTGAAGATGGCCTACGCCGCGAGGAGCGTCGAGGCCGAACTCGCCGTACCCACGGGTGGTCCGGCTAGTCTACAGCAAGCGCCACCGCCCCCGGGTGGACCGACGACCGCAGGGCCGACCCCGAGCCGTACGCCGGGCGGTAACGCGACCGGAGTGCCGCCGGGGGGGGCGACCACCGGCGCTCGTACGCCCTCGTCGGAGAGCGTACTCGAGGGAGGTGGCGCCAAGGCCACGGGCTCGTCGCCACAGCGCGCGCGAACGACGGAGCGTAGTCCGGGGGAGGCGCCACAGGCCGGTACCGTGGGGGAGGCTACCCCCTCGCCGCAGGGTCTACCGGCGGGTGCATCGCAGCCGGGTAGTGCGCCAACAGTCCCGGCCCCTGCCCCGGCGACGGCTGCCCCGGCGACGGCGGCCCCGGCGACGGCTGCCCCGGCGACGGCGGCCCCGGCGATCGGGGCGGAGCCGACCTCGGACCCGCAAGGTCCCGCACCCGCCCCCGCACGATCGCCTAGCGCAGCCTCACCGACTCCCGAAAAGGCCCCGGCGCACCGGGCGGTCTCCGCGCAGGCCACCGCGGCGGTCGTCCCCAAAGCCGAAATCGCTTCCATCGACTTCGACGACGAAGACGATGACGAACCCGACGATCGGGTCGACGTCTGCGATTTAACCCTGGAGCAGCTCAAAGCCGCCTGGTCCAACGCCGCCGACAGTCAGGTCCAACGCATTCGATCCGTGATGCGCCGCGCGGAACTCAGCTTCGAGGGCGACGTCCTCCTCGCCCGGGTGAGCTCCCTGCTCGCGCAAAACATGCTGCGTACCGAAGCCGAGAGCATCCGCGGCATCAAAGCGGACCTGCGCTGTCCGGACCTCAGGATCAACGTCGAGTATGACGCCAGCCTCGCCCCGCCCGAAAAGCCGAAGGAGAAGGCCATGGGTCCCAAAGAGCAGTGGCAGACCATGATGGCCGTCAACCCGGAGATCGACAACCTGCGCCTGCGCCTCGGCCTGGAGTACGACGAGTAGTTTCGATTGCGTTCGGCAAGTCGCGATCGCTTTGACCCCTCGGTCTACCTTGGCCGCCGATGTACCCCAACCTCTCTTACATCCTGCACGACCTCATCGGTACGGCGCGTGACAACGGATTCGCGATCGTGCAAACGTTCGGCCTCTTCCTCGCGCTCGGCACGCTTACGGCCGGACTCATGCTCAAGTCCGAGCTCCGGCGGCGGGCGGGCGAGGGGCAGTTTCACGATACGACCACCAAAGTTTGGATCGGTCGCCCGCCCACGGTGCTCGACATCGCGAGTAGCGCGCTGTTCGGCTTCATCCTGGGCTGGAAGGTACCCCCCCTGATCACGGGGATCGACCAGACGCCCGCCGATTTCCTGCTCTCTATGCAGGGTAACGTGGCGCTCGGAATCGGGGCCGCCCTCCTCCTGGGCGGGCTTCGGTATCACACCGACACCCGGGCGGCCAGCAAGCAGGGCAAACCGCGGGAGGTAACCGCCGTCGTGCACCCCTGGAACCGCTGGGGGGACATCGCCATCGTCGCCGCGCTCAGCGGTATTGTTGGTGCCAAGGTGTTCGGCGTGCTCGAGGTCCCCCCGAGCACGTTCGCGGAGTTCGTCCGCCAAATCTTCAGCGGGCAAGGCCTCGCCATCTTCGGCGGACTCATCGCCGGCTTCTTCGGCGTGTGGTGGTACATGCGCCGCCACGGCCTGGCGTTCTGGCCGATGGCCGATGCGATCGCTCCGGGCATGCTCGTCGGCGTGGGGGTCGGCCGCATCGGTTGCCAGTTGGCCGGAGACGGCGACTGGGGCATCGACAATACCGCCCCGCTGCCCTCGGGCTGGTTTCTGCCCGAGTGGATGTGGGCCTACCGCTACCCCCACAACGTGCTCAACGAGGGCGTACCCATCCCCGGTTGCGTAGACCAGTACTGCGCGCAGCTCGCTACGCCCGTGTACCCGACCCCCTTCTACGAGGTGATCATGCTCGTGGGGCTCGGCCTGCTGCTGTGGGTTTTGCGGAAGCGCGCCGAGGCCTGGCCGGGCCTCATCATGGGCCTCTACCTCGTCGCCAACGGCGTAGAGCGATTTTTTATCGAAAAAATACGCGTGAACGCGACCTACGATCTGTTCGGCTACCAACCCACGCAGGCCGAGCTGATCGCGGTGGTGAGCGTCCTGCTCGGGGTGGCGCTCTGTGCGTGGACCTACACCAGGGGCAAACGCCCCTACCCCGCGTGGGTATAGAACCAGGCACGGCGCGAGACGTTGCCCATGGCATGTCCGTAAAAATTAACGACCAAGCCCCCGATTTCACCCTACCGAACACGCAGAACGAGCCCGTTTCGCTCGCGAGCTACAAAGGCAAGCCGGTGGTCCTCCTCTTCTTCCCCCTCGCCTTCTCGAGCGTGTGCACCGACGAGCTCTGCTCGATGCGCGATGAGCTGGCCGATTACTCGAGCGTCGGCGCCGAGGTGCTCGGCATCTCGGTGGATAGCCCCTTCGCACTCGGTCAGTTCAAGGAAAAAGAGAAACTCAATTTCCCCCTCCTGAGCGATTTCAACAAGGAGGCCAGCAAGGCCTACGAGGCGTATTACGAGACCTTCCACGGACTAAACGGCGTCTCCAAGCGTTCGGCCTTCGTGGTCGGGGCCGACGGCAAGATTGCGTATGCCGAAGTCCTCGAAGATGCCGGAAAGCAGCCCAATTTTTCAGCCATCAAGGAAACCGTGAAGTCGGCCGCCTAGTTACTTTACCCCCAAGCACCTCTCCCCTTACCTTTGCGCAACGCTCAAAACAGCTAACCATGGATCCTCTCACTAAGCCAGACGCAGATGTGCTCGAGATGGATGACGTGGCGCTGCTCGAGGAGACGGAGGAAGAGTCGCAGCTGGTCGTCTTCAACGACGACCACAATTCGTTCGATTACGTGATCGAGTGCTTCGTGGAGGTACTCGAGCACGAAACCACCCAGGCCGAGCAGCTCGCCATGCTCATTCACTTCAAGGGCAAGGCCACGGTGATGACCGCCTCGTTCGAAGTCCTGCACCCCTACAAGGATGCACTCTGCGAGCGCGGGCTCTCCGCCGTAATCGAGGGCCAGTACGCCTAGGGCAGCTTGGTGTGGCTCGTACCCGGGGCAGATTTCCCCGATCCAGAACGCGCTGATGCGCAGGGCATCTTAGCCGCTGGGGGAGATTACTCTCCGGCCCGCCTGTTGGACGCCTACCGGCGCGGTATCTTCCCGTGGAGTAGCGTCGGCGATCCGATCGTGTGGTGGAGCCCCAACCCCCGCTTCGTACTCTACCCCGACGAGCTGGTCGTCCGGCGCAGTATGCGACCCTACCTCAACCAGCGTCGCTTTCGGGTGACCTACGATACGCACTTCCGTGAGGTTATCGTGGCTTGCGCCAAATCGCCCCGCGGCGGGGAGCAGGTGGGGACCTGGATTACCGGGCCGCTCGCACGGGGCTACGCGGCCCTGCACGACCGGGGGTACGCCCACTCCGTGGAGGTGTGGACGCCCGACGGGGAGTTGGCCGGCGGACTTTACGGCGTGGCCATCGGTAAGGTGTTCTGCGGGGAGAGCATGTTTACCAACGTGAGCAACGCGAGTAAGTACGCCTTCATCCACCTGGTCAAAAACCTGCGGCGGCGGGGCTACTGGCTCATCGATTGTCAGATGCCCACCGATCACCTCCTGGGGCTCGGCGGAGCATCCATTCCGCGCCGTACGTTTACGGAGGTGCTCAGGCGCAACGAGCGGGAGTCGGGCGACGTAGGACCCTGGACCGACCTGATGAGCGACGACGCGCTCGACGATCCACTGCCGTGAATAACTCCCGCTTCCCCCGCGCCCCGCTGCCCTACCTCCTAGGTTGCGTAGCGGTACTGTGCCTCGCCGGTGGCCCTACCTCCCCCTACGAGGAAGGCTACTACCGCTCGCCGGTGCGCCACCCCCTGCAGCTCTCGGGTACCTTCGGTGAGCTGCGCCAGGATCACTTTCACGCCGGCATCGACGTAAAACGGAGTCGCGGTAAGTACGCCGACGACCTGTTGGCCGTAGCCGACGGCTACGTTAGCCGCCTGCTGGTTTCGTCCCGCGGCTTCGGCAACGCCGTGTACGTCGACCACCCCAACGGTACCCGCTCGGTGTACGCGCACCTCTCGGCCTTCGCTCCCGCCATTCGCGCGTACCTCGACTCGGTTCACTACGCCCGCGAGTCCTTCGAGCTCGACCTCGACGCCGGCGACGGGCTTTCGCCAAAACGGTTTCCGGTCAGCTCCGGCACGGTCCTCGGCAAGATGGGCAATACCGGGGGCAGCTTCGGCGCCCACCTGCACTTCGAATTGCGTTTGCAGGCCAACGATGCAGCGTTTAATCCCCTGCTGTACGACTTCCCGGTCCGGGATACGCGCGCACCGGCGATCAGTGAGGTCTCCGTGTACCGGCGCGGCCCCGGCGGCAACGTGGAGCGCCTGATGAGTACGCTCACCGAGGATACCCTACACGTACCCCCCGGGGGGATCGCCTTCGGCATCAAGACGATCGACCAACAGGACGGAGGTACCAACCGCAACGGCGTGTATCGCCTGGAGGCCTACGCCGACAGCCTACTCATCTGGCAAACGACCTACGATACGGTGGCCTTCGAGGACACCCGCTACATCCAAGCGCACTACGACTACCGGGCCGCCCGGGCCGGCGATGGGTACTTCTACCGGCTTCACCGCCTACCCGGCGACGAGCTACCCCTCTACGAGGTACACCCCAACGACGGCTTCGTGGTCGTGCCGGCCGGCGGCGTAACGCGTATCGAACTCGTCTCCGCCGACCCCTTCGGCAACAAGACGGTCGAGCGTCTGGTGCTGAAGGCCGATGCGCCCGTGCCGCCGCCGCGGCGTACGGATTATACCCACGTTTTGCCGCAAGGCGAACCCTCCGTGGTGACGCTGGATAGCGCCGAGCTCGAACTGGCCGCCGACGCGCTCTACGCCACTACCTACCTGCCGACGAGCGTACTCTCCGACCGGTCGGTGGGCGTGTTCTCCCCCGTGTACCGCATCGGCGATCCGAGCGAGCCGATCCACGGACGGGTAACGCTGACGATCCCCGTGAATTCGGTGCCGGTGGGCTTGCGAAGCAAGGCCTTCATCGGGCGGTGCACGTTGCCCGGGAAGTACGCCAAGGTAGCGAGCGCGCTTACGCCGGATTCGAGTGCCCTCACCGGGCGACTCGGAAGCTGGGGTGAGTTTACAGTGTGCCTCGATACGTTGCCGCCGACCATCGACGTGGAGAATCGTTACACCTTCCGCATCGAAGACGGGGTATCGGCGACCGAGCGCCTCCGCTACCGAGTGACGCAGGATGGGGCGTGGGTGCTGGCCAGCTTAGACGCAAAGAACAACCGGTTGAGCGTGCGTAAGGACCGGTTGCGGCCGGGGGCGATCCGCTTGGAGGTGTGGGATGAGGCGGGGAATAAGTCGGAAATTTAGCCGGTTCGCCAAAAAAGCTACTTTCGTGCCGCTTCGGACGAAGTTTACGCTAGGTTCAGCCCTGTGATCTCGTCTTAACTCACCAATCTGTATATCTCAATCTTATGGGGAGTAGTACCCTTACCCTGTTGTTTCCGCTGTTCGGAGTTCTCGCCTTAGGCTACACGTTTATTCGCTCGAGCTGGGTGGGTAAGCAAGATCCCGGAAACGAGCGCATGCAGCGCATCGGTAAAAACATCGCCGACGGCGCGATGGCTTTCTTGAAGGCGGAGTACAAGGTGCTCGCGCCCTTCGTGCTCGTGGTGGCGGCGGTGCTCGCGTTTACGGCCAACTCCGAGACGTCGAGCGTCCTGATCGGAATCTCGTTCATCCTGGGCGCCATTTGCTCGGCGTTGGCCGGGTTCATCGGGATGCGCGTGGCCACGAAAGCGAACATCCGCACGACGAGTGCCGCGCGAACGTCGCTCGGGAAGGCGCTCGAGGTAGCTTTCGCCGGCGGTTCGGTGATGGGCATGGGGGTAGTCGGCCTCGGGCTGCTCGGCCTCGGGCTGCTGTTCTACTTCTTCTCCACCCAGTTCGGTATCGACGCCGTCGTGGGCGAGGAGGAGCTCTACCGCAATTCGATCGTCCAGGTGATCACGGTGCTGACCGGGTTCAGTTTTGGCGCAAGCTCCATCGCCCTCTTCGCGCGCGTGGGCGGCGGTATCTACACCAAGGCGGCCGATGTCGGCGCCGACCTCGTGGGTAAGGTCGAGGCCGGTATCCCGGAGGATCACCCCCTCAACCCCGCGACCATCGCCGACAACGTGGGCGACAACGTGGGTGACGTGGCGGGTATGGGGGCCGACCTCTTCGAATCGTACGTGGGCTCCATCATCGGTACGATGGTGATCGGCACGGCGACCATCGGGATCGGCGCCTTCACCGTCGACGGTGCTTTCGCCGGGCTCAACCTCGTACTGTTGCCGCTCGTGCTCGCGGCGGTGGGCATCGTGACGTCGATCATCGGTACCCTCTTCGTGAAGGTGAAAGAGGGGGGCGACCCGCAGAAGGCATTAAACCGGGGCGAGTTCATCGCCTCGGGGCTCATGATTGCGGCGACCTACGGGGTCATTTCCTGGATGGTGCCGAGCGAAGGATTCACGCTCCTTGGCTTCGAGCAAAACGCCACGGCCGTTTCTTACTCGGCGCTCGGAATCTTCTGGGCGGTGATCATCGGCCTGGCGGCCGGTCTGCTCATCGGTTTGATCACCGAGTACTACACCGGCACGGGGACGAAGCCCGTGACCTCGATCGTGGAGCAGTCGGGCACGGGGGCGGCAACCAACATCATCGCCGGCCTGGGCGTGGGTATGATGTCGACCGCGGTTCCTATCCTCATCCTAGCCGCGGCCATCATTGGCGCCTTCTACTTCGCCGGCCTGTACGGGATCGCGATCGCGGCGGTGGGTATGCTCTCGAACACCGGCATTCAGTTGGCCGTGGATGCCTACGGACCCATCTCCGACAACGCGGGGGGGATCGCCGAGATGGCCGAGCTCCCGAAAGAAGTGCGCAGTCGTACGGACAAGCTCGACGCGGTGGGCAACACCACCGCGGCGATCGGTAAGGGCTTCGCCATCGGCTCGGCGGCGCTAACGGCGCTCGCCCTGTTCGCCGCCTTTATTACGAGCTACAACGTAGCGCACCCGCTCACCCCCATCTACGGGATCAACGTGATCGACGCGGAGGTGATGGCGGCGCTGTTCGTGGGGGGGATGCTTCCCTTCGTGTTCAGCGCGCTGTCGATGAACGCGGTCGGCCGCGCCGCGAACGACATGATCGAGGAGGTACGGCGTCAGTTTCGGACGATCCCCGAGCTCACGAACGCACTCGCGCTGATGCGCAAGTACGACGGTGCGGACATGGACACGTGGAGTGCGGAGGATCGACGCGTGTTTGATCTAGCGGACGGGAAAGCGGAGTACGAGAAGTGCGTAGAGATCTCGACGAAGGCTTCGATCCGCGAGATGATCTTGCCCGGTTTGATCGCCATTCTGGCGCCGGTAGTCGTGGGCTTTCTCGGCGGCGGCGAGATGCTCGGCGGACTGCTGGCCGGGGTAACCGTCTCGGGCGTACTGATGGCCATCTTTCAGTCGAACGCCGGCGGCGCCTGGGACAACGCCAAAAAGATGTTCGAGGAGGGCGTCAATATTAAGGGCGTGATGTACTACAAGGGTTCCGATCCGCACAAAGCAGCTGTGGTCGGCGACACGGTCGGTGATCCGTTTAAGGACACTTCCGGACCGAGTCTCAACATCTTGCTCAAGCTGATGAGTGTAGTCGCGCTGGTGATCGCGCCGCTGATATAATCGCTCAGCGTACCACCCGGCCAGTAAGGATGCAGCTTGGGTCACGCGACCGAAGCTGCATCCTTCGTTGGTGGATGATGCAGAACTCTGTGTGTTTGCTGAAGGTCACCGGTGCGATTGTTGAAGCGAGCAGGGCAACGTTATCGGACAAAACTAGGTAGAGGCTAGAAACATCGAAAATCTAGACAGTATAATTCGAACTCGTACGCTAATTTTCGGTTGATCTGGAAACCTACCGCAGTCCTAACCAAATAAAACCAATGCCTGCCCAATCTCAACCTGCGCCCGCGAGTGCGCGCCTGACTACACCACCCGAATCCGCCATCGAGCGGAAGAATCGAGAGCAGCGCGCGCTCAGCGTAGCCCGCGACATGTTGCGCAACGGTTGCGCGAGCAACACCATCACGCGCTACACGGGGCTCGATGAGGCCGCCCTGCGTAGTCTGTCCGTCTAGGCAGACCTGGCCTTAACCAAACAAACGGCCCTCCCGCAGCAAATGCAGGAGGGCCGTTTGTGTTTGAACTGTGCCCGGAGTTATGCTCCACCGGTTGCGCTATGACTCGGCGCGGCGCCAGGTTTGAGTGCGGTATAGCCCCGTCCAGTGCTTACCGCGCACGTAAAGCACGTTGGGGTCTTCCTCGATCCAGATGGACAGCCCGTAGGTTTTGTCGGACTCTGGATCGTAAACCTCTCCGTCTTCCCACTCCTTCTCGCCGCCGGGCTCCAGGTCGCTCATGATCTCCATACCGAGGTAGGGTTGATCCTTGAATTTGCCCGAGCAGGTGCCGCATGTAGGGTCGGCGCTGGCGTCCATCGTTTTCGCGATCTTGCCGAAGAGCTTGCCGTCGCGTTCGAAAATCTCGATGATCGAGCGGACTTCCCCGGAGTTCTCGTCGATGGTCTCCCAGCTGCCGATGGCGGATTGGGCGTAAGATCCGAGGGCGAACCAGAGACTACATAGCGTAAGGAGTGTGACCTTCATAGGTACACCCTAACGGACGACGGGCCGCGCTAGTTATTCACGGGCGAAGCTCCAATCGCGACCGAGGCTAACGCCCATGGAGAGCACGAGGTCGAAGCGGCGATCGGTGGGGTCGTTGTCGTTGTCGGTGAAGACGTCGGTATCCGAACCGATGGTGCGGCCTTCCAGGCGGACGTAGCTGTCGTCCAGTGGGGTTAGCTGCAGGCTGAGTCCGAAGTCGTTCGTGCTTAGGTACGCGTCACCGGTCAGAAAGGAACCCCGGGCGGCAACGGCGAGCCGATCGCTCACGAGGTAGCGGAGCGTGGCCATACCGTTGACGCCGCTCAGTGCGTCTTCCCCGTTCTCGCCCGTGGAGTTGGTACTCGTCGCTATCGAGCCATTGACGAGGATCTCGAGTCGCTCGGTGGGCGTAGCCACCAGGTTGAGGTTGCTGTATAGGTTGAACGGCTTATTGGCCCCTAAGGCGTCGAGCGTGTCGACCAATCCTTGACGCAGCTCCTGGCCGTAAGTTCCGGTATAGCTGACGGTGAACTCGTCGTTGATCGCGTAGCGAACCACCGCACCGATCGTCTTGGCCTTGTTGTTCTCCCCGTAGCCGTTGTACTGATTCCCGAGCCAAAGCTCGAAATCGAAGCCCTCGAGACCGCTGTACGCCGCCCTCGCGGCGGCATGGAAGTAGGGCTCTTGGTAGGTGCTCACCGCTACACTGGAGAAGACATTGTCCTTCGGTAGCGCGCTCTCCACGCCCACGTACGTAGAGAAGAAACCGGCGTCGATCCAGAAGTCTTTGGCTACGCGTACGCCCGCGTTGGCGTTCTTGATTCGGCTCCCGCCCCAAGCGAGGTCACTCACCTCCCCGAAGAAGACCTCGGCGTTGGCCCGGATACGATCCGCCTCGTACGCGGCGGCAACGCCCACCGCGTTGAGCCCGAGGATGTTGGCGCGCGAGGACATGGTTTCGAACTCCGTGACCTCGCCCGCCGCGTAGTCGCCCGTAAAGGCCGCATAATAAGCGTCGGCGTAGGCGGTCACGTTGAGCGTGGAGGTATCACTTTGTGCCTGCCCCAACGCCGGACAGGGCGTGGACAGCGAGCAAATCGCGCCCGCGAGGGCGGAGAAGGAGAAAGAACGTGTAATCGTCGAAACCATGGATGGGGGTTTTTAAGTCCACGGTTTTACTGGCGGGCAAGTCGAAAACGAGAAGGCGCAATATCAGACCGAGCGCTTGCCGGCGAAGCTGGATTGGGATAATTTGCTAGTTTCTAGTCGGAAAACCGACCGTGTCCCGTAATTTGAAAAACATTGTTCCGCACATCTCCCATATGGCGATACGAACGCAACCCGCTTCGATCGAACGCTCGTTTCTCGCCCTGCCTCTCTACACTTTATTTTATTTCCCTCGTTTTGCCGGAAGGCTACCCGTTTACGTACGACGCGTCGGCAGGATCGGGCGTGAACCGTGCGCTCCGATCCCGCTATTCCTCATTTGACCTAGTCTACGATTTTGGCCGAGCACAAGTATTATTTGAAGAGCGAGCTCTACGAGCTCTTCCATACCGACATCGAGATCTTCGATTTCCTGCAGAGTGGGTCTTTGGATGGGATTTGGTATTGGGACCTAGACCGCAGGGAGGAACAGTGGATAAGTCCCGAATTCTGGCAAATACTCGGGTACGAGGCGGCTACCCAGCCCCACAAGCACGGCGAGTTCATGGCGCATCTCCTCCGGGAGGACGTGCCGGTGTTCGAGGCCGAGAGCGCCCGCCACATCGGAGCGCCGAGCCAACCGTTCGAGGCGATCCTGCGCTTCCGGCACGCCGACCGATCGACGGTCATCTTCCGGTGCCGCGGCCTCCTGATCCGCGACGAGGCCGGCGAGCCCAGCCGCCTGCTCGGCGTGCAGAACGACCTTACCCGGGAGCGCAGGGTAGAGCTGTTGCTCAACGAGACCAACCGGGCCGCACGCATCGGGGCCTGGGAGCTCAAGCTCGAGACCAACGAACTGTTCTGGAGCGACGTAACCCGCGAGATCCACGGATTGCCGCCCTCCTACGTCCCGGAAGTGGACACGGCCATCGAGTTCTACCGGGAGGGGGAATCGCGCGAGCGCATTCAGGAGGTGCTAGAGTTAGCGGTCACCGAGGGGCGACCCTGGAACGAGGAGCTGCAACTCGTCACGGCCTCGGGCAGCCCGATCTGGGTACGTGCCGTGGGCCAAGCCGAGTTCGTGGACGGCAAGCCGGTCCGTATTTTCGGCTCCTTCCAGGACATCCACGAGCAGAAGCTACGGGACGATAAGCTGGCCGAGCGCGAGCAGTTGTTGCGGCAGAACTTCGATCTGTCGCCCAACGGGATGGTTATCGCCGGGGTCGACGGTCGGCTCCGTCGGGTAAGCGACAGCTTCGCGGCGATGCTCGGCTACGGTAAGGAGGAGCTGCTCGGCGAGAGCTTTACGACCGCTACGCACCCGGAGGACAAGGCGAGCAGCGAGGAAATGCTCAAGTCCTTCTTCGAGGGGGCGATTCAGGATGCCAAGATGGAGAAGCGCTACCTCAAAAAGACCGGCGAGGTGGTGTGGGCGGAGGTTGCCGTCGGCGTGCTGCGCGATGCGGGGGGGCAGCCCAAGAGCTTTCACGCGCAGGTCGCGGACCTCACCGACAGCAAGATCGCCGAAGAGCGCAAGCGCCGGATCGCATTTCTGGAGGATAAATCCCGCGAGATGGAGCAGTTCGCCTACATCGCTTCGCACGACCTCCGGCAACCCCTCCTAACGATCCGGGGCTTCGCCGACGTGATCGCCGAGGACTACGCGGAGAACCTCGACGCCGAGGCGCTCGAGTACCTCCGGGTGATCCATAAGTCCGTAGACCGGATGGATAACCTGATCCGGGGGCTGCTGGACTACTCGCGTTTGAGTCAGGAGAAACAACTCCAACAAGTCGACGTGAACGCGCTAATCGACGACGTGATCGCCGACCTGGCGGGACTCATCGAGCGGGAGGGCGCGCGCATTTATCACACCAGCATGCCGAAGGTGTACGGCTACCCCATCGAGCTACAGCAGCTTTTTCAAAACCTGTTCGCCAACGCCATCACCTACCGCCGCCCGGGCGTCCCCCCCGAGGTAAGCGTCGAGTGCAGAACCCTCTCCGGCGGGTTTCAGCTGTCCGTTATCGACAACGGGATCGGGATAGAACCGAAGAATTTCGAACGCATCTTCGGGTTATTTCAGCAGGTGTCCCGCTCGAAATCGGACGGTAGCACGGGCATTGGTCTGGCCAATTGCAGAACTATCGTACAGCGCCACGGTGGCACGATTTGGGTGGAGTCAACCCTGGGCGTCGGCAGTGTATTCCACTTTACCTTGCTCACGGACAAGGCCTCCGCATGAATCCTAAAAGAACTACCCCTATGGTTTTGTTAGTCGACGACGACGCCGCAACTAATTTTCTGCACCGGCGCGCGATCCGGAAATCACCCCATGAAGTCGACGTGCTCGACGTGCTCGACGGCGACGAGGCTTTCAAGCAGCTTCGCGCCCTTCACGAAGCGGGGGAGCCCGCGCCGGCGATCATTTTCCTCGACATCAACATGCCGCGCTGCGACGGCTGGCAGTTTCTGGAGAGCTACCGCACCCTCCCGAAGGAATGGCGCGGGAGTACGCCGGTGTACATGCTCACCACCTCGATCAACGTAGACGAGCACGCCCGCGCCCGCTCCTACGAGGAGGTTACCGACGTGCTCGACAAAATGATGGATACCAGCACCTTCACCCGCGTCTACGCGCCGTTATCGGCTGCGTAAATGCAACTGCACGAACCACTACTCGCGTCCGCGCTCGCCGCGAGGACGGGCGCCCGACTGCTCGGGGAGGACCAGCCCATCCGCGGCGTCAACGAAATCCACCGCGTCGAGGCGGGCGACCTCACCTTCGTCGACCACCCCAAGTACTACGCCAACGCGCTGCGCTCGCGGGCGAGCGTAATCCTCATCGACCAGGAGCAGGAACCGCCTTCCGGCAAAACGCTCCTCGTGGCACCGGAGCCCTTCGCGATCTACGATGCGCTGGTACGCGAGCACAGGCCCCCGTACACGCTCATCGCCACCATCGACCGCTCGGCCGACGTACACGGCTCGGCGATCGTCGAACCGGGGGCGATTATTGGCCCGAAGGTGACCGTCGGGGCCTACACCCGGGTACAGGCCAACGCCGTCGTTTACGGGCCGGCGCGCATCGGTGCCCACGTGCTGATCGGCGCGGGAACCGTCGTCGGCGACCTCGCCTTCTACTTCCGCCGCGAAGCCGGCGCATTTCGTCGGTGGACGACGGGGGGCAACGTGGTCATCGAAGACCACGTGGAGATCGGCCCGCAGTGCAACATCGCGCGCGGCGTTGGCTCCACCACGCGGATTGGGGCGGGTACCAAGGTCGACGCACAGTGTCACATCGGTCACGGCACGCGCATCGGCAAAAATTGCCTGCTCGCCGCCCAGGTAGGTATCTCCGGCAAAGTAACCCTGGAGGATGGCGTAGTGCTCTACGGTCAGGTCGGTGTGGGGCAGAACGTCACGATTGGGGCCGGCGCGGTGGTACTCGGCCGGGGCGGCGTAACGAAGAGCCTGCCCGGTGGCAAAACCTACAACGGCAACCCGGCGCAGGAGGCACGGACTTGGTTGCGGGAGCTGGCGGCGTTGCGGAGGTTGGGGAAGGGGTCGTAACCGGCCGCCCGGTAGGCGCCGAACACCCGGTTTGCGTGCTAGCTTTCCGGCCATGCGCTACCTCCTAGCGGCTGCCTGCGTTGGCCTCGCCGCTTTCGCCACCGCCCAGTCTGCTCCGCCCCGACTCCCGCTTACCGCCGAAACGAGCTGGCCGGGCACCGAGCGCTACGATCCGGCCGTCCCCACCCCCGAGCAGGTTATCGGCCACCGCATCGGCAGCCGGCACACCGACCCGGCGCAGGTGGTTCGGTACTTCGAAGCCGTTGCCGCCGCCTCCGAGCGGGTGAGCCTGTTTCAGCACGGACGCACCCACGAGGGGCGGCCGCTGATTCACGCGATCGTGACTACCCCGGAGCGGCAGAGTCAACTCGACTCCCTCCAGCGACAGCACCGACGGTTGTTCACGGCGCCGGAAAGTTTTAGCGCGAGCGAATTGGGGGCCATGCCCGCCGTAGCCTACCTGGGCTACTCTATCCACGGCAACGAGGCCTCGGGCACCGAGGCGAGCCTGCTGACCCTCTACCACCTCGCGGCCGGTGAGGGGCCGGCCGTGGATTCCGCGCTCGCGAACGTCGTAACCCTCATCGACCCGCTCTTCAACCCCGACGGGCGCAACCGCTTCGTGGACTGGGCCAACCAAAACCGCGGCGCAGTCGCCAACGCCGACCCGCAGGACCGCGAACACAACGAGCCCTGGCCGGGCGGGCGGACCAACCACTACTGGTTCGACCTCAACCGCGACTGGCTGCCCGCGCAGCATCCCGAGTCGCAGGCAAGACTCGAGCTTTACTACCGCTGGCGCCCGCAGGTGCTGCTCGACTACCACGAGATGGGCTCGGACGCCACGTTTTTCTTCCAACCGGGCATCCCGAGTCGCACCAACCCCCTCACCCCGCCCGGCAACCAGGAGCTCACCGGCCGCATCACCGATTACTCCGCCCGTGCCCTCGACCGCATCGGGAGCCTCTACTTCACCCGGGAGAGCTACGACGATTTCTACTACGGGAAAGGCTCCACCTACCCCGACATCAACGGCGCCATCGGAATTCTCTTCGAACAGGCCTCGAGCCGGGCGTTGCTCCGCGAGGTCCCCGCCGGTACCCTCGACTACGGCTTCACGGTGCGCAATCAGCTTACCGCCTCACTCGCGACGGTGCAGGCCATCTCGGAGCTGCGTGGCACGCTGCTGCAAAACTCGCTCGACTTCTACGGCGGCAGCGCCGCCTACGCGAGCACGCTCGCTGTAAGCGATTACGTGATCCCGCTCCGCGGCCAGTCCGTTCGCGCCGCCGAACTCGCCAACCTGCTGCGCCGCCACCGCGTCGATGTCTACGATTTGAGCGAAGCCACGGAGCTCGAAGGGGAGCGCTACGGTCCGGGCGAGGCTATCGTCATCCCGACGCAGCAGCGCCAGGCCCGGCTGCTGCACGCGATCATGGAGCCCGTCGCGGAGTTCGACGATTCACTTTTCTACGATGTGTCCACCTGGTCGCTCCCGCTCGCCTTCGACCTGCGTATCATTCGTAGCACCGGCTTGGCCGTTGGCGCCCGCGGCGCAGCCCTCGACACCGTCATCGCCGCCGGCGAGCTGATCGGCGCTTCCGACAGCGCCTACGCCTACGTCATCCCCTGGGAGAGTTACGCCGCGCCGCGGGTGGCTTACCGGCTACTCGCCGCGGGCGGGCAGGCACGCGTGATGCAGAACCCCGCCGGCGTCGTCGTCGGTGGCGAGTCCTACACCGCACCCCGCGGCAGCTTGGTCGTACCGCTGCTGCAAAACACGATCGCACCCGACAGCGTCCGCGCCGTCGTCGAGCGCGCCGTGGCCACCGACGGGGTACGGGCCTACGCCGTACGCAGCGGGCTCACGCCCTTCGGTCCCGACCTCGGCGGCCGCTCCCTCACGCTGCTCACCGAACCCAAAGTGGCGCTGCTCACCGGCGAGGGCACGAGCCCCTACCAAGCCGGCGAAGCCTGGCACCTCCTCAGCGAGCGCGTGGGGATGCCGGTGAGCCTGCTCGACGTCGATCAACTGCCCCGCGCCGACCTCTCCCGCTACACCACCCTCGCGATGACCGGCGGCAACTACCCCGACCTCGATCCCGGGCTACTACAAGACTGGGTGAAAGCGGGCGGGCGCCTCATCGCGAGTCATACCGCCGCCAACTGGGCGGTGGACAACGACCTGGTAGCGCTCGAGGAGGACACCCTCGCCCTCGACAGCGTCTTCGTCGACCTCCCCTACGCGCAGCTCGACGAGGCCCGCGGTGCCCAGGAGATCGGCGGCGCCATCCTCCGGGCGACGCTCGACACCACCCACCCCGTCGCCTACGGGCTTTCGCCAAAACTCCCCCTGCTTCGCCAGCAGGAGCGCTTTTTCTGGCCGAGCGAAACCCCGGGCGCTAACGTGGGTACCTACAGCGACACGGCCGCCCTGGCGAGCGGCTACATCAGTCGCGAACGCGGCGAGCGGTTGGGGGGTCGAGCGGCCATCGTCGCCGAGCGCCTCGGGCGGGGGGAGATCATCCTCTTCTTCGACGATCCCGTCTTCCGCAGCTTCTGGCGCGGCAGCGAGCGGGCTTGGTTGAATGCGGTGGTGTTGGAGTGGTAGAACGTGCGAGCAGGTCAAAATCGATTGTGAGATCCCGACTGCCTACAGCTACCTTCATAGCGCGGCTACGCGCCAAAAGTCTGCTCGCTGCTCCGAATGATCCACCCCCATACCGAGCTAAAACTCGTTAGCGACGCCGTAGGCTACGGCGTTTTCGCCCGCCGCCCCATCCCCGCCGGGACCATCGTTTACGTCCGGGACCCGCTCGAGATCGTGGTCACGCCCGCCGCGTACCGAGTTGCCGATGCGGCTTCCAGGGTCCAAATCGATCGCTACTCCTACATCGACGAGCGAGGCGATCGCGTTATCTCCTGGGATTTCGCGAAGTACGTGAACCACTCCTGCGAGGCTAACACGATCTCCACCGGTTACGGTTTCGAGGTCGCGATCCGCGATATCGCCGCCGGCGAGGAGATTACAGATGAGTACGGGTGCTTCAATCTCGACCAGGAGTTGGATTGCTGCTGTGGCTCGCCCGCGTGCAGGCACGCCATCCGGGAGGTGGACTTCGATAATTTATACGAAGCGTGGGATAAGCGTGTGTTGCCGGTTGCCGGGCGGATGGCGGTCGTGGAGCAGCCGCTCTGGTACCTGCTTAGCCCGGCCTACCAGACCGAGTTAGAGCGCTTGCGCGAAAACCCGGACCGGTTACGCTCGGTGTACGAGCTGCGGTGGCGGGAGGTGCGGAATGGCCGGCCGGCATTAGCCGACAAAGTCGGGCTGTAAAGTAGGCCGGAGGTGTAAGTTGTGCGTGCGGACCCCGGGATGGGTTAGCGGGGGCTTTGTATAAACGAATGACCCGAGCGTGCCAGCGAAATTTCGATAGGTACGAAACGCCGCCCGATACTCCGATAACGTACCCAGCCACCTAGGCCGGTCAGCGGGTACTTCAGACTATTAAACGTACAATGCTTCAATCGTGGTTGATTGGAACGTTACACACTTCGGGAAACACGGACCTGTACCTATTACATCTGGCCGATCGCAGACCCAGATTCGGTCAATGTCCGGCGTAAACGCGCAGGCTTTCAGGCAACGGTGGAGGAAGTAGCCGAAGAACTCGGTGCGGTATACAACCCGGACCTAGCGCTCCCCAAATAGCCAGGATGGTATTCACCTAGCTACCTTGAGTTCCATTTGCCCTGCACAGCCAGGTACACCTACTCACTCAACGATCTGCTAGAACGGGCTATACTCGGAACTAGCTTCCCGGGAGTAGTAGGCGCTTTGGTCCCTATCGGCTTGACCTATTTCGGGGTCCCTAATAATTCACCGCTCTTTTTCGTGCTATGCTTCGGCGTCCTGGCTGCCCTCGTGCCACTTTACTACCTGCGGGTGTAGCGGGTCAAGCGGTCTATCCCGAAGAACCGTTTTGAAATTGAAAATAGTGTGTTCCGATTATTTGCCGAGGGGGAGTTCGTCGTCGAGTGTGATTTAACGGACTTAAATCCATCGTTGAAGTACGAATACGCGCGCACCGCCAAAAGCTGGTTCACGGAGATTCCCTACTTCGAACTTTCGGTTGAGTCGGGGCTACTCGGGTGTCAAAACCTTTACTTCTTAGTAGACGGCGAGTACCATCTCAAAAAGACAAAGGAGCTATTCGGCGATTGCGTGGTGCAGTCCTCACCACCGCACCCGCCGCCACGGCCACGAGTGACTTCAGCTGGGCGGGGGTGAGCTGATCGACGGTCGCTGCGCACTACGGTGCTTCCACCGCGAGTAATTACTCCAACCCGTTTTCCGGGAAGGGAAGATCCACGCGGGTAGCTGCCCCCTCGAGTACCGCCGCGCGCCAGGTCAGATCCGCTAACCGCTGCACGCTGTACGGTACGTCCTTCGAGCGGTCGAGTAGACGCTCGACGGCTGACTGATCAATTGTGAGCCCAGCGCTGCAGGCGAGCGTCTAGCGTCCATGGGAGATATACCTCGTTCACTGGGCAGAAGGTAGATTCAAAACGACAGCTCTGTCAGAGATATCTCCCAATATCTAGCAGGTTACGCTAAATATATCCCCCAACTTTTGACAGAAGTCCTCTTCATAACTCACGCACCGCCGCACACGCCTCGAACTGCCCCCGGTATGTATCGCTAACCGTCAACATCCTGCCCGCTACAAGCACCTCGTCGCGGTGGACCCCTCCTGCCACTTCGTACCCACGATGTACGAACGGTGAATGCGGGCGAACTCCCCGGCGGACAGTACGTCGACGAGGTGCTCAGGCTCCGAAGGGTGGTCACCGCCCGCCCCAGGGTGGCACCCTCTCTCGCTACTCCCAAACCCGCACCCAGTCCACCTCCATCGCCTGCGGCCAAATTGTGGTATCCACCCCGTGCAAACCACCCCAATCTCCCCCCACGGCCAAGTTTAAGATGAGGTACTCCGGCTTGTCGAAGGGCCACTGCGCTTCCGTCGCGTTTTCCGGCTTTTCGTAGGTGAAGTAAAGACTGTCATCAACGAACGCAGAGATGTGATCTTCCCGCCAGTCGATCGCGTACACGTGAAATTCATCACTCACCCCCGGCACCGCGATCGTATCCGTTTTCTGCGTTCCGATCTTGTGGTTGTACGCCTCGGTGTGCGCCGTGCTGTACAGCGTATCCTGCGCGAAGCCGACGTGCTCCATGATGTCGATCTCGCCGCAGGTGGGCCAGCCTACTTCCCCGATGTTGCTACCGAGCATCCAGATGGCGGGCCAGGTCCCCAACCCCCGCGGCAGCTTCGCACGCGCTGCTACTCGACCGTAGGTAAAATCGTGCTTGCCGCGCGTAACGAGGCGCGCCGAGGAATACGCCATCGTGTCCGATGGCTCTCGCCGCGCTTCGACGATGAGCACGCCATCCTCGCGCCGCGAGTTATCAATGCTCGCTGTGTAGTTCTGCAGTTCGTTATTCCCCCAGCCCCAACCGCCGAGCTCATGCGACCATTTTGTGAAATCGACTGGGCCGGATCCATCGAACTCATCTGACCAAATTGGGGCGGGGGCGTTTACGGGTTTGCCCAGCTCGGCTTTCGAGCCGGATGAAGCATCGGTTGACACGCAGCTGGGGGAGGCCCCAAATAGGATCAGGGCGAGAGCGACGGGGCGGAAATCCAGGGGCATGGTGGAAGCGAGCGGTTGTTGATTAAAAGTAAGCGGCATCTAAGCAGTAGGCGCTACTGCACCTCCTGAGCTGTGCGGGCGTACCTTCGGCACGCTGAGGGTGGGGTTATATCCGTAGCCTTAAATGGATAATGAAGCGATTGCATTCACCACTACGAACTAGCGTGCCGAAGGTACGCACGCGCAGCTGAGCCTGGGTTTCAACCCGAGCTCTCACCACCCCAGCTCATTGACAAACAGCAGCCCCGTCCACCCGCACTACCTTCCCACCTTTCATTACAAAATCGACTTCCAAAAGGAGATTCACGTTCGCAAGCGGATCACCCGTTACGGCCACGAGATCGGCGTAGCGCCCGGCCTGTATCGTCCCCAAGTCCTCGGTTCTACCGAGTAGCTCCGCCGGCACACGCGTGGCCATCACGAGGGCCTCCGCCACCGGGATCCCCGCCTCCTGCATGAAGATGAACTCGCGCGCATTGTCCCCGTGCGGCCCGACACCCGCGTCCGTACCGAAAGCGATCTTCACGTTTTTCGCGTACGCGCGGCCCACCATGTCTAACATCTGCGGCCCGATGGCCAGCGCCTTGGGCACGATCACGGCCGGGAAGTAGCCGGGTATCTCCGCCTTCGCCACCACGAACTGCCCCGCCGAGATCGTCGGCACCAGGTACGTCCCCCGCCGCACCATCTCGTCCATCACCTCGTCGTCGGCGTAGCTGCCGTGCTCGATGCTCGTGATGCCCGCCCGCACGGCGCGCAGCATGCCGTCCTTGCCGTGGGCGTGCGCGGCGGTCGTCATGCCGTAGTCCTTCGCCGCGGCGATCACCGCCGCCAGCTCTTCGTCGGTGAACTGCGGCCCCGAGCCATCCTTGGCCACCGACAGCACGCCGCCGGTAGCCGTGATCTTGATCACGTCGGCCCCGTTTTTATAGCGTTGACGCACGGCCTTAAATACCTCGTCCGGACTGTTGATCACCCCTTCCTTCGGCCCGGGGTCACCCTGCAGATCACGCCGTACTCCGTTGGTGGGGTCCGCGTGCCCCCCCGTCGTCGCCAAACTCTTTTCGGCCGTAAACACGCGCGGCCCCGTCACCTTGCCCGCGTCGATCGCGTTGCGCAGGCTCACGTTCACCCCCGAGCCGCCGAGGTCACGCACGGTCGTGAAGCCGGCCTGCAGGGTTCGACCGGCGAACACCGCGGCGTCGTAGGCTAGGTCCGACGCGTTTTGGCGAAAGCCCTCCTCGTAGCTTTTGGGGTTACTCTCCTGCTCGAGGTGCACGTGCATGTCCATCCAGCCCGAGCTCACGAAGTGCTCGCGTAGGTCGATCACGGTTACCGAGTCGGGCGCCTCCGCGAAACCGGCCTCGACGCGCTCGATGCGATCCCCCTGCACCACGACGGTCTGCTCGGTCTTGACCTCCGTAGACGTGGCGTCGAAAAGTCGGCCGCAGTGGAGGTACGTGGTTTGGGCGAAGGCGGCTTGCGCCAACAGGAGCGGGCAGGCGAGAAGGATACGCATAGCCCGGAAGCTAAGCGATGATCTGCGAACTAACCCCCTTCTTGTAGGGGTGACACAAAGTTACCGGTAGCGGATTAACTTCGAGCCGAGGCGCAACACAGCGCTTCCGATTTCCCAGAATCGCCCCCCCAACTCGCGCCAGGAGGTTTTCCAGAGGAACTCCGCGTTCCGGTTGTGCCGCAGCCTACCCCCGTGGGCGGCCGGAACGTTTGCCGAGTCAAAACCGAGGGCCCTGCCGCCGAGTTTACAGGCTTATGCGCCCTTTCGCCTCCGTCTGCTCCGTTCTCGCCCTCGCCTTACCGATCATCGGCTGCGCTCAGGATAGCTCCACACCCGGGGTGAGTCCTTCCGGGACTTCCGCCGCCGAGAACACCGGTCGTGTGGAGCCACCAACCTACGGTGGCGATCTTCCCCTAGACCTCCTCAACCTGCCCGACGGCTACGCGGTAGATGTGTTTGCGGAAGACCTAGAAAACGCTCGCTCCATCAAGTTCGCCGGCGATGGACTGGTGTTCGTGTCCACCCGCGGGGAGGGCAGCGTCTACGCCGTGCAGGATACGGATGGCGACATGCGTTCGGACCGGAAGTGGGTACTGGCCGAGGACCTGACCATGCCCAACGGTGTGGCCTTGAAGGGCGACGACCTGTACGTCGTCACGCTCAACGAGGTGCTCAAGTTTTCCGACATCCGCGAGCACCTCGACGACCCCGGTGAACCCGAGGTGGTGTACGCCGACTATCCAAAGGAGAAGCACCACGGCTGGAAGTTTGCCGCCTTCGGTCCGGACGGCCTGCTGTACATCCCCGTGGGCGCACCCTGCAACATCTGCGAATCGAGCGAGCCGATCTTCGCCAGCATTACGCGCCTCGACGTCGCCGCCGACAACCCGCAACCCGAGGTCGTGGCCAGCGGCGTGCGCAACTCGGTCGGGTTCACCTGGCACCCCGGAACCGGGGAGATGTGGTTTACCGACAACGGGCGCGACTGGCTCGGCGACGATTCGCCGAGCTGCGAGGTCAACCACGTGACCGCGGCCGGACAGCACTTCGGTTACCCCTACGTGCACCAGGGCGACGTGCTCGACCCGGAGTTCGGCGCGGGCAAATCGACGGCCGATTACACCCCACCCGCCCAGAAGCTCGGCGCCCACGTGGCACCGCTCGGCCTCGAGTTCGTGACTTCCCCCAGCTTCGCCGAGTACGCCGGCGACCTGTTTGTAGCCGAGCACGGCTCCTGGAACCGCGCCGAACCGCTCGGCTACCGCATCAGTCGCGTGAAGGTGAAAGACAATACGGGCGACGGCTACGAGACGTTCATCGACGGTTGGCTGCAAGGGGAGACCCCCTGGGGCCGCCCGGTCGACCTCGAATGGCTGCCGGACGGTAGCCTCCTCATCAGCGACGACTTCGCCGGTGCGATCTACCGCGTCTACAAGCAGGTCTAACCTCCACCTATGCGCTCTTTTGGCTTATTTATCCTGTCGCTCTGCGTGAGCAGCGCTGTGTTCGCTCAGGACGAGGAACCCGCCGAACCGAGTTTCGCGCCGGGCTTCGTGGAACAACAGCTGGTTACGGGACTCAACCCCTCGGCGATGACGCTCGGTCCGGACGGGCGACTCTACATCGTGGAGAAGAACGGTCGCGTACTCATCTTCCGCGACGGCGAGCTACTCGACCGGCCCTTCGTGGACATCGAGGTCGACGACTTCAACGAGCGCGGACTCGGAGGCATCAGCTTCCACCCCGACTTCGAGAAAAACGGCTACTTCTACCTCTACTACACGGCGCCCAACGTGGGGCGCAACCGCATTGTGCGCATGCGCTCGAACGGGGATGCGGCCGTGCCCGACTCCGAGGAACTGCTCTTCGAGCTCGACCGACTGCCGGCGAGCGTACACAACGGGGGGGCCATGGTGTGGCTCCCCGACACCACGCTCCTCGTGGCCGTAGGCGAGGGGGGAGCCAGCGAACTGGCTGGCGACAAGAACTCGCTGCTCGGCAAGATGCTGCGCATCAACCCGGACGGTAGCATTCCGCCGGACAACCCGTACTACGACGAGTTGGAGGGCGACCTACGCGCCATCTATGCCCTCGGGTTTCGCAATAGCTTTACCATGGCCGCGCAGCCTTCTACCGGGCGCGTGTTCGCCAACGACGTGGGCGGAAGCGACTTCGAGGAGGTCAACGAGATTCTACCCGGCCGCCACTACGGCTGGCCGCTCGTGGAGGGACCGAAGGGTTTCGAGAACGCGCCGCCCGACTACCGAGCGCCGCTCCACTTCTACGACCACGCTACCGGCTGCGCGGTGATCGGGGCCGCGTTCTACGAAACTATCAACCCCAGCTTCCCCCCGGAGTACCACGGCAAGTACCTGTTCGCCGACTACTGCCGCGGCTTCATCAGGGTGCTCAACCCGACCACCGGCGAAGTGGAGGGCGAGCTAGCCGAGGACCTCGCCCGCCCGATCGCACTCGCCGTGGATTCACTGGGCGACCTCTACTACATCGCCCGACCGGGCATCGGCGACGGATCGACCGACGACAACAGCGGGACCGAATCCGGGGGCCTGTTTCGGATCCGTTACCTGAGCACGGGGGCCCCGGTCGTGAGTCGCGCGCCGGAGGACGTGCTCCTCCCGAGGGGTGAGGAGGCCGTGTTCGACGGACTGGGATCCGGGCAGCCTACGCTCCGGTACCAGTGGCTACGCGACGGGCGAGTACTTCCCGGAGACACCGGCGTTCAGCTTCGGGTGGCCGACGTGACGCTCGCAGACAGTGGGGCGACGTTCCGACTGATCGTAGCCAATGATGCGGGCGCTGATACGAGTCGCCCCGCCACGCTGGCCGTAACGAGCAATACCCGTCCGGTAGCAACCATCGAGCTCCCCGCGGACACGCGCACCTACGCCGGGGGCGACACCATCCGTTTTGCCGGAAAGGCGAGCGATGCGGAGGAGGGGGATCTACCGGATGAGCGCCTGCACTGGAAGGTGGAATTCCACCACGACGACCATACCCACCCGGGCATCGAGCTGGCCGGACAGGCGGGCGGGGAGCTCGCGGTACCGCGTGTGGGCGAGGTGAGTCCGAACGTTTTCTACCGCGTGACCTTGACGGTACGTGACTCCGGGGGGCTCGATCAGAGCAGTTTCGTCGACGTACAGCCCCGGCTTACCGACCTCAATTTTCAGACGCAGCCGGAGGGCTTGAGCCTAAACGCCGACGGTTTCAACAATGAGGCACCTTTTAGCCTGGAAAGCGTGGTCGGGCTCGAGCGGGTGGTGAAGGCCGAGCAGGTCCAACAACGCGGCGACACCCTGTACATCTTGGAGGGTTGGGACGGAGCGCTACCCGAGGAGACTACCGTATCGTACGCCGTACCCCCGGAAGGCAGGTCGTTTCGGGCGCGCTACCGTGCACTCCCGGCCGGAGCGGGTACCGGCCTGAGGGGGAAGTACTACGAGGGTACGCTCGGCGAGCGGGGCAGGTTGTTGCACGAACGGATCGACGAGCAGGTGCAATTCGACTGGGACAGCATCTCACCGGCGCCGGGTATCGTTCCGGAAGATCAGTTCTCGGTCGTTTGGAACGGATCACTCGAACCCTACCTCGACGGCATCCACTATTTCTGGCTCGCGGGCGACGATGGCTTTCGCCTCAGCATCGACGGAGAGCTCGTCATCGACGCCTACAAGCCACAGGGGACCACGCTCGTCCTCGGGGAGATCGAGCTGGAGGCCGGCAAACGCGTACCGATCGAGGTCGAATACTTCGAGGGGACGGGCCTCGCTAGCTTGAAGCTCGACTGGGATCACGAGAAATTTCGTCGACAGCCGGTGCCCCGAACGCAACTCTACCCGAGCGTCGCGCTGGGGGAGGTAGACGAAGACGGGATCGGGGTATACGCCCCGAACCCGTTCCACGCGAGCGCCTTAGTGTGGCTACAGGCTCCCGAATACGGGAGTAGCGCCGAGGTGAGCCTCGTGGACATCACGGGGCGAGTACACCTCCGGACCACCGTCGAGGACCTCGGTCCCGAGTGGACCGCCCGGACCCTACCGGCGACCACCCTAGCCAACGGCGTGTATTCGCTCCGCGTGCGGGTGGGCGATCGCGTCCGCCAGCGAAAGGTGATCGTCGCCAGGTGACCCGCGTTTTGCCTACAGCAACTTCTTGATCTTGGCGTACTCCGCGGTGTTCGACTCCTTCCCGGTGCAGCCGAGCGCCTGCGCCTGCTTCTCGATGTTGGCCACCCGGTTGCCCGGGTTCGGGTGCGTGCTCAGAAACTCCGGTGGCCGCCCGCCCGATCCGCCGGCTTCGAGCTTCCGGAAGAAGCCGGCCGCGCCATCGGATTCGTAGCCCGTGGGGCAGAGGTAGATGACCGAGTAGCTATCCGCCTCCGTTTCGTGGCTGCGGCTGAACTTCAAGGAAGCGAGGCTGGTCACCATCCGCCCGGCGAGCTCTCCGGTCGCGTTGCCGGAGGCGAGGGCCGCCAGGGCCTGCACGCCGTAGAGCTGCGTCATCTGCTGGGTCGAGTGCCGCTGGTCGGCGTGGGCGATCTCGTGGCCCATCACCCCGGCGAGCTCGTCCTCCGAGTCGAGGTACTTGATCAACCCCGTGTACACGTAGATGTAGCCACCGGGCGTGGCGAAGGCGTTGAGCGTTTCGTCGTCGTCGATCAGGCGCACCTCCCAGGGAAATTCATCCTTGTGCTCCACCTTGCCCGAGTTGAGGATCCGCTGCGTGATGCCGCGCACGTAGCGGTAGGCTTCCTCGTTCCCCTTTTCCGGCAGCACCGGGAACTGCTTCGGGTCGGCGAGAATTTGCGTGTTGGTTTGCGCCCCCAGCTGCTTATCCTGGTCGAGCGAGAAGAGGTTTACACGGCCGCACCCCAGGGAGAGCAGCAGTACAACGGGCAGAATGAATTTCATAGGTAATCTTGAACAAACGGGTCGATCGAGGGGCTCAACGTTGCGCACTGAGCTCCTAGTTCGCTTGCGCTAAAACAGCGGGCGAGCTACTTTCCGCCGTTAACGCCGGGTTAAGCCCCCCTGGATACGGACAACAAAGCAGCGGGTTTCCAAGTATCTAGCGCGAAATATAGCCCATGAGAAAAGTCTTAACCCTCTGCGCGCTGCTGGTCGCCTTCGCCGCCGCGCCCCACGGAGCCCTCGCGCAGCGCGTCGCCATCGTCGACGTAACCGCCGTCCTCGAAAGCATGGACGATTACAAGACCGCGCAGGAGGAGCTCGACCGCGTAACCGAGGAGTGGCGTCAGGAGATCGCGCAGGAGTACGACAAGATCAAGGGCATGTACAGCCGCTACCAGGCCGAGCAAGTCCTGCTCAGCGACGACGCCCGCGCCGAGCGCGAGGAGGCGATCGTGAAGGCCGAGACGGACGTACGCGAGCAGCAGAAGAACCGTTTCGGTCCCGAGGGCGAACTCTTCCAGCGCCGCGCCGAGCTCGTGCAGCCGATCCAGGACAAGGTCTACGCTACGATTCAGACCTTCGCCGACCAGAAAGGCTACGACCTCATCTTCGACAAGGGTTCTTCCGCCGGACTCCTATTCTCCAAACCTGATTTCGACAAGACCGAAGAGGTCAAAACGGCCGTGGCCGCGAGCAAGTAAGCTCGGCGCCCGCCGTTCATTCCCTAACGCAAACTCTTACTCGTGATAAAATTTCGTACCCTCACGCTCCTCGCCGCCTGCTTCGTGCTGGCCGCCGTCTCGGCTCAAGCCCAGAAGATCGGCTACGTGAACTCGCAGCTTTTGCTGGCCGACATGCCGGAGGTGAAGGCCGCCGAGACCGACCTCGTAAGCTACCGCGAGCAGCAAGAAAAGCTGCTCAAGACCAAGATCGAAGGGTTCCAAACCGAGCTCGCCGAGCTCGAGCGCAAGAATACCGAAGGGGAGCTTACGCCAAAACAGATCCAGGAGGAGCAGACCCGCATGCAAACGAAGCAGCAGGAGATTCAGCAGTTCGAAGCGAGCGTGAACGAGCAGCTCGCCAAACGTCGCGAGGAGAAGTTTCAGCCGGTGTTCGACCGCGTCAACTCCGCGATCGCCGAGATCGCCAAAGCCGATAACTACCAGTACGTGTTCGACATGGCCGCCGGCGGCGTGATCCTCTACGCGGACGAGAGCATGGACCTCACCTCGAAGGTGAAGACCGAGATGGGGAACGCGGCCCCCGCGCCGTCAGCCCCCGCCGCCGAGGCACCGACCGACACTTCCGGAGGAAACTAATCTCGATACCGCGCCTTTGTACAACAGCGATTCCGCCCCTGGCGGAATCGCTGTTTTGCTGTAGCAAAAGTCCCCCCCTCCACCATGGCTGACCCCAAGAACGTTTTAGGCGCCGCCCTCCAAGCCTGCTCGGTCGATCCCATGACCGGTTTCTACCGGAACGGCTCCTGCCAAACCGGCGCGATGGACACCGGGACCCACGTGATTTGCGCTCGGATGACGGACGAGTTCCTACGCTTCAGCAAAGCGCGTGGCAACGACCTCACGACCGCCCGCCCCGAGTATGAGTTTCCCGGCCTACGCGCCGGCGACCGTTGGTGCCTCTGCGCCGACCGCTGGCGGGAGGCGCTCATGGCCGGCGTAGCGCCCCCGGTGGTACTCGAATCCACCCACGAGCGGGCGCTGCGGTTCGTTTCGCTCGACGACCTCCGCTCGCACGCCGTCCCCCTCGGCGACGAGCTGGCCGTCGATCCGAGCAGCAACTAAAGTCAACCCCCCATGGAAGTTTCCGAGTTTACAGGTACGCGCCTCCTCTACGTCTACGACGTACTGTGCGGTTGGTGCTACGGCTTCGGTCCGGTTATCGAGCAACTCTCCGACGAGCATCCCGAATGGCCGGTGGAGGTAATCAGCGGCGGGATGATTACGGGCGATCGGCAGGGTCCGCTCGCCGAGAGCGCGGGCTACATCAAGCAGGCTTACCCACAGGTGGAGAAAGCATCCGGCGTTCGCTTCGGGAAAGCTTTCACGGATGGGGCGCTCGACGACCCCGAGATGTACAGTACGAGTGTGCCCGCTTCGGCACTCCTCGCCTACGCCCGCGAGCGGCGGCCGACCCATCAGCTCGCGGCGGCTCGTGCGCTACAAACGGCGTTTTTCGACCGCGGCTACGGTCCCGCGACCGAGGCAACCGCCGACTTTCTCGCCGAACGGTTGGACCTCGACCGACGAGCGACCCGCGCGGCGGCTACCGACGACGAGTACCTCGAGCTCGGCCGCGCGGACTTCGCGCTCGCCAAACGCTTCGGGATTCAGGGGTTTCCCGCTGTAGTCCTCCAGCACGGTGGGCGACTAACCCTACTTTCGAACGGATTCCTACCGCTCGAGACCCTTCGCCAGCAAGCGGGGCGCGCGCTGTCCCCCGAAAACGTAAGCTAATTATGCTCCCTCCTGCAACCATAGCCGTCTTCGGTGGCACCGGCCGTACCGGAGTACCGACGATTAACGCCCTCCTCGCCGAAGGATACACCGTGCGGGCTCAGGCGCGCAACCCTGCCGCCATCCGCACCGAACACGAAAACCTCGTGGTGCTCGAAGGCGACTACTCCAACGCGCAGGCGGTAGCCGACGTTATCGAAGGTTCCCAGGCCGTGATCCAGCTCGTAGGGCACGTGAAGGGTAGCGCCCCGACCTTGCTTACGGAAGGAATGAGACACGTGATTGCGGGTATGCGTTTTTACGACATTCAACGCGTCATCAACCTCACCGGGGCGGGTGTCCCCTATCCCCAGGACCACCCGAAGCTAACGGATCGGTTCTTCCGGCTCGTCATGCGCGTGGCCTTCGCCGACTTGATCAAGGACGCTACAGCGTCCAGCCAGCTGCTCCGATCCTCGGGCTTAGCGTACACGAACGTACGGGCGCCGCGGCTCACGGAAGCCGACCCAAAGGGTACGCTCAAGACGGGGTACGTCGGGGACATCAGCTCGTCGATGACCCGGGCCGACCTGGCTAATTTCCTGATTTCGGTGCTTCGTGACGACAGTCATATCCACGACGAGCCGGCGGTTAGCAACTAAAGCTTTCTTTTGCGCGCCTTACGTGCCGCTAGTGACGCTTGCGGCAAAACTCCTACTCCCTTTTATGAAGCGTATCCTCGCCAACGACGGCATCGACGCCGACGGTAAAGCCAAGCTCGAAGAAGCCGGCTACGAAGTCGTCACCACGAAAGTACCCCAAGATCAACTGGCTACCGAACTGCCGAAGTACGCCGCCATTTGCGTTAGGTCGGCGACTACCGTTCGCAAAGACCTGATCGATGCCTGCCCGAACCTGAAGGCCATCGGTCGCGGAGGGGTAGGCCTCGACAACATCGACGTCGAGTACGCCCGCTCCAAGGGCGTCGAGGTAGTTAATACCCCGGCCGCTTCCTCGCGTGCGGTGGCCGAGCTCGCTTTCGCGCACGCTATGGGTCTGGCTCGCTTCCTCAACCGCGCGAACCGCGAGATGCCCGGCAGCAGCTCCGGGGAGTTCGGCAAGCTCAAGAAAGCGTACGCGGGGGGCGTTCAGCTCGAAGGACTCACCCTGGGGGTGGTTGGCCTCGGCCGAATCGGTCGCGAGGCCGCACGCATCGGCTTCGGGATGGGCATGCGGGTGCTCGGCTCGGACATGAACCAACCGCACGTCGACGTAGATCTGCGCATCAAGGGACTCGGTACGCCCCCCGTGATTCGCATCACCAGCATGCCGCTGGAGGAACTCCTCGAAAAGTCCGACATCGTTACCCTCCACGTACCCGCCCAGGACGGCACGGCGATCATCGGGGAAACGGAGATGAAGTCGGTGAAGCGCGGCGCTATCCTCGTCAATACCTCGCGGGGTGGCCTCATCGACGAGGAGGTGCTGCTCGCCGCGCTCGACTCCGGTCAGGTGGCGGGTGCCGGCCTCGACGTATTTACCAACGAGCCGAGTCTAAACCCTCGCTTGCTCGATAACCCACGGGTGAGTCTGAGTCCGCACATCGGCGCCGCAACCGGAATGGCGCAGAAGCTGATCGGGTTGGAGTTGGCGGAGCAGTTGATTGAGATTTTGGGTTAACGCCCCAACTTCAAAAGCGCCGAAACCAACCACTCTGTATTCGAATTCACCAGCGTATCCAGCGTCGAATCCGCCTTGTTGCTGAACAGTTGGATATCGCGAATTACCTCGCTAAACTGCAGCTCCTCCGGGGAATCACCCTGCACGGTTGCCAGCTCGTCGAGCACGCGGAGCAGCGGTTCGAGCTCGCGCTTCTTGCGCTGCACGATCACGGCCTTCACCACCTTGTACATGTCCTTCTCGGCCACGAAAAACTCCTTGCGCTCGCCGGGCTTGAGGGTCTTGTACACGAGTCCCCAGTCGATGAGCGCGCGCAGGTTCATGTTGGCGTTGCCGCGCGAGATGCTGAGCGCGTCCATCACCTCCTCGGCGTTGAGGGGCTCCGGGCTCACGAGCAGCAGGGCGTGGATCATGGCCATGGTTCGGTTCACGCCCCAACTCGATCCTAGGGTACCCCAAGACTGTATAAACCGCTCGCGCCCTTCGGCCAAAGTGAGCTCCTCCACGACTGTACTCCTCTCCATAGGGTCTGCTTAGCCAAAAGGCCCGCCCGTAAAATAGTTGTTTCGCTGCGGCTGAGTGACCGGGTTACCGCTCAGTCAATAAACGGAACTTTTACGACCTCCGCGGCGAGGAGCTTCCCGCCTGCCCGCACGGAGACTTCGCTGCCCGGTTTGCGCAGCGCGAAGGGTACGTAGCCGAGGGCGATCGGGTAGCCGAGCGTCGGACTTTGCCCCCCGGAGGTAACCTCGCCGATGGTGGCCCCCTCGTCGTCGACGATGGGGTAGCCGTGGCGCGCTACGCGCCGGTCGAGGATGCGTAATCCCACGAGTTTTCGCGAAAGCCCGGCTTCTTTTTGCTCGACGAGGAAATCGCGTCCCACGAAATCTCCCTTATCGAGCTTGACGATCCAGCCGAGCCCCGCTTCGAGGGCGCTGGTGCTGTCGTCGATGTCGTTGCCGTAGAGCGCGAAGCCCATTTCGAGGCGTAGGGAGTCGCGCGCGCCAAGACCGACGGGGGTAACGCGCGTGTCGCCGTGCCGCACCCCGATCGTGGCACCGGCCGAGAGGATGGCGTCCCAAACCTTGTCGGCCTGCTCCGCCGGAACGTAGAGCTCGAATCCACCGGCCCCCGTGTACCCGGTAGCGGAGATGATCACGTTATCGATGCTCGCAAACTGGCCCTTCGCAAACGTGTAGTACGCTAGCTCCCGCAGCTTCACCGTCGTTAGCCACTGAAGCGCGTCGATCGCCTTAGGGCCCTGCACCGCGATGAGTGCCGTAGCCTCGGAAATGTTGATGAGGCGGCAGCCGAAGGCGTTGTGCCGCTCGAGCCAGCTCCAATCTTTGTCGATGTTGGAGGCATTGACCACCAGCATGTAGGCGCGCTCACCTTCGGAACAGTTGTTTTCCTCGAGGCGGTACACGAGCAGATCGTCTACGATCCCGCCTTCGGGAGTCGGGAAGCAGGAGTACTGCGCCTGGCCTATGGCTAGCTTGGAGACATCGTTGCTCGTTACGTACTGGAGCAAGTCGAGCGCCCCGCGGCCGCGCACGATAAACTCGCCCATGTGGCTCACGTCGAACATGCCCACGCGGTTGCGTACGGCCTCGTGCTCCTCGCGCAGCGCGCCGTAGGAGATGGGCATATCGTAGCCCGCGAAGCCCGCCATCTTAGCGTTGGCGGCGAGGTGGTGACGGTGGAGTGGGGTTTTTTTGAGCGTATCGGCGGTCATCGCGCAAAACAACAGCCTCCGCGGGGGAAAAGGTTACCGCAGACTCACCCGCATGGCGTCGCCGACCCGGAGTTTGGGGATGACCTCCAGGCCCTCGACAACCCGCCCGAAAACCGTGTAGCGCCCGTCGAGATGCGGGGTCGGTTGGTGGGTGAAGAAGAACTGCACGCCCTCGGTGTGCCGGCCGGCGCTAGCCATGCCCACGAGCCCCGGCCGGTCGTAGTACAGGGGGGGCGTTTCGGTACGGATCGAATAGTCGAGCCCGCCGTAACCGTCCCCGCGCGAGCCGCCGCCCTGGGTAACGAAATCGGGCACCACCCGGTGGAATAGCTTACCGTTGTAGTAGGAGTTACGGGCCAACTGCACGAAGTTAACCACGGTGCCGGGGACTGCCTCCTCGAACAGGTCGATCACGATGTTCCCGCGCTCGGTTTGTACGACCACCTCGAGCCCGGGCTGCAGGCTACGGTAGGTGTCCCAGGCGATGGGGTGGTTGTTGTCGGGCGGCCGTAGGCGCGCGGTGTAGCCGGGCGAGAGGGCGGCGTGCGCCCGTTCGAGCGCGTAAAAGGTTTCGGTGTCGCGGGGCAGGGCGAGCTCGGCCTGGGCGGCGGTCAATACCTCCAGCTCCGTAAAGGACTCGTCGAATTCTAGTTTCCGCGCGAGCGTGGTGGCGGCAACCGCCTGGAGACCCGCATTCGGGCCCTGCAACGCATCGCGGATGTAAGCGGCGTACTGGCGGCGCACGTTCGGCCAGCTTCCGCGGAAGTACCGCTCGCTCTCCTCGCGGGCGGCAATCGCGTCGAGGGCTTCGGCCGCGGCGGTGGTCTCCACCAGGCCGGTGCTCGCCTCGCGGGTGCGCTCCATGAGGTAGCGGTAGTTCCAGGGGTACTCGCCCATGGCGCGGAGGATTTCGGCGCGTTCGTAGGGCAGGGTGCTCGCGGCAAAACGGCGGCGCAGCTCCCCGTTGATGTAGTTGCGGCTGTCTTTGGCGTAGCCCGGTAGGTGGCGCATGGCCGCGGCGTAGAGGCGGAGCTGCACGGAGCTCGGTAGGGAGTCTTTGGCCAGGCGCCAGTAGGCGATGGCGTCCTTCGGTGTCCCGTGCTCACGCAGCATCTCGGCGGCGGTTTCGGCCACCAGTGGCTCGGGGTCGTTGAGGGCCGCGAGCAGGGTCGGCCTCACTTTGAGGTACGGGAGTACGCCGAGGGAGCGGACTAGCTCGACCCTCGGCAGCACCTCGCGTTCGAGCTGGTACTGAGCGACGAGCGAACCGACCATCCCGCTGTCGGGCGCCTTACCGGCCCCCCGGATCAAGGCCATGCGGACGTATTGATCCGACTCACTGCGGATGCTTTCCAGCAAAACCTCCCCCCGGTCACTCAGGTCGAGCTCGGCGCGCTGCAGGTAGTGGGCGGCCATGAGCCGCACGGCGCGGGGCCACTTGCCGTCCGTGGCGTAACCGAGCAACAGCTCGGTGCCGGCGGCATTCGTGAAACCGCGCGTCGCGAAGCGGTAAAGTCCGCGGGTTTGGCCGAGTAGCAGGGCCGTATCGCCGGGCAGGTAGGTCGTCACCGAGCTCAGCGCGGAGATGAGCGAGCTATCGCCCACCTTACCCACGGCCTCGAGGATGGCCGCGTTGGCGCGCGTGTACACCCCGGCGGTATCGGCCTGGTCGAAGGCGGCGAGTAGCGAATCTTGCGTCGAAGCCCGACCCTGCTGACCGATGGCGTAGGCCGCCACGGCGCGCACGTCGGCTACCGGGTCGTGCAGGAGGGTGAGCAGGGGCGGGATCGCATCTTCGTCGATGATCGATCCGAAGGCCCGGGCCGCCAGGTAGCGCTGGGCCGGATCCGCATTCGCGAGTCGGGGCACTAGACTGTCCGTGAGCAGCTGGTCCTGAAAGTCGTACAGCGCCCGGTGGACGGGGTCCGTGAAATCGACCTCCACCCGCTCCTCCGGGTCCTCGTAGCTGCCGACGGGCACGCAGGCGCTCCACGCCGGGAGTACCGCCACCACGAGTACTGCCGCCACGCAGGTAAGGAAGTTTGCCCGCGTCGGCAACTAGAGGTAATTATCGTTGAAGTACCGCTGGTACACCTCGAGGTTCTTCTGCCGCAGCACCACCCGGTAGTTGGCTTGCGAGATGACGAGCGCTTCGAACTGGATGCCATCCATGAACTCCGCGTTGCGCTGCTGCACGTCCCGGTAGTAAGCGAGTGCGCCGGCCTGGTCGGAGAAGCGCCGGACCACGAGTACGGGGGTGGTTTCTCCCTCGGCCACCATCATGACGTCGCTGAGCGAGAGTTTATCGAGGCGGTGGTGCTCCGTGTTGAAATCGGCCGCACTCGCCTTGGCGGTCGCACGGTTGACCGCTTTCGGCAAAACGGCGAGGAAGTAGTGCTGTTTGTCGGGCGCCATCTCGAACGGCGACTCCGACTCGCCCCCGGCGCCCTCCTCGCCGCTCGCCACGGCGGCCTTGTCGATGGCGCTGGTCGCACCCTCGCGTTCGCCCAGCAGCAAGAGCATCTCCTTGGCGCGGGTGGCCTCCTCGCTGGAGGGGTATTTGGCGACGACCTCGCGCAGGGCACCCACGTAGGCATCGCGTCCGTCGCGTTTGCCGGTCACCATGGCGTTGAGTAGCCCGAAGCGGGGTTGGAGCGTGTTGTCGGGACCGAACCTCGTCTCCACGTCGGCGAGTTCCGTAGTGGCCCGACCGAGGTTGCCCGCTTTGTAGTTCGCGTAGGCGTTGTCGTAGTAGGCGACGAGCTTGGCCGCGGCCCGACCTTCCTTCTCGCTGTACTCCGGATCGGTGAGGTTCAGGGCGAATTTGCTCTCCGGATGTTTCTCCCGTAGCTGCCGGCGGACCGCGGTGGCGTCGCTGTCGCGCTGTAGGTCGTCGAGCGCGAGGGCCTGCAGGTAGAGTCCCTCGGCGGCGTAGTCGCTGTTCGGATACCGGCGCGCGAGCTCGGCCAGGGCTTCCTCGGCGCGCTTGGGGTTGTCGAGCTTCTCGCGGAAGAGGCGGCCGAGCTCGAGGAGCGCCGTTTGGATCTGTAGGTGGGAAGCCGCCCGCGAGACGGAGTCGGTGGGCACGTCGGCGAGCACGGCCTCCACGTCTTCGTCGGTGATCGCGTCCGGGCTCGCGGCGTCGATGATGGCGTCGAGCCGGTCGGCCGCTTCGCGCTCGTCGATGGTACGCCAGTCGTCCACGAGCTTCCGGCTGCCCCACTCGCGCTCGAACTCCTTGGCGCTGCGCCGGAGGCCTTTGTCGTCGTAGGCGAAGAAGGCCGACTCGGAAGCGGCGAGGCCATCGCCGGAGTTGCCACCGGCCGGACCGATGCTGCCGCGGGTACGGACGGGCAGGGAGGGGCCCGCGGCGCTGGGGGTCGAGACCGAGGCCCGGCTCGCGGCGATGGCGGCGGCGATCTCGGCCTCCCGGCGCTCCTTCTCGAGGCGGGCCGCCAGTTCGCGTTGTTCGGCGGGCGGCAGGTCGGCGATAGCGAGCAGGCTGTCCTGCAGCTCGACGGTCTGCAGGGCTTCGGCCACCGGGCGGAGGTTGTCGCGGTACAGTTCGAGCTCGGCGTAGCGCGAGCTCTCGCGGGGCAGTACCTGCAGCGTTGAATCGTAGTACGCGCTCGCGAACACGTAGTTCTCGTCCTGGAGGTAGAGCGTAGCCAGTTTCTCGTAGGAGAGGGCCGCTTGCGCGGCGTTGCCCCCCCGGGCGGCGAGCGACTGGTTGAGGTAACCGATCCCCTCGTCGCGATCGCCGCTCTCGAGCGCGATCACGGCCATGGCGTAGTAGATCTGGTCGCGCTGGTCGCCGTTCTTCTCCTCGCGCGCCATCTTGCGCAGCGCGCGCAGCGCCGTGCCGGCCTCCTCGTTCCCGCTCCGGTAGCCGAGGGTAACCATGTTGAGCGTGGAGTTGAAGGCCAGCTGGAAGTCGGGCTTCAGCTTCACCACCTGTTTGTAGTCGGCGTAGGCGTTCCTACTGTCCCCCATGCGCTCGTGCACCTGCCCGAGGATGTAGGTGTAGCGCGCGCGTTTGGCGCGCGACTTCTCCGTGGCTACGGCATCGCGCAGGTAGGCGGCGGCTCCCACGAGGTCACCTTTTCGGAGGTAGAGGTCGGCGTAGGCGGCCGGCAGGGCGCGGCGCACGTGCTTGAACGTGCCGCCGCTGCGGGAGAGCTGTCCGAGGACGCGTTCCGCGTCGATGAACTTCTCGCGCATGGCGTAGGTCCGGGCGAGCCAGTAGTTGAGGTCCTGCAGGGCCGTTTCGTGACGGAAGAGGCCGTGGGGTGGCATCTCGTCGTCGTTGACGGCCGCCTCGGGGCGGCCGTCGTCCTCGGGTGCCGTGTCGGCGGCGGCGGCGGCGCCGGGGGCGGCGGCGGGGGCGCCGGGGGCGGCGGCGGGGGCGGCCTCCGACTCGGCAACGGCCCCCGTAGCCCCGGCTGCGTCGCGCTCGGTGCGGGCCTGCTCCTTGGCGGCCGCTTTCTCCTCGGCCAGGCGGGCCTCCCGCTGCTCGCGGGCCATCTCCGCCCGGGATTTAGGCTTTCCCTTCTTGGCCTTCTCCTTGATCGCGGCGTTGGCCTCCTTACGCTTTTTTTCGGCCTCTTTGGCCGCCTCCTTCGCTCGTTTGGCCTCCTCCTTGGTCTCGGGACTGGGCGAATCGGGGCCGGTTTTGCCGGAAGGCGACTTTCGCCTCGACTTGTCTTCGGATCTGGCCTTCGACCTGGATTTAGAAGTTGCCCCCCGCTTGCGACGTGATTTCGGGCGACTCGATTTACGGCGCGGCGGCGGAGCGCGGCGGCTCCGCGGCTGTTCGCCATTCGCCCGGGCGGCTTTATCCGCCTCCTTACCGTCGGCGATTTTCTGCTTTTCTATGCGGCGCAGCCGGGCCGTTTCGTTTTCCGGATCGAACTCCTTGACGGCGAAGGCGAAGGTCTGCTCGGCGGTTTCGTACTCGCCTTTGAGCAACTGCGCCTTGCCGAGGATCAGGTAGCTGTCGTCGTCGTAGGAGCTGGGTCGGTGGATGTTGACGACCACGGAGACCTTCTCCATCGCCTGATCCAGTCCACCGGACGCCCCCCCGCCCCCTTCGGCGGCGGTGTACGCGGGGAAGATGGGGAGGATCTTGTTGTAGTTCTCCTGACGCCCCTCGATACGCTGTAGCTCGGCTTCCTCGACCAGTACCTCGGCGTTGAAGAAGCCGTTGTAGTGCGCGGTGAAGTTGTGGTAGGCTTGGGCCACGCGACCGCGCTCGCCGAAGCGACGCCCCGAGCCGCAGGCGGTGAGGGCCACAACGATGACCCCGAGCGCGAGCAGGGCCAGCGGTCGGGCGAGTCGAGAGGAAAGTCGTAGCATATCCTGGCAGCTTATATCGAGGGCGCGCACACGAAGTTGCACCGAACCGCTCGTACCGGGGCGGCTACTACAACACCCCGGGCCGGAGGTGTAGTATCGGCGGGGCATACCCTTTCTCCCGCGATTTGCGTAAAGCCTGCGGTATGGCAACCAAGTGGCAGCTCGTTCGCGCCCGGCTCGCTGAGCCCTACCGCGTTACCGTCCAGAAGGAGGAAACCTTCGAGGCCACGGGCACCTACCAGGTCAATTACGCCAACCTGCTTTTCCTCGGGCTCACCGCGCTCGGGGTGGTGGCCCTGCTCACCTTCGCGCTCGTGGCCCTGACGCCCCTGCGCCGCCTGGTGCCCGGCTACGGGGTGGCCGACGAGCGCGCCGAGGTGATCGCGCTCAACAACGCGCTGCGCGAGATACAAAAGCGGGTAAACGCGCAGGAGGCGTACACCGCGAACGTGCGCGACGTGCTGGTGGGAGACATCGAGCCGCCCGAGGTGGAAGACGTGGAGATGGGCAGCTTTCCCGACAGCGCGCTCAACGTAGACCGGATCCCGGAAGACGAGCGCCTGCGCGCGGACGTGAGCGCCTCGGCGAGGCGCACGGACGCTGAGGTAGCGGGCGACCTCGACCTGGAAAATATAGACTTCTCCGCGCCGCTGGAGGGCTCGATCTCGTCTACGTTCGACCCGGCGGATCGGCACTTCGGCATCGACGTAACCGCACCCGCGGAGACCGAGGTGCGCGCGGTACTGGACGGCTACGTGGTCTCCGCGGATTTTACGCGGGCCACCGGCAACGTCATCGCGCTCCAACACGCCGGCAACCTGATCACGCTCTACAAGCACAACGCGAGCCTGCTCAAGCGCATCGGCGACCACGTGAGCGCCGGCGACCCCATCGCGATCGTGGGCAATACGGGTACGCGCACCGACGGGCCGCACCTCCACTTCGAGATCTGGCACCGCGGACGCCCGGTGGATCCCGTGGCTTTCGTGCCGTTCGACTAGCCGGACAACGTTTACTTTGCGGTCCGCCCGCCCCCAAATGCCTCCTCCTTTTTCCCGCGCAGCGACATTTACTTATGCCCGACAAGCAAGCCCTCAACTCCGCCTTCAACGAGAAGGGCGAAACCATCAGCCCGGTTTTGCCGGAAGGCGTTAAGAATTTCCTGGTCGACATAGACGGCACGGTGTGCGACGACGTGCCCAACGAGGAGCCGGAGCGCATGGCCACCGTACTGCCCTACCCCGATGCGCTCGAGATGGTGAACAAGTGGTACGACGACGGCCATTACATCACCTTTTTTACGAGTCGCACCAACGAGCACCGCGCCGTGACCACCGAGTGGCTCGACAGGCACGACTTCAAGTACCACGGCCTGCTGATGGACAAGCCCCGCGGCGGCAACTACCACTGGATCGACAACCACATCGTGAAGGCCACCCGCTACAAGGGTCGCTTCACCGATTTGGTGGTCGAATCCAAGGAGATCGAGGTCTTCAAGAGCTAGGCGAGCAAGTTCTCCAAGGCCGGCACGAGCGACGGATACGAGAAGTCGAAGCGCAGCTCGTCGATCAATTTCACCGCGCTCACCCGTGCGGAGTCGAGGATGGTGTGGCTCATCTCACCGAGGGCCAGCTCGAGTGCCACCTTGGGTACCGGGAGCGTGAGTGCGGGCGTGGAGACCGCTTTCGCTAAACCGTGAGCCAGGGTGCGGTTGCGCACGGGCAGCGGCGAGACGGCGTTGATCGGCCCCGCGTAACGTTCGTCGTCGACGGCGGCGATGTAGACCCGGCACAGGTCGTCGAGGTGGATCCAGGAGTACCACTGTTCGCCGGTGCCGAAGTACCCCGACACGCCGAGGCGGGTGGGCAGGAGCATCTTCTGGAGGGCACCCCCGTGGGCGGCCAGCGCGATGCCGGTACGAACGAGCGCGGTACGCAGCGAGGTCGCTCCGGCGAGTTGGGTCACGGATTCCTCCCAGGCGACTACCGACGCCGAGAGAAATCCATCCCCCGGCGCGTCGCCCTCGCTCACCCAAGCATCCCCCCGGTCGCCGTAGTACCCGATGGCGGAGGCGCTAATGTAGGCCCGCACGCCGGGGCCGCTTTCCTGAATCGCGCTCGAGAGTAGATCGGTGGACACCGTCCGACTCGAGATGATGGCGGCCTTGCGGTCGTCCGTCCAACGTCGGTCGGCGATGCCCGCGCCGGCGAGGTTGATCACGTGGGTTACGTCCCGGAGGGCCGCCGGGTCGAGGTAGTGGCGCTTCGTATCCCACGCGAAGGCACGAAACTTAGCGATTTGGGCGGGGGACCGGCTCAGGAGTCGGACCTCGTCGCCGCGGGCGGTGAGCAACTCGGCGAGCCGCGTGCCGACGAGTCCAGAACCGCCACCGATCAGTACCGTGTTTGCCATGCGCTCAACTTACGCCCGGGACCGGGCAAGCGTCGGGCGCGCGGGGCCACGCGAGCTCAATTTTTACGCGCGGCGTGCTTGCGCATATCCTTCGGGAAAAGGTTGCTCTTCCCCTTGCGTTTGCTGAGCTTCCCCTTCTTGTTCACGCCCGTTTGAGCCTGATCGCTGGCGGGGCACCCGGAGCCGCGATGGCACGCGGGGGTACTTAAAAGGAAGAAAAATATAGAAAATACACCCAAATAAGGGGCGATTGGACGCCAAAAACACCCGAAACGCTTGGATTTACGGCGACTTGGCTTACGTTGCATCACATCTTACGTCTGATCACAATCTAATTATCCCTTTCCGAACAGACAAAAATTGGCCCAATCGGCTCAATTTGGTAAAGTAAGACGCACCGCTAAATTTGACCACGTTCTAAACTTAACCGAACAATGAATAAAGGAGACCTCGTAGCTAAGATTGCCGAGAAGGCGGATCTTTCGAAAGCACAAGCACAAGACGCTCTCAATGCCGCCCTCGACACGATCGGCGAAGCACTCAAGGGTGAAGACAAGGTGACCCTCATTGGGTTCGGTACGTTCTCGATCAACCACCGCGCCGCCCGCGAGGGCCGCAATCCGCAAACCGGCAAAACGATTCAGATCGCCGCTAAGAACCAGGTTAAGTTCAAGCCCGGTAAGGAGCTCGCCGATAGTGTGAATTAAGCGCCACGGAGTGCTTGCGCACGACCTACGTCTTACGCGCTTGTAGAGGGGTAGTACCTAAGCTTCGGCCGGTGCTACCCCTCTCTGTACGCGGAGACCGCGAACCCACGCCATCCGGGCGACTTTCACTTTATAAGGGCGCAAAGACTGCGATCGCGTAGTTTGCCCGGTAAGATTCTACCCTTATGGCAGACGTAGCTGAGCTCAAACGCATTGCATCCCAAGTTCGACGCGACATCATCCGCGAGGTCCACGGCATCGGCACCGGCCACCCCGGCGGGTCGCTCGGGTGTACGGACCTGCTCGTAGCGCTCTACTTCGACGTAATGAAGCACGACCCGGGCTTTAACATGGACGGGAAAGGCGAGGATGTCTTTATCCTCTCCAACGGGCACATCTCGCCGCTCTTCTACAGCGTACTCGCTCGGGCCGGCTACTTCCCCATCGAGGAGCTCGATTCGTTCCGTAAGATGGGGTCGCGCCTACAGGGCCACCCGACCACGCACGAGGGGTTGCCCGGCGTGCGCGTGGCCACCGGCTCGCTCGGTCAGGGCATCAGCGTGGCCGCCGGGATGGCCGCCGCCAAAAAGGTAGACGGCGACGACCGCTGGGTGTTCTGCCTCACCGGCGACGGCGAGCAGCAGGAGGGTCAGGTGTGGGAGGCGGCGCTGTTTGCCCACCACTACAAGCTCGACAACTTCGTGGTGATCGCCGACCGCAACTACCAACAGATCGACGGCCCGACCGAAAAGGTGATGGACCTCGGCAGCCTCAAAGACAAGTGGGCGGCCTTCGGTTGGCGCACCATGGCGATGAACGGCAACGACATGTCGGAGGTACGCAACGTGCTCAAGCAAGCCAAAGCGCAGCAGGGTGCCGGTCAGCCCATCTTCATCGAGATGACGACCGTGATGGGCTCGGGCGTCGACTTCATGGAAGGTACCCACGCCTGGCACGGCAAGGCGCCCAACGACGAGCAGAGCGAGCGCGCCCTCGCGCAACTCGAGGAAACGCTGGGCGATTACTAGTCCGCAACGCACCCCGCCCCCCCATTTCCACCCGTCAGTCACCCCTCAGCAGCACTTCCGTAAAACGCACCACATGTCTACGACCACCGAAACACAAACCGTATTTCCAAAATTCCCGGTCACCGGCAAGAAGGCCACCCGCGACGGTTTCGGCGCCGGGCTCGCGGCCGTTGGGGCGGCCAACGAAAAGGTAGTCGCGCTCTGCGCCGATCTGGTGGGCTCGCTCAAGATGGAAGCTTTCATCGAGGCTTCACCGAAGCGCTTTTTTCAAATGGGGATATCGGAAGCCAACATGATGGGCGTAGCCGCCGGCCTCGCCACGGCGGGGCACATCCCCTACACCGGTACCTTCGCCAACTTTTCGACGGGCCGGGTCTACGATCAAATCCGCCAGTCGATCGCCTACTCGAACAAGAACGTGAAAATCTGCGCGAGCCACGCCGGCCTGACGTTAGGGGAGGACGGAGCCACCCACCAGATCCTGGAGGACATCGGGTTGATGAAGATGCTGCCCGGGATGACGGTGGTCAATCCCTGCGATTACAACCAGACCAAGCAGGCGACCATCGCGATCGCCGATCACGAAGGCCCGGTCTACCTCCGCTTCGGACGGCCGAACTGGCCGGTGGTCATGCCGGAGGATTTCGAGTTCGAGATCGGCAAGGGGATTTTGATGAAGGAGGGTACCGACGTATCCGTGTTTGCGACCGGGCATATGGTGTGGCAAGCGATGGATGCGATCGAGCAGCTGGAGAGCGAGGGCGTCTCCTGCGAGCTCGTCAACCTCCACACCATCAAGCCGCTCGACGAGCGGATCATCCTCGATTCGGTGGGTAAAACCGGCCGCGCCGTTACCTGCGAGGAGCACAACCGCATCGGCGGCCTCGGCGATGCGGTAGCCCAGGTGCTGGCCCGCAATCTCCCGAGCCCACAGGAGTACGTAGCCGTCGACGACAGTTTCGGCGAAAGCGGCAAGCCCGAGGAGCTGCTCGAGAAGTACGGACTGAGCCCGAAAGACGTAGCGAAGGCCGTGCACCGCGTGCTGAAGCGCTAGTACAACCAGGGCCTACCTTTTGGCGTATACCACACTCGCCTAAAGTTTGCCCGCTATGAAATTCGCCACCAAGGTCATCCACGCCGGCATCGAGCCCGATCCTACGACGGGCGCGGTGATGACGCCTATCTACCAGACATCCACTTACGCCCAGGAGGCACCGGGTAAGCACAAGGGGTACGAGTACGCGCGCGGCGACAACCCCACGCGGAACGTGCTGCAGGCAAACCTCGCGGCGCTCGAAAGCGGTAAATACGGCATCGCGTTCGCCAGTGGGCTCGCCGCACTCGACGCGGTGCTCCGGATGCTCGAGCCCGGTGACGAGGTAATCGCCACCAACGATCTGTACGGCGGCAGCTACCGGCTGATGGTGCGCCAGTACCAGCGCTACGGCATCAAATTCACGTTCGTCCCCCTGTCCGAGTCCGAGGAGTTGGGTGAGATGGTTAACGACAAGACGAAGTTGGTCTGGCTCGAGACGCCGACCAACCCGATGCTCACCCTCATCGACATTCGAGCCGCCGTGGATGCGGTGGGCGGTCGTGCGATCGTGGCGGTCGACAATACGTTTGCGAGCCCTTACCTCCAGCGGCCGCTCGAGCTCGGTGCCGACATCGTGTTGCACTCGGCTACCAAGTACCTCGGAGGCCACTCCGACGTGATCCTCGGAGCGGTAGTCGTTAACGACGAGAAGCTCTACGAACACTTTCACTTCGTCCAGAACGCCGTGGGCGCCGTGCCCGGCCCGCAGGATTCTTTCTTGGTCCTACGGGGTATTAAAACCCTGCACTTACGGGCGGAGCGCTCGAGCGAGAACGCACTGCGTATTGCCGGATTCTTAGAGCAGCACGACAAGGTGCGCAACGTGTATTACCCGGGCCTGAAGAGTCACCCCCAACACGAGCTGGCCGAACGCCAGATGCGCCACGGCGGCGGGATGGTGAGCTTCGACCTCCACACCGATACGCTCGACTACGCGACGGCCGCGCTCGCCAATACAAAGTTGTTCATCCTGGCGGAGAGCTTGGGTGGGGTCGAGAGTCTGATCGGCCACCCGGCATCGATGACCCACGCGAGTATTCCGCGGGAGCAGCGTTTGGCGGTCGGGCTTACCGATTCACTGATTCGCCTGAGTGTGGGCGTCGAGGACGTCGAGGATTTGATCGCTGACCTAGACCAAGCCTTGCAGCAGCTCGGGTCGGTCGGTCAGGTGGCGGCGAACGAGGTCGCCGTCGGAGCTGTCGTTTGAGCGTCTGAACAGACGCTCGAAGAGAGAAGGCCCGGGCTACGCTTCACGTAGCTCGGGCCTTTTCGTACGGTGTAACCGCGCGATCACTCCACCGAGAGGCGGAGCACCGCACGCTCGCTGGTTGACGCGTCGACCACCTCGACCAGGTAGATCCCGGACGCGAGGCTTCCGCGCCGGATGTCGTAGCTCGGGCCGGTGCATGTTTCCTCCCGACGCACGAGCCGGCCGTCCGGTCGAAGCAAGCGGATGCGGTAGGCACCGCCCGATCGCGCGGGGAGCGAGAGCGTAGCGTATTCGCGCATCGGGTTAGGGCCTACGCGGACTCCCCGTAGCTCGCGTAGTGACCGTACGCTCGAGGTCGTCAGCGTGTCGCAGGTGTTGTACCGGTAGGTGGGGATGGCGTACGTTGCCAAATCGAGTGGGATCGCCTCTATTCGGTTACCGCTGCCCTCCGTACAGCCCTCTCCGTTCCCGGGCGTCGCGGAAGTAAATTCACTATTCCCGGGCGCTAAGCTGTCGTCGTCGTAGGCGTTGATCACGTACTTGAACTGGATCGTCCTCGTCACAACGGGAAGGGTGACGTTATAAATGGAGTCGCCGTCCGGATCCGTCATAATGTTGACGTTGCTCGGGTCTCTCGGCGTGAATGGGTCGGCCTGAAGACTGCCAGCGATGCGGAGGGTGTCGGTCGGGGCGTCGAATTCGGCCACCCCGCTCATGTCGACGGCGAACGTGACATCCGTAGGGTCCTGGGCGGCAAGAATGCCAGTAGCGAAAATGGAGGGGAGAAGGAGTGCAAGTGCCGACTTCATGGGTGTATTTAAAGCGTATGTATGCTCACAGCGAAGCCAAAGTAATTCACCGGCGATACGCGGGGTGTCGGCCGCTGGATCGAATCCGACCGCGCCGGTCGTGCCGACGGTAAACGTGAGCTTAGGTGAAGTCGCGCGCGGCAGTTACGCTAATGGCAAAACGTGAGAAGCAAGAAGGCGTGAACGTTGATCGCGCGGGGCGATTCGGGGGATGAGGTGGGGGTGGATCAGGTAGCTATCCCCCGCGGACTCGTACGCCACAAAAACGGATTTCTCTAGCGGTCGACGGTCCATTTTACCCCCTCCAGGTAGCGCTCACAGCCTCCCTAACCGAGCGTCGTCCTCCGTGCGACTCACCGCCTCGAACCGCTCCAGTCCGCACTTCAAGAACGCCTCGTACTCGGCTACGTCCGGCGTGTACGGCACCGGTTGATTGAGGACTTCGCCCCCGGGTGACACCAGTACGTAGTAAGGTTGCGAATTGCGGTCGAAGGTGCGCGCCTGAAAATCGGCCCACTTGTTGCCCACCGTACGCAGCTTGCGACCGGAGTAGTCGCTCACGAAAGGCTCGGCGAGCTCCTCGCGGTCGTCCACGTAGAGGCTCACGAGTACGTAGTCGTCGCGGAGCTTCTCGTACACGCCCGGCTGGCCCCACACGTTGTCTTCCATGCGGCGGCAATTCACGCAGCCGTAGCCGGTAAAGTCGATCAGTACGGGCTTACCCACCGTTTTAGCGTAAGCGAGGCCCGCCCCGAGGTCTTTGAAGCAGTCGATGTTCTGCGGGCAATCCTTCGGGTAGATGTAGCTGTGGCCGGCCGGCGGCGCCACGCCGGAAAGGAGGTTGGGGGTAACGAAGGTCTCGGAGCGTTCGCTATAGCGAAAACCGGCGCCCAAGTACACGGCCAGCGCGCAGGCGACTACGCCGAGGCCGAGCGATACCTTGCCCACCTCGTGCGCCGTGGTGTGACGCTCGTGCGGGGTGCGGAGGTAGCCGAAGTAGTAGGCCGCTAGGCCGAGCGCGCACAGTACCCAGGCGCCCACAAAAACTTCGTAGGGGAGGAACTTCCACCCCATGGTGAGATCGGCGATCGAGAAAAACTTGAGTGCTAGGGCCAGCTCCACGAAGCCGAGGGTCACCTTGACCACGTTCATCCATCCCCCCGATTTGGGCAGGGCCTTGAGCCAGGTAGGGAAGGCCGCGAAGAGGGTAAAGGGCAGGGCGAGCGCTGTCGCAAAACCGAGCATGCCCAGGAGCGGGGCTACGGGGATGCGGCCGAAGAGCGTGGCGCCACCGCCGGTAGCCGTCTGTACGAGCAGGGTGCCGATGATCGGACCGGTACACGAGAAGCTGACCAGCGAAAGCGTGAAGGCCATGAAGAAGATGCCCAGCAGGCCACCTTGGTCAGCCGCCCGGTCGGTCCGGTTGGCCCAGGAGCTCGGCAGTTGGATTTCGAAGAAACCGAAAAAGCTGAGCGCAAAAACGACGAAGAGTACGCCGAAGCCGATGTTGAACCAGGCGTTGGTACTTAGCAGGTTGAGGGCATCCGCCCCGAAGGCGGCCGTGATGGCCAGGCCGAGCGTAACGTAGATGACGATGATGCTGAGCCCGTAGAGTCCGGCCCGGCGCAAACCGCGACCGCGCGTACTCGACGGCGAGGTGAAAAAGCTTACCGTGAGCGGCACCATCGGGAACACGCAGGGGGTAAGCAGCGCGAGCAGCCCGCCCCCGAAGCCGAGCAGGAAGATGAGCCCGAGGCTGTCGCGATCGCTCACGTCGTTGGCGGCCGCTTCGATCCCGCAGGTGGTGGCGCTGCCGGATTGGTCGATGCTAAACTGACTGAGTGCATCGCCGCCGGTAACGATCGGAGCCGGAGCATCCTCCCCGGACTCGCCCGCAGCGAGCCGTTCGTAGGTGTCGAAGTCGATGCTTCCGGCCAACCCTTCGGCAGGTCGGAAACGGAAAGCCACCTCCGACGGGGGCAAACACTGCGTATCGTCGCAGGTCATAAACTCCAAGTAACCAACGATGTCCGCCCCCGCATCCCGCACGAGTACGTCCTGGGTGAAGACGGCCTGCGGCGCGAGGTACTTCGTGACATCCACCCCGAACACCGGGTCGAACCCGCTTTTACGTTTACCCGCTTCGGTAACGCCGTCGAGCAGCTCGAATCCGGCGGTTTCCGTGAAGAAAAAGGTGGTGGGTACGGGGCCGTCCTCGCCTACGTCCTGAGCGTAGAGCATCCACCCGTCCTCGATGTCGGCGACCGCTTCGAGGGCGTAGGTGCTATCGGTGAGGGGTTTGCTCCGAAACGACCACGTTACCGGCTCTAAGATCTGCGAGGATTGGTCGGTGACGGCAAGCTCGCTCTGCCCCGGAGCGGGGGACGTCTCGGCGGCAACCGGTCCGAACCTAAAGTCAACGTCGGTCGGCGGCAAGCACTGCTCGTCGTCGCAGGTCATGAAGGTGAGGTAGCCCGTCACGGGGGCTTCGCCCGCGAACTTCACCGGTTGCCGGATTTCGAACTCGTGCTCGAACTTCACGACCCGCATGTCGAAGAGCTCGTCGAAGCCCTCGTGGCGATCGCCGGTTTCGGTGGCCTTACCGAGCAGCTCGACCTGCGCCGGGTTTTCGTAGGTGACCGAAGTGGCTACCGGCCCGTCCTCGCTCTCGAGGTACTGCGAGTAGACGTTCCACCCCTCCTCGATGGTGGCGCGGAATACGAGCGCGTCACCGTCTTCCCCCTGCACGGTTTCGAAGGTCCACGATACCGGGTCGAGCACCTGCGCCTCTGCAACGAGGTTGAGCAGCGCGGCGAAGACGGCTAGGAGGAGGCGGGTGCGCATGTTCGTCTAGCTTACGATTAACCCCGCGGAACGTTCACCGCGATTGGCACTTCGGAGGGCGGGAGGCACACCTTCCCGTTGCAGGTCATGAATTCGAGCACGCCGACGATGCGCTTCGTCCCCGCCGGGAGCCCGACCGGTTGGACGATACGGAGCGAGTCTTTGTAGCTCACGATCTCCATGTCGAACAGGTCGTCGTGCCCGGCGAGCTTAGGTCCGTGCTCGGCCGATCTACCGAGCAGCTCGAGCCCCTCGGTCTCGCTCAGGTCGATGGAGGTGGGTACCGGACCACCCTCCGCGAGGAACTGACTGTACACGTACCATCCTTCGTCCACTTTGGCATCCGCGTTGAGCACCTGCCGCCCGGAGTCCTGACCCACCGAAAAGTTCCACGATACGGGGCTAGGGCCACCGAATCCCTGGGCGAAGGTCACGGTCGCCGTCAGGGGAGAGAGAAGCCAGAGGATCGCGATTCGCATAGGAGGTAAGCGTTTGCTTTCGCTAAAACGTATGACGGGCGGCTAAGGTCGGAGCTTTTTGGCGTTGGGTGACTTTGCGCCCCTTTGGAGGGGTGAGTGGCGGTTAGGCGGCATGAGGCTGTCGTAGGGCAGCGCATCTTGGTACGACCTCGCCGGCCGAGCGAGCTCCGGCCAGCTGGGGGCTGGGGCGCTCTATACCCTTTCCTGGGGTTAGAGCTTCCTGGGGTAAGAGCGGCGGTTTGGCTAGACGGGGCTGTCGTGGTGGAAAGCCCCCCCGTTGCGACCCCACGATAAGGAGCCTGTCTGCACGGCGCCGTTCGGAGCGGGATCCAGAAGGTCCGACTAAGCTCCCCGCCGGTTCCCGCTAGGCCAACACCCGACCCAGCATAGCTTCGAGCAGATCGCGCCCGTCGGTGTTGCCGAGGATGGCCTCCGCGGCTCGCTCGGGGTGGGGCATCAGTCCGAACACATTGCGCCCGGCGTTACACACGCCGGCGATGCTGCGGGCGGAGCCATTCGGGTTGGCGACCCCGGTGGGGTTGCCGTCGGCATCGACGTAGCGGTAGAGGATTTGGTCGTTGGCCTCGAGCTCGTCGAGCACGGCCTCGGAAGCGAAGTAACGACCGTCGGCGTGGGCGATGGGAATTTTGTAGGCGCGGGCGGCGTCGAGCCCGGCGGTGAAGTCGGTGTCGGTGGTACCGACCCGAAGGTGGACGTTGCGGCAGATGAACTTCTGACCGGCGTTGCGCAGCAGGACGCCCGGGAGTAGCTCGGCCTCGCAGAGGATCTGGAACCCGTTGCAGATGCCGACCACCCGCCCGCCGTCGGCGGCGAAGCGACCGACGGCCCGCATGATGGGACTGAAACGCGCCAGCGCGCCGGCGCGCAGGTAGTCGCCGTAGCTGAATCCACCGGGTACGAGAATTACGTCTTCGCCCGGATCGTAACCCGCGAGCTCCCGATCTTTGTGCCACAGCTCCTCCACCTCCTGGCCGAGTACCGTACCGTAAACGTGGAGTAGGTCGTGATCGCAATTTGAACCGGGGAAGAGGATAACGCCGAACTTCATGGCCGGAAGGTAGCCTTCAGGTAGGCTACCGGGGGGGCCTGGGCCAGCGCGTAAGGCTTAAAGCGTGAGCGCCGCCCAAACGTGCGCCGTGGCCACCAGCACCAGCAGTGCGAGCGCCACGAACTCGGCCTGTCGCCGGTTTTGCTCGGCGAGCGCCCACCCGAGCAGAATACCGAGCGGGTAGATGACGTAGGCTACCGACCAGGGGGTAAGGGTACCGCTGCAAAGCAGGGGGATCCAGCCGACGAGTAGCATGGCGTACCACATGCGTGCGGCGCGTTGCTCGTTGATCGGGCGGCGGGTCGTGAGGTTGCCGAAGGCGAACAGTGCCACCAGGCTCGCCAGCCCGAGTACCGCGATCCACGGTAGGTTGGCCTGGATTGACCCGAGGTTGGGAAGGTGGACGAAGCCGCTGGTGAGGTTTTGCCGGAAGGCCCCAAAATCACCCCAGACGTAGGCGTAGGTACCGACGATGAGGGGGAGGGTGCCGACGCCGAAGAGGGTGCCGAGCAGCTCGGAGAGGCGGAACTTGCGCAGTTGTGCGACGGCGACGACGGCCCAGAGTCCGAACCAGAAGAACCCCGGGGCCACGAGTCCGGCGGCGCCGATGAGCAGGCCGCAATCGTACACCGGCAGCGCGGCGCCCTGGTGCCGGTAGCCGTCGAAGAGGCGGTGGGCGGCGGCGGCGAGCAGGAAGGTTCCGGCGAGTAGCACGCTCGAACCGAGCCACCACCAGGCGGCCGACGCGAGGACCACGGCCACGAAACCGGGTACGAGGCCCGCGGCCCCGAGGCGGTAGTGCTGCAGGGTGAAGGCGGCGTAAAAACCGATGAGCACGACGGCGAGTACGCCGAGAAACCAGCCCCCCGGCCAGTTGCCGAGGCCGAGGCCGCTGAGCCAGCTGCCCCAGGGACCGAGGGAGTCTTCGACGCTCCCGGTGACGCCGGTGTACCAGGCCGGTGACCGGAGGAGGAGCGCGAGGCCGAAGAGGGGGAGGATGCCCGTCCAGGAGAAGGTGCGGAACAGTCGGAGCATAGCTGGGGTACGCGAGAACGTGCCCAGGGTTTCCGGTGGGCGGAGTCGGCGCCGGTTGACCTACTTTCGCGCGCTGATGGCGAGCCCCCTGCGTGAGATACAGCTTCCGGTGCGCTCGGAGCTCGAGGCCTTCGAGGCGCACTTCAGGGGCGCGATCTCGAGTCCGGTGCCGTTGCTCGGCAAGATCACCAACCACATCCTGCGGCGTAAGGGCAAGCAGATGCGGCCGCTGTTCGTGTTCCTGACGGCCGGTTTGGCGGGGGGGATCACGGAGGAGAGCTACACGGCGGCGAGTTTGGTGGAGCTGCTGCACACCGCCACGCTCGTGCACGACGACGTGGTGGACGACGCGCAGGAGCGGCGTGGGTTTTTCAGCCTGAACGCGCTCTGGGGCAAGAAGGTGGCGGTGTTGGTGGGGGATTACCTGCTGAGCCGGGGACTGCTCCTGGCCCTCGATAACCAGGCCTACCGGCTGCTGCACATCCTGTCGGTGGCGGTGCGCGAGATGTCGGAGGGGGAGTTACTGCAAATCCAGAAAGCGCGACGGCTCGACATCACTGAACCGGTGTACTTCGAAGTCATCCGCCAAAAAACGGCCTCACTGATCGCCGCCGCTTGCGCGGCGGGGGCGGCTTCGTCGGGTGCCGGCGAAGCGCAGATCGAGCGCGCGCGCTCGATGGGGGAGAAGGCCGGCATCGCCTTCCAGATCAAGGACGATCTACTCGACCTCGGCGAGGAGGACATCGGCAAGCCGCTCGGCATCGACATCAAGGAGAAGAAGATGACGCTGCCGCTCATCTACGCCCTGCAGCACGCCGGGCCCTTGGAGCGTCGACGGATCCTGAAGCTGATCAAGCGGGGGGGCGACAAGCCTGACAACGTCCGGACGGTCATCGAATTCGTGCGCAGCAGCGGCGGCATGGCCTACGCGCGCCACCGGATGGACGGATACCTGGAGCAAGCGCGCGAGGAGCTGATGGGTTTCGACGAAAGCCCCTACCGGACGAGTCTCGATGCGCTGCTCTCGTACGTGACGGATCGGCGGAAGTAGACCGCTCGCGGGGCGCGCTTATCCGCAGCAAATCTTACGGTGCGTTCACCCAAAGGCGGTTTACCCAAAGAGAAAGCGCCCCGGGGAGTGATCCCCGGGGCGCTTTACGCAGTGAGCTGTGTAGCTCGACCTACCGCTTCACGAAGCGCAGCGTTCGCGACTGCGACCCGCTGATGCGGAGGGTGTACATACCTGCCCGGAGATCCGACACGTCGAGCGTTTGCTCGGCGCCCGTTACCGGGAGCTCCATGACGCGCTGTCCGACTTGGGAGACGATCTCGAAGCGATCACCTTCCTGCACCTGGCCCCAGACTACGTTGAGGGTCTGGTCGACGGGGTTCGGGTAGAGCGTAGCGGGCTGCTCCCGGTCGCTGCGGCCAGCGAGGTCGGCTCCGCCGTCCTTGCCGTACACTTCGAATTCGAAGATCGAGTAGCCCCACGGGTGTAGCTTGTTGGTAGCGTAGAGGGCTACGTAGCGACCGGCGCCGTTCACGTCGAGCTCGTCGATACGTGCCTCATCGGCGAGACCGCTCTGGTCGGAGAGCACCGTCCAGCTGGCTGGGTCGGGGGTACCGTCGGAGTCGGAGGTCAGCACGAGGTAGCTCTCGGCCTGTGCCCGCTCCCAGTTGACTACCACCTTGCGGAGGTCGTACGACTGGCCGAGGTCGACCTTGATCCAATTAGGCGAGTACCACGCGCTGCTCCAACGGGTCTGGTCGTTGCCGTCGTTGGCCATCATCGGGAGGTAGGTCGCTTCGTCGGACGCCGAAGTGATTGGCTGGTCGAGGGCGAGGTTTTCGTTGCCTACGCCACCGTCATCGTCGTTGCCATCGTCATCATCGCCGTCGTCGTCGTCGTCGTCATAATCATTATCGTCGGGTGCGAGTACGGTGATAGTCTCCTGCGCTACGTCCTGCAGTTCGCCGTCGCTTACGGTAAGCGCAACTGTATAGCTACCGGCGGCCGTGAATGTGTGGCTAACGTCAATGCCCTCGGCGGTAGCGCCGTCGCCAAAGTCCCAGGCGTAAGTAAGCGCATCGCCTTCCGGATCGGACGAGGACTCCCCGCTAAACAGGGAGGCTAGCGGCGCGACACCAGTCGTGGGCGATGCACTGAGCAGTGCAACGGGTGCAGTGTTCGGATCGTCAACGTCAGGCTCACCGACCGTGATGGTCGTTTGCTTGGAAGCGCTGAGCTCCCCGTCGCTGACGGTGAGCTTCACGGTGTAAGCTCCGCTGGTCTCGAAGGTGTGGTTCGGCGATGCACCCGTGGCCGTACCACCGTCGCCGAAGGTCCAGCTGTAAGTCAACGGGTCATTGTCCGCGTCCGAACTCGCACTAGCGTCGAAGCTCACGGTGAGCGGTGCAGTACCGCTATCTACGGAGCTGGAGAGTCGGGGCACGGGAGCGCGGTTGCTCGGTGGGTCCTTGTCGTCGTCGTCCTTGTCGGCATCTCCACCGCCGCTCCAGTAGATATCGTCGAAGGCGATATCGGAGATGTTGCCGAGGCCGGTAAACTGGAAGAGCTGGGTGACCTCGGAAAGGTCGACCTCGTCGGCGATCTCGCTGACGGGAATGACCACGTCGTGCCACTGTCCGTCGCGCTTGAAGCCATAAGGCTCCTCGCCGTTGCGGAACCAGATCCACTTCTGTCCGATGTCACGGACGTTGCCGCTGCGGAAGCCGATGCGGAAGTCGGACGTTGCCGAAGACTTCATCGAGACGTGAATCTCGCCGTCGGCGTTGTCGAAGGCGGTCAGGTTGATCGGACTGCGGCTCGTGAGCCCCATGCCGTACCAACCGATGCCGGCGTCGGTGAAGGAGAGTACGTCGCTCCCTTCGGAGGGGGTAGTTTCGACTTCGTTGAGGGTATTGTCCCAAACGAAGATGTCGCCGTTGACGCCGTCTTCGAACTCGCCGGCGGTCTTGTTGCCCTCGGTCTCGGTGTAAACGCCGAAGCTGCCGTTCTCGGGGGTGACGAAGGGCTCGCCCTCGGTCCAGTAGATGTCGTCGAAGGCGATCGAGAAGGGCGCACCCGGGTCTTCGCCACTGGCGGAGAAGTGCGTCTTCACGGTCATGAAGTCAACGTCGGCGAAGAGCGCGAGCGGGATCTTGACGTCGTGCCACTCCCCGTCGCGCACGAGGCCGTACTCCTCCTCACCGGGGATGAGGTCGACGCCGGAGCCGGCGGCGGCCGAGCTGAAGACGTTGATCTTGAAGGCGCCCTTGTGCTCCGTTTTCGCCTTGAAATTCAGGTAACCGTTGGAGTAGTTGGTCATGTTGGCGTTGGCCGTCTGGAGGCCCATGCCCCACCAGGTTCCGCCGGGCACGTCGTAGGTCAGCACCTCGGTTCCCTCGGCGGCGGTAGCCGTGCCTTCGTTCATGCCGTTCCACACGAAAATGTCGGAGGTCTCGGCGGCGAAATCGATCTGATCGTCGACCGAAGTCGTTTCGGTAAACACGCCGTAGGTACCGGCGATCTCTTCGTCGGCACCGAAGTAGAGCTCCGTGAACTCGTTCTCGTAGAGGCGGATGTAGTCCACGCGCATCTCCGCCGGGAAATCGGCGGTGATTTGGCCGGGATCGGGCAACTCGACGAAGTTGAAGCCCCCCACCGCGAGGTTGAGCAGGATGAACTGCGGGTTGTCGTTGAGCTCGGCGAGGTTCGGATCGGAGACGTCGATCTTGTAGTACTCGATGTCGTCAACCGAGACCTTGAGCAACCCGGGCGTCCACTCGAGCTTGTACGTGTGGTAATCCTCGTTGAGGGCGGAAGAAGTGACGAGGGTATCGTTGCTGTAGTTGGCCGCTAGGAAATCGCTCCAAGTACCGTCGTCCTGCCACCAGTGCGCAGCCGCCGAAACGGCGTTGTTGCTGGTACCGGCCTCGCGGGCGGCCTTGAAGCCCACCTCCATGATGTCCATCTCGCCACACCTCGGCCAGCCGTCCTGCCCGAAGTTGGTACCCATCGTCCAGAAAGCAGGCCAGAGACCGTCCTCGACGTCGGGCAGCTTGACACGCGCCTCGAGCGTACCGTATTTGTACGCGAAACGACCGAGCGTTTTGAGTCGCGCGGAAGTAAACTGCTTGCCGTCGTAATCCTCGCGGCGGGCGACCACCACGAGGTCGCCGTCCTCGACGTAAGCGTTCTCCTTGGCGGTGGTATAGTACTGCAGCTCGCCGTTGCCGAAGCCGGACCCGCCGACGTCGTTCGTCCAGATGGAGCGATCGATCGAGCCCTGGTCAAATTCGTCCGACCAGATCGGAGTTTGGGCATTCAAAGACGCACTGGCGAGTGCGCCGGTGAGCAGTAAGCTCGGCCATCGCCAGGTTCGTAGAGTGTTGTACATACTGAGAAATTAGTAGCTGGTAGATAAAAGATCGAGACTGAAGCCCCCTAGTGGAAGTCCTTCAGCCGTGAATAGATTGTTTCGCTCGTCTCACCCGCTGTCCCTCCGGTGGACCGAAATCACGCAACAGGCTACGATTACGCTCCTGTTAGCGGACTGCAAATCGATGCTGAAACGACGGGCAGTGTAAACGTACATTCCACACTAAGCCGCTTGTATACCTTAATACAGGTATTCCGAATACGCAATTTTGTAAGGGTATTTGTATAAATACCATATGCAAGAGTCTCGGGACGGCTATTCTGCCCCACTATCGATGGCACGAAAGACCTACTTTTAAAAATTTACCCTTCTATATTAACTACAAATATTATATGTAAACTGCTACATTTCAGTGATATGTATCTAGTGTGTTGGCTTCAGAAATTTTGCGCCACCCCGATACGCCGCCGCAATCAGGTCGAGATTTAATTACGTCAACTCGTTTTGGCGGAAGCCGCTCCCGAGTTGACCCCAGTGGCGTTGTTTTGCCGTGAGCTGACCAAACCGAACGTTCATGGACCTTTACACCGCCATTTATGCCCGCCGCTCGGTGCGTCCGGGCGAGTACACCGACGCTCCCGTAGAGCGCGATACCCTGGAGCGGCTCATCGAGGCGGCGAATATGGCGCCGAGCCACAAACAGACCTTCCCCTGGCGCTTCGTGGTGTTCGAGTCGGCTTCCGCCAAAACGAGTCTCGGGGAGTTCATGGCGGGGGCGCAGGCGGCGGCGAGCGACGTGCCGGTGGCGAAGCCGAAGTTGCGCGTCACGCGGGAGCGCCCCGGCAAAGCGGCGGCCGCGTTGGCGATCGTGATGGCTCCGCGGCCGGACCTACTGCCGGAGTGGGAGGATGTGAGTGCGACGGCCTGCGCGGTCGAGAACCTATGGTTGGCGGCAACGGCGGAGGGCCTGGCCGGCTACTGGAGCTCGCCGGGGACCCTCACGGAGGGTGCGGGGGAGTTCCTCGGGCTCGCGGAGGGCGAGCGGTGCCTAGGCGTTTTTTACCTAGGTCACCCGGCGGCAACGCCGGGCGGCGAGGTGGCGCGCAAACCCGTAGACGAGATCGTCGAGTATCGCTAAACGCGCGCCTCGCGGCGGAATCGGTTTAACTCCGTACGCTCATCGATGACGAGCAGCTCGATGCCGGTGATCTCCGCGAAGTCGGTGAGCATTTCCACGCCGACGTTCTGGGAGTAGCAGGTGTGGTGAGCGCCACCGCCGTAGATCCAGGCGGCGGCGGCTACGGCTAAGCTGGGCCGCGGCCGCCAGAGGATCCGTGCGACGGGGAGCTTGGGCATTTGGTGCGGCGGCTCGATGGCCTGAACGGTGTTGACGAGCATGCGGAATCGATCGCCGAGGTCGATCACGCTGGCGTTGAGGGCCGCGCCCGGGGCTCCGGTGAAGACGAGGCGCACGGGGTCCTCTTTGCCGCCGATGCCGAGGGGGTGGACCTCGCAGCCTACCTCACCGGCGGCGATGGACGGGCAGATTTCGAGCATGTGTGAGCCGAGGCAAGCCTCCGCGCCGGGAGCGAAGTGGTACGTGTAATCCTCCATGAAGCTGTTGCCGCCGGGTAGGCCGGTGGCCATCACTTTCATGCTACGAACGAGCGCCGCCGTTTTCCAGTCGCCTTCGGCACCGAAGCCGTAGCCGTCGGCCATGAGGCGCTGCACGGCGATGCCGGGGAGTTGGCGCAGGCCGTGGAGATCTTCGAAGGTATCGGTGAAGGCGGTGTAGCCGCCGGCCGTGAGGAAGGCGCGCAGGGCGAGCTCGATGCGGGCGGCTTCGCGGAGGCTGCCGCGTTTGGACCCGCCCGCGGTGAGTTCGGGGGCGAGGGCGTAGGTGTCGGCGTATTCTTCGACTAAGTGGCCGGTATCCGCGTCGGTAATCTGAGCCTGGTAGGCGACGAGCTCCCCCAGGCCGTAGCCGTTGACCTCGTACCCGAAGGTGAGTTGGGCGGAAACCTTGTTGCCTTCCGTAACGGCCACTCGGCGCATGTTGTCGCCGAAGCGGGCGACGCGCATTCGCTTCCCGTCCGCCACGGCGAGGGCTACGCGGCACCAGTCCGCGACCTGTTTTACGGAAGTGGCGTCTTCCCAGTGGCCGACGACGACCTTGCGGCGCAGTCCCATCCGCGTGGCGAGGAACCCGAACTCGCGACCGCCGTGGGCGCTCTGGTGGAGGTTCATGTAGTCCATGTCGAGGGTACCCCAGGGGATGTCGCGGTTAAACTGCGTGTGGAGGTGGAGGAGGGGTTTGCGTAGGGCCTGGAGGCCGGCGATCCACATTTTGGCCGGCGAGAAGGTGTGCATCCAGATGACGAGCCCGATGCAGGCGGTATCGTCGTCGGCGGACTTACAGACGGCGAGGATTTCGGCCGAGGTGGTGACGGTCGGTTTCCAGATGACGCGTACCGGGAGGGGCGAGGCCTCGTCACCGAGGGCACGGGCGACGGTTTGGGCGTTACGCACGACCCGCTCGAGGGTTTCGGCGCCGTACAAGTGCTGACTGCCGGTAACGAAGTAGACGCTGTACTGCTGTGGATCTATCATATCACTGGCCGTAGTAAGCGTTGGCGCCGTGCTTGCGCTCGTAGTGTTTTCGCCGCAAGGCGTCGTTGAGGCGATCGGCGTCGGCGTTGATCTGGAGGGTGAGGGCGGCCATGCGGGCGAGCTCCTCGCACACGGCGCTGTGGTAAACGGCCTCGGCGGCGGTTTTGCCCCAAGTGAAGGGGGCGTGGCTGCCGACGAGGGCCATGTGGGTTTCGGCGTAGTCGAGCTCGCGCTCGCGGAGGCAATCGACGATCTGGTGGCCGGTCTGCCGCTCGTAGTCGCCCCGGATGTACTCCTCGGACATGGGGCGCGCGCAGGGGACGTCGACGGTGAGGTGGTCGGCGTGCGTGGTGCCGAAGATGGGGATATCGCGCAGGGCCTGCGCCCAGGCGGTGGCGTAGGTGGAGTGCGTGTGGACGACTCCGCCGATGCCGGACCATTCCCGGTAGAGTACGGCGTGGGTGCGGGTATCCGAGGAGGGTCGGAGCTCGCCGTCGACGACCTCGCCGTCGAAGTCGCAGACGACCATGTCCTCTACCCGGAGCTCGTCGTAGGCGACGCCGCTCGGTTTGATGGCGAACACGCCCCGTTCGCGATCGACGGCGCTCGCGTTGCCGAAGGTGAAGAGTACGAGCCCGAGCTCGGGGAGTCGCACGTTGGCCGCGTAGGCTTCCTCGCGGAGATCTCGGTAATCGGGCATTAGCGCTGACTTTGTAGGTGCTCCATCGTTTCGGAGAGGGCTTCGTAACGGGCGTAGACGGTGTCGTAGGCGGCGGCCCGTCCGGGGTCCGGAAGGTGCTCGGCGTCGAAGCCGCCGCTCATGGCGCGCACGGCGGTGGGCACGTCGGGGTGGGCGCCGGCGGCAACGCTGGCGAACATGGCGGCGCCGAGGGCGCAGGTCTGCTCGGGCACGGCGATACGTACCGGCATATTCAGTACGTCAGCCATCATCTGCATGATGAAAGGGGATTTTTTTGCCACACCGCCCAGGCCGATGACCCCCTCTATCCGGATATGCTCGCGGGCAAAACGCTCGGTAATTTTACGCGCGCCGAAGCAGGAGGCCTCGACGAGGGCGCGGAAGACGCGCGGGGCGTCGCTGCCGAGATTGAGGTCGGTGAGGGCGCCGCGGAGGCGTTGGTTGGCGTCGGGCGTGCGGCGACCGTTCATCCAGTCGAGGGCGAGTTCGCCGTCGGCGCCGATGGGGAGGGCGGCGGCGACGGTGCTGAGGGCGGGCAAGATTCCCTCGGTAGCTTCGGCGATGAGTTGATCGCGGAGCGCAGGGCTGACGAGGGCGGTTTGGCTGAGGACTTCGCGCAGGGGCCAGGCGATGAGCGTGGCGAACCAGGCGTAGAGATCGCCGAAGGCGGACTGGCCCGCTTCGAGTCCGAGCATGCCGGGGATAACGGACCCGTCGACCTGGCCGCAGATGCCGGGGACGGCCGCCTGGCTACTCTGCGTGGGGGCTACGAGGATGTCGCAGGTGGAGGTACCCATGATTTTGCAGAGGTGATTGGGCTCGGCGCCGGCGCCGACCGCACCGACGTGCGCGTCGAAGGCGCCGACGGCTACGACGACCCCGGTCGAAAGTCCGAGTCGATCGGCCCAGGCCCGGGTGAGCTTGCCGGCCGGTCGGTCGGTGGTGTACGTGTCGGAGTAGAGGTTGCCGACCAGGCCGTCGAGGAGGGGGTCGAGCTCAGCGAAGAACCCGTCCGGCGGAAGGCCGGACCAGGACGCGTGCCAGAGGGCCTTGTGGCCGGCGGCGCAGCGACTGGCGCGCAGTTCGGGGTAGTCGGTTTTGCCGGTGAGCAGGAAGGGGATCCAGTCGCAGTGCTCCATCCAGGCGTGGGCGGCGGCGTGCACCGCGGCATCCACCCGACTAACGTGCAGGATTTTCGACCAGAACCACTCGGAGGAGTACACCCCGCCGGCGTATTCGAGGTAGTCCGGACCGCCGCGCTCAGCGGCCCAGTGCACGGCGTGAGTGTTGATCTCCTCGGCTTCGGCCACGGCGGTGTGGTCCTTCCAGAGCACGAACATGGCGTTCGGATTGTCCCCGAACTCGGGCAGGAGGGCGAGGGGGGTACCGGTCCGGTCTACGGCTACCGGGGTAGAGCCGGTGGTGTCGACCCCGATGCCGACGACCCGGCTGCGCCCCGCGGCGTCGAGGTCGGCGAGGACCTCGAGGACTACCTGTTCCAAGCCCTCCACGTAATCCCGCGGATGCTGTCGGAACCGACTTTCGGAGGGCTCGCAAAATCTACCTTGCGCCCACCGCGGGTAGGTTGCCTGCGCGGTGGCGAGCTCCCGCCCGGCGGCGGTGTCCACGAGGAGGGCGCGCACGGAATCGGTGCCGAAGTCGAGGCCGAGTACGTAGGTTTCTGCCGGCATGCTGCGGGGGAGTTGGCTTTCGCCTAAAGAACTGTAAATAAGCAAAACGCGGCCGAATCGCAGCGGCTCGATCTACGTCGCGGCGAGCCCCCCCCTAAGCTCGCCACAACCAACGGAGCGCCCCCTTCGCGATGTCCCCCAGCGAGCCTCTCCGCAGCTTGAATACCGCCGCCTGGTTAATTCGACTCGCCACCGGATACGCGTAGATCTTGTTGAAGATCGCCGAGAGGGGAGTGCCCGTCTGCATCGCCAGCACCAACTCCTGGATGAGCTCGCCCGCGCCCGGAGCGATCATACTCCCGCCGAGCAGTTTTCGCTTGCCGAAAAGGCCCCCGCGCTCCACGTACAGCACCAACTTGGCCACGTGCGCGTAGCCCCCCGCAATCGCCCGGTCGTCGTTGGTAAACGGTTGCTCCACGGTTTCGAACTCGGTACCCCGCTCGGCGAGCTGCTCGGCGTTGTAGCCGAAGGTGGCGATCTCGGGATCGGTGAAGGTGACCCAGGAGAAGTTGGCGAGCGAGTGCCGCTTCTTGATGGGCGAGAGCATGTTCACGATCAGGTCGCGGTTGTGCATCTCGGCGCCGTGCGAGAACTTTTCGCGCCCGAAGGCATCGCCCACCGCCCACACGCTGGGGTTGGTGGTCCGGTAGGTGTCGTCGACGGTGATCTTGCGGTCGGCGACCTCGATACCGGCCTTCCCGAGGTCCATCCCCTCGGTGTTCACACTGCGCCCGATGGCTACGAGCACCTCGTCGAAGACGAGCCGGCGCGGAGTGTCTTCGCCCTTTACGGCAGCCACTGCCGTCGAATCGTCCGCGAACGATTTAATATCGGTGTCGTACAAGATCTCTACGCCGTCGCGCTCCAGCGATTCTGCCAAACGCCGCGAGAAGTCCGGCAACTCCTTGGCGGCAATCCGGTCGCCGTTGCTCACGATCGTAACCTGGCTACCGAGCCGCTGCATCGCCTGACCCAACTCGCACGCGATCGGACCGCCGCCGATCACCAGCAAGCGCTTCGGCAACGCACGCTCGCGCTCGAAGAAGTTTTCGTTGGTGTACAACTCCATGACTTGCTCCACGCCGGGCACCTCGAGCTCCCGCGGCGCAGAGCCCGTGGCCAGCACGATCCGCTCCGCCGAAAAGCGCAGGCCCTCGACCTCGACCGTGTGCTCGTCCACGAACTTCGCCCAGCCGATCACCACCGGCTGGTCTTCCTGGCGCCGTAGGTGCTCCGGGTTTTCGTGCTCGCGGATCGTAGCCTGGGCGGCGTGCACGTGGCGGAGCGCCGCGGCGAAATCTACCTTGCCCGCGACCTCCAGACCGTAGCCCCCCGCCTGCCGTGCGGCGTGCGCCAGACGACTCACGTGAATGAGGGCTTTCGAGGGCACACAGCCGAAATTGAGGCAATCCCCACCCACCCGGTGCGCTTCCGCCTCGATGAGGAGCGTTTTCAGTTTGAACTCCCGGGCGATGCCGGCGGCACCGAGTCCGCCGGCACCCGCGCCGATCACAATGAGGTCGTAGTCGTAAGCAGCCATACGGCGTTCGCAACGCCGAATTCGCCGACAGGTGCGCTAACCGCCGCGCCATACGTTCTTCGCGCGCCGATGCGCCGTTTGCTTGCTACACTATCCAAGGGCTGTGCCCTGCTCCTGGTCGGCGCCTGCGCGATCGTCTCGCGGCCGGACGGTGGACCGGTAGACGGGGTCGGCCCCATCCTCGACACCGCCCTGTCGAGTCCCAACTTCCAAGTCAACGCACGCCCCACGGAGCTCACGCTCACCTTCGACGAGTACGTGCAGCTCAAGGACGCCAACCGGGAGATCGTGCTCACGCCCACCCCCGAGGAGGGACGCCCGCGCTACCTCCAACGCGGGCGCGACGTGCGCGTCGAGTTCGAGGACGTCGTGTTCCGGGATTCCACGACCTACCAGATTCAGTTCGGGCGGGCGGTGCAAGATTTCAACGAGTCGAATCCGGCCGCCGCCTTACGCTACGTTTTTTCGACCGGACCCGCGCTCGATTCGCTTACCCTGCGCGGGAGACTCCGCAACAGCCTCGACGACGAAACCGTGGTCGGGGCCCTGGTCGGACTCTACCGCTCCGACTCCGACACCGCCCTCACCCAAGCGGGACCCGACTACTTCGTGCGCTCCGACTCGAGCGGCAACTTCGCCTTCGACTACCTCGCCCCCGGCACCTTCCAGCTCGCCGCCTACCTCGACGAAAACAGCAACTTCCGCCTCAACCAGGGCTCCGAGGCGGTGGGATTCCTCAACGAGCGGGTGGTCGTGGCGCCGGGCGGTCCGGACACGTCGTACGCCCTCACCCTCTCCGCCGAGCTGCCGCCCCTCATCGTACTGAGAGGCGAGCAGCGTTACGCGGGCCTCCTGCGTTTCGAGCTCAATCAGCAACCGACCGACGGCATCGAGGTGGGTGGTTTACCCGGCGAGGTCCTCGCTCGCTACGTTACGGACGACACCCTCAGCGTCGCCTACGCCCCGGCGCTCGACACGCTCCGCGAGGTGATCCTCTCCCGCCGTGGCGAAACCGACACCGTGCGCCTCCGCGGGGAGGCGGCGCCCCTGCCCAAGCTCCGGGCGCCGCGTTCCGGGCGCCAGGCCGAAGGCTCGCGCACCGTGCTCTTTACCTTCAACCTCCCGCTCGACAGCGTCGATCGAGGTCGGATCCTCGTCGAGGGCGATTCCGCGAGCTACGCCGCCGGTGCGTGGCGCGTCGACAGCGCCAGCAACCGCACCCTGCGCTGGGAGGTGCCGAGCGACACGGTGTCGGGTTTTAGCGTGAGCTGGCTCCCGGGGGCGCTGACGACCGTATTCGACTCCACCCACGTCGACACGCTGCGCTCCGGGGCGACGATTGAGCCGGACGAGGGTTTCGGCCTGCTCGACCTGCGCTTCCCCGGTGTCGATACGAGCGACGAGCGCTACGTGATCGAACTCGTCTCGGGCAGCGGGGCGACTTCGCGGCGCACCGCCCTCGGGCGTGGCGACACGAGTCTGGTGCTGCGGCGCGTGCCTCCCGAGAGCTACCGGCTCCGCGTGATCGAAGACGCCGACGGCAACGGGCGCTACAGTCCCGGCGATCGCCGTTTGGGTAGGCAGCCCGAGCGCGTGCGTTACTTCCCCCTCGAACAGCTCCGAGCCGACTGGACGGTCGAGGCCCGCGTCAACGTTCTCGACTGATCTACGTATACCTAGGGTAAGCCCCCCCACATGCAACTTCGTTCCGAAAACCTCATCAAACGCTACGGCCGCCGCACGGTGGTCAAGGGGGTGAGCGTGGACGTGAGCCAGGGCGAGATCGTCGGCCTGCTCGGCCCGAACGGGGCCGGGAAAACCACGACCTTCTACATGTGCGTCGGTTTCGTGAAGCCGACCGAAGGGCGCGTGTTCCTCGACGACGAGGACATCACCGAGCTCCCCATGTTCCGTCGAGCCCAACGGGGGGTCGGCTACCTCCCGCAGGAGGCGAGCGTGTTCCGCAAGCTCACGGTAAGCCAGAACATTCGCGCCGTGCTCGAGATGACGAAGTTGTCCAAGGCCGAGCAGCACGAAAGGCACGACTCGCTCATCGAGGAGTTCCGGTTGCAGAAGGTCATAGATTCGAAGGGCGACACACTCTCCGGCGGTGAGCGCCGCCGCACCGAGATCGCCCGCGCCCTAGCCACGAGCCCCAAATTTATCCTCCTCGACGAGCCCTTCGCCGGCATCGACCCCATCGCCGTGGAGGACATCCAGAGCATCGTGGCCCAGCTCAAGGAGCGCAACATCGGTATCCTCATCACCGACCACAACGTGCAGGAGACCCTCAGCATCACCGACCGGACCTACCTCATGTTCGAGGGGGCGATCCTCAAGAGTGGCTCCGCGGAGGAGCTGGCCGCCGACGAGCTCGTGCGCAAGGTGTACCTGGGGCAGAACTTCGAGCTGCGCAAACGTGCCCCCGCGCGGGTAACCGAAGACCGATGAAGTTCCCCGTGAAACATATCGCAGCGTACGCGTGCTGTGCGGCGGTGGGGTTGACCGCCTGCAGTCCGGACGAACCCGAATCCCTCACCCCCGCCCAACGCAAGATCGTGGCCCAGATGTACGCCGATACCGTACGCATACTCCAACCCGACGCGGACAGCCTCTGCTTTCGCGAAAACCCGCAGCTCGTCGCCGAACTAACCGACAGCATTTACCAAGACCGACGCGCCGATCTAGAGCGGCAGCGTAAACGATTCGCGCAGTGAGACACCACGGGAGCGTACGCAGCGCCGGGGTTGCCGCGGCCGCGGTCGTCGGTTCGGCGCTGCTGCTCGCCGGCGCGGTCGCGGATACCACCGCCCCGTACCCGCGGACCGATCGGTCGGTCGACACGGTCGCGCTCGATACGTCGCTCGACGAGCCGGCGGAACCGGAGCCCGTCGACTGGGGGGAGGTGGATCCGCGCGTGCGCGCCGCCGCCCAGGAGAAACTCGACGATTGGCTCGCCCGGCGTAAGAACGAATGCCTCTCGCTCGCGTTGAAGAAGGCGGCGTTTCGGGCCGACTCGATGATCCTCGCTTACGCCCGCGACCTCAACCTCCGGGCCGAACGCCCCGGCCGACCGCTCCGCCCCCCCGAGCCCCCGTTGCTCCGGCCGAGCGATACGTTGCAGCTCCGTCCGTTTTTCGATTAGTCGCGCTGGGCCAACACCTTACCTTCGGCGCCCCGCTCCAACCCCTCCCTTCATGGTTTCTACCCCCGACATCGAGCTTATCAACCAGCAGGTCCGCGCCGATTCCGAGCTGACCGAGCGCGTCTTCGAAGCGGCGGCCCCGGTCATCGTGGGCCAGCGACGCATGATGGAATCGCTTATGATCGGCCTGCTGACCCGCGGCCACATCCTGCTCGAGGGCCTGCCCGGCCTGGCCAAGACGCTGGCCATCCGCACGTTGGCCGCCACGGTCGACGGTGATTTCAGCCGCATTCAGTTCACGCCCGACCTCCTGCCCGCCGACATCGTGGGTACGATGATCTACAACCCCGGCACGGCGAGCTTCGCGGTGCGCAAAGGTCCGGTCTTCGCCAACTTCGTGCTCGCCGACGAGATCAACCGCGCACCCGCTAAGGTACAATCCGCCCTCCTCGAGGCGATGCAGGAGCTGCAAGTCACCATCGGCGGCGAAACCTACGCGCTCGAGGAACCCTTCCTCGTGCTCGCCACCCAAAACCCCGTGGAGCAGGAGGGCACCTACCCGCTGCCCGAGGCGCAAACCGACCGCTTCATGCTCAAGGTCGTGGTCGACTACCCCGAGCGCGAAGACGAGCGCGAGATCCTCCGCCGCAACCTCAACGGCCAGGCCGTACCGCCCACGCGTGCGGTCCTCGACCTCGACGACATCCAGCGCCTGCGCGACTCGGTGGCGAGCGTGTACCTCGACGAAAAGATCGAATCCTACATCCTCGACCTCGTGCTGGCCACCCGCGAGCCCAGCGATTTCCGCATGGCGGATCTGGAGCCGCTCATCAGCTTCGGGGCGAGCCCGCGCGCCAGCATCAACCTCGCCCGCGCCGCCCGCGCGCAGGCCTTCCTCAACCGCCGCGGCTTCGTGGTCCCGGAAGACGTGCGCGCCGTCGCCAAACCGGTGCTGCGCCACCGCCTCGGGCTCACCTACGAGGCGGAAGCCGAGAACGTGAGCGCCGAACAGATCGTAGATCGCCTCGTAGACCGGGTCGAAGTCCCCTAGTCCGCACCCCCAAGCCGCCCCCTTGCGATCCTACCTCCTGCTCCTCGTCCTTTGTTTTAGCGTAAGCGGCACGCCCTGCGCGCAGACGATCTACCAGGGCTACGCGGCGGGTACCTACCCCGTGCGGTTGACGGTGGCCAGCGACCGGTTGAGCGCGAACTACCGGGGCGACGCGGGGGGCGAGGGCGTGGAGCTCAGCGGCGGCTGCCCGGGCGACAGCTGCACCTTCCGGGGCGTAGACACGGCCCTCGTGGTCAGCTTCACGAGCGCACCGGACACCCTCGAGACGCTACTCGCGCTCGGCGACGGCCGCCGGCTCCACGCCCTACTGCGCCGGGTGGACGCGCGCACCTCCTTCCCGGCCGCCTGTGGCGAGGGCAAGTGGCTACGCGCCTGGGGCACGGTGGGCGATAGCTCGGGCCTCAGTTTGGCCGCCCTCAGCGGGGGCGTCGTGCGGGGTACGCTTTACCTCGGCGAGGCGCTCGGCAGCTTCCGCGCGCGGGGCGCCTTGCGGCAAAACGGCATGTCGCTGCGCCTTACGACCATCGGGGGCGAACCCACGGGAGCCCTAGAGCTCACCGCCAGAAACGGGACGATCGAGCTCTCGAACCTGCGCGGGAGAGCTACGCTGGCGGGGGATACGGTGGAGCTGACCTTATTGCCCCGCGAAGAACTGCTCATGGCCTGCCTGCAGGCCGACGGGGAGCGAAACATCCTGTACCCCATCCTCGCTGAGGAGCGCGCCAATTTCGCGCTGGAGGCGGTGGTCCGGGCGTGGTGGGACGCGTTCGAAGCGGAGGGGAACGACGGACTCGCTTGGTTCGAGCCCGCTAGATTCGACGGGCGGGTGCTGAGCGGCTGGTTCCAGGTGGACGTAGGTCCGGTCGCGCGCAGCTTCGGCATCAACGTGGACCGCGAGAAGGATCGTTTCCTCGCGCCGGACAAGAACCTCGGGCTCCCGTGGAAACGCCGCGCCGCCACGGCTCGCGCCTTCGACAACGCCGTGGCCGCCCACCCCCTCGCCGACGAGCCGGAATTCGCGGACTGGGTACGACGCCAAACCTTTGACGAGTTTGTGCTGTACCGGGAGGGTATCGGCTTCGGGACCGCCAACGAAAGCGCTTACGGGCAACTTTCCTGGCTCGAGCGCTTCGATACCTTAGCCCCCGGGATAACACCGCCCGCCTGGCTGCGCTTTTAGAGCCGCAGAGACACCGACATGGACACCACCGAGCTGCTCAAACGCGTGCGCCGCGTAGAAATCAAGACCCGCGGACTCTCCTCCCAGGTGTTTAGCGGGGAGTACCACTCCGCCTTCAAGGGGCGGGGCATGTCGTTTTCGGAGGTGCGCAACTACCAACCCGGTGACGATGTGCGCGACATCGACTGGAACGTGACGGCGCGTACCGGCACGCCGCACGTCAAGATCTTCGAGGAGGAGCGCGAGCTGTCGGTGATCGTGCTGTGCGACGTGAGCGGCTCGATGACCTTCGGGACGCACGACCAGCAAAAGCGCCAGCTCGCCACGGAGCTGGCCGCCGTGGTCGGCTTCTCGGCGCTCAACAACAACGACAAGGTGGGGGCCGTGCTCTACGGCTCGGGGGCGCCGCTGTACATCCCGCCGAAGAAGGGGGTGCAGCACACGCTGCGCATCGTCCGGGAGCTGATCGACGCGGCGGTGAGCCCGGGGCACGCCGATTTGGGTGGGGCGCTGCGCTTCGTGAACAACGTGACCAAGCGGCGGGCCGTCGTCTTCGTGCTCACCGACATGCTCGACCAGGGCGGGTACGCTACGCCACTGCGCGTGGCTGGCCGCCGCCACGACGTGGTGGTGATGCGGCTCATCGACCCCTTCGAGCGGGAGTTGCCCCGGATCGGCTTACTGCCGATCCGCGACTCCGAGACCGGCGCCACTGCGTTGGTCGACACCTCCGACGGCAACACGCGCGCGCGGTTCGCGAACTTTTACAGCGAGGAGCGCGCGCGCTCACAGTCGGCGTTACGCAAAACCGGGGCCTCGGTACTCGACCTGACCGTAGGGGAGGACTACGCCGGCAAACTGCTCACCTTCTTCAAGGGTCGGCACAAACGGATGAGCGCGTGAGGGGAGTGAGACCGTTGGCGCAGGCTTGCTGCCTGCTGCTGCTAACCCAGGCACCGCTGGTCGCGCAGTCGACGACCGCCAAGGCGCGCCTCGACTCGGCGGTGATGGAGCTCGGGGACCCGAACCGACTCGTGGTCACGATCGACGGCCTCGGGGCCGGCGTGCGACCCCGCGTAGACTTTAGCGCGCTCGACACCGTGCGGTCGTTCAGCGTATCCGGCGAGCAAACCGAAACACGCGAGGGCGAACGGCTCCTCGTGGGCCTGCCGTTCTCGGTCTACGATTCGGTCGGCCTGCTGCTTCCGGCGCTACCCGTCTACTTGGCGGACGATACGGTCTACACCAACGACTTGGCGCTGCTCGTGACCTTCCCGAAGCGAGACAGCGCCGGGCTCAACCCCATCCGCGGCATCGTAACCGAACCGGCCCGACTCTCGGACTACCTCGGGTGGATCATCGGCGCGGGCGCCGTGCTGCTGCTCGGCCTGGGCGCTTGGGCCTTCGGTCGCCGCAAACGCACCCCGCCGCCCGCGGCCCCGGTGTACGTGGAGCCGGCCGATACCCGCGCCCTCCGCGAGCTGGCCGAGCTGCGTCAGCGGGAGATCGCCGACGATCCGTTCTACACGCGCCTCGACCAGGTGCTGCGGCGCTACCTCGAGGATCGCTACGGCATTCCCGCCCTCGAACGCACCAGCTCCGAGGTGGTCGCGCTGCTGCGTACCCGGGGCCTGCCCGACAGCAACGAGCTGGACACGCTGTTGCAGCAGGTCGACCTCGTTAAGTTTGCCAAAGCGGAGCTGCCGCGCGAACGGCGCGGAGTAGACGTAAACCGCGTGGAAGCCTTCGTGAGAGCCACCGCTCCCCGGGAGGAACCCCGAGCCGAGTCGCCCGAGGCGGGCGGCGGGGCCGTAATCATCGAAAACGGCGTGCGCGATGAACGGCGGTAACCTCGTACTCGAAGACCCGGGGTGGCTGCTGCTGCTCCCGCTCCTCGCCCTCGGCTGGTGGCTGCTGCGTCGCCGGGCGGGTACGCCCAAGCTACTGGTCCCGACGACGCAAGCTTTTTCCACGCTTTTCTCCTGGCGGGTGATCGCCTACCGGGTCTCGCAGGGGTTGCTCGCGCTGGCCACACTGGCCGCTATCCTCGCGGTGGCCCGCCCGCAGAATCAGTACGTGGAGCGCGACGAGCAGGCCGAGGGCATCGACATCTTCCTCGTAATGGACGTATCGACCAGCATGCTCGCCCGCGATTTCGAACCCGATCGACTCGAGGCCTCCAAGGCCGTAGCGCAGAGCTTCGTGGCCGATCGACCCTTCGACCGGGTAGGGCTCGCCGCCTTCGCGGGGGAAGCGTTCACGCAGAGCCCGCTGACGCTCGACCACCAACTCGTTCAGCTCATGCTCGGCGAGCTACAGGCGGGGCAACTCGAAGACGGCACGGCCATCGGGATGGGCCTGGCTGCCGCCGTGAACCGACTCAAGGAGAGCGAGGCGCCGAGCAAAGTGGTCATCTTGCTCACGGACGGCGTCAACAACGCCGGCTACATCGACCCGAAGACCTCCGCCGGATTGGCCAAGGAGTACGGCGTTCGCGTGTACACGATCGGCGTAGGTTCAAACGGGCAGGCGCTCAGCCCGATCCGCTTCAACGACAACACCGTGCGCCTCCAGTACGTGAACGTGCGCATCGACGAGGCGCTCCTGCGCGAGGTGGCCGCCCAAACCGGCGGACAGTACTTCCGCGCCACGAACAACGAGAGCTTGGCGGCGATCTACGCCGAGATCGACCGACTCGAAAAAACGCCCGTGGAGGTAAGCGTGAGCCGTCGCTTCAACGATCTGTTTGCCCCCGTGCTCACCGCCGCCCTCCTCCTCGGCGGGCTCGCGGGCCTGATCCGAACCTGGCTGGTGCCAAAACTGGTGTAGACCGATGCTGAGATTCGAACACCCCGACATCCTTTACGGCCTCGGACTGATCGCGCTGCTCGCGGCGGCCACGGTGTACCGTTGGCGGCAGCTGCGGCGACGGCGTGGGGCGCTGGCCGACGCCGGACTGCTCGACGTGCTGACCGACGGCGCCTCGTTTCGGCGACGGCGCACGCGTTGGTTGTTGGCCCTCGCCGCACTCGGCTGCTGGGTCGTGGCCCTCGCCAACCCGCAGTACGGTTTCCGGACGCGGGTGGCCGAGGTACGCAGCACGGAGCTCGTGGTCGCGCTCGACATCTCGGAGTCGATGCGCACCGAAGACGTGCGCCCGAGTCGGCTCGCCCGCGCCCAAAACTTCCTCCTCGACCTCCTCGACGAGCTCGACGGGGAGCGCGTGGGGCTCGTCCTGTTCGCGGGGCAGGCCTACTTGCAGATGCCGCTATCGACCGACTACGGTGCGGCGAAATTGCTGATCCGCTCGGCCAACCCGAGTCAGGCACCGACCCAGGGTACGAGCTTCGCCTCTGCCATCGCGCTGGCCGAACGCGTGCTCGCCCCGGACGAGGGCCAAACCCCGGTGCGGCGTTTAGTGGTACTCGTCAGCGACGGCGAAAACAACGAACCCCTCGCGGAATCCGCGTTGGAAACCGCCGCCGACGGCGGACTGCGGCTCTTCGCGGTGGGCGTCGGCACCGAAGCCGGCGGCAACATCCCCCTGCCCGGTAGCGTGCGCGGTGGGCTCAAACGCGATCGCGGCGGTGAGGTGGTCGTGAGTAAGTTCGATCCCACCGCCCTGCAGACCCTCGCCGAAGTAGGCAACGGCCGGTACTACGACCTCAACGCCAATACGATCGGCGTGGCGCAGAGCATCGCCCGCGCGGTGGCCGATGGCGATACCGGGGGCACCGACGAGGAGGTGTTCCGCGAGGCGGCGAGCTACTACCAGCTGCCGGCGCTGCTCGGGCTCGGGCTCTGGTTAGCGGCCTGGTTGGTGGGCGTGCAGTGGCCGCCGCGGCCGGCCGGGGCGATTACTCCTGGCCGTTCTCCAGGGTAGCCTGCGCGTAGGGTGCCCAGCCGGCGGCGGGAATCGGATCAGGGAGGAGGTAATCGGGCCGGATACCCATCGCGTCGATCCCGCGCTCGGGTAGGCGCAGACTCCGCGAAACCGCGTAGTGCAGTCGGTAGAGCTTGCAGGGCGAAACCAGCGAGTTGGGCGTAGCGATGTCGAGGTGCCCGGCGGTGGGTACGCCGAAGACTTTGACCTTCTCGCTCTGTTTTGCCGCGAGCACGAATTCTTCGGCGCTGCTGGCCGTAGTACTGTCTACGAGCACGCCCACCGAAGCGGGATAGCGGGCCACGCTGTCGAGCTCGAGTACGGTCACCGGATCGGCGGCTACGTTGACGAACTCCCCGAGCTCCGCCGCGAGCGCCTGCTTGACCCCCTGGAGGTACGGCCGCATGTCTTTGGGGAAATCGGGGCGGGCCATGAGGGTATCGAAGCGGGCGTTGTTGACGGGGGTGGACAGGAGCTCGGTGCCGGGCGTCCGGATAGGACCGGTGTAGAGGTAGGGGAGGAGCCCCGCGAAGCTCGCGTCGGCGAGGCCGGTGGCGCCGCGGATGTCGATCACGAGGTTGGGGGTGGCACGCAACAGCGAATCGTTGGCGGCGAGCAGGCTGTCGAGCTGCGGCTTTTGCTTGAGCTCGAAGCTGCGCACGATGAGCAGCAGCGTGCGTTCGGAGAGGGACTTGAGGGTGGGCGGCGGCACGGGCAGCCCCAGGCGGGTACTGGCGAGGTACCCTTTGGCGGTGGCGTCGTCGGCGCGCACGGGGGCGGAGAGCGCCTCGATGCCGATGTGCCCGCTGCGAAACCAGGCGGTGTACCTGGTGAGTAGGTCGTAGCAGCGGGTCGGCTGCGTTTCGTCCCAGGCGCGCTCACGCAAATCTTTGGTGAAGGCGCGGTAGACTTCCTCGCCGCGCTCCTCTACGCAGGCGGAAAACCCGGCGTCGTTGTCTTCGAAGGTATTGATCACCCACTCTAGGGTACTGGTGCACGTGCAGGTGGTGGAATCCTGCGCCGAAACAACGGCCGACGCCAGCAGCGTCGCTACGAAGAGGTAGATTTTCATGACGAGACTTGTCGCGAGCGGGCCGCGCCCTACGCGCTGAGCCGAGAATACGGCTATTTGCGAAATTTCGCTATGCCGACTACGACCTTTCGTCCGTGAGACTTCTAATTTGATCAAACCAATCACCCGCTTCGCCCCGTTTCTACCCTCGTGATCCTCTCCATGCGCCCAACGTGGCTACTCGCTCGGACCGTACTCGTGGGACTGGTTTTAGCGCAAGCGACCGGGTTGCCCGCACAACCCGTTGCCCCCCCCACCCCGCCGGGGGCGGCCCCCACCGAATCGGTTGCCCCCCCGCGGGGCGAGCCCTCGGCCCGTGTCGATGCCGATCGGGCCTCGGCGCACGAGAGTCTACGCGCGGGCGATGCGGCCGTGCGGGAAGGAGACTTCGAGGCCGCCGAACTGGAGTACCGCCGGGCGGCCGACCGGGAGCCCTCGTACCGGGCGAGCTACAACCTGGGCGTAGTGCTCTCGGAGCAGGGCAGGGCCGCGGAGGCCGCGGAGGCCTTCGCGCGGGCGAAACGCCTGGCGGACTCGGACGAGGAGCGCGGCGACGCGAGCTACAACGCGGGAACGACGCGGGCCTCGGGGGGGGAGCTCGAGGAGAGCATCGAGGACTTGGTGGAGGCCCTGCGCGCGAACCCCGAGGACAGGGAGGCGAAGGAGAACCTGGCCGAAGCGCTGCGCCAGCTCCGCTTGCAACAGCAGCGGGAGCAGCAACAGCCGGAGGAAGACCAGAAGAGTCAGGGCTCGGAGAACGAAGAGGACGAGAACCGCGAGCAGGACGAGCGCAACGAGGACAGCGGCGAGGAATCCGGCGAGCAGGAACAACAGTCCGGCGAGGAGCCCAACGACCCACAGGCCAGCGAGCAACCCGAACCCGGCGGGAAGCCCGATCAGCAGATGAGCGAGGAGGAGGCCGAGCGTTTGCTGCAACTGGCGCGCGATCAAGAGTTGGAAACACAGGAGAGGCTCCGGCTCGGCGAGCGCGAGCAGACTCGACTAGAAAAAGATTGGTGATGAAGTATCTACTTGCATGCCTCGGATTCATTTGCGGGGTCGATTTTCTCAGTGCTCAAACCGTAACCGCTAGTCTCGGCAACCTCGACACGGTGAGGCAGGGGGAAGTCGTGCAGTTGACGGTGCGCTTCGACGACCTCGAGCCGCCGGGCTTCGAGCTGCCCGAGCCGGTCGGGCTACGGGTGGTGGGTGGCCCGAGTCGCATGTCGCAGATGAGCATCGTGAACGGGAAGCGCAGCTCCTCGGCGTCGTTCACGTTCTACCTCCAGGCCGACGAGGCGGGCCTGGCCTCGGTCCCGGAGATGGAGCTGAACATCGACGGCGAGGACTACGTCACCGATGCCCTCGCCGTGTTCGTGACCGATGACCCGAGCTACGTCCCCGTGCCCGCCGCCGGGTTTCGCGACGAGGTTCCCGCCCCGCGCCGTAAGCCGCGGCCGACGGTTCGCATGTAAGTTCGCCGCGCTTTGAAGCCTCCCGTTGTCTTTTTCCTGCTGCTGCTCTGTAGCTCGGTTACCGCACAGGTAAATTTCAGTGCCGCCGCCACCCCGCGCGTGGTTTCGGTAGGCGAGAGCCTGACGGTAAATTTCGAGCTCGAGGGTGCGCAGGGTAACGATTTCACCCCACCGCCCGAACTGAGCTCGGCCGCGCTGCTGAAGGGGTTCACGGTGCTCAACGGTCCGTCGATCGGTCGGAGCTTCACCATCGTCAACGGCAAATCCTCGAGTAGCGAGCGCTACAGCTACGAGTTGCTGGCGGACCGGGAGGGCAGCTCCACCATCGGATCCGCGTCCATCGCCGTGGGGGGTACGACCTACCGCACCGACCCGTTCAAGATCGTAGCGCAGCCGCGCTCCACCACGAGCAAGGGCGCCGCCATTGACCCCGACAAGGAGGTGCAGCTGCGCCTCGATCTCGCGCCGGATACCGCCTACGTGGGCCAGCAGGTGCAACTCAACATCGATTTGTACTCGCGGGTCGACATCCGCACCTACGCGATTCGCGAGCCGATCGATTTCCAGGGCCTCCAGAACGAGGACCTCCGCAACTTCCGGGCGAGGGAGCGCCTCGAGGAGATCGACGGCCTGCGCTACACCACCCAGACCCTGCAGGCGAAAACGGTCTACGGCGGCAAGCCGGGTACCTACGCGCTCGGTCCGATGATCATCCGCACCGACGTGCTCACCGGCGCCACGCAGCGGCGCGCCTTCTCGTTTTCGCCGCCCACGCGGCCCTTGGTCGTGCGCAGTGACGTACGCAACTTGGTGGTGCTGCCCCTGCCCCCCGGCGCGCCGACCGACTTCAGCGGCGCGGTGGGCAAATGGCGTATGCACGGCGTCTACGACGACGTCGACGGGGTGACCACCGCCGACGCGATCACGTTTCAGCTCTACCTCCGGGGCCAGGGCGACCCGAGTCGCGTGCAGGCCCCCGAGCTCGCGTGGCCGGAAGGTTGGCGCGCGTACCCCCCCGAGCTCACGAGCGACCAGTCCGTCGAATCCGACAGCGGCGCGGTGCACATGAAGGTGTACACCTACACCGTGGCCCCGCAGGCGGGGGGTACCTTCGAGCTCCGTCCGGAAGTGAGCTACTTCGATACCGACAGCGCGCGTTACGTAACCTGGGCCGCACCACCCCGCACCGTACGCGTGAGGGAGGTCGGCGATACCTTCGTCGAGGATATCCCGGCGAGTGCCTCGGTGCCGGGGCCCTACACCGGCACACCGCACGTGGCCAAGGCGTTGTGGGTGGAGCGGGCCTGGTACCTACCGGCCTTGCTGGGCGGTAGCCTGGGCCTCGGATTGCTCGGCCTCGGACTGCGTGCCTGGCGCGACCGGCGGGCGCGTTTGGCGGGCCAGGTGCCCAAGCGCGATCCGGTGGCCGAGGGTCGCCGCCGCTTAACGGCCGCGCGGGCCGCCCTCGATGAGCCGGCGGTATTCTACACGGAGGTACGCCTCGCCCTGGAGCGCTACGCCGAGGATCGCTTGGGGCTCGACAAATCACAGCAAACCGACGCCGCCATTCGGGCCGCTTTCGCTAAAACCGCGGGTGCGCAGTCTACCGCCGTAGCCGACGCGGGGGCGAGTCTGGCGGATCGGTTTCTGGATGCGCGCAACTTGGCGGATCGCGGGCTGTACGGTGGGGGCACGGATCGGGCGGGGCGGGAGAGTGCTTTGGGTGGACTGGAGGTGGTACTGAGCGCTTAGGTGCGGGTGCGTTAGGCGAGCTCCGCTCGTGCGCCCGCGAAACAACGGCACGTCTTACATCCCGTGGCACGAGCGGAGCTCGCCTAACGCCACGGGCCCCGGCCTAACGGTCTCCCAAAACCGGCCCCCGAAGAACTGACAGCAATTGCTCCGCAGATAGAAAAGCATTGTACTGAAAGTCGATCTCATTATTCGCGCCCAAAACTACCGTAGTCGGATAAGCGAGCTTTCCATTGATACTCCCCAGAGCCTCCGCCAACTCATGCACCCCGGTAGTAGTGCCGGAAGGAACGTACACAAACTCACGCCCGGCAAACTCGATACTACTCGGATCCTCCCCATCCAGCTCCACGAAGTAATAACGCTCATTCAGCAGCTCAACCACGGCCGGATCGCTAAACGTATTTCGCTCCATTCCCCGGCAGTACTTACACCAATCCGCGTGAATGAACACGAGGTAAGGCCGCGGCTCCTGCACCTGCAATGCCTCCGCTTCCGCAAAACTGTAAACCCGTAGGGTGTCTACGTCTTGAGCTCGAAAACTCAATGAAGCAAGGAGTAATAGAAAGCAAAGACCGTAGCGCATGAGATCCGCCGTTAAAAGATGGTGTACCGAGCGCCGATAAAAGCTCGAATCCCTTGATTAGAAGCGTACACGTAGCTCGGATCGAAAGTCAGCCCATTCGGATTGTTCGCCGTAGCCAACGCCTGCCCGTCGTCGCCGAAGGTTACCTGCCTATCGAAAGGGTCGAAAGCGCGCGCGATACTGTTTGCCGCCGGGGTAAAGTTGAGCAGGTTCTTCACCCCGCCAAACACCTCCCAGTCGGTGCCGAGCTTCTTGGTCATTTGGATGTTCTGGACGCTAAACCAGGGCGAGTAGGCATCGCGCGGGTCGTTGTCGCCGAGGAGCGGCAGCCGCATCGGTCCGTACACGTTGCCGGTGTAGTCGGCCGTCAGGCCGATGCTCGCAAACGCGTAGGAGACGCTCCAGACCCCGCTGAAGCTCTCGGTGAGGAGCTGCTGGGTTCGCACGCCGCCCTCCGTTACCGAAACGTCCATCAGGGTGCCCCCCGCGAGTACGCTCAACCCGTTTTGCCAGGAGGCATCCACGTTGATGGAGATCCCCTGAGAGATGGACTTTCCGTCCAAGTTTGCGTAGATGATTTTATTTGGATCCGTTTCGTAATCCGGGAGTATTCGGTTGGTGAAGTGGGTATAAAACGCACTGGCGTCGATGCCGATGAAGACGTTGTTCCGCGTCGTAATCTTCTTGACGTAGTTGAGGTTGGCGTTCCAGGAGGTCTCGGGCTGCAACTCCCCCACGAACTCGACCTCCCTCGCTCCGGTCAGCGCCGCGTGGTCTTCGGTGAACACGTTCGCCACCCGGAAGCCGTTGCCGGCACTCAGGCGAAGCACGTCGCTCTTGTCCCGCGAATTCCACTTGTAATTGACGCGCGGCGAAAGGATGTTCCCGTGCAAGCTGTTGTAATCGTAGCGGGCACCGAGAAGCAGGGTGTGTCGTGCCGCCAAGCTGATCTCGTCCTGCACGAACACGCCGGGCAGGTGCGTGACGGAGGGGGCGTTGGAAAGTCCGTCCGTTTCCGCGGTGGCGAAGGTGTCGTCGTCGTAAAAGGTGTACCGGTAGGCAGCCCCGAGCAGCAGGTCCTGGCGGGCCCCGAGCTCCGTGTTCCACGTCAACTGCCCGAAGCCGATGTACTGATCGGCGTTGTAAGAGTCACTCCCGTAAAACGAGTTCTGCGCGTGTCCGTTGGCGCTAAACTGGAAGCTGATGTTTTCGGCGGTGGGGAGCTGGTAGGTACCGAAGGTCTCCCAGCGGCTGGTGTAAATGCTCTCCGCGTAGCGCTGGTCGCCCCCGCGAAAGCGCTTGTCCCAGGTTACGTCCCCGCCCCAGCGGTCCTCGTACACGTAGCGGCCGGCGAGTGTGAATACCTTCCCGTCGGCGCGCTCGAAGTTGAGCTTGTTGAAGACGGACACGCGGTTTTGCAGCGTGAGGTCGGTAAAGCCGTCGCCGTTGTTGTCGATCGGGTTGTCGTAGAGGAAATAGTTTGCGCCGAGCAGGCCCTGCACTCTCTCCCCTACGTCGTAGCGGACGCTGAGATCGGTGTTTACCTCGCCCCAGGAGCTCGCGTAGCTTTCCACGGCTACGTTCGCGGCGTTCGAGGGCTTTTTGGTGATGATGTTGATGATCCCGCCCACCGCCTCCGAGCCGTAGAGCGTCGAGGCCGGTCCCTTCACGACCTCCACGCGCTCGATGAGCGATTGCGGGATGCCGGTCAGGCCGTACACCGTCGAAAGCCCGCTCACGATCGGCATCCCGTCGATGAGCACGAAGGTGTAAGGGCCTTCGAGCCCGTTGACGTGGATATCGCCCGTGTTGCAGACGTTGCAGTTGAGTTGGGGGCGTACGCCGTTCACGTTTTGCAGGGATTCGAAAACGGACGGGGTAGGGTTCTTCCTGAAGAAGGATTTCGAGTAGACCTCGACCGGCACGGGGCTATCGAGCTTGCGGGTGGGCTTGAGCGTACCGGAGACGACGATTTCGTCGAGGCTGTTCGCGTCGGGCTCGAGGGTGAAATCGTAGATCTCTGCGGTGCCCTCCGCGACGGTGATCTCCCGCTTTTGGGTGCTAAAGCCCAGGTACGAGACCACCAGCGTGTAGCGGCCGGCGGGCACCTCGCGGATAGCGTAGGTGCCGTCGTCCTCGGTAGCGGCGCCGAATTGCGTGCCCGACAACGCGACGTTGACGAAGGCTTCGGGTCCGCCGGCGGTCGTGACGGTCCCCGAGAGCGTGGCGGTTTGAGCCGCGACGACGGAGTGCGCCAGGCACGAGAAGAGGAGGGTGAGTAGGGAAGGCCGCATGCAAACAGGTCTGAGAGGTCGAGTCGCAAAACTACGAGAGTTAGACTAGACTAACAAATCTGTTTGAGTTGAGTTTACTACCGATGCCCCTCCCCGGGGATAGCCTAAGTACATTACCTACTGCATAGTATCCAATATGTCGGTGATGTCCGTCTCGGTAGTATCGGGATTGATAAAGCAGAATCGTGCGACCGTCTCGGATACCCCCTCGTGGGTCCATTTGGTAGGCGTAACCAGGGCAAAACCTTCGCGCTGGTTTTTGTAAGTCCAGTTTCTATACGCTTCGGGGGACCAATTTTTCCGGCGAAACAAGACGCAGGAGAGACTCGGCTCACGTACCAGCTCAACGATCGGATTCTCCGTAATGAGCTTACCGGCCAGGTCGGCCAACAGGATGCCCTGCTCCACCGCCCACTTGTACTTCTCCGTGCCGTACATCGCTAGCGAGAACCACAGGGGCATACCGCGTACCCGGCGCGTTAGTTGGATTTGGTAGTCGGAGGGATTGAAACCTCGGGCCCCCTCATCGTCGAAGATCTCTAGGTACGACCCGGTTTGCGCGTGGGCTTCCTCCGCCAGTTTGGGATTCTTGTAGAGGATAGCCCCGCAGTCGTAGGGGGAGAATAGCCATTTGTGTGGGTCTATCGTGATGCTGTCGGCTCGCTCGATCCCGTCGAACAAGTGTCGCACCGAATCTGCCGCCAGGGCACCGCCACCGTAAGCGGCATCTACGTGAAACCAGAGCTTTTCGATCTCGCAAATCTCGGCGACGCCCGATAGGTCGTCTATGATACCGGCGTTCGTGGTACCGCCCGTGGCCACCACGGCGAAGAGCCGTTGTCGTTGCTGAACGTCTAGCCCGTCGACCTTCTCCCGAAGCGCCTGCCCCGTCATCGCGTCCTCGGTTTCGACCAGGAGCAGGTCGACGTCGATGACCTTGGCCATCGACTTTACGGACGAATGGGCGCCGGTGGAGGAGATGATGAGTCCCCGTACATGCTTATTCTGGGGCTGCTTTCGCCAGTTTTCGCGCGCAGCGACCAGCGCGGAAAGGTTGGCCGCCGTCCCGCCACTCGTAAAGACGCCGAAGGCGGGTGCGGGGAGTCCGGTGAGCGATACGAGCCACTTCATGGCCTCGTTCTCGCAAAAGATTCCGCCGGCCCCCTCCATCCAGTGGGCCCCGTGGATGCTCGAGGCCGCCGTTACGAGGTCGAACATGATGGCCGCCCGGGTTGGCGCCGCGGGCACGAAGGCGAGGTGCCGGGGGTGATCGATCGGTACGGTCGCTTTGACGAGGACTTCCCGGAAAAGTTCGAATGCCCGCTCCCCGCCGATCCCCGACTCGGTGATCGTCTCCCCGACTAAGCGCCTGAGCTCTTCCTCGCTTTTCGGACTGCCAATTTCGAGTGACGTAGTGGTTATCCGGTGAATAGCGTATTTCATGACGTCCAGGGTCATCTCGATCAGACCGATATCGATGTTGTGCATGGAGGCCTTCTTATGCGGAGGAGACTGCGTTAACGTCATCATTAACCTTTACTAGTTATCAAATTCGTTGAAGCCTTGCGTCCTCTGGGACAGTCCTGAGTGGAAAAGGAAAGGTAGTTCAGTTGGCGACGCTGCCGGGAGGGGCTGCGGTCGAGCGCGAGGCGCCACGAACCCAATCTTCGCGGCACCGAGGATGCGCACTGCCGTGAGGAATGTTTTGCCGGAAGGCGTCCCGTATTCCGCCCCGAGGCTGAACGGCGGGAAGCTTCGCACGGCCAGCGCGAGGCTTTCGCCAAAACGGAAGTCACCACCGAGGCCGCGGGGATCGAGGCAACAGAAGCCAATGGTTACCGACGGCGCTAGTGCACGTGGGCGATGCCGGCGGTCCGTAGCCTACTTAAACCCCCGAAACCGCCACCCCCGTCGGCACCGACAGCTCGTACTCCACCGTCAATTCTTCGCTATCCCCCGGAGCCAGGCTTAACTCCCAACTCAATCTCCCGGTCTCGACATCGTGCCTGGCCCCCGTAAGCTGCTCCACGTCGATGTCGATCTCGTCGAGGCGCGCCACCGGGAGCTGGTCTTCGACTAATAGCTCGATGGCTTGCGACCGGGTGTTCCGCACGGTAATCTCGTACGTACGCGCGCGCGTAGCTCTGCCTCCCCCGGAGTACCTGTGTATCCATCACGTCCGCCGTTGTCCGCCGCCCGACGAGCACCGCGTCGTCCGCCCCGAGCGCGAAGCTCAGCGTGTCCGAAGTCTGGGCCAGTGGATTCAAGTACTGAGTTCCCAAATAACGGCCCTCGAGGTGCAACCTCACTTCCCCCGGGATTAGGTTGAGGGTATCCCAGCCGGTCGCCAAGCCTTCGAGGTAAGCTTTCGCCTCCAGCTTGGGGACTACCCGGTGGCGAAGCTGGAGGTCAAGGGGGTACCTACTCAGTCGTACGGCGTACGACTGCCCATCGGCCGGGAGGTCGAAACGCTGCTCGATCGCGTAGGACCTAGTGGTCAGCTGGCTCGTCTCCGAGACGAAAGTCACGTTGTAGTCAGCAGCGATCTCTGCAGCCATTTTTCGCTGTTCCAGTGCTGGACGCCCGGGTGCTGCTCCGCCTACGTAGGCGGGCGAAAGCTCGGGGGCCGTCAGTTTTCGGTTCGGATCCCCGGTGCTCAGCGTCAGGTCCACACCATCCCAATCTACGCCGGTGGCCTGCGTCACGTTCCCGACCAACACGAGCTGTCCCGCGGCTTCGGCCGCCTCCGGGTCCACGAAGAGGTCGTATTCCGGATTCCAACTCGCGTCCGTCACCAAGTAGCTCAGCTCGAAGTCGAACGTGCCCGCACGCTCGGCAAGCAGCCGCGTCTGCACCCGGCCTACCCTCGTTCGCTCCGCTGGTCGCGCCGCGTCGATGCGCTTCTGCAAAACAGCGAGTTCCCGCCCGAGCTTTTGCGCCCTGCGGTCGATTCGGACTAATTTCGTTCGAATAGCCTGCGTGCGCGCTCTGTAGTAACTGGCCGCGCGCTGTACGGCTTCGCTGTAGTCGGCCACCTGCAATTCGTCCGGGAAGTCACGGTTGACGAGCAGCAGTTGTAGCTCGGCGGTGTAGCCGCTTCGCTCCGCCCCGAGCAGCGCGGTATCCACCTGGAGGCTATCGAGCTGCCCGCGGAGTTCGACCACGCTATCGGGTTCGACACCCTCCCCGCCCGGTTCGTCGAAGCTCGAGAGCGTCAACACCGCCACCGTAGGATCGATGGCGAGTTGCACGGTGGCGGGATCTACCCCCTGTTCGAGGCCTTCGAAACGGAGGTCGTTGGCTCCGGCCCCGAGCGTGAGCTCCCCGCAGCGCGTCACTACCGCCCCCTGCCGGTAAACGGTAACCCGCTTCGGGGTAGAGGCAACGTTGGGGAAGGCCTGTGCTTGCGCGAAAACAGGAAGCACGAGGAGGAGGAACAAAATGGATAATCGGTGCATCGAGTAGTCTGTGTTGGTGCGGATCGCTTGGTTACCCGATGAGATGCGCTTCCGCGAGGGATTACACAAATACAGTTGCAATCGAGCCGTCCGGCACCCCTACCAATACCCCTCAAGACCTGCTCACGTAAGCGGCACGAGCGCTTGCACAAGTATTCGAGCCCGCTCAAGACGACGAATGATCCTTGATTTTACTACCTCCCCTACGCCGATGGCGACGACGTTTTCGCGGAGGCGAACGAAGACAACTTCGAGTTCGTGTTCGAGCGTTTCTGCCGCACGGATGGACGGCGGAAAGGAGAAGGGGCGGGCATCGGGCGCGCGGTTGTCGTAACGATTTACCAGCGTTTCGACCGGCGAGCGGTGTTCACGCAGGAGAGCGCCACGTACCGGTGTCGGTGCGGTTCGGGCAACGGTCGCGCTTCACTACTCCCCCGGTACGTACCGCCCGAGCCACGTCGGCCATACCGGCCCGCGGATTACCTCGTCTACCAAAGCGGAGAGGGTGTCGGCTTGGGGCAGGTTTTGGCGGAAGCTGAAGGCGTAATAGTCGGGCTCGAGCCGGGAGGCTTGAATCTCGAGGGAACTGGAGGAGTTCGTCAGGTAGTACTCGAACTCCATATGGGGAGCGAGGAACAGGTCGGCCGAGTCGGCTTTGATGCGCTCAAAACCATTCGCCAAGTCGGGGACGGTACCGTAGGCAATGGACTGTCGGTCGAGGAACTTGCGGGCGGCCGCGTCGTCGGCCAGGGTGATGGTCCGTTGCTCCCGCAGATCGCCGGGGAGCTTGAGGGGACTCGTCTTCGCGTTGGCCAGCGAAACGAGCGTGGCGGTGAGGACCGACGAGATCGCGAGTCCGACCAACATCCAGAGCATGGCGACCACGCGGCCGGGGAGGGTGCTCGGGGTCTTATCGCCGTAACCGATGGTGGTCAGGGTCACACCCGCCCACCAGAACCCCGCGCCGACGCCCTCGTGCACTTTCCCACCGAACTGCTCCTCGTTGTCCTTGCGCTCCGCCAGGTAGATGAGCGTACCGACCACCAGGAGGAGCAGCGACAGCGAGCCGACGATCCGGAAGAAGGTAGGATTGAAGAGTCCCTGCAGCACCTTGGTGATCGAGTTGCCGCTACGCCGCGCCACGGCGAGCGAGCTCGAGTAGTAGATCGGGGAGTGGGCGCCGGTGTCGCGGCTGCTGGTAGCCGGCGTAGCTACTAGGTAGACGTCGAGGTCATTGCTCGCGAAGCGCGCCGCGACCGAGTCGCGAGCCACCTCGACGTACACGTACGGCAGCGCGGCGCGACCGGCTACTACCTCCCAGAGCGCAACGGCGAGTCCGTCGTAAAGGGCGGTATCCTCGCGGATGACCAGGGGTTCCGAGGGCGAGACACCTACCCGAAGGGACTCGGTTTGCGCGGGGGCGGGTATTACGGAGGCGAGAAGCGACGTGAGGGTGAGGAGGGCGACGAAGCGTTCGCGGAGCGGGGAGGGAAGCACGGGCGCAAGATTAGCACCACGCTTCCATCCACTGGGGTCGCCGCTGGTCGCCTCTAGTACGACACCGCGACCTTTCGGTACAGGTAGCGCTCCTCCTCGATTTGGTTCAGCATAAAATGCGCGACGTCGGCTCTGGAAACCTTGAGCTTCGACTTCTCTTCGGATCCAAATCCATGCTTATAATTCTCCGTGAGCTTGCCGTTGGTTAGGTTTCCCGGCCGGGCGATCGTCCAGGCGAGCTCGGACTTGTCGATTACGGCTTCCTGTAGTTCGTGGTCTTCGAACGCACGCTTCAGGACGAACGGAACGACAAGGTATTTCATATGCCAAGGCAGCATCGCTTCCGTATCCAAATACCCGAGTGAGGTCTGACAGATAAACCGTCGCACGCCCGACGCTTCCATCGCCCGGACGATGTTGGTGGTGCCGAGCGTACGGAGCCTGGACGTATCGGAGGAGGGCGCCCCGAGGCAACAGAGTACGACGTCCTGTCCGCGCACTCCGGTGAGCACGTCTTCGTACCTCAGAGCATCACCCCGGACGACTCGAAGCTCTTCGTTCGAGACGGCGAGCTTATCGGGTGATCTGGCGAACGCGGTTACCCGGTACCTGCCTAGGGCTTGATCGACGAGGGCCTTACCGGTACCGCCGGTGGCCCCAAAAATGGCTATTCGCTTTTGCATGGGTTGGATTTACTTCGTTTGAACGCGCATTCATTCCTTGAATACGAAGCAAAGTTGACCACAGCAAGAGATGGGAAAATTGTACAAACCCGGCAAGCTTAGCTACGCTAGCATCAAAAGCTTCTGTTTGGGTGTTAGCCCAGTATACTTTTTAAATGTGCGTATAAAGTGGGATTGGTCAACGAAGCCGTTGTCGTAAGCAATGTTGGTTAGCTTGGTATAATCGGACTCTTTAAGCTGGTTGAGCGAGAAACTAAATTGAATGATGCGAGCGAATTGCTTGGGTGTTACGCCTAGCTCGTTGGCAAATCTTCGCTCGAACGTCCTTTCGGTTATAAAGAGTCGCTCCCTGAGCGTTTTGATCGGGAGGGCTCCTTTCGAATCGATGATGGTCGAGACGGCCAGCTTGATCGAGTTATCTGGATCGATTGAGGAGCGCCCAACCAAGTCCAATACGTACGCGGAGATTAATTCGACCTGGAGCGTCGCGTTACTGGCCTGAAGTTGAGCGATAGTGCTTTCGGTATCGACGTCCGGTAGCTGCCTCAGGTCGTAGCAGTCGTCGTTGATCTCCTTCGGATCGATCCCCAACAGCAGCCGAGTCGCGAAGGGATACAGCTGGAAGACGGTCAGTCGGTACGCGCCACGGATTTGGAGGACTATCGGCTCGATGGTTTGTCCGTAGAGGAAGAAAGTCGACAGGGGTTTGCGCTGTGGGAGAAGTAAAACGCCGCGTTGGGCCTCGGAATAAATGATCCCGGGGTATCCGTCGGCGTAGAAGGGGAGTCGGTGGAGCAGCTCACCGCTGTTTTCCAGCAGGAGTATCTCCTTGACGAATGGAGCGATTCGGTGGTCTCTTTCGATACTGACCATTGGATGGGGTCATTTTTGCTGTCGCGAGCCGGACCGGCAGTTTGCTGCGCTAACTGGCCCGGCTTAGATGGACGCGCTGTTCGAAGAGGCATCGAATTTAGTGAACGACTCGGGTAGCAGACCGGGAAGCGTCGGCAGTAATGAAAGTAGCTACGCTTGCACGTGGAAGTACACGGTGACCTGCTCTGGAATATCGACCTTCTCCTTTCCTAAGTTTTGACGCAAGTCGATTCTGATCGGATACTTCCGATTACCAGATCAATCGGATGTGCTATCTCCATGTAGCAGACCCAGCGGTACCTCTCGAGCGGAAAGTCACCGAGGCTCACCAACTACCGCTTTCGATACGCCGTTGGCTCCAAGAAGTGAATCGTAGCCCCCGAAACGGAGTTGTCGTACTCCGGATTTGCGGTAAGCGCTTTCCATTCGGGGGGCATCACCAAATTCCTCTCAGAGGGAGTCTCGCACGGTCCGAGTCGGGAAGGTAGTGAGGTACATCGGATTGGGCATCGCGGCACCGGCGGGTACCCCGCCGAGAGGACCGCGTGGAAGTCGAGCCGGTCGAACAGCCACACTTCGCCCCGGCGTCGAATAGGCAGCGGGACTTAGGCAGCGGGACTAGGGTTGTGAGTGCACGGATGGCCGAGCTACGGACTGCGGGTGCCGAACTGTCTCCTGCCGCGCGCAGCGCCCCACTGACAGGCCCTAGCTTAGAGTAGTTCGTACCGCGCGGCGCAGCCTTCGAAACAGGGGTACCATATAGTCAGCGTATCGCCCGCGACTTCGAAAGACAAAGAGTTTTCACCCCTGCGACCACAGCCCCCGTCCACGTAGAGTTCCATAACCCCCAGGCTGTAGGTCCCAGTACTCGCTCCTTCGGCGGAAGTATCCAGAACGCAGAGTGCCCCCGTTGCAACGGAGGTGCTGTCCGGAAACAAACAGATAGCGCGGTCGCTGGTCACGGGCTAGAAGTCACCCGAGCCGTCCCCCGGATCCAAGTAGATGGCTGTGAGCTGGTACGGCGGCCTGCTGGAGTCCACCTCCACGGTCAACGTAGCTGACTTCAATGCAAGATCCTCTTCATCGCGGTCGCAGGCAGATAGCAGTAGCGCGGTGGTGGTGAAGGCTGCGGAAGCAAGTTTTGGGAGATAATGATATTACAACGATTGACTCTGACCAGAGGCTGCTTGGGTGAGTGGATAATACTAGAGTCCGTAGTCTAGGGTCTTCTACGAATAGTACTTAAGGAAGGTAGACAAATTAGATAGTTCGCTAAATCCTAAGGCATCGGGCGTAGGCTTACTATCGTTACTAAGTAATGTATCCTTCGGCTAGATCTACGATCCTCGCAGTGTGCTGCGTGCTCGTTGCATTCGCTTCGTGTGAGGAGGAGAGGCTGAATGCTGACCTGGGTCCGTGTCGTGAGTACTCGATGGACCGGGAAGGCTGTGCGTACGTAGCAGAAGCTGATAGTTCTACCTACATAAATGCCTTGATCGGGAAATGGTACGTCGGCGTTGAGGCCTGCGGTGAGTGCGCACCCGACACCGACACCCCTTCCCAAACCTACGGAAGTCTGGCAGAAGCACCGAGCTGGTTCGCACTCCGTGCAGACGGCACCTTCGTCCGGTCAGATCAAAGGGGAACGGATACCCTAAACTGGGTCGCCGAGCGACGAGGTGAGAACTGGGAGATCGTGGAGGCCGGAACCAAACAACGGCTGACCAGTCCTGAGCACCGGTGTGAGGACTGGCTATTCAGAGATGATACGCAGGTAGACGGTCTGTTTCAGGTTTGGCTCGCGGTTGAGGAGTAGGTAACCTTGCGCAGTTACCCCATCGAACCATCTAATTCTCGTTCAGATGACTCCACGGGTACCCGCTGAAGGAGTCCCAATGCCCTACGATCTTCCCGTTACCCTCAAAGCGAAGAAGCCCACGGTTACGTACTGGTCGTTCCCCGGCTAAACTCGGTGCGTATAACAGGGCCACCAGATCGTCTTCGACGATGATTTTAAGAAACCGGATCGACTCGTCCGGACACTATTTACGCCCTATCGCCGGCCGTAGACCGTTTCGACGCAAGCGGCAAAATGGAAAACCCTCGGACCTAGCGGAGTGAGTACCTTTCACGTGGACTTTTCAGAACCTACAGATGAGCATTCAGATTGATTTACCCGAAAGCCTTCAACTCGGTAAGTTCGAGGTCAGCATGCTTCTGGCTGTAAAGCTGTTTGAAGAAGGACTAATCACTTCTGGCCAGGGAGCGGAGATGGTTGGCCTCTCCAAACACACATTCATAGAAATGCTCGGAAAGTACAAGGTTTCGATCTTCCAATACGATATGGACGAGCTCGAGGATGACCTCCGCAAGGACTGAAACGCTAGTCATTTCCGACGCCAGTGCACTCATCGCGCTGTTGGGAATCGACCAAATAGACCTACTGAGGAAGCTATACGAACGTATACTCACAACCGACGTGGTACGCGACGAAGTCCATACGCTCCTACCGGAGTGGATCGAGATATCGGTCGACTACGATGCACAACAATACCGGCTGCTCCGCCTAGAGCTGGACGCCGGGGAAGCAAGCGCGATCGCGCTTGCGCTTAGAAGACCCCAAAGCGGAGTCATTCTCGACGAGCGCAAAGGTAGGATGGTGGCTAAGCGAATGGATCTGCGCGTCTTAGGTACGTTAGGGATTATCGTGAATGCTAAGGAAGCGGGATTGATCACCTCCGCAAAAGAGCTAATCGATAGACTTGAGGTACACGGGTTCTGGCTATCGCATGAACTACGGCAACGAGTGCTCAGACGACTAGGAGAAGGTAACAGCTAACGTGGGATTGGCTTGGACTCGACCTACTGCTCAGCAAGCCGATATCTGGAGTTAGCGCTACTAACGCAAAGCCACCCGCGCGAACGCCGCCCCCTGCCGCAACACGTAGCTCCCGGCCGGTAATCCGGAAAGCGAAACACTTCCCCCGGCAGCGACCCCAAAGCGGCCTACCTGCCTGCCGCCAAAGTCGTAGGCCACTACCTCCTCCCCCACGGTGAAATTTGTGGAAACAGCTTCGCCGGCGGCAACCGGATTCGGCCAGGCTCGCTTGCTTAACTCCGCCGCGCCCGAGACCGCGCGCACGACGCTGACCTCACTCGTCCCGTCGAAATCGACGTCGCGGAGTCGGTAGTACACGGTTTTGCCGCTAAGGCGAACCTTGTCGGTGTGGCGGTACTGCGTGGTGAACTTGGTGTTGCCTGCGGCGGGTACGGTGGCGATCGTCTTCCAGTCACTCGCATTCTCGCTGCGCTCGATCTCGAACCGGTCGGTATTGAGCTCCTGAGCGGTCGACCATTCCAGATCGACGCCTGCCCGTTGGGGTGTGGCGGCGAAGTGAGTGAGCTGTACCGGCAGCGGCTGCTGCTCCTCGCCCTCGACGTAGAAATCGCTGAAGCTCTCCACCTCGACGTCGCAGTAGTGATCGGCGCCGACGAGACCGTGATCTAAGACCTTCAGAAATCGTTCCGGTGCCGACGGAATGCTTCCGTTGCAGACGTCCGAGGCGAGTTTGCGTACCCGGATCGCCCCGGCGTGCGCGGGGTCGTTCCGATCGTCGTCGTTCGCGGCGAGCAGCGCCGACCAGTCCTCCGCGGTGTAATACAGGCGGACCCGCACTTTGCCGGCAGGTTGGTTTTCTGGCGTAATGACCACGTTGCGATCGAGGAGCTCGACGCCCTGGCCGAGTGTACGGATTGGGCCCGCGTTGCGGTGGACGCTCGCCGTAACGTTACCCAGCGACTCGTTGTCGAAGAAGCTCGCTACCCGGTCGCTACCGACGAAAAAGTGCTTCCATATCCCGCTGCCCGTCGAGACCACGGAGGCAGCACTCACGCAGGTCCCCGCCTGACCGGCGGCTACCTTGCTCGCAGGCAGATCTGCGTCGAACGCAGGCCCGATATCCACGTAACCGACGCTACTGCCGAACAACAGTCCCGTACTCCCGATGGGGGTCTGCTGAAGCGCTTCGTAGCGGAAGCGAATCCCGCGCCCGGCGATATCGTCGAGCAGGGCCTGCGCGCAAGCTCGCACGTTCGGACTCGAGAGCACCGAGGCATCCTCGACGCCGGTGTAGGAGGTCACGACCGCGACCTCGTCGTCGAGCAAGTTCACGGGATCGTTGTAGTCCGTGATGAGTTGCATCGTCGGCATGATCCCTGAGACCAGCGCTTGACCGTCTAGGTAGAAGGTGTAAGTATTACCGCTGTAGTGGCGGGTTTCGACCTCGCCGGAGGCGTACCACTCGTAGCCTTCGCGATCTTGGCCGAGGTCGAGCGTCCCAAATTTCATCGTCAGGTCGTTCGCGCTGAACCCGTAGAGCGTGAGCGCGGCGGAGAGGGACGTGAAGGAGGTCGGAGTAGTCTCGACCTTGAGCGCCGCGATGGTACCGCCGGCCGGTTGCAGGAGCGTAGGAATCAGATCGGCCGATTCGATCCGGTAGTAAGCCCGGCTGAGACCACTCGTCAACCCGGCCGGAATGGCGTGCCCACCGAGGTAGTCGGAAGCGTAAATCCCGTAGAACGGCAGATTGGCGCTAAAGCTGAAACTCTCCTGGGCGCGAAGGGCGGGCAGACCCAGGAGGGCCGCGGCAAGGAACGTGAATCGGGTTGACATATCGGACTGTTTGGGGAGCCCGAATTGCGCCAAAGATCGTGCCTACCCTAAATAGGGTAGGCCAAGAGGACCTTTAGATAAAATACCCCCATTCTGGCTGCCGAGGAAGGCCTTACGGAGGTAGTGGACCATCCAGCGTAAGTCAAACCGCATTTACGTCTCGGATGTCCGAGCTCAAAGCAAAAACGTCCGCACCACCACCGCCACCACCACCACGATCAACACCCAGTACGCCACCCGCGACGCCCACGGCGAGCGCACCGCGAACCGCGTGGTGAAGTAAGCCGCCACACCTTGGCCCAGCGCCATCACCAGGCCGATCGGCCACACGACCTGATCCTCGATCACGAAATTGACGAGCAACGGCACGGTGTACACCGCCGTAGAGGCCGACTTGAGCGCATTTGCCTCCACGATCGGGAAGCCCGCGCCGAGCACCGCGACGGCCAGGAACAGCGCCCCGAAGCCCATCTGGATGAAGCCGCCGTAAAAGCCGAGCACGAGTCCGGCTGCCGCCAAAACCACCGGCGGCCACGTGCGCTCCGGGGGCTTGCTAGCCAACCAGCGTTTTGGCTTGACCAGTACGATGCCCAGGATGAGCAGCAACATCCACCGGAAAGCCTCGCGGAAGGCGGCGTTGCTCACCTGCGAGGCCACGTACCCGCCCGCCAAGGCACCAATTACGATGGGGACGAGCAGTACGCGGCCTTTACGCCAGGGCAGGCGACCGCTGCGCCAAAATTCGAGCGTGGAGACACCCGTCTGCGCGAGCGTCCCCACGCGGTTGGTGGCGTTAGCGAGTACGCCGGGGAGGCCGATGGCCTCCGTGAGCACCGAGAGCGTAATGGCCGAGCCGTTGCCGGCGAGCGTATTGATAAAACCCGCTAGCGCCGCGCCGAGGAGCGCCAGGGCGATGACGGACCCGTCTAGGTCCGCGACTGACACAGCTCCACGAGCACACCGCCCGCGCTTTTCGGGTGGACGAAACACACCCACTTACCGTCGGCTCCCACGGTGGGCTCGTCGGAGAGGAGCCGGAAGCCCGCCCCGCGGAGCCGCTCCATTTCGGCTCTAATGTCCGCTACTTCGAAAGCCACGTGGTGGATGCCCGGTCCGCTTCGCTCCAGGAAGCGGGCGATCGGACTCGCGGGCGTGGTCGCCGCCAGCAGCTCGACCTTCGACTCGCCCGTGCGGTAAAAGAGGGTGTCCACGCCCTGGTCCGCCACGCGTTCCCGCTTGTAGGGCTCGGCGTCGAGTAAGCTCGTGTAAAGCGCGCGGGCTTCGGTGAGGTCGGAGACGGCGATGCCGAGGTGTTCTATTCGCATGGTAGCGTTCCAATGAACGGCGAGCAAATCTAGCACAACCTATTCGGTTACTATGACGTATGTTTACGACATACATTATTGCTTCCATCCGTGACTTACGCCAAGACCACCGCCTTCACTCCCGAGCAGCAGCAACTCGCCCGCGTTGCCAAAGCGCTGGCCCATCCGGCGCGGGTGGCCATCATCGAGTTGTTGGCCCGTAAGCGGGCCTGCATCTCCGGCGACATCGCCGCCGAGCTGCCGCTCTCGCGCACCACCGTCTCCCAACACTTGAAAGAATTGAAGTCGCTAGACTTGATCCGCGGCGAGATCGAGGGACTCACCATTTGCTACTGCCTCAACGCCGAGTTGTTGGAACGAGTGGCCCGGCAGTTTGCCGCCTTCTTCGTCGACGCTACGTGCTGCACGTCTCGCGAGCTCACGGACGCTCAGAACCACTAACCCCTTTCTTACTCCAAACCAGTTATCCGATGAAGATCTCCGAATTGAAGCAGTCCTTAGCAGCGGGCCTCGAAGCCGTTAATTTTCGCCTGCCCACCGGCGAGCGCTTGCCCGCTCACTTCCACATCACGGAAGTAGGTCTGGTGAACAAGCACTTCATCGACTGCGGGGGCGTGGAGCGCCGGGAGGCCGTAGCCAACTTTCAGCTCTGGGAGGACGGCGACTACGACCACCGAATTGCTCCACAGCGGTTCCTGCACATCGTGAACCTGTCGGAGAAAGTTCTGGGCCGCGAGGACCTAGACATCGAGGTGGAGTACCAGCAGGCGACCATCGGCAAGTTCGGGCTCCGCTTCGACGGGGTCGATTTCGTGCTCACGCCAAAACGAACGGCTTGCCTGGCCCAGGAGGCCTGCGGTGTTCCGGCGTCCCGGCGGGTGGCCCTGCCCCAGGTACGGGCGGAGGCAGCCTGTAAGCCGGGCGGTGGGTGCTGCTAGGTAGCGTAGTAAGGCTGCCACAGGAAAGTACGCGCCACCACGGCCACCACCACTACGACCAGCAAAACGTAAGCCGCCTGCGACGCCCAGGGCGAACGCACCGCGAACCGCGTCGTGAAGTACGCCGCCCCACCCTGGCCGACCGACATGAGCAATCCCACCGACCAGTCGATCTGATCTTCGATCACGAAGTTGAATAGTAGCGGTACGGTGTAGATCGCCACCGCCGCCGCTTTGAGCGCGTTTGCCTCCATAATGGAAAAGCCCCCGCCGAGCACCGCGAGCGCGAGGAACAGCGCGCCGTAGCCCATCTGGATAAAGCCCCCGTAGAAGCCGACCAGCAGTCCTACGACGATGATTACCGCAGCGGGCCAGTTGCGCTCCCGCGTTCCGCCGCTCAACCAGCGTTTTGGCTTGACCAAAACCACCCCCAGGATAAACAGCAGCATCCACCGAAAGACCTGCGTGAAGGCCGCGTTGCTGACCTGCGAGGAAACGTATCCCCCGAGCAGCGCGCCCATCACCACCGGCAGCAGCAGGATAGCGCCCTTGCGCCAGGGCATGCGGCCGCTGCGCCAGAACTCGAAGGTCGACATGGCCGACTGCGCGAACGTGCCCACCCGGTTGGTGCCGTTGGCCAGGGTAGCCGGCAGTCCGACGGCCTCCGTCAGCACGGAGAGCGTAATCGCCGAGCCGTTACCCGCCAGTGTATTCACGAAGCCCGCCGCCGCGGCGCCGAGCACGGAGAGTACGATGATGGACCAGTCGAGGTCCGCGACCGACGACATCAAACCGCGAGCACGACACCCGAGCTTTGCGGGCGAGCATTCGTATTATATGTCATGTCATAAGTTAATTAACTAATGTCACGACACAGAAAAGCCCGCCCATCCCCTAAGGATGAGCGGGCCTTTACACCTAGTAGGGTAGTCGCACCTCAGCCAGGCGGGGTGCGGCTAGCGGCGCTTCCTAGCGAGCGGGAACGTCCGTCGGTGCTTCGAGCAACTTGAAGAATTGATCGAGCTTCGGCGTCAGGATGATCTCCGTACGGCGGTTGGTCGCGCGGCCCTCCGGGGTATCGTTCTCGACCTTCGGCATAAACTCGCCGCGGCCGGCGGCCGCGAGGCGGCTCGGCTCCACACCGTACTTGGTGGAGAGCGCCTTCACCACGGCCGTAGCGCGCGCGGTGGAGAGCTCCCAGTTGTCGGCGTACTTGCTCGAGCTAATCGGCACATTGTCGGTGTGGCCCTCGACGGTGATGTCGAGGTCTTCGTTGTCCTTGATCACCTTGGCCACCTTCGATAAGATCTCCGAAGCCTGCCCCCCTACGGAAGCCTGACCGCTCTTGAAGAGCAGCTTATCCGAGATCGAAACGAACACCTTGGTGCCCTTCACCTGCACGTCGATGTCCTCGTCGTTGATGTTCTCGAGCGACTTCTTCAGGTTGTACACTAGGGCCACCGAGGTGGAGTCCTTCACGCGGATCACCTTGTTGAGGCGCTCGATGTACTCCGACTGCGAGTTGATCTTCGTGAGCGAGGCGGCGATACTCTTGGCTTCGGCCTGCGTGGTGAGCTGGTTGGCGCTCATCTGGTCGAGCAACTTCGCGTTGGTGCTCGTGAGGTTGCCGATCTGCTGCTCGTACGAGGCGCGCTGTGCCTCGGTGCGGGCGAGCTCCGACTCCTTGTTGCGGAGGGTGGTATTCAATCGTTCATTATCGGCCGAGCGGCCGCTCTGGCACTCCTCGAGCCGCTGCTGCGATTCGTCGAGGGCGAGCTGGGTCTGCTCCTTTTCGTTCTGGACACCGGTAAATTTTTTCTTGCCCACGCACGATGGCAGGGCGAGTGCGCAAACGAGCGCAACGATGAGAGCTTGGTACTGCATGTGAGTTATTTGCAAGATTTAGAGCGGGGAAGGTAGGAATTGCGACTACACCATACTGGGTATTCGCAGAACTGCCGCGGAACTGACTACGCAGCGCCTCGACGGAAGGGTTCAGCGGTCTACGACGAGTTTTGGCGAAAGCCTTCAGTGCGGAGGTACCTTCGCGGGCCATTTCGAACTATGCCGTTTCCCGAGTACACCACCCTTGATCTGCCCGCCTTAGACGCTGAGATGCTGCGCGTTTGGGCCGCCGAGCGCACCTTCGAACGCAGCGTCGAAGAGCGCGATTCCGACCGGCCGTGGGTCTTCTACGAAGGCCCCCCCTCCGCCAACGGCAAGCCGGGTATCCACCACGTGATGGCGCGGACTGTTAAAGATTTGTTTTGTCGGTTTCACACCATGTTGGGAGAGCGCGTGGAGCGCAAAGGGGGCTGGGACACGCACGGTTTGCCGGTGGAGTTGAAGGTGGAGTCCGAGCTCGGGATCACCAAAGACGACATCGGGCGCAGCATCTCGGTGGCCGATTATAACGCCCGTTGCCGCGAGACGGTGATGCGCTACAAGGCGGAGTGGGATGCGCTCACGGTGCAGATGGGGTACTGGGTGGATCTCGACAACCCGTACGTCACCTTCGAGCCCGCCTACATCTCGAGCGTCTGGTGGCTCCTCAAGCGGATCTACGACAAAGGTTTGCTTTACAAGGGGTACACCATTCAGCCCTTCTCCCCGGCGGCGGGCACGGGCCTCTCCAGCCACGAGCTCAACATGCCGGGCGCCTACCGGGAGGTCACCGACACCACGGTCGCCGCCCTCTTCGAGCTTTCGCTAAAACGAACTCCGGCCCACTGGCTCCGGGACGAGGACGACGAGCGAGTCTACGTCGCCGCCTGGACGACCACGCCCTGGACCTTGCCCTCGAACACCGCCCTCACCGTGGGCCCACGAATTTCCTACGTGAAGGTCCGCACCAAAAACCCCTACACCGACGAGCCGCAGAGCATCGTGCTGGCGGCGGATCTGGTGTCGGCCTGGTTTGGCGGCAATAACCAACCCACGGTGCTCTCGCAGAGCGAGCCCTTCGCCGGCGAAGAACTGGTCGGCCTCGCCTACGAGCCACTCTTCGACTTCGGCAACGCCATCGAGCCGGTCGGGGAGGGCGTCGACGCCTACCGCATCATCGCCGGCGATTTCGTAACCACCTCCGACGGTACCGGCGTGGTGCACACCGCGCCGAGCTTCGGTGCCGACGACCGCAGGGCGGCGGCGGCGGCCGGCATCGGGGCGCTAACGCTCGTGGACGAGCAGGGGCGCTTCAAGGACAACGTCGGTCCGTTTTCCGGGCGCTACATCAAGGACTACCGCGAGGACCCGGCCTACGTCAACGTCGATATCGACCTCGCCGTCGACCTGAAGCTCCGCGGTCAGGCCCTCAACGTGGCCAAGTACGCCCACAACTACCCGCACTGCTGGCGCACCGATAAGCCGGTGTTGTACTACCCGCTCGACTCCTGGTTTATCCGCGCCTCGAGCGTGCGCGAGCGTATGATGGAGCTCAACGACACCATCAACTGGAAGCCGGCGAGCACGGGGACCGGTCGCTTCGGTAAGTGGCTCGAGAACGTGCAGGACTGGAACCTCTCGCGGAGTCGCTACTGGGGTATCCCGCTGCCCATCTGGCGCTCGGAGTGTGGCACCGAAGAGATTTGTATTGGCGGACTCAAAGATTTGCGGCAGCAAATCGCCGTCGCCAACGAGCAGCTTTCGCTAAAACAAGACGTCCCCGCCGACCTCCACCGCCCCTACATCGACGAGGTGATCCTCTGGAAAAACGGCAAGCAGCTGATCCGGGAGACCGATCTGATCGACGTCTGGTTCGACTCCGGCAGCGTCCCCTACGCGCAGTGGGGGTACCCGCACGCCGAGGGCTCGGAAGGCACCTTCCGGCAAAACTTCCCCGCCGACTTCATCGCCGAGGGCGTGGACCAGACGCGGGGGTGGTTTTATACCCAGCACGCGATCGCGACGATCGTGTCCGATTCGGTGGCGTACAAAAACGTCGTCTCCAACGGCCTCGTCCTCGACAAGAACGGCCAGAAGATGTCGAAGCGCCTCGGCAACACCGTGGATCCCTTCGCGACCATCGCCACCCACGGCGCCGACGCGACGCGCTGGTACCTGATGACCAACGCCGCGCCCTGGGACAACCTGAAGTTCGACGACGAGGGGATCGCCATTGTGCGCCGCAGCTTTTTTGGAACTCTCCAGAACACTTACGCTTTTTTCGCGCTGTACGCGAACGTTGATGGCTGGCAGGCCGGTGATGATAGCTCCGTTGCGCGTACCGAACTCGACCACTGGCTCCGGAGCCGGCTCAACACATTGTTGCGCGACGTACTTGCCGCCTACTCCGCTTACGAGCCACACACCGCTGGACGCCTCATCCAAGAGTTCGTAACCGATGAGTTGTCGAACTGGTACATCCGGCTCAACCGCAAGCGCTTTTGGCGAGGCGACCTATCGGACGACAAGAGGGCAGGCTACGCGACGCTACGCCAAGCTCTGCTGACGGTCGCCCAACTGATGGCCCCGATCGCACCATTCTATGCAGATAGGTTGTGGCGAGACGTAATCGTGGGAGGTGAGGATTCGGCGGAATCAGTGCACCTGTCGCTATTACCGCAAGTAGATGAGAGCGTAATCGACCTCAAGATCGAGGCGCGAATGCGAGTAGCCCGTTACATCGTATCCTCTGGGCACAGCCTCAGGAAACAGCATCAAGTCCGGGTTCGACAGCCACTGCAGAAACTAATAATCGTTGACCCCGAAGATGTAAGAGGGATTTACAGAAAACAGGTTGAGTCTAAAGCTGATTTGATCAAACAGGAGCTGAACGTTAAGGAGATCGAATTTATTAAAAGCGAGACACTAGTTAAAACTGTCAAGCCCAACTTCCGCGTACTTGGAAAGAAGGTAGGGAAGCTCATGAAATCGACGGCTTCAGTAATCGGATCTCTTTCTCAGGAAGACATTCGGAGGTTTGAAGAAGAAGGCCGGCTTGCAATTGAGGTCGAAGGCCAGCCATTAGCTCTGGAAAGAGACGATATAGACATCGCTGTTGAGGAAGTCCCTGGCCGAGATTTCACGAGCAGTAGAGGGCTAACTCTAGCGCTCGACTTCAATCTTACACCCGAACTAGAGCGGGAAGGTCTTGCGCGGGAGCTGGTCAATCGCATCCAAAACCTCCGCAAGGATGCGGGACTCGAGGTAACGGATCGCGTAAAGGTCTCGCTTTCGCAGAACGACTCCCTCACCGCCGCCCTTGACGAGTACGGGGACTACGTGCGCTCGGAGGTGCTGGCCGACGCGCTCACGTTCGACGCGAACGGCGAGGCGACGACGATCGATTTGGGCGATGGAGTTGGCGAGGTGCGGGTTGGGTTGGAGCGGGTTTGAGGCACCCCCTACCTTCACCCCATGCCCGCCGCCAAAAACCAAGCCCCACCGGCTACCGGTCTGCCCCGACCCCTGCTCGCCGAGGCCTTCCAACTCATGTCCACCGCGGTGGCCCTCACCGAACTGTACGAGGCCAACTTCAAGGAGGTCAGTCGCTACGTGCACGCCACGAGCCGGGGTCACGAGGCCATCCAGCTCGCCGTCGGACTGCAACTCCTCCCGCAGGACGTCGCCTACCCCTACTACCGCGACGACGCCATGCTGCTCGCCGTGGGCGTGAGTCCGGAAGAGCTAATGCTCCAACTCCTCGGCAAAGCCACCGACCCGTTTAGCGGCGGGCGCACGTACTACAGCCACCCGAGCATCCGCCGAGCGGACAGGCCGCGCGTGCCGCACCAGAGTTCGGCCACGGGGATGCAGGCGATTCCGGCGGCGGGGGCGGCGCTCGGACTCTGGTACCGACGCGGCCAGGGACTCGATGTTTTCCCGGAAGGGGAGTGGCCCATCGTGGTTTGCTCGCTCGGCGACGCCTCCGTGACCGAGGGCGAGGTGGCCGAAGCCCTCCAGATGGCGGTGCTCAAGCGCCTGCCTATCCTCTTCCTCGTGCAGAACAACGAGTGGGACATCTCCGCCCACGCCGACGAGGTGCGCGCCATGGACGCCGTCGAGTACGCCGCCGGCTTCAAGGGACTCGACGCGCGGTGCGTCGACGGCACCGACTTCGAAGCCAGCTACACGGCCGTGCAGGACGCCCTGGAACAGCTGCGACGCGGGGGCGCCCCCGTGCTGTTACAGGCCGACGTCCCCCTGCTCAACCACCACACCTCGGGCGTGCGGTCCGACTTCTACCGGCAGGCCGAGCTCGAGGCCGAGCGGCACCGCGATCCGTTTCCCCGCTTGCGCGAAAACTTGGGGGGAGCGGGTTTTAGCGGAAGCGAACTCGACGGACTGGAGGCGGACGCCACGCGGGAAGTCGCGGCCGCGTTCGCGCGCGCGCAGCAGGCCCCGGAGGTGAAGGCGGAGACCCTCTACGACCACGTTTTCGCCGAAAGCAGCCTGCACGCCGAGCGCGGTGAGCGCAGTCCGGCGGACGGTAAGCTCACCAACCTGGTCGACGCCGCGCTCCACACCGTGGGTGAGATCCTGGAGGAGCACCCGGAGGCGCTCCTCTACGGGCAGGACGTCGGCGCGCGGCTCGGCGGGGTGTTCCGCGAGACGGCACTACTCGGTCAGCGCTTCGGCGAGGAGCGCGTGTTCAATACCCCCATCCAGGAGGCCTTCATCGTGGGGAGTACGGCGGGTGTGAGCGCGGTAAACTGTCGGGCGATCGTGGAGGTGCAGTTCGCCGATTACCTCTGGCCGGGCCTCAACCAGCTCTTTACCGAGCTTTCGCGAAGCTGTTACCTCAGCGGAGGACTGTGGCCGGTGGCGAGCTTACTACGGGTACCGATTGGCGCCTACAGGCACGGCGGCCCGTACCACTCGAGCAGCATCGAAACGGTGCTCACGGCGATCCGCGGCATCAAGGTCGCCTACCCGAGTACGGCCGCGGACATGAAGGGCCTGCTCCGGGCGGGCTTCGAGGATCCAAACCCGGTGGTGATACTCGAACACAAAGGATTGTACTGGAGCAAATTGCCCGGCACGAAGGCGGCGATGAGCGTGGAGCCGGAGCGGGGGTACGCCCTTCCCTTCGGCGTGGCGCGGACCGTGCTCGGGGCGGGCATCGGGGAGCGAACGTCGGTCGGCGTGCTGTGCTACGGCATGGGCGTCTACTGGGCACTCGAAGCCGCGGACGGCTACCCGGGGCGCGTGGAGATCCTCGATCTACGCACCCTGGCCCCCCTCGACGAGGCCGCTATCTTTCGGCTTACGCGAAAACACCACCGCCTCGTCATCGTGACCGAGGAACCGGCGTCGGGCGGTTTCGCGCAGGCGCTCGCGGGCCGGGTGGGAGAGACGTGTTTCGTCGAGCTCGATGCCCCGGTGCGGGTGGTGGGGAGTGCGGAGGTCCCGGCCGTCGGACTGGCCTGGGCGCTGGAGGAGGCTTACCTCGTGAACGGGGTGAAGCTCGCGGAAGCGATCGGCGAGGTGTTGGCCTGGTAGCCGACGGGAGCTCCGGGCGGCCATCTTCGCGCCATGGTGACCCTGCACGACCAACTCGCCGAGACGCTCGCGGTAATTCGGGCGCATACCGACTTCCAACCCCGCACCGGCTTGATCCTCGGTACGGGACTAGGTAGCCTCGTCGACGAGCTCGACCTCCACTTAAGTTGGGATTACGAGCTGCTGCCGTACTTCCCGAGCAGCACGGTCGAAGGCCACCGCGGCTCCCTGCTCCTCGGCCACCTCGCCGGCGCACCGGTGGTGGTGCTCAACGGGCGCTTCCACTACTACGAGGGTTACACCTCCGCCGAGCTCACCTTCCCTACTCGCGTACTCTGCGCGCTCGGCATCGAGCGCCTCTTCGTGTCGAACGTGGCCGGTTCCACCAATCCGGCCTACCGCGCGGGGGATGTCGTGGTGATCGGCGACCACATCAACCTCCAACCCGACAACCCCCTGCGCGGACCCAACGACGAGCGCCTCGGCCCGCGCTTTCCCGACCTGCTCCGCGCTTACGATCCGGAGCTACGCGGTTTGGCGCTTGCCGCAATGCCGCAAATCGGCCAAACGCCGCACGAGGGGGTGTATTTCTGCCTCCAGGGGCCCAACCTCGAAACCCCCGCCGAGTACCGGATGATCCAACGGCTCGGGGCGGATCTGGTGGGCATGAGCACGGTGCCCGAGGTACTGGTGGCGCGGCACATGGGCGTGCGCGTGCTGGCTACGAGCTTGGTGAGTAACGAGTGCCACGGCCCGGACGCCCTCACGCCCACCACCCTCGGGGCGGTGTTGGAGGTAGCGCGGGTGGGGGGGGCGCGGATGGCGGGGTTGTGGCGGGCGTTGCTGGGGGGCGGCGGCCAGTAACCCCGGGCTGGAGCCCGGGGGCAATGCCTTGGGTTGTGGGTGCGACCTTGTGGGCTAAAGCCACGCCTTTGCCAGCCGAAAATTTGCGCCCGCCAGAGCCTTTGCCACCCCCCGCCGAGGCAGTCTCCCCGGGCTTCAGCGCGGGGTTCCCCGCCGCCTCCTTCGAAGCCGCCCGCCGGGCCGCCGCCACCGCCGCGGAAGCCGCCGCCCGAGAAGCCAACCGCCTCGGGCTCGTGCGCCTCTTGTCCTTCTTCGGGGGCATCGCGCTGGTTGCGTTGGCCGGGGTGGAAGTCCATCCGCTGGCGGGTATCGGCGTAGCCGCGCTCGGACTGGCGGGCTTCAACAAACTCGTCGGGAAGCAACAACGGCTCGACGCCGACAAGGCACGCCTCGAACGCATCGTGGCCATCAACGACGGTGAGCTGGCCTCGCTGGAGTACGACTTCACGGGCTTTCCGACCGGCGTCGGATTTCGCGATCCGCAGCACCCCTACACCGGCGACCTCGACGTCTTCGGTCCCGACTCCATCTTCCAGCTGCTCGACCGCACGGCCACTACCCCCGGTACCCACGCGCTCGCACACTACCTGCGCCAACCCCTCACCGACACCCCCGACCTGCTCCTCCGCCAGGCCGCCGTAGCTGAGCTCGACGCGCACCAATCCTGGCGCCAGGCCTTCCTCGCCGAGGGCGCCGCCGCACCCACGGATACGAAAGCCCTCGACGCCCTGCGCGCGTGGGCCGCCGCGCCGCCCGCGCTCACCGAAAGCTGGTGGCCCGTGGCTATCTACGGACTGTCCGTCTTCAACGTACTCTGGCTGGGCGCCTTCTTGTACCTCCCGTTTTACGTCGCCCTGCTCGCCTACCTGCCCACCGCTTACGCGTGGTGGCGGGCGAAGCCCGCCGTCGACGCCATCCACGCGGATACGGAGCAGGCCGCCGGGCTCCTCGCGCGCTACCGGGCCATGTTCGCGCGCATCGAAAGCCAGGGCTGGCAAAGCCCACTCCTACAGCAACTAGCCGGCGCGCTCCGCTCCGAGCGGAGCAGCGTCGCCCAGTCTATCGGCTCCCTGGGTGCCGACGCCCGCCAGCTCGCCGTGCGCGTCAACCCCTTCGTGCTGCTGCTCAATCTCTTCTCCCTCTGGGAGATCCGCTACGCCCGCCGGCTCGAAGCCTGGAAGCGTCGGCAGCTCGGCACGACCACCGCGCCGCCGCTCCCCCCGGCCGCCGCCGCCCCCCTGCCCACCGCGGCGCCCCCCGTTACCCCCACGCCCCTCGACAGCTGGCTCACCGCGCTCGCCGCCTTCGACGCGCTGAGTTCGCTGGCTGCCGCCAAAACCCGTTGGCCACACTGGATTACCCCCCGTTTTAGCGGAAGCGGGACGATCCGGGGGGAGGACATGCACCACCCGCTCCTGCCGCCGGATCGGAGTGTACCGAACGGCCTGACGTTGCCTACGCACGCGCACGTCAAGCTGCTCACGGGCTCGAACATGGCGGGTAAATCGACCTACCTGCGTACGGTCGGGCTCCACCTCGTGCTCGCGCAGATCGGTTGCGTGGTCCCCGCGAAGTCGCTCGAGCTGCCGCAGGTGCGCGTGTTTACGAGCATGCGCACCCAAGACGATCTGCACGAAGGGGCGAGCGCGTTTTACGCCGAGCTCCAACGACTGCGAATCGTGGTCGAAGCCGCCGAAGAGACAGACCAGCTCCCCGTGATCTTTCTGCTCGACGAAATTCTGAAAGGGACCAACTCCGATGACCGGACCGACGGCGCGCGGGCGCTCATTCGGCAGTTCCTACACCACGGCGGGGCCGGCATCATCGCTACGCACGACCTCACCCTCGGCGAGATGGCCGACGGCTCGAAGGGGAGAATCGAAAACCTCCGCCTCGAGGTAGAAACGGATGCACAGGGCGACCTGTACTTTGATTACACCGTGAAGCCGGGGCTCGCGCGAAGCCGCAATGCGAGCGCGCTGATGCGGCGGCTCGGATTAGGTATGCCTTAGATCGGCGGAAGCACTAACTCTGTGCCCCCTCGAGGTTATCGATACGCTGCAAGATTTGCGCGGCGCGGATCAGGAAGGCGTCGTGGTGGTGCACGAACTCGCGCTGCACCATGAGGAGTTGGGCGGCATCGAAGGCGGCCGAGCGGGGTAAGATCTGGCGCGCGGCGATTGGGTGCAGCCAAAACTCCTCGTGCGAAGAGCGCAGGTAGTTGCCGTCGAAGTCGAACTCCGCGACCACCCCGAGCTTCTTGAGCGAGAAGAGGTAGTTGGTCTCGTTGGAGATGTCCTTTTGGAGGTCGAGCACGCGCGTCCGGTCGAAGTTGACGCCCGAACGCTGGCAGAGGAAGATGTCGCGCCGCCCGTCGAAGGTGTAGAGGTCCTGCACCCGGTACTTGCGCATGTTGTTGGTGAGGAACCGCTTCACGTTGTTGCGCGTCATGCGCAGGGCCTTGAAGCTCTCCTGGATCTCGTCGTCGTTGAGCTTGAAGTCCTCCTCGAAAGGTTTACGCCGCCGGGTGCGCATGTTGACGACCGTCTTGAAGCGCCCGAGGGTGTGGCCGAGCTCATTGACCTTGGTGTCGACGCTCACGAAGTCCACGTCGGAGTTATTAGACCACGATTCGAGGAAGATGCGCTTGGTATCGGGCTCGAAGACGAGCAGCGCGATCTCGGAGATGGCGAAAAAGTTGGGGTAGCCTCCGTACACGTTCCCGTACTTCAGCTCGAGGATGGCGAATTTGTCTTCCACGGCAAGGTTTGTTCGTTGCGGTTTAGCCGTGCATCCATCGAATCGCTCCGAATCGCGCGCGGTATCAGCAAGGTTGTTTGTTCGGTCTCTAGTCTAAATACGCTGTCAGGACTCGACAAAGTAACCGATTCGCAGCTTACGTAGCGCGGGCGGGGGAGTTTCTCGAGTTCTCCACGGCCCGACGCGCGTCAGAGTGGGTAATTTACGAACTCACCGTCGGCGTAGATCAGCTCTCCGTCGGCGTAGATCTGACCGCCCTCCCGCATGTTCGAGATCATGTCCCAGTGCACGCTCGATACGTTTTTACCCCCCGCCTGCGGGTAGCTCTGCCCGATGGCCAGGTGTACGGTCCCACCGATCTTCTCGTCGAAGAGCATGTTCTTGGTGAAGCGCCGGATGCTGTAGTTGGTGCCGATGGCCGCTTCGCCGAACCGGCGGGTACCGGGCAAGCCGAATATATGATCGAGGTAGGCCTGGCCGCGTTCCGCGTTCCACGCGCTTATCTCCCCGCCGCTGACGGTGAGGGTTACGTCGTTCACTTCGTTACCGTTGCGGATGGCGGGGAAGTCGAAGCGCACGTATCCCTCCACGGAGTCCTCGACGGGGGAGGTGTAGACCTCGCCGCTCGGCATGTTCGTTTGCCCATCGGAGTTGATCCAGGTACGGCCCGCGGTGGAGAAGCTCAGGTCGGTGCCGGCGTTGACGTAGCGCACGTGCGTGGCGGAGTTGAGCTTGTCGACGATAGCCTGCTGGTGGGCGCGCACCTCGAGCCACGCGGCCCGCGGATCGGGTGCGTTCAGCTTACAGGCCTCGAACACGAAAGCGCGGTAGGCCTCCAGGCTCATGCCCGCGTTCTGGGCGGAGGCGTGGGTAGGGTACTGACACAGCGTGCGGCGCAGCTCCCGGGTGCCCGTGCGGCGAAAGTAGGTGGCCTTCAACGCGCGGGTAGCCTCGGCGCGGCGTGCCTGCTTCTCCTTGGGGGCATCCTGGAGCTCGCGCAAGTTGAAGGGGGCGCGGATGACGAGGTACGCCTCGTACTCCTCGAAGGCCTCGCGTTGGCGGGTACCGATGTGGGCGAGCTGCGCGTCGTTGGCCTCGTCGAGGAAAGTGACCTGGCGGCCCTCCCAGGCCATATCCACCTCGACGTGGGCGCCTGCGCGCAGCGCCACGCGGTACACTTCGCGCAGCAGGGGCTCGGCCAGGGTGCTCGTCGACACGAGGAGTCGGTCGCCGGCCGTGAGCCCGAGGCAGTAGTGTACCAGCAGCTCGGCGTAACGCGATTCGTAAGATTCCATGGCCGCTAAGCTTCCAAATTTCCACGATGGCCGCAAGCTCTTCCGGGGCGGCCCCACCGTAAATCGGCACTTCGGCGAGTACGCGTGCGTCGATCGCCTGGAGCGTCCACACCAACGACCGCATGCAGTGCTCGCCGCGGGGTGGGGCGGGCGTGAGCGTTATCGGCAGTACGGGTTTGCCGCTAAACTCACCGCTGGCGACAACCCACTCCAGGGCGCTCTTGAGTACGGCCGGCAGGTTGTGCGTGTACTCGGGCGTCGAGATGACTACGGCCTGCGCGGCGGCAACCGTTTTGGCGAAAGCCTCCACGGCGGCGGGGCGGCCGGCGGCGAGGCGCTCGGGGGTAAACAGCGGGAGCTCACCGAGGTGAGCTCCCGAGGTCCAGCGGTGCCGGGGCGCGCTGAGCGCGAGTTGGCGCAGGAGGCGCGCGTTGCTCGAATCGGGCCGCGTCGACCCGCAGAGCGTTAGGATCTCCACGCTTACTGGACGATGATCGACTCCGTTACGTTGCCTTTGTCGGTGGTGAGGACCAAATTGTAGGCCCCGCTCGCCAGGTCGGCGACGCTCCACTCCTCCGTGATGGTGCTGCTCGTTTTGGCGGCGGCCGTACGGACCGTACGGCCGGTGACGTCGCGCAACTCGAGGGTGTAATCGACCGATCGCTCGAGGCGACCGTCGACGCGGAGCACGCCGGAGGCGGGGTTCGGGCCTACGTTGAACTGGGCGAGCCCGATGTTGGCGCGGGCCTCCTCGGTGGAGACGACGTTGTCGACACTCACGGTAACCACGTCGGTCAGGGTGTAAAACTGATTCTCGTTGCGTGGGTACGGATCGGTAACGCGGAGGCGGAGGCGGTACGTTCCCTGGGTGGCGAAACTCGCGGTGCTGGTGATGCTTCCGGCGTTGGAGAACTTCACGGCCCCGGGGCCGTCCAACACGTCCCATTCCACCTTCCAGCTGGCGTCGGTCGCGTTGTCGTAGCTGTAGCGGCCCTGGAGCTGCACGTCCTCGTTGATGCTGGCGTTGGTGAAGGGGCCCGCGTCGACGTCGTAACCGACCGCCTGCCCGGCGTTGGCGCTACGGGCGTTGGCCGCGTCGCTGAAGTGAAGCTTGAGGAACTCCACGCGACCGCCCTGGTAGAGCTGCGGCGGGTTGCGGTGACCGAGGTTGAGGGTATGGAGCATCACCTTCGCGTTCGGCAACTCGTTGAACGCGGCGTACACGGTGGCGGGGGGACAAATGTTGTCGAGGTAGTTCGCGTAGTGCAGGCTCGGCCCTTTGAAGCGCCTGGCGGCAAAACCGGCGTCGTAGTACTTGGTGGCCTCGAGCACCTGATCCACCCGGCTCGGCTGGTTCGGGAACTGCTGCTTGGCGGTACGGAGGTACTCGGGGAAACCACTCGGCTTACCGACGGCTTCGCCACCGTGCTGCGCGAGCGCGGCGATGCTCTGGATCATGAGCGTGACGCGTTGGTCGATGCCGGCGACGAGGAAGCTGAGTCCGCCACCCTGGCTGTCGCCCCACACGCAGAGGTCCTTCCTGTTGTACTCGGGCCGCGCCTGGATGACGTCGACCGCGCGAATGGCGGCGAGCACGGCGTAGCGGTAGTAGAGTCCGTCGCGGCGCGTGATGTCGTCCGGGCTATAGGCCTGCGCATCGCGCTGGTTCGGTGGGGCGTTGTGGATGGTGATGGTCACCGCGATCGCGTTGGCCTTCTGCGCCAGGTCGGCGTTCCCGTTGATCCCGGGCAGGTTGGGTCCGTAACCGAAGGCCGGGAGTTGGAGCACGGCGGGCAGCGCCGCGCTCGATTTCGGGATACTCATGTACCCGTAGACGCGGCGCCCGTCGACGGATGCGGCGCTCCACTCGTAGGTATCTACGTTCCCGTTGCTGGCGTTGGCGACGCGCGTCGACTGAATGTTCGGGGAGACGGCGGCCAGCATGGCCTTCTGGTCGTTCCAGAACGAGTCGAACTCCCGGGGTTCGTCGGTGTACATCGGGATATCCTCCATCGAGAAGGAAGCGCCCGTCTGGGCACCGCCGGCGTTGCCGTATACCTCACAGGTTATGAAGCCGGGCTCGTCGAGCTTGTAGGAGAGGGTGGTCGTCCCCCCCCCGTGCTGGAGGGTCCCCTCCTCGAGGGGGGCGGTGTTGAGCGAGTACTTGATCCGGTAGGTGTACTCCCCGGCGGCACCGGTGAGCTGGAAATTTGCGGTTTGGCCGGCCTTGTAGTCCGCCAGCGGGCGATCCGTTTTGAGCGTCACTGCTTGCGCGAAAACGAAGATCGGCCAGAGGAGCAGCGCGGTTAAGAGGGTACGAAACGGTGTCATATAAGACTATTTACTATCTAAAATCAAGCCCAAAATGCCGGCCAATGGTAGGTCCGTGAAGGTAGATTCGAGGTTTGGCTACACGTAGCCCGTGCCCGAAGGGTGGTACGTGGAGATAGGGTGAATGTCGGAGAGCTTGCGCCCCGGAGCCCTTACGAGCGGGTGCGGATCGTGCGTTGCCTTGAATTGACGGTTATGACACATATGGGTGTCTAAATAGCGGGTTACGGGGTGATCCACCCGATTTAGGGTATTCGAGATTTGTAGGGGGTTGAGGTTGTGCGGTTGAAGGCTACGCGGCGTGCCTCAGGATGACAACCCGGCTGACTTAAGCCTAAGTAGTGTGGTAGGGCGGTTCTGGCCGAAGTTGAACCGGTAGCCTGGCTACAACCTCTTCGACATCAGCTACGGACACGTCGAACGCGTCCGTGGCTACATCCGCGAGCAGGCCAAACGCCACGGCTGCGCGAAGCCGTGGCGCGCCCGTTACCCGGCACGCGATTTACGGCCTTAGGCCGGGGAAGATCCCGTGGCGCTCTGTACGAAAGCGCCACGGCGGGGATCGCCGGCGCGCAGCGTGAGCGCTAGCTCGACTTCAACAGTCCGATCCCCGCGAAGAAGAAGATGAGTCCGAGCACGGTGATCGCCCAAATGAAGCCGTCCCCGATGGCCCCGCCCGTGAAAAGTTCGAAAACGCCCGTGGCCAGTGCGCCGATGCCCACGAGAGTGAGCAGGAACGCGAGCAGTTTCTTGAGGTCGATGGGGAGGTAGGGGAGGGGCATGGCGGGAAGGTAGGCTTTCGCTAAAACGAAGGCATCAACCGAGGGCTCCACCACCCCCGCGAAACGCTGCGGGGGTGGTGGAGCCTACTGAAGCTGTGGGATGAGCTGATGTCTCGATATTTCCGTTCCAACGAGGCTACGGATAGCGCTTCGGAACCCTTGTTTAGGTACTGTAGGGATCGATCGCGACAACTAAACCGATCGTCCGATCCGTAGATTGGTGCCGTCGCGAGCCAGCGGCAAGAACGTCTGCTGGTGCTTGAGCAGACATGCCAGCAAATGGCCCGTTGTTAACTACGTAGTTCATCTTATGGCATTTCCGAAACCGGTGTCGGAAACTGCACGAACACCTCATCCCCGGATCGATCGAGCACGATCTCGTCGAGGCGGCCGAGTCGCCGTAGGTCAACCCATCGGTGTCCCTGGCCGAAGAGCTGATACCGACGCTGGACAACCACCTCGTCCAGGATCGCCTCGTCGTCATCGCTGTCGAAATCGTCTAGCCCGGCTCCGTTACGGATCGCGTTAATCGCCCGCACCGCTTCTTCGTTGCCGCTACCGATCTGGGCCTCGGCGTAGATGAGGATGAGCTCGGCGTTGGTAACGATCGGCACGGGGGTAGTGGAGCTCGCGTACTGAGTGACTTGCTGGTCGCTACTTAACCCGTCTGTCGTTATGACGGAGCCGAACGGGCTCACGAGCGACTCGATGCGTGTGTCCCCATCCTCTACCTGATCGAAGAACGAAGGCGGCACCAAATACCTAGCTTGCCCCGGGACGTAAAAGAGGGGATTGAGTCGGTCGTTTCCACCAGCTCCGAACACATGATACACCCCTGCGTCTAGATCGCCCTCGAGGTCGAGAAAACTCTGCTCGAGGTAGCTCAACGTAGCCGCGTCATCATCCAAGTAGAGGGCGACTCGTGCCTGTAGCGCCCGGACGAACGTTACGAACGTAGCGGGGGTAGAGAAGCCGGTAAACCCAGCGGAGGGCGTAAACGGAAAGTCGGAGCTGGCGGCCGCGAGCAAGCTCGTCGCCGCCGTCTCAAATTGGGCCTGGATGCCAGCGTAGCTCTCCGCGGCGGAAGACGTAAACGGTCCGAGGTTGTTAGGGTCGGTCACGTCGAGACGGATACCGTTGTCGTACTGCCGGTTGGCCACGAGGAGCAGGGCGTAGGCCTTGAGCGCCTGAGCGTAGCCGACGAGCGCCGTCTCCTCTTCCGGGGTTAGTGAGGCTTCCGAGTTTTGCGTAGCCGTGATGAGGACTTCGGCGTTTCGCGTGGCCGCGTACAGCGCTCCGTACGAGCGCGTGGTAATAAAGCCGTTGGGATCGAGCACCCCCGCCCCCTCGCCCGCGCCGAGCAGCTCGCCCGTGTACCGGGGATCGGTCGCCGTGAGGTCGTAGTACTCGCGACCGATGATGCTCACGGTTTGGTAGTGGAACTCCATGTCGTTACGCAGACTCGACTCCAGACCAGCGGCGAGGAGTTGGAGGTCGGCGCGCGAAGCGCCTTCGAGCACGGATTCCTGGGTGGGACTGTTGGGGTTATCGATGGGTTCGATCTCGCAGCTCGTTGAGCTGAGCGCTAGACTTAAAGACAGCGTGAGCGCTCCTAGGAGCCGCGGAGTAGGCAGATTGGTAGTCATGACAAGGGGGGCTCTAGGATTAGAAATTGGCGCGTACGTGAAACATGAAGCGTTTCGTACTCGGGTAGGGGGTTACCTCCACGTTGTTGGCCAGCACGTTGTTCCCGAAGTTCGAAACCTCCGGGTCGTAGCTGTTGTAATCGAAAACGTTAATCAGGTTCCGCCCGGATACTCCAAAACGGAGCGACGCAACTCCGCCGAGCTTCTCCCGCCCGAGGGTGTAGTGGAGACTCATTTCGCGTACGCGGAAGTAGCCCGCGTCCTCGACCCACGGACTGGCGTTGCCCGCATTTCGCTCCGTTTTCCGGTAATCCCCGTTGCCCAGCAGTCCGAGGGGATCCAACGTCACGTCGTCGTAGTCCCAGGTGTTGTTCGCGAGGTCGTACAGCAGCGTAGAGAGGTTGATGTTATCCCCCCCTTTGCGCCAGTGCGCCACGAAGGAAAACTCGAAAGCTTTATAACTGAAAGTGTTGACGGTAGACAGGTTGAAATCTGCCTCTGCGTTCCCGATCACCGCGAACCCATCTCCGTCCGGGTCGATCGCCGCGAGCTCCTCGTCGGTTAAGTTGATACGTCCATCTCGGTTGGGGTCGATCGCGCCGATCTCGTCGGGGCTGAGTCCGGTAGAGTCGTACGCGGTCGATGTGGCGTAAGTGCCCACGATCTGCGTGGCGGGTTGCCCTTCCTCGATGCGGAACTGTCCGAGACTAGCCGCGAAGCCGCCCGTATTGAACGCCGGCACCGACAGCTCGGTGACCTCGGAGCGGTTCAACCAGAAGTTAACCGACGTCGTCCACACGAAGTCCTCCGTGTGCACCGCATCTGCGTTCACGCCGATCTCGACCCCCCGATTCACGAGCGAGCCACCGTTGACCACCCGGCTCGTGTACCCCGAACTCGCCGGTACTTGCTCGGAGAGCAACAGGTCGTCGATGTCCTTGATGTAACCCGTGATGTCGATCAGCACGCGGTTATTTAGGATACCGAGATCGATACCCGCCTCCAGCTCGGACTGGCGCTCGGGAACCACGCCCAAATTACCGAGCTGGCCGCTCGACACGAAACCACTCTGACCGTCGATGACGATCCCACCGAGCGGGTTAAACCGATCGTTAAAGTTGGCGAACCGTCCCGCCTGACCGAATGCACCCCGCAGCTTTAAACTAGAGACAGAAGCTCCGCTTAGGTCCGTAAACTCATGAATGTTAATCGCAACGGCGGCTTTCGGGAAGAAGAAAAGCTTGTTGGGATCACCGTTGTTCGATGACTTATCTCCCCGGATACCCGCCGTAAGGAACACCTTATCGTTAAAGTTTATCTCCTCCTGGAAGAACGCACCACGGTCGAGTTGCGGGATCTGGTTTTGGCTCAGCGCCGTATTCGAAGACTGATCTACGTTGGTCTGCGAGCCGTTGAGCCCGGTGGCCGTGGACACGACGGTGTTCTGGTCGAAGCGCAACTGGGAGGCGCCCATCTGCGAGCGCAGCGACACACCCGACGGCGTATAGTGCGTGTAGACGAGGGTCCCCGTGAGGTTAAAGTCCGAGTTAACCGTCGAGCCACTGATGCTCACGCCGCCCAGCGACCCGGGATCGGAGTAGTAGGTTAAGCTCGAAGGGAAGATAGACGTAGTACGAAGGGTATACTGATCGACCCCTCCCTGAAATGCCACCTTGACGGTGTTCCGATCGGTTTGGTAAACGTTCCAATTGACGTTAAGGCCACCGATGTACCGTTGCACCTCCTCCCGATTCGTTATCCGGTCAATGGTTTCGAGCACGTTCGACCCGGCGTCACCGTCGGGATAAGTTCCGTCCTCATCGGGGAACAGACTCTCCCACGGTTTCGTGAACGCGAGCGCGTAACCGGCCGTCGTATTGTTGTTGGAGTTGTTGAAGAGGCCGCGGTCGTTGGATGAGTTGATGTAGTTGTTCGAAACGTAGAAGTCTAACTTGTCGTTAAAGCGATGTCCGATATTTACCCGAACGCTCGACTTCTCGTAGCCCGTCTTATCCACGAGCCCGCCCTCGTTCTTGTAGGTGGCCCCCGCGAAGAAGTTCGTCTTTTCGGTCCCCCCGCTCACCTCCAAGCGACTCGTCGACAGGAGGGGGGTATTGTCGAACAACAGCTTCTCGTAGTCGTTGAGCCGACCGGCACGAACCGCTTCGGCCGCGAACACACTCCCCGCCGAATCCGAGACGGTAGCGGCGGCGGTTTCCTCGGTAAACCCACGTGGCCCGAGCAGCCGCAAGGGCCGCGCGAAACCGATGTCCTGCGCGAACGTCACTTCCGCCTGGCCCGCGCGGCCACGCTTCGTTTTGATGAGCACCACGCCCCCCGCGGCGCGCGAGCCGTAGATCGCGGCGGCCGAAGCCCCCTTCAGGATCTCGATCGACTCGATGTCCTCCGGGTCGATGTCCGCGATCCGGTTGGAGGCGCCATCCTGGTTGGTCGCCGCGTTGCCCCCGCCGGCCGCCTCGGTAACGATGTTCGTCCCTAAGCTAACGGTCGAATTATTGACGTACACGCCGTCGACGATGAACAGCGGCTGCTGATCGCCGAAGATCGAGGTCACCCCCCGAAGCCGAAGGGAGATTCCACCACCCGGGGCACCCGAACTCGCGCGAATGTCCGCTCCCTTAAATTTCCCGTACAGCGCGCCGTCGATCGTCGTTTGACTCGTCAACCCAGTCAGCTCCTTCGCCTGGATCTGTGCGACCGAATTGGCGAGGTTCGAGCGTTTGACCGACGAGGCCAAGCCGGTGACCACCACTTCGTCGAGTAAGGCGGCACCCTCGGCGAGGACGATTACCTCCAACTCGGGGGCCGCACTCGTTACGGGAAGCTCCACGCTCTCGTAACCGACGTAAGAGACGAGCAGCGTACCCTCGTCCGCGGGGATAAGCACTTCGAACCTACCGTCGAGGTCAGTAACCGTCCCCGCGCCCGTCCCTTGCACGAGCACACTCACGCCGATGAGCGGTACCTCGTCCGCATCGACGACGGTCCCGGTGACGGTAAACTGAGCGAACAAGATGGTCGGTAAGCACAACGCCGCCGCTACGCCTACCCAACGGGTGTAATCGATTTTCATACGTGAGAGTTGAATCCGGGCGGCGTACTCCAGCTCGCCCTATAAGGTTCTGATTAAAGGGGCAATGTAATACGTCGCGTTTGCCTCTCATTTATTTGTGCCAAATTCTGTTCCCCACATTGGTCGCTCGCCTCATCTAGTTCGCTTTACAGCGTCCGTTCGGGCAACCCTCGTTCGTAGCGCCTGGCACCAATCCGCCGGGCGTTAGCGCGGCGCGCGGTCGGTGAGATGTCTCGCACACAGCGCCCCGGCCCAGCTCGGTCACCCCTCGCCCACGTTCGAGCGGGTGCGCTAGACCGCGCTGAACCGGAGCGGGAAGCCATTTCCGCAAAACGGGTGTTAATGCACCGTGCCCGATCCCGCTTTCGCTAAAACACGTCCCGAGCTCGCTCCACTAGGCGTGAGTCCCGCATCCGCCGCCGCCGCGCAACTCGCCGAGCTGCTCCGAGACCGCCGCTTCGCCGTGCTTACCGGGGCCGGGATCTCCACCGACTCGGGCATCCCCGACTACCGCGGCCCTACCACCAAACACATCGCCCGCAACCCCATCAAGCACGACGCCTTCGTGCGCGACGCCACGGCGCGCCAACGCTACTGGGCGCGGGCCAGTCGGGGCTTCGGCGCGGTGGCCGACGCGCGACCCAACGCCGGTCACCGCGCGCTCGCCGCCCTCGGAGCCCTCGGGCGCGTGAGCGGCGTCATCACCCAGAACGTCGATGGCCTGCACCACGCCGCCGGCTCGCGGCACGTCACCGAACTGCACGGCAGCCTCCACCGCGTGGTGTGCCTGGCCTGCCGCGAGGCGTTTTCGCGTAAGCAAATACAAGAGCAGATCGCCGGGGAGAATCCGGGTTGGATACGGGCGGCGCAGGAGGTGGCCCCGGACGGGGACGCGGAGATCGCGCTCCGAGCGCTCACCGCGTTCCGGGAGCCGCGCTGCGTGAGTTGCGGGGGAAACTTAATGCCCGACGTGGTCTTCTTCGGGGGCTGCGTGCCCGCCGAACGCGCCGCCGCCGCCCGCCGGCTCGTGGAGGAGGCCGACGGACTGCTCGTGGTGGGCTCGAGCCTCACGGTGTACAGCGGCTACCGCTTCGTGCGCCAGGCCGATAAGCTCGGAGTGCCCATCGCCATTCTCACCCTGGGCGAAACCCGGGGGCACCGGCACGCGGCCCTGGCCATCGACGCGCCCATCGCGGCGGTACTGCCGGCGACGGTCGAACTTTGTCGGGCGCCGCGGTAGGATCCCGTTAGCGCGGTAGGATCCCGTTAGACCGTGTGGGCACGCTGTAAAAGCGTTACATATGTAGTTTAAATCCTACTCCGCCGTGCACCTGTCACTCCCTAGCTCCCTCCTCGCCCTATCGTTCGCCCTCACCCTCTGCGCCGCGGAGGCGACCGCGCAGGACGAAGGCGCGCGGGACACGAGCGCGCAGCAGGCGGCGAGCCCGACAGCCGGAGCCGCGACCGCGGCCAACGCCGGCGCACTATCCTCGAAGCTCGACCGACTCGTCGAGTCGGTCCCAACCGAGATCCTCGCCGGTAAGGACAGCTACCGGCAGTCGGTGAGCTACGACGATGCGGCGCCCTACCGACTCACCGTCGCCCTCGAAGAGGATGGCGGTAGGGGTGGGGAGAGTAGAGCGGAGGTCAACCTCGGGCTCATCGCCCGCGCGCGCACCGCCGCGAGCAAGCGCGATCGACTGCCCGTGTTACTCGCCACCGACGGCGTGGCGAGCATCCAGACCTTCGAGGACGGGGAGGCGGACGGCTACGTGCGCGATACCGAGATCCTCAGCAGCGGGGTAGACAACGCCCGTGAAATAGCCGCGCTGCTCACCGAGATCTTACCGCTCGCCAAAGCCGCCTGGGAGGCCGATGCCGCGGTGCCCGACGATACGAAAGCCCTCGAGGGCTACCTCGCCGAACGGATCGGCACCGTGGGCGACGGCCGCGACGTGCTGGAGCAGCGACTCACCTTCGGCGACGAAGGGAGTGCCACGCTCACCATCAGCGGACCGGGGAATCGCGATGCCGAAACCACCTACAGCTTCCGGATGGGCGACCTACAGTACCGCACGCTCGCCACCTCCTCACGCGGCGACGTGGTCACCCTCACCGCCGATACCCGCAAGGGGCGCGGCTTTATCCGGGAGGTGACCGCCGATCGGAGCGGCTTCGAAGATGAGTTGGAACTTCGCTTTCCCGACTACGACAAAGCACTCCTCTCCGCGCGCGCTCTCGAAAAGCTCATCCCGATAGCCACCGCCGCGGCCGAGAAGCGACTGCCGACCTTCGCCGATACCGCCGCCGCGTTTCAGGAGTTAAAGACCGTGGCCGGTCGCACGGAAGTGGAAAACGTGAAGCAGCACCTTACCGGCGGCTGCGTGGCCAATCTCGAGGTGACCGAAAGCGAGGACGAGGTTACCAAAACTAACTACGGCTTCGACTTTGCCGATCTGGAAGCTTCGACGATCGCCATCACGCCGAGTCGGGGAGCGGTCCTCGTGGAAGCCGGCACGAAGAACCGGCAGGACTTCGTGCTGAGTACCGAAGAAGGAGAGGACGGGCGCTACACCGATAAGCTCACCCTGCGTTTCGCCGACCCGGTAGCCGCCGAGCGGGCGCAGCTGGCCGTGGTGACACTCGCCAAAACCTGCCCCACCGCTCCCGCGGCACCTTCCCTCAGTGCCACCTTGGCACTCGCTACCGCGCGCGATATCCACGGCGAGAACAACCAGCAAACCTTTACGCAAGCCGGTAGTGGCGACTGCGCGGTACAGCTCACCCTCGTTGAAACCGGCCGTAAATCCGCCGAAGAAACCGTGAGCACGTTCAACCTCTCCGATCTCGACCCGCGCTCGGCGGAAATCAACGTCCGCAGTACAACCGTAAGCGTTACCTACAGCACCGTGAAGCGGGAAGAAATCATCAAAACGCTCGACAATGGGGCGGACCAGCGCTTCACCGACGCCATCAACTTTCTGCTTCCCGACGTGCAAGCCGCCAAACGCTTCGCGGCGGGCATGGAGAGCGCCATTGGTGGGTGCAGCAAGTAAGCGATCTTGGCGGCTATGCCAACTCTGCCCACTCAGCTCGAAGTACTGTTCGCTACTCGCCGCCTGATTGTCGAACTACTACACGCCCAAAGCCTCACCCAGCTGAACCAGGTCCCGGCTGGGTTTGCGAATAACCTAATTTGGAATGCTGCCCACTGCTGGGTGAGCTTTCATCTGGTCATCTTCGACAAGAACGGCTGCACTAGCCAGGAAGCCGAATCGCTCGGAGTACCCGTGCCGGCTCCGGAATTAATAGCCGCCTACCGGGGTGGAACTCGACCTGCCGGCGCGGTGGACCAAGCTTTCGTCGACCAGGTTTGCGCCGCACTTTCCGCACAGGCCTGGACCTCCCAGTTGGACGCGAGCTTTCTCGCCCCCGAGCGCTACACAACCTGGACGTCTAGCTGGAAGGTGACCCTGCACAGTGCCGCCGAAGCGCTGCCGTACATGCTCATGCACGAAGGCATGCACTACGGGGTCATGCTCGCTCAGCGGAAATTAGTATGAAACCAGGACCAGCTTTAAACTCATAGTCCTTAAAGACCGCGTCCAAAGCCAGGGCACCCTACGGCTCCTTCGCTTCCTCCGGCGCCTCGATAACAACCTCCGGATCCATCACCACCTCGAGCTTCGTCGTAGCCGCCTCACCGAAATACAGCTTCGTAGCCGCCTGAATCTCTTTGGCGTTCACCTCCGCCTGCAGGCTCCGTAGGTTGGCCAGACTCGTCTGGTCGATGTCTTTGTTCATCGTGTAGGCCTCCTCCAACACCGGCAGCCAGAAGCCGTTCGAGTTCGTCATGGCCGTCTTCATCCCCTGGAACTGCGTAGCCCGTACGGCGGTAATCGACTTCTCCTTCGGTCCGTTGGCCCGGATGTTCTCGAGCACCTCTTGGGTAGCGTTCAGCAACTCGTCCACGCGCTCGGGCTCGGCGTTGTAGCTGATCGAGACGGAGTACTCCGGCTTCGGCAACTCCGTTACGCCGCCGCTCACGCGCACGCCGTACACGCCACCGAGGTCCTCGCGGAGGCGCTCCCGCAACTCTTCGTTGAGCACGTCGACCATCGTCCGGAACCGCATGCGCTCCAGCTCGCTTTCGCGGCTGCCGTCGTCCTCCGGGAAACCGCCGGCGCGCAGCTGGATGATGTTCGATTTTGGCGCCTTACCGGCCTGGAAACGGCGCTCCAGGTCGCCCGTCTTCATCTCGTCGTCGAACTCGCGGATGGCGTCGGTGCTGTCGCCCGAGGGGAGGTTGCCGAGGTAGCGCCGCGCGTACGCGAGCACGGTGTCCGGGTCGAAGGTGCCCACGAAGTTGAACTGCCAGTCGCGCGCGTCCGCGAACCGCGAGCGCCACAGCTCGTACGCGGCTTCGGTGTCGACGGCGTCGAGCATCTCCGCGCTCGGCAACTGGTGGCGGGGATTGTCCTCCCCGTAGAGTTCCTCGGTGAGCGCCTTCGCGAAGGCGAACTGCGGATTGGCGTCGAGGTTTTCGATGAAGCTGCGCTGCTGCCCCATGAAGGCCGCCGCCAGGCTGGAGTCGTAGGCCGCTCCCTGAAACTGGAGGTACACCAGCTCGAATAGGTCGGGTAAGGTCTCCGGCGTCGCCGAGCCCCGCATCCGGTCCTCCGTCCCGGAGAGGTAGGCCTGCACGCTCACGCTCTTGCCGGCCAGTGCTTTTCGGAGTTGACTCGGGGTGTACGGTCCGACCCCCATCGCGGTGCCCACGCCCACGGCCATGTCGGCGTCCGGGAACTGGTCGTCGGTAAATTGGTTGGAACCACCGCGACTCACCCCCGAAAAGACGATCTCGTTGTCGGAGAAATCGGTCGGCTTCAGCGCGATGCGCACGCCGTTGTCGAGGGTGTAGAGCGTGACGCCGTTGCTGTCGTACCGCTCGGTGGTTTCCACCGGCACCGGCGTCAGCTCCGGGATCTCGACGTCCCCCGCGGGAGCGGCGTCCACGTAGGGCTCCAGCCGCTGGGTCTTGGCCGTCATCAGGGATTGCTTCACGCCCGTCTCCCCGGGGAGCGGCTCGCTCTCCGGACCGGTGACCACCACCGCGCGCGGGCGATCGCTCATGAACTCGGCGGCCAGCGCGTTCACCTCCTCGAGGGTGATCTCGGGCACGAGCCCCTCGTCGAGCTCCAGCTCCTCGTCCGCGCTCAGCAGCGGTTCGTCGTTGAGGAAGGCTTGCACCAGTCCGCTCGCGTACTGACTGCTCGGCGTCTTCTCCTTCTCGCGGGCGGCGTTGCGGCTACCGTCGAGCACGTTCGCCTTCGCGCGGACCAGCTCGGGCTCGGTGAAGCCGTACTGAAGCACGCGGCGGTTCTCGGTTTCGAGGGCGACGAGCGCCTCGCGGGCCATGCCCGGTTTCGCCAGAGCGTAGGACGAATAGGCGTCGACGTTACCCACGAGTCCGCTGCGACCCGAGCCGGCGAAGGAGAAGGGCGTGCTCGGGTCCTCGGTCTTCTCGCCGAAGCGCGCGCCGAGCATCTGGTTGTAGAGCGCGGCGGTGAGGCGGCGGCGGTAGTCGGCCACGTCCTCGGTCTTGGCCTCCGTCAGGAGGTAGTTGGTCTGCACGAGGGTGTAGGTCGCTTCGGGGTCGCTGGCCACCACGACCTGGGTTTTGTCGTAGCTCGGGCCGTCGTACTCGGTGCGCTCGCGCTCTTCGGCGGGGTTTTCGAGGTCGTCGAACAGCTCCTGGATACGGGCCTCGATCTCGGCGGGCTCCACGTCGCCGATCACCGCCACCGCCATCAGGTCGGGCCGGTACCACTCGCGGTAAAACCGCCGGAGCGCATCGTACGGCGCGCGCTTGAGCACCGTGGTGTCGCCGATCGGTAGCCGGTCGGCGTAGCGGCTATTCGCGAAAACGACGGGCAGGGTTTCGTTGCGGAGCCGCTCCTGGGCGCCGAGGCCCGAGCGCCACTCGCTGAGCACCACGCCGCGCTCCTTGTCGATCTCGGTGCTGTCGAAGGTGAGGCCGCCGGCCCAGTCGCGCAGAATTTGCAACCCCTTATCGAGCATGTCGGCCGAGTCGGTCCGCACCTGCAGCATGTACACCGTCTCGTCGAAGGAGGTGTAGGCGTTGAGGTCGGGACCGAATTTCGCCCCGGTGCTCTGGAGGTAGTCGACCAGCTCGTTCTCCGCGAAGTTCTCGGTGCCGTTGAAGGCCATGTGCTCCACGAAGTGCGCGAGGCCCCGCTGGTCGTCGTCCTCGAGGATCGAGCCCGCCTTCACCATCAGCCGCAGTTCGGCGCGATCGGTCGGGCGCGCGTTCGGACGAATGAAGTAGGCCAGTCCGTTGGCCAACGTGCCGCGCTGCACGGCGGGGTCGAAGGGCAGGACCGCGGCCGAATCGGGTGCCCCCCGCTGCACCGAGTCCGCCACCGGAGCCGCGCTGGCGGCTAACTCACCGGCGATCGCGGCGCTGTCCCGCGCGGTGCTGTCCGCCGCCATCGTACTCGCTGTAGCCGTGGCCGCCGGCGCGCTCGACCGGTTGCAGGAGGGCAGGGCGGCTTGCGCTAAAACGAGGAGCGCCGCACCGGAGAGCGTTGCTGCCCGGTAACTCAAGTCTGGGAAGATCGACATGGCCCAAACTTAGGCCATACCCACTTCTCCGCAGTCCGCCCGCCGGATCAGCCCACATAGTTTACCTCCGGCTCGCAACCTTGCGCCGGATCTCGATTCGGCTACCTAACCTTCGTTTTGCGGAAGCACCCTTCGAGCGTTGAGCGCGACGGGAGCAGTGCACGCCGACGAAGCAGGTGGTGGCGGTGACCGGTAACAGATCGAAGAGATTACGCCCGGGCTCTGAATAACGAGCGCGAGTCGTTGGAGCCGGTGTTAGACGTTCGCCGGGTACGGGTGCTCCAAGGCCCGGCGCACTGGAATCGGTGAGATTGTGGCGGTCCAAGGCGGTAGTTATAGTTGGGGGAGCACGGGTTCCGCCACGGCGAACGAGAAGTGGCGGGACCCGCGGTAGCAGCGGGTACGCATTGCGGGAGCGCAATACTTTGCACCCATGAATTGGTCTCCGTTCGGTCTACTCCTGTTGCGCGCCTGGTTCGGGGGCGCCATGGCTTTCGCCCACGGCTTCGGCAAGTTGGGGGACGTGATCGAGGGCAACTGGAAGTTCGCCGACCCCCTCGGCATCGGCGAGGTACCGTCGCTGTTGCTGGCGGCGGGGGCGGAGTTTTTCGGGGGTTTCCTCGTGGCGATCGGACTGTTTACGCGCCCGGCGGCGGCCACGGTGGCCTTCACGATGGCGGTCGCGGCCTTCGTCACGCACGGCGGCGACGCGTACGCCAAGATGGAGCCGGCGCTGCTGTACTTCTTCGCCTTCCTGGCCATCGTGCTGTTGGGTCCGGGGCGGTGGTCGGTGGATGCGTTGCGGCGGCGGGCTTGAGACGAGCGCTAGTGACCAACCGCGAAACCCGAGATCGTCCGCGTGGCCGGGGAGAGTCGGGCCGATCGGAACCTAACCCAACTAGTCAAATCCAGATATACACGTAGGCAACCGATTGATAATCAGCAGGGGTATCCGGTAGAACAAACCTCCGCTCCATGACGAATCCCTACATCTCCTGCTTGCTCTTGACGTCGTGCTCGATCCTCTCCAGTGCCACCGCCCAAGACACCCTCCCCGGCGAACGCGACCCCTGGGAGTGGCCCTTCGAGGCCACCTCTATCTGGAACATGCCCATCGGATCCGCGGCCGAGTTCCAGTACGCCGACCTCGGGGCTGCCGCTAACGTGGGGGTGGACGTCCAGCACCTGTTGGAGCTGAACGCCGACGACCCCGTTCGGGAGTTTTACGGCTCGCCGGGCTGGGAGCCCGTACGCTGTGGGGGTGACGATGCGCTCGGCTTCTCGCTCCCGATACCCGACGATTGGATCGTGCCGGACGTCGGCGACAGTCCCTACGGTTACACCCCCAACGGCACCTTCGCCTTCCGGCTACCGGACTCCGACGACATCGCCGAAGGAAACATGGTCTCGCGCTGCGAACCCGGTGGACGCGTCTACGTGCCCAAGTGGAAGCGCTACCCCGATAACCGAAAGATTCAATCGCTGAGGGGCGACGGCCTCCAGGGAGGCGGACAGGGAGCTTCCGGCTTGTCGGCACTCGGGGGTACGATTCGCAAGGGCGAACTCACCGACGACGAGCCCATCCGCCACGCCCTCAAGATCAACCCCTACGCCGACGTTTACTGCTACTACTCGGAGGAGATTCCGGGTTTCCGCTGGCCGGCGGTGAGCGCCGATCGGTACGCCCCGGGCCAGTACAGCGGCACCAACCCGGAGATCGTGATGGGTTCGCTGTTCGCCATCCCGAGGGGGATCACCGCCGAGTGCCTCGGACTCGAATCGCCCGCCGCGCGCAAGCTCTTCTTCACCCTCCAGAATTACGGTGCCTACTTTACGGAGGACGCCGCCTGGGACGTCTGGGACCTCATCGTCGAACGGGACGTAGAGGTGGAATTTCAGGAGGCCTTCGGTATTTCGATGTCGGACAAGCTGTGGCGCGACGATGTCAATAAGCTGATGCAAAGTCTCTACGTTGTGGTCAACAACGGCCCGGAGAGCGTCGGCGGTGGCGGCGAGCCCCTGCAACCGCTCGCGCCGGGTTTTGGTGACAGTACCTCGTTTTCCCAGCCGGACGTAACGAATAGGTCGACGTTAGAATTTACGCAGGTTCCGGGTTCCGGTCGCAGCTACCGGTTCGCCGCCGCGGTCGACGTGACGGTGCATTCGGTGGACGGCCGGTTGGTCGCCGAGTACCGAGCCGTCGAATCGATCGACCTCGCCGGGCTCGCGGCCGGCATTTACGTGTTAACCGCAGCGAGCGGGGAGCAGCAGACGGTGAGGCAGGTGGTGGTGGAGTGACTTGGCGCGCGAGGCGACGCGCGAGAGTGAAGGCTACGTTGCCCGGGGGGCTTTGGGTTAGGCTTAGGGCCGCGAAGCTCCGGGTTGCTCAGGTTCGCCGTGCTTTAGCGCGGCAGCGCGGGAGGTAAGACGCCGCACTCCAGCGCAGCGGCCCAGCACGCTCTCCCCCCCCCCCGCGTGCGGACGGGCGCGCTGAAGCGCGCGGACCCGGAACGTTGACAAAAACGAGCTTTCCCACACTCCACCTGGAAAAGCGGACGTAACCGGTGGCCCCCCGAACGCGTAGTCTTGTGCCATCCCTGAATCTAGGTACTTGGCCTCGGTTTTGCAGAGGCAACGAACACTTACTATCCGGGCGCTGCCCGGCACAAACGAACACCCGATGAACCTGAAGGAGATCCTTTTCCTAGGCCTCGTCGCCAGCATCTACAACATGTGTGGCGCTGGCGAAGGAACACCGATAGAAGTCTCCGCGGCGATAACGGCGAGCGATACAGGTGTGTACGTACCGACGGCCTACTTAGCCCCACGCGAATCCGATGCCGTGCTCAGCGGGGTACATCCGCGGCTGCAAATCCCGAGCATTTAGCTTCTACTCGAGCCACTTCACGTCGAGCCCGGTTACCTCCCGCATCTCGGCGAGCTCGGCGGGGGTCATCCAACCGAGTACGAGGCCCTGGCCCCCGTCGGTGTACTGCGTCAACTGCCGTTCGGAGCCCGTCGCCTTGGCGAGGGACACGATGTGCGTGAGCAGGGCCGCATCGGCGTAGCTCTCGTAGAAAACCAAGTCGTAGGCGTAGTCGTGCCCGCCGAACGTGAAGGCGATCGAGGCGCGCTCGCCGTCCGCATCCACCACGTCGGTTACGTTCTCGAAGTCGAGCTCGCCCCCGGTAATCCGCTCGATGTTCTCGAGCACGCGCGCGTAGTCGCCGCGGTAGAAGATGGACAGGCGATCGAAGAACCAGGCCTCGTCGGTGATCGGCGAGAAGGGTGCGCGCTGCAGGTTGGCGCCGAGCGACATGTACAGCATGCCGTAGGGTTTGTTCTCGTAGGCGCCCTCGCCCCAGAGCTCGGAGATGTCGCCGACCTGCACCCCCTCGTTGAGGCTCAAACCGAGCGCATCAAATTTGGTGAGCTGCGTCTCGAAACTAACGCGCTCCACGCGCTCTTCGGCCCCGTCGCCGGGTCCGGTGCTCGCGGGTGCGGCGCTGGCGGTGAGCAGTGAGGAGGTAGCGGCGATTGCGGTCAGGAGTAACGTCTTCATGGTAGACCGCCCGCCAAGCCCCGTGCCAGGCACCGGGGTTTCGGGGTCTCGCTCGACGGGTGGCCGACTTTTCGAGTTGGCGCACCACTCCGCCCGGGCCAACGCCCGTCGCCGCCTGCTCACCTCCGTTACCTTGGCCGATATGGACGCACGGCGGCCCTACGGGGGCTTTTCGACCTCGGAGATCACCCTCCGCGATATGCTCGCTCGGGACCGGACCGTGCTCGCCAACGAGCGCACGCTGCTCGCGTACCTGCGCACGGCCCTCGGGCTGCTCGGCGGCGGGGTGGCCATGCTCCACTTCCTCGATGCCCCGCGTACGACCCTCGTGGGCTGGGCGCTCGTGGGCCTGTCGCTGCCCGTGTTCGTCTTTGGCGTGTGGCGATTCTTCGGCATGCGCCGCAAGCTGCGGCTCACACCCCGGCCAGCGGACGTGGATCGGGGCAGTTAGCGGCGTACGCCTCCCGCTCTTCGGCGAAACACACGCCGGGGTAATCGCCCACGTAGCCCTGCAGATCGCGGATCACCTGAAAGTGGAGGTGGGGTGGCCACCCGCCGTTTTCCGAGGCGCCGCCGAAGGTGGCGAGTCGCGCGCCGGGCCGGACCTCCCGTCCTACGACGAGGCGGGTGAGAGAGGCCCGCGCGAGGTGACCGTACAGGGTGTAGAAACCCGCGTGTTCGAGCACGATCGTGGGTCCGTAGTTGCGCCCCATCCCGTTGTCGGCGAAGGAGTGGATGCGGCCGGGCAGGGGCACGTAAACGGGGGTGCCCGCCGGACCCCAGATGTCGAGCCCGAGGTGAATGCAGCGGGCGCGGGCGCCAATCCTGCCCGCCTCGGCGAAGCGTGGGGTGGTGTACAGCGCGCGATCTTCGAGGTAGCCCCCGACGCCGAATCCGGCGGAAGCATCGGCGAGGGCACGCTCCACGACCCGGGTGAAGCGAGGCAGCTCGGTGTAGTCCGCCGGACCGGAGAAGAGGGTGGAGGTGCGGGAGAGGTCGAGGGGTGCGACGGATCGCGCCCGCACTACGGGGTGGGTGGCTTCGGTCAAGGTTGCTGAGCGGTCGGTTTTGGGCCGGGACTGGTTTTGCGGGAGCGCAAGTAACGCCAGCGCGCGCGCGCGTCGGCGGTATCGAGCGCGAATCCTAGAACCGGTGCAGGGAGCCCGTCGAGCGGTGGCGGCAAACCGCACGCCCGGGCGAGCTGGCCCACTAATCGCTAAGGGAGTGGCTATGAACAATCACATCCAGTCGACCGCCGAGCAGGCGACTACCCAACCTTTCCTCGGTGGCCGTTCGGCGACCACGCTACTCGCCCTCGCCGTGGCCGCCGGCGTGGCCGTCGGGTTTATCCTCTTCGCGTTCGGCGAGGGCGCCGGGCTCATCTCGGCTTCGGCGCGCTACACCAACCTCGCGCTCGTGCTCGCCGTACCCGCGATCATCTTCTTCGGCTCGCGCCGGAGCTGAGGCTTCCGGTTCCCAGACACGTACACGCGGCGCCCAACAAACAAGTGGGGTGTGGGTGACCTGATCCTAGTTCAGGCTATAACACCACACTTTCATGAAGGCACTCACTTGGCACGGGCAATCGGACGTCCGCGTAGACACGCACCCCGACCCGAAGATTCTCGACCCGAAGGACGCGATCATCCGCGTGACCTCCACCGCGATCTGCGGCTCGGATCTCCACCTCTACGACAATTACGTCCCGATGATGAAATCGGGCGACATCATCGGCCACGAGCCGATGGGCATCGTCGAGGAAGTGGGTTCGGAGGTGAGGAACCTCCGGCGCGGCGACCGCGTGGTGGTGTCGTTTACGATCTCGTGCGGTAGTTGCTGGTGGTGTGAGCACAGCATGTACTCCCTGTGCGACACGACCAATCCGAAGCCCGAGAACGCGGCCGCGGAGATGGGCTACTCGCCCGCCGCCATCTACGGCTACTCGCACCTCACGGGCGGTATCCCCGGCGGCCAGGCCGAGCTGATGCGCGTGCCGCACGCCGACCTCGGCACCATCAAGATCGAGAGCGATCTCGCCGACGAGCAGGTGCTCTTCCTCTCCGACATCTTCCCGACCGGCTACATGGCCGCCGAGCAGGCGCAGATCGAGCAGGGCGACACGGTCGCCGTTTGGGGGTGTGGCCCCGTGGGGCAGTTCGCCATCCAGAGTGCCTGGATGCTCGGGGCCGAGCGCGTGATCGCCATCGACAGCGTACCCGAGCGCCTGGCCCTGGCCCGCAGCGCCGGTCGTGCCGAAACGCTCGACTTCTCCGAGGATGACGTCGTCGAGCGCCTCAAGGAGATGACCAACGGCCGCGGCCCGGATCGTTGCATCGAGGCCGTCGGCGCCGAAGCGCACGCCTCGAATCAAGTCACCGTAGCCGCCGACGCGGTCAAGATGGCGATGCACGTGCACAGCGACCACCCCTACGCGCTCAGCCAGGCCATCGTGGCCTGCCGCAAGGGCGGCACGCTTTCCGTACCCGGCGTGTACGCCGGCGCCGTGACCATTCCCTTCGGTGCGGCCATGAACAAGGCCCTCACCATCAAGACCGGCCAGACGCACGTGCAGGCGTACATGAAGCCGCTGCTCGCGAAGATCGAGAACGGGGAGATCGATCCGAGTGTAATCATTACGCACATCGAGCCGTTGTCGAATGCACCGGCCATGTACAAGACCTTCCGTGAAAAGGAGGACGGCTGCATTAAGGTCGTCTTGAAACCCTAGAAACCAGGCACGCCGGGAGTGCGGTCGGTGACGACCAGCTCCCGGTAGCCGTAGGTCGGGTCGACCTCACGGTCGAAACGCACCGCCGGGCTACTGCCGAGTACCAGCTCGGCAGTCGTGTATACGGGGTTACCCTCGAGCAGGTGGCCACCGATCACGCGCCCCTCACCGTCGGCCAGGCCGACGTGCAGGTGCGCGGCGTCCGCGCTGAGCGTCCCCGTTAGGCTCACGATCTCGAACGGCCCGCTTGCGCTAAAACCCGCGTCACGTCCCGCGAACCGCAAGTGGCAAGCCTCGAGACTGCCGACGCAGGTTACGATCCAGGCGGCGGACAGTTGGTGTGTTTTGGCGAAAGCCAGCAGGGAGCGCTTGAGGTCGTCGCCGGGGCGGAGGCGGAGGGCGTGCGTCACGGCCGTAAAGTTCGGTCGAAAGTCCCTAACCGGCGTCTGAACGACAAGTGTACGGGAAGCGACGAGTAGGGTGCTTACGGCTAGGAGCTTACGCAGGGGAGCGATGCGCTGTCTGAGATCCGAGGAGCGGGCGTCGGGTTGGTGGGCCGGCGCAATCGTACCGCTTTGCGCGCGTATCGCTAGCAACTTGCTGCCACGCGTAGCCACATTTGCTATATCCCGATGGTGTAAAGACCTTAGCGCGCAATGGACATACAGAGCTCTCCCCTTACGATAGAACGCGGTGCCCCCGAGCGGGTGCCGGTAAATGTCTACCCTACATCGGCCGCCGCATCGCTGGCCGTAGCCGAGCGAATCGCCGAGTTGATTCGGGAACGGGCCGGGGCCGGACGCAAGTGTGTGCTCGGCCTCGCCACCGGATCTACGCCGGTGAGCGTGTACGACCAGCTGGTGCGCATGCACAAGGAGGACGGGCTGAGCTTCGCCAACGTGGTGAGCTTCAACCTCGACGAGTATTACCCCATGGACCCGCGCGAGCTCCAAAGCTACGTGCGCTTCATGCGGGAGCACCTCTTCGATCACGTCGACATCCCCGACGACCAGTGGAACGTACCCGACGGTACGGTGAGCCGCGAGGAGGTGGACGCTTACGCGAAAACTTACGAGCAGTCGATCGTCGACGCGGGGGGTATCGACTTACAACTGCTCGGTATCGGACGCACCGGTCACATCGGTTTCAACGAGCCGGGCTCGGGTCCGAATACGACCACCCGCCTCGTGACGCTCGACCACATGACCGTGACCGACGCGGCGAGCGACTTCTTCGGTGAGGAGAACGTGCCACGCAAGGCCATCACGATGGGCGTCGGGACCATCCTCGACGCGCGCGAGATCGTACTCATGGCCTGGGGCGAGGGCAAGGCGCGCGTGATCCGCGAGACGGTGCAGGGTACGGTAACCGACGCCATTCCGGCGACCTACCTGCAGCGCCACCCGAACGCGACGATCATGCTCGACGAGGCCGCCGCGGCGCGCATGACGCGGGTGGATACGCCGTGGCTCCTCGAGCCCGTGGTTTGGGACGACGAGCTCACGCACAAGGCCGTGATCTGGCTCAGCGGTAAAGTGGGCCTGCCCGTGCTGAAGCTCACCAACCGCCACTACGCCGAGCACGGGATGGCCGACCTGATTACGGCCAGCGACGGCGGAGCGTACGACATCAACCTGAAGATCTTCAACCGCCTCCAGCACAGCATCACGGGTTGGCCGGGCGGCAAGCCGGACGCCGATGACACCAACCGTCCGGAGCGCGCCGAGCCGGCGCACAAGCGGGTGATCATCTTCTCGCCGCACCCGGACGACGACGTGATCTCGATGGGGGGAACGTTCATCCGCCTCGTGGATCAAGGTCACGAGGTGCACGTCGCCTACCAGACCTCGGGCAACATCGCCGTTTTCGACGAGGACGTGGTGCGTTTCGCCGACTTCGCCGCCGACTACACCGACGCCTTCGACCTGGCCGGCGACCGGGCCGATTCGCTGCTTATCAAGGTGCGCGAAGGGCTGGCCGAAAAGGAGCCGGGCGACGTCGATACCCCCGCGGTGCAGAGCATCAAGGGGATCATCCGCCGGGGGGAGGCAAAAGCCGCCTGCCGTTACGTGGGCGTACCCGACGAGCGCGTGCACTTTCAAGATTTGCCGTTTTACGAAACGGGTACGGTGCGCAAGAAGCCGATCGGCCCGGAGGACATCGCCATCGTGCGCGCGCTACTCGAGGAGGTGAAGCCACACCAGATCTTTGCCGCCGGCGACCTGTCCGATCCGCACGGGACGCACCGGGTGTGCCTCGCCGCGATTTACGCGGCCCTGGCGGAGTGCGAGGGCCAGGACTGGCTGGAAGACTGCTGGCTCTGGCTCTACCGCGGTGCCTGGCAGGAGTGGTCCGTCGAGGAGACGACCATGGCCGTGCCGATCTCACCCGACGAGCTACTCAAGAAGCGTCGCGCCATCTTCAAGCACCAGTCGCAAAAAGACCGGCCGCTCTTCCCGGGCAACGACGCGCGCGAGTTTTGGCAGCGGGCCGAAGAACGCAACCACGCCACGGCGAAGGCCTACGACGAGCTCGGCATGGCGGAGTACGAGGCCGTGGAGAGCTTCCGGCGCGTGGCTACGCCTGGATCGCGGCAGGTGGTGGAGTATTAGGGAGTGCGCTCAACTCGCCTCCAGCGTATCGCTGTACTCCGTCACCAAGCGGAGGATATCGGCCCCGTACCGCTCGACGGTAACCTTGCCGATACCGTGGATGCTCTTGAGCTCCCGGTTGTCGCGGGGCAGGGTGTCCGCTACGCCCAGCAGCGCCCGGGTGGTGAGAATGGTGTAGGCGGGGTTACCGGCCTCGCTCGCTCGCTCTCCGCGCCAAGCACGTAGGGTGGCGAACAGCGCGGGGTGGTTCGTCCTTGACGCCGCCTGATCGGTGGTCTGGGAGGGTACGCGCTGGCCGCCGCCGGAGCTACTGCGAGAGCGCCGGGAGTTGCTCTCGGGGTCCGCGAGATCCGCCGCGACGCGGGCGCGGATGAAGGCTTGCGGATCGAAATCCCCCGCGGCTACCGCCGCGAGTTCGGCGGCCTTGACGCGTTCCAGCTTCTCGATCTCGGCTAAGTGCTCCTCGGTACGCTTGGTGACTTCAGCGTTGTCGCTCGCGAAGTCGATGGCCCTCAGTGCCGCCTGGAGCGTGTCGGTAAGCTGCCCGGCGAAATAGTGAGCGCCCCGGCGGGCGCGGTCGGGTACGGTTACCGTATCACCGCCGTACTCGGCCGACAGCAGCAGCTCTTCCAGGGGGCCGCGGAACCCCTCGGCGAACTCGAATATCTTCCGCTCGCCCGCCGCAACGAGGGCCTCGGCCCGCTTAGCATCCGGGATGACGTAGGAGCGTTCGTGCTCGAGGTAGTAGCGGAGCAGCCCGTTGTACGCGTGGTAAAGTTGCCGAAAATCGAAGGTTTGGCGCAGTAGGTCGCGTTGAAAGTCGGCTTTCGCCTCGGCGAGCTGCAGCGCATCGGGGGCAACCTCGCGGGCCTGCTCCGTGTACCGGCTCACCTGCTTGTCGGTCTGCACGCTCGCGCGGCCGATCCGCGAGATGAGGACCAAACCCTCGAAGGTGCGGCAGCGGCTCAGCGCCACGTACACCTGCCCGTGCGCGAAGGCCGCGGCCGCGTCGATGACGACGCGTTCGAAGGTGAGGCCCTGGGATTTGTGGATCGTGATCGCCCAGGCGAGTTTTAGGGGTACCTGCGTGAAAGAGCCGACCACCTGCTCGCCGACTCGCTTGGAGCGCTCGTCGAGCTGGTACTTGGTGTTCTCCCAGGTGGTGGGCGCGGCGACGATCTCGCGTGTACCGCCGCCGTCGTTCGCGTCGCAGGTTACGGTGACGGTTTCTTCGTCGAACGCCGTAATCCGGCCGATCAGCCCGTTGTAGTAGGCACGCGCCTCGGAGATGTCGTTGCGTACGAACATGACCTGGGCTCCGAGCTTCAGCTCGAGCTTCGCGGCGGTGGGGTAGGCGGATTCTGCGAAGTCGCCGTCGACCGTCGCCGTGTAGACCTCCGGTTCGGCGGCTAGCTGCCCGAGTCGTTCGGCGTTGATCCGCGCGGCCCCGTTGCGGTGGGAGCTGAGCGTGATGTAGCCGGGCTCGGCGACGGGATCGAATTCGCGAAAGCGGCTGTCGAGGCGCTCGATGACGTCGGGGGTGAGCTCGTTGCGGCGCACGTGTCCGAGCAACTCAATGAAGTCCGCGTCGCTTTGCCGGTAGATGTGTTGGAGCTCGACGGTGGTCACCCCCGCGCCGCGTAGGGCGACGCTGCTGAAGAAGTAAGGGGTGTCGTAGGTGCTGCGCAGGGAGGCCCACTCGTCGTCGCGGACCACGGGCGGGAGCTGGTGGAGGTCGCCGATCAGGAGCAGCTGTACGCCGCCGAAGGGGCGCGAGCGATCGCGGTAGCGGCGCAGCACGAAGTCGATCGCGTCGAGCACGTCGGCGCGCACCATGCTGATCTCATCGATGATGAGCAGGTCGAGTCCGCGGAGCACGCGCTGTTTCGACTTGGCGAGTTGTCGGCGTCCGAGCTCCGAACGCAGGCGCTCGGGGGTGAGGAGGCCGAAGGGAAGCTGAAAGAGCGAGTGGATGGTGGAGCCGCGCGCGTTGATGGCGGCAACTCCTGTGGGGGCGGCGACGACGAGTTGCTTGTCGACGGTTTCGCGGATGCGGTGGAGGAGGGTGGTCTTGCCGGTGCCGGCCCGGCCGGTGAGGAAGACGTGGCGGTTGGTGTCGCGGACGAAGGCGTAGGCGAGGTCGGCTTCGGGGTTGGGGGCCTGGGGTAGGGGTGCGGTGGGCGCTTCCCCGGACAGAAGCCCGGGGTGCATACTTTCGGTGGGGGTCATTTCGATCTGGGTTCTCTGCGGAGATTGTAGTGGCCGCGGCTCTCTAGGCGTAATTAATACACTTTGTTTTTAATCGATCGGTAGTTTAGCAAAATTGGTGTGGTGGGCCCGGGGTGAGCGGTGCAGATTTGCGGCATGTGTGTACGCTTGGTTTTCTTCTGCGCGGGCTTCCTACTTTTCTCCTGCAAAACTGTGGAGCGTAAAGCTGGCGCCCCTAGCGCCTCCGTGAGAGCTAGCGCGGCGGAGGCACCTCAGGCAGCGAACGACGGCCGCAACGCCGTGCGGTACGTCCGCGAAGCGGCCGAGTACACCGCGCTCTGCCGACAGGCGTACACCACCGCGCAACTCGGGCTCGACGAAGCCTTCGACGACCCTACGTGGACCGCCGCGTTGGAGCAGCGCGGCGAGTTCGGGGGGCTGCCGCCGGCGGTGGTGCTCGACGTGGATGAGACGGTGCTCAACAACTCGGAGTACCAGGAGCGGTTGGTCGCTTCGAACGACGAGTACACCCCCGAAGGGTGGTCGGCCTGGACGGCCGAGGGGCTGGCCGGTGCGGTGCCCGGCGCCCTCGCCTACGTCCAGGAGGCCCAGGCGCGCGGGATCGCGATCGTGTACCTCACCAACCGGAAGGCCGCCGAGGAGGACGCTACCCGGCGAAACCTCACCGAGCTCGGCTTCCCCATCGACGAATCCTACGACGCCGTGCTCACCCGGGGGGAGCAGCCGGAGTGGGACACCTCCGATAAATCGACGCGGCGCGGCGCAGTGGCTAAGCAGTTCCGGATTCTGCAGTTGGTGGGGGATAACCTCGGTGATTTTTTGGGGCAAGTTGACGTGAGTACCGAAGAGCGGGCGGCGCTGGTCTCGAAGTACGCGGATTTGTGGGGGGTGCGCTGGATCGTGTTGCCGAATCCGATGTACGGGAGCTGGCTGGTCGAGTAGCTCCGCGCTCGCTATCGAGTTACCTCAATCCCCCCGCAGGTGAGCTGTCCGTAAAGTCAGAGATAGCCGTTGCGACCGGCTCAGATTCTCGACGGTTAAAAAATTCGAGTTTACAGGGAGCATTCCGGGCCGCATTCCGTTGACCTTAGTGCAGCATGCGCAAACCCCTCCTCCGCACCCCCGGCCTCCCCGTCCTCGGATGGGTCCGCGACTACCAGCGCGCCTGGCTGGGGGGCGATCTCGCGGCGGGGTTCACGGTGGGCGTCATGCTCATCCCCCAGGGCATGGCCTACGCCATGATCGCGGGGCTGCCGCCGGTATTCGGACTCTACGCCGCGCTGCTCCCGCAGGTGGCCTACGCCGTGCTCGGGAGCTCACGCCAACTCGCCGTCGGACCGGTGGCGATGGATTCGCTCCTGGTCGCCTCCGGGCTCGGTGCGCTGGCGCTGGTAGGGCCGACCGATTACATCTCGGCCGCCCTATTCCTCGCCCTGTTCGTCGGTACGATCCAAGTCCTCTTCGGTCTTTTTCGGGGAGGCTTCCTGGTCGATTTCCTCTCGCGCCCGGTCATCAGCGGCTTCACGAGTGCCGCGGCCATCATCATCGGGTTCTCGCAGCTCAAGCACGTGCTCGGCATCGAGGTCTCGGACGCCAACCGGCTGCAGGTCATGGCGCGCGAGACGCTACAGCACCTTCCCGACACCAATTTGCACGCGCTCTCGATCGGGGTAGCTACCGTGGGCCTCCTCCTCGCCATCCAGCGCTACGGGCGGGGTATTCCGGCCGCCCTGGTGGTGGTGGCGCTCGGCACCCTCATCGTCTACCTCACGGGGTGGGCCTCCTCGGGCCTGCGGATCGTCGGCGAGATCCCGAGCGGGCTCCCGGCGTTTGCGGTGCCGGACTTCAGCCTCGAACTCGGTCGCGAGCTCCTGCCCACCGCCCTCACCCTGGCCCTCGTCGGCTTCATGGAGGCGACCGCCATCGGCAAGGCGCTCGAGGAGCGAGACCCCGAGGCCGAAGCCATCGACACCAACCAGGAGCTCGTCGCGATTGGCGCGAGCAACGTGCTCGGCAGCTTCTTCGGCTCCTACCCGGTCACCGGGGGCTTCAGTCGTTCCGCGGTAAACGAGCAGGCTGGCGCTAAAACGGGTTTTGCCGCGCTGACCAGCGCGAGCGTGATCGCCCTAACCCTGCTTTTCCTCACGCCACTTTTCTACTACCTCCCGAACGCCGTGCTCGGGGGGATTATCCTCGTGGCGGTAATCAAGCTGGTGGATCTGCGCTACCCTTACCGGCTCTGGCGTACCGCGCGCGAAGAGCTGGCGCTGCTGGTGCTCACCTTCGTCTTGACCCTCACGGTGGGCATCTTCGAGGGGATCGTGGCCGGCGTTTTCGGATCGCTGCTCGTACTGGTATACCGCGCGAGCTCGCCCCACATCGCGGAGCTGGGGCGGATCCGGGGCACGACCTACTACCGGAACGTGGACCGCTTTCGGGAGGACTGCGAGGTGCGCCCGGACATACTGATGTTCCGCTTCGACGCGCCGCTGTTTTTCGCCAACGTCGACTACTTCCGCAAGCAGCTCTACGAGCGTGTGGGGCGGCGCGGGCCGGGTCTGACGACGGTGGTCATCAACGCGGAGTCGATCAGCTACGTCGATTCTACGGCTACGTACGTGCTGACCCGCATCATCACCGACCTGAAGCGCCGCGGACTGCGCGTGATCATCTCCGGCGCCATCGGTCCGGCCCGAGACGCCATCTCCAGCAGCGGTCTCATCGACGTACTCGGGCGCGAACACCTCTTCATCCGCACCTGCGAGGCGGTGGACTACTGCGACGGCGTGCGGGCGCCGACCGCGGTACAACGTCGGATCGTGGAGCAGGTAGAGCCCTGGATCGAGCCCCCGCGGCAGAGTTAACGTACCCGCTCGGGGGCGCCTGCTTACCTTGCTGAGCATCACCCTACCTCACCCGAATGAACTCCGAGCAGCGCGCTATCCGCTCGACGATCTTCAGTTTGATCGGCAACGCGTCGTTGGCGGCGATCAAGGGCGCGGCGGGGGTATTCGGCAATTCCTACGCGCTGGTGGCCGACGCGATCGAGTCGCTCACGGACATCGTTTCGTCGACGCTGCTGGCCGTCGGGATCCGTTACGCCGTGCGCCCGGCCGACGCGCGCCACCCCTACGGCCACGGCGGGGTGGAGGCGCTCGTCACCTTCGCGACGGTCGGCGTCATGATCGCGGCCGCCACGCTCATCGCCGTCGAGGCCGTCCGGCACATCGGTACGCCGCACGCCATGCCCGAATGGTGGACGCTCGTCGTGCTCGCCGTCGTGATCGTGTGGAAGGAGCTGAGCTTTCGCTACGTGCGGCGCACGAGCGAGCGAACCCACTCCGCCGCGCTCGCCGCCGATGCCTGGCACCACCGCAGCGACGCCATCAGCTCGCTCGCCGCGTTCGTCGGTATCGCCGCGGCCATCTGGCTCGGACCGGGCCACGAGGACCTCGACGACTGGGCCGCCCTCGTGGCCGCGGGCATGATCGTGGTCAACGCCTTCCGCGCCTTCCGGCCCGCACTCGGCGAGATCATGGACGAAAACAGCTACGACGAACTCGTGGAGCAAATTCGCGATCTGGCCGGCGCGGTACCCGGCGTGGCCGATACGGAGAAGTGTTTCGTGCGCAAATCGGGCATGCGGTTCCACGTGGACCTGCACGCGATCGTGGACGGCGGATTGTCGGTCAGCGCCGGACACGCCATCGCGCACCGCATCCAGGGCGCTTTACGCGAGGAGCTACCCCAGCTGGGGCGCGTTTCGATCCACGTGGAACCTGTCGGGGTTGACCATAGCCCGATGCCGGTCGGGTGAGCGTACGCCATCTTTGGGGCGTGCAGAAAACAACTTGGCTCTTCGTCGCACTCGCGCTGCCCGTAGCCGTTAGCCTCGCCGAGTGCAGCTCCGACGGGCCGCCACTCACGATCGAGGAGGAGTTTTTGGCTACCTGCGGCAACTGCCACCTCCCCCCAGACCCTCGGGCCATCACTAAGGAGATTTGGCGCGAGCACGTACTGCCCAACATGGCGGTACGGGTCGGCCTGGCTTACGGCGATTACGATCCTACCGCCGGACTCAATATGGAAGAGCAGTACCGTACCACCCTGGCCGGCGTTTACCCGGGCGCCCCCACCGTAGACAGCGCCACCTGGTGGCGGGTCCACGATTACATCCTGGCGCTCGCGCCCGCCGAGATCCCGGTAGATACGCTCCGCGAGCGGCGCAACGCCCTCCTCGAGGGCTTCGAACCGCGCAACGTCTCGATCGGGGCCGGCGGTCAGCCCTTCGTTACCTCCATCGCCTACCAACCGGAGGGGGGTGGGGTGATGGTGGGCGACATGCGGGGCCGATCTTTCCGCCTTCCGGCGGCCGAGCCCGCGCGCCCCACCTACGGTTCGGCCATCGTCGGCTACCGGGAGGGTGGCACCGCCGGTGTGTACGTGACCGAGGTCGGCATTATGGAGCCCTCCGAAGTGCCCGCGGGGCGGGTCTCCCTCCTCACGGACAGCGGCAGCACCGTACTCGCCGCCGAGTTGCACCGCCCGGTCTACGCCGTGGGCGCCGACCTCGACCGGGACGGCGTCGAGGAAGTCCTCGTCTGCGAGTTCGGCTACCACACCGGGCAGCTCACCCTGTTGGTCAAGGAGGGCAACGCTTACGCAAAACGCGTCCTGCTCGACCTCCCCGGCACCATCAAGGTCGAAGTCGCGGACCTGAACGGCGACGACCACCTCGACGTGATCGTCCTCGCCTCGCAGGCGCAGGAGGGCATCTACGCTTTCTACGGGGACGGCGAGCTCGGCTTCGAGCGGGACGAGCTCGTGCGCCTCGGTCCGGAGTCCGGCTCGAGCTGGTTCGAGCTCTTCGACTACGAGGGGGATGGCGACCTCGACCTCGTACTCGCCAACGGCGACAACGCCGACTACAGCATCTTCCCGAAGCCTTACCACGGGATGCGCCTCTACCTCAACGACGGGAGCAACGCCTACACCGAGGCCCTCTTCTACCCGATCTACGGGGCCACGCGCGTACTCGCCGAGGACTACGACCGGGATGGCGACGTCGACTTCGCCGTATCCGCCTTCTTCCCGGAGTACAGCGAGAACGCGGACGAGAGCTTCGTGTACCTCGAGAACACGAACGCGACCCGGCTCGAGTTTCGAGCGCGCACGCTGCCCGCCGGCAGCTTCGGGCGCTGGCTCGTTTCGGAGCGGGGGGATGTAGACGGCGACGGGGATACGGACATCATCCTGGGCAACTTCCCCGTGCCGCCGAGTGCGGGCAGTTCGGAGTTGGCGAAGACCTGGCAGGAGGAAGCGGTGGATGTGCTGGTGTTGGAGAATGGCTTGGTGGCCCCGGACTAAAGCCCGGGGTGAACGTCCGGTTCGCCGTGCTTCGGTGCGGCGTGCGAAAGCACTTCACCTAAATTTAGCAGAAATGTCGAACCGAAAATTCGCTTCCCCCGGCGAGGTACAGCTCGTCGACTTCGAATCGCGGTACGCCCGAGCCTTCCGCGACCTCAACGCGGCCTGGATCGAGCAGTACTTCTCCCTAGAGTCCGAGGACCGTCGTTTACTCGAGGATCCGCAGCGCGAGCTGGTCGAAGCGGGCGGGTACATCGTGATGGCCCTCCGGGGAGGGGAGGCGGTGGGCACTTGCGCGCTGCTGCCGCTGCCGGAGGACCCGGACTACGAGTTCGAGCTCGTGAAGATGGCCGTGAGTCCGTCGGCGCGAGGCCTGGGTATCGGCGAGGCGCTGGGACGGCACGTTTTAGCGAAAGCGAGGGCGCTGGGGGCAAGACGAGTTTACTTGGAGACGAACCCCGTGCTCGGGTCGGCGGTGCGACTCTACCGCCGACTCGGGTTCGAGGAGGTCGTGGGGCACGACAGTCCGTTCGCGCGTTGTGGATTGCAAATGGGCACCACGCTTTGAGTAGGACGTTTACTTTCTTCCCGGCCCTCCTGCTGCTCGCGCTCCCGAATTTCCTATACGCCCAGTTCGCCGAAACCATCCGGCCGAGCAGGCCCGGGGCGGCCACGGAACCGTACACGATCGGTGCGCGGGTGATCCAACACGAAACGGGCGTTTCGCTGGGGCGCGTGCGCACGCTCGCAGCGGGTGAGACCGAGCCGCTGGCGGGCAACACGCTGCTGCGCCTCGGCCTCGGCGAGCGCTTCGAACTGAATGCGATGGTTACCTACTTGCGCCGCCGCCAACGGGGGGCCAGCGGGGTAAGCGACACCGAGGCCGGCGGCCGCTACACCGTGGCGCTCGAAACGGACAGGGTACCGGCCGTAGCCATCCAGACGAGCGTGTTACTCCGGTGGCGCGGCGAGGACTACCGGGCGGCGGGTGCGGGCGTGACGACCCTCGTGAGCGCGGGCAAGTCGGTCGGCGACAAAGCAAGCCTCACGTTCAATTACGGCTTCACGCACGACGGCGATACGCCCGGGGTAACAAGCTTTTACGCATTGGCACCGGGGATAAGTGTAACCGATAAATTTGGTCTCGGCGCTGACGTGTACGGCGACTTGGGGCCGGATTTCGACCTCAACGTAGACGTAAATGCTACCTTTCTGCTCGGCGCCGACCTGATGGTCGACCTAACGGCCGCCTGGGAAGCGATCGGCAACTTCGAGGCCGACGGAGGAGATTCGGTCTACGCGGACCGATTTATCGAAGCGGGCATCAGCTGGAGGGTCGACTACCGGAGGGAGTAACTCCCCAGGGGCAGCCGACGCAACCTGTCTCATGTTCAAAATTACACTGGCCTTCGTGGCCTTGCTGAGCTCGCTCGGCACCATTCAGGCACAGTACGGCGAGTGGATCCGCAGTGGTCGGCCGGGCGGGTCCATCGGCGCGCACACCCTCGGTGCGAAGGTGTTCCAGATGCAGAGTGGGTTCGGCTACCGTAGGGTAGACGCGGGCGGGTTTGGCGGAAGCCCGATCCTGACGCAGGGCAACGTGTTTCGCCTCGGGCTCGGGGAGCGCTTCGAACTGAGTGCGGTGCTCGGCTTCAACCGGCGGGAGGAGGCGCGGGCCGCCGACATCTCCGCGGTCTCGGGACCGCAACCCCCGCCGGAGCAATCGACGCCTACGCGACCCGCGATCCGGGTCAGCACGACCCAGTTCGGCTTCCGCTACAACCTCGTGAAGGCAACGGACGAGCGGCCGTCCGTCGGCGTTCAGACGCGCTTCCGCTTCGACGTGGGCCAACCGGACTTCCTGCGGCGCAACGTGGGGTCGATCACCATGCTGATGATCGGTAAATCGCTTACGCGAAAACTCGGCCTGACGCTCAACTACGCCCTCGCCAACGACGGGGTGCGTCCCGGACTGCGAAGCTTTTACAAAATCAATCCGAGCTTCCGGATCAACCCCCACCTGCAGCTCGAGGTGGATGCGTACGGCACCTTCGACGCGTTCGACCTGAACCTCGATTACGGCATCGGGATTTTCGTGAATCGCGACCTGAAGCTCGACCTCGTGTACGCCCACGAGAGCTTCGGCAGCTTCGCGGGCGACGGGCTGGAGGGGGGCTCGGACTGGACGATCGGCGGCGGCGTGAGTTGGCGGGTCGACTGGCGCAAAGCGGATAAACGTTAGTGCTATCTCGCCGCGGGACCGCCGCGAACGCCAGCACCGCGTCCACCACCCGCGCCGCCCGCACGTACGTACGACAGGTGGGGTAGAGTGAACCTCGACGCGCGCGCGGCGTACGTTGTCGAGATGCGTCAACTCCTGCTGCTGCTCGCGCTCGGCGCGCCCCTCCTCACGCGCGCCCAGTTCGGCGAGTGGATCCGCACCGGGCGGCCGGGGGCGGCCATCGGGGCGTACACCTGCGGGAAGAACACCTTCCAGGTGCAGAGCGGGGCGAGCTACAAGTCGCTCGAAACCGGTGACGCCACGACGGAAAACGTCTTCCAGGGCAACGTCCTGCGCGTGGGCCTCACCGAGCGCTTCGAGCTGAGCGCGGTGGTGGGCTTCGCGCGGCGGTCGATCACGCGGACCAACGGACTCTCCACCGCGAAGACCGCGAGCACCGGCGTCAACAACACCCAGGTCGGCTTCCGCTACAACGTCCTCGCCGCCACCGATCGCCTGCCCGCCGTCTCGGTCCAGACGCGGGTATTGCTGCGCGCGCAGAGTGAGGCGTTCCGGCGGGATCGGGTGGGCACGACCACGATCGTTAGCGCGGGGAAGGGGCTGACGCCAAAACTCGGCCTCACCCTCAACTACGGGTTTACGTACGCGGGCGGCGCCCCGGGACTGCGCAGCTTCTACGTCGTGAACCCGAGCTACAAGGCGACCGAGCGGCTGCAGCTCGTGGCGGACGTGTACGGCGACCTCAACGACTTCGACCTCAACGTCGACTTCGGGGTGGGCTACTTCCTGAGTCGCGATCTGAAGGTGGACGCCGCGGTGTCGGCGGAGGGCTTTGGTGATTTCGCGGGCGACGGCCCGGCGGTCGAGTCGGACTGGTCGGTGGCGGCGGGGGTGAGTTGGCGGGTGGACTGGCGGGGGGAGGGGTAAGTTTGGGGAAGCTGGAGGCTACTCGAGTAAAACCTCATCCTCATTCGCGTAGAGACCAAAGTACCACGCTGAGAATGCCGCCCCCAAGAGCACTGGTACCCCATTCGCCAGGTACGGCGGAAAGGAAAAGTCGGGTAGCGTGGGGCCGAAGAAGTGGGTGTAGATCACTCCAGTTACAAGATAGGGAACGGCGCAGGTGAGGATGAGCATTTTCGCATTCGTCCAGCTACCGACTCGATTCAGAATGTAGGTCAGTCTGGTCCAGGGGAAGAATAAGCGGATCGAGGCGCAGATCCCAATGTAGATCCCGGCGGTCGCGAGGTAGGGGAGGATGTCCATGAGTATCGTTTTCGCTAGGTACTGTAAGGATACGGTACTGCACTGGAGTTAGCGTGTTGCGGTGGTAGACTGAGGAAAGCTTAAATACATAGAGATTACCACCGCAGCGCCTCGCTAAGGTGCAGCAGCTAATACACGCTGCTGCGTACACCGCGAGGGGCAGCGTACTGGCCTAGGTCTTGCCCTCGAACCGCTAAGCCTCCGGCCCCGCCCCCCGCACGTCCTCCGCCACGGCACCCTCGTACGGGGCGAAGTTCTTCGCGAACAACCCGGCCAGCTTCACCGCCGCCGCCTCGTAATCCGCCTCGTTGCGCCAGTTGTCGCGGGGGTTGAGGATGGCGTTGGGTACGTCGGGGCACTTGGTTGGGACTTCCACGCCGAAGTACTCGTCGTTGCGGTAGGGCACCCCGTCGAGGGCGCCATCGAGGGCGGCCGACACCATCGCCCGGGTGTAGGCGAGCTCGATGCGAGCGCCGACGCCGTAGCCGCCGCCCGTCCAGCCGGTGTTGACGAGCCAGACGTTGATGGCGCGCCCGTCGGCTGCGGCCTCATCGAGCTTAGCGCCGAGCATTTCGGCGTACCTGCTCGGGTGCAGCGGCAGGAAGGGTGCCCCGAAGCAAGCCGAGAACGTGGCCTGCGGCTCGGTGATCCCCGCCTCGGTCCCGGCGATCTTGGCGGTGTAGCCGCTGATGAAGTGGTACATCGCCTGCTCGGCCGTGAGCCGACTGATGGGGGGGAGCACCCCGAAGGCGTCGCAGGTGAGGAAGAAGATGTTGCGCGGCACGTCGCCGCGCGAGTTGTACATGATGTTATCGATGTGCTGGATCGGGTAGCTGACGCGCGTGTTCTCGGTGATCGAGCTGTCGTCGTAGTCGGGCGTGTGCCCGTCGGCCTCGAGCCCGATGTTTTCCAGTAGGGCACCGAAGCGGATGGCGCGGTAGATCTGCGGCTCCTTGGCCTCGGAGAGGTCGATGACCTTGGCGTAGCAGCCGCCCTCGAGGTTGAAGACGTTCTCCTTGGACCACCCGTGCTCGTCGTCGCCGATGAGGCGGCGATCCGGATCGTTGGAGAGGGTGGTTTTACCGGTGCCGGACAGACCGAAGAACAGGGCGGTGTCGCCCTTGGTGCCGACGTTGGCCGAGCAGTGCATGCTGAGTACGTTGCGGCGGGTGGGCAGCACGAAGTTGAGCACCGAGAAGATGCCCTTCTTGATCTCCCCGGTGTAGGCGGTGCCGCCGATGATGACGGTCTGCTTCGTGAAGTTGATGATGGAGAAGTTCTCCTGCCGGGTTCCGTCTACGCTCGGGTCGGCGAGGCACCCGGGGAAGGCGTAGATGGTCCACTCGTCGACGGTGAGGTCTCTGATCTTGCCGCCGTCGGGGCGGAGGAACATGTTGTAGGCGAACATATTCTGCCAGGGCTCCTCGGTGAACACGTTGAGGTTGATGCGGTACTTGCGACTCGCGCAGGCGTAGGCGTCGCGTACGTAGACGGTGTCGAGGGTTTTCGCGTAAGCGAGCATCTTGGCCTCGAGCCCGTCGAAACCTTCGGCGGTGAAGGGGATATTGACGCCGCCCCAGTCGACGGTGTCGCGGGTGATGTCGTCTTCGACGATGTAGCGATCTTTCGGGGAGCGCCCGGTGAACTTGCCGGTGTTGATGACGAGGGCGCCGGTGTCGGAGAGGTGCCCTTGTTCGGTGTTGATCGAGGCCTCCACGAGGGCGGCGACGGTGAGGTTGGACTGGAGGTTGGGGTGTTGCATGTCGGTTTGCTTCGGTCGGGTGGGAGGGCTAAGGAACGGCTTTTGGCCGGCTGGAAAAGATCCGATTCGATCCTAAAGAGTGTGCAGATCTAACGGCTGCCGTTAGATCTGCACGCTTTTCTAGAGGCCGTGAGAATGGTGCATGAGCATGCGAAGGCCATAAGACACTCCCGCTGACCGGACGCACAACAAACAACCTGCGGCGTGCCGTCGATCCGTATGGCCTAACCCACAAGCCAACGGCATGAACGATCAGAACCTCAAGCACTTAATTTCTAGCGCCCTTACCTCCTTAGACGGCGGACTCACCATCGCCCAACGCTCCATCGACGAAGTCCGGAACGCGGCAACCCACTCCGGACTCAAGTCCGCCCTCCGGGAGGGCGAACAGCACACGCAGCAGTGGCAATCGCGCGTGAAGGCGGCCCTCAAGGAAGCCAACGTCAGCCCCGACAGCGAGCCCAGCAACCGCGTGATCGAAGCCTACGGCGAAGTAGCCAAGAAAATGCGCGATACCGCCGAGGGCGACGACGTCCGCGACCTCGGCATCATCGCCTCCGGCCAGCTCGCCCTCCACTACTGGATCTCGGCCTTCGGCACCTTCGGCGCCTACGCCAAGCAGGTTGGTATGAACGAAACCGCCCAGGCCATGCACAAGTGCGTGGAGGAGGCAACCCAGGCCGACGAAAAGCACACGCAGCTCGCGAGTCAGATTATGAGCGCCTAGCCGGTGCCGGTCCGCTAATCGCCTTCCGAGTTTGTAGCCGACGAGGCCCCGCCCGCGTACGCGGACGGGGCCTCTGCTGCTTTCGCAAAACACGACCCGCGCTCCATGAGCGGACCCACCATCGCCCTCGGCGGTGCCACCGGCGACCTCGGCGGACGCATCGCCGGAGTACTCGTCGCGCGTAGAGCCGTAGCGCGACGGCGGGCCGTAGCCTAAGCCTCGCGCCGGCGACCGTACGCACACCACTCCCGCACGGGGCACACCCCACACTTGGGGCGCGTACTGACGCAAGTGTGTTTGCCGAAAGGCATGAGGAGTCGGTTCACGTCTACCCAAATTTCTTCGGGTACGACGGCCTCCAGCGCGCGTAGCGTGGCCTTCGGTTCCTTGGTATCGACCAGGCCCCAGCGATTGACCACGCGGTGCACGTGCACATCCACGGAGATGGCGGGCACGCCGAGGGCGACGCCCAGGGCTAGGTTGGCGCACTTCGGTCCGACGCCCTTGAAGGCCGTCAGCTTCACGAAATCGGCGGGCGTTTCCCCGCCGTACTCCTCTGCGATCTGCCGGCTCAAGCCCAGGATCGTGTCCGCTTTCTGTCCGGGGTAGGTGCACTTGGCGATCAGCTCGACGAGCTCCTCATGGTCCAGTGCGAGCATCTGGGCGGGCGTCTTCGCTCTGGCGAACAGCGCCACACTCGCCGGGTAGCTCGTTTCGTCGTAGGTCCGAATCGAGAGTACGCAGCTCACCAGCTGTTCGTAAAGGCTACCGTAGCCCGCGGTCGCCAACCCGAACATCGCCGCCGGAGGAAAGCGGGCATTTTGTGCTTCGATCCGTTCGAACATCTCCGCCAGAGGCCACTCCATGGCGGCAAGCTAGGGCATCAACAAGGTAATCCCGGCTTCTCGGAAGGGCGCTTCGAACCATATGGACACAGACCATATGGACATAGATACGGGTAATCGAATCCGAGCGGCGGCAAAATGGAGCCGTCGCAAGAGCGGGATATCTTCCGGCCATCTGGGCACGTCCCGCCACTTCGCCCCCCAAAGCTCCCCACCGTGCGGATCGGTTTCGACGCCAAGCGCCTGTACTGCAACCGTACCGGACTCGGCAACTACAGCCGGACGCTCGCCGGCGACCTCGCGCGCTACCACCCGGAAGGCGACTACCACCTCTACACACCGCGCTTACCGCAGGACTCGCCCGGCGCGGCCTTCGCCGGGGACACGCGGTTCGAGACGCACGTCTCCACCGCGGCGATCAAAGCCTACTGGCGCTCGTACGGGGTCGTGTCGGATCTCCGCGCCGACGGTGTTGACGTTTACCACGGTCTCAGTCACGAGTTGCCGTTCAGTATCGGGAGCGCGCCCGTCCGGAGCGTCGTCACCGTTCACGACCTCATTTTTCGCAAGTACCCGGATACTTTCTCCTGGTTCGATCGGCAAGTCTTCGACCGCAAGTTGCGCTACGCCTGTGTGCACGCGGACCTGGTGGTCGCGATCAGCGAGAGTACCCGGCGCGACCTCATCGAGGCGTACGGAGTTGACGAGAGACGCGTGAGGGTAGTGTACCAAAGTTGCGGGCGACTTTGGTACGGAGATATCGAGGGCAGAAGTAACGATTCAGCGGTAATAGCCGCACTCCCGCAAGACCTCCCGCGCGAGTTCCTACTGAGCGTCGGTAGCGTCGAAACCCGTAAAAACCTCAAGCTCCTCGTCGAGGCGTACCGCGTTTTGCGCCCGAACGAGCGGCTCCCCGTCGTCGTCGTCGGTCGGCACACGCGCTACCAGGATGAGGTGGAGGCACTAGCGCAAGCCTGCGGGGTGGCCGACCTATTCACGTTCCTACCCAATCTGCGCGACGACCGCGCCCTCAAGCACCTGTACCAGCGCGCCGCCGCCCTGATTTACCCCTCTCTGTACGAGGGCTTCGGGTTGCCCGTCGCCGAGGCGCTGCTGTGCGGTACCCCGGTAATCACCTCCGATGTTTCCTCCCTGCCGGAGGCGGGCGGACCGGGCTCGCTCTACGTCGACCCAACCGATCCGGAAGCCCTCGCCGACGCCGTTCGGCAAGTGCTCGGTAACGAAGCGCTCCGCGAACAGATGGTGATGACGGGTCGCGCTTACGCGCTCGAGCGTTTCGATCCGGAACGGCTTACGGGGCAAGTACATGGAATATACCACGAGGTGGTAGGCTAAGGAAACCGTCGAGTGTTCGCGACTGCGATAACATCAGAGCGATAGATACTCCTTTACTCTAGCTTTTTCATAAAAAACTACGGCCACCCGCCGAATATGATCAAGTAGCTCTAGATTATTCAAGTATTTAGGAGCTACTACATCAACAAAGTAAGGTATTGGCGCCTCTTCATTAAGCTTAGCGCTCAGGTTTAGAGCAGTATCCGACGCCAGGTGTTCGCCGTAAATAGCCAAGTCTATATCGCTACCCTTTCTGTGCGTCCCCTTGGCACGGCTTCCGAATAGCACGACCCGTTCCACCGTATTAAATTCTGCAAGTACCTCTCTGATAGCCCGAGCACTTCGTTCGCTAATACCTCCGTCATTATTGCCCATTCATCCTTTTTCAAGAAACAGCTCGTACATTTTCCTTAGCTGCTCGAAATACTGCGTTCGAATTAACTCGTAAGCAGTTCGCGCCGTGGCCTCGTCGTACGCATGCGACATTAGATTTCGCTTCCGCATCATATCGATCCAAATATCTCCATCGTCCACGAGGTCGTATTGGAAACCCTGTTTAATAACGTCCCTGGGGAACTTTACGTCCACTTGCTGATCCCCGAGGTAGTCTTTGATCGTTTTCCAGGCCAGTTCGAAGGTATACTCGAACCCCTGAATGACGCCCTGGATTTCCAACTCACTCAACGAGCGATTTTGCGAAAGCTCAACTGCATCACTCAATCGCCGGAAGGCTTTGGTATAGTTAGAAAAGCGTTGTCTCCAGCGCACGTCGGGGTCACTCATGATTGTATAGATAAGCAAGTCCTCAAAAGCTCCAATCCCGCCGCCAAGTATCGATCACATCGATCCCAACCTTAAGCGTCCGCTCCGCCTCGAAGGCGCTCGAATTCGCCACCACCCCGTACACCCCGAGCCGCAGGCGCCGTCGCACCCCCAGCTTAAAGACCCGCTCCACGCCCGCCAGCAACTCCTCGTGCCGGTAGCCGCCCCCCTCGCTCAGGTACATGAAGCCGCCGCCCACCACGAACTCGATCCCCGTCAGGCGCAGCAGCGGTAGGTTATTTAGGAAGGCCCCGTTGAAGTGGTGCAGCGCGTGTACCTCGAAAAAAGGCTCCGTCGTGGTGAGCAACGTATCGATAATCTGGAAGCTCGCCAGCGGCGCCGAAAACAGCAGTGGGTTGCTCCGCGGAAAGCGCTTCGTATCGATGAAAGGTAGCTCCCGCGCGCTCGTAAACTGCCCCGCCTTCGCCACGTAGCGGAGGTTGCCGAGCGGACCCAGCAGCAGGTTTTGCGTCAGCGAACCCTCCACGTAGCCGAAGTCGACGTCCGAGCCGAAGGCCCCCGGGACCCCGCGTTTGTACCGCAGGCCCACCGTCGGCCAGGCGCTCCCCAGCAGCACCTTGCGCGTCGGCTCCGTGAGGTACTTCTGGAAGGGGGTAAAGCGCAGGCCGAGCTCCGCGGTCAGCGTCTCGTAGGGTTGAAAGGCCGGAGTCTCCTCCGCATCCTCGATCAATCCACCCAGGATATTTATCGAGTCGTCGAGCGGCAGCCTTTCGGCAAAACTCGCCGTAGCATCCACGAAGAGTCCGTTCAGCACTTCGTAGCTGTGGCCGATCGCCCCCCGGTTCACGAGGAAGTAGTTCGAACGCTGCAGCTGGTTGAGGATCGCGTCGTTCGGGTTAATCGCTTCGTAGGTGCGCTCAACGTCCAGGCTAACCGTGCCGAGGTGCATTGGGTCGTAGCGCCAGGAGGTGGAGGAGCCGCCCTGCACCTGCTCGTCCGTCAGCCCGTAATTGGCGTTCAGCGAGGCGTAGAGCCGCCGCCCGTTGGGGTAGGTCCGGGCGTAGTGGACGTAAGGTCCGAAGCGAAATCCGCCCGCGAAATCGAAGTTGATCCACGAGGGCAGGCTCCCGAAAAAGACCTCCTCCTCGCGCCGCCAATCGCGGAAGCCTACACCGTCCCACACGACCTCGAGCGGCTTCACCTTATTGAAGGCCGTTTGCACGCTATCCCGGTAGGCGGGCGTACTGCGGCGCGCCGTAATGCTGTCGCGCAGGCGCGTTACCGTCGCCTCGTCTTCTTCCAACTCCTCGGTGCGGGCCTCCCGCCAGTACGTCGAATCGCGCTCGTAGGCCTCGGCCTCCGTCACCGCCAACTCCCCGCGAAAGAAGTTTTGCGGAAACGCGACCCCCAAGGCGTAGTCGCTGTAGCGCAGCGTGGTCCGTCCCTCGAACCGCTTTTTCTTCCCTTGATCCGTGGCGTAGGTAAAGACCTGCCGCGTCGGCAACCAGGTCGAGTCGCCCACCAGTCCGTAGGTCTGCTCGAAGCGCAGCTCGTCCAGAAATTTCAGGGCGCCTTCCGGCAAAACCACGTCCAGCCGGTTGATCGTCCAGCTGCCGTCGTTGATCCAAATCTTGCCTTCCACCGAGGCATCGCCCGAGCGGCGCGAGGTGATCTCGATCTCGTGCACGAGCTCAGAAGAGCTGCCCGGTGTCGTCTCCGCCCGCGAAGCCAGTAGCTTGAATTTGTAGCTCAGCACCGCCGTCGGCGCCAGCGGCGAGAGCAGCTTCAGGTCGAGCAGCGAGCCAAAGTCCACCCGCGAGCGGTAAAAATCGAAATCCCCGTCCCCGAACAGCGGCACGAACAACCCTTCCCGCTCGCCCGAGACCCGGAAGCCGTGGCGCTCCTCCTTGTAGTTGCCCGGCGAGGCGTAGTTGAGCGTGAGGCGCGTCTCGACCAGATTTAGCGCGTTCAGGAGCGCCTGCGTGGCGGAGTCGGGCTCCGGTGCCTCGGCCAGCTCGTCCGGGATCCCGTCCTCGTCGCCGGCAGTCGACACCGTCGCGGCCGGTTTTGCCTGAGCATCCTTCCCCTTCGCGGCGCGGCGCTCGCGTTTGCGCCTCTGGCGCTCGGTCTCGAAGGCTTCGACGTCCTCGCGGGCCTTGAGGTAGACCTCCACGCGGTAGCTCCCGATGTCGCTCAAGCGCTCCCGCCGCCGCGCGGAGGCCTTCGCGATGATCGCGTAGGCGGGGTCGCGCTTCGAGGCGCTCACCACTACCTCGTTGAGTTCCGCCACCGAAGTCGACAGGGCGAAGTCGTTGCGCACGGCCGCGTCCCCGATCACGAGCGTGTCGTCGGAGGTCTCGTACCCGAGCGCGCTCACGGCCACGCGGTACTCCCCGGCGCTCGGGAGGCGGAAGTAGTAGGCGCCGTCGTCGCCGGTCGAGGTGCCGGTCTGTAGGTCGGGGAAGTAGAGGTTGGCGTAGGCGAGCGGCTCGCCGTCTTCCCCGCGCACGGTGCCTTCGAGGGCGGCTTGCGCCAAAACGGGGGTCGCCGAAGCCGCGAGCGCGAGAAGGCAGAGTACGAGAAATCGGAAGGTCGGCACTCCAAACGTTGCGATAGGGGACTAACGTGGCACGGTTGCGGGGCGTTGCCTGCGCTTCGGCGGGACCTACGGATCTGGGGGCCTACCGCGTGGGGAAAGTTAACATAGACTTTTCGGGGGCGTCCCTAACTTACGACAACGACGGCGCCACCCCGGCAACCGTCGACAACCGCCAAAACAGTCCCCCCAGATGTTACTCCCCCGCTTCTACCGCCGCGCCGCGGCCCTCTACCTCCCCCTCCTCCTCGCCGCCGTCTGCGGTACCCTGCTCGCGCAGGGTAGTGCTTCCTGCGCGTAGGTCCGGCAGCAGGCCGGCGCCACCGAGATGACGCCCGAGGTGCTCGAGGGGATGCGCGAGGACAACCGCTACGGCACCCTCGGGCAGGTGTTGCCCACGCCCCCGGAGGGCGGATCGGTCGTCTACGCCTACGCCAGGGACGACAAACAGGGCCGCCGGCCCGCGGGCGTCGGCAGCGACAACGACTATGTGCAGGGCCTACTGAAGGCATACACCACGGTCTTCTTTCCTGGCCGCTACAACGTCGGCAATTTAGAACTCGAGAATGGCCAACGCCTCATCGGCGTGTACGAGGGGGGCAATAAGGCTATCCTCCGGGGGACGACCCCCATCGCACGCAACTGGAGTGCCGTATCGGGCGGCAAGCTCTGGCGCCTCCCCTACACCGGGGCGAACGCGAGCCTCCCGGATGCGGATGTCCCCGATGGCCCCACCCGGAGTACGCGCTGCGCCGACAACGGCGACGCCTGCCTCCGGAAGCGCAACCTCTTCATCGACGCGCGCATGGCTTACCACGCGAAAAGCAAGGCGGCCGTCGGCACCAATTCGACCTCCGCGCGCGAGTGGTACTTCGACGACGCCAACGACGTGCTGTACCTCGAACGCGAGCGCGACGACACGGAGGCGTCGATCCGGGACCTCAGCTACAGCCTCTCCACGGAGGACCGGGCGTTCTCGAACGCGGGTGGCCTCGCCGCTTTCGCGCGCGACGTGTACGTCGCCAACCTCGCGTTCTTCGGGTACGCCGAACAGGCCTTCACGACGGGCCACAGTTGGAAAGTCGAGCGGTGCGAATTTATCTACAACCACCGCGAGGGGGTCGAGCTGCGGGGTGACAGTAACTTCCTGGTGCGCAACCACTTCTACAACAACAGCAACATCGGCATCAAGGGGACCACCAACGACAGCCGCGTCGTGTACAACCGCATCAACAACACTAACTTCTTCGGGCTCTTTCGCCAGAGTTGGCAGGCGGCCGGACTAAAAGTGACCCAAAATGCCGGCCTGGAAGTGGCTCACAATTACGTTCACGACAATAACTGCAACGCGCTGTGGACGGACGTTTACGCGGTGAGCACGAGCTACCACCGCAACCTCGTGGAGCGTAACCCGAGGGGGATCCACTACGAGATCAGTCGCGGGGGGAATATTTATCAGAACGTGATCAACGACAGCGGCGACTTCGACGTCCTCATCACCGGCGCGCACGACACCCGTGTGCATAGCAACACCGTCTTCGGAGCCCGCAACGGGATCACCCTCAAGCAGAGCCGACGAGACTTTTATCCCGTGAACTCCATCAACCCGAGCAGAGACGCCTGTGTAGGCGTGATCGCGGGGAAGGACCTGCGACCGGACTGCAACGAGCAGATTCGCGATATCACGGTAGACAGCAACAAGGTCACCGTCACGAGGGAGGCAGATAAGCCCGTGGGCATCCTCGTCGAGCTCCCGTGCAACGGCGAGAATGGCTTCGTTTACCCAACCGATGACTACTTGGGAAGGCGCTTCTACACCAACCCCGACTACGGCCTGGTCTTCGACCGCAACTACTACGTCGTGCCGGATCAGGAACGGGGTAGCGGACCGCCGCTCCCCTACAACAAGACCGTCCGGCACTTCGCGTCGTGGGGTGACAGCTCGCGACTTTGTCCAGGAAAACCGGGCTCTCGGAACGGCACCTTCGGTGTCTGGCGGAGCAAGATCGGACGGGATGCGAACAGCTGCGTCGGCAGGTACGTCCCGGACGGGCAAGCGCTCCAACCCCGTGACCTTGGGGCCGCCGCCGGTCTGGACGCGATCACCGTCGCGCCCGTCCCCCTCGCCGACGAGCTCACGCTCCGGGCACCCGACGCCGTCCTCGCCGACGTGCGTAGCGTATCGCTCGTGGCCGTGGATGGCCGCACGTACGTGGTGTCGGACGGGGCGACCGGAGCCGCCGGTCCGGAGTGGCCCCTCGCGCTCCCCGATCTACCCGCGGGCGTGTACGCACTCCAGATCCACGCCGCGACGAGCGTGCGGACCGTGCCGGTGTTTAAGCAGTGAGGGCAGCGGAGACGAGGGACGCCTCCCTAAAGACTTCCCCGCTGCGGGCAAGTTCGCAGGTTTACGGGAGGGCTACCTGCGTAACGTCCCGCGAAAGTGGGAAGAGCGTAGCGGCAGCGGGACCTCGGGTTCGGGATTTCACGGGGGCCTCCGGTGCGCGTCCTTTCACCAGACGCATACATCGACCAGCGGCTTTAAGCGCGTCTCCTTCACCACGATGTCATCCCACGGGTGATCTCGGGGGTAGAAAGGGATATCGTCAACGGTAGCACACGCAGCGTATCGCCGCAATCGAATACATTGCCAATCGAGCTTTTTTAGCTCGACGACTAGTGCGATGCGCCATCATCGATAAGCAAGCAGGCCACTCGCTCGTCGCAAGAAAATCATCCGTAATATGCAGGACTCCAACAAGGTAGACAATCTACTTAGTGCGCTAAAATTGGATAAGGAGTACCAGACAGCCGCTGGTTGCCATATGCACTATGTCGATGGACAGGAAGAGGTCGAGGTGCTCGATCTGGTTGGGGGGTACGGGGCATTGTTTCTTGGTCACAATCACAGCGAGCTCAAGGAGTACGCTATCAGTTTACTAAGGTCGAATACCCCGAGCCACTCACAGCTTTCACGAAAAAGGTATGCCTCCGCCCTAGAGGAGTTTTGCAATAGCGAGATCAATAATCAGGGAATACCCGGCTCTTATAGAATCACACTTCTCAATTCGGGTTCGGAGGCCACCGAAGCAGCGCTGAAGCACGCCCGCTATGAGTTTGGGGTGAAGAAGGGGAAGTTGCAAAATGATATAATTAAAGAGCTGAATATAATAGAGAACTTCTTCGCGAAAACAGATACTACCTTCGACGTTACATTCTGCGGGCAGACCTTCTCCGAATTCGACGAGTTTCGGGCGTACGTAAAGTCGGAAATCGCAGAGCCCCTGGCGGGCTTCGAGCCCAAGGTGCTCGCCGCCGAAAGATCCTTTCACGGAAAAACGACGGGTGCGTTAGACATTACGCACAACGATAAGTTTCGCGGGCCATTCCAGAATTCTGAAAGCGCTAAGAGTAACTGCGTATTCTTTAAATTAGATGATTCATCGATCGATCATGCACTGGAGTCGCTGAGTAGGACCGTTCGTATACCTCGATTGAACGCAACCGGAGATGTAAAAGTAGAAGAGAAGACTTTAAATCTCGCGCTATGCATCATAGTCGAACCGATTCAGGGCGAGGCCGGAGTTCACCTCGTCAGTTCGGACAAGCTAAGGCAGATAAGGGGGCTAGCGACGATGCACCAGGTGCCACTCATCTTCGATGAGATTCAGTGTGGATCGTACCGAACCGGGCCATTTCTGTATTCAGCTCATCTGCGGGTAGCGGGGGATTACTACTTGCTGAGCAAGTCTATGTCGGGCGGCCTGTGCAAAATCTCGGCCCTGCTCATCGATACGGAGCGATACGAAGAGGAGTTCGGCATTCTACATACCTCGACTTTTGGGTCAGACGATCTTTCCTCGGCCATAGCCCTCAGAGCGCTAAACATATCGAAACGGCAGGCTCCCCGCGTCCAGGAAGTCCAGCGTAAGTTATCGGACGGTCTCAACGAACTGAAGGGGCAGTTCCCTGGCGTCGTTAAGGAGGTGCGCGGCGCAGGTCTGATTTGGGCGATCGAGTTTGAAAGCCACGACCTGAGTGGAAGTTTCTGCTTCCAGTTATTTAGCCGGTCTGGTATGATCGGATACCTGTATTCCTCCTACCTCCTCAATGTGTGGAACATCCGGATGGCTCCTACACTCTCGAACGTAAACACGCTTCGGATACAACCGAGTGTACTCGTAGTCGACCGTGATCTGAGTAAACTGCATGATGGGCTGAAGAGCCTGTGCGACGTATTGGAGAAAAAGGATTTCTACAAGCTCATCGAACACCTGTTACCACCGGAAGACAGATACCTCCGGCAGCGCCGTTCGTTCAGCAAGCCGGACGTTACGCACGCCAGTGAGGACGGCACCGCGAACGTCGGCTTCCTGATGCACCTGATCGACGAGGAGACGTTAAAGCTGAACGATCCGAGTCTACAGGTCGTACCGAACTCAACGTTACGGGAGCTACTCGCGCTCATGGAGGATATAGCCGTCCCCGTTCGTATAGGGTCCAAAGTAATTTCGAGTGAGCACAATAAGGTAAGGATTAATTTTATAGGATTACCCATAACAGCCACCAGAATAATAGATCTGATGCGACAAAATGACCAGAGTAATCTGGTTCGGCTTTGCAACGATGGGGTTAGTCTAGCAAAGAAAGAGTGTAATTGTGACACGGTCGGCCTAGGCCAATACACCTCGATTGTGACCAACAACGGGAAACTCATACACCACCCGAACGTAGCCGTTACGACAGGCAACAGCTTTACTGTAGGCATCGGCTTCAAGGCCATCCTGGACGGGCTATCCACCTCTCGCATGGCTGGCGTTAGCGTTGGTCTAGTGGGGGCTAATGGTAATATTTCCTCTACCTACGTATCGTTACTATTGCCGTACTGTTCTAAGTTAATCTTAGTAGGTAGAGACCATAAACATTCGATGGCAAAAATCGAGAGGTCGGTCAAGCAGATACTCTTCAAGTACGTTAAGCGCCTTATGGTAGCTCCGCCGTCGACTACGATTCACGAAGATTCAATAGCGTACAAGATTGCTAACTCAGAGTATCTACAAAAATCGATGCCCGAGGGTAATATAACTTCACCAAGCGCGGTTTACAACCAACTGCGGAACGAGCTGGGCGAGGAGTGGCCCATCGAAGTGACTACGGATTTAAATAAGCTACGCGAATGTGAAGCCACCATTGTGGCTACGAGTTCGCCAAACCCCTTCCTCAACAGCGCGTATTTCCGCCCCGGATCGCTGGTGTACGATATATCTGTTCCTACCAATTGTACCGAAGAGCTGATCGATAACCCGGAGGTAACCGTCATGATGGGGGGCATAGTCCAGCTTCCGAACAACGAAAAACTACCCGTGAAGGGTCTATCGTTAGCTCGAGGTGAGGCGTTCGCGTGTATCGCGGAGACGCTCCTTCTAGGACTCGAAGGCGTTCGTACCAACTTTTCTCTCGGAGCATTGACGGACCACCAAGTACACCTCATCCTACAGATTGCCGAACGACATAACTTTTCACTGAAAAAACCTAAAGTTCTTGAATTAGCTTGATGCGCACAACGCACTAAACACAGTGTGCATCCGCAATAAACGCATTGTAACTAGTAAGTTTTTTGCCGAATTTCGAAGATTAAGTGTTCTGTAGGTCCAAAGCGATGGATGTTCACTTTTGTCCGAAGAACTTTATTCATATTTCTCCGGCGATGAGGCAACTCCAACGTATTGTTAGCGTGTTATCTAGTGTAGTTTACGAATAAAATCAAATTAGACAGAACTGAACTCGACGCCATTGATCTCCGAAACCCCCAATCAATTGAATAGCAGAATGAATGTCGATCCTGAAGAATTAAAAGCAGTCATCGCCGAATTCGTGGATGACCGGGAAAGTCTCAATAATATGTCGCCGACCGACGACCTCTTTGCAACTTTAGCAATGGATTCCATGGATGTATTAGAACTCATCATAGCGCTGGAAGAACGATATCAAATCGATGTCGAAGATAGCGAGATAGAAAATATTAGAACGCTCGGCGATATTGCTCATCTAATTAGTGCGAAGGCGGTTTCTAATTGATATTCAAAAAGCGGACGCGCATCGATAATTTCCCCGCTCCAATCTAGCCGCTTTTTCTTCTATTCCAGCCAATTATCGACGATCCTAACGACGAGCCATGCCAACCGATAGAGTAGTAGTTACCGGCATGGGTGTCTGCGCCCCTAACGCGGTGGGCGTAAATCGCTTCTTGCACGCGCTTAAATCTGGTACGAGTGGTATCAGGCACCTCGATACGCTCGAAGCTTTAAATTTCAGGTGCCAATTGGCCGGAATTCCGGATAAGGACGCTATAATCCACTCGAAACACGCAGCAAACTTCAACTACAAAAAGATTAAGAGTACGGGCATCCTGTACGGCGTACAAGCCGGATTGGAAGCTTGGAGTGATGCAGGATTATCGATAACCTCACGGGATAGCGATCCCGACTGGACTAGTGGCTGCATATTCGGCTCCACGATTAACGGGATCGAAGCGATCTCCGATACTATTCTGCCCGTTGATAGTGGCAATGTAAGAAGGTTAGGTAGCAGAACTGTTCCTCAGGCCATGAACAGCGGGGTCAGTGCGTACCTAGGCGGAATACTTGGTTTAGGAAATCAGGTTACGACCAACTCCGCAGCTTGCAACACGGGCACGGAAGCTATTCTCAGTGCCTATTCGCGCATCAAGCATGGCTACGCCGAGCGGATGATCGCCGGAGGGTCCGACAGCTCCTCCCGGTACATATGGGGAGCCTTCGATGCCTTACGTATACTGAATTCCAAATCGAATGACTCCCCGGCACTCGCTTCCTGCCCCCTGCGTGCAGATCACCCGGGTTTCGTACCTGGTTCAGGCGGTGGTGCGCTCGTATTGGAATCATTAGAACATGCACAGCGGCGAAACGCGAAAATATACGTGGAGGTGCTAGGCGGGCACATAAACAGTGGCGGTCAGCGCGCCGGGGGGTCGATAGCCGCGGTTAGCCTGGGTGGGATGGTCCGCTGTATTCAACAAGCTCTGCACGAAGCGGAGGTGACGCCGGAAGATATCGATGCGATCTCGGGACACCTTACGTCTACGCAGGGCGATTTGGTCGAGGTAACGGCCTGGACCAAAGCGCTGAATCGCTCCGGCCCGGATTTCCCGTTTATCAACGCCCCGAAATCGCTGATCGGACACTGTCTCGGTGGGGCCGGCGCTATAGAATGCGTTGCGGCCGTCCTTCAGCTCCACCATGGATTCCTGCACGAATCGGCCAACGCCGAGCCAATCGATCCCGCGATCTTGGAGCTCATTCCCCGTAGCAGCGTCGTTCGAGAATCTTTCGACACGGACTTGCGCTACGTAGCGAAGTCTAGCTTTGGCTTTGGCGATGTCAATTCTTGCGTTGTGTTCGGTCGTCCACCAGCTTGATTCCCGAGCAGATCCTAAGCTCGATCTAAGAGCCTGTCTAAGAACCTGCTGATCGACTAAAAATCGGTCGATTTGAAGCTCGCCGTCGTCCGAAAGCCTCGTGATAGCACTGCTGTCCCTCTGTTTTCTTCCTCGATGAGCTCTAAAGCAGCAACAAAGCTGAAAGCAACCGGCTGCTCCGCCGGCTCTTCGCCGCGCAAAGACTGAGTGCCTCATCGACCTGAAGCTTCTCCGTGGCGAAATGCTCTCGGTTGGGCGCCATGCAACCAGACCAGCACACGGCAGAATAGCGGACCAATCGTGGTTGATCGCCATCGGCAGGTGAGACGTGTTTTAGCGGAAGCGATCCTGTGTTCGGTCCGAGGTCGTCGAGGCGGCTCGAGCGACTCCGGGCGTACCGGGGTTCACCCCGATGCGATCTGGGCGCTCACCCGGGGCTCCCTTCGGCTTCCGAATGCACGACATCCGGGGCAGGCAGCCTACATTGTCCGCAGCGCACCGGTTCGGCTTGCGCTAAAACCCCCCGCATGTCCGAGATCAACCTAGCCCGCTACGATACGGCCGGGTACCTCGACGAGATGCTCGACGAGCGCGGTGGCGTCCGCCCCCACTACACCGCGCTCTCGGCGCGGATCCAGGAGTTGGGCTGGGAGAAGCTGAACGTGTTGCAGCGCGATACCGACCGGGCGCAGCTCTCCTACGGGATGACCTTCAACGTGTACAGCGACCAGCAGGGCACCGAGCGCATCCTCCACCTCGACATCATCCCGCGGGTGATCTCGGGGGCGGAGTGGGACACCATCGAACGGGGGCTCACCCAGCGGATCACCGCCATCAACCAGTTTATCGCCGACGTCTACGGCGAGCAGCGGATCCTGCGCGACGGTATTATCCCGCGGGAGTTGGTACTCTCGAGCGAGTGCTACCTCGAGGCCTGCAAGGGACTGAAACCCCCGAAGGGGATCTGGTGTCATATCTCGGGTTCCGACCTGATCAAAGGCGACGACGGGAAGTTCTACGTCCTCGAGGACAACCTTCGGTGCCCCTCGGGCGTGTCGTACATGCTCGAAAACCGGGAGATCCTCAAGCGGACCTTCCCGGAGATCTTCGAGCAGCTGGCCGTGCGACCGGTCAACAACTACGCGCAAGATTTGCGGGAGATGCTCGACGGACTCTCCCCGCGCAAACCCGCCAACGTCGTCGTGCTCACGCCCGGGGCCTACAACTCCGCCTACTTCGAGCACTCCTACCTCGCGCAGCAGCTCGGCGCGCCGCTCGTGGAGGGACGCGACCTCGTGGTGCGCGACGATCGGGTCTTCATGATCACGACCAAGGGCCTCAAGCGCGTCGACGTGATCTACCGCCGGGTCGACGACGAGTTCATCGACCCCCTCGTTTTCCGGAAGGACTCCCTGCTTGGCACGAAGGGGTTGTTCGAAGCTTTCCGCAAGGGGAACGTCGCGCTGGTCAACGCACCGGGCACGGGCTTCGCGGACGATAAGGCCGTCTACGCCTACCTCCCGCGGATTATTAAATATTACCTCGACGAGGAGCCGATCCTCGAGAACGTCCGGACCTACATCTGCGGCGAGGAGGACGACAGGAAGTACGTGATCGAGCACATCGCCGAGCTGGTCGTGAAGCAGACCGATGCCTCCGGCGGCTACGGGATGCTGATCGGGCCGAAGTCGACTAAAGAAGAGCAGGACGAGTTCGTCGCCAAGATCAAAGCCAAACCCCGCAAGTACATCGCGCAGCCGATGATCAACCTCTCGCGCGTGCCGACGCTCACCGACGGGGGGATCGAAGGGCGGCACGTCGACCTGCGCCCCTACATCCTGTACGGCGACGAGGTCAAGGTGACCGCGGGAGCGCTCACGCGCGTGGCCCTGAAGAGGGGATCGATCGTGGTCAATTCGTCGCAGGGCGGCGGCAGCAAGGACACGTGGATCGTGGACTGAGCCCTCCGCCCTTACTCACCCGCCTGAACGAAGAACCTATGCTGAGCCGAGTCGCCGAGAGTATCCTCTGGATGAACCGATACCTAGAGCGCGCGGAGAATTACGCGCGCTTCATCGACGTCAATTTTAACCTCTCCCTCGAGCACCGCCCGAAGGTGACGACCCAGTGGAAGCCTCTTGTCTCCGCCACGGGCGACGGCGAGCTCTACGCGCAGCTCTACCCGGAGGTGGAGAAGTCGAGCGTGATCCGCTTCCTCGGCTTCGACGAGCGCAACCCCAATTCGATTTACAGTTCGATCACGAACGCCCGCGAGAACGCCCGCGCCATCCGCCCGGAGATCACCAAGGAGATCTGGGAGCAGATCAACACCCTGTACCACTTCGTGCGGGAGGCCACGGCCGCGGAGCGCTGGAAGGACACCGACCCCCGCGCCTTCTTCTTCGAGATCAAGCAGGGCTGCCAGTTGGTGTGGGGACTCTACGAATCGACCATCACCAAGAACGACGGCTGGCACTTCAGTCGGATCGGCCGACTCGTCGAACGCGCCGACAAGACCTCCCGCATCCTCGACATCAAGTACCTCACGCTCCTGCCGAAATCGGTCAGCGTCGGCTCCAACTTCGACCTCGTGCAGTGGACGGCGTTGCTGAAGTCGATCAGCGCCTTCGACATGTACAAGAAGCAGTACGGCAAGCTGACCTCGATGGGGATCATCGAGTTCATGATCTTCGACAAGCGCTTCCCCCGGTCCATCTTCAGCTGCCTGCTCGGGGTGGAAGATTCGCTCACCGTCCTCGCCGACCCGAACAGCGACCGCCTCAATCCCGTCCAGCGAAAATTGGGCTTGATCAAGTCGCAGTTGGAATATTCCGACATCAACGAGATCATTCAGGGCGGTCTGCACGAGTACCTCGACGGGCTCCAGTCCGACCTGAACCAGCTCTCGGCGACGCTCTTCGACACTTTCTTCTCCGTGGATGCGCACCTGAACGGCGCCACCGGTGGCACGATGACGCAGAGTCAGTCCCAGTCCTAGGCCACGACCGCCCCCTTGCCTATGACCGATCGACCGACGCGCCTCCGGATCACGCACGACACCCGGTACAGCTACTCGTCCAGCGTGTCGCTCACTCCGCACTACTTCCGATTTGGCTTGCGCCCGGCGAGCTACCTGACCGTCGAGAATTTTGAGCTCGAAATCGACCCGAAGCCCCTGGGGCGGCGCCAGCTCATCGACGAGGAAGGAAATGCGATCGCGTTCTGCTGGTTCGCGGGCCAGATCAGCGAGATGACGATCCGGGCGCAGAGCACGATCGTGAGTCACGAGTACAACCCCTTCGCCTTCCTCCTTTACCCCGCGTCCTTCAACCGATTGCCGTTCGCGTACGGTCCGTCGCGGTCGGCGAGGCTCGCGGCGTGCCTCGCACCCCTGGACGTTTCGGCCGAGCTCACCGCCTTCGGGGAGGCGATCCTCGCCGAGACCTCCGGCAACACGCTGGGCTACCTGAGCGCGCTCACCGACCGGATCCACGAGCGCTGCGAGGTGGTGTACCGCGCGGACGGCGCCCCGCGGCCCGGCGGCGAGACCTTCGCCCTGGCGAGCGGATCTTGCCGAGACCTTTCGTGGATGATGATCGCCCTGCTGCGCACTCAGGGCGTCGCGGCCCGCTTCACGAGTGGCTACCTGTACCTGGAGCCGGACGATCCTTCGGACACGCCGGCCTACGAACTCCACGCCTGGGTGGAGGTGTTCCTCCCCGGCGGCGGTTGGTTCGGGCTCGACCCCAGTCAGGGCGTCGTTGCCGGAAACGGCCACCTGGCCATCGTTTCGAGCGCGCACTACGCGAACACGATGCCGGTGTCGGGCGGGATCGCCGGGGACGGGATTTCTACCCTGACGACCGAGCTCGAAATCGTGCGCGTCTAATTCTCACTACCCCGAGGACCCCTCCACCCGTATGAAGCTATTCCAGTGTGGCAACTGCGACCACTCCCTCTTCTTCGAGAACTCGGTCTGCGAGAACTGCGGTCACCTCGCGGGCTACCGGGACACCGACCGCGAGATACTCACCTTCGACCTTAGCGCCGGTACGCTGATCTCGGACCGGGCGGGCAAGCACTTCAAGTTCTGCAAGAACAACGCGCACGACGTGTGCAACTGGCTGCTCCCCTTCGAGGACGAGCGCGACTACTGCCGGGCCTGCCAACTGAACCGCACGATCCCGCACCTCGCCACGGAGGGCAACCTGCGTAAGTGGCAGAGCATCGAGAACGCGAAACACCGCTTAGTCTACCAGCTGCAACGCCTGGGCGTACCGGTGGTCAGCAAGCTCGTCGACGGCGAGACGGGCCTGTGCTTCGACTTCGTGGAGCGCGGCGATCGCACCGACCTAATGACGGGGCACGCCGACGGGGTAGTGACGATCCTACTGAGCGAGGCCGACTCGGTGGTGCGCGAGCGGAACCGCAAGCAATTTAAGGAGCGCTACCGGACCCTGATCGGCCACCTCCGCCACGAGGTCGGGCACTACTACTGGGACCGGCTCGTGGCCACCGACGAGGGGATGCTGACGAAGTTCAGGTCGCTGTTCGGCGACGATCGCCGCGACTACGGCGAAGCCCTGCAGGCCTACTACGCCGCGGGTGCCCCGGCGGGCTGGCGCGCGAGCCACATCAGCGCCTACGCCACCGCCCACCCCTGGGAGGATTGGGCAGAAACCTGGGCGCACTACCTCCACATCGTGGACTTGGTGGAGACGGCCTACTTCTTCGGGATCTCGGTCGCCCCGGTTGGCCCGGACCGGGTTATGGCGACGGATGTACCCTTCGACCCGTACGAGATGGAGGATTTCGGCGAGATCGTGGAGACGTGCGTGCCGTTATCGTACGCGGTGAACAGCATGAACCGGGCGATGGGTATTCCGGATGTTTATCCGTTCGTGATCTCGGGGACGGTGCGGAGGAAGTTGGGGTTTGTGCACGAGTTGGTAAGGGGGGGTAGGTGATACTCAGTAGGGTAGAGAAGAACGCTGCATTGCATGCGGTGATCGTCTCGGGTAACTCAAGCATCTTCCACTTACATACTTACCTATAATAGGTATTTTCTACTCAAACCTCGGTGTAGTTCACCGTATCTATTTAAGTTACCAGTACAATCCTAGAGTGATGGGTACGCAAACAACCGCCTTCCGACAATACATCTATTAAGCGCCTGATGTCTCGTAGCGAGGCGATCATAAAGTCGAGTAGCTGCCCGCGGATACCTTAACCTATTGAGGTGCTAGATCTCTAAGGCAACACTAGTCAGCTTACGCTCAACCCTTAATTAGATATGCAGAACGCTCTTTCGTCTTAAGCGTCCTTAAGATTAAGTAAAATACAGACGCCTTACATAAGTGCTATCGAATAATAATCGGTAGAGGGCTGATATCTGCAAAACATTTGATACCCAGTCAACGACTTATTTTCTAGGTTTCGTTGGGGTGGGGGGCCGCTCGGCTGGTGGTTTGCTAGATGGTGCTTTGCTAGATGGTGCTTTGCTAGATGGTGCTTTGCTTGTAGCAATAGGATCCGCACTGGACGGTTTAGGGCGCATAGTACGCTTCTCAGATCTCATCGCCTTTTCTAACCGATCTTGATTCTTTGGCATGGAATCTCGATTGTGATGAAATTTATTATAAGCGTGCAAAAAATATCTTGGCAGTTAAGACACTCTACTTACGTCTCACTGTCGGTGCTGGCGGTCTTGTTGACGGCGGAAGCGGGCGTACCGGCACCAACCCGGCTCGCTCCAGTGAACTTTGCTGTTCCCGCGGCAGAGCTACCGAAGTAGTCTTTCGCTCTTCGATATAGCGAGCGGGTGGCTGTGGTAACTGGTTCATTTACAGTAGGTTGTTCAATGAGTACGTCATCAGACTTGTTCCATCTAACGTAAAGATAGGCTATTGGGTTGGACGGAGCAGAAATTTTAGCAGAACTCGACTGTGCATCGTTAAAGACGTTGACCTCCGGCTTGTCCGCATTTGGCGAATCTATAGACACGATTTCTACATCTGCTAGCACAATCTCATACATATCCTCGTGTTCGTAGAAGAGATGTATAGTTCCTTCGTACGCGGTGTCAGCCTTTTTCCAGATCCGGACGTATTGGTTTTGTGCTAGCGTACTGAATGCAACGAATACCGAATCAGTACTAAATCTGTGAGAAGCACCAATCGATTCAGTGAATCGGAAAAACAACCTGGTTCGCTTTGTATAGCTCAAAACCAGAGCTAGGATTAGTGCGAACACAGATGCACCTATAATATCCGTCGACCTAATAGGATGCTTCTCCGAGATCAAACGAGTGACTGCCGATGGGTCTTCAAGATATAGTGATATAGCCGGTATTTCTAACAACAGACCTGCCCCCTTGACAACGAGTGACCATAGGACATAGCAGATGAATCCAAACACAAGCGAATATCCTGCTACCTCAACATAGCCCGGCTTACGAAATGACGTGAGCGTCATGTATAATTTGGTGCAAATAAGGCCAGGGATAAACACGAGGGCGATGTCGAATGAGAGGCCACCCATAGTTCAAGATTTTTTGACGTCGTACAACGCACTTACTATTAATTCGTTATTGTACTCTAAAGATGCTGCTTTGTCAACTTCAGCGGCTAATAGGGACATCCTCTTAAGGACAGCTGGAAGTAATCGCTCGGCTTCCGCAAGCTCCCGGAGACCTCCGTCGGCAACAAGGTCGGCGTAGACTAGCAGAATCGGGCTCGACCCTGCAGGCGCGGATATTGGATGAGACCAAAATTTCTCTCTGATCACGAGGTTTCCATTGGGGTCGGGAGGAGCACTGAAAAACTGCCCGCTGCGGTTACTTAGCTCATCGCTAAATGCCTCCACCTGATCGCCCGGTAACAGTTTACCACCATAGTACCTGCTCGATGCAGCCGGACCACTGAGCAGGAAGCCAGACGGTAGGTCCGTCGGAAAGCTTCCGCTAAAACGGAACCGGAGCTGACGTAATTTAGGAAGGAGCGTAGATCGGTAGCCCTCAGCCCAAACGTCGATCAGCTTGGCTGGGTCCGCCCATAAGTAGGCCTTCGTACCCGTATAAAAGAGCTTCCGCTCACGCAGCTTATCGACGCATCGTTTTACGCTACCGATACTTGCTCCTGCACTGCTACTGAGTTGACGGTAGCTCATGTCAGAACCACCAGTTAGCAGCACGAAAAGGACTCTCAATTCCACCGCCGTAAAAGGTCCCTTAACGGTCGGACGCATTCGTCGCTGCTTCGACCTGTACTCTACGAGCACGTATACCCCCGGGGCACGTAGGTGAAGTTCCCCATCTCGAGTCAGGTAAGAAATTTCACGTTTTTGTAGGTGCAACCGAGCGGCGGCGGTGGCGTGATCGACGTATAAAGCACTCGTAACAAGGGGCTCAGGTAACCGCCTGGCAGCGGATAGGTCTAGACTTTCCACTACTTCGCTAAGCTCCCATACCCCTTGATCCGCAAGTGTGATCCTTCTACCCGGATCCAGGGCTAGTCCCTCTATCTCAGGTAACGCGTCAAAAAAACCGCCGTCTCTTGCTGCTGGTGCATGCATGTTCCAAAAGTAACGCCGTTCACCAATATTGAACAGTGTTATTTCTGGAACATGTTACGCTGGTCAGGGAATCACAAGGTTGTGCCCTACTGCACCTTCGCCACCGTGCCGCCTCCGCAGAAGTTGCCCGCCATCCAACTGGCTCCACCTCAGCAATCCGTCAACATCACCCCCACAGCAAGGCCGCCCTCCGAAGTCTCCTTGTACTTACTGTTCATGTCCACAGCCGTGGCCCACATCGTGCTCACCACCTTGTCCAAAGGCACTTTGGCCGCGGCGGGGTCGCTCCCCACCGCCAATTCGGCGGCGTTGATCGCTTTGATGGCCCCCATCGAGTTGCGCTCGATGCAGGGTACCTGCACCAGTCCGCCGATCGGATCGCACGTTAGGCCCAGGTGGTGCTCCATCGCAATTTCGGCAGCCATCAGCACCTGCTCCGGGGTGCCGCCCAGTAGCTCGGTCAGACCGCCGGCCGCCATGGCCGACGATACGCCGATCTCCGCCTGGCAGCCGCCCATCGCGGCCGAAATAGTCGCGCCCTTCTTGAAGATGCTACCGATCTCACCGGCCACCAGTAAAAAGCGCTTGACCTCCGGCCAGCCGGCGTGGTGATCCTCTATGGCGAGGTAATACAACAGCACCGCCGGAATCACACCCGCACTCCCGTTGGTGGGTGCCGTCACAACGCGTCCCAGGCTAGCGTTAACCTCGTTGACCGCCAGCGCAAAGCAGCTCACCCACTTCAAGATCTGCCGAAACTTCACCTCCGTACCCCGGATAGCCGCCAGCCAACTCGCCGCGTCGGTGTACACGTGCGCTTCACTCAGCAAACTCCTGTTCAGTTCAGCTGCCCGGCGCTTCACGTTGAGTCCGCCCGGCAGCACGCCCCCCGTGTGGCAGCCCGTGTACACGCAGTCCAGCATGGTGCGCCAGACGCGCGAGAGGTCTCGGTCTATCTCCTCGTCGCTGCGAATCGACCGCTCGTTGGCCAGTACGAGCCGGCTAATCGGTTGGCGCTGCGAGGCACAGTGGGCCAGTAATTCGGCGCCCGTCTGGACGGGGAACGGTAGTTCGGCGAAGACCTTGAGGTTCTCGCGTGCATTCGTCCGCTCCTCGCTCACCACGAAGCCACCGCCAATCGAGTAGTAGGTGTCCACGCGCAGCAGTCCACCGCTCAGGGTGGCCTCAAAGCTCAGCGCATTCGCGTGGAAGGGCATAAAGGTCCGGTGCCAGCGTAGGTCGTGCGTAACGTCAAAGGGCAGGGGGCGGCTTCCGCCAAAACGCAACATACCGCTCGTCTCGACGCGCCGAACGGACGTCTCGATCGAATCGACGGGGACGGTCTCGGGGTCGGCGCCCAGCAGGCCGAGGACGATGGCCTTGTCGGTGGCGTGCCCCTTGCCCGTGAGGGACAGGGAGCCGTAAACGTGTACGCGGATGGCCGCCACGCGTTCGAAGTCGCCCGCTTCACGGAGTTCGCTAATCCAGCGTTCGGCGGCGCGCCACGGCCCGAGCGTGTGGGAGCTGGACGGCCCGACGCCAATCTTGAGCATGTCGAACACGGAGATACATTCCACGGAAGAAAGGTAGGCTTAGTCCCCTAGCAAGCGCCTGAATCTTCTAGGGCCGTGCCGCCGATCGGCAGCTGTTGCCGGCCAACGTGCACGCTGTTGCCCTCCAGCATACGAACTGCAGCCAGGCGCACCACGTAGCGCTTGCGGATGCACAGAAACCCGGCTTTGGAACAAATTGCTTCAACCCACCGCGAGACCGGGCGCGTCTCAATTGCCGCTTCCGCTAAAACCCAAACCACCCCTTCGCATTCCCGTAACTCACGTCCGCCACCAACTCCCCCAACCAAGCCTCGTCGCTTGGCAACTTCCCCGCCGCCACATCCGCCCCGAGCAGCTGACACAGCAAACGCCGGAAGTACTCGTGCCGCGGGAAGGACAAAAAGGAGCGCGAATCGGTAAGCATACCGACGAAGTGGGCGAGCAGGCCGACGCTCGAGAGCGTATCCAACTGGTCGCGCATCCCGTCCCACTGGTCGAGGAACCACCAGGCCGCGCCCCACTGCACCTTCGCCACCGTGCCGCCCCCGCAGAAGTTGCCCGCCATCGTCGCGAAGACGTGGTTGTCGGCCGGGTTGAGGTTGTAGAGGATGACCTTCGGGAGCTCGTCGGTGTCGTTGAGGGCGTCGAGTAGGGCGGCCAGTCCGGCGGCCTGGGGCTCGTCGCCGATGGAGTCGTAGCCGGTGTCCGGACCGAGCTCCCGCTCGGCGCGCCGATTATTGTTGCGCTGGGCGCCGAGGTGCAGCTGCATCACCCACCCGCGGCGCGCGTAGGCGCGGCCGAGGTCCACGAGTAGGGTGAAGCAGAAGGTGGCCGCGTCCGCGGGGGAGATCTTAGTGGTCCGGTCGAGGAGGAGCTGGTCGGCGAGCTCGGGGCGGTAACTAGCGGCCGGGACGCTGGACAGGCCGTGGTCGCTGATCCGGCAGCCGTGAGCGGCGAAGTGATCCATGCGCGACTCCAGAGCGGCGAGCAGGGCGGCGTAGTCGGCGATCGGGCGGCCGGAGGCCTCCCCGAGGCGGTCGAGGTAGTCGCGCCAACCGGGCGAGGAGGCCACGAGCGCCTTGTCCGGGCGGAAGGCGGGAAGCATGCGCAGCGCGGGACCCGTAGTTTTAGCGGAAGCGGGACCGGCGGCAGGCTCGGCGGAAGTCGTTTTCGCGAAAGCGGCGTGGTGCTCGAGGGTATCGCAGGGGTCGTCGGTGGTGCAGACGAGCTCGACGTTCTGCTGCGCGAGCAGGCCGAGCGTGCCGCCGTCGGTGGCCCGGAGGCGCTCGTTCGCGGTGGCGTAGATCCGGTCGGCCGTATCACCGCTGAGCCGCTCGTGGACGCCGAAGTAGCGGGCGAGCTCGAGGTGACTCCAGTGGTAGAGGGGATTGCGCGCCGTGAAGGGGACGGTTTTCGCGTAAGCGGCAAACTTCTCGGCGGGCGCCGCATCGCCGGTGATGAGGCGCTCCTCGACGCCGTGGACCCGCATCGCGCGCCACTTGTAGTGGTCGCCGGCGAGCCAGGCGGCGTGTAGGTTGTCGAAGCGGTGGTCGGTGGCCACCTCCGCGGGCGGGAGGTGGTTGTGGTAGTCGAGGATCGGCTGCGGGGCGGCGTACCCGTGGTAAAGGCGCCGGGCGAGGGGCGTGGGGAGGAGCCAGTCGGGGTGGATGAAATTCACGTGGGTGCGGGGCTGGTAGGGCGGCGAAACTAGGCTGCGATAGGGCTTGAGGGCGCAGTGCCGGTTGGGCGAAGGGGTATCCGGTAACCTACCCCACGGGTACCGGTACGAACACGCCGCTGCTCGGTACGGACCTCGGCCTGGACACCCACCCGCCGAGCGGGGTGACGTCTGCGCCTCTAATCTCTAGAGGAGTGAGTTACGCCGGGAGCGTACGCAGCGGTCCGGCGGACTTATCACCTCTCTTCTTTCCCTTACCACTTCGGCCTCACCCGCAAACAGCCGCGCGCACACGCCCGTTCTTCGATACGTGATCCGCGCGCTCCATCTCCTGCTGGCCGTCCACCTGCTCATCTCCACGGTGGGCGTGGGGGTGTTCGAGCACGTTTGCCAAATGCACGGGCGTTCGGTGTCGCCGGTGGCGCCGGTCGACGCTTGCTGTGCGAAGAAGGCGAAAGACTGCGAGTCGCCCGCCGCGGCACTCACGTCCGATCCGGCCCGCGGGCCCGTGATGACGAAGGCGCCTTGCTGCCGCGATCACGCGCGTTGGTTGCAGGCCGATTTGGACGGCACCATCCCGACCGACATGGTCGCAGGCGCAACGCCCGCAGCCATCGCGCCGCCGGTTTTGGCGAAAGCCGAAGTGCCCACCGCCCCCGCGGTCGCCACGCTGAGCCTCAAGATCGTCCGGGCGATGCGGTACAAGCCGCCGTGTCCGGACGTGGACGTGCGCGTGCGTGTCCAGTCTTTCTTGATATAGGCAAGTCCCGCCGCGGAGGCCGCCAGCTTCCCGTGCCCCGCGCGCAGGACTCGCCGCGCGCCGGGCGGTCGATCTGAGACCTCTCAAACCGGAACTCCCCACCATGCGATTTCTGTTCGCCGGCCTCCTGCTGCTGGCTTACGCCGTGCCGCGTTCGTTCGCGCAAGGCCCGCCCATCACCCTCGACAAACCCATTATGCTCGGCGAGCACAAGGGTGTACTGCGGCCTTACCTCAAGTTTGCGAACAACGCCCGCCGCGACTTCACCGCCTTCGTCCTCGAGGGCGACTACAACGTGTCGAACGCTTTCGCCGTCGGCGCCGAAGTCCCGCTCGTCTACGACCGATTGGACAAGACCGGCCTCGGCGACGTGCGCCTGACGGCGAAGCACCAGTTCTACCGCAAAGACGGTATGGGCAAGACCGTCCGCCTCGCCGCCAAGGGCAGGCAAACCTTCGCCACCGGCCGCGACGCAGAGACGATGACCCTCGGGATGGGCCACGCGATGAGCTACCTCGGCTTCCTCGCCGCCCGCGAGAGCCTCGCGCTCGGGACGCAGTTCGAAATCGGATATGGATTCGTACCGGGCAACCGGCGCCTGAGTCAACTCAACTACAAGCTCGGCTTCGGGCTGCCTCTGCTCGAGGCGGCCTACCCCGTTAAACAAGTCAACCTCTACTTCGAGACCGAAGGCCTCAACCTCCGCAACTTCGAGGGTGACGCCCAGTACGGGTACTACTACGCCCAGGGCCTCCAGTACGCTATCGGGCGCTTCACTTACGACCTGTCGGTGCAGTTCCCGCTCGCCCAACGCCTCCGGGGCTCCCCGGGGATGGAACGGCGCGTGAGCGTGCTGCTCGGCCTCCGGGTCATCCTCTAACTCCAACCTCCAATACAGACGATCATGAAGATCCTCCTTTCTACTTTCCTGCTGACTTTCAGCCTCGCGTCCGGCCTTTCGGCCGACGCCCAAACCGATGCCTTCACCCTGCGCGTCGAGGGTCTCGGCTGCCCCTTCTGCGCCTACGGACTCGAGAAGAAATTCAAAGACATCGAGGGCGTCGACCAACTCGAGATCGACATTCAGACTGGTAAAATGACCTTCCGGGTGCCGACCAGTACGGCCCTCATGCTAGGGCAGGCCGATGCCCGCGTGACGAAGGCCGGTTACACCGCCAAGGGTATCGCCGTGACGCGGGCCAACGGCAAGACGGAGCACACCGGCGACGTCGCCTCGGCGGTGGCGGCGACGGACATGTCGGTCGCGAAGTCCACCGTGGAGAAGGCCAAATTTACGGCCGAGGGCAATTGCTCGATGTGCAAGGCCCGCATCGAGAAGGCCGCCGGGGGGGTCTCCGGCGTGAAGTCGGCCACGTGGGATGTAGACGCCAAGCGGCTCAGCGTCGAGTTCGACGGAAAGAAAACTAGGCTCGAGGACATCCAGGCGGCTGTCGCCAAAACCGGCCACGACAACGCCGGGGCGAGGGCTACGGGCGTGGCGTATGACCGATTGCCTCCCTGCTGCCAGTACGAGCGAGGTTAATATCCTTTCAACGCGACGGCGCGAAAAGCAGCGCGCGGAGGTCGCGGAGATTTGCAGATGCAGCCCCTCCGCACCCGGCCGCCGTGTATTGCGCCTTCGCATTTTCTCTGCGGTTTCGCGTCCTGCACCGCAGTCATCCGAACCCTTATACCAATGACTTCTCCCCTAAAGCCACTCGGTGTCGTAACCCTCGCCGTGGTTGCCTCACTCGGTTGTACGACACCCGGCGCGAGGGTGGAGGACGCTAGCGATACTTCCGGTGAACCTTCCGCGGCAGGCTTCAGCTTCCGTCAGAAGCTACCGCTCGACAGCTTCGGCGTCGTAGGAATCGCGGCGGGGGCGGACGGGACGCTCTGGCTCTCGGATGCGGACAACAACCGTATCGTTCGCCTGCGTCCGGACGGACAGGTGCTCGACGCAGTAGGTGACTTCGATCGCCCGATGCACATCGCGACGAGGGACGGGCGCATCCTCGTTGCCGAGTACGGGGCCGATCGCATCACCGGCTTACGGGGTGACGCACGCGCGTCTTTACCGTTCACGCAGACCTTCGACGCGCCCTCGGGTGTCGACGTGCTCGGTGGGCGGCGCGCGGTCGCGGACTTCTACGGGCACCGAATCGTCTACACTGCCGGCGACCGGGACCTGAGCTTCGGGAGCAAGGGCAAAGGTCCGGGGGAGTTTACCTACCCGACCGACGTGCAGTTCGCGCACGATAAGATCTGGGTGGCCGACGCGTATAATCACCGCGTGCAGGCCTTCGATCTCGGGGGCCAACACGTCCTCACCTTCGGGGAAACCGAGGGCATGAACGCCGCCACCGGTTTGTACGTGAGTGAGGACGCTGTCTACGTGACGGATTTCGAGAACAGCCGCATCCAGGTCTACGACCTCGCCGGGCGACACCGCGGTACCTTGCGCGAGAGCCTCGACAAACCGACCGACGTGCTGGCCGTCGGCGACACGCTTTACGCGGTCAACTACGCCGGTCGCTCGCTGAGCGCCTTTACGAAGAACTAAGTCATGGCGTACCGATACGAGATCAAGGGCATGGTGTGCCACCGCTGTGACCTCGCCCTGGCCGAGCTCGCGGACGGCACCGGCGGGAAGGTCCTCTCGACCGGCCGGGGCTACGCCGAGTTCGCCGAGCGGCTCCCCGAGGCGCAGGAGCGGTCTTTCGAACGGGCTCTGCGGGGCATTGAGTTCTCGATCTTGCGCAGCGAGGAGGAGCAAGCCGCCGAAACGGTAGAGCGGGCGCTCCAGGCGCTCGCGCGCGAGCGGCCGTCCCTGAGTTCGGCGCGCGACCTCCAGCGGGCCCTCTCGCAAAACCTAGACCTCCCTTACCCGCAAGCCGCCGCGCTGTACCAAGCGTGCACCGGGAGTACGCCGCTCGAGCGCTTCACGGCTTTACGCATGGCTTGGGCCGCCGAGCGGCTCCGCGAAGGTCGGATGCAGGTGAGCGAGGTAGGCTACGCGCTCGGGTACCGTCACCTGTCGGGTTTCTCGCGGGCCTTCAAGCGGGTAACGGGCGTGAGCCCGACCGGAGCGGCCTCGGAGCTCCGCGCCGGCCCCGACGACGAAGCGTAGGGCACCACGGCGAGCGCTGTGAAGTCGCGCGCTAAGCCGCCATCGCGCGGCAGCTCTCCACGCACTTGCGGCAGGCCTCGGCGCACTGCCGGCAGTAGGGGTTGTCGTGGTTTTTGCACTCGTCGTAGCAGCGCTCGCAGGCCTCGGCGCACAGGGCGCAGGCTTGCCGGTAGAGCGGGCTACCGGCGCTCATCAGGTGCACGGCGGCCTGCGCGGTGGCGATGCAGTCGAGACACCTTTTGATGCACTCGGCCATCATCCCCTTACCGGGGTGTTGCGCGATGCAGGTGACGCAGGTGGTGTAGCAGTCGTTACAATCGCGGATGCAATCCGCCACGTCGGGTTTGATGCCTTCGAAAGTCATGATTGAGGGGTTGTTCGCTCGGAAGGCGAAGCACCCGTTTGGCGGGGCTTACTCGGGTACAATAGTGTCTAAAGGTGCTGAGGTTCGGTGCGGGCGAGCAGGTGGTAAGCGTTTTGGCGAAAGCCGGTAAACGGCCGCCGGTTAGAGGATCGCCGTGAGCATGGCCGCCGCCATGATCACCATGCCGACGTCTTCGATGATTGTCACCGTGCTCATCGGCAGCTCGAAGCCCGTCCCGAGGCAGGCGCACTCGATGGCGCGCTCGCCGAGCACGCCCTGGACGACGCCGATGGTGGAAACCCCGAGGACGATGATGGTCGTCACGTTCGTCCAGACCGGTGCGACGTCGGTGAGGTAGGCGAGGCCGAGGCCGAGCTCGACGAAGGGGTACACGCGCCCCCAGCCCCGCCAGCGCTTGGCGACGATGTCGTACACCGCGTAGCTTTCGCTAAAACCCGCCACGTCGAGCAGCTTGAAGCCCGCGAAGACGATGAGGAAACCGGCCATAAAGTGCCTCATCCACAGCGTGGCGTCGAGGCCCGTGCGAGACGGTGGGGTAGGGTCGCCACTGTAGAGTAGGGGGGCTTGCGCCAAAACCGTGACTACCGCGATAAGACCGACGATGGTGAGGAGGGGGCGGTAGGTCTGGAGCCAGGAGCGCTCAGGTGGTGCAGATGGTGTCCGTGGGGCAGGTCGTGCGATCCGTTGAGTCGGCGCACTCGGCGCGGGTGGTGCCTCCGGGAGACTGATTCGGTAGCGATCGCCGAGGGCTTGTTGAAGATAGCTCACGCTTACCGGGACCTGGAGCCGGACTTCGGCGGTGCGGGTAGCCTTGTCGGCGGTGGCGCTCCCGACCTCGGGTAGGACCTCGAGGGCGGTCTTGACGCGGACCTCGCAGCTGCCGCAGGTCATGCCGGTGACGGCGTACGTGCGGGTCTTGGCGTCGGCGAGAGATTGTATGGTAGCCATGATCCAGAAACGCCGAATCGGTGGGCTCCGGATTTACCCGTAGTCGCAGAAAGCTTTCCAGGGGCCGCACTTCCGTCACCGCCCTACCTCCCCGAGCACCTCCTCCGACACCCCGTTAAACGCCCCGGTCCGCTCCGCCGTCGGGTAGTGGCGGGTGCCGCCCGGCGTTCGAAGCGCGTAGTGGCCGCCGGTCGCCGTACCCGCGGAGTCGGCCCGCAGGTCGGCTACCGAGCCTTCGGTGGCTCCTACGACGAGCGCACCTTCTCCAGCGAGGAGGTCGAAGTGGGGTTAAGCGCTGTATGCGCGGTGAGGCGACTTCAAGGTCGCCTCACCGCCGTACCCCTACGCCTCTCGTACGTCTACGGCCTGCACGTTTTGCCGCAAGGCCGAAAAGTCTTGCCCGGCACGAATGTGCGCGTCGAGGAAATCGTAGGCGCGCTGGAAGTTGCCGAAGGTATGCTCGCGGGCAACCAGCCCACCCACCAGACCGATACCCTCCAGCATATCCCTCGGCTGCTCGCGTAGCCCCGTCAACAGCACGGTGATGCCGCGGCGCTCGAGTTCGAGAATCGCATCTTCGAGCGCATACAGACCCGTCTGGTCGACATACGGCACGCGGCCCAGGCGGATGATGACCACGTCGACCTGTGGGAGGGCTTTTACCATCGCCCGAAAGCTCGAGGCAAAACCAAAAAACAACGGTCCGTCGAGGTGCTTGACGAACACCCGCTCGCGAAACGTCGGATCGGCCAGGGCGTCGGTCTCGTCGTCCCAGGCCTCCTCGGCCAGGGCCTCGTCCAGCGAGCGCGATCCGGAACTCTCCTCGACGAGGTCGCCCTGACGCTTCATAAACAGCAGGCTCGCCAGCACCATCCCGACGCCCACCGCGGTAAGTAGGTCCACAAAGACGGTAAGCGCCAACACGAGGATCAGCACGGCGCCGTCCGCCTTGGAAACCTTGGTGAGGTGGCGGAGGCCTTTGTAATCGATGATGCCGATACCAACGGTGATGAGGATGCCTGCCAACACGGCGTTCGGGATGAACCCAACTAGACCGCCAAGACCGAGCAAAACGGTGAGGAGCAATAGCCCTGCGATAATACCCGAGAGGCGCGTCCGCCCGCCGGCATTGGCGTTGACCACCGTGCGCACCGTAGCCCCGGCACCGGGCAGTCCGCCGATGAAGGAGGCCGCCGCGTTGCCGATGCCCTGGCCGATTAGCTCGCGCCGAGAGTCGTGTTTGGTGCGCGTGATGTTGTCGGCCACCACGCTGGTAAGGAGGCTATCGATGGCGCCGAGTGCGGCGAGCGTACCGCCGTATTGGAGTACGAAGCCGAGCCGTGAGAAGTCGGTCAGTCCACCGAAAAGGCCAAATTGTAGTGTCGGTAGGCCTACCGGCAGCGGGCTAGACAGGGTGCCGTCTGGCTGGATGCTGCCGCCGAGGTACTCCACCGCCCCTTCCGGAAACAAGAACAGCACCATCGGCGTGAGCACCAGCAAGGCGATCAGGGCGCCGGGCACGAGCTTGGTGACGCGCGGGGTGAGGTAGATAAGCGCAATGGCGATCACGGCCACGAGGATGCTGTAGCCGTTGGCCACCTCGCGGAGGCCGCGTAGCGCCTTGACCGTACCGAGGGCCCCGCCGCTCGGAGCCTCCGCGCCGACAAATGGGAAGAGTTGCGTGACAACGATAATTACCCCGATGCCCGACATGAAGCCCGAGACGACCGGATAGGGGATGTAGCGGACGTACTTACCCACCCCGAGCAGGCCCAGGGCAACCTGGATGACCCCCGCGGCAAAAAAGGTCGCAAAGATCACGGGCAGCGCCTCGTCGAGCGATCCAAAGGTCTGCATCGCGGTGGTGATCACGACTGCGGAGACGACCGTCATCGGGGCGGTTGGACCGGAGATTTGCGTGGGCGTGCCGCCGAAGATGGCGGCGAGAATACCGATGGCGATCGCGCCGTAAAGTCCGGCGATGGCGCCGAGTTCGGTCTGTTCACCGAAGGCCAGTGCCAGCGGGAGGGCCACGATGCCGGCGGTGAGTCCGCCGAACAGGTCGCCGCGAATGTTGGAGAAAAGGCCTGCGGAGGGCGTTGGGGGTTGCGCCATGCTGGAGGCAACGTTACGAGGGGGGATTGCTTCGCTGGACGACTGAAGAATTTCGGCAGGGCTTACCCTAAACCAACCGCCGGGGCGGGCGGCTGCACAGCCGCCCGGCTCAAGAGCACCGCGATGGGGGCGGCGAAGCGTTGACTTACCGGCGAGGGGTCCGAGGGCGCCACCGGCGATGTAGGCGTAAAGGAGGGGGTTAAGAAGCCCGTGGGGAAGATGGAGGCTTGCGCCAAAACATTTCCCCCGCGTCCAATAGTCTTTGGCGGTATAGTGCTGAGGGCCGCCGCAGGTACTTGCGAGGAAGTTTTATCTATTGCTAGCGGCAGACTTAATGGTCCTTACCTTAAGCGTGCAGGGTGCCAGCAAATCGACCTACGCCTCGCGCCTCGCCGCGGCCCTCACCGCGCTCCGCGCTCAACTTCTGTCCGGCGCGTAAGCCAGTCGCCCCCCGCAATTCCTCCGTTTCGCGCGCGCCCGCCGCCGACACGCGCATCGAGCCTTTCGCCGCAACCCGCGCCGACGGTGCGGTCCTGCGCGGTCGGGTGGTTTTGCCGGAAGGCGGAGCTGGAGCCCTGATACTCTTCAACGCCGGTACGGCCGCTAAGCTCCACTTCTACCGGCGCTTCCTCGATTACTTCGCCGCGCACGGGATCGCGTACGCGCTGTGGGACTACCGCGGTTTTGGCGACAACCGACCCGACACCCTGAAGGGCTGTAGGTATGGTTTCGCCGACTTCGGGACGCTCGATATCCCGGCGGTTAAGGCGTACCTCCGTGACACCTACCCGGAGCTGCCCCTCGCGATCGTCGCGCACAGCTATCGCCACCCAGCCCATCCAGGCGTATACCGGGTGGGGGGGGGGGTAGGGTGTCGAGTTCGGTGAAGTCAACCCCGAGGGCTACCACGCCGCCCTTAGGCGGCCGCGCCGGCGTTTCGCCGAAGTGATTTCGGTAGGCGACCTTACCGATGCCGATGTTGAGACGGAAGATGCCCGCGCGGTCGAGGTTCGATGCGCGGTCGTTGGGACCGTCGGCCTCTCTAACGGTGGCGAAGTAGACGCCCCTTTTGAGAAGCCCGACCGGGTTGTAGAAGTAGCTGCGCTCACCGCAGGCGCGGATTGGGTTTACGCCGCCGTAAGACGCGAGCAACGAACTCTCTAGTTGATCCGGGGACATAGAAATCGGGGGGCTGGTTGTTAGTAGACAGCGCTACAACCGTCACCCAACAAAATCCTCGCTCCCGAATTCAATTGGTACTTACAACGCGAGTTCGTTTTCGAGCTGTACGAGCAGCGCTCGGCTCTCCGAGTCGATGAGCGTGCGGGCGTGGAGAAGCTTGCGTTTCGAGAGGTCCATCCGCCAGAGTAGCGCCCTCGTTTCGTCTCGTGCGAGCAGTTCGCCCACGTCGAGACGAGCGGATTCGAGCGAGCCCGGGGCCTCCGGAAAGACCTGAAGGGGTTCTTCGGGTTTCCAGGTGGCTATCTCCTCCGGGGAGAAGACCCGCGCCCCGAGGGAGACCGGATCGAAAAGATCGAAGAGGGCTCCGGCTTCGTCGCTGAATCGCTCGTTGGACGACTCCTGCGCCCGCACCGAGTTTCGCATGGTTTCTAGGTAGGCCGTAATGCTCGACCGCAGCGAATCGTCGCTGATGAGGCCGAGGTCCCCGCTCGCCACCAACGCTTCGGCGGTCGAGATCACGGGGCGAAGGATACCCGAGAGGTAGCTCATGCTGAGCCACCGGGCGAGGGTATCCTCGGGCGGCGGTTCGATCAGGTAGCAGCTTTCCAAGAGCCGCGCCCCGTACCGGTCGTACTTGCGGGCCACCGAATCGATCCAGTGGGCGTCCCGTTCGGTTTGCCGAAGGTCGGCGGCGAGCTGGCGGAGGTAGCTCTGCTCTTTCTTATGATCGCTACGTCCTTGCCACCAGGCGTTGATCGCGACGGCCGTTAGCACCCCGAACACCACGATCAAGTATTCGGCGGCGAACCAGCGCAACTTCGCCCGCCAACCCTCTTTTCCGTCGCGAACAGGCTTGCCTGCGGGGGCTCCCGACTCACCGATCGAAACGTCTTGCCGTTGTGGTTCGCTCATAGTTTCACGCGCTTTTCGGGAATTTGAGAAACCTCTAACCGCTCGCGAATCTCGTGACAATCACGAAAAGGTAGTGGGGCGGCCCCGGCCGGGGGAGCTACCGTAACGCCGGTACCGAATGCTAAACCGCCCCGCCGCACCCGGTGTAGCAACCTCGACTTAGCCGGCCGGCTTACCCGTACCCAACAGCCAGCCGACAGCCTCCGCACCCCCGACAATGCTCCAGCTGTGTGGATGGCGGGTACCATTCGCTCGGTAGCCCTCGCCGGTAGACTGGATGAATTCGACCGCCGGGTGGCCTTGGCGCCGCAGCGCCACGATAAGCGCCGAAGCTGGTCCAAAATTGCCGTCGCGGGCAGTGCGCCCGCGTTCGGTAACGAGCCAGTCGATGTCTACATCGTGGTAGAGGCGCACCGCGGTATCGCGCAGCCAACGTTCGTTGCCGGGTTGCTTCAGGTGAGCGGCGAAGGGAGTGGCCTCGAGGAAGGCGGTTGAGTCGGTGGGCAAAGTACCGAGGTTTTGTGCGAGCGCCGCGGTGGCGAAGCGCGCCTCGTCGATGCCGACCTCCGCCGTGCCGTCTTCGATCTCGCGCTGGAAGTAGTCGCGGATCTCGAACAGATCTACCGGCGGATCCACCCCGAACACCGCTCGCCACTTAACCGGAGCCCGTTCTCCACGCCGACCACAATCCTCCGCGTAGCGCAGGGCGCGCGTACCACCGGCCGAGAAGCCACCGATAGACCAGGGGATCTCACTCGCGGTGGGGTGGTTTTCACGAAAGTGGGCGACGGCCCAATCGAGTCGGTCGAGCACGGGTGGGGTGGTCGCTAGGCGTGGACCGTTACCGAGGAGGACGACCGCCATGCCCGCGTCGACCGCGAGTTTCGGCAGATCGCTTTCGGGTAGAATACTCTCCGGCGCTTGCGCAAAACCGGACATGAAGAACAGGACTCCGGTGAGGACCTCACGCTCGGGCTTACCGATCAGGTAGTAGTCTTCTGGCTCGGGGCCGAAGGCGACGGTATCGAGCTGCAGCGAGAGGCTGTTACGGATTACCGGAGTGGCGGGTTCGTCGGGGGTAGACGGCGGGGCGGTCGGATCGCCGCAGGCCAGCAGGCCGCACAGTGAGATGAGGGCGAAGGTTTGGAAATGAACAAACACGCACGTCCTAATTAAGGTACTCAGCCTGGATCGAATCAGCCATTTATCCGACCAATTTGACGGTGTAAGCCCGCCGCACCCCATCGTCCCAGATCGCGGCGAGCGGGAAGGTGAGCTCCGGCAGCCACACCGAGCGAAACACCTCGTCGCGGTTGAAGCGGACGCCCTCGCCGAAGTTCTGCCCTTCGTTCACGTAACGGATGAGCGTAGGCCCTTCGGTATCGATTACCCAGTACTCGTGCGTGCCAGCGTAAGCATATTCGTCTTTCTTTTTGCCTAAGTCGCGGGCACGCGTGCGGGGCGAAAGCACCTCGACCACGAGGTCGGGCCGCGGGTAAAGAAGTAGGTCACTCGCGAAGCGGTGGTCGGCCGCACGCCATACGCACACATCGGGCTCAAAGTTGTCGCGCTCCAACTCGATCATCGCTTTCTCGACGCGGACCAGCAGGCGCTCGCGGAAGAGACTGAAGCTATCGAGCACCGCACAGAGCCCTTGCGCGATCAGGTTATGAATCTCCCGGGCCGGGGAGTGGTACACAGCCTCACCGTCGATCCACTCGGCCTTGACCTCGGGCGAGAGCGACTCGACGAACTGCCGTCGGCGCTGCTGCTCCTCGCGGTGGGCCTCCTCAAAGGCCTCGACGAAAGCTTTCGGGTCGCGTACGCGTCGGAGGGTTTCGTGGGCTAAGGTGTGGGTAGCGTGATCGGGCCGGGCCATTCGACTAAGGTAACGCCGAAAGGGTGGGGGCGTTTTAGAACGAATTAATGTCTATCTATGGAGACGTCGATCAACGAGCTGGACGAAGGTTTCCCTAACCTTTACCTGGTGATCATAATGTCGGCAGCCGGGATTCAGAACGAGATTGCGATCGTCGCGAACGACGATCGAAGGCACCCAGAAGCCCAGACACGCAGAATCTCGCAGCAGGGCAGTTCCCTGTTGTTGAGACTCAGCTCGTAGCTCCGGCACCTCGTCAATTGCGCGCAGGTTTCCGGCGACCTCGATGACGGTCACGGTGTAGTCGACCGGGAAATCAGCCTTGTCACCAATATGGACTAAATTTTCGAGCAGCGTAAGCGCTACGCTAGACGCCGTGTACAGGGCGGGCACGCCGCGTTCGTTCCACCTCCCCCCGTAGCGCTTTGCGCCCTCCCCACTAAGATCAGCAGCGTACTTCGGCGGAGTGGCACGGTAAACGACGAACACGCTTACGCGAAAACGCCGTGCGCGAAGCGACCGATTACGTCGCGGACGAGTCCCCGCCCCGTGGAAGTAGACAGAAGCTGCAGTGGGGTCTCGTCACCGAGGGCCGCGTTAGGACGACGTGTCCAGCGCTTTACTTTCTCGTCGTCGCCAAACACCTCGCTGGCGAAGGCGAACACCCTGGCAACCTCCAGTAGGTTGGCTGAGTCCGCAGGCCCGAGTGGCTCACCGTTACTGCGCCGTCGCTGGAGGGTACGACGATTGAGCGAGAGAAGACTTAGGACATCCTGGTCCGTCAGCGCGTAACGGTGCTGAAGCTTTGCGACTTGCTCCATCGTAATACCCGCGCGTTCGAGGCTGAGCAACTCGTAAGCCCGCCCGTCGTCGGTAGCGGTTGACTGAAGGAGATCGAGGTACGTACGAAGCACTTTGTCGCTAATATAACGCCAAAATACGCGGAGCGTTGTGCGTATATCGTCCGACTATGACTAAGACGCGAACCTTCAAGCCTCACACTGGGACTAGGGGGCGACAGTTAATTAATAGCTACTTCCAGCATCAACCGCCGGCCACCACATCGGCCCCACCGCAAGGAGCAAAACGATGACGTTTCCTACTACATTCGAAGGGGCGCCCGCGGCGACCGAACCCACGGAGTCGAGCACGAACCAAGCGACCAGTCCGACCACCACGCTGCGGCGCACCCCTTCCGGGGCCGAATCGTACACCCAAGCCCGCAGCGCGTAAATCGTAAGTCCCCAACCAAGCAGAAAGCCCCCGGCAACGGCGGAGAGGAAGCGAGTGGTTTGGGCGGCGTAGTCCTGCTGCCCGTCGAGCGGCCAGTCGAGCAGGTCGAGCGTCCAGGCAGCGGGTCCAGAGGTGGCGAGCTCGCTGCCGAGGGCGAAGACCGGCCCGAAGCTTCCGACCACCACGGCCGTCACGGTGAGGTAGCTACGGTAGCGTGCTCGGGTGCGCCATCCGGCTCCGGGCGGTTGTGAAATTGCGCTCATACTCGGTGGACCTCTGGTGAGACCGCAAGGCTAGCGTGGGGCCGGCGGGCGGTGTAGACGCCACCGTCTAACTGGACCCTTTTGAGGTCGCCACGCCCGCGCACAGTTGCTGCACCGTACCCCGGAGGGTCGCGAAGTACGCGAGCAACCACGTCCGGTTGAGGTTGCCTTCGGTAAGCTGCAGGAAGAAGTTCTCAATGCTAAGGCGTAAGACCAACTCCGCGAGGTGCAGGTGCCCGGGAAGCCCGAGGATTTTCCCCCACAGGGGCATCACCAGCGGGATGGCTCGCTCGCTGGTGCTCCCAAAACAGCCGGCAAACCGCAGGTCCTCCGGGTGCAGGAGCAGTTGCCGGCTGAAGAGAATATCCTCGCGGTACTCCAGGATGACTTCCACGAGCTCAGCGGCACTCCCGCTCGCGGCTTCCTCCTCGACCACGCGCGCGTAGCGCTCGGCGTGCGCTTGGAGGAGCAGTTCGGTATAGCGCTCGAGATCGCCGAAGAGGTGGTAAAAGGACGACTTGTTCTTGCCCACCGCGCGGGCGAGCGGCTCCACCCGCAGCGCGGACGGTCCGAGGGCCGCGAAGCGCGCGTAGCCAGTCTCGAGCCAGGGTTGGGCGGCGGGGGTCACGCGAGGAAGGTAGGGAGCGGCGGGCGAGGAACCTCGCAGTTAGCGTGGCGTTAGGCGAGTTCCGCTCGTGCCACACGGTGATAGGAGAGCCGTTGTTTCCCGGGCACACGAGCGGAGCTCGCCTAACGTGCCCACCTAATCCCCCTCCCCACAAACCGCATCCGCCGGCCGCTCGGGCATCTTGTACTCCACCATCAACTCGTCTACCCGCGCGTCGTAGGTAGAATCGGACGACGTCTCCAGCTGGGCGATCTCGTCGAGCACGGCGAAGCGGCAATCCCAGACCTTGAGGCGGAGCCGTTGCACGCGGCACTCGAGCTCCGGGTAGTACTTGAAGTCGAACCGTTTGGTCACCCGCTCGATCTGCTCGAGGTACGGCACGGCGCCCTCGCAGTCGGCCGTGAGCCCGCGCATCGTCCAGTCCTTGACCAGCTGGACGTTGTCGCAGTACTTGTCCGTCGACCCGTAGTCGGAGAGCAGCTTGTCGTCGTTGGCCACGAAGAAGGTCCAGACCTCCTCGATGCTGGCGCCGTTGGCTACGTAGAGTTCGCCCAACCCCGCCAACTCCTTGATCTTGTCCTTCGTCTCCTTCGACAACGGCGTTTTGGTCGCCCGCCGCAGCGAGTCGATGGTCTGCAGCCGCGACTCCGCCATCCCGCACACGAAGGCGTAGCCGTCCAGCAAGTACGCTTGGATCAGCGGCTCGACCGCGCAGTAGGTGTAGCCGTAGCGCAGGGAGATGTCGACCTTGCCCTCGGCGAGGAAATCCTGCCAGGTCGTGTTCAGTTTCGTGAGCTCGCCGTCCAGCCGCTCGACCGCCGCGCGCAACCGATCTACGCCGTCCTCGAACTCCACCGTCGAGATCGCGGGTGCCGCCGCCATGAGCTCGTCGAGCTCCTCGAGGGACGCGCGACCCGCCCCGCACGGATCGTGCAGTCCCCTCAGCACGAGCTCCTTGATTTTGAACTCCGGGTTGCACGTGTACGTCGGCAACACGGGCGCGAAGCCCGGCGAGGTGTTCGTGGCCACGAACTCGTCCCAGGCCTTGGCCAACTTCGGCAACCCGGCGAAGAACGCCTTCATGTCCGCTACGCGCGGTCCGAGGCCCTCCACGTCGGACATCTTGAGGCTCGTTTTCTCGGCGAGTCGCAGGGTGCGGGTTTCGAAGATTTCGGTTGCCTTCGGCAAGTCTCCCCCGCACAGGTAGTCGTAGGCGGTCATGTAGGTGAGCTTGGCCGCCGTTTGCTTCTCGCAGAGCTTGCTGGCGCGTTCGATCGTCTCCAGGTCGTCGAGCGCCACCTCGTCGGTGCGCAAAAAGATCTTCCAGAGGCTATCGACGGTGTAGAAGGCGCTGATCTGCGTTTTCAATCCCGCGTACCGGGGCGCGTAGCCGGCGACCGACTCCCGGAACTCCGGTGTGTAGGTGGCGATCTCCTCGACGAGGGTCTCGGCCTTGGGCACGTCGGTTTCGCAGAAGGCGTTGTTCGTGTAGATCAAAAGGTACTTGAGGAAGTCCTCGGGATCGGAGCGCTTGTCGGGCCGCGCGAGCGCGCTCACGTTGGAGACCCGGTTGTTCTGCAGAAACTCCACCCACGTCTCGTCGAAGCTCTGGGCGAAGGTGAGCGTGGCGCAGCCCCAAGCGAGGGCGAGCAGCGCGCAGCGACGGTAGATCAATTTCATACGGGAAGATTAGCGCTTCCACACGGATCGCCGGCGGCTGCCGGGGTGGAGGCAAAACGAAAACAGTGCGCGGGCGGGGTAGCGTACGGATCGAGTTGTTAAGCTAATGCAGTGGTGTGGATGGGGGGCGCATTGGCTGTTGGAGGGGGATTGTACGAAATTAGGACTTTTACAGGTGCAAATCCCTCGCCCATGCTCTACTCCCTCGGCTACCAGGACTTCCGAACGCTGCGCGAGGACGGCCGCACCTACGTCGACAAGACCGCCGAGATCGCGCGCGTCCTGGAGCTCAACAAGTACCTGTTCCTCGCGCGGCCACGGCGCTTTGGGAAGTCGCTTACGGTTTCGACCCTCGCCGAGCTCCACTCCGGCGACCGGGCGCTGTTCGGGGGACTCTGGGCGCACGGGCACTGGGACTTCGAAGCGCGGCACAGCAACGTGGTGTGGTTGCAGTTTGCGAGCTCCCACTTCATGAGCGAGGGGCTCGAAGCCGGCCTGCACAACATGCTCGACCGGAACGCGGAGCGCCTCGGCGTGGACCTACCCGCCCGCAGCGCAGCGAGCCCGTCCAAGCGATTTGCGGAGTTACTACGCTCAGCCGCCACCTCTTCGCCTTCCGGCAAAACGGTCCTCCTCATCGACGAATACGACAAGCCCATCGTGCAGTACATCGGCGAGCGCGAGGGGGAGGAGGGCGAGCTGTTGCTGACGAAAGCCCGCGCGCACCGCGATCAGCTCAAGGCCTTTTACGCGGTGCTCAAGGATGCAGACCCGCACCTACAGTTGGTCTTTATCACGGGAGTCTCGGCTTTCGCGCAAGTGTCCATCTTCTCGGATCTCAACAATGTTACGAACTTGAGCTTGCACCGCGCGGCGGGAACGCTCGTCGGGATTACGCAGGAAGAGGTAGACGCTACCTACGGGGTTCCGCTCGCCGCGACCGGGGTAGATCGGGCGGAAGTGAGACGCTGGTACAACGGCTACCGGTTCGCGCAGGGAGCCGAACGCGTCTACAATCCGTGGTCCCTGCAATCCTTCCTCCAGCAGGGCCTGTTGGAGGGTTTCTGGTACGCGACCGGTACACCGACCTGGCTGCTCAAGCGCATCGCCAATGTCGAAGAGTTCAATCCTTCCTGCTCCAAAGTCGGTCTCCAAACCTTACTCGGATTCGATCTCGACCGCGTTGCCCCCCTGAGCCTACTCTTCCAAACGGGTTACCTAACTATCGCCGACACCCCGGTCCGCCATAACGTCTACACCCTCGACTTCCCCAACCTGGAAGTCCGCGAAGCATTCGACCTCGGGCTCCTCGACGTACTCACGGGCTCCCCCGATGGGAATGCCCGAGTGCGGACCCTCGGATTGGAGGAGGCGCTCGAAGCCGGCGACCTCACCCGCGTCATCGCCCTCATCGACGCCACGCTGGCCGACGTCCCCCACCAGCTCTGGGCCTCCCAGCGCGAGGCCGCGTACCACATGATCGTCCACGTGATGTTCCGCACGGTGGGCGTCTACCTGCAGTCGGAGGTGTCGAGCGCGCGCGGTCGCGCCGACGCGATCGTGGAGACGGCCGGGCGCATCTACGGCTTCGAGTTCAAAGTCGGGGCTTCCGCGGAGGAAGCCCTCGCCCAAATCCGCGAGCGCGGCTACCTAGCCAAGTACGCCGACGATCCACGGCCGCGCGTGGCCGTCGGCGTGAGCTTCGACCCCGAGCGCCGCTGCGTGGGGGCGTGGCGGGGGGAGGAGGTTTGAGAGCCTCGTTTACTACCCTTCGTACTAAGCGTCTTACCGACCGTCATGCGGAGAAGCATCCAGGACCTCTATCGGCCCGTTCAGCCGGCCGTGCTGCACACAGACGAAGTGACCTATAGCGAGATTCGCCCGAGCCCAACGAAACGAGGGCGGCACCCCGCCCGGAGTGCCGCCCCCGGACGGACGGTTTTCGCGGAAGCGGCGTGGCGCCACTTCGCCGATACTACTCCTGCACGGAGAAGCTCCGCGGACGCAGGCGCGTGCCGAGCACCCGTACCGTATACGACCCGGTGGGCAAACCGTCGACCGACACCGCGACGGCACTCGGGTCCTCGGAGGCCGGGGTGACCTGGCGGCGGACTTCCCGACCGAACGCATCGTACACCACCACCGTAGCCGGGGCCTCGAGGGCGACCGGTACGCGCAGCGTGAGAGCGTGGCCGCCGGCAACGGGGTTGGGGTAGGCGGCGAGGGAGCGTTCGGCCAGTCGGCTGCTCGTCGTCGAGCGTAGGTCGAGGGCTACTTCGTCGTCCTCGCTCGCCGAAGGAGCGGTACCGTTACCGGGCGAGGAGTCGACGTCGACTTGGTCGAGTGCCGCGACCTGCGCGTAGAAGCGGTAGCCGTCGGGGGCGAGGGTGTAGAGGTTGACCGTCAGCGTCGCGGAGGCGCCCGGGGCGAGGGTACCCACCTTCCACGCGGCTCCATCGTAGGCGAAGAAAGTGCCCTGCGTAGCGGTGTACTCGTCGTCACCGACGAAGACCGTCCCGTTCGGCGCCGGCGCGACGACCCGTACGCCCGTCGCCGGAGCGGCGCCGGTGTTGCGGACCGTGACCGTGACCGCGTTCGCGGTGTAGCGGGCCGGCTGCGGCGAGGCGCTAGTGGCCGTTAGCTCGAGGTCGACTCCCTGGGGCGCCTTCTCGTCGCCGCCCTCGTCGCCGCCGTCGTCGTCGCCGCCGTCGTCGTCGCTACCGTCGTCGTCGCTACCGTCGTCGCCCACGATCGTGAAGGGTACCGCCACGACGTTATTGCGCTCGTCGCTCTCGGCGACGACTCCCCCGACGTCCGCGATGGCGAGGAGGTGGTAGGTGCCCGGGGCGAGGTCGGGGACGAGTCCCGCGCCGCTGTTTCCGATTCCCGCGCCCGGGGCGAGATCGGCGACCCGAACGCGCTGGATCAAGGTGTCGGCGGCGTCGAGCCGCGCGTCGAGCGAGACGTAGGCCTCGGCGTAGAACGCGCCGGTGGCCGTCGCGCCGCCGTTGCGTAAGGTGTACGCGCCCTCGACGGTCTGACCGGGGACGAGCGCGTCGGTTGGGCCGGTGGTAAACTCCCAGCGGAGGTCGGGCAGGGTGCGCTCGTCGGGCGCTTCGCCACCGCCGCGCGAACTCGCTTCGTCGTCTTCGCGTGGTTCGCCGACGGTGCCGTTCCCGGGGGTCGAGTCGGCGTCGGGCTGGTCGCACGCCGCCACCTGGGCGTACTGCGCGGACGCGTCGGCGGCGAGGGCGTAGTAGTTGATCGTTAGCTCGGCGCGCGCGCCGGGGGCGAGGGTGCCGGGCAGCCAGCGGTGCCGGTAGGTGTCGAAGGTCCCCTGCGTGGCCTCACCCTCGTCGTCGCCGACGTAGACGGTGCCGGTAGGTACGGGCAGGGCGATCGCGACGCCGGTGGCGGCCTGCGGGCCGTCGTTGGCGACGGCGACCGTCACGGTGTACGTTTTGTACTGCACCGGCGAGGCGATAGACTGTTTTGCCGTGAGCGAGAGGTCAACCTGCGCGCCGGCCGTGCCTGCGCAGAGGCCGCCGAGCAGGAGGAATGTGGAGGGGCGGAGTAAAGTGGGTAGCATACGTGTGTATTTGCGGTGAGGTGATTATCGACGCACGAGTCCCTCTCGGGGTGTTTGTGTCGCGCAGCCGACGTTGTCAAGCTCTAGAACGTATGCAATTATCTAGCCATAAGTACGCGGCACCGAGGGGTCAATACGAAGGCAGGCCGCCCGCGCGAATTGCGGGGCGGCCTGCCCTCGTATTTTGGCCTTCGGAGCGGCCGGTTCGGTGACTACGTGCATAAAGCGATCAGCCATCGCCGGCGCGTCGACGCCGCGGACAGTTTACTGTACGACCGGTCGCTGCGCCGCGATTCGCTCGCCGGGGAACGAGATGAAGTAAACGCCGGCCGGCAGCGCGTCCGCACCCCCGACGGGGAGGTTGATGGTGGAATACAAGATGACCGAGCGACCTGCCGACGCGGTATGCGGGGTGGCGACGGCGGAGTAATCTTCCTAGGCTGTCACACGAAAAAGCCACCGCACCTCCGTGGAGATGTGGTGGCTATAATCACGTTTCTGAGTACGGAAGCCCGGTTACTACTTGATGAATAGCCCGGCGATATCGAGCACCTGTTGCATGGTGAGCGGCTCGTCGTAGGCCTCGGTTACCTGTCCGCGGCTCACCTGGGTCACGCTGGTGGCGTCGAGGTCGAGCTGCGTGATGTTGTCCTCCCCGGCGTAGACCGCCGCGGCGGGAGCGGCACCGGTATCGTTGGTGTCGCCGGTGATCCAGCCTTTCTGACCGCGCATGCGGCGGACCATGGCCGCGTGACGCGCTTCCACAGAGTGGATCTGGAGCGCCGCGGTCAGCGTATCGCCGGTCAGGTTGCCGGCCTGCCCCTTGTAGGCGCGTACGCCAGTGTCCTCGAAGGCCTGGGCTACGGCCAGGAAGGTGGCTTGGTTCGTGAACACGTCCGCGAAAGCGCCGCCGGCCGTGAAGTCGAACTCCGGCTTGTCGACGGCCGTACCGCCGGCGCCCTGGATCGCTGTTTTGAGGAACTCCACGTGCTGCGTCTCGTGCTCGGAGATGAGCGCCACGGTCTCGCGGACGTCGCCGGTCAGGAGGTCGCCGCTGTCGAGACCGGTCACGTAATACTCTGCCTCCAGGTACTCGAGCGTGAGGGCGAAGTTCAGCACGTCGATCGCGCTGGTCCCGGTGCCCTGGGCAAAACTCCGGGTGGGCTTAAGGAACGCCGCGGCGGTGGGTAGGGCGACGACCGCGGCCTTACCGAGTGAGCGACCGAGGGTAGCGAACGCGTCGCGGCGGCTGGTCGCCTTGTCGGCGATCTCCTGATCGGCCAACGCTTCGAAGTGGTTGAATAGGGATAGTAATTGCATGGATTGGTTGCTTTGGGGCGATTACTGAGGGAGACCGCTGAAGTCGATGGTGGTAGTGATGAAGGCGTCGGCCATGGTGAGGACCTCGGCGGGCGTGCGGGCCTTGTCGAGGCCGTTGGCGTCGAGGACGTCGTCGTCGGCGAAGGCGGTGGTGGAGCCGTTGCTGCTCAGGGTGCGGATCACGGAGGCGTGGCGTGCCTCTACGGACACAATCTTCCCGGCCACGAGGAGGAAGTCGAGGTTCTCGAGCAGTTTACCGGCGCCGTTGTAGGCGCTCACGCCGAGGTCTTCGAAGGTTTGGGCGGTCTTCAGGACGCTGTCGCGGCTGTCGAAGTCGACACTGGAGAAATCGACCGTGAGTGCGGGGATGGCGGCGCTCCCGATGGCCGTTTTGAAGAAGTCGGCGTGGGCGCGTTCGTGGGCCTCGATGTCGGCGAGCACGGCTTTTTCGTCGGCGTTGGCCCCGGCGTAGTAGCCGCTGGTTAACACCGTGGCGTAGAAGGCGGCCTCGAGCTGCTCGAGGGCGTAGGCGTAGTTGAGGATGCCGATGTCGCCGGTGCCGAGGTTCACTTCGGCGTCCGCGCCGGTCATGTCGTCATCGTCGTCGTCGTCCTTGCAACCGGCTAGGATCAGTCCGGCGCTCGCCAGCCCGAGTCCCGAGGTGCGAAAGAAGTTGCGACGGCTGTTCGGCGGGCGGTCGGTTACGACGCGAGGCGCCGTGGAGGTGGGTGTCTGCATAAGACATGTTAGTTTTGGGTGAGTATGAAAATTCACCTCCTGAGACTGTACGTAGGGATACGGTTAAGCTAATTATCGCTTAACTCGGGGCTTGTAACACCTGGGGAGATTCGCCGAACCGATCGAATAGGAGCGCGAAGCGAAGTCGTGGGTTAGGGTACGCTACTCGACGGCGAGGGAATCCAATCCCCGTATACGGAAACGGATAAAGCCTTAGTTGCAAAAAATCGTAAAAAGTTTGGGGTGGCTTATTGGGGGTTGAGGGTGTTCTGCGAACTGTGTCTGGCGTCCGCAGTTACGCCAGCGCCTGGCGCTGTACCTCATCGAGGGCAAGGACATCCTGGCTGCGGGCCCTCCGTCCGCTGAGTCGTTGCAACAGTCGGTCAACGGCATCCTGGAGGCCGAGACGGGGGTCTTTCAGGCCAAGCAGACCGGGGTGGATCCGCCGAACAAGCGCAATGGCTACTAGCCCAAGACGATCCGCTCGGCGGTCGTCGACCCTTCACCTCTGCGATGAGGTACAGTGGGTCTTCGGGCCCATGTCCGTCGTCCAACACCACGACGAAGCCCGGGAGGTACTTGTGATGCTGGCCGCCGTACACGTACGGGATCTCAAAGCCGAGGCCCTGGTTTTTAACGTACCGAAGTACCTGGGAAAGTTGCTCCAGCACACGCGCCAGCTCGCCCTCCCAGCCGCTGTCCTCTACCACGTGGTCGACGTGGGAGGCGTCGGCATCCGTTTAAGAGCCGCCGCGCAGCTCCCGCACGAGGGCCACGAGCTCGCGGGTCTTAGCCTCGAGCCCGGCCCAATCCCGCCCGGCGATCACCTCCTTGGATACGAGTCCCGAGCCCATCCCCACGCAAATTACCCCGGCGTCGAACCAGCCTTTGAGGTTTTCGCGGTCGGCGGAGACCCCCCCGGTCGGCATGATGCTCGTCCAGGGTTGCGGCGCGCGCACGGCCTTCACGAAGCCCGGACCGTACACGTCGCCCGGGAAGAGCTTCACCACCTCCGCCCCGAGCTCCTCGGCGCGACAGATTTCGGCGAGCGTCGCGCAACCCGGATTCCACATCACCTTGCGGCGGTTGCAGACGTACGCAATGTCCTCGCGCAGCACGGGCGTCACCACGAAATCGGCCCCCAACTGCATGAACAGCGAGGCCTGCGCGGCATCCGTCACGGAGCCCACCCCGAGCGCCAACTCGGGCATCGCCTTGCGGCAAAACTTGCGGAGCTCGCCGAAGACCTCGTGCGCGAAGTCGCCGCGGTTGGTAAACTCGAGCAGCCTGGCCCCGCCCTTATAACAAGCGTCGGCGATAGCCTTAGCCGTTTCGAGATCGGCGTGGTAGAAGAGCGGAACGAGCCCCGTGGAAGCCATCAGGTGGGCGACGTGGAGGCGGGAGTGGAGAGCCATAGCTTGGTTTTGAGGGGATTAGCGGCTCACGCGACCGCTGCCGTCGCCTTCGACGAGTTTCTCGACCTCCGCCACCGTCACGAGGTTGGCGTCGCCGAAGATGGTGTGCTTGAGGGCCGAGGCCGCCACCGCGAAATCGAGGGCTTTCTGGTCGTCGTCGGGGTAGGTGAGCAGGCCATAGATGAGGCCGGACATGAAGGAGTCGCCCCCGCCCACGCGGTCCACGATGTCAGTGATCTCGTACTTGTCCGTGGTCAGCTGCCGCTTTCCGTCGTACAGGGTACCCGACCAGGAGTTGTGGCTCGCCGAGTGCGAGCCGCGCAGCGTAACCACCGCCTTTTTGCAGCGCGGAAAGCGCTCCATCAGCGCCTCGAGCACCGGCAGGTAGTGCCGCGGGTCCATGTCGTCGCCGCTGGTCACGTCCATGCCCTCCGGGTGCAGCCCGAAGTGCTTCTCGGCGTCCTCCTCGTTGCCGAGAATAAGGTCGCAACCCTCCACCAGGGCCGGCATCACATCCTTCGGGTCCTTGCCGTACCGCCAGAGGTTCTTGCGGTAATTCAGGTCCGTCGACACGGTTACGCCCGCCGCATTCGCCGCCCGGATGGCTTCGAGGCAGGCATCCGCCGCGCCCTGCGAAATGGCTGGGGTGATGCCCGTCCAGTGGAACCAGTCCGCTTCCGCGAAAACGGCTTTCCAGTCGATCATTCCGGGCTCGATCTCCGCGATCGCCGAGTGCCCCCGGTCGTAGACCACCTTCGAACCGCGACTCACGGCGCCGACCTCGAGGAAGTAAATCCCGAGTCGATCGCCGCCGCGCAGGATTTGCGAGGTGTCCACCCCGCGGGCGCGCAGGGCGTTGCGGGCGCAGTCGCCGAGGTCGTTGTCGGGCAGGCGCGTGACGAAAGTCGAGTCCATCCCGTAGCCGGCGAGGGCCACGGCGACGTTCGACTCGCCGCCGCCGTAGATGACGTCGAAGGAGTGCGCCTGCGAGAAGCGGAGGTGGCCGGGGGGCGAGAGGCGGAGCATGATCTCACCGAATGTGACGATGTGTGGCATAGCGAAAAGGGGTAGGGTAGGGTTAAAGTCCGAAGAGGCCCGGCAGCCAGAGCGACAGCGCGGGGAAAAACGTAATGAGTAGCAGCACGACCACCATCGCCACCACGAAGGGGACGAGCGGTTTGATGACCTGCGCGACCGAGACCTTGGCCACCCCGGCACCCACGAAGAGGATCGTACCCACGGGCGGGGTGCACAGCCCGATGCAGAGGTTGAGGACCATCACGATCCCGAAGTGCACCGGGTCCATGCCGAGGCTCGTGACGACCGGCAAAAAGATCGGCGTGAAAATGAGCACCGCGGGCGTCATGTCCATGAAGGTGCCGACGACCAGCAGCGTGAGGTTGATCAGCAAGAAGATCGCAATCGGATTGCTGACGGTGTCGACCAAAAAGCTCGTCATGAGCTGCGGGATGCTCTCGAAGGAGAAGAGCCACGACATCGCCATCGAGGTGGCGATGAGGAACATGACCACGGCCGTAGTCCGTGCACTGGCCAGCAGCACACCGGGCAGATCGCGCAGGTGCAGGGTCCGGTAGCCGAAGCCGAGCGCGGCGGCGTAGGCGATCGCGACGGCCGCCGCTTCGGTAGCGGTAAACACACCCACCACGATGCCGCCCACGATGATGACGAGCATGAGCAGACTCAGCAACGCGCGCCCGAAATCGCGCAGCAAACGCGGGAACTCAACGCGCTCCCCGGGCGGGAAACCGCGTCGCAGCGCCAGGTACGCCGCCACGGCCATCAGCGCGAGTCCGACCAAAATGCCCGGCAGGTAACCCGCGATAAACAGCGCCGCCACCGAGGCGGAGCCGCCGCTCGCCAGCGCGTAGACGATGAGCACGTTGCTCGGCGGAATGAGCAGTCCGGTCGTAGAAGAAGTAATATTTACCGCCGCCGAGAAGGGCCGCGGGTAGCCCTCCTCCTCCATCCGGTCCGTCATCACGCTCCCGATCGCCGAGGCCGCCGCCACCGCCGAGCCCGAGATCGCGCCGAAGAGCATCGCCGCCAGCACGTTGACGTAGGCGAGCCCGCCGGGCAGACTTCCGACCAGGCTCTTCGCGAAATCGATCAATCGTCCGGCAATCCCCGCCCGGTTCATCAGCTCGCCCGCCAACACAAAAAACGGGATGGCGAGCAGGGCGAAGGAGTCGATCCCGGTCGTCATCCGCTGCGCCACCGTCGCCACGGCGGGGAGCGCGGCGATATTGAGTAGCATCGTCGCCGTGGTCGAGATCCCGATGCTGTAGGCCACGGGTACCCCGTAGGCCAGCAGCCCGAAGAAACTCACGAAGAGCAGCAGGATGCTGATGACCTCGATGCTCATTCGGCGAGGTTTACCTCCGCGGCTACGCTCGCCGGCCGCGGCGCGACGGTGGCGTGGTGGAGCGAAAAGAACATGATCAGTAGGCCGCTCACCGGTACCACCGCGTAGACGACGCCGAGCGGTACGCCCATCGCCGGGGACACCTGCCCGAGCCGCGCCACCGTGTACACGAGGTAGCCGCCGCCCACCACCATCACCACGAGCGCGAACCCGAACATCCACCACTCCACGGCGCGCGCGCGCCGCAGGCGTGCCCGCTCCTCGAGCTTGCGGGTGAGGAAATCCATCGTCAGGTGCTCCCGCCGCCCGTTGAGGTACGCGGCGCCCAGCACCGTGAGCCAGATGAGGGCGAAGCGGGCGAGCTCCTCGGTGAAGGAGCTCGACTCGCCGACCACGTAGCGACTGAAGACCTGCCAGAGCACGTCCGCCACCATCACCGCGAAAATGGCGACCAGCAGGAGCTCGAGCGCCCGCATCGCGCCGGCGAACACACGCCCGGAGGGAGTGTCGTTATGTACCTCAACTACACTCACTGCGCTTCGATTTCTTTAATGAGTGCCTTCCGCTCGGGTGTGTTGGCGAAGGCGGCGAGCACGCTTTCGGTTTCCTTGCGGAAGGCGTCCTTGTCGACCTCGATCACCTCGACCCCCGCCGCCCGCACTTTCTCCATCGACGCGGCCACGTCCTCCGACCAGAATTTGCGCTCCGCCCCCACCGACGACTGCGCCGCCTCGCGCAGCCAGGCCTGTTCCTGTTCGGAGAGCTCGTCCCAGTAGGTCGTCGACATCACGAGCACGTCCGGCATCGCGGAGTGCTCGTCGAGGCTGTAGTACTTCGCTATCTCGTAGTGCCCGGCCGTCAGGAAGCTCGGTGCGTTATTCTCGGCACCGTCCACCACGCCCTGCTGCAGCGCGGTGTACAGCTCGCCGTAGGCCATCGGCGTGGCCGAGCCGCCCAGGGCGTCGACCATGTCGACGGACATCTGGTGACTCATCACCCGGATCTTCTGGCCGCGCAGGTCGGCGGGCGTCCGGATCGGCTTGCGCACGGTGTAAAAGCTGCGCGTACCGGCGTTGTAGAAGCAAAGCCCCCGCAGCAACTTATCGGTACCGGAATCTAAAATTTGCTGACCGATCGGCCCCTCTAACACGCGGAACAAATGGTCCTCGTCGCGAAAGAGGTAGGGCACGCCGAGCACCTCGTACTCCGGCGCGAAATTGGCCATCGCCGCCGCCGAGACCTTCGTCATCGGGATGCTCCCGAGCTGGAGCAGCTCCAGTACCTCCCGCTCGCTGCCGAGCTGGCCGTCGGGAAAGATTTTGATGGCGAGCTCGCCGTCGGACAGGCGCTCCACCTCCTCGGCGAACACCTCCATCCCGCGGTGCACCGGGTGCACCACCGGCAGGGTGTGGGCGAGGTAGACGGTCTTCGGACCCGCGGCCTCCCCGCAGGACGCCAGCAAAACACTCGCCAGCAGCAACAGCGCCGCTATCCCCCCGGAGGCGGTTCGCACAATCGCGTACATCACCCCCCGCAGCTCGGCCAGGCCGCGCAGGCGCCCGATGGCCGAGTAGCCGGGGTTGGTCTTTTTGCCGAGGTCGTCGAGCATCTGGTGGCCGTGGTCCGGGCGCACCGGTAGCGCCACGTCGCCCTTGCGCGCGGCGGCGGCCATGAGCTCCCGCAGCACGGCGTACATGTCCACGTCGCCGTCGAGGTGGTCGGCCTCGACGAAGTTGCCCGCGGCGTCGCGTCGGGTGCTGCGCAGGTGCACGAAGTGCGTCCGGTCGCCGAACTCCCGCGCCATCGCCGGGAGGTCGTTGTCGGCCCGCACCCCGTAGCTCCCCGTACAGAAGCAGAGGCCGTTGGCGGGACTGTCCACGGCCGCTAACAGATGGCGCGCATCGGCGGCCGTACTCACCACGCGCGGGAGCCCGAGAATCGGGAAGGGTGGATCGTCCGGGTGGATCGCGAGCAGCACACCCGCCTCCTCGGCCACCGGCGCGATCTCACCGACGAACCGCACGAGGTTTTGCCGCAAGGCTTCCGCGTCGATGCCCGCGTAGCTTTGCAGGCTTTCGCCAAAACCCGCCATGCCGTCGGCGGCGGTCGTGGTGCCTCCGGGTAGACCGGCGATGATGTTGCGGGTGAGTAGCTCCCGCTCGGCGGCGGACATCCCGCCGAAGCGACGACGCGCTTCGGCCCGCTCGGCCTCGGTGTAGTCGTCCGCCGCGCCGACCCGCGCGAGGATGTATAGTTCGAAGGCCGCGAAGGCCATCCGGTCGAAGCGGAGGGCGCGACTGCCGTCCGGCAGCTCGTAGGCGAGGTCGGTGCGCGTCCAGTCGCACACGGGCATGAAGTTGTAGGTGAGTACCGGGATGCCGGCCGCGCCGAGGTTGCGGATGCAGACTTTGTAGTTGTCAATGTAGCGCCGGAAATCTCCGGAGCGGCGCTTGGTGTCCTCGTGGACGGGTACGCTTTCGACGACGTCCCAGGTCAGTCCGGCCGCCTCGACGAGCTCCTTCCGCTCGGCGATCGCCTCCGCGGTCCACACTTCCCCGTTCGGCACCTGGTGCAGGGCCGTAACCACGCCCGTAGCCCCCGCCTGCCGGATGTCGGCCAGCGACACCGGGTCGTCGGGACCGTACCAGCGCATAGTCTGTTGAAGTGCTTTCAGGACTCGGTTTTGATTTTTCTGTTGCTCATTAATTCTCTCTACTCTTCTCCCACCCGAAACACGCCCCCGGGGGGCCGTTAGGCGAGCTCCGCTCGTGGCCCCTTGGCACTGCTGCCAATTTCACCCCGCACGCTGCTCTACGCCAACTCAAACCCCCGCAAAAGCACTGAACCCCCCATCTACCGGCACCACGACCCCCGTTACGAAGGCGCTCCCCGGATCACAAAGCCACAGCAGCGTACTCACCAGCTCCTCCGGCCTCCCGAAGCGCCGTGCCGGCGTCTGACCGATAATTGTCTCCCCGCGAGCCGTCAACGAGCCATCCTCCTCCGTCAGCAACCTCCGGTTCTGCTCGGCCAGAAAAAAGCCCGGCGCGATCGCGTTGACCCGCAGACCCTCCCCGTACTTGGTCGCGAGCTCCACGGCGAGCCAGCGCGTAAGATTATCGACCGCCGCCTTCGCCGCCGAGTAGCCCATCACCCGAGTGAGGGGGAGCTGGGCCGACATCGAGGAAACGTTGACGATGGTGCCCGCCTTCCGCTCGACCATCGTTTTGGCGAAAGCCAGCGAGGGAATGACGGTACCCATGAAATTGAGGTCCGTGACCCCCCGCAGATCGTCCTCGTCCAGCTCGAAGATGCTCGCGTCGGGTCCGACCGTAGCCCCGGGTAGGTTGCCGCCGGCGCAGTTGACGAGCACGTCGACGCGCCCCGCCCGCGCGACTACCTGCGCCGCGGCGCGCTCCATGCTCGGGCGGTCGAGCGCGTCGCACTCGACGGCCTGCACGCTCAAGCCCTCCCCGCGGTAGGCCACTGCCTGCGCCTCGGCCTTGGCGAGGTTGCGCGCGAGCATGTACACGCTGTACCCCGCCCCCGCCAGTCCGCGCGTGAAGGCCGAGCCGAGCGTACCGCTCGCCCCCGTCATGGCGACCACGCGGCCGTGGTCGGTTTGCTTCGAGGGGTCTGTGTTTGGGGGGCTAGCCATAGGCGGGGTAGTCACAGCGGGTGAGGTAGGATGCGGGGCGGTGGTCGCGATCGGGCGACTTGCTTCGGGGCCCTAGGTAAGAAGGCGCGCCGGAAGCTTCGGCGGCGAGTGTGGGAAAGTTGATGCGGGGGGGGCGGCGCGAGATCGGGCTCGAACGGGGGAGAGTAGGGGCAGTCGTTCGGGTCTTTAAGGAGCGGGCTGATCCGCCACGAAGTGGAGGACCGCGGGACGAGTTTTGCGGAAGCGCATAACTACACGCAATTCGCCGGTGGTGTAGTAGCCCTCGCACAACGGCTGCGGGACTTGAGCCTCATCGTGGGAATCAGCTACGGCGACGTAACGGAGTGACTGGATTTGGCCGAGCTAAACCTGACCCGTACGGCTACGTGACGGATGTCTAAGCGCTCGTACTAGAGGTGGGGCAATAGGGTAAAACAACATTGCCCCCCGTGCAAAGCCAAAATAAATGTCCGGAAAGAGGCCCTAACGCACCCGTCGTGGAAAACTCCGATCGCCGACAACATAATCCCTCGATACCGCCGATGCTGCTCCCTGTGGAAAACCCCTAAACGCATCCGCGACAGACTCGCCACCGAGGCCGGAAGCCCGCCTAACGCCAAACCGACGCAACGAAGGCGCAGTTGCGGGAAGAGTTCCTAGTAGGGCCCTTCCGTATTTTATCACCCTTCATGCACATCGCCCACATCGCCCTCGGGGGTTGCCTCACGGCCCCGCCCATCCGCTACGGCCTCACCGCGGACACCGGCGGACACCTCGCCTACCTCCTCGGGGCCGCCCTCGCGCAGGGCCGCCGCCCGGGCGTCGCGCGCATCGACCTCATCACCCGCGCCTTCGACGAGCCCAGCCTCGGCTCGACCCACACCCGCCCCTTCGAGGCGCTCGACGATAAAGTGGGCATCCACCGCATCGCCGGCGGTGGGGCGGCCTACCTCGAGAAGGAAGACCTGCTCGCCGCGCTGCCGGAGCTCACCGAATCCCTCCTCGCCCTCCTGGCGGCCGGCCCCCGCCCCGACGTGATCCACGCCCACTTCGCCGACGCCGCCCAGCTCGCCCTCGCGGCCCGCGAGCGCTTCGGCGTCCCCGTCGTCTACACCCCCCACTCCCTGGCCCTCGGCAAGCGCGAGTGCGGACTCGATAGTCCAGACCTCCGCCAGCGCATCGCCCGCGAGCGCCGCGCGATCGCCGAGGCCGACGCAATCGTCGTCTCCTCGCGCGACGAGGCCGAGCGGCAGCTCTCCGATTACGGCGTCGAGGCCGCCGGCCGGACGTACCGGATCTCGCCCGGCGTCTACCTCGCCGACGACAACGGCGGCACGGCGGGCGCCGAGGCCCTCCTCGCGCCCTTCCTCCGCCATCCCGACCGCCCCCTCGTGCTCGCCATCGCGCGGCCCGTCGCCAAGAAAAACCTCCTCGGTCTCCTGGAGGCTTTCGCCAAAACACCCGGTCTGCGCCAGGCTGCCAACCTCGCGATCGTGGCCGGTCTGCGCCACGGACCGGCTGACGGCGGACCCGAGCAGCGACGCGTGATCGGGGAGCTACTCGACGGCATCGACCGCCACGACCTCTACGGACACGTCGCCCTCCCGAAACGCCACGAGCCGCAGCACGTCCCCCAGCTCTACCGACTGGCCGCCGCCCGCGGGGGAGTATTCGTCAATCCCGCCCTCCACGAACCCTTCGGCCTCACCCTCCTCGAGGCCGCCGCCCACGGGCTCCCGGTGGTGGCCACCGATCACGGGGGTCCGCGCGACATCGTCGGTGACCTCGCCCACGGTACCCTCGTCGACCCCGGCGACCACGCCGCCCTCGGCGGCAGCATCCTGCGGACCGTTACCGACGACTCGTTCCGCGGCGGCTTCACCGCCGCCATCGCGGACGGCCTCGGGGACTACGCTTGGACCGAATACGCCCGTAGCTCGCTCGACGTCTACGGGCGGATCGCCGGCCGTACGAGCCCCCGGACTCGCGCAGGCCGGGGGCGGGTCCGCAACGTGCTCGTGTCCGACATGGACGGCACGCTCACCGGCTCGCGATTGGGTATCCGACGCTTCGCCGCGGCGCTGCGGGCCAGCCCGCTCCCCTTCGTCCTCTCGACCGGGCGATCGCTCCCGGAGGCGCGACGGATCATGGCGCAGTGGGCGCTGCCCGAGCCGGATGCCTTCGTCACGGCGGTCGGAACCGAAATCCACCTCCCCGACGCGCGCGGGCGCGCCCGGCTCGACGAACGGTACGCCGCCTCGATCGGCGAGCACTGGGACGCCGGAGCCGTTTGCGAAGCCCTGCGCCGCGGCGGCACGACCTTCCAGCGCGATGTCGAGCAACGCCGCTGGAAGGTCGGACTCCTCGGTACCGCCGCCGAGGCGCGCCGCGTCGAGCGGCTGCTGCGCGCGGCACGACTCGCGGCGAACGTGACCTACTCCCACGCGCGCTTCATCGACGTTACCCCCGCCGGCGTCGACAAGGCGTTCGCCCTCGCGTACATCGCGAAACGTTGGGGCCTGTCTGCGGCCGACTGCATCGCCTGCGGCGACAGCGGCAACGACGCCGCCATGCTACGCGCCGCCGGCCACGCCGTGGTAGTGGCCAACGCGCTGCCCGAACTCGACGCGCTCACCGGGCGACACGTCATCCGCACGCGCGCACCGCACGCGGAGGGCGTCGTGGAGGCACTCGTCCGACTCGGCCTCGTCGATGCCCCCGTACCGACTTCGACCCTCGCGGCGTGACGGCACCTTACTCGGGACTCCGCGACCGACCCCCGCGACCGCTCGGCTGGTTCGTCCACCACCAGGGCCGCGGCCACGCCGAACGTACGCTCGACCTCCTCGGCGCGCTCCCGCCGACCCGACCGGTTACGGTGTTTTGCGCGAAAGCGGCACTTTTCGCGGAGGCCCCCGCGCACGTCGAGGTCGTAGCCATTCCCTCCCTGTTCGAGCCCGCGGGCGGCGAAGCCCCCATCGACGTCGTGCCGCAGCCCGACACCGTGCACTGCGCACCCCTCGGGTGGCCGGGCATCCGGGAGGCCATGGGCCGGATGGCCGAGTGGATGCGGGTGGCCGACCCGGCGCTGATCGTCTGTGACGTTTCGGCCGAGGTCGCGCAGCTGGCGCGCCTCCTGAGCGTTCCGCACGTCGTTGCCCTGCAGCACGGCGACCGCACCGATCCCGGACACCGCGCCGCCCTCGACGGTGCGGCGGGCGTACTGGCGCCGTTCCATCCGAGCCTCGCGCAGCCCGACTGGGACCCCGCCTGGCTCGCGCGCACGCACTTCGCTCCGGGCCTCGGCGTGCGCGTGGAAATGCCCACGCGCCCGGCCGCACGCGCCCGGCTCGGCGTGGGCGAAGGGGAGGAGTTGGTCGTGGTCGTCTCCGGGGCCGGCGGCAGCGGCTTTCGGACCGCCCCCCTCGGCGTAGGCGCCCGCGCTACTCCGCGAGCCCGCTGGATCGTGATCGGGGCGGCCGCCGAGGATTGGCACGCCACGCCCCACGGCAACCTCGAGTTCATCGGTTGGGTAGAGAACCCCGCGGATTTTATCGCGGCGGCCGATCTCGTCGTCGCGTCCACCGGGAACACCACCTGCGCCATGATCCTCGCCGCGGCCCGCCCGTGGATCGCCGTCCCGGAGTGGCGCTATTTCGACGAACAAGTCGAGAAAGCCCGGGCCCTCGCCCGGGCCGGCGTCGCCCACCACGAACCCCATCCGCCCTCCTCGGCGCAGGCCTGGCGCCGCGCCATCGCCGCCGCGCGCGACCGCCACGACCCCGCGCGACAGCGGGCCTGTATCTCGGCCGACTCCGCAGAGCAGGCTGCCCGCTGGCTCGACGACCTCGCCGAGGACCTCTGGTCGAACGAACCCTTGCCTTTGGCGACCGCTACTTCTCTCTCTAAACCCGCTCATACGTGAATTTTGACTCCCCGTCCTCCGTCTCCGTGGTCACGATCGCCCACGGACGCGCCCTTCACCTCACGAACCTCGTTCTGGGACTTACCCAGCAGACGACGCAGCCGCTGGAGCTCGTCGTCGGCGTAATGCAAGACCGTCCGTACGACTTGCCGGACACCCCGTTTCCGGTCCGCCAACTCCTCGTCGAGGGTGGCGATGCCCTCCCCCTGGCGCGCGCCCGCAATACCGTCGGCGACGCCGCGGAGGGTGCGGTGATCGCCTTCGTCGACGTGGACTGCATCCCGGCGCCGACCCTCGTCGCCGACTACGCCCGCGAAGCCCGCCGCGGCGAGGGCTTGTGCATGGGGGAGGTGCTTTACCTGCCCGCGGGCGCCAGTGCCGCCGGTTGGCGTTACGCGGACTTCGACGCCGTGGCCGAGCAGCACTGCGACCGGCAGGGGCCACCGAGCGAGCCGCGCGAGCGGTGCGGTGACTACCGCTGCTTTTGGTCGCTCAATTTCGCGATGCACCGTGAGGATTGGGCGCGTTCGGGCGGATTCGACGAGGGCTACATCGGCTACGGCGGGGAGGACACCGACTTCGGTCGGACCCTCGACGAGCTGGGGATCCCCTTCTGGTGGGTTCGCGGCGCACGCGTCTACCACCAGCACCACCCCCACGCCATGCCCCCGGTGCAGCACATCGACTCGGTACTGCGCAACACCAATCATTTCGCCGAGAAATGGGGCCACCGCACCATGGAGCACTGGCTGTACGCCTTCCGGGAGATGGGCCTCATCGTCGACGGACCGAACGGCCTCGAGGTGATCCGGCGTCCCGGCGAGGAGGAATTCGACCTCTGCCGCCAGCAGAGCGACCAGCCGTACGCCAGCACCAACCGCGTGCTCAAGGTGCTCGAGGAGCGCAAGCTCGGCCGTCAGCTCAGTCAGCACGAGGCCAACGTCACCATCAAGGCCAACCAGCGCGAGCTGCTCGCCGACCGCGCCGCCACCCCGTGCGAATAGCGGTCCTCGCGCACGTCCGTCACCCGATCCGCCCGCCGTTCATGGGTGGTATGGAGGCGCACGTCTACCACCTCGTACAGGCGCTCAAAGCTCGCGGTCACGCCGTAACCCTCTTCGCCGCGGGCGACAGCGACGCCGGGGTCGAGCTCTTCCCGATCATCGGCCGCCACTACGAGCCCGATTTCCCTTGGCACCGGTACCACGGCACCGAGGCGCTCAACGACTACGTCGACGCGGCCTTCTCGCGTGCCGTGCGAGAATTGCTGAAGGGTGATTACGATGTCGTGCACAACAACACGCTACACCGGTACCCACCGCGACTCTCACGGGTGCACCGGCTACCCATGGTAACCTCGCTCCACGTACCGTCCTTCGACGCGCTGCGCCGCGCGGTGCACGAGAGCGCGGCCCCCTGGTCGCACTTCACGGCTACCTCCCGCACGCACGCCCGGAGCTACTGGGCCGATGCCCCCCCGCCGGAGGCGCACGTCGTCCACAACGGCATCGACCTCGCGAACTGGCGCTTCGGCAACACCGGCGACGGCTCGCTGCTGTGGGCCGGGCGGATCGAACCCAACAAAGGCACCCACCTCGCCGTACGGGCCGCCGCGCGGGCGGGCCTACCTATGTCGCTGTACGGTCCCATCGAGCTGCCACATTACTTCGACGCCGAGATCCGCCCCCTGCTCTCGGACGCGATCCGCTACCGGGGCCACGTCTCGGGCGCTGAGCTCGCCGCCGCGATGGCCGGCGCCGGGGCCTTCGCGTTCACGCCCATGTGGGACGAACCCTTCGGGCTGGTCGCAATCGAGGCGATGGCCTGCGGGCTCCCCGTGGCGGGGTTCGACAACGGTGCCGTGCGCGAGGTCGTCGGCGAGGAAGCCGGCCGCCTCGCCCCCGGCGGTGACGTACCCGCCCTCGCGGCGGCGATGACCGCGGCGCTCTCGATCCCCCGGGAGTACGCACGCAGCTGGGTCGAGGAACGGTTCGACATCGCGCGGATGGTCGATGGCTACGAGCGCGTCTATCACGCAGCCCGGGCCGGATGCCGGGGCAAGGCGCCGGAAGTGACGTTCCCGGAGATTGAGTTGCGGGTAGCGGCGTAGGGACTCAGCGCGCGAGCTAGGCTTTCGCTAACCTTAGCTTAGTACGAGGCGATTCATCCATGCAAATTGCGAATTGGATTCGCAATTTGCATGGATGGGACAAGCTGCCCGTCACCTGCTAAAAGAAGTTTCGGGGGATTTGAGCTTCGTCCCGGCGGTTGGGATTCTAGGTCCACGTCAGGTTTGATACTGAATTCTAGAGCTCATTTAATCAAGCGCAGAACAGAAGGAAGCGACAGGTAAGCACCGGCCTATACACAACGCCAACGGCAGAGATGATCCCAAAAATAAAAAACATCTGTACAATATCTTGTACATTTGATGAGTAACCCTTACCGATGAAATCTATCTCAGCCTCCGCCTTTCGCGCTAAAATGCGTCTCTACCTCGATCAAGTAAGTCAGGATGAGGAAACGCTGATCATTCCTCGGAATACGCATCCGGAAGATGCGGTGGTCGTGCTATCGATCAACTCGTACAACTCGCTCGTGGAAACGGAGCACCTGTTATCAACGGCTGCCAATAGAGAAAGCCTACAGCGTTCCCTAGAGCAACTAGAGCGGGGTGAGTTTGAGGAAGTGGATTTGTAGTTCTGGTATTGACTGAGGGATGCAGATAAAATTCACAAAAGAAGCTGCAACGCACGTCCGCTACTGGAAAGGGAATAATCAAAACGTCACTGAACGTATTCGTGACTTATTAGAGGCTATCAAAGCTGATCCATCTCGCGGTATAGGAAAACCAGAACCTCTCCGCGGGGGGCTCAGCGGCTTCTGGTCTAGGCGAATTACGGGAGAGCACCGGATCGTCTACAGAGTTAGTGGGAAGGGTGCGGAGCAAGTCTGCGAGGTAATCTCCTGCCGGTTCCATTACTGACGCTCTCCCCACAGCTAAACTTACGTTAGTCTCTAGCTCACTCCACCTGCACCACCTCAAACGCAACCCCAAACCGCCGGAGGTACTCCGCGAGTGGCTCCATGCCCAGCTCGCGCCGCCGTCGATCCACGGCCGTGTTGCTTAGGTCGTAGCGAACTTCGACGGAGTTACCGGTACGATGGCGCCGGTGGTATCTTTCAGGACGGCGTCGAGGAAGCCGAAGCCGCCGGCGCGGACGCGCTCCGCCTGTTCGGCGTAGGTGAGTTTGCGGAGGCCGTTGGGGGTGGGAGGGGTTTCGCCGCAGGCGAGGAGGAGTAGACTCGTGAGCGCGAGGGCGGCGAGGAAGTGCATTGGGGGAAGGTAGGGTGGGGCGGTGGAGCACCAGTGGAGCTGGCTCAACGCTCGTGCGCGGAGATGGGGGAGCGCTCGTTTGCGGGGGCAGAAAATCACCCGTTAGTGGCGATGGTGAAAAATTTGTGCGCTAGCCGATCCAACGCCGCAGCTCGGGAGTACGCTCACGACTGGCAACGGCTACCTGTTTGAGTCCGCGGAGGTGGACGGCGAGGCGGTCGCGGCCGTAGGGTTCGAGCTTGGTGATGTAGGGGAGGTGAACCAGCTCGCCGCGGTTGGCGCGAAACCAGGCAGCCGGGTCCAGCTCGGCTTCGAGTTGGGTAAGAGTCTGACTGAGCGCGTGCCGCCGCCCGGTGGCATCAACGGCGAATACGACCTTGTCCTCGCTCAACAGCAGCGGCACCTCCGCGAGGGGTAGCAGGGTGATGCCCCCGCTGCGCTTCACGGTGAGGCGCTCGCGGTAGGTCGGTTGGTGCACGCTCGCCAGCGCCGCCTGGAAGGACGCGAGCGCCTCCGCCGAAAGGCTCGGTGCGGGGGTAGCCGCCGGCTCGTTGCCCCCGAGCAGCGCACTCACTTTGTCGATGGCCGCGGCAAACTGCGCGTAGGTGTAGGGCTTGAGCAGGTAGCCGACCCCGTTCGCTTCGAAAGCCTTGAGCAGAAACTGGTCGTACGCCGTCGCGAAAACCACCGGCGCGCTCACCCGCCGCTGCTCGAAGAGCGCGAACACGTTGCCGTCGAGCAGTTCGATGTCGGAGATGATGAGCTCGGGATCACCGTGCTCGTCGAGCCAGGCGTGGGCATCACCCACGCTCTGTACCCAGCCGACTTCGGTGAGGCCGTGGCCGTAGCGTCCGAGGTACTCCCGCGTGCGTTTGGCCGCGAGGGCCTCGTCTTCAAGGAGTAGGGTGCGCATGCCGGGTCGTTGCGTAGGGTCGTGAGCCTTCTTCGAGGCGAAGCAGCGGGAGGCGCGCCACCCAGCACTCGCCGTCCCGCCCGATGCTGACCTCGTCGTCGGTGAGCAGGACGTAGCGCCGCTTGAGGTTGGTGATGCCGCTGCCCGACTGTTCGTGCGTGGCGAGCTTGCCGGGTTTGGGCGAGAAATCATTCGAGATGTAAAGGGCGCCCTCGCGCTGCTCGAGGGCGATGGCTACCGGACTGCGTTCCGTGGCGAGGTTGTGTTTGTACACATTTTCTAGCACCGTCTGCAGCGAGCCCGGGGGCACGTAGTAACCCTCGAGGTCCGGGGCGGTAATGTTTTCGCGAAAGCGGAACGAATCCCCGAAGCGCTGCTGTACGAGGTAGTGGTAGTCGCGGGCGTAGGCGAGCTCGGCGGCCGCGGGGACGAGGTCTTCGTCGCGGTGGCGGATGAGGTAGCGGTAGAGGTTGGAAAGTCGGTGCACGAAGTGGCGCGCCTCGGCGGGGTCGTCCTCGATGAGGATATCGAGGATGTTGAGGCTATTGAAGAGGAAGTGTGGATCTACTTGGGCGCGGAGTCTACTCAGTTCGGACTGGCGCCGTTCGGATTCGAGCTCGGTGGTCCGCTGGCGCTCGTCGAAAAACTTCTCGCCGGCGAGGATCGCGACGAGAGTGAAAATATTCTGCGTGTCGTTTGGTAGCTCATATTTAAAGAAAGAATGCCAAAAGGGTTGACTATCTCCCAGCAAAGCAAGGTCTACTAACTCGCTGCCAATAGCACAGGTAACCACAACGGCAACAAGGCCAAAAAACCCAAGGGCATATCGCCTTTTGGGCATATAAGTCGGGAATAGTACGTTGACGATAAACCACGCGCAAGCAGTATAAGCTACCACCATGTACGAAAAATACAACACTATCATCCACGCGGAGATGTCCGAGAAGCTTGATAATATTATGGGGGTCGCAAACAGCCAGTAGGTGACGAATATCCAGGTATCCGGGCGGTGATCGACGACAACGTTCCAGCGGGCTGCGCTGCCTCTAGAACTCGTTTTGTCCTTAATTGTGGTCATATGCAGGCGCTTCATTACCGCAAGACTTTCGAGTGTATCCCTGCGAAATATCAATCGCCCGCACGATTCAATACGTCTTGCGCCGCCGAATCGCGTCGACCACTACCCTTGAGGTAGCGATTGCCGAATTTATAGGTCAAATTGAGCATCACGATATCAATCTCCCACGTATTCACAATATCGATCTTCTGATCGAGGTAGCGGATCTTGCCCTCCCACGGATTAAAGAAGCCATCCTCGTAACTGATACCCACCGTGAGCTGCTCGTCTAAAAATTTGCGCTCCAGACCGACGCTCGAGCCGAAGACGGTGCCGTTCTGAATAATACCCCGCTGGCCACCCGACTGGATCCAGTAGTTGAGCTCGGCCCTGAGTTTTAGCGGAAGCTCCACGGTGGCGTTCGCGAAGCCGATGAGCTCCCAACCGCTCTGGTCGAAAGCTTCGCCGAGGAAATCGCTCCGGTACGCCTTGTAGTAGGCCATGCCGCCGACGTACCCGTCCACGCGCGGAATGAAGCTCAGCGGCGCGAAGAGCTGCCCGCCGTAGCTGGTGTAGGTATCGAGGTTAGCGTCGTACGCCTCGGTGATGCCGGTGGCCGCGTTCTGCTCGGTCACCAGCGAGATGGCGTCCTCGGTGCGACTGTACCCGAGCTTGAAGAAAGGCTGCCCGTCGTAGGTCAGGCCCAGCTCGGCGTTGTGGATGTAGGAGGGCTGCAGCTGCGTGTTGCCGCGCTGCAGGGTGAGCGGGTCCATGTAACGCACGAAGGGGTTGAGGCTCTGGTAATTGGGCCGGTCGATGCGGTAGCTGTAGGCGGCGGTGGCCCCGAGGCTCCCCTTTACGGGTAGGCTTACGCCAAAACTCGGGAAGACGCCCCCGTAGTCGCGCGCGAAGCTCGAATCGGTGGTCACGTTTTCGCCTGCGAGGAAGGTGTGCTCGTAGCGCAGACCGGCGTTGAGCGAAACTTCACCCAGCTTCGCGTCGGCCGACACGTAGCCAGCCGTAATCTGCTCGGTGTAGAGGAAGCGGTTGGTGAGGCCGGGCGCGTTCTCGAAGTCCCGCTCCGAATCCATCGGGCGGCGCGTAGCCCGGAGGTCGGCGTCCACGTCGGCGTAGGAGTACTTGGCGCCGCTGCGCAGCTTAACGGCCTTACCGACCGGCTGCGTGTAGTCGATCTGCACGGCCGCTACCTGCGTAGCCCCGAGCTCGGCGTTGCGGATGTCGTCGATCGGGCTGCCGAAGTCGCCGCTCAGCACGCGGGTCGTCGTGCGGAGATCACCTTGGCGGTCGAAGGCGGCGTAGCTCGCGTCCATCGCCAGCTCGCGGCCCGAAGTATCGATCTTGAAGCGGTAATACCCGTCGATGCCGTAGGAGATCCGCCGCTGGTCGTTCACGTTCTCGGTGGCCAGGTCGAAGAGCGGCTCACCGGCGCGGAGCTCGTCGTCGAACCCGATGCCGCCGTAGCCCTGGGTGCCGTTGGTGCCGGTTGCCTCGTCGATGGTGCGGGCGTAGCGGCCGCTCAGTCCTACGGCGTGGCGCTCGCTCAGGTCGTAGTCAACCCCGCCGCGCACGCTGGCGGTGTTGGGGAGGAAGGGCTCGGTGTTGTCCTGCAGGATGCGCGCGCCCTCCACCTCGCGGTCGAGGATGAGCCGGTCGAAGCCCGAGCCGCGGCGGTAGCCCACCGAGCCGTAGGCGTTGAGCGGTCCAGCGCGGTGACTCAGATCGACGTTCGTATTGAGCTTGGCGTAGGTGCCGCGCCCGACGCCCAAGCTCGCCGATCCGTTGGTACCGAGGCGCACGTTTTTCTTGAGCACGATGTTGATCACCCCGCCGCCCGCGGCCTGGTAGCTGGCCCCGGGCTGGGTGATGACTTCGACCTTGGAGATCGCGCTGGCGGGTAGGTCCTTGAGCAGCGCGTTCACGTCCATGTAGCGCGTGGGCTTCCCGTCGATGAGGATGGTCACGCTGCTGCTCCCGGCCATCGACACGCTGCCCTGCCGTACGAGGAGCCCGGGCACCTTTTGGAGCAATTGCGTGGCCGAACCCGTCTGGCCCGTCACGGAGTTCTCGACGTTCACGACCAGCTTGCCGGCTTGCTGCTCGAGGAAGGGCTTCTTGGCGGTTACCACGGCCGCTTCCAGGGTTTTGGCGAAAGCCCGCAATTGAAGTGTGCCCAGTTGCACGTCGCCGTTCAGATCGAAAGCGGCCCCCTGGTAATCGTCGTAGCCGAGCATGACCACCTGCAGGAAGTAGCGGCCCGAATCGGCGGCGATGCTGAAATCGCCCCGTTCGTCGCTGAGCTCGGCTTTCGCCAAAACCGAGTCCGCCGCCCCCATGAGCAGCACGTTCGCGAATTCGACGGGCCGCCCGTCGGCGTCGGTCAAGTTACCGCTTACGGTAATCGCCGTGTCGCCGGGGGGCGCTTGCGCGAAAACGAGGGGGGCGGAGAGGGTAAGTAAGGCGGGTAATAAAATGCGCACGGGACGAGGGTTACGGTGGGTTGACGGTCGTTGGTACGGCGAACTTGCACTACGGGTGGGCCTACGGTCGAGGGGAATCGGACGAACGGGGGTGTGGTGGGGATGAATGGGGGGCGGGAGGGCACGTTGGGCGAGCGCCGCTCGTGTGCCCGGGAGACAACGGCACGTCTTCCACTCCCGCAGCGAGTGCGAGGCAGGGTAACGAGTACCTTCCGTCCGCTGGAGGCGAGGTGGGGGGCGACGCGGTGATCGCGCGCCCGCGATCGCGCCGACGGCCTACCGGTCGAGTACTACGTACAGGTATTCTGGCGTACGCATCTTGGATACGATCTCGAATCAATTCTCATCAAAAGCTCAACGGTGGAACCGCAGCGTATGAATCCCCTCAAAACCTACTTGGAAGCCTGCCAGTGCGTGGATTCCGAAGAAACGAATTTGCCGTTAGCACTGACCGCGGGCCGCATCCCGGACGAGCTGCGGGGCGTCTTCTTCGGCAATGGACCCGGTCGCTTTCGCCACCAGGGGGTCAAGTACCATCACCTCTTCGACGGCGACGGGATGGTCACGCGGGTACACATTCGGCGGGGGGGGGCTTTCTATACGAATCGATACGTGCGTACCCACGAGTTCGTGGAGGAAGAACGCGCGGGCAAAATGCTCTACCGGAGTTTCGGTACGAATTTGCCCGGCGGGATGGCGCGCAACTTGTTCAAGGTGCTGAAAAATGCGGCGAACACGAGCGTGATCTATCACGGCGGCAAGTTGCTGGCCCTCTGGGAGGGGGGCTTGCCGCACGAACTCGACCCGGAAACCCTGGAGACGCTAGGTCGCTACGACTACGACGGCGTATTGCAAAATTCGTTTTCGTGGATCGACCGGCGTATCACTCCCGAACTAAATTTTTCGGCACACCCCAAGGTTCACGCGGACACCGGCGTGCTGTACAACTTCGGTACCGTGATCGGGGCTAAGAATCGGTTGCTCTCCTACGAAGTCGACCCGCAGGGCAGGGCTCGGATCGCGGGGTCGTACCCCCTGAAAGGGATGACGTTCGTGCACGATTTCGTGCTAACCGCGGCCCACCACCAGATCTATTTCCTCACGCCCGTATCGTTCGATCTGACCAAAGCCTTCCTGGGTTTATCCTCCCCGGCCGACTCCATCCACAGCCGGCCCGGCAGAGCGACGCAGATCATGGTCGTACACGAGGGGCGAGTAGATCACTACCCGACCGACTCCGGCTTCATCTTCCACTTCGCCAACGGGTACCAGGGAGCGGAAGGGGTCCTGGTCGTCGACGGACTCCGCATGGATGCCTTCCCCGAAGGGCTATCCACCGATAAGATGGTGCAGGAGGTGCCCGATAACCCCTCGGGCGGAATGCTCACCCGCTACCGCATCGCCACGGACTCCGGACGCGTCGAGCGCGAAACGTTGTCGGAGTACCCCATTGAGCTGCCCACCATCAACCCCGCGTACCAAGGCAAACCGTATCGCTACGTGTGGGCCATCGGGAGTGACCCCCACCGGGCGTCGTCCCCGCTGCACGGCGTCGCGAAGGTCGACACCCGCGAGAAGGTAACTCGGTACCTGGATCTATACCCGCACCTCCCCGGTGAACCCCTGTTCGTACCCCACCCCGACAAGCACGGGGAAGACGACGGTTGGCTACTCACCATGCTTTTCGACACCGAGTCGGAGACGAATAAGTTGCTGATCATAGACGCCGTCCGACTGGATATCGTGGGCGAGCTAACCCTACCGCGTGCGCAACCCATCGGATTTCACGGTACTTGGGTAGGGGACCATGCGTCGGTGTAAAATTTACTTCAGCGGCCGCCACCGCTCGTGGTCAAATACCAACTGTGGGGTGGGTGGTAGGTAGTACGGTTGAACGCGCTCACGGGGCACGAGGGGAAAGGTGATCTCCCCCGCGCCTCGATACGGAGGTCGCGGAGGTCGCGCGGAGGTGCCCGGCGAAATCACGACAGACTCACGATCCGATCGAGGCTCGGATCGCCCGTTAGCTTCAAGCGCAGCACCCCCCCGTGTTCCACCGGGATGCGGAACACCCGCTCCAAAGGCACCGCGAGCCAGTACGCCCACAGGCAGCGGATCACACCGGCGTGCGCTACGATCAGCACGCGTTGGTGCTCCCGCCCCCGCAGCGACTCGACGAAGTCGACGACCCGGGCGTACACCTCGGTGAAGGTCTCTCCCCCCGGCGGCCGTACCTCCGCGAAGTCCGCCATCCACGCCGCCAGCGCGTCCGCGTCGATCACGTCCCACGCCCGCAGCTCCCAGGCACCAAAGTCGGCCTCGCGGAGGGCCGGTTCGTGCACGACGGGTACGTCTGCGGCGAGTCGCTCGGCCAGGCGCGCGCAGCGAGTTAGGGGACTGGAGTAGACAGCGTCGAAAGGGCCTACCATACGACCGGCGAGTTCCCCCGCCTCCTCCGCGAAGCTGTCCGCCAACGGCACGTCCGTCGCGCCGTAGCACGTGCCCGCCGGCACGTCTACCCGGGTGTGGCGCACGACTACAAGCTCCACACCGCGAGTAGGGTGAGGTAGATGATCACCTCGGCGAGTTGCTGGGTGGCCCCGAGGCAGTCGCCGGTGTACCCGCCGATGTGGCGGGTGAAAAAGCGTCCGAGCAGCACCTTGGTCGCGTAGGCGAGCAGCACCGCCAGCGCCAGCGCGGCCCAGCGCCCCGGCAGCAGGGCCATCGGCGCGACCGCGAACGCCGCCCCCACCACCAGCTCCCCACGCCCGAGTCGCTCGGAGGCCACCGGTTTCGCCTTCGCCGCCGGACCCTCGCGCACGTAGTCGTGGGTGTAGACGAAGGTGGTGGCGACGAAGCGGCTGGCCGCATGCGCGAACACGAGCACGGCAGCCGTCGGCCAGGCCCCCGTTAAGTCACCGAGTGCCGCTAGCGCCTGCACCTTTCCCAGTAGCAGCAACACCATCCCCACCGCCCCGAAGGCGCCCACCCGACTGTCTTTCATGATCTCGAGGATCCGCTCGCGCGTCCACCCGCCCCCGAACCCGTCGCAAACGTCGGCGAAGCCATCTTCGTGGAAGGCGCCCGTCACGTACACCCCGGCCGCGGTGGAGAGGGTGGCCGCCAGGGCGGAGGGGAAGGCGTAGGCCGCTGCCGCGAAAACGCCCGCCGCGATCGCGCCCACCACCCAACCCACCAGCGCGAAGTACTTGCGCGAGCGGTTGAGGTAGGTAGGATTGTGGTCGACCCACGCCGGGCACGGCAGCCGCGTGAAGAACATCACCGCCGTGAGGAAATAGTGGAGCTCGAGTCGGAGCATGGGCGCTTGTTCTGCTTACTTAGGTAGTGGTGGCACGTTCGCTGACGCCCGCGTCGGCGAAGCTGGCCATTTCGTGGAGGAAGGCTACCGCGCTCACCAGCAGCGGGTAGGCCAGCGCGCAGCCCGTACCCTCGCCGAGTTGGAGGCCGAGGCGCAGCAGCGGCTCGGCGCCGAGGTGGTCGAGCAACTGCGCGTGCGCGGCCTCGTCGGAGAGGTGGGCGAAGACCGCGCGCTCGCGCAGACCCGGGCGGAGGGCCTCCGCGGCAAGTAGCGCACTGGTGGCGATGAATCCATCGACGAGCACGACCATCCCGCGCGCGTCGGCCGCGGCCATCGCGCCGGCGAGCTGGGCCATCTCGTAGCCGCCGAAAGCCCGCAGGGCGGCCAGGGGGTCGCCGGTCGTTTCGGGGTGGCGGGCGCGGGCCTCGGTCAGCACCGCGCGCTTGTGGGCCAGGCCGGCGTCATCGACCCCGGTGCCGCGGCCGGTGCAGGCGGCCACGGGGAGGTCGAGCGCCGCGCTCATCACGAGGGTCGCGGCGGAGGTGTTGCCGATACCCATCTCGCCGAGGCCGAGCACGTTGCACCCCCCGGCGTGGAGATCGTCGACCACGGCGCGACCGTGCGCGAGACAGCGGTCCAGCTCCTCGGCGGTCAGCGCGTCACCGTGGCGCGCGTCGCGCGTCCCGTGACCCACCTTGCGGTGCTGGATCGGGGTGTCCGGGGGGAAGTCGGTCGCCACGCCCGCGTCGACCACGTGTAGGGCGATGCCGTGCTGGCGGCAGAACACGTTGATGGCCGCGCCGCCGCGCACGAAGTTGAGCACCATCTGCGCGGTTACCTCCGGGGGGTAGGCGCTGACGCCCGCGCGGGCGAGGCCGTGGTCGCCGGCGAAGACGACGAGGGCGGGGTGAGCGAGCGTCGGGGTGCGGGTGCCCTGGACGAGGCCGATGCGGATGGCCAATTCCTCCAGCGCGCCGAGGGCGCCGAGGGGTTTGGTTTTCGCGTCGACGGCGGCGCGGAGCTCGCGTGCGAGGGTGGCGCGATCAACGGCGGGGTCGGTAGGGTTCGACACGGGTTTAGCGTTTGCCGCCGGCCCGGACGAAGGGGGCGCCCGCCGTCCAGCCCTCGCGGGTCCGGATGCGCAGCGCGTAGGTGCCGGGCGCGAGCGCGCGGACGGGGATAGACTCGGAGAGCCGGCCCGCGGCTACGGTGCGCCCGAACGCGTCGGAGACGACGTACTCCTCCGTGCCGGAGTACGTCTGACCACCGACCGGGGCGGGGTAGAGCACGTCGGTGGCGGGGTTGGGGTAGACGCGCGGAGCGGGCGCGAGGACCGGGGCGAGAGCGCTAACCCCGCTGCGCGTGCGGATCTGGTCGATGCAGACGTAGGCGGGGGTGTTGATTCCAGCGTCGCCCGCATCCGAAGAAGCGAAGGCGAACGTAAGACTGTCGACGGGGCCGAGGTCGGAGAAGTCGACCGCGATCCATTCGTCCAGGATATAGTCCTCGGCATTGTCTTCGAAGCGGTAATCGGCGAGGTAAATCTCGACGCTGTCCGCTGTCCGCGTCCCGCCACGCCAGCCGTGGAAGGTAACGGTGAAGAAGTCGGGATCGTCACCCGTTACACCGCCGAAGCGCTTAGAGAATTGGTCGCCCTCGCGCATGCTCAGCGCGGCGTAAGTACTGTTAGTGACGTACACCTCCTCCACTACAGTGGCCGTGTCTACCAAGTCAATACGCGTGCCCGTGAAAGCGAATGCGGTTGCATACGTGAGCGTACCCTCGGCCCCACCCCCGGGGAAAGCGCTAAAGCTGTTCGTGAAGCCCGGGGTGGTAGTATCGGTCGTCGTCGAGATCGACCAATCGGACCAGGAGTTGGACTGTTCGTTATACGAGTTCGGCAAAAAGACAGCGCCCGCGGTGAAGCCTCCCTCGCCGTCGCTCCCGTTGAGGAACGTATCCTGTGGGAGGTCGAAGGATTCGAAGTCGATGAGGTTTTGCGCCCGCGTCGGCAGGACCGCGGAGGAAGTCAGGGCGACCGCGACGAGGGCGCGGGTGAGGTGGCTGCGGGTGGGGAAGTAGTTCTGGGTCATGGGGATGTGGAGTTGTGTGTACGGGGGGACTGTTCTAGGTAATTTGCTGCTTGCCGAAAGTCGATCGTCACCCCGAAGCGCACGTGGCGCCCGGGCAGCGGCCGCCGCTCGATGAGTTGGTAACTGTCGTCGGTGAGGTTGCGGAGTTCGGCGAAGGCGTCGAGGCGTCGCCGCCCCCGCGTGTGGGTGTAGCCGAGTCGGAGGTCGCCGGTGCTCGACGCTTCTACGTCGGCGTTGATACCCGCCGCCCGCCCCCGCCAACGGTGGTAGTAGGCGAGCCGCCAGCCGCCCCGCGCGAGCGCGGCCGCCGCGAAACCTGCATGGCGCGGCACGTACCACAGCTGCTGGCCGCGCGCGATCGTTGGTTGTTCGATGGCGACCCGGTTGGCGGCGCGGACGTAGTCGTAGCCGCCGGACAGCGACAGACGCGTGTGGGCGCCGAGGTCGCGGGCGTAGCCCAGTCGCAGCTCGAGGCCCACGCTGCGCACGGCCGCTAGGTTGTAGGCCGACCAGTACGACGCACCCTCCGGACGCGCCCAGAGGATCCAGTCGCGTAAGGTGCGGTGGAAGCCCGTGAATGCAGCCGTCCACCCGCCGCTCTCGAAGTCGGCGCCAACCTCCTGACTCCAGCCCGCCTCGGCCCGTAGATCGGGGTTGCCGCCCGGCCGCCAGTAGCGGTCGTTGAAGGTGGGCAGGCGGTAGTCGCGGCCGGCGCGGGCACGTAAAGTCACGGATGGGGTAGCGCGGTAGGCGAGGCCGAGGCCGGGGGTAAGTGGGAGGGCGCGCCCGTCGACGAGCCCCTGCCGCGCGCTCACCTGGAGGTCCCAGCGTTTTCGCGAAAGCGTGTAGCTCGCCAGCGCGGCGGCCCGTAGCTCGCGGGGGCGCCCGTCGTAGGCGTCGTCGACGTTGGCGCGCGTGTCCGAAGCGCTCACGCCGACGCGCAGGGCGTGACCGGCGGCGAGCGGGAAGTCGACGGTGGCGTCGGCGAGGGCGACGGTGTAGGCGCTGCGCGAGTCGACGCCCGCGCGCGGGTCGGCGAAGTCGAGGCCCTCGGCGAAGTAGCCGCCGGTGGCGGCGAGGGTGTAGCGGCGGCGTACGTGGCGCCAGCGGAGGGCCAACCGGTCGGCGCGATCGGCCTGGCGGGCCTCGCTCCGGTTCTGGACGAGGGTAGGGGGGATCTCGCGGTCGGTGCGCGCGCGCCAGTAGTGCGCGGCGAGCTCGTCGCCGGGGCCGGGTCGGAAGTACAGGTTTTGACGCAAGTGCGTCTGCTGAAGCGCGGCGTTGGTCTGGCGGCGCGTCGGCAGCTCGGGCGCCGGACGATAGGCGAAATCGTTGTCGGCCTCGCGCGCGCTGAGACTGGTAACGGACAGCCAGCACCCGGCCCCGTAGGCGAGTCGCGCGTCGCCCCCCCGCTCCCCAAAGGCGCCCGCCGCGAGTGCGACCGTACCGCCCAGTCCTTCGCCCGCGGGCGCAATGTCGTCCACGCTCACCGTCGCCGCCACCGCGCCGCTGCCCCAGAGCGCGGCGTTGCCCCCCCGCGACAAGGTGACGCGCTGGTCGGCGCCCGCGCCGACCGGCAGCAGCGACCAGTCGAGCTGTCCGAGGGTCGGGCTCGCCAGCGGCAGCCCGTTCCAGAGTGCGAGGGTGTGCGCGGCGCTCCCGCCCCGCACGCTCAGCGAGGCGAGCGCGCCGGGACCGTAGGTGCGCACGTGCGCGCCGGCCGCGCGGTCGAGCAGTTCGGCCAGCGAGGTTGCGCCCGTAGCGCGTAGCTCTTCCGGCGACCACGCCCGCCCCGCCCCGCCCACGGGCAGGCGCCGCAGGCGGGTGGCGACGACCTCGACCGGCTCGGCGACGAGCGTCGTGTCCGTGCCCGAGGTGTCGACACTTGCCTGCGCGTGCACCCGACTCCCACCCACAACGAGGAGCGCCACGAGGAGCGCAACCGAAGGGGGAAGAAGAGGCAAGGGGAAGGTCACGGTCCGACGGATGGGGATAACCCCGGAGGCCTCAGACCAGACGCGGTCGCGGGGGATACCACCGCGCGCGAACGTCGCGCGCGGGCCCGGACCGACGCCCGGCCCTTCCTCCGAGGGGGGTGCGTGTATGGCTCGCCGGCAGGTCTTCTGACTCGTCCCACCTCCCGACGGCCTTCCCGCTCGCGTCCGATCCACCCGCGGGGGCGGCTCTCGGCGAGCAGTGGCGCGCGTGCCGGGGGGCGTCGCGGGACTTACAGCTGCGGGGACAGTCCCGGGTTTACACCGGGTTCCCTCTTAGCCCCCGAGCCGACTCTTGGGTGAGGTAGCGCGGGGGACCGGTAAGCGGGGCGAAGGTAGTGCGTAAGTTATCACGGCAGGTTGGTGCTTCCGCAAAACCCGGGGCGCGGGGGCGGAACGTTTTACCGACAGGCATCTAAACCATTTCAAAGGTCCGAAGCGACAGGAACTTGTTCACTGTAGAGAACAAAAATGCCTATTTTCGTTCTCTACAGTGAACGTTGTGCTGCTCGGCAATGAATGAAACCCTCGCCTATCTTATTAACCTCGGTGAGGCCAAGATCGTAGCTGCGCCAACGGGTTTCGTGCGCGACGCAATCGAAGTGATTGATCCGGCGGGCCGGCTACAGGTAATCTCCGGCCCGCGGGGAGTCGGCAAAACGACGCTCCTCCTCCAGTACGGCCGGCGCCAGCGATCTATCGTTCAGGTAGCCTACCTTTCTCGACGATCTCTATTTCAACGGCAATACGCTGCTCGGCGCACTGCGCGAGCTGGTGGAAAGTGGCTACGGTATCGCTCTACTCGACGAGGTGCACCGCTACGCCAATTGGTCGCAGGAGTTGAAGAACGCCTACGATCGCTACCCCGAACTCCGGATCGTAGCCACGTCGTCTTCGGCGCTCGACCTCTACCGCGGATCGAGCGACTTGAGTCGGCGTGCCGATCCGATCCGGCTACCGCCACTCAGCTTCCGCGAACACTGCAACTGGCGGCACGGCGCTAACCTGCCGCGGGTGACCTGGTCGGAGTTGCAAACGCGGCACGTCGAGCTGGCGCGGGAGGTGAAGGCGGCCGTTGGGCCACCCCGACCAGTCTTTGCCGCCTACCTGCGCGAAGGCGCCTACCCGGCCGCCGCCAGCAACTTCGCCCTCTACCGCGACCGGCTTCGGCGCACGACCGAGTTGGTGATCTCGCAGGATGTCGGTTCGATTGGTGGATTTAAACCGCAGACGCTCCAGCGGCTGCTCCAGCTGCTGTCGATCGTCGCCGCGGCGGTGCCGTTCAGTCCGAACATGAACGAGCTCGCCGGGCAACTGGAAATCTCGCGCAACACCCTCTACCAGCTCTTCGCCTACCTCGACGCCGCGCAGGTGACGCGCAATCTGCACGCCGTTGGCGAGCGCAGCTACGTGCTCAACAAACCGAAAAAGGTCTACCTCGCCGACCCGAATCTGCTGTACGCGCTCCAGCCCTCACCGACGATCGGGACGGTACGAGAAACTTTCTTCGCCGCGGCCTGGCCGCACGGAACCGACCTGCGGGTGCCGCCGCGCGGGGACTTCGCCGTGGGCGGCTCGGTATTCGAAGTCGGGGGTCGCGGAAAGGGCTTTGGACAGGTACGCGACGAAGCGGACGCGTATCTGGCGGTCGACGAGCTGGAGGTGGGGCGCGAGCGGCGGGTGCCGCTGTATTTGTTTGGGTTGTTGGGGTGAGGCGGGGCTAGTGCTATCTGGTAGCTTCGAGCAAAGCCCCCGCGAGGTCGCCGAGCGTTGCGTCGTCGTACTCGAAATTACTGAGGATGACGAAGTAAGAGTCCGTCGATGGGTCGTAGAAGACGAAATTATTGAAGCCCGCCCAACCGCCCGCGTGAGCTACGAGGGCTTCGCCACGGAAGTCCATCAACGCTAAGCCGAGCCCGTAACCGGGATACACCTCGTCTGAGGTCTTCATTGACTCGAAGTACTCACGCGGTAGAACAACACCTGTCGAAAGACTCCGCCACCAACGGTGTAAATCGCGCGCTGTAGAGTTAATTGAACCATCACCGGGGACCCCATCAAAGAAGTGGTAGTAATCCTGCGTTTCTTCGTATGTGTCAACATCTATCCGCTCACCGGTCTCGCCATCGAGTGTGTACCCCTCCGCTACGGGAGTAAGTACGGAGTCCCTAAATCGGCGACGATAGATCGCCGTCGCATTCATCCCCGCCGGCGTAAAAAGGTGGTTGCGGAGGTAATCCGGAAATCCTTCGCCCGTTACCGCCTCAACGATGCTGGCCAGCAAGACGTAACTGGTATTGCAGTAGGCGTAAACCACGCCGGGGACCGTATCGAGGGGCGGGCGTTGCGTCGTCAGCGTGGCCAGTACTACGTCGTTAGTGACCATTTCCACGGAGTCAGCGAACGGGAAAGTCTCGTCATCGGCGTAATCGGGAAGGCCCGACTGGTGCCGCAGCAGGTGCTCAACGGTGATGTCGGGGTAAGGGAAACCAGGAAGCAGTTCAGCGACCGGAGTGACGAGCGTGAACTTCCCTGCCTCTATGAGCTGTAAGATGGCGGCAGCGGTGAACTGCTTACTTACCGACGCGAGGTCGAAGCGGTCTGCGGTCGTTAGCGCACGTCCAGCCTCAAGGTCCGCTTGACCAACCACCGCATCAAGCAGAATTTGTTCGCCCCGGGAAACTAGAATTGCCCCATTGAAACCGGCCGCGTAAGCGCTTGCGACCGCGCTGTCGAGTCGGAGGTGTTCGAGTACAGTACTATCTGGCTGGGCTTTTAAAAGGGATGGCGTGAAAGCGCAATAGAAAGCTAGGAGAGATTGAAGTAAAAGAACTCGATACATGAGCGTGAAGGCGTTTTAAACCCTAGACATGGATCAGCGATATCACGTTGCACGGTTTCCGCGAGCCCTCTCGAAAGTATCCTAGCTAGAAGCTTACAACGGTTTCGAAAGACATTACGTCACCTCTAGCCAACCGGACCTTCGGAACTATCACAGGCTTCCGTCGGCTTAATTTCAAATGTTGGTCAGCGCTGCCGCAAAACGGACCAAGCCTACTTCGCAAATCCGGCTTTGAAGTGAGTCGCGGTCGTACGCCGGCCGGGCACGCCGCGAGAGCCACTCATCGAGTAACTCCCCCACTTCGGTCGGACTCTCCATGGTCACCCCGCTGAGCAGTTGGTCCAAGGTCACGACCTCGAGTCCGAGAGGAGCGAGCCTTCCGGGTGGGAAGTCCTTCACGTTCCAAGTGACTACCGCACGGCAATCGCCCGCCATCGCACCCAACACGATGGGCAGGTCATCGCGATCGGGCAGGAGGTCGGCTGGTAGCGTTGCCGTTCGGTCGCCGGGCACCATCGCCTCAGGAAACGCTGCGCACATTTGTACGAGTCGGCGTTCGGTTTTGGCTCGGGAGAGGCCGTACCGAGCAAGCGCTAGGCGCAACTCATTAAGTACATACTCGCTCCACCGAACCTCTACCAAGCCAGCGGACGCGAGCGTGAGGAGGATGTCCGCGCCCAGCGCACCGAAGAGCACATTGGTGTCTAGAAAGTACGGTCTGACTAACATGCCTAAATCCCCCCCTCCGGCAACCCGAGCGGGTGGTCTTCATCGTACATCTGTTCACGCATCCCCTCTAGTGCATCACGTTGTCGCTTGAGGTCTAAAACCTCGGGTAAGAGGAGCCGGTGGTGCGACCCGACGAGCTGGGTACTCAGGACGCGACGCATAATCAGTTGAGCTACGCGCGGACGCGATACCCCTAGAATTGCGGCTGCTTGCGTGGTGGTAATCAACTGTCCGGTGCGAGCGACGACTACAACGTCCCCGTCTCGCACCCCATCGACGAGCGCAGAAATCACCCGCCGCGCGGATTTCGGAAGGGCCGAGCTCCCTTTTCTGCTGAGGAGGTGCTCGAGAGAAACTAATTCGTCCCCTCCCACATCAGTTGCCTTGATGATTTCGGCCATACTTCCGAAGGTAGTCTCCCTAGGCGAAATAAGTGTAAGTGATTTTCCTGAGCTGTATCCCGGAAGGTTCGTGCGGCGGTAATCCCGTGCAACACGCTGTATCGGCTCTTAGCCTACCGCGCCGTCGCACGGGGGAGAAGTAGGGGGTTGAGTACGGGCGGTGGGTACCGCTTCATTTGTTCAGGCTATTGGGTGAGGGGAACCCACCATCATCCCTGACCGCCAGAACGAATGAACGCGACCAAAGCACGGGGGTTGGGATGGAGAAGGCAGCACGCCTAACCTAAGCACCCAAACCTAACCCATGCACACCCGCGAACTCAACCAACTCCCCGTTTCCGCCCTCGGCCTCGGCCTCGGCTGTATGGGGATGAGCTAGTTTTACGGCAGCGATCAGGGTCGTTCGGACGAAGACTCGATCCGCTTTTCCGGCGGGGGCCGTGGCGGGGGAGCGGTACTCGGAGGTGAGTATGCGGACGGTGGAGGGGTAGAGGAGCCGTAAGCCTCGCGGCAAAACACATCCAATCCACCGGCACCGGACTCGGTCCTTCGAGTCTAGGTACCTACGTCCGATACGGGCGGATAGGGCCTGATACCTACCCCAACTTCCTAGTGTGGTTGCAGGGCGTGGCCGGGAAGCACAAACAGGGTGACGAGCGTGGCGGAGGCCTTGACGCAGTACCCGTTCGACCGACGACGAGGTGCGGAACACACCTTCGGTGAAAGCGACTTGTCGGTTTGTGCTATAAGGGGGTATCCTACTTCTGCACCTGCCCCGAACTCGTTCCCTCCGGAGTGCTCACCACGTACCAGTACGTCCCACTCGGCCACCGGGAGGCATCGACTTCGACGCGGCGCGTATCCGATGCGTCTGGGTATCGTTCGCCGAGTACCAACCTGCCCCGTAGATCAAAGATCCGTAGATCCTGAATCGCAGTCGGCGCCTCGACGGCAAGTACGCTAGCAACCGGATTGGGGTACACCCGCACCGCCTCGTCCGCGGGGAGTGTTCGTGCGACGAGCGGGTTTGACCCGGGCTCATCGTTTCGCGAAGCGTTCGGAACGTCTATCGGCTCGAGCTGCAAATAGTCCACATTCGGCCCGTTCGCCGAGGTGGTCGTCAGCCGCACCGTGTGCGGACCCGGGGCCAGCACGATCGTATCCAAGCGCCCGAAGCGCCAGCTAGACCAGGTAGCGGTGGGGGCCGCGGCGGCCACGCCCCGAGCCCGCCCATCGATCGCTAGCGCGAGGGGGCGATTCACGGCCGAGGCGTTGGCGTAGCGGTAGGCGATCGCGTAGCTGGTCTGTGCGGTGACGTCGACCGTCCATTCGATATACTCGCCGATCGAGCGTCCGTAGTCCGCGAACCCGGTACCCCTGAAGCCGGAATGGTTAGTGGCTACCGCCGGTCCGGACAGCGAGGCCGCCTCCGCTTCGTAGCGGGCGGAGCGGTTCACGGGCTGGAAGCCAACGATGTAATTCATGTTCGACCCCTCCGCCGGCTCCGCGAGCGCCGCCCCCGCCTGTAGAATGTTCGGGTACGCGTTGAAGAAACGTCGGGGGACCTGCTTCGCGTAGACCTCGTAGTAGTCCGATCCGGGGTCCGTGGTCCCGATCGTTAAATCCGTTTTCGTCCAGCCCGCGAGCCAAGCGGGTAACACCGTGGCCCGCGGGTCGTAGCCCACGTAAGCGATGGCGGGCCCGGTGAGGTAGACGGTTAGAAAGTCGGCGTCGGTTCCGCGCTTATCGTCGTTGGCGGTCTTCACGAAGGAAGCACCGCGGAGGGCGTCGGGCACATCGGTCAGCGTATACGGTCGGTCGGTGAAAAAGGTGTTGCCCGGCTCCAGTTTGCCCACCCCGTAGTCGGTGCCGCTCTCCGCGAAGACCTGCTTGATGAGCGGATCGGCAGCGGGCTTCTCCGGTCGGGTCTTTTCGACTGCGGGGACCTCGGCGCGCACGTAGCCCACGAAGAAGTCCTCGCCGGCCGTCTGGGTCGTCGCGACGAGACTGACGCGCCCGAGCGTAGCGGCGCTGCTGTCGACGGCCTCGAGCAGTGGGTTCGCGCCAAAACCCGCCCCCTCGTCGACGTACACCTGGATCAGCCCGCTCCGGTAGCGTTCGATGCGGAAGGCGTACAACTCGCCCGGATCGATGTCGAGTATTTGGTCGTCGAGCTTCTCCGGGAAGAAGTAGTTGCCCGTGTTGACGTTTAGCGAAAGCACGTTGCCGAAGTAGGAGTCGAACCGAAGCACGTAGCCGGTGCCGTCCTTGGTGTCCTCCCCGGTCTGCCCGAAGAGTAGGTAGTATTCGCGGTAGTAGCCCGGGACCAGTGGACCGAATGAAGTCTCGAGAACGTAGGAGGGCGCGTCGTACTGTTCGGCCGTAGACAACGGCAGGAGGTTGCCGTCCGGAGCGTTGTAAGCCCGACCGTCCTGGACCGTCCAGCCCGGTGCCCCGAGCCAGCCGGTCCCGAGCTGCGGACCATCGAATTCGTCTACGAAGACGGTCTGCGCCTGGAGCAGAGTCCACGGGAGCAGGAAATACAAGAATACCCGTCGCTTGACTCGGACCGTACTCGGTAGAAGTAGTGCTGTTTTCATGGCTATAGGGTTTAATGCGCTCTATAACAGAAAGTAATAATCATCGAATTTACATATACATTCGAGACTTTAGCTTACTAACCGATGGGTGCTCTGGCTATGCTACCACCGCCTTCCCCTGCCGAGTCTGCCCCTCGCCAGGCTGTACCCGCAGCGAGTACAGTCCAACCGGCAGTGCACGCTGAGGCTGGATCTGAAGCTCCCCAAACTCAGCCACCCCCCGCTCCAGCGGGATGCGCTTCCCCCGCAGGTCGTGCATCCGCTACGACGCCCGCTACCTCTACGTAGCCTGGCGGGCTTTCGACAACGAGCCCGAGCTCATCGAGGCGCGGCTCGGACGCCGCGACGAATTTCCCGGCGACTGGGTCGAGATCAACTTCGATAGCTTCAACGACAAACGTACCGGCTTCAGCTTCACGACCTCGGTGAGCGGGGTGCGGGGCGACGAATTTATCAGCACGACGGCAACAACTGGGATTCGAGCTGGAACCCCTTCTGGCTCAGCAAAGCGCGCCAAGACAGCCTCGGCTACACCGTCGAGGCGCGCATCCCCTTCAGCCAGCTGCGCTTCGGCAGGGAGGAGCACCAGGAGTGGGGGCTGCAGGTAAATCGCAACCTCTTTCGTCGGCAGGAGTCGAGCAGCTGGGCCCAAGTGAAGCAGACGCAGCCGGGCTGGGTGAGCCGGTTTGGTACCCTCCGCGGGCTCGAGGGCATCCGCCCGCGCAAGCCGTTGGAGGTGCAGCCCTACGTGTTGGGGCAGGCGCGTACCGGCGACGTGTACGCCGACGGCGATCCCTTCGCGGGCGACCGGGACCTGCGTGCGAGCGTGGGGCTCGACGGGCGGATCGGGCTAACCAACGACATCGCCGTCGACTTTACGGTCAATCCCGATTTCGGGCAGGTGGAGGCCGACCCCGGCGCGATCAACCTCGACGGCTTCCAGATCTTCTTCCGCGAGCAGCGCCCCTTCTTCGTCGAGAACCGCAACATCTTCGACTACGACCTCACCGCCGCCGAGGCCGGGGGGAGCTTCAACTCCGACATCCTCTTTTACAGCCGCCGCATCGGCGGGGCACCGAGTCGCTTCGTCGGTGCGGATCCGGGCGCGCAGCGCTACGTTACCCAACCCGAGAACACGACCATCCTCGGGGCGGCGAAAGTGAGCGGGAAGACGGCCGACGGCCTGTCGATCGGCGCGCTGTCGAGCGCGACCCAGCGGGAGCGGGCCACCGTTTCGGAGGGCGGCGAGGAGCGCCGCGAGCTGGTCGAGCCGTTCACCGCCTACCACGTCGCGCGGCTGCAGCAGGATTTCAACGAGCGGCAGAGCAGCGTCGGGGTCCTGTTCACGGCCGTGAACCGCGACATCGACGACGCCGCGCTCGACTTCCTCCACCGCAGCGCCTACTCGGGCGGCGTCGACCTCGTACACCGCTGGCAGGACCGGGCTTGGTACGTGCGCGGCAACGCCGTGGCGAGTCGGGTGGCGGGCGACACCACGTCGATCGTCCGCACGCAAACTGCCTTCGAGCGCCTGTACCAGCGCCCCGACGGTCGGCACCTCGGCGTGGACAGTAGCGCGACGAGCCTGGGCGGCGCCGGCGGCACCGCGGCGTTCGGCAACAGCGAGGGCAACTACGTCTTCGAGGTCGGTGGCACGTTCCGCACCCCGGGCCTCGAGCTCAACGACATCGGCTTCCTCACGGAGGCCGACCGCATCGACTTCTTCGCCTGGGGCGCGCGGCGTTGGCGCAACCCGATGGGTCCGCTCAACTAATTGCAGTGGAACCACAACCTCTACGCCGGTTGGGACTGGAGTGGGGCGTCGACCTACCGGCGCTACAACACGAACACCTGGGGCGAATTCAAGACCTTCCAGCAGTTCAACGCCTACCTCAACCTCGAGCAGCAGGACATCTCCAAAACCGCCCTGCGCGGCGGTCCGCGCTTTCGTAGGCCGGCCGGTTTCAGTACGGGTGGACGGCTCTCCACCGACTACCGCAAGCGCTTCAACGCCGGGGTGAGCTACGGGATCGGCGGGGACTACGGCCGGGACATCAGCCGCGGCTTCGACGTCGGGCTCGACCTCAACTACCAGCCGCTCGACGCCCTGCAACTGTACTTAGGGCCGGGCTTCGAGCGCACGCGGCGCCGCGACCAGTACTTCGCTACTGAGGGCGAGGGTGCGGGCGTGCGCTACCTGCACGGTCGCATCGATCAGCAGACGCTGTCGGTGACGGTGCGCGCGACTTACAACCTCACGCCCGACTTCACGGTGCAGTACTACGGCCAGCCCTTCATCGCGCGTGGGGTGTACGACGAGTTTAAGGCGGTGGCCGATCCGCTGGCCCGAGATTTCGACGCGCGCTTTACGACGTTCGCCGCGGGAAGTGTTAGTCACGACGAGGCGGACGGCACGTTCGCCGTGGACGAGGACGGCGACGGGGCGACGGACTTCGACTTCGACGACCCGGACTTCAACTTCCTGCAGTTCCGCTCGAACCTGGTGGTGCGGTGGGAGTACCGACCGAGCTCGACGGTGTTTCTGGTGTGGTCGCAGGGCGTAACGGGAGGGGCCGACCCGGCGACGGGCGTGGTGGAGGCCTTGACGCAGGAGCTCTTCGACGACGAGGTGCGCAACACGTTTTTGGTAAAGGCGACGTATCGGTTCGTGCGGTAGGGGACTAGTCAGTCGCCGTCGCGCTTCGGGAGGAGCGAGTCGACGAAGCCCTGGAGGCCGATCCCGAGCGAGAATGATACCGCGTTGAAGCCGTCTCTCGCGAAGTAGGTTACGTCCAGCCCCGGCTCGATCGCGAGGCCCTCGTTGAGGAACAGCGTGTAGCCCACCCCGAGGTTGCCGGTGAAGGCAGCGCTCACCTCCTCGACCGTGAGCCCCGTGACCCCCGCGGAGGCCGCGGCGAAGAACCGGCCGCCATCCCCCTCGGTAAAGTAGTAGCGAGCCGCCGGGGAGATACCGTAGGCGAGGTAGACGCCGTCGTCAAAGAACTCGTTGGACACCGCCAGGTTAACGCGACCGCCCAGGGCGAGATCGTCGGTAAAGAGCTTGAGTACCGAGGGAGTGAGGGAGAGTCGATATGTGGCGTCGGACTCCTCGGAGAACTGCAGTGTGAAGCCGCCGTTGAGCCCGACGAAGTAGCGTCCTTGTTCGACCTGTGCGCGGAGCGCCGTAACGGAGGCGAGTGAGATGACGACCGCGAGGGTGACGAGTCGGGGGAAGAAGCGGAGGGGCATACGGAGGGAGAGCGTGTGGGTGGGTAGGTAGTGACTCCTCGCTCAACGTCCCGGGCTCTGTTTTAGCGCAAGCCGTAGACACGACATTCACGGTCGAAGCGCCGGTGTACACCGGCCTGCTCAGTTGAGCGCTATCGCCTTATGCTTGCCGCTCGCGAAGGAGGTCCTAAACATGCGCTCGCTGCGGTGGTTGCGGTAGTGATCGCGCCTCAGCCTCAGGAGAGAAGACGTTGCTTCTCGCGCGAGAACTCCGCCTCGTCGATGACGCCGCGGTCGAGCAGGTCGGCCAGGCGGTGGAGGTCGTCGAGGCGGCTGCCGGCCGGCGCGGTGACGGCGGCGTGGGCCTGCATGGTGCGGCGGATGTCGCCAGCGAGGTTGATCTGAGCTCGAGCTGCGGCGCGCGTCTCGTCCCGGCGCCCGGCGGCTAAGCCGTTGATGTACCCGGTGAGATCGTGCGCGCGGGCCATGTACTTGTCGGCGGCGGCGGTGGTGCCGTCGGTGCGGCGCAAGGTCACCGTCCCGTAGTCCATGTAGTGTCCGAGGAGGCCACGGTGGTAGAACGACTCGTAAATATGTTCGGCGGGATAGGTCATGCTCCCAGTGCGCCACGGGAGGTAGCCGCTCTGGACAGTGACACCGTCGTTGGTGACGATCCACCGGGTGCCACGCGCGTCGAGGATGCGGGTGATCCCGAGCCCGAGGGGGACTAAGCCGACGAGCAACAAGATGCCACCGGCTGATACGAGGATCAGACCGATGAAGGTGAGGATCCCCGGCCAGACGTAGGCCATGAGGTGCTTGTGGCCGACGAACTGGATGGTGGCGCCGTCGGTGCGGTCGGGGTGGTTGTCGACGTTCATGTAGACTGCTGGTGGTATCGTACGTCCAACCGCCCGAGCGATAGAGACCGTGTGAAAGTAGAAAACTTTCCCCGCGAAGACGATGGAGGGGATGGACCACAATGAGACGAAGCACGGCGTCAATAAAGACGGCGCCCCGGGGCCAGAGCCCGGAAGTCGCGCGCTCGTGACGCTCACTACGGCATGCTGCGGTTCGAGCTTACCGGCACCACGAACCGCTACGTCTGGAGTATGGACTTTAAGGTGCTTTCCGAGGTCGACAAGATCCTGATTAAGAAGGGCGAAAACGTTCGCATCATCCTGTACAACAACTCGATGATGCGTCACCCGATGCACCTCCACGGCCACGATTTCCGGGTGCTCAATGGTCAGGGCGACCGTGCTCCGCTGAAGAACGTACTCGACATTATGCCCATGGAGCGCGACACGATTGAGTTCGCCGCTAACTTCGAGGGCGACTGGTTTTTCCACTGCCACATCCTTTACCACATGATGGCCGGCATGAACCGCGTGCTCATACGAGCAGCAGGCGCCCAATCCGTACTTGCCCAGTAAGTAGAAGGTCTACGACATGCTGCAGCGCGGGGGCAGCATGCTGCACACCATGTTCGAAAACGACATTGCCACCAACGGCAACGACGGTACGCTCATGTTCCAGAACACGCGCTGGAGCATCGGCACGTAGTGGCGGCTCGGGTATCACGATCGACATGGCTACGAGACCGAGACCTACATCGGGCGCTACGTCGACCGCAACCAGTGGCTGATGCCTTTCGTGGGCTTTGATTGGCGTTACCGCAAAACCCAGGTCGCCAGCGACGGGACGGTGGGCGAGGAAAACATCTTCGGTCAGCGCAACACCAAAGACCAGCGGGCGGTCCTGAGCGCGGGCGTCAACTACGTGCTCCCGATGCTGGTCACCTTTCAGGCGGAGGTATTTACGGATGGCAACTTCCGTCTACAGTTAGAGCGCGAGGACATTCCACTCACGCCCCGCTTACGCGCTGCGGCGATGGTGAATACGGACCGGGAGTACATGGCTGGGCTTAGCTATCGCTTCGCGCGGAATTTTGCTGCGTCGGGGCATTACGATAGTGATATGGGGTGGGGTGTTGGGGTAAGGGTGATTTATTGACGGGGGGGCGGAAATTGTTATGAGTGTGATGAATGGGTGATGTGGCTTATGAGTATTTGTGGGAACAGCTACCTTGTCTGGACCATGGACTTCGACGAACGGGGATTGATTACACCAGCCTACAGAGTCCGCATGAGCCATGAGGATTTTCGGAAAGCGTTCGTTGAGACAATTACTTCCCACTCCCGCAGCGATCTATATCGGCAGTTCACCGGATACACCGAATCATTCAGGTCAGTGGATTGGGGGCTCGTTCACGACTACCAAGCGCCATCCCCATGACATAGACCTACTCACGATTCTGCAACGGAGTGATTACGATGCCAATCGAGAGTTGATCGAAAGTAGATTTCGACGGTACTCAGCCGTCTACCCACTGATTGATGCGTATTTTGTGCTTGCGCCGCCAACTGAGAGACAGCCGGATCAGTTGTACCAGTTGGACTTGCTTTACTGGGAACACCAATTCAGCTACACCCGGCAAAATCGTCACGGCAGGAGAAGCGCACGCGGTTATGTCGAACTCATCTACAACGGACTATCCCATGAGCAGCAATAAATACGAAAACGAATTTGAGGCTATACGCGATCGCTCAATCGTGATCAGTGACCTCATTGGGGAGATTCTGTCGGTGGAGGAGATCATCGTACGTCATCGGGCGGCAGGTTCGACTGGTTTTGAACTCGAACAGTACATCGAACGCCAGAAAGGTTTTGAGGATAGCTTGAACGAACACTTAGGCCCCCATCACTTTGCCTTTGTCAGGAAGGAGGCGGCTTAGAGTGGTGTAGGTCAAAGAGATGCGTGAGGGGGACGGCGCCGTGGTGCAGCTTTGCTTGCGCGAAGGTTGATTTCGCCAAAATCTTTCGAACCGCCGCCTGCTCATGCTTCTGTACTGCGGACGATTGTGCCTGCGTACAGCGCTTGGACCTTTGCTCACGTATGTGCACCTCGAGCGAATGACGATTGCGGTCCGGTGGTTGAATGGCTAGCAAGATCGCGTAAGGCCGTCCATGGCTCAGCGGGTGCTAGTAAACTTGAGCGAGCGCGTTGTCCGATCACCTTCCTGGGTGTAAGCCACACGGCGGGCAGACTTTGGTAGTGGGGTCGCATAGGGCGAAGCGAGCGGGGACTGGTCGACCGTCAACGGCGCACGGCTTGGAGTAGTCACATGTCACAGAACCACTGGGGACACGATTGAACAGTCGGTGTATACAGAGGACGCGTGGACCTGTCCTCGCGCAGACCCACCGACCGGTATGCCCGCATAGCGAGGAGTCGGAGGCGGATATTGGCTTTGAGACACCCACGAGGACAGGGTGGAAAAAGTCAGCCGCAATTAACAGATATATATATTTGAATCTGAAATCGCGAAACCAGGGGTATGAACACCAGCGATTCAAAGAGTACCGAAAGTTGCGCAAAGCCAGTCCATGTTTAGAATACGCGAAACGTGGATTACGGGGATTGAGGATATATACGCAAAGGGGTTGCGTAAAGCTATATGTTGTCGGCAAGAAAAAAAAGATGAAAACTCTAGCCTCTCTAGCTGCACTAGTATCCGCATTATATTTTGGTATCTATGCATTCAATTATCCCACTGCAAAAAATGATGTGGTGTTTGGTGAAGTCGTAAATTTCTTCACAGAAGGCGGGACTCTGTATGCAAAGCAATATTCGCACAGCGGTTTCGATCGGATACATCCGGGCATGTCGGCTCAAGAAGTTGTGGACATTCTCGGAGATCCACTCGAAACATGGGCACCGCCAAGTTCAGCAAACGAAGGCACTGAAAATAAAAATGTAATATGGTGGTATAGCAAAAGCCCAACTAGCTCACATTACCGATTTAGAAGCCTTATGTTTTCAGGTGATCGTGTAGCTGAAGTGAATGCTTACTACTATATTGACTAAAGAAAATACCGACAACAATGGCTACACGTCCACGCCGGCTGATCGTCAGGCGCGTAAGCTCCCGTTGTGCGACAAGACCAGTGGGGCGTTGTGCCGAGATATTCGTTGTGACGGTAGGATCGTTGTCTAGGCAGACCCGGGGGGGGGCGAGCAGGGCGCGCGAGGAGGATTCGCCAGCAACGCTAATCACTTCCGTGCGATTGGAATGGCCTACGACGCTGATCGCTTCCGCCCGTCGAGGATCGGTGTGCCGGGAGGATCACATACGGGGCGTATGTCTTTGGCGTTATATTCGTCACGTGATATTTGTCACGTGCCCTGGACGGTTGAACTACACGAAACCTTCGTGGAAGAGCTAGCTGAGTTCGACGAGGCTGTCCGCATTGCCATCTTGGGGCAGGCGAAGGTTCTCCAGGAGTTCGGACCTCGGCTAGGTCGACCGTACGTAGACACGCTTTACGGCTCGGCGTTCACTAATATGAAGGAGTTGCGGTGTGACGCGGAGAAGTAGGTATGGCGGGTCGCTTTCGCATTCGATCCTGAACGTAAAGCGATTCTCTTAGTAGGCGGAGACAAACGGGGCAAAAACGAGAAGCGGTTCTATAAGAAGCTCATCAAGGAAGCCGATGCTAGGTTCCTAGAGTACCTCAGTAACCTTAATAAAGGAGATTAAAATGTCTGTATCGCTTGACAAAGTTATCGCAACCCTCGGCACCGAGGAACAAGCAAGGATCAAAGCTGAGACAGCAGCCCGTGTGCGATCGTATAGAACCCTTCTTGAGTTCCGGCGGCAGCTCGGTTTAACGCAAAGTGATGTCGCAGATAGAATGCACGTAACGCAGGAGAGTATCTCGCGTCTCGAACGTCGCAAGGACATGCACATATCGACATTAAAACGGTACGTGGAAGCCCTTGGGGGTAAACTTGAGATCCATGTAAATTTCTCTACAAATGACTCGAAACGTGTTGTCGACGGGCAACTAGAACTTACATAGCCTATCTTTTTTACCATGGAGACACTGGGCCGTAGTCTAAGACTTTGGTCGTAAAGCTAAATGATAGTCCTCCAGTAAAATACTGATGCGCACAACGTGAGCCTACACGCCTACGCCGGCTAATTGCCAGACGCGGCCCGTAGCCTAAGTCGGCAACGGGAGAAGATCGCCGTACCACCAGGATCGCTGCGGCTTCGTTAGGTAATAGGAAAAGTTTACTTTCGGGGAGAGCTTGAGGCGAGGGTGGCGTCGTTGTAGTGGCTCGCATCAAGCGCTTTGACTACATACCCTACAATCACAAAGAACCTACGATGACCCTCACGATTCCAGACGAGGTACTTTCCTCCGCGCATATTTCTAGTGACGAACTCCTCGTCGATCTCGCTTGCTACTTATATGACAAGCAGAGAATGAGTATCGGGAAGGCCACCAGGCTTAGTGGTCTTAACCGTATTGAGTTCCAGAAGGCCTTAGCTGCAAGAGATATTTACATCAAATATTCGATTGAAGACTTCAATACCGATATGAAGAATCTTGGACTATCGATATGACGGTCGTAAGTGACACCTCCGCCATCAGCAACCTCATTCAGGTAGGGCAACTACGCTTGTTGGAAAGCCTATACGGTCGAATTTTAATACCTGAATCAGTAATCGAAGAGCTGAGGGCGGTAGAAGCTCATCGGGTAGTGTTGGAAGGCTCAAATTGGATAATAACACGTACCCCTAGTGACCAGAAGTTGATTCGTCGCCTACTAACAACTCTAGACATAGGCGAATCGGAAGCGATTGCCCTCGCCGTAGAGTTGGAAGCCGACTACGTCATTATCGACGAGCACAATGGGAGGGACGTCGCTAAGCGACTAGGCATCCCAGTGGTTGGTTTGTTCGGGGTCTTGGTGGCGGCCAAAGCGGCTGGGCTGATCGCGGCGGTTCGGCCAATTGTAGAAGAGTTAGTCGCAAACGGTTTTCGTCTCGATTCCAAACTGATCGAGACCGTCCTTGCAAGGGTCAATGAATGAGATCCTGCTCAACTACACGGACAAAGACAGGTAGAGTTTGTAGGCGGCAATATCCGTTCATGTAAATTAATAAATCGTCTTCTAACACGCGAAGGAGATCATGGTCACAGAAGAATAATCGTGGCGACTGAACGTCCGTACACATGCTCAACGCCAAGAATGCCGACAACACTGCCTACACGCCCACGCCGGCTCATCGCCAGGCGTGGCGCATAGCCTCACATTGTGCGCAACGAACCGACTGGCTCGCCCGGGGAGTATATTAGCCGAACTGCCTAGTCTCAGGCTACTTTAATGAACGCACAACACGTAAAGCATGAACTCCAAAATCTCATTTCGGGAGAGAGCGGCGCAAGCTATGATGCGATTATCCAAGCAGTCCTCAGTCACCTTAGAGCAGGCGAGAGCGCAAGTTCAATGGCTCAAGGAAAACTCGAAGACAAAGCAGAAGAAGCAAAGGAGCTAATCCGCTTTGCAAGAACACACAACCTAGTCTTGGCAGACATTCCAGAAGAGCGATTCGTAGCCAACGGAGCTGAGCAACGCGTTTACATCGCAGAGGAGAACTGCGTTATCAAACTGAACGATGCCATTTACTACGCATGTTGGCGGGACTATTTTAATAGCTTACTTTTACACAATTACTTCTTCGCCGACACAGCTTACAGCCTGAGGGGCTTCTACGAGTCCAATGACATCGTTTACGCAGTAGTTGAACAGCCGTATATACACGCGGACAGAATAACCGACCTAGAGGAAGTAAAAAGTTTTATGGTGGCTAACGGATTCGAGAACGTAAGGAATCACGACTACAAACATGAAAAACTCGGACTGATTCTCGAAGATTTACATGACGAGAACGTTTTGACGGCGGACGGCGTACTTCATTTCATCGACACTGTTTTCTTCATAACCTCGAGTAAGTTCTGGAACTGACTGGAATTAGAGATTAGTGTTACGTAGTACATAAAATTAATACGCCCAACAATGGCTACACGCCCACGCCGACTAACCGCTAGGCGCGGCGCCCACCGTTATAGCCAATTGAAGAAATGCTAATATGAATGTTGACGAAAATTAGCAACTCTACCCCACCCAGCCCCCCTCAACTTCCTCAACCACCCCCAACAGCGCCAGCCCCTCCACCAAGTCCGCCACCGCCTTCCGCTGCGCGCCCTTGAAGTGTGCGGCAATCCCCTCCACCGAAAGCGGGACCTCCGAGGCGGCAATGACGCGGCGTAGCGCAGCCGGTCGCTCTGCCGTGCGCAAGTCTTTCCAGCGCTGGAGATCGATCGGGGTGGAGACGGCGAGCTTAGTGCCTTTGCCAGTAGCCAACTCCCCTTGCGTCTCTGTCTGACCGTCTGGATTTTGGTGATCCGGACGTAGGTAGGTATCCGCTTAGCCAACCCCGTCCCGAAGTTCTGGACTAAAATTACTAGGCAGCAGCTCGGCCACGCGATTGACTGGGTGTGGTAGGATGCGAGCGAGCGTGTCGTTGAGCCAGGCCCGCGGGTTGACACCAGCCGCCTTGCAGCTCAATAGCAGACTGTACAGCACGGCAATGTTCTCGGCCGCCCCGTGATTGCCGGCGAACAGGTAATTCTTCCTGCCGAGGGCCAGCGGGCGGACTTGATTCTCGATGCCATTGTTGTCGAGTTCGACGCGCCCATCTTCGAGCACCACGCTCAGCGACGGCCACTGGTGGCGGGCGTAGCCGATGGCCTTGCCCAGGGGCGTCTTCGGGATGGGGGCGTGCTGGTCCTTCGCTAGCCAAGCAGTCAACTCGGCGAACACCGGCGTGAGTTGGGCTTTGCGTTCTGCTAGTCGCTGATCAGGCGGCAGACCTCGCCACCGAGCTTCGAGGGCGTAGATGCGCTGGATGATACCCAAGGCCTGTTTCGCGCTTGGATCGGAGCCGGTGGCCTCGAAGAGCTTGCGCCGGATGTGGGCTAGGCATCCAATCTGACGTATGTCGGCTCCCTTAGCCCGCAGTCCTGCGAGGGCCGTTTTGTAGGGGCCCCACCCGTCGGTCTGCAGCACGCCGCTGAAGTCCGCGAGCACCGAGGCCGGCAGCTTCGACCCGCGGCTCTTGTCGTAGCGGAAGGCTACGGCCTCGGTCGTCGGATCGCGCACGAGCCACATCCAGCCCTGGTGACTCGCTCGGGGCTTGTCGGCCGAGAGAACGCGGATGCCGGACTCGTCCATCTGCACGTAGTCCGTGGCCATGATCCGGTCCACGAGCGCGTTGTACAGCGGCTTGAGGGTCGCGGCGACGCGCTCGACCCACTTGCCCATCGTGGCGGGACTCAGAGCCCAGTCGTAGTCGCGCTTGAGCGCCTCGGCCTGCCGGTAGAGCGGCTGGTGGTCGAGAAACTTCTTCAAGATCACGTCCGCGGCGAGCGTTTCGTCCGCTATCGAGCGGGCCAGCACGCGGTCGCGGGCGTGAGCACAACTCACCTCGCCGGTGGCCAGGCATCTGTAAGTGGGTCGCTTTTGGAGGATACGCACGTACTGCGCGGGCCGGTACTCAACGCGCTCTGAAGTTTCGTAGCCTATGAGCACGTGCCCTTCGCGTTCGAGCTTAGCCTCATCGTACTCGCCGCGCTCGGCGTCGGTCTGTCCAGGGGCGACGACTTCTACCTCGAGCGGGAAGTGTGCCGGTAGGGGGTTGCGGCCGGGGTGCCTTGTAACGACGGCCTCGGGCTCGGTGGACTTAGCCGGCTCTTCGATGTCGATCTGCTCGTCAACCTCGCTGAACAGATTGAGCTGCTCGTCGCCAGCTGGGATGAACCGCTCCGAGCGACGGGCGTGAAGCTGGCGCAAGAGCGCCTCATTAGCCTGTTCGAGCGCTTGGATTTGTGCCTCGAGCTGGGCGATTCGCTTGTCCTTGGCCAGGAGAAGTGTGTCAGTTGCCACGGCCCTCAAAGTACGAAACGCCCCTCGGTCGTCCAAGCTGAAACGCTAGCAATTACTGGTGCTTAGGCCGCTTTTCGGTAGCGCTTTCTCCGCTCGATGGAGGCTAGCTTGACGCCCCCGAGGATCAGGCGCAGTGTCTCGGGCGACACCGCGGCGTACGGAGCCTTTGACGACGGCTGCGGTACTTCGAGGGTGCCCTCAGCGAGGACTTTGTAGTAGACGGCGAACCCGTCGCCCTCGAAACAGAGGAGTTTGATGCGGTCGCGGCGGCGGTTGCAAAAGCAGTAGATCGCCCCATCGGCCGGATCACGACCGAAGGCCGAGCGAACCACGCCACTCAGCCCGGCGTAGCCCTTGCGCATGTCGCATACCCCGGTGTAGAAGTAGAGCCGCACCCCGGGGGCGAGGGCTAGCACCGCACGGGGGATGACAGCGTCGGCGTGGGGATGCGCACGCGAGTACCATCGGGGTAGGTAATCTCGATGGCGGGCGCCTCGCCGGGAGCGCGGCATTGAGGCTGAACGATAACTTCGGTAAAGGCCGGCGCGCTGGCGGCCTGCTGTTCGCCGCGTAGTTCTTTGCCGCGCCAGTAGCTGAAGGTCGCCAGACTGATGTCCTCGCGCTCGCAAAAAGCACGTTGGGAGAGCCCAGATTGACGCCAGGCATCGGGGAGGTGGGATAGGTTTGCCATGCCCGCAAACCTCCGGGCCGATGGGACGAATCGACAATACGGGCTTGGCTAAGTGCTTACCGAGTTTTGTTGTAGCGGGGGTCGTTGCCGACGCCGAGGCGGCCGCCCGTTATTAGCGCCCAGATTGTGTGATAGCGAGATTCCAGGGCACCTAAATGGAAGGCACTGGAACTACCGACTGCAATCAGCATATTATCTGGAAGTGTTGTAGCCGGTAGAAACTGAAAAAATCTATGCTTCGAAGTTTCTACGGTTACGATGTATTTGTTCAGAGAGTTGATCGCTGAACGTAGCTCTGGTCTCTGTCTACCGGGGAGCCACCACTCCTGTCGAACTCTTGGTTCTTTTGAGATGTCACGACTTGGCTTAACTTTAGTTATTAAATGATTATACCCATTGGGCGCGATCGTCCTAATGATTGATTTGTCTAAGCTATAGAAGTCAATGAGTCGAAGTTCCCTGGAGCTTTGCGTAAGGTCTCTGCCGTTTACATATATTGGGAAAATATCGCGATCCCCAAGTCGCTGATATGTTTCCGCCACATCAGCAGCAATTAGCATGTCAGTTCCGTAGAGTTGAATACCGCGGTCGCTTAAATTTGCATTTGCGACCAGCTTCACCACCGCTGTTGTGTCTACTCCAACCGTAAGGTCCGGCGCAATAATACCTTCACGCTCAATAAAGTCTACATCATTCTCGTTCTCTGATATTCGTTCGCGAACGATGATATGTACTTTACCAGCTCCTGATCTTCCAGTGGTAATCATGCTTACTCTAACATCCGCCCCATCCGCACTATCCACCCAAGGGTGATCTGGAATAGCATACACGAGACTGATCGGATTGACCTTCGCCTCCATGTAGTGCTGTAACACCCGCCGATTAAAGGTCTGGCGGATGCTGTTCGTCGTGATGAAACCAAAGCGCTGCAACGGATGCTCACTAGGTTTTGGCGAAAGCCGCAAAACTTCGGCGGCTCGGTGCCACCAGTACATCACGAAATCCGAACTGTCGGGAACGGTTTTGCTGTAAAGCTTCCGCACTCGCTCCGTGTAGTCATCGCCAAGAGCATCCCGCATTCTTGACGTGCCGATAAACGGCGGATTCCCAATAATAAAATCAGCCGCCGGCCACTCTGGCATCCGGTCCTGGCCCATGAAGCTCTCCAGCACAGCGTCCTTGCACTCAATGTTGTGGTAGCGCTCCAGGATCGGCTCGCCGAGGCGATCGGCGTCGCCCCAGGTGCGGAAGTGCCACTGGAGGTAGCCGATCCACAGTACCACCTCCGCGATGGCGGCGGCGCGGGGGTTGAGCTCAATGCCTCGGAACTGGTCCGGGCTCACCGTGTAGGCCCCCGTCATGTCGAGGGTTTGCTGGCCTTCGTAGGCTTCGATCTCCAGCAAAACCTCGCCTTCGAGGCGCTTCATGTGCTCGAGCGCGACGTAGAGGAAGTTGCCAGAGCCGCAGGCTGGGTCGAGGACGCGGATTTCGCAGAGCCGCCGGTGGAAGTCGCGCACATAATCGAACGCCTCCTCGCGAAGCTCGCGGCGGGGTTTGGCGTCGGCGTCGGCACCCTTTCTCGCGAGTTCGGCCTCTCGTTGGAGCGGGCCGGCAGCAAGGGCCTGCGCCGCCTGCCACTCCTCGCGCAGCGGTTCGATGATGGTCGGCAGCACCAGTCGCTCCACGTAGGCACGGGGCGTGAAGTGAGCGCCGAGTTTGTGCCGCTCCTTCGGGTCGAGGGCGCGTTCGAGCAGGGTGCCGAAGATGGCGGGCTCTACGAAACTCCAGTCGGCTTCGGCGGCAACGATGAGCAGGTCGGCCTCCTCGCCGTCGAGGTCGAGTGCGGTGGCATCGGCGAAGAGCTCGCCGTTGAAACGTTTGACCTGCGTCCCGAGCGCCCGATCAAACCCGCCACGGTCCATCAGGCGCCAGAAGTCGGATAGCGCGGCAGGCAGGTGGGACAGGTTTTGGCGAAAGCCGCGCAACAGCGCCGTGAAAGGCTTCCCTCCAGCGCTATCCTTGATCAGCCTCACGTCCTCGGCGAACATGCTGAACAGGCAACGCATCAGAAACTGCGCCACGGCCTCCGGTGCATTGCCCCTTGCCTCCAGGCGTTTGGCGAGCGTACCCAACTTCTCGGCCAACTGACGCGTGACGCGGGCGCTCTCGGCAGCCGGATCGAGCGTGAGGGGCGCCGTCCACAGTTGCACCAAACGCTGCCGCACGACTTCGTCCTGTAAGTCGTCGAGCTGAATCCGGAAGGTGTTGCTGTCCGGAAAAGGCGCGTAGTGCTTGCCCTGCCCCGTGAAGTCGACGTACAGATCGATGCAGTAGCCGACGTCGCAGACGACCAGGAAAGGGGGCCACCCGTGATCCGGCGGCAAGGCCTGTGCGTAGCGGCGGGCCTGGTTCTTGGCCTTATTCATCGCCTGGCTCCACGCGGGCGTGCCGCGACGCGCCGTGCCGGTTTTTAGCTTGACGCGCTCTCCTGCCAAGGTGGTTTTGGCGGAAGCCTCATCGGAGCCCTGCTTGTTCTCCCACACGAAACAGCCTTTGCGGTAGAGATCGACGAAGTTGGTCGTGTTGGTCCGCGCGTTAGTTACGCGGCGCTCGAAGACGTAATCCTCCTCGGCGTGGCCCTGTGGGCGCGGGAGCTCGACGCCGAGCAAGTCGCAGAGGTCGGCGACGAAAAGCTGACTATTAGCCGTTTCGGCGGCCTGTGAGGCGCTCCACTTGCTTATGAAGTCTAGCGCAAACCGCTCCTGCGGCGCGGTGTCGGGGAGCGGGTCGGCGTCCGGTCGGTGCATCGATGCGAAATGTAAGTGTTGGCTTTAACTGAGTTGACGAAAATTCCTAATGCGTCAGGTATTGGCAGATGACTACCGGTCCTTGCATTTGCGCTATCGCAAATCTTCAACAGGAGCAGTTACCTCCAACCCACCGCGGCGGGCGCCCTTACGGAGATGGGGCCCAGACCTCTGGACTCATGCGCGCGATTCATTAAGTATGATGGCTGCAACGCGATCTACAAAGGACCCTACCTCAGGATACATAACCGGCCAAATCTGCCCGATTTTGATCGATTTGTCCAATTTGAGGGGTCAATCTGGACAAATGTGCCTTTTTAAACGCGATTTGTCCAGATTGAAGGGAGTTGAGTCTCAGCTATACTCACTAGTCTATGGAAGGATGTCTGGCAACTGATAGCTGCGAAATTCCTACGAAACAACTATCCCTCAACAGAATAAGGCGTCCACAACCCAAAAACCCCGCCCCCGTACCTTCCAAGCCCACATGCCGCCCACCACCCTGATCCCCCCCGAGCAAATCGCCCTCCTCCGCGCCTTCGGCGCCTGGGGCGCGGCCACCTGCACCTTCGCCGCGCTCGCCCTGCTCGCCATCTGGTGGCACATCGGGCGGCGGAGCCGCGACCGCGGGCAGGTATACCTCGCGCTCTCGGTCGGGTTTTGGGGGGTATCCGGACTGGTGGAAGTCTACTACGCCGGCGTGCTCGACGCGGGTCGCGCCGCCGGCGCCGACCTCCAGGCGCCCCTCTTCCGGCTCGCCGCCTGGCGCAGCGTCCTCTCGCTCGCCAACAGCCTGTTCATCCTGCTCGCGCTGCCGTACTTCCGCTACCTCCCGGCGCGACTCGTACCGCTCGTCAAGGCGCGTTCGTGGCCGTGGCTCGTCGGCTTGCCCTTCGCGCTCGCGCTATTGCCCACCGTGCGTCAATTAGTCGCCGGTACCGGCTACCAACTCGTCAGCGAGCTCGACGTGTACTACGCCCTGCTCACGCTCGGCTTCCTCGGCGCGGTGCTCTGGTCCTCGTTCGCGCGCCGCCGCCTGCCGAGCCTGGCCTACCTCACGGCACTCGTCACGATCGTTACCGTCGGGGCGCAGGTCCTCAAGCTCGGCGCCGATCCCGGTACGCAAGCTGTGCTGGCGGCCGTGTTCAAGACCTGCCTCATCACGCTCTTCTTCGCCCTGGCGCTCAGCTGGGTCCGCGAGCTCGCCGAGGCGGCAACCCCGGTTTTGGCGCAAGCCGTGCAGCTCCGGTTCCACGGGGAACGGAGGGTCAGTTTGTCCGGCTTTCGCCAAAACAACACAGCGCCCGTCCGGCTTACCCCCGCGCTGCACGACCTACTATCCCGTTTTGCCGCCAGGCGCACCGACGAAGACGCCACCGAGGGCGGCTGGCTCGAGATCAAACCGAAACACGAGGGGCGGCGCGGACGCAGCTACGATATCCGCGACCATAACGAGGTCCGCCGCCTCCTGCACGCTCTGCTCGACGGACTCTACGGCGCCGGACACTGGGCGCGCGAACAGCACGAATTACCCCTGCGCGAGACCCTCTTCGAGACCGATGAGGCCCGCCCCCGCATGATCCGCCTCGCGCTGCCGCCGGCGGCGATCCACCCCGAAAACCCAGTGCTCGCGGGCTACTGACAGCTTCCGACCGACTACCGACAATCTCGGATCCCTTCCGACGAGGTCCGCCGACGAGGCACCCGCGGCCCCAGGTTGCCGCCATGCCGACCCTCCTCGAACGCGTCAACGACTCCCTCGAACTCCTCCTCGTCGTCGCCCTCCTGGGCACGGGCCTGTGGCTGACCCTGCGCCTCGGCTTCATCCAGGTCCGACGCTTCGGGCACGGCCTCGCGGTGGTGAGCGGGCGCTACGACGACCCCGACGCGCCGGGGGAGGTGAGTCACTCTCAGGCCCTCACCACCGCCCTGTCGGCCACGATCGGGATCGGGAACATCGCCGGGGTCGCCATCGCGATCCACTGGGGCGGACCGGGCGCGGTGTTCTGGATGTGGGTGACGGCCTTCCTCGGGATGGCGACCAAGTTTACCGAGGTGACCCTCGCGCAGAAGTACCGCGTGCGGGAGACCGGGGGCGAAGTGTCGGGCGGTCCGATGTACTATATCGAGCGCGGCCTCGGTCCGCGCTGGCGCCCACTCGCCCGGTTCTTCGCCGGTGCGCTGATCGTGATGGCGCTCGTAAGTGGCAACGCCATTCAGGCGAATACGCTCGCCGATCTCGCCAGCACCAGCTTCGGCGTGACCCCCTGGCTGGTGGGCCTGCTCTCGGCGGGGGTAGTGGGTGCCGTGATCGTCGGCGGCATCGGGCGCATCGGCCGCGTCACGAGCGTACTCGCCCCCGCGATGGCGGCGCTCTACGTACTCGGCGGCCTGGCGGTGGTGGCGCTCAACGCGGAGGCGATCTTGCCGAGCCTGCGGGCGATCGTCACGGAGGCCTTCAACCCGACGGCCGGCGTCGCGGGCGCGGGGGCGGGGGTGTTTTTACAGACCATGCTCTGGGGCGTGCGCCGCGGACTCTTCTCCAACGAGGCGGGGCAGGGGAGCGCCCCGATCGCCCACTCCGCCGCCCGCACCGACGCGCCGGTGAGCGAGGGGGTCGTGGCGCTGCTCGAACCCTTCATCGACACGCTCGTCATCTGCACGATCACCGCCCTCGCCATCCTCTGCACGGGGGTGTGGCGCGATACTACCCCCACCGCGATCGCCCTCGGCGACGGCGAGCTGGCGCACGTGCTCGTGCGCGAAACGGGCACCGTCGACAACCCGCGCCCCCCCCGACACCTACCAAATCACCGACGGCTACTTCGCAGACGCCGCCCGCCTCGCCTGGCACGAGGTCGCCCTGGAGCGCGTGTACGAAGACGCCGCTTTCGCGAAAACCTTCTCCGGGTCGCTCGACCTGGCCAGCGCTCGCGCCGTAACGACGGACGGGCGGCGGCTCGAACGGGTCTTCGCCCCGGCCGTAGAGAACGCCGCCCCGCTGACCCTCTGGGCCTACGAGCGCGGCCTCGGGCGCTGAGGCGGCTACCTTGTGCTTACCTGCGTGCTGCTGTTCGCGGTATCGACGGCGATCTCGTGGAGTTACTACGGCGATCGCTGCGCGGTGTACCTCTTCGGCCACCGCGCGGTGCTGCCCTACCGGATCATGTACGTCGGAACGCACTTCCTCGGCGCGATCCTGTCGCTGAACGTGGTGTGGGAGCTCGGCGATCTGGCCATGGCCCTCGGGACGCTTCCGAACGTGGTGGCGCGCGTGCTGCTGAGCGGCGCGGCGGTGGGGGAGGTACGGGGGTATTTCGGCGAGTGACGATGTCCAGTACCACACCGACGCAGCGAATACTTGTCTAGAAATCGATCTTCTCTTCGGTTTATGCGAAGGCAAGATGATAACCTCTGGTAAGAGAATCGATTTGCGCCCGCCCGTGTGTAAGTGTGCGCGTTGGGATTAGCGCAAGCCGTAGTCACGCAGCAGGAAGCGATTCTAATGGAGTTAGGACCATACCGATCACCTCCCGCAGATGTTGATTGGGTACAGCTAATCGATCTACGCGCCGACCGAGATCGAGACCCGCAACCTCTTCGAACCCTCCGTCGCCGACCCATAAGTCGTCCGAATTTTCAAAACGTCTACCCTTATGATTACTTAACCTAGAGAGCGCGTTCTTAGCAGAGGTAAAAAGAGAATCCCTTCCGCCACCGGGGAGGGAATACGAAACTTAGGAGCGATCGAACCGGTCTATAAGAACTCCGGGGGAGGGTGAAGCTGGGTTACCGACAATCGCCAACCTACCGCCCCGACACACGTTGCTCATCAACCTGATGGCACCCCCAGAACGACAAATGCCCCCGCCGGCCCCTTCATCGTCCGCTGACGGTGGCGTCCCGGTGATCGATCAAGCCGCCGAGCGAGTTAGCGCCCTGCGCCGCGCCCTCGAGATCCAGCCCGACGACTCCAAGCTCGTCGGCTTCGCCAAAATCTTGGGCATCGGCCTGCTCGCCATCGTCCTGCTCGCGCTCTCCCCGCTGATCTTGGTTGGGTTATTCATCGGCTTACTCGCGGCGGCGTGAGGCCGCTTCCGACTTCCCCCCGTGCGTGGCCCGTTCGGCCACTCGCTTACACCGCGTGCGCGCTCGCCTTCGTCGCGCACCAAATCGCCCAGCGCCTCCTCGGCATCAGTGTACCCCTGCTCGATGCCTACCTCGACCCCTTTCTCGCGGTACCCTTGCTACTCGGTCTCGCCGCCCTCGAACGGTGGTGGCTCCGCACCCGTAGCCGGTCCACGTGGCGCGGTTTTACCGGAGCCGAGGTCGCGGCCATGACGATCGCCCTGGCCCTTGTCTTCGAGGAACTCTTCCCCCGCCTCGACCCCTTGCGCCAGGTGCGGGACGGGTGGGACTATCTCGCTTGCGGGGCCGGGGGGCTACTTTACTATTTCTTGGTGGGAGTGCGCGCAGGTAGAGAAAGAGAAGAGGTAAGCCTCGCGTCGAAGACTCCCGGGCCTGTGGTCTGAAGGCCTACAGACGAGCGTCGAGGGAGCGCAGCGGGAAAAACCTAAGGTAAGCTAGTTGGGAGTGGGTCAATGTTGGGAGTGGGTCAATAAAGAGCAAAGGCAACACCATCGATCGAGGTCCCCACCGCCCCCAACCCACCCCCCCACAGAACAATCCCACCCCCCGCAACATGGCTACCCTGAACACCTAACACAACCCGCACAGCTCGTGAAACGAATCTACGCCCTCACCGCCCTTGCACTCCTCGGTACGCTTACCGCAAACGCCCAGGACGACGTCGCACTCGTTACCGACGTCGTGGCGACCCCCAACTACTGGATCACCGTCGCCTCGGGCGTCCTGCTCGCCTTCGGGTTCCAGTACCTGCTCACCGCACTGTCCGTCGCCATCGGCGTGACGGCCACCCCCAACCTCAAGGAGAAGTACGCCGAGGCCAAGGCCCGCGACGACCGCCGCGAGGCCGCCATCGCCAACGGGAACGCCATCATCATCGACGAAGGCAACGACGGTAACAACGACCATAACAACGACGACGACTCTACCCCCACCGGGGTCGTCGTGACCGGCGCCCTCGGCGCGTGGAACGTCGTGACCACTGCGCTCGCCCTGTTCACCGCCACCGCCCTCGCGATGAGCCTGAGCCCCGTGCTCACCGACGAAATCGCCCTCACGCTCGGACTCACGATCTGGGCGACCTTCTTCATGCTCCTCTTCTGGCTCGAGAGCCGCTTCGCCTCCACCGTGATCGGCGGACTCGTATCCGCGGCGACCTCGACGCTCAAGGGGACCGCCGAGACGATCAAGCAGATCGTGACGCCCGCCCCCGCGAAGCAGATCGCCAACGTGGCCGAGTCGACGATCGCCGACCTCCACTCCCAGTTCGACGGCGCCTTCGACACCGATCGGATCGTCGACGCGATCGATAACTTCGGCAAGCGCGTCGAGAAGAATACCCCCTCGTACGACAAGCTGAAATCCGACCTCCAAGACATCGTCGGCGGCGGCTCGCAGAACGGTAATAACGGCCAGGGTGGCGGCGGCGGCCCGGCGAAGTGGACCGCCATCCAGAGCGTCATCCAAACCGCGATCGACCAGTCGGGCGACAGTAAATCGAAGGGCAAGGACTCCGGCGGAGATAACGGTAAGAAAAAGGAGCAGCTCAAGGCCCTCATGGCCGACCTGAAGAAGACCTACGACGAGGAAGGCCTCACCGCCGAGGGCGTCAAGAAGGCGCTTAAGGACAATAGCCCCCTCGACGATAAGCAGGTCGACGAGTACGTCGGAAAGCTAGAGTCCGTCCTCAAAGGCGGGAAGTCGCAAGATTTCTCGAAAGAGAATCTCGTCCAGCGCCTCCAGGATGCCCTTGGGGAGGACGGACTCTCCGTCGATGCCGTGCGTGAGCGCGTCAAGAATATGGACAAAAAGCAGGTTGCGAAACTCGTAGCCTCCAACACCTCACTCGATGAGAAGCAGGTGGACAACTACGTGGATCAAGCGATGAGTGCGTTCCAGATGCTCCAGTCGAAGTTCGGTAGCTCGTCTTCCGGCTCCGACGGCAACTCGGACGACGGCAATTCGGCCGGCCTCACCAAACAGCTCCAATCGCGTGCGGAGGGGGCAATTAAGTCCTTCGTCGACTCGACCGACGATTCGAAACTCGACTACTCCCTCCTCCGCAAGGACGTGCAGAAGGCCCTCGCCAACCCCGGCGATACGCTCACCATCGCCCGCAAGCGCCTCGCGACCTTCGACAAGGACACCCTCGTCAGCGTGCTCACCAACAACTCGAAACTCAGTCGCGAGGACATCGACCGCACCGTCGCCGAGGTCGAGGGCGCGCGCACCGACTTCGAGCGCAAGCTCCACGAACTCGAGACCGACGCACGCCGCAAAGCCCGCCAACTCGAGCGCCAGGCCATTATCCAGGCCGAGCACGCCCGCGAGTCGGCGGTATCGGCGGCGTGGTGGCTCGTGGGTGCGATCGTGGTGTCCGGTGTGGCTGCAGGGTTGGGGGCTACTTTGGTTTAACTCACTCCCGACTAGCTCTGTGTTGGGTTGCTGGTTCGCTTGATGGACCCACTCCCCCCACCGGCGCTCGTACCTCGCTTGGGCAAGGAAGAGGAGTACTCACGGCGGCGATCACGGCTGAAGGGATACAAAGACTTAAGCATTCTGCTCTTCGAAACCGCCACCCCATAGTCCTAGCCGTGATTATCGAAAGGGGTACTCCTCTCCTTGCCTGGAGCGAGGCACGAGCGGAAGGGGAGAGGAGGCGTGCTTAGGAGGGGCCCGCGCAGCGGGAGGAACCTAAGGTAAGCTAGTTGGGAGCGGGTCAACATACCCAAAACTGGGTACACCGACTTAGTTACCCGAACCCCAACCAACCCCCCGGCGCTGCTACCCCCGTGATCCCAATCCGAATTTACAGGCTACTCCCAATCCTCCTAGCCCTAACCTGCACCGCAGGCCTTCAGGCCCAGGCCCCGCCCGCCTACCGGTCCCTACCGCCTGCCGACACCTCCCTCCCCACCATCGGCGCACGCACCAACGCCGGCTTCGGGGATTACAACGAGGCCTACTACGTGCTCGACACGCTCAACGCCGGACTGCCCGCCCCGCCCGACACTTTCTATACCCTCACCCCCCAGGAAACCCTCGAGAGCTTCGTGCGCGCCTGCCAGGCCGGGCGCTTCGCCACCGCGGCGCAGGCCCTTAACCTCAATCTACTGCCGCCCGGGCGCCAAGCCGAGCGCGGGGAGTTGTACGCACAGCAGCTTTATTACGTACTCGATCAACGCCTCGGCTTCGATTACGGGGAACTCCCCGACCGACCCGACGGGGCGATCGCGCAACCCGGTGCCGGCGGAGGTCCACCCGCCCCACGGCGCTCGGTGGAGATCGGGTCGCTGACCGCGAACGGACGTGCGGTAGAGCTGCGCATGCAGCGCGTCCGGGTCGGCGACGAGGTACCACGCTGGTTGTGGACGGCCACGACGGTCGAAATCGTACCGGCGCTCTACCGCAACTACGGACCGGGCGTGCTGGAGTCTATCGTGCCCGCTTCCGCAAAAACGACGGTCTTCGGCGTCCAGGCGTGGATCCTCGTCGGCGTGGTCGTGTTCGCGATGCTGGCGGCTCTGCTCGGCTGGGCGATCGCCCGCGGCTTCGGGTGGTTTTGCCGCAAGGTGTCCTACGACTGGGCGACCGAGCTCGGCGATCAACTGGCCACGCCACTCGGGTGGGCCCTGGGGATTTTAGCTTTTTACTTCGCGCTCAATGAGGCCCTGGCGCTGTCCGGGCCGTTCGCGCGCGGCCTCTACACGGTGCTGCTCGTGGTGGTGGTCTTCACCCTCATCTGGGTGGCTTCCCGGGGGGTGGATTATACCATCGGCTACCTCGCCGAGCGGCGGCTCGCGGACATTTCGGATGAAGCCAACGACGAAGCGCGTCGGCGCATGACCAGCCTCTCGGTCGGTCGGCGCGCGGCGGTGTTCGTCCTGTCTTGCGTCGGCGTCGGGATCGTGCTCTCGCGGATTCAAGGTCTCGAGGCGCTGAGCTACGCCCTGCTGAGCTCGGCGGGCTTCGCGGCGGTCGTGCTGGGGATAGCGGCGCAGTCGACCCTCGGCAACCTCGTCGCCGGCGTCCAGATCGCCCTGACTCGTCCGGTACGCATCGGTGACGCCGTGCTCTACGAAGGCAACTGGGGAAACTTAGAGGACGTGCGGTTTACGTACCTCGTGATTCGGACGTGGGACCTGCGACGGGTGATCGTGCCGCTCAAGTATTTCATCGATCACCCCTTCGAGAACTGGTCGATCACCGATTCCAAATTGCTCAAACCGTTCTACCTCTACGCCGACTACCGCATCGATGTGGATGCGGTGCGCGCCAAGTTCGACGAGCTCGTACGCGGTCACGAGCTGTACAACGGGGATTCGCCGCCCGATCTAATCGTGTACGCCGCGGAGGATGACGCAATCAAATTGCGTGGGACGGTGAGTGCGGAGAATTCGGGAAACGCGTGGACGCTGCACTGCGACGTGCGCGAGGCGATGGTGCGCTACATCGCGGAGCTGGAGGACGGACTGGTTTTACCGCGACGACGGGTACGTGTAGTGGAAACGTAAATCCAGTCCGTTAGCTCGTGGATCGTACGATTCGAGCCCGGAGGTGGGTGAAGGAAAAAGCGCTTAATACAAAGTAGTCGGTATTGCAAGTTGCGATGAGGCAAGTTTTCCAACGGCGGGCGGCAGCCCGAGCTGCCGTTATGCACAAACGTCGGCTAGAACCTAAACACAGCATGTGTATGGGTATGAGTGTTTTGTGGACTATGCTATAATATAACATACGTATTCCGTGAATATTTGGTCGGTTGCGTGTGGACAGCCGAGATATCGAAATATATTTGAGCGGAACACTATGCAGACACTATGAAACAAAATTTGGCCAAACTGATCGTACTTTTCGTGATGTCAATCCTGATGTACAGTATGCACGCATTCGCTCATGGAACGCTGTAACTACTCACTCTTCCCGCCTTGTCATCGGGACACGCCGAGCTTAGGGAGCGCAACAAAATCGACCTAGGTTCGGTCTACAGAATATAGTACCGTTAAGTTGGTATCGCAATCGGCGCGCTCCAGGTAGAAGCAGGTGTCATTCCTTGCGCACGCTCTCCACAGCTGTACTGGATTTAATTCAGCGGAATTGTGGAATACGTATAAAGGTGCCTATTGCATGTGTATTAGCATTACTGAGTGTTAATAACGATCGTGTTGTTGATGTGAGTAAAGCGGATCTTCGTGATTTTAAGTTAGGTTGATGTAGCTGGCTTCGGGACACGACAACCCCTGTTACTTACTTACGCTCGGTGCTTCCCTGCGCCTTGTGGTAGCTATTCCGACAGGCAATACGCCGCGAGCTTCAGCAAGAACTCCATCTGATCATCGATTTCATCGTACGGGGTGGTTTCGGGACGCCCTAGACCTACGTCGCAAGCGACGCCCCCAGTCACCTTGACCCCACAGCCGCGCGCGTAGGATTGGTACCTACTCGCGATGTAACGGCTCCGAAGTTTGGGCTCGGTTGTAACTCCTCGCGCCCTCACCCGTCTAGCCTCAAACGAGCTCGGATGCGCACGCAAACCTTTACCCTCTTCGCCAGCTTCCTCGCCGTGCTCACCTCGTTCACGTCCCTCGCGCAGCCCGAACCCCTCCTCGTCGCGGGCCGCATCTTCGACGCGGACACCGGCGAGCCGATCGCCTGCGCCCACGTCGGCATCGCGGAGCGGGGCATCGGGACGACCTCCGGTCACGGCGGACGCTTCGAGCTGAAGCTCGAGCCCGGGCTCCGAACCGCTAAACACGACGGGCGTACTGGTGGGTAGCGCGCTGTTCTTCCGATCAGGTGAAAGTCATCGGCCACACCACTGCGAAGGGATTTTGGTGAAAGCGGGAGAAGTCGCGGAGGAACTGAATCGGCGCAGGATGTTGAGCTAGGCTTGCGCCAAGCGCCCCTCCCCACGCCACCTTCGTCCCCCCATGCCTGACCCCATCCTACAAAAATTCAATATCCCCCACCTCAACCCCATGCAGGAGCGCGCGGGCGAGGCCATCGCCTCCGGCACGGACGTCGTGCTGCTTTCCCCCACCGGCACCGGTAAAACGCTCGCCTTCCTGCTGCCGGTCGTCGCGGCGCTCGATCCCGACGAGACCGAGATCCAGGCCCTCATCCTCGTGCCCACCCGCGAGCTCGCACAGCAGATCGAGCAGGTCGCCCGCCAGATGGGCTCGGGCTACAAGGTCAACGCGGTGTATGGCGGGCGCTCGGGGACGCTCGACAAGATCGACCTCAAGCACCGACCGGCGATCCTGATCGGGACGCCCGGGCGCGTGGCCGATCGCTTCCGGAGAGACCCCTCGGAGTTAAGTCGCATCAAAACCCTCGCGCTCGACGAATTCGACAAGTCGCTCGAGATCGGCTTCGAGGCGGAGATGGAGCAGATCATCGGGGCGCTGCCCGGACTCCGGCAGCGCATCCTGACTTCGGCGACCAGCAGTACGGACGTCCCTCGGTTCGTCGGACTTCAACGGCCTCGAGTCCTCGACTACCTCGGAGCCGGGACGTCGCGACTCACGGTGAAAACCCTGCTGTCTCCCGAGCGAGACAAGCTGGAAGCCCTGCGCCAAGTCCTCGCCTACATCGGCCCGCGGCCCGGGATCATCTTCTGCAACTTCAAAGACGGACTACGGCGCGTGAGTGAATTCCTCGCGCGTAGCGGCACCGAGCACCAATGTTTTCACGGAAGTATGGAGCAAATCGAGCGCGATCGTGCACTCATCAAATTCCGGAATGGCAGTAGTCGACTCCTCCTCGCCACCGACCTCGCCGCCCGCGGGATCGACGTTCCCGAACTCGCGTTCATCCTCCACTACCACCTGCCCCCGCGCGAGCGGGAGTTCACGCACCGCAACGGCCGGACCGCCCGCATGCACCAGAACGGCGTCGCCTACCTGCTCTGTTGGGAGCAGGAGGTGCTGCCGGATTACGTCGCGGATGTTTACTCCGAGCACCTAAACACCGACGAGCTCCCCGCGTCGACGGATCGGCCCAGCGAAACGTGGGTGACCGTGCACCTCTCCGGTGGGCGTCGCGACAAGATTTCGAAGGGCGATGTCGCGGGCTTCTTCATGAAGCAAGGTCAACTCAAGAAAGACCAACTGGGCGTGATCGAGCTACAACAGACGGGTGCGTACGCGGGGGTTGCAGCGAGTGCGGCCAGCCTGCTTATCGCAAAAACGAATAACACCAAGCTCAAGACGAAGAAGGTGCGGGTGAGTTTGCTCTGAGGGCTCGTTGCGCCGCGCGGCGGACGGATCGCGGACTAAGCGACAGGGGTACTTAGAGCCTTACGGCGCGGATCCGCGCCAGATACTAGCCGTCGGCGTGAGCTTCGACGGGGGAGACGAAGCGGGCGGGGGAGTGGGAGGTGGAGGCGTATCGATCCGCCTAAAGCCGACTGCCAAAAGAGTACAACGAGCTGGTGAAGTTGAAGGGCAGCGAGACTAAGGGCCGTCCGCTCGCCGCCAGGTCGCGTCTGTGGTAAACCTACCTCGTCGGCGCGGGCTTCGGGACGGCCGTGACGCTCGGAGAGCGCGAGCTATCCGTCGGGCTCGACGTCGGCAACGTATTCGACATCCCTTACTTCAACTACGTCAACCGCTACCGCCTCACCAACCTCCCGGAGCAGGGGCGCAACGTGACGCTGCGGGCCGAGCTGCCGATCGAGCTGTAAAATCCAAGGCGCGATCAGAACGCCTCCCCGATCGTGATGTAGAAATTGAAATCGCCTTCCCCGGTCACGGCTACGTCTGCCCGCAGGTTGAGTCGCTCCACCGGGTCGATCATGTAGCGTACGCCCACGCCCGCGGCGGTACGGATGTTCGAGAGACTGAAGTCGGACACCCCCGGCGCCACGTCCCCGGCGCTCGCGAAGCCCACCGCGCCCCAGGGCGTATCGTTGAAGCTGAGCCGGTACTCCACCTGTGCGGCTACGTAGTTGCGGTCGGTGTAGCGGCCCTCGTAGTAGCCGCGCATGATCTCACCGGAGCCTAGTTGGCCGAGCTCGACGAGCGGGATGTCGCCGCTCGCGAAGTAGCCCACCCCCTGAAAAGCGAGTACGTCGCGGTAGCGCTCGGTGCCGCTCAACCGCAGGAAGTGGCGGGCGTCGGCGCGCGTGAGGTTGAACTCGTTGGTACCGCCGAGGGCCTCACCGTAGCGGCCGTAGGTAAATTCGAAGTAAGAGCCGGTGGAGGCGTTGATGAGGGAGTTACGAGTATCGTAGAGGGCGGCGGCCTCGATGCCCATCGAGGTAGAGCCGCCGGCCCCGTCGATGTCGAAGAATTCGGGATTGACGCTGTCCTCGGGGTCGCCGTCGTCGACGAGATCGAATCCCGTCCCGGTTACGTAGCGGTAGCGCAGTCCCCCGCCGAGGAAGAGCCGGTCGACGAAGAGCTGCTTGGTGAGGATGGGCTCGAGGACGATCTGCGTGCTCTCGAACACGACCTCATCCTCTTCGGGGGTATCGCGCCCGACGCCGTAGAAGAGTTGCGGGAAGATTTGGGCCCGTAAGTTTCCGGACAGTACCCAGGTCTCATCCGGCCAGAATATCTCGAAGCCCGAGTAGAAGAGTATCTGGTTCTCGAGGGTGTAGGTGAAGGCGATGGGGATGGCGGAGGTACGGGTGCGCTCCTCGTCGCCGGAGCCCGGCATCTTGAAGAGGTAGCTGCCGCCGACCCCGAAGCCGAAGCTGGTTTCGGGGGTGTAGATGATGTAGGGGGCGAAGACGATCTTCGAGGGGTAGAGCGTCGTGTCGAGGGCGGCGCGCTCGCGGTTGGGCTCTATCGTGAGGAAGTCCACGATGCGGCCGAGGCCCGTAGCGTGTCCCTTTTCGGTGCCTGGGGCCTCGTCGGCCAGCACCTGCGCGGAAGTCACGCCGACCCCACAGGCGAGTAGAGTGGCCGCGACTGCCCGGCGGACGGAAAAAGTGATCAAAGAGGATATACTTTCGGTGTACAGGTCAAACGGCACGTCGACGCACAAAGGTTTCCTGCGTCGAGCGAGTCTGGGGGGCGGTGGGGCGGCGCTGAGAGGTGAGCTACCGATCGAGTTGCAAAATCAATAGCAACTTCGTTGCATTAAGGGAACGGACGCCTATAATTCGCGACACTGTTGCATTAGTAAACACCTTCCTATGCGTGCGTGTTCCGAGCCTCCTGTGTTTTCTGTTGGTCGGCTCCCGCGGCGCGTACCTCGATCCCGAACCCGACGAGCTCGCCGACGTCGAGCGCCCGGCGGTCGACCCGGTGTCGCCCACATAGGCGATCGCGCCCGATCACTTCGTCGAGGTACCTCCAGAGGCGGCGCTCATCCCGCTCTCCTTCGCGGTCACCGACGACCGGGGCATCTCCGAGATCGTCGTCGAATCGCACAACGGTTTCGACGGCCACGTCCACGGTTGCTCCCCGAGCGACAACGGCTTCGTACTGCTCAACTACCGCCAGGCGCTGCCGGGGGAGGAGTTCGAAGGTCCGACCCGCTTCGAGACCCTCCCCGACGACGAACTCTCGACCTACTTGAATGAGCGCAACCCCGCCATCGCCGAGGCGAACGCGTGCTCGCCGGGCCGCACCACTTCTCCGTCAAGGCCGTCGACGTCAGCGGCAACGAGACCTCCTACGACGACAACTCCACCTACCACAGCACGATCCACCTGCAGCGCAGCTACGCGCCCCGCGTCACGGTCGACGCCATCGACGGGGCCGGCGGTTCGGTGAGCGGAACCGTGGTGCGCAACGTCCGGGACTCCGCCTCGTCTGACATCGTCTTCCTCTGGGTGTACCTCGTGCGGCCCGACCCCACGAACCTCGCCCAGGGGGGAGAGCTCCGGGCGGAGTGGCTGTGGGGGGAGTCGAACTGGCCCCACCAGTTTCGGCCCGACCGCGGAGATCCACTGCCCCATGCATCCGAGATCAACCTAGGCACTCTCCTAAGCGGCGAGGACGCCATCCGGCAGATGGCCGGTGGCGACCTGCTGCGGGTTTGGGCCGAGGACGCGAACGGAAACATCACTTTGAGAACTTTCAATTAACCCCCCCATGAGACTAACACTAACCCAATGGTGGCCAGCCCTCCTACTCGTTCTACTAGCAAGCGCGTGTAATTCCGACGACGACGACGAGCTCGTCGGAGAGCCCGACGGCACCGAGTTCTCCGAGCTCGAGAGCGAGTGGGTGCGCCTTACCCTAATGCACGACAACCAGATCAAGGTAATGCAGACGAGCACAGACGAGATCGTGGACAGCACGAGCGCCCCGCTCCCGGAAGACGCGCGCTACTACACGAGCAACTCCGGCCGCTACCTCGTGGTCACCGATCGCGACAACAACCAGCTCCGCTTCTTCGACTCCGGGGTGATCAACCACGAGGATCACGGTCACCAACAGGGCGTCGGTTGGCTCGACGTCACCGTCGACGCACCACTGCCCACGCACTTCGCGAGTTCGGGCGGTCAGATCGTCATCTTCAACGACGGCGACGGGTCCATCACGCACGTCGATGAGGCGCAGCTCGAACTGCCGGCTTACGAGCCCACCGTTCTGACCTTCCCCACGGTGGCGCACCACGGCGCCGGCTTCCGACTCGCCAGCGGTCAGTTCGTAACCACCTTCAAGAACACCGACGAGCCCGGCGGCATCCCGCAGATGGTCAAGTACCTCGACGCCGACGGCACCCTCATCGACGACAACGGCGGCGTCGAGGTCGAGGGCATCCACGGCGACGCAACTAACGGTACTCACGGGGTCTTCGGCTCCACTGACGGCGTCATCCTCGTCGACGACGCAAATAACATCGACCTCATCGCCAATCCGGAGGAGCTGAACGCCGAGCGCGGCTTCTGGATCGGGAGCGTCAACGGCCACGACAATACCCCCGTGTTTTTCGGGCGCGCCACCTCGGTGGGCAGCTACCTCGTCGATCCCGCGACCAAGAGCATGACGTCCGTCTACCTCGGCGACGACATCGTCGGCAATATGCTGAGCTTCAACGGCGACTACTACATCGTCCACACGAGCGACAACCGCGTCCGCGTCTTCGACGCCGCCGATGGGAGCCCAGTGGTCGAGCGCGAAGTGGAGATGGTGAACGTCCCCGACCTCGCGACCGGCGAGCCGACCACCCCCGAGGCCAAGCTCGACGAGATGGACGAGGACGACCCCGTCCTCGTGGCGAGCGATAAGCACCTGTACATCCTAGCGCCCAATCGGGTCGACATCAAGGTGCTCTCGATCAGCGACCTGTCGCACGTACACACCATCCGCCTGGACGAGCCCGTGAATAGCATCGCTAAGAACGGGTTTACGGAAGTTTAGCAAGTACATTTCATTCAGAGTTTCCGAAGGCGCGACATGAGAGTGTCGCGCCTTTCGTTTTTGTAGGTGCGTGGAGCACATATTGCCCTGGCGAACGGAGGAGGTGTATTCCAGTCGGCCTCACGATAGGAGCCGAGATCGTAAGAGATCTGCTGTTCACTGCGAGTAATGCGCCCGTATAAGGGTATGCCCAAGGTAGCGAACACTGACGCGCAGCCCGATTAGCGGGCTGTTCGATATGCCCCCCTCGGACTTTTGGGTAGACGTATCGTTTATCCACGCGAGCCACAGATCCCTACGTAGTGCACCGAAGCCGCGGGTCATAGAGCAAACTTCTGGATGCCCCAGTCAATACCGTGGCTACGACTCACGCGCGACTAGCTGTTCGTGAATGTAAAAATGAACTACCTGCTCGGAAGCATCCTCAAACTTACCTGCCGGTCGAATTCTCAGACACGATCTGATTAGCATCAGTTCGCCTTTTAACGATAGGGGACTTCACTCTTTACGAACAACTCATGTAAAATTTCGGTACAAGGCTATGATAGCTATATCTATTTGAAGCAGTGATGTATCATCTCATATGCGAATTCCAATCAGGCGACACCTCTGCCACATCTCATGTTTATGCATTATAATTTATTTTTCTACATTGTAAAACGAAAGTCATATATATGATTTTCGTTTGGATGGGGGGGGGGGGGGGGGGGGGGGGGGGATATCATTGTGATACACACAGTCACCAAAATCATGATACACATGAGCATGCGAATATTACCAGTAATAGCCTTGTAGTGTACTCCTTGCGAGTTGCGATAAAGAGCCATCCGAAAATGAGCTTCAAACTACTGAAGACATAGTTCACTTTGAGTCGATGGAGGCTTTTAGCTCCACAATCGACAAGCATCTAAAGACAAATTTTGAAACCTTGGCTGAGTTAGGGCCAAAAAATAGCTATGCCGCAAAATTCGACGCACTGAACGAAGGCCTGGAAGAAGATAACTTTTCTTCGGCTGGTGAGCTTCGCGCGTCTATTAACCCGGAACTCGCTTTCATTGACGGAGGTGATGAACTACGGCCGATCATTCCCGCTACTGCACTAGCTGTACTCAGCAATGAGGCGCGTCTCCTTGCGATTGGCGATACACTCTATCGTTTCGATCGCGAATCGGTAAACGCGTTCCTATACTCCGGTGACATTGAAGCATCGCTCGCAGCAGGACCCGCATCCGTGCGATCGACTTCCAGCGAAGTGCTTAGTTCACGTAGCGACAATAAAGCTTGCGACGTAGGAACTGGCAGTAAGAGAAGGATGAAAGGCGAGTTCCAGCTCAATCAAACAGGATTGTATAACGAGCTAAAGCTTATTACTAAGCACCAGCAGAAAATACTCGGGACTTGGACACGCAAGAAAGCATCCTATCTAGAGCATAGTTACGATGTTGAGTTAATCAATTCATTCAAGGAATGGTTTGATAAAGATGGCTCGCACTCCAGAAATGATGAAGCCCACATCAGCTCGCACGTCGAGGTGAATGCAGGTAGCGGTAGGATCTTAAACTGTAATAAAGATTTCCGAAATGCAGAGGCAGATCATAAAGCGGAATATAAAGGCAACACTGTTACTTGCTCTACCTGGCGTTGCAGATAACTTCGTGCTAAATCTCATTTTAAGCCCCCTTCAGTTTTACTGGAGGGGGCTTTTCCCTACTTGCTATGACAGTCATTCGTGCAATTGTTTTACTATTTATATCCCTAATTATTTACGGGTTGGCGGCACAAACGTGTGTTCCAATCACGATTATCGATCAGCGAGGTGAGCCCATTCTGTTTGCTCAGCTTACCGGTACAAGCACCGCATTTAGTCTACAGACCGATGCCCACGGCCGTGCTTGTCTACCGGCTGGCGTAGACAGCGTTCGTATCGTCTCTGCTTTCGCCGCAGATAGTGTCGTAGCACTCAACCAAGTGGTAGATGCCCGAATTATCCTCCGCTCCATCCTGTTAGCTACCGCTGAAGTACGTGCCAATAGAATTCTCACTGATGAAGGCTACGCCTTTACGCCGGAAGTTATGCAGCGTATCCCCGCAATCGGCGGCGAGGTAGACGCGCTTCGTAGCCTACAGGTACTTCCATCGGTACAAACGCAGGCTGAGGGACAAGCCGCGCCCGCCGTGCGCGGCGGCACCGTCGACCAAACCCTCGTGCTCATGGATGGCGCTGTACTCTACAGTCCGAATCACCTTTTAGGGTTTATGGGGTCCGTAAACGCGGAAGCCGTACAGGATATGCGGGTGTACCCCGGTCGCTTCCCGGCGAGATACGGGGGTCGACTCTCTGGTGTTCTTGCCGTAACCACCAAACAGGGCCGGCGCGACCGCCACGCCGGCTCATTCGCGATAGGCTTCCCTAACTCAAATATTCGACTGGAGGGACCAGCCGGGAAAGGCAGCTATTTTGCTGCTAGCCGGCTAGCCTACCCAGCCATAGGATTGTTTGCTACCGGTGGGGTATTTCTACAGGGCGATCTTAACGCTCGATTCACTTACCCACTACCCAAAGGGGATAAACTCTCTGTAGCTACATACATAAGTCAGGACTACATAAACGCGGCCGAACCCGTTGACGTAAATGAGGAGCGCGGGAAGGAACTCCTACGTAGCCGTTACGGCTGGGGCAATCAGTTGGTAAGCGCTCGCTACATTGCCGAACGGCGCGGTTGGCTAACTGAATCAGGACTTACTGCCTCTCGCTACGTCACTGGTTCGGGGGCTAGCATTCCTAATCCAGCTTCTGAAAATCGGCGCTATCGCACCGAAGTCAAGACTCAACGCAACAGTTTAGCACTCTGGGGAATAGCCAACCGACAGGTAGGGCGCGATCGACTGGAGCTTAGCGCTCGAGTGGAAGTAGGTCGTTACGGCCTCAATGTTGCCGTGCCTACAGCGCTAAGCGCCGAGCTACCAAGCGCCGATTTTGAGCTAGCAAATCCTGTTCTGACCGAATCGAGCTTAGGGGTACAGTATCAGTGGGCAGCAACGAAGCGACTTACTTTCGACGTTGGTGGACGATTACATGCCCTTACGACTGGAGGTGACTATCAAACGATCGGTTTCGAACCCCGTTTGAGTGCCAAGGTAGACTTCGGCAAGCTAAGCGCAAGCTTAGCCTACGATCGAATGCGGCAACCACTACACCGGGTTGATCCCTGGGCCTTCGAAGGTTACTTCGAGGTATTTCTCCCTCCGAGCGAAGCTTACCCCGTACAGGGCGCGAATCAGTATTCTATCCAAATGGACGCTCCTCTACCAACGACATCGGGTAGTATACGAGCTAGTGCATATTACAAAAACTTCGCGGGGCTCCCGCTTTTCAGTAGTGGCGCCGAGGTATTTTCTGACCTCTCAGTGCCTGACCCAGATATACCAGTTGGCAAAGGGTATGCATATGGAGCCGAGCTCTTTACGACCGGTAGGATACGTGACATCGACTACATGCTCGGATACGCTTACGCTCGCTCTTTTCGCAGCGACCCCGAGAGTCGTGACGGCCCCGACCGCTACTTAGAATATCGCTACAGTCGTCCACACCAGTTATCCGCCAATGCTTCGTATGCTCCCGAAGACTGGCCGTGGTCACTTTCGGCGAATTTTACGTATTCGACTGGGTTCCTATATACCATCCCGAGCGCACGACTCGGTCGCGGGACGTTTGTCGATTGGAGTGGTGCAGCCCCCCTTTACGATCAGCGTCGGCAAACGCGTTCGCCGGATCACCACCGTTTAGATCTTGCTATGACCTATACGAAAAAGCGTACGCGTTTTACCCACCGATGGACTGCGTCTATCTATAACGCTTACTTCCGAAAGAATCCATTCTACGTAGTCTACGCGGGTTCTTCATATAGAACCGCCCCTCTTTCTTATGATGCATCCGCTCTGTTCCGGTGGGTTCCGGGGGTACAATGGTCCGTTTCATGGTAACTTTTCGAATGCAGATCTGGTACCTACTAACTTTTGCATTCGCGCTTTGCAGCTTGATATTTGCCTGTGAGCCCGAAATAGTTGTACCAACGGGCCGTAACACGGGTAAGCTGTACGTAGACGGCTACGTCGACGATGTTTATGGCGCGCGTATTTCGGTTACCCGTCCGATTAGCCTATCGATCATAACTACGCCTGATTCTTTCGCCGGTCCTCGAAAACCGATCTATGACGTAGTATCAAATGCCGAAGTATTCCTTTGCCCCGGGGTACCCCCCGATGGAGCTTCTTCTACCGATTGTACTTTGCTGGAGTACGATGATGACGGCTACTACACGCTCTCCGCGGAGACTTATGCCGACCTTGACACACTACACGTTCGCGTCGTAGATGCCGGCGACAGTTTAATCAGCGTAGCACTCGCCGCACCCCCGTCGCCGAGTATCGACTCGTTTACCGTTGTACAGTATGCCTCCCTCGCTACTTTAAGTAGCGATGACGATGATGGTCCCTACCTAACCCTAGACGCCGCTGTTGCCGTAGAGGACGGTTACGACGCGTGGGTAGGACCGACTCAAGTCGGTTTACCCCCTATTGCTGAAGGCTTAGGTACCACCTTTGCTACAAGTAGGACGAGTCCGCGGTGCATTGTTGAGTTTACTGACGCCGAAGGCATTGTCATCGGGTCGGCTTGTATGGAATCGGGTCCATATCCACTCACTACAGTTTGGCAACTACCTGCCGGAGAACCGCTAGCACGATTCTCCGCCGCTTCACCTGGCTTGGCAGACTATGTGTATCGATTACTAAACGAGCAATACGATAACTTCTTTCCAGCCGGGCTCACTGAGCCACTGCTTTTTCGTGGAAATGTAGAGGGTGATGGCTTTGGGTTTATTGCTCGGACAACAACGAGGTTACTTACGGTTGAACCCCAGGAATAACGATGTTAGGATAAACTTCATATGTGATATAGCTTTAAAAGCGCTGCCTCTCCGCCGAGATCGACGCCTACGGTAATTTACGGGAGCACGTTCGCGACTGGTACAACGGCTACTCCTGGGGTGGGGCCGAACGCCTGTACAACCCCTGGTCGCTGATGACCTACCTCGACTCGGGCCTGATTTCCAATTACTGGTTCGAGACGGGTACCCCGACGTGGCTCGTGAAGCAAATGAGCGCCGTCGGGATGGTCGACCCAACGACCAAACTCTGGCTGGCCCCGCAACTGATGAGCTTCGACTTACGCGAACTCGAGTCGGTACCGATCCTCTTCCAAACCGGCTACCTTGAAGCCTTACGGTTATTCGGACAGCTCTAAAGTGTAATTGCTAGTGTGTTCCCTTGCCCTGCGGGCGGCGTAGGCCGTGAAGCCGGAGCCGCCCGCAGGGCGTCCCGCCCGAATCCCTCCGGAGTCTGACCATCGAGCGCTGTGTGTGGATGCGTCGCGTTGTAGCTCGTTCGCCACGCGACTAAGTGTGCATTCAGGTCCGTAAAGCTCGCAAACTGCCAGAAATCGAGCACGTCCTCGCGCACCGTCCGGTTGAAGCGCTCCACGCGGCCATTCTCCATCGGGCGCCCCGGCGTGATGCGCACGTGCCGCACCCCGTGTGCCTCGCACCACTCCGCCAGCGCCCCGGCGACGAACTCCGGGCCGTTGTCCGTGCGTAACATCTTCGGGTAGGTGCCCCGGCGCTCGGCGACGCGATCCAAGATCCGGCATACCCGCGCGCTCGGGTACGAGCGCGACGCCTCCAGGGCCAGCGACTCGCGTGAGTACTCGTCGATGACCGCGATCACGCGCGCGGTGCGCCCGTCAGCCAGCGCGTCCGACAGGAAGTCGCACGCCCACACCTCGTCTCTCTCGCGGAGCCGGGTCATCGGGACGCTCTCGGTGGGCGAAACCTCACGCTTCGCGCGACCCGACAGGCCCGATGCGTCGAGATCGCGTGACCGTCCCGCAGGTAGCCCGCCGCGCGCCGACGCGCGCGCGGGCCTACCACTTTTTTGACAACACGTCTTTGAGCATCCGGATGTCGAGCGCCGTGTCCGCGTACGACTCCCGAGCGGGGCCCCTGCCCCATCCGGTCGTAGAGCTTCGCGTTCTCCGCCTCCTGTTCCTTGAGGCGCCTGACCTCGGAGGCCTCCATCCCGGCGTACCTCTTGCGCCACCCATAAAATGTGGCCACGGCCACGCCCAACTCCCGGGGGACCTCGGCGGCGGTACGGCCGCCCTCATTCTCTTTGAGCGCGGAGATGATCCGCGCTTCGGTGAATTTACTCTTCCTCATCGGTTCGAAATTTAGTCAAGTTCCGAACTATCCGAAAATCTCGTAAGGCTACACCCTCACCGTCGACGACTACGACCGCGAGGGTGCCGCCCACCGCCTGCGCTACCCCAACCGCGAGGTCCGCCTGTCGTTCGACCTGCTCATCATGCGCGAGACGCCTTTCAGCAAAACGACTTACCGCGCGTCTTCGCGATCGTGAACGCGACCCTCGCCGAGATCCCTCACCCGCACTGGGGCAAGGAGGGCGCCAACACGGAGTACCTCTTCCACGCCACGGTCTGGTTGACGCTACGGCTCGTGGGGGTATACATCAAGGCTGAGGTGAGTACGGCGAAGGGTCGCGCCGATGCCGTAGTCGAGACGGCCACCCACCGCTACGCCGTGGAGTTCAAGCTGGATCGCAGCTTGGCCGAGGCGCTGCGCCAGATCGAGGTGCGCGGCTACCTGCGGCCGTATGCGGACGATGCGCGAACGCGGGCGGCCATCGGGGTGAAGTTCTCGAGCGAGACGCGGCAGATGCGATGGGCGGTGGGGTGAGTACCTCCTACGACGCCTTCTTCGATGCGCTCTGGGAGGCGCTCGCGGATGAGGTGGTTGAGGAAGGTCGTCTTTCCGGCACCCAGGAAGCCGGTGATAACATGGATGGGAATGCGCGGCATCACGCTAAGTCTCCTTTCAGGCGCCAGAGGTGTGCCCCGATAAGAACGGTGGAGCCGCCGTACGTCAGGGTTTCGCCCGCGGGCCAGCCGAGGCGCTCGCCGATGAGTCCGGCGGCGAACGCGGTCCAGGCCAGCGCGAAGACGGCCCCCGGGCCGGAGCGCCCGACCTGCTGGAGGGCGGCGACTACCGCCCAGGCGCTGAGCGCGAGGAAGACAAGGTCGAGACTGGGCCAGAGCATACCGAGGGTGCCTTCGCACGACCATCTACTGGGTCCTAAATCGATTTTGCGACGACGGCATCGTGCATCGGATCGTGGGCATCGACGGAAATCACTATTTTGCGGTTTGCGGGAAGTGTGACGACGGAGATTACAAGCACAACCACCTCCATTTTCAGTGCGAGAAGTGCGAGAGAGTCGAATGCCTCGAAGAAGAGTTGAAGTTAAATATCCCGATCAATTATCTCGTGAAGCAATTTAACGGCTTGGTATCGGGGGTTTGCTCTAGTTGCAGTTAGTGCGTTTGCACCAGAGGCCATTAGCGTCTTCCATCGCCGGAGAATAGTCCCGGGTACCCTACAGCGCGTTGGCCTCCGAACGCTCGGTAAGCCGTTCGTAGCAACACGTCAGCAGGTAGCTAACCACGACATCGCACGAAGTACCGATCTGCGCTTATTGTTTTCGCGAAAGCGGCCTGGCGAGGCAAGTCCATCAGGCGCCCACCGGCACCGCGTACGCGTACGCCCACCCCACCAGCGCGAACTGCCCGAGCAAACGCCCCCACAGCGCCCAGCGCGGGAGGCCCATGCCGGCGTGCACGTCGAGGAGCATGTTGACGTGCACGAGCAGGTACAGAACCAGCATACCGATCAGTCCCCATGCCGCAAGCGCCTGCGTGGCGGGGAAGAGCAGGAGTGCTGCCAACACGATCTCGACGGCGCCCGAAACGTAAACCAATACCGTGTGCGAAGGCAACCAAAGCGGCACCAGGCGCGTGAAAAACTGCGGGCGCGCAAAGTGCGTGAGCCCGGCCAGTGCGTAGAACAGGGCCATCGCGTAGAGCCCGAAGGTATACCACATCGTGGCCGAAGATCGGCAAACAAGCCCGGAGGGTCGGGGTTACTTTGTGGTGCCCTGGCACCTCCCCCCTTCTTTTCGGCCAAATTTCGCTACTTGACCAACGTCGCTCCCTCTGCCTTCGATCTCGATACCATTCCGATTCAGTCCGACGAGTACATAGACGTCGTCGGTGCCGCCGAGCACAACCTCAAAACCATCGACGTCCGCATCCCGCGCGAGCAGCTCGTGGTGATTACGGGGATCTCGGGCTCGGGGAAGTCCTCGCTCGCCTTCGACACCATCTACGCCGAGGGGCAGCGGCGTTACATGGAGACCTTCGCGAGCTACGCGCGGCAGTTCATGGGCAACCTCGAACGGCCCGAGGTAGAAAAGATCGACGGCCTGAGTCCGGTCATCTCCATCGAGCAAAAAACGACCTCCAAAAACCCGCGCTCTACGGTGGGTACGGTCACGGAGATCTACGACTTCCTCCGCCTGCTCTACGCCCGAGCGGGCGATGCTTACAGTTACGAATCCGGTGAGCGGATGGTCCGCTACACCGAGGAGCAGATCCTCGAGACGGTGCTCGATCAGTTCGACGGCAAGAAGGTCACGCTACTCGCGCCATTGGTGCGCGGCCGCAAGGGCCACTACCGCGAGCTCTTCGAGCAGATGCGCAAGCAGGGCTACACCAAGGTGCGCGCGGACGACGACATGCTCGACCTGGAGCCCGGGCTCCAGGTGGATCGCTACAAGGTGCACGACATCGAACTGGTCGTGGACCGGATCGTGGCCGGTGAGCGCCGCCGTGACCGCCTGACGCAGAGTCTGCAAACGGCGATGAAGATGGGCAACGGCCTCGTGATGATTCAGGACGTGGAGACCGACGAGGTGCTGCCGTTCTCGAAGGCCCTCATGGACCCGAAGACGGGACTCAGCTACGAGGAGCCGAGTCCGAACACCTTCTCCTTCAACTCCCCCTACGGCGCCTGCCCGGAGTGCCGGGGGCTCGGCGAGGTCAACACCGTCGACCTCGACAAGGTAATGCCGGATAAGAGTTTGAGCATCAACCGGGGCGGCCTCAAGCCCGTGGGCGACGCGAAGGAGAACACCACCTTCAAGCAGCTGCGCGCTATTGCAAAACACTACAAGTTTACCCTCTCGACCCCGCTGAAGGATATCCCGGAGCAGGGCCTGAAGACGATCCTGAACGGCGGCGACCGCTCGGTGAAGATGCCGAAGTCGAGCAAGTACGACCAGTCGCAAACCCTCGCCATGGAAGGCTTGGTGGGGCAGTTGTCGCGCTACTACAACGAGACCACGAGCGAGAAGCTGCGGCAGTGGGCGGAGGAGTACATGGCCTCCGACGTGTGTCCGAGCTGCAAGGGCTACCGACTGCGCAAGGAGTCGCTCCACTTCAAGCTGGCCGGCATGCACATCGGCGAGCTCGCCCAGCTCGACGTGGTGGCGCTCGCCGAGCGGCTCGACGGTATCGAGGACGAGCTGAGCGAGCGGCAGATGCTGATCGCGGGCGACGTGCTCAAGGAGATCAGCTACCGACTCGGCTTCCTGATTCACGTCGGACTCACCTACCTCTCGCTCGATCGGAGCTCGAAGACGCTCTCCGGCGGCGAGTCGCAGCGTATCCGGCTGGCGACGCAGATCGGCTCCCAGCTCAGCGGCATCACCTACATCCTCGACGAGCCGAGTATCGGGCTCCACCAGCGCGACAACGAGAAGCTGATCGAGGCGCTCCGGCAGCTCAAGGACATCGGCAACTCCGTACTCGTGGTCGAGCACGACAAGGACATCATGCTCGCCTCCGACTACCTGATCGACCTCGGGCCGGGCGCCGGCACGCACGGCGGTGAGATCGTGGCGGAAGGGGTACCCAAGGCGTTTTTGCGCAAGCGCGGCGGCTTCGATACGCTGACGGCGAAGTACCTGCGCGACGAGCTACAAATCGAGCTGCCCGAGTACCGACGCTCCGGCAACGGGCACGAGCTAACCCTGTCGGGCGCCACAGGCCACAACCTGCAGAACGTAAGCATCGCGCTGCCGCTCGGCACCTTCATCTGCGTAACGGGGGTAAGCGGTAGCGGTAAGAGTTCGTTGATCAACGAGACGCTCTACCCGATTTTGCGGCAGCACTTTTACAAGAGCTTGCAGCGGCCCTTACCCTACAAAAAGGTGGGTGGACTGGAGCATCTCGACAAGGTCATCGAGATCGATCAAAGTCCGATCGGCCGCACCCCACGAAGTAATCCGGCCACGTACACCGGTGTGTTTACCGACATCCGCTCGCTGTTTGCCGAGCTGCCGGAATCGAAGATTCGAGGTTACAAGCCGGGACGTTTTTCCTTCAACGTCGAGGGCGGTCGGTGTCCGGAGTGCAAGGGTTCGGGCCTGCGCGTAATCGAGATGAACTTCCTACCCGACGTGTCGGTGGTTTGCGAGAAGTGCCTCGGACGGCGCTACAACCGCGAGACACTCGAAATCCTCTACAAGGGCAAGTCGATCAGCGACGTGCTCGACATGACGGTGGCCGATGCCGCCGGGTTCTTCGAGCACATCCCGAAGATCTCGCGGCGGATGCGGACGCTCTCCGACGTGGGGCTGGGTTACATCACGCTCGGGCAGCAGGCGACCACGCTTTCCGGCGGGGAGGCGCAGCGCGTGAAGCTGGCCGAGGAGCTGAGCAAGCGCGATACGGGCAACACGATCTACATCCTCGACGAGCCAACGACCGGACTCCACTTCGAAGACATCCGGCACCTGCTCGCCGTGCTCGACCGCCTGGTGGCGAAGGGCAACACGGTGGTCGTGATCGAGCACTCGATGGACGTGATCAAGGTGGCGGACTACATCGTGGACGTCGGTCCGGAGGGCGGCAACGGCGGCGGGGAGATCGTGGCCGAGGGCACCCCCGAGCAGGTAGCCAAGGTGAAGGCCAGCTACACCGGTGGCTTCCTCAGGCGCGACCTGAAGGCGGGCGGTGTGGTGAAGGGCGTGGAGCCGAAGAAGAAAAAGGCGACGGCCGCGCGACCGAAGGTGGCGAAGAAGGCGCGGAAGCCGCGCAAGGATCCTGGAGCCGGGCAGAAGGTGCCCGGGATGGAGGAGGCGGATGCGGATGCGCCGGTGGCTTCGGCGCGGGCGCGGAAGGTGGCTAAGGTGAAGGGGTAGGGCGGTCTAATAGCTCACTCGACCACCAACACGCGTCGCGCGAGCACGAGTCCGTCGCGCCTGTACCCAAGAATGATGTAGCTACCCCGCACGTCAGGCGCGGCCGCGGAGGTTGGGGAAGCGTGAACGCTTACCCGGCGACCGTCCATCGAGAACACACCGATAGACGTGAGCGGCGCGGATGCGGCATCGGTGGCTTCCAGTCCAACCGGAGCGCCGGGGGCGACGGGATTGGCGCGGAGTCGGTAGGCGGCGAGCGTGGGCTGATCGGCGACCGGCGTTCCTTGAAGCTCGACCGTCACGGAATCAGTCACAGAACACCCGGTGGCGTCGGTGACGGCGAAGGCGGAAGTACCGAACGGCACGCCGTCAAAAACACCGCTGTCGTTTGTTTCGCCGCCGAGGGTGTACGTCAGTCCCTCCCCCGAGGCGTAAACGGTGACGACGTTCGGGGCGTCGGAGGTCGCCTCGGAGACCGTGACCGAGTCGACGGACAGTGGGGCGTAGGGCGGGGTGGCTAGGTCCAGGTCGTAGACGAACAGCTGGTCGTGCGCCCGCTGAGCGGCGAAGAAATAAGCGCGGCGGCCTGCGACGACGAAGTTGGTGGGCGAGCCGTTTTCCCCGTCTCTCGTGTCGAACTCGCGCACGAGTCGCGAGCCGGCGGCCGTGCCGTCCGAGCTGTAGAGCTCGTAGTCGAAGTCCTGCGGCTCGGCGTTCGCGTACCCGCTCAGCAAAAGACTGTCGTTGAAAGCGACTACCTCGGAGGCGTCGTCGAGCTGACCGATAGGACCAGTCTCCGGAATGACAAGCTCCGTACCGTCGACACTCGCATTGGTACGGCGAAAACCCTCGCGACCGGTAAAATAGAGGTAGCCATCGAAAACGGTTACGGAGTACGGATCGAGGAAGAAGTCTTGGCTCGCGTCGCCGAGGGTCTCCGTTCCGGCAACCGTGCCGTCGCTGCGGTGGACCTGGTAGGTTTGCCCACTCGGCGAGTCGAGCTCGCGGAGGAAGAAGTAGAGCTCGCCTTCGAAGGCGAGCGGGGGGAGGGCACGGTCGAACGGGTCGGTATCGTAGACGCCGAGCTTCTCGACGGAGCCGTTCGAGCCGTCGGTGGTCCAGAGCGCGATCTCCTGGGCGCTGGGCTCCTCGACGAAGAAGAAAAGGCGGTCGCCAGCGCGCGTGACTGGTCCCCCCGAGCGCAGCGGGTTGCCCTCCGGATCGGTTACGGACAGGGTCCCGAGCCTGACCGTCGTGTTCGGTGTCGCCCCGAGTCGCACGAGCTCGCGTTCGCCCCGCGTGTCGTTGTCGCCCCGGGGACCGTTCGCGGCGACGACGACGCCATTGTCGAGTGCGCCCATCCCGATGATCCCGCCGAAGCCGGCCGTGTACAGGATCGGCCCCGCCTGCCCCGTGAGGGGGTCGACGCGGATGATCTCCGTGTCCGTGGAGCGGTCCTTCTCGTACGCGACGTAGTAGGCACCTTCCCACCGGGTAAGCGCTACGATGTCGCCGGGGGCCTCGAAGACGGTGCGCGGCACGAGGTCGGTGGGGGTAAGCGCGCGGATCAAGCGGCCGTCGGGGTAGGCGAGGAGCTCGTCCGTTTCGATGTCGAAGCGGAATCGGTCGGGGACATCGGGTACTATCTCCACGGCGCCATCGGGTTGGTACCCGTCTAACAAGTAGAGCGCGCCACGCGAATCGTCCTCGGCGGCCTGATCGTAATAGATCACCCGGTCGCCGCTCGCGGCGATGAGGACGGCTTCCCCGCTGAGCCTAACGGCGGGACAGTTGCCCAGGGCCGGATAGATCACCTGCGCGGGGGCAAGCAGTGGGGCGGCGAGGCAACCCGCGGCGACGAGGGCGGTAGAGAATCGGGAGAAGCTTAGAATCACGGTCGGCGGTTTGGAAGAGGTAGTTGAGCTCAGGCCTGTACGTGAAGCCGGGAGCCCGTGTTTCCCGTCGATCGAGTGACGGTGCCGAGGTAATTGCGTCGCGCGCTAACCCCGCGTCCGTACGTTTGCGCTCTATGAGAAACCTACTTCTACTTAGTTCTTTAGCGTTCGGATCGGTTGTCGCTACCGCGCAGGACACTACCGGTACCGCTCCCACCGAAGCGCCCCCCGCCGTATCGGCTACGGCCCAGGCCCCGGCCGATACCGCCGCCGCCGAGGTTGCCTCCCCCAGCCACCTCGCCGCCGCCGCGGAACTGCTCGACGCCATGCAGATCCAACGTACGATCGATGCCACCATCGACGGGATGCTCGCCGCGCAGCTGTCGCAAATGCCCCAGATGCCGGCCGAAATGGAGGGCGTGATGCGTGAGTTCTTCACGAAGTACATGAGCTACGACACGCTCCGCGACGATTACGTAGGGATATACGCCTCCGTGTACACGGAGAAGGAGCTGAAGAAGCTGCGGAAGTTTTACCAGAGTAGTATCGGACAGAAGATGGTGGAGGCCGCCCCCGAAATCACGACCCGCGGCATGACCCTCGGCCAGGAGGCCGTCGCCGAGCACCTGCCCGAGCTGCAGGAGAAGATCATGGCCCTGATGCAGGAGAGTCAGCCGGGCGGGAGCGGGCACGACTAACCGGGCGCCGGAAGCGATTACTTTGAGCGCATGACGTTTGCCTCCCTTCGTCCTTACCTCGCCGCGCTCGTACTTACCGCCCTGGCGCCCGCGCTACTTCGGGCCCAAGAGCCGGTTACCTACCAAGCCCCACCCGATGCGATCCGCCAGCTCGCCGACGCCCCACTCGCACCGCGGATCCTGCTCGACGACGCGCGGGCGTGGATGGTTTTGCGGGAGCGCGACCCCTACGCGACGATCGCCGAGCTGAGTCGGGCGGAGCTGCGCCTGGCCGGTCTGCGGATCGACCCGCGCACCGACATCGGCTCGCGTACGACCTACTACACCGGCTTATCCGTAAAGTCGTTGGCCGATCCAAGCGCCGACCCGCGCACCGTGAGTGGATTGCCCCCCGAACCGCGCCTCGCCAACTTTACGTGGTCCCCCGACCAGCGCCACGTCGCCATGACGCACACCGGGGCCGACTCGGTGGAGCTGTGGGTGCTCGACGTCGAGGGGGCAGCCGCGCGGCGCGTCCACCCCGGTCCACTCAACGCTAACCTGGGGAACGTCGTCAACTGGCTCGACGACTCGACCCTGCTCGCCAAGGTCGTTTCGGTAGCGCGCGAACCGCTGACGGAGCGCGCGGAGGCCGTGCCGGTAGGTCCGACGGTCTCGACCAACGACGGCGCCAAGGCGCAAAATCGCACCTACCAAGATTTGCTCAAGGATCCCTACGACGAGCACGATTTTGCACAGTTGGTGGGCGCCGAGCTGGTGCGGGTTTCGCTCGAAGGTCAGGCGAGCCCCTGGCTCGGCGACGGGATGTACGCCTCGGTCAGCGTTTCGCCGGACGGTGCGTACGTACTGGTCAGCGAGCTGGCGCGACCCTTCTCCTACCTCGTGCCCTACGGGCGTTTCCCGACCGACTTCGTCGTCTACGACAGCGCCGGCACCGAGGTCGCGACCGTTGCGGAGGTCCCCCTCACCGAAGAGCTCCCCAAGGGCTTCATGGCCGAGCGCACCGGCCGCCGTGACTTCTCCTGGCGAGCCGACCGGCCGGCGACCCTCATCTACGCCGAGGCACTCGACGGGGGCGATCCCGAGACGGAGGTCCCGTTCCGCGACCGAGTATCGCAGCTCGAGGCCCCCTTCAGCGGAGTTGGCGTACCCCTGCTCAAAACGGTGCAGCGCTTTTCCGGGATCGACTGGGGCAGCGACGCGCTGGCCGTAGCCTACGACTGGTGGTGGCCGACGCGCAACACGAAGACCTACACGTTTAACCCCGGCGACACGTCCGTCGCCCCGACCCTGATCGCCGACCGCGATTACCAGGATCGGTACACCGACCCCGGGAACTTCGTTACGGTACCCGGTCCGTACGACCGGGATGTCCTCGCGCTAGACGGGACGCTCGCCTACTTGGTGGGCGAGGGCTACACGCCCGCGGGGCAGTTTCCCTTCCTTACGTCGGTCGATCTCGCCGCCGCCGACACGCCCGTCGATACGCTGTACAAATCGAGCTACACCGACCGGCTCGAGAATGTCTACGATTTCCAGCCGGACGCCGAACGGTTGCTCGTTAGCATCGAATCGCCCGAGGAGTATCCGAACTACTACTTCCGCGACGTAAGTGGTGCTGCGGCGGCCGACTCAGGGGCGCTCACCCAGCTCACCGCTTTCCCCAATCCCTTCGCGGCGGTAGCGGGCGCCCACAAGGAGGTACTCGACTACACCCGCGCCGACGGCCTCGCGCTAACCGGAACACTCTACCTCCCCCCCGGCTACGACCGCGCGAATCCCGAACCGCTACCCATGGTGATGTGGGCGTACCCCGTCGAGTACAAAGACAAGGCGAGCGCCGGGCAGAACACCAGCAACCCCAACGAATTTACCTACCCCTACTGGGGCTCGGCGCTCTACTGGATTACCCAGGGCTACGCCGTGCTCGACGGGGCGGCCTTCCCCATCGTCGGTGAGGGCGACGACGAGCCCAACGACACCTTCCGCGAGCAGCTGGTCGCCAACGCCAAAGCGGGTATCGACGCGGTCGACTCGCTCGGGTACATCGACCGCGAGCGCGTCGCGGTGGGCGGGCACAGTTACGGCGCTTTCATGGTGGCCAACCTCCTGGCGCATTCCGACCTGTTCGCCGCGGGGATCGCGCGCTCGGGGGCCTACAACCGGACGCTGACGCCATTCGGGTTTCAGAGTGAGGAGCGCGACTACTGGGAGGCGCCCGAGGTGTACAACACGATGTCGCCGTTTATGCACGCCGACAAGGTGGGTGAGCCCCTGCTGCTCGTACACGGCGCGGCCGACAACAACTCGGGTACCTACCCCATGCAGTCGGAGCGGTACTTCAACGCACTCAAGGGCCTCGGCGCGACGGTGCGACTGGTGGTGTTCCCGCACGAGAGCCACGGGTACCGCGCGCGCGAAACGATCATGCACCTCCTCTGGGAGCAACACGAGTGGCTGGAGAAGTACGTCAAAAATCCGGCGCCGGTAGCGGAGGAGGGGTCGGTGGCGCCAACGGAGCGGGCGGGGGAGTGATTCCACGGGCGAGTGGGTACTACCCACAGCCTCCGCAACCGCCGCAGCCACTACACCCGCCACAGCCGCTGTCGCCACCCCCGTCGCCGCCGCCGCTGTCCACACCACTCGCGTCGGCTGCATCGCTAAATACGTCGCCGGATCCCCCTCCGTCGCCAGCTGCGGTATTGTCCCAACTTCCCCCCGCGCCGCCGCCACCGAAGCCGCCGCCGCCCATTTCGTAGGTGGTCGTAATCTGGACCAGCTCCAGGTACCCGCTGTCCTCGAGGTGGATCGAGGCGTTGGCCTCACCGATGAGTTCGCCCGTGTTCGGGTGACCCTCAGCTGCGTCTATGCGACTCTGGTGTGCGAGCTGCGCGAACAGCTCACTGTCCACCTCGTCGAGCAACAGCACGTTACTCTGGAGGTCCAATAGGCTGCGCCCGAACGTCTTCTCTTCGCCATCGTAGGCGCGCTGCGCGGGCAGTCCCCCGAACCACTCGAGCAGTTCGGTCCGCCGGCGCTCACCGAGCTCCGAGCGCGGCCGCACTCCGCGCGTCGCATCCCCCAGCCAGGCCACTACACCCTCCTTGAAGTACGGCTGCAGGCGCTCGCTGTGCGCGTAAATGAAGTCGCGCCGGTACACCCGCGACCGGTTCACCTCCCGGTAGAAGAGCTTGAGTAGATTGTAGAGGTCGATCGCGTCTAGGTGCTCCGGTAGGTACAGCGGGTTCACCAGCGGGGCCTCGTGCCGTTTCGGTTGGTAGCTCCGAAAGTCGGGCCCGCGGCGCACGATCACCCGCTCGCCGTTCTGCGTCACTCGCGCGGTGAGTACGCCGCGCAGTACGAGGTCGTAGAAGGTCACCCGGACGAGCTGCGGGAGCTTCGCGGGCGGGTCGGCGGTGAGGAGCAGGACCTCCGCGGGCGTCCAGGTCCGCAACTCCGGCGGGACGGGTTTTGCGGAAGCGGGAAGGGGATTCATAGCTTAAAACGGTTTGCGGACGAGCCAGTGGCGGTCGAGGTCGACGCGCCTAAAGTTGGTCGCCCGCATGCGAATTTCCGGACTCGGCCACAGATCCCCGGGGGGCTTGCGCCAAAACAGCGCGTAGCGCGCCAGGGTAGCGGCGTACTGATCGTGGTAGCGACCGCGCTCCGCGGTACCGCCGCGGGTGGGGCCGTGGTGAACGGTCTGTCGGAGTACGTGCGGGCAGAACTCCTCCCAGTAGGCACGGGTGTAGAGTAGATGCAGGTGCCAAACCTGATCAACGGCGTCGGAGGGGGTCGATGCCTCCCCCGGCGCGGCGGTACACACCAAAAACATGAAGCGTTTGTACTCGGCGATGGCGCGCAGGGCGTACAGATCCGACCAGCCGTTGTCGCGGGCGAGCCGGTCGGCGAAGGAGAGGCGGGCGCCGTCGGCGTCGAAGCGGTAGGCCTCGAGGCGGGTGTAGAGGGCTTGTTGGGTGGGGGACATAGAGCTGTTCCTACGCAATTCGCCGATTGAGAACCTCCATCAAATTGCTGTATTCGAATTAGAATTCGTCTCCCTTCAGTTCACCGCCAACATCCGTTCCACGATCACTTTGGTCTGCTCCTCCAACCGCTCAATCGTGGAGTCGCCCTCGTACCGGAGGTAGTAGGCCATCCACACCATGCGGTCTTGCAAGAGCAGCCCATTAATCGTCATACCCATCGTGAAGTCGCCCGCCTCTTCCCCGCTGTACTTAATGACGGCTACGTACGTAAATGAGCGGTCATTGAGCCGGTAGTCCTTCACCAAAACCGGCACCCCAACAGCAACACCGAGCCCGGTCTCGTCAATCTGTTTCTTCACCTCCTCCCAGTTACCTGGTTGAAATGAGGCAGCAACTTGCTCTTTAATCGCGGGCAACATGGACGCATCGACCTCCAAATTCATCAACTGCTTCGTTCCGTAAACCTTGGCGTAGTCATCGAAGACAAACGTGGCGAGCTCGTCTACTCGGGCGTAGGTGGAGTCGTTGAGGTAAAAGCCAAGCACTTCGTTGACCGCGACCTCCGAGGCGTCCGCCGTTTGTTTGACGATAGGCACCGCGTAACACTCTTCGTAGCCGACGAGCTCGGGTAAGCAGATGGTTTGGGAGCCGAAAGTCGCTCCCTTTTCACAGGTAGGCGACTGCGCACAGGCAAAAGCTGAAACGAGTAAGCCTAGAACAAGCGCGGTGAAAAATCTCCTCATGGTACTGAGCTAGTGAAAAGACCGCAAGGATAAGGCTGGCTTGAAACAGGAGAAGCGATTGGTTTGGGTAACTAGAGGACATTGCCTTGATTGGGTGCCTTTCGGAAAAACACGTGGTGCGAATAAGAAACCTTGGTCGAATTGCATCGTGCAGGTGTTTGCCCGTTACCTACACGAATCTTCGATTTATTGATCAATTAGTACGGGATCGTCTATCGCGACCGGAGTGCAAAGGGCACAGAAATCTACTCTGTCGTCGAACAATGGGATAAGACAGCATAATTCAGATCAAGCGACCGAATGCCGCGACGCTGTCCTCGTGCTTTCATATTGTCATCGAGTCTGACCTATTCAATTAGCAAGGAAATCACCCCACTGGAATACAGGAATCAGATGCCTACTCCAAGTGTTCGAGAGCGCCAAGTCAGAATGCCTATTTGCGAGCATGGAACATACTCGCCTGCGGAACGCACATTACGCAATCTTGACCCCCAATACAGTCACGTACGCCGAGGGCCAGCAAAATCTAGTTCCTTGGCATTATGCGCATGAAGCAATTCCTCCTTTCCGCCGGCCTCTGGATTTCGTGCGTTACCGTAGCGACTGCGAGCGTTGACACTACCACCACACCCCTGAGTGCAGTGCGGGAGGCTCACGGGATCGTGTACGTCTCTGGCCAATTGGGGATTGCGAGCAAGGCGAATCCAGCGCCCCAAACGGAGAAGCTCAGCTTCGAGGCGGAGGCCCGCAACGCGATCGAGAACGTTCGTTTCGTACTGAAAACGGAGAAGGGATTAGCCCTCGACGACGTGATCAACGTTACCGTCTACCTCGCGGACATCAACAATTACGAGCTATTGAATACGATCTACGCCGAGTACTTCGAAGATCCGTACCCTGCGCGCGCGGTCGTGGAAGTCGCTCAACTTCCGCGCGGTGGTCAACTCGAAGTGGCGGTCGTTGCGGCTACCGAAAGCAAATAGTTCAACCGCCTGGCCCTTCCGACACTTAGCCCGCTCAATACACCAAGCGAGCAGCGGCGATGCAATCCCTGTTTTACCGAGCGTGTCCCTCTAACCAACGCAGGCCAATACAAACGTGCAGCTTGCGCTAAAACAATCCTATCGGCGCAGCAATGGGTGTGGGGCGGCCTTAGCATGTAGCACGGATCAATATCTACTCCCGCAATTCTCGGACATGTCTGAATTGCACGTGCGCAGAGACAAGTGGAAAGTCATTCGGGTAAGTGTATACAAATTAGACAGCTGCTGTCTAATTTGCACGTGTGCTCATTCCTCGCCCCCGAGCTACCGCTCGCCTCCAGCGCCACCTGCGCTCCTTTCCGGCCGCCGGTTTGGTGGGTGCACGCCAGGTAGGTAAGACCACCCTAGCGAGGAATTCCATTACGATCGATGGCCAACCGAGCTTCTACCTCGATCTCCAAAGCCCGTCCGCGCGCGCGCAGTTGCTCGACGCCGAATCCTTTCTCCGAAGTCGCGCCGACCGCCTCGTCATCCTCGACGAAGTGCAGACGATGCCCGAGCTATTCCCAATTCTTCGCAGCTCCATCGATGAGGATCGCCGGCCGAGACGCTTCCTCCTGCTCGGGTCAGCCGCGCCACAACTTCTCCGCTCGACCGCGGAGTCCCTCGCCGGCCGTATTGTTTACACCGAGCTTCCGGGGCTGCGCCTCGGCGAGCTGCCCGAGTCAGTAGCTATCGACGAGCATTGGTTGCGCGGCGGCTACCCGTTCGCCTACCAGTTAAACGATCCACATGACCGACTCGACTTCTTCGAGGCCTACCTCCAGACCTTCGTCGGTACCGACCTCCGCGCCCTGGCCGGCGGCACCGATCCAGCCGGAATGCGCCGAACGATTCTCATGCTCGCGCACCTCCAGGGCACCACGCTAAACCTCTCCCAACTCGGCCGCTCGCTCGAGGTTTCGTACAAAACCGTTCAACGCTACCTCAATATCCTCGCCAGTGCCTTCCTCATCCGCAGGCTCCCGCCCTACCTGCCCAACCTCCGCAAGCGCCTCACCAAAGCGCCGAAGCTCTACCTACGCGACAGTGGTTTCCTTCACGGCCTCCTCGGCATCACCACCGTCGACGCCCTGCTCGCCCACCCCGTCGTCGGCGGGAGTTGGGAGGGATACGTTGTGGAGCAAATTCTCGACGTGCTTCCGGAGCGAGCCACTGCCTACCACTACCGCAGCGCCCAAGGCCACGAGATCGACCTCGTGATCGAGCATCCGGACGGGCGGATCCACGCCATCGAGATCAAGCGGTCGAACGCTCCGACGCTGTCGGCATCCTTTTATACGGCCATCGAGGATGTCTCGCCCGATGAAGTCACTGTTGTTACGCCGTCGAGCCCGACCTATCCTGTCGGTGAGGGGATTACGGTACGGGGGCTGCGGGATGTCGTATTTACACTGCGCGCCTAATCAGGACGCTTCAAAAGATTAAGTCGAATAAAAAGTGATAATCCTACGATGTTAGGGACTCGTGTAAAACCAGTCCTAAATGCTCAGCGAAAGGCGTAAAGTCTCTATCCGCAGTGAGTAAACTCAGACCTTCATCGATACAGTAAGACGCACTCCAAACATCTGGCGTCTTACGGATGGTAACACCAACAGTTCGTAGTTGTCGAAAGCGGTTCGCCGCCTCATCGACCCTTCCGATTCCACTCGTAAGAAAGCACGGAACGTGGGCCAGCGTACCCATGACAGCACGGAACTCCCGCCCTTCCCGAACACCAGCTAATATCTCGTACCTGATAACGTCGAGAATACAAACTTCTTCCTTCTCTAGTAATGCGGTTAGTGCTACAACCTGTATAGTCTCACGACCGCGAAAAAGATCTATCCAAACGTTCGTATCAACAACGGTCATTATTCCGAACTGCTAGCCGTAAGACCCATGTCTGGCCTGTGGTCGATACGCATCGCTTCGAGATCACCGTCCCAGTTGATCTTCCCAAAGAGCTTCATAATGTCTCGTTGACTCCGAATTTGCTCGGGAGCGGGGGGATCATTCGTGGTTGTGCGTTTGATGTCCTCGCCAAGCTCAAGTTCTTCGAGCGTCCTTAAGGCACGCTCTAGCAACTCGCGCTCCGACGCAATCCCTAGCTCCCGCTGTAAACGCGCTACTAGATCACCATCAACTTCGACTTGGATAGACATACTCGGGCTTCGAGAGAGATCGATTCTTAAAGATACGCCGATTGGAAAGCAACCCACTCTCGGCTGCGAAAAAGGAAGTTATCAACGGCACGTTTTGCTGAAAAGCAGCTCCTCTTGATAATTTTCCAGACCGCGTAAACAACGACAGTGATTCCGTCTGTTTGCAATGCTCATCGCCAGAGCAGGCCAAGGCTAGCCCGCCTTGGCCTGCTCGGAGTAAAGCTTACGCGAAAACCCGTTCCGCCGCGCTAAAGCCACTTTGTAGTGGCTACTCCACAAAGATCCGAGTACTTATCGGTCGCCGCCCCTCCGCGCTCAACTGAGCCACGTAGAGGCCGGCGGCCAAATGGCCCACCCCGATCTGCACCGTCCCCTCCGCGTGCTGCTCGTCGATCACCCGACGGCCGGTGGCGTCGTAGAGGGTAAACCGGTAGCCGACTTCGCTCTCCACCGTCAACCGGTCGGTGACTGGGTTGGGGTAGAGGTTGAAAGTCATGTCGGACGCCTCTTGAACCTCGTTGCGCTGCGCCACGGCGCCGGAAACCGGGACCAAGCGCCAACGCTGACTGTTGCCCGAGTCGAGGGTCCGGCTGAGGGCTCTGGGTACGCCGTCCACGTTCTCGATGTCGAGACGGTTCCCCGGCGCATTTTGGGGTTCGAAGCGGTACGTGCCGTTGCCCACGGGGAGGGCTTTCCAGCGCTGGTTGGACACGGTCGTGCTCTTGCGTTGGTAGATGTGAATCTCGGTGTTGGTCGCCGTGCTGGCACCCGCTACGTCGAGGAGCTTGCCGGGGGCGTGTTGCGGTTCGATCTCGTACACGTCGTTGCCGAGGCTGATGAATTTCCACTGTTGGTTCGCGTTGCCGTTCCTCCGGAAACCATCGACGGGCGCGCTGTTGGCGGTCGACACGCGGCGCACGTCTAAGCGCAGTCTGGTATCGTGCTGAGGCTCGAGCTCGTAGACCGCCCCATCCACGATGCCGACGTCGGTGCTGCTATTGCTCCACAGGGCGATACCCGCCGCATCGGAGGCACCGGCCGCGTCGAAGCTTCCGCCGGCGTACAACTCGTCGCCGCCCGCGGCTACCTGGAGCGAGGTGACCGGGCTAGTAGTACCAACCTGTTTCGCCGTACCCAGCGCTTCCCACTGGCCCGGGTCGCTCCACCGGGCTACGTTCCTGACGATGTAGCCCTGGTTGTTGGCGAGGGTAGCGGTTTCGAAATTTCCCCCGACGTAGAGGTACGTACCGTCGTAGGCCAGTGCGTTGACGCTGCCGCTGAGGCCACTGCCTAAGGGCTGCCAGGTCCTGGCGGCCCGATCCCAACGCGCGACCCGATTCACCGTCTGCCCGCCGGCAACGGCGAAGTTGCCGCCGATGTAAACCGAGGTTTCCGTAATCACGATCGCCTGCACGAACCCACTGGTGCCGTCGCCCAGGGATCCCCAGCGCGAGCCGTCGAACGTCGCGATCCGGTTCGCGGGTCTGTCCCCCGCGCTGGCGAAGTTGCCGCCGACGTAAAGTACGCCGTCTTCGTCGGTGGCGATCGAGCGGACCTCGTTGTTCGTCCCCGGCTCGCCCGTCTCGGCGTCGGTGAGCGCGGACCAGCCGCCGCTCCACCTCGCGATATTGTTGACGGTGACTCCGCCGGCGCTCGCGAAGGCGCCCCCGGCGAGGAGGTCGTTGTCCGCGTTTACACCGAGCGCGAGTACGGGACCCTCGGTGCCGGCACCGAGGGCCGACCAAGCTTCGCCATCCCACACGGCGACGTTCGCCGCGGCGACACCGCCGATACGGGTAAAATCGCCACCGGCGTAAAGCCGTCCGTCCGCATCCACGGCGAGGGCGCTAATCTTGCCGTTCGAGCCCGAACCCAGCGCGCTCCAACCCCCGCCTTCGGTGTAGGCGGCGACGTTGTTCGCGTCAACCGATCCGGCCTCCGAGAAACTACCCGCGGCGTACACCGTGCTGCCGTCGGTCACCGTGGCTTCCACCACCCCGGAGATACCGGCTCCGAGTCCCTGCCAACTCCCTACACCGTCGACGGCCGTCGTCGTCGGCGGACGGTCGTCCTCGTCGACGATCCGGAAGAGGCTCGCGCGCTGTCCGTACCCGCTGAAGTAAAGCTCCCCGGCCCGATCTAAAAAGAAGCTGGATACAGCCTCGCCGTCGGTACGAAACAACAGTTCCGCGGAAGCACCCCCGTCGGCGCCGTCGTAGTCCAGCGCCCAAACCCGCCCCGAGGCGAAGTCGCCGAAGATCAGCTTGCCCTGCACGGCGGGATTCGACAGCGCCCCCCGGTAAACGTAGCCGAGGGTGATGGAGACATCGCCGTTGTCGTGGTCGTATTCGTACACCGGCTTGATGTCCGGGGTGGTCGCGAGCGTGGTCGCACTCCGGTAGGTGCGATTGCCCTCGAAGCGATTCCAACCGTAGTTGCCCCCCGCTTGAAGCAGGTTGACCTCCTCGCGTTCCCCCTGGCCCACGTCACCTCCCCACATGCGATCGCCCTCGTCGTCGAAGGAGAATTTCCAGGTGTTGCGCAGGCCCCAGAGGTACAGCTCGTCTAGGCCGCTGCGACCGACGAGCGGGTTGTCCGCGGGGATCTCGTAGTTCCCGTTCGGTAGATCCGGGTTGTTCTCCACCGGATTGCTCCCGTCCACGTCGATGTCGATACGGAGGATGCTGCCGAACACATTACCTATATCCTGCGCGTTGCGGTTCGGGTCGCCGCCACCACCCCCGTCGCCGAGCGAGGCGTACAGGTAGCCGTCCGGACCGAAAGCGATCTTGCCGCCGTTGTGATTGGAGTTATTCTGATTTTTATCGAAACTGAAGATATCGAGTCGCGAGGCGGGCTCGGCGCGGTTGGGGTTGCTCGCGCTCATCGTGTACCTAGCGCAGACGAGCTCCACCGAGACCCCGGAGACATCACTTTGGCGGGTGTGGTACACGTAGAAATAGCGATTTTCGCTGAAGTTCGGATGGAAGGCTAGGCCCAACAAACCGATCTCCTGACCGGGGGAGAAGCTGACGATGTCGGTGACGTCGAGCACCGTTTCCGCGGACTCCGCCCCCCGGTCGTTCGCGAAGACCTTGATCCGCCCCGTTTGCTCGACGACGAAGAGTCGGTCGCTGCCGTCGCCCGGCTCCTGGACCTCGACGGGGAATTCGAAGGCTAAGTTCGGGAAGGCATCCTCGTAGGAAATCTCCCCTTGCGCCGTGGCCACCGCGCTGGATAGCGGCAGGCAGAGACACGAGAGGAGGATCAGGAGAAATGGGTATTTGTTGGTGTCCATGGCTTTGGTTAGAAGGGTAATTCGACGGAATCCGAGACAAGAACTTGTGTCTCAAACACATAGACAATACGGGTCACAACAACGCAAAGGCGGCTTACCCACGACACACTTTACGCTTTAGTGACAAGCGGTGTTGAATTGACCACGCCGTGCAACAATTCCAGCACCCACCGCACGGTTTCATGCGCGAATGCTGCGCGCTCCCGGCATAGGTGTGCTACTTTGGCTACCCCCAGCTCATAGAAGTCTCCCCCATGTCGAAACAAGGAATCCTCACCGTGGGTCTCCTGCTCGCCCTAGTCGCCGCGGCGGCCTGGTACCTCACCCGCGGCAAGGCCGAGGCGCAGGTCGAGAAGCTCACGACCACCGTGAACCGCGGACCTTTCGAGATCTACGCCGTGGCCACCGGGGAGCTCAAGGCGAAAAATTCGGTGAAGATTAGCGGACCCCAGGGTATGCGCTCGGCGGGGATCTACCAGACGAACATCACTGACCTCGTAACCGAGGGCACCGTCGTCGAGCAGGGCGGCTACGTGGCCACGCTCGACCAGAGCGAGCTCCAAACCAAGATGCGCGAGGCGCAGACCGAGATCGACCTCATCCAAACCCAGCTCGAACAGGGCAAGATCGATACGGCCATCGAGCTGCGGGCGCTGCGCGATGAGCTCGTCAACGCCGATTTCGCTCGCGAGGAGCGCGTGCTCGAGGTCGAGCAGAGCAGGTACGAGCCGCAGATGGTGATCCGCCAGGCGGAGATCGAGCTCGAGCGCTCGGACCGCGACAACGGGCAACTCGGCAAGAAGTACGAGCTTACGCAAATCCGTGCGAACGCCAAGATCGCCGAGATACAGGCACGCTTGAAGCAGCAGACCGACAGGCTGGCGACGATGGCGCAGCTGCAGAGCGAATTCACCGTGAACGCACCCGCCGCCGGCATGGTGATCTACGCCCGCGACTGGAACGGGAAGGTTACCGCCGGCTCACAGATCAGCACCTGGGACCCGACCGTGGCCGAGCTGCCCGACCTGAGCGAGATGGTGTCCAAAACGTACGTCAACGAGGTGGACATCGCCCGGGTCAGCACCGGCCAGGACGTCCGCATCGCCGTCGATGCGTTTCCGGACAAATCGTACACGGGCACCGTGGTTAGCGTCGCCAACATCGGGGAGTCGCTGCGGGGCTACGACGCCAAGGTCTTCGAGGTCAGCGTGGTGCTCAACGAGAACGACAGCATCCTGCGCCCGGCGATGACGACCAGCAACGAGATCCTCACCTATACCCACCCGGACGTGTTGCACATCCCGCTCGAGGCGCTCTACCGCGACAGTATCGCCTACGTGTACCGCGCGGCCACCGGGGGCAACTACAAACAGGAGGTCGTGGTCGGGGACGTCAACGACGACTCGGCCGTGATCGCGCTCGGGATCGAGGAAGGCGACGAGATCCTGCTCACCACCCCGAAAGACCCCGACGGGCTGCGCGTCGAGCGGCTCGACGAGCAGCTGAAAGGCGGCGCCCTCGCCGAGTTGGAGCGTAAACGCGTGGAGCAAGCCGCCGAGGCCCGGGCTAAAGCGGACGCGGCCGAGGCCATGGATCCGGGGAGTGGTGGCGGAGAGGAAGGCGGCGGCCCAGTCATCATGTTCTAACCGATGGAGCGCTTCACCTCCAACCTCCGGCTCGCCACCGAGGCCGTGCTCGCCAACCCCCTGCGCGCCGTACTGACCGGACTCGGCATCATGTTCGGCGTCGGCGCCGTGATCGCGATGCTCGCCATCGGCACGGGCGCCAAGGAGAGCATCCTCGCCCAGATGAAGCTCATCGGCACCAACAACGTGCTGGTGGAGGCCGTGCTCCCCGCCGAGCGGATGGGCGAGGCCGAGAGCGGCGGCGAGGGGGAGACCAAGAAGTTGGAGTGGTCGCCCGGCCTCACCCTCGGCGACCTCTCCGCCATCCGCAGCGTCTTGCCCAACGTGGAGCAACTCACCCACGAGGTCACGGTCCCCGTACCGGTGATCTACGGCGGCCGCCTCGAGCGCAGCCGGGTCGTCGGCGTCGACGATGCCTTCTTCGCCGTCAACAGCATCGAGCTCGGGGGAGGCCGCGGCTTCCACTTCACGGAATTCGAGTCCGGTCGCCCGGTCTGCGTCGTCGGCGCCGACCTCGTCAAGATCTTCTTCCCGGAGGGCGACCCGCTCGGGCAGCTCATCAAGTGCGGTCGAGTGTGGCTCCGGATCGTCGGCGTGCTCAAGCCCGGCGGCGCGGCCGAGGGCGGCAACGAGGCGCTCGGCATCCAGGATCGCAACCAGGACGTGTACATCCCCTCCGCCACCGCCCTGCTCTACTTCGGCAACCGGGCGCGCATCACCGAGGAGCAGATCGGGGAGGAGAACGGGAGAGACGATGGGGCTGCCGGGCCGCCCGAGAACCCGCACCAGGTCGACCGCTTCGTCGTCCAGATCGCCGACGCGAGTCAGCTCGAGGCGAGCGCCGAGGTCCTGGGCCGCATCCTCAAACGGCGCCACCGCGGCGTGGTCGACTACGAGATCACCATCCCCCGCCTCCTGCTCGAGCAGCAGCAGCGCACGCAGGACACGTTCAACGTGGTGCTCGCCAGCATCGCCGGCATCAGTTTGCTCGTCGGCGGCATCGGCATCATGAACATCATGCTCGCCTCCGTGCTCGAGCGCACCAAGGAGATCGGCATCCGCCGCTCGCTCGGGGCCACCCGCAACGACATCACCCAGCAGTTCATCGCCGAGGCGGCCTTCATCAGTCTGATCGGCGGGGTGCTCGGGGTGCTCGTCGGCGTGATCAGCGCGGGCCTCGTGGCCTCCTACGCGGAGATCGAAACGGTCGTCACCACCTGGTCCATCCTCCTGTCCTTCGGCGTGGCCGCCTCCATCGGGCTCGTATTCGGCTTGCTCCCCGCCCGCCGCGCCGCCGAGCTCGATCCCATCAAAGCCCTGCGCACCGACTAGCGAGCTACGCAGGACGTTTGGCGCAAGCCTCCCTCTCGAAACCCCTCGGTGCGCGCACCCCCCCCGCATGATCAAGCTCCTCCCGGCCCTGGCCCTTTTCGTTTCGCTTAGCGCTAAAACGAGCTACGCCCAGGATACTATCGCCCTCACGCTGAAAGCCGCGGTTCAGCGCGCGCAGGAGGGGAGTCCGGGGGCCAAAGCCGCGGCTACGCAGTTGAGCAATCGTTACTGGTTGTACCAGAGCACGCTGGCTGATTTTAAGCCGCAAGTGGATCTGACCGCACAGCTACCGCTGCTCAACCGGAGCATTCAGCCGATTCAACTCCCGAACGGCGAGCAGGCTTTCGTGGCGCAATCTTTCATGCGCAACTCGCTGGGCCTAAGCATCAGCCAAGACATTGGCCTCACGGGTGGGACGCTTTTCGTGAGCTCGGATCTCGAGCGCCTCGACATTTTTAAGGCGGACAACAACCCCCGGCGCACGAGTTATCTCTCCAATCCGATTTCCGTCGGCTACCGACAGAACCTGAGCGGGTACAACGCGCTGCGGTGGACGCGCCGCCTCGCCCCCCTGCGCTACCGGGAGGCGGAGCTCGCTTACGAATCCCAACGCGAGGATCTCGCCCTGCGGGCCGCGGGCCGCTTCTTCGCCGTGCTCTCCGCGCAACTGGGCCTCGATGCCGCCGTGCTGCGGCGCACTAATGCGGACACGCTGCTCGAGGTAAGTCAGGGCCGCTACAGCGTGGGGCGGATCGCCGAAACGGAGCTGCTGCAAATCGAGCTCGGTGCCCTCAACGCGAACACGGAGGTCGAGCAGGCGCGGGTAGACTTGCAGCGCGAATCCGAGGGCCTGCGCAATTTCCTCGGGTTGCCCGGCGCGATCACCTTCGACGTAGCCGCTCCTACCGAGCTGCCCGACTTCACCGTCGACGCCGATACCGCGCTCACCTACGCGCGGGCCAACCGCAGTGAGATCGTAGGGTTCAAGCGGCGCTTGCTCGAGGCCGAAGAGCAGGTCGTCGCCGCGAAGGCAGGAAGCGGGATCCAGGAAGACGTCAGCCTGAATTTCGGTCTCGCTCAGACCGCCTCTACCTTCGGCGACGCCTACGTCGATCCGCTCGACAACCAGTCCGTCGACATCGGGATCACCGTCCCGATCCTCGACTTCGGCAAGCGCCGCGCCCGCCGAGAGGTCGCCGAGAGCACCCTCGAGCTAGAGACGCTCAACGTGCGTCAGGAGCAGATCGGTCTCGAACAGAACGTGTTGCTGCTCGTGCGCCAATTCGACCTCTTGCGCAACAACGTGGCCCTGGCGCTGCGCGCCTTCGAGGTGTCCGAACGCGCGCTCGACATTACCCGCCAACGCTACCTGATTGGGAAGATCGGCATCACCGATCTCAACCTGGCTATCGTAGGCCAGAACGAAGCGCGCGAGCGGTACGTACAGGCGCTGGAGCGCTTCTGGCTGGGGTACTACGAGTTGCGGCTCAATACCCTGTACGATTTTGAGGCGGGGCGGGGGTTGCGGTAGTTAGGGTCAGTGTACTCTATTGAGATGCTACATGGTGCTTCACTGCATCACGCATCATAGCGCAGACCTATCACGCCCTTCGTAGTCCGAAGTGATCCACGAAATATAGGTAGTCCCGATCTGCAAACAGGAGGGGTTCGTCCTCGTCAATGCAGTAGCTCGCAATAAGAACGTCGACGGTGTTGCGGACAGTTAAGCCACGAGCGCGTAGCTCTGCATAACGATCGGCCGCGCGGATGGCGCGACCTGTGTCGACCATCTCAACGACGGTGAGTTCGCGAAGATCGTTGAGGATACTTGCGCGTCGTCCGCCGTCTTTTATTCCACGGAGTATCTCGTGTAGGATCAGGTCGCCGAGGACGATTTGGGTCTCGTCCTCGAGCAGGTCAACCGCCAACCGAGCGGTGTGCGGTCCACTTCTGCCGTTGAGCAAATCGATCCACACCGAGCTATCGACGATCACGGGTTACTGGCAATGCGATCTTGCAGTTCGTTTTCGATGAAGTCGGGCCAGAACTCTACTTTCCCGGCTAAGGCAACCAATCTCTCGGCGGCTGCGCGCCGGTTTACCCGCCGCAACGCTTCCTCTACGGCCTCGCGTTTGGTACGGGCTCCAGTAGCCTCCATGGCTCGGGCCATAAGCTCATCGTCGATGACGATATTGGTACGCGTCTTAGACATGTGTACGAAGGTAAGCTAAACTTACACATCGCACCTTTCTAGTAGTTGATGATCGAGAGATCCTGGGTGATACTAACTGCTGAGGCAGATAGGGGCTCGCATCAATTTGGAGATTTTCGTTTGGCTCAGGACATGGTGCAGTAGAAGTTGCTTGTTCTCACGTAGCTACCGCCCCTCCGACGACCCGGTACCGACGCCCCCGCCCCGCCCCCTCGGCCACGAGCGCGCCCATCAATACTAACCCCCGCAAGTCCCGCGTCGCCGTCGCCGTCGACGCCCCGGTGAGGCGAGTGTACTTCGTCGCCGTGAGCCCGCCGACGAACTCGGCCGGCCAATCGCGCAACAGTCGCTCGACGGCCTCCTGCTGCCGTGAGTTGAGGGGGAGGGCGAGTAGGTCGCGACGTAGCAGGAGCCGCCGACAGCCGCACGAAACGATGCCGGGGCAGCTCTGACACGACTCCGTTTTACGGGCCCTCGTGAATGATCTCGAGCTCGTGGGTAACCTCAGTCTCCCCGTTGGTCTTGTGCCGTACCAATCGATAGTAGTTCACTCCGTTGTGCGGTTGCGTATCTACGAACTCGTAGTGCGTCGGCAATCCAACCTTACCCCTGGAGGCTAACTTGACGATGCGCCTCCAGCTCTGACCACTTTGCGACCGGTGGATTTCGTAGCCATCGACGGCCTCGTCGTACGGATTCGTCCAGTCGAGGTGAACGCCCTTCGTATCGTCGTAAAACGCGAAGCCGACTTCGGTCAGGGAAGCTCGCGCGTAGCTTGCGGGAATAGAGTCGTTCGCCGCGGCGAGGGGCCCCGGGAGCGACCACACGAGGGCTAGGACGAAGAATGGAGCTTTCATTATCGTAGCGTTACTGTTGGTGTAGAGAAGTTTTCTCTCGTCAAAATCTGGCAGCCCCGGCGAAAGCCCCGAACTCACAGAGCGGGTCCGGGGCTTTCGGGATCGCGACCGCGACTATACCTCCTCGTGGAGGACGGCGATCTCGTGGGTGACCTCGCTCGACCCGTTGGTCTTGTGCCTGAGGAGTCGGTAGAGGTTGAGCCCGGTGTGCGGCTCGGTGTCGACGTACTCGTAGTGGCTCGGCTTGCCGACTTCGCCGGTGGACTCCAGCCTGGCGATGATGCTCCAGTTGTCGCCGTCGGGCGAACGCTGGATCTCGTAGCCGTCGACGGCCTCGTCGTAGGGATTCGTCCAGTCGAGATGAACGCCCTCGCTGTCGTCGAAGAAGGCGAAGCCGACTTCGGTGAGGTAGGCGTGCACGTAGCTCACGGGGATGGAGTCGTTCGCCGCGACGAGGGGGCTCGAAAGCAGACTGAGGAAAGGGAGGAGAAGTGAAGCTTTCATGTTTAGTAGTATTGCTACTATCAAAACGAAGCTTTGCTAATTGAGTTCACCGAGGACATACTTTTTGGTTGTCTTAATGGACCCACGAAAGCATCGAGCCAGCAACCACCCACCGAACAGACTGCTTACGCAGCTCTAATTTTGTAGTTGGAGCAAGCCGCGAGGTCGCGGTTTCTCCACGTAAGCCTGGGGTCCACCAACGGAAGGGTTATCTAGGTCTACCGGCCGTACGTACGGTAGCCGCGCCGGTAAGCCCGCTGGAATGATCCGCCGGGCTAGGTGACCTTGGCGATTCGACCGAACGAGCCCCACCTGCGGCCGTAGGTACCCGAAGCTCGTTGATCCGCGCGGGTCATCAGACCCACTGCTATTCGCCTGGTGTACTTTGAGCGGCTTCGAGCCCCCCCGTCCAACCGGCATCCATGTACCGACCCCTATACGCTATCCTTTCCCTCTCACTGCTCGCCGCCTGCGCCAGCAACGACGAGATGAGCTCGTTCGATCCGGTGAACTGGCGGGCGCGGGCCGCTACGCTCGATCCGCGGGATTCGCTCGCGTCGGGCCGGACCTACCTCTCGGTCTACTCCCAGATCTACAGCCTCACCGAGCACCAAACCCACAACCTCACCGTCACCGTCTCCCTACGCAACATGAACAGCGCGGACACGGTCTACGTCAACGACGCCGAGTACTTCGACACCCACGGGGAGTCCATCCGGCGCTACTTCGACGCGCCGATCTTGATTCGCCCGATGGAGACGGTGCAGATCGTGATCGACGAGTTCGACAAATCGGGCGGTACGGGCGCCAATTTCATCTTCGATTGGAGCGCCGGTCCGAACCTCGAACCCCCACACTTCGAGGCGGTGATGGTGTCGACGGCCGCGCAGCAGGGCTTATCGTTTTCGACACAGGGGATCGTGGTTGCGGTGCCGGACAGCTCGGCCCCCGAAAGCTAGCGGGGGGGAGGGAGCCTAGGGCTCGGGCACGAACCTCGCGGTTGCTTCCCCTCCGAGGAGGTTCAGGGTCGAAGCATTCACTTCGTAGCGATCGGCCGCCGTTAGCAGGTCGAAGTAGGCATCGTACAGCGGGGTCCCACAGAAAACTTGCGTCGAAGCCGGATTGCCGAAGGCAACACGACCAGCTCGACCGCCCGTAAACTCACCGAAGTAACTGTTGCAGTCCGCTCTACCGGCGTATCCGCCCTCGGCATCGAGCGCGAGGGAGAACGAGCGATCTTCCGGGGATAGGATTGCACCGTCGCCCGTGACGATCTCAGTAAGCCGCCAACTTTGCCCCAGGGGAAGGTCCGGCACCATGGCCTCGTCGTCCGGGTCGCTACAAGCGGTAAACGCGCAGGCGAGCGCGAGAGAGAGAATAGCAGGTAGGTGTCTTCTAATAAGCACGAGACTATCGTTGAGAAGCCGAAAAATTTTCGCCTCTTAATGCTTACGTTCGAGCTCTACGATCCGTCCTCGCGGAACCGTTAAACCCGTCTTGCCAAAACGTTAAGAAATCCGAACGAGTGGGTATGCGCCCCCATTCGTCCGGCAGGGACGGCGGATCGCGATGTCCCTTGCGGGAAGGCTCGCGCGCAGTCGGGTGGGGCAGTGGCACGTTCGTTTCGACCAAGGGCCACGACCCAATATCGATGTTCGGAGCGCAGGCCGGAAGCTAATGATCTCATGACCTAAGGGAGGTGGGCGGTCGACCGGGTCGCGTTTTGCCGGAGAGCGTTACTTTTTGGCGGATGACCAGTCCCACGCTCCGCCTTACCACTCTCCTCGTCGGTGCCGCCCTCGCCGGAGCTTGCAACGACTCCCACACCGACAACTTCGAGGGCACGGTCATGGCCGCGTCGCCCAGGTTCGAAGTCGCGGTGGCCGCCGCCCCCGACCGCGCCTCGGCGCTCGTGGCCGCGCCCCGCCCGAACCGCTACCTGCTCGATGCCGACACCGGCAACGAGATCGACGACCTCTACGCGATCGCCTACGCCCTCGGGGAGACCGACAGCGGGGCGGAGCTCGCGGCGATCTCCTCGGCGCAGTGGTTCCACGCGTACTCGGGCGATTCGACGGCGCACGAGAGTCAGCGCCTCAACGAAGAATTGCTGGCGCTCGCCGGCAAAACCGGACAAGTGGAGGCCGTACCCGGGGCCGACTCGGCGATGGGGGCTCCCTGGGGCGGGTACGCGCCGCGCGACAGTCCGGCCGCCCGGCGGATCGTCGAAGAGGTCGACGCCCTGCCGCCCGGCGAACGCCTCGCCGTAATTTGCCTCGGCGCGACGACCAACGTGGCCAGCGCCCTCGCGCTCGCCCCGCGGATCAAAGCGCGCCTAGCCGTCTGGCTACTCGGCTACCGCTACGACGCGGACCTACGGGTGTGGGACAAGGACGAGTTCAACGTTCGTCGCGACCTGAACGCCGCCAACTACCTACTCAACGCCGAGGGCCTCGAGCTGCACGCGATGCCGATCTCCGTGGCCGTCGACTACACTTGGGACCGCGACCCCACCTTCGCCCGCTTAGCCGGCGCCGGCGATACGGGGGACTACCTGGCGAAGCGCTGGGAGACGCACGCCACCGGTGACCGGCGGCGTACCATGTGGGACGTGGCCCTGCTGCAGGCTTACCTCGACCCCGAGCTCGCCACCGAGTCCGCCGCGACGACGCCCCCGGAGAACAGTCCCCGCCGAGTGTGGGTGTACGACTCGGTGGATACCGCCGCGATGTCCGCGGCTTACTGGCGCGTGCTCCGGGCACACCCGCTCGATTAGTGCGTCGTTGGACGGGGGGTGGGGATAAGCGCGATAGTGGGCCGCTCGCGCGAAAACGAAGGTCGGGAAGCGGGAGGCGTGCGGACAGGCGGATATCGGCGTTAGGGTCCCACGACGGGAAACAGGTTAAGCTAGCACCTACGTATCGTCGGCGCATTTACGCATTATCATATTACAAATACATTAAATTCGAAGGCACAACCGGATATTCCAAATTTTACTTGCAATGTCCTCTAAAATACCATTCTTACGATTACCTTAACTTTTGGACGATCTATAGACATCCATATACATTATGCTCAGATACACCATCCTCCTTCTTACTGCACTACTTGCCGTAGGCAGTCTTTCGAGTGCTTTGGCGCAAAACACGAACTACCTCTCGAACCGTGCCCCCCTCGAAGCCACCCCATTCGTGGCCCTCCCGCTCGGGACCGTCCGGGCCGATGGCTGGCTGCGTCGGCAGTTGGAGTTCCAAAAGGACGGGCTCACCGGGGAGGCCGAAAGTTTGTACGCCGACGCACTGGGGGATCGGAGCGCGTGGCTCGGGGGCAATCAGGCCGACTGGGAGCAGGGGCCGTACTACGCTAAGGGCTTGCTGTCGCTGGCGTACGTGCTGGAGGACTACGGCCTCCGCGCGAAGGCCCAACGCTACGTCGACTGGGTGATTCAGAGCCAGCGGTCCGACGGAAATTTCGGTCCCACCACCAACGTCGATTGGTGGCCGCGCATGATCGTGATCTACTACATGCGCGACTACTACGAGGCCACCGAAGACGCGCGCGCGCTCACCTTCCTGGAGCGTTACTTCGAGTTCCAGCGCAATACCATCGACGGTACGGACCTCCAAGAATGGGGGAAGGCCCGCGCGGGCGACAACATGGAGGTGGTACTGTGGTGCTACAATGTGACCGGCCGGGAGTGGCTGCTCGAGCTTGCGCAAAAACTCAAGGAGAAGGCCTTCGACTGGACGGATATCTACACGACGAACAGCTTCTACGACCTGGGGGAGTTTCACTCTTACCACGGCGTGAACGTAGCGCAGGCCTTCAAGCTGCCCGCCGTGTACTACCAACTCTCCAAGTCTTCGGCCGACCGCGACGCCTACGCGCGGGGTATGGAGCACCTCATGGAGGAGCGCGGACGCCCCGACGGGATGTTCTCGAACTCGGAGCACCTCCGCGGGCGCTACTCCACCAGCGGCAGCGAGCTCTGCTCGGTGGTCGAGCAAATGCTATCCGCCGAGACCACCCTCAGGATCACCGGCAGCGCCGAGATCGGCGATCACCTCGAGAAACTCGCCTTCAACGCACTGCCCGCTCACCTGAGTCCGAACCTGAAACAATTTACCTACTACAACCTGCCCAACAACGTGGTGTCCAAGGCCGAAAACGGTCACCTCGACTTCAGCGACGAGCACGGTAACAACCACGCCCCGGGCCCCTACAGCGGCTTTCCGTGCTGCCGCTACAACTGGCACATGGGCTGGCCCCTGTTCGTGAAGCACCTGTGGATGGGTACCCAGGACAACGGACTGGCCGTAGTCGCTTACGCGCCATCCACGATCAGGGCCAAAGTCGGCAACGGGACGGACGTGACCATCCGCGAGGAGACGAACTACCCCTTCGAGGAGACGATCAAGCTGACGGTGAGCGTGGCGCAGAACACGACTTTCCCCCTGAAGCTACGTATCCCCGCCTGGTGCCAGAACCCGCAGGTAGCCGTCAACGGCAGTGCTCAGGGGGGGGTGGTGTCCGGCGAGTTTTACGTCATCAACCGCGATTGGAACAGCGGCGACGTAGTGACGGTCGCGTTCCCGGCCACGGTGAAGGCTACGGACTGGGCGAACAACTCGGTCGGACTGGAGCGCGGACCGCTGGTGTACTCGCTGCGGATCGAGGAGGACTGGCAGATCAAGACATTTTACGAGAACGACTTCAGCGAGTTCGAGGTATTCCCACGGTCGGCTTGGAACTACGGCCTCCTCCTGGACCGCGAGAACCCGGAGGCGAGCACGGAGGTAAGCCGGGGCGGCATGAGCGACGAGCCCTTCGGCGATGCGCCGATCCGCATTACGGCCCGGGCCAAAAAGATCCCCGGCTGGACGCTCACCGACAACGGGGTACAGGCCAACGAGCCTCCCGCCAGCCCGGTCTCCTCGAGCCAGCCCGAGGAGACGGTCACGCTCGTACCCTACGGCTCCCGTAACCTGCGGGTGACCAACTTCCCGGTCCTCGCGGCCGGGCGAGTCTACGAAGCCGAAGAGGCCACTACGAACAATACCGACGCCCCGGCCGCATCCGGGTACGCCTCCGGCGGTCGCTTTATCGCCGGCATCGACGACGCGGACAGCTACATCGAGTTCGGCGAGGTCAACCTAGCGGAGGCGGGTACCTACCGACTGGCGCTCGGTTACGCCAACGGCACCGGCGCCCCCAGCACGTTCATCCTTACCATCAACGGAGCCACCGAGGAGGTGAGCCTACCGGCCACGGCCGGATGGTCGCTGTTCGGGGTGGCGTACCTGGACGTTTACCTAGAGACGGACAACGTGATCCGGGTCACCAAGGGCAACTCGTTCGCGCAGCTCGACTACCTAAGCGTCGAGCGTAGCGAAGGCGGCGGTGGGACCAGCAACGACGACAAGTCGGGCCCCTTTTACGAGGCCGAGGAGGCGGTGATCAACGGGGCCGCCGTAAACACCGCTAACGCTGCCTCCGAGAACCGCTACGTAGGCGGAATCGACCTGGAGGATAGCTACGTCGAGTTTGCGAACGTGACCGTGCCGACGGACGGGACGTACTCCCTATCCGTAGCCTACGCCAACGGTTTCGCGGAGCCCTCCTCCCATCGGATGACGGTTAACCAGGGTCCGCCAATCACGGTGACCTACTCGGCTACCGGCGGCTGGGAGCAATTCTTCGTCACGTCGACGGACGTACAGTTGCGCGCCGGCAGCAACACCATCCGCCTCGCCAAGGGCGACGGTTTCGCCACACTGGATTTCGTGGGGATCAACACCGGCATCGCGCTCGGGGACGGGGAGGCCCCGGGGTTCGGTGGATTGGCCGACCGGCTTCACGCGGCGTCGCTCGACGGATTCTACAACCCCGACGGTCCCTACTTTCAGCAGAGCAATGGCGGGGAGTCGCGGTTCCACTACTGGTGGAACGCCCACGCCCTCGACGCCCTGACCGACCGCTACCTCCGCAACCGGGAGGGGGCCGCGCTGATGAAGGACCTCCTGCGGGGGATCCGGACCCGGAACAACGGCACCTACATCATCGACTTCTACGACGATATGGAGTGGCTCGCGATCGCTACCCTGCGGGCCTACGAGGCCACCGGCGACACCGAATACCTGGACGTTTCCAACGAGCTCTGGGAAGACATCAGGGGGGGGAGAAGCACCGACGGGTTCGGCGGGGCCATCCAGTGGAGCAAGGCCTGCAAAGAGTGTAAAAACGCGATCTCCAACACCACCGCGGTGTTGTACGCGGCCCGGCGGTACCGCCGCCTCGGGGCACCCGAAGATCTGCGGATCGCGCGCGAGCTGTTTACCTGGCTCAAGGAAACCCTCGTAGACCCCGCATCGGGCGCCGTTTGGGATAACCTGAACGCCAATACCGGGGTTATCGACCGGAATGCCTTTTCGTACAATCAGGGCACCTACCTGGCGGCCGCCCTGGAGCTCTACCTCTCGACCGGCGAGGCCAACTTCATGGACGACGCCATCAAAACGGCCGACTACGCCGTGTCGAACACCACGGACGGCGTGCTGTACACGAGTGAGGCCGGGGGTATGGACGGTGGACTGTTCAAAGGTATCCTCGTGCGCTACCTAGCTCAGCTGGTGCGGGAGGGCGAACTCCCGGCAACCGAGCGCGCGGGGTACGCCAACGTTATCCGCACTAACGCGGAGACGCTCCGGCGACGGGGAGTCAACTACTTAAACCTAACGGTAAGCACCAACTGGGCCATCCCCCCGGGAGTGGCGACCGACTACTCGACCCAACTGAGCGGAACGATGCTCGCCGAGGCGGCCGCGACCTTGGACCAGGTCGCGGTGTACGAACACGCGAGCTACGATGGCGCTCGCGCGTACCTCCAACAGGGCTCCTACGGCACGGCCGCCCTGGCGGCCCTGGGGATGGGCGACAACGCGGTCTCATCGTTGACGGTGCCGAGCGGCTACCGCGTGACGGTCTACGACGGCGACGGTTTCACGGGCGAAAGCGTTACCTACGGTGCTAACGAACCGTGGGTAGGCGTTTGGAACGACCGTGTCTCCTCGCTCATCGTGGAGCCCGACGGTGTGGGGTCCTACGGTTTCGGGGGTCGCGGCGCGGGCGACGACCCCGGTGCGGGAACCCCCAATTCCTCCCTGAAGATTCACCCTAATCCTGCGTCGAACAGGATCTACCTCGATTTCGGTGAAGGCCGGGCGAAAGTTTCTATGGTCGACGTATCGGGTAAGACGGTCGTAGACAAGCGGCTCGTGGAGGCGGGCACCGCGCTGGATATCTCCCACCTAGCGGCCGGAGTGTACGTGGTTACGGTTGAGACCACGACGCGGACTGCGCGCGGCAAGTTGATTAAGCGGTAGCGGATACGTCCGACCCCCGACCCCCGACCCCCGGGCCCGCCGTTCGCTCCCTCGGGAACTATAGCCCGTGTACCGCTCGAAGGCCGCGGCGCTGTGCCGACGAGGCAAGGCGACGGCGGGGGGCCGTCGTCTACGAGCTTACGGGTGGGAAGTAGCCCGCGTTCCGAATACGATCGGCCCGGCTGTAGCGGGGGCGGCGGCGTTCGCTTCGAACGATTCCGGAATCGATTTTCCGCTCGCCCTCGGGACAGCGCACGCTCGCGCAGTAGCGGTGCCCCGAGTGGGGAGCGAGTGCGATACGTTTTACCGCAAGCGGACGCGTACCGAGGGCAACCGGTTTTTGATTACAGACAGATGCGCTCGGGTAGCCCGATTCGCGGGTGAACGCCCAGCCCCTAGCTTAGCCCCCGTGCCGTCCGCGCCCGAACAACCCTCGTTGGTCCAACTCGAGACCCTCGCCGAGCGACTACGCGCGCTCGGCCACCCGGTGCGACTCGCGATCGTGTACCACCTCGGCGCGCGGGGGCCGACCAACGTGACCGCCATCCACACCGCGCTCGAGGTGGAGCAGGCCACCGCCTCCCACCACCTCCGCATTCTCCGCACGGCCGGACTCGTAACCGTCGAACGGGCCGGCAAGAGCAGTGTGTACACCCTGGCCGACCCCAATGTCGCCGACGTACTGAAGCAACTTGAATAGGCGAAAATCTTTATTTGTGTTTAATTAGTCAGGTATCTACATAATTCCATACGTTTGGAGGGAACCTCACGCTGATGACTCCCTCTCCGCCGCTCCTTACCGCACTCCGCGCCCTCGTGATAGGGGCCGTCTGCACCCTCGCTCCATTCGCCCGGGCCACCGCCCAGGCCGAACAGGTACCCCTCGATAAGCCCGCCTTCGAGTACAAGCCCCTCCAGCTCAACCTCGACACCTCCGGTTTTCGGTACGTCCGCTTCATCCTCTGGCACCAGCAGTGGCTCGAGACGAACAACCTCTCCGCCGACGATACCGACCTACGGTTGAGCACGTACATCCGCCGCTCGCGCATCCTGGCCTACGCGCAGATGTCGCCGCGCGTTCTATTCCTCACGCACTTCGGGTTGAACAGCCTCACCGCCGAAAATCTGAGCTCCCTCGGCAACAACGGCGACGCCCCGCAACTCTTCCTCCACGGCGCCTGGGTGGAGTTTAAGGCGAGCGAGGGCGAGGAGCTCTACGTCGGGACCGGACTGCATTACTGGAAGGGGCTCACGCGCCTCGCGTCGGCCTCGACGCTCAATTTCATGACGCTCGATCAGCCGCGGCCCTTCGCCCCCTGGCACTCGCTGGCCGTCAGCGACCAGTTCGCTCGCCACCTCGGCGTCTACGCGAAGGGGATCCTCGGGAAGCTCGACTACCGGATCGCCGTCAACCAGGCCGGCGCCAACGGAATCGCACGCGATTTCTCGACCTCGGCGCGGACAGACTCCCTGGCCTATACCGGTCCCGGCGGTAACCCCGACGCCGGCCGTTGGTTAGCCGAAGGCTACTTCTCCTACGCGCTCGGCGATCAGGAGAGCATCAAGTTGCCTTACCGCGTCGGCAGTTACCTCGGCGCCAAGCGCATCATCAACGTCGGGGCCGGCTTCTTCCTCCACCCCAACGGAGTGAGCAACTACGGCAGCGACGCCACTTTGGGAGACGACGTGACCGTTGGCCACTTCGCCGCCGACCTCTTCGTGGACATGCCGCTCACCACCGGCGACTGCCTCAACGCCTACCTCGCCTACACGCGTTTCGACTACGGCGACAATTTCGTGAGCCGCTGGGCGGGCACCGGCAACAACGTCCTCGGCCAGGTCGGCTACAAGCCGCCCGGCAGTAAATTCATGCCTTACCTCGCCGCGCAGTTCGGCGATTACGAGGGCTTCGAAGACAATGTCATCGGCTTCGACGCCGGGGTCAACTACTTCATCGCCGGCCACAACACCAAGCTGACGCTCGAATTCCACAGCATCGCCAACGACCCCCGCGAGGGTGGCTTCGACGCCAACGGCGACGTGCAGGATCTCGCGCAGCTCCGTGCGCAGGCGCACGTCTTTTTCTAATCCGCTTTCGCCAAAACAGCCACCGCAGAACCGCCCGCGATGAAAGAACCCCTCCACTCCCAAGCCAAGCTCACCGCCTACTGGCGGGAGAACCTGCGCTACCTCACGATCCTGCTCACCGTCTGGTTCCTGGTCAGCTACGGCGCGGGGATCCTCCTCGCCGACACCCTGAACGGCGTTCGTATCGGCGGAGCTAAGCTCGGCTTCTGGTTCGCCCAGCAGGGCTCGATCTACGTGTTCGTCGTCCTTATTTTCATTTACGTCTACCTCATGAACCGGCTCGATAAGAAGTACGGCCTGGAGGAGCTATAAGCGCAAGCGTCATGACTGTACAAACCTGGACCTTCATACTCGTCGGCCTCACCTTCGCCCTCTACATCGGGATCGCGATCTGGAGTCGGGCCGGATCGACGAAAGACTTCTACGTAGCCGGCGGCGGCGTGAGCCCGCTCGCCAACGGCATGGCGACGGCCGCCGACTGGATGTCGGCCGCCTCCTTTCTCTCGATGGCGGGCCTCATCTCTTTCATGGGTTACGACGGGGCGGTGTACCTCATGGGCTGGACGGGTGGCTACGTGCTACTCGCCCTGCTGCTGGCGCCCTACCTGCGTAAGTTTGGGAAGTTTACCGTGCCCGATTTCATCGGTGACCGTTACTACTCCAACACCGCACGAACCGTAGCCGTGGTGTGCGCGCTGCTGGTCAGCTTTACCTACGTAGCCGGACAGATGCGCGGGGTGGGGGTCGTGTTCTCGCGCTTCCTCGAGGTCGACATCACCGTAGGCGTGATCATCGGTATGGCCATCGTGTTTTTCTACGCGGTGCTCGGGGGCATGAAGGGCATTACCTACACGCAGGTGGCGCAGTACTGCGTGCTCATCTTCGCCTTCATGGTGCCGGCCATCTTTATCTCCATCCAGATGACCGGGACCTTCCTGCCCCAACTGGGCTTGATCGGCGACATGTCGGATGGGTCCGGCGTGGCGCTACTGGACAAGCTCGACGGTCTCCAGCGGGAACTCGGCTTCGCGGCGTATACCGATGGCTCCAAGTCGACTATCGACGTGTTTTGCATCACCATGGCCCTCATGGTGGGTACCGCCGGCTTGCCGCACGTGATCGTGCGCTTCTTTACCGTACCGCGCGTCAAGGACGCCCGCATATCGGCGGGTTACGCGCTGGCCTTCATCGCCATCCTCTACACGACCGCCCCGGCCGTAGCGGCCTTCGCGCGCACCAACCTCATCAACACCGTCTCCGAGCAGCGGTACGACGCAATGCCCGCCTGGTTCAGCAAATGGGAGGAAACCGGGTTGATCACCTTCGACGACAAGAACGGAGACGGGGTCGTGAACTACGTCGCCGACAAAGAGGTGAACGAGCTGACCATCGACAACGACATCATGGTGCTCGCCAACCCGGAGATCGCCAACCTACCCAACTGGGTCGTGGCGCTGGTCGCGGCCGGCGGTTTGGCCGCGGCGCTCTCGACGGCGGCGGGACTCCTACTCGTCATCTCGGCCTCGGTGAGCCACGACCTGATCAAGAAGCAACTCAATCCCGACGTCACCGAGAAACAGGAACTGCTTTACGCCCGCATCTCCGCCGCCGCCGCGGTGTGCGTAGCGGGGTACTTCGGGATCAATCCGCCCGGCTTCGTCGCGGCGGTCGTGGCCCTTGCTTTCGGCTTGGCCGCGGCGAGCTTCTTCCCGGCCATCGTGCTCGGCATCTTCGACCGGCGCATGAACCGGCAGGGCGCCGTCGCGGGGATGGTTTGTGGCATCTCGCTGATGCTCTTCTACATGATGCGCTACAAGCTCGGTTGGCTCGACGGGGCCTTCGGCGTGACGACTCCGGAAGACTGGTGGTTCGGCATCTCGCCGGAGGGCTTCGGGACGATCGCCATGCTCGTTAACGCGAGTATCGCCCTCGCGGTCAGTCGGCTTACCCCCCCGCCACCGGTAGACATCCAGGAACTCGTCGAAGTGATCCGCTATCCCGCCGGGGCCGGCGAAGCCGTGGCCGTTCACTAGCGCGGCTACCCCGGGCCAACGATCGCCCTACCTGTTTTTCTAGCGCACCTAATCGTCGACACCCGTCGTCGGTTAGGTGCCTTGCTTAAGTTGCGTGCGTGCCCGTCCACCACCACCGCCCCCGCGTCACCATCGTCCTCGCCGTCGGCTTATTGGTGGCCCACCCGCCCGTGATCACGGCCTTATCGGGTGCCGGCGGGGACGCGCGGCCTTGGCTCGGTTACTCGCTCGTGCTCGGTGTTTGGGCCGCGTACATCGTATGGATCGCCCGCGCGACGCGCGATGACCAAAGCGGACACCCGTGAGCGCGCCGGCATTCCTGGCGCTGGTCGTAGCCTACATCGCGGGGCTGCTCGGCGGTACCTACCTCCTCCTCCGCCGTCGCGGCGGCGAGCGGTCCGAGAAACGCTCCGGCGCCGCGGTCACCTACGCGCTCTCGCTCGGCGTGTACTGCACCGGGTGGACGTACTACGGTTCGGTAGGACTCGCCGCCGAAGGCGGTTGGGGCTTTCTGCCGGTATACCTCGGACCCACGTTGAGTGCGGCGGTCTGGCTGTATGTTTTGCGAAAGCTGATCTTGGTCTCGAAGCACCATCGCGCGAGCTCGGTGCCCGACTTACTCGCCGCGCGCTTCGAGGGCGACCGCGCCGTCGGGATGCTCGCCACCGCGATCACGGTGCTGGCCGTCATCCCGTACATCTCTATCCAGCTCAAGGTGATCGCCGAGAGCTTCGCGCTGCTGACGCTCGGTCCGGGAGGGATCGCCGATCGGCTCGTGGGGCCGCTCGCGTCGCGGCCCTCCTTCTACCTCACCCTCGCTATCGGCGCCTTCGCCGTTGCGGTAGGGGCGCGGCGACTCGACCCCAACGTGCGCAGCGAGGGCGGACCGGGGGGACTGGCGACGGCGCTCGCCCTGGAGAGCGTCTTCAAATTGTTCGCCTTTCTCGCCGTCGGATTCTACGTGGTGTACGGTGTCTACGGGGGGTGGGGTGAGCTGTGGGAAGTGGCCGGACGCACCGTCGCGCTCGACCGCTGGATGGAGATCGGGGGCGAAAACGGCCTCGACAGCTGGTCGTGGTGGTGGCTGAACGCCATCAGCGCTTCGGCGGTGCTGTTGCTGCCGCGACAGTTCTACGTGGCCGTGGTCGAGAATCGCTCGCCCGACCACGTTGCGACGGCCGCCTGGGTGTTCCCGCTTTACCTCCTGCTCATCAACGCGTTCGTCGTACCGCTCGCGCTCGCCGGGCTGGCCCGGGTCGGGGACGGAATCGCGGCCGACTTTCACGTACTGGCCCTACCGTTGGAAGCCGACGCGGGCGCGCTCGCGGGCCTGGTGGCACTGGGGGGGCTCTCCGCGGCAACGGCCATGATCGTGGTCTCGTCGATCGCGCTCTCGCTCATGCTGGTCAACAACGTGATCAGCCCGCTACTGCTCGCGCGCCCCGAGGTGTCTCTACGGCGTGGCAACCTTCCTACCCGGCTGCTCGGTCTGCGGCGTGTGGCGATCGCGGCGTTGCTCGTCGTCAGCTACGGTTACTACCTGGCCGTCGCCGAACGCGCGAGTCTCATTAGCATCGGGCTGATCAGTTTCGCGGGGATCGCCCAGCTCGCCCCAACCACCCTAGCGACGCTGTACTGGCCCCGCCTAACCCGCGCCGGCGCGCTCGCCGGGCTCTCCCTCGGAGCACTCGTGTGGGCGTATACCCTTCCCTTCGCCACGCTCATCGACGCCCGGTACTTTGGGGGCTGGTGGTCTGACCCCGGCCCCTTCGGCTACGCCTGGCTCTCGCCGGGCGGCTTGCTGGGTATCGTGTCGGGACACCCCGTAGCGCGCGCAGCGTTTTGGAGTCTACTGGTCAACGTGGGGGCGATGGTGTGGGTTAGCCTAAAGACCCGCCAGCCCCCGGCGGCGGCGGCGAAGGCCGATGAGTTCGTACACATCGAGCGCTACATCACCCTAGCCGGCGGTGGGGCGGGCGAAGTGGGCGGGCGCCAGGCGACCACGGCCGAGCTGCTTTTACTGCTCCACCGCTACCTCGGCAGTGACGCGGCGATCGCGCGGCTCGACGCCTACGAGCGCCGCTACGGGATCGATCCGCGTCGGAGCCAGGTCTCCTCCGAACGTTTCGTCGGCTTCGTCGAGCGTCATTTGGCCGGTGCGATCGGGAGTCCGAGCGCCCGGCTCGCTATCAGTAGCGTGGCGCGCGGTACCATCACGACGCCGCTGCTTCGTTCGCTCGACGAGACCCGCGAGCTACAGGCGGCCTTCGTCGCGCTCGAGCGTCAGCGCCTTCGCCTCGAACACACCGCCGATGAACTACGCGAGGCCAACGAGCGCCTTCGCCAGCTCGACCAGCTTAAGGAAGAGTTCGTCGCTACCGTAACGCACGAGTTGCGCACCCCGATCACGAGCATTCGCGCCCTCAGCCAACTGCTCGCCGAGCGAGACGACCTCGATCCGGCGCGGCGGCGTGAGTTCCACCGGACCGTCGTCGCCGAGTGCGACCGCGTGAGTCGGCTCGTCTCGCAGGTGCTCGGCGCGCAGGCCGTCGAGCGCATCGTGCCGTCGAGCACGACGATCGTCCTCGAAGATCCACTGCGCCAGGCTATGGCCACGACCGCACCGCTCGCCGCGGATGCCGGTGTTACGCTTGAGGCCAACTTCGAACTGCACGGCGCCAAGATCCACGCCGACGCCGACCGGATCGTCCAGGTGCTCGTCAATTTGCTCGGTAACGCCGTCAAACACACCCAGTCTCCTAGCGGCGCCATCACACTGAGCGCGTGGGCGACCGGTGTTGGGGTGGCGCGGATCGAGGTGCGTGACAACGGAAGCGGGATCCCTCCCGAACGCCAAGCGAGTGTGTTCGAGAAGTTCGCGCAGGCCGATTTTCAAGGAGCGAGCAAACCCGTCGGCAATGGATTGGGCTTGTACATCTCGCGCGCGATCGTGGAGCGATACGGTGGGCGGATAGGACTGCGCTCCTTGGTGGGGCGAGGGACGACCGTGTGGATCGAGCTCCCCCTGCTCGATTGGGACCGGACGACAGTACCGGTAGTTTTGTAGCTTCCACTCGGCATACGCCGAACGAACTACCCCAGGAATGACTACTCACACTACTTCCATTACGCCGCTCGTGCTCATCGCTGAAGACGATCCCGCGATCGCCGGTGTGCTTACCTTCCTCCTAGAGGATGCGCGTCTCCGCGTTGCGCTCGCCCGCGACGGCGACGAGGCGGTGGCCATGCTCGATCGACTCGCCCCCGATCTGTTTGTACTCGACGTGATGATGCCTGGGCGCGATGGTTTCGCCGTCGCCCGGGAGGTTCGTGCTCGCCCGGAGCACGACCGCGCTCACATCTTATTCTTAACGGCCCGGGGCGACGCCACGAGCCGCCGGCAGGGCTACGCCGACGGCGCCGAGCAGTACGTCGCCAAGCCGTTCGATAACCACGACCTACTCGCACGCATCGACGAACTTTTGGCGGTGAGTTCGAAGTGATGTATGTAGATAGGTGAATACGTTTTAGCTTCGTCCTATGTCCACGACTGCCCAAAGTGACCCAACCGAATCTTTCTTGCTCACCTCGACCGGGGATTACGAGCGCGCCTACGCGCGCTCGGTCGCGGACCCCGCTGAATTTTGGGCCGAGATCGCCGCGACCTTCGCGTGGCGCAGTCCGTGGACCGAGGTCGTGCACGAGGACTTCGCGACCCCCGAGGTCCGGTGGTTCGCCGGCGGGAAGCTCAACGTCACCGAGAGCTGCCTCGACCGCCACCTCGCGGACCGCGGGGACGAGACGGCGATCATCTGGGAGCCGAACGACCCCGACGCCGACGCACGGCACGTTAGCTACTCCGATCTCCACGCCCGGGTCTGCCGGGCGGCCAACGGCCTGCGGGCCCTCGGGATCGGGAAGGGGGACCGGGTCGTGTTCTACATGCCGATGGTCGTCGAGCTCGCCGTCGGCGTGCTCGCGTGCGCGCGCATCGGGGCCGTGCACTCGGTAGTCTTCGCGGGCTTTTCGGCTACCGCGCTCGCGGATCGGATCAAGGATGCCGGGGCGAAGGCGGTCGTCTGCAGCGACCACAACCGCCGGGGCGCGAAGGCGATCGCCGTCAAGGCGGTCGTCGACGAGGCCCTCGCCCAAGATTGCACGTCGGTCGAGGTCGTACTCACCCACCGGAACACCGGGGAGCAGGTCGCCTGGGACGACGCGGTGGATCGGTGGTGGCACGAGGTCGTCGATGGCCAACCCAGCGAAGCGGAGGCCGAGGTCATGGATGCCGAGGACACGCTCTTCATCCTCTACACCTCCGGGAGCACGGGCAAGCCGAAGGGCGTGGTCCACACCTGCGGGGGGTACCTCGTCTACGCCGCCTACACCTTCGCGAACGTCTTCCAGTACCGCCCGGGGGACGTGTACTGGTGCACCGCGGACATCGGGTGGATCACCGGGCACTCCTACATCGTGTACGGGCCCCTGGCCTGCGGGGCGACCACGGTCATGTTCGAGGGCGTACCTACCTACCCGGACGCGGGGCGGTTCTGGCGGATCTGCGAGAAGCTCGGGGTCAATCAGTTCTACACGGCCCCTACGGCCATTCGCGCGCTGATGGCCCACGGTCCCGAACCGGTGCAACGGTACGATCTCTCCGGTCTGCGCGCGCTCGGAAGTGTCGGTGAGCCGATCAACCTGGAGGCGTGGGAGTGGTACGACGGGGTCGTGGGGGGGGGCCGCAGCCCGATCGTGGACACGTGGTGGCAGACCGAGACGGGGGGGATACTCATCAGCGCGCTGGCCGGCGTCACCGAGGGCGAACCGACCTTCGCGACCTGGCCGCTGCCGGGGGTCCAGCCGGTGCTCCTCACCCCGGGGGGGGAGCGCGTCGAGGGGGCGGGGGAGGGCCTGCTGTGCATCGAGCGCGCCTGGCCGGGGATCCTGCGGACGACCTACGGGGACCACGCGCGGTGTCGCGAGGTGTACTTCGCGCCCTTCCCGGGGTTCTACTTCACCGGGGACGGGGCCCGGCGCGACGCCGAGGGCCGCTACCGGATCATCGGGCGCGTCGACGACGTCATCAACGTGAGCGGGCACCGCCTGGGGACCGCGGAGGTCGAGGACGCGATCAACGAGGTCGACGCGGTGGTCGAGAGCGCGGTGGTCGGCTACCCGCACGCGGTCAAGGGGCAGGGGATCTACGCGTACGTGATCCCGGTCGGCCACGGGGACGACGGGGAGTTGCGCGCCGCGGTTACGGCCAAGGTCCGCGCGCTCATCGGCCCGATCGCCAAGCCGGACGTGGTCCTCGTCGTGCGGGACCTCCCGAAGACGCGCTCGGGGAAGATCATGCGGCGGATCTTGCGCAAGCTCGCCGCGGGGGAGGCCGAGCGGTTGGGGGACGTGAGCACGCTGCTCAACCCCGAGGCCGTCGACGCGATCGCCGCGGCCGTGCGCGCGCACGCGGAGCGGGAGCGGGGCGCGCGGGGGGGCTGACGGCCCGGGGGGGCGGGGCCTAAGACAGTCCGCGTCCTGAACCGCACCTTCGCGAAAGCATGCCCGCCAAGAAAAATAAGATCGATCCCTCCGCCCTGAGCGGGCCGGCGTTGGTCAAGGAGACTACCCGACGCATACGCCTCGCGCGCACGCTCTGGGACGCACACAACAACGCCGGTTGTCGCCGCGAGCGTCTTCGTGCCCTCGAGCTTTACGATCGACTCACGGACGTAGAGAAGGATCGGATCCCCCAGGCGCTACGCGTATGGCTCCGCTACCGCAGCGAGAAGTACTTCGGCGGCGATCGCGCCTAGGGTGTGCCTACTTTGACCGCCGTGCAACTCCTCCGTATGACGCCCGCCGACGCGCCCGCCCTGGCCACGTTCATGCGCGTGCACTACCCGCCCGCCTACGGCTACCTCTGGTCGGACGACTGTGCCTGGTACCTGGAAAACCAGTACAGCGTAGGCCCCCGGCAAGGTGTTTTGGCGAAAGCCGAAGTGGAGGCTTACTGGCTGCAGGACGGGGAGGGAGTAACCCTCGGCTGAACGCAGTGGTAACGCAAGCGTGCCCCGGACTACCTAGCGGTAGGCGCCTACGTGAACCGACTCTACCTCGCCACCGAAGCCCGAGGGCGGGGCACCGAGTTGATGGGGCGCTTTCACGCTTGGGCAAGCACATGGCGCGCGCCGTACCGTTGGCTCGAATCCATGACGCTCGGTCGCTCCCGAGGGATGTACGAGCGGTATGGATACGACGCCGTAAGCGAATCACGGCTGCCGTACCCCACACTTCGCGAGGGAATGCGCGGGATAAGTTTGCTCGTGAGAGCTACTCCTCGACGGAGGTCTCGCGACTGACGCCGGCGTATTCTAAATTGCGCGTCTCCCGGATGCAGGTGCCCCGCGAGAGCGTGCCCGCGTCGCCGTCGAGGGTTACTCAGTAGGCTCCATCCAACTACGCCACTGGAGTAACGCGAAAAAGGGGGCAGACTCGAAGCCTTACCCCCTCTATAAATTCTAAGAAAAATTTTATTCTAGGCCGATCTGGCGAGCGTAGGTCTGGTTATCCCAGAACAAATGCTCCTCGGTCATCACGCCGTCGGTCCAGATCCCGATCGTGGCCATGGGCATCTTGAAGGCCTTGCCGGTCGGTGGGATGGAGCTGCCGTCGGGCAGGGGGAGGGGTTCGGTGAACGTACCTTCGAACACACCCGTGACCACGGTCATGTCGCCGACCCCAAACTTGATCGGGTGCGAGAGGATGCGTGTATCCGGGGCGTGAACGAACAGGTTTTTGAGGTCTTCGATGTGGACATCGATACCGTTGGTCACGTGTCCGTCGGGCCAGTTTACGATGATGTCCTTGCCGTGGCTCTCGTGGAGGCGGTCCCACTGCTGCTTGGTGAAGACCTCGAAGTCGAGCTCGTCGAAGGTGGCCAGGTGCTCGTTGACCATCGAATCTGCCGTAGCGATCTCGGCGAGGCGTGCGCGCAGATCGGCGACCTCCTGATCGGTCGTAGCGGGGTTGGTAGGTGCGACGACATCGTCCTTCGAGTCGCAACCGACGGTCAAGACGAAGAGCGAAAAGACGAATGCTGCGCTGTAAAGGGTACGTGCGTACATGAGGGAGTAATTAGCTGTCTACGTCGAACTGTATTGATCGACTGTGCAAACTTCCGGCGGCGAAGTGCCGCACCTCATACACCTAGGTTAACTACGCTCCGGTACCGGAGAACTGCTTCCGTATCCGGCTCAGCGACTGCGGCTTGATGCCGAGGTAAGAGGCGATTAGGTATTGCGGTACACGTTGAACCAGATCGGGTTGCTCGTGCAGTAGCTCCCGGTAGCGTTCTCCCGCCTCCCGCACGAGCGCATCGGTGAGCCGGCGCTGCGTGGCCACGTAGGCGTTTTGTACCAGTACCCGGAAGAAGCGCTCGAAGGGGGGCGCCTCCTCGCAGGCACGTTCGAAGTGGGCGAGGGTCGTGGAGCGAAGCACCGTCTCTTCGAGGGCGACGACGGTGTGCGTACCCGGCTGGTCGGAGAGGAAGCTGTACAGGTCGCCGGTCCAGTGTCCGTCGAAGGCGAACTGTACCGTCTGTCGCTCACCGGAGGGGAGGTCGATGTAGGCGTGCGTCGTGCCCTGCTGCACGTAGTAAAGGCGTCGGGCGCGCTCCCCGCCGCGCAGTAGTTCCTCCCCCTTGGCCGCCGTCCGCTTGTCGAAATGGCCATCGAGCGTCGCAAAGTCCTCGTCGCTCAGCGGGCGGCGCAGCTTAGTATCGATGTGCGCGCGCAAGGCGTAGGACATGGTTCAACGGGATCAGTTCAGGCGGAAGATCGTTCGTTACACGGGATTGCGATTCTAACTCGCCATAGGCAGGAAGGCTCCCGACACTACCTCACTCCAACACTATTCCCGACTGGCCAAATTCCTGTACCGGACCAAAAACGAGCTGCTTACTCAACTTGCGTAGGTAGGCTCTGGGTGTCGATGCTGAGTATAGTTTGAACTCGTGCGTCATATGCGACTGATCAACATATCCGAGCTCCGCCGCAGTCTGGGAAAGTGAAGTGACGGGGGAGCTGTGGAAACGGATCACCGTACGGTTGAAGCGAAAAACTTTGAGCATCTGCTTAGCCGAATACCCCAAACGCTGCTTGGTAACCCGGTTCAAGTGCTGTCTACTCAACCCGATTTCACGTGCCACCGACTCTACGGATACGGGACCGCCCCCCCGCATACAAGCGGTGGAGGTGACCGCGGTATAGATCGATTTCGGGAGGGTCTTCCACTTCAACTTACCAAGTAGGTAAGCGTCGAGCAGCTTGATTCTCGCGAAACAGCAAGCCTCTTCCTGCATCCGCTCGTACAGTTCTTTGATTACATCAAGGAATAACCTCGGGTCTACGACATAGTTCTGAAAACGGTGTGCATCGTTATTATCGAATAAAGCAGACATCATACCCGGCTTAAATACGACCCGCAAAAATACGAACGCCTTTATTTCTAAAATATGAGCCTGCGATATGAGCGGATTGAACATAACGCAGTCAGGCACTTCAATTCTGTCAAAATAAGGACTGCTCGCCAGAGCACGCTCGTTATCCCAAAAACAAAAGACTAGACCAATTCCGAATGAAGGCAATACGTGCAAGGAGTTAACATTAGCTTCTTCACCTAACATTGCCCACTCGTAGTGACTCACTATTTGGGATAGGAGGGAAGATGGTTTAAACCGAGAAAAAGTATTGGATCCGCTCATTTTGGAATGACCGGACGACTATTATATTCGGTAACGCAATAGTACTCGATAGCAAGATAGTAACAAGTGTAAACTACACCAAGATAGCATTTTACATCGATTTTCGCAGTTTGCTGCATGCTTCGACTCAATTCACCTAACGCTGAATCCGATTCCACTGTATTTAACAGTTCATGTTCCAAATCTACAATGTGGCGTCTTGATTCAACTTCACCTTTAGCCCATTCTTCACCAAATCTCAGGAAGTATTATGGCCACATTTCAAGAAGCAATCGCAACTAAAAAGGCGGCACTCGCCAAGTCGGCCCACGACTTCGGCTCCCTCAACCGAACGGACAATATTGTCCGCGGCAACGTGATCATAGGCGTTTGTAACGCTTACCAGTACGGCACGATTTCTTCGTTCACCTCCAATGGGAAGCAAACAACCGCTGCTATCTGGGGCGCTATCCGCCAACGTTGGGAGTTGATCGGTGGAGTCACCGAGGCAAACCCGGTCGGTATACCCGTTACCGACGAAACGACCACTCCCGATAAAATCGGTCGCTTCAACCACTTCACCACGGGGAGTATCTACTGGACACCGAAGACGGGCGCACAATTCGTAATCGGTTCCATTCGAGTTAGATGGTCGCGGATGGGTTGGGAAAGGAACGAAGCCGGCTACCCGCTCACCGGCGAAATCGCCACCCCGAAGCCGAAGGATTACGGCAGATTCAACCACTTCCAGGGCGGTTCTATCTACTGGACACCGGGAACCGGCGCTCAGTGGGTACCCAAAGACGTGTTCGACCACTGGGCAACACTCGGACACGAGCGGGGTGAAATGGGCTTTCCGGTCGACCCGGGATCGGCTGGACTCGGCCGGGCACTCGTTGGTGCCGACGGCGTAAACGACAGCGTCTTCTTCGAAGGCGGCTACATCCAGCGGCTCGGTAGAGGCAAGTTTGCGACCACGTTTTACGATGAAGTCGACTTTTCGAAGCTCAACCTAACGGAGGCTCCCTTTCCGATCGAGATCGTCTACCAGGGCTTTCACTGCCTGAATGAGTCGGACGTAGATCAGTGGGGAATCTTTTCGGGTTCCTCCGACGAACCTTATTTTTTCATGGGCGCCTTCACGGCCCTCGAGAATGCTCCACCACCACAACTAAAAAAGTTCGGCGTATACCAAGACGTTGATAGCGGCAATGCGCGTACCGATAAATCGAGCGTTAGCAAGCGCACGCTCATTCGGATTGAGCAAGGTGCCAAATTGACGCCAATCGGCGTATCGATCTTTGCGCACGAGCACGACGAAGGGGACGATGCGCTCAGAGGACCCCTCGGGGATGCCGCTCTCGCCGGACTCAAAACCGGGGCGAAGTACTTGGGCGAAGCTGTAACCATCGGCAAAACCAGCGGGGTGGCCGGTGGGGTGGCCGAATCTGTCGCAGGTGCGCACGAAAAAAAAGCTTTGGGTTGGGCTTTAGGCGTAAGAGATGACGATATCGACGTCGAAACGCGCGTTTACCAAATACCCGAGCTGCTTAGCCTCGCCGCCGAAAACGTCAGAACGTTCCCGCTACTCGGCGTCCAGGTCAACTCCCGCATGGAGCTAAGAAATAAAGATGAAGGCGATTATACCATCTTCTTCCACGTCCGCAGAGGCTGAGCAGGACACGCAATGTTTTAACGTAAGCTGCAGGTAAAAGGGTAGGGTGGCACAATGCTATCCTACCCTTCGGGCGTGTAGACTTTCGCCAAAACCTTTCTCGTACGGCTCGAGCCGGTAGCTAATCAGATTTGGACGCGTCATCCTTTGGGCATCGTTAAATGATTCGCGTGAGGTGAGCTACGAGCTCTATGACCCGCTAAATTTCCGAGATTGCCACTAACGCCGAAGCAACAACGGGACCATGAAAAGAAGAGCAGCCCTCAGAAACCTCGGCGGCCTCCTGCTCGCCGCGCCGACCCTGACTCGTTTCCCGGCACCTCTACCGGGCCAGGAGCCGGCGCTCAGAATCGCGCACCTCACCGACGTTCACCTCAAGGCCGCGCTCGGCGCGCCCGAAAAGTACGCCCGTTGCCTGCACCACGTGCAGGAGCAGACGCCGCGGGTGGATCTCGTGCTCAACGGCGGCGACGTGGTCTTCGATATGAACAAGGAGAACCTCAGCTCCATTGAGGCGCAGTGGCGGCTCTACCACCGGACGACCGAAAGCGAGTCGAGCCTCAAGACCCATCACTGCCTCGGCAACCACGACATCTGGTGGGACGACTTTTCGAAAGGCCGAACCGAATACGGCAAGCAGTACGCGCAGGAGCAGCTCGGTCTCCGGAAACCTTACTACAGTTTTAGCGAAAGCGGCTGGAAATTCATCGTCCTCGACAGCGTGCACCGCGATATCGACGATACGTGGTACATCGGCAAGCTCGGCGAGGAGCAGTTCGCTTGGCTGGCGAGCGAGCTGAAGTCTACGCCGCCGCGTACCCCGGTGCTGATCCTCTCCCATATTCCCATTCTCACGGCCACGCTCATGATCGAAGACGACGTGGTGAATCGCTGGGAGATGCTCGGCGGTGAGATGCACACGGACACGGCTAGGATCATCGCGCTTTTTCACGCGCACCCGAACGTGAAGTTGTGCCTCAGCGGGCACATCCACCTGCGCGACAAGGTGGTGTACAACGACGTGACCTACCTGTGCAACGGCGCGGTGAGCGGGGCGTGGTGGGAGGGCAACCAGCGTGAGACCGCCCCCGGGTACGGACTCATCGACCTGTACGCCGACGGCAGCTTCGCGGAGCGTTACGTGAATTACTGAATGCTCCCGCGCAGGGCAAAATCCCACAACCGGGGCAACACGAAGTACACGATCACGCTCAGCAGCGCGATGGACAGCGTGTTCATCCAGATACCCGTGCGCACCATGTCGGGCACGCGCAGGTAGCCCGAGCCAAAGACCACGGCATTGGGCGGCGTGGCTACCGGTAGCATGAAGGCACAGCTCGCCGCAACGGTGGCACCGACCATGAGGAGGTAGGGATGCACGTCGAGACTCAGGGCCATCGGAGCGAGTACCGGGAGTAGCATGGCCGTGGTGGCGAGGTTGGAGGTAATCTCCGTGAGGAAATTGACGGCGGCAATCAAGAGCAGGAGCAGCGCGAATAGGGGAAGACCACCGAGGAGCGTCAGGCGGGAGCCGAGCCAAGTAGCGAGTCCCGTTTCTTCGAACCCGGCAGCCAGCGCCATACCCCCACCGAAAAGTAGGATGATGCCCCAGGGCAGCTGGACGGCCTCTTCCCAGGTGATGAGCGGCCGACTGCGATCGCCCGCCGGCAGCACGAACAGGATCACCGAGGCGACCATGGCGATGATGGTGTCGTCGAGGGCGGGCAAAAACGACTGGAGGGCCGCCCGACCGATCCACAGCGCCGCGGTACACACGAAAACGCCCAGCACCAGCTTCTCCTCGTACTTGATGGGGCCGAGCTCGGTGAGCAGTCGTTGCACCTCGGCCCGCCCGCCCGGAAATTCCGCCCGCGGAAACCGGAAGGCGACCCGCGTGAGGTACCACCAACACGTACCGAGCAGCAGCGCGCTGATGGGGAAGCCGAACTTGAACCACTCGAAGAAGGAGATCTCGAAGCCGTAGAGCTCGCTGACGACCCCGGCGAACACGAGGTTGGGCGGCGTTCCGATGAGGGTGGCGATGCCGCCGATCGAGGCCGCGTACGCGATGGCCAGCATGAGCGCCTTACCGAACTGGAGGTGCTCGTTCTCGGCGGTGGCCGGGTTATCGCGCAGTTGCGCTACGATGGCCATGCCGATCGGTAGCATCATGACCGAGGTAGCCGTGTTCGAGATCCACATCGACAGGAGCGCCGTGGCGAGCATGAACCCGAGGATGATGCGCGACACGTTGGTGCCGACCAACCGGATGATATTGAGTGCGATGCGTCGGTGCAAACCCCAGCGTTCGATGGCGATAGCCAGCACGAAGCCCCCGAGGTAGAGGAAGATGTACTTCTGCCCGTAGGCGGCGGTGGTGGTGTCGAGCGGCGCCGCACCGGTGAGCGGGAAGAGGACGATGGGCAGCAAGGCCGTTACCGAGATCGGGATCACCTCCAGGATCCACCAGCTGGCCATCCAGAGTACGGTGGCTAACACCGCGTTGGCCGGCTCACTGAGGCCTGCGGGGTGGTAGAGGCCGAGGCAACCCACGAAGAGCGCGGGCCCGAGCACGAAGCCCAGTAGCCTACGCACTGTCCAGTATGAGTTCATTTAGGGGTGGTGGTCGTGCGTTTACCTGGCGCCCCCTAGAAGTTGAGGGTTGCCGTTAGGTAATAGTACCGCCCGTTGAAGCCAAACTGGTTCGAGTTGCGTGAGTAGGGGATTTGGCCGTTGGCGTAGGAGCCGGCCTGACCCACGAAGCCGTCGCGGGTGTTGTTGTACTTGTCCGGGTAAACGTCGAAGAGGTTATTGCTGCCGAGCGCGAGCCCGAAATCGTCGTTGAAAGCGATGTTGACGCTCAGGTCGGTTACGGCCTTAGCGGCGAACGTCTGCACGCAGCGATCGCTTCCGTCGCAGTTCACGTTGTCGTCCTCGGCGGATAAGCCGGTACTGAAAGCCTGCACGTTGCCGAAGTAGGAGACGCGTGCCGTGGCGCCGAAACGTCCGCGGGTGTACGCGGTGGTCAACAGGATCTTTTCGCGCGGTTGGGCTACCTCGATGAGCTCGGTGGCGGTCTGGCCGAGCAATTGCAGGTCTTGGTTCTCCGCGGAGGCACCGGCGAGGATCTCGGGCGGCGTGGGGCGTTGGTCCTGCACGCGCGTGCGGTTGAAGGCGCCGGCCAGGGAGAGGTTCACCCGCTGGTCGTTGTCGAAGGAGCGCACGTAGCTGGCCACGATGTCGATGCCGCGGGTCTGGGTCGAGATCTGGTTGGTGAAAAAGCGTATCTCACTCGCGTCCGGGAAGAGCGCGTTCACCGCCGGGTACTCCTCGGTCCCCAGCCGCTCGGCGATCACGATGCGGTCGTCGATGTCGATCTGGAAGGCGTCCACGGTAACCAGGAAGGCGCCGTTGTCCGCCTCGAAGGTGAGTCCGACGTTGTAGTTGTTCGAAATCTCCGCGCGGGGTTCCTCCACGCCGAGCTGGGCGAGTCGTGCGTCTTCGCTCGACACCTGCTTCGTGATCACGATCTCGCCGTTCTGCACCGTAGACGTGTTCACGCGATTGCCGATTTGCTGGAGCGAAGGCGCGCGGAACCCGCGGTTGTAGGAACCACGGACCCCGAACTGCTCCGTGAGCTTGTAGCGTGCCGCGAGTTTTCCCGAAAGGTTGCCGCCGAAGTCGGAGTAGTTCTCGTAGCGGAGCGCCGGCGCGACGAGGAGTTGGTCGGTGATATCTATTTCCACGTCGGCGTACACGCCCACGTTCGAGCGACTGAGTGGGAATACATCCTCCGGAGCGATTCCCGGGCGGGCACTCGACCCGATGTCTTTGCCGTCTTCCGCCGCTAACGGTCCGACGGCGTACGAACCTTCGCTGCCGGCTTCCACCTCGAAGCCGTCGCGCCGGTACTGCGCGCCGAAGGCCAGGTTGAGCCCGGCGAGCCCGGCGACTTCACCCAAATTACGACTCACGCTCGCGTCCGCGATCTGCTGCGTGAAATTGTACTGTCCCACCCGGAACTCCGTGGGCGTGGCCGCGCCGAGCGAAGGGTTGGTGGAGTTGTTGTTGAACTGCTCGAGCTCGTTGTGGCCGATCGAGTAGGAGGCATCGAGGTTCCACGCGTCGGTCAGTCTGCGGTTCACGCCCACGACGGTGGAATAGTCGATGGCGGAGCCCGGCAAAATGGGTACGTAGCCGTCGGGGAAGACCTCGAGTACGGCGCGCGAAGCGTTGGCCGGCTCGCGGAAGAAACCGTAGGCGGTGATGTCCTTGCGCGAGTAGCCGCCGAAGGCGTACACGTTTACCTCGTCGGTGATCGGGAAGCTCGCGTTGGCGAAGGCCTGGTAGGTCTCGTTTTCGTTGGAGCCGTAGTTACCGACCACGAAGGCGCTGTCCGGGTACACGTTGCGTTCGGCGCGCGGGTCTTTGGTGAGGTAGGGGTAGTCGGGCGTGGGACCGGTTACGTCGTAGTCCTCCGGCGCCTCCGGGTAGAGTGAGCCGGTGTAGGTATCCGAACGGTTCGTGCCCGAAAACGAGAAGTGCTCGAGCGTAAAGTTGAGGAAGCTCCCCTCCTTGCCGAGGTCGAAACCGTAGTTGATGGAATTCTTGAAGGTGATGCCGTCGCCCTCCTGCATGATGCCGGCCGTCGACTGAAAGGTGCCCTGGTTGACCTGATCCTGCAGGACGAGGTTGACGATCCCGGCGATCGCGTCGGAGCCGTACTGGGCCGCCGCTCCGTCGCGCAGGATCTCGATGCGCTTCGTGGCGAAGGAGGGGATGGAGTTGAGGTCGGTCACCACCGTACCGAGCCCGGGGGCGACGTTGAGGTTGATGGTCGAGAACTGGTGGCGGCGCTTGCCGCCGATGAGCACGAGCGACTGGTCGGGCGACATCCCCCGCAGCGTGGCCGGGTCGGCGTAGTTGGTCGTACCGTTCACGCCGTACTTCGCCGAGTTGAACGAGGGAGAGGTAAACTGTACCATCTGTCCGAGGTCGGTCTGCCCGGTCGAGGCGAGCTCCTCTAAGCTCACCACGTCGACGGGCACGGGGCGCTCTACGTCGGTGCGGGGCTTACCGCGCGAGCCGACCACGGTGACCTCGTCAAGCGATACGCCGGTACGCAGGGTGATCGCGTAGGTCGTCCGCCCGTCGACTTTGACTTCCTGCGGCTCGTAGCCCGTGTAGGAGACGAGGAGTACGTCGCCCGCGGTGGCCTCCAGGGAGAACTGGCCGTCGATGTCGGTCACGGTACCTACGCTCGTTCCGACGACGAGCACGGAGGCGCCGATGAGCGGATCCGAGGTCTCACCGTCGGTAACCGTACCGGTAATGGGTTGGACGATGGCCGTCGGTACGTCGGAACCGAAGAGCGCGAGGGGTAAAGTCCACAGCAGTACGAATAGGGATAGCGCTGGTCTCATAGAGGGGGGATTCACTTCAGTAACCTCTACAGCGGCCTTCCGAAAGGGGAGCTGTACAGTTTTGGGGGAGTCCGCAATGTAGAATCACGGTTCGTTCGAAAACAAACATTGTCTTGCTGCACACTAAAAATGCAAATAATTTACGACGTTTTACACGTGTTTACACCTAAATATTACTACATCAAATACGGGGTATGTAACAAGCGCATATGTTTTACAGAAGTAGCGCCCCCATCTGCGTGCGAGCCCGGTATAGTGAGCGTCGGTCTAAACCGGTTTACCTGATATTTGCCCCCGGCAACCCCAACCCCGCCACTCCCCGGAAACCTCCCAGATGTCTACTCACACCCGCGAACGATTCGTCGCGAAGCTCACGGAGCGTTACGGTGCGTGGAGCGCTCAGGGCGCTCGGTTCGGCGATACCCCCTACGGGAGGGTCGCCGCGGACTTGTGCATTAGCGCGAGTCAATTCTCGAAGCTGATTTCCGGGACGGCCACCGCGGGGATGTACGAGCGCTCCACGCGCAACGTAGACCAGCTCATCGAGCTGGTGGCGACCCGCGAGACGCTCGAGCAGCTCGCCCTACCTCCGGAGGCCGACGACCAGCGGCACGCCGCGCCACCGGTCGCGAGGTGGCTCACCGTGCTGCTGGTCGGAGGTACGCTCCTCGCCACCGCGCTCTGGATCTACGGGGGTCGATCGCCGGTGAGCGACCGGGGGGGCGCGGCCGAAGGAGGAGGGCACCCACTCGCCGCGTTCTTCGACCGGACCTACAACGATCAGTTTCTCTCCCCTTACCTCGCGCCGGGGGACCTCGTCGAATTCTGCCCCTGCGCCGGCTACGAGGGCGAGTGGCACCTCGCCCGTGAGTTCGTGATCCCCCTGCCCGACAAACGGCCCGGGCTCTACTACCGCGCTAAGGCCGCCGACGTGCGCATGAAATGCGCGCGCAGCGTGGCGGACTCCATGCGCGGGCGCGTACTCTACGGCTTTCAGTACCTAGACAGCGAGCTTTGGGTAGACAAGCTCCGGCGGCCCCTCTCGCCCGAGTACTTCGACCCGGGCACCAAGACGTTCACCGAGGCCTTTTACACGATCGACTTCGAGGGCGATCCGAATTTCGCAAAACTCGCCGACATCCGCTCCGCCTTCCTCGATCACCTGAGCGTTTACCCCGATTCGATCGTTCGGCACGGCGAGCCCACGGGCCGCTTCGCCGATAACGTGGACCAAGACCTCGCCGATACGTACGAGATCGACCCGCGGGAGGTCCTCAAAGACGTGCTCGGCGACATGACGGCTACAAGCTGTAGCTCGACCGCCAACCCCTTCTGCGACCCCAACTCGCTCGCCGAAGGGAGAAGCGAGCTCGGCTTCGACTGCTTCTTCGCCGTCGACAACGAGCACCTGGGCATGGGGGGCGGCTACCCGTACCACAAGGCACTGCGCCTCGTGCGCCAGAGCTACGCAGACCGGTTACCCTGCGGCTGCGACGCGGGGGAGCGCACTACGAGCGACCTGGCCGACAAATCTCTATGAATTCTGGTAGGTAAGTAAAACAAATTGTCTCGCTAACTCAGTTAACTCCTGATTTCAGCGCGACTATGGAAGCTTTTGTGCTTTACATCCTGCTCCTGTTGCTCAAACTACTGGGCATCAGCTACGCCTTCGCCGTAACGGTGGCCGCGCTGCGGAACCTCGGGCGGCGTTTCGCAACGGCGAGCGGTCGGCGCAGCAGGCACCGGGCGCACCGCCAGTTCAAGCTGCGGGACATCGACCGCATGCCCGGCCTCGAATTCGAACAGTACGTCGCCACACTCCTGGAGCGCTACGGGTTTACCGCCGAGGTGACGAGCGGGAGCAACGACTTCGGGGTGGACGTAGTCGCCGAACGGGATGGAGAACGCTACGCGGTGCAGGTGAAGCGCCACAGCAGACCCATCAACCGCACCGCGGTAAGCGACGCGGTGGCCGGTCGGGACTACTACAATTGCAAACGCGCGATGGTGATCACCAACGCGAGCTTCACCCGGGCGGCACAAGCCTTTGCCGCCTCGGTCGGCTGCGAGCTCGTAGACCGCAAAGAGCTCAGGGAGCTGATCCGCGGGTAGCTGCCCGGAATCGGGTAATCCCGGGGGAGCGCCCGAGAGTAGTGTACCCCGGCCCGCTATTTGCCCTCTCCGACGTGCCTCCGAGAGGTACGCCCCCCGCATGTCTACGAACAACACACTATGCGGTACATCATCCCAGCTCTACTCGCCTGCCTGTCGGCGGGCTCGCTCTTCGCGCAGCAGGCGGGTTTCAACGCCTACACCTTCGGCGGCAATCGATCCGAGGCCAGCTACCGAGCCGGCTTCACCCTCGCCGACGGCGATGTACTCGTAACCGGGGCCCTCACCAACCCCGCCGACGACTCCCGCGTCGACGCGATCGCGCAGCGTTGGTCCGCCGCCGGGCAGCTCGTTTGGCAGGAACGCCTCGGTAAGGCGGGTACCCTGTCCGCCGGCGTGCTCATCCACGTAGAGGGCAACGCCCTCACCGTGGCCGTACACCAAAAGACGGACGCGGACGTCGAGGCGAAGGGAACCTACCTTTTCTGGTCACTCACCACCGACGGAAAAGCGGTGGGGAGCGTGGAGGCCGAGGGCGGCAAGAAGGGTCTGTCGCCCTACACCTCGGAACTGCTCGTTAGCGCGGACGCCTACTACCTCATCCTCGCCAAGAGCAAGCTCGACGAAGACGCGGAACTCGTACGCTACAACCGGCGGGGGGAAAAAACCGCCGGCGAAAAGCTGGAAAGCGCGCACAGCTCGGCCGTCTTCCTCCGGGGAGAGAGCGACCAAATCCTCGTTCGCACCCCGCGACAGCTACTCTCGTTCACTACGGACCTGAGCGAAACGACCAAGCTCCGCAAGTACGAAGCCGACATCACGACGGCGACAAACGACGTTGGTCAACGCCCGACGATCGTGCGGGTCGGCGAACGGGCCGTCACCTTCGGAACGATAAAATCCGCGGGGCGGGGCAAGGACGACTACGCGGACGTACTCACGGTCATCGACTCGGGCACCGCGGTCAACGTCGATCTACCCAAATCGATCGTGGCGCACGCGCGCCCGCTGCAGCTCCGCGCCCGTGGGCGCGACTCGGTCGCCGTACTCATCGCCGACGAGAAGGCGCGGCCCCAGTGGGCCATACTGAGTACCTCCGGCTTCGTCAATAAGCTCGTACACTTTCCGGGCAGTACCCCCAATCAGCTGTGGGCACCCTGGCTACTCACCGACGGGCAGACCAAAAAACTGCACTTCGTCGAGCGCGGGACCAACACCACGGGTCGCAGCGCCAAGAGCTACGTCCGCGCCACCTCGGGCGCCACGCTCGCGGTCACCTCGGAGGTAGAGGCCGAATCAGCCCTCTCCATCGGCGCCTGCACCATCGATCCCCGCGGTCGCACCGTCTGCGTCGCCCCCGCCGAAACCGGCATGCAACTCCTCACGCTACTCAGCAACGGGGAGCGCGGGGAGCCGGCCGTCTCCATCGTCGGCGATAGCCGGGGCCTGGTCGCCGTCCAGCCCGAGGAGATTTACAGCCTTCCGGCAAACGGATCGGGTGGCTTCCACCTGGCGGTCGTCTACCGACGTGGCGCAGCGAAGTACATCCGCACCTTCGACGATCGGCTCAACTTCGTACGGGAGGATCGTTACGACGCCAACACGCAGGCGTCGCCGGCGGCCGACGGAAGCTACTTGGTGGCCATGTCGCGCCGCGGCTTCGTCAACCTCGAGTACATCTACACCGATGGCCGCATCGACCGGGTAGGGACCGTCTTCGCCGGCGAGCTGCACGCCGCCGGTGAAGACGCGCTCATCACCGCCGCGGCCGTGGAACCCGAGGGAGAAGTCGCGCTACTCATGCGCTCACCGGAGGCACTCGACGCCACCCAGCTCGTACTCTTCGACCGCAACGGCAACGTGAGCTACAGCAAGGGTCACGGCCCCGTAATCGATAAACTGATCTTTACCGAGGATCGCGACCTCGTGCTGGGCGGTCACCGAGAGTTCCTCACCCTCGCCGCCGACCGGGGGTACGCCAACGCGGTGAGTGCGTCGATCGACCTGCCGGACGACTTGCAGCTGCTCGACTTCGGGGTGTCTACCGGGGGGGAGATCTACACGGTGATGGCGCCGACGGAGCAAAGCTCCACCCAGGCTAACTACGTCGAGCTCGGCGGTTTCGTGCCCGGGAGGGCCGGGTACCAGACCCTGTACCGCAGTCCGGCCGGTTACAAGGTATCGAGCGCCAGCGCCCTGACGATCAGCAAGGACGGCGACCTTATCCTCAGCTTGCTGTCCAACCGGGGCTCCTCGCTCCTCGTGCGCAACGACGGCAAAATCTCGTCGGCGACGGGCTTACCGCTCGGTGAGACCGAGTTGCGGGTCGTCAACCCCGTACGCGACCGAGTGCTGCGTTTTCGCGGAGACGGACTGCCTTACGGAGACCCGGTGAGCCTGCACGATCTACGCGGGCGACTCATCGTCGAGGCTCGGCTGCGCTCGGTAGAGGAGGCTACCTACCAACTCGAACTGCCACCGAACACGGTAGCCGGCACGTACGTGCTACGTACCGGCCAGCAGTCCGCGCTCGTCGTGGTGGCCGATTAGGCGGGAGTCGGGCTCAAAACTCGAGCGTCGCCATCAGGAAGTAGTACGCGCCGCTGAACCCGAACTGGTTGGAGTTGCGCGAGTAGGGTACCTGCCCGTTGGCGTAGGAGCCCGCCTCGCCGATGGAACCGTCGCGAAAGTTGTTGTACTTGTCGGGGTAGACGTCGAAGACGTTGTTGCTGCCGAGGGTGAGGATGAGGTTGCGACTCAGCGAGGCGTTGACGCTCAGGTCGGTTACCGTCTTCGCGGCGAAGGTCTGCACGCAGGGTCCGTCCTCCGGACACGTTACGTTATCGTCTACCCCCGAGAGGCCGGCACTGGATGCTTTCACGTTGCCGAAGTGAGTGACGCGCGCCGTGAACCCCACCTTACGCAGTTGGTAATCCGCGAGTAGGATGAGCTTCTGGCGGGGCTGGGCGACCTCGAAGAGCTCCTCGGCCGTTTGCCCGAAGAGTTGGAGGTCTCGAAACTGATCGTCGGCGCCGGCTAGGATACCCTCGGGCGTTTCCGCGCGGCCTACGACTTCGGTCTGGTTCAGGCCGAGGGCGGCCGACAGGTTGAGGCGATGCTCGTTCTCTAGGTTGACCCGGTACTTAGCCACGAGATCGAGGCCCCGCGTTTGCGTCGAGATCGCGTTCGTGAAGAAGCGAATCTCCGCCGTGCCGGGGAAGGCCCGCGCTACGGCGGGGTAGTCGCGCGCCCGAATCCGCTCCGAGATCACGATCCGATCGTCGATGTCGATCTGGTAGGCATCGAGCGTTAGAATCAGGTTGCCGTCGGCAAACTGCGAGGTGAAGCCCAAGTTGTAGTTGTTCGAAAGCTCCGCGGTGGGCTCGTCTACGCCGAGTTCTTCGAGGCCGGGCTCATCGCTCGCCACCTGCTTCGTGACGCTGAACTCGTTGTTCTGCACGGTGGTCGTGTTCACCTTGTTACCGATCTGCGCGAGTGACGGCGCCCGGAAACCCCGGTTGTACGAGCCACGCACCGCCACCCGGTCGGTTAGGCTGTAGCGCAGGGCCAGCCTACCGGAGAGGGCGGCACCGAAGTCGGAGTAATCCTCGAAACGGAGGGCCGGGGCCACGAGGAAGCGGTCCGTGATGTCGAGCTCGGTGTCGAGGTAGGCGGCGAAGTTCGAGCGGTCGAGCTCGTTTTCGTCGTCGATACCGATACCCGGGCGCCCGCTCGAACCGACGGCCTTACCGTTGACGGGGGGTATCGTGTCGACCAGCGTTCGGGCGTAGGACGCTTCGCTCCCGCGATCCACCTCGAAGTCGTCGGTACGGTACTGGACCCCGAAGGCGAGGTTGACGTTGTCGAAGGTGTTCGTGCTGCCGAAGTTACGTTGCACACCGGCGTCAATAATCTGCTGCGAGAAATTGAACTGGCCGACCTCGAAGTCCGTCGGCGATAAGATTCCGAGCGCTGGATTGACCGAACCGAGGTTGAACAGCTCGAGCTCATTGTGTCCGTAGGAGTACGAAACGTCGAACTCCCAACTACCCGGTAGCTTCCGGCTGATGCCAGCTACACCCGAGTAGTCGATCGCGCTGCCGGGTAGGGAGGGGGTGAAGCCATCGGGGAAGATCTCGAGGGTGCCCTGGGCCCTGTTGGACGGGCTCCGGAAAAACCCTTCGGCGACGATGTTTTTCTTGGAGTACCCCCCGAAACTGTAAAAACTCCATTGGTCGTTGAAGGGCAAGCGGAAGTTGCCGAACGCTTGGTAGGTGTCGTTCGGGTTGGAGCCGTACACGCCCACCCTAAACTCGTCGTCGGGATACACGCCCCGGTCCCGCCGGGGGTTATTCGTTAAGTACGGGAAATCAGGCGTCGGCCCGGTCGCCTCGTAGAAGTCGGGCACCGCCGGATAGAGTGCCCCCGTGTAGGTATCCGAGCGGTCGGTACCCGCGAAGGTGAAGTGCTCGAGCGTGAAGTTGAAAAAGCCGCCCGGCTTACCGACCGGCAGACCGTAGTTGAGGGAGTTCTTGAACGTCTCCCCGTCGCCCTCGCCGTACTGGCCGATCGTGGAGCGGAAGGTCCCGCGGTTCACCTGATCCTCGAGCACGAGGTTGATCGCCCCCGCGATGGCGTCCGAGCCGTACTGCGCGGCCGCACCGTCGCGCAGGACCTCCACGCGGCGCAGGGCCGCGGTGGGGATCGCGTTGAGGTCCGTGATCACCGTTCCGAGCCCCGGGGCGACGTTCAGGTTGAGCGCGGAAAACTGGTGGCGCCGCTTGCCGTTGATCAGCACCAGCGTCTGGTCGGGCTGCATCCCGCGCAGGGTGGCCGGGTCGGCGTAGTTGGTCGTGCCGTTGATCGCGTACTTCGCGGAGTTGAAGGTCGGCGAGGTAAACTGCACCTGTTGCCCGAGGTCCGTTTGGCCCGTGAGCGCCAACTCGCGCTGGGGGATCACGTCGATGGGTACCGGGCGGTCGATCTCGGTACGCACCTGGCCGCGCGTACCCACCTCCACCACGTCGTCCTCTACCTCCAGACGGAGCAGCACGTTGTATTCCGCGCGCCCGTCCGTCAAGACGGTCTGACTCTCGTAACCCGGGTAGCTCACGCGCAGCTCGTCACCGTCCTGCGCCTCCAAGCGGTACACCCCGTCGAGGTCGCTGAGCACCTCCACCTCCGAGGCCAAATTGGCTACCGTCGCGCCGAGCAGCGGGCGTCCCGTTTGCTCGTCGGCCACGATGCCCGTCACCGTAATGCCGGTTTGCGCAATACAAGATACTACCGCGCAAAAGGTGAGGAATAGACAAAGGAGTACTCTTATCTGCATACGTAAAAGCTTCTGTTCTCTAACAAGACACAAATAAACTCAGCTGTCGGCGAGCGTCTACCATCGATTTTCGATTAAGTCGAAAGAATGCTACTACGTCGTTTGGCTTGCCGCTTTCGCTAAAACGAGTCCGTCACGCAGCCCTCCGAGGCGGTCGAGACGCAGCGGGCGTACTTGAGCAGTAACCCGTGCCGCGCGCGCAGCGGCGGGGCCGTCCAGTTTTGCCGCCGAGCGCTCAACTCCCCCTCGGAGAGCCGTACGGACAGCTCGTTGGCCTCGGCGTCGATGTGGATGCGATCTCCGTTTTGCAGCAGCGCGATGGTGCCGCCGGCCTGGGCCTCGGGCGTGATGTGACCGACCACGAAGCCGTGCGTGCCTCCGGAAAATCGCCCGTCGGTGATGAGGGCGACCCGCTTGCCGAGTCCGATGCCCATGATCGAGGCGGTGGGCTTGAGCATCTCGGGCATCCCGGGCCCGCCGCGCGGACCGCAGTAGCGGATCACGAGCACGTCGCCCGCCCGGATCTCGTCGGCGAGGATGGCGGCGTTGGCCTCGTCTTCGGAGTCGAACACGCGCGCCACGCCCTCGAAGCGGGTGCCCTCCTTACCGGTGATCTTGGCCACCGAGCCCTCGGTGGCGATGTTGCCGTAGAGCACGCGGATGTGGCCCTGGGGCTTGAGCGGGGCGCTGGTCGGGGCGATGATGTCCTGGTCCGCGGTAAGCGGGGTGGCCTCGGCTAAGTTTTCCGCGAGCGTCCGGCCGGTTACGGTGAGGCAGTCGCCGTGCAGTAGGCCCTCCTCGAGCATCATGCGCATCACGCCGGGGATGCCCCCCACCGCGGAGAGGTCCTCCATCACGTACTTGCCGCTCGGCTTGAGGTCGGCCAGCAGCGGCGTGGTGTCGCTGGCGCGCTGGAAGTCGTCGATGGCGAGCGGTACGCCCACCGACTTCGCGATGGCGATGAGGTGGATCACCGCGTTGGTGGACCCGCCGAGCACGATGATGAGGCGCATCGCGTTCTCGAAAGACGCGCGCGTTTGGATGTCGCGCGGCTTGAGGTCGCGCTCCAAGAGCTTGCGGATCGCCCGGCCGATCCGGGCGGTCTCGGCGTGCTTCTCGGCCGATTGCGCGGGGTGCGAGGCATTATAAGGTAGGGCCATGCCGAGGCCCTCGATGGCCGAAGCCATCGTGTTAGCGGTGTACATACCCCCGCAGGCCCCCGGCCCGGGACAGGCGTTGCGCACGATATCGCGGAAGGTCCGCTCGTCGATCTCCCCGGCGCGCAACTGGCCCGGGGCCTCGAACGACGATACGATGTCGAGCTTGCGGTCGGCCGCACAGCCACTGGCGATGGTGCCGCCGTAGAGGATGATGCCCGGGCGATTGACGCGGTTGATGCCCATGAGTGCACCCGGCATGTTCTTGTCGCAACCGACCACGGCCACCGTGGCGTCGTACCACTGCGCCGAACTCACCATCTCGACGCTGTCGGCGATGAGGTCGCGCGAGGGCAGGGAGAAGCGCATGCCCGAGGTCCCCATCGAGATGCCGTCGCTCACCCCGGAGGTGTGGTACACGAGCCCGACCATCCCTTCGGCATTCACCCCGTCGCGCACCTCGGCGGCGAGGCCGTTGAGGTGCATGTTGCACGGGTTGCCCTCCCAGCCGCAGCTCGCGATCCCCACCTGCGCCTTCTGCATGTCCGCGGGCGAGAGTCCGGCGGCGTGCAGCATCGACTGCGCGGCCGGGCGGGTGTCGTCCTGGGTGACTTGCCTCGAGAAGCGGTTGAGCTCTGCCATGTAAAACGGATCGATCGTAGGGCCTGGGCCGGTTGGGGCACTAGGTAAGCACCGGACGGCAAAGACCTACGTAAAACGCGTCATATACGAATTGTCGGCAGCCAAGCGGGACGTATGCGACGAAGTACGTTTCTTTCGACTGACGCAACACTGCTTCTACCCTAGCCCTCACAAAACGTTTACTATGAACTTCAAAATGCTGTTTACAATCTGCGGGGCCTTCACGGCTATTGCGGCATCTGCGCAGGAAGGCTGCATTCAAAATTTCGACTCCGCGCCAAATGCCATCACCCTCGGCGTCGTCACCGCTTTCGGCCAAGATAACTTCGCGGGAGAGGCCGTAGTTTGGAATCCGAATCCGGATATGAAGGGAAACAGCACCGACAGCGTGCTACAGTTCACCAAGGCTGGCGGCGGACAGTTCTTCGCCGGCTTCACCTTTCAATTTCCAAAGGGACGGCTCGAGATCCCGGAGGAGCAGCCTCAAACACTAACCCTACAAGTTTGGGGGCCGCGCGAGGGGCAAGTAGTAGTGAAGATCGAACCCGAGGGCAGACCCCAGGAGGGCACCGGTAACATCTTTCCTATCAACGGTGACCTAAGCGTTCCACGTAGCTGGCGAACGCTCACGTACAATATTCCACCAGGTGCGGACGGAAGCAACCTCACCATCATCCCGGGCATCGATGAAGCGGCAACCACGGATGAGATCTGGTACGTCGATAACATCAGCTACGGAACCGGAGACTGCGGCAACACGGCGGCTACCCGTACCCCCAGAGCCGAAGTGGCCGTACTGACCGCCTCCCCCAACCCGGCACGCAGTAGCACGGACCTGACCCTCACCGCCGGCACCAGCCGAGTTCGGTTGCTCGACGCCGTGGGGAGGGTAGTGCGAACCCAGGACCTGCGGTTTGGTGCGAGCGACGGTCAGCGACTCCGGCTCGATCTAGCGGGCCTAGCTACCGGAAGCTACCTCGCCGTCGGCGAAGCTGCCGACGGCACGGTACTGGGGCGGGCTCGGCTAGTCGTGGAACAGTAGCCGTAGCTCGGGCAGAATAATTACGAGGCACGGGGATCTAGTTAAAGAATTCCCGTAAAGTGTGTTTCTTCACCCGGGAATAACATTCAAGTTATTCGTGCCTTCGCAAAACATCCCAGATGAGACTACATACACTACTTCCCGCCTTGTTCGCCTTTGCCGCCGCTCCCGCTTTCGCGCAAGATGGTTGCCTTCAGGACTTTGAGTCCCAGCCAAACATCGTCTCTGACGGCAGCGCGGACGTGTTCACCAACGGAGCTTCGGACGATACGGGCCTAAGCGTCGTAGCCAATCCCGATCCCGTGGGTAACGCTAGCGATAGCATCCTACAGTTCACCGAAGATGCTAACGGAGAGATCTTCGCCGGCTTCACGTTCCCCTTTCCCGGAGGCTCACTCGACTTTGTAGAGGGGGAGCCTCGCACCATTTCCATGTTGGTATGGGGACCACGCGCCGAGGATGTCATTCTAAAAATAGAGCCCGCGGGACAACCCGACGATGGCACCGGTAACATTGAGCCGGACGGCGGCACTCAACCTACTCCGAGCGCCTGGACGACGCTTACCTATACCATTCCCGACAATCTCAACGGAGGGAATATTACCATCATACCGGGCATAACCACCACGCCCGCTGAAAACGCAATTTGGTACTTAGATAGCCTCGTGATCGGATCCGGATCTTGCGCGGGAGCCTCCGCCGTCCGCACCCTCCGCGCCGATGTAGCCACCCTCACCGCCGCCCCCAACCCAGCCGTCGGCTCCACCACCCTCACCGTTACCGAGGGTACCAGCGCCATCGGCCTCATCGACGCCGTAGGTCGCGAAGTGCTCACCCAGCAACTCGACTACAGCGCGAGCGCGGGCACCCGGGTGCAAGTCGACGTATCGGGCCTCGCCACCGGCAGCTACCTCGCCGTGGGCACCTCCGCCGACGGCACCGTACTCGGGCGCGCACGCATCGCGGTAGAGCAGTAGCGCCCGGCGCGAGTCAACTACTTTTGACCCGCTAACTGAGCCGGGCAGCCTCCTCGAGGCTGCCCGGCTCTCTACTTTGAAGTCAGCTCCCCCACCGCCCCCACCCATGCGCTTCGCCCTCCTGGGAGCCGCCGGCTACATCGCCCCCCGCCACCTCGCCGCCATCGCCGCCATCGGCGGAGAACTCGTGGCCGCGCACGATCCGCACGATTCCGTGGGTATCCTCGACCGCTACGCCCCCGAGGCCGCCTTCTTCACCCAGTACGAGCGCTTCGACCGCCACCTCGACAAGCTCCGCCGCGACGGCAAGGGCGTCGACTACCTCGTCGTGTGCTCCCCCAACCACCTCCACGACGCTCACTGCCGCCTCGGCCTGCGCCTCGGCGCCGACGTGATCTGCGAGAAACCCATCACGCTCAACCCCTGGAACCTCGACGCCCTCCGCGAGCTCGAGACCGAATCCGACGGGCGCGTCTGGTGCATCCTCCAATCCCGCCTCCACCCCGGCTTCGCCCAGCTGCAGGCCCTCGCCCAAACCACCGAGCGCGCCCAGATCAACATCCGCTACGTCACCCCCCGCGGGCCCTGGTACCGCTACTCCTGGAAGGGCGACCCCGCTCGCTCCGGCGGGGTGGTGGCCAACATCGGTATCCACCTCTTCGACGCCCTGCTCACCGCCTTCGGGGCCGCCGCGCGTTTTAGCGTAAGCGAGCTGGGCGTGGAGCACGCCGCCGGACGGCTTTCGCTAAAACACGCCGAGGTAGATTGGACGCTCAGCGTGCGCGCCGAAGACCTGCCCACCGGCTACCGGGGCGCCTACCGCCTCTTCGAAGTGGACGGGGAGCCGGTGGATTTCAGTACCGGCTTCGAGGACCTCCACCTGTCCAGCTACCGGCGGATCCTCGGCGGCGAGGGCTTCGGCCTGGAGGCCGCCCGGCCGGCCGTGGAGCTCGTTTCGCGACTGCGCAACGCTCGACCGTGAAAGTTTAAGCGACTTTTACCGTTTAGCGTGGCGCACGACCAAAGGACCACCCCCATGGCTCATCCCGTTCTCAACCTCTTCAACGCGGCCTTCGGCCAGTACCTCCGCTGGCGCATGCCCCGCCTCGAGCGCACGATGCGCAGCGCGGGGGAGTTTCAAGACCGGTGGCTCGACTACCTGCTCATCCACGGGCGCCACACCGACTTCGGCAAGCGGCACGGCCTGCGCGACGCGCGCGGCTACGACGAGTTCCGCGAGCAGGTACCCGTGCGCGACTACGACGGGCACCTGCCCTACATCAACCGCATGCTCGACGGCGAGCGCTCGGTACTTTGGCCGGGCTTCGTGGAGTGGTTCGCCAAATCCTCCGGCACGACATCAGCGCGCTCGAAGTACCTGCCCGTCTCGGGTGAGAACCTGCACACCAACCACCTGCGTGGCAGCTGGGACGCGATGAGCTTCTATTACGCCCAGCGCCCGGACGCCAACGTGTTCGCCGGTAAAAATCTCGTGATGGGGGGTTCCATCCAGGAGACCCGCCCCTCCGGCGCCAAGCTCGGCGACGTGTCCGCCGTGATGCTCGCCAATTTTCCGTCCGTAGCGAGGCCCTGCTACACGCCCTCCTTCGAGACGATGCTGATGAGCGACTACGAGGCGAAGCTCGAACGTACCGCCCGCGAGTCGATGGACGAGGACGTGCGCCTCATCGGCGGCGTACCCAACTGGACGATGCTGCTCATGCGCCGCATCCTCGAGCTCAAGGGCGCCGGCACCATGCGCGAGGTGTGGCCCAACTTCAGCCTCTTTACCCACGGCGGCATCTCCTTCGAGCCCTACGCCGAGCAATTCCGTGCACTCGTAGGCCCCGGGGATTTCGACTTCCTCGAGATCTACAACGCCTCCGAGGGTTACTTCGGACTGCGCGACGACCTCAACCGCGGCGACATGCTCCTGCTCGTGGACAGTGGCGTATTCTACGAGTTCGTGCCCCAGGCGGAGTGGGGGAGGGAGTACCCGCGCGCCGTACCCCTCGCCGAGGTGGAACCCGGCGTTACCTACGGCATGGTGATCACCACCAACGCCGGACTTTGGCGCTACGACCTCGGCGACGCCGTTCAGTTCACGGGCACCAACCCCTACCGCTTCCGCATCACGGGTCGCACCCGGCAGTTCATCAACACCTTTGGGGAGGAGGTGATGGTCGACAACACCGACCGCGCCGTAGCCCTCGCCTGCCGCGAGCTCGACTGCGCCGTAGCGGAGTACACCGCCGCCCCCGTATTCCTCGACACCGCCACCGGCCGCGGCGCCCACGAGTGGATCGTGGAATTCAGTAGCCCCCCGCACTCCCTGCAGGCTTTCGCCAAAACGCTCGACGCGACGCTCCAGGACCTCAACAGCGACTACGCCGCTAAACGCAAGCGCGACGTTGTGCTCGCTCCGCTCATCCTCAACGTCGTGCCCGGGGGCACGTTCGACACCTGGATGAAGGCACGCGGTAAGTTCGGTGGCCAGGGCAAGGTGCCGCGCTTGAGCACCGACCGCGCGTACGTAGCGGAGCTCCTCGCGCGCGGTCCGGCACGACGCGTTGGCCCGGCGCTGATCGGGGCCGAAGCGTAGTGGCCGCACCCGATCGGCCCGGACTCGACCTGTCGGTAGCCTCGTCCGAGCTACCGGAGGCCGAAGTACTGAGGTTACTCGCCGCCCAGATCCAGCACCTCCTGCTCACCCAGCGCGATTGGCTCCTCGGTAAGCTCTACCGCCTCGACGTTCGCGAGGCGGACATCCGGGCGGCGCTCCGGAACCCGGTGCCCGAGTTACCGGCCCGGGCCTTAGCGCGACTCGTGCTCGCGCGCCACCGCGAACGCGTGCGCACCAAAGCCCGGTTTAGCTCGCCACCGCTCGACGACGAAGACTTACGTTGGTAGCCTCCACTGACTACTCATGATCATCAAAACGCGCGGCATTTGCCTCCACACCCGCAAGTATGCGGAGACCAGCGTCATCGCCGAAATTTACACGGAGGAGAAGGGTCTGCAGTCGTACATCATCAGCTCGGTTCGGACGCCCAAGCCCCGCGTTCACCCGAGCTTATTGCAACCCGGCAGCCTACTCGATATGGTGGCCTACTTCCGCACGGACGGCGGACTGTTTCGCACCAAGGAGATCCGCTCGGCCTACACCTACCGGCGGATCCCCTTCGAGCTGCCACGCGGTTCGGTAGCCCTGTTTACGGCTGAAGTTTTACTGAAAGTGTTGCGCGAGAGCGAGCCCGCGGGCGACCTGTTCGGATTCGTGAACGACTTCCTCGTCTTCGTGGATACGAGCTCCGCCGGCCTGGCGAACCTGCCCGCCTACTTTCTCGTACGCCTCATGGAATACTTCGGCTTCCAACCGGAGCAACCCAACTTCGGTGCCCCCCACTACTTCGACATCTCACAAGGGCACTTCCTTCCCGAAGAGCCGAACTACGGACGTTTTGCGCCGCCGGAGGTTTCCGCCTTCCTCCTCGCGCTCGGCGGAGCGCCCCTCGGGGCGGTGCCTTCCATCTCAGCGGGGCGCGAGGTCCGGACTTCCGCCACGAATACCCTTCTGGAGTATTTCCAAGTTCACCTCGAACGCTTCTCCGGGGTCACCAGCCACCGCGTATTCGCCGAGGTTTTGCGCGCTTGAGGCATTAGCTTACATTGGGGTAGCTGGTGCAGGCCGTCTCGGTTGGGGCATTATTCTTGATTAGCACTATACACTATATGATTACCCGCTACTTACCCATTACGGTTTTTTGCTGCCTATTTGGATTTGCCTCGGTTGATGCCGTGGCGCAGGGTGATATCGCTCCCGAAATTGGGCAAATTGTACTCAAGCCGACCATCCCAGCGAGTTACGTAGGTTGCGCTTCGGCCAACCGTAGCGAGGAAGAACGGGCGGCCTGCTCGGCGAGCAAGGTCAACGCACACATCGCACGAACGCTCAACTACCCGGAGTCCGCTCGCGAAGAACGGATCCAGGGGGTCGTGATGGTCTCCTTCGTGCTCGACACCGAGGGCGCCGTGCAGCGCGTGAAGGTGTTACGCGACATCGGTGGTGGCTGCGGGCAGGAGGCGAAGCGCGTCGTCGAAGCCATGCCCGACTGGGCACCCGCTTCCGACAAAGGTCGCCTGGTCGCCACGCAGTTTACCCTGCCCATCAGCTTCGGCCTTACGGAGGGCATGTTCGACTACGAGCTTTCGTTCGGCGACCTACCCGACGGCGAGGTATACATGGACGAGGTCATCGACGTCGTCAGCAGCACCACCCCCAAGGTCACCGACGGGCAGGGTGCCCCGCTTCCGATCACGGAGGTCGTCTACACTTTCGAGCGCGGTGGGGATCGCCGGCAGCTCGTTACCACCGGGGGCAAGAGTCCGGGTCGCACGGAGTTCAAGGAGTTTATGGGACGCCGCCCCGGCCGCCTCACGATCGAGGCCAACGTGGTCGAGGGCATGGACATCCGTCCCGTGTCCCGCGCCTTCGTGGTGGTGCGGTAGGTCAGGTCAGGACGGACGCGACCATCCAGCGGCCACTCGCTCGATCGCGAAATTCGCACAGGTAGACCCCCTGCCAGGTACCGAGCAGGAGCCGCCCCCGCTCGAAGGGCAAGCTCAGTGCGCTACCGGTTACCGTTGCCTTCACGTGGGCGGGCATGTCGTCCGGTCCCTCGAGCGTATGCCGGAGGCCCGGAAGGTTCTCCGGGACCAGTCGCTCGAAGTACAACCCGTAATCGTGCCGCACGTCGGGGTCCGCATTTTCGTTCAGGGTGAGCCCCGCCGAGGTGTGCTGCAACAGGAGCTGCAACATCCCCGCACCATCGAGCCTCGTGCCGAGGGCGGCGAGAATCTCTTGCGTTACGAGGTGGAAGCCACGGACTCGTGACTTCAGTTGAAAGCGATGATGTCGGACCGGCACTACGCCTCGATCACCGGCCCGGTGCCGAGGAAATGGCGTACGGCTTGGGTGACGCGACCGAGGCGCTCCTCCACCACGCGGTACACCACGAATTTTCCTTCTCGCTCGGTAGCGACGAGACCGGCGCGGCGGAGGATACGTAGGTGCTGGGAGGTAAGCGACTGCTCGATGTCTAGGTCCTGGTAAATGGACTGCACCGCCGCGCTGCCGCGCATTTCGATGTAGTTGATGAGGCGTATGCGCAGGGGGTGGGCGAGGGCGCGGAGGACGTCGCTCGACTTATCGAGGGAGACCTGAGTAAACGGGGCGGAGGCTTCAGGCATGGCTGATTTCATAGTGTTCACTCCAAATAAAGCAAACTGCGGCCAGCCGACAAACTCCCCGACGAATATTTATCGTTTGCCCTTTTCGTATAACAATTTATTGTTAGGCATAAGCACCTACTTACCAAAGATTACGCACAAAAGGGTCACTCACCACCGGTGAATGACCCTTTTAGAAATATTCAGGATCGCGCCTCAGCGCGATGAGTAGACGTTCTATTCGGCCAACTCGTTGACCAAGCGACTGATCTGACCGAGACGAGCCGGATCGATCGAGTAGAAGATGAACTTGCCCTCACGCTCCGTACGGACAACGCCCGCGCGTCGGAGGATGGCGAGGTGCTGCGAGGCCACACTTTGCTCGAGACGGAGTTTGATGTAGATGTCGGTAACCGTCATGCGATCGCTCTCCATGAGGAGTGAAATCATGCCCTGCCGCAGGTCGTGGTTTACGGCTCGCAATACGAGCACGGCTTTGCGGAGATCACCGTAATCCAATTCGGCGCCTCCCGCACTGCTCTTCAGAGCAGTGATGTCATTTTGTACTTTTCCCATGAAGTCTGTTTTCTCAAGTATGTAGTATGCCTAAGTCTAAAACTGTGCCGATCCAATACATGACCGGAAACCGTCAATCATAATGTTGCTCACCCCTGGGCATTAACCCGTGGTTGAATACAAATATACATGCATACTGGTATTTGGTACATTGTGTAAGTATGACATTATCCACAGCTCGGCAAGATTATAGTCTTGACTTCGCACGAGTTACGTGCGGAGCGCGCACGTAATTTGGCTCCGCAGCCCCCAAATCTGTAACCTTTCCGGCGTCGAGCCGTAGCCGGCAGGGTGTGAACAGGTGCCGAGCAAGCGAGTCAGCGGTTGTCGTCTGAATTGCAAACTTAGTGCAGAGTCGCACCAGTTTTCCGGCTCCGGATCCTCCCGCGAGCAACGGACCCCGAGCTACTTGCTCACTCATCCACTCCTCGGTCGCCTTCGCGCAAGCGACGCTTTGCAGGACCTGCAGGTCGTTGGTGTACCGCCCCCAATACACTTCGGTTCGCCTGGCTTCCAGCAGGGGTAGAAAGTCGCCGGTCCAGTCGGGTCGCGCCGCGCGCAACGCCGCGGCAACCGCCTCGGCGGTCGGGATCAGCACGAGTGGCACGCCCAGGGCGAGGCAGACCCCCTTCGCGGAGCTGAGGCCCGCCCGTAAGGCGCTGTACGAGCCCGGCCCCGCGCTTACCCCTACGGCTACCGTCTCCGCCAGCGCGAAATCCGTTTTGGCGAAAGCCTCCCTGATGAGTGGGAGCAACCGGGCCGTGTGCCGCATCGGTGTGTCCTCGAAGGCTTCCACGAGCGCGCCCGTACTCAAGTCGGCCACGGCTACCGAACAGCTCGGCGCCGAGGTTTCGAGGAGCAAGAGGGGGCCGGCCGTGATCGGGGCGATGGTTTGGGTGTTCATGCGGCCGCAAAGCTCGTAAGTTTGCGGCCGCCCATGCTCGATAAGCTCGAAGACCTCTACAACCGCTACCGCGAAACCGAGGAACAGCTCGCCGATCCCGCCGTAATGGCCGATCAGGAGCGTTACACCAAAATCTCCAAACAGTACAAGGAGCTCGGTCGGATCGTCGAGGTGTTCCTGCGCTACAAGCAGGCGCTCGGCAACGTGGAGACGGCCGGGGCGATGCGCAAGGACCCCGACCCGGAGATGCGCGAGATGGCCGAGCTCGAGCTCAGCGAGCTGGAGCCGCGCGTGGAGGCCATGGAGGAGCGGCTCAAGTACCTGCTCATCCCGCGCGATCCGGAAGACGGTCGCGACGTGATCTTCGAGATCCGCTCCGGCACCGGCGGCGATGAGGCCGCGCTGTTCGCCGGCGACTTACTCAATATGTACACCCGCTACGTCGATAGCCAGGGTTGGAAGATGGAGGTCCTCGAGGAGAACGAAGGCTCGGCCGGTGGCTACTCCAAGATCGTGTTCGAGGTCAAGGGCGAAGACGTGTACGGCCGCATGAAATTCGAGAGCGGCGCCCACCGCGTGCAGCGGGTCCCCAAAACCGAGAGCCAGGGTAGGGTGCACACCAGCGCAGCTACCGTAGTGGTATTGCCGAAGCGCGAGATGGAGGACGTGAACATCAACAAGGCCGACCTGCGCACCGACACCTTCCGCAGCTCGGGGGCGGGCGGACAGCACGTCAACAAAACCGAGTCGGGCGTGCGCTTCACGCACATCCCCACGGGCATCGTGTCGGAGAGTACGGACGGTCGCTCGCAGCACCAAAACCGCGAGACCGCCCTCCAGCGCCTCTACCAGAAGATTCACGAGGCGCAGGTCAACGCCCACGAATCGCAGATCGCCAGCGCGCGCAAATCGTTGGTTGGCTCCGGCGATCGCTCCGACAAGATCCGCACCTACAACTACCCACAGAACCGGCTCACCGACCACCGTATCAACCTCACGCTCTACAACCTGGACAGCGTGCTCGGTGGTGATCTCGACGCAGTGCTGGATGCGCTGCAGTTGGCGGAGAATGCGCGCAAGTTGGAGGAGGCGCAGTAGGCTTCGCCTCTCTGGTCTACAATACTACGCCTAGTAGACGTGCCGAGCCAGCTGCCTGGTCGCCGTCGTACAAATGGGGAAGGACAGTAATCCTGGGAAAGGGAAGTAGTGAATGCGTGATGAGTTCCTCCTTTGGCGTCAGTTAGTCACTAACTATACGTAACGCTATAAAGCACTTTGGAGCCAAAAAGATATCTGTGGATAGCAATCTGCCATCCCGTACAGTACATCTTCCTTTGTCAAGGAAGACTTTTTGTTCAGCAATATGTATGAACTAAATTCAACTATTCGAACGTGGGAAAATAATTCATTACCAACCTTCTGGACAACGAAATCCTCATAAACCCTGTACCTAATATTCTTTTTGTAGTCTTCTGTATATGCACGATTTACAGTAATCCTAGGTACCCCCATAAAGCAAAAAGAGGAGCCCGGGCACCTAGCAAGTAGGTCTTTAGTGATAGATAATACTGTACTTAAGACTACTAACGGCCGACCTGCATCAGTGAGCCTACTATACCTATCAGACAGGCCTCGATGCCTAGCAAGGTAGAACTTCACAGCTATGGCTGCGTCTTTACCTTCTTCAGCATGGTACTCACCTCTAACGATGTACTTAAATCTCTCTCTACGGCGATCTCTACCGGAATATATGAATGCTCGGTACACATACGTATGAGAATGAAACTCTCTAGGAGTTCCAATCAAGGAAGAAGGGCACGTTTGGACAAACGACCATTCCCCTGGTGCGCTATCAAACATTAAGCGATCGCAAGGGTATTTTTCCCTCTACGGCGCTCTTGTAACTCTTTATCAGATACTTCCTTTGGCTCCACATTTCTTATCACTTCCGAAAGATCTGTCACCTTCGCAGATGTCGCCCGCCAGTTACCACTCCTGCCGGAGAGCTGCACTAGGCCCGATGATGTAGCCTTAATCTGCACTTGGCGTTTCATGTTACTTCTTTGAGTTACGAGGAACTAATGTACTCCGGAAAACGTAATGCCGCTCGAGGTTGTTGCCGGAGCCCATCACACCTCCCGCAACCGCGCCGCGGCGATCTCGGCGGTAATATCGCGCTGCGGCTGCGCGAACAGCTCGTAACCCACCATAAACTTGCGCACCGTAGCCGAGCGCAGCAGCGGCGGCTTGAACTCCATGTGCCAGTGCCAGTGGCCGTAGTCCCGCCCGTCAGTTGGCGCCTGGTGGATCCCGCTGGAGTAGGGGAAACTCGTATCGAAAAGTCGGTCGTAGCGACTCGTCACCTCGCGGATAGCTTCGGCGAAAGCCGACCGCTCGGTGGCGGACAGCTCGGTGATCGCGGGCATCGCCCGGCGCGGTGCGATCAGCACTTCGAAGGGCCAGGTAGCCCACCAGGGCACGAGCGCCACCACGTGCGCGTCGGCCCACACGAGGCGCGTTTCGGCGGCGAGCTCCTGGGCGAGGTAATCGCCGAGCAAGCTAGCCCCACCGTGCGCCGCGGCGTGGGCGCGCATGCGCTCACCCTTGGCTACCACGACCGCGGGCGGGGTTAGCTCCGCCCAAATCTGTCCGTGCGGATGCGGGTTCGAGCAGCCCATCATCGCCCCCTTGTTCTCGAAGATCTGCACGTGGCCGATCTGCGGCAGGGCGGCAAGCTCCGCGTACTGCTCCTGCCAGAGCTGCACGACGCGCTCGATCTCCCCGCCGGTCAGGTCGGCGAGCGTCTTGGCGTGGTCCGGCGAAAAGCAGAGCACCCTACAAATGCCGGGCTCCCCGCGCGCTACCAGCAGCCCCTCTTCGAAAACCTCAGTGCTGCCGTCCGGCTTGAGGGCGGCGAAGTCGTTTCGAAACCAATACGTATCCGTGTAGACGGGGTTAACCTCGCCGCCGATGCGTTCGTTGCCCGGACACAGGTAGCAGGCCGGATCGTAGCTCGGGCGCTGGTCCTCGACGAGCTCCTCCTCCTGCCCCTGCCAGGGTCGCCGAGCCCGGTGCGGGCTCACCAACACCCACTCACCGCTTAGGATGTCGAGCCGCCGGTGCGGGTCGTCGCTCAGGTCCATCATGTCTGCACTTCTCTGTCGAGCACCCGGGCACCCGGTCCGAGGGCTACGTTAAGGGGTTCGAGCGCGATCGCGAAGCGGTCGAAATACTCTTGCTGCGCGACATCCACGAAGTCGTCTTCCGCGCCGGCTTCGACCACGCACAGCACGCAGCCCCCGAAGCCACCGCCCATCTGACGCGCGCCCTTTACGGCCGGGTGCGCTTCCGCAAAACGCACCACCGCGTCGCTCTCCGGACAGCTCACTTGGTAAAGTTCGCTCAACCCCCAGTGTCCGGCCAGGAGGCTTTCGCCAAAACCGGTTACATCCCCCCGCTCCAGCTGGGCCGCGGCCGCGAGTACCCGTGCGTTCTCGGCCACGACGAAGCGGGCGCGAAGGGCGGCGCGTTCGTCGAGGACGGCGGCCTCACCGTCCGTAGCCCCGCCGTACCGGAGCAGCGTCGCCTCGTCGAGGTCGCGGAGGGACTCGCCCGCCCAGCCCGCCGCCCGCAGCAGACGCACCGCGCGCTCGCAGTCCGCCCGTCGTGCGGCGTAACCGCTGGTGACGTGGTTGTGCTTGACGCCGGTGTTCAGTACCACCAGCGTGTGTCCCGGAAGCTCGATCGGCGTACGCCGCACCTCCAAACTGCGACAGTCGAGCAGCAACGCGGTGTCGGCCTCGCCGAAGATGCTGGCGAACTGGTCGAGCATACCCGTGTCCGCGCCCACGAAGCCGTTTTCGGCGGCCTGACCCACGCGAACCTTCGTCCACTCGTCGAGCCCGAACCCGAACAACGCATCGAGTCCGGTCACGAACGCCGACTCGATCGCCGCACTCGACGAGAGTCCTGCCCCACGTGGAACATCGCAGGTGAGCGCGACATCGAAGCCGGACACCCCGTGGCCGAGCTTACGCAGTTCGTCCACGACGCCGAGCAGGTAATTTGGCCACTGACTGCGCTGCGGCACCAGCTCCCGCACGTGTACCTCCGTGTAGGCGTCGAAATCGACGGCGAGGAGGCGGTACTGGTGCGAGTCGTTTTGCCGCAAGGCGCACCGGGCCCCACGATCGATGCTGGCCGGAAGCACGAAGCCGTCGTTGTAATCGGTGTGCTCGCCGATGAGATTGATCCGGCCCGGGGCGACGGCGACGAGCGTTGGCGCAACACCGAATCGCCGCCCGAAGGCGTCAACGACGGGCTGGGGTTTCATAGGGGGAGGTTGAGGATTCGTCGACGGGGGTACTCCAAATAACGCCCACTAAATACGACAAGCCCCCACCGATTGGATCGGTGGGGGCTCGCGGGATGAGAGCCGGGGAGGGCTAACCTAGACGGGCAGCGCGACGGTTCCGTTCTCCTTGCGGGTCGAGAGGATGAGCTCCTCGCGGACTTCCGGACGCAGGATGCTCTCGCCGTGCTGACTGAGGTCGAGGCCCTTGCGCTCCTGGCGCTCGGTGACCCGGAGGGGGAGTACGCTGTCCACGATCTTGTAGATGAGCAGCGACCCACCGAAGGCGAGCACGGCCGTGATGAGCAGGGCGAGCAGGTGGTAGCCCATGAGACCGAAGGTCCCCGAGGCGATCAACCCGCCCTCGGCAACGCCGGCGAACACGGCCGTGAGCAGCATACCGACGATGCCCCCCAGCCCGTGGCAGGGGAACACGTCGAGTGTATCGTCGAGCTCGGTGGAATTCTTGTACTCCACGGCGAGGTAGGAGATGAGCGAGGAGGCGAAGCCGATGAAGATGGCGGCACCGAGCGATACCCACCCGGCGGCGGGCGTGATGGCGACCAACCCGACCACCGCGCCGATACAGGCACCAACGGCCGACATCTTTTTATCGCGGGAGCGATCGAAGAACATCCACGTGATCATCGCGGCGGCCGAAGCGACCATCGTGTTGGCGAAGGCGAGTACGGAGGTTGCGTTGGCCCCGAGCGCGCTACCGGCGTTGAAGCCGAACCAGCCGAACCAAAGCAGCGCGGTACCGAGGATCACGAAGGGAACGTTGGCCGGATCGTGCGTGGCGTTGGTTCGCTTACCGAGGTAAAACGCGCCCGCGAGCGCCGCGAAACCGGCCGACATGTGAACCACCGTACCCCCGGCGAAATCGAGTACCCCCCAACCGAAGAAGAGCCCGTCCCCGTGCCAGGTCATGTGGCACAGCGGCGTGTAGATGAACAGGATGAACAGGATCGTAAAGAGGATGTAACTGCGGAAGCGCACCCGTTCGGCGAACGAACCCGTGATGAGCGCCGGGGTGATCACGGCGAACTTCATCTGGAAGAGTGCGAAGAGCAGGTGCGGGATGGTCGAGCCGTCCTGGGGGTTGAGCCCGACCCCGCTAAAGAAGGCGTAGGTGGTCGGATCGCCGATGAGCCCGAGGCCACCGAGGTCGTCGCCGAAGGCGAGGGAGTACCCGACGAACACCCAGAGGATGGCCACCACGCCCATGCAGACGAAGCTCTGGAGCATCGTCGAGATCACGTTGCGGCGGCTGACCATCCCGCCGTAGAAGAAGGCCAAGCCCGGCGTCATGAGCAGTACCAGCGCCGTGGAGACGAGCATCCAGGCCGTGTCCCCGGTATCGATCTCCCCGGTGAAGGGATCGTAATCCGGAACGAAGAAGATGGAGATGACCGCCGCGATGGCGAGCACGATGAATGGTATACGTTTACCCATAGCGAAAGGACCGTTTCGCGCCTTTGACGACACGTGTGACTAAATGAAATCGGTCAAATTTGATTCGGGAGAGTGGACAAGGTAGCCGAGTACCCTACCGTTTCCCACTCCACACGCAAACCGTTGTGCAGATCGTCGATTCCGAATTCCAAATTATATTCGGATACCACCTTCGCCTAACGCACCTTACCGGCGCTGAAAGCTCGCGGCGGCGCGGCCTCCGTCGAAGAGGAGCTGGTACTGGCCGGGGGGCAATGTTTGGACGTCGAGACGCAACGCGTTCGCGTTCGTGGAAAAGTTGCCCGACAGAACCCGGCGGCCGGTAGCATCGAAAACAGTGTACTCCCGATCGCTTAACCGACCGGGGAGCTCCACTTCGATCTGTGCCGTCGCCGGGTTTGGGTAAACCTTGGCCACGACGGTTGCCCGATCGTAGACGGCTACGCCCCCCGGACCATTCGTCTCGTTCGGCGTGGGCTCCTGCTGGATGAACGCGCCGGTACCGTCCGGACGGCGCGCGGTAGCCACGTTCGTTTCCTGCTCGCCGAAGCGAATGCTGTCTACGATGGTCCCGTTTTGCGAGAGCACGAGTTCCTCCCCGTCCTTTTTGAGGCTGTAGCTGGTGTGGATCCCGGTTTGGTCCTCGTCGCCGTCCGTCCAGACGATCAGGTAGCCCGCCCCGGCGATGCTCGTGCCCGCGGGGAAAGCCCACTTGTCGAGCTCCTCGTAGTCGTCGGAGAGGTTAGCACCGCTCAGATCCACGGCAGCGTCGGTGTCGTTGTACAGCTCGACGTAGTCGCCGTAGCCGCCGTCGGGCTCCGCGAAGCCGCCGACGGAATCGTTGCTGGCCACGAACTCGTTGATTACTACGCCCGAGATCGCGGTCTGAGCGGTAAGGCCCGCGGCCAGGAGGGTGGCACACAGTGAAAAAAAGAGCTGCATAAATCGCTAGATGTTTAATTCGCCAAGATAGGCCGAACGCAAAGGTCTATCCGGCGCTCGATGACAACTTTTTCCAGTTTGCCGTATAGAGTAGTCGGTATGGGGGACAAAAGGCAAACATCTATTCCTTCGGCGTTGACGGCCGCCGACCTCCAGGATACGCTGAGCAGGTACGGCATCACGAGCACGCCGGGCGCCCCGAACGCAATCGAGGAGGCCGGCCTGCGCGCCCACTTCGGGCACCTCGAACGACTCGCCTGTACGGTGAGTTCCGCGACGTGTTGCCGGGTATCCTTCGGGCCCCCCTGCACCGTGGCCGAGCTCGGGCTCGCGGGTCTGACGGAGGTGGGATCCGTCACCATTCGCACCCCCCGCGGCCAGCCGATCGGGCAGCTCCGCGTATTCGGCGCCGAGCCCGTAACGTTCGACGAGCGACAGCGCGAGGGCCTGCGCGTGATCGCCGAGCAGGTTATGGTCCAGCTCGAGCTAGAACGCAAGGTCCACGAGCTCGCGACCCTCAACGAGGAGCTCGACCGATTCACCGCCGTCGCCGCGCACGACCTGCGCAGTCCGCTGCGCGCGATGGGCTCGTTCGCCGGCCTCCTCCGACGGCGGATGCGCGAGCGCATGAGCGAGGAGGAGAGCGAGATGTTCGACCACATCCGCGCCGGGGCGGCGCGTTTGAGTGTGATGGTGGAGGGGTTGCTCAATTTCGCTAAGGCCCGCAACCAGAATTATACCGAGGTCGAAAACATCGACATCCCCACGCTGGTGGGGGAGGTAGCCGACCTGGTCGACCCGGACCAGCGCTTCAAGATCGTCTTCGAGGGCGAGGGCAAACGGGTGCGCGCCAACCGAACCGCGCTCCAGCACATCCTGCTCAACCTGGTCTCGAACGCCGTGAAGTACCACGACAAGCCGCACGGTCAGGTGATCGTGGCCTGTTTTGCGGAGCGCGGCGACAGCGTGTTGCTTTCGGTAACCGACGACGGACCGGGCATCGCGGCGGACGACCAAGCGCGCATCTTCGACGCTTTCGAAACGGGGGATCACGACCTGCACGTACCGAGCACCGGGCTCGGACTGGCTCTGGTGCGGCGACTCGTAGACCGGCTCGGCGGTTTCGTACACCTGGAGAGTACGCTCGGGCAGGGGAGTCGCTTCGAGGTACGACTTCCCCTGTAGCTTCGGCCGATGCAGTTAGATACCGTCAAAGCGCTCATCACGGGGGGCAGCTCGGGCATCGGCCTGGCCACCGCGAGACTCCTCACCGACGCGGGGGCGCAGGTGGTGATCGCCGGTCGCAGCCCGGAGCGACTCGAGGAGGCCACGCAAGCCACCGGCGCCTTCGGCGTGCGGGCCGACGTGGGGGAGGCACCCGATGTGGCCCGTATGTTTAACGTGGCCTCCGACCGCATGGACGGGCTCAACGTGCTCATCAACAACGCCGGCTCTCGCTACGCGGCCCCGCTACTCGAGATCGAGGCGAGGGAGTTCACGCAGGTGTGGCGCACCAACGTGCTCGGCGCCATGCTCTGCGCCCAGGAGGCCGCCCGCCGCTTCTGCGGGCAGCGCCACGGTACGATCGTCAACGTGGGCTCGGTATCCGCCCTGCGGGGATCGGCCAACAGTTCGCCTTACGACGCCACCAAGTTCGCCGTACGCGGCATGACGGAGGCCTGGCGCCGCGAGCTCCGCCCCTTCAACGTGCGCGTGATGCTCGTGAACCCGAGTGAGGTCATGACCAACTTCGCGGACAAGGAGTACACCGTACACGAGCGGGCCACCAAGCTGCGCGGCGAAGACATCGCCGGCACCATCGCCGGCCTGCTCGCCCTCGACGAGCGCGCGCTCGTCACGGAGGTGGAAGTTTGGGCCACCAACCCGCGCGACTAGGCTACCCGCGCGACTGGGCCTACTCCAACAAGTTCACGAACAGGCGGTAAGCGCCCGGCACGCCGGCCGGCAGCTCGCGAAAAAAGCTGAGCCCGGTGTACACGTAGCGCCCCTCGCCGTAATCGGCCACGAGCAAGCTTCCCCGCATCGGATCCTCCCCCGGGTCGTTGCTCACGAACACCGGCCGGTAGGCGTCGTCCCAGCTGCTCGGGAAGTAGAGCCGCGCTCCTGCACCCAGCCCTCGAAGTCGGCCGCGGTAAGCTCGTTGGGTGCGGTGAGCACCGCCTCGTCCGGATCGACGAACTCCATCGGCGCCTCCTCCACCGTCACGCGGTCGCGCGAGAGCTCGAGCGGGTAGGGGGCCAGACTCGCCATATCCACGTCGCGGTTGGTGTTGTACTGCACCACCACCTTGCCGCCCTCGCGCACGTAGTCGAGCAGCGCGTCGTTGACGCGCGGCAACCAGTCCTGCGTATTGTAGGCGCGGATCCCGAGCACGATCGCATCGTACTTCGCGAGGTCGCCCCCGGCGAGGTCGAGCTCCCCGAGCATGTCCACCCGGTACCCGATCTCGCGCAGCGCGCGCGGCACGTCGTCGCCGGCGCCCATCACGTAGCCGATGCGCTCGCCGGTTCGTTTCAGGTCGAGTCGGACCGCCTTCGCGCTCGCCGCACCGATGATAGCCTGTTGCGGGATGTGCGGGTAGCGCAGCACCTGTACGTCGCGATCGAAGACCTGGTCGGCGGTCGTGAGCCTGGCCCGCAACGCGCCCACGCTCGGCGTCGAGCTGGGGGTAACGCCGAAGGTGACTTCGGCCTGCGCGCCCGCCTCGCCGAGGGAGAGCGGTTGACTGGCCGGACTGACCCGCCAACCGGCCGGTACCTCGAGGCTCACTTCGCCCTCCCTCGCCCCCGCGAAGCTCGTGGCGCGCACCGTCACCTCCCGCGCCGAGTCGGCCGGCCAGAGGTACACCGGCTCCGGGAAATGCAGTCCCACCGCCGGCACGACGAGCAGCGGTCGGTAGAGTTCGCCGCGATCCGGGTAGGTGACCTTGTAGTTCACCGGCACCGTTACCCGCACGGAATCCGCCCCCACGCCGAGCGTAAACTCCGCCTGAAGTGGGGCCGGATTCTCCCCGAGACCACGTAAACCGTAGCCGGGGGCGGCGTACATCCCGAGGCTCGCCTCCCCCTCGAGCCAGTAGGGATTGGAGGTGGTCTCCCCAACCAGCACGCGCGCGGTCCCGGTAACGTCCTGGTTGGCGCTCAAGTCCACAGCGGTGTCGGTGGGTTGCCCCCCGATCCGCAGGCCGAGCAGCGATACCGCCCCCGTTCCCGCCCGCCGGATGACCTCGTAGTCTACCTCGATCTCCGAGCCCGGCACCGCGAGGCTATCGGTGGCCACGGCCTCCGCGTACACCCCGAGGCAGTCGGCGATAAGCTCCCGCAGAGCGGGCAGCTTGCTGCGCGTGTACCGGTTGGCCGGCAGGGCGCGCATCAGTTTTTCAGCCCGCAGCAGCGCCGGTACGCTGGCCTCCGGGTGTGCCGCATCGAAGTCGCGTTCCGCTTCCGCTAAAACGCCCCCCAGCTCCGCGCCACCCGCTACGCGCGCCCAACTGTCGTCGACGTCCGCGAAGAGCCGACCGCGGTCGTCGGCATTGTCCCCGGCGAGTAGCTTGAGGTACTCCGGCTCCGAACCCCGCGAGGCGCTCGACCCGAAGCCCTGGCTCGCGTGCTGCGAGCGCGAGCGCGCCGCGATCTCCCCGTTGCTGAGCCCGAGCAGCGGGTAGTAAGCCCCGGCGTCTACGGTGAACAGGTCCGATTTGTCCGCCGCCTCGAAGGCCTCCTCGCTTCCGTAAAACCACCAACTCGTGTTGAAGAGGATGCGCTTGGCCCGCCAAGGTTCCACCCCGTGAGCGAACTGCTCCGGGTACGCGCCCGAGTCCGCGGCGAGGTCGAAGGCATCGACCGCGAGCATCGCGGAGGTCGTGTGGTGGCCGTGCGTCTCGCCGGCGGAATTCGGGTCGAAGCGCGTCACGATCACGTCGGGCTGCCACTTGCGGATAACCCAGACCATGTCGCACAGGATCGAATCGCGGTTCCAGAACTTCAGCGTTTCGTCGGGGTGCTTCGAGTAGCCGAAGTCGTTGGCCCGGGTAAAAAACTGCGTGCCACCGTCGGTGCGCCGGGCGGCGAGCAGCTCCTGGGTGCGGATCACGCCGAGGCCCTCGCGCAGGTCGGCGCCCACGAGGTTCTGCCCGCCGTCGCCGCGGGTGAGCGAGAGGTAGGCCGTTTCGGCGAGCTCGCCGTTGGCGAGGTAGGAGATGAGGCGGGTGTTCTCGTCGTCGGGGTGGGCGGCCACGTAGAGCGCCGAGCTCACGTCTTGGAGCTTGCGGAGCTGGTGTAGGAGCACCGAGCTGGGCGGGGTGGGCCGCGACTGGGCGGAGGCCTGCCCGGGGAGGCCGAGCGTGAGGAGGGCCGCGGATAAATAGCCTAACATTACCTGCATGGCGCCGAAGGTAGCCGGTGCGCCCGCCGTAACCCACCTTTACGCACATGTCCACGTCTTCGGCGCAACACTTCCGTGCGCGCGGCAAACTGCTGCTCACCGGAGAGTACCTCGTGCTCGACGGCGCGGTGGCCTTCGCGGTGCCCACGCAGCCCGGACAAACGCTGAGCGTAGTGCAAAGCGACGACGCGGACGCGATCTACTGGACGAGCCTGGACGACCGCGGCGGGGTCTGGTTCAACGAACGCTACCTACGCGAAGACCTCGTGGCCCCACCCCCGGCCGTCGACCGGAGCGCCAAGGCCCGCGTGGCCAGGCTCCTGCACCACGCGCTGGCGGCCCACCCGCAGCTCTGGCCCGCGCATACCGGCCTGCGGCTGACGACCCAGCTCGAATTCGCCCGCGACTGGGGCCTCGGCTCGAGCGCGACGCTGGCCTACCTGGTGGCCGCCTGGGCCGGGGCCGATGCCTTCGCCCTCAACCAGGCCGAGTTCGGGGGCTCCGGCTACGACGTAGCCTGCGCGGGCGCGACCGGACCGCTCACCTACCGGCTCAACCAGGGGAAGCCCATCGCGAAACGCAGAACCTGGTACCCCCCCTTCTTCGACCAGCTCTACTTCGTACACCTCGGCAGGAAGCAGGACAGCCGGGCGGGGATCCTGGCCTACCGACAGGGATCGGACGGCGAGCTCGAACGCTACGTGAGTGAGCTCAACGACATCAGCGAGGCGACGATGAGCGCCACCTCGGCCGGCGAGTTCGCCGAGGCCTTACGCCAACACGAAGCGCTCGTGGGCTACGTAACCCACCAAGAACCGCTGGGGCGCGGCCGCTTCGCCGATTTCCCGGGCGTCGTAAAAAGCCTGGGGGCCTGGGGGGGAGACTTCGTGCTCGCCCTGGCCACGAGCCGGGTCGACGTACCCGCCTACTTCGCGGCGCACGGCCTGCGCACCGTGCTACGCGCCGGAGAGCTCCTGCTCAACGAACCGCCCCCCGCGCTCGCGGCCGAAGATCCGCAAGACTGGCCCTCGTTCCTCTACGGTGTGCTGGCCGCCCCGAGCGTCGAAAACGAGTGGCTCAACGGGCGACCCCACCGCGTCGCCGACCTGCTCGGCTACAGCCTACCCACGGCCGACGACGGCGGCTCGCGGTTACGGCCGCAACCGGCGGCTCGTGTGCCCGGGGTGCTCGTGTACCTCAGTCCCGACGAGGTGCTCGCCATGGACCTCCACCCCGAGGGCGCCAACTTCCGCCGCACGCAGGGCAGGGTACGCCTCGGCGAGAGCCTCGTAACGGCCCAGGTCTGGATTTAGAGCCCGTCTAGGAACTTAACCCGGCGGCCGGTCGTGTATCAATCCCCGCGGCGGCTACGTTTGCGCAAGCGTATGCCGTGGAACCTCTGTCTCTCGCTCGCCTGCCTGCTCGGCCCGCTGCAACCGTTCGCGCAAGCACCGCCCTTCGACGATCCGGTTGCACTGACCGAGGCATTCGTGCGCGGTCAGGTCGATCCGCCGAGTGAGGCGCTCACGGGCGAGGCGGCGGACAACCCCGTGAGTGCGGCGCGGCTGCCCCGGGCGCAGGAGCTCGTGTTCGACCCGCAGTGGAGCGACGCCGAGCGGGCCCTGGTCGCCGTGGAGTTCGTGGACACCAGCTTCACGCAGGATCTCTACGTGTTCCTCACCAAGGAGAAGGGCTGGCGCATCGAGGCTTTCCGCAGCTTCGATCTGCCGGGGGTATTCTTCATGCAGCTCAACCACTACCGCGGCAAGAGCGAACGGGCGCTGCGCTCGGAGTACGAACAGAAATTCCGCAAATCGGCCGCCCGCGGCGTGAGCCGCGAGGAGCACGAAGCGGCCCAGGGGGACGCCGACGCGCTCGTGTTCCGGGTGTTCAACCTGCGCCTCACGGCCGGCAGCGACGCCGAGCTCGCCCGGCACTGGGAAGTTTTGCGGAAGCAATTCGACGAACTACGCCTTGCGTTGGCCGAGCTACCGGCCAGCGAAACCCCCGTTACCCACGGCGATCCACTGGGCGAAGACCTCGGCTACCTCCTGCTCCAGAAGGCCTACCACGGCCAAGGCCCCCTACGCCTCGAGGTGGGCGGGGTGGACGGCGACCGCGTGGGCTACCTCTACTGCACCTCCGCGGAGTGTATGCCCACCCCGACCCCGGGGGGCGTGATCACCCTCAAGGAGCTGGGCGACGGCTGGTACCTATACCGGACCACCTAGCAACTCGCGGTGGTGCCGAGCGCGTGGGTTCATGACCCGGAACCACAGCGGGGGCACGAGGGCCAGCAAGATGGCGGCGGGGTACCCGGTGGGTAGCTCCGGGCTCTGCTCGAAGTAGCGCAGCTGCTGGTACTTGCGCGTAGCCCGGAAATGGTGGTCGGCGTGCCGCGTGAGCTCGTAGAGCATGATGCGGCCGATCTCGTGCTCGCTGCTCCAGGAGTGGATCGGTTGCACCGGCTCGTAACGGCCGTTGGGCAGGCGGCGGCGCAGGAGCCCGTAGTGCTCGATGTAGTTGGTGGACTCGAGCAGCAGCACGGCGACCAGGCCCACTCCCACGGCGAAGGGGATGGCCACGGGTCCGAATACGACACCGACGAGGGTGAGGTAGGCGAGCTGGTAGCCGGTGAAGCGGACCATTTGGTTGCGCAGCGACCACACCGGCCGCCCGGCCCGCTGCAGCCGCTCGCGCTCGATCCGCCAGGCGCCGAGGTAGCCGCCCGCCATGCTGCGCGCCCAGAAGGCGTAGAGGCTTTCGCCAAAACGCGAGGTGGCCGGATCGTGGGGCGTGGCCACGTGCTTGTGGTGACCGCGGTTGTGCTCTACGAAGAAATGGGTGTAGAGCGCCGGCAGCAACAGCGCCTTGGCGATTCCCCGCTCGACGACGCTACTGCGGTGCCCCAGCTCGTGGGCGACGTTGATGCCGAGGGTGCCCCCCACGATACCCACCGAGAGGGTAAGGCCGACGATTTCAGCAGGACCGAGCGCCGCGTGGGTGACCACGTAGAGGTAGTAGCCCACCAGCCCGTACCAGATGGGGAGGTTGAGGTAGAGTAACCAGTCGAAGAAACGCGAGACGGACCGTTCCGGGGATTCCTCCCCGTCCGGGTTGCCGAGCGTTTGGGGTACCCAGGCGTCGAGTACCGGGATGAGGCCGAAAGCGAAGACGACCGCCGCGTAGCTCAGGGGGCCGCGGTAGTGGAGCGCGACGAGCGCCGCCAGGGGCAGGGTGTAGGCGAGTAGGTAGCGGAGGTCGCGCAACATGGACCGAAGTTCGTTGTTTTGGCGCACTATGCAACACGATTTTTACCCGCTCGCCGTCGCCCGTAAACAGGCGGAAACCGAGGACGCGGCCGTGATCTTCCTCGGGATCCCGGACGACTTGAGTGAGGAGTTCGATTTTCTCGCCGGACAGTACATCACCCTGCGCGTCGGCATCGACGGCGAGGAGCAACGACGGGCCTACAGCCTGTGCACCGCTCCCCATCAGTCCGAATTCGGCTTCTGCGTCAAGCGCCTGGCCGGCGGTAAGGTGTCGAACTACCTGCTCGATCAGCTCGCCGAGGGAGACACCCTCGAGGTGATGGCACCCGACGGCAATTTCCTAGCGAAGTCGAAACCGGCCTCCCGGCGTACCCTCTACCTCATCGGCGCCGGATCGGGCATCACCCCCCTCATGAGCATCCTGCGCAGCACGCTCGAGCACGAGCCGGGCAGCACGGTGCACCTGCTCTACGGCAACCGCTCGGAGGAGACGATCATCTTCCGCGAGGAGCTCGCCGAGCTGGAGCGCACGCACAAAGGGCAGTTTACGGTGAGCAACGTGCTCAGTCAGCCGGCGCGCACCAAGTCGAGCGGTATCGCCGGCCTGTTCGGCAAAACGAAGCCGACCTGGGACGGCCGGATCGGTCGCATCGACGTACCCGAGCTCAAGCTCTTCCTCGCCGAGCACGAGTCGCGCAACGCGGACAACGAATTCTACGTCTGCGGCCCGGGCGGCATGATCGACACCGTCGAGAAGGAGCTCCTGCGCCAGGGCATCGACGCGAAGCGCATCCACACCGAACGCTTCGTGGTGGCGGCCGTCGCGGAGGAGGACAAGATCCGCGGGGCGGACTTCAACCGGGTGGTGGTTACGCTCGACGGAAAAACCCACGACCTCACCATTCCCGCCGGCAAAACCATCCTCGAGACGCTGGTCGCCGAGGGTCAGAACCCACCGTACTCGTGCACGTCCGGCGCCTGCTCGACGTGTATCGCGAAGGTGACGGCGGGGGAGGTGAAGATGGACGTGAACCACGCCCTCGACCCGGACGAGGTGGAGGAGGGCTACGTGCTCACCTGCCAATCGCACCCGATCACGCAGCACGTGGCGCTGACGTACGACGAGTAGGTAGTCGGAGCACTTAGTAGCTGGAGCACTAAAAGTAGGCCCACACCGAGAGCGCCATGCTCACGAAGCCGATGAGGTACCCGCCGCCGACCTCCTCGAGGTCGTGCGCGTCGAGGATCATCCGCGCCGTACCCACGAGTCCGGCCAGTAGCACCGTGATCACCAGGATGGTGCTCAGGCTCACCTGCAGCACCTGCGCGCCCGGCAGCGCGAGCGGGAAGTGATCGTAGGCGAACAGCTCCATGGTCACGAACACCGCCGCCACGAAGCCGCCCATGCCCACGGCGTGCAGGCTCACCTTCTGGAAGAGGTTAACGAAGAAGGCCGCGAACAGGCCCACCACGCAACCGAGCACGAGGGCGGTGTAGGCGGTGGGCACGTCGGCGGCGGTGCGGCAAAAGGCAAACAGCCCCAACCAGAGCATGCCTACGGCGATGAGCGGGATGATGCGCTGCGTCTTGTCGGGCATCTCCAGACTGGGGATCATCTCGAGGCCGAGCATCATGAGCACCACGAGGCCGGGCACGAGCGTGCTCGACGCGAATACGAGGGCGATGAGGGGCAGCCGCTCGAGGGCGGTATTGACGCCGAAGAGGTACGGATTGACCGACAGGAGCAGCAGCAGGATGTAGGTCGCCCCGAACAGCGGGTGCGCGATCACGGAGATCGCCTTTGCGGCAAAACGCATGGCCCCCAAAGGTACGCGCACGCACCGGAGGGCAGCGCTAGCGACTCTCCCCCTTCCCGGCGGAAAGTATGCGGGTGATGACGACCTCCACGCGGCGGTTCCGCTCACGCCCTTGCTGGGTGCTGTTGTCGGCCACCGGTTTGCGGGCGCCGATGCCGGCAGCCTGTACGCGCTGGCCTTCGATACCGTTGTCCACGAGGTAGGCGCGGATGGCCTCGGCGCGCTCGCGACTGAGCTTGTCGAGGGCTTTTTGCGGACCTTGGTTGTCGGTGTGCCCCTCGATGCGGACGTAGATGTTCGGGTACTTCTCGAGTACGTCGCGCAGGCGGACGAGCTCGGGCTCGGACTCCTCCTTGATCTCGGCGAGGCTCTGCTCGAAGAAGATCGGATCCAGCGTAATGGTACCGCCCTTCTCCTGGGGGTCGAGCAGGATCTCGACCCGGTAGTCGTCGAGGTAGCTCTGGCTGCGCAGGCTCAGGTGCTCCACGTGCCCGATGTACCCCTCCCTGTCGGCCGACACCACCAAATCGTGCAGGCTGGTGAGGCGGTACTCGAAGCGCCCGTCGGTCGTCTGCACGGAGGTATCGAGGTTGTTGGAGTTGACGGGATGGATGACGACCTCGGCGTCGAGCGGCTCACCGGTGCGCGCGTGGCGCACGCTGCCCACGATGCGAATGTCGAGGGGTTTGGGCTTCTGCACGCGCACGCGGAAGATGTCGGAGGAGCCGTCGCGCTTGCTCGAGAAGTAAAGGTAGCCGGTGGCTTCGTTGAAGTAGGGCTTCGAGTCGTCGCTGTCGCTCGTGATCGGGTCTTTGAAACGACGTACCGCGCCCCAGTTCTTCCACGTGTCGTCGAGTCGGCGACTGAAGTAGATGTCGCTGCCGCCGTGGCCCCACCGGTCGCTCGAGAAGTAGAGCGTGCGCTTGTCCTCGGAGAGGCTCGGGGTGGTCTCGCGGTTGGTGGTGTTGATCTCGCCGCCGAGATTTACCGGAGTGCTCCAGTGGGTGGAGTCGATGCGCTTGCTGATGTAGAGGTCGTTGCTGCCGTAGCCCCCGTCGCGCTCGAGGGAGAGGATCATCACTTCGGCGTCGGAGCTGAGCGTGAGGCCGACGTCGCTCGACTGGTTGTAGTAGCCGTCGATCTCGATGGGTTGCGGCCAGCTCCAGGAGTCGTCCGCGCGCCGGTAGGCGTGCGAGAAGCCGGGGCGCATCCCGCCGGCTTCCGGGAATTGGTTCATGACCACGAAGTGCCCCGGCTCGGGTAGCGCGGCGGCGAGCGAGTTGGGCAGGGCGTTGTTGAGGGGCGTATCGGGGTGTTGCACCCGCAGGAACGTGCCGGCCTCGTCGAGCTCGGCCACCCACACGTCCTGGTTGTAGCCCGAGGTCCACGCCTCCTCCTCGGCGCCGAGCGCGCTCCCGAGCTGCGCGTACACCTCGCCGAGCAGGTCGAGGTAGTCGCCCTCGTTGAGGGAGTCGGCGGCGTCGGTGCCGTTGAAGGTGAGGTTGCGGTTGAAATCGGGCGCCCCGGTACGCACGAAGTACAGCTCCCGCCCGTCGCGGCTTACCACCGGACTGATCTCGTCGTACTCCGCCGTGTTGACGCCCTCCGGCATCTTCTCCACTTCCAGTTCGGGCTGCTGGGCGAGCGTCTCCTGGCGGCCGGCGACCAGGAGTGAGCAAACGAGCAGCAAGTAGGTGGAGTAGTAGTGTTTCATACGGTCGACAGCGGGCACGAAGCTACCGGTTTCGGGTAGACGGTTTGGGCGGCTGGCCGTCGAACTCCATCGGATACCGAGCGATTGGTAGGGGTATGGACCCACACCCCTTCGACGGCGTCGACCTGCGTGCCCACCCGGAGTGTTACGAGATCGGGCGCGGCGAGTTCGGACTTTTTCACGCCGAGCCGTACCGATCGGAGTTGCTTCCGCACTGGGCGTTTCGCACGCCCACGATCGCCGCGGAGAGCATCGAGCGATTGCGCCGCCGGTACGAGCGCTACCGCACCGAGGGCGATTTCGTCGGCATGGACGTAGCGCGTAAATACATACAGATGGGGTGGACGCGGGCGCGCCGCTACGCCAGACACCCGGGCGGCCGCAAGTACGCCCCGGACGGCTCGGAGCTACCGCTCGGCGAAGAAGACCCCGAGAAAGCCGAGAGCGCGCGGCTGTTCAAAATCGCCCTCGACGAAGTCCGGGCCGACCCCGTGTACCGAGCCGCCAAGGAGGCCTTTCGGCAAAACAAAAGCCGCTAACTCACGGAGAGTTAACGGCTTAAGGCTTCTTAGCGGACTGGACGGGACTCGAACCCGCGACCTCCGGCGTGACAGGCCGGCATTCTAACCAGCTGAACTACCAATCCGGCTTGGGGAAGCGGACGCAAATGTAAGCGTGGGGGTCGTACCTCGGGAGTGTCCGCGCAAATTTTTCAAATTTGCCCGCCGGAACCCTACCGTGCGGCCGCGGGTTTGCCGAAAGCCGCACCATCCTCCCCCCCCCCCGCAGCGCCTATGCTCGAACTCGCCAGCGTCATCGTCCTCGGTATCCTCGCCCAGTGGCTCTCCTGGCGGCTCCGCGTCCCGGCTATCCTCCCGCTGATCCTCACCGGACTCGCCGTCGGACCTTTCAGCGGCTACCTCACGGCGAGCGGCGAGCCCTGGATCCGACCGATCGCCGACTACGCCGACGACGGGCACGTGGTCGGGCTCTTCGCCGGGCAGAACCTCTTTTACTTCGTGTCGCTGTCCATCGGGATCATCCTCTTCGAGGGGGGCCTCACGCTGCGCTTACGCGAAATCCGTGGGGTCGGTCCGGCCATCGTCAAGCTCCTCACCCTCGGCACGGCCATCACCTTTGCCGGAGGCGGGCTGCTGGCCTACTTCATCATGGGCCTCAACGGGCAGATCAGTTTTCTGTTCGCGAGTCTCGTGGTGGTAACCGGCCCCACGGTTATCGGCCCGATCCTCCAGAACGTACCCCTGGCCCGCAAGGTGTCGACCGTGCTCAAGTGGGAAGGAATCCTCATCGACCCCATCGGCGCACTGGTCGCCGTGCTCACGTTCGAGTTCTTGCTCTCCGGGCTGGCCGGCGGGATGGACGGCCACCAGGCGGCCTTCGGCTGGGGGGCACTCCTTACCTTCTTCGAGATCCTCGCGGTGGGGTTGAGCTTCGGGTCGGCCGCGGCGTACGGGCTCTACCAGCTCATCAAACGCGAGCTCGTGCCGCACTACCTGCTCAACGTGTTCGTGCTGGCGCTCGTGCTGATGGTGTTCACGCTCTCCGACATGATGGTGCACGAGTCGGGCCTGCTCACCGTGGTGGTCATGGGCATGGTGCTCGGCAACCTCGACGTACCGCGCATTCAGGACATCGCGAGTTTCAAGGAGTCGATCACCGTCCTGCTGATCTCGGTGCTCTTCATCTTACTCGCGGCCAACATCCAGTTGGAGCAGCTGGAGCTCCTGCTCGACTGGCGCTGCGCCCTGCTGTTCGTCGGACTCATCGCCTTGCGGCAAATCTCCGTGTTCGCGAGCACGGGCGGCTCGGAGCTCTCGACGCGGGAGAAAGCATACGTCGGGTGGCTCGGCCCGCGCGGCATCGTGGCGGCCGGTATCGCCTCGGTGTTCGGGTTGCGGCTCACCGACATTGGCTACCCGGGGGCGGAGTACATCGTGCCCCTCGTGTTCATGGTGGTCCTGGGCACCGTGCTGCTTACCGCCACCACGGCCAAGCCGCTCGCCCGTGGGCTCGGGGTGATGCTCGACGACAGCAACGGCACCTTGATCGTGGGCGCCAACGCGGCGGCGCGCCTCATCGCGAAGTACCTCCAGTCGGAGGGTAGGCGCGTGGTGCTCGTGGATGCGTCGAGCGAAAACGTGCGGGCCGCCGGGCGCGAGGGCCTGGAGGCCAGCGAGGTCAACATCTACAACGACGTGCTCGAGGAGCGCATCGAGCTGTCGGACGTGGGTCAGCTCTACGCGATGACGGCCAGTCCGCAGGTGAATCGTTTTGCCGTAAGGCGGTACCGCAGGCTCTTCGGCGAGCACGGGGCGGTGCGTTTGATGACCCCGAACGAGCTGCGGCTCGACCCCGCCGACCTGCCCGAGGAGGCGATGCTGAGCTACCGGGACGACTACCTCAACATGAACGAGGCCGTGCGGGACTACCCGGAGCTGCACGAGCTCGAGGTCCACTCGCTGCGCGAGCTGCGGGGGGCGCTACAGGTGTTGGAGCGGACCGCGAAGAGCGTCCCGATCTTCTTCCGGCCGCGGGAGGGGGTGGTGCGTTTGTTGCCGGCCAAGATCGAGGAGTTGCAGGTGGGGGAGCAGTCAAAGTTGATTTACCTGGGGAAGGCGGTGGCTTTGGTGGAGACGGCGGGGGTGAGTGTTTGAGCTCTGCGGTAGGCTTTAGTTTGTTTTTGGGCGGGCCTTAATTACTTGACTAACCACGTTCGTGGTCAAGCTTTATTAAAAGCTATAACAAGTTGCTTAAAATATTTATTGTGATACTTGGGAAGCGTTTTTAGGCCTCCAAACGCTTTACTTCTAGCTTGCTCCACTTAGTTTGCCATCGTAGCGCCAAATTCGTCTCACTTCCCAGTCTTCCTCCATGCCCTTCCGAAGCCCTCTGGTTGTGTTGGCCATCGCCGGCCTAGCTCCTGTCTGTTCTCTCTGCGCGCAGGACTCCGTTGGCCTCGCGAGGATTACGCAAACCGTCGAGTACGAGCGATACCTGATCGCTCAGGATGAGGCTGCGGGGAGTAACGCGGTTCGTGCGACGGCCTACCACGAGGCTGGATCCCCTACCGGGAAATCGAGTCAGCGCAAGGTTACGCCCGTTCGGGATACCGTCGCGGTACGGCTTTCCGTCGTTGATGCAAGCGCCGAACCCCTTCAAGCAGCTGACTACGAGCGACTCGTCGAGCAGTTGAACGCGACGTTCGATTTTAGCGAGCTCGAGCAGGAGCTCGAGCGGATCGAGTTTTGCGTTGCGGAAGTAAGTAGGGCCACGTCGGTGCACCGGTTCGCTGCGGCGAAAGAGTCGGAGGTGTTGGCTAGCTCACCGTCTAAGCAGCACGATTTTCTCACTCGTGATAGTCTCGCTTACGAAAAGGCCTTTCGTTCTGTTGGCGAATTGACCGACGGTCGAGTTCCGAGTGGTGAGGCCATCCCGATCTACATCGTGGACGCGACCGATGCCGTGCTCGGCTTTGCGTCGACCGTGCCACACGCCGCGACGACGGACGTGGTGGTCGTCGCGCGTCAGCTCATCGACGGTACGCTACCGAACCGGAGTGAGGGGCGGACGGTCGCGCATCTCGTCGCCAACTACCTGGGGCTAAAACCACTGTGGTACGACGAGACGGACGCTGGCGACCTGATCGATGATACGCCTTGCCACAATGCAGCAAACTACGGTAAGTACGAGGGAACGATCCACTTTTCTCTCTGCGCAGGAATGCCGCGAGAGTCCATCGACAATATCATGGACAACACCGACGAGGAGATCCGCTCATCGTGGACAGCTGGACGTTCTAGCCCGTTGGCTTGGCGATAAAGATCTACGTGGTGGGCTCGTATCGAAGCCGTGTGGGGATAGTGAGTTAGGTGCACGCAGTGAGGTAGATAGCGTAGTACTAGAGGAACTGCAAAACTTTGCAGTCCACCCAAATCCAACGCAGGAGGAATTAACAGTAACGTTCGAGCTTTTAGAAAACAAGGAGAATAGAATCTCCAATCATACAAGCGTGCTTGTAGTAACGGATTTCTTCGGGCGAGTCGTTGGCGATCCTATCGAATTGACTGAAGCCAACGGCGAAATCGCCATCGATGTCTCCGACTATCAGGGTGGGAAATACGTCGTTCAGCTGATTACTCCCGAAGGTTTGGTCGGCACTAAATCGTTCGTAAAACTTTAGGGAATAGTTAATCACTTCCTTTCTGACGTCAGCTAGTATTTAACAGTCTATTAGGTGTTTTATTGTAATAACTACTATGATCCTCAACATATTCTTTCGTAAAGCACTTATTTTAACCGCCGTACTATATCTGTTTAGTACTGATTCGGCAATGAGTCAAGACGGCGGGGGAATTGAACCTCAGGGGGCTGCAGGAAGCGCCGCGGCAATCGCACAAAATGCAAATGTCGATCCAGCTACTGGCACGGTTTCGTACACGGTTCCACTGGTAAATATTTCGGATGGGCCACTCTCCATTACTGTGCAGGCAAATTACTCTTCGCAAGGTAATATCCTACAAGACGCAGGGGGTGTAATTGGTTACGGTTGGCACATGAGTACGGGCGGAGTAGTAACGAGAGAGATACGCGGTATGCCGGACGATGCTCTGGGAGCGTGGCTCGATCAAAGATTTGATCCAGATGACAAAAGCGATGTCGCGAATGCTTTAAGGAATGAAAAAGATTCAGAACCTGATTTATTTACGTTTCAAGCCGGAGGCCATACCGGGAAATTTTTTATTGATAAGTACGACAAAAGACAGGTAAAGCAGGTCCCACAATCGGATTGCAAGATAACGATTACGTGGAATGACGACGCACCTGGCGTCCTTTCTTCTTTTGCCGGATTCGAGATCGTTACGCCGGAAGGAACCACCTATCGATTCGGTGGGATCGTCGATTTGGGGGCCGGTAAAGTTCAGCTGTCGGATATGCGGTACGGGGTTCCGGGGACAACTTGGAATAACTCGGAAACGGTAGCAGATAAGCGCTTAGATGACGCTTTCCCGGCTAGTTTTTATTTGAGGGAGATTGAAGACCATATCGGCAATAAAATTAGGTATAAGTACGCCCCCAGACACTACAACACACGAGGGTATACATCTGCTTTCGCGAGCTATAGGACTCGGGAAAGTAAACTGTGTATGGACCCGAGAGAGCCGGATTGCCGTCCGGACGACGAATTACAACCGGCTAACATGTTCTCGCTAGAGCTACTCGAGATCCGGGGTACGGATGAGATCGTAACGCTGGAGTGGGAGGACTACGAGAGTTCGCTGAACCAACGGCTGTTACGAAAGATATCGAAGAACGAAGGCGAGTTCGGCGCGAACGTTTTGTTTGAGTACGATTCGTTCGTATCGGATGAGAGAAACTCGGAGTTGATCTACGCTCCGGCGAATCCTATGCAAACGCGGAAGCCCGCCCTCACACGGATCGTACCGTGTGGCAAAGAACCGATCAAAGGGCGATACGATCAGTACCCACCTCACTATTCGTTTACCTACAATTCGCTCACTGGTCATCCGTATGCGTACATCGGATATAAGGACGAGGGTAACGGTGGCATAGGGCGGGTGCGTTACGATTACACCGATTACATGGGCTTTGCCGCAGATGCTAACACCTGGTTTGGTTTGCCGGAAGTATTTGTCGGTGCTAAGATGTACGGGAGGGGTGATCGCGACCCCGTCCACGAGATTTCGGAGAGGACTCTTCTAAAGGCAGTGCGGTTGCCTGCGGGTGGGGAGATCGCGTTGGAATATGAGCCACACGATTACGTGACTTACCTCTCGAGGTTCGCAAGTCAAACTTTTTCGTGTTATCCCGACGCTTGTGGTCCTTCAAATTGGGAACCCTTCGAAGCAACCGAAAGTACTCTGTCAGATGCGAGTTTAAAGATCTACTCTAATTCGGAATCCGTTGCCGGGGTAATCCAACTCGCGGTACGTAAGGCCGGTTCTACTACCGGTCCACCGCCCGCGAGCTTTAATACGAGTGCGAGCGAATCCGATGCCCCGCCAACCGATTTAGGACGTTGGCTGCGCAACTATTTTGGTGAAAGTTTTACTTACGGTAATTACGAGTTTCAGGTATCGGGATTCCCCGTCAATGGTGGATCACCGGGGAAGGGTGGGGCCGCCACGTTCAGCGGCACGGTCAGAATGACGTTCACCTCGTTTTCGGGAAACGAAAAAGCTCCGGGTTCGCGTGTCGCCGCGATCACTACCTCCGATGGTCTGTCGGATCCACTCCGGGTTTCGTACGACTATACCCAACCAAATTCCGGCACCGGTGAGAGTTCCGGAGTGGTTATGGCGATCCCGAACTACGTGGACCGAGGAGAGAGCTTCGCGCGGGTATCGAACGTCAGTCCGATGAACCTGAGGTTTTACAGTGGATCTCAGATCCAGTACAAGGAGATCGCGACCGTAACACCCGGGCGCGGACGCGTCGCGAGGTCGTTTGCGTTCGATGGTGAGGTATACGGTCAGGTAGACTCGCGAACGAACGCATCGCGGCCCACGATTTACAACCGTTTCGACGGTACGCTCACGAGGGAGGCCCACTTTGCCGAGGGAGCGGACACGCCGTATTCGGAAACCGAATACGACTACGATGATGGATATGCGTCGAGCTTCTACGATACCGAGGGATACACCGTTACAACCGGATACTTCGGCGACCCTATCGTGCGGAAACAGCAGATCGCGCGCTCGATTCCTCCGCGGGTTGCTCGCGTGGAGTCCGTAGTCGACGGTCGAGCGACGAGCACGGAGATCGAATACGCGGAGGGGTTATTCGGTCCTTACACTTCCGTAGCCACGAGCGAGCTACCGGATGGGACTACTAAACGAATACTGTATCAGTACACGAACGATTACGACGAAGGTGGATCTGGTGAGATTACTGAGGCGCTGGTCGAAAGGAATATCGTCGGCATCCCGTACAAGACCTCAACCTATAAAAGTGGTGAGCTATTAGGCGTCGAGCTAACGGAATTTAGTAACTTTAACCTTTCGACCGGAAATCCGGTCGAAAGCGCTGGCTCACAAGGGACAGCTGTTCTGCCGATTCGTAGTCTGCTTTCCTCGAGCGAGACATCAGCCGACGACTACTCAAGCGTTACCGGTCGAGCGGCAACCCGGGTGATGTATGAGGTTGAGCGTATTGATTCCAAAGGTCGGCCGATCCGAACCCGATCATTCGGAGCTAACCTCCCCACCGACCGCGTCTTCAAGTCGGATCTCCTCGAGGAGGTTCGGTACGGAACTTCCGTGATGAGGTATAAGTACACGAATCGCCTTTTGTCAAGTAGTGTGCAGCCAGATGGGATAGGCGAGAGCAGTAGCTACGACGAACATAACCGTCTTGAGGAAAGCGAAGGTTGCGATGGGTCGAGCGCGAGTTACGTTTACTATACTACCCAGGCCGCAGGGCGACAAGCCCTGTCCGTAATCGAGAAAACGAGCAAAGCGAGCGACCAGGGGACACCCCAGATAAGCTACGTCAAAATGGACGGGCTCGGGCGTACGGTCCAAACCGTGGCCGCCGGAAGTTCCGCTTCAACGCCGACGGCCGGCGCAAACGGAGAGGGCATAATCGTCACGCGGACAGACTACAACAAGTACGGTCAGGTCGAGCGTGAGTATGCGGCGGTAACCCAGCAGGCGAGTATAGCCAGGGCACAGCAAGAGCTACTCGGCGGTAATGGGAAAGGACGCTTTACCGACTATACGTACGAAGCTAGTCCGCGCTCCCGGATCAAAAGCGCCAAGCTCGTCAACGGGTACATCACCACGTACGACTACGACTACAATACCGGCTCGGAGGCCAGTTACGGCTACCCCTCTTCGTTTAGCGCCAACCAATTGTCCCGTACCCGCGTGATCGACCACGGTGGTCACGTCCGCGAGACTTTAAGCGACTCGTGGGGCAATCGGATCGTCTCTCGCGAGTTCGCGCAGGGTGCTAGTACTTCCCGTGAAGTCCGCTACGGCTACGACGTAAAGAACCAACTGCGGCGCGTGACCCCGTACGCGGGCGCGGTAGGCAAGCCCGGCTACCAGTACGCGTACGAGTACGACGCCTTCGGGCAGGAGACGTACGCGAAGATCCCCGGGGGCTCTCCTACGCGCGCGGTGTACGACCCGGCCACCGGGCGGCTGGCCGCGCGCCAGGACGGACGCGTCCGCGAGGCCGGCAAGCACTGGGCCTACCGCTACGACGACTACGGGAACCTCGTGCAGTCCGGGTGGAACCCCGGAGACCCCTCGGTTTCCGCGAGCATCACCGAACTCCTCAACGACGACACCTACGACTACGCCGCGGGGTCGATCTCGTTCGGGCAGATGACGATGCACCGCTCGCGGATGCTCGACGCGGCCGACGAGTGGATCGTCGAGCAGACCGAGTACGACCGCGCCGCGGCCCCCTGCGGGCAGGCCGTCGGCTCGCTCGCGAACGGGACGATCAAGCTGAGCGCCCCGAGCCTCTACCGCGAGGCCGTCACCTACGACGCCAACCAGAACGTCGAGCAGCGCCAGGTCACCTACAGCATCCCGTGGAGCTTCGTCCAGGAGACCTACACCCCGACCTACACCGCGGACCTCGTCGAGGGCGGGATGGACTACCTCCTGCGCTACGACCGGACGCGGCTCGCGACCTCCCTGGTCGCCTACGACGCCCCCCTGTACGAGACCGAGTACACCGCGTACGGGGAACAGGCGTACCAAAGGGTCTCCAAGACCGGGGGGACGTGGCTCCAGCAGGTCGACTACGCCTACGACGCGATCGGGCGCCTCACGGCGATCAACGAGCCCCTCGGGGGGAGGCGAACCGGCTCCTGGTCGCGGGGCCCGACGGGACCCCGGTTGCGCAGCCCCCCCCGCGCCAACCTCCCCGCCCGCTCCGCGGCGCAGGCCGAGCGGGACATCTTTTATGAGGGGGTGAGCTACACGGGGCACACCCCGGGTTCCCCGTACACGGCGGGCCACGAGTCCCTCGTCCAGGAGACCCGCGTGCAGACCAAGGGGCGGCGCGCGGTGGTGAACAGCTACGCGTACGACGGGTACCTCCGCCTGAGCGGGTACCTCGCGACCGAGCTCGACGCGGGCGGCGGGGCGTTGGCCGCGGACCGGTTCGCGCGCAGCGCGACATCCGGCTACCGCTACGACGACTACGACCGCCCGTTAGGGATCGAGCGCGAGGACGCCTCCGGGGTCACCTACGACGACCTGAGCTACGGGTACGCGGCGGCGGGGCCGATGGTCGAGCGCATCCGGGATGCCGCCGCCGGAATAGGCGGGCACGAGGACTCCGGGGACGGCGAGGCGTACGCGTACAACGCGCACGGGGACGTGACCGCGGACCCGTACCGGGGCCTGAGGTACGCGTACAACGAGCTCGGGTTCGCGATGGAGATCGCGTCGACGCTCGCGGGCGAGGGCGGTCGCGCGGAGTACCGGTACTCCGCCGACGGGGTCCTGCGCGCGAGCCGGGAGCTCGACCAGCTCGACCGCCCGCGGCGGAGCCTCTCGTACGTCGGGGGGGCGCGCTTCAACTCGTTCGACAACGGGCTCTACTTACCGAACCCCGTGGGGGCGTTCAGCTTAAAGGCCCGGGAGCCGGCCTACGGGGTGTTCCACCAGACCGACCACCTCGGCAACCTCGTGGCCGCCTACCGGGACGCCGACGGGGACGGGGTGATCAACACGGCGGACGCCGCGGAGCTGATCGAGGAGAACCGCTTCGCCCCGTACGGGCGGCGGGACGGGAACTACGAACGGCAGTCGAGTAAGGTGCCGTTCGGGTACAACGGCGCCGAGGAGCTCGCGCTTAAGGGCGCGGAGGACTTGCACCTGACGACGTTCCGGACGATGACCCAGGAGACGGCGCTCTGGGGGCAGACCGACCCGAAGGCGGAAGCGATGTATGGCTCCTCCCCATACACGAGTATGGGGGGGAATCCCATCAGTTACGCCGATCCACATGGAGACCTCTTCATGCTCCCGGTGCTGGCCATGGTGGCGTGGACGGGCGGGGTACTCGGTGCGGCCGCCTCTGGGGGGCCGACTGGGGACCTCGGGGACGCGGCGCGCGGATTCGCGTTTGGTGCCTTGTCCTCGGCGGCGGGCGCGGGCGTGGCGAGCGGAGTAAGCGCGTCAATCGCGGGTGGAAGCTTCGGGGCGGGGTTCCTGGGGACGACTGGCGTTGCGAGTATCGGGTTCAATGCTGGTGCTCTCGGTGGCGCCGCTGGTGGTTTTACCGGTGGCTTCCTCAACGGGACCGGTAGTGCACTAGCCCAAAATCAGAGCTTCGGGAGCGCACTGCAAGCAGGACTGAGAGCTGGACTTTGGGGAGGTTTATCAGGTGGATTGGCTGGGGGGATTCGTGGTGGGATCCAATCATCCAAGATGAACCTCAACTTCTTTACCGGGCGGGGAGAAGTGAGTATCGCGTCTGCGGGGGCAAATGGAGTCCAGACCGTGAGCAACATGCCGATCAAGTACGTTGGCCAATACGAGACTTGGACGCCGGTGTTCGAGTCACCTGATATGGGTGGTGCGGGAGTTACACTCCCAGGGTTTGGTATCGTAGTAGGTGATGGGGCATACTCACAAGGATTTAGTCCGAGCTTGATGAAACATGAGTTCGGACATATCTTGCAGGCAAGGGCGATCGGCCTGAGGTCTTTCTATTCGAAGGTCGGAACCTACAGCCTGGCAAGTGCATCTATTGATCCAAGAGCGTGTTAGAGTTTTTCGAGCTGCCTGAGCGCGAGCTTGACGTGCGCCCACAACACCGTCGCCTCGTAGTGTCGGCGTAGCCGGTCGTAGCACGTGCGAAACGCCCGCGAGAACGACGGGTGCGCGAAGGTCCGCTCGATGACCCACCGCACCGGTACCGGCGCGAACCCATTGGCTTTCAGCTTCTTGCACTCGGGTACCGTCGTACACCGTAGCTCGACGCCACGCTCCGCCAACGCGTCGGCGAAGTGCTCGTACGCGCCGTCGGCGAGGGCGAGGGTGACGGTCGTGAACCCCGACGCCTGAGCTACGGCGACGACGCGCTCGGCCGGGGGGCCGTCGTGGGCGTTCGCCCCCGTCGCGACGCACCCGAGCAAATGGCCTCGGGAGTCGGTACAGGCGTGGGGAGTCGGTACAGGCGTGCAGCTTGACGCCGCTGACGCGCTTGTAGCCATCATATCCGTGGACCTCGCGCCGCCCCCACGCCGCCGCGGGTACCGATCTCGAGTCGATCGCGACGGCGGTCGGGTGTCCGGGGTTGCGGTCGGGTCCGGGGGCACCGACGTAGGTGAGGGCGGGGGCTTCGATAAAGCGTAGCACGCTGACGATCGGGGCGTTAGCCGTCTCCATGACGCGCTCGCGAGCCCAGCGCCGGAAGTAGTCGTAAGCTACGTGCCACGGGAGCTGCGGCGAGTCGAGGCTCCGCCACTTACAGCCGTCGTCGACGCGGTGGAGGATTGCGGCGACGACGAGTTCGAGGGGATACTTACGTACGCGGCGGGGGATGAGTAACCGAATGACTCGGGTGAGTAGTTTTACGCTGCCGTCGGAGACGTTCGGGTGGTATAGAGTGGTATCCATGCCCCCGGTAGCGGCTCCGGCGGCCTCTTGTTCAGCAGGTTACGCATGCGGGAGGTCCGCACCCAAAAACTCTAACACGCTCCAAGTGGTCACAACTATCGCTGGACTGAGACTTGGGCAAATCATTTGTCTCAGCAATACTTCGCAGCTAAGGGGATTATGTGGAATAACCCCGGATTTCCTGCGAAAGATCTGAATTTCCTGCAGAAGTTATATGTGTATAGTCCATTATAAAGTTATAGCAACACTTGAGTAAAGTACGGCGATAGTGTTAAAATCACTTTTTTATAGATTTAGAGTAATGCTCTTTTGGGGTGGGGGCGTTGCACTTATGTACGTCCTACTGCCGACTGTACTGTCGGTGGCGATCCGCAGCTGCGCCGAGCATTTCGAAGGCTTATGGATCTACAGCGCCATCGATGAAGAGGTATGTGTTCTTTTACGCTGTAGCTCCGACCTATCTGACGCCCGGCCTATCACTCGGCACGATTTACAAGCAATAGATAGCTATGATGAGGATGGCAGTCCACACATATTGTACCCCGAAGGATACCTCCCGCCGGGTGACTCGACGTACGTAGAACTTGGCGCCAGTAAGCTGTCAGCTTTCGGGCGGTGCCCAGACTCTACGCTATATGTGTTTGTAGTTCCCTACGCTGTGATCGTGAACGAGGCTTGGGACCAGATCGCTTCTACAGAGAGTTACCGTCCGGTCTGCGCCTTATCTGTAGGAAGGGTCGATTCGCTCGACTGGACGCTTCAACTATCACGGACATCAAGCGGCATGACTTTAACCGGGATGACTGACGAGGTATGGTGAGGTTGGAGCCTATCGGGCCTGTACTACCTTGATGTGAGCCCAACCCCGGTAGGAGTGGTCGCAGATGGGGGAGACGGTCGACCCGAAGGCGGAGGCGATGTACGGCTCCTCCCCGTACACGGCTATGGGGGGCAACCCCATCAGTCATAGCGACCCCCATGGGGACTTCTACATATTCCCACACGTCAACATTGGCTCCGGGGGGGTCTCCATCGGGCTCGAGGTAGGCATTGGCGTTCCTGGTGTAGCGAGCGCCTCGGTGACCGTAGGCGCGGGGACGGGCGGGGCCTATGCATCAGTACAGGGGACGGCCTTCGGGGCTTACGCGGGGTACGGTACTCAAGGGGGAGGCTTCGCGGGGTACGGGCTCCCTATCGGGGGCGGTTACGTCGGAGTCGGTTACTCGCAGGGCGGTGGCTGGGGCGCGTCCGCAGGATTCGGTGGCGCACCGGGCCGGGCGCAATCGTCGATCGGGGTGGGCTGGAGCCAGAACGGCGGCTTGGGGGTGAACGCTACCGTAGGCGCTCAATACACCGGAGCGGAGCTAAAGGCACGGTTCGGGAAGCCTGGCACAACGGCCACCGCCTCAACAGATCCTGGGTCTGGTTATGGTCCTGAGTGGGATTGGAACTTTAACGGGGCAATGGATCTGGACGAAGCAATGTGGTGGTATAAATGGGGTGGCGGCAAAGAGGTGCGTTGGGATCTAAACGATGTTGATCTCTCTGGAGTTTACGTAGAGGATATGAACGGTATAGGTGAGGATTTTGGGGTAAACTTGCAAACTCGTCCCGGAAAGCATGGAAACGTACTTGGTAATACTACTTTTCTTCGTACCGGCGAGTCAACAGTAGGTGCGTATAATCAACAGTACGATTTTGAAATGCATGGATGGGGCAATCCATTGAATTGGGGTAGAAACGCAGCTACGCTGGGTGCGAGAGCACTACACGGTAACGGTACGCCATTCACGATAACCCACTACAAGACCCGGGCTCAGATCACGAATCATAGACCCCGGCTCGGGCCTAATGATTGGGCGAGACCATGATGAAGATTCATCATATAGGATGTGCAATTGCATATTTGACTGTGCTGTTCGCATGTCATGATAGCCGCGACAGCCCCTGGGACGAACCATGTAACATTACCCCGAACACTTCGTATTTCCAGAACTGGATCATTGGAGACTCGCTGGCGAGATCGGTACCTCCTAGAGTAGTTACGTGGGAATACGAAGGAGACTGCATCATTGTAACTCAAGTGCCCGACGTTGATCGCAACCCGTACGTAGTTAGTATGAAGTGGCTTTATCGAGAGAATGCTAAGTCCGAGCGAATAGGTGTTAGTGATCGAGAAGAGCGTGCATTCATACTATCCGATCCGCAGCTCGCGGCGGCATATCAAATGGATACGGCCTATTGGCTTCTGAGCTTAGAGCCAAAAGTCGAGCGCTACGGTCCCTATGTGCACCGGAGCGACGTACCCGCATGTGGAATACGATGAGGAAGTAGACCGACCCGAAGGCGGAATGGGATTACGCTACCAGTCCGTACGCCAGTATGCGGGGTAATCCGATAAGCTACGCTGACCCGGACGGGGACATTGTATGGTTTGTTCCTGTAATTGCCGGAGTAATCGGGGCAGGAATTAACGTCGCTAGACAATGGGATCAAATTGACAACGGTTGGGACTTCGCTGCTGCCGCTGCAATAGGGGCTGGCGCGGGTGTGGCCGGAGTGTTCGCTGCCCCCGCGGCCGGGGTGGGAGCTACTTTAGGCGCTACCGTTGCGTCCTACGCAGGTGCGGGAGCAATTGGAGGTGCTGTAGCTGGGTCAATTAACGGCTTTGGCAATGGGGTTTACTTTACAGACGGCAACGCTGCTCAGCGCGTAGGTGCCGGAATAAAGGGGGGAGTAATAGAAGGGGCAATTGGGGCAGGCACTGGAGCGGTGATAGGCGCTGGGTTTGGAGTTGGAGCGCATTGGTTAAGTCCTAGGGTTCCAGTAGCTCCATCAGGTTTGGAAACTGGAGTAGGTAATGCCAGTGGAACTGCTGGAAGCGGTGCCCGCGCTGGGGCTCCAGGAGTTGAAATTGGTGACTTAACTTTGGCTGCTGGTCAAGGTGGACTCGATGTAGCAGAGGCGTCGGCGCAGTGGGGGGTTGGGATTTCTTCGGTTGGTAGACAAAATATCGGCGAGTCAGTCAATGCTTTGTTGCGTGGACCAGCGGGACAACTGATTGGCTCGCAGGCTGGGAAGAATGCTGCGATCCGTACAGTCTCACCAAGGCAGGCCAACACGCTTATCAGTAATCTACGGAGTATGGGAGCATCTCCGATAGCTAAGCCAGGCTATCCTGGACAATGGTACAATTTCCCGAATGGCTCCGGGTTTGGAGTCAGAAGTGTGCAAAGCGCAGCTTCGACTAGACTTGGAACTTCGGGCACAATTGATCTATCTGGCATACCAGGAGCGGCAGCTAGGAAAATAAAATTTTGATTACCGTGGGGAAGGTCGATGAAATGTATAGTGAATTAGAGGAGGATGTTCTATTTATTGCAGATATTTCGTCGTACTTCTCACTTAATCAAGGCGACCCGACAGGAAGGCAGCTCTATACATTTATAAAGTGTGCGATTGATGAGATCAAGAAGTTAGATAAAATTGCAATTTTTGAGGGTCCAGCTGGAGACATTGTAAAGGATGAAAGTGTATTTTATTCAAGGTTGCTTGATTGTATATCGGCAGACAATATTGCGGATATAGAATATGGTTACTGGTTAGATTATACTGATGAACGCTTGAGGAAATTGTCGCCTCTATAATGTGAAATATGGAGGCATGGCATCTACCGTAGTATCCCCTGAATCCTACTCTTAGCGACGAAGGCGTCGAGTAGCGCGTAAACGTGCTGTTGTTCGGCATCCGGCAGGTCTTGAATAAGGTCTCGCGAAAACCGCGGGCGATCTGGCGGAAGCTGCTGCGGGCGTGTTTGGGGTAGTTGCGTTTGCGGGAGATGTAGCACGTGTTACTCGAGCAGACTGAAGACGAGGAGGATCGCCGGGATCGCCACGGGGAAACTTGAGACTCGGGGAGCGTTCGGCAACTCCCATGCGGGTGAATTCAAATGCGTAGAACGTGAACAGGCCGAAGAGCAGCACGGTGACCGCGTCGATGCCGAAGTCTAGCCGGGCGCCAGGCTAGACTCATCCGGCGGTAGAAGAAGTCGAAGTTGACGTAGCCGCCGCTGCGCAGGGCCAGACCGGCGGCAAACGCGACGGTGGGCACGAAGAAAAGCCGGGCGGCCTCTTCGGTCCACGAGGGCGCGGCGGGCAGGGCGAATCGGGCGAAGATTTGCAGGAGCACGCAGCCTGCGAAGGCGAGCGTACTGAAGTGAGTACCGTACTTGAGGGCGCTGGCGACGGGGCGGGGGAGGGTTTCACTCGGCCGCGATCTTGAGGCCCATGTGTTGGGCGTAGGGTAGGAAATCGCGATCGGCAGTGAGCAACGGCATTCCCTCGTCGATGCAGTAGCTGGCGATGATGGCGTCGTTGGGTTTGCGCACGGTGATGCCTTTCTGTCGGAGTTCGCGGTAGCGCATCGCCGAGCGGACCGCCCGGAGGTCGCCGAGCATCACGCAACTAGGTAATACGGCAAGGGTGTCTCTTACCTCGAGCAACTCGGAAGGGCTGCGCACGCCTCGTAACACTTCATGGATCACGTAGTCACCGGTAGCGGCGAAATCTTTGCGGAGGAGGTACTTCAAGCGCTCCGTTCGCCAGGAGGTACGTCTTCGGAAAAAATCGATCCAAACGGTGGTACCGACCAGGATGTGATCGTCCATCAATCTCCCCAGCGATTGACGGGTTCAGGATCCTCCTCGTAACCACCCTTCTCGAAGATCCCTTCGAGCTTCAGAATATCTTTGACGGCCTCTCTGCGCTCGAGTTCCCGAAGGGCGTGATCCACGAGCTCACGCTTGGTTTTTATCCCAGTTCTCTTCAGTAAGCCTTGAACGAGGTCACCGTCGAGTTCGATATTGGTGCGCATAATTGAGCGGATTTATACTCAAATATACACATTGAGCACGGCTTGCGCCAAAACCTACCACGCGTCCGCCTCCGGCTGCAGCGACCGATACACCGCCTGCATCTCCGGCGAGAGCGTCCGGTAAATCGCGTCGCCGTGCTTCTCGACGAAGGCCTCGTGGTCGACCTCGACGAAGGTCATCCCCTCGGCCTCGAGCTCGGCGCGAATCCGCGCGGCGTTCTCGTGGAGGAGGCGGCGCTCTTACGCCTGCATGTCGCGCGCGCAGTCGAGGAAGATCTCCTGGAGGTCCTCGGGCAGCGCCCGAAATTGCGCCTCCCCGATCACGGGGTAGGTCCACCCGAACACGTGGCTCGTGGGGTCGACGTACTGCTGGAGCGCGTACATCGCCGCCATCTCGGTCAGCGGCAACGGGTTCTCCCGGAAGCGGAGTTAGGGGACCAACCTGCCCCAACTCCACCGGCGTCGAAGCGACGGCTGAGCGGGAAAACTTTCGGCCGCAGGCTTAGAAAGTTTTTTTGCTACTAAGTTGCGCTTGCAACTTAGTAGCCCATGCTCACCGCCCGGCACCTGACCAAGACGTACGGAACCGACACGGCCCTCCGTGGCCTCGACCTGCAGGTACGGCCCGGGGAGGTCTTCTGCCTACTCGGCGCCAACGGCGCGGGCAAGACCACGACCATCAACCTGTTCATGGGCTTCCTCCGGCCCACCGCCGGGACCGTCGAGATCAACGGCATCGACGTCGCGGAGCGGGCGGCGGCGACCAAGCGGCACGTCGCCTACATCCCGGAGAACCTCAACCTCTACCGCAACCTCACCGGCCTGGAGAACCTGCGGTTCTTCACGCAGCTGGCCGACATCTCCCTCGACGGGGCGACCGCCGCCGAGATGCTCCGCGCGGTCGGCCTGCAGACGGAGGCCATCGGGAAGCGGGTGCACACCTACTCCAAGGGGATGCGCCAGAAGGTCGGCATCGCCATCGCGAAGGCCAAGCGCGCCGACAACCTCCTCCTCGACGAACCCACCTCCGGCCTGGACCCTCAGGCCAGCAACGATTTCGCCCGCCTCATCCGCGGCATGCGGGAGGCGGGCACCGCCGTCCTCATGGCTACCCACGACCTGTTCCGCGCCAAGGAGGTCGGTACCCACGTCGGGATCATGCGCGCGGGGGAGCTCGTCCACACCCTAGCTACCGACGACATCGAGCTGGGTGAGTTGGAACGGCTCTACCTCCAGACAGTCCGCCCAGCAGCACAAACGCCGGGCTGAGTCCCGTGCGTCCTTTCCCACCCCCCCTCCAAACGGATATGTCCCTACGTTACCTACTTTTCTCGCTTCTCTTCCCGCTGACCACCGTCTGCGCCCTCGCCCAATCCTCGGTGACGGGGACGGTCGCTGAGGCGAGCGGCGACCCCGTGATCGGCGCGACCGTTACCCTCGCCGGCCCGGACGGCGAGCTCACGACCCTAACGGACGCGGACGGCGGGTTCCGCTTCGCCGACGTCGCCGACCGGGAGTACCAACTGACCGTTAGCGCGCTGGGGCTTCGGGTAGACCCGCAGACCGTCACCCCCGCCGCGACCTCGAGCCCCCTAGCCCTCACCGCGACGGCAACCGAGACCGAGCTGCAGGCCGTGGAGGTGATCGGCCGCGCGCGTAAGGACTACCGGAGCGAGTACAGTTTTTCGGCCACGAAGACGGCTATTCGCAACCAGGACCTGCCCCAGTCCCTCACCACGGTCACCAAGGAGCTGCTCGAAGACCGACAGGCCTTCGAGCTCCAGGACGCCGTGAAGACCGTCAGCGGCGTCGCCCCCACCGGCCTCTACAACCACTTCGCCATCCGCGGGATCACCGCCAACGAGGACGGGCAGGTCATCAACGGCCTACGGACCCGCTCGTTCTACTTCCTGCAACCCCTCACCGCCAACGTCGAGCGCGTGGAGGTGCTCAAGGGTCCTGCGACGGTGACCTTCGCCAGCGCCGACCCCGGCGGCACCGTCAACGTCGTCACGAAGAAACCCCTCGACGTCGACCGCAAGGAGATCAGCCTCTCCGCCGGCAGCTTTAGCACCCTGCGGGGGGCGATCGATTTCACCGGTCCCCTCAACGAAGACAAGACGCTGCTGTACCGCCTCAACGCCGCCTACCAGGAGAACCGCTCCTACCGCGACCTGATCGACAACCGGTCGCTGCAGCTGACCCCCTCGCTGACCTACGTCCCCAACGAGCGGACCTCGATCAACACCGAGCTGATCCTCAACGACATGAGCGGCTACCTGGACCGGGGGCAACCCATCTACGGCGAGGACGCGGGCGAGGTCGACCTCGGCAGTACGCCGATCGGCGAAAACCTCGGCGAGCCCAACGACTTCCTCGACGAGGATCAGTTCATCTGGACGACGAGCCTCTCGCACCGCTTCTCCCCGGCGGTGAGCTTCAACGCCGTTTACATGAAGCAGACCTGGGAGGAGGACCTCGTGGAGCACCGCTCGATTGGGGCCTTCGCGACCGACCTCGCCGGCGAGGAGATCCCGAGCCTCGTGCAGCGCCGCTACATCCAGCGTAAGCAGTTTTGGGACACCGACAACGTCAACGCCTACCTCAATTTCTCCTTCGACCTCGGGCCGACCGAGCACCAGCTGCTCGTCGGCTACGACGCGCAGTACTGGGATAAGCTGCGCGGCAGCGGGCAGAACCAAGCGCGGGGCTTCCTCCTCGCCGACGGTACGGCCACCCGGAGCTTCGACCCCGAGGACGCCGGGGCCTACCAGACAATCGAGATCGACGGCGCGACGCTGCCGCGGCCGAACGTCCCCTACTACGACCTCGCGAACCCGAACTACGCCCTGGCGAACCCCCAGGACTACGTGATCAACTCCCGCTTCCCCGTCCCGGCGACGGTCACCTCGACCAACGCCGCCTACGTCCAGGAGCAGCTCGAGGTCGGCAAGTTTACCGCCCTGCTCAGCCTACGGGCGGAGTGGTTCGAGGACGTCACCAACGTCGACGCCCCGAACGAGGCCTCGTTCGAGAACACGGCCATTATCCCCCGCCTCGGCCTCACCTACGCCGTCACCGACGACCTCAACGTCTACGCCACCTACCTCGGGGGCTACCAGCCGCAGTCGAACACGGTATCGCTCATGCCGAGCACGGGCAACTTCTTCTGGGCGAGCGAGTCGGCCGCCCAGTTCGACCCGCTGATCAGCGACCTCGTCGAGGTCGGCTTCAAGGCGAACGTCCTCCAGAACCGCTTCGCGTGGACGGGGGCCGTCTACGAGATCAACCAGGAGAACATCCTCATGAGCGCCAACGACCCGGACAACCCCGATCGCCTCACGCAGCGCGGGGCCGACCGGAGCCGGGGTTTCGAGACGGACCTCACGGGCTTCCTGACGCCGGAGTGGCAGGTGGTCGCCTCCTACGCCTTCGTCGACGCCGAGATCGTCTTCGACGACGACGAGACCCTCATCGGCGCGCAGAAGGAGAACGCCCCCCGGCACAGCGGCGCGCTCTGGACGCGCTACAGCTTCCGCCCCGGATCCCGGGCGGCGGGCTTCGGCGTGGGCGCAGGGCTAACCGCCCAGGGCAGTCGAGTGCCCTGGTTCACGCGCGCCTTCGAGATCCCCGGCTACGCCGTGTTCGACGCCGCGCTCTACTACACGGCCCCGAACGACAAAGCCCGCGTCTCGCTGTTGGTCGACAACCTTTTCGACGAGACCTACCACCTCGGGGCGCAAACCCTCACGCGTCTCTTCCCGGGCGCTCCGCGGAACCTCATGCTGACGACGACTTACCGATTCTGACGCGGCCTCCCGCGAGCGGACGTACTACCGCAAACAACCCACTCCCCCCGTGCGAACACGCATCGTCTATCACTTCGCCCGCCAAACCCTCGCTGCGCTGCTGAAGCGGCCCGGGACAAAGGTCGTGGTGGTCTTGCTGAACGTCCTGGTCTTCGGGGCTTTAGCCATCGAGTACGGTAAGGTCAGCGAGCGGCGCGCCACCGTCGCGGAGTACCGCCGGGACGTCCGCGCGCGTTGGGAGGACAGCCCCGACAAGCACCCACACCGCATGGCCCACTACGGGTACGTGGTGTTCCGGCAACCGGAGCTCCTGAGCTTCTTCGACCGCGGCGTCGATAATTTCGTCGGCAACGCCGTGTTCCTCGAGGCCCACCGCCAGAACACCGTCAACTTCTCGGAGGCGAGTCTGTCGACCGGCTTGCTGCGGTTCGGCGAGCTGTCGGGCGCTCTGATCCTGCAGGCCATACTCCCCCTGCTGCTCCTGTTCTGGGGCTACGCCTCCGTCGCGGGCGAGCGGGAGGACGGCACGCTGCGCCTGATCTTCGCCCAGGGGGTGCGCTGGCCCGAGGTAATCGTCGGGAGGTCGGCGGGCTTGTTCTGCGCGTCGCTCGCCGTGCTCCTCCCCGCACTCGCCCTCACGACCGTCCTGGTGGCGATCGATCCGCCGGCCGCGACGCTCCCGCCGACCCTGCTGCGCTGCGGGCTCCTTCTCCTCGTCTACGGGGCTTACCTCCTCGCCATCTCCCTGCTCACCGTCTGGATCTCCGCGGCGAGCGCGACGGCGAAGGTGGCTCTGCTCCGCCTCATCGGGTTGTGGTTGCTCTTCGTGTTGGTGGTCCCGAAGGTCGCGCAGGTCGTCGGGGAGGTCGCCTACCCGACGCCGTCCAAGCTCGCCTTCGACCGGGCCGTCGAGGCCGACCTCCGCGAGCAGGGCGACAGCCACAACCCCGACGATCCGTACTTCGCGAGGCTGAAGGATTCAGTGCTGGCCGTCCACGGCGTAACGACCACCGAGGAGCTTCCCTTCAACTACAGCGGGTTCGTCATGCGCGAGGGCGAGAAACTGAGTACGGCCACCTTCCTCGAGCACGAGCGCGACCTGCTCGCGCGCTACCGGCAGCAGCGCGGGCTCGTACGGTGGGCCTCGCTGCTCAACCCCTACCTCGGGATCAAATACGCGTCGATGGCGCTCGCGGGGACCGACGATCACGCCTACCGCGCCTTCGCGGACCAAGCCGAGGCCTACCGTTACCGCCTCGCCCAGACGATGAACGAACTGCAAATGGAGCTGATCGGCAACGACATCGCCAGCTCGTCCGACCCTCGCGCCGCACTGAGCCGGCAGTACTGGCTCGACTTCCGGGACTTCGAACAGCGCCCCCTCACCCTCGGCGGCAGCCTCCGGGCAGCGGGGCTCCCCCTCCTTACACTGGGGTGCTGGCTGCTGGTCCTCGCGGGGCTCGCCCTGCTCGCCCGTCGCCCCGCAAGCATCCTGTGATGATCAGCTACTTACTCAAGGACTTCGCCCGGTCGAAAAGCCTCGTCACGGGCGTCGCGCTGCTGTCGATCACGGGGTTGATCAGCATCTACATCGGCGGCCTGTTCCTCGACAAGCAGGCCGAAACCGCCACGCAGGCCGCGACCACCCAGCGGGAGAGCCTCGAGCGCACGCGGGAGTTTGTCGCCGACGACGACCTGGGGCTCTTCCTGTACTACGCCCGCTTCGGCCTCGTCAACGAAACCCCCCGTTTGGCGGGACTGTCGATCGGCCAGCGCGACGTCCACCCGACGGCGCAGACCGTCAACGTCCGCAATCTCGAAGAGCAGCGGCACGTCAGCACCCTGCGCAATCCGGCGTATCAGCTGCTGGGAAATTTAGACTTCGGCTTCGTCCTGATTTTTCTGTTCCCGCTGGTCGTCATCGCGCTGTGTTTCAACCTCTGGTCCGAGGAGCGCGAGGGCGGGACCTGGGCCGTGGTCCTCAGCCAGGCGGAGCGGCCGGGGCGGGTGCTCCACCGAAAGCTCCTCCTGCGTTTCGCCGCCGTACAGCTCACGCTGCTCGCCCTACTGACGGTCGCGAAGGTGTACCTGGGGATACCGCTGGACGCCCACTTCGCGCTCTTCGGGGCCGTGGCCGTGGCGTACGTGACGTTCTGGTTCTGCCTGGCGTGGGCGGTCGTCCGGCGGGGGGGCTCCTCCAGTCGGAACGCCCTGTCGCTACTCGTCGCGTGGATCGCCCTCCTCGTCGTCGCCCCGAGCGCGCTCCAGGCCGCGGTCGCCGGCCTCTACCCAACCCCGGAAGCCTACGCCGCGACGCTCGAGGGCCGCGACGGGTACCACGACAAGTGGGACGAGCCGGTGGCACCGACGCTGGCGGCGTTTCGCGAGGTCTACCCGCAGTTCGCCGCGTACGAGCACCCGGCGGGCGAGCCTTTCAGTTGGCTGTGGTACTACGCCATGCAGCACCTCGGCGACGTCGAGGCGGCCGGCTCGACGCGGGAGTTGCGCCGCAAACTCACGCAACGTGATGCGTTCAGCAAGACCGCGGGCTACCTGCTGCCGAGCGTACACGCCCAGCTCACCCTCAACGCGCTCGGTCGTTCGGACCTCGCGAACTACCTGGCGTTCCAGGACCGCCTGGCGGAGTTCCACGAAGGGAAGCGACTCGGATTTTATCCCAGCGTATTCGCGGGCGAGCCCGTGTCCGCGATCGAGTGGGACGATTACGCGGTAGAGTACTTCCGGGACGCCCGCCGGGCCGATTGGCTCGCGGCGTTGCTGCCGCTGGTCGGTGCATGTGTGTTACTGATCGCGGGGGCACGGGTGGCGGGGGCACCCTACGCGTCGTCGTCCGGTGATACGTTGCAAAGCTCCGTGCGAATCGACTAAGTATACTTGCGGCCGCACCGGTTGCGTGCGGCTTTCGCCAAAACAAACTTCATTTTCCCAGTATGAGAACACTTCCCTTCCTCGCCGCCCTGCTGCTCGCCTTCGGGTGCGGCAACTCGACCGAATCCGGCACCGCTACCGAAGACCCGACCGACGTGACGGCGCCCGCCGAAGCATCTGCCGCGGTACCCTCCGACCTCTCGGAAATAGGGAGCGACGCCGTCGAGACCTTGCTCACCGACGGCCCCATTCACGTTCACCGGGTCGTCCTCGCCCCGGGCGACTCCCTGCCCGCCCACGAGGGCGGTGATCGGGTGGTTTACGCCCTGACGGAGCTGCCCGCGCTCACGTTCGCAACCGACGGCGAGCCCGAGGAGCGAGCTTTCGCCGAGGGCGATGTTCACTACCATGAGGGCGGCGTCCACACCGTCGGCAACACCGGCGACGCGGAGGTGAGCTTCCTGGTGTTCGAGCGCCGGGGGGAGGCCCTACCGGAAGCGGCGGCCGATGGCAGCACCGACATCCCCACGCCGGGAGAGGGCGCCGCCGATGAAGTTATCTTCGACGACGACTTCGCCGAGGTCCACCGCGTGAGCCTCCAACCCGGGGCTGCCCTGCCGCCGCACGGAGGTGACGCCCGCGCCGTGTACGCATTATCCGGTTATACCGTAGAGTTCGCCGGTCCGGACGGCACCCGCGAGCAGCGCTTCGAGGAGGGGGAGGCGCACTACCACGAGCCCGGCGACCACACCGTCGAGAATGCCGGCGAGACGGTCGCCGAGTTTCTCGTGGTGGAGTTCAAGAGGTAACTACGGGTTGGGGGCGGGGCGGCCGCCTCGGACCTCACATACTCAACGGAAACGGATCCACAAACGCGCCCACCTCGCCGAAGCGGATGAACTCGCCCTGCCGCAGCAGGCAGGCGTCGAGCTTAGCGCGGGTCCCAACCTCGTCGACGTCCTGCCCGATGAAGACAAGTTCGTTCATCCGGTCGCCCCAGCGGTGGTGCCACTTGCCCTCGACGTGGTCCTCGTTCTCGACGAAGGCGGGGTGGCGGATGCGCTCGCCGTAGGGCATGCTCGCCCACCACGAGCCGGCCCGCTCGACGCGCGAGGAGCCACCGGCCTGACTGAAGTTGATGGCGTCGTCGGGGCGGGAGGCGATATAAAACAGTCCCTTGGCGCGGATGATGCCGCTGGGGTACTGCTCGTTGAGGAAACGCATGAGGCGCTCGGGGTGGAAGGGGCGCTGGTCGCGAAACACGAACGAGGAGATGCCGTACTCCTCCGTCTCGGGAGTGTGCTCGCCGGCCTCGAGCTCCTTGATCCACCCGGCCGAGGCCTGGGCCTCCTCGAAGTCGAAGAGCCCGGTGTTGAGGATCTCGCCCAGGGGCACTTTGCTGAAGGTCGACTCGATGACGCGCGCTCCGGGGTTGAGCTTCCGGATGGCGGCCCGGAGGACACCCAGGGTGTGCGGGGTGACGAGGTCGGTTTTGTTGAGGACGATGACGTTCGCGAACTCGACCTGGTCGGTGATGAGGTTGACGATCGTGCGCTCGTCGCCGGCGATGTCGGTGAGGTCGCGGTCGACGAGCCGCTCGTGGGTGCCGAAGTCTTCGAAGAAATTGGCGCAGTCGACCACCGTGACCATCGTGTCGATCGCGCTGAAGCGCGACAGGTCGATGCCGCTGGCCTCGTCGACGAAGCTGAAGGTCTGCGCCACGGGCACGGGCTCGCTGATGCCCGTACTCTCGATGAGCAGGTAGTCGAAGCGCCGCTCGCGCGCGAGCTTCTCCACCTCAACCATGAGGTCCTCGCGCAGCGTGCAGCAGATACACCCGTTGCTCATCTCGACGAGGCGCTCCTCGGTGCGGGAGAGGGTGTCCTGATCGGCGACGAGGCGGGCGTCGACGTTGACCTCCGACATGTCGTTGACGATGACGGCCACCCGGAGGCCCTCCTTGTTGTGGAGGACGTGGTTGAGGAGCGTCGTCTTGCCGGCGCCGAGGAAGCCGCTGAGGACGGTGACGGGTAGCTTGCCGGTGGCGCGTCGGGAGGGGGCTGCGGTGGCGGCGGCCTCCGCGGTCGTGATTGCTTGGGGCGGGGCTGAAGGGGGCTTTTGCATCGGTAGGTAGGGGAGTGGGGGGTCTGTGATTAGATAGGGTGAGCGGGATCGCCGACGACTGGGCTGGGCGGAGAGGAAAAAAAAGACGATAATTGCAACTTGGTTGCAATTATAACGCGCGATCACGCTTCCAGCGTAGTCGCCGCCGGCGTGACCCCAGGTACGGCCCAGAAATATCCGTAGCCTTGCACATTATTGCAACAATGTTGCGTTTGCACCTTAGCGTTCCGCTGCCGCCGTGAGCGCGCGGATACTTGTTTTGGCGAAAGCCGCAAACCCCACCCGGATGATCCCAACGACTTATGAGGAGTGGCGCTCCTGCATCACCCGCGACTGCGGTATCGACCTCACCCCGGATTTCGCACGCGCGCGGCTCGCCGTGTACGAAGACGCCACCCTCGCGGAGACGCGCAGGTTTGCTAAGGTGTACGGCCGCGCTCACCTCGCCAACGTGTTGCGGTGGCTGCGCACGGAGATCGAGCGACAGAAGACCTCCGGCGCACGGGTCACCGCGTGAGCGCCCCCGAGATGCTCGTCGCCGAGGGGCTCAGCTACCGGCACCCCGGCCAGCGGCCGTTGCGCTTCCCCGACCTCCGCGTCGGGTCCGCCGAGGCGCTCCTGTTGCTCGGCCCGAGCGGCGCCGGCAAGACGACGCTCCTCCACCTGCTGGCCGGCTTGCTACCGCCGGCCAGCGGGCGGATCGCGCTGGACGGGCAGGACCTCGGGCTGCTGAGCCGTAGGGCGCTGGATGCGTGGCGGGGGGCGCACGTCGGGATCGTGTTTCAGCGACCGGCTTTCGTCGCCTCGCTTACGGTGGCGGACAACCTGCGGCTGGTGCGGCATGCGGCGCGGGACCGCGACGGTGCGTTGGCGTCGGTGGCCGAGCGCCTGGGCATCGGGCGATTCCTGGATCGCGATCCGGCGACCCTGAGCGCGGGCGAGCAGCAGCGCTGCGGGATCGCGCGCGCGGTGCTCAACCGCCCCCGCCTCCTCCTGGCCGACGAGCCGACGAGCGCCCTCGACGACGACAACGCCGCCCGCGTGGCGGCGGTCTTGCGCGCGGAAGCCGAGCGCGCGGGGGCCGCACTCGTCGTCGTGACGCACGACACCCGCCTGCGGGCCCTAATCCCGACCCAGGTCGAACTGGAATCGGATGTCGCCTCCCTCGCCAATGCCGACCCCGCATGAGCTACCTCGCCCTACGCAACCTCCTGCACCGACCGGCCAGCACGGCGCTGTGCCTCGCGCTCCTCGGCTTCGGCGTCGGGATCATCAGCCTGCTCCTGGTCTTACAGAGCGAGCTACGGGAAAAACTCGCGCGCGACCTCGTCGGCGTCGACCTCGTCGTCGGGGCGAAGGGGAGCCCGCTCCAGCTCGTCCTCTCGGCCCTCTACCACGTCGACGCTCCAACCGGCAACATCCCCGCCGCCGAGGCCGAGCGCCTCATGCGCCACCGCGAGGTCGCACGCGCCGTCCCCCTTGCGTACGGCGATTACTTCGGCGGTTACCGCATCCTGGGGACGACCCCCGACTACCTCGAGCTGTACGGCGCGGAACTCGCGAGCGGGCGGCTTTATGCGGCGCCGCTGGAGGTCGTCCTCGGGGCGGCCGTGGCCGAGCACCGTGGCCTGGCGGCGGGGGCGACGTTCTTCGGGCAACACGGCGCGGCGCACGCGGGGGAGGTACACGACGAGCACGCCTACCGCGTGGTGGGGGTGTTGCGCGAGACCGGCACGGTCGTCGACCAACTGGTTTTGACGCAAGTCGAGAGCGTGTGGGCGGTACACGAGCACGGGTCCGACGACGCAGCCTCCGCCCCCGACGCACCCGAGGCATCGCTCACGGCGCTCCTGTTGAAGCTCAAGCGACGCCAGAGCCTGTTTACGCTGCCCCGCCTCATCAACGAGGGCACCACCCTGCAGGCCGCGCTGCCGTCTATCGAGATCAACCGGCTGTTGTCCCTACTCGGCGTCGGCGTCGATACGTTGCGGCTCGTCGCCGGGGGGATACTCGTGCTCTCGGCATTTAGTGTCCTACTCGTGCTGTACGGGCGGCTCCGGGACCGCCGCCGGGAGCTGGCGCTGTTGCGGTGCCTCGGCTACCGGCCGCGCGAGCTCTTCGGACTCCTCCTCCTCGAGAGCCTCCTCCTCGCGGGGCTCGGCTACGCGTTCGGCTTCGCGCTGAGTCGCTTGGGCCTATGGCTCGTCGAGCGGCGCGCCGGGGGCGACTTCCACCTCGAGCTCTCCCTCGCGCCACTCCCGGCCGAACTCCTCCTCCTCGCACTCGCCCTCGCCATCGGCGTAGCGGCCGCCCTGCTGCCGGCCGCACGAGCCGCGCGCCTCCACGTCGCGGAGGCGCTGGCGGAAGGCTAAACCCCACAATTACGTCGCTATGCCCTCGACCTCCCCGACGAAGATCGCGCTCGCCATCGGCCTCACTGCGTACGCCCTGCTGGTCGTGACACCGGTATGCTCCCACGACCCAGCGCTCGCGCGGGCGGCGCTCGCGTTATCCGAAGTGCGACCCGCGTTGCCGCTTAGCTCGACACCGCCCGACTCGACGCTACCCGATACGGGGAAGCCCGACGTGTACTACTACGACGAGCGGATCGGCGATATCCGCCCGCTGCCGCCCGCGGAACTCGACCGCTACGACGACCGACCCGACGAGTGCGCACCGGACGAGCGCACATCCGGCGATCCGGAGTCCGGCGATCCGCAGCCCGATGCCCGGGCCGTGAAAGTGACCTGGAAGCAGCTCGAGCGCATCGGCTTCACGTTGGCCTACGACGAGGAGATCGACATGGACGTGTACGTCGCGCGGTACCCCAAGCGGCTCCGGAGACTGGCGGGCGAGCCGGTCGAGGTGGAGGGCTACGTCATCCCGTACGACGCCGCCGGCGCCGCGTTCGCGCTCTCGGCCAACCCCTTCGCCTCCTGCTTCTTCTGCGGGCGGGCCAGTCCGGCGTCCGTGATGACGATGGAGCTCGGGGCACGCGCCGACTACGACACCGACGACTTCCGTCGCTTCCGCGGCCGACTACAGCTGAATGCCGACGATCCGCACGAGTTCTACTACGTCCTCGAAGACGCCACCGAAATCGACTGAAACCTAAAACCACCATAAGCATGCAAGCCCCCATCCCCGTCACCCTCGTCACCGGATTCCTCGGCGCCGGCAAGACCTCCTTCCTCAATCACTTCATCCGCGAGCTATCGCCCGAGCGCGTCCTCGTGATCGAGAACGAGATGGGCGCCGTCAACGTCGACGGCGCGCTCATCGAACGCGGGGTCGAGAGCGTCATCGAGCTGACGGCCGGCTGCATCTGCTGCTCGCTGAGCGACGGCCTCCTCGATGCCCTCGAGGAAGCCAGCGCCAAGCGCGACAGCTACGAGCACCTCGTGATCGAGACCACCGGCGTGGCCGACCCGAGCACGATCGTCCAGGTCTTTCTCGCCGACCCGCGCGTGGAGCGGCACTTCGCCCTCGAGCGCGTGGTCTGCCTCGTGGACGCCCTCTACGTCGAGGACTGGCTCGCCGACACCGAGGAGGCGCTGCGCCAGATCGCCATGGCCGACGTCGTGCTCGTCAACAAGGCCGACACCGTCTCGCGGACCTACCTCAACGAGGTCACCGCGCGCCTCCGGGCCATCAACCCGCACGCCCTCACGCTCACCGGTACGCAGGGCGCTTTCCCGCTCGGCCGCATCCGCGCGACCTCCGCGACGGCGCCCGCGAGCTTCGAGTCCCGGATGTCCGCCCTGGAGGCCCGGCTCGCCGCGGTGGATGCCACCGACGTAGCCGCCGCCCGGGAGGCCAACGCGAGCGCGCACCGGATCGGCACCTTCTCGCTCACGTTCGAGCGGCCCTTCGTCATCGACGACGTCTTCGGACTCCAGCTCCACCGGCTCGTGAATCTGTACCGGGATCAGGTGTACCGGATCAAGGGCATCCTGCACGCGCGCGGCCTCCGGAACCGCGTCATCCTGCAGTCGGTACGGACGACGTCCGTGCTCACGGACGGCACGCCGTGGACCCCGGGGGAGACGCCGACGAGCACGCTCGTATTTATCGGGCGCGGACTAGAGAAGGAGCCGATCAGGAAGCTGCTCGAGCGCTTGACGGCGCGGGAGGGTAAGGTGAGACGCGCCGATAGCTGGATATAAGTGCCCTCCGCGATGTGTGGTAGGCCGTGCGCCCCCGTGAGTGTCGGTCAGGCACACAGCGCCTTTCGGCAAAACCCGCCACGGCGCCGATACCGCCCCATGGACGAATACGGCCGCTTCTACCTCACCTGATCCATCGGCGACACGAAATATTTATTATCGTACCGTTCCTCTTCGAAGATATCGTTGGGCGGGTCGGGGCGCGCGGGCTGTCGGAAGGCCTCAGTCGGCCGCCCGGCCCCTTCCGCGTCGCCGCCGGTTGGTCGGCGATCACGCAGCACCTGAGCGGTTCGCTTATCCGAGCGAAAACTTTCACCACCGACTAACCGACGGCCCGCACACCGCCGCCCGTTTTGCCGAAAGGCACCCCCAAGTGACGCCCACGGGGAAGAGCTCGCAGACTTCTCGAGCACTGGGCTCCGGACACCCTGAGCAACGTCCGGCAATTCACGCTTAAGACGAGAGAGTCAGGTCAAGTTTGAGTAGTTGCAACTTTGTTGCAATTACATATTATATTTGCGGTTTTACCCCCGAGAGCAATGACCCCAACTACGTCTCCCGCCCACCTCACCTTCGCCCACCGGATCGGCGGGTGGGCCGCCTTCCTCTGCGCGGTTCACTGCCTGCTGTGGCCCGTGCTCGCCGTTGCGCTCGCCGTGTGGGGCCTCGTGGGCCTACCCTACGTGGATGTCGGTATGGCGGGCGTAAGTCTCGCGGTCCTACTCGTTGCCGCCCCGCACGAGAGCCCCCGTATCCGGGCGGGGTTTGCGGTGTCGTGGATCCTGCTCGCGGCGGGGATCGCGGCCGAGTTAAGCGGGCTGCACCGGGGGGGGATGCTGACCGTAGCCGCCTCGCTCGCGCTGGCCCTGCTGCACTTTGGCCTCCTGAGGGCTCGGCGGCAAAGCCGGCGCGCGTGTTGAGAGGTCCGGCGCTGGCGATCCTCTGGCTCGTAGCTGCCGGTGGATGGGCCGGGGCACAGTCGGAGGCCGACTTCCCCCCTCCGACGGAGCCGGTGCGCGTGGTGGCCACCCGCACGACCGACCGGCTCAAAGTAGACGGCCGACTCGACGAGGCCGCCTGGGCCAGCGCTACGCCCTACGGCGACTTCTTCCGCATGGAGCCGCGCCAGGGCGGCGAGCTCCGCAACGCGACGACCGTGCGGGTGCTGTACGACGACGAGTACCTCTACGTCGGGGCGTTCTGCGCCGATTCGCTCGGCCGGGGCGGCCTGCGTGTGCAAGACCTGCGGCGGGACTTCGTCTACAGCGAGAACGACGTCTTCTACGTGCAGCTCGACCCCCAGCAAACGCGCCAGTACTGCCTAAGCTTCCAGGCGACGCCCTACGGGAATCAGCGCGACCTGCAGGTGTTCAACGACGAGTTCCTCGACAACGACTGGGACGCGCTCTGGCGGGTCCGCACCCAGCGCCTCGACTCCGGCTACGTCGTCGAGATGGCCATCCCGTTCAAGACCTTGCGCTACGACCCCGTCGCCCCCGGCGACCGCGCGCGCTGGGGGTTCACCGCGGCGCGGCTCGCGCGGCGCGACTACGAGCAGTCGGTGCTCCCGGCCGTGCCCCAGGCGTACTCGCCGTACCGGATGACCTACGCCGCGGAGCTCGAACTCGAGGTCCCCGACCCAACAGTCAACCTCCGGGTGACCCCCTACGCCCTCGCGGAGGTGGCGGAGTCGCCGAACGCCGACGGGGCGGTGCTCGAGTCGAGCGTCGAGGTCCGCGCCGGCGGGGAGGCGAAGTGGGCGATCGACCCGCGCTCGGTGATTGACCTGACCGTCAACACGGACTTCGCCCAGGCCGACGTCGACCGCGCGGTGAATAACCTCACGCGCTTCAACTTGCTCTTCCCGGAGCGGCGGCAGTTCTTCTTAGAAAATCGCGGGCTGTTCGCCGGGGCCGACGACGTGATCCGGCCGTACTTCAGCCGCGCGATCGGGCTGTCGAACACGCAGTTCAACGCCGCCCCCGTCCCCATCGACGTCGGGGCGCGCTACACCTACCGCGACGACGAGCGCGCCGTGGCGGCGCTGTACACGCACCAGCGCGAGGTGAGCGCCCAGCCGGGGGCCGACTTCGGGGTACTGCGCTACCTCCACAACTACGGCGCGGAGAACAACGTCGGCGTGATGGGGACCTACCGCCGCGACGCCAGTCTCGACGAGGCGGGTTTTGGCGCTAGCCACAACGCCACCCTCACGCTCGACGGCTTCAACCGCCCCACCGACCGCCTCACGGTGAGCTACCTCGCCTCGGCCTCGCGCGACGACGGCGGCGAACCGGGCGCGACCCCGGCGACGGGCCTGGCGGGGAAGGCCTTCGCGGGCTACCAGGCGCCCGACTTTTACGCCGGCTGGCTGACGAACGCGGTGAGCGCGGACTACCGCCCCGACATGGGCTTCGCCTTCGGGCAGGATGTCATTTGGCACAACCCCGGCGGCTACTACATCTACCGCCCCAGGGACGGCTGGCTCAAGCGGCACGTGCGCCGCTTCGACCCGGGGGCCTTCGTGAACGTGTACCAGTCGGCGAGCACGCTCGACGTGCAGGAGGTATCGGTGTACCTGTTCCCGATCTACGTCATCACCTCGGGCAACGGCCTGATCGAGGTGGCGACCACCCCGACGTGGCAGCGCTTCGACTTCGGGTTCGACATCCTCGGCCGCGAGGTGACCCCGGGCACTTACCGCTACGCCCGCCACCAGCTCCGCTTCACCTCCGACCAGTCGCGCAAGGTCGCCTACGGGCTGTCGCACACGTTCGGCGGCTACTACCGCGGCCGGCTCGCGACGTCGAGCGCGGAGCTTCGGGTGGCCCCGGTGCCGCACGCGACGCTCGCGCTGAGCTACGAGCGCAACGCCTTCACGGAGTTCGGGGCCGAGCGCGAGGACTTCACCGCCGAGCTCGCGACGGCGACCCTGCGCCTGGCGGTCGACCCCCGCCTCCAGGCGCAGGCGTTCTACCAGTACAACACCCTCACCGGGGAGGGACGCATCAACCTGCGCGGGAGCTGGGAGTTCCGCCCGCTGAGTTTCGTGTACCTCGTCTTCGACGAGGGCGCGGCCCTGCCGGAGGTGGGGCGGCCGAGCGCGCTGATCGCGAAGGTGAATTATACGCACCAATTTTAGGGGGGCGCCGTGATGGTTACGGAGCGGAACCAGTTGATTCTATTCCGACTGTGAGAGGCAAGCGTAGGAAGCCGCCCCCACTACCTTCGCGCCCGATGCGCTACCCCATCGGCAATCAGGATTTCCGTACCCTCCGCGAGGACGGCTCCGTGTACGTCGACAAGACCGAGCACATCTGCGGCGTCGCCAACGCGGGCAGCTACTTCTTCCTCTCGCGCCCGCGCCGCTTCGGGAAGTCGCTCACGGTCTCGACGCTCAACGAGCTCTACTCCGGCGACCGCGCGCTCTTCGGTGGGCTCTGGGCGCACGAGCACTGGGACTTCACCGCGCGCCGGCGACCCGTCATCTGGGTCCGCTTCGCCAACTCCGGTTTCCAGAACGTCGGCCTGGAGGCCGCCCTCCACGAGATCATCGACCGTGAGGCCGCCCGTCACAACGTGAAGGCCTCCACCCGAGACCTCGGCACCGCGCTTCGCTTTCGCACGCTGATGGAGGCGGTTGCCCAAACCCATACCTCCGGCCGGTGCGTCGTCCTCGTGGACGAGTACGACAAACCCATCATTGAGTACCTCGACGACCTGCCGCGAGCGCGGGCCAACCGCGACATGCTACGGCCCTTCTACGGGGTGCTCAAAGATGCCGATCCGTACATCGAACTCGTCTTCGTGACGGGCGTGAGCGCCTTCGGTAAAGTCTCTTTGTTCTCCGATCTCAACAACATCCGCCAACTCACGCTCGACCCACTCGGGTACACGCTCGTTGGTCTTACCGAGGGCGAGCTCGACGCGTACTTCTTGGAGCAGATCGCCGCTACGGGATACTCCCGCGAGGAAATCCGACAGTGGTACAACGGCTACACCTGGGGAGGTGAGCGCGTCTATAATCCCTGGTCGATCCTCCAGTTCCTCGCTAGCGGTAGGCGCGACAATTATTGGTCGACGTCGGGGACCCCGAAGTTCGTCACCGACCTCCTCGCGCGCGACGGTGCGCACGATCTCGAAGGTCAGCGTGCCTCCGGCCCGCAACTCACGAGCTTCGACCTCGACCACCTCCAGCCCCTCGCCATCCTCTGGCAGGGCGGCTACCTCACCCTCGACGCGCCCGAGCCCGTCGGCGGTCGCTACACGCTGCGCTACCCCAACCGGGAGGTCCGGCAGACTTTCACCGAAATCCTTTTCCTCTCCTACGGGTACAGTCGTCCGGATCCGGCGCAGCGCGCCTACGCCCTCGAGGACGCGCTCCTCGCGCGCGATCTAGAAACCTTCGCCGAGGAGGTCGACGCCATCCTCGCGGCCGTCCCGTACGAGCTGTGGCGGGACGCGGCCGAGCGTTTCTACCACGCTGTACTCCTGACGGCCTTCCGCTACATCGGCACTTTCGAGGTCCAAGCCGAAGTATCGAGCGCGCGCGGGCGCGCCGACGTCGTACTCCTCACCGACCGGTACGTCTACGCGATCGAGTTCAAGCTGCTCCGACCGACGCCCGCGCAACTCAGCGACGAAGACGCGCGCGATAAGGCCTCCGCGGCGCTCGCCGAGGAGGCGCTGACGCAAATCCGGGAGCGCGGCTACCTGGATGCCTACCGCAGTGACTCTCGCGAGGCGATTGGGTTGGGGGTGGTGTTCGATGCCGAGCGGCGTAAGGTGGCGGTGGTGCGGGAGGGGTAGGCCTGTTTGACGACACGCGCCGTGGCGAGCGCAAGCGAACTCGATCCTGAACGAGGAGCGCGACGGAGTGCAGGGTGCAGTCTCGTCGCGCGGCAACGCGAGGAGTTGGAGGCCCGAACCACACAAAAAGCCCCACGGCTCACACCGTGGGGCTTTGATTGGCTCGCTATCGAAAGGGGGGGCACTACACCATGTAGCTGGAATCCTCCTCCCGCTCCTCCGCGCGGCGGCGCTCGCGGCGTGCCCGACGCCCGTTACGCCCGCAATCCGGCTTCGACCACCCCCCACTCAACTCGTCCCACTTCGCGGACCAGTCCGTGCGGTTAATCTCTTTTCCCAGGCGAGAGATCTGCTCGCCGATGTCACGCACCTCGCGCTCGATCTGGGCCCCGATAGCGGCCGCGTCGGCTGGCTCGCCGCGCATGGCGAGTCGGTCGCCGGCAGTACGTGCCTTGGGCAAGGCAATCATGAGAATGATGTAGGGGATTAAGCCTACGCCCGCACCAAAAAAGGCGGCGGCGAAGGCGAGACGAATCCACACGGGATTCTCGATCCCGAAGTAGGCCGACAGCCCGGAGCAAACCCCGCCGATCACCTTTTCGTCGGTATCGCGCATCAGCTTGCGTTTGGGGCGCTCGCCGTTGTACACGACCCGCCGGTCGGAGGACTCCCGCCGCCCGAAGCCCGTGCCGACCTCCACTTCGTCGCGCACGCCGAACTGCTCGGGACTGCCCATCACCCCGATGGCGGCGTTGACGTCGTCGTAGGTGACGATCCGGCGGCCCTGGAGCGAAGCGGTGAAGAGTTCAGACATCCGAGCCTCGATGTCGTGCATGATTTCCCCGTGCCCGGGCGACTGGCGGAAGTACCGATCCAACTTCGCGAGGTACGCGTCGAGCGCGTCGTAGGCTTCGTTGTCGAAGGTGAAGGCGAGACCGCCGAGGTTGGCTTGGATGACCTTATTCATGGTAGGAGAGATTTTGGGTGGTGGTGTCGACGGCGGTAACCAGACTGCGCCAACTGGCGTGTAATTCGTTGAGGAAACCCTCGCCCCGGTCGGTGAGGGTGTAGTACTTGCGGGGTGGCCCGGCCTGCGACTCGCGCCAGGTGTAGCCGAGGAGACTCGCCGATTTCAGCCGCGACAGGAGCGGGTAAAGCGTACCTTCGACAACGATCATCTCGGCCTCCTTGAGCCGGGCGATGATATCGCTGGGGTATGCTTCGCCCTCCTGACGGATGATGCTGAGCACGACCAGCTCGAGGGCGCCTTTACGGAGCTGCGCTTTGGTGTTCTCGATTTTCATAGTCCAAAGATGAGGTAAACTCAGGGTACTATGCAATGCAAGGAAGTCGGTTAGGGACACTAGTGCGACGGACGCACGCTCTACGTCGACGAAAGGGGGCAGGCTTTCGCCAAAACCGGGGGTAGACCGCCGAACAGGGTAAATCCTCGGGCCGCGCCCAACCGCCTAGCCCCGCACCATCCACTTGCCGAGCTCCCCGAAGCTGACCTTCTTGCCGTAGAGCAGGATGCCCGTACGGTAGATGCGCGCGCTCAGCCACACGAAGCCGAGCGCGGTGGCCAGCAGGATGAGCACCGACAACACGATCTGCCACATGGGCGGATCGAAGGCCAGGCGCGCCGGCATCACGATGGGGGAGAAGAGCGGGAAGAGGCTCGACCAGACGGCCAGCGTCGAGTTGGGCTCGCGCACCACCACGATCATGATGTAAAAGGAGATGATCACCGGGATGGTAATCGGGATGGTGAGCGTGTTGCTCTCGCCCATGTCCTCGCCCATCACGCTGCCCACCGCGGCGAACATGCTCGCGTAGAGGAAGTAGCCGCCGATGAAGAAGAACAGGAACAGCGGCACGATGAGCCACCAGTTTTGGTTCTGCAGCTCCGTCATGGCGAGGTAGATCAAATCCTCCGCCTGCTCCGGGTCGATGGCCTGCCCCCCGGCGCCGGTCAGTTGCGACTCCGGCGGTTCGATGCCGAAGAAGAACTGCAGTCCCACCACGAACAGCGGAATCAGAATCGCCCACAGCGCCACTTGCGTGAGCCCAACCAGGCCTACCCCCACGATCTTGCCGAGCATGAGTTGAAACGGTCGCACGCTCGAGATCATGACCTCGACGATGCGCGTCGTTTTCTCCTCCATCACCGAACGCATCACCATCATGCCGTAGAGGAAGATGGTGAGGTACATCACGAACCCCATGAAGGCACCGATACCGGCACCGATGGCGCCCGTCATCTTCGAGGCGTTCTCGCCGCCCTCCTCGAGGGGCTCCGGCTCGACGTACGTCTCGAAATCGAGCGCGGCGAGATCCTTGGAGGCGAGCCCCAACTGCGCGCTCTTGTACTCCCGCACGTAATCGCTCACCCGTTCGCGGATGGTACCCTCGACCTCGAGCGAGAGACTCTCGTCGGAGTAGTACTCCGCCTGAATCGACTTGGCGTAAATGTTCGGAACGGCGGGAATGACGAGCAGCGCGTCGTAGCCGCCGGCCTTCACGCGCTCTTTCACCTCCTCGATCGGTGCGGTAGTCAGGTTGAAGCGCACGCGATCGTCGTCGGCGAGGCCACCCGTAACGACGCCCCCCTTGTCGATCACGGCGATGCTCCGCTGCTCGTCGCCGCGGTAGGAGGAGATGAACGAGACGATAGCGATGAGCGCCGCCAGCCCGATGGGCGTCAGGAACGTCGCGATGAGGAAGCTGCGCTTCTTGACCCGGGTGAGGTACTCGCGCTGAATGATGAGCCAGATCTTATCCATAGGGAGGAAATCGGAGCGCTTAAGCCGTGGCGAGCTCGGCCTTGTATTCGCCCACCTGCTGAATGAAGATTTCGTTGAGGGACGGGAGCAGCTCCCGGAAGCTATTGACCGAGATGCCCGCGCGCACCAGGTCGGTGAGCAGCGTGTTGCCGTCCACCCCGCCGTCGAGCTCGATGACGTAGGCGCCGCCGCGCGTCCGCTCGCGCAGTCGGTGCTGCCGCAGCAGGGCTTCCGGTAACTCCTGCTCCGTGGTGACCTCGAACAAGTTTTGGCGGAAGCCCCGGCGGATGTCCTTCACCCAGCCCTCGAGCACGTTGCGTCCCTTGTCGACGAGCACGATGTAGTCGCAGATCTCCTCGACCTGCTCCATGCGGTGCGTGGAGAATACGATCTGCTTGCCCCGCTGGTGGAGCTCGTAGATCTCGTCTTTGATGAGGTTGGTATTGATCGGATCGAGGCCCGAGAACGGTTCGTCGAGGATGATGAGCGCCGGATCGTGCACCACCGTGGCGATGAACTGGATCTTCTGCTGCATCCCCTTGGAGAGCTCCTCGACCTTGCGCGTACGCCAAGTGTTGATGCCGAAGCGGTCGAACCAGTAGTCGAGCGCTTCGGCGGCTTCCCTTTTCGAGAGACCTTTGAGGCGGGCGAGGTAGAGCATGTGTGCCTCCACCTCCATTTTTTTGTAAAGGCCGCGCTCCTCGGGCATGTAGCCCACGCGGCCCACGGTACGCTGGCCGACCGGTTGTCCCTCCACCAGGATCTCACCCTCGTCGGGGCGGGTGATCGTATTGATCATCCGGATGATCGAGGTTTTGCCCGCGCCGTTCGGACCGAGCAGACCGAAGATCGCGTTGTCGGGAATGGCGAACGAGACGTTATCGACCGCCAGGGTCCGGTCGTAGCGCTTCACCACGCCTTTAAGTTCGAGCAGGCTCATCGGTCGCGCAAGCTAGGCCAAGGTCCGCAAGTACGGGGCTACCCTCGGCAGACTTGCAGGTGGTTTGTTACGGACTGTGCCTTGTGTTGGCGAGGAGCGGGACTCTCGCGGGAAACGACGGGCTACTCCAAGAGCGCGAGCTCGAAGCAGTAGCGTACGAGTCCGGCGGTGTTGCGGGCCCCCACCTTCGCGAGCATGTTGCGGCGGTGCGTTTCGACGGTGCCGAAGCTGATTTGGAGGGCCTCCGCGATCTCGGCGGTGGTGCGCTCGTCGAGGATGGCGCGCATGACGTCCTTCTCGCGTTTGCTCAGGTTCGGCCGGGCCGGTTCGTCGAGCTCGCTCACCTCGAGGCGCCTGATGCCGAGGAGCGCGAAGGCCGCGCGAGACGAGATGAAGGTGCCCCCTTCGGCGACGAGCTGCGCGGCCTCGTGGAGTACCTCGGGGGCGTCGTCCTCGAGTACGCACCCGGCGGCCCCGCGCTGCAGGAGGCGTTTTGCGGCAGCGCCACCGCCCGGGCGCATGCGTACGAGCGTACCTACCTGAGGGGCGAAGATTTCTACTTCCTGGCTCACGGGAATCGACCCGCCGCCTTCGTAGTCGCTGGACACGACGACCGCGTCCACGTCGAGCGGCAGCAGCGACGCGAGGAGCTGCTCGCGGCTTTGCGTAACGTAAACGACCTGAAACCGGGGCGCGCTGCGCAGCTGAAACTGTAACCCGCGGGCGGCGGGCAGCTCGGGGTACAGGATGGCGATGCGGAGCAGGGAGTCGGTCATGGGGGAGGAGCGGACGTTGTCGTGAGTGAAACTAGCGCCCCACCCGGCTACCCCGCAAACCCGGAGGCCCCGTTGTAGATAACTAGACCGAGTCGTTTTCCACCGTCCGCGGGGCTACCACCCCGCGTCGCTTCGCGAAATCGCAGTCGGAGGCCAGCGGACAGCGCCCGCAGGCGGGGTGTGAATACTGGCAGACACGCTGCCCGAGCTTGAAGTACAGCTTGTGGAAGTTGAGGATCTCGGCGGCGTCCGGCGGGATCATGGCGAGTAGCAAATCGTGCGCCTTCGCCTGCGACACCTTGGGTCCGATGATACCGATGCGCTGGTTGGTGCGGTGTACGTGCGTATCGACGGGCAGCACCGGGCGCCGCATGCTGAACAGCTGCACGAAGGTGCTCGTCTTGGGGCCGACACCCGGCAAATCGCGCAGGTACTTATTCGTCTCCGCGACGCTGAGCCCGTAGAGGTGGTCGAGCTTGGCGCTGCCGTGGCGCTCGATGATGGTGCCGAGCAACTCCTTGATGCGGGGTGCCTTGATCTCCGGGTAGCGGCTCGTCTGAATCTGCGCTTCGATCTCGGGTACGCTCGCCCGGGCCACCCCGTCCCAGTCGCCGAAGGTTGCGAGCAGGTTGTCGAACGCCGTGCGCTCGTCGGCGTAGTTGGTCCGCTGCGAGAGGATGGTCGCGATCAGCTGGTCCATCGGCGTCTTCGAGCTCCAGCGTTCCTGGCGCCCGTAAGTGGCCTCGAGGATGGCGGTCAGTCTGCCGAGCCGCTCGTTCGGGTACGGTCTGTTGGGGTCGCTCATAGTGACTTACGGCAACGCGGGCGGCGCGCTCCGGTTTGCCCGGCGGTGGGTGTAGAGGTAGAGGCAAGCCACGCTGCGGTAGGGGCGCCAGGCCTCGGCGAGCTCGCGCTGTTTTGCCTTGAGCGCGCGGCCGGTCTCGGCGAGGTCGTAGAGCTCCGCGATGGTCTGACTGATCGCCAGGTCGTCGAGCGGGAGCAGGTCGCGGCGGCCGAGCGAGAAGAGGAGCGTCATCTCGGCCGTCCAGCGGCCCACGCCGCGGATACCGGTCAGCTCGGCGATGGCCTCCTCGTCGGACATGCGCTCGATGGCGGTCTCCCGGTCCCCGCCGTCGAGGAAGTAGTCGGCCACGGCGCGTACGTAGTCGGCTTTGGCCCGGGAGAGTCCGGCGCCGCGCAACGCCTCCCCGGTGGCTTTCGCCAAAACAGCGGGCGGCGGGCTGGCGGCCACCGCGTGCGAGTCGGTGGCCGGGCCCGCGGCGGCCGGCTCGAGCCCGAACAGGGCGAGGAAGCGACGCCAGATCGTTGCGGCGGCGTGGATGCTGACCTGCTGGCCGACGATGGCCCGCAGGAGGGTAGGGTAGACGCGGCTCGGTCGGATGCGCTCGTCCGGGAACGCGTAGCCGTCTACCAGCGGACGCAGCACCGGGTCGCGGCGCAGGTGCCCGCGGATCGCGGCGCGCTCGGCGGACGTTAGGTCGTAACCCACGCCTCAGCCGCGGCGCTGCAGCACGAGCACCGGGACTTTGGCCTCGCGCAGCGCCTGGGAGGTAACCGAGGAGGCGAACAGTCCGGCCAGGAAGCCGCGCTCGCGGTGGGTGACCACGATCAGATCGGAGAGCAGGCGCCTGGCGGTGGCCACGATCTGGTCGGCGACGTGCTTGTCGTCGTTGGTGGTGGCGAGCTCGTACTTCGTCGTGCCGGCCAGCTCCTGGAGCGTGGCGATCGGTACCGCGTTCGTATCGCCGGCGTGGAAGAAGGTGAGTTCGCTGTTCGGGTCGCGGAGCAGCTCCTGCACCAGGGAGATGCCCCGCAGGTTGGGCCAGTCGGCGTAGTGGTCCTCGTCGGTGATCTCCTCGGCGTCGTCGGACTCCACGGCCCAGAGGATCCGGCGGGGTCCGACGGTCTCGCCGATGTAATCGGCGGGTACGGCGAACACCGGGTGCTGCGTCGAGCGGATCACCTTCTGGGTGGTGCTTCCGGCGAATACGGCCTGCAGGGCGGTTTCGCCGTGGGTACCCATGACGACGGCTTTGACGTGTTCGCCCTCCAGGCGGGATATCTTTTCGATCGCCTCGTCGGCGGCGACGGTTTCGGTCCGGCGGGTCACGTCGACGCCGGCGAGCGCGTCGCCCTCCAGCGTTTTGGCGAAAGCCGAGAAGTCCTGCTCCACGCCCTCGAGCATGTGCGCTTCGACGTCGATGAGGGAGGCCGCCGTTTTGTCGGCGTGGTAGGCGTAGAGCAATTCGACGCTCGTACCGAGTTGGCGGGCGAGCACCATGGCGTAGCGCGAGGCGGCGGCACTGGCGGGGGAGAGATCGGTGGGGGCGAGAATCTTGGACACGGCGGGGTATGTTTTCGCGAAAGCGCTGTTCACAGGGCGAACAGCGCCCCAGGCTAGCAGGTTGGATGGAGTATGGACCACATCAAGACTTCGGGCGACCAGATTACCATTTTCTACAACCCGGGGGACACGACCCAGGAGAAGTCCGTAGCCCACGCGAAGGGTACCGGCAAGGAGGTCCTCGCGATCCCCTACGAGGACGCCCCGACGGCGTACAACGTATGGACGACGATCTGGGAGCAGATCCCCGGGGACAAGAATTCGATCTTCGACGAAAACGACGAGCGTTACGCGGACCTCATCGAGGGGCGCGAGTTCGAGTTCGAAGATTGGCGCAAGCTGATCACCCACAACCCCACGCTCGTCAAGTCGGCGATCGCGATCAGCGGGGAGAAGGTCGTGGTGATCGACCGGCCGAGCGAAATCCACCGTTTGCAGGAACTGGGTCCGCAGGGCGCGCAGACCCCCGAGGAGAACGTGGACGACGTGGAGATCAAAATCCCGGGCTAGACCGAAGTACAGCATCTTTATGCGGTAGAGAATAGATACGCCGTATTCATGTTTGTTTTCTTATATTCGACCGGCACGAAACCCCAGTCGACGATGAAGACGAACGAGCGCGAGATCCAACTTTACTACAACCCTCACTCCCCGTCCGATAGGCAGACGGTTGCCCACGCGCAGTCTATGGCATCCCACGTGAAGACGTTCTCGTACTCGCAGACCCCCAGTTCGACGACGAGCTGGCGGCACATCCTCAAGTCGCTCGACGTGCACCCGCGCGAGCTACTCGACAAGAGTCACCCGTACTACCAGGAGCACATCCGCGGTCGCGATTTTACGATGACGGGCTGGCTCGACATCGTGCGCAGGAGCCCCTTCCTGCTCAAGGCCCCCATCGCCATCCGCGGCAACCGCGCGGTGGTGTGTAAGCAGCCTACGGATATCTACAGACTGACGCAACCCATACTCGCCAGGCCGGCGTAAGCGCACGCGGCGGTTATCTTAGCGCTTTCGCTAAAACGAACCCCCATGAGCTTCGAACTTACCGGCAAGCTGACCAAGATTTACGATACCGAGCAGATCAAAGAGACCTTCCGCAAGCGCGAGTTCGTGGTGGAGAAGTCGGACGGGCAGTACCCCGATTTCATCAAGTTTCAGTTGGTACAGGACCGCACTTCGGTGATCGACGATTTTCAGGAAGGTCAGGAGGTGAAGGTCTCCTTCGACCTGCGCGGCCGGGAGTGGCAGGGTAAGTACTTCACCAACCTACAGGCTTGGCGCGTGGAGGCCGCGGGTGGCGACGCCCCCGGGGGCAATTCCGCGAGCGGCAGCGACACGCCGGTCTTCAACGACGAACCAAAAGCGTTCGAGTCGGGGAATAGCAACGACGACCTGCCGTTCTAGGCAGCGTGCTGCGCTCTCGTACCCTCTTCCTTACCGGTCTTCTCTGCGCGAGCCTCGGTGGCCTCGCGCAGGCGGACTTGCCGATCGGTGGGCTGACCGCGGTGTTCGCCGACGACCTCTCGCAGTGGGACGTGCTCGGCTACGACGGCGAGCGGGTAGGCGAGCTCGGGCTGCGCTACCCCCCGGTGGCTGGCCGCGGGGGCGACTTCTCGCAGTGGAGCTTCCGGCTCGAGGCCACGGACGACTCCGAGGCACTCGACGGGGAGATCCGCCCGGAGATCCGGGGACGCCGAGACCGCTGGGCGGTGCGGGTGGGGGAGCACCTCGTGACGGTGCGGCCCGTGTACGACGGCCAGTACGACGAGTGGGCGATCGGCGACGGTCGCACGCGAACCGTGTTCGTGGTGCGGGATTTCGATCTGCTCGAATACTGGAGTACGCGCGGTCCGGGCGGTCCCGGGAACTACGCCGTGTACACGAGCTTCGAGGGCGACCCACGCGAGTGGCAGGTCCTCGACGAAACCACCGCGCCCGTGGACGCCGCCACCCAACTGGCCATGCTCTGGCTGCCGGTTTACTTACGCCTCACGCTCGACTGAGCCCGAAACAATGCCTAAAAGCGGACCGTTTCAACGGCCACGCGCGACGACGATCACCTTCTCGACTTTCTCCATGCAACTGGCCCCCCCCACGACTTACACCTCCGACACCGAAGGTATCGACGCGCTCGCGAGCGCTTACACCGAGCTGAAGCGCGAAATAGCCCAGGTGATCGTGGGCCAGGACGACGTGGTGAGTAGCGTGATCATCTCGCTGTTCGCCAACGGCCACTCGCTGCTCGTCGGCGTACCGGGCCTAGCCAAGACACTGCTCGTCTCCACGATCGCCGAGGCCCTGCACCTCGACTTCAAACGCATTCAGTTTACGCCCGACCTGATGCCTTCGGACATTACCGGCATGGAGATCCTCGACGAGAATCGCCACTTCCGGTTTCAGAAAGGTCCGCTCTTCGCCAACATCGTGCTCGCCGACGAGATCAACCGGACCCCCCCCAAGACCCAGGCCGCCCTACTCGAGGCGATGCAGGAGCGCGGCGTAACGACGGCCGGTCAGCGTATGGCGTTGCCGAGCCCCTTCTTCGTGCTCGCTACCCAGAACCCGATCGAGCAGGAGGGAACGTACCCACTGCCCGAGGCGCAGTTGGACCGTTTCATGTTTAATATTCCACTGACGTACCCGACCTACGAGGAGGAAATCGCGGTGGTGAAAGCGACCACTACAAACAAAAAGGCTACGGTAAAGCCCGTGCTAAGCGGAGAGCAAATTACCGCCTTCCAACAACTGGTGCGCAAGATCCCCATCGCCGATAACGTGCTAGAATACGCCGTTGGGCTTGCCGCTAAAACTCGCCCGGGCACCGACATGGCGACCGACGAGATCGACCAGTACATCAGCTGGGGGGCCGGACCGCGCGCTTCGCAGTTCCTTACGTTGGGGGCGAAAGTGCACGCCGCGGTGCACGGCAAGTACTCTCCGGATCGGGAAGACGTGCAGGCGATCGCGCCGTACGTGCTGCGCCACCGCATCGTGCGTAATTTCCGCGCAGAGGCCGAGGGGGTAACGGAGGAGGCGGTGATTCGGGGTTTGTTTTAAGTTGTGTGGTTACCGACAGGTACGGGTCGGCGAGTTGGATAACTTGCGGCCCTTATGTATCAGAGATTAAACTTCACCTTAGTTGCTTTAACGTGGTGCCTTTTACACGTTAATCTCTGCGCTCAAGATTTTATGCAGGCGACCGTCGAGTACGTAGACGGATCTACTGAGGAATTGACGATCCTGGCCGATGATTACAAGCACTTAGCGGTAGGTATATCCGTCCGAGGCGCCGATAAAAAACAAAGGCTGGTGGCGGCGGATAAAATTCTGTCCCTTACGACCGAGCGGGATGGGTTTTACCGGCAGGTCGACTTCGTCAACCGCTCACCCGGCATACCCCGAAAGGTAGTTAAGAAGCTGGCCCGCCGGCTCGTGGAAGGCGAGGCTTCACTGTACAGGCTCGATTTGCTCGCGGGCGAGAAGTTCGTTCTCCTGGAGGGCAAAGATGGGGGGATCCACACCTATTACCTCGCGGTGGGAGAGGAGATCGCGGAGTTGCGTGAAGAGGAAAGCGTTAAGAAAGGCACCGAGTACAGAAAAGACGATAGGTATTTAGGGGTATTGAAGTATCTCTTGCAATCGTGCGAGCGGGTTACGGCTAGGTTCGAGTACGAAGATATTGAGTACAGCGATGTTGACCTCGTACAACTCGTGAAGGAGTACAATGCCTGCGGTAATGATAATTCGACTCCTGAAGCGGAAAATATCGAGAAAACGACCTCCTACGTATTCGAAGGCATATTTGCGCGGGCGGGTGGACTCCGGGATAAGCGTTACGAGAACATACCAGCGAGCGATGCTGCGTTTGGCGGTCTGAGCGTTGGTATACGTGCGCCACGAATCAGCAGGCGGACGAGCTTGAATTTAGCTGTTGATCTCTACAGGAATAACGACACTATCGCTTTCGATCGGCGCCGCGTCGTAACCCCGGTGCTCTCGGCTACAAGAGTGGTTGTTTTTGCCGAGCAAGACCTTATCGACCCCCGTTACCTGGTGCGCCCCTTTGCCCTGGCGGGATTCGCGTACGAACACAGTGCGAACTACGGCTTTGAGAATACGAACATCGTGAAATTCCACGTTGGCGTCGGGGTAAAAACTGACTTTTTAAAGCTCACCTTATTTAACGAAAGTATCAAGCAGTGGAATGCCGCGGCAACGGTGCGGCTGTGGCCCCTGCCGTGGCGAGGTAAGAAGGGTTCGGAGTAAGGCGCTGGGTATCTAAGAACACAACCGCCGGCCTCCGCTCGGCGTACTTTCGCTCCGTATGTCCGCCAACCCCACCGAGCTCAAACGCCGCCGCACCTTCGGCATCATCTCCCACCCGGATGCCGGCAAAACGACCCTTACGGAAAAACTACTCCTGTTTGGCGGGGCAATCCAGACGGCGGGGGCGGTAAAGTCGAACAAGATCCAGAAGACGGCTACCTCCGACTTCATGGAGATCGAGCGGCAGCGGGGTATCTCGGTGGCGACCTCGGTGATGGCCTTCGAGTACCGGGGGTTGAAGGTGAACATCCTCGATACACCGGGCCACAAGGATTTTTCGGAGGACACCTACCGCACGCTCACGGCGGTGGACTCGGTGATCGTGGTGATCGACGTGGCGAAGGGGGTGGAGGAGCAGACCGAGAACCTGGTGCGCGTGTGTCGACGCCGCAAGACGCCCATCATCGTGTTCGTCAACAAGATGGACCGGGAGGGCAAGGACGGCTTCGATCTACTCGACGAGATCGAGGCGAAGTTGGGGCTGAAGGTGTGTCCCCTGAGTTGGCCGGCGGGCATGGGCTCGCGCTTTCGCGGGGTATACTCGCTGTACGAATCGCAGCTCAAGCTCTTTCGGGCGCACGGGAAGGGGGAAGACAGTGAGACGCAAGTTTTCGGCGACCTCGACGACGACGGGCTCGAGCAGGAGCTCGGCACGGCGCTGGCCGATGAGCTGCGCGAGGAAGTGCACATGGTCCGCGAGGTTTACCCCGACTTCGACCGCGAGGCCTACTTGGAGGGCGACCTGAGTCCGGTCTTCTTCGGTTCGGCGATCAACAACTTCGGGGTCCGGGAGCTGCTCGACTGCTTCGTAGACGTGGCCCCGACGCCGCTATCGAGAATCACGGAAGAACGGGTGGTGGAGCCTGGCGAGGAGAACTTCGCGGGCTTCGTCTTCAAGATCCACGCGAACATGGACCCCAAGCACCGCGACCGGATCGCGTTCCTGCGCGTGTGCTCCGGAACCTTCGAGCGCGGTACGAAGTACCTACACGTACGGCAGGGGAAGCAGATGCGCTTCTCGAACCCGACGAGCTTCATGGCGGAGAAAAAGGAGGTCGTCGACGAGGCCTTCCCGGGGGACGTGGTCGGACTCTACGACTCCGGGAACTTCAAGATCGGCGACACGCTTACCGAGGGGGAGGAGCTGCACTTCCGGGGCATCCCGCAGTTTTCGCCCGAACAGTTTCGCATCGTGCACAACGACGATCCGATGAAATCGAAGCAGCTCGCCAAGGGGCTCGAGCAGCTCATGGACGAGGGTGTGGCACAGATGTTCACCCGCGAAGTAGACGGGCGCCGCATCATCGGTACGGTGGGCGCGCTGCAGTTCGACGTGATCGCCTACCGCCTCGAGCACGAATACGGGGCGAAGGTGAGCTACGAGCCGGTGAGCATGCACAAGGCCTACTGGATCGGCGAGGATTCGGACGAGGCGGCCCTCAAGGAGCTCTCGGCTCGGCGCAAGGGGAATCTGGCGCGGGATACGGAGGACCGGCTGGTGTACCTGGCGGAGAGTCCGTGGATGCTGAAGATGGCCCAGGATCAGCACGAGGGGGTGGTTTGGCGGGATACGAGTGAGTAGGGCGGTTTTGTCTGCTTTGGAGTCATCCCCGTACAAACCCTCGCAACCAAGCTGCGAAGAAGGGATCAACAAAAACGACTCGTTTGGATACGCGATCGGTATAATCTTCCCGCAGCAGATCGCGCTGTAAAAACGCACTTCGCGCGGCACGGTAGGTGCTGTCGGCTACTCCAATCCTCCTCGCTGCGGATGCAACGGTTTCGTCGCTATTGGGTACCTGCGCCATGCCGGCAATGAGCCGCTGCTGGGTTGCCGTGAGGGTGAGGTACAGCGCTAGGAAATTTGTGTGCGAGAGTTCCAAGACATTGGCGAGCGCGGACTCGACTAGCTCCACATCTACGATTCTGTTCGCAGTTGGCTCGGCCTGCTCCCAGATATAGGCACAGAGCTTCTGAACATTGTACGGCACGTCCTCGGACACCTCGAATATCCGTTGCAGCGCTGCGGGCGTAATCGACTGCTTTCTCGAGTTTAAGCAATCCGAAATGAACGTCCCGAACTCCGGGCGAGGAACGCTCCCTAACATCTGCGAATCGCCCAGGCGGTAGAACGGTCGTGCGTGCTCGCCGATCATCGCTAACAGCATGCGCGTATCAGACCCCGCAAATACGTAGCTCAGGTGACCATGTCGTTGAATGACCGCTCTCAGCGTGCGCTCAGCTGGAATACCACCACGCTCGTTGAGGACCTGAAATTCGTCGACGATAATACCGATCCGCTGGCTCTTTGCTTCGGCCAATCGGTTGAGGGCGTCGAGGGCATCGGCTAACGTATTCGGTGCCACGGCTTTCTCGCGGGGCGCAACGGTTACCTTGATGGTGTCGGTGAGAGCGTCGTACTCTGCCTGTGGCTTGAGTACGGAAAACCACTCGAGTACCCCCAAAACACGATCGCGGAGTGAAGCCGATGTGAGCTTACTCGCCTCAGCGGCTATACCGCCGGCTAGGGCTTCGAGCGAAGTATACCGCTCCGCGTTGACCAGGATGGTAGGTACACCCATCTTGCTTGCCTCGGCTGCGGCGGCAAGCAGGATTGAAGTTTTGCCAAACCGCCGGGGACCGAGTAGGAAATGGCGCGCCCCATCCAAAAGCCGCTGCCTAACGAGTGCTACCTCATCGATCCGGTCTACCAACTCGGAAGGTTCGAGGACTCGACCGTAATGGAATGGACTTTCTGGGTCAGCCTTCATCTGACGTAAAGTACGTCACGTAAATTACGTGACGTACTTTACGTCAAGGCTGAGTTTTCGCTTCAAACCCTTACCGCCACCCGCTCCGCGATGTACTCCCCGATCGCGAAACAGGCCGTAGCGGCGGGGGAGGGCGCGTTAACCACGTTGACCACGCCCTCCGCCTCACCAATTGCAAAGTCATCGACGAGGCTTCCGTCGGCACGAACGGCCTGGGCGCGCACCCCGGTGCGGCCGCGGATCACGTCCGCCGACGTAATGGAGGGGATGAGCTTGCGCATGTCGCGCACGAAGGCATCCCGACTGAAGGAGCGGTACTGCTCGTAAGCGCCCATGCGCCAGTGTTTTGCCGCCAGGCGCTGGAAACCTCCGTAGGCCAGTGTCGCGCCGAGCTCGGCGACGGAGAGATCGCGGCGGCGGTAGCCCTCGCGCTTTAACGCGAGTACGGCGCTCGGACCCGCTTCCACCTCCCCGTCGAGCGCCCGGGTGAAGTGCACGCCGAGGAAGGGGAAATTCGGGTCCGGAACGGGGTAGATGAGGTTGCGCACCAGGCGCCAGCTGCCGGGACGCAGCGTGTAATACTCGCCGCGGAACGGGACGACCCGCGCGTCGACCCGGGCGCCGGTGAGCCTCGCCACGGCGTCGGAGTGAAGTCCGGCGCAATTAACGAGCACCCGGGTGTGGTAGCGCTCCGTGGGGGTCGCCACCTCGAAGCCCTCGCGGATGCGCTGGATGCCACGGACCTGCTGGCCGAGCAGCAGCTCGACGCCCGCCTCCAGCAGCCGCCGCGCGATGCGCCGGGACACCTCGGCGTAGTCCACGATCCCCGCCTGCGGCACGTGCAGGGCCATCGTACCGGCGCAGTGTGGTTCGCGACTCCGCAGCCCGGTGCGGTCGAGGAGCTTGAGGTCGGTGAGGCCGTTGGCAACCCCCCGCGACATGATTTCGCGTAAGCGCGGCTCCTCGGCGGCGTCCGTAGCCACGATGACCTTCCCGCAGATCTCGTGCGCGATCGCTTCGCTCCTGCAAAACTCGAGCAGGGCGGCGTAACCGGCCCGACAAATTTGCGACTTGAGGCTGCCCGGCTTGTAGTAGACGCCGGAGTGAATGACGCCGCTGTTGTGCGAGCTCTGGTGGCGGGCTACCACCGCTTCCTTATCGAGGATGGCGATCCGCGCTTCGGGATGCCGGGTCCGTAGGGAACGCGCCGTAGCGAGTCCGACGATGCCCGCGCCGACGATGAGGTAGTCGTACATAGAAGGAAGATCTAAGAGGCGAAGATTACGCTAAGCACGGGGACGATCAAACGCTCTGCTCGCAACAATCTTTAGCGGCTCGTACACGTAGCTTAGCGCCATGTCCCACCCCAGCGAACGCCTCGATCGCACGGCCTTTTTCAGCGGCAAGCACGCCGAAGTGAGCGCTCACCGGGATGCACAGCGCCGGGCGCTTACCCCCTCCGAGCGACTGGAGGCGAGCTGGGTGCGTACCTGCCGCCTGTACGGGATCGATCCCTACGATCCGCCGCCCTTCGACCGGAGCGCTTTCAGTATGCGCAAGCAACCGCGGTGAGGTGGGGAGTATTTTCAACGACGACTTCCAGGACTTCATCCGCGCCCTGAATGGGGCCGATGTTCGCTACATGCTCCTCGGTGGTTACGCCGTGGTCTTATACGGATACGACCGTACGACCGGCGACATGGATATCTGGGTGGAGCGCAGCGAATCCAACTACGTCCGATTGGAGGCAGCCTTCCGAACCTTCGGCATGCCGACGTTCGACATGACCCTGGCGCGCTTCCTAGACACCGATGTTGCCGACGTATTTACGTTCGGTATCCCCCCATCGAGCATCGAGATTTTGACTGCACCCCTCGGAGTAAGTTTCGCCGATTGCTACCCGCGTGCGGAGTGGACTACTCACGACGGACTGCGGTTGAAGCTAATCGGGCGCGAAGACTTACTAACGGCCAAGCGGGCTGCCGGACGGGCGAGAGACTTGGATGATTTGGAGCGATTGGGGGGCTGATCGCACTGTGGCAAGGATGTGTCTCCGAACCCCGATTCATCCGGGAAGTCAGCTACGTAAAGCACTCACTTCCGTAAAACTCTTCACGCAACTCAACTAATAATTTCTCAACGTCGTCCGCGCTTGGCGACTCCGGAAGTGCGCTCGCTCGCCACGCCGCTTCCACGTCACGCATCTTGGCTTCCGCCCGCGCCATCAGGTCTTCGTAGGCGAACTCCCCGCGCCGGATTGCGAGTAGCTCCTCGCGGTTAGGCCGCTCCACGATCACCTTGCCCGTGCCTAGAATCTCCTTCGCCATGTCGAGCAAACGGAAGGTGTGCATGAGGTTCTTGGCGTCGTAGCCCCGATCGTGGGCGACCGTCTCGGCGTAACGAGCGTCGTTGCGGGCTTCCACCCACGACCAGTACCGCGCGTGCGCCTTACAGTGCGCGCGGTACCCGTCGACGTTGACGTACAGGTGGGCGACGAATGCTTCTCCTTTCGGAATACTGCTGAGGGCCACCTGGTTTGCCGTTTTAGCATCGCGGACGACCCCACGGTAACCTCGCGTACCCTCCGGGTCGTAGTATACCGCGTACATGCCCTTAGCGGAGGGGACGTTGATCAGTCCCAATGCGTCTTGACGCCAAGCGCGCTCCCCGAGCCAATCCGATAACTTCCTCGAGCCCTGGCCTTCGAGCACGTAGCAGAAGTCGGGTAGGGTTCGGCGTTCTCGGGGTTCGGGGACGTTGATGCGCTTGTTTAACCCGGAGGCCTTGCGGACCTGCGTAAGGGCGTATCCACCGAAAGTGTCACGACATTTTTTTGAGAGAAAAAGCTCGGGGGTGAGGCACTTTATCAGGGGGTGCTTCCGCAAAACGTGCTGCGGGGGAGTAGCCAGTAGCTCCAGGAGGTTCGGATTGTTAGCCAACAGGAGCTCCACGTAGCGACCGAGCTCGTAAAACACGGTGTCGTTGGTCGCGTCGGCGACTTGCGGCACGTAGGTAAGACCGTAGAACCGGTGGCGCGGCAATACGAAAACGCCTTTGATGTCAGTGTCCGAGCTCGGCCGTGAAAGTCCGTAAGCTTTACTCCCCGAGATGCACTCGTACACGATGAGACCACTCTCCCGAAGTTCTTCAATCGTCACGACTACGCCCCGTTTATCCAGTGGCGAAAAGTCACGTCCAATGCCGTACGATTCACTTCACCAACATCGCCGAAAGGGTAGGGACGAGCGAGTTCCTCCAGCTCGCGTTCGACGTAGGCGCCGAGAATAGGATCGAGGGTACCGACGTGGGATTCATCGAGCGCGGCCTTCTTTTCCAGGAGATCGCGGATCCGCCGCTCAACTACATCGTCGCCAGTAGATGGTAGTAAGGCGTCGAAGGTCATCGGCGGCAAGATCTTCTGCGCCCGAACGAATCTAGCCGCAAGGATTGGCCGAAGCACGTAACAGAGCTTCTTGAGCTTGATCGGTCCGCCGACAACTGCTTCACCGAAGCTGTTGCGAGCTATCCCCCGGTAGTGGTTCACGAGGTGTACGGGATTTGCGTAGCGGTGGGCTTGGTCGAGCAAGTTTTCGCGAAAGCCGTCCACCTCCCGGTACACCATCGGCGATTGAGCCCACTCCCCCGGTGTAGCGTTCGAGCTACCCGCCAGACGGAGACACTTGCGCAGATCCCAACCGTTCACGTCGAGCTCGCCGTCGAGAGCGAAGTACGAAAGCTGATCAGCGGGTTCGGATACGGCGAGGTAGGTTTCGCGTGGATGTGCGTAGACCACACGCACGTCGTAGTCGCTGTCCGGCGAGGGACACCCCCACGCACGACTTCCGCTCTCGACCGCGAGGAGTATGCGGATACCCCGCTCAGCGGCCAAAGCGTCGAGGTGGGAGAAGATGGTGGCGGTTGAGTCGTGTTTCACGCTGGCTGATCGGCTGAGGGCAGTTTGCAGGATGTAAGCGCGAAACTAACAGGTACTGACTCCGGACTCATCTAGCCTAATCCGCCCCTCAGAATCATGGATTCCAGGCGAATCTGGGTTGTTAGAGACACGCCGTGGGGTTCGTGACCGCAATGACGAACCCTACCATACAGCGGGAGACCGGCTGCGCCGCAGCGCCTCACTCCGCCACCAACCCCGGCAACACAATCCGGAACTCCGCCCCTTTCCCCACCTCCCCCTTCGCGGAGATCCGCCCGCCGTGGCGCGAGACCACCCGGGCGACGTTGGCCAACCCGATGCCCGTGCCGGGGAACTCGGCCGCCTCGTGCGCGCGCTCGAAGGCCTCGAAGATCTTCTCGGCGAGGTGGGGCTCGAACCCGACCCCGTTGTCGGTCACGACGAACTCACACTCGTTGGCGTTCAGCGCGCGCGCGCTGACGGTGACCTCGGCGCCCGCTCTCCCCCGGGTGAACTTGATGCTGTTCGCGAGCAGATTCTGGAAGAGCACCCGCAGCAGCACTTCGTCGGCGACCAGCGTCGGGAGCTCCCCCACCTCCCAGGTCAGGTGATCGGCGGCGTGATCGACCGTGAGGGTGTCGCGTAGCTCGCGGACGAGCTCGGCGAGGTCGATCCGTTTTGGCGAAAGCTTGACGGTCCCCGTGCGCGCGTACTCGAGCAGGTGGATGATCAGGCGCGTGGCGTTGTCGCTCGAGGTGGCGATGCGGTCGAGCATCTGCGCGACCTCCACCCCGATCTCACTGGCGTAGTCCTCGGCGATGATGTTCGTGAAGGCGCGGACCTGGCGTAGGGGGGCGGCCAGATCGTGGGCGATCAGGTAGGCGAAGCGCTCGAGCTGCCGGTTGGAGGCGGTAAGCTGGCGGATCGCCGTCCTGCGGTCGTCGATGTCCACGATCGAGCCCGTCACGCGGTGGGCATCGTGCCCGTTCGAGTGGTGCGTGATCGAGGCCGTGGAGCGGACGTAGCGGTACCCGCGGTCCTTGAACAGGATCCGGTACTCGGAGGCGAAGCCCGTTCCGTTGGCGAACGCGCGCTCCATGTCCCGCATGACCTGCGTCCGGTCGTCCGGGTGGATAAGTCCGTGGAACCAGGTGCGGGTGTGCTCCACTTCCGACTCGTCGTACCCGAGCAGGTTCCAGAAGCTAGAATGCAGACTAAGTGGTTCGGAGTTGGTATCGGGGTAATCGTACATGCCCGCCTCGGCCCCCTGCGCCACGAGCTCGAGCCGCTTGGCCGCCTCCGCGTTGGCGTCCTCGAGGAGCTTTCGATCGTGGATCTCCACCATGGTGCCGATCGCGCGCAACTCGCCGTCGGCGCGGAAGCTGGAAGCCCCCCGACACACGTACCAACGGTAGTCTTCGACCCCCAGGCGGAACTGCACCTCGAGGTTGATCTCGGAGGGGCCGCTGCCTAGCTCCGCGAGGGCCTCCTCGAAGGCCGCTATGCTGCCGGGGCGGATGTGCCCCGCCCAGGGATTGCCGAGGTCCGTGGAGGTCACGGACGTTCGCGCGCCGTTGAAACCGGTGAACGTGATGGTCTGATCGCCGATGGTCGGCCAGTCCCACACGTGGATACCGACGTTTTGTAGCAAATCCGACAGCGCCAGCTCCGACTCCGTCCGGATTGCCTCGGCCTCGTTCTCGTCGTCCAGGGAGATCGTCCAGCCGGAAACCGAGGCGGGCCGGTCCGGGTGCAGCGTCACCCTACCGTGCGAGCGTACCCACCGAACGCCCGTATCCGTCACCACCCGGTAGTCGTTGGTGAAGCTCCCCCCCCGCTCGATGCTGCCGAACACGGAGGCCCTGACGCTCGGCAGGTCGTTTGGGTATACGGTGAGGAACGCCTGCTCGATACTCACCGCATCCCCCTCCCCGGGCATGTTGTGGAGTAGCCTAAACTCAGCGCAAACATTCAGGGGCTCCTCGTCGATATTCGGCCAATCCCAGGGGCACCTGCTCGCCTTCGGGTTACCGAACGAAACGTCGTCTTCGAGCAATTCCAGGCGGGCGCGCAGGCGGGCGCGCAGGCGGGCGCGCAGGCGGGCGTTCTCGATGCGGAGACTGGCTAATTGTTCGGACAAATGAGGGAGGAATGAGTGCCTTAGCGGCAAAACGGACGAGGCTCGCCGGTAAAATAGGGCTATTCCGGCGTTCGTACGGGTGCTCGCCCGTGCGAATTACGCTACGCTAACCCGAAGTATCGCGACCCGACTACGGCTACCTCACGCCGCCACCACGGGACCGGGGTAGTGCACGCCCGCGAGCTCCTCGCTCACCGTCCAGAGCCGCGCGGCCGCCTCCCGATCGCGGGAAGCCGCGGTGCTCGGCACGGCTTCGGGATCGCCCTTGTACTCCTGACCGCCGCCGGGGCCGAGGTACTGTCCGCCCCGCACGTTGGGGTGGAGCGCCGCCATGAGCGAGGGCTCCGCGCCCTTCTCCGCGGATTGCCCCATGATCGCGAACAACGGTGCGACCAGCCCGACGTACCAGGGGAGGTTGTGCGTCAGGTTGGTCGTCGAAACCCCGGGGTGCGCGGCGATGCTGATCACGCTCGAACCCGCCTCCCTGAGGCGGCGATCCAGCTCGTAGGCGAAGATCAGGCAGGCCAATTTGCTCTGTCCGTAGGCCCCCCATTTATTGTACTTCCGCCGACTTTGAAGGTCGTCGAAGTCGATCTTCCCGCGGCGGTGGGCGATGCTGCTCAGGGTGATCACCCGGGCGCTGTCCGCCGCTTCGAGCCGATCGAGCAGGTGACCGGTCAGCGCGAAGTGACCGAGGAAATTCGTCTCGAACTGCAGCTCGAGGCCGTCGTCGGTGTACCGCTGCTCGGTGGCCATCACCCCCGCGTTGTTAAGCAGGTAGTCGAGCGCGTCGTGCTTGCGCGAAAACTCCTCGGCGAAGGTTTGCACGCTCGCCAAACTGCTCGTGTCGATCTTCATGACGTCGAAAGAGCCGCCCGGCACCTGCTCCTCGAGTTGGGTTTTGGCGGCAGCCGCCTTCTCCTGATTCCGACAGGCCATCACCACGTGTACGCCCCGTTCGGCGAGCCCCCGCGCGGTGTACAAACCGATGCCGGAGTTGGCGCCGGTTACCACGGCGACTTTCCCGTCTTGGCGGGGCATTTTGTCTAGATTGAAGGCGGGCATAGGGCGGGTGTTTACGCACGGAAGGCTTTCTGGAGGGAGTTGTTTGCTCAATCCGGCACGAGCTGCCCGTCGTAGGCCGCGTTCCAGCGGGCGATCACGGGCACCTCGGGGTGGCGGGGGTGAAACCCCAAGATGCTCACCGAGGCGGTGGCGAGCGGGAAGTGCTCACCGGCGCCGAGGGCGAGCCCGAGCCAACGCACGGCCAGGGCGCGGCCGAAGTGGCCGTGCGCGAAGATGATCACGTTGCCCCGGAGTCCGCGGAGACGCTGCACGAACCGGTCGGCGCGCGCCCGGACCTGCGCCGGGCTCTCCCCGTTCGGGCCGCCGTCGTCGAAGACGACCCAGCGGGGGTGCCGCTCGTAGATCTCGGGCGAGGTAAGCCCCTCGTAGTCGCCGTAGTCCCACTCCACGAGGTCGGGATCGAGCGTGAGCCGATCTCCGAATCCGGCGAGCTCGGCGGTGCGGCGGGCGCGGATGAGCGGGCTCGAGAATACGTAGTCGAAGGCGAGCTCCCCGAGTCGGGGCTCGAGCGCGCGGGCTTCGCGTTCCCCGCGCTCGGTGAGCGGGATGTCGGTGCGGCCGGTGTGTTGGCCGCTGCTCGACCAGGCCGTTTCGCCGTGGCGGACGAGGAAGATTTGCAGCGGGGGTTGGGGGCGGAGGTCGCTCACGTGGGTGGGTGCGGGTTGGTTCGGTACGCGACAAGCTACTCGCGGCGGCCCCCTACCCGTGCTGAATCTCCTGAGAATCCCCGTCGATCAGGAGATCTTCCCCTTTGTAGTAGCGCGGCCGCCCCACGTCGTCGCCGTCGACGAACTGGGCCTCCGCCTCCCGGTCGCGCCAATGGGACTCCACCGCGAACCCGGCGTCCCCGCCGCGCTCGATGTGCACGTGGAGGTTGCCCTCGGCCGAGCGCATGTGCGGCACCACCACCGCGTCTAGAAACTCGGCGAGGTCGTCTTCGCGACCGGGCAGGGCGCGCCCGCGCCACCGCCGCTGCACCATCCCGGTGTGTGCCTGCCGCGGCAGGGTAGGGGTGCGGTCGGCGCGGCGGCTCCACTTGACGTTGACGAAGAGCACGCCGGTGAGCATGACCACGCAGGCCACGATCGTCTGGCCGCTCACCTGCTCGGCGCCGAGCCAGACCCCGATGCTCAAGGCCACCACCGGGTGTACGTAGGTGCTGGTGGCCACCTTCTCCGGCGACACCCGCTGCAGCAGGTACAAGAAGGCGGAATAGGCGACGATCGACCCGAATACCACGAGGTACACGTAGGCGTACAGCGAGCGTTCGGACACGTCGCTTACGCGAAAACCCGCCAGGTCGTCGAAGGCGAACGAGAGCGGCCAGGCCAGCGTACCGGCGATGAGCAGCTGCCAACCGGAAGTCTGTAGACGGTTTTGCGGAAGCGCGAGTCGGGCGGTGAGCACGGACCCGAAGGCCCAGGCCGTGACGCCGAGCATAATGGCAGCCACCCCCCACCAGGCGCCCTCGCCACTGATCACGATGTCCTGCCCCACGAGCAGCGCCGTGCCGACGATGCCGAGCGCGATGCCCGCGAACGATTGCCACTGCGGGCGCTGGCGGTCGAAGGCCCAGAGGACGAGCACGACGACCAGCGGCTCGATGGCTACTAATAAGGCTGTGGTACCCGACTCTATATAATGCTCCGCCCACACAACCGCACCCATGCCCACGGTGAGGAAGAGGACGCTGGTTGCGCCTAGGTTGCGCCACTCGCGGGGCGTGGGCCAGACCCACTTGCTCGCCTCTTTATCGGTGAGTTTGGCCCGTACCACCGCGGCGAGCAGCAGGATGGCCCCGGCCACGCTGAGTCGCGTGACGATAAGCAAAAATGTGGGGATCGTTTCGATCGCCACGAGGTTGGCGAAGTAGGTGGTGCCCCAGACCACGTAGATGATCGCGAACGCGAGCACGATAGTGGGCGAAAAGCCCTTCGGCAAACTCATGATTTGGCAAACGCGGCCCCACGGCGAGGGTTGCTACCCGGATCGTGGGATGTGTGGGACGACTAACATTCGCTGTAGAACCTGCGGGAAAATGGATCACTCTCCACCTCTCTCCCCATATCCACACCTTCCACACGGATTGTGGATTACGATCCACGTTCGCAGGGGGGTGCGCCGACAGTAAATTGTCAATCTTAAGTGAGGGTCACCGATCCCGACCTTTCCCCAGAACCCTGTGTCCACCCCTGTGTATAGTCTACCTAAACTCCTATGTCTCAGGCGAGGTCCATGTGGAAGCTCGGCTATAAATTTGGCGTTCTTCACATTTCCTAGTCCAGCGCGTTCGCGGTATCCACATCTCCACACGACTGATGATGAGGGATAGGTTTTTTAAATTTTTAATCAAAGCACATAACCAGAGGTCACACCGTGGATAAGCCCAGTCCCTCAATCGCGCCTACCGCTTCCGCAAAACCGGCTACCGGCCCCCGGGGGGAAGCCCGGGGCGAGGGCCACGCTTCCATCTACGAAACACGGTCTCCGGGCGGCAATCCCGGGCAGCGAAGCCCGGTGCACCGCGCCGTACGCATCTGGCTCATCGTGGGCCTGGTCATGATCTTCTTCCAGGTCATCATCGGGGGAGTGACCCGACTCACCGGCTCCGGGCTCTCCATCACCGAGTGGGAAATCGTAACCGGCACCCTGCCCCCGCTCAACGCCGTGCACTGGCAGGAGGAGTTCGTCGCCTACCAGGCTACCCCGCAGTACGAGAAGATGAACGAGGGCATGAGTCTGTCCGACTTCAAGTTCATCTACTTCTGGGAGTATTTCCACCGACTCTGGGCACGGGTCATGGGCCTCGTGTTCCTCATCCCGCTCGGCTACTTCCTGTTCAAGGGTTGGATCAGCAAGCGGCTCGGTAAGCGGCTCGGCCTGGTTTTCCTATGTGCGGCTCTGGCGGCCAGCTTCGGGTGGATCATGGTAGCTTCCGGGCTCATCGACCGACCGCTCGTCAACGCCTACAAGCTGTCGGTGCACCTCGCCATCGCCTTCGTCACCTTCGGGGTGCTATTCTGGACGACGTTGTACGCCTACAATCCACAATTACCGGCCGCCGTACCGAGCCGCCAGCGCAAGCTCATGTACTTCACCGCCGGGGCCATCGTGGTGCAGATCCTGCTCGGGGGTATGATGTCGGGCATGAAGGCCGCTCTCTTTTATCCGAGCTGGCCGGACCTCAACGGCGAAGCCATCCCCAACGTCCTCTTCGACGCTGCCAACTGGACGTGGGCCAACGTGGTCCACTACGACTCATCGCCCTTCATGGCGGCCCTCGTGCAGGTCCTCCACCGTACCTCCGCATACCTCGTCGCTATTCTCGTCGGCGCGTTAGCTTACCTAGGCTTGCGCCAAAACCGGTCGAGCGGGCGCTGGTCCGGCGTCCTCTGGTTGCTGGTCGGACTCACCTCGGTGCAGATGCTGTTGGGAATCATCACCGTCGTGTTGAGTAAGTCGGTCATTCCCGTGGGTTGGGGGGTGTTGCACCAGGCGGGGGCACTGTTCCTGATGGCGGGTACGCTGCTCGCCCTTTGGTATCTGCGCACTAGCTCTACCTTACGCTCCGCCGCCCCGTAAACCCCGCTATGCCCGAACTCCACCAGACCCTCGAAACCGAGCAGAAGGCCCTCGAGATTAACCTCGACCCGCACATCTACGGCACGTTTTCGGAAATCGGGGCCGGTCAGGAGGTAGCCCGACACTTCTTCCAGGTCGGCGCCGCGGCCGGGACCATCGCCAAAACGATGAGCGCCTACGACAAGGTCTACTCCGACAAAATTTACGGTCCGGAACCCTCGGGCCGTTACGTGTGCGAGAGCCGGCTCTACAAGATGCTCGACCACGAGTACGAGCTCATGACGACCCGGCTGCAGAACGAGCGGCCGGACACCAACTTCTTCGTCTTCGCCGACACCGTGGCCGCCGTAAACTACTCGCGCACCATCCGCGGCGACGGCTGGCTCGGGCTGCGCTTCCAGCTCTCCCCCGACGGGGAGCCCAACGAGCTCGTGGTGCACGTCCGCATGCACGACAACGACAACCGACTCCAACAGCAGGCGGTGGGGATCCTCGGGGTCAACATGATCCACGCTTGCTACATGCGGCACCGCGATCTCGAGGGCCTGATTCGAGGCCTACTCGACGGATTGACCGGTCGCGCCTCCATCGACATGATCCGTCTCCACGGTCCGGACTTCCGGGAGGTGGACAACCGGCTGCTCTGCCTGTACCTCGTGAAGCACGGCCTCACGGAGGTGGCCATGTTCGGCCCGGATCGCATGCCCGTGCACGCCTCCGAGTTCCTCTACCGCAAGGCCTGCATCGTGGTGCGGGGCTCGTTTCGGCCGGTGACGCTCGTCAACTACGACATGATCCAGTCGAGCTTCGCGCAGTTCCGCAAAACGGACGGGGTAGAGCCGGGCAAATCCTTTCTGCTCACCGAGATTACCCTGAGCAACTTGATGGGGAAGGACGGTTTGGCGGAAGCCGACTTCCTCGACCGCGCGGAGCTGCTCAACGCGATGAATCAGACGGTGGTGATCTCGAATTGCGACTCCTACCAGGAGCTCGCCCGCTACCTCGAGGAGTACAAGGTGCCCCGCATCGGCTTCGTGATCGGGGTGCGCGAGCTGCTCGAACTCATCAGCGACCGCTACTACCAAAACCTCGAGGGCAAGCTGCTCAGCGCCTTCGGGGAGCTGTTCGCGCGGACGGTGCAATTCTTCGTGTACCCCGCCCAGCAGGAAGGCTCGGCCGAGCTGCTCACGGCGCACAACCTGCCCGTGCCGGAGGGCGTGAAGTTTCTCTACCAACACCTGTTGGAAAACCACCAGATCGTAGACGTTGCGGGCTTCAATCCGGACGTGATGGACATCTACTCGAAGCGGGTGCTCGAGATGATCGCCAACAGCGAGGAGGGTTGGGAGCAGATGGTACCCGCGCGGGTGAGCAACCTCATCAAAGAGAAATGTCTGTTCGGGTATCCGGCGGCGAGTATGGAGTTTGAGTATTAGCGTAGTTTATATTCCCGGTTTACCAGTCAAACCGGAATCCACCTATGCCCGTCACCCGCTCCTTCGAAGTCCTCGACCTTGCCCTCGAGCAACACCCGCTCACTGAATTCATCGGCACGCGCGGCCCCGACGGCCAGTGGAGCTACCAGTCGACCGAGGGTTTCAAGCAGCAGGTCGACGCGCTGGCGCGCGGACTGATCGGACTCAACCTACCCGCGGGCAGCAAGGTGGCCGTCGCGGCCTACAAGAACCGGCCGGAGTGGGTGGCCGTCGATTTGGCCTGCGCGCAGGCCGGGATCATCTCCGTACCCGTGTACCCCACCATCAGCGCGAACGACTACACCTACATCTTCAAGCAGAGCGAGGTGGAGTTTGCCTTCGTGGGCGGCGGAGACCTTTACGAGAAGGTGGAGGAGGCGACGCGGGATCTGCCGGACTTTCAGCAAACTTTCGTCTTCGACGAAGCACCGGGCAAGCCGCACTGGACCGAGGCAATGGACGCCGCGCCCGGCTCCGGGCAGCGCCCGGACCCCGAGCTCGTGGCCAAGCTGGCCGGTCGACGTGAGGCGATCGGTAGCGAGGATCTCGTTACCATCATTTACACGAGCGGGACTACCGGCCTACCGAAAGGCGTGATGCTGACGCACACTAATTTCTGCTCGGCCATCGAGGCGGCGGCCGAGCGCCTGGCTGCCGGCCCCGGGGATACCGTGCTCAGCTTTCTGCCGCTGTGCCACGTGTTCGAGCGCATGGCCTCGCACGTGTTCATCTACAACGGTTGCCAAATCGCGTTGGCGGGTACCGATAACCTCGGCGGACCCGATGGGGACCTCCGGGCCGTGCGTCCACACTTCTTCACGACCGTACCTCGCCTGTTGGAGAAAGTCTACGAAAAGATCTACGCGAAGGGCGAGGAACTCACCGGCCTCAAGAAGAAACTCTTCTTCTGGGCGCTCGCGATGACGGACGCGTACGACTACCAGCACCCGCTAACGGGTTTTAGCGCAAGCGTGGCGGATCGACTCATCTTTTCGAAGTGGCGCGAGGCGCTGGGGGGGCGGATCAAAGGCATCCTGACGGGGGCGGCCCCGTGTCCGACGCACATCCTGCGGGTGTTTAGCGCGGCCGGTATCCCGGTGCGCGAGGCTTACGGACTCACGGAGACCTCGCCCGGGCTCACGATCAACGAGTTTAACCGCTCCGGCGCGCTGCTCGGCACGGTGGGACCGGCGGTGCTCGACGTGGAGCTGCGCATTGAGGAGGACGCTGCCTACGGGGAGGGCGAGGGGGAGATCCTCGCGCACGGCCCGAACGTGATGCGCGGGTACTACGAAAACCCCGAGGCCACCGAGTCGGTGTTTACCGAGATCGACGGGCGGCGTTGGTTTCGGACGGGGGACATCGGCACCTTCGTGGAGGGTCCGGGCGGCCGGCAATTCCTCAAGATCACCGACCGCAAAAAGGAGCTGCTCAAAACCTCGGGCGGGAAGTACGTGGCGCCCGCGCCGATCGAGAGCAGGCTGAAGGAGAGTCCGCTCGTGGAGCACGTGATGGTGGTCGGCGACCAGAAAAAGTTCGTGTCGGCCCTCATCGTGCCCTCCGCCGAAAACCTACCGGCCTGGTGCCGCGAGCGCGGGGTACAGTTCGCCGATCTAACCCAAGCCTGTAAAGAACCCGAGGTCGTGGCCGCCTTCGACGAGTTGGTGGGGCGCGTGAACGGCGACGTGAGTCATACCGAACAGATCAAAAAGTTCGTGCTGCTGCCCGGCCCCTGGGAGGTTACCCACCCCGACGGCAGCGACGGGGAGCTCACGCCGACCATGAAGCTCAAGCGGCGGGTGGTGCGCGAGCGCTACGCCGAGCAAATCGACGGACTGTACGTCTAGGCCGCGTCTGACAACCCTTCACCTACTGCGGCGGGCGGCGAGACTTCCTCCCGCCCGTCGTCGCGCGACTCGAACGATGCTCCCGCACCACCCTCCGTCACGCGCTGCGCCAAGCGAGCAATTCGCTAGCTCTCGTTACGGCACGAGTTACTAGATACAGCCTAGCGTCCGGCCCGCGTGCGTTTAGCTTTCGCTAAAACGCGTTTCGAATAGCCCGCCGCCCTCACCCTGTGCACGAAGGATGAGTCGGTAGACGTGGGCCGGGTCCGACACATCCTCCAGGGCGGGAGCCAACTCGACGCGGCTCGCGCGCGGACCGCGGCCGCCGCTGCGGCGCAAGACCTCGGCGGCGCGGTTGGTGCGACCGAACACGACGGTGCCGCGGCCGTTGCCGTGCTCGGTGTAGCTCAGTTCGGGGATGCCGGCCAGGTCGATGGCGCGGTGCTTACCGTCCGCCTCCACGAGGAGCACGCGTTCGTTCGAAAGGAGGTAGCGGCGGCGGGTGCGTTCGCGGTAGCGGGTGAGGAAGCGGCTCGCGTTGAGCGCGGACAGGCCCAGGAGCACGAGGGCGCCGAGTCCGAGGAAAAGCAGGTCTAGTTTTCGCGAAAGCGCCCAGAAGATGAAGTAGGCCGCCACGGCGAACCAGCTGACGGCGAGCAGGAGGGGGGCGAGCTCGTGCGGATCGCGGGCCGGGCTGGAACCCGGGGAACCACTCCACAGGAGGGTTTCCGAGGGTGTGAGGAAAGATGCGGGGGGAGAGCTCATGGGCGAGCGGAAGCTAGCTACCTTAACGCGAGCTAACACAGTGAAGATGCCAATTGCGACCGGCCATTTCCGCGTGGGGATGGTCCACCAGGAAGAGAACCGAGGCGACGGCAATCAGCTGGAGCGGATGACGCTCAACAAGACGTTCATGGGCGATCTGAGCGGCAGCGGCGCGGGCGCGATGCTGACGGCGATTACCTCGGTGCCGGGCTCGGCGGATTACGTGGTGATCGAGCGGATTTCGGGGGTGCTGCACGAGAAGCCCGGGACCTTCGTGCTCACGCACCACGGGCGCATGGAGCGCAAGCAGGGCAAGACGGCCGATATCTCGGTGGTGCCGGACAGTGGGACGGGCGAGCTCGAGGGGATCCGGGGAACGATGACGATCGAGCAGGAGGGGGGGAAGCACACCTATACCTTCGAGTACGAGCTCTGAGCGGGGGCGTTGAAGAGTTGGGGGCTCACGGCTAATGCTTCCAGGCGGACCTTGACTTCTTGAACGCCGGCGTAGGGGAGGTTGCCGAACTCGATCGTGTAACGCTTCCCGCCCAACGTGGTAATATGAGCTTGTAATAGGCCTACGCGTATTTGCCTAATCTTTAAAAGTGAAATCTTACGGCGTCGCTCGTAGGGGTTCAGCCTCCAGCTGAGTTGATTGCCCGTGGATGCAATAAAGAGTTCGTTCCCTTCGCGTAAGTTAAAAATACTCCATCCGAACATGAAGACCGGTGACACCAGATTCGCGACTACGGGGATCCACGTACTAACGGAAGGGTCTGATTCTCCGATCTGCTCGTACGGCCAGACGAAGCCGTAGAAGTAAACAGTACCAATGATGAGGGCGAACGAGGCAAAGGGCAGGAAGCGATTGTAACGCTTAGCCCACGTAACGGAGGTAGGTAGTACGTAGCGAAAGGAACCCATAAGCGACTAGGAAGCTAATTCTTTGCCTCTTCTCACGCGCGCACTTTCGATGACTTGCGCTTCACCTTCGACCAATACTTGTCGATCCAGGCTTGGAGCTCTTGGTGCTTTTCCCAGCCGAGATCATCAAGTAAGATCTCTTGGCGCTTACCGGAGCGGAGGTTTAGCGTAAGCTTGCTGAGGTCGAGTTCGATATCTTGAATTGTGGAGGCTGGAAACTGCTTGGCCTTGACGTAGCCTCGCGTCCAGAGAATGCCGGTGACGTCGAGGTCTAGGGCGCGGCAGCGAAATCTATCAGGGCCTACGGATGCGGCTGCGAGACCGAACAGGCAAAAGCCAACTGTGACTGCTGAGCCGACTGCTACGATCCAAGTTGCGGCAGACGCCGGGCGGTAGAAGTAGTCGTAAAGGTTGAGTCCGTGCATGATGCCTGCGAATACGCAGAGTACGGTAACCCCGATGCGGTAATAGGGCTCGCGGTAGAATTCGGGGACGGGGAAGTCGAGGTGGAGGGCAGGGATCGATTTGCTCGCTTGCATGCTTTGAGCTTTAATGGCGTTGCTTGCGTAGGCTTTGGCGTGAATAGAGTCGGTAGGCTGACTAAAGCGGGAGGACACCCAATAACTTCGCCTCCTTTTGCACCCCCCAGTATCGCTCGGGCTGGGCACCGAAGCGAGTATACTGCTCGGCGTCGGTGCTTACAAAATCAACCGTGGTAGGGCGGCCCGCAGCCTGGCGGAGGGCGTAATCGAAGAGTAGGTCGAGCGCGCCAACTTTAGCGCCGGCCGGACTTTGCGTCGGGGCCAACGAGGCGATCCGGCCGTGCGTAAAGAAGAAGGCGTTGGTGGCGAGGAGCTCGCCATTTTGGTCGGTGACGGCGGTCGTCCAGCCCCAACCGCGGTGCAGGGCATTGTACAGGATGCGCAGCAGGGGGTGCTGGAGGGTCTGGCCCCTGCGGTAGTGTTTGGCCATGAACTCCGCCACGCGCTCCGGCTTCTGGTTGCCGTGCACGAGGAGATTGGCCTCGTCGGCGCGGGCGAGGCTGCGGAGCAGATCGCTGTCGTAGTGCTGGGCGATCTCCTCGTAAGGACGACTGTCGACGGCCAGGAGGTAGTTGCGTTCGGGACGCCAGTGCCAGTCGTCGAGTTCCTCGTTGCGCGCGGGCTCCCCGGTGAAGGAGAAGTCGACGATCTCGAAGCGGGCGTCGGCCTCGCGCAGGAAGTAGCCCATGCGTTTTTGCGAAAGCACGTGGACCGAGAACACCCCGAGGGCCGGCGTGAAGGGCGGGAGTACGAGGCGTTCGCGGCCCGACCACGTGCGCTCGCTCGGCAGCGGCATCACCGACTCGTACTCCCCCTCCACGAGCACCCCCCAGCGGCGGGCCGTGGCGTCGAGGTACCACTTGTAGGCCCAGGCCCGGCCGTTGGGGGCGTAGTGCACGCAGCTGTTGTAGAGCTGGCGGTCGATCTCTTCGTGGGGGATGTAGCGGATCTGCATAACGGGGTCTTAGGTACTAAGACACGGTTCGCTACCAGCTGTTCCGGCGGCCGCCGCCTTTGCCCTTCTTGCTGTAGCGCCGCTCCCCGCGATCTCGGTAGTCGTCGCGTCCGCCGCGACCGCCACCGGGCTCGTCGTCGGCGGAGTTAATCCGTACCGGACGGCCGTCGAAGTGGAGCTCGCCGAGGCGGGCCACCACCTGCGGGGCCACCGACTGGTCGACGTCGAAGAAGGTGTGGGTTTTATTCATCGTGATGCGCCCGATGTCGGTGCCGTTGATGCCCCCGGCGTCGCAGATCATGGCGAGCAGGTTGCCCTTGCGGCCGCCAACGTCCATGCCGCCCACGTTGATGAACAGGCGCGACATGTTGGAATCGTCGCGGTCCCGGCGGTCGCCGCGATCGTCGCGGTCGCGCCCGCGGCCCCGGTCGTCGCGATCGCGGTCACCGCGCTTGGCGACCTCGCGCCCGCGCCGATCGTTGAGGTCGGGCGCGAAGCGGTAGTCGTTGAGCAGCTTCTCGAAGGAGCGACTCGCGATGCGCTTGATGATGTCCTCGCGGGAGAGACCCTCGAGCGCCTTGTCGATGGCGGGCATGAAGGGGTCGAGTCCCTCGGCCGGCTCCACGTTGCTCAGGCGGTTCATGTTCGACATCAGGCGGCGCTCGATGATTTGATCGCCTGCTGGGATACGTGCTTCCTCGAAGCGCGCCTTAATGATGCGCTCGATGCTGCGCAGCTTGCGCTGATCTTTTGGGTGGACGAGGGCGAGGGAGATGCCTTCGGCGCCGGCCCTGCCGGTTCGTCCCGAGCGGTGGGTGTAGAAGCTCAGGTCGTCCGGCAGGTTCATGTGAAACACGTGCGTGATGCCCGTCACGTCGATCCCCCGCGCGGCCACGTCGGTGGCGACGAGTACCTGGAGGCGGCGGTTACGGAAGCGGTTCATCACGTTGTCGCGCTGCGCTTGACTCAGGTCGCCGTGGAGCGCGTCGGCGTTGTAGCCGTCCCCGGAGAGCGCCTCGGCGAGTTCGCGGGCGTCGTTGCGGGTACGCACGAAGGTGAGCCCGTACATATCGGGGTCGAAATCCAGGAACCGCCGTAGCACGGGGTAGCGCTCGCTCGGCCGCGTCACCACGAAGCGGTGGGCGATGTTGACGTTCGCGGAGTTCCGCTCGCCGGATTGGACTTCCTGCGGGTCGGACATGTACTCCGCGGCGATGCGGCGTACCTCCTCGGGCATCGTGGCCGAAAACAGCCAGGTGTTGGCCTCCTCGGGGATGGATTCGAGGATGTCGTCGATCTCCTCCTTGAAGCCCATGTTGAGCATCTCGTCGGCCTCGTCGAGCACGAGGTAGCGTACGTGCTGGAGGTCGATGGCGCGGCGGCGGATGAGGTCGCGCAGGCGACCCGGGGTAGCCACGACCACCTGTACGCCGCGGCGGATCTGCTTGATCTGGCGCACGATATCCGCCCCCCCGTACACGGCGGCGATGTCGACCTGCGGCATGTGCTTGGCGAAGGAGCTCATCTCCACGGTGATCTGCAGACAGAGCTCGCGGGTGGGAGCGAGGATGAGGACTTGCGGTACGCGCGTACCCACGTACAGGCGGTGCAGGGCGGGCAGGCCGAAAGCCGCCGTCTTGCCGGTACCCGTCTGCGCGAGCCCCACGAGGTCGGTATCCTCCTCCTCGAGCAGCGGCGGGATGGCGCGCTCCTGGATCTTCGTGGGGTACTCGAAACCCATGTCGGCCACGGCCCGCTGCAGCGGCTCGATGAGGCCGAGCTCGGCGAAGGTGGGGCGGTTGGCCTTGTCCCCGTCGTCGGGATCGTCGCCCCCGCCCTGGGTCCGATCGAGGTCGTACCTACCGTCCGCGACCTTGCTCTTCGGCTTGCCCGCGGACTCTTTCGCCTTCTTGGTCGATTTGCTCGGTTTCTGAACCGCTTCCGCCTCGGCGTCGGCGAATTTATCCGTCCGATTCACGTCGGGCGCGGCGGGGTCCGTCTCGATGAGGGCCTCGGCTTTCGCCTTGTCCTTCTTCTTTTTCTTGTCCTTCTTTTTCTTCTTCTTCCCCTGCGCGTCGCCGACGAGCTGCTTCGACTTCTTGCCGCCGCCGAGGGCCTCGATCACGAGGGCGCGGGCCTTCTCGTCGAGTTCGGCGGGGGCGACTACGTCGTTGAAGTCGTCCCCGAGCTCGTAGGCGGTTTCGGCGGGCTCGTCGTAGTCGTCGTCCTCATCGTCCGCCATGAACTTGGCGGGGTCGATCCGCTCGCCCGGATCGAGGTCCTCATCGTTCGCGGTTGCCGGGACGGGGGGGGTCTGCTCGTGCTCGGCGACGAGGGCTTCCGCCAAAACCTCTCCCACTTCCTCCTTCACCTTTTTCGTCTTCTTGGCGGCCGCAGCTTTCTTCGGCTTCGCTGCCGAAGATTCCTTGGTGGCTGATTTCGGCTTGACGGCTCCGTTCTCTTTGGCGAGTGCCGAAGCCGCCAAACCATCTTTGGCGGAGGCCTTTTCGGTAGGGTCGGGCGCAGCATCGCCAACGGTTTTAGCTGATTTCTTGGGTGCCGACGATTGTTTTGCGGAAGCCTCCGCTTCTCTCTTCGCCTTGTTGGCCGCACGGGTAGCGGCGGCTTTCTTGGCGGCGTTCGAACGAATGATCGCTAACTCCTCGGGAGTCTTCTTGGGGGTGGCCATAGAGGCGGGATTTGTGCGCGCGCTAACGATCACCGTTCCCCCGTTGTGTCCAAATCCCCGCGTACGCTTCCCAGCGCCGTCACTGATTCCGAAGGCCCGGCGGCCTCGGCCGCGACTGCTTAACTGCGTAAAATACGCGCGAGCCCACCGTACGTTCACGGGTGGACTCGCGCCAATTAACTCGGCAAAGGTAAGGCAGGGGAGTCGGAATGGGGGTGGAACCACTACAAAAGGAGCCACCACCGCCCGTTAGGACGATGGTGGCTCCAAACTTCTGATCGCGCTGAGGTCGCTAGTCCAGCACGAGCGTCTTGGATGCTTGGCCAACCCGCGCGACGTAGAGGCCTTTCGGGAGGGCGGAGAAGTCCTCGGTAGTGTTGAGCGGCCACTCGTACTCCTGGCGGAAGACTTCGCGTCCGACGGCGTCGTGGAGGGTTACGAGCACCGGCTCGTCGTCCGTTTGACCGTCGACGTCGATCGCGCGAAGCGTGACGTACCCCGTGGAGGGGTTCGGGAACACAGCGACATCGTTCGGTCCGCCGAGGGTGCCTTCACCCGCGATCAGGGCGGCGATCTCATCCTCGTCGAAGGGGGTGGTCCGGGAGGTGAGCTCGTTCTGAGGCGCGATCCCGGCGAAGATCCCGACGGCCCGGTCGGCGCGGACGTACCCGAAGCCCGTGCGGAAGTCGAACCCGCGGTCGAATCCGGGGGTGGCCGGATCATCCATGTCCTCGGCGGTGAAGACGAGGAGGAGCTCGAGGATCTCGGGCGGGAGGAACCCGCGCGTGGCCTCCGTGATCAACGCCGCGACTCCGGCGATGTGGGGGGCCGAGGCACTGGTGCCGAAGAAGTTCGGAAAGCCGTCCCCTTCGGGGTCTTCGGCGTCGAACTCAGGGAAGAAGGTTGTGTTCGCGCCGTCGGGACCGACGACCTCGGGTTTCTGGAAGGTCTGGGGGTGGTATAGGCGCTCACCGGCTTCGGTAAAGAAGATGGGCGTCCCGCCGAGCGACGAGAAAGGCTCGATGAGGGCAGTGCTGAGTGAGCTGTCGAACGCGGGCGTCTCGGCGTAGAAAGCCGCCCCAACCGCAGTTGCGCCCTCGGCATTGGGGTGGCCGAAGATCGTCGGGCTGGGGGCATCAAACTCCGCCTCGATCGGAGCGTCCCCGAAGTTGAGGTATTTGATCCGGGTAGGGTCGGGGCCGTCGGCCTTGACGATCACGATGTCAAAGGTCAGGGGCTCGTCACCGTCATTACTGACGAAGAAGAGTTCGATCGGGTCGGCGCCGATGTTGAAGTCCTCCCCCGGGAAGCCAATGAGCGAGTCGCCGACCGCGGCGTAGATATCGAGGTCGGTCTCCGCCCCGCGTACCCCCGTTGCCGAGAAGAAAGGATCGTCCCACTGGAGGCCGAGGAAGAGGAATGCTCCCGGTGCGATCGTAACGCTCTGGCGGATATCCCCGTCGCCGAAGTCGTGGGCTTCGCCGAGTCCGCCGTCGTTGCCTTCGGCCAGGAATTCGGTCCCCGAGTTGAGAAAGGGTGCCTCGTAGAATCCGGGGCCGCCGTCACCGGAGTTCCCGGCGGACGAGTAGTACGCGACCCCTTGCGCGGCGACGTTATTCACGGCCTGCGCGACGGGCCCGGGGGAGAAGAACGGCGCGGTGAGGTACCCGATGTCGTCGACGATTACGTCGCAGCCGGCCGCGGCGAGCTCCTCGATCCCGAGGGCGAAGTCGGCGATGCTCCGGAACGCCGTGTGGAAGGCGAGGTCGGCGCCCGGGGCGACGTCGTGGATGATCTCCGCCATGGCGCGACCCTCGTCGCTGGGGTCGAAGAAGGTGGTATCGGTTCCGTCGATCACGTCTACCTCTCCCACCGCGATGTCGTCGAGTATCTCGACGCCGTTAGCGGGGAGGTCGCCGCTCGCGATCCCTCCGGCCTCGCCGTCGAGGGCGTCGTAGCTATCGGAGAGGATCCCGACCTTGGTACCTGCGCCACTGAATCCGGTTACCGCGCGAGCGCTGTCCGCCCCTAACGCGCGATCGCCCTGGGAGGTGACCGATCCAACCCTCCGCTTCGGGCGGATAGCCGGGCGGATTTGCCGTAAGGAGGTGAGTCCCTCTAAAGACGCCAGGCCCGCGGTCGGCATCCGTCCCGTGACGAGGGCGCCGTACACGACGCCGTCCTGTAGACCGCGCGCCTCTAGGTCGGCGAGGAGTGTACTGCCATCGGGGGCGGTGGAGACCGCGTCGACGGCGACGTAGCCGTCGCTCACCGATATCATGCCCCGGGTTTGGGGCCCGGCCATCGCCGCGGCGGCTCCCGGGCGGGTTATAGTAGCGCGCGCGTCGTTGTCGAGGGCGAGGAGCTTGGTAGAGACCTTGCTCTTGGTGGGGGTGGGATTCGGCGACCCCGACTGCGCGGCGGCCGGAGTGGTGAGTAGCGCACCCGCGGTCAGGAAACCGAAGGCGATACGGTAGAATTGAGGTTTCATGCGACTTCTGATTTTGAAAGTGGATTGGGGGAGACCGGTTGCAATCTTTTTGTTGGCGTGAAGGCCAATTTTTAGTTCTGGGTTATATTATGATTGATTTATCGATATGATAGTTCGTTTTCATTATCCCCGGTTGGATCAGGGTACGTTACAAGTAGTACCTCGTTTACGCCACTCAGCGTTGCCACCGGGCTGCCTAATCCGTGTTTAAACAACGTTAGAGCTGACCGGCGGGGAGGACATACGCTGTCTCACGTATGAGTCCAAGGTGATTTAGCGTACGCCAGCAGTACTCAACTCCGGAGTGATCGCTCGGCCTCTGCGCAATTGCCGAAGGCACTCGAGCACTCTTTCGCTCCAGCTCACTGTTTCCCGATCGATCGCCTACTTCAGTTGCCCATAAAACCTCGCGACCGCCGCCGGCCCCTCGTGGTAGCTCCCTTCGGCTAGGGTGGTCGCGACCTCCTCGCTCCGTTCCACGATCAGGCTCGCAAACGTGTCCCGCAGCTCCTCCGCGGAGATCAGCCACTCAGCCGACTTCGGTCCGCCCGAAGTCCTGCCCAACTGCCCCGGCGCAAACACCTCCGCGACCACCCGCCCACCGGGTGCGAGAAAAGCGAGGTAGCGTCGGAGCGCCGCCTGCCGCACGTCCGGCGGGAGGTGTAAGAAGATGAACGCGATTAGGTCGTAGTTGCCCCCCGGATCGAAGCCCATCACGTCGGCGAGTTGGTAGTCGACGCTCACCCCTCGCTCGCTGGCTAGCCGTAGGGCTTTCTCCCGTGCGGCCGCGCTGAAGTCGACCGCCGTTACCTCCCAACCGAGCTGCGCGGCGTACACCGCGTTGCGGCCCTCTCCTTCGGCTACAAATAGGGCGCGACCCGGGGTCAGGCCCGCGAGTGTTTCGGCGAGGAAGGTATTGGGCTCCGTTCCGTAAGCGAAGGAGCTCGTCCCGAAGCGCTCGTCCCAGAAGGCGCTTCCGGTAAAGCTGGTGCGCGGGGCGCCCCCGGCGTCGGGGGAGGAGGTTTGCTTATCGGACACGGCTTGGCCAGTTGGGGGAGTTGACCGGGTAAGGTAGGTTACTTCGATTCGTGCATTCGTCCTCCCGGCGCCTCGACTCTATCTCCGTGCGCGGCCTCCAAGTTGCCAGCTACCGCTACGTCGACGATCGCCGCCGGAAGAGTCGTTAGGTGTCAGATTACCTGCCGGTGCTGGCGCGGGTGGAGTGGGAGTGATTTGCTTCCGGTGGATCCCCGGTTGCACTACACCATGATCCCTGCCACATCCCCCAACCCGATCGCCTCCACATCGTGTGGTATCTTGTAACTACCCTCTACGTAGCCGAGCGCGTAGCGCCGTTCCACGTCTAGATCGTCGCACGCGCCGTAGAAACCGCGTCCGGGCTTCGGTGCCGACGATGCCTTAACTTCGATCCCTAGCCACGGCCGCCCACCCCGTTCCACGACGATATCGACCTCCGCACCGTGACTCGTGCGGTAGAAGTACAACCCGTCTCCCAGGGTCAGGTGAGCCGCAATTTCTTCGACACAAAGTGTCTCCCAGGAAGCTCCTCGCTCGATGCGCCCACTCAAGTCGACGTAGTCCCTCACTCCGAGCAGTGCGTGCAGGAGTCCTGCGTCCCGTAGGTAGACCCGTAGGTAGAGTTTAGGTGACTTCACCAGACGCTTCTTCGAATTTGTGGCGTAGGGCCTGAGGCGGCGGATCAGGTAAGCCTCCTCAAAAAAGTCGAGGTAGCGCTTTACTGTACGTACGTCTACGTCGAGCGCTCGTGATAAGGATTGCTCGTTTAGGAGTTGACCGCTGAGGTGGGCGAGCATTTGCCACAGTCGGCGCACCAGTAAGGGGTCGGCTCTCAGTCCGAGCGTTGGGAGCTCCCGCTCCACGTAGGTAGCAATGAAGTTGCCTCGCCACAGGAGGCTCGCCCGATCACTCGGTGCAAGCAGGCTCTCCGGAAAACCTCCACGCAGCCAGCGGGTATTTAAATCTGCGGCCCCTCGAACTTCTTCGTAAGTGAGGCCACCGAGCTCGATGTAGGCGATCCGTCCGGCTAGCGACTCTCCACTCGTGCGGAGTACCGTAGGAGAGGCGGACCCTAAGAGCAGAAACCGTCCGGGGCGTCTCCGTCGGTCGATGGCCCCCCGCAGGATCGGAAACAGACCGTCGATCCGTTGAACCTCGTCTATCACGACTAGTTGACCGGCGGTTGCCGAGAAAAAGGCGTCCGCGTCATCGAGGCGCGCTAGATCAGCCGGACGTTCGAGGTCGAGGTAGACCACTGAACCTTCTGGTCGGTCAGCAATTACGCGCCGAACGAGTGAAGTCTTACCAACCTGACGCGGCCCTAGTACACCTACGGCCGGGAACAGCGTGAGCAGTTCCTCCAAATACTCACGCGCCAATCTGGGGATATACATCCGTGTAAAATTAGCATGTAGATGCTAATTTTACACGGATGTATAGCGAGATATTGAGTTTTAAACCACTCTCACGTTTTGCGACAGGATTTTCCGGGAGCACTCCGAGGGGCTTTCGCCAAAACTCGCTACCGTAGAAAGCGACCGGCCCAAAGTGAGCGGAGTGCTGACATCTCGTTCTCGGCAAACAGCAACACGTTTGTCCGAAGTCGCAACAGCTCTATTGTGTGGTACGCGAAGCTCGATTTAGATAATGACTTGCAGGCTGGGTTGCATCGGAGGACTCGAGCTGATCCCGGGTCGATGTCGTTTCTCGAACAGTAGACTCGAACTCCAGCGCCAGTGCGGCAAGTAGCCGCACGTCCCATAGCCGGTCCACGAGTGGGTGGACACACCTGCGTAGCTTGAATTCGTCACTCCAATAGAGGTAAGCCATCTCACCGCAAGACCACTCGTCCCAACGCGCCACGCCCCTCTTCCACAATCGTGTACTGACCAGCAGTCAGGCCAGCCAGCTCCAACCGCTGCTCACCGGTGGCGAGCGCGAAGGCCAGGACTTGGCGTCCGTACACGTCGTAGACACGAATCTTGCGCGCGGCGGGTGAGTCACCTCGGAGGTAGACCACGCCCGAGCTCGGATTCGGGAAGAGGTAGGAGGCCTCAGTCGAGTTCGCGCAAGCCCTCGCAAATACCACCGCCGAAGTGTCAGCGGTGCCGTCGGTAAACCGGCTCACGAGTCGGTAGTAGGCCTCATCAGTGCCCGGGAGGTTTTCACGGAAGTGGGTTAACCCCGAGACATCCCCCTGCTCCGTGCGGCGAGCGACGGTCCAGGGGGAAGCGGGGTCGGGTTGGCGCTGGAGCTCGAAGGCTTCCAGGAGGGAACTCGAGGCGAGTACCCAGGCTAAGTCGTGGGTGCAGTCGACGTTCGCGGTGGCCGAAAAATCGACCAGCTCGACGGGGAGGGGGCCCGAGCAGGCGGTCAGCTCGACGGTGACGTTGCTGCAGGGGTTAGGCCCGATTCGCGCCCGGGCTTCGAACGGACTCTCGACGCAGATGTCGCCGGTCACGTCCTGTGCGCCCGCGGTGTTGTACTGCGAGAGGTTGACCTGATCTCGGTCTTCATCGTCGATGACGCGGACGTTGGCGAAGCGGACGTTCCCGAAGCAGGGATCGTCAATGTCGCGCGCTTCGTAGCTCCGCGGCTGGATGAGGATGGGCGCGACGCCGTCGTTTTGGGGGGTGTTAAGGGTGTTCGACACCACTACGTCCTCGAAGACCACCTCCAGACCGGTGGCGTACTGGCGGACGTTGATGCCGACGAACGGTTCGTCGCGAATCACGCAGCGACGCATCGTAAAGGTCCCCGGCGAAGAGGTAGAATCCTCCGCGTTGAAGTTGTCGATGTCGACGGCGGAGCGCTCGCTGGTAGCGCGCTGGCCGTTACCAAACACCTCACAGTCCTCGATCAGGATGGAGGCCGGCGGACTGCCCTCGTTCACGTCCACCCCGCCGTACTGGATCCCGTTGCCGTTGTTGCCACTGAAGGTGGAGTTGCGCACCGTGATGTTTTGTAAGAACTGATAGGTTCTGAAGGGTTCGAAGTCGATGCCCGACTCGGGGGCGGTACCGTTGGTGTTGGTGAAGCGGCAGCTGTCGATGACGAGGCCGATCGCGCTGATCACCGAGCAGCCCTGGCGGTTGTTGGCATCACAGGTGAGGTTGACTAATTCCAGGTCGGTCGTGGGGACAACGGGCTCGACGTCGGTCCTATCGCCGTCGCCATCGATATCTTCTGTATCAACTACGAAATCCGCCGACACCTCGATGCCGTCACCCGCCGCCCCGGTGAGGGTGAGGTCGCGAATTACGACGTTGTCAACGCCGCGGGTGATAATGCAGTGGCGGAATTGCGAGCTGTCGGGATACTGGTTCTTGTCCATCCGTAATGTCCCTCCGTTGCCCTCGACGACGACGTTGCGGCAGGCGCGTAACGTGAGCAGCGATTGGAACTGCTCGAGCGAGTCGGCGAGGGCCTCGATGACGACCCCCGGCTCAAACACGAGGCGAACGTCGTCGCGATTAAGTAGCAGTCCGTCGCTGATCCAGGGTCCGGCTTGCCGATCGACGACGATAACGTCGGCGGCCGGATCGCTGAGTGCGTCCTGCAAGAAACTGGTCGAGTTAACCGGATCGTAGCCGTAGTCCCGCCCGACCACCACGGTGTCCTGAGCCGCGAGGTCGGCGGCGAGAGTCAGTAGCAGTGCGCCGCTGAAGATTAGGTGTAATAGGCTATGGGACATACCTCTATACCCAGAGGTGGACTGTAAAGGGTTGCCTCCGCTCGCCGATCAGTCTGTTCTACCGCATACGCCGTTGTCGCGTTGGCACGCGTCTCGGAAGGTCGATTGATGGCGGTTAGCCCCAGTCAGCTTCCTGGATTGAAGCCCCCGTTAGCTTAAGTAATTCTGGGGCACTACGCAAAATCCACCCGAACCAAAAAGAGCCCCCGCGCGGGCACACTGACCGGCTTGCCCAAACGCTGTTGCTGCTTCAGTACCGCGCGAAGCTCTCCCACCGACATCTCCCCCAAACCTACCTGCACGCAGGCCCCCACGATCAGCCGCACCATGCCCCGCAGAAAGCGATCGGCGGCGACGTGGAAGCGGAGGGTGGCGCCGTCATCGCCCACCGTCCACTCCGCGCGTCGCAGATCGCACCGCATCGTCTGCGCATCGGATTTGCTTTTGCAAAACGGGGCGAAGTGGTCGAACTCGAGGAGCACGGCGGCGGCGGCGTTGAGGTGCTCCAAGTGCAACTTATCGAACCCGTGGTAGTGCCAGGCGAGGTCGGCGCGAAACGGATCTTTATCGCGAATAATGTCGTAGCGGTAGGCGCGCTCGGTGGCGTCGAAGCGGGCGTGCGCGTCAGCGACCACGGGCTCCACGGTGCGCACGGCGACGTCCGCGGGCAACATCCGGTTGAAGCGGCGCAGGAAGTTTTGCGGAAGCGTCTCCCCGGGGGTGTCGAAGTGGGCTACGTAGGTGCTGGCGTGCACGCCGGCGTCGGTGCGACCGCAACCGGTGAGCTCGGTGGGGGTACGGAGGAGGGTGGAGAGGGCGGTTTCGAGGGTTTCCTGGACGCTCGTGCTGTGGGGTTGCCGCTGCCAGCCGTGGTAGAGGGTGCCCCGGTAGGAGAGGGTTAGGAAGTGGCGCATTTCTTAATGAAGTTCTCGCGGAGACGCGGAGGTCACGCGGGGGGCGCGGGGGCTCGTCGGGCGTGTCTTCCCCGCGCCCCCCGCGGAGCCTCCGCGTCTCCGCGTGAAACCATCCCCCGGCGAGAACGCGCTAGTCAAAAATCAGCTTCAAATGCCCCAGATGATGCCGGCAGTGCCAATCGTAGAGGCCAGCCGTCTGCGCGAGCGACAGGGATTCCCCCCGTCCCGGATGCACGTACCTACGCTCCCACTGAACCTCGTCCAAACCTTCCAGCAACGCTGCCCAACGAGCGTGTAATCCGTCGAGCAGGAGTAGAGAGAGTTTTACGGGGGTGGCGTAGTCGGCCTGTTCCGCCCAAAGCGCTTCGCGGTAGGGCTTGATGGTGGGATTGTCCTCGGAGAGGGCGAGCTTGAAGCGGGTGAATGCGTTCAGGTGGCTGTCCGCGCAGTGGTGGACCACCTGCAGGGCCGTCCAGCCGCCGGGGCGGTAGCGCTGCTCGAGTTCGTGGTCGGTGGCCGACTCAACCAGACCGCGCACCTCCCGCGGGAAGCGCTCGATCGTTCTCGCGAAAGCGCGTGCGTCCGTCTGGGACACGGAGCCGGGCATCGCGTGGCGACCGACGGGGTAGCGGAGCTGCTCGTTGGCGGCGGGAGTTTCGGGCACGGCTCAGGCGGCCCGCAGGTGGCCGATCTTGGAGTTGGTGATGCGGCCCTCGGCGTAGTCGAGGTCGATGATGAAATCGGTGACGCCGGGCTCACTCGGGAGCTCGTACATCGCGTCGGTCATGATCGCCTCGCACAGCGAGCGCAGTCCGCGGGCACCCAGCTTGTACTCGAGCGCCTTACCGGCGATGTACTCGATGGCGTCGGGGGTGAGCTGGAGCTTGATGCCCTCCATGGCGAAGAGCTTCTTGTACTGCTTGAGCAGGGCGTTGCGTGGCTCGGTGAGGATGCGCTTGAGGGTTTCCTCGTCGAGGGGCTCGAGGTAGGTGAGCACGGGGAGGCGACCGACGAGCTCGGGGATGAGGCCGTAGTGCTTGAGGTCTTGGTGGGTGATGTACTGCAGGAGGTTCTCGCGGTCGTACTCCTTGTCGCTGTCGTGCTTGAAGCCGATGACCTGCTGGTTGACCCGCCGCGAGATGACCTTCTCGACGCCGTCGAAGGCGCCGCCGCAGATGAAGAGGATGTTCTCGGTGTTGACCTTGATGAGCTTCTGCTCGGGGTGCTTGCGGCCGCCCTGGGGGGGCACGTTGACCTCGGTGCCCTCGAGCATCTTGAGCAACGCCTGCTGCACGCCCTCCCCCGACACGTCGCGGGTGATGGAAGGGTTGTCGGATTTGCGGGCCACCTTGTCCATCTCGTCGATGTACACGATGCCGCGCTCGGCGCTCTCGACGTCGAAGTCGCACACCTGGAGCAAGCGGGAGAGGATCGACTCCACGTCCTCGCCCACGTAGCCGGCCTCGGTAAACACCGTCGCGTCGACGATCGCGAAGGGCACGTTGAGGTAGCGGGCGATGGTTTTGGCGAGCAAGGTTTTGCCCGTGCCGGTGCGCCCGACGAAGAGGATGTTGGACTTCTCGATCTCGACCTCGCGATCGACGGCCGTCAGGCCCGTCGCCTCCTGCCGGGAGCGGAGTCGCTTGTAGTGGTTGTAGACGGCCACGCTGAGCACGCGTTTGGCCGATTGCTGACCGATGACGAACTCGTCGAGGTAGGTCTTGATGTCGCGCGGCCGAATGTCGGTGGGCAGCGGCTCGAGGGGCTCCCCGTTGCGGGGCACGGTACGCTCGCGGGGCGTGGCGCCGAGGAGCTCCTCCTCGACGATTTCGTTGGCCTGCTCCACGCAGACCTCGCAGATGTGGCCGTTGATGCCGGCGATGAGGATGAGGGCCTCGGATTTATCGCGGCCGCAGAACGAACAGCGGACGTCTTGCTTGCTTTTGCGCATGAGATGGGGTTACGAAAAGCGGCGCTGGGGGCGCGCTAAAATCCGCAAAGGGTGTAAAGGTACGCCCCTTACACCCTTCGCGAGTTTTCGCGCAAGCGGACCGGACTAGCTCTTCCCCTTGTCGTCGTCCTTCTTGCGGTTGAGCACCTCGTCGACCAGGCCGTACTCGACGGACTCCTCGGCGGTCTTCCAGTTGTCGCGGTCGGAGTCGCGCTCGATGGTCTCGAAATCCTGCCCGGTGTGGTCGGCGAGGATGTTGTAGAGTCGGTCGCGCATCTGCTTGATGAGGTTGTAGTTGATCTCCATGTCGGAGAACTGCCCCTGCATACCGCCGGAGGGCTGGTGGATCATCACGTAGGCGTGCGGCAGGATGCTGCGCTTGCCCTTGGTGCCGGCGGCGAGCAGCACGGAGCCCATGGAGGCGGCCATGCTCGTGCAGATCGTGGCGACGTCGGGCTTGACGTACTGCATGGTGTCGTACATGCCGAGCCCGGCGATCACGGAGCCGCCCGGGCTGTTGATGAACATCTGGATGTCGCGACTCGGGTCGGCCGACTCGAGGAAGAGCATCTGGGCCTGGGTCACGTTGGCCACGTAGTCGGTCACGGGCACGCCCATGAAGATGATGCGGTCCATCATGAGGCGACTGAACACGTCGAGTCCGACGATATTCATCGAGCGCTCCTCGATGACGTTGGGGGTGAAGCCGGTGACGTTGGGGTCGGCGACGACCGGGGCGGCCTGACGCCCGACGTGGTCGCCGTATTTTTCGAGGTGCATGGTGGACATGCCGAGGTGCTTGGTTGCGTACCTCATGAACTCATTCGAGTCGAACATATAATCGTGTATTGGCCGAAGTAACGTGGGGAATTGCGGGCGGGTTTTGGCGGGAGCCGAGCCTTCGATCAACGGACGTTGAACCAGGACGAAGCGTTGCCGCCGGACCGTTCGCGGAGGAGGTAGTTGCCGGCGGGAAGGTCGCCGAGTTCGAGCTCGGTTCGGCCGGCGGGGAGTTGGATTTCGGAGAGGCGCTGGCCGGTGGCGTTGAAGAGTCGGAAGGTGCGCGGGGCGTCGGCGGCGTCGGTAGAGATGGCGGTGCCGGCGGTGGGGTTGGGGTAGAGGAGGAGCGAGGGGTTTTGGCGGAAGCCGCCTAGCTCATCGGTACTCGTGGTGGTATCCGCGCGGGGAAACCGGTCGAAGAAGGCGAGGATTTCCCGACTGGCCTGAAAATCCTGGGTGGTTGGGGCCACGTCGACGGGCGCGCCGGGCCAGCTGTGTCCACCGCCATTAACGATGATGTATTCGACACGCGCGCCGTCGGAACAGCTATCGTACACGACGCGGGTGGAGGTGAACGCGTCGGAGGGATCTCGGTCGGGGAGACCGCTTTCGACCGGAGATCCGGTACAGCCGTTGCGGCGCGTCCAGAAAGCGACGGTGGTGTCGATGGGCTCGTTGACGAACGGTCGTCCGGAGAAGAGAACCGTCTGGTCGTCGGTCCCGTGAATCTGCATCACGGGCACGACGGCATCCCCGGTGCACGCCGCGCGTCGGCCGGGCACGAAGCCGCCCGCTACGGAAGCGATGGCGGCGAATCGCCCGGGGGACTCGCAGGCGAGCTCGTAGGACATGAAGCCACCGTTCGAAAATCCGGTGCTAAAGACCCGGGCGGTATCGACGGCGTAGCGCTCGGCGAGGGTATCGACGAGGGCCAAGAGGAAACCGGCGTCATCGGTGCGGGATTGCTGCGATAGGAAGCCAACGAACCACTCCCGCTGCGTGCCGGTCGTGTCGTTCTCCAGTAACAGCCCGTTCGGGTAGCACACCACGTAGCCGGCGGTGTCGGCGTAGGGATTCATGTTGCTATAAAACTCCTGTTCGGCGGCGTTGCTGGTGATGCCGTGCAGGTTGAGCACGAGGGGCAGGTCCGTGGCGGTACTGTCCTCGTTCGGGAAGTGGAGGCGGTAGGTGCGCACGTTGCCGTCGTACTCGAAGGAGTCGACTACGGTTTGAGCGAAGCCGTGGAGCGTTGCGAGCAGGCAGAGGGTAAGGGCGAGGGTGCGCATAGGGGGTGAATGTACGCGGCGGCCGAAAGGTGCGATCCGCCCTAGGTTTGCGGCCCGATGATCGTAGTCCTCTCCCCCGCCAAGACGCTCGATTTCTCCCCCGTCGAGGCGGCCGACGTTACGCAGCCGCGCTTCCTGCAACAGACGGGCGAGCTCGCGAATGCCCTCCGCCGCAAGTCGCCGAGGAAATTGGGCGAGCTCATGCACGTCTCCGACAAGCTGGCGGCCCTCAACGCGGAGCGCTTTCGATCCTTCGACACGTCTGCCGGTCTCGCTTCCGCAAAACCCGCCCTGCTCGCCTTCCGCGGCGACGTGTACCGCGGCCTGGATGTCGACGATTTCACGGGCGAGGAGTTGGCGTTCGCCCAACACAGCGTGCGCGTCCTGTCCGGGATGTACGGGCTGCTGCGACCGCTGGATCTGATCCAGCCTTACCGCCTGGAGATGGGCACGAAGTTGCGGGTGGGGCGGGCGAAGGACCTCTACGCGTTTTGGGGGGAGCGCATCACGGAGTTGCTGCGGGCGGACATCGAGGCCACGGACGCCAAGTTCGTGCTCAACGCGGCGAGTAAGGAGTACTGGTCGAGCGTGGACGAGGCGGCGCTCGGGGTGCCGGTGCTGGAGGCGGATTTCCGGGAGCTGCGCAAGGGGGCGTTGCGGTTCGTGACGTTCAACGCGAAGGTGGCGCGGGGGGCGCTGGCGCGGGCGGTGGTGAAACAGGGGATCACGGAGCCGGCGGGCTTGGCGGATTTGGAGGTGTACGGGTACAGCTACGACGCCGGGCGGAGTGGGGACGGGGTGGTGGCTTTTACGCGGGGTGTGTGAGCCTTATCCCGCAACTTACCTTCGATGCCGTGAAGTACCCCATCGGCCACCAGGATTTCCGCAAGATTCGCGAGGAGGGCTTCCACTACGTCGACAAGACGGAGCACGTCTGTCGGCTCATCGAGAACGGGGGGTACTTGTTCCTGTCGCGGCCGCGGCGATTCGGGAAGTCGCTCACGGTGGCGACGATGCACGAGCTCTATTCCGGGAGTGAGGAGCTGTTCGAGGGGCTCTGGGCTGGGGCGCACTGGGATTTTGTAGGTAAGCGACGGCCCGTGTTGTGGTTTCGCTTCGCGCAACTCGACTACGACGCGAAAGGCGTTACCCGAGCCTTACGCGAAGACGTTACCACAAAAGCGGAGCAACATGGACTGTCCCTCGCGCCCGACCTCACGTTGAAGGATGCGTTTCGCAAGTTGATCGAAGAAGTAGCTGGTGCGGATCCGAGCGGTCGAGTGGTCGTCCTGATTGACGAGTACGATAAGCCGATCACCGATTACGTTGACGATATACCGAAAGCGGAGGCTAACCGTGATGAGTTGCGAGGTTTCTATGGTGTATTAAAAGACGCGGATCCCAACCTCGAGCTCGTGTTTCTCACTGGGGTCTCGGCATTCTCGAAGGTGTCCTTATTTTCGGATCTAAATAACCTTCAGAATATAACCCTTTTACGGTCGGCCTTCACGCTCGTCGGAATTACCGAAAAAGAAATTGACGACAATTTTGGGCCGCAACTCGACGCAACGGAATACACTCGAGAGGAGGTGCGACAATGGTACAATGGGTACAGTTGGGGCGGACCGGAGCGGGTGTACAATCCTTGGTCTTTACTCCAATTTTTACAGACTGGACAGCTCCATAACTTCTGGTCTGACTCAGGCACGCCCACGTTCGTGACCAAGCGCCTTGCTCAAGGGGGAGATTTCGATGTTGCACCCACAAAAGTGAGTCAGTCAGAACTTTTAGGGTTTAGCCTTAGACGGTTGAATCTCGTAGGCGTCCTTTTTCAAAGTGGGTACCTTACGGTAAAACACGGTCCGGACCGTGTTTTACGCTACGAGCTCGACTTCCCCAACGAAGAGGTCAAACTCACCTTCTTGGAGTCTCTGCTGAAGGAGTACAATTTCGACGAACCTTCTACGCCGAGTGCGCGGGTAACGCGCCTCTACGAAGCCTTTCTCGCGCGCGACCTCGACACCGTCATTCAGATCATCGACGTGAGCCTCGCCGCCGTCCCGCACCAGCTGTGGCAGCGGCAGAGCGAGGCGATGGTGCACGCGATCATCCACACGACCTTCACGATGCTGGGGCTCTACACCCGCTCGGAAGTATCGACCGCGCGCGGTCGGGCCGACATCGTAGTAGAGGTTCCGGACTACGTGTACGTCTTAGAGCTGAAGCTCGGCGGCACGGCGGCCGAGGCGCTGGCGCAGATCGAGGCACGTGGCTACGGCCGGGCGTACGGGGAGGGGAATCGGGAGGTGGTGAAGGTCGGGATCGCTTTCGATATCGAGGCGCGGCAGGTGGGGGATTGGGTGGAGGGGTAGCGGTGTCGCTCTGGTCTACCTACTCCTTCCTGTACACGCGTACGGTACTCCGCTCCCCGTCTCTGGACACATCGATGCTCCGGAGCTGCTCGCGGTCGAGGGCTTCGAATTGCTCGGCGGTAGCGGGGCGATCGTCGATGAAGTAGTCGGTAGTGGCGGCGTCGGTGCCGAAGGTGGGATCGCGGTAATCCCCCCGCTGACCCTCCATGGCCTCGCGTTGGAGTTCCATGGCCTCGCGGGCCTCCTCCATCTCGAGTCTTTGGGCTTCGGCACCGTCGCGCTGATCATCCGCGACCGCGCGCTGTTGCTCCATGGCCTCGCGTTGGAGTTCCATGGCCTCGCGGGCCTCCTCCATCTCGAGTCTTTGGGCTTCGGCACCGTCGCGCTGATCATCCGCGACCGCGCGCTGTTGCTCCATTTGCGAACGGTGTGCCTCGAAGTTTTCCCTGGCGGCCTCAGCCGACGCCATGGCCGCGTCGGCGATACGTCGTAGCTCCGCCTCATCGGGCAGGCCGGCACGAGCTTCCTCGAGCAGGCGACGGAGTTCCGCCTCGTCGGGTATCTGGGCCTCCGCCTCCCCGACGATCCGACGCAGCTCCGCCTCGTCGGGTAGATCCGCGCGGGTTTGCTCCAGCATCCGACGTAGCTGGATCGAATCCGGGACCCCACCGAGGGCGCGCTCGAGCGTTTGTGAGAGTTCGGCTTCCGAGGGCATGGTCCGCACGGCCTCGTCGACGATCGCGCGGAGCTCTTCCTCGGTAGGGATCGACGCGGGCGCCTCGGTGAGCCAGGAGGGGTCGGTCTCCGGGGCAGCGGGAGGGGTCGGCGGCGCGGGAGGCGGTGGTGGGATCTCGGTCGCGGGTACCGGCGGTGTAGCTGGCGGCGCGGGTGGTGCCGGCGCGGTAGGTGGTGGCGGTACAGTGGGCGGCGGCGGTACGGTATCGTTGGCGGCCCGCCCGGTAACGGGCGATTGCGCTAGGAGTCCGGTGGGCGTGAGTGCCTGGTGCGGAACAGCGCGGCTAGCACCGTGCGCAACGACGGCCGCGTTCGGTGCGACGGCGAATACGGCGGCAGCCCCCAGCAGGAGGGGGAGGACCAGTGCGACCGAAGAGGTGCGGCGCGTGGGAGCGGCCCCGAAGAGACGTTGGACGCGCGCGGTGAGGGAGCTTCTCGAGATGGACATGGCGAGGGGGTTTGGGGGTAGGGCGAGCGCGTGCTCGCCGAGGTGGAGGAGGGTTTTGGCGTAAGCGGTCGTACCGGCGTGGCGGACGACCACGTCGTCGCAGGCGTACTCGCGGGACACTTCGATGTGGCGGGAGAGGAGATGAGCTACGGGATGGAAGAAGACCACGGCGCGTAGCAGGCGTTGCACGTAGACGGTGAGGTGGTCGTAGCGGCGGAGGTGAGCCAGCTCGTGCAGCAGGATCAGTTCCGCTTCCGCCGGGGTGAGCTGACCGGCGAGGGAGACGGGGTACAACACGACCGACCTGAGCAACCCGACGGTGAGCACCGTACCGACGTGCTCGCTTAGGTAAACGCTTACGCGGCGCCCGGGGAGCGCCCCTCGTACGGCCTCGGCGAATGGCGCGCGCCAGCCCTCGGGCAACCGACCGCGGGCTCGTCCAGACAGACGAGTAGCGTGCGCGTGGTCGTAAGCGACCCGGATCGTGTATGCGGCGGCCCCGAGGAGGTAGGCGTAGCCGAGGATCGACATCCAGGGGGTAGCCTCGGACGCGCTGGCCGGGGAACCGATGAGGTCGGACACTCCGGAGGTCAGGCCGGAGAATGAGGCGCCGGATCCCACAACACGGTGAGACGGCCAGCAGGCTCCGATGGTGATCAGGAAGGCCACCGCGATAAGCGACAGACACAGTAGGGCGAGATCGTGAACCCGAGCGGGATCTCGCGTGCGTATGGTAGCCAGCCGGAATGCGCCGTACGCGAGGGCGCCCTGCCAGAGGCTGTGCACGACGGCGGTCCCGAGGACCGCTGCTACAGCTAGGTGGTAGTCCATGGCGGGGGTTAGGATTGCTCGTCTATCCAGCGGCGCAGTTCGGCGAGCTCGCTGGCGGTGGGGGTTTCGTCGCCGAGGGCACGGAGGGCGAGGTGGACGCGGCTGCCGCCGAAGGCGCGATCGGCGAGTCGGCCGAAGATCCCCCGCTCGATCTCCTCGCGGGCGATGGCCGGGCGGTACTGGTGGCTCCGGCTGCTGGCGTCACGCTCGACGAGGCCAGCGTCGGTCATGCGCTGGAGCTGCGTGAGCACGGTGGTATAGCTAACGTCCCGCCGTTCGGCGATGGCCCCGTGGATGTCGCGCACGGAGAGCGGCGCGTCTCGCCAGAGCAGGTCGAGGATCTCGAGCTGGGCTTCGGAGGGGGAAGGGATGGGCTTCATACTACAAATGTAGTATCAATAATCGGGATGTACTACAAGTGTGGTAGTTTTTTTGGCCGACCCAATCAAACCACCACCAACCCGATCCCCCGCAGCTCCTCCATCACCGGTCCGGGCCAAAACAGCGCGAAATCTTCTAGTCCCGCGTCCTCGTAGTTTTGCCGAAAGGCGGCAACCGTCAGTGACCCGTAACCCGCTGAGACGCGGAGTCGGGTCAGTAGCGACTCCAGCCAATACCCCACGGCGGGCCGGCACTTCACTTGCCGGTCGCTTTGCCTCGTGGTGACGAGCAGACGCCTACTCGCGCCGTCGTAGACTGCCGGGCCGCCGAGCCACAGGACCTTCTGATTCGGCTTCGGCGAACTGAAGTCGGGCCGCACGAGGTACTCGTAGATGAGGTCCGGAGGGAGGCTCGTCCCGGGGATTTCGTGGTCGAACCAGGCCTGTAGCTCGTCGTCGAGGCAGGCCCCGTGCATGTAGTTGTAGAGCGACTTCCTGAGTCCTTCCGCGTACAGATCGTGGTCCGCGCCGGTAGGATCGGTGTGCGCGAGATCGTTGTTGGCGAAGGCACCGCGCTCGGTGTGGTCTTGCACCGCGAAGGCGGCGGGCGCGAGGCCTACCGGACTGTGCGCCGTCATCGCGAAGCGGTGCCAGAAGGCCGACTGCAGTACCCCCTGCTCGAAGAGTTGCCGCACGACCTCGAGCGAGTCGACCGTCTCCTGATCGGTCTGCGTCGGGAATCCGTACATGAGGTAGGCGTGGACCATGATCCCGGCCTGGTTGAAGTTGCGGTTGACCTGCGCGACCTGCTCGATCGTTACCCCCTTGGCGATCAGCTCGAGCAGTCGGTCGGACGCTACCTCGAGGCCGCCGGACACCGCGATGCAACCCGCGGCGGCGAGCAGTCGGCACAGGTCGGCGGTGAAGCTCTTCTCGAAGCGGATATTGGTCCACCAACTCACCACCACGCGCCGTTTGAGCAGCTCGAGCGCCACGGCCTTCATCAGCGCGGGCGGGGCGGCCTCGTCGACGAAGTGAAAGCCGCGCTCCCCGGTCTGGGCGACGAGCTCCTCCATGCGGTCGACGATGAGCGCGGCGGAGGACGCTTCGTAGTCGCGGATGTAGGAGAGCGATATATCGCAAAACGTGCACTTCCCCCAGTAGCAGCCGTGGGCCATGGTGAGCTTGTTCCACCGCCCGTCGCTCCAGAGCCGGTGCATGGGGTTGGTGAGCTGGATCACCGAGAGGTAGCGTTTCAGCGGTAGACCGGTGTAATCGGGGGTCCCCACGCTCGCCTGTTTTACGTCGGGCCACAGGCTCCCGTTCTGGTAGACCACGGCGCCCCCTTCGAGCGTGAAGGTGCGTTTCAGCATCGGGGCCGGTAGCTCGCCGTCGAGGTGCGCCAGCAGGTTGCGCAACGGCGTCTCCCCGTCGTCGAGGGTGACGAAGTCGACGAACTCGAACACGCGGGCATCGGACAGCGACCGCAGTTCGGTGTTGGGGTAACCGCCACCCATACAAACCTTCACGTCCGGATGTCGCGCTTTAATCCACTGGCCACACTTGAGCGCGGCGAAAAGGTTTCCCGGGAAGGGAACCGAAAGGCATACCAAGCTGGATGGCGTCGCCTCGAGCCGCGCATCCAGCAGCTCGAGCATCACGTCGCCGATGTAGCTGGACGGGGACGTCAGCTCTCGATACAGATCGTCGAACGAAGTGGCGCTCCTGCCGAGGCGCTCAGCGTAGCGACTGAACCCGAAGTGCGGATCGACTACCTCGACGATGAAATCGCCGATGTCCTCGAGGTACATCGTGGCGAGGTGCCGGGCCTGGTCGCGGATGCCCATCGTCCCGAACGCCCACTCCAGGTCTTGCAGCTGCTCGAACTTAGAGGCCTCGGGCAGGAAGTTGCGCTCGCAGATCAGGTGGGCGAGCGTCGGGTCTCGGTCCTGCAGAAACTGAATCACCGGGTCGATCGTGTCGGCGTACGCCTCGCGCAGGGCGAAGATCCGCCGGGCGTTCGCGCTCGCCTCGCGGAGCGCCCCCGCCGGCACTTCGGCGAACAGTCGTTCGAGGCCCCGCCGGGAGAACAGCGCGAGGATGGTTTCGAGGCCGAGGTCCAGCTGGTGTGCCTCGACGCCCTGCGTGTTCAGGTACCCCTTGATGTACGCTGTCGCTGGGTAGGGCGTATTGAGCTGGGTGAAGGGCGGGGTGACCAGGAGGACGGTCTGCGGCACGGGGGTCGGGGGCGTTGGCGTGCGAAGGTAGGGGGTGGGCTACGGGCAGAATGGCGCCTGCGCCAAAAGATAAGTCTTTCGAGGGCCTGGCTTACGCCAAAACAGACCAAAAGTAGCCTACCCCTATCGGGATCGGGCGGGGCGACGATACCTGGTCGGCAGACGGTGCTGGTGTCTGTCGTGAGGATTCGGGCTAGCTTGCTCTGGTCTGTCGTCTATACGAGACAAAAACCGGTGCGAAGTGTCGTTTACGGACGACACTTTAGGGTTCGAGTTACTAGAGGTATGAGAGCAAGCTCATAATGCGGTTGACGTGGGGCTCTAAGCCGAAGAGCTGCAACTGCTCCCACAAGCTTGCCGCGCTAAAGCGCGGCGAACCGAAGGTTGGGGGGGGTAGTTAGGCCATCAGCTCCACGCGGTTGCCCTCGGGGTCTTCGACGACGCTTTCGTAGTAACCATCGCCCGTGGTGCGGGGCTCGCCGGCGATGGGGTAGCCATCGGCGCGGAGGCGCTCGGTGAGGGCGTTGACGGCGGTTTGGCTGCCGGGGGTGAAGGCGACGTGCGTCCAGCCGGCGCGTAGGTCGCGGGGGCCGGATTGGGCCCCGGCGTCGGCGCGGTGCATCAGCTCTAGGCGTGCGCCGCCGCCCGCGGGCGTGAGGAAGTAGGAGGTGAAGCCTTTCGTGGGGTTGTGGTAGCGCGGGCCGGCGACGCAGCCGAGGTAAGTTTCGTACCAGGTGCGGGTGCGTTCGAGGTCGTCGACCCAGATCGCGATGTGTTCGACTTTTAGCATCCGGGGAAAGGTAGCTAGGACTCGTTTTGGCGAAAGCCTAACTGAGCAGTGCCTCGCCTTCAGGTCCGGTCGACGGAAACATGTAAAGCTTTTCTCAAAACCTTTACACGTCGAGCTCGACGTGTAAAGAAAACGCCGCTTTCTTTACACGTTGTGAGTACAGTATCCCCGCTACCCCTTCAATACAATTTAAACACACCCGAGATCTTGCGCGCCACTATTGCCGCTACGCGCGCACTGAGCAAACTTCACGGTGTCGCCCAAACTATCCCAAATCAAGAGATCCTGTTGAGTACGCTGATCCTCCAAGAGGCGCAAGAGAGCTCCGCGATCGAGAACATCATTACTACCCAGCGAGACCTGCTCACCAGCCGGGGTATAGGAACAGAACGGCTCGACGCTGCGGTGAAGGAGGTACGCAGGTATGAAGATGCCGTGCGGCTCGGGTTTGATTTCATTCAAGAGGATGAGCTGCTTTTAAATCGTCACATTCTCAAGATCCAGGAGCTGCTCAAAGGTGATGGGGCAGGATTTAGGAAGCAGCCGGGAACCGTACTTCAGAATGCGGCCACCGGGGAGGTCGTGCACGAACCACCCCAGCACCCAGATGAGGTTGTAGCACTCATGAGTAACCTCGAACAGTACATCAATGATAATAGCCTGCAGGATCTAGACCCACTAATCAAGATGGCCATTATCCATCATCAATTCGAGACTATCCATCCTTTCTACGATGGCAACGGACGCACGGGGCGCATCATTAATGTGCTTTACCTCATCAAGGAGAAGCTGCTCGATCTACCCGTGCTATACTTAAGTCGTTACATAGTAGCCGATAAAGGCGCTTACTATACTCATCTTGCAGAAGCGCGCGGGTCGGAGGAGGGTTACCGCAAGTACGTGTTATGGATGCTGCGGGGGGTTCGGGAAACGGCAACTTATACCGAAGGTATTATTGCTCGCCTCCGTGCTCTGATTGCGGAGTATAAGTCGCGAATCCGAAAGCTGGATGCCCGGATGTATAGTCAGGACTTACTCAATAACCTATTTAAGTACCCTTATACAAAGGTTGCCTTCGTAGAACGGGATTTACAAGTAAGTCGACCTACGGCGGCCCGCTACCTAAAGAAGCTCGTTAGTGCCGGCCTCCTCGAGGTGGAACGAATTGGTCGACAGGACTTCTACATCAACTTCGAACTCGTAGAGCTGCTCACGCGCCCTGTCGATGTCGATGACACGGAGTCGGTTGAGTCGGTCACGCCGTAGAATGTATTCGCTACCCAGGCATTTCGTACAGCACGTGACCCTGAGCGGATGTGTAAAGCTTTCGCCCAAACCTTTACACGTCCAGTCCAACGTGTAAAGAAAACGGCTATTCCTTTACACGTCTCTCAGACTTACTCCGCCCCCCGCGCATCCTGATTTAAGCGGTACACGAAGCCGAGCACCACGTTGCGCGCCTGCCGCCACTGGAAGTTGCCCTCCGACTTGTAGTCGGGCAAGTCCACGATGCTGCGCTCGATACGGGTGTTGAAGATGTCGCGCGCGCTGACCGTGAGCGAGCCACGACCCTTGAACACATCGAGCGAGGCGCCGAGGTCGACGGAGTAAATCTCGAGGGTGCGGCCCTGCAGGTTGTCGGCCGGGGCGTTGTAGTCGAAGGTGCCCTGTAGCTCGAGGCGTTCGCCGACTTGAAACTTGGAACTGACGCGGCCGCTCCACGAGGCTACGTCCGCTTGGTAGGCTTGGTCCTGGTAGGTGCCCGCGAGCTCGGCGGTGTAGAGGTTGAAATCGGAATCGAGGCGCCACCAATCCGCTATGTCGTAGCCGAAGGTGAGCTCCACGCCGTACGCGTCGCGCGTGGCGAGGTTGACGGGAAAACGGGTCGTGGTCCCGTCGTCGTTAGCGAGGGCGAGGCGCTCGATCACGCCGGTGGTGCGGCGGTAGTACACGCTCGCCAGTACCGAGCCCCGCGAGAGGTAGCGCAGGGCACTCACCTCGTAGGAGTCGCTAAACTCGGGGCGCAGCGACGGATTACCCCGCGGGTTGCTGCGCGGGTCGTTGAAGTTGGAGAAGGGGAGCAGCAGGCGGAAGTAGGGGCGACTCAGTCGGCGACTGTAGCTCGCCTGGAGCTGGGTGAGTTCGGAGATCTGGTAGGAGACCGAGCCGCTCGGGAAGAGGCTGAAGTAGTCCTGCGGACTCTCGGTCCCGTCGTTCTTCAGCACCGCATTCACGTCCGACAGCTCACCGCGCAGGCCCGCCTGCAGCCCGATCTTCCCGAACTCGGCGGAGCCGATGAAGTAGGCGGCGTAGATGTTCTCGGTGTACTCGAGCTCGTCGTCGAAGTTGGCGAGGGTCTCGAACTCCCCGCTGTTGTTGGCCTCCTCGACTTTATACGCGTTGCGGATCGTGCGGAGGGTGCTGCGCAGGCCGCCTTCCAGCTTCAGGCTGTCGTTGAAGGGGTGGGCGTAGTCGGTCTGGAGGAGGAGGTTGGTCTCGTACTCGGTATTGCTGGCGTTCTGGCGCTTCACCTCGCCGGGGTCGGTACTCGTCTGGTCGAAGTCGGTGAGCTCCAGGTCGTCGTCGAGGATGTACTTCACGTCGACGGTAAATTCGCGGTCCTCGTCGTCGAAGGTGCGCTTGTAGGCCAGCGCGCTCTCGAGCTGGTCGTTGTTGGAATCTTCGACGGCCTCGCGGTCGGTCCGGTCGAGCACCTCGCCGGCCTCGTCGATATCGCTGTAGACGACGGTGGCGAGGTTGCGGTCCGAAGACTTGCGGTAGAGCAGCGAGCCGGTAAACACGTCGCGCTCGGTGAGGTAGTAGTCGATCCCGAGCTGGAGGTTGCCGCCGAGCCCGCCCCGGTCCTGGTCGGTCGCGCTCGCGTAGCCCTGCGTAAACGCGCCCGCGTCGTCGAAGAAGCGCTGCACGGAGCTGCCGCCGCCCGGCGAGCGCTGGTAGCCGATCCCGAAGTTGGAGAACCAGTTGAGGTCGCCCCGCCGGTAGTTGAGGTTGTAGTTGGCGCCGTAGTTCTCGGGAGCGCCGACGTTGGCGCCGAAGGAGCCGTTGAAGCCGCGCTTGCGGTCCTTCTTGAGGATAATGTTGATGATGCCGGCCTCGCCCTCGGCCTCGTACTTGGCCGACGGGTTGGTGATGACTTCGACCGACTCGATGATGTCGCCCTGCATCCGGCGCAGCGCGTTCAGGTCGCCCGCGCTGAGCATGGCCGAGGGCTTGCCGTCCACGAGGATGCGCACGCCGTTGCTGCCGCGCAGGCTCACCGCGCCCTCGGTGTCGACGGTCACGGACGGCACGCTGTTGAGGATGTCGGCGGCGGTGCTGCCGGCGCCGGTGAGGTCTTCGCCGACGGTAAAGACGCGCTTGTCGAGCTTCAGGGACACGCTGCTGCGGTCGGCGGTGACCTCCACGAGGTCGAGCGCGACGTTGCTCTGGCGCATGCGCAGTCGGCCGAGGTCGAGCGTGGCGCCGGTGGCGGGCACGTCGACCCCGGGGATCACCTTATCGGTAAAACCGAGGAACTTCAGCACGAGGTAGTAGGATCCCGGGGCGAGGTCTAAGGAAAAATTCCCGTCTACGTCGGTGGTGGCGTTGGCGACCATGCTGCTGTCGGCGGGAGCGTAGGCGGCGACGGTGGCGAAGGAGACGGGGGTGAGCTCGTCCTCGCCGAGGACGGTGGCGCTTACGGCGACGGTGGCTTCGGTTTGGGTGAAGGCGGCTAGGGGAGCGAATAGCGCGATCAGCAGTACGAGCGGGGGGAGTTGCGGCATACGGGACCTAACCAATAGCTGTTGTGCGCCGGGCGGATAAAACGGTAAGGGGGAGTGAGAGGGTATTGTTTTGGGGTGGACGGTAGGCATAGGCCGGGTCGTTGCCGCGACAACTCCCCGGTTCAGCGTGCTCGGGTGCGCCCGGGCGGATGTGGGCTAGCTGATCGAGCGGGTGGGTGTCCGCGCTCCCGCCCGAGGGTGGGTGACTAATCGATCGTATGGGTATCCGCGCGCCGCGCTGAAGCACGGCGAACCGGGGGGTTAGGCCTATCGATTACACACGCTCAAGCACCAACATATCCTGAGAGGCAACAGGGTGATCACCCGGTAAACCACTCTAGCTACCGCGAAATTGGTGCTCTACTGCTAAGCCTGCCGAGGTGATTGCATGCTCTAACCAGGATCTTGTGTACCCCACATTCGTAGCTTCTACCTTCGGATCGAGTAGTGCGTAGCTCTTCCCTCTACCACGTCGAAGCCTTCGTAGTTGACTTTCCGTAAGCACTTCGGTGAGCGGTATCGCGAGGCGGCCTATACCGGAACCGATATCGAGGACGCGGCTATCGGGAGTTAATTTTCCGTAGTCGAAGAGGAAGCTTCGAGGCTCTCGCCCCTGCCGGGTAAAGTGGTCTCCGCTGCCCCCGGCGAAGATGGGTCCGCGCGGGTGAGTGAGGCCGGGGAGCGGCGTGATTGTGTCTTTCGGCAGGTAGTAGAGTCGTCGGACCAGTTAGCGCAGGTTGGCAGGGATTGCGTAGTAGAGGGATTGGAGCACGGCGGTAAACGTAAAGCCCGAAGCACATCATTACACTTTCGGGAACTACCGTCAGTCGCTGTGACGCAGTATAAGTAATACGTTCAGAACGAATTATAAGCTTGTAACTGATAATTCATCGATTTTTCGAGTCGACGAACGCTACTCTCCAAATCCTCGGCAAACAGACGCGCCGTATAAATCCCGGTTCCATTGATCGGTGTCGATCGCCTACGGATCTGCTCGAACGTATCGACGAAGAATCCGTGAGTTCTGGATTGATCGCTTCGAATAAAATTAGGGTTGTCGACGGTGAGGAAGGTAAGCGTGCGTTCGCCCAGGGCCGCCGTTACGGTGGTGTTAGTGGCGTGTAAGCGATTCTGGTGGAGTCGGAAGCTCGCGCCACTCGTTTTGGCGCAAGCCTGGGCTTCCTCTGCTATCCTGGCGATTACCCGCCGAACGGCGGCGATAATCTCGGCTAGGTCGACCGGGCCGAGGGCACGCGCGCGGACGAGGTGAGCGATCTGGTACAGCAATCCCGCGAGGGGATTCACCCCCCAAACCTCCCGGGTGGGCAGTTCGGTGTACACCTCCGCCACCCGCTGGGCGGCAGCAATGTGTCGCCCACGCTCCTCCACGGCCGAGTTGAGGTCTAGCCGCTGCTCGAGCTCAACGGTGTGTGCGGTGTCGAACACGAATAGCTTAAAGGCCACGAGGGCTGGCTCCCGGAAGAGCTGAAAAATCGGAATGTCGCTCGAGGAAACGGTCACGTCCACCGGTCGGCCCGACGCTACAGCAGCTCCCATTGACTCTCCCAACTTAGTGAGGCCGTCGAGGTAAGCGTTCGCACAGAACGTTTCCGAAGCCAGACCAGCCGTCGTGAAACCCAGGCGTGCCTCGTTGAGCTCGGAGGGGCGGCTCGGGAGGTCGAAATGGTCACACAGCGCCGAAAATTCCGGGGCGGAGAACTGGACGTTGCCGCGACAGCGCTTGTGGTACGAAGATTCGCTCACGCCGATGAGCTGAGCGACTCTCTTCGGACCGAGTTGCCGCTCGCGTGCGGCGCCACGCAGTAAATCGACCCAGTGGGCCATAAAATGAGCGACGTCCGCGTCGCTCGGCTGGTTGATATGATCCTGAGTCACAGACTACTGTTGCTACTGGCTTATTTCACGCTTCAAGAAAATGAAGTGTGCGGTTAGAGCAATAGATGACTGCTATGCAGCCCGCTCGCTGTGTATTTAAGCTACCACGAACTGATTAACTAGCCCAAGTATACAGTTGCCGCACCTAAGGTGCGGTATTAAGTGGCTTAAACTACCATAAACGGGTAAATGGCGTGACGTATAAGCTGGGGAAAAAGCTCTCGTTCGACTCTATCCTTGAGCCGGAATAACGACGCTTAATTCTCGGAATACATGTCAACAACTACGAATACAGCCAAGCTTTTCGGCTTAGTCATGCTAAGTACTACGGCTGCGGTAAGCGGTACGGCGCAAGGCGACTTCGAGCTCACCTGGACGGAAACCCGGGAGGAGCTAACCCTCATCCCCGCCATGGACGGCGGAGACACGCTCACCAATTTCGAGCTCGCCCTGGTCACCCGTCCTACGCCGGACACCCTGCGGATGGTAACCGGATACTCGGCCGCCACGGGCCTTTACGACGAGATGCACCTACTCAACCCAGAGCGAAACGACCGGGAAGCGTGGCAGGATCCCTTGCCGGCCTACCACCGAATGGACGTGACGGGGTCGGTGATGGAAGACGCCGCCGGTAGGACACTACTGGAGGCAGGTCCGTCGGACTTAGACCGCGAGGAGTACGCTCAGTTGGAAGCGCTGGCGAGATCCGGACGGCTCACGCCTTTCGTGAAAGAGATCATCCCCGCGCCCGAGGAAGCCGCCATGCTGTCGGCGCAAGGCTACCGTGTTGAAGTACGGGAGCCGGCGGTCGCCGCCCGAACGATCGAGGAGCCCGACGGCAAGTTTTGGGGGGAGCAGCTCGTCGCGACCGAACCTTCCCTAGGCGAGGACCGACGTGTGTTCTACGCCGAACGCCCCAACGAGCGGATCGTAGCCGATGCCGGCAACCTGAGTATCTCGAGCTACACGTTTGCCGATAGCGCGAACACGGTGCCTACCGCGGTCGAAGTTCGCTTCCTCCGCCCCGCTACCGACCTCGGGGGCGTCGGCTACTACGAAACGCTCGTCATCGAGGCTAGGGAAGATCTTCTGCCTACCGGACGCTCGGTAGAGCGAACGAAGGTTACTCGGCGCGGCAACCACAAGTATGCGGGTCCAGGTCACGAAGTGCAGGAAGCGATAACGAGCAGTGAGCCCTTCGGCAGTGTAGCCAATCCACTCCGCGCCGGGCAGCTGTTGGTAGCCGTGCCCTCGGCCCACCGCGAGAGCTTCCGGATTACGCTGGCCGACGTGAGCGGCCGCCTTCACGTCCAACGCCCCTTCGTAGATCTGCGCACGGCCCTCCTCCCACTCGAGCTGCCTTCCGATTTAGCGGCGGGCGCGTATGTGCTCAGTATCCACTCTGACCGAGAGACGCTCAGTCAGCAGCTCATCATCGAGTAATCCTCGTTTACAAAAACTCCTACCTTTCAATTATGGATCTACGTATCCTCTTGTCTTTCCTCCTGAGTTTAGTGTTCGTCGCGCAAGCGAGTTCACAATCGATACCAACTACTCGATTACCCGCCATCTACAAGCAGATCGGTCCGACCTTAAAACTACGTCCGAGGCTACCGCCGGGAATCTCATTTCCTACTTACCCGGGTCCCGTCGTTCGCAAGCCGACTCCACCGCCTCCGAGAAAGAATCCAACGAGTAAGGTGCCCGAAAAACGGACCATTCACTTCGTGCACGGGCTGACCGGCACGGAGGCGAGCTGGGGAAACGCCGCCGCGGCGATCGACATCAAGTACGACGTCGAGGCGGAAACGCCGAGCTGGGAAGGGTACCAAACCTTGCCGCTCGAAAGTGCTTCGAACCGGCTGGAGCAAGACCTGATCGAGCACCGCGACGCCGATCCCGAGCGCGCCTTCATCGTGGCTCACAGCATGGGGGGGTTAGCGGCGCGGGAGATCGATCGACAGTACGCCGCCGGCGAGGTGACCTCGGCCGAGCGCAAGTTTCACGGCTTGGTTACGGTAACGACGCCACACGGAGGTGCGCAGGTCGTCAACAGCATGAGAGCGTCACAAGCGTTCCTCACGTTTGCCTGTAAGTCGATCGCGGCGGCGAAGTTTGAAGATCTCTTCGACGAGAATTTCCGCTTGCGGTGGCTGATCAACCTAACGGGCGTCGACGCGAAAGTCGACCGGGTAAGCGAAACGCTTTGCGGCCCCGTGCTCGATAACGTCGTCGATTTTCTGGTCTTGGACAAGCTGATCAACCGCTCGGCGGAGGACATCGAGGTCAACTCCCCGTTTATGAAACGGCTCAAGCGTCATCAGGTCACGATCCCGAGCGTCAACGTCGTCGCCACCGAGGACGCGCCCGCCTTTTGGAAACTGGCCACTAACTTCATGAACGCTCCGAACGATAACGAACCATTTCGGGCGCGTGAAGATTCGGACCTGGAAAAGTTCGCGAAGGAGAACGAACGCAAGTACGCTCAGAAGCGCGACCACCACGCGACGCGCAAAAATTACTACCGGCGGGTCTGGCCCATCAACTGGGGGAAATCCAGGGCGCACGATGCCGCGAAGCGGGGGTATGCGAAGGGCGTGGTGTTCTTCAAAAGCGCAAATAACCTCTGGCTATCCAACATTGGAGCCGTCCGGAACGAGCAGATCGTCGATTACTACCAGTGCAATTGCAGCAACGGACGGGTTTTTGATACGGATGCCGTATATAAGTGTGCCTCGCAACGGGGGTGTTCGGCCACGGCGGTGGTGAATGAGGTTCGGGTGCATATCGAGGCTTCGGATGGCTTGGTGCGGGAGAGTGCGCAAAAAGCATGGAATGCTGAAAATATTTATTCAATTCACAACAATAACCATTTGCAAGTACGCAATAGCCCGGAGATCGGAGAGTTTTTCGATGATTTCCTATTTAAGGGTGTGGATGTCAATAAGTTCTTCAAAACCGAACGACGATAATGAATCACACTGTAATGAATATTTATCGTCTGTTCGGTGTAGCCGTAATTGCCGCTTCAATCTCTTGCGAACCCAAGCCACTTGAGTCTTCACAAACAAAATTGGATGAAGATACTGGACCTGTAGCGATACTTTGGCAACGAGAGATCCACAGCTTCGATGGTTTTGGGCATGGAATTACACCGCAACCATTGCCTAATGGTGCCATCGCGTTTATCCACGATGGCGACTCAGCAACGACTCTTTATCACCTAAATCCCGATAACGGGGGAGTCATCGACTCGTTTGCAGTTCACCTTCCGCAAGCACCATCAGGACAGCTAACCTTCCCTTATTCACAGAGCTTTGAGGGGACGGACTTGCTCGCGGCTTACAATACGTCTATAATCCGGCTCGATCTTACAAATGGTAAGTTTAAATGGGCCACTTCGGATGAGTACGACTATACGCCTACAGGTCAACCCGGTAGATACTTTATTGGACCGTTTAGTGGAGAAGGCGAGTCTCCTAAAGTCTACGAATTTGATATCTCGACTGGCGCGCCAAAAGTCATTGTCGAGATACCAAGTCTTGGTCCCCGAGCACAAAGTTCAATCATAACTCCGAGGGTATTTAATTTGGACAACGAACGAGAAATACTGACTGCATATCATAAGTCAATTGATTGGAATGATGGAGATACGAATACGGGCGGTCCGAGTTATCCGGATTACGCTTACCTAGCGGGCTACGATTTAAAGGTAGGTAAAGAAATTTGGAAAATTCCGTTAAATCAAGCTGCCCAAGCCGAGAGATCATCCATTTACGGCGACAGGCTAATACAGGTGATACGAGATACCGTGTATTCTATGGATCCCCTAACCGGGAATGTTGATTGGCGATACTGGATAGGGAAGGCAGGAGACAAACGAAGCCCGGCATCTTACGGTAATCGTTTTAGTGAAGTCAACCCCTTGATAGATACCAAAATGGGCTACATCTACGTAGCCACCGGCCGAGACTACGTAGCCTGCATCGACGCCGAAACCGGGGACCAAGTCTGGCTCAAAGAGCACAACGGCGGCCGGATGATCATGCAGGACCACGGCGACGGTATGATCAGCGTCCTCGGCATCGATTTCGAAACCCACCTCCTCAACAAGCACACCGGTGAGTACCTCGCCGAGCTGCGGCAGCGCACCGTCGGCTCCGTCGCGCGCACCGGCGCCTACTACGATTCCGCAACCCGACGGATCTACCTCTACGACGGCGCCCGAGCCTATTGCTACCAACTCAACTTCGAGCCCCCGGGGGCGTAGGCGGACTTACATTCGCTATTCCTCAGCCTCACCCGTATACTTAAAGCGGGTGAGGCTCCAGAGTATCGGTTGACCGGCACAAATCTTCTTGTAAAAGATTCAGCCCGCTAACCACCTCCAGCTCTACGCTTACCGGGGCGCCGGACTACCGCGCGTTCTCGCCGCCCACAAACGCCGCCATTCTACTACCGTGGCCTACACCGCCAAATCTTCCTCTTCCGGCACTAAATCCAACCCCTCATCCCCGAACAGGGCAAGCCCGGCGCTCAGCGGCCCGATGCGTCCCAAAAACATCAGCGCGCAAACTACCAGCTTACCGAGAGGGGAGAGGGCTCCCGTTAAACCGGCGGAGAGTCCCACCGTGCCGAGTGCACTCAGGGCTTCGAAGAATACCACGAAGGGATCATCTCCGCCTTCGAGCAGGAGCAACAGAAAGGTGCCGATACAGACCACGAGCACGTAGAAGAAGAACTTGCTCACCGCCAGCCGCATCCGGTGGCCGGGGATGATGCGCCCCATGTGCGTGGCCCGCTCCCGGCCGCGCAGGGTGCTTTTCAACTGCGCCCACAGCGCCGTAAACGTGGTCGACTTCAAGCCCCCACCCGTGCCGGACGGGGACGCGCCGACCACCATCAGCAACATCACCAACCAGGTGGCGGCCGAGCCGAGCCCGCCGATGGGGACGGTGTTAAATCCGACCGTCGTCATGGCCGACATGCTCTGGAACCACGCCGCCAGAATGCCCGACTCCGGCTCGAGCCCGGAGATGCCCGCATCAGCGTGGTACAAAATGACCGTGCCGGCCAACAGACTCAGTCCCGTAAAGCGCAGAATGATGCGACTCGTGTAGGTGAGCGGTCTGCGCTCCGGACCGATACGCGCGAAGAAGTCGACCGCCACGATGAATCCGAGTGCGCCGAGCAGCGACAGGACCGAGATCACGAGGTTGAGCCAAAAATTGTCCCGGAACGCTTCGAGCCCCGTATCGAAGGTCGAAAAGCCCGCCGTACAGAAGGCGGAGATGCTGTGGAAGATGGCCGCCCACAGGGGGTTCTCGGTACCTGCTTCCGCGAAAACCCAGTACAGGCAGGCCGCGCCGACGAGTTCCACGCTCAGTGAGTAGACGACGAGCTGCCGCGTGAAGCGCTGCAGGTCGAACCCCTGCGGCAGCGAAAAATCGTGCGCGAGGAGTGTGGAGGACCGATTCGAAAGCTCTCGCTTACGCAGCAACACCACGAACGACCCCATCGACATGTAACCGAGTCCCCCGATCTGGATCAGCAACAGGACGATGATCTCGCCCAGGAGGCTGTAGTCGTGCTCGACACTCACGGTGGCTAGGCCGGTGGTACTGAGCGCGCTCGTCGCCGTGAAGAGGTGATCGAGGCTCGCGATCTCGGTGCGTTGGGCGATCGGCAAGTTCAGCAGGGCGAATCCCACGATCAGCACGGTGAGGTACCCATACACCAAAAACTGAATCGGGGGTAGGCCGAGTGGGAGCCCCGAGATGCCCGGTGAATCTTTAGTCAAGAGGGTGTTTTGCGGAAGCACGGCCGCGCTCCGGGGGGTTAGGAGCGCGAGCTCGAGAGTATCCGCGGAGTCAACAGCGTCTCCGCGGGAATTGCTCAGACACCTAGTTGGGGCAGGCGAAAAGTTAGGTTTTACCAACCTCGGGTCACTTACACGACCCGTGGGGTACCTTCCGGAGTACCAAACGACCTAACCCCCAACAGCCGCTTAAGTCGCCCAACCGCTCCCATGCCCCCCTTCCCCAACATTTTCACCGAGTCCGGAGTCGACCGCATGAAGACCCGCGTCCGCGCGCTCACCCCCGCGACCCAACCCGCGTGGGGCAAGATGTCCGTCGCGCAAATGCTGGCGCACTGCAACGTGGCCTACGATCTCGAGTACACCGACAAGTACCCGCCGCCGAACTTCTTCATGCGCTCGGTCATCCGGTTGTTCGCCAAACGGGCCGTGGTCGGACCGAAACCGTACCCTCGCAACGGCCGCACGGCGCCCATCTTCGTTATCGGCGACGAGCGCGACTTCGCCGTCGAACAGCGGCGCCTCCTCGACCACCTCGACAAAACCCGCGCGCTCGGCGCCGCACACTTCGACGGGCGGGTAAACAACGGCTTCGGCAAGCTCTCCCTCGAACAGTGGAACACGCTGTTCTCCAAACACCTCGACCATCACTTAACGCAGTTTGGGGTTTAACCCAACGCCATGCGTCTAAGCCTCCACCGCCGCACGCTCCACCTGCGCGCGCCCTTCACCATCGCGCGCGGCACCACGACCCACCGCGAAACCACCATCGTCGAGCTCTCCGACGGCGCGCGCGCCGGCTTCGGGGAGGTGTCCGACAACAGCTACTACCCGCTCGCGCACCCCGCCGCCGTAGCCGGGTACCTCGGCGGACTGGAGCCGGTTTTGGCGCAAGCCGACCCCGACGACCCGCAGGCCCTCCACGCAGAGGTTTCCGCCCGCGACGGACTCGCCAACCCCTTCGCCCTCTCCGCGCTCGACGTCGCCGCGCACGACCTCGCCGCCCGCCGCGCCGAGCAACCGCTCTACGCCTACTGGGGCTTCGCGTGGGACCGCGGCAGCGTCCCCGTCTCCAATTACACCCTCAGCATCGACACCCCGGAACGGGTTTTGGCGCAAGCCGAGGCCAACCCGTGGCCGAGCTACAAGGTGAAATTGGGGGGCGAGCACGACCTCACCACCCTGCGCCGCTTACGCGAAAACCTGCCCGCCGCCCGCCTCTGCGTGGACGCAAACGCCGGCTGGACGCCCGGGGAGGCTTTCGCCAAAACACAACAGTTGGCGGCGCTGGAGGTGACCTTCGTGGAACAACCCCTGCCCGTGGGCGGCGACATCGGGGCCCTGCGCAAACGCCTCGCGGCGCTCGACCCGCCCGTGCTCACCCCCCTCGTCGCCGACGAGGATTGCCAGACCGAAGGCGACGTGGCCCGCTGCGCCGCCGCCGGCTACGAAGCCGTGAACATTAAGCTCAGCAAGTGCGGCGGCCCGACGGCGGCCCTGCGGATGGTGGCGGAGGCCCGGCAACTCGGCCTCGGCGTGATGTTCGGCTGCATGGTGGAGTCGAGCTTCGCGATCGGTGCGCTGCGGCACTTCGCCCCGGTGGCCGACTTCATCGACCTCGACGGGGCCATGCTCGTGCGGGATGATCCGGCTACGGAGGTCCCGTTTCTGGAAGACGGGCGCCCGGCGCGGCCGGAGGGGTGGGGGAGTGGGGCGGCGTGGCAAACCGCGGCCCGCTAAGCCCCCGCCGCCAGCAGCCCCTTCACCCGCGCCCGGTGCGTCGCGCCGAGCGGCAATACCGCCTGATCCACGACCACGCTACTACCCCGCAGGCCCGTAATCGCCGCGACCTGCACGACGTACGAGCGGTGGATCCGTACGAAACGCCCCTCCGGTAAAAGCGCGAGCAACTCGCCCATCGTCATCCGTACGGTAACCGGCCGACCCGCGCTGCGGTGGAGGCGCAGGTAGTTGTCGAGCGCCTCGGCGTAGCGGATGTCGCCCGGGCGGATACGCTCCAGGCTGTTGCCGACGCGGAAGTTGAGCGGCTCCTCGTCCGCCCCCGGTGTGGCCGTGCCCGCGCGCTGACCGACTTTGGCAACCGCTTGCGCAAAACGGGTGCGGGTGAAGGGCTTCACGAGGTAGTCCGTCGCCGCCACCTCGTAGCTCTCGGGTGCGTACTCGCGGTGTGCGGTGGTGAAAATCACCTGCGTGCCCGGCGGTAGCTCCCGCGCGAAGTCGAGCCCGGAGATAGCCGGCATGTCGATGTCGAGGAAGATGAGGTCGACGGGCGCCGCGGCCAGTGCGGCGCGGGCGGCCACGCTCGAAGTGAAGGTCGCGCGCAGGTCGAGCGCGGGCTCCAGCGCCGCAAACGCCTCGATCACTTCGAGGGCGGGCCGTTCGTCGTCGAGGGCAATGGCGCTTAGCATGTGGGGCTAGGTTAGGAGAAGTCGATGCTCAGGCATACGGTGTAAGTGGCTTCCGTCTCGTCTATGGCTAAGGTGTACCGCCCGGGGTAGAGCAAGTCGAGCCGCCGCCGCGCATTCCCGAGGCCGGTACCCGCCCCGGCCGGCGCGGCGAGGTGCTCCACTCGGCGGTTGGTGACTTCGAGCCGGAGGCCGTCTCCTTCGAGCTCGATTTGGATGCGGATCTCCGAGGGCTCCTCCGGGCTCACGCCGTGCTTAAAGGCATTCTCGACGTAGGTAAACAGCAGCAGTGGCGCGATGGACATCCCCGCGGGCGAGCCGGTAACCCGGTAGTCGATCGACACCGTTTCGCGTAAGCGCGTCCGCTGGAGGGCGACGTAATTATCGAGGTAGTCGAGCTCCCGCGCGAGGGCGACGGGCTTGCCGTCGGCGTGCTCGGTCACGTAGCGGAGGAAGTTGGAGAGCGTTACGATCGCATCGGCGGTTGCCGGGTCGCCGCGTACGGCGAGGGCGTAGATGCTGTTGAGGGTGTTGAACAGGAAATGCGGCTGGATTTGCGCCTGGAGCTGGGCGAGGTCGGCGGCGAGCCGACTCGCCGTCTGCTCGCGCAGCCGCAGCTGCACCCGGTAGCTCAGACCAGCCGGCTCCCGACGCTGACGGTGCTGTCTGCCTGCGAGCGGACATCAATGGGGAAGACCAGTTTGGGTCGTGAGCCGCGGTCCTTGCTCTCTCCGCGCAACTCCTTGCGCTTGGTCTGCATTTCCTCCCGGCTCGCGATCTCTACGAGACTGCTGTCGGCAAGCTGGAGTGTGATCGGGAAAATGGGTTCGAAGCACCCGAACATGCCGTGGCCACGGCTGGAGTCGCGTGCATCTCGGTCCAGCGCACTCGAGGCGAGTTGCGTAGTTTCAAATTCTTCCGGAGCAACCGCGGCCTCTTTTTCGCAGGCGAAGGAGAATGAGGCGGCGAAGAGGCTGAGCGCGATGACGGCGCGTTTGGGCTGAATGAGGTAGGCGTACATGGGCTAGTTGGGTTTGCGTCCCGGTGGGGACGGATTCGTTGTATGGCCCCGTAACGGGGTAGCTACTGCGCTGCGTTGTGCCGCTTGATTCGATCTGTGGCGAACTGCTTCGAAGGTGTGGCGAACGCGCGCTCGTGGGTCCATGCCTAAAGCGAATCGAGGTCGGTCTACCGGTATCATTCTCGCAGCGTGGGCGATTATCCACCATCTCGTGGGCGATTATCCACCACGGATGCTATCTTCCCTGCGTGTAATTCCAACGCCACGTGGGCGCTTTACTCCAGGATCATCTAGCCGAATCCCCCGTCGTCTGGATTCGGGGAGCACGACAAGTAGGCAAGAGTACCATCGCGAAGTACTACGGCGGAGAAAGCCGTAACTATTACACGTTCGATGATACTGCTACGCTGAACGTGGCCAGCGCCGATCCGGACGGTTTCGTGGCCGGCCTCCCCGAACGCGTGACGATCGACGAGGTACAGAGGTTGCCAACGCTGTTCCGAGCCATCAAGCTCCAGGTAGATCGGCGACGAATCGACGGGCAGTTCCTCCTCACGGGCAGCGCCAACGTATTCGCGCTCCCCGCCGCCAACGAGTCGCTCGCGGGCCGTATGCAGGTGCTCTCGGTCGAGCCGTTGGCCCAGTGCGAGATCCGTGGTAGTGGGGGCAGATTCGTCGAACGGCTTTACGGGAGTTCCCCGCTGCCGGTAGGGATTCCATTGGTAGCGCTTACCCGCGAGGGGCTTTGGCGGCTTATCGCCGTCGGTGGCTACCCCGAGTCGGTGAAGCGATCTAGCCCTGCGGCCCGCGAGCGACTGTTTACCGGCTACCTGGACACGCTGCTCGAGCGGGACGTACGCGACATCTCGCAGATCAAGCGACTCGGTGCCCTGCCCGAACTCCTCGAAGCACTTGCCTCCCGCACCGGCCGGCTCCTCAACCAAACCGATATCGGCAGCGCGCTGAGTATTCCGCGCGCCACACTCGAACGTTACCTCGCGATCCTCGAGGCGCTCTTCGTGTACCGCCCGCAACGTGCCTACCACGCCGACGCCGTGCTCAGCCTGGCTAAGACCCCGAAGGCTCACCTCGTCGATACGGGACTCGCATGTCATACGCTGGGCTACGATGAGGGAGATATTCCTACGCGGGCGTTTGGTGCGCTCGCCGAAAGCTTCTGCGTTAACGAACTGCGACGACTTCTCACCTGGTACCCCGGCCGCGTACGGCTCACTCACTTCCGCACCAAGCGGGCGCAAGAAGTAGATATGTATGGTGCTGCAAGATCGCCGTGGCCGCGTGATCGGGATCGAAGTGAAGGCTAGACGCAAGGTGGAAGCGAAGGATCTAACCGGACTCGAACAGCTCCGGGAGGCTACCGGGGAGCATTTCCACCGGGGCGTAATCCTCTACCTCGGCGACCAAGTGCTGCCGTTTGGAGGATTTACGCTGGTCCCAATTTCGGCGTTGTGGGAATGGTGACGAGACAACTCATACCTACGAAGCGCTGGACGCTCTTTGCCGCCTCGCTCCTGATGGCGAGTGCAGTGTTCACGCAAACCGACCCCCTCGACTCCCTCCTCCACACCATCCCCCTCTACCGCGATTCCATTGCCCCGCGCGAGGCCGAGTTCGAGCTGCAAATCCTCTTCCGCCCGCTCACCGGTCCGGACAGCAACCGCACCTACCGCTACGGCGTCGATCCGGACCGCTACTTCTACCCCGCCTCCACCGTCAAGCTGCCGGTCGCGGCCCTCGCCCTGCAGCACCTCCGCGAGCTCGGCGTGCTCGGACTCGACGTGGATACCCCCCTGGAGGTCGACTCCACGCGCCCACCGCAGAGCGTAAGCCGGGAGCGCGTCGGCATGCCGGGCACCGCCGCCACGGTGCGTGGGCACGTGCGCGACATCGCGCTGGTGAGCAGCAACGAGGCCTACAACCGGCTCTACGAGTGGCTCGGTCCGCGCTACGTCAACACCGAGCTCCACCGCCGCGGGTACACCAGCGCCCGGATCGTCCACCGCCTCAGCGCGCCCGGCTTCGATACCACCGAGAACCGCTACCTGCCGCCGGTCCGTTTTCGCGCGAGCGGCACCGGCGGGGTGCTCTGGAGCAGGGGGCAGGCTTTCGCCAAAACGCCTTACGCCATTCCTCTTACCGGCGAACAGAAGGGGCGCGCCTACCTCGATGCCAACGACTCGCTCGTGCTCGCCCCCTTCGACTTCGCGGCGAAGAACTTCCTCTCCGTGGAGGATCTGGCCGACCTGATCCAGGCCGTCGTGCTCCCCGAAACGGTGGACTCCCTACGCCGCTTCGACCTGGCGGAGTCCGACCGAAGGCTGTTCGTCGGGGCGCTCACGGGCTATCCGCGGGATAGTGAGAATCCGCTGCACCGGGAGCTGCCGGACGGGTACGTGAAGTTCTTCCTCTACGGTGGGGCGGGGGAGCGGCGGGCCGATGGGGTGCGGGTGATCAACAAGGTGGGCGATGCGTACGGGACGCTTACGGATGCGGCGGTTATTGTTGACCCGGTGAGCGGGGGGAGTTTTGTGTTGGTGGCAACGGTTAATGTGAATCGGAATGGGGTTTATAATGATGGGGTGTATGGGTACGAGGGTATTGGGTTTCCGTTTCTCAAGGGGCTTGGAGAGGTAATGCTTGAATACGTGCGCAATAAACTCTAGCCATCCACACCCACCGCATCCATACCGGCTTTCACGAGCTTCTTCTCCGTAGCAGCCTCAGCCCGGTGATCCACCGGCTCCAACCGAATCAACAGCCCCAACGCCAACACCGACATCCCCGCCGCCGCCCAGCCCACCGTGCCGTAGTGCAACAGCTCGCCGCCCGGCCCCTCCGCCACGATTTGCCCAGCTAGGAAGCTCGCCGCCCCCAAGCCCAGCTGGTTGAACGATGCCCGCAGCGACATAAACCCGCCCCGGTTCTCCGGCCGCACCACGCTCGTTACGAGGGCGAGGGCCGGCACCGTGCGCCCTCCCGTACTGACGAAGAAGCAGGAGGTCACGACCAGCACCAAACCGAACGCCAGCCCCGCCGGCAGGTGCGTGAACACGAGGATGCACGCCACCGTCGCCACACTGCCCCCCGCGAACACCGGCTTCGGACCGAAGCGATCCGAGAGCCGCCCCACCGCCGGCAGACTCACCACCGTCAGCGCCCCACCGATCGCGTAGAAAACGCTCAGCTGGTTATCCGTAAAGCCGAGGTTGAGCTGTAGGTAGGGCGCAATAAACGAAATCACCGTAAAGTGCCCGAGCATCAGCACGATCGTAAAGAGTAGCGCCAGTCGCTGGTTCGCATCGCGCGCCACCTCCCGAAACAGCCCGAGTGCCGAGGGCCGCGCGTCGGCCGCAGCGATGTGCCCGCGCATCGTCGGAACTTGCCACGCGGCCATCGCCCCGAGCACCAAGGCGAAGCCCCCCAGAATCAAGAACGGCGCCCGCCAGCCGTAGGCCCCCGCCAGCGTAATCCCCGCCGGTACCCCCACCACCGAGGCCACGCTGAAGGCCATCATCACGACCCCCATCGCCCGGCCCCGCCGCTCGAAGGGGAAGTAGTCGCCCACGATCGCCAGTACCTGCGTGGCCACCAGGCCGCCGAAGGCCCCGGCTATCCCCCGCGCGACCAGCAGGGTGGCGAACGAGGGCGCGAATCCACAGGCGATCGTCCCCACCGTGAAGCCGAGGTGGGCCGCCAGCAGTGCCTTACGCCGATCGAACCGGTCCACGAAGCCGGCGCTCGCCAAGCTCGCCACGAAGGCCGCCCCCGCGTACACGGATACCAGCCACGAAAACCCACGCGGACCGATGTCGAACGCGCCCATCAGCCGCTTGCCCAGCGGCATGATCATCATGAAGTCAACGATGTGCGTAAACTGTAGGGCCGCCAGCGTGAGCAGCAACAGAGTCTCTTTGCGGGTCAATACGGGGCGGACTTAGGCTTCTAAACCCCCGGGAACACCCCCCGCCGCAAATGGATGGAGCAGCTCCGCCGGACAGGCCAGGTAACTCTTCTCCACCCGCCGCGGCTCCACGCCGAAGTCGATGTTTTCCGAAAGGGGCCGCACGCTGCCGTCCTTGTACAGGATGTCCACCTCGTTGGCCAGCGCCACGTACGCGCTGTTGCTCTCCGTACCCGCCACCACGAGGTGACGGGCCTGCGTGGCGTCCAGCCCGTAGCGCGCGCGTGCACGCGCGCGGAGCCCATCGACGCGGGCCTCGTCCACCGGCCCGGGCGCCAGCGTGAGCTTGAACAGCTTGCGGTCCATCAACCCCTCGCAGAGGTACCTGAGCACCTTGTCGGTCGCGAACAACCCCCCCTTCAGAGCCGCCAGGATATCGATGTCGTCGAGCCTCGCGAACCGTTCGAGCACCCCCGAACCGGCGTCCTCGAAGTGACAGCCCTCCACCCGCTGCATCAGGAAGAACCGCAAATCTTCCGTAATCCCCTCCGCCGGCGTCCCCGCCCGCACCACCTCCGCGAGTCGCCGCAGCGCCTCCTTCAGCATCAGCTCCGCGGCCAGCACGGTTTTGTGCAAATACACCTGCCAGTACATCAGTCGTCGCGCGATCAAAAACTTCTCGATCGAGTACATCCCCTTCTCCTCCACCACCAGGCAGCCGTCCACCGCGTTCAGCATCTTGATGATGCGCTCGCTCCCGATCACGCCCTCCGATACCCCCGTGAAGTACGTGTCGCGGTTGAGGTAGTCGAGCCGGTCGATGTCGAGCTGACCGCTCACGAGCTGGTGCAAGAACGGTTTTGGGTAACCGCCCCGAAAAATGTCGATGGCCACCCGGAGGCTTCCGCCAAAACGCTCGTCGAGGCGCCGCATGAAGCAGAGCGTCAGCGACTCGTGGTCCGTCTCGATGATGTCCCCCTCGAGCGTGTGCGAGAACGGCCCGTGCCCGATGTCGTGCAGCAGGATCGCCAGCTGCGCCCCCTCGTACTCGGCGTCCGTGATCTCGACGCCGCGCCCCCGGAGGTTGTCGAGCGCCTGACTCATCAGGTGCAGCGCCCCCAGCGCGTGCTGGAAGCGCGTGTGCTGCGCCCCCGGGTACACGTAGTGCGTTAGGGAGAGTTGTTTGATACGCCGCAGCCGCTGAAACCACGGGTGGTCCACCACCTCCAGCACCAACCCGCGCGGAATGGCGATGAAGCCGTACACGGGATCGTTGATGATTTTTGGCTGCATCGGTGAAAACACGCTGGGACCGGAAAGGTAGCCGCCCGTAGAATTAAACCGATCCCCCGTGCGCAAAGCCGCTCGCGGAGCGTTGCATCACTCCAACACCTAACCCCTATGGAAAATATCCGCATTCTCTGGGCCGACGACGAGATCGACCTCCTCAAGCCGCAGCTCATGTACCTCGAGAAGCGGGGCTACGAGGTCGCGACCGTCACCAACGCCCACGACGCCCTCGAGGAGATGCAGGCCCGCGCGGATATCGACGTCGTGTTCCTCGACGAGAACATGCCCGGGCGCTCCGGGCTCGAGATCCTCCCCGAGATCAAGGCCGCCCGCCCCGACGTGCCCGTGGTCATGATCACGAAGTCGGAGGCCGAAAACGTGATGGAGGAAGCCATCGGCGGCCAGATCGCCGACTACCTCATCAAGCCGGTCAAGCCCACCCAAATCCTGCTCACCCTCAAGAAGCTCACCGAGGGCCGCAACCTCGTGCGCAAGGCCACCGCGAGCCAGTACCAGGTGCAGTTCCGCGAGCTGCTCATGGAGATCATGGACGGACCCGATCACCGGGAGTGGGTCAACGTCTACCGCAAGATCATCGACTGGGAGCTGCGCCTCGACGAGAGCCGCGCCGAGGGCATGGCCGACATCCTCTCCATGCAGAAGTCCGAGGCCAACGGCGAGTTCTCGAAGTACATCGTCAAGAACTACCTCGACTGGATGAACACCCCCGGCGAAGATCGCCCCGTGTTCTCGCACGAGCTCCTGCGCGAGAAGGTCTTCCCGCACCTCCAGGACGACCTCCCCACCGTCGTCGTCCTCTTCGACAACCTCCGCTTCGACCAGTGGCGCATCCTCCAGCCCATCATCGGCGAGCTGTTCACCATCGAGGACGAGGACTATTTCTACTCCATCCTCCCCACGAGCACCCAGTACGCCCGCAACGCGATCTTCGCCGGCATGATGCCCGCGCAGATCGCGCGGGAGTTCCCCAAGCTGTGGCTCAACGACAACGAGAAGGGCGGTAAGAACATGCACGAGGAGGAATTCCTCAACGCCCAGCTCGCGCGGGTGCTGCGGCGCGACATCAAATCGTCCTACACCAAGATCACCCAGATCGCCAAGGCCAAGGAGTTCGAGGATCGCGCGCTCGACCTACTCAACAACGAGTTCAGCGTCGTCGTCTACAACTTCATCGACATGCTCTCGCACGCCCGCACCGAGATGGAGGTCCTCAAGGAGCTCGCCGGCGACGAGTCCGCCTACCGCTCCCTCACCCGCAGCTGGTTCCTGCACTCGCCCATCTGGGGGGCACTCAAGAAGCTCGCCGAGCGCCCCGTGCAGCTCGTCATCACCACCGACCACGGCACCATCCGCGTCAACTCCCCGAGCAAGGTCGTCGGCGACCGCGAAACCACCACCAACCTCCGCTACAAGGTGGGCCGCAACCTCAGCTACGACAAAAAAGACGTCCTCGAGGTCCGCAAGCCCGAGGATGCCGGCCTGCCGAAGCCCAACGTGAGCTCCACCTACATCTTCGGCAAGGAGGATAAATTCTTCCTCTACCCCAACAACTACAACCACTACCACAACTACTACAAGAACACCTTCCAGCACGGCGGTATCTCGCTGGAGGAAATGATCTGTCCGGTGATCCGGCTGCGGAGCAAGGGGTAGGGGAGCGCGGCCTGCGGGTGTGCTTCCGCAAAACGCGTCGTGGTGGGGTGGGGACCCAAGCGGGCGAGCACGGCGCTGTGGGTTAGGGCGGTGGGGCGCGTTCGACGAGTTCCACTCGGGTGCCCCGGGAACGAAGGCCCTCCCATCCCCACGCGGCGCGAGCGAAAGCTCAACGGATACCAAGAGACGCACTTACGCATCGCACAATCGATCGAAACCGCCTTCGCCAAACTGCATACCGTCCCGCTAAGCATCCTCCCGTAAGCTTCGACTACACACTGTCGAGACGAGCTCATTCGTCGTCACATATAAAAACTACCTATGCATGCAGTTAAAGAAAATATAAATTGGGGCAACTGTCACGCGGGCGTTATTCGTATTGCTAATTGGAGTAGCTTGAGCCACAGCTTGATGGCCGGGTCCGCTCTGATCTTGACTAACCAATCTTTCAGGTCTTATGAGCTGCCACCCGTTTTCGGGATGGCGGCTCCTTTTACGTCATCAGTTACAATCACTTTACAGAACCGACACTCCCACCCCTCGGCATGAAGAAACTCCTACCCCTCACCTTACTCCTGGCCCTCCTCAGCCTGTCGCTCGCCGCGCAGACGATCGTCGAGCGACACGGCCAGCTCCGCGTCGACGGCAACCGCATCGTCGACGAGTGCGATCGTACCGCCCAACTCAAGGGCATGTCCTACTTCTGGAGCCAGTGGGAGGGCACGAAGTACTACAACGCGAACACCGTCAAGTGGCTCCGTGACGATTGGAACGTCGAGATCGTGCGGGCCTCCCTCGGGGTCAACAACGGCGACGGCATCGACTACATCTCGCGCCCGGCCGAGAACTTCGCCCGCGTCACCGCCGTGCTCGACGGCGCCGTCGAGCACGGCGTGTACGGGATCGCCGACTTCCACGCCCACTACGCCGACCGCTACCTCGCCGAGTCGAAGACCTTCTTCGACGCGATCTCCCGGCGCTACGCCGACGCGCCGAACATCGTCTACGAGATCTGGAACGAGCCGATCGGCGGGTACAGTCCGTCCGAGCAGCGCCAAACCTGGGCCACGATCAAGGCGTACTCGCGCGAGCTGATCTCCGTGATCCGCGACAACGACCCCAACGGGATCATCGTCCTCGGCACGCCGTTCTACTCGCAGGGGGTCGACGTGGCCACCGCCGACCCGATCACGACCGACAGCAAGGGCCGCCCCGTGGGGAACGTCGCCTACTCGCTCCACTTCTACGCCGGCACGCACACCGGTTACCTCCGCGACAAAGGGGACGTGGCCCTCGACCGGGGCTTCGCCATCTTCATGACCGAATGCGGCCGCACCCTCGCCACCGGCGACGGCGGCGTCGACGACGCCGAGTGGGACCGCTGGGAGGCCTGGATGGACGCCAACGGCATCAGCTACGCGAAGTGGGCCATGAACGACAAGCCCAACGAAACGAGCTCCGTACTCTTGCAGCGCGCCTCCGCCAACGGCGGCTGGTCCGACGCCGACCTCACCGACGAGGGCCGCTGGAGTCGCGATCACTTCCGCACCGTCAACGCGAACAAGCCCAGCGTCTGCGATGACGGTGGTGGCAATCCCGACCCCGATCCCGATCCTAACCCCGATCCCGGTGTCGACGACCTCATCTCCGTCTCCGCCCCCGGCAGCGTGCCCCTCGGCGGCAGCGTAACCGTGCCCGTCGAATATTCGGCCAGCACCGATCGCGACCTCTACGTGGTACTCCAACTCGACAGCGCACCGTGGACGGTTTACGCGGAGACGAAAGTCGACCTACGGGCCGGCAGCGGTACGCTCGGCGTCGAACTCGGCATCCCGGCGAACCTCTCGACCCAGCCCGATATCTACCAAATCCAAACCTACCTGACCACCGACGGCGGTAGCTGGAACAGCCGGCTCGACAACATCGCCCGCACCAACGTCGACGCCGTAGCGCCCCCGCCGAGCACCACCGCTCAGAACGTATTCACCGAAGGCTTCGACGAGGGCTGGGCCAACTGGAGCTGGTTTGGCTCGGCCAACAGCGCGGCCGGCGGCGCCAAATTCGGTTCCCGGGCGTTCAGCTTCGCGTTCAACGACGGTGGCGTCCTGAGCTTCGGCCACGGCAACGGTAAAACCGGCGATAAGCTCGTGGGGGTCGAGTTCTGGGCGCGCGTAACCAACGGCAGCCAGCGCTACCGGGTGAGCGCTTCTTCGGACCACACCTACGACAATCGCTCGGCGGGCAAGAACATCACGGTCGGTACTACCTACCGCAAGTTCACCGTCTCGAGAGCGGAGCTCGGCGACGCCGGCTGGTTAAAACGCTTCTACATCGAGCCGGGCAACGGGGGCAGCACGCTGCTCGTCGACGACTTCAAGCTCGTGTACGAGGGGGTTAACGCGCGGCAGGATCCGGCCGTGCCCGAGACACCGGAACTCACCGTCTGGCCCAATCCGAGCGGCGGCGACTTCGCCCTCGAGCTCACCACGGGCGTAGCTGACCCATCCGCTACCCTCGAGCTCACCGACCGCACCGGTCGGGTCGTCGACGCACGCGCACTCCCGCTCGGAGCGGGCGCCAATCGTTTCGAGCTCGATTACGAAGGCCGGCTCGCCCCCGGTGTCTACCACCTTCGGGTTGTCGGCAACCAGGCGACTGCCCACCCGCAGGTACTGCGCGTGGTGATTCAGTAAACACCGCGATGGGGTATGGGCGCGTGGGGAGTACTTACCCCTCCTCGCGCGCGCGGTACTCCCTGGGTTGCCGACCGACCGCTGTTTTAGCGTAAGCGGGGCCTGGGGCAATCCTCTCAGTCCTCTCGGTGCGATCACGAAGCCGCCTCCCACTTCCCGTGGGGGCGGCTTCGTTCGTATTATGGGCTGTATTTAAAGCCTGTATAAGAACTTGCGATCTGGCGAAATCGCAGTTGATTTTGGATTCACCGAGAAAGAGAACGGAGGGAAAGCCGCGCTATCGCGAGGCTTTCAGACGACGGAGAGCTCCAAAGCAACCGATTTTAGTCGATCGGTAAATTCTCAGACGGGCTCTTAATCCAAAAAACCATGAAGCTCGTCCTCGCCGCCCTTGTGATCGTTTTCGCCGTGGGTGGGCTACGGCCCGTTTTCGCGCAAGCGCTCGCAGCCCCGCCCCCCGGCAGTCCTGTTGCACTGCACGGTGCGCTACGGGTGGAGGGCAACCGGATCGTCGACGCCCGCGACTCGGTTACGCAGCTCGCGGGCATGTCGTTCTTCTGGCACGTGTGGCAGGGCAAGGCGTACTGGAACGCCGAGGTGATCCGCTGGCTGCGCGACGACTGGCGGGTGAGCCTCGTGCGGGCACCCATCGGCGTGCACGGGGTGGAGGGCGACTACCTCGAGGAACCGGAGATCGCTATGCGGCGACTCGACAGCCTGGTGCAGGGGGCGGTCCGGGAGGGGGTCTACGTGATCATCGATTTCCACGCTCACAACCAGCACGAGCCCGAGGCGAAGACCTTCTTCCGCGAGGTGAGCGCCCGTTACGGCGACTACCCCAACGTACTCTACGAAATCTGGAACGAGCCGGTCGGCGAGGCCGACGCCCCGATGGCGACCTGGGACACCATCCGCGCTTACGCGAAAACGGTCGTCGCCGAGATACGGGCGAACGACCCAGACAACATCATCATCGTAGGCACTCCGTTCTGGTCGCAACGCGCGGACGTCGCAGCCCTCGACCCCCTCGTCGTCGACAGTACCGGCGCCCCGGTGAGCAACGTCGCCTACACCATTCACGCCTACGCGGGGCAGCACAAGGATACCGTGCGCGCGTACGCAGACTCGGCCCTGGCGCGCGGCGTGGCCCTGGTGATGACGGAGTGCGGCCGGGTAGGGGTCAACTGGGGACCCGAAAACACCATCGACTCCGCGAGCTTCCGGGCCTGGGCGGACTGGATGGACCGCAACAGAGTATCGTACTGCAAGTGGAGCCTGAGCACGAAGGACGAGGTGAGTAGCTCGCTGCTGCCGCGGGCGAGCGTGACGGGCGGTTGGACGGAGGAGGACCTTACGCCGGAGGGGCGCTGGAATCGCCGGTGGTTCCGGGAGCGGGCGGGGGAGTGAGCGCGCCGTCGACCACGTGCACGTCGCGCTGTGGGTAAGGGATGCTCACGCCGCCCGCGTCGAAACCCTTCTTCACGAACTCCATCATGTGGAAGTACGCCGGCCAGTACTCCGCGCTCTTGCAAAACGGGCGGGTCGTCAGCATGACGGCCGAGTCCCCGTGCTCGCTCACCGAGACGGTCGGTGCGGGGGACTCGAGCAGGTACGGGCACCCGTCGGCCACCTCCAAAATGATCTCCCGCGCCCGGTCGATCGAGTCCTCGTAGCCGATCCCGAAGGTGAGCGGTACGCCCACCGTGCCCTGCCCGGAGATGTTGGTGATCACGTTTTCGGTCACGGAACCGTTCGGGACTATGATCGCGTGGTTGTCGAGCGTGCGCAGCACCGTGTTGAAGATGCCGATCTCGGTCACGTGGCCGGTTTGGCCGCCCCCGATAGTCACCAGATCGCCCACCTTGTAGGGCCGGAAGGAGAGCAGCATCACCCCCGAGGCGAAGTGCGAGAGCGAACCTTGGAGCGCGAAACCGACCGCGAAGGCGAGGGCCCCGAGGATAGCGACGAAGGAGGTCGTCTGAATCCCGAACATGCCCGCCGCGCTGATGAGCACGAGCACCTTGAGTCCGATCGTAACCAAGGACCGGAAAAAGGGGATGATCGTATTGTCGGTGCCGCGTTTGCGGAGTACGCGCGTGAGCAGGTTGCCGAGCTTCTCGGCCACGAAGAAGCCGACGACCAACACCAAGACGGCACCGAGTACCTTGGGTAGGTAGAGCAGCAGCGCCTGGAGCAGGGAGTCGACGTCGATGTTGAAGTCCATGCGGCTTTTGGCTTGAACTTAAGCCCGCCCGCCCGTTAGTCGTCTGCGCCGGTAGCCGCCACGCCGAGCCACAGCCGGGCGCTGGCTACGTCGTTGACGTCGAAGTAGCGCACGTCGAGCCCGGGGGTCACCCAGTCGGCGATCTTGGTCGCGGCCGGGAGCCAGGATTGCCAGCCCACGATGGCCATTTTCTTAAACTGGCCGAGCGAGCGGACGCTCGTTTTCAGGTCGTCGACGATCGCTTTGAGGGACAGGCCCTTGATCTCGCGGATCTCGAAAAACAGGGATTTCGACTCCGGATGGTCCGCGATCATCTTGTTGAGCACCTTGTAGTCGCCGCTGTGCAGTTTTCCCGTAAGGGCCACGGCCACCACGCCGGGCTCGTTGAAGTACTCCACCTGCACGAGGGCGGGTGGGGGAGCGGGCTCCGGTTCGTCGTTGACGAGCCAGGCCTGCGCCACGTCGGCCTGGTGCACGTCGAAGACCTTGATCGTCATGTTCGGCGTCACGTAGTCGGCGAGGGTGGTGAGGTTGCTGAAGAAGCCCCGCTCCACCACGAGGGCGTACTTCTCGACCTTGTTGATCGAATCGACCTTGAGGCGCAGGCTGCGCAACAGCTGACTGATGCCCGAGAAGCCGTCGAACTCGCGGAGCTCGGCGTAGAGGCGAATCTTGTCGTGCTCCCCGGCGGCCGCGTCGATGCGGGCGGAGAGCGCTTTGAGGTCCTCGGCGGAGATGGAGCCGTCTACGGCGAAGCCTACGGCGTGGCGGGCCTTGAGGTCGATGGGGGAAACCATGGGGTGCTGGGGTTTGGTTGGCGGTTCGGCGAGCAACTTAGCGCACCAAGGCGATTTTCGCCACGACGGTTTCCGGGTTGTTGTCGAAACTTCGGGCGGCGGTAGCCCAGACCAGGTACACCCCGGCGGCGGGGCGGCGGCCCGTGTAGTCGAGCCCGTCCCAGGTGGCCGTCCCGCCGACCGCGTCGGTTTCGTAGACGAGCCGACCGCCGGCGTCCATGATCTTCACGTTCGAGTCGGCGGCCAGGCCGCGGATGGCGATGGGGCCGTTGTAGTCGGGCCGCACGGGTTGCGGGGAGACCTCCACCGTGCCGTGCGCCGTGGCCGAGCCGCCGGTGCTCTCGGTTTGGAGGGAGAGTAAGCCCGCTGCGGTACCTACCCAGAGCTTGCCGTTGCTGTCGTCGAAGGCGAGGGCGTCGATCTGGTCGGAGAACAGCGGACTGTCCCTAGCGCCAAAGATTGCAATCGTGTCGTCGGCGCTGGGGGTGATTAAGAAAAGTCCGTTGCCGGTGCCGATCCACTTGCGGTCGCCGCCGTCCACGGCGATCGAGCGGATCACCGCGTCGTCGAAGAGGAGGCCGTTGATATCGTCCACGACGGCGCCGGGCTGCGAGGCGACGCAACCCTCGTCAAAGGGATTGCCCCCGCATTCGATCCGAGCGAGCCCGTCGGTGGTGCCTACGTAAAGGCTCCCGCGTCGATCCACCGCGATCGAGCGTACGTCGTTGGTCGGCAGGTTGTCGTTCGTCGTGAAGTTGCGGCAGCTATCGTCGCTTTCGTCGGCGAAATCTTCCCCGGGGTCGAAAGCGACCACGCCCCCGCCGCCGTCGATCAACCAGACGATCCCCGATTCGCGGTCGATGGCGACCTTGCGGAAATTGCGCGTTTCATTCCCGCAACCCTCCAGGGCGAAGCTGAACCACTCCCCCCCGGGCGTGCGCACGCTCAGCGGCCGATCGGCCAGCGACTGCGCTACCCAGAGGTTGCCCCGCGCGTCGAAGGCGAGGTCCGGCACCCGGGTGCGATCACCGTCTCCCACGGCATTGTTAAGCGATGAGTTCGTCTCGTTGTAGAGGGTGCTGACGTTCGCGCTGTCGATGTGTACGACCCCCTCGAGCAGCGATCCGGCCCACAGGCCGCCGGCGTCGTCGAAGGCGACGGAGACGAAGTCCGTCACGTCCGGAGCCTCCGCCGGTGCCGGATTACCGACCCCCCGGATCGCCGGATAGTCGCGGGCCGTGTAGTTCGTCCAGTCGCCGGCCGGATCGCGCACGAAGAATCCGTCTCGGTTGAAGCCGCCGGTCCCGGACTGGTTCAACTCCCCCGGACCCACGGCCAGCCTTCCGTCCTCGGCCGTGAGGCCGAACGTGGCGCTCGAGCCCGGGCTATTGAGGATCGTGCGCTGGCAGTCGGCCTCGACGCTCGGGTAGTACACGAAGCCACTCGAAGCGGCAGCGTCGGCGATGGCGATGGTGCCTTCCGGCGCCTCCACGGCGGCTAGGGCGTCGGAGATGAAGCAGTTTGGCGTAATATCCTCGGTGGTGGTTCCGTCGCTGCTCACGAGGATGAGGTCGCCTTCACAGTCCTCGCGACAGTCCATGGTAATGACCAGGTGCTCCTCGCCGGCGTCGATGCCTCGTACCTCGTAGCCGGCCGTAGAGCGCACGGTGCGCGCGGTCTCGGCGCGGTCGCCCAGCGCGTACAGGGCTTCCCCGACCGCCGCGTAGACCTCGCCTTGGAACACGGCGAGCGCGGTAGCTTCCGCGCCGGCCGGCTGGTCGAGTAGTCCCACGTTGAGCTCCCCGTAGGCGCTCGTATCGCGTAGGTTGGGTGCGCGCTCGTAATCCCGCAGTACCCGTAGCCCGCGTTCGGTGGCGAGGTACAGGTCTCCTTCGCTCACGGCCGCATCTCTGATGGCGAAGCTCGTGCGAATGTCCTCCCGAAAAATACCCTCCTGCGGGTCGAAGAGTACCAGTCCGGATTCCATGCTGAACAGCGCGAGGTCTTCGGCGACGAAGGAGATCCGCTGGAAACCGCGCCGGCCGCTGATGTTGGCGTTGGCGATCTGCGTGTTGTACAGCTGGGGTCGGTCGCCGTTTCCGAGTACCTGTACGCCGCCGTCGTCGTAGGCGACGAGCAGCTGTCCGTCGCGGTAGGGGTTGCAGGCCACCAGCGCCACGTCGGCCTGTTCGAGCACGTTGACCTTATCGAGCTTACGCAGCTCGTCGTTGTCCGTGAAGCGCAGGAGCACGCCCGACGTGGTGCCGTAGGCGGTGTACTGGCTGCAGGCCGTCACGCTACTGGCGTTGGTGTAGGCGAGGTGCGACTCCCAGCGACCGATTTCGAAGCCGATGGTGTCGGTCGGTTCCGCTTGCGCGAAAACGGATTGGCTGGCGCTAAAACAGGTGAGCAGGTACAGGAGGAGGTGCCGGGGGGAACGGTGGGGTGTGTTTTGCCGGAAGGCGGATGCGTGTGAGACGTGCGGCATGGAGGATTGAACGTGTGGGTAGGGGGGGAACGCGTATCGGGGCTCGGCGTTACGGGAATCGCCGATGTCGCCGTTGGCCACCCAGTTGAATGTCCGCCGGGTTGAACGTTCGCCCGGGTGAACCCAGGGCTATGTTTTGAGGATCGCCGCTACGCGGCTCCCGTGGGGGAGTGGTGCGCGGAGGTCCCAACGAAGGTTGTCCGAGGCGGGTACCGTCGGCTCTAAAAAAACATAGGGTTGTGCTGTATGTTCCCGCAGATGGGACGCCCACGGAAGCCATCCGCCAGATACGATCTAACCCAAGCCCGAACGCACATTTTGACCTCGGCATATGCCCGGAAGAAGTCGCGTCCTGCGAAGATCTCGATGCCTTGCAATCGCTATCCGTCGATCCGAAAATGGTAGAGGACGTAAGAGTCGTGGACGTATACATCGCGCCCGTCGACGAGGAAGCTGCTGAGCCAGTTGGTGGTGTACTCGCCGTTGAGCAGGGTGGGGGACTCGAGCGACCAGGCGACCTCCCCGGTGCGGGCGAGGACGTAGGAGAGGACCCCGTTGACGCCCTTGTACACGAAGTGGTCTTTGCCGACGGGGTAGGCGTTCGGTCCGTTGGCCCGCAGCTCGGGGTTGACCCAGAGGACCTCCCCGGTAGTGACGTCGAGCCCGCAGGTGGGGGCGTCGCCGTTGCTCGGGAAAAGAACGATGCCGTCGGGGTTGGCGACGAACTCGCCGGTGTTGCCGAAGATGGGTACCCCGTCGATCTCCTCGTGGGTCCAGAGTACTTCAGCGGCCCACGGATCGAAGCCGGCGTACTGGTAGCCGAGCTGGTAGGCGATCACATCATCTTCATAGACGGTGGGAAGGTATATACTGGTCGACTGCCCAATGGTGAGGCCGAGTTCAAGAGGAGTAAGCTCGTAGGCAAGGCTATCTGCGGTAAGGTCATAGGCGCATAGGCGAAAGGTTGCTTCCTTTATTGCTTCTGAATAGGAGCGAATGAAGTAAAGCAGTAAGCGTTGACCATCACGTTCGACATGGGTAAATCCGCTAAGACCTTGACGCCACGTCGAATCAATGGCAGTGTGACTGTAAAGAACTGTTGTGTCCCCAGTATCGAAGTTAGCCTTTACGAGCTGTACGGCCGTCATATCTCGCTGAGAAGAAGAAAACATTCCAAAATCGGGAACCAAAATTGCTCGACCACGTCCACCTCCGAGGGTCTGACTTGACCATAGCTCAGTTAGCGTTCCAGCTTTCATGCGATAGCCTACACTCTTGCCACTTTTGCCGGCATACAGGAAATCGTCACTACTCTGAAGCACGGCGAAGATGGCGTAGAAGTCGCGCGATTCCTCGGGTAGGGGGACGAGGGCGACTTCGCTCAGGTCGGTCCGATCGTAGTGCAGCAGGGCGGAGGCGCTGAAGTTGGAGTCCGCGATGCGAGCGGTGAGGCGATCGCCGTTGATCGCGAGGTCGCCCATGAAGTAGAGACTTCCTGTCCTAGAGTGGGCGGTGTCGAGGAGGGTGAGTCCGGCGGGGATGCGCGAGCTATCGATGGTGATGCTCTCGATCCCGTTGAACGGTTCGACGCCGGGGAGATTGATGGCTACTTCCGGCTCGCAGCTTAGAAAGACAAGCGAGCACAACAACAGTATTGAGGAGTAGTTCATACGCGTGAATTATGGCCTTGAGTCAAACCATGGATTAGAGTCACCATTCAGAATGGTATTAAGTGCCGTTCTAAAAAGCGGACTATTATTCGACGTAAAGTGGTTATCTCCGGGCATCGGAATTTGAAACCGTTGGGTAAACGCCCGTTGCGACGCCACCGGTACAATCCCGTCGTTGGGTGTGTAAACCGCTTCGGGAGTCGTTGGGCGGGCCGGCCTCCACGTGACGTAAGTGCATCCACCCGGTCCAGCTTTGGCGTTGCACGCAGCCTCCGAGGTGATGTTCGGTATTACATACTCCCTGTAAAATTCAGAGCCGTCTTCGAACCCTTCCTCGATACAGGTGCATCTTGCCGGAGTACCGGGACCGGTATTCTCGAAGACGGTGAACCTAGCTAGAGTTTTGTACTCCCTGTCCATGTTTCGCAGCACCCGATTGGCATCCGCGTAGGCGTCGCGCAAGTCGCGCATCTCCTTGCGGCTGTAGTACCGGCCACTGAACCAGTCGCCGAGAGGTCCCGAATTTCCGGCTCGCGTCCTCCAAACCGCCTCACGATCCCGGGAGGTCGTGGTAACGTTGTTGGCAATGCCCACCCCAATGTCTCGATTGGCTGTAAACGGGTCGGAAAGCAAGGTTTCGGCTGCGCCCCCCAGGACGCGATAGACGAGATCGGCCTCCGTCTCTTCCGCCCAGGTTAAAATCCGATTTACGTCCTCAGGCGCTGCGTTGAGCGACCTGAGCCGAGGGGACCCCGGTACCATATCGAGCCGAGCCTGGGCGGTTATAGTTTCTTGTAGCCACGTTATGCCACCTAGAATGAGCAGATCGGTAGCTCCTGTAACATTCTTCTTCCCGAAAATTGTTCCGAATATACGGTTTCGTTCAATGGCTTCTAACGCAAAAGCAATACCTATCGTACCAATTGCGTCAGTACCCCAACCAACCACCGCATTAATGTTTCCGGCAATCGGTGTTCCTTCGTTTGGCGTTCCGTGCGTAATTATTCCTCTGGCCGCAGGTAGGTTTCCCTGACGCTCCGCGATTCTTCGTGCTACCAGACCTCCGAAGATGAGCCGAAGATCATACTCCGGTTGTTATTCGTTGTTCCACTGCTTTGAAACCCCCTGAGTTGCGGAATGAGCGCTCGCGCGTTGGCGTCTACCCCATCTTCCGAGTCAAAGTCCGCAATGAATACTTCGTTTATCTGTGACCACCGCCTACCGCCTCCGGATAGAGCATCTATGTAATCAGCACCTACTCGAGTACTCCTAGGGTTTCCAGGAAATCCGTGTAACATATACATACCTCTATCGGTCTGTGCCTTCGCACACGGAAGTACCGTTACCAAAGGAACGCAAATAAGAAGCGCGAGAACGGAACTGAGCTTATTGTATACTGTACTCATTATTGCTTTTTAAAAGGTGTAACGAAAGTTCTACCATCTGCGCTCAGTGCGGACATTACATAAGAACCACGAGCGAGCGAGGAGATGTCAAGTCGATTATCAGCTGCTTTCGAATACAAGACTCGGCGACCGAGTGCATCGAAGATTTCTACTCGATCAATGACGTGCCCTGCTCCCGGCCTGAGTTGCAGGTAGTCGCTGGCCGGATTCGGATACACCACTACGTCGAGCTGCTCGAGGTCCTCGAACCGAACGTTGGGATCGTAATACATGCTGTAGTACGTAGCGTCAGTACGCACGGCGGGTAAACCCGCTTTCGTCGTCATGTTCGTAACCACGAACTCACGGGACGGTAAATCACGGCGCAAGTAGCTGTCGAAACGGTAGTACGTAGTTTGCGTAGTCGTATCGTCGATGTAGTCGATGCGGTGTTTCGGTTCGGCGAGCACCACTACGCTTCTCATCTTACTGGGGTCCTGCGGGTCGGGATAGAATAAGCTGTCTCGACCCGCGCTGTTGATTTCTGCTGCCGGTGCGGCCACGCGCGCATTCAGCTCCGGGATACTGTCCGCATTGGCCACTAGATCTGTGAGTTCATCGAAGAGCGTGGAGTCCCTCGGTACGCTATCCGTGGCGATCTGACTGATCACTTCGCCGAGCTTGTTGTAGCAGGTCGTTGAAGCTTTGGTGGTCTCGCAACGATCGGTGAGTTCGGCCGGCGTCCGGCTCGCGGTGTGCACCTCGACAAGTGGCCTGTACGTATACTTCTGGGCTACGCCCTCCGCAGCTTCGATTACGGTTTCGTAAACCTCTAGGTCCTCGCTGAGGTACCAGTTGATCTCCCGAAAGTCGAGTTCGGCAACCGGGTCTTGCACGTCGGGTACGTCAAATCACTCGAAGCGGTAGACGCGCTGCGCGTACTCTTGTGTTTGAGCCTGGAGGCCTTCGCATACCGTAAAAAGAAGTGGGATAAGTAAGGAGTACGCAGTTAGCGACTGCGGCAGTAAATTTTTCCGAGTGTACATTTGTTGTGCTTAAATAAGAAGTATGGTGCGACAAACATAGGTTTATCATGTTGGTATTATTGTATCTATTTTCGAAAATAATACGCCTTAAATTATCTATGATTGATTGGGTGCCCGTGCTTGCCCCTTAAATGGAATACAACGTCACGTAGGATTATCGATTTTAGATAATAAGTTGCGTGCGGAGTGCCGAACCAACTCTCCTCGCACTTTGGTGTACCACTCTGGGAATGCGGATTATTCTAAGTTTAACCAGTTCCCTGTTTCTTACAGAACGTAGACCGAGTGTCTCAGGACACAGTCTGGTCGCAGACTTCAATGTCTAACAATGCGCTCTGGTAGTCACCGCTCGTGCCCTCACCACAGACTATCGGTCCGGTAAGCGTATGGATCTACTACTAGGAGCTAAGGCTCGAGGTCCTAGCAGAAGTGGTGATCGCGACTTAGTATATCCTCAACCCTGCTCTGTGACTGTTTAATCTTCTTCCGCAGGATGTTGCAGAACGATTTGGATGAAATCACACCGCGTCTGCCTACCGCGTCGGACTGCTGGTATACCCGCTCGAAGTGTTCCTTGAAGTAGGAGCAAGTCTCGGCTTCCGCTGAATATAGGTAGTGTGGGTTGTCAAAGGTTAGGCAAAACCGTTCGTCGTCCAGATTGCGCAGCGCGAAGAGACTGCTCGTGCTGTAGAGCGAGTTGATCCTGAGCTCGAAGGTTCCGCCATTCGCTTTTTTCTTGTGTTGAATGGCATCGCTCGTAGTAGCGACGACGCGTTGCAGAGCGTCGAATACCCTATCGGCATCTTTGCGTTCAATGCCACGTGCGCGCGCGATCCGTAGGAGTTGGGCCAAGACCGTCATGAGCGGTTCGGGACCCCAGACTTCGGTCGACGCAACGCTCGTATACTCCGCGGCGACTTCGCCTACCCCTTCGATAAAGTCCCTCCGCTCATCTAGTACGCCATTTAGGTCAAAGGGCATCTCGCGATCGTGGTTGTGGGTCGCTTCAAAATAGTAAAGCTTGAGCGCCGCGAGTTCGGGCTGCGAAAACAGATGGAAAACGGGGATGTCTGACGAAGAAACCACGATGTCCGTGAAGGCCGGATCGAGGGCCTTCGTGAAGTGATTGACGAGCGCTCGGAGGTTGCCTACGTACGACCGACTGTCGAATAGCGTTCCCGGACGTTGTCCGAGGGTGAGGCGGAATGTCGATCTTCCTTCGACATCGGTAGTCAATCCGAATCGCTCGGAGAGCAGGGCAAAGTGAAAAGCCGAGAACGCCGCTTCCCCGCGTCTTCGCATGTAGTAGGCGTTCGGGGATAGGTCGAGAGAGGCCGCGATCTCAGATGCATCTAAATGATCGGTCGCTGTACGGAGCTGTTCCAGCCAGCGCTCTTTAAATTCTTGTTCGGAGATCGGGGCAGGGTAGAGACGGTGGGGCACTTCGGGGAAAGTTTATCGAGATCGGGAAAGTAGCGTACGCGATGCCCTGTTAGGGGTGTGCTTATCGAGCATTCCTATTTCCGAAACGGATCCTGGACTGGGCTCGCTGCCAATACCCCGTCGGGGGGATGGCATTTCGAATCGGAACCGTACTAGCCCGGGTAAACTAGGTTTTGAGAGTCGCCGCTACACGGCTCTCGTGGAGCGGGGTGTACGGAGGCACCGGCTAGGGTCGTCCGCGGTGGGTACCGCCGATTCCAAAAAACATAGGCCCGGGTTGACCCGGGTTGTGATGGGTGTGCCCGGTGGTGGGATGCCCGCGGGCGCCATACCGCCGCGCAAGATCAAACCAACCCCGAACGCATATAATCAAAAGCACTCTCGTAGCTCCCCTCCCGCTCCACGTAATCGAGGAAGGCGCCGTAAAACGGATCACTCCCAATCGTAGCCGAATCGCCGACCACAACGAGCTGCAATTTGGCGCGCGTCATCGCCACGTTCATGCGGCGGTAGTCGCGCAGGAAGCCGATGTCGCCGCCGGGGTTGGTGCGCACCAGGCTCACGATCACCCAGTCGCGCTCCTGGCCCTGGAAACCGTCGACGGTGTGCACGACGATGTCGAGCGCGCTGAGTAGGGGATCGGCCTTGACCTCGGCACGCAGCTGCTCCACCTGCTCGCGGTATGGGGAGATGAGGGCGATCGAGGGCCAGGCGGGGAGCTCGGAGGTCGTGGTTTCCGATTCTGAATCCGGCTTCAGCTCGAGAGAGAATCGATCTTTGTACTGGTGGAGGTACGTAACCACCAGCAACCGCTCATCCGAGTTGTACCGACTTTTCGTCTCCGGATTGCGCTGCTCCTCGAAGCCGGCCCCGGAGGTATCGATGAAACGCACGGCCGGCTCGTCGGGGATGGGTAGGCCTCGATCCACCACCGCCTCCGCGGCCACGAGCTGGCCGCCGTAAAAGTAGTCGTTCGAAAAGCCCATGATCGCCGCGTGCATGCGGTACTGCACGGTGAGTAGGGCGGCGGATTCGGGGTAGCGGGGAAGGAGGCGCTCCATCATCGTCACGCCCAGGCCCTCACGCTCCGCCCGGCGACTCTTCACCGTCGGCGGCAGCTGAAAAGGATCGCCCGCCATGACGAGTCGCCGCGCGCGCTGCATCGCGATCCAGACGGCTGGTTCGAGGGCCTGCGCGGCCTCGTCGACGACGACGGTCTTGAAGGTCCGGTCGCGCATGAAGCTGGCACCCGCTCCGGCGAGGGTGCAGCACACGACCTGGGCGCCGTCGAGGACTTCCCCGAGGATGCGGTCTTCGAGCTGGCGCGCCCACCCGTCGAGCTCGCCGGCCTGCTTGAAGAGGTGACCGCGTTCGCGGCGGTCGTGCGCCGAGAACTTGCGTTTGTGGCGCTGGCCCTGTTTGCGCAGCTCCGTCGCCTCGAGCTTGATGCGGCGGATCTGCTTGTGCTCCGGGTGCTCGGTGACCTGTTGATCGAGGGTGAGGCGGAGCAACTCCTCGTTGACGCGCGAGATGTGGCCGGTGCGCACCACTTGGAGCCCGATCGCGTCGAGGCGCTCGGCGAGTAGATCCACGGCTACGTTGCTCGGCGCGCAGACGAGCACCTGCCTTTCCTGCTCCACGATCCGGCGGATGGCGGCCACGAGGGTGGTGGTTTTGCCCGTGCCGGGCGGACCGTGGACGATGGCCAGATCGGCGGCCGACTCAATGAGGGCGATGGCGGCGCGCTGACTTTCGTTGAGGCCAACCACCTCCGGCAGCCCGTCGAAACGCCGGAAGGCCGGGGCCTGCCGCCCGGTGAGGATGCCGACGAGCTCCCCCTGCCGCCCTTTCGCCCGTTGAGCCCGCTCGAGGGCGAGGCGCATCTCCTTGTAGGAGTTCTCGTCGAACTCCAGGTCTACCCCCTGCCCCCGCACGTCGGACCAGCTCGGTAGGCGGCGGCCACCGAGCACGATCATCATTTCGGTATCCTTGATCCAGTGGACTACTCCGCTCACCTCGGGGCGCTCGACGCCGGGTACGGTGGAGTAGTAGCGGACCGGACTGCCACTTTTAATCGAGGAGTCGCGCCGCCTGCCTGCCGGCCGCTCCAACACGACGAAGGCGCGCTCGCCAACCACGAAGCCGGTTTTGATTACCTCTACCGGCGACCAGGTAAAGCCTCGCCGCACGCGCTCCTTGAGGTCGAGCCGCTGGATCTCCTCGCGGAAGCGGGTGCGGTCGGCCTCCAGCTCGATGTCGAGGAGGGCGTGGAGGTGCTCGAGGAGGTCTTCGGGTTTGGGCATGCTGCTGGGCAAATAACGGGTGGGGGGGATTTGTTGCTTGTTTCTCGCGGAGACGCGGAGGCCACGCGGCGCACGCGGGGGCAGTGCGCCATACCGGCCTCCGCGAATCCTCCGCGTCGCCGCGAGAACCCCAATCCCTCCGAGAACCCAAGCCGTACCATTGTACCCTCCCCCTGCAGAACCCCCCATGAACCTTACCCAAGCCATCGTCCACGAGGTCGTCAAGGAGTCGGGCCAGAGCACGGCCGAAGCGCACTACGCCGAAGCGCTACTCCCCATCGACGACGCCCTCGTGGCCCTCGTGCAGAAGCTCGACCGCAGTTTTGCGGGCACGCGACTCGTCAACGCGCGTTTTGACGAAAGTCCAGGCAAACTCTTCCCCCAGCAGTTTGGCGATTACGCGAATGGCTCCCCCTCTGATGCGGGCTTTCTTGACTACTCCCGCGAGGTCGTTGGACATTTAGAGACGGTGATCCAGGGTAAATCCGGCGCGAAAGGCGGCTACCTCCTGCTCTGCGCCTACGACGATGCCGAGGGCCACCGCCACGCCATTTTTCTGCTCCGCAACACCGTCGGGCGCATCTTCCGTCGCGAGGGCGGTCGATTTTCGATCGAGCCGGTGGTCCACCTCGACACCGATCAGCTCGCCATGGCCTGCCGCATCGACGTGGGCCGCTTCCGCAAAAACGCGTCGAGCTACCTCGAGCTCACCCACCGCACGGAGTCGGAGGTGTCGGCGTATTTCCGCGACTGGATCGCGGCCGAAGAAACGCAGAGCGCGCGTGCCCTGACCGCGGGCCTGCACGACGTACTCGCCACCATCGAGCTGCCTGTAGATGCGGAAACCGGCGAGCAGGCGAGTCGCGCCGCCACCTTCGAGCGCGCCTACGAGCACGTGCGCGCCAACCCGAGCAAGGTGGTCGACGTCCACGAGCTGTCGGCGGAGCTGTACGGGAGTCCGGCGCGCCTCCAGGAGCACGCCCGCGACCAGGGCATCGAGCTCGACGACGAGTTTCGGGCGGCGCCGGCGAGCCTGCGGGAGTTCGTGACCATGCGCGCCGCCGCCGAGGGTTTGGATCTGCGCTTTCCGCGCGCGGCCCTCGAGGATGGCGTGATGTACATCGAGGGGGAGGGGGAGCGGATGCGGGTGGTGATCGAGAGTCCGGAGCTGGCGGCGGCGATCTTGGGGCAGGGATAAGCATGTAGCGCGCGCTCGTCGGAGGGGAAGAGGCTACATTCAGTCTATATATGACACTATGTCAAGTTTTAGTGAAAGCGACCTGACAAAACGCCGATGGCCGTTCGGCAAAACACGCCACCCAGACGCACAATTCCCCCCGGTACACAGATTGATGTGGTACCATCAAATCAATTTAGCATGAACATCGAGAACTTAACCACCAAGGGGCAGGAGGCGCTGCAGAAGGCCACGCAACTCGTGCAGGCCCGGGGGCAACAGGCCGTGGATACCTCGCACCTGCTGGTGGCCATTACGCAGACCGACGAGAGCGTCGCCGGGTTTTTGCTCGGGAAGACGGGCGCTAATACTTCGGCCGTAAATCAGCAGCTCGAGACGATTCTCGAGAGCTACCCCAGGGTGGAGGGAGGGGCGAATCCGTACCCCACACAAGATTTTAAAAACGCCCTGACCGCCGGAGAGGCTTTCGCCAAAACCCTCGGCGACGAGTTCGTGAGCCTCGAGACCCTACTCTACGGGATCGCGAAGGGGAAGGACCGCGCCGCACGTTTATTACAAGATCAGGGCGCAACGCCGAAACAGTTGGAGGCAGCCATCGCCGAGCTCCGTAAGGGGCGCAAGGTAACCAGCAGGAGTTCCGAAGACGCCTACAACGCGCTCAATAAATTCGCAATCAACCTCAACGAGCGCGCCGAGGGCGGCAAGCTCGACCCGATCATCGGGCGCGACGAGGAGATCCGGCGGACGCTCCACATCCTGAGTCGGCGCAAGAAGAACAACCCCATATTGATCGGCGAACCGGGCGTCGGTAAAACCGCCATCGTCGAGGGCATCGCCTGGCGGATCGTGAAGCAGGATGTGCCCGAGAACCTCAAGTCGAAGAAGATCTTCGCTCTGGATATCGCCGCCCTAATTGCGGGCGCGAAGTTCAAGGGCGAATTCGAGGAGCGCCTCAAGGGCGTGGTGCAGGAAGTAACCGCCTCCGAGGGCGAGGTAATCCTATTTATCGACGAGATCCACACCCTCATCGGCGCCGGGGGCGGCCAGGGCGCCATGGACGCCGCCAACATCCTCAAGCCCGCCCTCGCGCGGGGTGATCTGCGCACCGTCGGGGCCACCACGCTCGACGAGTACCAGAAGTACTTCGAGAACGACAAGGCGCTGGTGCGCCGCTTCCAGACCGTGGTCATCGACGAGCCGAGCGTGGAGGACACCATCTCCATTCTGCGTGGGTTGCAGGAGCGCTACGAGGTGTACCACAAGGTGGAGATCCTCGACGAGGCCCTCGTGGCCGCCGCTCAGCTCTCGCACCGCTACATCACCGAGCGCCAACTTCCGGATAAGGCGATCGACCTCATCGACGAAGCTTCCGCAAAACTGAGGTTGGAGCTCGACAGCGTCCCCGACGAGGTCGACGAGCAGCAACGCCGCGTGCGCCAGCTCGAGATCGAGCGCGAGGCCCTCAAGCGCGAAAACGACGAGCACAAGCTCGGGCAGCTCGAGGAGAACCTCGCCAACGCGAAGCAACAACTCGACAGCCTCACCGCCACCTGGCGGCAAGAAAAGGAGATCGTGGATACGATCAACGATTTGCGCAAGCGCCTCGACGAGCTCGAGCAGGAGGCCACGAAGGCCGAGCGCGACGGCGATTTCGCCACGGTGGCCCGGATTCGCTACGGCGACCTCGCCGAGACCCAGGCGATGATCGCCAACGCCGAGGCCAAGCTCGACGAGCTACCCGAGGACAAGCGCTTTACGCGCGAGCACGTGACGAGCGACGACATCGCCGAGACGGTGGCGCGCATGACCGGCATCCCGGTGGCCAAGATGATGCAGTCGGAGAAGGAGAAGCTGCTCCACCTCGAAGACGAGCTCCACAAGCGGGTAATCGGGCAGCACCAGGCCGTCGAAGCCGTGGCGGACGCCGTACGGCGGAGTCGGGCCGGACTGCAAGACGAGAACCGGCCGCTCGGGTCGTTCATCTTCCTCGGTCCGACCGGCGTGGGCAAGACCGAGCTCGCCAAGTCGCTGGCCGACGTACTCTTCAACGACCCAACCGCCATCACGCGCATCGACATGTCGGAGTACCAGGAGCGCCACTCGGTGAGTCGCCTCGTGGGCGCCCCCCCCGGCTACGTCGGCTACGACGAGGGCGGGCAGCTCACCGAGGCCGTGCGTCGCCGCCCCTACAGCATCGTGCTCCTCGACGAGATCGAGAAGGCCCACCCGGATACGTTCAACATCCTGTTGCAGGTCCTCGACGACGGGCGCCTCACCGACAACAAGGGTCGGGTGGCGAACTTCAAGAACACGATCGTGATCATGACCTCGAACATCGGCTCCGACATTATTCTCGAGAACTTCGCCGACCTCGACGCGGCGGGGGAGGCGAAGCGCACCGAGATCGTGGAGACGACCAAGTTGGAGGTCCTCGACCGCCTCAAACAGAACGTCCGCCCGGAGTTCCTCAACCGGATCGACGACCGGGTGGTGTTCCTGCCGCTCGACCGCCGGGAGATCACGGAGGTCGCCAAGCTGATGCTCCGTTCGGTGGACGCGATGCTGAACCGCCAGGGGCTCGTGCTGCAGGTGAGCGGGGACGCACTGGCGTTTATGGCGGACTTGGGTTACGAGCCGCAGTTCGGGGCGCGCCCGATGCGGCGGGTGGTGCAGAACGAGCTGGTGGACGAGCTCTCGCGCGAGATCCTGCGGGGCACGTTCCTCTCCGGGGACACGGTGTACGTCGACGTGGACGCCGAGGGGCTCACGTTCGCGAAGGAGCCGTACGCGGGGGTAACGCGGTACCCGGATGAGCGGGACTCCGAGGCGCGGGACGCCGGGGCAGCGGCGGCGGGCGCTGCGCTCGACGTGGAGGCGCGGGTGGTGGATGCGGGGGTGGGGGACGTGGTCTAGGATCTGCTGCGTGACCATCGGGGCTGGCCGAGACAAGGCTAGCCAACTTGACGTCAGAAGCGGATGCCCATCCCCGGGCCTACAGTTGACCTTCCTTCCTGAGCTGCCGCACGGAGGATTCAGCGGAGTTCTATAGCCCTCCGCGCACGTGCGCGGAGGGCTTCGAGATCTTCCGCCTCCGTCGCTCCCGATTTAAGCCGGAGGGCCTTGTGTAAGGCCGGATCGGAGTATATGGTATAACGATTCGGGGTTGCGTCGGACGTGATACGTGTTAGCGTTACAGCACTAACACGTATCCGTGTCCCAGTCCTTACCGAACCCGCCGCACCTCCCGGGTCACCCCGTCCGCACGCACGTAGTAAATCCCGATCGGCAACCCGGCCAACGAAAGCTCCGTCGTCCCCGTGGGGTAGGCGATTACCCGCCGGCCCGAAGCATCGAACACCTCGACGGGGCCCTCGGCTTCGCCCACCACGCGCGCTACATCGCGCGTGGCCGACGGCTCGAGCGTCCAGACTTCACTTACCATCCCCGCGGCCGGGACCGCGAGCGTCTGCGTGGTGGTCGATTGCCCGTCGAGGTCGGTTTGCCGAATGCGGTAGTAGGTCTCCTCGAGCGGGGCCGCGAAGTCGGTCCACGCGTAGTCCGACGGCCCCGCCGCCGGGACCTCGGCGATGCTCGTCCAGGCCGACGCATCCCCGCTCCGTTCCACGGTGAAGCCGGCGTTGTCGACCTCGGTCGCGGTCGTCCACTCCACTTCGACTTGCGTGGCGACCTCGCCGCTCCGCACCGCCGACGCGCTCACGAAGGTGACCGGGAGCGGGTCAGTCACGTCCGGCGCGGTCAACGCGTACAGGTAGCCGTACGTTAGGTAAGCGGAGGAGAGCGTCTGGTGCACGGTGTATTCCGCGGTGGTGGGCGCCTGCCGCTGGTCGAACCACAGTTCGTGCGCCGGCCACTCGTTTTCGTTCGCGGGGTAGATGTACTGCAGTGGCCAGGCGAAATTGAAGACTCCGTTGACCGGTGCGAATTTGAACACCTGCGCTACCGGACCGTAGGGTACCATCCCCGGTCGGGGCGTTTCCCCGCCGAGCACCCAGGCGTCGAGCGCGAGTATCTCCGACGGACCTTGCTCGCCAACGCCCGTGATCCACACGTAGTTGAGGGGGTTGTTGCCGAGGAAATAATCCGCGGTCGAGTACAGCGCCGCCGCGTACGCCGCTTCGTTTTCCGGATCGAGGCGGGAGGCAAAGTAATGGAGCAGGATACCGGGCTGGACCTGGGGCGACGACGACTGGCCGACGACGATAGGGAAGAAGTACAGTCCACCCCAGCGCGCGGCCCGGGAGTCGCGGAAGCTCACGAGGTAGTCGCGCCCGTCTTGCACCAGGCGGGCGGTCACCTTCTCGACCGTCGCCGGGGCACTCTCGGGCCGCTCGAAGGCTGCGGCGCGGTAGGCGGCCAGCCCGAAGGAGCGCTCGAGGGTAACGTCGGCCGCCGCGACCACGTCGAAGTCCGCGGACGTCACCGTCTCGTACCGCTCCTCACCCGTGAGGCGGTACAAGTTCGCCGCCCCGAAAAAACGTGCGTGGACGAAGGGCGTCAAGCCGAACGATAAGGTGTTGTCGGCGGGGAGCGTATTCTGCTCCGCCCAGTCGTACGCCGACACGGCCTCCGCGGCCCAGTCGACTCCCTCCGGATCGGTGAGTCCGTAGCGATCCAACAGCACCGCCACGTGTGCCGCCAGCCCGGCGTACTTGTAGGTGATCATCGGGTCCTCCCCGCTCACGATCCAGTCGCGGTCGATGTCCTCCCAACTGCCGCGCAGCGTCCCCTCCGGCGAGCTGTCCCCGCCGTACAGATCGCCGAATACGCGTCCCCCACCGACGCCGCCGGTCCCGTAACCTTTCGCGATCAGCTCCGCGCGTAAGCGCTGCTGAAACCGAAGGTTCCAGAGCGCCTCGTCGAGTACGTCCGGGAGTCCGTTGCCCTGCTCGGGCAGGCTGAGCTGTCCGTCCGCCCACTTCGACGCGGTCGTTTCGTAGAGCCACAGCAGGTGCGCCGACACGTTGGTGTGGAGGTAGTAGCTGTCCCAGTCGCCGGCATCCTGGTACCAGCCCCAGGCCTCGAGCGGACCGAGGATGGCGGCGTCGATCTCCTCGAACTGACCTCTGGGGTTGTCGACATTCTCGTAGTCGATCGCGCGCACGGTCGAGTACTTCAGCCTTCCGGCAAAACCGGGGGTCACGCCCACGCGGTGGGGCGCCGGACGCGGCTGCGAGGTGTAGGGCGCCGTCGTGGCGATCCCGCTGCGCTGTTGGTACATCCCCTCCACGAGCGCGGTGAACGGCTCGAGGTACACGTCTTCGGCGACGGCGAAAGGGAACGAACAGCCGACCCCGTCTACGCAGAGTCGGTACTCCCCCTCGGTGGAGAAGCTCGAGAAATCACACTCCCAGCTCGGGGCCTGCAGCATATTGCCGAAGGGGGCCGCCTGCCCCTTCGCGGCGAGCTCCTGGTTGTCGAGCGGTTTGCGGAAGGCTACCGTGCCGGTGAAAGCGTCCTCGCCCGTTGCCTCGTTCACGAGCCGGAAGGTGCGCGGCGTTTCGGGGCCGCCGTTTTCCGGCAGGGGGTCGACGAGCAAGCCCGCCCCGTCGCCGAGCCAGTGGTACACGTAGCCAAACTTCTCCCCGGCCGTCGGTACGTAACCGACTTGGTTGGCGTGCACGGCCTCCGAGCGGTTCGTCCGCTCATCGTACGTAAACGTCTGCGCGGGTACGCCCGGCAAGCTGGGGGTAACGGTGTAGGAGTCGCCGCTGCGCAATGGGCTCGGCAAACGGAGGTAGAGGTTGTGCTCGGTCGCCTGGTCGGGGCGATCGTTGATGCAGGTGTTATCGAAGTTTGGATCTGGATCCGGGATAAACCTATCGCAGAAGGCGGCGAACTCCGTGGGCTTCGATTTGCGGTTTACCGCACTCGGGGCCTGCGGCGTGGCGTAGGCCGGGTCGTCGGTGCTCGCGATGGTGTACGCCGAGGCCGACGACGCGGCCGCTCCGTCGAGCGGGTCGACGTAGATCACGTCCTCGTCGGGGCGCTGCCCTTCGCCGTGGTGCACCACGTAGCCCTCGTCGATGCGCAGGAGGAGGATATCGTCGGTAAGCGCCGAGAGCTCGAAGGTGCGCGGCGCTTCCGGGGTTTGCGCGATGGAGGTAAACGGGAGAAGCGATACCGTGGCGGCAAAAATGCAGCACACGGCGGTAGTAGACTTACCTTTCATCAGAACACATTTATTTAAAGGGAAGGATTGCGAGACTTACGCACCCCTTACATAACTATTATAGGGTAAGGTTGCGTAGCGGGAAGAAGATTGTTTCATCCCACGGATAGGTAGTCGACCTGCCCGGCACCCGGTTCCCCGGCGGGTCGAGTTTTCGCGAAAGCGGTACGCACTGCACCTGATCCAGCGGAAGGCTACCGCACGCCGGCTTTATTCTGAGCGGCCAGGTAACCGGTTACGGCAGACCAAATAATCCCTACCGTCCAGTACAGCGGAAACCTGAACAGGGTGTACAGCACCTCGTGGCCGTCCATTATCCCAACGGCGGACTCTACGCGTTTCAATTCGACCCGGTCCAAGCTTGACCACCGACGACGGACCACTCACTCCGGGACCGTGAGCAGTTCCCGGCTGGATGCGGGTGCCGACGTGGATTCGGACGTTTGCGGCTCGGGGGTCGGCGACTCAGGCCCCCACGGTTCCGCGGCCGGGGGGCACACCGCCGGTGGAGGCGCTGATTCGTCGGGTACCCCGGGCGGCGTAGGATCGTCCTCCACCACCGGGCGCTCCGGGGCGTCTTGCTCCCCGTAATCCCAATCTTCGTTGCCGTCGTCGTAGTCCGGTTCCTCCTCGTCCGCCGAATCGTCCTCCGGTTCATCGTCCGAATCCCAGAAGCTGTCCGCTTCGTCCTCATCCGAGTCGAACAGGCTCACTTCCCCGTCTCCTTCCGCATCCGACTCGTCCGTTGACTCGACGCCCACGAAGTAACGGTCGTGGAAGTAGTAGGCGCTGTGGTCGCCCTGGCCTTCGAACGCCTCCATGTCGGCGACGCCCACCTCCTGGACCAGCGAACCGACGATCTCCTGCCGCACGCGGTGCACGCCGTCCGGAGCCACGAACGTGAAGCTGTACGCCAAGCGGTGGTGCGGCTCGCCGACCTCGCCCTTGCGGCCCGGTGTTCGCGCTTCGGCGAGCGGATACCCCTCGAAGGAGGTCCAGGTCGCCGGGGCGAGCGAGAGGTACAAATCTTCCCCCCGACGAAGCTCGGCCAGTCGATCGTAGCGCGCGTCGAGTCCGACGAGCTCTCCGTCCACGAGCGCCCCGCTCGCGCGGAGGTCGAGCAGCAGCGTGTCCTCGGCGTGGTTGTAGACCGCGATGAAGGGCACGCCACCGGGCGACCAAAATTCGTAAGCCACCTCGACCAGCGAATCCCGGTACGTAGGCTGTCCGTCGGTGTACTCGGTACCCGTCAGCTCGGCGTGGTAGATCTCAAAGCGCGGGCTGCAGGCGGTGAGGCTCGCGAGCAACAAGGTAAGTGCGACGAGTTTTGGCGAAAGCCGCTGTATCACTGACGTAAGCATACCCTAAGGAAGTGAGCGGAGTGCGGGATCTCACACTCGCCGGGCGACTTTAAATCGACCTTAAGCTCCCCTTACGAATTCCTTGTCGGTCCGGAGGCCAGGGCGGTTAGCACCGCTCCGCGACCTCCCGACTCGCCCAGCCGTAAGCACTCCGCATCACCTCCGACAGCGGCCGCTGCGCCGCCCAACCCAGCAGTCGCCGCGCTTTGGTGCAGTCGCCGTAGCTCGCCGCCAGATCGCCCGGCCGCCGCGGGGCCACCTCGACGGGGAGCTGCGCGCCGGTCGCCCGCTCGAAGGCCGCAATCGCCTCGCGCACGCTGTAGCCGCGCTCGCTGCCGAGGTTCACGAACTCCAGCGCGGGTGGTGCACCCGCGAGCGCCCACCCGAGCGCGGCCACGTGCGCCTCGGCCACGTCGCTCACGTGCACGTAGTCGCGCACGCAGGTCCCGTCCGGGGTGGGGTAGTCGTCGCCGAACACACGCACCGTGTCCCCGCTCAGGGCCGCGCGGCACAGCACCCGCGTCAGTCCGGCGTGCGTGCCCCCGCCCGCGTCGCCGAGCAGTCCCGAAGCGTCCGCGCCGGCGGGGTTGAAGTAGCGCAGCGCCATGCGCCGCATCTCCGGCGCGAGGGCGAGCAGTTGCTCCCCGAGCTGCTTGGTGTGGCCGTAGGGCGAACGCGCCTCGCCCGGCGGATGGCCCTCACGCACGGGCAGCGCGGCCCCGTCGCCGTACACGATGCACGAGCTCGAGAACACGAAGGCCCGCACCCCCTGCTCGCGGGCCCAGACCAGCAGCTCGATCATCCCGCCGACGTTGTTCCCGTAGTAGCCGATGGGGTCGTCGATGCTCTCCGGCACGCTCTTGCGGGCCGCGAAGTGGAGTACCGCGTCGAAGCGGCCGTAAGACCGGAGGCTTTCGCCGAAACCCGCCCCGTCGCACAGGTCGGCCTCCACGAAGTCGAAGTCCCGTCCGCCCGCCGCGGCGATCGCCCCGGGCACCGCGGCGTCGCTGTTCGACAGGTCGTCGAGCACGACGAGCCCGGCGTCGGTGCGGCGGAGCAGCTCGAGTACGGCGTGCGAACCGATGTAGCCGCAGCCGCCGGTAACGAGCACGCGGGGGGGAATAGGCATGGGGGGGTGGGGCTTGTCCCCACTGGAAAGCTTCGGGAAGTGAATTGTTGAACGGGGTCCGCCCCCGGCCCGAACGCCCCCGGCCCGAACGCCTCACCGCCCCGATCCGCCGGATTGTAAACATTTGTCTTACGGATCAAATTACTCCCCGTGAACCCCCTACCACGGATGAACCCAGCAACCAACACTACGCCCACCCTCGGCATCGCCATCGTGGGACTCGGTGGCGCCGTCGCCACCACCGCCGTCGCCGGCGCCACCCTCATTCGCGAGGGCAAGCAGGATACGACCGGACTTCCCCTCGCCGAGTTCGGCGACTTCGACCTCGCCGGCTACGACCGGCTCGCCTTCGCGGGTTGGGACCTCTACCCCCACGACCTCGCCCGCGCCGCCGCCCACCACGGCGTGCTCGCCCCGGCGCAACTCGAGGCCTGCCGCGAGGAGCTCGCCGCGATCACGCCCTGGCCCGCGCTCGCGAACGACCGCTTCTGCGGCGGGGTCGTCAACGGCGACAACACGGCCCTCTCGCTCCGGGAGCAGGTGGCCCAAGTACAACAGCAGCTCGAAGGCTTCCGCGAGGACATCGACGGCGAGGTCGTGGTCATCAACCTCGCCTCCACCGAGTCGTTCCTCGATCCGGCCGCCCCCGCCTACCAGAGTCCGGAAGCCTTCGAAGCCGCCCTCGACGACGACGATCCGGCGATCAGTCCCGGGATGATCTACGCCTACGCCTGCATCACCGGTGGCACCCCCTACGGCAACTTCACCCCCTCGGCCGCGGCCGACATCCCCGCGCTGCGCGAGCTGGCCCTCCGCGCGGGCGTGCCCGTGGCCGGCAAGGACGGCAAGACCGGCCAGACCTTCCTCAAGACCGTGATCGCCCCCGCCCTCCGCGCGCGCGCGCTCCGCGTGGACGGTTGGTTCTCGACCAACATCCTCGGCAACCGCGACGGCGAGGCACTCCGCAACCCGGACTCACTCAAGAGCAAGATCAACACCAAGGGCGACGTGCTCGGCTCCTGCCTCGGGTACCCGGTCGACGACCACGTGGTGATGATCAACTACTACAAGCCCCGCGGCGACGATAAGGAGGCCTGGGACAACGTCGACGTAAGCGGCTTCCTCGGGCAGCGCATGCAGGTTAAGGTCAACTTCCTGTGCAAGGATTCGATCCTCGCCGCGCCGCTCGCCCTCGAGATCGCGCGCTGCCTCGACCTCGCCCGCCGCAAGGGGCGGGGTGGGGTCGTGGAGGCGCTCGGCGTCTTCTTCAAGGCACCGGCCACGCAGGACGGATCGCCCCCCGTGCACGCCTTCGACGAGCAGCAGCGCCGCCTCGTGGAGTGGCTCGACGAGACGAGCCGGATGGACGACGCGGCCGCGGCCTCCGAAGCTGCCGCTCGGCCCGCCGCCGAACCCGCCGTCGCGTAAATGTCGGTCACGTCGACGGCACCCTCCGTCACCCCACAACCCGCAGAGGCTCGCGAGCGGGGGGCAGTCGCGCTGTACACCGCGCTGCAGGACCTCAAGCGCCAGCACCCCGCGCACTACGGGGGGCGCAGCATCGCGACCGAGCTGTTCCGACGGGCGTGGGCGCGCCTGATCGCGGGCGAGGATATTACCGTAGTCGCCGATGCCGCGAGCGCCGACGCCGTCGCGCAGATCCTCTTCCCCGGCTGCGACGAGGCCTTCTGGCCCGCTACCGACCTCGCACCCGCGGAGGCGACCCGACTGCTCGGCGCCTCCATCGCGGAGAGCGCGGCGGGCGCTACGAGCGAGCGACAGCTCGCCGCCCTTCAGCAGGCTTGCGCCATGCTCGTGGAGGAGTACTACGCTTCCGCTAAAACAAGTAGCGGGGCACCTGGGGCAAATCCGGCGTCGAGCGAGACCCTACTCCCAGCCGACTTAGAGCTCCTCTGCCGCCAACCCCGCGCCGGCGCCACGCGCCCCGGCTACCAACGCCTCGTGCTCGCCCCCACCGAGCTCCACGGCGAGCACTGCCTGCTCACGGCGGCGTACGCCTACCTCGCCGCCGAAGACTACGGGGCCGACCGCGGCGTGGCCTTCCTCGCCGGCCTCGCCCACCACTTCCACAACGCCCTGCTGCCCGACTGTGGCTTCGCGGGGGAGATCCTGCTCGGCGAGCACCTCAGCTCTATTATCGAGGGCGGCCGCGAGCGTGTGCTGGCGCAATTGCCGTCCCAGTTAGCCACCCGTACCCGCAGCGCGCTGCGCCACCACGAAACCATCGACTCCCCCGAAGGTCGTGCCGTCAGCGCCGGGGATGTGCTCGACCGCGTGCTCGACGTCAAGTGGCGCACCCGCGCCGCGGCCGTGACCGATGCCGACATCCTCGGCGACCTCGACCTCGTGCACGCCGGTCCACTCAGAGGATTCCAGCTCGAGCTCCTCAACCGCTACGGCCTGTGGTCGTGAACGCGCCGGACACGGATGCCCTCGCGCCGCCCCCGCCGGGCGTTGCCGGAGACCTCGTCGTCGACGGGATCACCTTCCGCCGCCCGAAGCCGCGGCTCCGCGAGGCCGCCGCCGCCGCCCTCGTCCGCGGGGACGAGGACGCCGCCGTTAAACTCCTGCTCGCCGACCAGGATCGCTTTGCGCCAACACCGCCGCCCACCGCCGCCGACCTCGACCGCCTGCTCGCCGACGACCCCGCCCGCGGCGGCCCCGGCGCGCTCTCCCTGCGCGAGGCGATGGACCTGCTCAGCTTCGGCCCCGTGGGCGACTACTTCGCCTACCGCTGGTGCTCGCCCACTTGGCTTTCGGGCCTCGAACTCCTCTCACGCGTCGCGCACGACGGCCGACCCGTTGTAGAGGTCGCTTGCGGTATCGGCCACTACCTGCGCGCGCTCGAGCTGCTCGGCTTCGCGACCGTCGGCGTCGACATCGTCTACGCGAAGCTCTGGCTGGCCCGCCGATTCCTCGGTGTGCGGGGCGCCCTCGTTTGCGCCGACATCGAGGTCGACCCCGTGTTCCCGCCGGCCAGTCCGGATTCGCCCCGCACCGTATTCTGTCACGACGCCTTCTACTTTTTCGAGCACAAAGCCGACGCTCTACAGAACATGCGCTCCCTCGCCGGAGCGGCCGGCACCCTCGCCCTCGGGCACGTGCACACCCGCAGCGACGCGCACGAGGCCGGTTTTGGCGAAAGCCCGGAAGCTTACCGGGGATACTTACCCGCTGGCACCCCCCTCCTCGACGATGCCCTGTTGGCGCGACGTTGGTTCGAGCCTACGGAAGATGCCGCCCCGGCTGCTCGCCCCGACGCTCCGGCCGTGGCGTGGACGGAGGGGACGCTTCGGGATCAGTCGATCGATTGGCTTACCCTCGCCGATTTAAGTGGGGGCTTGCGCCAAAACCTTTCCTCTCCGCAACCACATCCCTCGGCAAGTACCGACGCAGATTCAGAGAGCCTACTGGAGAACGATTTACTAGCACAACGCGAAGCGGTGTTGAATGCGAACACGAACTCGGGAGGCTTTCGCCAAAACGCACCGCTCCCACGGGAAGAGCCGCGGGCGGATGTGGATAGGCGTTCCGAGGGAAATGAGTCCGCTAATTTGGAAGGCTCTCACCCGCAAGCAATGCACAATCGGCAACAGGGGGCGTCGGACGCCGAAGCGAACTTCGGAGGCCTGCGCCAAAACCCCCTGCTCGCTACCCCCGGCGAAATCGCCTGGCCCAGCGACGGTTGGCGCGAGGAGTACCGGAGCGACGCAGCAGCGGTAGGCTACGACTACCTCGCCGCGGCGTGCGAGCAGGCTAACGACGCACCGAAAGACCCCGAGCAACTCACGACCGCCGAGCGCCGCCGGGGATTCCGGGAACGCCGACTCGTCAATTTCCCAGCGCGATGGTGAAGGCGGAGACACAGCTCACCGCAGAGGGGAAGGATACCGCCCGCCCCCTGCGCATCGCCATCGTCGGCCTCGGTTGGGTGGCGCGCGATTACATGCTGCCGGCGATCGCCGAGGTGGCCGGGGTGGAGTTGGTGGCCGTGTGCGATCCGGTTGAGCCGGCGGCTGATCTCTTCGCGACGGGAACGGTCGCGCACTACCGCGAGCTGGCCGAGCTACTTGCGCGGGAGCGGCCGGACGCCGTTTACGTCGCGACGCCCAACCACCTCCACGCCGCGCAGGCGATCGCATGCCTGGAGGCCGGCGTTGCCGTACTCTGCGAAAAACCGATGGCGCCGACCGCGGCCGAGGCCGAGGGTATCGCCGCTGCTGCGCAACGTACGAAAACCCCCTACGCCACCGCCTTCGACCAGCGTCACCACCCGGCCCACATACGTGCCGCCGAGTTGGTGCGAGGAGGTGTACTCGGCACACTCACTCAGGTGCGACTCGACTACGCCTGCTGGCTGCCGGCCGCCTGGCGCCCCACCACGGGCACGGCCGACAACTGGCGCATCGACCGCGCCCGCGCCGGTGGCGGGGCCGTGATCGACCTTGCGCCGCACGGACTCGACCTCGTGGAGGTGGTTGCCGGCCAGCGACTCACGCACCTCACCGGCTACTACCAGGGCGGCGTGCACGGTTTCGGCGCGGACGGCGGCTACGCCGTCGACGACGGCGGCGTGCTCGTCGGCGCCCTCGACGGTGGCGCCTTGCTCGCTCATACCGTGGGCTACAACCGGCCGGATGCGCTGCCGCGCCGCCGTCTCGAGCTCGTGGGTACGGCCGGGATGCTGCTCGCCGAGAACACCATGGGCCAGACCGCCGGCGGGACCCTCACCTTCGTGGCAGCTGATAACGGCAAGCCACGCAGGATCGGTTTTGACGCAAGTCGGAGTCCGTTCACGGGTCAGCTCGCGGCCTTCGCCGAGCTCGTGCGCGGGCGCTCCCGACCCGCCCGCACCGTCGCCGACGACCTGCGCCTCGCGCGCCTCCTCGAAACCGCCTTCGCCAAAACCCCCTAACCGCCCCCGCCGATGCTGACTCACTACGCCTGCACCCACTGCGGCTCCTGGATCCTGTGGTTCGACAGCCGCGAGCCGGTGGCTTGCGCCAACTGCATGGACGTGCGCAACGCCCTGCCCGACGAGGATTTCGCCTACCTCCACATCGACGCCGCGCCCGGGCGCTACACCACGCACTGGCGCGAGGTGGTGCCGGGGCTGTGGGATTTTTGGACGACGCCCCAACTCGGTCTCGGCAGCCACGGCTGGTTGATCGTGCGGCCGGAAAGCGAGGGCGGCAATGTGGCCTACGAGGCGGCCCCCTTTTACTCGGAGGAGGCGCGCCGCAAGATTGCGAGTCTCGGCGGCATCCGCACCCTCGGGGCGAGTCACCCGCACGGCTACGGGGCCCTGTGGCAGCTGCAGGAGATGTTCGCACCGGAGCTGATCATCCACCGCGACGATCTCCAGCACACGAAGGCCTTCCGGGTGAACCGCCCGATCGACGATCTCTACCGCCTCGACGAGCGCCTAGAGCTGCGGCGCCTCGGCGGTCACTACGAAGGTCAGACCGCCCTCTACGACCGCGACCTGCGCCTCCTCTTCCTCGGCGACGCGCTCAAGATCGACTTCGCCGAGGGTACCGAGGAGGCCCGCGCGTTGAGCTGCCACAAGGGCTACCACTACGCCATCCCGCTCACGCGCGCCGAGCTGGAGCACTACCGCGCGGTGTTCGGCGGCTACGACTTCGCGCACGTGTGCACGCCCTTCGAGTTCGGGCGGGACGTGGACCGTGACCTCTCCGTGGCCCTGGTCGACTACCTGCTCGACACTGAGATCCACACCGAGGCCGTGCCGCTCGAAACTTTGCGGGAGTACATCCCCGCCGCCAACGCTACCCGATGAACGCCAGTCCCGAAGCCCTCCAGGCCGCCCTCGAACTCTACCGCGCCGCCCTGCCGCCCGGGGAGGTAACCGCTTTCCGAATAGATGGCGTCGACCGGCTCAGCGTCCCCATCCTCGACGCCACCTACCTACCCACCGACGGATCGGGCTACAGTTACGGCGTCGGCTACGGCGCCACCGAGCTGGAGGCGCTGGTCGGGGCCTACGGCGAGCTCTGCGAGGACGCGTTTAACTCGCGTGCGTTCTTGGCTTGCGCCAAGGAGGAGGGCACGTACCCCGAGCTACGGGAGCGTTTCGGCGCCGACCGCGTGATCGACCCCGTGAGCTTAGTCCTCGAAGCCGGCACCGAGCGTGTGGACGAGCGGCGTTTGCGCTGGGTGGAGGTCGCGCGCCTGCGCGACGGCAAGCCGTGCTGGTGTCCCGCCGAATTCGTGGCGAGCTACAACGCCGAAGTGCCCGACTATCCCGACCGACTCACCACCGCGATCACCAACGGCATGGGCGCGGGCGACACCTTCGCGCGCGCCCTGTTGCACGCGCTGTGCGAGCTGCTGCAGCGCGACGGCAACGTCGACTCGTTTCGCGCGCTCGACCAGGGGCAGGTGATCCCGCGCGAGAAATTGCCCGAGGAGGTCCGCACCCTCGTGGACGGACTCGCCGCGCGCGACCTCGAAGTGACCACCAAGCTCGCCCGCGTAACCTGCGGCTGCGCGAGCGTGTACGCCGTGGGGCGCGACCGCCACACCGCCGAACCCTTCCCCCTCAGCGTGACGGCCTGCGGGGAGGCCGCCGACCCGGACATCGCCACCGCACTGCGCAAAGCCGTACTCGAGTGCGCTTCGGCCCACACCCGCAAGATCTTCTACCACTCGAGCTTCGCGCGGAAGTCGCCCCACGCCCCCGCGGGCTACGCCGAGGCACAGACCGCGCTCATCGACCTCGAGCACGAGGAGCCGCGCGCCCTGGCGATGATGATGCGCTGGCTGCGGATGAGTCGCGAGGAGGTGTACGCCGAGCTCGCCGACACCGTCTTTTCGGAGCGCGAGCAAATCGACCCGTCGACCCTTCCGCACTTCGGGGAGCTCTCCCAGGAGGCCCGTTTGGAGCGCGTGCTCGCCGGCTACCGCGCCGAGGGGCTCGAGGTGTACTACTTTGATTCCAGTCCGGGAGGCGCGAGTTCCGGCGTACGCACCGTCAAGGCGATCGTGCCGGGCATCGAGATGGAGTTCGGCAGCTACCGCCGCCTGGGCGAGCGGGGCGCCCGCCGCCTCCTGGAGCGCAAGGACGACCTACTCGCGCGGGAGCCGGGGGCGGGTAAGGAACGGGTGCCCCTCCGCCCCGCGGCCGAGCGACGGCTCGGTGGCCCCGTGTACCTCGACGTGGCCGCACTCGACGCCCGCGTCGGCGCGCTGTACCCCCTCTACCGGGAGCCGACCGCCCACGCCGCGCAGCACGCGATCGCCACCGACTACGAACCCCGAGCGCAGCAAGTGAGCGCGTAAGCGTGCCCTCGACCGAAACCCGCACCCAAACCGACCCTCCGGCATGCCCCTCCGCTACGCCTACAACACCAACGGCTGCACCAACCACCGCCTCGACGACGCGCTCGACCTCATCGCCGACGCCGGCTACGACGGCGTGGCGCTCACCCTCGACTGGCACCACCTCGACCCCTTCGCCCCCGACTGGCGGGTACAGGCGGAGCGCTTCCGCGAAAACCTGTCCCGCCGCGAGCTCGGCTGCGTGATCGAAACCGGCGCCCGCTACCTGCTCGACCCGCGGCGGAAGCACGAACCCACGCTGGTGAGTCCGACCGCCGAGGGCCGTGCCCGCCGGGTGGCCTTCCTCGAGCGCGCGGTCGACGTCCAGGTGGCGATCGGCGCGGAGACGGTGAGCTGCTGGGCGGGGGTGCGCGGTGCGGGGGTGAGCGTGGACGATGCCCGAGGCTACCTGCGCGATGGCCTCGCGGAGGTGCTCGACTACGCCGCGGCGGCGGGCGGGGAGATCAGTCTTGAGCCGGAGCCCGGGATGGCTGTCGAAACGAACGCGGACTACCTCGCGCTCGTCGACGGTCTCGGGGACCGGGGCGAGACCTTGCGCCTCGCGCTCGACCTGGGCCACGTCTGGGTAACCGGCGAAACCTTCCCCGACGTAACGCAAACCGCGCTCGCCCCCGCGGCGGCCGTGTACCGTTTTGCCGAAAGGCTCGGCGCTGTAGCGATTGAGGGGATGGACCGCGGGGTGCACGTGCACCGGCCGCTCGACGGGGGGGACATGCCGATCGCGCCGCTGCTGGCCGCGCTCTCGGACATCGACTACGGGCGACTGGTGAGCGTAGAACTGAGTCGCGAGAGTCCCCGCGCCCACCTCGCCATCCCCGAGAGCATCGCCACCCTCCGCCGCCTCGAAACCACCGCCTAAACCCGCCCCATGCGCATCCTTTTCCTCTCCCGCCGCTACTTTCCGGCCGTGTCGGGCATGAGCGTGTACGCACGCAACATGACCCGCGCCCTCGCCGCGCGCGGGCACGACGTGACGATGGTGTCGCAGTACCGCGAGGACCCGGTGGGCGTGGCGGTGTACGGCGGCGGCCCCCCGCCCGACGAGCCGTGGATGCGGGTGGTGGGCATGCGTTCGGTGGGGGAGGAATTGGGGTCGGTGGACCCACCGGCCGACTGGGAGCGCGACATGCGGGACATGGTGGCGCGCAGCGAGGCGTTGCACGCCGAGACGCCCTTCGACCTCGTGCACGCGCAGTACTGCTACCCGACGGGACTGGCGGCGCTGGAGGTGAGTCGGCGGCTCGACATCCCGAACGTGGTGAGCATCCAGGGCGGCGACGGGCACTGGGTGGGGCCGTGTTGCGACACGCACGCGCGTGCGATGGAGGCGGTGCTCAATCACGCCGGGGCGCTGGTGATCGGGTGCGCGTCGTTTCGGGACGAGGTGATCGAGAACCACGGGACGCCGGCCGCGCGCTTCACGATCGTGCCGGGGGCAACGAATACCGACCAGTTTCGGCCGGCGGGGGAGTTGGGGGCGCTGCGCCAGCCGGCGAGGCTGCTGTACCACGGTCGGGTGGATGCGCGCAAGGGGTCGATCGACTTCGTGCGCGCCGGGCGGCGGTTGCTCGACCGCGGGCACGACGTGCGGCTGGTGGTGAGTGGCATCGGTCCCGACTTCGATTCGACCCGCGCCGAGGCCGAGCGGTTGGGGATGAGCGAGTGTGTGTCTTTTCCGGGCGCGGCTACCTACGCGGAGTCGCCGGCGCGCTACGGGCTCGGGGACCTCTTCGTGAGTCCGACCTACGCGGAGGGCTTTTCCAACACGATCCTCGAGGCGATGGCGTCCGGCCTGCCGGTGGTGAGCACGGCCACGGTGGGCGTCGTCGACGCGATCGACCACGGGCGCAACGGCCTGCTGCACGCCCCCGGCGATGTCGAAGCCCAAGTCGCCTGCACCGAGCGACTCCTCGCCGACGCGACGCTCCGCCGCCGTCTGGCCGAGACCGCCCTCGCCGACGTGCGCGAGAAGTACAGCTGGCCGGTGGTCGCCGCCCAGGTGGAGGCCGTGTACGAGCGCGTGTGCGCCGCCCCGATCGACACCGCGTGGACGGACATTATTTCCGTGGCGGAGCGGGTGGAAACTCAGGACCTGAGCTGTCGTTTCCGCACGGCTCCACAACTTCTATAGGCTAAGTTTAACACCCCCCTGCCTACTACGGTCGGCAAGATTTCGCCCTGCCCTTCGTCGCGCCCCTGGCCCGATGCTCCGGCATCGACCGGCGGCGCGCTCCTCGTTCAGAACTAAATTTGCTCGCCCTCGCTACGGCGCGGGGTATTAAACGTAGCCTTAGTCCGTGCTGCTCCTCTCGCCCCACCTCGACGACGCCGTCTTTTCCCTCGGCGCGCTCGCCGCCGATCTGGCGCGGCGCGGCCAGTCCGTTACTACCGCGACGGTGTTTACGGCGACGGTCCCGAACCCCACCGGTTTCGCCCTCCGCTGCCAAACCGACAAGGGCTACGCCCCGGAGGTCGACTACATGGCCCTGCGACGAAGCGAAGATTTGGCCGCCTGCGCCCTGCTCGGGGTGACCGCCGAGCACTGGGGGTTTGCGGAGGCGCCGCACCGGGGGTACGGGTCGCCGGAGGCCTTGTTCGCGGGGATGCGGGCGGGGGATGGCGCGGAAGTAAGGCTAGTGGACGCGCTTGCCGAACGGATAGCGGCGGTGCTCACCGAGCGGTCGGTGGACACGGTGGCCTACCCGGTGGGTGCGGGGAATCACGTAGATCACCTGTTGCTCATTGCGGCGGTGGAGCGGGTGCGGGCGCGCTTTCCGGATATCCGGTGGTTGCAGTGGCTCGATCAGCCGTATGCGGCTCGGCAGGGCGGTAAGGGTTTGGCTTTGCTAGCGCGAATCTTCGATTTCGCCAAAACGGTTGGAGGGCTGGCGGAGGTGGGGGCGGAGTGGTGTGCTTTTGACTGGTCGGGGGGTGGCGACGAGTTGCTGGCTCGTAAATGGCGGGCTTGCGCTGCGTACGCTTCGCAGGTGGGGTATCAGTTTTATGGGGCGGTGGGGGAGGAGCGGCCGGTGGGGGCGGATGATGCGGCGCGGATTTCCGAGGTACTTGGGGGGTGGGAGTGGGTGCGTACTGTTTGAAGGCGTACTGCGGTAGAGGCGGTAACGACCGCATGTGCGGGAACCGCTGCGGTACGGACAGGAGCGTACCTACCGTCGGCGGAACTGGGCGTCGGCGGGGATGAACACTGGCAGGTTAAAAAAACCTGCACCTACACAAGGCCTTTACCTCCGGCACGACGAGTACAGCGTCCCGTACCAGCCGGAGATACATCTTCGCAACAGCGGGTATTTTCGATGCCCCTGGCTGGCCTGACTTGACCGAGCCAAATCTTTAGCGGGACAAGCAACAAGGATATTGGCTGAAAATGAGAAATAATTTCACCAATAGTGAAATTATTTCTAAGTTTGTCCTGTGCCTGTACTTCACCAGCTCTGCCACATAGCTTACGGTCCGCTTACCAATCGTGTGCTGGATGCCCGGAAGGCCAACCACGCGCGACCGATAGAAGAGAGTCTCGTCAAAGCCATCCAACTCTCCGGTAGCGACTTCGACGCCGCGGGCTACCCCAGCCAACCGGTAGCCGGCGCCGGAAACGACGCTGCCGGGCAGCTCGTTTTTGTCCCACCCGAGCTCCTCGCAAGTTTTGGCGTAAGCCCAACCTCACTGCTGTACCTGGCGAAGGGCAGCCAGCACAGAGCCTGTCTTCCAAATTTCGAATCGGAACTTCCGCTGCTCACCGGGAGCAGCTTCATCTTATTAAAGGTGACCGAGCCCGGGGCGCTGCTGCGCGACTACCTCTTCCTACAGCTTCGGTCGAGGAGGACGTGGCAACAGCTCGAACGCCGACAGGAAGGCGCCTTCATCAAGAACATCAACCGAGGTGCTCTTGCCGGTGTGGAGGTGGACGTGCCGCCGCTGGACCGGCAGGAGGCCGTCGTCGCGTACGCTCGCTTGCAGCGGCGCGCCGCTACCCTCCGCGACGAACTCACAACGCTCGACCAACTACGGCTCAACGCCCTGCTCAACCCCGATAAGTAAATGACCACCAAAGTAACCATCAATCAGATCGTCTGGCGGGCCTGCGACGTACTGCGTGGCGCCATCGACTCGACCCAGTACAAGGACTATATCCTCACGCTACTCTTCATCAAGTACGTAAGCGATAGCTACGCCGAGCGGCGCGCCCAATTGCTCGAGAAGTACGATGGCGACGAGACCCGCACGCAACACGCCTTGGATACAGTTGCCCGCTTCAAGGTGCCCGAGCAAAGCCGCTTCGACTACCTCTACCGCCACCGCGACGGCAAGGTGGTGGACGGTAAGCGCAAGGGTCCCGGCGAGCTCATCGACGAGGGACTCGCCGAACTGGAGCTCGCCAACCCCGGCAAACTCTCCAGCGAGGACGGCGGCTCCATCTTCCAGAACATCTCCTTCAACTCGAGTAACCTCGGCAACGAGAAGGACAAGACCTCCCGTCTGCAGGACCTCCTCGAAGCCTTCAACGACCCGAAGCTCGACCTGCGCCCCAGCCAACTCGACGGCAACGACGTCATCGGCGACGCCTACGAGTACCTCATCTCGGAGTTCGCCGAGGGCGCCGGAAAAAAGGCCGGTGAGTTCTATACCCCGCCCGAGGTCAGCGAACTGGTCGCGCGACTGGCCGACCCACAGCCCGGCGACCGTATTTGCGATCCGACCTGCGGCTCGGGTAGTCTCCTGCTCCGTACGGCCGCGCAGGTGCGAAAGCGGCACGGGAGCGACAACTTCAGTCTGTACGGCCAGGAGGTCGGGGGCGCCACCTGGGCGCTGGCGGTGATGAATATGTTCCTGCACGGGGTCGACTCGGCCACCATCCGCTGGGGCGATACGCTGCGCACCCCGAAGCTCCTGCTCGACGACAGGCTCCAGCAGTTCGACGTCGTCGTGGCCAATCCGCCGTTCAGTCTCAAGAAGTGGGGACACGACCAACTACAGGACGACCGGTACGGTCGCTTCGGCTGGGGACTACCCACGCGCAGCAAGGGCGACTATGCTTTCCTGAGCCATATGCTCAGCACCACCAAACGCGAGACCGGCCGCATGGCGGTCGTCGTGCCGCACGGGGTGCTGTTCCGCGGGGGCTCCGAGGGCAAGATCCGCCGCCAACTCATCGAGCAGCACCTCCTCGACGCCGTCGTCGGCCTCCCGAGCAACCTCTTCTTCGGCACCGGCATCCCGGCCGCCGTCCTCGTGTTCGACCGCGCGCGGGAGGCCTCCCGCAAGGAAGAAGTCCTCTTCATCGACGCGAGCGCGCACTTCGCCGCGGGCAAGAACCAGAATAAGCTCCGCGAGGAGGACCTCGAGCGCATCGTCGAACTGCACCGCCGCTACCGCGCAGGCGAGTTCGCGCCCGGCCTCGTGGAGGACAAGTACGCCTACATCGCGACGCTGGCCGAGATGGCCGAGAACGACTTCAACCTCAACATCCCCCGCTACGTCGACACGTTCGAGCCGGAGCCCCGGGTGGACATGGCGGCGGTGAATGCGCAGCTGAAGGAGACGCGGGAGGGGCTGGCGGGGGTGGAGGTGCGGATGGCGGAGATTTTGGAGAAGTTGGGGCTAGGGTGAGGGCGCGCAGAGAGAGGTGGGGCTTTCGCCAAAACTTGTTAGACGTAGCTTGACGACCATCCATCTCTAGCGCGAGTTTAGGAAAACATAAACCGCATGCATACCTTCACCGTTGAAACCATTGAGGGGGGTCACGCATGGCGGCGCCCACATCGCGCGAAAAGACGTGCGAGACGGTAAGTGCCTCGTCGACGACTTCGAGAAGGAAGCCACGATGGCGGGCCTCAAGCGCGACTTCGATGCCTGCCTCATCCTCCTGGACGATCTTGCTGAGGGCAATGACGTAGCACCTGGTAAATTTTGGTGGCTACGCGATGACGACCGAAGCGGGAAGTGCGTGCACGCGGGCGAGTTTGAACTCAAGGTGAAGCGGCTCCGCTGCTACGGCGTCTACGAGGAGGGCGTCTACTACCTGATGTTCAACGGGCACATCAAGACGAGTCGAGGGACGAAGAAGAAAGCCGCTAACAATCAAATCCCCGCTATCCGCCGCTTCCGCAAGATCGTAACGGAGTGGATGGCAGATAGAAACAACAACCATGATTAAGCGAGAGCAGCTCCTCCGTTCGGAGGTTTGGTACACGGTAAAAACCCAGCAGAAGCTGTTTCGGGCAGTCGACGCCTACCTAAAGAAGGAGGGCATGTCGCGGCAAGCCTTTGCCGAGAAGCTGGGCGTCTCCAAGGGACGTATGTCACAGATCCTCAACGGGGACTTCAACGGCCGCCTCGATCGGCTGGTCGAGCTCGCGCTGGCAGCTGGTACAGCGCCGGTCATTGAGTTTCGAGATTTGGACGACTACGTAGCCGAGGACGCACGGCTCCAAGCGCGGGCGAAGCAGGCGAGGGCGGAAGGGCGTTCTACGGCGACCGTTCGCGTTACGGCCAGTCTGGAGTCGGCGCATGCAAAGACCTACCGCGCGGCAGACTTCTCGGAGCCGATCAGCTTTTCGCAGACCTACCACGCCACCACTCCCAAAGCCGTGACGAGTGAAACCTGAGAAAATCAATTTGGGCATGGGCCCCGTCAAAACGCGGCTGCTCGAACTCTACGTCCGCGAGGGCACCGAGGCGGAGCGAGAGCAGTTGGACATCCGAATCGACACCCGCTTCGCCTTCGATGCCGAAACCGAGGCCGTCACTACCGAGGTCACCGTTCGCTACCTGCCAGTGGTAGAGACGGAGGAGCCTGAGCCGCTACTTAAGCTGGTGCTGGAAAGCGTTGTGGACACTACTGGGCTCGTAGGTTACATGGAGACGAATACCGTTCTGCCACTTCAGGTCCAAGCACCCATGCTGGGCATTGCCTTGGGCACGGCTCGGGGATGCATCCGGTCGAACGCCGCGGCATTTTCGGTAGGGGCGGTGGAGATGCCGGTACTCGATCCTGTGCGACTACTGAAGGGGAAGCTTGGGCTGGAGTAAGGAGAGGGGGTAGACCTCTCACGTAGCATTATGATACCTAATATCATGAGCATCAACCGCCGCCTGGAAGCTTTCCGGACCCGCGACGTCCCCCAAGCCACCGGACAGTACGTGGAACGTAACCTCAAGCTCGTCAACAGGGTAGCCGACCGCCTGCAGGAGTTAGGGTGGTCCCAGGAAGAGTTCGCGCGCCGACTCGGCAAGCGCCCCTCGCAAGTGAGCAAGTGGATGACCGGCCTCCAGAACATGACCTTGCTCACGATCTCCGAGATCGAGAACGTGATCGGGGTCGACCTCCTCTCGGTGACGCAAGAGACGCCTTACGGCAAAACCGGAGGCGGTCCGCACGGGAGGGATTCTGAAGCATAGGCTGCGCCGTAACGGGGAGTACGTAGCGGGAGAAAGCGCGAGCGCGAAGGTAGGCTAGCAGAACCTGGTAAATCATATTTTCACCAACTGAGCAACGATTTAATCAAGATGCAGCCGTCTAGTACTCCTACCTTGCAGCCACGGATTGTTTTGCCCTGAGTCAGTAGCCCAGGGCGCATCTCCTACCTACCCAGTACGCAAGCACAGCAGTCATGGAGCGAGGCGAGATCATCATTTACCGCACAGACGACGGAGGCACCGAACTCCAAGTCAAGATGTCGGACGAGAGCGTCTGGGCCAGCCTCAATGAGCTGGCGGAGCTGTTTGACACCACCCGTCAAAACCTCACCATCCACATCGCCAACATCTACGAAAGCGCTGAGCTCCAGGAAGTTGGAACTTGTAAGGATTTCTTACAAGTTCAACAAGAGGGTGCACGTGCCGTGCGGCGATCGATCAAGCACTACAACCTCGACCTCATCATCGCCGTCGGGTATCGAGTCAACTCGAAGGTCGCCACCAGGTTCCGCCAGTGGGCAACAGCCGTCCTCCGCGAGTACCTCATTAAGGGCTTCGCGATGAACGACGAGCGTCTCAAAGACCCAGACCACGACTACTTCGAGGAGCTCCTCCAGCGCATCCGCGCCATCCGCGCCTCCGAGAAACGCTTCTACCGAAAGGTATGCGACATCTTCGCCGAGTCGAGTGACTACGACAAGGACGCCGCTCTCGCCCGAGAATTCTTCCAGACGGTCCAGAACAAGCTGCATTGGGCCGCCCACGGCCACACCGCCGCGGAGGTCGTCCATCAGCGCGCCGATGCGTCGAAGCCCAGCATGGGCCTCACCTACCACCCGAAGTCCAATATCCGGAAGGCCGATGTCACGATCGGCAAGAACTACCTAGACGTAGAAGAGAACCGGATCCTAGAGGGCTTAGTCTCCCAGTTCTTCGAGTTTGCCGAGGGGCAGGCTCGTCGGAGGAAGCCCGTAACGATGGCCGGCTGGGTGGCGAAGTTAAACGGCCTGCTCACGCTGAATGAGTCGGAAGTGCTGATGGGGAAGGGGACGGTAAGTGCGCAACAGGCGAAGGTGCGGGCGCATGAAGAGTACGAGAAGTACAAGGCGGCGCTGAAGGCACCGGATGCTTATGATGAATTGGTGGCGGCTAGTAAAAAACTGAAGACGTAAACATATCAACCTCATATATCGGACACTAACCCCACTAACGCCCCGCTGGTCCTCCCCTTGGGGAGTTAGTGGGGCGCGGGGAGTTAGTGGGTCTACGACAGAAAAACTATAGTGAATATGGATGATGAACGACGAGCGTGGTTACACCGTACAGCACGCAAATGTGGCTACAGGATCAGGCGCGGGTACGCACGAGAGCTGAGAAAAAACCAAACTCACGCAGAGCGAGCACTTTGGGAAGCTTTACGAGCGTACAAAACGGGTGGAGCAGGCTGGCGTCGACAACATATTGTAGATAGATTCATTGTCGACTTTGTCCATCTAGGCAGCAAACTGGCTGTAGAGGTAGACGGCGGATACCACCAGCTTGACAAACAGCAACAACTAGATAAGGAGCGTGATGAAGCACTTAACTCATTAGGGTGGACTGTTATTAGAGTTACGAATAAAGAGGTTTTGTCTGATGCACACTCGTTCAGCTTAAAGCTCTCTGTGCTAGCCGAGGATTTAGTCCTACGAGCAACTGTCCCGCCTGCCGCGGTTCTCCCCGTTGGGGAGTCAGTGGGGCCGGCAGGCAGGACAGTTGCGGTTAATGACCTCCCAAACACACCTTTTGAATCATGAGCAATCCACCCACCAACACCACTCACCTCGTCGTCATAGCCTACTCCTTCCCCGTCTTCAATCGAGAAGTTGATAGAGCGATTCTGTCCGCGCCTAAATTAAGAAAGGCATATTTGCAGGACAGGGAAAAAGAATTAAAGGGAATTAGGAATCGGGTAGAAGCGCTAATCGGAGATAGGTGTACGCCTAAATACCACAATGACGTAAAATGGAGCGAAGGCTATCAGTACTGGTATCGAAAAAGCGATCCAGGTTTTTCTGTGCCGCCGCCCGTCACCATCGAAGCTGTCGATTCCGTAGACCAATTTCACGTTCCATTTGAACTGATATGAAGACAGTCCCATTACGACGTGCCGCTTCATTCTACTCTGGAGGCACGCCAAGCAAAAGCAACCCGCTCTATTGGGGCGGGACTATTCCATGGATTTCCGGCAAAGATTTAAAGAAATTCTATCTCGACGATTCAATCGAAAGAATTACAGAGGAAGGTGCTCAAACCGTTCGACTTGCATCACCAGATAGCATTCTCGTGCTGGTACGCGGGATGATGCTCAACCGCGCACTTCCATTAGGAATATTACAGGTTCCCGCGACCTTCAATCAAGATGTTAAAGCGTTAGTCGCAAGTGAATCTTACGACAGTATTTTTCTTGCATACTACTTAGCGTCACAAGAGTCTCGAATACTTGGACTCGTTACAAGGTCTAGTCACGGTACGGGTAAACTAGAAACAGACGAATTAGCTTCGTACCCGATTCCCGATTTAGACCTCCCCACCCAACGCCGCATCGCCGCCATCCTCCAAACCTGGGACCGCGCCATCGCCCTCGCCGAACGACAACTCCAACTCCTCCGAGACCGCAAGCGCGGACTCATGCAGCTGCTGCTCACGGGCGAGAAACGGCTGCCGGGGTTCGAGGGGGCGTGGGAGGAGGGAGCACTATCAGATCTTGGGCAAGTACTGAAAGGGACTGGCTTGAAGAAAGAGGATATGCAAGAGGTTGGCGTTCAGTGCATAAGGTACGCAGAACTCTATACGTCCTATGGCTCTCATATCATGGAGGTAAAGTCACACACGTCGGAAGCTATTGCTAAATCGCGCCTTTTGCTACAGAGTGGCGATATCTTGCTGCCGAGTTCCGGAGAAGATAGGGTTGATATCGGAAGTGCGGCAGCTTACTTGGGTAACGCGACCTGCGTAGTTGGCGGCGACATGTTGGTCATTCGCCCCGTTTCAGCACTTTCTCGTTTCCTGGGTTATAGTCTCAACCAGGAGGCAGTGCGTCGGCAGTTTTACGCCGTAGCGCAAGGGGTGTCGGTGGTGCATGTGTATAAGTCTAACCTAAACGAAATCACCGTACTCCTTCCCGAGGAACGCGAGCAGTTGGCGATCAGCGCTGTGCTGGATACTGCCTCTACTGCGGTCAATGAGATGCAAACGTGGATATGCCGACTTCGCGCTCAAAAGAAAGGTCTCATGCAACACCTCCTCGACGATCCCCAACCCCTCGGCCCTGAGTTCGACAAATTCGTCGAGGCCGAAGCCTCCCCGCCTGCAAGGACGTAAGCGTCCTATCGCCACCCCCATCTGAGATTGCCGCGCCAGCTCCTTCGTCGCGTCTCGCAATGACGTACAATGCCCCGCCTCACCGAAGACCTCTCCTCCCAAGTCCCCGCCATCCAGGTCCTCGTTAACCTCGGCTACACCTACGTGCCGCCCGCCGAGGCGCTGGCCTGGCGAGACGGCAGCACGGCCGAAGTGCTCTTCCCCGCGATCCTCGCCTCGCAGCTGCGGCAACTCAATCCCATCACCCACCTCGGGAAGGCCTACCGCATCAGCGACGCCGGCATCGACGGGGCCATCCGGCGGCTGCGGGATGTCTCTATCGCCGAGGGCATCCACGTGGCCAACCGCGTCGCGCACGAGCTGCTTACGCTCGGCTACACCCACGACGATCGCTACGATGGTAAGCGCGCCAGTAAGACCCTCCGCTACATCGATTGGACCAACTGGCGCAACAACGTCTTCCACGTCACCGAAGAGCTGAGTGTGCAGCGGGACGGACGCCCCGATCACTACCGGCCCGACATCGCGCTCTACGTCAACGGCATCCCCTTCGCCGTGCTGGAGTGTAAGGACCTTAGCATCCGCGGGCCCATCTCGGAGGCCATCTCACAGCACCTCCGCAACCAGAAGCGCGGGGGCCTGCGCAAACTGTACAAACTCGTTCAGCTGACGGGCGCGCTAGCGGTGTCGGAGGCGAGCTACGCCACTGTCGGCACGTCCGAGGAGTTCTGGTCGGTGTGGCGGGAGCGGTTTTACGGAAGTGAGAAAGAGAGAGACGAGGCGGAGACGGCCCACCGGGACGCTAAGCGGAATGCACAAAACACGCCGCTCAAGCCAGCCGACCAACGTCGTATCGTTGAGGCGACCGATAAGCCTCACGAGCAGGACTACCGCCGGCAGGTTTTGGCGAAAGCCGCACCAGCAACAGCCGACGTAATGGGAGCGTCCAGCGCCGTCAAAGAAATTGGCGCCCGAGCACTAAGTACCCTCGACCCCAGCCCCGCCTACCGTCCCGAGCCCACCGCGCAGACGGCCCTCCTCTACGACGTCTTCCGGCCCGAACGACTCCTCCGTCTCGCGGGCGACTTCTCGCTCTTCGACGGGGGCACGCGCAAGGTGGCGCGCTACCAACAGTACTTCGCCGTGCAGCGCACACTAGCAAGGGTGATGCCGCTCAACGCCGCCGGCCAACGCGAGGGCGGCATCGTGTGGCATACGCAGGGCTCGGGCAAGAGCCTCACGATGGTGATGCTGGCGCGGGCCATTTTCCGACACGCGGCTATGGATGGGCGCGAGCCGCAGGTGGTGATCGTCACCGACCGCGTCGACCTCGACGAGCAGATCCACGGGACCTTCCTCGACTGCGGCATCCAGCGAGTGTCGCGCGCGGCCACCGGTACGGAGCTGCGCCGCCTCCTGGCCGACGGCAAGCGCAAGGTCGTCACCACGATCATCAACAAGTTCGACACCGCCATCCGCTCGCTCGGGCGCCAGCCGCCCATCACCTCGCCCGACATCTTCCTGCTGGTGGATGAGGCGCACCGCACGCAGTACGGCAGCTTCGCCGCGAGCCTGGATCTCACGCTCCCGAAGGCCTGCGCGATCGCCTTCACGGGCACGCCTATCAGTAAGAAAGACCGCGACACCAACGAGCGCTTCGGCCGCTACATCGACAAGTACCGCATCAACGAGGCCGTGGCCGACGGGGCCGTGCTCAAGCTCCTCTACGAGAATCGGATGCCCGTGCTCGACGTCCAGCGCGACGCCATCGACGCGAAGGCCGAGCGCCTCGCCGACGACTACGGCCTCGACGCCACCCAGCGCGGCGAACGCGAGGAGCACCACGCCCGCATGGAGAAGCTCCTCACCACCGAGCAGCGCCTGCGGCAGGTGATGGAGGACATCGTCCGGCACTACACGAAGGAGCTGCAGCCCAACGTCGTCACCGTCGGCGGGCAGGCGCGGCCCTCGAAGGCGCAGTTCGTGACGCGCGACAAGCACACCGCCGTGCGCTACTACTACCTCTTCAAGCAGACCGGCAAGATCAGCGTCGAGCTCGTCATCAGCCCGCCCGACACGCGCGCCGGCCACGAGGACGTCTCGACGGCCTCCGACAACCTCGTGCTCAAGTTCTGGGGCGAGATGATGGACCGCTACGGTACGGCCGAGAAGTACCAGCGCGAGGTCGTGAGCAAGTTCAAGCGCCACGGCCCGCCCGAACTCATCGTCGTCGTGAGCAAGCTGCTCACGGGCTTCGACGCGCCCTACAACACCGTGCTCTACGTCGACAAGAACCTCCGGGAGGAGAACTTGCTACAGGCCATCGCGCGGGTCAATCGCCGGGCCGAGGGCAAGGACTTCGGCTACGTCATCGACTACCGCGGGATGCTGCCCGAGCTGCAGGAGGCCCTAGCCAGCCAGCAGGACGACGAGGAGGACGCCGAGGACGTGCGCGCCGCCGTCACCGACAGCACCGACGAACTGACGAAGCTGCCCGAGGTGCACGCCCGCGCCCTACACTACTTCCCCGGGCTCACCGAGGCCCGCCACCCCGACGTCGACCACTGGACGAGCTACCTGCGCGAAGACGACCGCCGCGACGAGTTCTACGCCGACCTCGGCAACTTCCTGCGGCTCATGAAGGTGGCCGACGCAACGGCTGCCTGGCGCAGGGACACCCCCAAGGCCACGGTGGCCGGCTACCAACGTGATCGAGCTTGGCTGCGCAAGATCAAGACGGCGGCCGGCAACCGCTTCAGCGAGACCATCGACTTCGCGCGCTACGACGCCCAGCTCACGCGCATCCTCCACGAGCACGTCACTAGCTACGAGGTGGAGCGCCTCGGCGAGCCCGTCGACATCTTCGACGTGGCGGCCTTCGAGCAGCAACTCGAGACGGCCACCAGCGACGAGGCCCGCGCCGACATCATCCAGAGTCGCACATCCAAGCACTTGCGTGAAAACATGCGCCGCAACCCTGCGCAGTACCGCAAATTCTCGCAGCTCCTCCAGGAAGCCCTCGAGGAGTACCGCCGCACGCGCGACACCGTAGAGTACCTGCGACGCGTGACGCAGATCAAAGACCAGGTAATGTCGGGTGGCGACACCGAAGGCATGCCCCCCGCCATTCGCGGCAACGAGCCCGCGGTGGCCGTGTACGCCAGTCTCGGAGCGAGCCTCGGAGATCGGGTAAGTCCGGCAGGCAAGACAGCACTGCCCCAGCTTTCGCTAAAACTCGTCTCGCGCATCCGGCACGCCGTCACAGAAGGCGGGCGCGAACGCGTAGACTGGCAACACAACGACGGTGTGCTCGGGATGCTCAAACTCGACCTAACCGACGAGCTCTACGAAGCATCCATCTACGGGGAGGCGAGCGTCCCGGGCTACGACGTCCTCCGACAGCTCGCCGCTGATTTGGTAGAGCTCGCCAAGCAGCGATCGTGGTCGTGAGTAAGGCATCGGAGACCTTTGAGCAGCCTTACGGCAAAACCCTTCTCCGGTACACGATACACCGCAGCGAGCGCGAGAGCCTACGCATCAGCGTGCATCCCGATCGGCGGATCGAAGTCCACGCACCGTCCTGGGCGACGGACGACGAATTGGCGAAGCGCGTGCACCGACGGGCCTCGTGGATCAAACGCCAACTTGACTTCTTCCTCTCGTTCGAGCCGCGTCACGAACTCAAAGAGTACGTCCCCGGTGAATCGCACCGCTACCTAGGGCGCCGCTATCGTATCCGTTGGCTGCTCGGTCCAAAAGGAGCATCTCCCGCCTGCCGCTTACGCGGGGCCTACTTCGAGGTATCGGCTACAGATCGCACGAGCATCCAACCGGCCGTCGAGCAGTGGTTTGCCGATCGCGCTCAAGTAAAGCTGCCTGAGATTGCTGCGCCGTGGATCAAGCAATTTGAAGAACTGCATAATGTGCAGCCAAAACAACTCATCGTACGTTCGCTTAGCGTGCGCTGGGGCAGTTGCACCCCAAGTGGCCGCATCACCCTCAACCTGGAGCTCATTCGCCACGCCCATTTGAGTATCGAGTACGTCGTCGTCCACGAGTTGTGTCACTTGGTTGAGCCCAACCACACGAAGGCTTTTTGGATACTGCTGAAGAGGACGCTACCGGACTGGGAGGCGAGGAAGAGGGGGCTGGAGCGGAGTGTGTAAGCGTTTGTCCTTGGCGGAGTAACGAGCGTTGAAGTGTCATTTTACGAAGTCGGCCCCCTTGCGGTGGCAGGGTGGGTCGGCTTATGCATTGTGTCGGAGTGGGGACTCGACGACGCCGCCGGCTAAGTCAACAACCGGCGGGCAATCCACGCAAGCCACGTGCTCGCCTTCGCAGATGAATATAATCAAACCTTTGTGCGGTAGGATTAACATGAGGATGAGACGGCGTTATTCTCGCCGAGGAACCCGCCGTGCGCGTGATCGTGGTCAGCGTGCTCGTCGTGCGCCGCAGGTGATGGCGTGGGCGAGGCGCGCCGCAGATCGGTAGCGTCTACGGCGGTCAGGACGCCCGCCTCGTCGATGCGCTGGGCGTCGTACCCGACGCGCGCCACGCCCGCCCCCGAGACCACCGCCTCGGTGATCCCCTCGGTCCGCGCGATCTGCGCGCCCGTCTGCCGGGCGTTAGGCCCGCGACAAACGAAGGATCCGTACCGCCCCCCGCAGCACGATCACGAAGACGATGGCCCCGACCACCAGATCCGGCCACCGCACCCCGAGCACGTACACGAGCACGCCCGAGACGATGACGCCGCCGTTGATGACGATGTCGTTGGAGGTAAAGATCTGACTGGCCTGCATGTGGGCCTCCCCGCTGCGCTCGCGTTGCAACAGCCACAGACACACCGCATTAGCCACGAGCGCGAGGGCCGCCACGGCGATCATCGTCCGGAACTCAGGCACTTCGCCACCGCCGAAGGTCCGCCGCAACACCTCCGCGAAGCCCAGTACCGCCAGCCCGAGCTGCAGGTAGCCACTGACGGCGGCCACGCGGGCCTTGCGCGCCGCGACGGCGCCAACGGCCAGGAGGCTAAGCGCGTACACCGAGGCATCGGCGAGCATGTCGAGCGAGTCTGCCACCAGGCCCATCGAGCCGGAGATCAGGCCGAAGACGGACTCGACGACGAAGAAGGCGGCATTGATGCCGAGTACCCACCGGAGCACCCGGCGCTGGCCGGCCTGCGTGGTGGATGCTTCTACGCTAGTTGGGTCTTCGGCGGCCCCGACCTCGCTCCCGATCAACTCCGCGCCGAGGTCGAGCGCGGAGAGGGCCGCGGTAATCGGCGCGACCTCGCCCGCGTGCACCACCTCGAGCCGGCGGGCCGGAAGGTCGAAGGTTAGTTGCCGCACCTCAGGAATGGGCTCCAGGCGCATACGCACGAGCTGCTCCTCGGCGGAGCAGTCCATTTGGGCGACGCGGAAGGTGGATTTACGGGGGGCGGGCATCACGCAGTTTATTGCACCAAATGCACGAGCGACACAAGCGTGCCCGCGGCATAAGTGCCGACGTGCAAAAGGTGTCGGGGTAAATTGAGTCTGAGGTAGCGTGCACGAGTCTTCGGGCAGAGATCGCTAGCGCTATCGACCTCGTGCTCCACGGATCGAAAGCCCGTCAGCGAGTGCGTGAGCACGAGCACCAACGGGGCCAGCACGGGCGCCAACGCTACGTAGGCCGGTGCCTTGCCCCGGAAGACTATGCCCGCCGCTACAGCTAGCGCACCCTGGGCAGACCAAACGCCTGTGTAGATGCCTACCGCCCGGGACCCGACCCGAAAGCCGACGTAGTAGTCGCGCAGTACCTCCGTCTAGTCGCGCCGCACAAGGTAGTCGAAGAAGCGCCCAAGTACTACGCGGTAAAGTCCAAATAATACGCAGTAAAAGAGCATCATCCTGCCGGCGAACGAGGTAGCGATCGCACACGCCAAACCTAAGAGCTCGGTTGCTTGCATCTCGGGTGTAAGGTCAAGAGCCCACGGCGCAATCCTACCGCAAGCCGCCATTCTCGCAACTCGCACAGCGACCGCTTACGAGGGTTCCGATGGCGCTTACGCGAAAACTTGTCGGCACGGCAACCGGGGGCCGGACGTCCGGTACACACAGGAGGCGCCCTTCGTAACGGCGCGCATGCCCGCGAGCACCTCATCGATGAAGGTGACGGCCGTGCAGCCGCCCCCGGTAGCGCCGGGCCGCACGCGCTCGAACCCGAGGTGTCTTTGTCGGCCATCCACTGCCACTTGTTTTGCGAAAGCGCCAGAACCTCGAGGGCGTCCCCGCTGAAGGCGAAGCAGACGATCTGCTCCGCGGGCGCCGCGGCGTGCCCTCACCCTGCTTCTCTCCCTCGCGTGCGCAAGCGCCGCTTCCGCGCAAAACCCGTACACCGTCGGCGAGCCCCTCGGCGTCACCACCCCCGCGGGCGATTTCGCCGCCATGTCCGACAACGTTACCGTGTACGGGGGCGTCGCTTCGGCGGAGTCTTGCGTCTACGACACCGCCCGCCGGCTCATCCTGCTGCCCAACCAGGGCGTCCGCTCCCCCGTGCAGGTCAACGACGCGTGGGGGTCGGTGCTCCACATGACTATGCGTAGCCCTCGCTCGTTGGCCGTCTCAATAAAGGCGCGAACCTCCGACGCCCATGTCATCCCATCAGACAAAGCCGGTAGCGTCTGCACGCGGTTGTCCCGGAGATCGCTTTGCGGCGGGGCGCTCCAGAACTAAATTCTCCCCGTAGTCCCGTGGGACACTCGAAGGGTACTCCCTCAAGATTCGGCTAGACAGCGCGAGGAACTCCTCGAAGCGCTCGTAGCCCGATAGCGTCAGGAACGCCGCTTCGCGCTCGCGATTGGACTCGGCCTTGGTGTTGAAGCGGACTTTCATGAGGGTGGTGTGGCGGCTGTACCGCATCGCAAAGATGCGGCCGGCCAGCCACAGCACATCATACGGCCTACCGCTCAGCCTATTGCCTTATGCCGTTTGTGACGTGAAGCCCCCGTCGTAACGAGTTCACTAGCCCAGGAAGGGTGCAAATCGAACACCCGCTGTTCGATTTGCACCCGCTCGCCAACCCCCTACTCCGTCATCTCCGCCGCCTCGCGCTCATGGCTGAGCTGAAGCACGCCTTCGGGCTGCTGCGCCATCTCATCCGGGGTCTGCTCCCCAATATTCCCGTGCGCGATCGTGATCCCGCCGTCGGCGAGCAGAAGCGCACCCGTTACGTAGCTCGCCTCGTCGCTCGCGAGGAAGGCGTAGACGTTGGCCATCTCCTCGGTGGTGCCGCGGCGGGCCATCGGCGTCGCCTTAACCACCATCTTCTGGGTCTGCTGATCCATGGCGCCGATCTCGGCGCGGGTCATCTGCGTGTCGATCGGGCCGGGGCACACGGCGTTGGCGCGGACGCCGTGCTTGGCCTGCTCCACGGCGAGGCCCTTAGTGAAGGCGTGGATCCACGCCTTGGACGCGCCGTAGGCGGTGAAGTTGGGCGCGCCGTTCCAGCCGGCCTCCGAGCCGGCGTTAACGATGTTGCCGCGCGAGGCCTGGAGGGCCGGGAGCGCCGCGCGGGTCATGAGGAAGGTCGCGCGGCAGTTGACGCGGAAGATCTCATCGGCGGTGTCGATGTCGTACTCCTCGGTCGGCTTGAGGGCGGGGATGATGCCGGCGTTGTTGACGAGGACGTCGAGCTTGTCGAAGGCCTCGAGCGCGGCGCTGACGCAGGCCTTGGACTGTTCTACCTCGGAGAGGTCGCCGGCGAAAGTGGCGACTTTAACGTCGGGGTACTGCGCGCGGATGGCCCGCGCGACGTCCTCGAGTGGATCGGTCGGCAGACCGGCGATGAGGACGTCGGCGCCCTCGCGGGCGAACTTGTGCGAGATGGCCTCGCCGATGCCCTCGGCGCCGCCGGTGACGATGGCGGATTTGTTGAGTAGACGCTTCATGGGGGGGTGGGTTTGTGAAATTTGGTTGCCTTGGTAAGGACGCAAATGGGGGGGGCGGTGTTCGCGATAACACTAAGAACACGCGTGCGCCAACGCACCACCGCGCGTCCGCTCGCACACGCCAGCGTACAGCGTGTTACCATTTGACCGCCCCAAGCCCTACCCCGCACGATCCGCTTCCGTGCCCTCGTCAATGCCGCCGCCCCCGCTGGTCTGCCAGCCGTCCTCGTCGGGGATGCCGTCGAGCTTGATGCGCGCCTCGAGGTAGCGGGCCGTGAGCTGGGGGTGGGGTAGGGGGCTTGCGCCAAAACCAGTGGTGGGTTTTGCGCAAGCGTAACCGGTAGAAACCCGAGGTAAGTGCCGCGTGCATCCCCCTCATCGCTCCAGCAGCTTCGTGAACGCCATCGACGCCAGGCGCCAATCCCCGCCACCGCGCTGGTACACCTCCGTGACCGTGAAGGGATTGGTGACTTCGTTGCCGCCGACCAACGCCAGCAGCGTGATGCGGTTGTAGACGATCGCGAGATCGCCCAGGACATCCGCGTAGGCCTCGTGCACCTCGGCGCGCTTGTAGTGGATGCCGCCGGAGCCGATGACATCGAGCTCGCGGGCCGTGCCCCAGGTGCCGCCCATGTGCGTGAAGCGGGCGGCGGGGTCGAAGAGTTGGGATAGCCGCGCGGTGTCTTTGTCGGCCATCCACTGCCACTTGTTTTGCGAGAGCGCGAGGACGTCGAGGGAGTCGCGGTGCGTGAGGTAGTCGACCGGCGTGGCGGCGTAAGCCTCGTCGGTCACGGGCTCGAACCACTCCGTCGGGGCGTCCCCGCTGAAGGCGAGGTAGACGGTCTGCTCCGCGGGCGCCGCGGCGTGCCAGTGCGACACGCCGGGTGCACACTCCACCAGGGCCCCGGGGCGCATGAGCTGTAGCGGTCCGCCCCGCTCCTGGTAGTAGCCCCTGCCCCCGACGAAGAGGAGGCGCTGGCCCTCGGGGTGCTGGTGCCAGTTGAGCCGCGCCCCGGGCGCCATCGTGACGGCGGCCATGGCGTAGGGGAAGGTGTCAGTGCCGGCGGCAAGGCTCTCGAGCCAGACGTCGCCGGTGTGGTGGCGGTTGGGCACTTTTACCCCTTTGCTTGCGCGATCCTTCGGATTCGGGAAAACTTGCGTGACGTCCTGCGCGAGCCCGGTGGCGGCGGCAGCGAGGAAGGCGGCGGTGAGGAGGGGTTTTGGCGAAAGCCTAGCCAGGGGGGAGCAGGACATGACGGCGGGTAAGTGACGGGATGGCAAACCTACCCGCAGCCTTGGCCCTTTTCCTACCTCAACTACCGACGTACCAACCCGCAACACGGAAAGTCCCCGAGGCTTGCGCTTCGTTGAGTTCATCGCCACGTACTTCGATCCGCAGATCTGAAATCACCTCCACGCCTCTCCGCCATGCCCGACGTCTACCACATCCGCCAGGTCGCCGACTACAACCGCCTCCGCGGAGCAGCGACGCGCCACCCCCTCGTGAGCGTCATCGACTTTGCCGAGCTAGGGCCGCGCCCGGGGCCACCCGCGCCGCCCTTCGACGCGATGCACTTCGGCTGTTACGCCGTCTACCTCAAGCAGGGCGCGCAGTGCGAGCTGCGCTACGGGCGCCGCGCCTACGACTTCCAGGACGGGACCCTCGTATTCTTGTCGCCTGGCCAGACCGTCCACGTCGATCGGGTCGCGGCGGCCACCCCGCCCACGAGCGGGCACGCCCTCCTGTTCCACCCCGACTTGCTCGCGGGCACGGCACTGGCCAACGGTATCCACGACTACCGGTTTTTCTCCTACGAGGCGGCCGAGGGCCTGCACGTTTCGGATAGGGAGCGCGCAACGGTGGTCGATTGCTTCGGGAAGATCGGCGCGGAAGCCTCGACTAACATCGACCAACACTCCCGCCGCCTTATCGTCTCTACGCTCCAGTTGCTACTCGACTATTGCCAGCGCTTCTACGGCCGGCAGTTTCAGACCCGCTTTCGCGAAAACGCGGATGTCGTCACGCGCTTCGAGGCGCTCCTTAGCGACTTCTTCGCCTCCGAACGCCCGCGCGCGGAGGGCATCCCCACGGTGGGCCACTTCGCCGCCGAACTTAACCTCTCCAGCAATTACTTCGGCGATCTGGTACGCGAGCAAGTCGGCCGCTCCCCGCGCGACCTGATCCAGGACCGCGTCGTCGAGCTGGCGCGGCAGCGGCTGGCTGTCGGCGAGGAAAGTGTGAGCGAGGTAGCGTACGCGCTGGGCTTCAAGCACCCGCAACACTTCTCGCGACTGTTCCGCAGACGGGTAGGAATGGCGCCGGGGGCGTGGCGGGTGCGCCAATCGTCGAGCCGATCGCCCGAACCGTAGATCGGCGCCCCCGCGAGCCCCGGTGCCATTCCCACCCGCACGCCCTGCATGTCCGACCTCCACCGACGCCGCCGCAAACCCCGGAGGTCATCGCCAAACTCGCCGGACTCATGCGCTGCTCCTCACCTCGAACCGGGCGGGGCGCTTGTATAATGGCGTGGCGGCTTTGGCGTTCCTCAAGGCCCGCGAGGTGGACGTGCTCTTCCTCGACGTGCAGATGCCCGAGCTCACGGGCGTCGATCTGCTGCGCGTTCTCGAGCGCCGCCCGGCCGTCATCCTCACGACAGCTTATTCGGAGTACGCCGTGGAGGGCTACGCGCTCGACGTGACCGACTACCTCCTCAAGTCCATCACGTTCGAGCGCTTCCTGGCGGCCGTGGAGCGCGTCGGGGAGCGTGTCCGAGAAACCGGTATGGACGCCCCCGCCGAAGCTATTCCTAGCATCCTTGCCGCACCCCGCCTCAGCGGTGGTCGTGCAACCCAATTTGACGATGCATCCGGAGCTGTCCGTCCTCGCCGCGTCGCCAGAAATGGATCCCCTTTCCGGTCGTGAATCCGTCGAGATCCGGAAGCGCCCACCTTACGTCGAAGCAACCGAATTCTATGAGGTAGGCCCCGGCGCGTATGAAGTCGTACGACCAGACGTCAATCTCGTTTATCGTGACCTCGCCGCTGTTGTACGCGATCAAGTACGGTTCCAGCGCAGCCCTGCCGTGCTGTGCGGTATCGGCGAAGGGGTAGAAGGTCGCGTCGTCGGTGAAGAACCGCGCCCGCAGGACGCCGTCGCGCCGGCGGACACCCTCTTCCATCAAGGCATTGTACGCATCGAACTCGAGCGTCGACCGTCTCGACCGCTCGACGGTATCCAGTCCGTCGACTAGCAAGAGGGGCGGGTCTTCAATGGGGGAGAAGAACCCGAACGCCTCCGCGGCGAGCGTCGCGCGCTCAGTACCGGCCCGCCAAACCCGGAACGACTTTCCCCGCAGATCTTGGCCGGGGAGCTGTCCCGCGAACTCGCCGATCTACAAGACCACGCTGTCCATGTCGTGCCACTCTGTGGTCCGGTCGCCGGATCGCCGCAGCCCGCCGTCTCCGTAGACTTTTGCTACGTACCGCGCTGCGTCATCTCGCCCGCGAATCACCGGCTGGTACTCCGGCAGTAGGATAATGTCCTCGGCGTAGTAGTCCGTAGCGCTCGCCGGAGACGCCGCTAGGGTCTGACTGGCCGCCATGACGTGTTGCAGTAAGCTCGGCTCGTTCTGACTCAGCAAGTCTGCAGCGTTAATGAGCGGGAGGGAAGCGGCGACGAAACAGCGATACCAGGTCATACGACGGCGAACGCTTCTCTCCCCCGGCTATTCTTCGCTCGCGGACGATTGCGCGCCTACCACCGGCCGAGATCTACTACCGGCAGCGGTCCGCGAGGCCGGCCCACCTATCGCTACGCTAGCGTTAACTGCGGCACCACTACCTCCTCGGGGTGGTCCCAAGTTCGGGTTGGGGGGGGGTGCCTTCCCGCCGTCGAGGACGTTGAAGATGTCGTCGACGTAATAGTCCTCGGTGAGCAGTAGATATTCGTCTTGCGGGCACGGGCGCAAGCGTGGATCGGTCGCCCACTCGGCTAAGGGGGCGCGGCCGAGGTGGACTCCCAGCTACTGGCGACGCGGCCCGGGTGCCCGGGGTACGTTGAAAGGCCCAAAGGCCAATCCCTGGTGGGATGCTTCGACACGCCCAACGTACCTACATGCTTGACGCGTACGCGTAATCACGTGAGCGCGTACGCCTCCCGACGCGCTCACGTGACGAGTTCTAAGCCCATGCCCACGTAGCCCCTGAAGTCCCTATCCGAGGTCAGTAGCGGGATCCCTTCGTCGATGCAGAAGCTGGCGATGATGGCGTCGTTCGGCTTGCGGACGGTGACGCCGCGGCGGCGGAGGTTGCGATACCGATCAGCTGAGCGGAGGGCACGCTCGCAACCGAGCATCGCGTGACATTCCAAGCTGTCGAATGCGCGAGCGACGCGGGCGCGTCTTCCGTCGTCGTCGAAGCCGCGCATGACCTCGTGGAGGATGATATCGCCCGTGGTGACCTCTCCGGCTTTCGCCAAAACCTTGAGGCGCTCTACGTCGTCGGTGAGGCGCTGGTGAAAGAAGTCGACCCACACCACGGAGTCAACCATGGTCATCGTCGAACGCCTCATCGCCGCCCGTCCTCGTAGTCGTACTCGGGGTCCCAGCCACCGTCCTTGACGATGCCCTCGAGTTCGAGAATCTTAAGCTGGGCCCGCCGCCGCTTCAACTCCCGGAGTGCCGTATCGACGAGTTCGCGTTTGGTCTTGATCCCGGTGTCTTCGAGGAGCCACTTGATGAGTTCGGGATCGAGTTCGATATTGGTGCGCATGTGTGTGATCTCGGCTTAAGATACACCAATCTTGCGGTTCCCGTTACGCTATCACGTTATCGGTTTTGGCGAAAGCCCTACTCCCTCGGCGATGCGTATACACGTCGTTCGCAGTTCCTATACACCAGAAGTCACTAGGTTGGCAGGTGCCCGACCGGTAGTACGCGAGTGTTCCGCCGTCGCGCTCGACGCACTCACCGAAGTGTAAGCCCAGTCGCGCTAGCAAACGGGTTGAACGCTCGTTGTCAAGCTCGGTGATTGGGAGCCTTCCCCCGGCGGTGACGAGCCGGCGCACGCAGGCCGCGTCGCCGGGGCGGGGTGGGCGGAGGCGGAGCCGATGGGTAGCGAGGATAATGCCCAAGGGCGGTCTTGTGAGGGGGTGCAACAGCTGCGCAAACGGAGAATCCGGTGCAAAAATATCATTACCTTCAATCAGGGGGACCTTTAGGTAATTGCGGAGCCGGACATCAGGAACGGGGTCCTCTTAGACAGGCTCTAAGGGCGCCCGATTGCGCTTTGCTTCTAACGGTTGCGTTGCTTGCTACTGTCAACTTTGCACTGTAGAGATAACACAGCTACAGTTCGTTCTACACTCGCTAGCCGCCTACCGCCCTCGCTCAAAATCCACCGCCAACGGCGAATGCGCCTTGCGCCTCGAGTACGATCGGAGTAGTTACGCCGGCCGTCCGAGGCGTTGAACGCGCGGCGAGCGTTCTGGCAGAAATTAGCGCAGCGAGGTAGCCGTTCATTCCGTGTTGCTTTTTTTGATTTCTACCGCCCAGCCCGCCGGCTGTCGGCCTGCGGCCCCGGCGTGCAAACTGGCGAAGGGAAGCGCAAGCGATCCGAACCGGGCTGGGCGGGAAGCGACCTGAGCTAGTATCAGTCCCCGCGACGTCGTCGAAAAGTGGAACTCATTCGTCGGCCAAATTCAACCGCACAAACCCAACCCCGTTCTGTGACGTCATCGGGATCACGAGCCGCCGCTGATCCACGTCGAGACACATCGAGGCCGCGCCCGGGATGCCGCTCGCGATCAGCACCGCAGGCTCCCCGGCGCGTAGGCGACTCACCCCACCGTGGATGACGCTGCTTACGTACTTCGTGCCGTCGGGCATCACCACGACGCCGTCTCCGCCGGACTGCGCGGCGTACTCCGTGTTGAGTAGCTCGCCCGCCGTGGTGAGGGTATGCACGGCGCTATCGCCGTAATTGACCACCACCAGGTTGCTGTCCCGATCGAAGGCAATGCCGTTGGGCACGTACAGCGGCGCCCCCTGCGTCACGATCGTGCTGCTGCCCGCGGGCGTAGTACGGTAGATGCGCCAGGTATTTGGATCGGCGGCGGGGCCAAAGTCACCGCTCTGCGTCGAGTACACGTTGCCCGCATCATCGACAGCGATGTCGTTGATCCACGGCGAGCCCTCGATGCGGGTGTCGCCGAGTGGGGCTCCGCTGGCCAGGTCGAAGCGTCGGATGGCCGCTACCCGCGGATCGTCCGGTCCGCTACCCCCGTCACTGTCGGCGATGTAAAGGACGCCATTCGCGATTTCGCTGCCGAAAGGATCGTTGAGCACGAGCGGGGGCGTGAGCCGACCGCGTTCATCCGCAGGCTGCACACCGATCCAGCGCGCCGTGTGGAGTGAGCCATCGGGGTTGAGTATCGACACCCAGGCGTCGTTAGCCTGTGTGGGCAGGCGTACACCCATATTCATGAGGAAGATAAGCTTACGCTCGGCGTCGTATACGCAGCTTTCGGCCGACACGATGCCGCCGTAAACGCTCACGTTGGCAGACATAGGCTCGAAGGTGTCAGCCGCAGTCGTGACGCCGAGTGACTGGCCAACGGGGTAGGGCGGGGGCGCTTGCGCAAAACCAACACCAAAGACGCCGCCGAGGAGCCAGGCACAGCAGACCGCAGCGAGGGGATTTGAACGGTAGGAAGGCATATTGATGCGTTTTTGCATGAGCTCTGGCGTGTCGTGAAACAGTGGGGCAGCTACCCCGCTAGTGAGTGGCTCCGCGAGTCCGCCGGGGGGGGGGCGAGCCAAACGGCGCTACCGCTCTGCCGCCTCCACCCCTGACATCACCTGCACAAAATCCGGCAGCCGCGACCCCCGAATCTCGATTGCGCGTACCTCCTGATTTAGTTCAGTGATCTCGTCCGGTGTGAAGGCGACGCCCGCCGCGCCACAGTTTTGACGCAAGTGCCCGAGGTCCGTGGTCCCGGGAATGGGCACGATGTACGGTTTTTGCGCAAGCAGCCACGCTAACGCAATCTGCGCCGGCGGTACGGCCTTTCGCTCGGCCCAGCGTTTGACCACTTCAACCAGTGCCAGATTGTGCGTGAGGTTGTCCGGCTCGAAACGCCCCTCCAGCTTGCGGAAGTCCCCTTCGGCGAAGCGCGTCTGGGCGTCGATTTCGCCGGTGAGAAATTGTACCCCGAGCGGGCTCCACGGTACGAAGCCGATGCCCAGCTCCTCGCAGGTCGGCAGGACCTCGGCCTCCGGCCCGCGCCACAGCATCGAGTACTCGCTCTGCACGGCCGTCACCGGGAGGGCGGCGTGCGCGCGGCGCAGGGTCTCGAGTCCCATCTCGCTCAGGCCCCAGTGTAGCACCTTGCCCTCGTCCACTAGTTGTTTGACGGCTCCGGCCACGTCTTCGATCGGGACCTCCGGGTCGACGCGGTGCTGGTAGAGCAGGTCGATGCGATCGGTGCGGAGGCGCCGCAGCATCCCCTCGACGGCCTGCTTGACACGCTCCGGGCGACTGATGCGACCGCCCGGACGCCGCTCGCCCGTCTCCAGGTCGATGTCAAAGCCGAATTTCGAGGTGATGACGACTTCGTCGCGGACCGGTGCGATGGCCTCGCCCAAGATGCGCTCGCACTCGTGGGGTCCGTAGGCTTCGGCGCAGTCGAAGAAGGTGACGCCGTGCTCGTCGTAGGCCGTGCGCACGAGCCGCACCATGTCCATCCGGTAGGGCGCGGTCGTGGTGTAGCGGCGGGCCACGTTCTGAACGCCGAGCCCGACGCTGGAGACTTCGAGTTGGCCGAGCTTGCGGCGACCGGGGGCGACGGCGGGCGTACTAGAGGTTTTAGCGAAAGCGAGACCGGGCGCCAGCGTGAGGGCCGACGTGCCGAGGGCGGCGTCGCGGAGGAAGCGGCGGCGGTCGCGGCGCGCGTGTGTCGGGGGGGTGGGGGATGAGCTCATGGGATGGGGCGTTGTGGGTGATTACAAACTTACCCGCGGCCCCCGCCCCCGCCCCTACCCCAACTACGGACGCACCTACCCGCAGCACAGAAATCCGCGCTCCACCAGCGTCCCACCCGTTGAGTGGGCCATGGCTTTACCGAGCTTCCGGACGGTCTAAACCCCGACACCCTCCGGCTGCGGGGCGGCTACCCGACGGCACTGCTCACCGACGACCCCGGGCGGCGGCAGCGCTCCCGATACCAAGCGCCGCGACTACGAGCGTATCCCGCTCAAGGAGGACATCGAGGCGTACTTCGAGCGGGAGGTGGTGCCGCACGTGCCGCACGCTTGGATGGATTCGGGGTTACGAGATCAACTTTACGCGGTACTGCTATGAGCACACGCCGCTGCGGCCGATGGGGGAGATCGTGGCCGAGATTCGGAAGTTGGAGGCGGAGACGGAGGGGTTGCTGGAGCGGGTGTTGGATTTGTAGGGAGGCCTACCTTGCCTTCGCTCCACGGGGCGCTTCCCGGTTAGTGCAGATTGAACCCATGCTACGTATTAACCACCTTAAGCTTCGGGATTTTCGGGCGATCGACTGGCTAGCGGTCGAGTTCCATGCCGAGCTCACCGTTCTGATCGCCGAAAATGGGGTGGGTAAGTCGTCTATCCTGGATGCGCTGGCGGTGATGGTGGCGCCCTTCGTGGGCGCATTCAATGAGGGTAAGAGCCGGGGCTTTGCGCGATCGGACATCCGTATGGTGCAGGCGAGGCAATCTTACCTGCCCGAAATGGAGTTCGTGGGCGACGGCGTAACCGTAGAAGCGCGAGTCGCGATTCCGGGGGTAGCTGAAGCTCGTATGGCGACATCCGTTCGGGCGAAATGGAAGAGGTTTCTCGACACAGGTATTGCGTCACGCACCACTACTAAGGATGTGTGCCAGCTCGAGTCGGCGGGTCAGGCCTTACAAGCCTGCGTGCGGCCCGGTCATCCTGTGGTGACGCTCCCGGTGGTCGCGTATTACGGGTCCCGGTCGCTTGTACGAGGAAAGCAAGCGATCCAAACGTAAGGCGAAAGCCAGCTCGCGCTTAGAGCTGGCTATATGAATTTTCTCGACTCTTCGTCAGGTCGCAAGCTTGAGTTTACCCCGTTCAAGCTGCGCATCGAATAGTGCTTGGCTTACATAAGCTAAGGTTAGGAACAGGTGCCTGATCCTAGCTTCTGGTCTTACAAAGATGGCCTCCGGGGGCAATATCGCCTATATCGATGCTGACCACAGTGGCTCGCGCATCACCGCTAGAATACCCGGGGGCTGATAGGCGGTACCACGCCCCCGCCCTGAGCACCGCGGTTAGCCCGCACTCACGTGGTACCAAACACGTCACCGAGAAGAGCACTCCTACCACGCTCGCTGAGTTTGAACACCCAAACTGCGCTGCACACTTGAGGAACGCCGCGCTAGGCTGTGTTTGACACCCACATCCTGAGGAGCCTGCGGAATATGGCTCCCTCGACCATCGCGAGGTAGTTGACGGCTACTCTCTCGTACCGCGTCGCGACGCGGCGGCACTCCCTGAGCCACCCGATCACCTGCCCGACGATCGCGCGGGGGCGATACGCCTCCTCCGTCACGACGACCGGGCGCCCCCCCCCCGCCGCCGCCCCCGCCCCCCGGGCGGGCGGCGCTCCGGGATGACCGCCCCGACGCCGCGGCCCCGCGGAGCCCGCCTGAGCGCCCGCGAGTCGTACCCGCGGTCGGCGAGTAGGCGATGCGGTTTGGTTAGGGCGGGTCCCCGGACGCCCCCGATCCGGATACCCCCGAGCACCCCGGCGGCCGCGCGGACCTCGGAGGAGCGGCCGGTGGGGGCGGATGATGGGGCTCGGATTGCGACGGTGATTGGGGGGCGGGAGTGGGTGCGTACTGTTTAACGGTATGCTGCGGTAGAGGCGGTAACGGAGACATGTGCGGCAGCCACTTCGGTACAGACGAGAGCACATCTATCTTACCCAGCTCAAGGAATGAGGCTTCTATTCGAAACCATTGCGTCCGTATACGGGGATACCCGAAAGAGACTTTACCGTGTAACTTCTGGACTTACGGGAATCTCAGAGTTGCTCACCCGCCTTCAAGATCTCACCCTTGCCGAACGAATACGATTGGTTGAGGCAGCCGTCAGTGGTGTTTCCGCGATTTAGCGCGCCAGCACGGAGATTCGACCGAGTCGTTCTGCTTCTCAGTCACCGAGTGACAAGCTAGCGGCACTGGGACCGATGGACGACGAATCGTACCGAGCATACCAGGAGGCTATCGAGCTGACCGGCCAGATCGACGAGGATGTCTGGAAGTGATACTGACATCTTGGAATGCGCACTTTGCGAACATTAAAGGGTTGAGTCGATCGTAGACAACAGCAATGGCTAGATCGGTTGTCTATGGTCTGCCCACAGCCAACAGATACTTTATAGTTAATCAAATCCATGGTTAGCTCACTTCGGAAGTAGTTCTCTCGTTTAGCTGGGGGCGCCTTCGTGCTGGCTGATACACTATTCGATAGTCAGTATGAGCATCTTCGTTGAGTCGGGAGCGGCGAGTCTCATTAGATGAGTCTCTTCGATCGCTTCGGAGGACGTGGCCGTGCCCAGCGCCGGAGGTGGCCGTACGCAACGTGTCACGGGAGTTCGGCCGAGCCGGGGCGGCGCCACTCGCAATCGTTGTCGACGTGGCAGAGGATCGCGGCAACAATGAGCCTGGGGGTACTCGCGTCGCCGCCGCGAGATGGGGTCACCGATGACGCGCGCGAGTCATCGTCCTGGATTTTTGGGGAATGAGAAGTAGTGTTTATACCGCCGTGATCGGCTCCGGCGGATTGTACTTGATGGGTGCGTATTAATGATTGTGAAAATATATTATACGTTAATTTAAAGAATAACACTAACAATCGAGGTGATTGATGAGTCCGCAAGTGCTACATTAGTACTGTAGACGACACTTTTCATCGTTGTTTAATGGCCACCCTCAATCCCTCCTACTTATGTTCTTTTCTAAGCTATCATTAGTTCTAGCTCTGGTGATGGGGCTGGTAGGTCTCTCCCGAGCGCAAGTCTCGCCCGGTTCGGCCCACGTAATGCGCGACGGTGAGAAATTCTTTCCCGTGGGTCTGTACGGCCCACAGTTTCGGGCGCTCTTCGAAGAAAAGGCGCAGGCCGTAGACATCCTCGCTACCAGCGGCTTCAACACCATCCTTTTAGAAGACATCTCCACGAGTCGCTTCGGCGAGCTGCTCGACCAGGCCGACCGACAGGGCATCAGCGTGCTGGTCGGCATGACCAACTGGAAGGAGGATGAGTTCGTCGAGCAAACCGTTACTCCCTATAAAGACAAACCCGCCGTGCTGGGCTGGAGCCTACTCGACGACGCAGACAACGGACAGTGGACACTAGACGAAATCCGCGCTCGGAACAACTACCTGAAAACGCTAGACACTACCCACTTTACCTACACCACCCTGACGGGCTACTACCCGGCGCGGCGGGGGGCGGTTGACGATTTCGTGGCCGTCTCCGACGTGTCCGCTCTACAGATCTACCCCATCGAGCCGCTGCCGGACTACGACGTGACCGACGAAAACGCCCTAACCCAGACCTATCTACGCACTTTGCAGTACGTGCGGGCCGCCGAGCGGAACGGCACTCCGATGATCATGAATGCCCAGACGTTTAAGTGGTTTGCCGGGGGCAATCCCGACGTGCGCTACCCCACCGTAGCCGAGCTGCGCAATATGATTTATTCGGGATTAGCCGCGGGCGTGGACGGCATCATCGGTTACGACTTTACCCTAGACTTGTACAACAACCAGCGGGATTTGTATGACGAATACGTGGCTATCAAAGACGACGTTCTCGATAGCACTGTAGATTTTTTCCTGGAAGGCGAACTGACCCGCTACGCCACCGATGACCCCGCCCTGGTTGCGTCCTATTATACCTACCAGGACGAACTACTCCTGATCACCGTCAACACCAGCTACAGCGCGTCTCAGAACGTGCGAGTCCAACTGCCGTCCGGGTATGAATCGGCCGAACCGTTGTTCGAACGAATGTCCGCTACCCTCGGCCTCTCTGAAGGTGTGATCCAGGGCACCCTGGCCCCCCAGGCGGTGCAGGTGTACAGGCTCACTAAAGCGGGGGCAGAAGAAGACCTTGTTTCGCGAATCAACAGCGACCCCCAGTTCTCTACCCTGGCCGGGCTGCTCGCCCAGGCCGGACTCAACCCTGACCTCTCCGGAGTCGGTCCCTTCACCATGTTTGCCCCCACCAATAAGGCATTCGAGGAGCTAGACGACCAATTGGCGGCTAAAAACCGCACCCTGTCACCCGAACAACTGACCGGTTTGCTGCTCTACCACGTAGTACCTGAACGAATACCGGTCGGAGCGCTGAACGAAGCCCGAACGGTAGAAACCCTGGCTGCTCCTACCCTGGACTTGATTCCGCAAGCAGGGCAGACACTGGTAGAAGCAACTTACAACCAGGCTCTGGTCACGGATTCCAACATCCAAGCGACCAACGGGCTGATCCACGCCATCGACCAGGTTTTGCTAAGTATCCCCGGTATTGCCCCGGGGGGGGTGTCGTACTGTGACAGCCGGGGGCAGAGCACGCAGGACGAGTGGATTGCCGGGGTGCAGATCGGAGGATTTACAAATCCTTCTGACAACAACGGCGGTTACCAGGACTTTCTGTCCCGCGCCATTACGCTGACGGCGGGCGAGAGCTACGCGGTGACGCTTACGCCGGGCTATACGAGTGAAGAGTTTCCGGAATACTGGAAGATATTCGCTGACCTGAACCAGGACGGCGACTTCGACGATGCCGACGAATTGCTCTTCGATGCGGGGGGTGAGAACATCGGTTCGGTTACCGGAACGCTGCGCTTGCCCGATAGTCCGACTCCCAACAGCACCCGGTTGCGCGTGGTGATGAAGTACACCACCGACGGCGATCCAACCATCCCGGAAGCGTGCGAATCCTTCCGCTTCGGTGAGGTGGAAGACTACACCCTGAAGATAGAAGACACTACGGTAAACCCGCCCGCCGGAAGCGGTTTGCTGGCCGAGTACTTTGTGAAAGACAGAAACCTGACGGGTACTCCCGTCCTAACCCGGACGGACTCTACGGTGAACTTCGACTGGCGAAGGGATTCCCCGAATACGCAGCTTCCCCGCGACGAGTTTTCGGTGCGCTGGACCGGGCAGGTTCGAGCCGCGTACTCGGAGACCTACACCTTTATTACGCAAAGCGACGATGGTGTGCGCCTGTGGGTGAACGGCGAACCACTCATCGATAACTGGACTGATCACCCCGTGCAGGCAGATCGGGGTACCATCACCCTGGAAGCGGGACAGAAGTACGATATCCGGCTGGAGTACTACGAAAACCAGGGCGAGGCGGTGTGCAGGCTGCTGTGGAATAGCCTCAGTCAAGACCGCCAGGTGATCCCCGCCACCCGCTTGTTCCCCGCCGATGACGCATCCGCTCGAACCTTAGATTCCCCGCCGGCCAAAGAGGTCACTCAACCGACGACCACCGAGCCTCAGGACGTGCTGGTGTATCCCAACCCAAGTGACGGTGGCGTATTTACCATGCAGGGAGTAGCCAAGAACAGTCAGATACGGATGTTCGACCTGAACGGCCGCGAAGTGCCGCTCACCACGCAACGGGCAGGAGCGCAGCTACATCTGCAACCGAGCGCTACCATTAACCGGGGCCTCTACGCGGTCCAGGTCCAGCGGACCACCGGTGAGGTAATCACGTGCAAGCTTATGGTTCAGTAAATTATTATTTATTGTTTTATGTCCAACTGCGGCACGATTAGATCGAGGCGGCGGTTTTCGAGCATCCTGGCGGTAGGCGGTTCCGCGCTCGTGGGGTCAGCTCCCGTTAGGGCTCAGAGCTGAGGTCAACGGCCGGTTATTACCTCCCGCATCCGGGGCGCGGTACTTCTACGAGTACACGCCGCTGCGGCCGGTAGAGGAGATCGTTGCGGAGATCCGGAAGCTGGAGACGGAGGGGTTGCTGGACTGGGTGGTGGATTTGTAGCGCAACGAAACATGTAGTATTGCGAGTCCTATCGAATTGCCACGACTCTTACTAAGGCGTCGGTTTTCGGTCACTTGCTAATGGAAGAAACTGGTAGATCAAGTCTTTCAGACAAGCGCTGAACTCCTGGGTGTACCTCCTTGCAAGGATAAGTTCTCTTTCCCGCGCAAGATCTGATTTCGTGATGCTATGGTTTACGATGCGGGATTGTAACTCTCTGACCTCCTCTTCGATGGTTGCCCAGGCTTTTATGCGTAGGCGGGGTAGGATAGCCTCTTCTGAGTTGAGGTTGAATACACGGATTGTCTGCTCGGCACGCTTATACTCGGTGGGACTCAGATCATCTTCCGGCAGCACGCGCCCAGCGGTGTCGTAGCGGAGGTACTCGCTAGGCTGGGTCCACATCCGGCTTAACTAAGTCAGCGTGTACGTAAGTAGTCCGGACAGCGGGATGATCTTTATGCTTGCCGCAGCTCCCGCTTTACATGCACGACAAGAATAGATTGTCCCAGTTAAGAGTCTCTTGCGGTGCGCTGCCTTTCTGTACGAAATGCTCGATGTGGCCTCCCTTGTTCTTGTCATCATTATCCTTAAAAATGCTGCGTTCGCAGTAGGCGCACGTCCCGGCCTGCATCTGCTTAAGCGATTTACGGACGGTAGCCTTGCAGGCCTGGCCCAAAGCGCGACCCGAACCCGATGTCCAGTTCGTCCAAGTGTCCGGCGGGTTTTTATAGTTCTCGAGACAAGTTGGCGCAGTTGGGCGAGTAAGGTGTTTCAATCCGCTTGCCGTTGTAGCAACCGTGCTCGCCGTTCGTACATGGCGCGCGTCGAGCGTAGGCGCTGGACGGTGAGTGAGTCCTCCCCGTAATGATCGACGATCTTGCGCAGGAACTCTTCCTCCGCGCGCGTTCCTAATGCCTCTTTCGCCAGCAGTTCGGCGTAACGACTTACGTCCTCGGCGTGCTCGTTGCTTACAGGGGTAGGATTAACTCTCATAACACGACTGAGTATCTCCTCACTGCTGACTCCATCGGTTTGGTAGCCCGGCGTGTGGACGAGGACTTCCGTAGGATCGGTTTCGGAAACCTTGAGCACACGAATACTGCGTCGATCGACATCGCTCAGCACCCGGGGGCTGTGCGTCGTGAAAACGAATTGTATCTCGGGGAAGGCCTTCGTGAAGCTCGCGATGATGGTTTGCTGCCAGCTCGGGTGCAGGTGCACGTCGACCTCGTCGATGAGCACTACGCCGGATGTTTTGGCGGAAGCCCGCTCCTTCATCTGTGGATTGAGCACCGTAGCCCGGAACGCGATGTCGAGGACCATCGACAGTGCGTTGCGAACCCCGTCGCTGAGCATATGCACCGGTAGCTCGCTTAGGTTGTCGTTGTCAGCCGCCCCGAGTACCAAGGTAACCCCGGCTATGTGCGTGCCCAGGACCACGAGCGGGATCGCGTCGAAACGGTGGACGCGCAGGCGCTCGCGGCGGGGGTCGTCGGGGGCGCGCGTGAGGCGGACGCAGTCGGGGAAGGAGCTCCCGGACCGAGTCGCGGGGCTCGTCCGAACCGGTGGCAGTGGAGGCCGAGGGGAGGCGAAGGGTGTTTCACCGCCGAAGTTAGCTCCGCGCGCAACGAGGAGTAGACTGACAGGCAAAGTAGTAGGTAGAACGTAGCGTAACCTCTTAGCGGTCAGCGCTTAGTTGTACCGGGAGAGTCCTGGGGCGCCCCGCTCAAGGAAGTGAGGCCTATCCTGAATTTGCGTGTGTCAGGACATAGATCAAACGGTCAATCTTGCGCTTTTCAAGGACAACCGAAGTGCAGCAAGAGGACAAAACGCCGGAAATTTGTCCGATAGGATGGCTAAGTTTGTCCGATAAGCCTCGTTAGTGAACACCGAACATTTGATCCTCAAGCTACTGACTCAGCGAGGGGGGCTTACCTCGGTGGAGATCCATACGCGAATCGGTTCGGACAAGAGCGCTAAGACCACCAAGCGGGTAATCGATCGGTTGATCCAGAAACGACTGCTTACTACGCACGGCGTAAATCGGTACACTACCTATTCGCTCAGCGAGTCTTACGGTATCCTGCACTCAATCGATGTCGAAGAGTACTTTCTTCAAGACGTTGACGAAAGGGAAATCCAACCGGGTTTTAACCATAAATTGTTGCGCGAAGATTTACATAATATAACTCTTTTCACGGAAGCTGAGTACGATAGGCTAGCACGCCTGCTGGAACAGCATAGGAGTAATGTTTCTCGTTTGTCGGCTTTAGCATATCAAAAGGAAATAGAGCGGTTAGCCATTGACTTGAGTTGGAAGTCGTCTCAAATCGAAGGTAACACCTACACTTTATTGGAAACGGAGCGACTGCTTAAGGATAAGGAGACCGCAGCAGGTAAAACGAAGGACGATGCCGTAATGCTCCTAAACCACAAGGAAGCTATAGACTTCGTTGTAGCGAATCCGGAATATCTACAGAGCCTTTCCGTGGGTCGGATCGAGGATATTCACAGTATATTGATCAAGGAGTTGGGGATAGACCGAAACCTTCGGAGTACTCGCGTAGGCATTACGGGAACCAATTACCGCCCACTGGAAAATGAATTTCAGATCAGAGAAGCCTTCACAGCAATGTGCGATCTAATCAACGCCAAGTCCAGTGTGTTTGATAAGGCGCTGTTAGCTCTCGTACTAATCTCGTACATACAGGGTTTCAGCGACGGCAACAAACGAACCGCCCGGATTACGAGTAATGCTTTACTGGTCGCATATAGGTGCTGTCCTCTTTCCTTCCGTACGGTAAATTCACTCGACTACAAGAAGGCGATGCTGATTTTCTACGAAAAAAATAACATTACGCCGTTTAAGCGAATATTTATTGATCAGTTTGAATTCGCGGTAAAGACTTACTTTTAGGAAGCTTGTCTGTAGGGTTCGCCCAACACCCCGCGCTACGAATGACCAGCCGGAAATGCTAAGTCTTTAGAGGATTTGTCGCCAAATGAATTTTCGATGTAGCTCACCTCGCTCTCGGCAATCGCAGCTAGCCGAGCGCATGCCTACGTGATGAGTCGCGACGAGGTGGTTCCGGACGCGTTGTCGAAGCGGTAGTTGAGGTTGGAGCTCACGTTGTAGTTGAGCCCATCGTTGATCGAGCACGAGACCAGCACCGAGTCGATAGCGCTGCGCTGGGTCAGTGGGCTAAAGGCTACGCGGCTACCGGACGTAGCGTCGTTGTCGCTGTAACTGCCGTTGAAGAGCGCGCCCACCGTATGCCGCTCCGCCAGGCGGTAGTCGGTGCCGAGCTTGAGGTTGCCGCCGCGCCACTCCCAGCGACTGTCGTTGTCCTCGGTGATGAAGAGGTCGTTCCGCTCGGTGGTCCAGTTGGTTTCGTTCGGGTTAGCCCCCTCAAACACGCCCCCGGTGGCGAAGGTGTTCCAGTCGCCCTCGCGGTGGTTGACGGTCGCACTCACGTTGCTGCGCCGCTCTATCCCCTGGCTGACCGTGGTCGACGCCGTCCCGTTCGAACCGTAGCTCTCGTTTTTCTTCAGGCGGATGTCGATGATGCCGGCGTTGCCCTCGGCCTCGTACTTCGCCCCGGGATTGGTGATGATGTCGATGCGGTCGATCTGCTCGGCCGGCAGGCTCTGCAAGTAGGCCGTGAGCGCCTCGCCGGCCAGCGGCGAGCGTTTTCCGTCGATGTAGACGAGCACGCCCGAGCGGCCCATGACGATGATGTTGTCGTTGTTGTCGACCACGACCCCGGGGGCCTTGCGCAGCAGGCTCATCCCGTCGCCGCCGGCCGAGTTGATGGTGCCTTCTACGTTGAAGACCGTGCGGTCCGACTTGATCTCGACGATCTGCCGGCGGGCCGTCACCGTGGCCTCGGCCAGCTCCTCGGCGGCGGGGGCGGCGGTGAGGGTACCGATGTCTCTTTCCTCTCCCGGGGCGAGCGTGAAGGGCGGGACCTGGATGTCGGGCAGGCCAGCGATCTCCGCCTCCCGTTACCGTACGGCACGCTGATCGCGGGCGGCGAGGTAGTATTGCCCGAGCGCTTCGTCGACAACCCTACCGAGAAGATTAGCCCGGTAAGAGGCTTCCGCCAAAACACGTATCGACGAGGCTTTCGCCAAAACGACACGCCCCGCGGTGGAGGAGCTTAGCTCTGCCACCTTAGCGCTCGCCCGTGAAGCACTCCCCGTTACCGCCGCGCCCCCGCATCGCCCTCGTCGGACTCGGCGATATCGCGCAGAAGGCCTACCTCCCCCTGCTCACGGCGCACCCGCGTGTAAAGCCAGTGCTCTGCACGCGCGACGAAGGTATCCTCGCCCGCCTCGCGACCACCTACCGCGTCGGGGAGGCGTACACCGAGCTCGACGCACTGATCGCCGCCCGACCCGACGCCGCGATGGTGCACGCGGCCACTGCGGCGCACCGGTCGGTGGCGTCGGCGCTGCTCGGGGCCGGCATCCCGACCTTCGTCGATAAGCCGCTCGCCGATAACTTCTCCGACGCCGCCGCACTCGTCGCCCTCGCCGAGCGGAGTGATTTGCCGCTCTACGTTGGCTTTAACCGGCGGCACGCGCCGCTGATCGCGCCGCTGCGCACGGTGTCCGACCCACTCTACGTATCGTGGGAGAAGAACCGGGTCGCGCTCCCCGCCGACGCTCGGACCTTCGTGTTCGACGACTTCGTCCACGTCGTGGACGGGCTCCGCTTTCTCGGTGGTGAGGCGCCGGTACGCGACCTCGACGTCGCCGCCCACAGCCGGGATGGGCAGCTGGAGGCCGTCTACGTGCACTGGCGGCAGGGAGCAACCGTGCTCACAGGCGGGATGAACCGCGTGGCCGGCCGCACCGAGGAGCGCGTCCGCTACCTCGCCCCGGGGGCCACCCACGAGATCGACGAGCTCGAGCGCGGTACGCGGGCCGTCGGTGGGGTAGTGGAGCCGCTCGGTTTCGGGAACTGGACCCCGACCCTGGAGAAGCGGGGTTTCGTGGCGATGGTCGACGACTGGCTGGCCGCCGTGGGGCGGGGCGGGTTCGACGCTGACCACGCCGCGGGCGCGCTGGAGAGCCACCGGCTGTGCGAGGAGATCGTGGGGCGGTTGGCGCAAGCCGATCGATCTGTGTGAGGATGTCTGCTTTCGCGAAAACCCTACCTACGGAGGTGAGCCGGACACCACTATGATGTACTTTCTGAATCCGACGGCCGTATGGGTGCACGGCACCGGGGATCGCGAAGCACTACTTATGGCACTACGTATAGAGTTCGGTACGGACCGCTTAGCTTGTCCGCCGGAACGGGATTGCGTACCTACTCGATAGATAAGGAAATGCTCCGTTCCGGAAAGTCAACCCGCGAAGCACCAGCATGAGAGAGAAGGTACGGTTCACGGGAAACTTCGGCGAGTACTTTGTCATCTCCCTGGCGCTACTGATCCTGTCAATCATTACCGCGGGCATAGCCTTCCCGTACTGGGTGTATTGGTCGGTGAAGTACTTCTTCAATCGACTCGAAATTGGCGGTAGCCCTATTGTGTTTACGGGTGGGTTTTTGGAGTACTTCTTTATCTCCTTGGCGCTGTTTATCCTGTCGGTGGTTACCATAGGATTAGCTTTCCCGTACTGGGCCTACTGGTCGTTCAAGTACTTTTTCACGAGGATGGAGGTACGGGAGGACTTCGGGCGGGCCGCGCGCCACTAGTTTTGGCGAAAGCCTACCTTGAACGCCCGCTAACCCCCCCACCCCCGATGCCCAGCTTCAACATCGACGCCGACAAGGCGCTCACCTACGACGCGATTGTAGTCGGATCGGGCATCTCCGGGGGCTGGGCCGCGAAGGAGCTCTGCGAGCGGGGGCTCAAGACCCTCGTCCTCGAGCGCGGGCACATCGTCGAGCACGGGGACTACCCGACCGCCTCGCTTGACCCCTGGGACATGGAGCTGCGCGGCGGGCTGACCGCCGAGGAGCAGGCGAAGCACTACAAGTCGGTGCGCTCGGGCTTCGTCGGCAAGGACGCCGAGCACTACCACGCCAACGACCGCGAGAACCCCTACACCGAGGCGAAACCCTTCCTCTGGGTCCGCGCGCACGTGATGGGCGGGCGGAGTTTGCTGTGGGGGAAGCAGACGTACCGGTGGAGCGACATCGACTTCGCCGCCAACGCCGAGGACGGGCACGGGGTCGACTGGCCGATCCGCTACAGGGACCTCGAGCCGTGGTACACTTACGTCGAAAAGTTCGCCGGGATCAGCGGCTCGGCCGAGGGCTTGCCGCAGCTGCCGGACAGCCACTTTCTGCCGCCGATGGAGCTGAACGTGGTCGAGAAGCACGTCCGCGAGCGGATCGAGCGGAACCACCGCGGCCGCCGGCTGATCATCGGGCGCTGCGCGCACCTGACCGAGTACCGCCCCGACGACCACGGCCCCGACCGCGGGCAGTGCCAGTACCGCAACCGCTGCAGCCGCGGCTGCCCCTTCGGCGCGTACTTCTCGAGCAACGCGAGCACCCTGCCCGCCGCCAACGCGACCGGGAAGTTGACCATCCGTCCTTACTCCATCGCGCAGGAGGTGACGTACGACGAGGCCGCCGGCCGGGCCACCGGGGTGCGCGTGATCGACGCCGAGACGGGCGAGGCGATCGAGTACAAGGCGCGGCTGGTCTTCCTCAACGCCTCGGCGCTGTCGACGACGCAGATCTTGATGAACTCGACCTCGGGTCGCTTCGAGCGCGGGCTGGGCAACGACTCCGGCGAGCTGGGCCACAACCTCATGGACCACACCTACCGCGTGGGCGCGGTGGGGCGGGTCGAGGGCTTCGACGACCGCTACTACAAGGGGCGTCGGCCCAACGGCATCTACATCCCGCGCTACGTCAACGTCGACGCGGCGAGTCGCTCGGACGAGTTCGTGCGCGGCTTCGGGTACCAGGGCGGGGCCGGCCGCGGGAGTTCACGCTCGGCGGCCAACCGCGCGGAGTTCGGCGGGGCGTATAAGGACTCGCTGTTCGCGCCGGGTCCGTGGGAGTTCTTCATCACCGGCTTCTCGGAGAGCTTGCCGAACCACGACAACCACGTGCGGCTCAACCGCGACGTGCTCGACGCGTGGGGCCAGCCGACCCTCACGATCGACGCGGAGTGGGGCGACAACGAGCGCGCCCTCAACGCGCGGGCGCGCGCCGACGCGGTGGAGATGCTGGAGGGGGCGGGCCTCGAGGAGGTGGTCGGTTTCGACAACGAGCACGAGATGGGCTACGGGATCCACGAGATGGGGACGGCGCGGATGGGGCGCGACCCGAAGACGTCGGTGTTGAACGGGCACAACCAGGTGTGGGGGGCGGAGAACGTGTTCGTGACGGACGGGGCGTGCATGACGTCGTCGGCGTGCGTGAATCCGAGTCTGACGTACATGGCGTTGACGGCGCGGGCGGTCGACTACGCGGTGGGGGAGGGGAGGAAGCTGAATTTGTAGGGCGTGGGCGGGGGGGTGCCGCTCGATATTCCCGGGAAAGGAGTGACTCGCGCACGCGCGTCGGACGCGCTAAGCTGTGCTCAGCGATCGCGTAAGCTGAATCACCGGCAGTACTGCCCGGGCAACGCAAGCCGTACGTATGGCGCGTACGATGCGTACGATCTCTGATACATCGGCGTACCCTCAATCTTGGAGTGAGGGGAGTCGGTCGAGATCGTTAGACTTGACTAAATTTTTTGCGCACGAGACTTCCGAAACGCCACATAAACCGGGATATCTTTCAGAATTAGCTTGTGTTATTTTGCAATATGTCCCCCGCCGGTTACCTCTAACCTTCTTACGCTCGAAAACCACACCATGAAACAAATCCTTTACTGCCTATCAGCGCTACTCTACGTTGCCCCCCAAACGTTAGACGCCCAAACCCGCGACCCCTTCCTGTGGCCCTACCAAGCCACCTCCATCTGGAACACCCCGATCGGCTCCGAAGCCGTTTACGAACCGGCTGATTTCACTGATGCGGGCAACGCGGGAGTCGATATTATACACATTCAGAAAACATCCGAGGACTTCCCGGCTCGCGATGTTTTCGCCGAGCGGGGCGGGTTCAACCGAGACGGTGGACGCTGCTCCCGTCAAGATTTTGATCTCGGTTTCGACCTACGCGTTCCGGACGATTGGCTCGTCCCCGACGCAGGGCCCGACAACCCCTACGGACTTACCCCCAATAGCAGCTTCGCCATCGTCACCACCGACGGTCTTCGTTCTATCCAGGGGCAGGTGTTAGCGCGCTGCGAGGTGGGCGGTCCCATTTTTATGCCCGACTTTATGCGCTTCGATGGGAATCGTAAAGAATCCAGTCTGCGGGGTGACGGACTCGATATTGGCACAGCCGGCCATGGTGCCAGCGGTCTTTCCACGTTAGGAGGCACCATCCGTCTGGGCGAGCTCATCAACGGCGACCCCATCCGCCACGCGATCAAAGTGAATCCCTACGCCAACAAATCGCTACACTACTCCGAGGCCGTTCCCGGTTTCCGCTGGCCCGCCGGGCGGGCGGACGGCTACGCTGGCGACCCTGCATCTGAGATCCGTTACAATCCCAATGCCGATAGTGACATCGTTATGGGCTCCCTGCTGGCTATTCCCCCCGAGGCCACCCCGGAGTCCTTGGGTCTCACTACCGTGGCGGGACGGAAGATGTTTCAGGCCATGCAGAACTACGGGGTCTACTTCGTGGAGGATGCCGCTTTCGATACCTGGGACATTGTGGCTGAGCGCGACGTAGAGATCGAGTTCGAACGTACCTACGGTTTCGGTATGGACAGCCCCGAATGGCTGGACGAGATGAACAAACTGATGACCTCCCTGAGTGTGATCACTAATAACTCTCCTACCTCCGTTGGCGGCGGCGGCACGCCGCGGGCGGCGCTCGCGCCGGAGTTCATCCCTATCCCCGTTCCGACCTTCAACGTATTTCGCCTCCGCCCACTCTCGGATCCCACGCAGGCCGTCACCCTCGAAGACGCCGGACCCGACGGACGTTTCGGATTCGGGAACAGCCACAACCTGGGACTGGCTCCCAACGAACCCGACAGCGCACTGCAGCTCTGGAAGATCAACGAGAAGGGCGATCTCTTCCAGTTCGAATCCATCGGTATCAACCGCAACAAGGTGTGTATGGACGTCGATAATTCCGGTTTCGACGGAGCCACCAACGTACACACGTGGCTGTGTGGCGACCCGGAAGCGGAGAACCGCCTTTACGAGTTGGTGCCGGTGCCCGGCGGCGGGGAGAATCAATTTTACGTCTTACCCAGCCACGCCAAGAGTAAGGGCTACACCAACGAACTGCGCCTCACCGCCGAGGGCGGCAACCTCTCCAGTACTCCGGCAAGCGATTCCGACGCCCAGATTTTTACTCTGGAACCCACCGGTGACAACACCGTCCTGGAACCGTTCGCCGACCGCTGCGAGAACACCGGACTTATCCGTTACGAGCGCTACGAGAACTTGGCGGGCGGCAGTCTGTCCGCCCTCGAGGAGGCTAGCGATTTCCCCGCTGATCCCGACTTCACGGCCTACGTGACCTCCCTCGAGGCGCCCGCCAATGTCGGTAGCCAGTACGGAGCGCGCATGACCGCTTACATCTGCCCCCCCGAAACCGGGACCTACCGCTTTTGGGTAGCCGGTGACGATCACGCCGAACTCTACTTGAGTACCGATAGCGACGCGGCCAATATGCGCCGCATCGCCTTCACTAGTAAATGGACGAACGCGCAGCAGTGGGACCGTTCGCCCACCCAGCGGTCGGCCGACATCACCCTGGAAAAGGGGCGGCTTTACTACGTAGAGGCTCGCCTCAAGGAAAACGGTGGGAACGATCACCTAGCGGTGGGTTGGCGTAAACCCTCCGATGGGGCGGGTGATTCCCCCCACGAAGTTGTGCCCGGTTCTGCCTTGGCCCCCGTAGGGAGGATTCCGTTCTTCGGGCTGAAAGAATCTGACGGCTGTACAGGTACGAGTGGAATTACTTACCGACGCTACGAGGGGATTCCCGGAAGCGACGTGGGCCTGCTTACTTCTGCACTTTCCTATCCCGACGTTCCGGACGAAGAGGCCGTACTGTCGGCCTTTGATGCCCCCGTTGGCGTCGGAGATCGCTACGGCGCTAGTCTTCAGGGATACCTGTGCGTTCCCGAGACCGGTTTCTACTACTTCTGGATAGCCGGTGACGACCGCGCCGAACTGAACCTGAGCACCGACGGGAATCCGGCCAACAAGCAGCGAATCGCCTTCCTGGACGGTAAGAATACGGGTCGCTACCAGTGGAATCGCCTTACCTCCCAGCGTAGCTCCGCTATCCCTCTGGTGGCCGGACGCCGCTACTACATCGAAGGGCTGCTGAAGGAGAACGGCGGGGGTGATCACCTTTCCGTAGGCTGGCGCACCCCTTCCAGTGGCTTCGGCAACGACCCAACCGAGGTGATACCCGGTCGTGTACTCGTTCCCCTCGAGGGGACGGTTCCCACCCCGCTATCCACCGATGCTGAACTCGGTGCCAGAGGACAGACGACCGATCAGGTTACCCTGTTTCCTAACCCCTCGGCCGATGGGTTGATGAACCTGCACCTGAACGGAGCAGTAGAAGGACAGCTCACGGTATTTTCGGCATCCGGTCAGCTAATCCTCCGGCAACCCATCGACCGAGCGGAGAGCCAATTTCGGATCGAAAGACCGGGCGTCTACCTCGTCCACGTTACGCAAGGGGAGGAGGTGCTGGCCGTTCGCCGGGTCGTTGTCCAGTAGTCGATTACCGACTTTCGGTGAGTCCCGCACCGGGGCGGTGCCTGGCCGCCGCGGCACACGTCTCGCCGCGGCACACGTCTCGCCGCGGCACACGTCTCGCCGCGGCACACGTTCGTCGTGACGCCGAGCGCGGAGCGGGATCCGGTGGGGGAGGGGATCGAGGTGATCGGGCTCAGGGAGCTACTCGTGGAGGTGGCTTGATCCCAGTTATCAAGCTAAGGTGTCATGCCGGGATCGGGTCGGAGAGGCTACTTTCCAGCCACGGACCCCGAAGTGCTGCTCGAAATTCCTTGCGAGGAGGCGTTGATGGCGCGCGTACGGCAGACTCACGGACGGGGCCCCGCCCCCCATTCCCTCGTAGAGCCGCGCCGGCATCCGACACGGCGCGTGTGGCGTGCACCGGGGAATGTAGAGGCCCGCGCGGCGATTTCGGAGTACGGCCCGACCGAGCGAGTCGTAAAGCCCACCGCCCCATCGGCTTTCGCCAAAACCTCCCTCGCGCGAACGGCTGTCGCCAAAACAGCTCGCGCGGGGAAGTGGGCCTAGCCGCCACTGTATCTTCCCCGCATGACCCGCCGCCACCTCCTCCGCCAGGCCAGCCTCCTTACCGGTGGCACCTTGCTCGCCCCCGCCGCCCTCACCGCCCTCCTCCAGTCCTGCGCCGACACCGACCGCCGCGCCTGGCAACCCACCTACTTCACCCCCGAGGAGGCCGACTTCCTCACCGCCTACGTCGACACCCTCCTGCCGCGTACCGACACACCCGGCGGCCTCGACGTCAAGGTCGACGTCTTCATCGACCGCGTGCTGACCGCGACCTCGGCCCCGGGCGAGACTGAGTCGCCCGTGCGCGACGGCATCCGGGCCTTCGAAGAGGAGGTCCGCACGGGCGGCGGGACGACCTTCGCCGCGCTCGACGCGGGGGGGCGCGGCGCGCTTTTCGCCGCTGCCGAGGAGCGCTCCCCGCGCTACAACCCACAGGTGTGGGGGACGGCCGTTGGGGAGGAGCCGCCGATCGACTTCTACCGCTCGCTCAAGTCGATGGCGTTGTGGGCGTACCTCAGTTCGGAAGAGATCGGCACGGAGGTCCTCAACTACGACCCAGTGCCGGGGGGATTCGACGGCGACATCCCGTTGGCGAGCGTCGGGGGGCGGGCTTGGAGCTTGGGGTAGGCTTATACGCTCATCCCGGGGCGGGACATCTTTGCCGGTTAGAAAGGGCACGAGTAAAAGCGTTTTAGTTTCGTTTCGGAACCAAGTGTAAGGGGTTGAGATCTACTGTCGAGTGAGCTTTAATTGACTCTAGCCGCCGATCTGAGACATGAGGTCAACTCATAAATAGGGCATCGTGGGTTCGAGAACGGGCGGGGCGAGGTACTTTTTAGCCGTGGACTCCGAAGTGTTGCTCAATATCCCCTACGATAAGGAATTGATGGATCGTGTGCGCCACCTAGCCGAGCGTGGGCGTGTAGCCTTCCTTAATCTTCAGGCAGTCCCAAACTGTAATTTTGGACACATGAATAAGAGCAAGTTTACCGAGGTCCAGACCATAAGGACCCTCTAGCGCAACGATGCCGGTCGCAAGGCCGCCGGTGTCTCACGCGAACTCGAGGTCCCCGTGGTCACCTACTACTCGTGGTGTAAGGAATGCGCCGAGGTGGACGCCCCCGACCTTGAGCGCCGCAAGTACTTCGAGGCCGAGAGCTAGCTCGACAACGCCGCCCTCAAAAAAGCCCTGTCAAAACAAGCGATGAGCTCGCACGCTAGCCGCCCGCTCGCGAGCTACCTCCACGACGCGCACGCACGACCGATTGCGCAGGCACGTGCGCTGGCGGGGATCTAGCGGGCGACCTAGCACTAACGCTCGCGCATGCTTCGGGTCTACCGCGCGCTTTGTCTAAAGCACTGCGCGCGGACGCAGGCGCACCCTCACCCCGACCGAGGAGCGCCGCCCCGTGGCCCTCGCTGAAGGCGCGCATCCGGGACGGGGGTTCGCCCTCGGGCTTCCCCCCCCACGCTAAACACCCCCTCGCTCCTAACTGGGACAGTCTGAAAGCTGGGGAGGCTAACCCGTGTATTTAGGCCGTCGTCGGAGACGCGAGGGTGGTGTAGAGTGGTATCCATACCGTCGGTAGTGGCTCCGGCGACTTGCTGTTTAGTAGGTTACGCACGGCGGACATACGGTGCCGAAAACCCTGACCGTCTTTTAGGCAGCCCTTTACATCAAAAACATCACCTGTGAACAAGCTATCCACCCTGGTTTTGCTTCTGGTTACGCTGCTCGCGCAGACACTAGCGGGAGCAGCAGATCCTATAGTATTGACGTCTCCGAATGGGGACATCGTGGTCAACGTGGAGGTGACGGACGTCATCGAATTTAGCATTGACTTCGATCGGCAGCATCTTCTGGAGCGAGGGGTGATAGCGATGGACCTCCTCGACGAAGTCCTCGGCGAAGATCCGCAACTCGTAAAGTCGGAGACGAGTACGACGAAGGAAGTTGTTCCGGTGCTCGTCCCACTCAAGAGCAGCGTCCTCGATGAGCACTACAATGCGCTGCTCTTGACGTTCGAGAAGGACTTCCAGGTCGAGTTCAGGGCATTCGACGATGGCGTGAGCTACAGATTCGTAACGAGTTTAGAGGATAGCGTTACGGTCGTCGACGAGCAGGCGGATTATCTATTTGCCGATAACTACAAGGCGTTCTTATCGGAAACCGAAACGACCTTTAGCAATTACGAGCATGTTTTTAAGCCCGTATGGATGCAGGACTTCGAGGAGGAGGATTTGGCGGTATTGCCCCTGTTCGTAGACGCTAATCGAGCGAAGGTCCTGCTCGCGGAGGCCGATCTGTACGATTATCCAGCCATGTTTCTAAACGGCGGAAACGGAAACACACTCTCGGGATGGTTTCCTCCTTATCCCACCAAGACGGAGGTGGGGGTGGGGAGGTCCTGGTCGGACAGAAGGCTCCAGATTCCCGAGACGGGGGATTACATCGCGCGAACCGAAGGCCGGAGGACTTACCCTTGGCGGATCTTTACGATCGCGAATGAGGATGCGGATATCGCGAACAGCAATCTGGTTTACTTGCTATCCCGAGCCTCGACCTACGATAATTTCGACTGGATCAAGCCGGGGCAAACCGCCTGGGAGTGGTGGCACGCGAGCAATATCATAGGCGTGGATTTCGAGTCTGGGTACAATACGGACACGTACAAGTACTATATAGATTTTGCTTCCGAATACGGCGTGGAGTACATCCTGATGGACGAGGGTTGGTCCTTTAGTGTGACCGATATCAGTAAGCCGAACCCGGAGATTGACCTTGAGGAGCTAGTGCGGTACGCAGAAGAGAAGGGCGTCGATATCATCCTCTGGGCATCCTGGTTGTCCGTTGAAAATACGCCTACTTTCTTCGATCAGGTAAAAGCGATCGGAGCCGCAGGGGTCAAAATTGACTTCATGGACAGGAGCGACCAATGGATGATGAACTACTACGAGCGGACCGCCAGGAGTGCCCTCGAGCATCAGCTGCTGGTCGACTTCCATGGGTCTATATCGCCCCGCGGACTGAGACGGGCTTATCCGAACGTCATATCCTACGAGGGGCTCACCGGGATGGAGCAGAACAAAGCCGGTGGTTTTGATACACCGAACAACCGAGTAATTCTCCCTTTCACCCGAAACGTCGTAGGTCCGATGGACTACACACCGGGGGCTATGAAGTCGGTGCATCCTGAGAACTGGCATGCCAACTGGGAGAATCCGATGAGTATTGGGACGCGTGCTCACCAACTTGCCCTCTTTGTCGTTTTCGAGAGCGGCCTTCAGATGTTGGCGGACAACCCCTCCGATTATTACAAATCGGACGAATGCACCCGATTCATCACGGACGTGCCAACGACTTGGGATGAAACGGTCGTCCTCGCGGGAGAGATCGGTGAGTTCATCGTCGTCGCGAAGCGAAAAGGCGCCGACTGGTACGTCGGAGGCATAACCAATGAGGAAGGCCGATCGGTAGACGTCGATTTATCGTTTCTGCCTAAGGATACAACGTATACCATGACGCTATTTAAGGATGGAGTCAACGCGACCCGCTATGCGCTCGACTACAAAAGGTCCGTTACGGATGTCGATTCCGATAGCGAAGTCACGGTTCAGATGGTGCTCAACGGGGGATTCGCCGCCAAACTTCAACCGAAGTAATGTTGCCTAGTACACGTCATTGAGTCAACGTATTTTCAATGCTGGGACAGGCCGGAGCCTGCGCTACGTTGGTAAGTAAACCCGTCCATGTACTCGCATCCGTTCCCGCGTCACGTGAGAACGGTTGTTAGGCGCTTCTCAGGTTGTGCCGAGCCGAGCAACAAGAAACGACCGGGCCGACGGTCCTCATCGATAAGGGGACGGAGGTAGCCGAATAGCTCGGGCATGAGCTGGATTTCGTCGATTACCACGAGTCGACTCGCCAGCGGGGGGGGGGGAGTACCCGGCAGGTCTCCACCGGTTGCCGCGCGTCGGCGGGGCGTTGGAGGTCGAACCAGTCGTGTCGTAGCTCTCTGCAATCGCGTGGGCTAACGTCGTTCTACCTACCTGTTGAGGTCCTAAAATACCGACCGCCGGACTATACGCTAGATTCTCGCGGACGCGCTCAGCAACCGACCGCGGATGCCGGCGCCCCCGCGTCACCCAACGCACGGGGTCGGACTAAGCCACACGTAGGCACTCCCCTCACATCGTAGCGATCGTCCGGTTCGCGATCCCCCGCCCGTAGTTCGTCCGGTACAACACCTTCCGCTCCAGCGCCTCCGCCACCGGCACCGTGAAGTCGGTCTCCTCCAGGATCCCCGCGCCCCGCAGCCCGCCCGGGCTCTCCAGGTTGATCTCGAGCAGCCGCGTCCCCGCGACGTCGAGGCCGACCAGGAACATCCCGTCCGCCACGAGTTTTGGCTTGACCAGCTCCACCATCGCCAAGATCTCCGGCGTGATCTCCGCCCGCTTCGCCGAACCCCCGGCGTGGAGGTTGTTGCGGATGTCGTCGCCCGCGCTCACGCGGTGCACCGCGGCGTACTTCCCGTCCGACATCAGCGGCTCGCCGTTCATCAGGAACAGGCGGATGTCGCCCTCGGCGGCCTTCGGCATGAACTCCTGCGCGATGATGTAGCCGTCGTGCGCGATCACCTCGACGATCTGCTTGAGGTTGGGGTGGTCGTCCTGCTTGACGACGAACACGTTTCTGCCGCCCGAGCCGAGTAAGGGCTTGAGGATGATGTCACCTTGCTGCGCGTCGGCAAACGCGGCGATGTCCTCGAGGCGGCGCGTAATAAGGGTCTTCGGACGTACCGCCTCGGGAAAATACTGGAGGTACATTTTGTTGAGCGCGTGACTTAGGCCGTAGGGGTCGTTGAGGACGATCACCCCCTGCTGAGTCGCGAGCTGGGCGAACATCAAACCCGCACTCGTGGCCCAGCTCCGCTCGGCCGCGTCTTCGCCCGGGTCGTTGCGGAAGAAGATGATGTCGAGCTCGTCGGTGTACACCGGGCGAGCATTCTCTGCGTTGCCGTGGAGCGCATCGTGGTAGGCGAACTCGTCGGCGTATTCGCCGTCCGGAGCGCTGTAGCCCACTCCCCCCACGCGACCGTCGGCGGCGTAGATGAGTTCGTCCACGCCGAAGTAGTACACGCGGTGTCCGCGACGGTGTAGCGTGGCGGCCAGCACGTTGGTGGTGAATTTCGGGCCTTCGGTGGCGACCTGATTGACGACGAATGCTAAAGTCATAAGGGGGGGTGAGGTTTTCGCGAAAGCGAACTGGCAATGAGGGAATACGCTATCCCGTAGTCCGGGGTAGGAGGTCGAAAACGGACACGCCGCTCTCTAGGATTTTGAGTTTGGGGTGACCGGCGGCCGCATCGTCGCGGTACCAGCGGGGGGTGAGGGGCGCGGGGCGGAGGATGCCGCGCTCGGTGAGCTCGTCGATCATCGGCACGTAGTCGAGTTTGAGCTTGCCGATGAACAGGGGCTCGAGCCGACCGCCGTCGCGGAGGTAGGCCAGCAGTTCGACCAGTCCCCGCAGGTAAACGGCGTCTTTCGTGAAGCCGCCCCCACGAAAGGTCCGCGCCGTGGTGATGAAGGCCGAGCGCGGCGGGAGGCCGTGCCGGTCGTGGAGGAGTTGGAAGGTCGAGACGAAGTCGTTGCCGCGCAGCATGTGGTCGATCGCTACGACCCGGGCGGCCAGTGTCCGGAAGCGATTGGCGGTCAGTCCGCCGACGAACCACTCGCTCAGTACCGCGAGGCCCTCCTGGAGGTCCTCGTAGCCCGGCGTGCCGGTGTGCAGGAGGGTCAGCGGCTGGGCGCGCCCGTTCCAGTACGTGAGCACGTGGGTGCCGATCTCGTGCTGGACGAGGGCCTCGACGCGCTCGGTGGGCACGCTGAGGGTGTGCCCGATGTTGAGCTCGCCCTGCGAGACCATGAGTCCCGCGAGGTCATCGCGCACGCGGAGCACGGGCTGGGCCGTAGGGTACTGCTCGGAGAGGAAGTCGAGCTCGCGCTGGCAGCGCGTCGCGAACGCCCCGGCGTCAACCCGTTCGCCCGCCCGGGGCGCGGGTTGCGGTACGACGGTGAGGAGGCTGTTGGCGACGGCCCGCAGGTCGTCGGAGACGCCACCGAACACCCGCAGGCTCCCGTAGAGAAACTGCTCGCTGCCGCGGTGCGCGAGCATGTCGAGCATGTGGAAGGTCTCGTCGCGCTTGTCGCGGAGGATGAACGCGAGGGTCGGGTCGAGCACCTCGTCGATGCGGAGGTTGAAGAGCTGCCGCTTGAGCGCCTCCGGGTCGACCGGGAGGAACCGGTAGTGGAACACGGGTTCGGTGCGGAAGCCACTGGCCGCGAAGGCCTCGTAGGCCGCCGCGTCGTTGGTGGCCGTGGCGAGCAGGAGGAACTGGAACTGCGTCGAGATGTCGACCAGCTCGCGGTCGATCTCCCACACGAGCGGATCGGTGCGGCGGTGGCCGAGCTGATCGAAGTGTGTGGTCGTGAAGGAGGTTTCGAGGCGGACGAAGTCGTAGAAGGTTTGCCGGAAGGCGCGGTGCAACCGACTCCGTAAATCGCGTACGAGCGGGATGTCGGGTCTGCCGGTCTCCCCGTCGAGGAAGAAGCCGTTGACCTCCAAGCCGAGGTGTAAGACCTCGCTGCGCGCCAGCGTCTCCTCGTCGAAGGGGGCGTCCGGGCCGGCGGGGCTCTGCTTGCCGACGACGATCTCGGCGCCCAACGCGAAGTACGGCAGTCGGAGTCCGTCCAGGTGATCGCGCAGGGCCTTGCCGGCCGCCGGTACCCGTTCGTGCGGGGTGCGGATCGAGAGGCTCCGGTCGTCCTCGGCTTCGTTTACCCAAACTTCGAGGAGCAGCGCGCCCCCGAAGCGTTCGGCGAGGGCGAGTAGGAGCGTCTGCAGGCAGTCGCGAGCCGATCCGGACGCAGGCCCGCGGAGGGTGCAGTACGCAACCTCTTCCCCGTGTAGGCGGTAGCTCAGATCGCGCTCCGGGTAGCGGTAGAGCGTCAGGAACGGCACGGGACGCTCGACGTAGAGCCGCCCGCCGCCGGGGAGTTCTAGGTCGATCGACGAGTCGTCGAGGATGCGTTGGCGCAGGTCGTCTGCCGCCGTCGCCGGCTCGGATGTGGCTGTGGGCATGCGCTAGGCGGACTGTGCGCTCAGCACTTCGCGGCGAGCCTGCAACACGGGGTCGAAGGTCTTCGTCAAGGCTGCTTGCAGTTCGCGAAAGGGTCCGTCGTGCAGCTCGTTGCTGTGCTCGTCCATGAACACCTTCTTGAACTCGATCGAGAGCACGCAGCTGACGTCCGGGAAGGTCTCGTGGATCCAGTGGTTGAAGTAGCCGCCGGGGAACTTGACGTTCTCGCGCACGTCGAGGGGCTGACCGCCGAGCGTACGACCGCCCATCGTCGCGATGAAGGTCTCGACCACGGGCGCCCACAGCTCGCGGTTCATGTTGCGGGTACCGACGTTGACGACGGGGTTGCCGGCGGGGTCGGCGGGCTGGCGACCGTCCTCCTCGCGGCGGTGGTTGTAGGAGTGAATGTCGTAGACGACGAAGCTGCCGTATTCATCTACGACGGTTTGCAAAAAGGTTTTTACACTTCCGTAAAACGCGTCGTAGGCCGCCAGGGAGCGATCGATCTCGGCGGGCGTCGGCGGGTCCTGCCAGACGTTGAGCCCCCAGGCATCCGCGGGTTCGAGGTACACCGCCTTGTCGCGCGCGCGATTCAGGTCGACCTCGAAGCGGCTCCGCAAGCCGACGACGTTGGGTTCGCGGAGGGTTGCCCAGGTGGCGGTGTGGGGGTCTTCTTCGTAGAGCCGCTCCTTGGGCGTGAGCGCGAAACGGCCATCGAGTTCCGGGCGGACAGCGTGTCCGTCGTGAACGGCAGTGAGGATCAGGGGGGCGGCGTTGCCGCGGATAGTGAAGTAATCGGTGTGGTGCACACGGTCGCAACGGAGTGTGGGGCGCGGGTGTTCGGGGGCTCGGTCACTTCGCGTAGGTCGCTCTTGGGTATCGTTTTCGCGAAAGCGGTCCAAGGCTTTAGCTTCCCCGCCTCCCAGTCGCAACCGAACCGGCCCGCGCCACTCGCCTTCGGGGTCGAGCGTCCGCTCGCCCTGCGTAACGTGGATGCGTCCCCCGCGGGCGAGTTCGCGGGCCACGCCCCGTACGTCCTCCATGCGCTCCCGCCACCGCTCCGGGGCGAGCGCGCGCGCTACCTCGGAGGGGCAGATGGACTTCCCCGGTCCGCGGCGGGCGAGCAGATCTAGGATGAGGCGTTGTATGGTCATAACGAATCGGCGGAAGGTAGATTGGCGTTGGACGTGCAGGGGCAGTAGGGGAGCTGCTCCTGCGCGGCTCGTTACGCTACGCAGCGTATAAACCGTACATTTATCTGGGCTTCGACTAACTAAGAGACCAGGAGAAACGAACTTTGACCGGTCCTCGACGCGCAACGATTACCAGCTATGGTGCTTGACGAGCCGGTAACAACGCTCAGTTAGAGCTGATGGAGATGTTCAGCCACGAGTTGAGCGAGGCTGATTTACTCGCCCTGCGTAGAGCGTTGGCAAGGTTTTTTGCTGAGCGGGCGAGTGATGCGATGGACGAACTGTGGCAGGATCAATCGTGGTCAGACAGTACGATGGAGCAATGGCTGGGTGAATCGGGTAGTTAATCGACACTAATTCTTTGCTGGTTAGCATCAGCAGGTAGTCGCGATATCGTCCTATAATCTTGAGGCTTTGTGCGTCAAAAATTGGTATCAGCGAACGATTATTAGGATTATTTACTATATTTATAGTTCTATACGTAACGCCGCCGCTATGGATAAGAAACTCACTTAACTCTCGACGAAAAGATCATCGAGTCCGGAAAGGAGTACGCCCGGCGGCACCAAACCAGCATCTCGAATCTGCTGAAGGATTACCTTCTCGCACTTACTCGTCAAGAGCAGCCTAAGCATGAGTTAATACTGTAATCTCCGATCAACGAACTTCTAGGTATTCTGGACTTACCCAAAGGGTTTGACGAAAAGGCCGCCTATCGACATCACCAGATGGAGAAGTACTCTTGAGGCGACTCATTCAGGACAAGAACGTCGTCATCGTTGTACCTGGACGGCGTGAGGATTTTTAGCTGCCCGCGGTCGCATTCTTCAACCTTATTCAGCAAACGGGAGCGAATACTTACATGAGTTCGCTAACTCTGGCAATGCGGTACTACTCGGCATCTGGGGCGCTCCACACCTTTCGTTGGGCAGCCCCCTCAGTAGTGCATCCGCGCCTGAACGAATGCAATTCGGTCGTCGGAAACTCGGTAGACGAGCCTATGCTCACGCGTGATGCGCCGCGACCAGACCCCCGCTCCCAGATGTTTGAGCGGCTCGGGCTTCCCGATCCCCGTGTACGGATCTCGCAGGCAAGCCGTTACCAGCTTCAAAACCTTGAGAGCGATTTTTCGATCCTGAGCCGTCCAGTAGCTCAAATCCTCGATGAAGTCCGGGTCGAACTCCGCCGTTAGACTCAAACTTCTTCTGACTGCGGCTCCGTCAACCCAACGCGGCTACCGAGCTCTTCTACCGTAAGTGTCTCCAGCGAATCACCCGAGCGTGCCCGCTCGAGCGCGGCGAGCAATCGTTTTGCGTTTGCCGGTGATTGCAATAGGTGGACTGTCTCTAGCATACTGCTAAGCTCATCGGCCGCGAGGAGCACCATGTCTTCCTTACCGCGCCGGGTCAGCGTGATCGGCTCGCGCGAACTCTCTGCTTCGTCCCAAAGCTCGGCGAGTCGAGCGCGGGCTTCGGAGTAGCTAACCTTCGTAGTCATGAGGTAAATGTACAGAATATCTGTACAAGTTGCTATTAAGCGTCTATCTCAGTGACTTGCCCACCCGTTTTAGCGCGAGCGGCACGTCCCTTAGCCCTTCGGAGCCCCCTCATCACCGCCTTTCTTTTGGCCATTCCCCCGCTCCCGCGGCAACCGCCCCGCCTCCTTGAGCGCCCGGTGCACCAACCACTCCAGGTGCCCGTTCACCGAGCGAAACTCGTCGCCCGCCCACCGCTCCAGGGCGCGCATCACCTCCTCGTCCACCCGGAACACGAATCGCTTCTTCGGCATACTGAAGTCTACTTGTAGAGCGTCCCCGTGTTCACGACCGGGGTGGTTTCCTTGTCGCTGCACAGCACCACCATCAGGTTGGAGACCATGTGCGCGCGCTGCTCGCCGTCGAGGTGGACGACATCTTTGTCGGCCAAGGCCTTGAGCGCATCTTCGACCATCGACACCGCCCCCTCCACGATCTTGTGCCGCGCCGCCACCACCGCCTCCGCCTGCTGGCGCTTGAGCATCGCGCTCGCGATCTCCTCCGAGTAGGCGAGGTAGCCGATGCGCGCCTCCAGGACCTCGATGCCCGCGATCGACATGCGGGCCTGGACCTCCCGCTCGAGGTGCGCATTCACCGTCTCCACGTCCGAGCGCAGCGTGATCTCAGCCGCCGCCTCCGGGTGGATCTCCTCGAAGTTGTCGTACGAGTAGCTCATCGCCAGGGTCCGCACCGCCGCATCCGTCTGCACGCGCACGAACTTCTCGTAGTCGTCCACCTCGAAGGCGGCCTTGTAGCTGTCCGCCACGCGCCACACCAGGATCACGCTGATCATCACCGGGTTGCCGCGGCGGTCGTTCACCTTCAGTCGCTCGGAGTCGAAGTTGCGCGCCCGCAGGGAGATGCTCTGCTTCTTGTAGAAGGGGTTCGTCCAGAAGAAGCCGCTCTCGCGCACGGTCCCGGCGTACTTCCCGAAGAGCGTCATCACCTTCGAGCCGTTCGGACTCACGGTGAAGAAGCCACTCAACAAAAGGAGAATCACCGGCACGCCGAGCAAAAACAGCGGGTGAACCAACAGGGCGCCCAGGGCCACGACGATGATCAAGGCGAGCACACTGGCGAGGGTGGAGTAGCCGGAGGTTGCGGTATAGGTCTTATCAGTAGCCATGATGCGAAGCGGTTTTGATGTCAATATGATATCAAAGTAAACATTTTTTTAGCCGCTTACGCTAAAACACGACGAAACGTGTTCGGCGGGACGACAGCAGCTCTGTTACCATCTCTTCGCCTTGCTCCCGAAACCACCCCAGCTAGCCCCCAAGGGGGGCGACGGCAACATCCCATGGAGAGTTTTGGCGGGCAGGCGCGGAGATTGGGGTAGGGGGCCGTAGCTGCACTGGTACGCACGCTAGGTGCGGCCCTCAGCGCGAGGGCAGCGATTGGCATCCCGCTGGAAATCACGACCCGCGTCACGTCCCTTCTGAAGATTTGGTGTCTGTGGCAGTAGTAGAACTGCCCCCACGCGAGCTATCACCGTTTCATTTTCGACGTCTAGTTTTATAGTGACTGCTAGAGTTGCTGTGCGGCGTATGAACCGTACATTTATCTAGCCTCCAAGCAACTAATCACTTGGTAAAACGGGTTCTGACTAGTCCTCGACTCACAACGATTTAAGCTATGGTTCTTGATAAACCTTTGACCAACGCTCAGTTAGAGTTGATGAAGATGTTCAGCCACGAGCTGAGCGAGTCCGATTTACTCGCTCTGCGTAGAGCGTTGGCAAAGTTCTTCGCCGAGCGAGCGAGTGATGCCATGGATAAACTATGGCAGGATCATTCCTGGTCAGACAGTACGATGGAAGAGTGGCTGGGTCGTCCGGGTAGCGAGGCGAAGTAGTGCGGGTAGTGATCGATACTAATTCTCTGCTGGTTAGCATCGGCAGGCAATCGAAATACCGTCCTGTTTTCGATGCGATCATTTCCGGTAAAATAACTTTACTACTGACTAACGAAATTCTGTCGGAGTACGCTGAGGTTGTCGAGCGGCGAACAAACTCAGGCGTAGCGGAGAACTTAGTCAACTTCCTGGTTCGGTCGCCGGATGTCGAGCGGGTCGAGGTTTACTTCAAGTGGGCGCTGATCCAAGCCGATGCCGACGACGATAAGTTCGCGGATTGTGCCTTCAATGGCAACGCGGCATTTATTGTGACGGACGATCGCCATTTTGAAGTGTTGAAGAAAATCAAATTTCCAAAGATGAGGGTGATTAAGACTGGAGATTTTCTAGATTTAATACATATGGATCGGAATTAATAAAGTACTGAAGAGCTCGGTCACTGCCCAAGGGTTTTGGCGCAAGCCGGGTGCCTGACTTACTCTCCTGGGTCGAGCGCGACGGGCTCGAGGCATTCATCCGGAGCGAAAGCGACGCCTTCTACGCACGCGCCTTCTCCACCTGGCTCACCAAGGTGTTGTAGGCGAAGGGTACGCTGCACATTTTAGAGCCCTCCGCCCTCCCCCGCTCCGCCCGCTGCAGCCCACTCAGGAAGTAGCGCAGGTACTGGTCGTTGAGCGGGCGGTACTGCCGTTGGTCGGGCCGGCGGAAGAAGGCGTTCACCTCGTGGGCACCGACGGTCTTGTCCATGCGCGCGGCGAGTGCAACGAGGTCGTCGGTCTTGAGCGAGAAGGCGACGCGGACCTTGCGCAGGATGAGGTTGTTGTCCAGCTCGCGTTCGGCGACCAGGGCTGGTCCCTCGCGCGGACCCCGGCGCGCCACGATGAGCCCGTTGAGGAAGGTGGCCAGCGCGTAGTCGGTCATCGGTTCGTGGTCGGGGTCTCCGTCGGGCCGCGTCCAGAGGTCTACCTCCTCGTTAGTGGCCGCCTGTCCGCCGAGGGCGAAGAGGTGCGCCATACCCTCGTCGTTGAGGTTGAGGGTGTAGCGCAGGCGGCGGAGGATGTCGTTGTTGGTCACTGGCGGCAAGCTAGCGCCGAGCTGGGGGCGTGGGGCGCCATTAGGCTACGTTAGTACCGCCAAGAAGTCAAATCTACCCCCGCCGGCACCCGCCCCTCCTGCGTCGCCACCTCCGCCGCCCACTTCGGAATAAACATCTGGTGGTACCGCAGCCGACTCAAGCCGTTCCCCCGGGTTGGATCCCCGTTCCAGCAGTGCTCGGCGCGGTCACCGTAGGCGATCTCCCCGGCGAAATCGGTGCGGCGGAGGAAGTCCTCGGCCAAGTACACGGCGTTGTTGAGGTAGTAGTTGTCCATGTCCCCGCAGTAGAGGTTGAGGCGTCGGCGGACCTTCGGACCGAGTGTCGCCCAGTCGCGCCGGAGGATGTGGACGAGGTCGAAGCTGTCGCGCCAGTGGCCGGCTACGGCCGTGTCGACGGTCCCGGTGCGCTTGTCCCAGATCGGCCGCGGGTAGCCGTCGTCGCCCACCGGCGAGTACACCGCCTGCCAGATGTCCCACTGCTGCCCGGAGCGCGAGCGGTTACCGAGGGCGAGTTCGCGGTAGTTCATGTCGCGCAAACTGGCCTGCACGTGGCCCAGGGAGTCGCGGTGCCCGGGCCGCTCCGTTTTCCGGAAGGGACCGCCAATCTCGTAGGCATTCGTATCGGCGTACAGATCGACGGTCGTGTAGGCGCGAAAGTCGATCGGGTCGGGGCAGGCGGCGTAGGCGCCGTTGTAGTCGTCGGGGTAGAAAATTTGCACGGCCGCCGCCTCCCAGCCGCCCGTGGAGCCGCCGTAGGTGAAGCGCGCCCAGGGCTCGCCGATGCCGCGGAAACGCTCTTCGATGTAGGGGATCAGCTCGTAGGTGATCGCGTCGCCGTAGGGACCTACATTGGCCGAGTTCACCGCGTAACTATCGTCGTAGAAGGGGTTCGCGTGCTGGATCTCGATCGCGAGCACGCGGGGGAAGGTGTCGGAGGTCCAGGTATCGTACAGCGCGTAGGCGGCCTGCTCCTCCACGCGGTTGTAGCACGGAATCCCGAAACGCTCCGAGTCGACGCACTCCATCGCCGCCGTGTCGGGTGGGGTGGTGCGCCAGCCGCCGAAATCGGCCGGGAAGTGCCCGTGCATAATGGCGAGCGGGTAGCGCACGTCCGGGTGCTCGGCGAAGCCGGCCGGCAGCAGCACGTGCGCGCCGAGGTACATGTCGCGGCCCCAAAACGCGCTCAGGAGCTCCGAGCGAATGCGGATGTGCTTCACCCACTCGGTGTCTTCGGGGGTGGGCAGGGTATCGATGCGTTCGGTTAGCTCCAGGCTCAGCGGCTGGTCCGGGGCGTAGGCCAGTTGCGGAAGCGAGAGGAGGTTGCCCGGCGCGCGGTTCCACTGTTGACCCTCGCCGCGGTCCATGGGCAACTTTACGGTGTGGCCGTCCGAGCGGGTGAAGGTCTCGTAGCGGTGGAGGAGCGCCTGCACGGAGTACTCGCCTTGCGGCAAAACGGCGGGCTCGGCGACGGGGTAGCCGAAGTCGGGCGCGAAGGTGAGCGACGTGCCGGGCGCCCAGTCCTCCACATTCATGCCGAAGACCTGCGCGGTGGCGGCATCGTCGCGGACCTGGAAGCGGGGCTCGGCGGTGGTGTCGGCGGAGAGGATCACGAGGAGTCGGCCGTCGAGGGGAGTAGCCGTGCCGGTGGAGTCGGCGCTCGGGAGCGTGACTGTGATTTGCGCGACCACAGTGAGTGGGGCTAGCACCGCGAACACGAGCGTAAGCGTGAGGATGGGGCGGGGGAGGAGCATGCCACTAGATAGTGTCGGCCAGTGACTCTGGGAAACCAAACAGGCGGTGCCAAGTAGGCTTCGCGCTGCTTATCGCCTCTTGGTGCGCCCATGACCGTAGCCGCAAAGCTTGCTGCTATAAACGAGCGTACGGAAGGCAAATCGCAAAAGCTCGTCCACTACCCGGTGCATTCGGTCGAAACCCTATGTAGCGGCACGTCACCTGAGGGTAACTAGTCACCACACGACCACCAACTCCCCCCAGATGTCTCGCCTCCTACCCCTCACGTTCGCGCTCCTCTTCACCGGTTTCGCCGGCTTACGGGCACAATCCTTCGATCCCGCCCCGCTCGACTCCTTCCTCACCCAACTACACGTCAAAAACGGCTCCATGGGCAGCCTCGCCATCATCCGCGACGGCGAAGTACTCTACACCGGTACCATGGGACAGGCAGTTTTGCCGCAAGGCGACAGTATCCGAGGGCAGTCCGCCACACCGGACACCCGCTACCGCATCGGCTCCATCACCAAAACCTTAACCGCGGCCATGATCATGCAGCTCGTGGAGGAGGGCAAAATCACGCTCACGGCAAAACTGGCGGACTACTTTCCGGACGTCGCCAAAGCCGACAGCATTACCATCGCACAGATGCTGCGGCACCGTTCGGGCATTGTCGACGTTACGCTAAAACTCGCCTTCGCGAAGGCCGGCGATACCGCCACCCGCGCGGAGATTCTAACCATGATCGAGGACGGGGAACCTGCTTTCTCGCCGGGCTCGCAGTTTAGCTACTGCAACAGCAATTACATCCTACTAGGGTGGATAGTCGAGGACCTCACCGGTCAACCGTACGCCGAGGCACTCGCCACCCGCATCACCGCGCCGCTCGGGCTAATGCATACCGACTTCGGGCGCAACACCGACCCGGCCCTCGGCGACGCCCTCAGTTACTCTTCGGGGAATGCCGTGTTCGAGCCGACGGACATGAGCTGGCCCGGGGGCGCCGGCGCGATCACGAGTACCGCGACGGAGGTGGCCACCTTTTTCGGTGCTTTAGAACAGGGTAAGGTGGTTTCTACAGCCTCGCGCGACGAAATGATCGAGATGGAAGACGAGTACGGGTTTGCGCTGTACCCACTCGAGCTCGGGGGCGCCAATGGCTTCGGACACAATGGGGGCATCGATGCTTTTCGGAGCTTGGCCGGCTATTTCCCCGCCGAAAACGTAGCCGTAGCCTACCTCGGCAACGGCGTGATCACGAATCAGGACGACATCGTCGCCGCCGCCGTGCAGGCCGTACGCGGGGAGGTCCCCGAGGTTCCCGGCAGCAACCTCGTAAAAGATACGCCGGACGCCGCAACGCTCGCCGAGTACGTGGGCACGTTCAGCGGCGGCGGCTTTCCGCTCGAGATGGTGTTCACGACGGACGATACCGCGCTGTTTCTGCAGGCGACCGGTCAGCCCCTCGTGCCCCTCGAAGCTTATACCGGCGGTATTTTCCGCTATGAGCTAGCGGATGCGCAGATGGTATTCACGTCCAGCGGAGATAGCCTAACCTTTACGCAGGCTGGCGTCAGCTTCACCTTAGCGCGAGACACGAGCGCCGTTGCCGAAGAATCCATCTCACCGAGCGCGAAAGAACTCGAGCGGTACGTCGGCACCTACGCCGCCGACGATTTCCCGCTGGATCTAACCATCACCACCGATGGTTCCACCCTGAGTGCACAGGCTACCGGGCAGGGCGCGATCCCGCTGACCGCCTTCCCGGAGCATACCTTTCGATTCGACCCGGCCGGGATCGAGCTCGGCTTCGATCCGGAGGCGGGTACGGTGGTGCTGCGGCAGGGCGGCGGGGAGTTCTTGTTGGCGCGGTAGGTCCTAACCCCGCGCAAGAAACTCGGCCGCACTGAACACCGGAATCGATGAGCTTCGAAAGCCTTTGCGGTTTCGGGTAATAATTGCCTGTGCTTGAACTTCTATCGCGGCGTAGTACTGCAGGCCATCCTCGAAATCGACAAACTTGTCGTCGTTCAATGCCAACTCGAAGTGAGAATCCAGGAGCGTAGCTGATTTCAGAAAAGATCGAATCAGTCGAATGGTACGACTTGCAGATTCTTTGTTTCGGTGTGCCAAAATAAGGTAATGAAGGTTTACGAGCGTCAGCGTCGAAACGTATGCCTCATAACGGCCTAGCTCTACATCGGATAGGAGCGCCGCCGCAGGCGAATAGAAGGACTCTCGCTTGAGCACCCAGTCGAGAATGATGTTAGCGTCTAAAAACAGCCTATTCATTGGTACTTCTTCAGCAAGTACTCGCGCCTCGCTGCTTCAGGATCGAAGTCCTCCGGCAATTTCAGGATGCCGCTCAGCTCCTTCACTATGGGTGAAAGCTGCTGGCGAGACGTAGGTTGGACCTTAGGCGCCAGTGCCGCCAGGTAGTTCTCGACCAGCTTCGAGATGCTGGTCCCCTCGTCCTTGGCGTACGTCTTCGCCCGTTCGATAACGGTAGCATCCAAACTGAGCGTGAGCTTTTTGTCCATGGCGAAAGGTTTACGTACAAAGTAAGCTGGAATATACGTACTGCTTTAATCTGCCGCTGAGCTGCCTACCACTCCAACCCAATCGCTTGTGATATATAAGCCTCCGGCTGATTCTGTCCTCATCTTAGGCTCAGGACTCTGCGGACTCACTTTAGCCTACCGCCTGCGCCAGCGCGGCATCGACTCCACGATCCTCGAGGCGCGCGAGCGTACCGGCGGTCGCGTACTCACCCACACCCCGCCGGGCGGGGGAACACCCGTCGAGCTCGGCGCCACCTGGCTCGCACGGAAGCACCGGAGCCTCACGGCACTCCTCGCGGAGCTCGGGCTGGATACGTTTCCCCAGCGCGCCGATTCGGTTGCCCTCTACGAGCAGGATTCCCGCAGTGGGGTGCAGCGTGTTCGCCTACCGCACAACCCGGAGCCGAGTCACCGGATACGCGGGGGGACTTCGGCGCTGATCGCCGCCCTAGAGCGAGAGGTACCCCACGAGCGGCTTCACCTCAGCCGTAAAGCCGTGGCCGTAATGGCTGAAGAAGGAGCACTTACGGTAACCTGCTCCGCCGGCGAGCAGCACACCGCCGAGTACGTAGTCTCGACCCTCCCGCCCCAGCTGCTCGTCGACACGGTGAGCTTCAGCCCACCGCTCCCCGCTGATCTAGTCGCTTTGGCCCACCAAACGCACACCTGGATGGGCGATTCGATCAAGGCAGCCGTGAGCTACCGCAAACCGTTTTGGCGCAAGCCCCCCGCCAGCGGAACGGCCTTCAGTCAGGCCGGACCCCTCACCGAGCTTTACGACCACGGCGATGCGGACGATGAGCTGCACGCCCTCGTCGGCTTTTGCGACCCCGCCCGCTACACCGAGGCGGTGGAGGATCGCCGCGCCGCCGTGCTCGCCCAGCTGCGTAGGTTCTACGGTAATGCAGCCGCCGAGCCGCTCGCCTACACGGAGGCGTTGTGGCGGCGGGAGTCGCATACGTCTACGTCCGGCGCCCCGGATTTAGTCCCACACCAACACAATGGCGATCCGATCTTTCGTCAACTCTTCCTCGGCGGCCGCTTCTCCCTCGCCGGCACCGAAACCGCCCCCGCCCACCCCGGCTACCTCGATGGCGCCGTGGCGAGCGCCAACTGGGTGGCCGGTCAACTCGCACCCCGTGCCTAATACCGTCCCCGCCGCGCTCGATCACCTCGTGCTGGCCGTGCCCGACCTCGCCGAGGGTTGCGCGTGGTTCGAGGACCTCACTTCCGTAAAACCCGTCCCGGGTGGCCGGCACCCGAGCTTCGGGACCCACAACGCGCTGGTGCACCTCGGCAACCGACAGTACCTAGAGCTGTTGGCGGCGGACGCGGAGTCCGAAGTACCCCCACCGCGCTGGATGGGCGTCGACGCGGTGGCCGAACCGACGCTCACGCGCTGGGCCGTTCGCACGACTGCCCTCGAACGCGACGCCGAATACCTACGTGCCTACGACGCGGCGCTCGGGACCGTAACAGATGGACGCCGTGCCCGCGCCGACGGCAGTACCCTAAGCTGGCGCCTTACCCTGCCGACGGCTGCACCCACGGTGGCCGTGATTCCCTTCCTGATCGACTGGTCGGGCTCCTCGGCGCACCCTACCGACGCGCTGCCGCCGGCCTGCCGCTTGGTCGGCTTCAGCTTGTTCGACGATCCGGCCGATGGTGTACGGGTGCTGCTCGCTCGGTTTGGGTTGGAGGTGGCCGTTGATGCTGCGGCTAAAGCTCGGATCTCGGTGCGCTTAGACACCCCCAAGGGGATCGTACAGCTCTAGGCCCACTTTCGCACTAGGCGGAGCGCCGTTTCCACCATGCTCGCATCCCAGGTTTCGACGCCCCAGTCGGAGTCGGCGAGTGGGGGGGCACGAAGGCGCTTTGCTGCGTCCGTGGCGTCGGCAGTCGTCGTCAGGATCTCGACGAGGCAGCGTTGTTCGGCGTAAAGCGCTTCATCGTGCAGCGGCTCCGGGACTGGTTTTGCAGAAGCGGATGTGTCGGAGGGTATGTGACCAGCGTCCCCGGGGTCCGAAAGCCGTTCGCGCAGCCGCCGAAAATCAGCTTGGAAACCCTCGACCTGATGAGTCTCAGCCACAAAACCACTCATCTGCTCGAGGACAGCTAGCTGCGCGTGTGGGCAGCGGGGGAGGGCGTAGTCGAGCAGCGCGAACACCTCTTCCGGCACCCGGTCGCTGTGGGTATCGCGACGGATGCGGCGGCCGGGCTCGACGTCGGAATCCTCCCAGCTCCCCCCGGCTAGATGCAGCTCGCGCACGCGGTGAAGGGGGTACGCCTCGAGCAGGGCGCAGGCATCGACACTGAAGTTATGCGCCTGGCAAAAGAGGTTGTGGAGGTCGAGAATGAGGAAGCCGTCGACCGGCTCGAGGAGGGCGTCGAGGAATTCACCCTGTCGGTGTACATCGTCGGGGCCGTAGGCGAGGGCGAGGTTTTCGAGTCCGACCGGGCGGCGCGCGGCGTCGGCGAGGCGGAGGAGTCGGTCGTGACCGAGGCGCAGGGTAGCGGCGTTCATCGGGACCGACAGCGGCGCGCCGCGGTGGAAGTCGGCGCCGCTCATGAAGCCGAAGTGCTCGGACACGTGGCGGAGGTCAAGCGCTCGACCATGGCGCGTAAGGTGCGTAGCCACGCGTCTTGTTCTGGCCGCCAGCGCCCGTCGAAGAGGGAGAAAAAGATGCCGTGTCCGACCAGGCGTCCCGCACTGCCGTAGTGCTCGAGTAGATCGGTGAACCAGGTTGGTGCCGAGTCAACGTGGTGTACCGCGTCGAAGGACCACTCGACAGCACCTACTTTGCCCGCTTCCAGCAGGGGCAGGGCCGCGCGTAGGAGGCGGGCGTCGAGGTAGAGGGCGAGGGCGGCGTGCACGGGGCTTAGCCCATCCCGCAACCGGGACAATCAAAAGGTATGCTCACATCGTCCCCGTTGGCGGCGTGCTGGCGGGGCGTCAGCTCGCAGTCGGCTCCGCACTCTTCGGCGTGGCCGGCGAGTGGTTCTTTATCGCAAGCGGCGGCTACGGTAACGGCTAGTCCGGCGATCACGGACTTGAGGAGGGTCTTGGGGATGTCCATAGGATTTGTAACGTACGACATCGTGTTGGCGCTGCTAGGGCCGCTTCTGCAAAACAGGTTGCTTTTCGGTGGGGCAGGGCAGGTTTTGCGGAAGCGGTCAAAAATCCTATCCGTGTAGATTGTTCCGCTGTGTTTATGTGCTGAGCATAATTTAGGACTAAACAAAAAACGTGTCCGTCTTCCAGTCGAGCGGGAGGTCAAGTGCGGTCGGACAATCAGGATCGGGATTAAAATTTTTTTACTCCCAGCGGCTTGCTTTAAAAAAAGCCGCCAATTTTTTAAAACAGAAAGTTTGGCTACGTTTGCTTTTATGTCGCAGGCGACTAGTGGACGATACCTAAACTTTGGCTCGGGAACGGAGGCCTACCGGGCGTTCATACCCGCGCCTTTGCCACCCAACTACGAATTGAGTCCTTCCGACTACGACCTCATGGAACGCGCAAACCGAGCGCTCGGTCGACTGGACGGTATTTCGGCTCTCTTACCCGACAAGGACCTCTTCCTGTACCTCTACGTCCGTAAAGAAGCCGTTTTGTCCTCACAGATTGAGGGAACCCAGTCTTCACTGTCGGAATTGTTGAGTTACGAAAGTCTCGCTCTGAGCGACGGGGATCATTCAGACGTGGCGGAGGTCTCTCGGTACGTGAAGGCCTTAGACCACGGGCTCAATCGCCTCCGGGAGGGTTTCCCACTCTCGCTAAGGCTAATTAGGGAGATTCACGAGGTGCTGATGGTGTCCGGTCGAGGCTCGCACGCGACACCCGGGGAATTTCGGCGCACACCCGTATGGATTGGCGGTACTTCGCCGAGTAACGCCGCTTTCGTACCCACGCCGGTGAGTGAGTTGATGGACTGCCTATGTGATCTTGAGTCGTACCTCCACAGTCCGGAAACTCCCGTGCTCATCAAAGCTGCACTTGCTCACGTGCAATTCGAGACGATCCACCCTTTCCTCGACGGTAACGGTAGGGTGGGGCGGCTGCTGATTACTTTCTTACTGTGCGCGGAGGATGTGCTCAGCGAGCCGCTACTGTACCTCTCGCTCTACTTCAAGACTCACCGAAGCGAGTACTATCGACACTTACAGCGGATTCGCACGCACGGCGAGTGGGCGGAGTGGTTGCGGTTCTTTATGCAGGGCGTGCGAGAGACCTCCACCCAGGCCGTGAGCACCGCAAAGGGAGTGCTTGCCTTATTCGAAGTTGACCGCGAGCACATGCGTAAGGAACTCGGACGATCGGCTGGTTCGGCGCTTCAGGTCCACGAAGCACTCCAGCGGCGGCCAATTGCGACACTCGCCGACATAGCTAGGGCGTCGAGTGTATCGTACCCAACGGCAAAAACGGCGCTCGATTCAATGACCCGACTCGGAATACTAGACGACGTACCCGCGAGGCGGAAGACGTACCGATACGGTCGCTACTTAGACTTGTTAGAGCGGGGGATTGAGGCGGAGACTTAAGCAGCCCTATTAGATTCGATGAACTGCTTCCTGCACTGCCCTCGCGAGGCCTGCTATTTAAAGGTGTCGAAGTGATCAGTGGCTATCTACCTAGCCCACCTCACCCCGCCACGTCAAACAGTTCCGGCGCAGTATCCTCACGCTCAAGCCCCTCCACCTCCTCCGGCCGCTCGTAGCACACCAGGCTCAGCTCCCCGGACCGCTCCAAAAACGCCCGCCGCACCCGCCCGGTATCCTCGACCCCCTCCAGGCGGAGCATCTCGAGAAAACCGTCGTGCCGCAGCCGCGCCCGCCGTACGGCACGATCCAGCACGCGGCCGTCCCGGATCGTGAGCAGCGGCCGCCCGTCCACGAAGTCGTTGAAGGCCCCCGAGCGTACTTGGAGATCGGCTATTACCCGGCTCGGCAACACGATCACCGTCACGACCACAAAAGCGTACGTGATCGGCACCTTGGGGTAGAACACCGCGTCGCCGACGGCCGAGCCGACGGCCGAACCGACGGCCATGATGACGACGTTCTCGAGGTTCGACAGGTTGCGCGACCCGCGCTTGCCCATTAGGCGCATCAGCACCACAGCGTAGAGGTAGATCACGACCACGCGCAGCACGATCTCGAGCAGGAAGAGCGGCGGTTGGTCGCCGACGAAGACGCGGTGCCAGTCGAAGGGGGTTGCGGGTCCCACGGGCTCGGGGCTTCTACTCACCGGCCCGCACTACGCGGACCAGCGCCGTCGGGCGGGGTGGTTCGCAAATGTCTTCCGTGAGAAATCGCCGGGCACCCCGAGCAGCCGAAGCCTCGTGCGCCCTACCTTGCAGCCATGCCCCTAACCCGCCGCCGCTTCCTCACCGCCGCCGGTACCGCCGCCGCCGGCACCGCCCTGCTCCCCCACACTCTGTACGGCCGCTCCCGCCCCGCGGCCGATCGCCTCCGCCTCGGCACGATCGGGGTGAAGGGCATGGGGTGGACCGACACGAACGCCATCCTCGGCGTAGACGACAACACCGAGGTGGCGTGGTTCTGCGATGTCGACCCCGAGGTGCTCGCGGACCGCCTCACCGAGTACAAAGGCTTGCGCCAAAACACCCCGCAGACCACCGGCGACTATCGTAAAGTCATCGAGGATCCCAACGTCGACATCGTCGTGATCGGGACCCCCGACCACTGGCACGCCCGGATGTTCGCCGACGCGATGGCGGCCGGCAAGCACGTGTACGTCGAGAAGCCGGTCGCCAACACCGTGGAGGAGTGCCGCGCGATGGTGGCCGCGCAGGCGGCCTCGGGTCTGGTAGTGCAGGTGGGGCAGTGGCAGCGCTCGGGCGCGCACTACGCCAAGGCCATGGACGTGGTGCGCTCGGGGGTGCTCGGCGACATTCGGCTCGTGAAGTGCTGGGCCTACCAGGGGTGGATGCTGCCCGGGCTCAAGGTGCCGGACACGGCCCCGCCCCCCGGCGTCGACTACGCCATGTGGCTCGGTCCGGCCCCGACGGTGCCCTTTAACCCGAGCCGCTTCCACTTCGATTTTCGTTGGTTCTGGGACTACGCCGGCGGACTGATGACCGACTGGGGGGTCCACGAAATCGATATCGCCCTACTCGCGATGGGGGCCACCGCGCCGAAGAGCGTGATGGCCAGCGGCGTGAAGGATTCGTACCCCGAGCACCTCTACCAAACCCCAGACACCATGCAGGCCACCTTCGAGTACGAGGGCTTCACGATGCTCTGGGAGCATGCCCTCGGCATCGACGGCGGACCCTACGGCCGCGGCGAAGGCATCGCCTTCATCGGCAACAACGGCACCCTGGTGCTCAACCGCGAAGGCTACGAGATCCTCCCCGAGCGCGAGTTCGTGGGTTGGGACAAGCCCGGCGAGGGGGCCCCGAAGATGGCGGACGCCGACACGGTCGCCATGGCGCGCCCGGAGGGCGCAAACTACGTGGCCGCCCACGCGAAGAACTTCGTGGACTGCGTGCGCGCGAACACCCCGGACGCCTGCGCGACCACGATCGCGTCGGGGGCCGTGGCGGCCATCAACGCGCAGCTCGGTAGCATCGCCTACAAAACGGGGGCGAAGCTGTACTGGGACGAGGCCGCCGGGGACTTCCGCAACAACGCCGAGGCCTCGAAGCTGCTGCGGGCGAACTACCACAACGGGTGGGAGGTGCCGGGGCGGGCGTGAGGGGCGTACCCCGCCGCGGCACGTCAGGACTTGGCACGCTCGATTCGTCGGGGGAGGTTCAAATCGAATACTACGAACAGGGCCGGCGACTCAATTTGCGAAACCGAATAGATATGGGTGCAGCGTGCGATGTCTCCAGGGCTAGTCCTACATTCGACCCGTGAATGTGCGCACCCGGCGGCTCAGTCTCCTCTCGGCAATCACGCTAACGGTAAGCTTGAGCGCCTGCGATTTTGCCAAAGTCGTGGCCGGCATGCCGGCGATGATGAGCTACCTGGACGGCCAGGGTACGGCCGTGCTCGAGCACCCACGTCCCCGTTTACTTGAACGGTTACTGCTCGGCTTTCGCACCGACATGACTCGTACGGCATTCGACTCACTGGCCCGCGCATACGTAGCTGCCGGCACCCTAACGCGCGAGGAAGGATATAGGGATAGCACGTACGCTTACCGCTGGCCCGCGGGCCTCGCCGAGGCGCCGGACAGCGTGGTCGAGTTTACGCTGCGAGCGGCGTTTTTAGGCGATAGCTTGAAGGGGATTGCGCTCGACTATAATCCCCATGCCTGTGCCATCGTAGAGTTCGCCGATACTGCCCTCGCCCCCGCATTTGAGGACTTGCTGATACGCACACTGGGCGCGCCACTCGATGAGCTCCTCGAGGATGATGTCTTTGTGGAGCAGACCACCCGGGAGGCTTACTGGTTGGCGGACAGCGTCCTCGTAAAAACCCGAGCCTCTCTACGGCAACCCGGTGGTGACTACTTCTTGGATACCTGCGCCATATCGTCGGGCTCTATCACCCTAACCGGCGTAACGCTGGAGCAGCGGACCGCGAGCTCGGTGACCGCTTCGATGAAGCGAGGCGCCGGTGCGCCCTGGAAGGAATTTTTTAGGCAGAAGGGGGTCATACGCGAGTCCAAACGGATGTACGAGGCGTGGATGGAGAGCTTGGGACACAGTCCCCGGCAGGATGATTCCGACCCCGAAGATCCACCCCGGCCGCAGAGAGAATACCTCCCCAAGGTGCCGAGTAGAGTCAACGAGGAGTAGCCGCCCGAATGGGGGGAGCGCTTTCACGGAACTATCATGTTTTGCCGAAAGGCGGCTTTCTACCTTGCCGCCTCACCGCCGATAAGCCCCTTTTATGCCGACCGTAGACCTTCGCCTGGACAAGCAGCACGTCCGCATCGACGGCGGTGAGCTAATCGGCTACCTCATCGAGCGCACCGAGTACATCCACCAGAAGGGGAGTCCGGGGTGGCGGAATTCAGATACGGAGATGTTCCCGATCATCGGTCCGACGGCGGGGGCCGACTTTAAAGTGAGTACGCCACGGGGAGCGGCTACCCAGGATCAGCACGGACTGTTGCGTGAGCTCAGCTACGCGACCATCGAGGAGGGGAAAACGAGTGCGACTTTCGAGAAGCGGTACACCGCCGGCACGCCAGTGGCGAACTCCAAGTTCCCCGCGAAGTCGACGGCGGAATTTCTCTCCTGGCCCTACGACTTTCGTTTTCTCAAGACTTACGAGCTGAGTAAATCCGGACTAACGATCACCTTCACGATCAGCGGCGGGGCGGGCATGCCGTTTATGCTCGGCTACCACCCCGCGTTCCGGCTCACCGGCGATAGTCCCACCGTCGAGGCCGGTGGCAAAACGATCACACTCGACGAGGTAATCGCCGTCGATAACCGCGCGCTGCGGGTGCCGGACTGCCGGGAGATCACGCTGCACGACGAGGCAAAGCTGCGGATCCGCACGGAGGGCTTCGGGCAGTTTATGCTCTGGACGGAGGTGCCGAGCATGATCTGTATCGAGCCGATTACGTTCTACCCGTACGACGTGGCGCAGGAGAATCTGGCGGATGGGTTTCAGGCGCTCGGGCAGGGTGGGGAGGCATCGTTCAGGGTCGAGCTGTCGCCCGCCGCCATCGCCTAGTACCGCGCCGCCCCCTCCGGTGTGCTCGTCTTGATGAACGCCCGGATATCGTCCGTAGCCTGCGCCAAATCCTCTTCGCGCAGGTACATCATGTGCCCGGAGCGGTAGCCCTTGAACTGCATGCGATCTTTGAGGCGGCCACCGGGATCGAGCTGCCAGAGGGTGTACCTCGCGTTGAAGTAGCTGGTAGCTCCATCGTAGTAGCCCGACTGTACCATCACGTGCAGAAAAGGGTTGATGGCCATTGCTTTACGGAGGCTCTCGCGCACGTCGTTGTCCTCGTTGTTCCAGGGCGAGACGGGGCCGAACATATTGTACTTCACGTCGGTCGAGAAGCCGAGCTCCTGACTGAAGTAGTAGTTGATCCCCGGGGTAAACGCGTGGAGCCAGCTCGTGAGCTCGGCGTTGTAGTCGGGGGAGTCGCCGGCCGGGGTGCGGTCGATGCCGCGGTAGCGCGAATCGAGTCGCCCGATGGTCAGGGTGTCGCGCGCGCGGAGCAGCTCCTTCCAGAAGAAGTTCGTCGGCACCTGGAGGTTCTGCGACAGCACCGCCTCCTCGGTGAGGCCGGAGAGGGCGGACACGCGTTCGGCGACGGCGGTCCGCTCGTTTTGCGGGAGCGAGCCCCCGCGGGCGATGGCGGGCATGAGGGTGTCGAGGGCGAAGGTTTCGGCGATGGGAAGAACCTCGAGGAGGTCGCGCTGCTGCAAAACCGGGGGCAGCATTTCGTGGTAGTGCGCCGCGGCCGTCATGTAGGGCAGCTCGAGGGCCACGGAGATCGGCGGGTCGGACTCGAAGAACTTGTAGTCGGCCGGCGAGACCATGATCACGCCGTTGAGGTACATCCACTGCCGCTCCTGGAGGGCGCCGGCGAGGCCCATGACGCGGGTGCCGCCGTAGCTCTCGCCGATGAGGTACTTCGGCGAGAGCCAACGGTTTTTACGCGTGACGAAAGCGTTAAGCCAGTCGGCGAGGTAGGCGACGTCGGCGTTGATGCCGAAGAACTTGTCGCGACTCGCCGTTTTGCCCTCCTCGTCGGGCACGAGGCGCGAGTAGCCGGTGTTGACGGGGTTGACGAACACGATGTCGGCCACGTCGAGGATGGAGTGGGGGTTATCGCGGATGCCGTAGGGCTGCACGGGGTAGCCCTCGGCGTCGACGCTGAGCAGTTTCGGGCCGGTGTAGGCGAGGTGCATCCAGACCGACGCGGAGCCCGGGCCTCCGTTGAACGACATGATGAGCGGGCGCTGCGCGGGGTCGTCGACGCCGTCGCGGGTGTAGTAGGTGTACTGCAGCGAGGCGATCGGCGTACCGGCCTCGTCCCAAACGGGCTGCATGCCCACCGTGGCGGTGTAGGCGACGGCTTGCCCCTTGATGGTGACGGTGTGTTCGGTGGTGACCATCGTGTCGATGGGGAGCTCGACGCGTTGGCCGAGCGCGCAGAGGCTGGTGAGCGCGAGCGCGAGGGGAGACAGGGCCTTGAGCATGCCGGAAAGTAGGGCGCGTTGGCTAATCTTCGGCCCGTCCTCGCCCAAGCCGCACGCATGAATCTTCCTCTTCGTAAATCGGTGGCGTGGATCCTCGGCGTTACAGCGGCGCTCGTCGCACTCGTGTTCCTCGCTCAGCTCATTCTCGCCCCGCTCGCGGCCGATGCGCTGACGCGATTAGTGGCCGAACGCTCAGAGGGGCGGTACGAGTTGGCGACGAGCGACCTCGACCTCTCCTTCTGGCGCGGCCGCATCGCGCTCGAGGGGGTGGCGCTTACGCCCGATACCAGCGAGCTGGCCCGCGCGGCGAAGCTGACCGGGGGCATCGCGCTCGGTGCGGAGGTGGAGCAACTGGCCATCAGCGGGATCTCCTGGTGGCACCTCCTCGTGAATCGGCGCCTGAGTGCGGACAGTCTTACGGTAACCCAGCCGAGGATTATGGCGAGCGCCTACCAACCGCCCGGGCCGCCGCGGCCGACCGGGCCGAATAACGCGGGCGGCGGTGGGGACCCGACGAGCGGCGGCAGCGCCGAACTTCCCGGCGCGATCGAGATCGACGGCATCCGCATCCGCGACGCCGGGGTCCGTTACGAGCTGCTCGGGCAGGACACTACTTCTTCGCGCCTCGCGGCGAATGAGGTCGACCTCCTCCTTGCCGGCTTCCGGCTGGATAGCATTACGTTTCGCAGGTACCCCACGCGCTTCTACGATCGCTTCGCGATCTCGGTCGGGGGCTACCGCCACGAGCTGGGCGACAGTCTGCACGTCGTCACCCTCGGCGCCGCCCGTTTCGAATCCGAAGACGGTCGCCTTACCCTCGATAGTCTCCACGTCGAACCCCGCGATTCGGGGTTCAGCTTTCGCCAAAACCACCCCCAGGCGCGCCTCGCCCTCCAGCTCGCCTGTGATACGGTGCGACTCCGGGGTTTCGACCTGGGGGAGTTCCTGCGGACGCAGCGTTACCGGGCGCGGCGGCTGTCCGTGGATAGCGTAGATGCAACGGCCTGGATGGCCGGTGAGTCCGATGGAGGTGTTGAAAGCGGTAGTGGTGCCGCGGACAGCAGCGGTGGCTACGCCTTCGACCTGCGCCTCGACACGCTCGCGCTCAGCGGCGCCACGCTGCGTTACCGGGCGCGCGCTCCGGACCTAGCGCTCGACCTACCCAACGCCGAAACGACCCTCGTCGACGTGCGCAGTCGACCGGGAGACCGCGAACGGCCGTTTGCGGTCGCTGAGGTCGACGTTCGGTTCCGCGACTTCGAGTACGAGCGCCCGGAGGTCGACAACCGACTCCGGATCGCCACCGGTCGCATTTCGCTCGCCGGGCAGACCCTCCGGCTCGATAGCCTCAGCTACCGTCCGCCCGATCCCGCTGGTTTTGCTCGGAGCAACCGCTCGACCTTCGATCTGCAACTCCGGAGCCTCGAGCTGGATTCGCTCGACCTCCCGACGCTCTTCTGGCGGCAGCGCGTGGCGGCCCACGGCGCCGCCGTCGACGGACTGCGCATCGTGAGCACGACCAACCACGGGCAGCCCCCGCCGCCCGACGATCCCCGGACGCTACTCCTGCGCCAACTGCAGGAGCTCCCCGTGGCCCTCGCCCTGGACCTAGTCACCGTCGAGGACGGGTACATCGGCTACCGACGCTTCGGGGGTGATAAAAAGGACGCGACGATCTTCTGGGACGACGTGTTCGCCACCTTCGGGCGGGTGGGGACGTACCCCGACTACGTGGAGCGCTACCCGCGGGCCAGCCTCGATACTCGCAGCGTGTTCCAGGGGGTGTGGCCGCTCAAGATGTCGGTGCAGTGGCCCAACGGCGAGGGGGCGCCGTACGAGGTGTCGGCGAGCGGTCCGGCCCTTGATCTGTCGGAGCTCAACAGTATGCTCGTGCCGGTGGCCGATATGCGGATCAAGAGCGGCAAGCTCGATTCGCTCTCCCTCGACTTTGCCGCCGATGCTGAGGCCGGGAACGGGAAATTGCGGGCGACATACCGCGATTTCGAGGTGGAGCTACTGGGCGACGGGCCGAAGGCCGACGACAAGGATGTGCTGTCCTCCTTCGCCGATGCCCTCGCGGTACGCGATGCCAACGTGCCGGGTGGGGGAGAGTACCGGGTGGGTACGATTCGGGCGGAGCGCGAGGCGAGCCTGAGCATGTTTACGCACTGGTGGGAGCTGGTGCGTTCGGGCTTACTGGGGGTGGTATTGACGGACTTTGGGCAGTCGCGGGTGGAGGGGAAGTAACTTTTAGCCAACTCAATCCGGCGAGAAATTTAGTGACTCGACTACTAATTTAGCCTTTGATATTCCATAAGTTTATCTCAAAGAGTTTAGAGCTGACCGAGCGAGTAGGGTAGTGCAGACGTTATGTCTATAAATGTAGATACTTTACTTACTTAAGTGTATCATGCGATCATGAAACTATACTCGGCTAATTACGCGCACACCGAGCACAATTTCGTCGTTCAGCAGCTCTCGCAGGGGACTTGCCGAGCTGTGTTAGCTCCCACCCTCTGTGTGGTTGCCAACTTACTACATAGAGGTGTTCCGACGCGTATGTCGCGGCAGATGCAGAAGTTGCTTGGTCCTGTGCACGAAGCCGCGAGCTTTGTTTCAGAGCGCAAATTAATAAGCCGTACCCCAGGTAATTGGGGCAATGTCATTAAGGGTTCGGTCGAAGCCGGTTATTATCCGGCGCAGGAATTCTTCGACCAGCTTCCAAGCCTGCTTCCAGGCTATCCTTTTGTTCAAGCGCTTATTAAACCGGAAGTGCTGATTAACGAAATAACTGGTCAACAAACCCTAAAGTTTGTCGAGCAAGCTGTTGACTTCTATCTACCACAGGCGAAACTCGTTATTGAGATAGATGGTGTTCAGCATACGCAACTTAAGATATCTAGTAGCGACACAGAGCGAGATAACCATCTCAGTAGGTTCGGTGTCCAGACCATTCGTATCCCTACGCCGGAGTGGCGAAAACCTGCTAGTCGCAAGCAGCACATAGATGCGATTAGAATTCGTCTAGACGCGCACAGTTACCAATTAGAGTCCTATCGCAAAGCTCAGGAACAACTCCACGATCCCGAAGTAATTCAATTGGCCTACTTACCCACAGCGATATTGCGGATTTAGACTATCGTGGTCGAGCTTTTGCGATGTGGTCTCTGGCCAATGGGAGAAGATGTTGAGCTTACGCTAAAACGCGCCGCGGAGGAAATGTGGCTCACTCACGAGCACGTTGAGGCCGCCATAATCGACGTGTTTGAGTGGTGTAAACAGCTATGTGAGCTGCAAACTGGTCTGGTCTGGCAGGCGCCAAACGTTATCTCAACTCTGGTCGACTCATTTGAAGGAGCACAATCCAGTACTGAAACCCGTTTAGACTTCTCGATTCATCAGCGTTACTCACACATTAATACGCTGTCGCCGAACGTAGTCTACTGCCGCACCGACTGTAGCCTTCCCCGTTTTCGAGACAGTCCAAAATTGCAACTTTTGGACTCATGAAACGAAGCAAATTCACCGAGGTGCAGATCGTCAAGGCCCTCGAGGACAATGAAGCCGGCCGCTCCGTGACCGACTTGGCGCGTGAGTTGAGCGTGAGCGCGGCGACGATCTACACTTGGCGTAAGAAGTACGGCGGCATGGAGGCCTCCGACGTCGGGCGCCTCAAGACTCTCGAAGCCGAAAACGCCAAGCTTAAAGCGATGTACGCCGAGAGCCAGCTCGACGACAAAGCTCTCGAGGACGCGCTGTCAAAAAAGTGGTAGGCTCTCGGGCACGGCGTAAGCTCGCGAGCTATTTCCGTGAGGCGCACGCCCGGCCGGTCTCGCGGGCGTGCGCCCTGGCCAGTATATCGCGGGCGACGTGGTACTACCGCACGCGCCTCCCTGAACGCGACGGCGAGCTCATCGCGGCCCTACGAGCTCTAGCCCACGAACACCCGGCACGCGGGTTCGACAACTACTACGCGCGCCTGCGGGCCGCGGGGCACGTCTGGGGTCGCAAGCGGTGCCTGCGGGTCTACCGCCGGCTCGGGCTGCGCCGCCGCACCCGCCGCAAGCGTCACGTCACCCCGACCGAGGACCGCCGCCCGATGGCTGCGCTCTCGCGCCGCGACGAAGTCTGGGCGTGCGACTTCCCGTGCGACGGGTTGACCGATGGGCGCCCGGCTCGCGTGATCGCGGTCGTGGATGAGTATTCCCGGGAGTGCCTCGCGAGCGAGGCGGCGATCTCGTACCCAGCGCAGCGGGTATGTCGCGTGCTCGATCGGGTTGCCGGGCAGCGTGGGGGCTACCCGGAGGTGTTGCGGACTGATAACGGCCCCGAGTTCGTCTCGACGGCCTCGGCGGCATGGTGCGAGCACCACGGCGTACATCACCATCGGATCACGCCGGGGCGCCCGATGGACGATGGGCGCGTCGAGCGGCTCGACCGCGCGATCCGCGAGGACGTGCTTGATTTTTGGATGTTCACGTCGTTCTCCGAGCTCAATGCGGAGCTGGCGAACTGGCGCGGGCGCTACAACGCGACCCATCCGCACACGGCCCTCGGCGGGCAATCCCCGGGGGCATTCGACCGCGGCGACGCAGTGCTGGCGGACTCGGCCTACGGCCTCCCCCGCCAGCACTGCGTACAGGAATCCCTACCTTTACATTCTAACCCCGGACTGTCTTAGAGAGGGGAAGGCTACACCTTGGCTATTAAGTCTTGGCAGCAGTTGAATAGCCATAAGCATCGCTCGTCGTCTGCATTTCTTGTGGACCCCTACCTCTTTAGCAACGAAAACATCGAAACAGCAACTGATAATCTTACAAAAATTCTCTCAAGTTTCCTTAAGCACATCGGAAATGGTAGCTTACTGATCGTAATTTATGCTCATCTACCTATCAAAAGTAGGGACGATCCATCCCGTCGTGATGAATTGATAGCTAAACTAACTCTCCTACCTGACGAATTAAAGTCCGCTGGACTGATTGGCAACGTAGATCTTCTGTTTCTAGACTCTAATAAACTTAATCGTAAACAAGATCGTCTACACGACCGCTACCTACTTACGCAACAATATACGCTAACCTCGCATGCTGGCTTCGACTGCCTAAAGCGAGATGGCTCTACTCGACTTGAGCTGTTATACCACCCAGCATCGCCGACAGGTCGGGATAGCTTTATGCTCTCCTTGCAGGAATTAATTCGATACCTCGATGCGTGTATTGACGAATGCTTCAATCGCAGGTATACGGACCGTAGATACGTTTCAAAAGATACGTTGCGTGGGTTGCGGCGTAATATGCTTCGCGCAGTTGAGCACTCACTTGGTTATAAAATTTGATTACAGCTGATCCTGTATTACCATCAAGTACCTCGGTTTGGCTGTTTAATTAGATTATAAGCGCCACTATTAGCTCGACTTTATCCCTTTTGCCGTTCGGTTCGAGTAGCGAGGTCGTGTTACGAACTAGGCTCCCGGCCGCTGTTCATGCGAAGTGAACCACTACTCTCGCCATGGACGCGCTCCGAGGGCCCTTACAGGCAACATCCCCACTCGCCACCGGCTTCACCAAACCGACCTGGGCTAAAACCCTCGTCCTCGTCGCCGGGGTCCTACTGTGCCTGGGCTCCCGGACGGTGGCCAACCGCCTGCGCGCCCTCGGGCTCGATTGGCGCAGCGACTTCCGCAAGTACCACTGGGTCCCGAGCCGCGCCCCGTGGTCGGGGCTGTCGTGCGCGCGGATCCTACTCGGCCCGCTCGTGCGGGCCTTCGCCCCGGGGGAGGCATCACCGGCGGACGAACCGCTCGTGTTCGCCGTCGACGAGACTATCGAGCGGCGGTGGGGGCGGCGCATCCGCGCCCGCGGGATCTACCGCGACGCGGTCCGCTCGTCGGCCGGGCACTTCGCGAAGGCCTCGGGCCTGCGGTGGGTGTGCCTGACGCTCGTGACCGCGACGCGGTGGACCCCGGCGCCGTGGGCCCTGCCCGTGCTCACGGCGTTGTGTCCGTCGGCCCGCTACTACGCGGGTAGCCGTCGGGCGGCCAAGGCGCTCACCGATGTCGCCCGCTAGCTCATCGGGTGGCTCACCCACCCACGGTCGGCGGCACGTCGCCGACCGTGGGCCGGGGCCTGGGCGGGCGTGTGTCTTAACGGCGGACCGCTTACATGCGCACCTACGCCCTGATGGCCGCCACCCGGTAAGCCGGGGTGACGCCCGTCACCGACATACGCCTCGACGCGCGGCTCTTCGCCGAGCCCGGACCGAGGCGCCCGGAACGGCCCGGGCGCCCCGCCGAACGGGGGCCGCGGCTCCCGTTCGGCGGGGTCGCCGGTCACCGCGCCCGAGGTCGAGTGGCGCACCTTCACCGCCGCGGCGTGGCGCGGGGTCGGCGGGGAGCGCGCGCTCGACTACGCCACCGGGCGGGCGATCTGGCACAAGCCCGGCGAGCCGGCCGCTCTGCTGAGGTGGGTCTCGGTCAGCGACCCCGTCAAGGGCCCCGGGGAGGAAGGTTACCTCAAGTTGCTCGTCGCGAGCGACCCCGCCGTCGAGGCCGAGGCGGTCATCCGGTACTACGCGCGGCGGTGGTCGTGCGAGGCCACCGTCGCCGAGGTCCGCCGCCACCTCGGCGAAGGTGACCCAGCGTCAGTGGTCCGCGCTCGCGATCGCCCGCGCGACGCCGAGCGCGATGGTGCTCGTCTCGATCGCGTGCCTCGTCGCGCACGACCTCGGCCTCGGGGTCCGCCCCCCGGGGGGGGGGGGGCGGCGTGGTACCGCAAACCGCACGTGACGTTCTCGGACGTCCTGGCCGTGGTCCGGGAGCGGCTGTGGCCGGTGTGGATAATATGCACCTCCCGTTCCGGACCCGAGGTTGCGGATTCGCGGCCGCGGGAAGCGGGCATGACCGCGGTCGTGAGACATCTCGCCCACGCGCTCATGCGATGCGCGGCGTAGAAGGGACAAAGTCGAGCTAAGGCAGATAGATTACTTCAAAAAAGGCTCCATCCAAATGCTTAAAATCTTTGTCCGCGGTAATAAGCCTCGAATTTGTCACCATAGCTGTAGCAGCGATCCAGAGGTCGTTCTTTCCCATATTTCTTGCTGAAATATTGTTAGCTGCTAGTTTCCCTTGACTGAACGCGTCGATGCGGGCATAGGCGTCAAATAGCTCGCTATACTGTACGCCAACGATGACTAGTTCCTCAATCAGGTCTTCTACTATTTTTATACGACGATCGCCCCAAGAATTCTTCAACGCAAGCGAACGCATCTCACCGATCGTTACCGCCGAGATGATCGGCGTATTCCCGTAGTTTAGGGGCCCGTAGGATTCTTCGACTACCTTCTTCCTAACTGGATCTTTCAGCCAAATCAAAAGGATGTTCGTATCCAGAACGTAGTTCATACTAATCGAGATCAGCTAGCAGGTCCTCAATCGGCTGCTCTATATCGGCTTCGCGGATCAAGCGCTCCACCTTGTCAAGATCTACACCTGTAAATCCTTGCGCTCGCTTAATCTCGTCGAGGTTAAGGGAGTCTTCTACCCTAATTGCGTATCGCTGCACGTCGTTTTCTGCCGCTCGTCCCGGGGTAGCGCGACGGGCGAGTTCGGCCAGTCGGTCGAGGGTTGGCTCGTCGGCTAGCGACAGTACCCACTGTGCAATTTTTACTTTTTTGCTCTCCAAGGTCATGTTGATAGGCTTGAGGGTATTACGGTAGATTTTGGAACTGCGGTAGGGTGGGTACTAAGCTAACGCTATCTGGAGGCCTATTCGCTCAGGGTTACCCTACTTAGAGGCTCAGCCTAAGTCTACCATTGAGACGAGACAGCGGAGTGGGTACGATTGACGCGCTCTGCGAGCGCACCGACCGTTGGCTAGGTAACCGGGTGAGTAAGTCCGCAGTCACTCCCACCTCAATTAAACACACTCCGGAACTCCAACGGCGTCTGCCCCGTGGTTGCCTTGAAGGCGCTGCTAAACGACTGGGAGTAAGCGAGACCCAGTTGATAGGCGACCTCACTGATCGATGACTCCCCAAACGATAGCCGCTTCTTCGCCTCTTCGATGAGGCGATCGTGGATGTGTTGCTGCGAAGCGTGTTGAGGAGTTGTTCCAAGTGGAAGGTGCCCTGTAAGATGCCGTTGCCCTCGCTGAGGTGGGCCCCGATGCTGCTCAGGTTGACGACCCGACGACTGCCCGCCGAGGCGATGGCGCGCGCGTAGGCCTTGCCGAAGGTTCGGTAGTAGCCGAGCAGGTCGAGCTCGCGGTCGAAGTAGTTGGCGGGCGGCACCGTCGTGTAGACGACGTCCGCACCTTCGAAGGCCTCGGTTAGGAAGTCGACGTCCTTCACGTCGCCGATCGCCGGGGTAGCGCCCAGTCCTTCGATCTACTCCGCGAGCGGCTGCCCAACGTGCCCCAGGGAGCCCATAAGTGTAATCTTCATAATCGTTTCGTTTTTCGCGTGGTGCGAAGGTCGTGGGGGTGGCTCGCGGGCGCGTATGGAGATCTACGAGATCTGTGAGCGAATCGTTAGTGCTGGCGCCAGGGGTGACGATACATCTGTAGCGCAGTTTTAACAGTAGAATCATGTGATTTGTCCAGCGATGTGATGTATCCATGGACAAATCGCGCTTAAAATGGTACATTTGTCCACCGATGCAGGCGAAAAATAAGGTCCGGCTGATCGGGCGTGAGGATGCTCAGGCCGTTTTGGCGAAAGCCTACACCTCCGATGAGGCTAGTCTGGTGTCCGTAGTCGGGAGGAGGCGTATCGGCAAAACCTACCTCATTAATAGATACTTCGCTGACCGGATCAGCTTCTCCGTGACCGGAATCGCCGGCGCGAGCAGTTGAGCAATTTCGGACTGCGGCTCTCGTCGGCGTTTGGCACCCCCGCCGAGGACGCACGCTTCGCGGATTGGCTTCCGGCGATGGCTAAACTGACGGAGGAGCTGGAGCGGGCGCTGGCGCAACATCCGGAAGCGAAGGTGGTATTCTTCGATGAGCTCCCGTGGCTAGCCTCCCGTCGCTCGGGATTCCTGAAGGCCTTCGGGTGGTTTTGGAACAGCTGGGCCGCCCAGCGTGAGATCGTGGTCGTGATCTGTGGATCGGCGGCCTCCTGGATGATCGGCAAGGTGGTGCGGAGTCGCGGCAGCCTCCACAACCGCATCACGCACCGGATTACCCTGGATCCTTTTCGACTCGGCGAAACCTTCGCCTACATGGATGCCCGGGGCCTCGTTTCGGATGTATACCAGCGGGTACAGCTCTACATGGCGCTGGGGGGCGTGCCGTTTTACCTCAAGCAACTCGAGGCCGGCGAGACGGCGCAGCAGAGTATCGAACGGCTTCTGTTCGGGAAGCAGGCGCCGTTGGCGGGCGAATTCGATTTGCTGTACGCATCGCTGTTCGATGACGCCACGCACCACCGGGCCGTCGTGGAGGCGCTCGCGTCGAAGCAGGTAGGACTTACCCGAACGGAAGTAGGGCGCTTGGCCGGTATCCAGAGCAGCGGAACGCTCGCGCGGGTACTCGAGGCGCTGGAGCTGTCCAGTTTTATTTACAGAAGCACTCCCTTCGGAAAACGGAGAAAGGATGCGCTGTACCGGCTCATCGACGAGTACAGTCGGTTTTACCTCCAGGGGTTAGCGGGCCGTCGAAGCGGTACGGTTAAGTTTGCCGACCAAGCGGCCAGTCCCGCCTTCCGCAGCTGGTCGGGGTATGCGTTCGAGAACCTGGCGCTGCGGCACGCAGATGAGATTCGGAGGGCCTTAGGCATCGCCGGTATTTCGGCGAATGCGTGTAGCTACGTCGCGCGTGAGACAGCAGATGCGGGGGGTGTCCAGGTCGATATCCTCCTCGATAGGGCGGATCGAGCCGTAAGTATTGTCGAAGCGAAGTTTAGCGCCGACCCGTTTTGGCTGACCAAGGAGTATGCGACCAAATTGAGGCAGAAAAGAACTCGCTTTATCGCCCACACAGCTACACGGAAGCAGGTGTACCTCGTCCTCCTGACCGTTTACGGGGTTGAAACCTCACCGGGTAGTATTGGGATCGTGGATCAGGTGCTTACGGTGGAGGATTTGCTGTAGGTAGCTCCGTCTCAGGATCTCCCGTCATACGTCGACGGCGTCCCGGAGGGTCGCACGTCCACCGCGTCGCGACGCTCGTCGAACGCGCGCGCTATCCGTTTTGCCGGAAGGCTACCTTCTCGGCATGACGCTGCTCATCGCCCTCGCCCTCGCGACCTCACTCGACACGCTGCCCGCCGGCCCCTACGCGCAGCTCGACCGCGCGCTCGACTCGCTGAGCGCCGAGTACGGATTGCCCGGGCTCGCCGCCGCCGTGGTGGCCGACGGGGAGATCGTCTTCGAGCGGGGGTACGGGTACGCCGACGTCGAAGCGCAACGGCCCGTCACCGCGGCTACGCCCTTCCGGATTGCGTCGCTCACCAAGCCGATCGCCGCGACGGCGATGCTCCAACTCGTGGAGCGCGGCGAGCTCGACCTCGACCGGCCCTTTACTGCTTATGTACCCGGGTGGGACGAGGCCTGCCAATTTTTTAAGTCCGCCGAGGTGCTGGCCGCCGAGCCGATCCTCGTCGACCTCACCGAGGATTGGCGCTGCGAGACCGAGGGGGAGCGCCTCACCGTGCGCCGCTACCTCACGCACACCGCCCAGGGCGAACCGGGCGCTGCCTACCGTTACAACGGCTTCCTGTACGGCCAGCTCTTCCGCGTGGTGGAAGCGGTGACGGAGCGGCCTTTCGGGGAGCTGCTGCGGGACCGGCTCTTCGTCCCGCTAGGGATGTCGCGCACCCTCCCGAGCCAGGCGGACTCGTCGAACGTGGACGTCCTTACGGCCCTCGCGCAGCCGTACAAATCGGAAGGTGGGCGATCGGTGAGGAGCGAGTACCCCCAACCCTTCGACCTCAACGCCGGGGCGGGCATCGTCTCGACGGTCGTCGACCTGGCCCGCTTCGACATCGCGCTCTCGGCCGGGGAATTACTCGCCGACACCACGCTCGCCGCAGCGATGAGCCCCGCGCGTTCGACGACCACCGGGGAGGCGTTGCCGTACGGCATGGGGTGGTTCGTGCAGGAAGTCGAAGGCGAGCGGGTGGTCTGGCACTACGGTTGGCAGCCGGGGTCCTTTTCGGGACTGTGGGTGCGGCTCCCGGGGCGGGGCGTCACGCTCATTCTGTTGGCGAACAGCGACGGCCTGAGTGCACCGTTTGAGTTGGGGGAGGGCGACGTGACGCGCTCGGCGTTTGCGGCGGCTTTTATGGGGGTGGTGGGGAGGTAAGCTGGCGAGCAACCGATAACTGAACAGGTATTTTCGAGTGTCGCAGCCCGTGGCGTCGCGAGCGGTTTTGCCGTAAGGCGCCCCCGGCCTCACCGTTGCTACTTGGAAGGGCTTCATGGTTGGGCCTCATATGCGCTCGCGAACTCCCGGGCGAAGTCGTCCATCTTCACCTGCCCGAGTTGCGACGGCTCGTGCCGTCGGTGATCTTCGTAAAGTAAGCCCGTGCGGATGGCGGCGTACATCTCGGTCATGCCCTCGGCGCTGGCGGGCTGCATGCCGACGCCGGCGAGCCCCTGCGCCATCTCCTCGTCCGAGATCTTCACCCAGGCGAGGTCCGGCTTGCCGATGGCGCGCCCGAGCGTGCTGGCGACCTCCCGGTAGGTCAGCTCCTCGCTGGCGACGTAGACCACGTTCCTGCCGCCGGACCCACCGGCGATCTCCCCCGCGGCGGTCGCGGCGATATCCGTCGGTGAGACCCACACGTTGGTATCGTCCGGTCCGACGTTGCTGGCGATCGCGCCGTTGGCCTTTATCCCGGCCGAGAAGCCGTAGAGGTTGTAGTAGAATTCCACCGGTCGTACGTGCGTAACGGACACGTTTTGCGGAAGCGCGTTGAGGAGTTGTTCTACATGGTAGGTGCCCTGCAAAATGCCGTTGCCCTCGCTGAGGTGTGCCCCGATGCTGCTCAAGTTGACGACCCGGCGGGTACCCGCCGCGGCGATAGCCTCTGCGTACGCCTTGCCGAGGGTTTGGTAGTAGCCAAGCAGGTCGAGCCCGTGATCGAAGTAGTTGGCGGGTGGCACCATCGTGTAGACGACGTCCGCCCCGGCGAAGGCTTCGGTGAGGAAGTCGACGTCCCGCACGCTGCCGATCGCCGGGGTGGTGCCGAGCGCCTCGATCTGCTCCACCCGCGCGGGATTGCTGCTCACGACGGTGACGGTGTGTCCCTGCCGGACGAGATTCTCGGTGAGGGGTTGCCCGATGTGGCCGAGGGAGCCGGTAAGTGTAATCCGCATGATCCTTTTCGTTTACGCAAAGGTCGCGGTGGCGCCGCCCGCCGCGCGTACGGAGATCTACGGGATGTGTGGGCGGATCTTTCGTTAAACACCCTTCTCCGGGTCTGGGCTTCGCTGGCCAAACTCCATAATGATAATGGATCAACTTACATTCCCCAATCCCGCATTACTCCGACCGCTCCGGCCAAGCCGAGCACGACGACTCCACCCTTGACGGGGTAAGCCTCCCCCTCCGGAACGACGACGTAGCTCGCATCCGGCTCGATGTCCTCCACAGCGGAGTAGAACCCTTTCGTGAGGGTCGGTGCCGTAGAAAACTTCATTTCGAAGGCGAGTAGTGGCCGCCCCGGCGATTCGATTACCAGGTCGACTTCCGCCCCGTTAGACGTTCGGTAGAAGAAAGCCTGGGTCGAAGGTGGGACGCGTGCCAGGAGTTGCTCTACGGCATAGCCCTCCCAGGACGCGCCCACGAGCGGATGTCCCAAAAGCTGTTGCTCATCCGCGATCCGCTGGAGGCCGTGCAGGAGGCCGCTGTCTCGTACGTACACTTTCGGAGCCTTTACGAGGCGCTTTCCCACGTTCGGCGTGTACGGCGGCACCCGTCGAACGAGGAAGGCCTGCTCGAGGACATCCACGTAGCGCGCAATCGTTGGGCCGGTCCGGTCGAGACTCCCGGCGAGCTTCGTGTAGTTGAGTTGCCCGCCCTGCGAATACGAGAGCATCGAGAGCAGTCGCGTCATCGTAGCCCGGTCGGCGCCCCCCGCGAGATCGGGTAGGTCGCGCGCGACGAAGGTGGCCACGTAGTCGCCGTACCACTGCATCCGTCGGAGCTGCGTCTGCTCGGCGCCGACGTTCACGCCGGGCAGCAGCGCCTCCGGATAGCCGCCCCGCAGCCAGTGCGTTCTTAACGCGATGATGTCGGCGATCTCGTCCCAGAGGAGGGGCGGGAGTTCGAGGTAACTGATTCGACCGGCGAGCGACTCCGCCGAGTCCCGTATCAACGCGGGTGAGGCCGAGCCGAGTAACAGGAACCGACCGGGGCGCCTGTCTTCGTCGATGAGTCCCCGCAGGACGGGGAAAACCTCCGGCATCGTCTGCACCTCATCCAGGATCACCAGGCGGTCGGCTACCGAACGGAAGTACGCTTCGGCGTCGACGAGGCGCCGGCGAGCGCTCGGAAGCTGGAGGTCGAGATAGACCGGGTCCGAATCGCGTTCACCTCCGACGTGCTTCGCCAGCGTAGTCTTACCGACCTGCCTCGCGCCCACTAAGCCGACGGCGGGTACGGACGCTAACCGAGTCCGAAGCTCCTGCTCAAAGGTGTATCGGTGTACGGCGGTCATCCATGCAAATCTAATATTGTATTATGGATTTGCATGGATGCACAATCGCTTACGCTAAAACCGGTTTCGAACGAGTAGTTGAGGCGGTAAAACATCGGACATCCGGCTAACTCCGTGTGTTGGTCGGGGACTCCCTTAAGACGACTGCCGACCTAAAGCACGTCAGCTTCGTGCGGAGTTCCTCCAACGACTTACCCTATCCGCCGCCGCCGCCGCCGACTACATCGTGGGTTGCCTCGATGCCTTCGCCTACGATCGGCTGTACTCGTATCGCCACGGCATGGTCCTCGAGACCAACGCCGAGGAGATCGTCCATTCGTCTGCCGCCCGGCACCGTCGCGCGCTCAACGGAGAGTACCCCGGCGGCTCGGCACCCGAGGATTCCTAAGCTTCTCTGGAGCTACGTGTAAGCGATCGCTCAGTCGCTCCCTTCGAGCTTGACGAGCTTGTTGTAGACGCCCAACAGCAAAAACGGTGCGGCCCACTGCCCGATGAAGAGGCTCCTGTCGCGGTCGCCTTGGAATTGAAAGTAGAGCGACGTGCCCATCGAGGCGACGGACGCCCAGAGCCAAACGTCCGAGGGGAGCTTCGCGGTTTGCTGTTCGATGGCCTTCGCGACGGGACCTTCCCTGTGCTCGGGGTTCTTGTTTTGTTGAGACATAGCCGGGGGATATGGGGTTGACCGTTGCGGAGTTAGCGTAGCGACGGTGCTTACTGGGTTGTAGTCCCTGGCTAACTGATGCGAGGGGTGAAAGTTCGGCCGCGGGCGATCGGTTGCACTACCTTAGTTGCTATGCTCACTCCCGATCAGAACGCCGAAGCCCTCGCGCACGAGACGCTGCGTAAGGTCCGTAATCCCGATGCCTTCGTGAAGGCCTTCCGGCAGGCGCACCAGGAGGAGCAGCTGCGCAGAAAGCAGTTCGTCGATTCGTTGACCCCGGAGGTTAAAGCGGAGTGGATCGATGGGGAGGCCGTGTACCACTCGCCTGCCCGGGAGATCCACAACCAGACTACGCAAGGTCTCTCGCTACTCCTCGGAAATTTCAGCATGTACCGAGAGCGCCTGACGGTACGCCTCGAGAAGGCGATGATCGAACTCGAGCGCGACAACTTCGAACCCGATGTCTGCGTCTGGCGGGCCGCCGACCACCAGTTCGATCGGGAGCTCGTGCTCTACCCCCGTCCGGATCTCGTGGTCGAGGTCCTGTCGCCCCGGACGCGCGCGCGCGATCTCGGAAAGAAGAAGGAGGAGTACGCGATCGCCGGTACCTACGAGTACTGGGTGATCGATACCGACGTCGATACGCTCACGCGATTCGACAACGAGGGCGGCCGCTTCGGAGCGGGGGTGAAGTTCGGAGTCGACGACGCCTTCGAGTCGAAGTGGTTGACTGCACTGAGCTTTCCGTTAGCGGCCATTTGGCAGGACGAGGTGCGTAAGACTTGGACTTCGGATCTCGTCACGTCCTCGCGTTAGTCGACCGACTACTCCCAATGCAGGCGTACGAGGTATTTATCTCGGTGTCCGATCCGTACCCTTAGCCGGAAAGCTGCCCTGCCGCTTCGACACGAAAGCGCGCACGCATATCGAGAGCTTCAAAGGCGCGGATCAATGTCGAGAGCCGCATGTCTTTCAGGTGCTTCTCGATCTTCGAGATCTGCGATCGGCCGACCCCGAGTCGTGCACCGAGCTCTTCTTGGGTAAGGCCACGGGCTTCGCGGGCCTGCTCGAGGAGCTGTCCGGCGACATCGAGTTCCACTTCCGCGTCGAAAGCCCCCCAGGCCGGAGCGCCTTCGGGCCCGGCGGCGTGCGTACCGGCGAAGCGGTGTTCGCGCTCGAAGCCGGGGCGGATCTTGAGCATATGGGAAAGGTGAGGGGCCAGCTCTACCCGCCTATGATTTACGGGTCTATACCCCTCTACTTGAGGGAGGGTGGCGCTCGCGATGAAGCAGGTGCTAGCCGCATGCTTTTGAAAGGAGAGCTCCAGTGTATGCAGCCTTACGGCAAAACTATCCAGTCGTGGTCGTCATGCCAATCGAACCGGACAAGTCCGTATACTTCGTCCTGATCTAGAAACGAAATCCTCGCCCCTACCGCCCCTGCACATCCCAATATGCCTATACCCATTCTGCACGTAATTTCAGAACTTGTCTCAGTTTCAGAAACTGAAATAAATTTCATCTTCTGAAACTAGGCGTACCTTTGAAAGGTGCAATCTTCAACGCTTTCCCTTGACCGAAGCCTCCACAAAGCCCTCGAAGCAGCTTTGGCGAACACCGAGGTATCCTTTAGCAACGATCTGGGAATGCTGAGCCTTCGGGGGACAGATCTACGGTACCCACTGACTTACGAGGCTGGGCTACTCAATCCAGATTCGGCAACTCGATTGACTCGCTCGGGCAATTGGCATGCCGAACTCGGAGTAACGCTCTTTGAGCATTCGACGGCCCGCGGTCGTGCCATCATGCGGGAAAGCGGTTGGGCTTATCTCACGGCGGAAGGTCACCTGTTCCTTAACGATCAGGATCGTTCCGTCTACCTATACATCGAGCGCTCGACCAAGCTCGGGCAGGTCGCACCAAAGCCCGGCGACTACACGCCCACCGATCTAAAGGTGCTGTTCGCCTATCTCACGCTGGCTCCTGAGCCTTACGGAGGATCGCAGATCGAACTCGCTCGCTACGCTGACGTAAGCGAGGCTGGCGTTACCCGGGCCTTGCGCAAGTTGGCGGGCAACGGCTTTCCCCGGCAGCGCGACCAGCTGCTCGCCGAACAGCTCATCGTACTCCTCCAAACCTGGGCCGAGCAGTACGCGCTCAAACTGAAATCAAAGCTCCGTACCTGGAGATTTCACCCGGTCGGACTTCGCCAGGACTGGCGAGAACTTTCTGCCTTACCCGAGGGAATATATTACTCCGGAGTAGCGGCAGCAGCGGTGGAAGGTTTCGGCTTGGTGTCCGGCCGCGAACTGGAGGTTTACGCTGGTTTCGACGCGCTCGCAGAACACACTCGCCGATTGCGGTGGGCACCGAGTCCCGAGGGCCAGGTGATCTGCCGTGAACGCTTTTGGGGGCAGCCATCAACCGACTGGTGCGTTACGGGACGGAGTTCGCACGCAACGGTGCCGCTGCTGACGTACGCCGATCTCCTCGCAACCCGCGATCCACGGGCGATAGAGGTAGCGGAGCGAGAGCTTTTGAACCTCTGTCTCAAGTTGTACCGCCAACAGTGAGCAGGTAAGATGTTTCACTACGGCTGCTCTCAGAGATCTACCTGGAGCTGCAAAACCAGCTCGCCGGTATAGATGTCGATGTCTTCGTGATCGGGGCATTCGCCGCGCACCTCTGGATCAACCGCGGTGGGAAGAACCCTTACCGCGGCACACGTGACATCGACCTCGTAATCGGCGTACCGGATTACGACACCTACAGTGCTATCCGAGACAAGTTAGCGGAGGAATGGGGGAGGGTACAGGGAATACACGGTCGGCATACACTCATTCTCGACAACCAGCTCGTTCTCGACCTACTCCCTTTCGACTCGTACGTCACTCAACGCTCGGGCACGGACTTCACGTAGCTTTGGGCTGGCCCCAGGGAATTCGTAGGATTCGCGGAGGTCGCCGCGCGAGGGGCTACCGAATATGAGGTTGACGGTCGCTTCATTCGCTCGGCGACCATCCCCGGCATCGTTGGGTTAAAGCTCATCTCGTTTGACGACCGTCCCGATAGACGCCAGAAGGACATGGGCGATATCGGACAGATCGTAGCACACTACAGTGATCTAGAAGACGAAAATGTTTGGGAGAACCACAGCGACCTTTTCGGGGAAGAAAATCCTGGATGGCCTTACCCACGCTCACGTAGCGCTCGGCCGTGAAGTCTACCGTGTATATGCCTCAAATCCACAACTACTAATTCGCCTGGACGGCATTCTCCAGCGTCTTGTAAATGGTGAGCTCTACGGTACGGCTCACTACGTAGTCGGTTTTGGCGCGGAGCAGTCCGTAACCATCGAAGCACTCAGGCACGTCCTGATAGGCTTTCACCAAAACTGGATTCGCCCTGCATAACCCGTTTTGCCGCAAGGCACCGCCCCACACACTCATCGACGGCCGCGGGTGAATAGGGTGTTGTTTGTAGTGGATCGGTCTGACCCCGACTGCCAGGCCAACAAAAGGTTCGGAAGCTATCCAGATATACCACCCCAGGTTTGTCGTGAGTAGGGAGGCTATTACCCAGCCAACCGCCGCATCCGCTCCCTCACGATCTCTACAAACACCCCCTGTAGCCCCTCCGGCAGATAACTTCCCCGAATGCACGCCTCCCAGGCGTCCACAGCCTTGCTCAACACCCTCACCTGCGCCATCGCGACCGCCTCCGGAAGCCCAATGGTTTTGGCGAAAGCCGCGAAATTAGCCGGCGTCAACTTTCGCTTGCGCCCGTCTAGGGGAAGCGCCAGCTCTTCGGGATCCTGTTTGGCGGGGAGCACGACTCGCACGGCTACCTGGTCGTACAGCGGTGTCATCGTCCACTTGCCGGTGCGCTGGCGGGTGAGACTCCAATTCTTGAGGTGCGCGTCGTTGTTGCCGGTCGTGAAACAGAAGGCCACGGCGCGGAAGTACTTGACGAGTTCGACGCGGGGGGTCGTGCAGTACGTTTGGATGGCTTTGCCGATCTGCTCGTGACTGCCGCGGTATTTATCCTCCGTAAGGCGCTCGGTGATCTGCGCCATATCCTCCTGCCGGAGCGCGTAGTTGTCTGCGGTCCGATCTACGCGGCGCGTGACGTACACCAGTTCGCCCTGCTCGGTGCGTAACAGCGTTGAGGGCGCGACATCGAGATTGACCAGTTCGGCTAGGCGCATCGTCACCGCTTCCAACTCGGGCAGGTTCGGATAGTCGGGCGTCTGTGGCTTGATGAGATAGCCGCTGAGCACATCGCTCAGGAGGATGCGTCGATCGGTTTGGTCTAGGTTTCCCGAAAACTTCCGTTGCACGCCCGTAAGGCCGCGCCCCGTGCGGAGTTGGCTACGTGCGATTTCCTCCGCGGCGTCCGGCGGGAGCGAAAGCCGTGGCATTGCGCTGGTGCCAAACACTTCCTCTGCGCAGGCCTCGTGCATACCCTCGTCTTCGCTATCCGTAGGTCGGTAGCACCTCAGACACCTCATCGGTCGTGCCGTTCTACCCGGACGGCACCGATAGGGGTCAGCCCCGTGGCCAACAGCAACCCGAACCGATCCGTAGACTTCACCCCAAACTCTCGTACGGCGAGCTGGAGCATCCACCCTTCGGGAATGAGTCCATCGAAAAACGGTGGTAGGTGGTGGTCCGTTTCGAACGGGGTACTCTGAAGCGGTAGGGACAAGGCGATCTCCTCGGCGTCGTCGCGGTCCAGGTACGCGGCGAGGTACCGGAAGGTGTAGCCGCGATCTCGTTGCGTGAGTCGTCCGGCGAGCTGGTCCCTCAGGTACACGTTAGCCTCCTGCATGACCGTCGTTTAGGGCTTCTGTATCCGTAGCCACCGGCCCGAGAGCATACCCGAACAGCCAGAGCACTTGGTTGACCTTATCCATGCGCAGCGTCGGCTTATCGCTCTCGAGTTCGCGCACGAAGCGCAGGCCCACGCCGACGGTCTGGGCGAGGTCGGCCTGGGTCATGCCTTCGGCCTTGCGTTTGGTGCGGACGAGCTGGGCGAGAGGGCTACGATGCTTGGGCATTGATTTATACCTGATCGGGAGTAATATAGATCTAAATTTATCATCTTGTACCTGATCGGGATGAAAGTTAGACTAAACGTACCCGATCGGGACGTATGGCTATTTTTAAGGCTAATCAGTACCCGTTCGGGATGATTTGGCGTCAAAACAGTTCGGGCGCAGTGGGTTTTGCCGTAAGGCTCAAGTTCATCTCTCCGCCAGACCTCATAGTGGTGATTTTACGGAGCTTGCTCCACCACCAGTACGCTCGCCGCGAGCGGTTGCCTAACGCGATCGTGGGGGGCGATTGGATAAGCCGAGGCTCCTCGAGCGGCAGGGTAGCCTAGCTCGGGTACAGATGAGTTTGGTGAGGTTTTGAAGCTTGGACCCCTGCGAATGGCGCGAGTTGGCGCGAATGGCGATTATTGCGGAATCCTCATAGATCGCCGATTATTATGACTTTGCGGCCGTTGTGTAGGTGCAGCGCCAGTTGATTCCGCGTGATCTCAGCGAAGACGACATCAGCTACTCCTAGGTAGCGATCGCGTATCGCCGACCACGGTTTTCGCAGTAGCGACCATTGGCGCAGGCGCTAGCGAATAGGCTAGTTTCGCTCCCGTAATGACTTTCCGAAAGCAACTCTACCAACTTACCAGCCCAATTGCCGCAACGATTTGTTGCGCCTTCCTCTTCTCAACCGCCGCACTCGCTCAGATACCATCGTATCCAGCGCAATCCGATCCCACTCCGCAGGTTAAGCTCAAAAAGCTAGCTCGCCAGAGATCCGATGGCTGGAAGCCGGAAGGGTTTACCCCGACCTTCAGCGACGTAAAGGGGGCCTTCTGTACCGACGCCGATGGACGGTCCTTCTACCTAGCTCGATACCCCGAAACTGATCAAGTCACCGCGGTTGTCGCTACCTCGGAAGTGGAAGGGTACGCCGTTGCAAATGGCTCCGCCACGTTTCGTTCGCCCGACGGTCTCTATCATGCTAGTGGCCAGTATATAAACGGTGAGCCCTCGGGTAGTTGGACGGACAACCGGTCCGCATCCTGTTTAATATGCCAATTGTATTTAAACTGCTGTGAGATCAACTGTTTAATAGCAACGATGGTATCAATGCTGAGGCTTCTGAATGGTGAGTAAGCAGGAGGTTCCCCGTAGGACTTATGCGTTAAACGAGTCCTTAGCCCTAATTGCGCCACCGCTCATTGCGAGCGAACTTCATCTAGAAGCGTAATCCTCGGCGCTTGAAGTACGATGACTATCGGACACAGGGCTCACAGCCAATGTGCCGCTACCCAAAAACAGCCTTACCCGCAATGCGAAACTCCGGAAAGACGACGGACTCGATCCGCTCGTCCGCCCCCGTGCGCGGAGCGAGTCCGACGTAGATACCGTCGCGCAATTCGTACCGAAGGACCAAGCCGTTCGCCGGTTCGACGACCCAGTATTCGCGCACGCCGGCCTCTTCGTAGAGGCCGTACTTCTCGCGCATCTCGCGGGGCGTGTTGCCGGGACTCAGGATTTCGACGATCCAGTCGGGAGCACCGGTACACCCCTGAGCGGTGAGCTTTGCGGAGTCGCAGATCACGCAGATGTCCGGCTGCACGACTGTCTCGCCACCGCTCGTGCGCGGCAGTCGAACGTCGAATGGCGCCGAGAAAGCGCGGCACGTTTCGCGAGCAGCGAGAAAATTGCCGATGACCCGCGAGAGCTCGAAGGAGATACGCTGGTGGTAGGTGCTCGGCGCGGCGCTCATCTTCGCGACCCAGCCCCGCAGTAGCTCTACGCGCTCTCGAAACTGCCAGGTGAGGTAGTCCGCGTAGGTGTACTGCCGGGTGAGGTCGAGGTCTTCGAAGCGAAGAATAGGTACGGCGGGGGCGGCGGTCATTGCTCCGCGTAAGGTACGGCCCGACCGCGTAGCCACGCTTCAGCCAACGAGGTTCGGTGCATCGGAATACCGGCTTGCGCGTTCCCCCACCCATGCACCCCCGCAAGCTCACCCTCCTGCTCGCCTCGACCCTCACCGTCATGAGCGGCGCCACCGTCGCGCCGGCCCTCCCGCTCATCCGCCAAACCTTCGCCGACACCGCGAACGTCGACGTCCTCGCGCGCCTCGTGCTCACCGTCCCGGCCCTCCTCATCGCCGTGGCGAGCCCCGTGGCCGGCTACCTCGTCGACCGGCTCGGGCGCCTCCGACTGCTCTACCTCGGCCTGGCCCTCTACGCCGTCGGGGGCGTCGGCGGGGGACTCGCCCCCTCGCTCCCGGTCCTGCTCGCGAGCCGGGGCCTGCTCGGGATCGCCGTCGGACTCGTCATGACGGTCACCGCGACGCTCATCGCCGACTACTTCGACGGGGAGGAACGCGGCGACCTGCTCGGCAAACAGGCCGCCGCCATGTCGCTCGGCGGCATCGTCTTCATCGTGGGCGGGGGCTTGCTCGCCGACATCAGCTGGCGCGCGCCCTTCGGGATTTACGCGCTGTCCCTGCTGCTGGTCCCGCTCGTGACCCGGCACCTCGAGGAGCCGTCGCGGGGGGGCGCTACACCCACTCCGGCGGTCGAAGGGGCTTTCGCCAAAACAGCCCCCACGCCCCCCGCCGGCTTTTGGGGCCTCTCCGTCGTCATGTTCGCCACCATGTTCCTCGCCATGGTGGTCTTCTACCTCACGCCCGTGCAGCTGCCCTTCCTGCTCGAGGGTTTTGGCGCGAGCCCCACGATGATCGGCGTCGCCGTGGCCGCCACGACCGTCTCCGGTGCCCTCGCGTCCTTCTCCTTCGCCCGCGTCAAGGCGGCCATCGGCCCGTGGTGGCTCCTGGCCCTGGCCTTCGGGTTGCTCGGGACCGGCTACGTGCTCCTGTCGCTCGTGGGGAGCTACTGGGCGGTCGTGGCGACGGTGCTCGTCAGCGGTTTCGGACTCGGGTTCATCCTGCCGAACGTCAACCAGCTCGTCATGCAGGCCGCCCCCCTCGCGCAGCGCGGACGGGTGCTCGGCCTGCTCTCCTCCTGCCTCTTCCTCGGCCAGTTCGTCTCCCCAATCGCGGTCGCCCCGGTCGTGGCGCGCTACGACCTACCCACGGCCTTCCTCTGGGCGGGCGCGCTGGCCCTCGGCATGGCGGCCGGCTTCGGGGCGTGGGCGCTGCTCGGGGGGCGGACTGCCGCGCCCGCGGCCGCGCCTACCGCCAGGTAGATTCGATCCTACCCCCCCGCACAGCGACCGCGCATCGTGGAGTAAATGGGGCCTCACAGCTTTCGCTAAAACACCACCTTATCGTCCCCCGCCGTGTAAAAATCCCGAATCCGCGCTTCCTCGCTGTAGCCGTGCTTGAGGTAAAACTTGCGGGTGAGCTCGAAGCCTTCGAGTCCGGAGGTTTCGGTGATGAGCACGCGGGCGCCGCGCTCGCGTAAGTCGGCCTCAACGCGCTGGAGTAGCGTAGAGCCGAGGTCCGCGCCCTGTAGCGCCTTGCGCGCGGCGATGAAGTGGAGGTTGTAGGTGCCGTCGGCGAAGGTCTCGGGGGCGTAGTAGGCGGCGGCCACGGGTTCGCCGTCGCGTTCGGCGACGAGCCAGTGGTGCCCCTGATCGGCGGCACCGAGTTGCGTGTCGAGTTCGCGCCCGAAGTCGCCGGCCGCCCCCGGGGGGAAAAGCCCGGAGTCAACGGCGATCTCGGTGAGGGCGGCCTTGTCGGCGGGGAAGGCGGGGCGGACGGTGGGCATGGGGGTTGTTTTGCCGCAAGGCTACCGCTCTGTGCGCCCCCGGAGCTTGTACGAATCAGCTGCGGCCGTACCCAAACGATGGGGCTACCCCGAACATGCCGCGGAAGTTCCGCGTGAAGTGGGCGGCATTGTGAAAGTCTTGCGTCATTGCCGCTTCCATGAGGGTGACGTCCCGCGCGAGCTGATCGTCGATCGTTCGTTTCAGACGCTCGAAGGCGATGTGGCGTGCGAGGGTGCACCCGGTGCCCGCCTTGACGAGGTGCGCGAGGCGGCTTTGCGAGAGGGAGCAAGCCCGGGCCAGCCGGGCGAGTGCGCGCTCGTGTACGTTGGGCAGTTGGCGAAGGCGAGCGAGTGTCGCGGGGACCCGGGGGTCGGGGCCGGCGGTGGCATCGGGACTGCCCGAGGACTCCACCATTGGGTTGCATTAGCGGGAACCGTTGCTACGGTAAGCTCGGTTTGCTCCTCCCCGTCAACGACGAGAGCGAAGGTCCCACGGAGGGCCGTGATCCGCTCCTCGAGCGGGTGGGCGTGGGCGGCGGCGGTGACCGCCTCGATCTCGGAGGCGTAGCGACCGGCTCGGGTATCGAAGTCGAGGATCTTCACGGGCATCAAGATTACGCCCTGAAGGTGCTACGCTCGCGGAGAAGGCTCCGGGTGAACGGGTTCGGATTCGAAGATCGAGGTGTTGGAGTTTAACCAAAAAATAGAGTAGTGGAGTTGTCGACTTGGCCTCGATCAATAATCAGCCAAAACCCTCTGTATAACTCCACTTTTGGCTGTACATCACAGATAATCAGCCAAAAGTGGGTCTATTGAGGTATATTTGGCTGATTATCTGATTTGTTATGGCTCTCGTCATCGGTCGCCAACAGGCCACGGAAGATCTCGAACGCGCGTACAGCACCGACGGGCCGGCGCTCGTCTCCGTGATCGGACGGCGGCGCATCGGCAAAACCTACTTGATTCAAAACGTATACGCCGATCGTATCGCCTTCTCCGTCACGGGCTTGCAGGGCGCCTCGAAGCGTACGCAACTCGCGGCGTTTTACCAGCAAGTAGCCCGGACCTTCCCCACCCGAGACGCCCCGCCTACCACGGGCGATTGGCTCGTCGCCTTAGGCTACCTCGCCGCTCGGCTCGATCGAGTCTTAGCGGATACTCCGGATAAGTGCGTTGTGTTTTTCGACGAGCTCCCGTGGCTAGCCTCCGCCAAGTCGGGCTTCCTCATGGCCTTCGGCTGGTTCTGGAATTCGTGGGCCGCCAACCGCGCGGTCGTGGTGGTCATTTGCGGCTCGGCCGCCTCGTGGATGATCCGGAAGGTGGTTCGTGATCGAGGTAGCCTGCACAACCGCATCACGCACCGGATCGTACTGCAGCCGTTCACGCTCCAGGAGACGGAGCTGTACCTACAATACCGAGGCGTCCGGCTGGAGCGGTTCCAGCAGCTCATGTTGTACATGGCTCTCGGCGGCGTGCCCTTTTACCTGGAGCAAGTTCGAAGCGGTGAAAGTGCCGTAGCGGCGATCCAACGTCTGCTCTTCGACCGGAGTGGCCCACTGCGCGATGAGTTTCACCTGCTTTACGCCTCCCTCTTCGACGATTCGGGCGAACACGTCCGTCTTATCCGGGCGCTCGCCACGAAGCGTCGGGGGTTGACGCGAGCGGAGCTGCTGAAAACCAAAACGATAAAAAGCGGCGGAACCCTCACCCTCCGGTTGGAGGAACTAGCGCTCTCCGGGTTCATCGAGCTGTACCGACCGTTCGGAAAACGGACGAAGGATGCGCTCTACCGGGTCATCGACGAATTCTCGGTTTTCCATCTCCAATTTATCGACGGTCAGTCCGCGGCGGGAGGGGAGTCCTTCCTCCGGCTGTACGACTCACCGGCCTTCACGAGTTGGGCGGGCTTCAGCTTCGAAAGTGTGTGCATGCAACACGCAGACCAAATTAAAACGGCGCTCGGGATTGCCGGTATTCACGCCTCTACGGCGGGCTACGTGGCGCGAGCGCGCGACGGTGTCGAGGGCGTTCAGGTGGACATACTTTTCGATCGACCCGACCAGGCCATTACCCTGATCGAGGCGAAGTACAGTCAGGACGAGTATGCGCTGACCAAAGCTTACGCCGCCCCCCCCCGAGAAAAGGTGTCCCGCTTTCGCCAACACACCTCCACCAAGAAGCAACTCTTCCTCGCGCTCATCACGACGTTCGGCTTGCGCCAAAACCAGTATTCGATCGGGTTGGTGGATGACGTGGTGGCGCTGGACGACCTGTACGACCGTAAAACGCCGCCGGCCGCGTAGGGGCGGGGGCGTCGATCGGCTCGGCGATCGCGGTCCGATCCTCGTCGGGCTACTTACGTTCGTCGAAGTACCTACCCGATCGAAGGTAGGGGCGCTTATGTTGGAGCCGTGCGGCCAGAGCGTGCGGGTACCCCCGCCCCCGGATGGTCGCTAACCGCATTTTGTCACGTTAACTCCTCCCAGAAATGACCCCCTTTAAGTTTACCCTCTCCGCCCTCCTCGTGGGGGCACTCGCCACGGCGGGCCTCGCGCAGCGCGACACGGCGCCCCCGCTGCGGCTCTCCGGCCCACCGGCCGCCGCGGCGGCGACGCCCGGACCCACCCCGCGCGCCGCGAAGCACTTCAAGCACATCACCGAGGACGTCTCCCTCGACGAAGCCCCCGGCCTCCTCGCCCGCCTGGCGGCAGGCGAGGACGCCAACGGCGACGCCGCGGCGAACGCAACCTCGGCGCGCGCGTCGGCGGTGCGTTCGCCGTCGACCTTCCCCGAGGTAGCGCGCGCGACCGACGCGCTCGGGATGACCCACGTCACCTACCAGCAACTCTTCAAGGGCATCCCGGTCGACAACCGTCGCTACGTCGCGCACGCACGCGATGGGCGCATCGAGACCGTGTCCGGCGCCGCGGCCACGATCCCGGCCGCGCTCGACGTGCGACCCACCCTGAGCGCCGCCGACGCGCTCGCCGGAGCCCTCACGCGGCTAAACGTGAGCGAGCCGATGTGGGGGAGCGCCAACGCACCACATGACTACGTGAAGCCCGCCGGGGAGCTCGTCGTGTTCGCGCACCCGCAAACGGGCGCCGCGATGCTGACGTACAAGTTCGACATCTACGGGGCACGCCCACTGTACCGCGCGTGGGTGTACGTCGACGCACGCACCGGGGATATCGTCTTCGAGAACAGCCAGATCCACCACGCCGACGAGCCCATCGAGGCGGAGAGTCTCTACGACGGTACCGTCGAGGTATTGGCCAGCCGCGACGATTCCGGGGTGTACAAGCTCGAGCAGACGACGACCGGCGGGGGGATCTTTACTTTCTCACTGAACAACGCCATCCTCAACGAGGACACGGCCGCCTACGCGAACGCGACCTCGGTGACCGACGCCGAGCTCCCCTTCTCGAGCGACTCCGCCTCGGTGAGCGCGCACTACGGTACCGAGCAGACCTACGACTTCTACTTCGAGTCGTTCGGACGCCGCAGCTACGACGGTGAGGATGCGCCCCTGTACAGCTACACCCACGCCAACGTAAACTACGTGAACGCCTTTTGGGACGGGTCGCGGATGACCTACGGCGACGGCGACGGCGTGCGCTTCGGGCCGCTCACCTCGCTCGACGTCATCGGTCACGAACTCACCCACGGTGTCACTCAGTACGCCGCCGGCCTCGTGTACGCCTACGAGTCGGGCGCACTGAACGAAAGCTTCTCCGACATCTTCGGGGAGGAGGTAGAGTACTACGCGAAGGGGGAGGTCGACTGGCTGACCGGCGCCGATTTCAGCAAGGAGCCGGGGGGCGCCTTTCGCTCGATGTCCGACCCGAACGCCTTCGGCGACCCCGATACCTACCTCGGGGAGCTGTGGTACCTCAACGTCGGCGACAACGGCGGCGTCCACATCAACTCCGGCGTCCAGAACAAGTGGTTCTACCTCCTCGTGGAGGGCGGAACCGGCGAAGACGACTTCGGTAACGCCTACGCCGTCGAGGGGATCGGTCACGCCGCCGCCGCGGCGATCGCGTACCGCAACCTCAGCGTCTACCTCGGCCCCTTCTCCGAGTACTACGACGCCCGCGACGGCGCCAACCAAGCCGCCGCCGACCTCTTCGGCGCCGATTCGCCCGAGGCGCGCGCCTGCGCCGCGGCGTGGGAAGCGGTGGGCGTGATGGGCGACACGCCCAACCTCTCCTGCGTCGAGTCGCCGGAACGGGTCGTCCTGACCGTCGTCACCGACGAGCGCGCCGAGCAGACCTCCTGGCAGATCACCGGCTCGTCCGACTTCCCGATCTTCTCCGGACGCAACCTCCGGGCCTCGACCACCTACGTCGACACCCTCCCCCTCAGTCCCGGCGAGTACACCTTCCGCATCCTCGACGCCGCCGGCGACGGGTTCTGCTGCGCCCGCGGTGAGGGGAGCTACACTTTTACCACCCTCGGGGGCGAGGTGCTCGCCGCCGGGAGCGAGTTCGCCGTTTCGGAGTCGGTCAAGCTCTGCGTCGCCGGCGAACCCGATACCCTCCGGCCGAGCACGCCGGAGAACTTCGCTTCGACCGGGTCGACCTCGCGAACGGTATCCTTCTCCTGGGATCCCGCGACCGACGACTACGGGGTAGCCGGGTACGCACTCTTTTACCAGGGCCGGGTCCTCGCGACGACCAAGAATACGTCGATCCGCTTCAACGTACCCTCGGACTTCGAGCTGACCCTCGGGCTGGTCGCCTACGACGCCGCTTTGAACACCTCCGGCTACCTCGAGGCGACGGGAACGAGCCTGCCCGCCGCGCTGGCTACCGGTCGGATCACTACTGCCACCGGGAGTCAAACCGCCTACATCTGTCCCGATCCCCGGGACACGACCCCGATCGCGGTACGAGTCGGCTACGAGATTTCCCTCGGCTCGGTCGCTTACGTCGTTACCGACGAGGACTTCTCGATCGTCGGTGCGACCGGTGACGCGAACGTCAGTCTCGCCGGCGCGCCGGCCGGGACCTACTACGTCTTCGCCTTCAACTACACCGGCACCCCGACCCTGCAGCTCGGGGACAACGTGTACTCCACGCGCCTCTCGGACGATACCTACCTCATCTCGCAGAACGCGGTTCGGGTGGTGAGCACCGAGACGAACGGCGGGACCGTCGCGACCGCGAACGGGGGCACCCGCGCGTACGCTTGCCTCGGCGACGACGTGGCGGATTTCGTGGGGTTCACGAGCACGGGCGCCTCGGACGCCGCGTTCGCCTACGTGATCACCGACGCCGAAAACCGGATCCTCGCCCTGAACACCGACGGCTTCCAGGACTTCGCCGGCGCGGGGGTCGGGGAGTGCCGGGTGTGGGGCTTGTCCTACACCGGGACCGTGATCGCCGCACCCGGCGACGACGCTGCGGCCGTCGCGCTGACGGACGGCTGCTTCGATCTCTCGGACAACTTCATCACCGTCGTCCGCGACTCGGTCGACGGCGGGGTAGTGAGTAGCACGGGTGGCGGTACGCAGGTCGCCGCGGACGCCACGAACTCGGTCGTCCCGCTCGCGACCACGAGCGCGTCGTCCGCGCCGTACGCCTACTTCCTGCTCGACGCCGCGGGTGTTATCGTCGACCTCACGCTGGACGCGGAGTTCGACCTCGCCGGCCGGCCCGACGGACAGTACTACGCGTACGGGGTGAGCCACACGGGGGGGGTCCTCCTCGACGTCGGCGATAACTTCTACGGTGCCCCCGTGGCCGACGGGTGCTTTCAGCAGAGCGCGAACGCCGTGGTCGTGACCCTCAGCGGCGCCGCTTCGTTCGAGGCGCGCGTGGTGGTCGAGCGGACGCTCCGGCTGAGCGTCTCCGAGCGCGCGGGCGCCGCGGCGTACGCCGGCCCAGCGAGCGTGCGCGTACGCGATGCGTTCGGTAACGTCGTTTACGCCGACGAGGCGGTCGACGCGACGCGCCTCGCGCGCCTCGAGTTCGAGATGCCCGACGCGCGGGCGGGCGTGCACTTCGTCACGCTCACGCGCGGCGGGGCAACCGCGACGCGGCCGGTGGTTTTGCCGTAAGGCCGGGGCTGCTCCGGTAGCTTCAATCAATCCGCCGAGCGCCCGATCCCTGTAAGGGGGTCGGGCGCTTTTGCGTTTGGTTAGGCGTCCCGACAGGAGCGTCCAAAAATCACCAACTGTTAAAATCCAAGCCCCCAAGCAGCAACAGGCCGCCCGAGCCCGTTCGGTCCGTACCAACCGCAACCGTCCTCCCAAAGTTATCCCCCCATCGCAACACTGCTACGCTGCACGTGTATCCTGGCGCTCCTGCTCGGCACGGCAACCCGCGTTTTGGCGCAAGCCCCCCGCACCGTCTCCGGGTACGTCGAAGATGCGAGTACCGGTGAGCGCCTCATCGGCGCCACGCTCTACGACGCTGCTACCCAGCTCGGGACGACCACCAACAACTTCGGCTTCTTCTCCTACACGTACAGCGCGGATACCCTCCGCCTGACGGCGGCCTACGTGGGGCTCGCGGATCGCGACACGATCCTCGTCGGCGGACCGATCGGCGAACTCGTGCTCCGCCTGCAGTCGGCCAACGAGCTCGCGACCGTGGAGGTCCGCGCCACCGAATCCAAGGAGCGCATCCACGAGCGCGTGCAGATGTCGAGCATCGACGTGCCCATCGAGCAGATCAAGCGCGCCCCGGCGCTCCTCGGCGAAACCGACGTGCTTAAGGCCATGCAGTACCTGCCCGGCGTATCGGGCGGCTCCGAGGGGACGGCCGGACTCTACGTGCGCGGCGGCTCGCCCGACCAAAACCTCATCCTCCTCGACGGGGTGCCCGTGTACAACGTGAGCCACGTGCTGGGTATCTTCTCGGTATTTAATGCGGATGCGATCAACTCCGTTAACCTCGTAAAGGGCGGCTTCCCGGCGCGCTACGGCGGCCGCCTGTCGAGCGTCGTCGAGATCAACATGCGCGACGGGCACGAGGACGAGTGGCACGGCGAGGGCGGCATCGGGCTCATCTCGAGTCGGCTAACCCTCGACGGACCCGTAGGCAAGAAGACGCGCGTGCTCGTGGCCGGGCGCCGCACCTACGCCGACTTGATCGCGAAGCCCTTCATCGCACTGGCCAACCGGGAAAACGAAGACAGCAACTTCAAGCTCGCCCTCAACTTCTTCGACCTCAACGCCAAGGTGCGTCACGAGCTCGACGAGCGACACACGCTGTACTTCAGTGGCTACCTCGGGGGCGACGTGTTCGGCCTCGACGACAGCTACACGTACGACGACGGGCAGGGACCGTCCGCGGACAGCTACGGCGGGGGCGTCAACTGGGGAAACAAGATCGGCGCCGCCCGCTGGAACTACGAGCTCGGTCCGCGCCTCTTCCTCAACACCACCGCGACTTTCAGCGACTACACCATCGACTTCGAGAGCCGGTACGAGTACACCCAGGATACGACCCGGGAAAACTACCTCGCCCGCTACCGCTCGGGCATCCGTGACTACGGCCTGCGCGCCGACCTCAGCTTTATCCCCAATCCGAATCACTACCTCCGCGCCGGCCTCGGCGCCACGCACCACACCTACTCCCCGGGGGCGCTTACCTCGCGCTACACGTCGAATATCGAACAGACGAAATCGGCGCTCGGCTCCAGCAACGAGGAGGCCGTCGAGCTCGCCGCCTACGTGGAGGACGAGTGGCGGCTTTCGCCAAAACTCGCCGTCAACGCGGGTCTGCACCTCAGCGGCTTCAACAACGACACCGCCTACGCCAGTTTGCAACCCCGCGTGGCGGCGCGGTACGTTTTGCCGAAAGGCTACGGGCTCAAGGCCAGCTTCGCGCAGATGACGCAGTTCGTCAACTTGCTCACGAGCGAGGCGCTGAGTCTGCCGACCGACCTGTGGGTCCCCTCCAACGAGCGCGTGCTCCCACAACGCTCCTGGCAGGCGGCCCTCGGCGGGGCGAAGGAGTTTGACGGCGGCTACGAGCTGAGCGCCGAGGCCTTTTACAAATCCATGGACAACGTAGTGAGCTACCGACCGGGCAGCTCCTTTTTCGACTTCCGACTCGAGCAGGAGTGGGAGGATAAGGTGGTGCAGGGCAGCGGCGAGGTGTACGGCCTGGAGCTGCTCGCGCAGAAGAAGCTCGGGCGCACCACCGGGTGGCTCGGCTACACGCTCTCCTGGAACAACCGTACGTTCGCCGAAATCAACGGTGGGGAGGCTTTCCCCTTCCGCTACGACCGGCGCCACGATTTTAGCGCGCTCGTTTCGTACCGGATCAACGACTACATCACGTTTACGGGGGCCTGGATTTTTGCGACGGGCAACGCGATTACGATCCCGCGATTCGTGCAGGCCGGCAACTTCGAGGAGGTCGATATCTACTCCTACGATCAGAATTTCCAAACCTTCTCTACCGCCAGAGGACTGGGCTACCGGGAGTACGAGCAGGGTGCCGGAAAAAACGAATACCGACTTTCGAACACCCACCGGCTCGACCTGAGCTTCGAGTTTCGCAAACAGAAGAAGTGGGGGGAGCGCGCCTGGGTGGTGGGAGCGTACAATGCCTACAGCCACAAGAATCCTTTCTTCGTGTTGGCGAAGAACACGTACGAAAATGGACAGCGGCAGCGTGGCTTCCAGGAGGTCAGCATCCTGCCCGTAATTCCCTCCGTGTCTTACAACTTCAAGTTTTAGCTATGCGCTTCCGCAAAACGCACTTCGCGTGGTTACCTACCGCCGTCGTCGTACTCACCTCGGGGTTCGGAGGTTGTACGGATGCCTTCGTTACCGACATAGACGTACCCTTACCGGATGCCGGGGAGGAACTCGTGATCGAGGCTACGCTGCGACCGGACGACACCTCCTACGTCTACGTGACCCGGCCGATTGCATTGAACGGCGGAGGCGACGTCGTCGGGGTGCCGGACGCTTCGGTGAGCTTACGGATAGACGGCGCGACCGTCGCGACGTTTGAGGAGGTGGAACGTAAGGTCACCTCCGGTTCTCAGCACATCTTCTACGATGGATCCGAAGACGATTTGGATAGCCTCGACGCGGTAAGCGTGTACCTCGCGGTGCTCCCGGACGAGCTCTTCGCGCCCGGCAAGGTGTTCGAGCTCGAGGTTACCCCGCCCGGGGGCGAGTCGACCACTGCGCGCCAGCCCGTGCCGACGCCCGGGGATTTTAGGTCTATTACCCTAAGCGAACGGGAGTTCGAGGTTTCGATCGGCTTCACCATCGAAGATGCGCCGGGCGGGGGCGCCTACATGATGGAGGGGGAGCAGATTTACTACACACGCGCTTACGACAGTACCGGACAGGATGCCGGGCAACTCGACTCGTCGATAACCGATTTGCGCTTCAGCACGGGAGACGAGTTCGACTACGTGGACTACGATACGCGCTTCTACACGAGGGACGGTGGATTCGAGGGTGGTGCGGCCGCTTTCCGGCTCGATACCTACCTGCCGAGCTCTTGCTCCGGCTGCGACGATGTGCCTAACTCGCGCCTGGTGCTCGCCTTCCGGACGGTCAATCCCCTCGCCGTCGAGTACTACGACGCACTGCGAAGTTTGTACGACTCGAAGGACAACCCCTTCGTTGAACCTGTAGTTATCCCCAGCGCTTTCGAGGGTGGGCGGGGGATGCTGATCGTGCAGAGTCGGGCTACGGTAGTTGATCTCGAGGTGCAGTAGCTCGCCTAACGTACCCCGCCGAGGTACCGAAACCGCAGCACCTCGGCCTGCCGCAGCTTCCCCTCGCTCGAGAGCAGCAGGTCCCCGTTCGGGAGGAAAGCGAGCCCCTCCGGCTGCTCGAGCCCGGCGGGGCGCAAATCCCAGGTGGCCACCACCTCGCCCGTGGTGTCGAGTGAGATGAGTGATTCACGCTTGGAGGAGAGTACCACGATGTGGCCCGTAACCGGGTGCACCGCGAGCGCCGAAGGGCGCAGCCGGCCTTTGCCGGGCACCTCGGCGGGGTCGATTGAGAAGAGCGGTCCGGAACCCAGGAGCTTCCCCCCGAAATCGGCGCCGTAAAGGCGGTTACGGCCTTTCTCGTCCTCCTCCTTGCAGACCACCAACAAGCGCTTCCCGTCGCTGCCGAGCCCCTCGGCGTTGCAGGCTTCGGCCCCGAGCCCGAGGTCGAAGGGGAGGTCGGTCGTGTGCCCGGAAGACCAGTCGCGTAGCATCATCCCCGAACCGTCGGAGCGCAGCGCGAAGAGCCGATCGGCGGCCAACTCCACCCCCTCGTAATCGCCCCGCCTGCCGAAGGGGATGCGGTCGGTGACGGCGCCCGTCTCGAGGGAGAGGGCGTAGAGTACGCCGGACTCATCCTCCACCGCGCCGAGGTATCCGTCGTTGACGACGGTGAGCGCCGAAATCTCGCGGAGCTCCGTAGGGAGAGCGAAGCGCGCCTCGGGTGCTTTGAAGCGGTAAGGTGGCTCGCTATATGCAGTGGGTACCTCGCCTTCCGGCAAAACGGACGGTGCTTCTTCTTCGATCGCGGCCTCACGCCGGCCGCAGGCGGCGCAGGCGAGCGTTAGGACGAAGTAGAGGGCGATGCTCGGGTTGGCCATCGGGGCGAAATGTGACTCGCTTGCACTAACGTCGGTAAAGTGCGTTTTACGACGAGGGTAATATCCGACACCGACCTACACACTAGTTTGCAGCTTGCGCTAAACCCCGACCTCGACTTGCCCATGCTGATCCTGCGCGTTATCGCATACGTACTCGCCGGATTAGGTGTGGTGGGCACCCTGCTTCCCTTTCTGCCCTACGACGACTACTGGATCCGTATGTGGGATTACCCCCGCGCCCAGCTCGCGTTCGTGTTGCTCGCGGCGCTCGTACTGCTCGGGATCACGCTGTACTCGGCGGGCTACACGCTGCTGTCGCTCACGGTAGTCGGTCTGTGCGCGCTGAGCAGCGTGTATCAAGTCTCGCGCATCCTTCCGTACACCCCGCTCTGGGCAAAACAGGTGGCGGACGTCTCGGAGGCGTCCGCCCCGGGGCGCGATGCGGGTCTGCACCTGTTGATGAGCAACGTGCTGCAAGACAACGAGGCGCACGACCGGTTGCTCGAACTCGTCGAAACCGAGCAACCGGACGTCCTGCTCACGCTCGAAACGAACCAAACCTGGCAGGATGCACTCGACGAGGGCCTGGCGAGCGACTATCGTTTTACCGTGAAGGTGCCCCTCGAGAACCGCTACGGGATGCACCTGTACAGTAAGCTGCCGATTCGCAATGAACGCGTGATGCACCTCATCGCGGACAGCATCCCGAGCATCTACGCGCAGGTCGAGCTAAAGGACGGCACCTGGGTCGAAGTGTACGCGGTGCACCCGCCCCCACCGAGCCCCACCGAGGAATCGACGAGCACCGGCCGCGACGCCGAGCTCGCGATCGTGGGTCGTCGCGTGACCGAGCGCGGCAACGCCAACACCATCGTATTCGGCGATTTGAACGACGTGGCTTGGTCGCGTTCGACACGGCTCTTCCAGCGACTCTCCGGGTTGCTCGACCCGCGGCGCGGCCGCGGACTCTTCGCCTCCTACAACGCCAACTACTGGTTCGCGCGCTGGCCGCTCGACCACGTGTTTCACGCCGAGCAGTTCCAGGTCGTGGACCTGCGGCGACTCCCGGCGATCGGCTCGGATCATTTCCCCATCTCCGTCAAGCTGCGCCACGTACCTAATCCGGTGGAGCCGGTAAAGGCCCCGCAGCGCGAGGAGGACGACGAAGAGGAGGCCGACGAGACGATCCGGACCGCCAAGCAGGGTGAGGTCGACGGGCTACTGATCGAGGATTGACGCCGGGAGTGCGCGGCCCCGAGCGTCGCTGTACTTATTCCACACAACCTCGGGTAGCTTGATCTAGTGTTTACCTGGATGTTTGTATGCATCTTGCGTGAGCATGACAGATCTCCGCGATGCCTTGTGGATAGTTCTACACCAACCTATTGCCGGATATAGGGGTTTTCCGTGAAATTTGTCCAGAGAACTGATCCGCGCAGAACGATTACCTTTGTCAGGTCGCGTCGTCATACCCAAGTGTTTGTACGAGTCGACCGCCTTCCAGCAAATAGTGTTTCATAGTGCTGCCGGCCTCTCGCCCTTTGGGGTGAGGGCCGGCTTTTTGCGTTAACGGTTTCGCTTAGAGCCTGTCTAAGAACTTGCTGATCGACTGAAAATCGGTCGATCTGGAGCTCTCCGTCGTCTGGAAGCCTCACGATAGCGCGGCTATTCCTCCGTTTTCTTCCTCGATGAGCTCCAAATCGGCTGCGATTTCGCCAGATCGCAAGTCCCTAGACAGGCTCTTAAGCCCTAAATTCGAGTAGCCGGTTCCGGACCCAGTCGTCGAAACCTCTCCCCGGTGGTTCGGCGAAGAATGCGACCTCCGCCGGCAGGGCGAAGAGGGGTAAGTTTTGTTCGCGTAGGTAGGGTTCGTGGGCGTAGAGCCGCATCGCGTCCTTCTCGGTCGTGAGGATGAGCTTGCGTGGATTCTCGATGTCGTGGAATAGGCGGGTCATACGACCTAGGTCTCGTTTCGTGAACTCGTGGTGATCGCCGAAGGGTAGGTCGTGGATCTCGGCTACCAGGGGGGTAAGTCCGGCGCGTAGGTAGTCGACCCGCGCGATGGCGGTGACGAGCAGCACGTCGAGGGTCGCATCGAGCGAGATCCGGTGGCGCGGGTCGAGGACGAGCCAGGGGTAGCCGTAGGTGTAGCGCGAGAAGAAGACGCGTTGCCGCGGGGTGGGGGACAGCTCCTCGATCAGCTCGGCGCGCCGGGTTGCACTGAGGTCGTCCGGGCACTTGGTAACCACGACCGCGTCGGCCCGATCGGCGCCGGTCGGCCACTCGCGGAGTCGACCGACGGGCATCAGGCTGTCCGTCCAGTAGGGGCGGTCGTACTCGGTGAGCAGCAAGTTGACGGCGGGCTGGAGGGCGAGGTTTTGGAAGGCGTCGTCGAGGAGTACCACCTGGGTATCGGGGGCGTACTGCACGAGGTTCGAGATGCCGAAGACCCGGTCTTCGCTCACGGACACCGCCAACTCCGGAAACTTGCGTTTGAGCTGGAGGGGTTCGTCGCCGACCTCACGTGCGGAGTCGGCGGCCGACAGGTACCGAAAGCCGGAGGTCTTCCTGCCGTAGCCGCGGGAGAGGGTGCCGACGTGCAGGTAGTCTTGGAGGAGGCGGACCAAGTACTCGGTGTGGGGCGTCTTGCCGGCGCCACCCACGCTGAGGTTGCCGACGGCGATGGTGGGGAGGCTGAAGTTGACGCGCCGCAGCAAGCCGACCCGGTAGAGGAGCAAGCGGAGCTCGACGAGGAGTCCGAAGAGCGCCGCGAGGGGGGCGGCGAGGATGCGGAGGATACGGGTGCGCAAGGGAGGGCAAAGAAAGGGGCTTCCGCACCGACTCGTTACTTACGTAAACGCAGCGTAACCGATCTTACATATCAACTCACGTCCGTAGGCGGAACGTTCTGACTTTCGAAACTCGCTTATACGGTTAGGTGGTCGAGGACATCTTCGCCACCAGTTTTTGGGTTAGGACCGTACTGGTTGGTACCCGGCTCGGAATCCTGGGCAAACCAGAAGAGAAGTAAGAAGGCACCGATAACCGTGAGTAGGATTAAGTACCACCAGCCGCTACGACCGATATCGTGTAACCTCCTTACGCCAACTGCTATCCCCGGAATGAGTACGACCAGGCCGTAGAGATTCGCGAGTAGTCCGGCGGTCTCACCGAGAAGACCTAGCGCGATGCTTAGCACGAAGCTGACGATGAAATTGACTAGGGTGAAGTACCAGTACTCACTTCGGCGACTCCTGCCCGTAAACGTTGCGTACCTGGAAAAGGCAAGCTTCCAATAGTCGATAGCTCCCATGTGCGTTGGCTTTGAATTGATGTCAATATAGACGCCTTACCAAGATTTTGTCCCTCGGAAGCCTAGGCCGCAACCAAAGACTCCCTAACCTGGGTAGCCAACTCCCTCTCGAAGCCCCCGCGCTTGAGCAGGCTGTGACCGATCGCGCACTCCAAACACCGGCGGGGGGTGCAGTACTCCCTGCGGAGGGTAAGTAGACCCTGGCTCTCCGCCGCGTTCTCGGCGACGAGACCGACGGTACGCCACTGCTCGATGAGGTGATTCCGTTCGCTCGGTAAGCTCGCGAGCAGTTCGAGCGCGCGCTCCTCGAGCTTCGCCCGCCCCTGCAACCGACCGTAGAGGAACACGAAGGGGACTACCGCATTGATGAGTACGGCGTGCGCGCTGGCCTTGCCGATCACCTTGCGGCGCGGCGGACTCGGGCGGTCGGGGAGGTAATGCGTGCGCCAGTAGTCGTGGGGCTCGTGCTGGAGATGCTCGAGCAGTCCCTTCGCTCCCTCGATCTCGAGGTAGGGGCTAAAGACCCGCGGCTCCGCACGTACGACGGCGGCGAGCTGAACGAGCCGCATGCTCGGGAAACTCGCCGGCCGCAGGCCCCGGAAGTTCCACATCTCCCGGGGCAGCGCCTCGATCCCGTGTTTGTGTGCGAGGTGGGCGAATTCACGTTGGAGCTGGCGTGGGTACTCGTCGAGGTACTCGCCGTCGAGCAGTCCGGCCGTTCCGAGCAGGAGCGCCTCGAGGGCGATTTGGTCGCTGCGGTAGCGCTGGAGGAGACCGAGGGGCAATCGGTCCAGCAGCTGATCCATCGTAGCGGCGTTGAGCGGTAGGCCCAGGCAGCGGGCCAGTTGGTGGAAGAAAGCACCGTCCCAATCCCCCCGCTTAGCGGCGAGTAGCTCGTGCAGCTCGTTCGTTTTGCGTTCGAGCCGCTGGAGGGTCATGCGCTCCATCCAGCCGAGCAGTACGAGGTCCGGAACCTCCCCGAGCCGCGACTGACACGGGATGGCGTTTTCGGCGGCGGCGAGCTCGGTGTAGCGGGCGACGAGCTGGCCGTCGACGCGACCCGACAGCAGGAGCGTAGGCAACGGAAGTCCGCGCGCGCTGAGCACCGGTTCGTCGTCCTCCCAAACTACGTGGAGCACGACGTTGTCGTAGGCCGGATCGTGCTGGTGGCGGTGGTGGTGCCAGTCGGAGGCTTTGAGGTGCATCTCGATGTGGCCGGCCCAGACGGTGTCGCCAAGTCGGATGCGACCTTCCGAGAAATCGGGTCCGCTGCCGGTGTTGTACTGGCCGAATTGGAGGATTTCTAGGGGGTGTCCGTCCGTAGTACGGAGGTTCTCGAGGTCGATGCGGCGTGTGCGCCAGAGGTAATGGAGGAAGGCTTCTTTCATGGGTTTGTGTTTTTTGTGGACCCGCCCGGGGGCACTCGCCTAGCGCTCCCCCGCTTGCGCGCGGCAGGGACGAGGGTACGGCGTCGGATCTACGGCCCGGGCAATCGCGAATCGATCGTTACGGCGTTCGGGAGTGCAGCGCACCCCGACCCTCTAGGCAACCCCGGGTTTACCCGGGTGCCCTTTATCCGAGCGATCGTGTCCGGCAGTAAGCCTCGCTCCCAACGGTGGCTGACGCTACCGCCGCCGCAGGACCCGAAATTCGAAGTCGAACGGGTTCTTCGCATCCGCCGAGTGGGCTTCACTGCTCTCGAGCGACCAGGTCTGCGGGTCTACCTCCGGGAAGTAGACGTCCCCCGCAACATCCGCGTTCACCTGCGTGAGGTAGAGCAGCTCCGTCTCCTCCCAAAAGAGCGAGTAGATCTCGGCCCCCCCTATGACAAATGAGGTGTCGGCACCGGTTGCCCGCGCCTCGGCGAGCGCCTCGGATTTCGAGCGTGCTGCCACGATGCCCGTCGCTATGAAGTGGGGATCGCGGGAGAGGACGATGTTGGTGCGTTTGGGCAGCGGACGACCAATGCTCCGAAAGCACTTGCGGCCCATAATAACGGGGTGACCGAGGGTGGTACGCTTGAAGTACCGGAGGTCCGACGGGAGGTACCAAGGGATTTGGTTGTCGGCACCGATCACACGATCCGGTGTCATGGCTACGATCGCGGCGAGGGTCATGGGGGCAAGGTAGGATCGGCGCGCCGGGCCAACCGTTTCGGCCCGGCGGGGAGGTGTGGATTTCGATTCGATTCTACTGCGGGGTGTTTAGTGGCTGACTTCTGCCTCCGTACCCACCGTCGCGCGGTCGAGCGCGGCGGTTTCGGAAGCGTCGCTAAGGAGGGAGGAGTCGGCCGGGACGTAGCGCTCCAGTACTTCGAAGCTCGACAGCGTGATCTCGACGGCGCGCCGGGTGCCGCCGTCGTTGGCCTCGTAGTCGCGGATCCCGAGTCGCCCCTGGATGAGGACGCGGGTGCCGCGTTGGAGCCGGTCCATCATGCGATCGGCCTGTAGGTCCCAACCTTTGAGGCGGACCCACTGCGTGTCTTCGGTGACGTTGCCGCGCTCGTCCTTGCGGCGGGTGTTGAGGGCCAGGCTGGCGGTGGCGAGGGTTTTGCCCGAGCGCAATTCGCGGAGCTCCGGAGCGGACCCGAGGTTGCCGATGAGTTGGACGGTGTTGTTGATGTAAGACATAAGAAGAAAGAAGGTGGGAGCGGGTGGGCGGTCGTGTGTGACCGTGAGCGCCCCCGGTGAAAGGGTTGTGTTGTTGACGGTGGCAAACATCATCGCGCCGATATCCTTCAGTCTTAAGTTAAGCGTTTACTTACGTAAGTAAGTGCTTATAAGCGTTGGCAAACGGAATTTGCATCTCCCCTAGATGGCTTACTCGATTGACGGTTAGCTAACTACGATCCGATTTAGCGAAAGCGGCTTCGTACGGCTCGTAAACCGGACGCTGCGTGGAGCCCGGGTTGCGTGGGCCGCACCTACCTTTCGCCCCATGCACTCCTGTGATATTCTGATTATCGGGTCCGGTATCGCCGGGCTTTCGACCGCCATCCAGCTCGCCGAACGGCGTCCGGATCTGACCATCACCGTGCTCACGAAGGTGAACGAGGGCGAGTCGAACACGCGCTACGCCCAGGGCGGGGTAGCGGCGGTGTGGGATGTGGAGGTCGATAACTTCGAGAAGCACATCGCCGATACGCTCGATGCGGGGGATGGGCTCTGCGACCTCGACATCGTGCGCATCGTGGTGGAGGAAGGCCCGCGACGCGTGCAGGAGGTCATCGACTGGGGGGCACGTTTCGACCGGGAGCGCGACGACGCCCGGGAGTACAACTTGGGTCGGGAAGGCGGTCACTCCGAAAACAGGATCCTGCACTACAAAGACTTAACCGGTTGGGAGATCCAGCGCACGATCTCCGCGCGCGCCGACGCCTCCCCGAACATCAACGTGCTGGAGCACTACTTCTGCGTGGACCTGATCACGCAGCACCACCTCGGACACGTGGTCACGAAGGCGACGCCGAACATCACGTGTTTCGGGGCCTACGCGCTCAACAAGCTCACCGGCCAGATCGAGCTGCTGCGTGCCCGCACCACGGTGGTCGCGACCGGGGGTGCCGGACAGGTGTACCGCGCCACGACCAACCCGGTGATCGCGACCGGCGACGGGATCGCGATGGCCTACCGGGCCAAGGCGCACGTGTCGAACATGGAGTTCGTGCAGTTTCACCCGACCTCGCTGTACAATCCGGCGGGGGATAACCCGGCCTTTTTGGTGAGCGAGGCGGTGCGCGGCGAGGGCGGCATCCTCAAAACCGAGCGGGGGGAGGAGTTTATGGACAAGTACGACGCGCGGGGGAGCTTGGCCCCGCGCGACATCGTGGCCCGCGCCATCGACAAGGAGATGAAGGAGCGCGGTGCCGAGTGCATGTGGCTCGACTGTCGGCACATCGACGCGACGCACTTTCGGACGCATTTCCCGACGATCCTCGACAAGTGCCTGAGCATCGGGATCGACCCGGCGAAGCAGATGATCCCGGTCACGCCGGCCTGCCACTACATGTGCGGCGGGATCGCCGTAGATGCTTTCGGGCACTCCAACATTCGACGCCTCTACGCCTGCGGGGAGTGCACGGCGACGGGCCTGCACGGCGCGAATCGCCTCGCCTCCAACTCCCTGCTCGAAGCGATGGTTTTCGCCAAGCGCATCGCCGAGGACATCTTGCTCAACGTCGACCGTATCGAGTTGCGCGAAGAGCTCCCCGCCTGGGATGCGGAGGGGACGGTAGCCCCCCCCGAGCTCGTACTCATCACCCAGACCCTCAAGGAGCTCAAGGAGATCATGAGCGCTTACGTGGGCATCGTCCGCACCGACGTGCGCGAGGCACGCGCGGAGCGGCGGATCATGCTCCTCTACCAAGAAACGGAGCGGTTGTACGCGAACACCGTGATCAGTCCGCAACTCTGCGAACTGCGCAACCTCATTACCATCGGGCACCTGGTGACGCGCATGGCGGCGATGCGCCACGAGAGCCGCGGCCTGCACTTCAATACCGACTACCCGGGGAAACTGGAGTTCGTGGAGGCGAACGTGATTTGATCCGTAGTTCGATCGCGACTCAAACCAAAGCTATGGAAACGCGAATTCGCGCTCGACTGTACGGCGTAGTGCAAGGGGTCTTCTTTCGGGCGGGCACACGTCAGGAGGCATCGAAGCTCGACCTGACCGGTTGGGTCTCGAACCGGGAGGATGGGAGCGTGGAGCTCGAGGCGCAGGGGCCGAGCCGCGAGGTAGATCGGTTGCTGAGCTGGTGTCGGCAAGGTCCGCCGGACGCGGAGGTCGACCGGGTGGAGAGCGAGGTGATCGCCCTGGTGCCGAACGATCAGATCTTCGAGATTCGCCGAAGCTAATTGCGCGGTGAAGGCGGGAGCTCCTGTTGCGGGAAAGCATCGAAGTAAACGCCGGCCGAGATCCGGATCCAGGCCCTGCTGTTCTGGAGGTAGGTAAGTCGATCCCGAACCTCCGTGTTGTTTAACCCCAACGCGATCCCGCCGGCTACATCCAGGGACACGTTGGGGAGGATCAGTCCCGTAAGCCCCCCGCTCGGGCCGATGTAGAAGGCGGAGTGATGGGGGTTATCGTTGTCTGAGAAGCACCACACGAGTGCGCACGTCGTTGCCTCTAAGACCTCCCGGCGCACGTGAATAGCCGAAACGCCAACCCTCGCGATGAGCCGCCCGCCCGAACTCCGGTACGTGTACGCCGTCTCGAGCTCGAATTGATTGCCGCGATCGACTACATTCTCCCACACCAGACCATACGGCAGAAATCGCTCTTTCTTTAGCCGACGCTGGTAATAGAATCTAAAACCGAGCGACGGATTGGGAGCGTAGCTCAAAGAGGCTCCGACCTTACTGAGGAGTGGTGCAACGAGGTCGATCTCGAGGGAAGCACTCTGGGCCGTTGCCCTCGTAAATAGCGCGAGAAAGATCGGGTACAACCACCAGCATTTGCCGCTCATAGCGCAAATGTGGAGGCGCGAGTACCCGCCCGTCAAATCGGTTCTTGCAACTAATACGCGGATGTCCACCGCTTTCGGTCGCTTTTCGCAAACCTTGCCGCCCGCCCCATTCGCCCGCCAACATGCACTACCTCGGAATCCTCGCCGCCTGCCTCACCACGGGCTCTTTCATCCCCCAAGCCATCAAAACCGTGCGTACCCGAGACACCTCCGGCATCTCCCTCACCATGTACCTCATCCTCGAGGTCGGTACCATCTGCTGGTCGGTCTACGGGTACGCGCTCGACCTGCCCCCGGTACTCGTAGCGAACGTGATCACCGGTCTACTCGCCGCCGTCATCATCGTACTCAAGTTGCGGGAGCGCCCGGGCGTTGAGTCATCGCCGGATACAGAGTAACTCCTTGCGCTCGGCACGTCTATACCCCCCGCGTTACCCGCCTCCCCGAGCTGAACGAAGCCGAGAATCTTCCGCGAGATGTCTACGCGCCATCTTTGCCCCGTGCCGCGCCCGCTCGCCCTCTTTCTCGGACCCGTGGCGGTGCTCGCGCTGGCCTACGGGAGCCTCTGGCACGCCCTCGGCGCGGAACCCATTTACCAATTCGACGAGTCGCTCTACGCCAACAACGCGCTCGACCTCTACTTCGACGGCGGGACCAATCCCCTCGTGGTGAGGCGCCACGGCGACGTAGATGCCTACAACGTGAAGCCCCCGCTCGTCATCTGGTTACAGGCGGCGAGCTTCCGGGCGTTCGGACTGTCCGAATTTGCCGTCCGCCTCCCTTCGGCACTGGCGGGCACGCTCACCGCGCTCGCCGTCTACGTGTTCGCGGCCCGGACGCTTCGTTCTCCGGCGACCGGGCTCATCGCCGCGGGCGTGCTGTTGAGCTCGGCCGGTTACATCGACGACAACGTGGCGCGGGCGGGCGACCTCGACGCCGTGCTCACCGCTTTCACCACGGCCTACGTGCTCGTGTTCCTCCGCGTCACCCTGCGGCCCCCGGGCCGAACCTGGCCCTGGGCGCTCGCGCTCGGAACTCTGATTCTAGGAGGATACCTCAGCAAAAGCGTAGCCGCTTTCTTTTTCCTGCCCGGGATCCTACTCGTCGCCGCCCTGCCCGCCAACCGCTGGATTTGGCGAAAACCCTCCTTCTACCTCGTAGCCGCAGCCACTTTATCCGCCTGTATCGGGTTCGCCCTCCTTCGCGAATCCCTCGCCCCCGGGTACCTCGACGCCGTCTACCAATCGGAAATCCGACGCGTCGGCGCGGCGGTCATGACTTGGCAGGTGCAGCCCTGGGACTTCTACTACGATCAGCTGCGCGACTGGCAGTTTCGGCCCTACCTCTACCCCGCGCTCTTCGCCCCGGCCCTCTGGTTGCTCACCGGCGTTGCCGGAAGGTCGCCGGCGAACGCTCCCGATCCGCGGAAGCGTCGGGCGCTCGGCCTGCTCATCGTACTAACGGCTAGCTACTTGCTACTCGTCTCGATACCGCCGGTCAAGTTGGAGTGGTACACCGCGCCGCTGTTCCCCCCGCTCGCCCTCCTCGTGGCGCTTTCGCTAAAACTCGTCGTGGAACTCCTGCCGTGGCGGCAAACCCTGAAGCCCGGTTTACCGGAAGCGCTGCCCTTGCTGCTGGCGCTCCCCCTCGTCGGCCCTCCGTACGCGGCGACGGTAAAGCGCGTGGCGCACGTCCGAACCCCGCTCCACCCCCACGATGTGGAGGGTTACGCCCTGCGGGAGGCCCTCCGACAGCTTCCCGAAGTTCGGAAGGTTCAAATTTTTAAACGAAGTTCCGAGCTGGTGCACTTCGACCAACTGCGGTTTTACACCCGCTCGGCGCTCGCCGACGGTCGGCTCGACGCGGCGGACTACGTCACGGAGCCCCACTTTGCCGTCGGAGATATTGTGCTCGTGTACGCGTACGAAGATCGAATGGCGCTGGCCGAGCTCTACGCCACGGAAGCGCTATTCGTTCTCGAGGGGGTGTACCTGCTGCGGATCCGCTAGCGCGGAGCGCGCTTCGCGGCTCGCCTTACCGTTCTAATCCCTCCGAAACAACACCCAACCCAGGGAAACCCGCCCGTGCGGCCGCCGCCGCGGCAGGTCCGCCGCCTCGGTCGCGCTTACCCGGGTTGCGTACCCCACGAACCCGTCGAGGTAAAGGCGGGATCTGAGGTGGAAAGTCGCCCCCACGATACCCCCTACGAACTGACCGCGATCCCGCTGGAACGCGGACGTATCGCAGAGTCCGAGCAGGCACACCGCGGTGGTACCGTTGCGCCAGAGGCGGTAGGTAGCCAACCCCACGTAGGGTACGAAGCGAGCGTCCGGGCGCTCGGGCTGGAGCACGCGGTAGGCGGCGTTAACCTCCCAGGACCAGCCGTCGTCGTCGCGACTCGTCCCCGCGATCGGATTGTAGTCGACGACCTGGCGGGTAGATCGAAAGCGCCGGTGCCCGTAGGCGCGCAGCAGCAGCCGGGGCTCGGGGGAGTACGCGACGCCGAGCCCGGCGGTCGCGTTGATGGCGCCGGTGGCGTCCAGCTCGGCGCTCAGGGTGGATTGGGCGCGGGGAGGCGTGAGGGCGAGCAGGCAAAAGAACAGGATCACGAGTGCCTTCTCCATCGCTCGCAGAGATAAGCCCTCCACGCCAAACGCGTTCGAAGCCCCCCCGAAGTTGACGGTTAGGCGGCGCTCCCGGTTTAGTAGGCGGCGCTCCCGGTCTAGCTAAAACTCGACGAGCACCTCCTGGCGGACCCAGCCTTCCGCGTCCCCCCCGCCGGCGAAGGCGACGGTGAGCTCGCGTCCGTTCAACTCGCCCCCACTCACTCGACGGGCCGCCCGATCGCTCACCAACGAGAGTCGCTGATTGCTCCCGCTTCGCCCCTCCACCGTGAGCTTGAGCTGGCCTGCCCCCGCTTCACTCCGGAGCACGCGGAGGCCACCGTTCGCGGCTCCCGCCTCGGTCGCGGCGTAGGGTACCACCACGTCGCTGCCCCGCCGCGCCAACTCGTAGGTGACGGTCACCGGTCCGCTTGCCTCCGCGAGGGAGACGGTCACGAACTGGACGTCGCTTACCGGTAGGCTCGCTACCGGAAGCGTTTTACCCCCCCCGTCTACCACCCGGCCCACTTCGGCGTCCCGCGGGAAAGCCGGGGCGAGCTCGAGGCGCTGACCGGTCAACCCGTCCACGCTGATTTGGTAGGTCCCGCTGTCCCGCCGGATCGCCAGTGAAGCCGTATCGCCCCCCGCGAGGGGCAGTTTCTCTACCCGCAGCGAATCCCAGTCCGCCGGCAGCTGGGGTGCCACGCGCAGCGTCCGACCGCCGTCCCCGGCCTCCACGCCGAGCATCCCGTGGAGCAGCGGCGCCGCCACCATCGCCTCACTCCAAATTTGGTGGTGCGAGCTGCGCCCGAAGGCCGTGTTGAAGTCGCCGGAGAGCAACTCGGTCACGTAGCCGAGCGCATCCTGGGTCGTGAGCAGCGCGTTCGCGTACAGCGCCTGCGCGCCCACGTGCGGCCGCCCGTACTTGTAGGCGCCCATGCTCGTCCAGCCCGTGAAGAGCGGCCACACCGAGCCGTTGTGGTAGGCCATCGGGTCGTAGCGCTCGGCGTTTTTGTCGAGGATGCGTGCACCCCATCCGGTGGCCAGCGCCCCGCGCCCGAAGTGGGTGATCGCGCCCTGCGCGCGGGTGGAATCGAGCAGGCCCCACCACAGCGGTACCCCCTGGAGGGCGGTGTTCTCGTGCACGACCTCGGGCGTGCCCTCGAAGGTTTTGCCGGCCACGAGCACCTCGTTGTTCGCCTTGTTGTCGGCCTCGGTAATCGGTCCGCGGCGTGCCTCGGCCAGCTCGGGCGCCTTCGGGTAGGCGGTGCCGAAGGCGTAGTAACCTTCGTCGGGCAACCACAGTAGCTCCTCCACCGCGCCCAGCGTGCGGGCGGCGGCCGCGCGGGCCGTTTTGGCGAAAGCCGCATCGCCCGCGGTGAGCTCGGTGAGCTCCGCGATGTCGCGCGAGGCCTGCACGAAGAGCGCCTGCAGGTACAGCTCCTCGTGCGGCGGGTAGATTTCGCCACCCTCCACCCAGCCGTGGCCGACGCCCGTATTTTCGATCAGGCCGTTGCCGTCCGCGTCGGTGGCGGCCGCGAAGTCGTAGGCGCGTCGAGCGGTTTCGTAATGCTTACGCAAAAACGCGGTGTCGCCGGTTTGGCGGTGGTAGTCCGCGAGGGCGATGACGAACAGCGGGCTCGCGTCCGCGCTCGCCCAGGGGTACGGGAACTCCTCGAACCAGTTGAGTAGGTCGGCCGACTGCGAGATCTCGTGCGGGATCTTGCCGTCGTCGCGCTGGAACCGCGCGAGGAACTCGATCGCCTGGCGCGTGGTGGGGTAGTCGCCCACGGCCGTGGTGGCGAGGGTCGTCCAGAGGGCGTCGCGCCCGAAGAACCACGCGAAGCCCGGTCGCTCGGAGTTGCCGGAGGTCCGGTAGCCGGCCACGAGTCCGGTGCCCAGCGTCGGGTTGGTGGCCAGGCCCTTGTCCATGCCCACCTTGGCCCAGGCGTAGGCCTCGTCGAGGCGGGCGTCCGGAGTGACCACCTGCACGGTGCGTTCCAGGCGGCGGTAGTGCCGCACGGTTTCGCCGTAGAGCCGCTCGGCCTCGGCGAGCAATCGGTCGTAGGTTTTGGCGCAAGCCTCCCGGCCTTCGGTGCCGCCGGCGATCACGATCGGGATGAACCCGGCGCGGGCCTGCTCGGGGGTGATGCGGAGCTCGAAGCGGTTGGGCACGTCTTTGGGCTCCTCCTGGTAGGGCTGGATGGATACGTCTTTCGCGGCCGGACTGCCGACCATGCCGTAGTACTTCTGCGTCTCTTCGCCCGTGAAGTAGCGGCCTTCGTCGGCCTCGAAGCCGACGAAACCGGTCATCAATCCGGCCGGCCACATCAGGCCGAGGTCCGGCCGAAAGCTCATGGCCACGTTCAGCGGGCGCACGGTCTCGATGTCGAGCAGGATCACCACCCCCTGCTCGTCGATCGGCGCGTACGTGATCTGGCGCACGGTGAAGGCCGGGTGGGTGTACACCAGGGTAGTTGCCTCGGGGCGGACCTCGATGCGGCGCATCACCTCCGGCCCTTCCGCCGGGACGGCGTACCCGTCGATAGCGAAGTCGAACCGCGCGTCGTCGAGGATCTTGAGCGGGTACACCCAGGCCTCGAAGCCCCTGTTCTCGTTGCCGAAAACCGCGGCGCGGCGCCCGACGACATCGTAGAAGTTGCCGGCGTTGGTGGCGCGGCTCAGTACCGGTCCGGATGCGGGCAGGGGGAAACGCGGGAGCGTGGGGGCTTGCGCCAAAACGCTACAAACAGTCAGGGTAAGAACCAGCGGGAGCGCCAGTCCGGCTCGAGTTAGAAGCCGAAGCCGGCTCGCGGCCGGGGAGTTGGGATGTGATTCGATCATGCCTAGATACGCACGCTATCCTCCCAACCCGGCTCGTACTCGCGCGCCCACTTGGCCTCGGCGGCGGGATTGCCGACCACCTTACCGGTTTTGTCGTCGATCTCGAGCACGGTGTCTAGGTCCTGCGCGATGTTACCCACGTGGCAGTGCCACTGCGAGACGCGCGCGTCGGCGATGGGGGAGTACAGCTTCTCCGAGCGGGTGATCGCGTCGGAGAAGTTACCCATGTGCGTGAGGTCGAGCGGACCGATGCCGACGGTGTTGAGCGACGCGCTCGTGGCGTCCTCCTTGAGCTCGAGCTTCACGCGGTCGTCGAAGTCGTAGAGCGTGGCCCCGTCGCGGTCGATCACGGCGTAGCCCTCGGTGCCCCCGATGTAGGAGCCGCGGCCGCGGTCGTAGGTGAAGGCCGGGTTGCAGCTGCGCCCGTCCCAAGTGATGAGCTTTTTATCGGCGTAGGTGTAGTTGGCCATTTGGGTGTCGTACCACTCCCAGGCGTCGTCGAAGTGGAAGCGCCCACCGGCGCTCTGGACCTGGACGGGGTAGTCGACCTCGAGCGCCCAGCGGCAGATGTCGATCTCGTGGGTGCCGTTGTTGTTGATCTCCCCGGTACCCCAGTTGCGGTTCCAGTGCCAGTTGTAGTGCACCCACGGCGTGGCGTAGGCCTCGCGGGGGGCCGGACCCTGCCACAGCTCCCAGTCGAGCCACTCCGGCACGGGCGTCTCCTCGGCCGGTCCGATGGCCTCGCGCCGGTTCGAGTACCAGGCCTTCCCGACGTACGCCCGCCCGATCTCCCCCGCGTGGATCGCGGCGATCGCCTCGCGCGTGGAGCGCGCGCTGCGCTGCTGGTTGCCCATCTGGATGTGCTGCCCGTACTGCGCCTGGGCTTTCACGAGCAGCTCGCCCTCGGCGGGGCAGAAGCTGCACGGCTTCTCGAGGTAGACGTGCTTGCCGGCCTTGAGGGCCATCAGCGCCATCGGCATGTGCCAGTGCTCGGGGGTCGCGATGGAGACGGCGTCGAGGTCGGGCAGCTCGAGGAGCTTGCGGTAGTCGTCCTCGGTGGGGGTGTCGGCGATGTCGGGGTAGCTCTCGGAGAACTTCGCGCGCACGGCGTCGTAGGTGCGGGAGTCGACGTCGCACAGGGCGCGCAGGTGCATGTCCTTACTCTTCGTGATGGCGGCGACGTGGGCGTTGCCGCGGCCGTTGATCCCGACCACGGCAATGTTGACCCGGTCGTTCGCCCCGAGGATGCGCCCGTAGCCGGCGAGCGGGGAGAGGAGGGTGGCGGTCCCGAGGGTACCGAGAAACTGGCGGCGATTAGGCATAGCGGGTGGGTTAGAGCTCACGGATTTTGATGCTGCGAAACGAGACCTCGTTACCGTGGTCCTGCAGGAGGATGGCGCCGGCGGGCCAGCGCCCGAAGTTCTCCCAGTCCTGGTACTTCGAGTAGTTAACGAGGGCGGCGAAGGCCTGCGAGAAGCGGTCGTACTCCACGACCTTCTCGCCGTTGAGCCAGTGTTCCACGTGTCCGTCGCGACTCACGACGCGGGCGCGGTTCCACTCGCCGACCGGGCGGACCTGCTTGGCGCGATCGTACGCGACGTTGCGCGCGGTGATGAGGTCGTAGAGGGAGCCGGTGGTGCGGTTGCCGAGCACGCCGAGCTTGGCGTCGGGGTGGCGGTCGTCGTCGAGGATCTGGAACTCGCAGCCGATCGCCGAGCCGGCGCCCTTGTTGAGGCTCGGATCGACGAAGTATTTGACGCCCGAATTAGCGCCCTCGGTAATCTTGTAGTCGAGCTCGAGCTCGAAATCGCCGTAGTGGCGCTCGGTGACGATGTCGCCGGGGCCGGTGGATTCGCCGCCGTCGGTGGCGGCGACGGTGAGGACGCCGTCGGCGATCGACCAGCCGGAGGCGGGGAAGTCGTCGAGTTTGGCCCCACGCCAGCCGTCGGACGTTTTACCGTCCCAGAGGAGCCGCCAGCCGCGCTCGCGCTCGTAGTCGGTCAACGTGTTTTTGCGAAAGCTGACTTCTCTGACGCCGGGATCCGGAGTGAGTCGGTAGGCGGCTACGGAGTCGGTGTAAATCTTGAGGTCCCGCCACTTCACCTGGTAACCGGCTTCCTCCGGGCTGCCGATGCTGTGGACCTGGAGTCCGAAGATCCCGCTGGCCGATTCGTCGTCGACGAGGCGACCGGCGAGTTGGCCGTTGACGTAGGTGCGCAGCTCGTGGCCGAGGGCCTCGATGCGGAGGCGGTTCCAGCGACCGAGCTGGAAGGCGTGGCGGGCGGTGTCGTTGTAGGTGAGCGGGTAGAGCCAGTTGCGGCGGGACTCTTCGTAGATGCCGCCCGTCCAGGCGCGGCGCTCGGGGTCGATCTCGCATTGGTAACCGAACACGCGGTCTCCGTCCTCGCGTACGGCGCTGCGGAATTGTACGCCGCTGTTGAGGGCGTTGGGGAGGAAGACTTCGCACTCGAAGATGAAGTCGGAGAAGGTGTCGCGGGTGCAGAGGAAGGTGTTGGGGCTGTTGGGCACGGCCGTGCCAACGATGGCGCCGTCGACGACCTCGTAGGTGGCCTCGCCGCCGTGGGTCTCCCAGCCGGTGAGGGTCTGGCCGTCGAAGAGGGGCGTCCAGTCGGGTTGTGCGCGGGCGTGGAGGCCGACGAGCAGCGTGCAGCTTAGAGCCAAAAAGGTTTGCAGGGGGATTCTCGGGTGCACACGCGGTTGGGTAATGAGGCGGGGAATATATGTCTACCGCTCGGAAGCGACATCGTTTTGAGTCTTTCGCCGAAAAACCGAATCTTTATTGCACGAGCCAGTCGTTTCGGCGCATAAGTCTGGATACGCGCGAAATTAAGCATTCGGGAAAGGGATGTTGAAACACCGAACAACGACTTCCGGAAACTCATCTCTGAGGTAAGCACCGTGTGGTGCGCCAAATCAATCCCTTTCCGATGTTTCGACTCTACACCCCCCGCGTAGGCACTCTCGCCGCTACGCTCCTGGTGCTGCCGCTCTGCGCGCTGCGGGCGCAGGATTACCTCGTTACCTCTAACGCCGATACGGGCGCAGGCTCCCTGCGCGAGGCCGTGACGGTGGCGACCGCCGGCGGCGGCATCTCTTTCGCCGAGGGCCTCGGCGCTATCGTTCTCTCGACCCCCCTCGAGATTGCCGGGGTCACGAGCCTGACCGGGGCGAGCGACGGTAGCACGCGCGTCGGCGGCGCCGGACTACTCGTAAGCGGATCCGCCGGCGATACGCTCTACGTATCCGGCCTCACCTTTCGGGGCGGCACGGCCGTTTCGGGGGGTGCGCTCACCGTTAACAGCGGTGCGGCCGTAGTCGCTAAAGACGTAAACTTCGAGAGCAACACCGCCACGGGCGACGCCGCCGCCCAGGGTGGTGGAGCCGTGTACAACGCCGGCTACTTCTACGCCGAGAACGTATCCTTCGCGTACAACAAAGCACAGGGCGCGAGCGGCTCCGGCGGGGCCATCCTCAATGGCGACGGCGGGACCCTCGAGCTCGTGCGCTCGACGTTCACCGAGAACTTCGCCCGTCGGGCCGGTGGCGCCATCGAGGATGCCTCGGGGGCGAGTTCGAAGGTCTCCCTCTCCGAGGTGACGCTCGCGTCCAACTACGTACGGACCAACCCGGGCAGCGGTGCCGGCCTGCACGTGACCGGCGACGGCGACGTGGCCGTGTACGGCGGTAGCGCTACCGGCAACAACGCCGCCGCCGAGGGCGGGGCCTTCTGGAACGGCACCGGGGAGCTTTACCTGAGCGACGTCCGGATCGCCGACAACACCGCCAACGGTGGTGTTGTCGGCCAGGGCGGCGGCGGCGTTTACAACAGCGGCGGCCGCGTGGTCGCGGTGGGCAGCACCACGTTTTCGGGCAACCGGGCCGTCGGCCACGCGGGCTCGGGCGGGGCTATCCTCAACGGTCCGGGCGGCAAGGTCGAGCTGTACGGCAGCACGCTCAGCGGTAACACCGCCGTACGCGCCGGTGGCGCCATCGAGGACAACTCGGGGGCAGGTCTCGAGGTCGTGCTCGCGCAAATTACCGCGACCGGTAACCGTACCTCGTCCAACCCCGGCAACGGCGGTGCCGTGCACGTGACCGGCGCCGGCGACGTGGACATCCACGGCGGCGACTTTAGCGACAACTACGCAGCGGCCGATGGCGGCGCCCTCTGGAACGGCACCGGCACGATGAGGATTCGCCAGGCCACGATCAGCGGCAACGAAGCTGCCGGTCCGGCACCCGCCAACGGCGGTGGCGGGATTTACAACATGGGCGGTACGCTCGACATCGACGACGACGTCGTGATCGCCGGTAACTTCACCTCGAAGGAGAACGGCTCCGGCGGAGGCATTCATAACGCCACGGGCGGGAAGCTGAAGTTTTACAACTCGACCCTCCGCGACAACACGAGTGAAGGGGTGGGTGGTGGCCTCGAGGACGCTTCCGGCGCTTCGACCGTGACCGAGATTTACTCCTCGACCCTCAGCGGCAACGAAACGGTCGACCTCCCCGGTTGCGGTGGCGCGGTCCACTTTAAGGGAATGTCGAACGGACGCGTCGTCGACTCCGACGTGATCGGCAACCGCGGCACCGAGGGTGGTGGCCTGTGGAACGGCGGCGGGGAGCTTTACGTGACCGGTACCACCGTGACGGACAACGTCGCTTACGGCGATGCCCCAACCCACAAAGGTGGCGGCGGACTTTACAACGGTGAAGGCTACCTGGAAGTCCGCACCTCCACCATCGCGAACAACTCCTCCGAAGGTTCCGAAGGCCTCGGCGGTGGCATCAAGCAGGATGTCGTCGGTCGCAGCTTCGTGGTCTCCTCGACGATCGTCGACAACAGCTCGGCCTTCAACGGCGGCGCCATCGGCTCGTACAGCAAGTTCGAGATCGTCTCCTCCACGGTCGCGCGCAACGCCGCGGCCAACAACGGCGGCGCGATCGCGCTGTCGATCTACGCCTACGAGGCGCTTCCTTCGAACACCATCTTCGTCGGGAATACCGCCGACGGGACGGGCAGCAACTTCTACGCCGCCGGCGTGGCCAACGTACTGAGCCAGGGCTACAACCTGCTCGACGCGGTTGACGTCGACTACTACACCCTCGCCGCCACCGACGTCGTGCTCGGCGACGGTCAGACGGCTGGACTCGGTGAGCTCGCCGACAACGGCGGCCGTACGATGACCCTCGCTCTCGAATGCGGCTCAGCGGCCATCGACGCCGGTTCGGCCGATATCGCCGGTCCCGACCAAACCGGTAACACCGGCAACGGTGCCCGTCGAGACATCGGCGCCGTCGAGAATCAAGGCAACTGCGGTACCCCCGACGGCAGCGATAGCACTGCAGTAGCCGATGCGCCAACCCCGATCAAAGCCTTCCCTACCATCCTGCGCGACGGTAACCTGACCGTAGATCTCGGGGAGACCGCGCAGGCGAGCTCAACCCTGCAAGTTTTGGACGCCAACGGCTTCGTGAAGCAGGTGCTCGAGATTACCGGTTCGAACGCTACCGTACAGGTTCGCGATCTCCAGGCCGGCCAGTACTTCCTTCGCTCCGTGGGGGCGGAAGGGGTTCGCACGGGGAGCTTCGTCGTCGCTCGTTAACTGAGCTAACGGCAGTGCAGATTTTTCTTTAGGTGTTCAGCGCCGTCGCTTTCTCGCAGGAGAGGGCGGCGGCGTTGTTTTAGGGGATTCGCACTGCATTTCTATGACCCGAAGACAAAAACTGCACTTAAGTAGACCTGTCTAACACTCCTTTGGTGGACGATTTACGCAGGTTGCGCGGACGATTTGCACAGTTCTGGTGGACGATCTGCGCAGGTTGCGTGGGACGATGTACACACTTTCTTCCGTGTTTGATTAGGTGGGATTTTAAGGATCTCCCCCAGCTCCAGGAAGTTGCCAGTAAAGACTCCCACCGGGAAATCTTGGTGCATGCCGGGGAGCAGCTGCTGCGCTTAGCTTCGCTGATCTAAAGATTCGGCAAAACGCAGTGGGCGGCGCCGATCAGCGCGCTTTGGGATTGGTGATCAGTTAATAGATCGAGGATTGGTAACCGAGCGCGGCAAGTTCTCCCGCTCTGCCGCCCAGTTGAGCTCGGGGGTGTCGTGCACCAGAAGCAGCATATCATTCAGCTGAGCTTCGAACTCGACCCAGAGGTCCGGGTGCAGCTTCTCCGCCTTTTTGAGCAGAGTAGGGATGCGCTTCACTACGTAAGGCGCGAGCTTCGCCCACCGACTCGGGTTGTGGTAGCGCTTGCGCATGCGGGGCAGGTGGGTGTCGAGGGCCAGGTGGAGCAGCTCCACCATGAGCTGCACTTCGCCGAGCTTGTTCTTGGTCACGCGCACGTGCCGGGTGAGGTAGCCACTGCAGTAGCGGATTTGCATCATCAGTTCACCCGGACTGAGGTCCCAACTCACATCCCCTACGCGCTCGCCGAAGTACTCGCGGAGTTCGTCGACGCGCTCCTCGGTGGTTTCACCGTGTTCGAGGTGTAGGAAGGAGAGTTGCTCGAGCAGGAGTGCATCCTTGGCGATGAGGCGGAGGAGGAGCTTGTCTTTTTCGCGCTCGGGGAGTTGGCGCACCATGGTCTTTTGCTCGTCGGATAGCTTCACGGGGGTGAAGATTGCGCGCGCGAACCGTGAGTAGTGTCTTTCCTGGTTCAGCTATTCAGCTGGAGGTCGGCGGTGCTAGATTGAATAGAGTAGGTATACTGTGATACACCAACTGGATGTATAGCGGCACCAAGCATATTTAAAGTACGTTGTTTTACTTGAGATTGTGTATGTCTTTTAAGTTATAAATGTTATAAAACATTAGTTTCGGTTTCGTATGTCGATTTATTGGGTTTGTTGCAAAAAGAATTAAAACCAATTTGGAGTAAGCTTTTCGGCTTCGACTGGAAGTTTGGGCTCTTCTTACTTTTGATTGTTTGCACCCCTCGAAGTGATAGCAGAGTTTTTCTAGCGAAGCGGGGTCGATAAGTTTTGACGCAAGGCCCTATTTACATTAGGCGGCATGGTACATAGCGTTGTGACTGATACGCTGCAGTCTACTTTGACTGCAATGCGCTGGAGTAGTAAATTACATTAGGCCGAATGATATCCAACCGTCCTAAAGTTCTTGTGAGCTACCTAGTAGCGTTCTTTACGTGCCTCCTGGTTTCGAGAGCATTTGCTCAGCGTGGCATTGACACGACCGATCTCGCTGTTACAGGTGTAGCCCGCGTCACTGTTGCCCCTGACATCGGGGTGTTGTCTATCGATGTCTCCGAGGTCCGGCTTACGATGAGCGGAGCGGTCGAGGCCTTGGCGACCAAAGCGGAGAGCTACGTAACCACGCTGACTGAACAGGGATACGCCGAGGGGGACATCAAAACTACCTCTTTCGGCGTGTCCACGAACCAAATCCGTAGGGATGGAGACGATATCGACAGCGGGTACGTCGCTCGACAAAAAGTTCGACTAGTTTACGATTACTCGCCTGATCGGTTGTCGCAATTATTTCAGGCACTGGGCGCCGCGGACTACAACGTCGAATTCGGCTTCACTTTCGAGTTATCTGATTCGCTTAAACAGCAGGTCAGGGACAAAATTCTCGTCGACGCAATCCAGGATGCGCAGGCTAAGGCGGAGACGATGGCGGAGGCCGCCTCGCTCAAACTCGTGGGTTTAGCATCCCTCACGGATCAGGCTTACGAGTTTAGTGACATGCAGCAGGTCAGTAGGGAGAGTAACTACTATGGAGTTGCTGCTGACGCAGTCATTGATAGTTCTTACGACCTTCAGCCCGATGGAATTTTGTTTCAGAAGGCAGTGATCTTGAATTTCGTTGCGGTAGCCGAATCGAAATAGACAAATGCTACTCTTGGGATATTCGCCCCTGCGAGATCCGCCTGGGTACCGGTCTTAAGGTTGTGAGTCGCGCTTTTGCAAAACGGTGATTCGTCGGCAGACCGCCGCTCGACCCTACGATTCGAAGTTTGGGCGGAGTGCTAGTGAGGTTTGCTCTCGTTATCTAACCGGTTGAGCTCGGCGGCGAATCGCTCGAGTTCCGCAAGCGCTCGCTGCTCCCTGCGTACTCCCTGGCGGATCACATAAATCAAGACGATCGCCATTACCACGTAGGATCCATAGATCCCGATCGTAGCCCAGCGCCCGAGACTCACCCAGAAGAGCGGCGCGAAGAGGGCAAACCCGAGCGTATAGCCGGCGAGGCAGACGCCGGTAACCCAACCGTGCGCCGTTTTGCGGAAGCGGACCAAACGGGTGACTTGCGCCGTGAACCGCCGGGCGTCCGCGAGGATATCGACCCGGGTAGCGCGGGCGTAACTCACTGCCTCGACGCCGATCCGGAAGCCGAGGCTCGCGATCATCAGGCTTACCGCGGCGAGGCTCAGTGCGTTGTGCGCGCGGACTACGTGAGCGAAGAAGAGCACCACGCCCAGCAACGTGAGCGAGAGAACGCCGATGGTAACGAGGTGCGCGTGCGTGCTTTCGGCGCGCTGGCGACTGGCCCGGCGGAGACGTTGGGTTGATTCCGGTGGGCGGGCGTGGTTGTGCCGGCCGGCTTCGGCCCAGAGTTCGTCGAGGAGGTCGGGAGAGTCAGGCATGGTCGGTCATGAGTTGGCGGAGCTTTTCGCGCAGGCGGTGGGTGCGCACGCGGAGAGCGCCCGGTGAGATGCCGGTGACGGCGGAGATGTCGGTGTAGCTCAGCTCGTTGAGCGTGAGCGAGATGATCAGTCGGTCGAGCTCGGAAAGCTGCCCGATGGCTGTGTAGAGTTGTTCGATGCGTGGGTTCGGCCTGGACTCGTCGCCCCGCGGCGGTTCGGGCGTCCCGGGATCCGCGAACACGAGCTCGGGTTTGTTCCGTTTGCGGCGGGCATCTTGGAGGCAGGTGTTGACGGCGATGCGGTAGACCCAGGTTTTCGCTTCCGAGCGACCTTCGAAACGGGCCAGCGCGCGCCACACCTGTACGAAGGTCTCCTGGGTGAGGTCCTCGGCCCAGCCCCGGTCGCCCTTGCAGAAGCCGAGGCAGATTTGCTTCACGAGATCGGCGTAGGTATGATGAAGCTCCTCAAAGCGATGCTTACTCTTCACTTGCCCCGTCTTGCAGCGGAAGGGCAGCGCGCAGTTGCGTCACGAACCAGGTGGGCTCGTCGAGCACGACGAAGTGCTTGCCCCCCGGGGCAAAGTGGAGGGTGTGGTTCTTCAGTCCGGCGTACTGTGCCTCGTAGTTGCCGCGCGCGATGTCCTCGCCGTACTGCGGGGAGGCCAGAATGGTGGTGGGGGCTTCGATCCGGGGGAGGAGTGGACGGAGGTCGAGCCTGAGGAGATCGGTGTAGCCGTAGACGAAGGTCTCGCGATCGCTCGCGTTCATCCACGCCTGCAGGGAGCATACGTCCGCCGCCCGTGTCGCCATCCCGGAGGCCATCACCCGGTTCACGGTCCGTACGGAGTCCGGGCCGAGGGCGAGGGAGGACACTACTTGCGGACTGTCGTAGCGGATGTACTCGGCGGGCACGCCGGGCATCATCACTTCGCGCATGCAGGGCAGGGCGTCCACGATCACGACGCGGGCAACGCGGTCCGGCAGGGCGGCGGCGAGCTCGGTGGCGAGGTTGCCGCCCATGCTGTGGCCGATGAGGTCGACTTGCCGCAAGTCCTCGGCGAGTACGTAGTCCACGAGCGCCTCCCGTACCGAAGCGTAGAAGGGGGTGTCGATCGGTGGCGCGCCGGCGAGTCCGGCGTAGCTCACGAAGTGGTAGTTGCGGCCGACGCCGAGTCCGTGTGCTGCTTGCGCGAAAACGCGTCCCGGGGTGGCGAATCCGGGCAGGAAGAGGGTCGGGCGGCCGGAGCCCGCTACCTCGACCTGGATGGCCGGGGGCTGGGCCTTGAGGTGGAGGTGGGCGAAGAGAAGACAAAGGAGAGAGAGGAGCTTCATGCTTGTTTTCTCTCTTAGGTGCTCGTTTGGGGGTGGATGTTACATGGGGAGTAGGCGGTAACCATCTCGCCGTCTACGAGCCTACCGACCGCTACCTCACGCCGAATCGGGGGGATTTCATGCCAGTAAATGTGCGCGCACTGTGGTTCTCGGCCAATGGCACCAATCTAGTGGACCGGTTCCCGAGGCTTGCGGTGAGGGAGCATCCCGGGGCGTAGGCGGCACCGGTCCCGACGTTACCGCGATCTCGCGGGCTTCAGCATCTAGCGGGCGCACCCGTCTCTATGCCGTCCGGTGGGTAGGTAGGGTACAGTAGGTTTCCTAACCTGTGCTCGCCCAAGGGTTGACGAGACGCACGCCCGTAGGTTCAAAATCACGAACGTTCCTCGTCACTACCGTGAGCCCCCGGGATAGCGCGATACCCGCGATCATACTGTCGATCAGCGGGGGCGTCGGTGTGGTGTGCAGTGCTGCGGTGACGCTGGCGGCTGCGGTATCGAAGTCGAGGATCCGCCTTTCAAATTTCGCCAGAACGGCGCGTTCGTACCAGCGGCGTAGGTTCCTTCCCTGCGGTGCATCGCGCCGTTCCATGCGTACGATGCCCGCCTCGAGTTCGAATAGGGTAATCGTGCTGAGGTAGAGAGACTCGAAGTCAACGCCCACGAGCCAGCGTGCTACACTTGGTTCACCCTTAGGAGTACCCAGCTTGCGAGACTCCGAAATCACATTGGTATCGAGTAGAAACATGCCGACTAGTCGAAATCGATCACTCGCAGCCTCGCCGCACGCTCCGGCAGTTCGAGATCGACGTCTTCAATACCGGGGACATCCGCAGCGATATTCGCCTCCCGCATCACATCGTAAGCGCTGCGGCCAGGACTCCGTTGCGACAGCTCCTCATAGGCTTCGTAACTGAGGAGAACGTGCGCCGGGCGCCCGCGATCCGTGATGACCACTGGTCCTTTTTGAGCGGCACGCTTCGCCTTGGCCAGTTCCTGATTGAACTCGCGGGCCGACATCTTGAAAGTAGATGGGGAGTCTGCCATGTAGTAAAGTTACTACTTTTCTTCTCCGATTGCGTGGCTATAGTTGGTGGTGGAAGAGCGCGGAACTTCCACATGGACAGTTGGGTCACGCAGCCTAACTCCAGGGGTGAACAGTCGCCGGCATCAGCGCCGTTAGCGAACTTTCCAGTTAGGCACTTACTCTCCGACCTGTCGCCCCTACCCATCTGACAGTTGTGACTTGCAAAACCCCCGAGGCAACCCACCTTGTCAGTTACAACTTGCAGACTACCCATTGCCGGAAAGACTACGGCTCCTGCTCGATTGAGTGGGCTACATAAGTAGCATCCTGGGTGCCGTATTCTCGAAGCACTCGACCACTAGGGCCTGCGTCGAAACCCAACAAAATGCACCTCGCGAATACAAATTCGAGCTACGCATTTACGCCCATCCCGAACCGGGGTACCCTGCGCGAAACGTTCTTCTTCTCCCAATTCCCTCCCGAAGATCAGCTCTCGTCGAGCAAGCGGGGAGATTTAGCCTTAGCGGCAAAACGTTTGAAATCGGGGGAGCTAAGAAAGGCTATTGCCAGATCGCGGATATGGCCGACGGCTACCTCGCCGTAGACAGCTTCGCCCGGGGTACGGGGCATAGGATTCCACGCTATCTGTTTGGGTTTTTGCGGTAACGATCTTATCGAGGAGCTTTTACACCCTTGCCGTCCGCATCACGCCGGCTACATTTGCAACTATGTTGCATTTATCTGCAGCCCTCCGTGCCACGCTTCTCCTCTTGATACCGATACAACTGCTCGGCCAGGCTCAAGAACAGGTCTTCGAAGGCGTGATCCACGACGCAGCCGACCGACCCGTCGAACTCGCTACGATCGAAACGAGCCCGGGCGACGGTTTCGCCGTAACCGACGCCGACGGTGCCTTCCGCCTATCGTGCAGCTGCCCGCGGCCGGTGACCCACCTCGATGTCGGTCACCTAGCGTACGACCCCATCCGCATCGCCCTCGATAGCGCGGGAGACCGATCGCGGCTGCGCATCCGGCTGCGTGGGGTCTCCCACCAACTCTCGCCCGTCGAGGTTTCGGGCCAACCGGATGCGCTGACGACGCTACTGCGGAGCAGTCAGCCCGTTCACGTGCTGACCGAAGCCTACTTCGAGCGGCATCCCTCCGGCACCTTCGCGACCGCGCTCGAGGCCCTGCCCGGGGTGAGCAGCATGAAGTTGGGCGTCGGCATCGCCAAACCCGTGATCAGGGGCATGAGCTTCAACCGCGTCCTGGTCAGCAACCGGGGGATCAAGCAGGAGGGCCAGCAGTGGGGCGCCGACCACGGCCTCGAGGTCGACCCCTTCGACATCGCTACCGTGGAGGTGATCAAGGGGCCGGCCACGTTGCTGTACGGTTCGGACGGACTGGGGGGGGTGATCAATATCCGGCCCAAGACCTTCCGCGCGGACAACGGACGGGAGCTCGAGTGGACCAGCGGTTTTCAGTCGAACAACCGCGCCTTCTCGAACTCCTTCGGCGTCGAGGGCAGGCGCGATGCCTGGGTGTACAGCGCCCGGGCGACGCACCAGGACTACGGCGATTACGCCGTACCGGCGAGCGAGTTCACCTACGCGGGCTTCAACCTCCCGATCTACGACGATCGACTCAAAAACACGGCGGGCCGGGAGCTCCACTACAGCGTGCTGGCGGGTCGGCAGACCGCCGACTACACCTCTACCGTGCGCTTCTCGGCCTTCAATCAGGAGGCCGGCATCTTTACCGGGGCCATGGGCCTGCCGCAGAGTTACGGCTTGCGACACGAGGGCGCCCACCGGGATATCGACTTCCCGAAGCAGCGGAACCGGCACCTCATGCTGGTTAACAACAATGAGTTCTCGCTGGGGAGCGGCGAACTGGAGCTCGACCTCGGCGTGCAGTGGAACACGCGGGAGGAGCTCTCCTTCCCCGGGGCGCACGGCATCGACGCCTCGGCGGTCGACAGCGACCTCGCCCTCGCTCTCGGGCTCACCACCTACACCGCCAACGTGCGCTACCGACGCGAAGTCGGTGAACAGTACACGATGCTGTTCGGTAGTCAGTACCAGCGTTCGCGGAACCGACGCTCGGGCTTCGAATTCCTCCTACCCGACTACCGCTCCACTCAGGTAGGTCTGTTCACGTACCACGTGTGGGACGTCGCGGAGCGGTGGATCGTCAACGCGGGGGTACGATACGACTACGGCACCCACGCGGCCGAACGGCACCTGCAGCCGCTCTTCGACCGGGGTACACTCCTGCCTACGGGCGAATTCCAGGAGCGTACCCCGGCCGTCGACCGCCGTTTCGGCAACCTGAGCGGAGCGACCGGGTTGTCGTTCGTGGCGTCGGCGCGGCACAACTTCAAGCTCAACCTCGGCAATAGCTTCCGTTTTCCGACGGTGATCGAGCTCGCGAGCAACGGCGTCCACCACGGCAATTTCCGGCACGAACGCGGCGATGTCGCCCTGGATGTCGAACGGGGCTTTCAGGTCGATCTGACCTACCTGCACACCGGGCCCGGCGCCCGGGTAGAGCTGTCGGGCTTCTACGGGTACTACCAGAACTTCATCTACCTATCGCCGAGCGGTCGGTTCTCGGACTTGCCGAGCGGAGGGAGTCTGTGGCAGTACCGGCAGGACGATGCGCTGTTCAACGGTCTGGAGTTGCTGACCGCGTTCGAACTGCCGGCGGACCTCCACGCTCAGCTGGTCGGCGAGCTCGTACAAAACCTCAACCTAACGACCGGCCTCCCGCTACCGCTCACTCCCGCGGCATCGGTGACTACCGAGCTGGACTACCGGGGGCTGGGTGCCGTATTGCCCCATCTGACGAAAAGCTCCGTGTCGCTCGGGGCCCGGGCGATACTGGCGCAAAACCGCGTGGATCGCAACGAGCGGACTACGCCGGGGAGCTTCTTGGTCGACCTGGGCGTAACGACCACGCTGACGCTGGGCGAGCGCGAGCTGCTCGTGCGGGTGAACGTCGACAACGTCTTCGACGCGGCCTACGCCAACCACATCAGCCGCTACCGACTCATCAACCTCCCGGAACAAGGACGTAACGTGACCCTGCAAATCAAGCTGCCGATCGAGTTGGGCAAATAATGCAACAAAGTTGCAGGAGCGATCGAATGGTTTACTTTTGCAACACTGTTGCAAGTAAAACGAGTTGCTATGCGTGGTTCGAGCCTATTCTACGTGCTGTTGCTCGGCTCCCTCAGTGCCTGCCTCACGCCCGAGGCGGAGGAGATCACGGATGTCGAGAGCCCGGTGATCGGCCCGGTGGCGGCGGCCACGTCAGCGGTCGCCCCCGAGCACTTCGTGGAGGTCCCTCCCGAGGCTACGCACATCCCGCTGGCCTTCGGGGTGACCGACAACCTGGGGATCTCGGAGATCGTCGTCGAATCGCACAACGCGTTCGACGGTCACCTCCACGGCCGCTCGATTAGCTCGAACAAATTCGTACTACTCGACCACCGGCAGACGCTACTGGGGGAAGATCTGGAAGACCCGACTCAGTTCGAGAGCCAACTCGACGACGAAATCTCGATCTACCTCGATGAGCGCAACCCCAGTCTCGCCAAAGACGACCGCGTGCTCGCCGGGCCGTATCACTTCTCGATCAAGGCCGTCGACGCCAGCGGCAACGAAACCTCCTACGACGACAACTCGACCTACCACACCACCCTCCACTTGCAACGCAGCTACGCACCCCGCGTGCGGGTCGACGCGGTCGACCGCGTGACCGGATCGGTGAACGGGACGGTCGCGCGCAACGCCGCAGACTCGGCATCTTCCGAGACCGTCTTCCTGTGGGTGTACGTCGTGCGTCCCGACCCAGCACGCCCCGCCCAGGAAGGCGAGATCCGGGCGGAGTGGCTGTGGGGGGAGTCGAACTGGCCGCACCAATTCAGAGCCGACAGCGGGGAACCGCTGCCCGGCCGACCGGAGATCGACCTGTCCGCCCTCCTGAGCGACGAAGCCGCCATCCGGCAGATGGCCGGTGGCGATCTGCTACGGGTGTGGGCGGAGGACGCGAACGGCAACATCACCCTGCGAACCTTCAACTGAACAAACCCCTTCCCATGAGAACACTGACAACCTGGTGGCCGGCCTTATTACTCGTTTTGCTGGCAAGCGCGTGTAACCCCGACGACGACGAGGGTGGCCTCGACGAACCGAATACCACCGTTGACTTCTCCGAACTGGAGAGCGAATGGGTGCGTCTTACCCTGATGCACGACAATCAGATAGCGGTGCTCCAAACGAGTACGGGCGAGATCGTGGACAGCGTAGACGTTCCACTCCCGGAGGGCGCGCGCTACTACACGAGCAACTCCGGCCGCTACCTCGTGGTCACCGATCGCGACAACAACCAGCTCCGCTTCTTCGACTCCGGCGTGATCAACCACGAGGAGCACGGTCACCAACAGAAGGTCGGCTGGCTCGACATCACCGTCGACGCGCCCCTGCCCACGCACTACGCGAGCACGGGCGGCGAGATCGTCATCTTCAACGACGGCGACGGGTCCATCACGCACGTTACCGAGGCGCAGCTCGAGCTGCCGGCTTACGAGCCCACCGTTCTGACCTTCCCCACGGTGGCGCACCACGGCGCCGGCTTCCGACTCGCCAGCGGTCAGTTCGTTACCACCTTCAAGAACACCGACGAGCCCGGCGGTATCCCGCAGATGGTTAAGTACCTCGATGCCGACGGCACCCTCATCGACGACAACGGCGGCGTCGAGGTCGAGGGCATCCACGGCGACGCTACTAACGGGACCTACGGGGTCTTCGGGTCTACCGACGGCGTCATCCTCGTCGATGGTGAGAACAACATCGACCTAATCCCCAACCTGGAGGGGATGAACGCCGAGCGCGGCTACTGGATCGGTACCCTCAAAGGCCACGACAACACGCCAGTTTTCTACGCGCGGGCCGGTTCGTTGGGCAGCTACCTCGTCGACCCAAAGGCGAAGAGCATGGCGCCCGTCTACCTCGGCGACGACATCGTCGGGGACATGCTGAGCTTCAACGGGGACTACTACATCGTCCACACGAGCGACAACCGCATCCGCGTGTACGACGCCACTGACGGAAGCCCGGTGACCGAGCGCGTGGTGGAGATGGTCAACATCCCCGACCTCGCTACCGGCGAGCCGACCACCCCCGTTGACGATCTGGACGATATGGACGAGGACGACCCCGTCCTGGTGGCGAGCGATAAGCACCTGTACATTCTGTCGCCTAACCGAGTCGACATCAAAGTGCTCTCGATCAGCGACCTGAAGCACGTGCACACCATTCGCCTCGACGAGCCCGTGGAGAGCATCGCCAAAAATGGCTTCACGAAGGTTTAATCGACTTGCCTCCGTTCGCAGCTGGGCTGTGTTTGCTTGACTGTACTCGGGGGCCAGTTTTGGCCTGTCGGACGCCGGACGGATCTCCTGTAGGGCACGTCCTTACAGGAGGTCGTCCGGTGCACGCACCTTCTACGTAATCTTCATTCCGCTGGTCACGGCGGTGGCGGGGCAGCCCGCTGCCGCCCGTGGCCACGAGCGGTCGTTACAGCCTAGGAAAGGCAGTCCTCGCACTGGCCGAACAATAGAAACTCGGCACTATCGACCTGGTGGTCGGGTAAACTCGGTATGGTAATGTCGAAACTCAAGCATTCCGTCTTGCCGCACTTTCGACACTGAAAATGGGGGTGCGCATCCAGGTGGCGCGCGGATGAGCACCCCTTGCAGCTAGCGTACCACTTCAGGCCGTCCTTCCCCATGAAGGAGTGGAGCATACCCCCGTCCTCCATCCGGTCCAGGATGCGGTAGACGGTGGTTTTGTGCATCTCGTCCTGGAGTCGTTCTATCAATTCAACTACGGAAATGGCGCTATCGGCTCGCTCGAAGATCCTGAGTAGTGTCCTGACCGGTTTCGTCTCTCTAATGATCCCCATACCTTGAAGTTAGTGCAAGCAAGTTGCACGTAAGGCTAGTTTTCTCGCACAGTTGCAAAACTGTTGCATTTAGGACGATGGGGAGGGTTGCTAACTACCTCAAGCATAGTTTGGTGTGCTCAATAACCGCCGATCTGCTTCCTTTCCCATGTCGTTGGATGAGGACCATACTTCAGTCTGGTAGGATTCTACCCAAATTGTCCGTCTCACACGCACCCTCGATGTCTGCGCCGACGGCGGCAAAGAGTTAGGCGTTAATTTTTTGTACCAAACTACAGGTTACTGTCGAAAAATTTGCAGTTTGTGCTACGCTTTCCCCATTACCCGCAGATTTTTTGCAGTCCCTCCCAGAGATCGTATTTGCCTCCAGCGATCCGGTGATCTCTCGCCAGGTTGGGGTCCTCGTGCGCGAGGGTAGACTTCGCAAGCTACTGCCGCGCGTTTATACGTCAAATTTCACGGAATCGGATGAAGCCCTCGTTCGGCGGAACCTCTTTCGCCTAATCGCCCAACTCTTTCCAGACAGTCAGCTGGCCTTCAAAACTGGCCTCACCTTTGCGCCCGATACTGGAGGTAATGTCTTCCTGCATGGCCGAAGTCGCAGGCCCGTACGGTGGCCCGGTGTCTCCCTCTACTTTACGGCGGCTCTGCCGACACTTTCAGACGACAATCCGTTGTACGGTAGCCTCCGCGCCCCGTCGTTAGCGCGTGCACTCCTCGAGAACCTCAGCGGAGTCAAGGCGCTAAAGGGCTTGTCGCGTACCGTCGATCCGGCAACCCTAGAGATTCGTCTAATTCAAACGTTGGACACCGCCGGTCGACCCGGGCTCAACACCCTACGAGACCGCGCACGGGCGGTAGCTAAAATACTCAACTTGTCAGCGGCCTTCGCACGATTGGATAACCTGATCAGCGCTTTGATGACGACGCGACCTTCGAGCTCACTCACTACCGAAGCCGGACTACGGCACAGCCTCGGCCGGCCGTACGATGCAGTACGCGTAGAGCTGTTCGCGCTGCTCGCCACAGAGCTCCGGCGCTCGAGCTTGCCCACGGAGGGCATCGGTAGCGACCTCAGGGAGGACCCGTACCGGGTCATCAGCTTCTACGAAGCCTACTTTTCGAATTTCATTGAGGGCACGGAGTTTGCCGTCGAGGAAGCCCGTCGGATCGTCTACGACGGGGAAGACATCCCGCTCCAAACCGAGGACAGCCACGACGTGCGTTCGCTCTATGAGCTTTGTAGCGATAAAGGCCTCATGGAAATTGACCTTGCTGCTCCGGCGGAGACCTTGAAGTGGTTACGCGCACGGCATGCAGCCTTCATGAAACACAGATTGGCGAAGCGTCCGGGCATTTTCAAGACTACAGCCAATCGAGCGGGGGACACGGAGTTTGTGCAACCTAGTTATGTCCTCGGTACGCTCGAGCAGGGCCTCAAATACATCAGTGGGTTCGACGAGCCTTTACACAAGGCCATCTTCCTCATGTTCGTCATCAGCGAAGTGCATCCTTTCGACGATGGGAACGGCCGTATCGCACGGCTCGCAACAAACGCCGTGCTGTCGCGGGTCGGTTTACCGAAGCTTATCGTACCGACTGTCTATCGGGAGGACTACTTGCTCGGCCTACGTGGCCTGACTCGACGGCGAGACGCCGCCGGCTACATCCGCATGATGTACCGAATATGGCGATACTCCGCCGCCATACCCTCGCAAAGCCTCACCGCCGCCCAAACCTACTTCGAGGAGACGAGGGCCTTTCGGGAGTCGAGTGAGGCGGTGATCGTTTTTCCGGAAGGGGTTTAGTCTATCCGAGCCAGTTTAGGGGGCTGCTGGCGGCGGTCTTGACTATTACAGCATGCAGCGGCGAAGCGGAGTCGGATAGAGCCTATGAGCTAGTGGTCTCTGCGTGAGATCAAAATCCGCACGTACACTGGTCCGCCGTTTACGAATCACGCTCCCGCAAAACGGTGGTTCGCCGCCTACCGATTAGCGCCTGACCTCGCGACCGCGAAGTTTATACGGAGCGTTTGCAAGGTCTCCCTGTATGTCTAGCCACAACTCGAGTTTCGCAAGCTCACTCAGGGTAGTCCGCGCCACTGTTGCCAAAGGTCGGCCTACTTGGTGAAGCTGATCCTTTCTGGCGTCAATTCAAATAAGATGGCGTGGCCTACTTCGCGCAGGAAGGTAGCAATACGGAAGCTGCGCTTACCGTCATCGACCTTGTCATAGAGGGTTTTCCTGCTAATAGTAATTTGCGCAATAGTTGGGGTGAGCTCGACTTTGTCACTTCTACGCCGCGCATCGCACGAGCGCGTGGGCAAAATGCCTGACGACCGCGGCCATCATGCCTACTACCCGCGCCCAGGAATCCGTAACCTCGGGCCCAGAGCGGGAGGTGCAGGTTATCCATATCGACCGCAGGTGCTCCCGGACCGCCGTCAGGACACCCGAGAACGTCACGTGCAGTTTGCGGTACCAAGCCGCCGCCCTGGGGCGGACCCCGGCGAAGGTTACCTCGCACGACCACCGCCGCGCATAGTACCGGATGACCGCCTCGGGGTCGACGGCGGGGCCGCTCGCGACGAGCAACTTGAGGTAACGCTCCTCACCGGGGCCCTTGAGGGGGTTCTGACCGAGACCCACTTGATGTATGCGGCCGGCTCGCCGGGCTTATGCCAGATCGCCCGCCTGGTGGCGTAGTCGAGGGTGTGCTCCCCGCCGACCCCGCGCCACGCCGCAGCAGTAAATCCACGCCACTCGACCTCGGGCGTGGTGACCAGCGACCCCATCGCCGGGAGCTGCGCCCCCCGTTCGGCGGGGCATCTGGACCGTCCCGGGCGCCTCGGGGCGGGCTCGGCGAAGAGCCACGCGTCGAGGCGCGTGTCGGTGACGAGAGTCACTCCGACCTTGCGCGCGGCGGCCATTAGGGCGTAGGTGCAGTAGGAGCGGTCCGCCGTCAGGACGCACACCTGCCCGAGGCCCCGGCCCGCGTCGACGACGCTTCGGCCGAGCCACCCGATGAGCTGGTGGGCGACGTCGGTGAGCTTCTTAGCCGGACGCCGGCTACCCGCGTAGTAACGGGCCGACGGACACAGCGCCGTGAGCACGGGCAGGGCCCACAGCGCCGGCGTCCACCGCGTCGCGGTTACGAGCGTCAGGCACATCCACCGCAAGCCCGAGGCCTTGGCGAAGCGCGCGCCGGAGAAGCGGACCGCGTCGCGGTAGATCCCGCGGGTACGGATGCACCGCCCCCACCGCCGCTCGGTGGTTTCGTCGATGGCGTAGACACGCACGCCACGCCCGACCACGGGGCTCGGTTGAGGACGCCGTAATACTTAGTGAAGTCGGTTCGCTCGTAGAGGCTAAGGGACCTGAGGCCGTTGGCCACCATAAAGGAGCCGGGGCAGAGAGATGCGGCGGTGACGAGAGTGAAGGCCCTGCTCCAAGTACGTGTGCGGAAGTGGGTTCCGAGCGCCGACATTGCGCTAAGGAACGCCGTGCGTATTTGTGTTCATAGCCCAGGGGGTCGGATACTGGGGGGAACGCCGCGCCAGGGTTCTGTTTGCGATCGACCTTTAGACTGTCACGATCAAAAAGGGGCAAGGTCAAGCTAATCGATTGATTAGCTTGACTTTCCTTAGTATCACTCGAAACGTGATAACACGAACTGGGTATTTTTGCCCAACGAGAAGTTTTTTCGAGAAAATAGAATCCAGCACGTATATTTGATATGCGAAACCAATCTGGTGGCGCTTAGTAACCCAAACAACTAAGAGGTATGATAATTTTTGTATACGCAAGAGTTCTCGTAATATCTTGCTCTACTCTTTGCACTCGGTTGCAACCAATTCGTTAGCGCTCAAACAATCAAAGGAACCAGCTGCAACTCCCTGTCTATAGATTCTAACTCTTATCCGGGTTCCCCGATTCAAGGCTACTATCCCAATGGGATCAGTGGGGGCGTGCGAACTGATAACGATGGATCGTGTTATGTGCTGTCAGGCAATCCTACCCGAACGCTTCCAGCCTACCAGTTACAAGTTAGAAACGGGAGTCAGTATGTTAATGTGGGGCAATCTCAAGTAGGGACATCTTGGTCGAATCTATCTAAGGGGGAATATAGGGTAATGGTAGCTAGGCAAACCCTTTATAGATCAGTATGCGGAAATGATCCGAGGGCTCTTATTGAAGTTAGAAGCCTGCAAACTAGCCAAAATTTTGGCAATTGGGTCTCTAATACTATTAGCGCAGACAATCCGGCTTTATACAGTAATGTTATTCCAATCGGTGCTGTAGCGGCAGCGGATAACGTTATGAGTTTTATTGACAATACGACAATACCGAATAATAACTTCTATCCTTCTGGAGCCACCGTACAGATTAACGCTTCTGCTAGTAAAAGCTATACAGATTATTTTGTGGCTATTTTTGAGATAGGAGGGGCTAAAAGGTATGCAAGACAGGATTGGAGAAAAGGTAGAGCTGGAACCATAAACTTATCTACCATCTGGAACGCTGGTGGGACAAGAAATTGGAAGTTTGAGCCTTTCACTCAATATCGAGTACAATTTATAATCTCAAACTCAACTTGTGGTAACTGGATAGATAAGATGGATCGTATATTTTCAATATGTCAAGCTGGCGGTTCTTGTAGCTTTGCTGATGAGAATTTAGAGTCCGAAGTATTAATTTTCCCGAACCCATCTTCAGATGTAATTTCTATTGCTGGATCATTCGAACCTAATGAGTTTCCGATCGATATACAGGTTTACAACTTAATCGGAAAACTTGTGTTAAAGAGTGAATTTACTGGTGATAACTTGGATATAACATCTCTCGCAAGTGGCACTCATTTTATGAGGATAAAATCAAGAAATTCGAAGGGGATTGATTTAGTAAAAGAATTCATTGTAAAACAGGAGTAAACTACTTTACAACAAATAAGGCAGGAATAGCTATGTAATAGCTATTCCTGCTTTTACGTTTACAAGCAATGAGGCTGATTAATCTTGCTGTTTTCCTAGTATGGTTGCTTCCTCTGACCTCTCACTCGCAGTGTCTAAATACAGGAAATGCTTACGATGTAAATCGAATACTGTCGAATTCAGTAAATAGTTTGGACCCAAGAGTATATCCTGAGGCTTTAGTAAACATCAAATTTAACATAATTGGGGATTACTATCAGCAAGAATCTCTCAAGAGTTCTATGCTGATTGAGTTAGTAGATAGAGCTAACAGTAGGCTATTGCATAATTCTAGCCCATATAATGACGTTAATAATTTATTTGATAATCGAGTAGACTCATCTGTTTTGAAGTTATGTCATAATGATGTAGGTAGCGATGGTGTGCCACGATTGTATAGGAGCTTTCCTGATGAGATCACTCAATTAGCCCTACAGGACCCTTGCGAATTCTTCTCAGTATCCACGTCAGACTCCTCTGCCATAAATATTTACTTAATAGAGATGCCCTCGACTTTCCAAGGGTTTGGATCATATCCATCGGATTCCACTGTCTGTGAAGGGCTAATTTTAAATATAAATTTATTTGCAAATGGTGCAGATATAGAGGTTGCTGTTGGCGTGTTGATTCACGAGCTTGGACACTATCTAGGATTAGTTCACCCCTGGGACGCTCTGTGTGGAGACGATGGTATAGCAGATACTCCAATCCAACAAGAGCCATCTAGTTCATGTCCAATAATTCAGTCCACTTCATGTGGGAGCGAAGATATGGATGGTAATTTTATGAATTATACACATTCGTGCTCATCATACTTCACTGTAGATCAGTACTCGTTGATGATGAATGTTTTATACTCCTACAGAAAATCAAAGGTCAAAGACTTGTGCGAAGCGATACGAAAGCAAGACACGCAAGAAGTATCTTGCGTGACCGTAACTTATTCTAATAGTGATGTAACTGTGAGGAGTATCTGCGGACCAATACAAATTCGATTATTTACATCGCGCGGTGATTTTATTGGAGACGTATATTCTGATTTTGAAGGGTTATTTACGCTTACTGATCTTAACCTTACTCCTGGGCTATATTTTATTGTTTCTACCGATGGATCTTCTTTTATGATAATATTTTATAGTGCTTAACCTAAATTAAATTGTCACTATATCTTGCATGTTGAGAATGCATAATGATTATATACGCACTGTATATTAACAGGAATTAGCTTTGCCAATAGTACTCATGCCGATTCGGAATGTTCTTGGTCATTGTGCAAGGAGTTTAATCGTTACTTAAATTATTTTCCAACTTACTGTATGTACTACATTGAATGTTGGTACGTTTTTATGAGATGCTTTACAGGCTAACTTTAACCTCCTTACTGTTGATCTTTGGGACTCTATGCTCATGCCAGAACTTGCTGTACAACGGATCATTCGAAGAGATAAGTAGCTGCCCGAGTGGTCCTGGTCAGATTACGCTTGCTCTTGGGTGGGCATCAGGTGTCGAAGGTACAGCACCAGGATTGTACTCCACATGCTCTACAGATCCAGTATTTAGCCCACCCAACATAGGACCGCCAAACTCCGAAGTAGTTCAGGTGCCTGACGGCAATAACTACGTCCGGGTTGATGCATACACTGATCAGCTTTTTTTTGACTACGAGATTTTAAGGGGCCAACTCAAGGTGTCACTCGATTCAGGGAGTCTTTATCGTATTAGTTGCCTAATATATCCACGGTACGAGCCTATAGACGAACCTCATATTTTTACCGACGGTATTGGTTTTTTTGTAAGCAGTGACTCTACCTCTCTGCAGTATGGAGACAATCTTTCTAAGTTCGGCCAGTTTCGGGCAATTCAGTTTTCCGATGAAGTGATTCTCCCTTCTTCTCAGTGGGTTGAGTTTACTGCTTGTTTTGAATCCTCTGGAGGTGAGAAGTATCTTTTCGTAGGTGGAGTCCTAGACACGCAAAGTGTCTCTCAAGTTGAAGCTCAACCGTAAGCACTTAGCCAAGCCCGTATTGTCGATTCGTCCCATCGGCCCGGAGGTTTGCGGGCATGGCAAACCTATCCCACCTCCCCGATGCCTGGCGTCAATCTGGGCTCTCCCAACGTGCTTTTTGCGAGCGCGAGGACATCAGTCTGGCGACCTTCAGCTACTGGCGCGGCAAAGAACTACGCGGCGAACAGCAGGCCGCCAGCGCGCCGGCCTTTACCGAAGTTATCGTTCAGCCTCAATGCCGCGCTCCCGGCGAGGCGCCCGCCATCGAGATTACCTACCCCGATGGTACTCGCGTGCGCATCCCCACGCCGACGCTGTCATCCCCCGTGCGGTGCTAGCCCTCGCCCCCGGGGTGCGGCTCTACTTCTACACCGGGGTATGCGACATGCGCAAGGGCTACGCCGGGCTGAGTGGCGTGGTTCGCTCGGCCTTCGGTCGTGATCCGGCCGATGGGGCGATCTACTGCTTTTGCAACCGCCGCCGCGACCGCATCAAACTCCTCTGTTTCGAGGGCGACGGGTTCGCCGTCTACTACAAAGTCCTCGCTGAGGGCACCCTCGAAGTACCGCAGCCGTCGTCAAAGGCTCCGTACGCCGCGGTGTCGCCCGAGACACTGCGCCTGATCCTCGGGGGCGTCAAGCTAGCCTCCATCGAGCGGAGAAAGCGCTACCGAAAAGCGGCCTAAGCACCAGTAATTGCTAGCGTTTCAGCTTGGACGACCGAGGGGCGTTTCGTACTTTGAGGGCCGTGGCAACTGACACACTTCTCCTGGCCAAGGACAAGCGAATCGCCCAGCTCGAGGCACAAATCCAAGCGCTCGAACAGGCTAATGAGGCGCTCTTGCGCCAGCTTCACGCCCGTCGCTCGGAGCGGTTCATCCCAGCTGGCGACGAGCAGCTCAATCTGTTCAGCGAGGTTGACGAGCAGATCGACATCGAAGAGCCGGCTAAGTCCACCGAGCCCGAGGCCGTCGTTACAAGGCACCCCGGCCGCAACCCCCTACCGGCACACTTCCCGCTCGAGGTAGAAGTCGTCGCCCCTGGACAGACCGACGCCGAGCGCGGCGAGTACGATGAGGCTAAGCTCGAACGCGAAGGGCACGTGCTCATAGGCTACGAAACTTCAGAGCGCGTTGAGTACCGGCCCGCGCAGTACGTGCGTATCCTCCAAAAGCGACCCACTTACAGATGCCTGGCCACCGGCGAGGTGAGTTGTGCTCACGCCCGCGACCGCGTGCTGGCCCGCTCGATAGCGGACGAAACGCTCGCCGCGGACGTGATCTTGAAGAAGTTTCTCGACCACCAGCCGCTCTACCGGCAGGCCGAGGCGCTCAAGCGCGACTACGACTGGGCTCTGAGTCCCGCCACGATGGGCAAGTGGGTCGAGCGCGTCGCCGCGACCCTCAAGCCGCTGTACAACGCGCTCGTGGACCGGATCATGGCCACGGACTACGTGCAGATGGACGAGTCCGGCATCCGCGTTCTCTCGGCCGACAAGCCCCGAGCGAGTCACCAGGGCTGGATGTGGCTCGTGCGCGATCCGACGACCGAGGCCGTAGCCTTCCGCTACGACAAGAGCCGCGGGTCGAAGCTGCCGGCCTCGGTGCTCGCGGACTTCAGCGGCGTGCTGCAGACCGACGGGTGGGGCCCCTACAAAACGGCCCTCGCAGGACTGCGGGCTAAGGGAGCCGACATACGTCAGATTGGATGCCTAGCCCACATCCGGCGCAAGCTCTTCGAGGCCACCGGCTCCGATCCAAGCGCGAAACAGGCCTTGGGTATCATCCAGCGCATCTACGCCCTCGAAGCTCGGTGGCGAGGTCTGCCGCCTGATCAGCGACTAGCAGAACGCAAAGCCCAACTCACGCCGGTGTTCGCCGAGTTGACTGCTTGGCTAGCGAAGGACCAGCACGCCCCCATCCCGAAGACGCCCCTGGGCAAGGCCATCGGCTACGCCCGCCACCAGTGGCCGTCGCTGAGCGTGGTGCTCGAAGATGGGCGCGTCGAACTCGACAACAATGGCATCGAGAATCAAGTCCGCCCGCTGGCCCTCGGCAGGAAGAATTACCTGTTCGCCGGCAATCACGGGGCGGCCGAGAACATTGCCGTGCTGTACAGTCTGCTATTGAGCTGCAAGGCGGCTGGTGTCAACCCGCGGGCCTGGCTCAACGACACGCTCGCTCGCATCCTACCACACCCAGTCAATCGCGTGGCCGAGCTGCTGCCTAGTAATTTTAGTCCAGAACTTCGGGACGGGGTTGGCTAAGCGGATACGCTCAACCTAATGTATCTCCTAAGGTTGCATCTTATTTTATTGATGATATAAATATTAGAAAGGTGTCTAGTGATTTAGATCCTATTATTGTATGCGATCCAGATCGTTTGCCATCGGAAGTTGCTTTAGAACGAGATTCTTCTCTGTCAATCCGCCGCAATTTTCCTGATCGAGGGCCAATTCGTAGTTTAGAGGTCGAAGTAATTACCACAAATGATCGAGTCTGTATTGACACGATCAGTTTCTTGTATCTAGGTGGTGATGTTCGGCAGAACTATGATACGGTATTCTGTCGAGGTGATGAATTTTCTATCTTTTCACCTTTTAATCTTAGTGGAAGCTGGTCCGATGGAACTGACAGTAACGTATTAGCTATTCGCAACGAAGGTCAGTACACTTTTACTCCAAGCGTTGGTTGCTTTAATACTTCTTTTACCTACGATGTTGAGGAGATTGATTGTAAGTGTATTCCTATTGTTCCTAATGCTTTATCCCCAAACTTCGATGGTGTTAACGACGACATACAAATCTTCTTTTCTTGTGATGTGCCAACTTCAGTCCGTTCAATCTTGCTGTACGATAGGTGGGGTAACTTAGTGCTTGAGGCTGATGGTTCTTATCTAGATACTATGGACGCTACTAGGCTGAATGATCTAGATGGAGGAGTTTACGTCCTAAGTATACAATACATCTCAAATGATCAAGTTCAGAATTTTGCGTGCGATGTAACATTAATTCGTTAATTTAAGATTTATTTTGCTTCGCCATCGACAACTGGTAATACTAGAAAAGATCATCCTCTCCAGCAACTTGTACAGCGAAGTATCCGCCGGCGGCTGTTCCCTAGGGACCAGCAGCAGTTGACCTCCTTCGTTGTAAATGTTATTTATAAGACCACTTCAATCAAGTTGCGCGGTTGGAGGGCCTGTAGACTTCCCCATTGCCGCCACCAGGGATAAGTAGAGTGATTCCTAACTTCACTTCACCTTTTATCTCAGCGCGATGCGAAAGAGCAAATTCACGAACACCCAACAACGGGCGATCCTCGCCCAGCACGACGGCGGCACCAGCGTCGCCGAGCTGTGCCGCGAGCACCAGATCAGCGCCCTGACCTTCTACAAGTGGAAGAAGGCCCACGAGGACGGGCAGGTCGCCGAGACCCAGCGGCTCACTAAGCTCGATCAGGAGAACCAGCGCCTCAAGCGGATGTACGCCGAGCTGAGCATGGACCACGAGATCCTACGGGAGGGCTACTCGATGCTAAAGAAGTGGCAGGCCCAAAACGCCAAGAAGCCATGATCGATCAGATCAATCAGCCGAATAGCGGTCGCGGTGTTCGCCGCTGCCGCCGCGTCTTGGGCCTGCGCCGCCAAACCTACTACGCGCGCAACGCCCCGAGGCCGCGGACGACGAACTCGCCGCGCTGCTGCACCGGACGTGCGAGGCGTACCCGTACTGGGGGTTCTGGAAGGTCTTCCGCTTCCTGCGCCGTGCACCCGAGCACGGCTTCAACCACAAGCGGATGTATCGGATCTGGAAGCGCGAGGGCCTGCACCTGCGTCGCCCCCCGAAGCGCAAACGGATCCACCGCGCGTACCGCGAGCTGTTGGCTCCCTGGGGGGGGTCAACGAGGGGTGGGCGATGGACTTCGTCAGCGACTGGGTCGTCGGCCCGAGCCAGCGGGCGGTCCGCGTGATCAACGTCATGGACGAGGGCTCGCGGCGGGCGCTGTGGACCGAGGCCGACGCGAGCATCTCGACGCGAACCCTGACCGAGGTCCTCGACCGCGTCGTCGAGGTGCGAGGTCGCCCGGCCTACGTCCGCTGCGACAACGGTCCGGAGTTCGTCAGCGACCGACTACGCAGCCGGGCGAAGGCAAACGAGGTCGAGCTCCGCTTCATCCAACCCGGCAAGCCGACGCAGAACGGTCTGATCGAGCGCTTAAACAAGACCTTACGCGCCGAATGCCTCGCGTTGAGCTGGTTTACGACCTTAGACGAGCTCAACGACGAGATCCGAGCCTGGTCGCAGACTTACAACCTGCAACCTGATGCGCCCCCATCAAAGCCTCAACCACCAGACCCCGCACGAACACGAAACCGAACACCAACGATTCTACTATTTCTCGGTAGCGGCTTAGGGGAAGTCTACAGGCCCACATACGTCGGCCATTGTAGGTAGCTCAAGCGCGGATCAAAACCGATACTCGAAGCGATTGGACCGTGCGTGCGTAGGATCTAAACGATCGATAGTCGAAGCCACATCGAAATAGCTAGTTGGGGTGTAAATATTATCTGTAGCTAAATACTTAGCTGATTCGAATGCGCTAGCAAAAACAAAAATAGCCGAAAGGGGGGTGGTATAGCTGCGAGGGGCAACGCCGCTATACTTGAAAGTAGGGGCACCACATGTATCATGTAATAGTAGTGCGTAGCGAAAGTAATACCCGCTTGGCCAATAAGGACTACAAGGAAGGGTATCGAAGCCAACAAGCTCCAAGCCCAAAATCTGTTCTTACGCCAACATATGAGAATTAATCTAATCGCCGCAGCCACAGCAAGTGTGCAGCCGCTAAACGCGTGTATACTAAACTGAGCTTTCGTATCCTTCCAATACTCAATGAACACCTGCCGAAAGCCCTCGGTAAGCTCCGTCGGAAACATCAATACGTGCGCTCCCGCCTCCTTCAGTTGGGGGATCCAGTAGAAGTACCAACCCAACGCCGGCAACACCGCCCCGGCCCCGGCCGCCATGAGCACCAGTTGACTCCGCCGCGGCGCCCCTAACCACACCGGAAACAACAGCCCCAACACCATCAACATCGGTAGCTTCGACAGACTTGCAATCATGACCGCCAGCACGAACGGCACCAAGTTCAACTCCCCCCGCCCGAGCAGGTAGCGCCCACCCGCCCACACCCCAACCATCATCGTACAGGTCGCGAACATGTCGGGCATGATCCGGGTGGAGTGCGTGTACCACGACGAGAACGCCAGCACGAGCGTAGCCAACACCACTTCGCGCTGCGGCCGGCCGGCGCTACGGAGGTAGGCGAAGAAGGCGGTGAGTCCGACCAGGTAACTTGCAAAACTCACGTACCGCCCGTAGTTGTGGGCCGGACCAAACCCTTTTTCCGCGAGGGCGAGCAAGACGTTGTAGGCGGGAAATTCCCCCGCGAACACCCGGTTCACCGGGTTAAAATGATCCACCGTTTGCCGCAGAAGCGTTCCGTCGCCAGCGGCGAGGTTGTGCGACACCATCGCGGTGAGCGCCTCGCGCCAAAACAACATCGGTCCCTCCGGCGGGGCAATGAGGTACGGTATGTGCGCTACCGTGAGGGCGGCCGCGCCGAGTAAGAACCAAGACCTTATGCGCATAGGGAGCCACTACACTTTACCGCCGAAGCTAAGCGCGGACATCCCCTTAGCCCGCAACCAAGTCCGGGCCAAGCGCAACTCGTACGGCAGTTGGGACCGCTCTCGCAGCACGAGATCCAGAACCCCCGAAATCTCATCGCGCGGGCAGTCCAGGCGCCGCATGTTGACTGCGAAGCGAACGACGGCGAGGGCGTCGGCCCGACTGAAGGGCAGCACGCGCAGTCCGGGCTCGCCCGCCGTAACGGAGGCCGGCAACTTGTCGTTCCACTTGCGCTGAAACTGTATGCAGGCCTCGAGCCAGCCCTTGCTCCGCTTGCCGGGCGAGTCGTGCAGCGGAAAAATGTCTTGCACCAAGCGGATGCGGGCGTGCTCAGCCACTTGCATGGAGAAATCGTAGTCGTAGCGGTGGAAGCCGCCGTACGTTTCCTCGTCGAAGCGTAGTTGATGCTGTTCGACCACACTTCGACGCACACAAAACCAGATCCCCTCCACGAGGAGCACTTGATCCGTTTTGTCTTCGAAGCCCTCTAAAATCCGAAGCTTCCCGCCTCCACCCTGTGCCTTAGGCCGCATTATCGCTTTCGCGAAATCGTGCGGATAGTAGGTGTGCGTCCACGAGCGCGGCAGTACCGTCATCGAACGAGCCCCGGCCACGCCGATCATCCCGAACCCCGGGTCCGTGGCGAGGTGCGCTAGCGCCCGCGCATCCCAACCGGCATCCGGGAAGAGCAGGTCTTCGTGCATGAAGCAGAGGATGTCCCCCGTGCTCCGACGGATGCCCTCGTTGTAGGCGGAGAAGATGTTGTAGAAATTCTCGCGGTTGTCGATCACGATGCGCTCGCACTCACTCATGAGCGTCGCGTCGAGGTTGGCTACGCAGGCCTGGTACTGGGCTTCGTTGTGCCGACAAATAATGAGCGAGAGCCTTGGCATCCGACGAAGCTACCTTCCCTGCGTGCGCATCGCCCTCAACGCCCGTTTCCTCGTGGAGCAACACCTCGAAGGTATCGGCCGCTACACCCTCGAAATCCTGCGTGCGCTCCTGCGTACGACCGACCACGAGTTCCTCCTGCTCACCGATCGTGCCGGGCCGCTGCCCTCGCTCCCGCGCCCCGTGGAGCGCGTCACGCTCTACCCCTCCGCCCGCCACCCCGTCCTGTTTCTCGCCTGGTTCGAAGGCGCCGTGCCCCGCGCCCTGCGCAAGTGGGGTGCCGATGGCTTTCTCTCGATGGACAACTTCTGCTCCCTCCGCACCCGCGTGCCCACCGTCCTCGTCGTGCACGACCTCGCCTACCGGCACGTGCCCGACGGCGTCTCGCCCCTCATGCTGCGCTACTACCAGCGCATGATGCCCCGCTACGTCCGTCGCGCAGACTCACTCGTAGCCGTCTCCAAGGCCACACGCCTCGACCTCAGCGAAGCCTTCCACGTTTCCGCCGCCGACATCCGCGTCGCCTACAACGGCCTGCGCCCCCGCTTCGGTCCGCTTTCGCTCAAACGCATCGCGTCCGTCCGCAACGCAACCACCGGTGGCCAACCGTACTTCCTGTACGTCGGCGCCATCCACCCCCGCAAAAATGTCGGTCGACTCATCGGCGCCTTCGACCGCTTCGTAGCGGCCAGTGGGGCGCCGCACCGCCTCGTGATCGCCGGCTCCCAAGCCTGGCAAACCGAGCCCGTCGAGGCGGCCTACGCCGCAAGTCCCAACCGCGCTCGCATCCGGTTCACCGGCTTCCTCCCCGAAGCCGAGCTCGGCGACCTCATCGGCGCCGCCGAGGCACTCGCCCTCGTATCGCTGTTCGAGGGCTTCGGCGTCCCCCTGCTCGAGGCGATGGCCTGCGGCGTGCCGGTGGTCGCCAGCAACGTGAGCTCCATGCCGGAGGTCGTCGGCGCCGCCGGACTCCTCGTCGATCCGACCAGCGAACTCGAAATCGCGCTCGCGCTCGGGCGACTGGCCGGCAGCGAGCCACTCCGGCGGCGTTTTGCGGAAGCGGGACTCGCACGCGCCGCCACCTTTACCTGGGAGCGGGGGGCGGCCGTGATCGCGGAGGCGATTGATTCGTTGGGAGCTAAGCCGGATAGCTTTTCGGACGCGCGTCAAACATAGCGGAGATGAAACCGTTCGCATCCCGTGACGTTGAGCTGGCTGAGCGAGATTAGGACTGAGGGGGGCGAACGGTGGTGGCGCGGGCAACTCTTGTCGGTGAGTCTCGTCCTCGTCCTGATCGGTTCCTTCCCCGCTACCGCGCAGGTCGTGCTCAACGAGGTCGTCTCGCGTAACGCCGCGAGCCTTACGGATGCCGACGGGGATACACCCGATTGGATTGAGTTACACAATGTCGGATCGTCCCCGATTAGGCTACTCGAATATACCCTCGCCGACGGCGCAGGCCCGGAGCGCTGGGCGCTCCCCGATGTCGCACTAGAGCCCCAAGCCTTTTTCGTGGTATTCGCCTCCGGCAAAAACCGCCGCGACGGTGAGGCGCACGCCGACTTCCGCATCGCGGGCGACGGGGAGATCCTCCGCCTGTACGGCCCGGGGGGCACCCTCGCGGACGAGGTAAGCATCCCGCCGCTCGCCCCCGACGAGGCTTACGTACGTGTGTCCGGCGCGGCGGGGTGGCGGCGGTCGACGACCCCTACGCCGGGTGGCGCAAACGCCGGCAACGCACTGCGCTTCTCCCACGCGGAAGGCTTCTACTCCGCACCTTTCGCCTTGGAGGTGACGGCCGAGGCCCCCGATACCATTCGCTTCACGCTCGACGGCAGCGAACCGACGGTCACGTCGCCCGTGTACCTCCGGCCACTCGCCCTCGCACCGCGCGACGGCGAAGTGGCCGAGCTAGCCCGCATCCCCACCACCGCCCCGCAAAAAGAGCTGAGCTACAAGGCCTGGGCGGCGCCGCGACAAGCATCCCACCAGCTCACCGTCGCTCGTTTTGCTACCTGGCGCGACGGTAAACGTACCAGCCGGGTGTACACGAAGACCTTCGCGGTCGACGGGGCTCTGCAGGGGCGTTACACCGTCCCCGTCGTCTCGTTGGTGACCGAGCGCGCCCATTTATTCGACCCCGAGACGGGGATCTACGTCACGGGCGAGCGCTTCGACCCCGCCAATCCGGAGTGGACGGGCAACGCGTTCATGAGAGAACCTGAGTGGGAGCGGCCCACGCACGTGACCTTCTTCGAGGCCGACGGTACGGTGGCCTTCTCCCAGGACGCGGGCATCAGGATCCACGGCGGCAAGACGCGGCAGGCCGCACAGAAGTCCCTGCGCCTCTACGCGCGCGGTCGCTACGGAGACGGCGCGTTCGATCACGCGGTGTTCCCGGGGCGCCCTACCGAACGCTACGAGCGGTTGGTCCTGCGCACGAGCATGGGCGCCTGGGTGAAGCAGTCGATCATCGCGGACGCGGTCGCCCACGAGATCGTCGCAGAGCTCGACCTCGAAGCGCAGGACCAACGTCCGGTGGTCGTCTACCTCAACGGGGAGTACTGGGGGCTGCACACGCTCGTCGACCGGATCGACGAGCGCTACGTCGCCTACCGCAGCGGGGTACCGGAGGACTCGGTAGAGCTTTGGGGCTGGACACCACAGTCCGACTACCACGAACTTATTGCCTTCGCCGAGGGGAACGATTTAGGCATTCAAGCTAACTACGAGCGGGTCGCCGCCGAGATCGACGTCGAGAATTTCATCACCTACACCATCGCCGAGCAGTTCTTCGCGAACACCGACTGGCCGGCCAACAATTCGACCTTCTGGCGCGAACGCGGCAGGGGCGGGAAGTGGCGCTGGATCTTCTACGACCTCGATGCGGGCTTCGTAACGCCGGAGCTGGACATGTTCGAGCGGATGATGGTGCCGCCGAGTGAGGAATGGTCGCCCGACCGATTCGCGACGACGTTGTTCCGCAACCTCATCGCCCACGCGGGCTTCCGCGAGCGCTTCGTAGCCCGTTACACGGAGCTGCTCGTAACGACGTTCAGCCCGGAGGAAACCAGTCGACGCTTCGAACGCGTGCGTGATGCCTACCGGCCGGAGGTGGGCGCCCACGCCGCCCGCTGGGGGGAGCCCTCGAGCGTGGGGCATTGGGAGACGGTCGTCAACGACCAACTACTCGGCTTTCTCCGGGCGCGGCCGTGCATCGTGGCGGAGCAACTCACCCACTTCTTCGACCTCGATTCGCTGGCGTTCTCGTGCGCCCCGCCCTTCCCGCTGGCCGGGTTACGCCTCGCGCCCAACCCGAGCGACGGGCTCCTATACGTACGCAACGACACGGAGGCGGACGTATACTTCGAGCGGGTGTCGGTCGTCAACGCAGTGGGTCAGTCTGTTTACACCCAACGTGGGGCGCTGCTGCGTTCGGGGGAGCGTTTGGAGATCGACCTGACCGGAGAGGTGGGGGCGGGGGTGTACACCGTCGTATATGAGGCGGAGGGGAGAACCGACTCTCGCCGGGTCGTGATCGTCGGCCAGCCCAGGTAGGAGGGCGCCGACCCCTACCGCACCTTATGCCGCTTCGGCTTCCCCTCCACCCCCCTGCGCGCCGCTCTACCCGCCTTGCGCTTCTTGTTGCTCAACGAAAGCCGCGTCAAGAACGCGGAGCGCCGCGTGTAGCGTTTCGTCCGCCGCGTGGCCTTGCGCCCCCGCCACGAGCTCCGACCGGGCTTCTCGGCGGTCCAGGGCAGGTTCCACGTCCAGGGCCAGGGGAAGTCGGCGGCTATTTGCGTGCTCGGAATGAGGGCGAGCCCGGCACCCGGTGTTTTGGCGGAAGCCTGACTGCTTAGGCTGATGAGGAAGATTGCGATGAGCGTGCGCATGCCCTTCGTTTGCAAGAACCTCGCCGCTCGGGGGTTGGGGAAGTGCGGGGGGGCGAAAAGGATCGTTCTTGCGCTCTGCATTTTTAGGGGTTCTCGCGGAGGCACGGAGGTCACGCGGGCAGTACGCTATACCGGGCTCCGCGTCCGCCACGTGACCCCCGCGTCTCCGCGCGAACCGATCAGGGCACCCTACCTTCGCCCCAATGCTAAAGCTCGTCTTCTGGCTCATCGTCATTGCGTTGGTGTACTTCTACTACAAGGGCCGTCGGGCCACCGCCGTACGCCGTGAGCGGGAGCTCAACGAGCGAGAAGAAAACCTGCGCCACCGCGAGCAAATTATCGATATCGAAGCTGAAGAAATCAAACTCGACCGATGAGCGACGAACGAGCAAACCCCGCCCAATCTCGCGGCCGCATCGGCGATTGGGTCGTCCACAAAAGCAGTCAGCTGCTCGCCTTCAACAAGCCCCCCGCGCTCGCCGTGCAGACGGCCCGCCCCGGCCAACCGAGCCTGCAGGCGCTGGCCAGCGCTTACGCGAAACGCGACCTCTACCTCGTGCACCGGATCGACCAGCCGGCGAGCGGGTTGGTCGTGTTCGGGCGGCACCAGAAGAAGGCCGGTCAGCTCCAGCGCCAGTTCGCCGAGCACAAGGCCGGTCGCACCTACCTCGTCGTCGTGGATACCCCGCCCGACGTAGCGCCCGGCGAGCTGCGGCACCACCTCGTGCGCGACGGTAAAACGAACAAAAGCACCGTCGTCGGTGCGGCCACCCCCGAGGCGAAGGAAGCCCTCCTCACCTGGGAGCAAATCGGCGAAACCGACCGCTATCCGATCCTGCGCGTGAAGCTAGCTACCGGTCGCCACCACCAGATCCGCGCGCAGCTCGCCGCGGTCGGCGCCCCCATCCACGGCGACGTGAAGTACGGCGCCCGCCGCGCCAACGCCGACCGCTCGATCCACCTGCACGCCTACCAGCTTTCGCTAAAACACCCCGTGAGCGGCGAGGTAATCCAGCTGCGGGCCCCCGTGCCGGAGGGCGATGCGCTGTGGGATGTCGTGAGGGGGTTAGTATAAGTTTGGGTGGGCGGGGTAGGCTTTGTACGTACATTGGGCTTACCTTGTACGTACAACAACATTCCCATGCCATCTACGAAACTGACCCTCCGCCTCGATGAGCGGCTGATCGAACTGGGGAAGCAACTCGCCCAATCGCGGGGCACGAGCCTATCGCAACTTCTCGCCGAATACATCAAACAGCTCTCCGGGGAGGAGGGCAATCCGGCGCGACTCGATATCCCCGCCGAAGCCCGTGACCCCGGAGGGCCGTGGGGGATTGCGCTAAGCGAGGAACTAGATCGCTACGTGAGTAGGGCCGCGCACGATCCCGGAGACGCGCAGCGGGATAGGCAGGAGTATATGGACCACTTAGATAGGAAGTACGATTCATGAAGTTGCGTGCGTACCTGGATGTTAACGTGCTTCTAGACTACTTTCTCCATCGGGAGCCCTGGTACGAGCCAGCTCGTGTTCTGCTGGAGCTGGGAGCGGCCGGAGCTTTAGACATCGGTGTCGGAGCTTCAACGGTTGCCTTTCTGTACTACAAGCTTGGGCGTGATCAGGATCCACTCGGCGCGCGCGAACGAATAAAAGGTATTATTCCGACCGTAACTTTTGTAACTTTAAACGACCAAATCGTTCGGGACGCTATAGCTGATCCCGAACCAGATTTAGAGGACGCATTGCAACTTGTAATGGCCGGGAGCTGGGACGCAGAATTTTTGATCACACGAGATCGTCGAGCCTTTAAACAGACAAAGATTCGAAAGCTCTCACCCGCTGAGTTTCTCGATGAATTCGTTTCCTAAATAGCTACCGCAGCCGCCAAATCGTTCTTCGATACTCACTCACTGTGCCGGTCTCCTTACCACCCCACGTAATCCGGCGGTTCGACCCCGTAGATCCGCAGGTACGTAATCGCCTGCGCCCGGTGGTGCGTTACGTGGTCGAAGAGCAGCAGGCCGACCCGCCGGCGCGAGATCCTCTCGCCGGTAAACCAGTCCACCCGCTCGTCGAGCTGGGCGAAGGTCACCTTGCCCAGCGCTTCGGCCCCCGTACCGAACACCTGCTCCAGGTAGGCGATCACGGCCGCCTTGTCGAGCTCGTCCACCTCCGATCGCGCCGGCCGCTCCCCGTCCTGCAGTTTGCTGGTCGCCACCCACTCGATGTTGCCGCCGAGGTGCACGAGTTGTCCGCCGAAGGTGCGCGCGCTGTCCGTCGGGCGGTAGCCGTAATCTTCGGCCGGCATCGCCTCGGCTACGGCGAGCGTGTAGGCGCGTGCGTTCGCCCATTTGGCTAGCCAGTCGCTCTGCATCGTTTGGGCCACGGCATCGTGTTTTAGCGTAAGCGGGAGGAGAAAGAGGAGGGCTGCTGCGAGGACGTTCATAGGGGGGTAAGGCGTTGGCGGGCAACCGTCAAGTTAGGTCGAGGTACGGCTCGGCGAAGCTCGCGAGGGTCGCGTCGAGCTTGGCGGCGATGGCGTCGTTGCGGAGGTTGCCGAGGGAGCCGTCGTGGGTGTGGGCCAGCGCGCGGTCGGGCTCGAAGGTGCCGTCGTCGATGCTCGCGCCCACCGCGCGGTAGGCGTCGCGGAAGGGCTCGCCGGCGTTTACGCGTCGGTTGACCTCCTCGACGCTGAAGAGGTAGGTGTAGCGCTCCTCGGTGAGGTCGGCGGGTACGAAGGTCACGTCGGGCAGCAGCCGCGCCAGCATGCTCAGCAGGGTGTTCGCTTCCGCGAAACCGGGGAAGAGCGTCTCCTTGAGCAGCTGGTAATCGCGGTGGTAACCCCCGAGCAGGTTGCCCGTGAGGGCGAGGATGGAGGCGGGCAGGGCGGTGAGGCGATTGGCCCGCGCGCGCAGCAGCTCGAACACGTCGGGGTTGCGCTTGTGCGGCATGATGCTCGAGCCGGTCGTGGCCGCCGTGGGCAGTTTGACGAGCGCGAGGTTTTGGTTGCAGTACCACACCACGTCGTTGGCGAGGTGGGCGAGGGTGTGGGCGAGGCCGGCGAGGGCGTAGGCGCACTGGAGCTCGGTTTTGCCGCGACTCAGGTGCGCCCCCAGGCTGTTGTAGGCTTGGTCGGCGAACCCGAGTCGGCGCGTGGTCTCGGCGCGGTCGAGCGGGAAGGAGGAGCCGAAGCCCGCCGCCGTGCCGAGGGGGTTTTGGTTGGCGATGTCCCGCGCGGCGGCCAGCAGGCGCAGGTCGTCGACCAGGGTTTCGGCGTAGGCGCCGAGCCACATGCCCGCGCTCGACACCATCGCCACCTGGGTGTGGGTAAAGCCCGGCCAGTACGTCGCGCGTTCTGCCTCGCTGCGCTCCAACATATTCACCACCAGGGCGCCCACGTTGGCGGCGAGCGCGTCGAGTCGAGCGCGGTAGTATAGCCTCAGGTCGACGAGCACCTGATCGTTACGCGAGCGACCGGCGTGCAGCTTCTTGCCGACCTCCCCGAGTCGCTCCGTCAGGAGTGCCTCCACCCGCGAGTGTACGTCTTCGGTACCCTCGGGAATGGTGAACGTGCCCGCCTCCACCTCGGTCCCGATGTGCTTCAAACCCGTCACCAGAGCGTCCCCTTCGGAGTCGGTCAGTAGTCCCACGGAGGCCAGCATGCGCGCGTGCGCAATCGATCCTTGCACGTCGTAGCGCGCGAGTTCCAGGTCGAGCTCGCGGTCGCGCCCCACGGTAAAGCTCTCTATCTGCGCGTCGAGCGGCTGCCCCTTGTCCCAAAGCTTCATGCGCGCAAGCTATCACGCGCGCCGGCCCACTGGCGCTCGCCTAGTTGTTGAGGCTGTTCGGGTCGGCGATGTCGATGTCGTCCAGGCTCACGGTGCCGCCGTCGCCGTCCCCGAAGTCGCCGAGCTCGTCCACGCTGTCGTCGTCGTCTTCCCCGATCGCGAGGTCGAGCTCGTCGCCCTCCTCGCCGTGCCTCGCCTCGTACTCCTGCTGCACGCGCGGGCGCAGGTTGCCCTCGTCGTCGTAGTCGTCGTCTTCCTCCACGATGCGCTGCGCCTGCTTCACGGTCATGCGCACGAGGTAGTAGCGGTCCTCGGTCTCGAAGGGGAGTGCGGACACGGTATCGCCCTGTGCGTTCTGAAACTTCACCAAGTTGGTCTCGAAGCCCTCCGGGTACTCCAGCTTGATCTGCTCGAGCACGGCGGGGTCGAGCTTTTCGTAGTCCTTGACGACGCGCGGTTTCGAAGATTGGGGGGCGGGCATGCGGGGCTCGGTTGGTGGAGTGAGGGGAGGGCTGTTCGTGGGGGTTAACCCGAATTTCTTTAGACGCGGGCGGCGGGTGCGGAGTTCATGCTTCGCCGCAGCGACCGCAATAAACCTACGTAACCCGATACACCCGCGGCAATTTCCGAACGCAAAATGTACTCTCCGGCGGTATGACTTCTGGCGGAATCCCCGGGCCCGAACTTGAGGGTCGGGAAGGGAAGCAGCGCTTGGTCGGAGAGGGTGGGGGAGCCGTACGTCTCGAGCCCCAAATCATCTACGGCCAAACGGAGCGGGTGCGTTGCCGCGAGGCCGGAAGGTTGTAAGCGCAAGCTGCGCGGCGTAAGCGTGCTGTGGCGCAGCTCGTTTTGCAGCAGCGCCACGGTTTCGGCGTTCGAATACGCGTCGGTGGTGCGTACGTCGACCACGAAGGAGCAGGTGTCGGGCACCACGTTGTGCTGCGTGCCGGCCTCGATCTGCGTCACGGTTACGAGTACCTCGCCGAGGGTTTCGGAGGCTTCCGTAAAACGGTATCCACGCAGCCGCGCGATGTCGTCGAGCGCGCGGTAGAGGGCATTCTCGCCCCCGCGGCGGGCGGCGTGACCGGCGCGACCGCGGGTTTTGCCGTCGAGCACGACGAGGCCTTTCTCGGAGATAGCGGCCTCTAAGCCCGTGGGCTCGCCGACGATGCCGCAGTCGACGTAGCCGAGTGCGGGTAGGATACTCGCGATGCCGTTCTGACCGCTGATCTCTTCCTCGGCCGTGGCGGCGATGAGGAGGTCGAAACCGAGGTCTTCGTCCTTGAGGGTCACGAAGGCAGCGAGCATGGCGACGAGCGGGCCGCCGGCGTCGTTGCTGCCGAGGCCAGTGAGTTTGTCGCCGGTCCAGGTGGGGGCGTAAGGATCGGTCGCCCAGCCCGCGGCCGGCCGGACGGTGTCGTGGTGGGAGTTGAGCAGGACTACCGGTCGCTCGCTAGGTGGTCGGCTCCGGCTCCAGACGTTGTTGCCCTGGCGCTCTACTCGGCAGCCGCGGGTAGACAGCCAGTCGGCGATGAGGGCTGCGGTGCTGTCTTCTTCTCGGCTGGGGCTGGGGGTGCTGATCAATTGCTCTAAGAGGCTGATCGCTGAAGCTACTAGGGGCATGTCGTGCGTAGGGTTCTCGCGGAGACGCGGAGATCACGCGGCGGACGCGGAGCCCGGTATGGCGTGCTGCCCCCGCGCTCCCCGCGTGACCTCCGCGCCTCCGCGATGAAAAAAGCGTACAAGTCGTTAAAACTCATATTCGACCACTAGTGCAGCGTGATCCGAGTGCACATCCTCCCGCCGATGCTCCGCCGATCGGATCGACCCACGCAGCGGTTCCGTTACCATCTGGTAGTCGATCCGCCAGCCCTTGTCGTTGGCCCGAGCGCCCCCCCGGAAGCTCCACCACGAGTACTGCACTCCCTCCGGGTGCACCTCCCGGAAGGCGTCGACCATACCGGTGGCGAGGTAGTCGTCGACCCAGGCGCGCTCCTCGGGGAGGAAACCGCTCGACTTCGCGTTGGCCTTCGGGTTGTGGATGTCGCGCTCGGTGTGGGCGATGTTGTAATCGCCGACGACGATTACGTTGGGTTGCCCGGCGCGCAAGTCGGCGAGGTAACCCGCGAAATCGCCGAGGAAGCGCATTTTGATGGCTTGCCGCGCTTCCGCGCTCGAACCCGAGGGGAAGTAGCAGTTGAGTAGGGTAAAGTCTTCGAAATCGGTCCGCATGATGCGCCCTTCGCAGTCGTAGTCGGCGATGCCGCAGCCTACCACGTGCTGTTTTGGCGTAAGCCGATCGCCCCTCCAGAGGGTAGCCACACCGCTGTAGCCGAGCTTCTCGGCGGCGTGCCAAGCGTATTCGTAGCCGAGCGCGCGCAGCGGTTCGAGGTCGACCTGGGTGTCGAGTGCCTTGACTTCCTGGAGGCAGACGACGTCGAAATCGCCCTCGTCGAGCCAGTCGTAAAAACCCTTGCGGATGGCGGCGCGGATGCCGTTGACGTTGTACGTGACGATCTTCAAGGGCGTGCCCAATTTTTAGCTCTATCCCCTACTCGGGCTCGAAGCCGAGGATGATGTTGAGCTTCCCGAAGCTACCCAGGCCCTTGAGACCTTCCTGTTGACCGAACTGCTGACCGGTTTCGTTGAGTTTGTCGAAGCCAATACCGTAGTCGAAGCCGAGCGTACCGAACATCGGCAGGAACACCCGGATGCCCGCGCCCGCCGAGCGCTTGAGGTCGAAGGGGTTGTAGTCCCTGACCGATTGCCAGGCGTTGGAGCCCTCCACGAAGCCGAGTACGAAGAAGGTCGCGCTCGGGTTAAGGGAGATGGGGTAGCGAAGTTCCAGGGCCAACTTGTTGAAGATGGCGGTGGGGGTTTGCGTGCGGACTCCCTCGGGGGTAGAAATGAAGTTGTTGGCGAAATCTTCCTGTTCGTAGCCTCGGCTCGCGATAATCTCGGTACCCGTGTAGCGGGCAATTTGTGAGTTGTTGAGTCCGTCGCCCCCGATCTGGAAGCGCTGGAAGGGGCTGCGGCCGAACTTATCGGAGTAGCGGCCGAGGAAGCCCATCTTGATGCTCGACTTCACGACGAGCTTGCCGGTGAGCGTTTTGTACCACTCCCCCGACAGCCGCCAGCGGTGGTACTCCACCCAGCGGTAGCGCTCCGAGACGGCTTCGCTGTCGTAGTCGCGGTTGTTGAGCTGACTGTACGGCGGCGTGAGGCTCAGCTTGAGCTCCAGGTTCGCACCCGAAGTCGGGAAGATGGGTTCGACCACACTCGAGCGCGTCAGCGTCTGCTCGATCGCGAAATCGGTGTACGTACCGTCGCCCACGGCTATACCGTCGTCGGTACGGAAGATGGCGGCGCCGGCGCGGTTGTCGAAGAAGTTGTCGAGGTCGTAGTGCTGCAGCTTGATCCCGAACTGGTACGTGAAGTTGTCGTCGGGCCAGCGTAGGCGCGTGCCTAGGCCAACGCTCGCCGTGTAAATATTGAAGGAGCCGTACCTGTCGTCGTTTCTGTCGCGCACGGCGTTGCCGAGGCGGTTGTAGTTGAAGACCACCGAGAGCGAGGTCGGTTTTTTGCCACCGAGCCAGGGCTCGGTAAAACTCGCCGTGGTCGAGAAGAAGCTCGGTCCGCTACTCTGGAGGCGGAGGCTCACCCGTTGGGCATCCCCCGTGGGATAAGGGCGCCAGGGCTTGCCGTCGAAAGCGTCCTTGACGGAGAAGTTGTTGAAGGAGACGCCGACGGTGCCGAAGAGCCCGAAGCCGGCGCCGCCCCAACCCATCGACAGCTCGAGTTGGTCGTTGGCCTTCTCCTCGAGGTCGAACTCGATGTCGACCGTACCGCGGTCGGGATTGACCGGTGTGTTGATGCCGAGGGCCTGCGGATCGAAGAAACCGAGTCCGACGATCTCGCGCTGGGAGCGGATCAGGTCGGAGCGACTGAACTTGTCGCCCGGCCGAACGCGTAACTCACGGCGGATCACGTTCTCGTGGGTGCGGTCGTTGCCGCGGATCACGACCTGGTCGACGGTGGCCTGCGGGCCTTCGAAGATGCGGATCTCGAGGTCGATCGAGTCGTTCTCGACGCTCGTTTCGACGGGGTCGACCTGGAAGAAGAGGTAGCCCTCGTCGAGGTAGAGACTGGACACGTCCCGCCCGTTCTCCGAGAAGGAGAGTCGCTCGTCGAGGAGGGTCTTGTTGTAGATATCGCCCCGCACGATGCCGAGCACGTCGGTGAGTTGCTTCTCGGTGTAGAGCACGTTGCCCTTGAAGACGATGTCGCGGAAGAAGTAGCGCGTACCCTCGCTCAGGTCGATGCGGATGCCGAGGTCGCCGTTCTCCTGGCGGTAGGTAGTATCGCCGAGGATGCGTGCGTCGCGGTAGCCGATCGTGTTGTAGTAGTCGACGAGCTTCTCCTTGTCGGCGGCGTACTCCTCGGGGATGAACTTGGAGGAGGAGAAGATCTTGCGCTTGCGGCGTGTCTCCTTCATGAGCTTGCGCAGCTTGCGATCGGCCACGCTCTCGTTGCCCGTGAAGTCGAGATCCTGGATCTTTACCTTCGGTCCGCGGTCCACGTCGAGGGTGAGGATCACGGAGTTGGCGCGGATGGAGTCGGCGCCCTCGGTGATGCCCACTTCGGTGTCGAGGTAGCCCTTCTCCTCGAAGTACTCCTTGATCTTGTTGGCGGCGTTGCGCTTGAGGTTTTCGTTGACGATGCCCCCCTTCACGAGCACGCCCTCGAGGCGCTCGTTGAGGTCGTCGTGGTAGCGCTTCTTCACGCGGGTGTAGCGGTAGCTGCTCAGGCGCGGTTGCTCGACGATCGCGTACTCGAGGCTGACGACGCCCTCGGCGGTCTCCTCGGCGAAGACCTGCACGTCGGTGAAGAGGCGCAGGCGCATCAGGGCGCGTACGGCCCGGGTGATCTCCGGTCCGGGGATGCGGACCTGGTCGCCGACGTTGATGCCGCCGATGCTCTTGATGGCGGTTTCGTCGGAGAACACGGCGCCGGTGACGTTGACCGCACCGACCTCGACCTCCTCCGGGTTGCCGTAATCGGCGATCTCGACCGAGTCGAGGGTTTGCGCGCAAAGCACGTGGGCGAAGCCCGTGAGCAAGCAGGCGGCGAATAGCGCGCGAAAGAATAACATAAGCAGATTGGCGATAACTAGCGAAGGCCTAAACGGTGCCGGGAGGGGTTTCGCTGTGCGAAGATATAATTATGTGCTCGGGGGCTGACGGAGCGGGTAGACTTAAGGTACGCCGTTTCCCTCTTCTTTGATCTGCTCCCCGGTTTTGCCGAAGCGCCGCTCTCGTTCCTGGAAGTCGATGAGCGCTTGGTAAAAGTCGGGCTTGCGGAAGTCGGGCCAGAACACGGGCGTGAAGTGAAGCTCGGCGTAGGCGAGTTGCCAGAGCAGAAAATTGGAGATGCGCGCCTCGCCGCTCGTGCGGATGAGCAACTCCGGGTCGGGCATGCCCTTGGTGCTCAGGGCGTCGGTGAAGGTCTGCTCGTCGATCTCGGCGGCGGCGAGCCCGCCGTCGGCGCAGCGTGCGGCCAGGTCGCGCACCGCCTCCAGGATCTCCCACTTGGCGGAGTAGTTGAGGGCGAGCACGAGGGTCATGCGGGTGTTGCCCGCCGTATCGCCGATCGCCTTACGCAGGGTCGCCTGACTGTGCTCGGGCAGTCGACTCAAGTCCCCGATGGCCTCCAGCCGGATGCTGTTGCGCTGCATGGTGGGGACCTCCTGCTCGATCGTGTCGACGAGGAGCGCCATGAGTGCGTCGACCTCCGGCTGGGGCCGGTTCCAGTTCTCGGTGGAGAAGGCGTAGAGGGTGAGGTACTCGATGCCGAGCTCGGCGGCGGCCTCGGTGGTTTGATCGACGGCCTTGACGCCGTTGCGGTGGCCGTAAACGCGGGGGCGGCCCTGTGATTCGGCCCAGCGGCCGTTGCCGTCCATGATGATGGCGACGTGGCGCGGGAGCCGCGCCCGATCGATGCGGGCGAGTAGCGCGGCTTCGTTCGTCAGAGGGGTGGCAGGTTCGTCGTTCACGGCAGGCGCGCGAAGGTACGCTAGCTACCTTCGCCGCATGACCTTTGCGGATTATACGTACGTACGGCCCGATTTGGACGCGGTGCGGACCCAGTTCGAGGAGCTGCTCGTGGCTTTCGAAACGGCCGGTGCGGAGTCGCAGGTAGAGCTCGTGCGCGCGATCAAGAAGCTGCGCGCCAACTTCGCCACGCAGCAGAGCATTTGCCACGTGCGCCACACCTCGGACACGCGGGACGAGTTTTACGAGAGTGAGAACGCCTGGTTCGACGAGTCGACCCCGCAGTTCGAGGCGCTCGTCAATCGCTTCCAGAAGGCGCTCGTGGCGAGCCCGCACCGCCGGGCGATCAGTGAGGCGTTCGGGAAGCAATTCATCCGCCGCACGGAGGTGGGGCTGCGCTCCTTCGACCCGGCCACCGTCGATCAGCTCGGCGAGGAGAACCTGCAGGCGAGCGCTTACACCAAGCTGAAGGCGCGGGCGAAGATCGTTTTCCGGCGCGGGACGTACAACCTGTCGAGCATCGAGCCGCTGCTCATCTCGCCGGACCGCCAGACCCGGCGGGAGGCCTCCGAGGCGAAGTGGAGCTTCTTCGCCGAGCACGGCGAGGAGATCGGCGGACTGTTCGACAAGCTGGTGCACGAGCGTACGGACATCGCGCGCAAGATGGGGCACGCCAATTTCGTGGCGCTCGGCTACGATCGGATGGCGCGGACGGACTACGGCCCGGAGCAGGTGGCGCGCTTCCGGGCGCAGGTCCGCGAGCACATCGTACCGCTCGCCGCCGAACTCTACGCGCGCCAGGCCGAGCGCCTCGGGCTCGCTGAGCTCCGGTACTACGACGAGGGTCTCGCCTACCCGAACGGCAACCCGGCGCCGAGCGGCGACTCCGACGCCATCGTGGAGGCGGCCAGTGAGCTGTACGCGGAACTGAGTCCGGAGACCGACGACTTCTTCCGGCTCATGCGCGAACGCGGACTGATGGATCTGGTGGCCCGCGACGGCAAGGCGACCGGCGGCTACTGCACCTACCTCTACGACAGGTGCGTGCCCTTCATCTTCTCCAACTTCAACGGTACCTCCGGCGACGTGGACGTACTAACCCACGAGATGGGCCACGCCTTCCAGATGTACGAATCGCGCCGCCAACCGGTGCTCGAGTACATCTTGCCCACCTACGAGGCCTGCGAGATCCACTCGATGTCGATGGAGTTTTTCGCCTACCCCTGGATGGACGGTTTCTTCGGTGACGACGCGAATCGCTACCGGGAGAATCACCTCGAGACGGCCGTGAAGTACATCCCCTACATCGTGGCCGTCGACGAGTTCCAGCACCGGGTGTACGGGGAGCCGGACCTAACGCCCGACGAGCGTATGGCCGTGTGGCGCGAGCTGGAGGGCGTGTACATGCCGCACCGCGATTACGACGGGCACCCTTTCCTCGAGGGCGGCGGACTCTGGACGCGGCAGAGCCACATCTTCCAGGTGCCGTTTTACTACGTCGACTACGCGCTGGCGCAGATTTGCGCTTTCCAATTTTGGCAGCGCGACCAACAGAGTCACCGCGATGCCTGGGGGGATTACCTCCGGCTTTGTCGCGCGGGCGGCAGTCGGTCGTTTTTGGAGTTGGTCGACTACGCCAACCTCCGCTCGCCCTTCGAGGCGGGCGCGGTGGAGGGGGTCGCCGCTGCGCTGCGCGGCTACCTCCGGCTCTCGCAACCCACTACGGCCTGATGGTGAGGACCTTAGTACCGTTACTCGCCGTGGGTTTCGCCCTGAGTGCTTGCGATTTGGATCCCTGCGGAAGTACGCCGGCCGCGTTCGAGCGGAAGTCGGAGCAGTTCTTCGCGCAGGTCGAGGAGGCCGACATGCCCGCCGACGATGACGACTGGCGCTACTACGACGAGCGGCTGCGCGAGCTCGTGGAAACCTGCTACCCGCAGCACGAGGGCACGCTGAGCGGTCCGCAGGAACGCCTGTTCTGGCAGCGGGTGAGCGGCTACTACGTGAAGCGCTACGGGCGGGCGGCGGCCCGGGACATGCTGCGTGGGGCGGGCGAGGGCGTGCGTAAGGGACTCGACAGCGCGGAGCGGTGGCTGGAGCGAACCCTGCGGGACTAGCCGGGAAGGACTAGCTTGGGGCGCAGCCGTGCTTCCGGCTACCTTTACGCCGCCTCACCCGTCTCTCCCGGGCCATTCCCAGCGACGATTTCGCCCACGCCCACACCGAATTATGCCTCCGCCGCAAGCCGTCAGCGACTACATACTCGCCTTTCTTACGGCGTTCGGGGTAACGTACTACGCGATCCCCTCGATCATCCACATCGCGCGGGTGAAGGGGCTCACCGACGAGCCGGGGGAGCGCCGCTCGCACAGCGTGAGTACGCCGAATTTGGGCGGGATCGGCATGTTCGCCGGTATCCTGTTCAGCGTGGTCGCGTGGACGCCCTACGCGATCTTCGGTCGACTGCAGTACATCCTCTGCGCGATGATCATCATCTTCTTAATCGGGGCGAAGGACGACATCATCCCCAGCTCGCCGGCGAAGAAGTTGCTCGGTGAGTTGCTCGCCGCCGGCATCTTGGTGTGGGTGGCCGACGTGCGCATCACGAGCCTGCACGGTATCTTCGGGATCGGCTCACTGCCGGAGCTCGCGTCGATGCTCCTGTCGGTGTTCACCATCATCGTGATCATCAATTCCTTCAACCTCATCGACGGGGTCAACGGGCTGACGGGCACGATCACCGTCATCGCCGCGCTGGCCTTCGGGACCTGGTTCGCGCTGACCGGCTACCCGGAGTACGCGCTGCTCGCCGCCGCGCTGGTCGGCTCCACGGTCGCCTTCCTGAAGTACAACTGGACGCCCGCCCGGATCTTCATGGGCGACACGGGCTCCCTGCTGCTCGGCCTGTTGTGCTCGGTGCTGACCATCCAGTTCATCGAGCTCGACATGCGCATGGCGCGTACGAGTCCGTACTACCTGCCCGCCGCCCCGGCCGCGGCCATCGGCTTCCTGATCGTGCCCCTGTTCGACACGTTGCGGGTGTTCGTGACGCGGGTGGCGCGGGGGCGCTCGCCCCTGATGCCGGACCGCAACCACATCCACCACCTGCTCGTGGATCTGGGGCTCACGCACATCCAGACGACGGTGGTGCTGGGGGCGGTCAACCTCTTCTTCATCGCGTTGGTGGTGGCGCTGCAGGACTTCGGGAATCTCCTGGTGCTAATCGTGGTGCTGCTGCTGGCCGGGTTGGGGAGCCTCGCGCTCACCATGCAGGTGCGGCGCCGCGAGCGTGCCCTGGCGCGGGTGAACGCGGGCCGCGAAGCGAGTCCGGCGTGAGCTACCTCCTCGTGTTTCTCGGCGGGGGCGCGGGGGCGGCAGCGCGCTTCGGTCTGGCGCGGGCGGTGTTGGCGGGCGGTCGGGAGCTATTTTGGGGCACGCTCGCGGCAAACCTGCTGGCGTGTCTGCTGCTGGGGTGGCTGGCGTACGGGCCTTTGCGTGGGGAGGGCTCGACGAGTTTGAAGCTGCTGTTGGCGACAGGTTTTTGTGGCGGCTTTAGTACGTTTTCTACGTTTTCGCTGGAGGTTTTTGTCTTGTTGGAGCAGGGTCGGGTGGGGGCGGCGGCGGGGTATGCTGGAGGCAGCTTGTTGCTCGGGCTCGTGGGGATTGGAGCGTTCGCTTGGTTGGGCTCGGATTGAGGTGCGGCGCGGGCTTCGGATCAGCGTCTGTTCGTTTTGCGCCCGACCCGGTATCCGTCGTGTCGTTGGGGTAGCGCCTTTCGGCAAAACGGATTGCACCCGGCTGCGATGGAGCCCTCGGAGTAACCTTACGTGGAAAAGGTTTTTTTCGGTTGCTCGGGGGAGTAAAAAGCCTTGAGTACGCTACGCCGCAGATGCCCTGCGGTAAGTTTTAGAATGGTATAATTATTTGATGTTTAAACATCTATCATTGATGGTTGATTATTAATCATAAAAATATTTATAAAATATGCAAGCTATTGTTGGCCGATAGAAAGTTTGTTTGAGTACGGTGGTAGTGGCTTATGTTAGGCCTACCCTAGTCTCAATAGTGATGCAACTACCCCCTCCCGTCTCGCGGGGCTTTTTTGTGGCTTTCTACGCTCTGTTAACTCTACAGGCTTCGGCACAGTCGGCGATGTCTGACTCGCCGGCTCCGGTGGCTATGCAGGAACCGTGGCGTGGCCCCGGTGAGGCTCAGCCCGCGCTTGCGACCAACGAACTCTTAGCGGAGGCCGGGGTAGGCTACGGGGATCTAGCTGCCTACTACGACGAACGCCTCCTCGGCGGCGCGTGCCTGGGGCTTTGGTTTACCGGCGACCCCGATGCGCTCTCCTCCGCTGAGCTCGCTGTCTTCCTCGAACTCGTCAACGAAGGACTTTCCGGTTCGCTGTGGGACATGAAGACAATCGAGCTACACGTAGTGGCTTACAGCTCCGTGACCCGCGCGACCGCAGAGAAGCAAACATGGTCCGATTTACTAAAAGTGACTGCCACCAGGCGCGCTGGTAGCGTCCTGCCCCTTGCCCCGGGGCAGCTCGAGGTCCGGTTGCTCGCCGGCTTTTTCGCCCGAACGGCCGCCGTCGGTTGGGAGGACGGCCGCCCGGTGCTCTTTATCGGGGAGGACGTTGTCCGCGAGCAACAGACCAGCTACCTAATCCACCTCGTCGCTAACCTCGCGGGGCTCCCGCCCGTCTGGGGCGATGGTGAGCCCTGCGCCGATGACGGCATCTTCGATACGCCCAGTCACTCGGGAGCGAACTACGACTGCATGCCGAACCATTACTCGGGCTGTAATTCTACGCGCGAGCTCGACGCGAATCTCATGGACGCTCGCTACTGCGAGCTCGCGGGGACCTTGACGACCGAACAGCGCTTCTTCCTCGCTCCGCGGCTGGGCGTATTCGGTCCGGCGGCGGACTGCGAGGCGGTCGATTCTACAGACGCAGCAGCGGCTTGTTTCTTCGATCTCTCCCCCAATTCCGCCAGCCAGGCGGGGGACGGGTGTTCGATCCGGGTGGTACTCGCCGACGAACCCCAGGGAGGCGCTCTATCGATGAGCGTCTCGCAGAGTACGCGCGTCCTCGTCGCGGACCAGCCCCTGGCATTTGCCGGCGATGGTGCCGCCTTGGTCGACATCTGTACGATGGGTCTACCACCGGGCGCCTACTCGGTAACGGTGCGGGATGGTACTGAGCGCCTCTGTACGCGGTCCTTCATCGTCGCGCCTTAGTGACATCCGGTTTTAAAAGTTCTTCATTCCAGAAGCGCGGTACCGGCCCGGGTCAAACCACTACTCCGCCCCTTTGCCGCCCCAATCCCCAGCTCGTGAATTACTCTCTACCAAATCCCCGGCGTACGGCTCCGAGTCGGATGTCATACGCTTTCTACGGCTTCCTGCTGGGTCTCTCCGCGCTGCCCGCGCGAGCGCAGGCGCAGTCCGGGGGCGACGGTGCGGCGCCCGATCCGCTCACCGTCGTCGAGGTCCCCGCTCCTGAGGCGTACGCCGCGCTCAAGATGGAGGACTACGGTTCGGTAAGCAACTCCGGGAGCGGGAACCTGTCTACGGAACTGTTTTCGTTGAGCGCCGAGGGGCAGTCCTTACCCGTGAGCCTCTCTTATTCTTTGGGGGGCGTGCGCGCCTCGGAGATCGCGAGCCACGTCGGTCTCGGGTGGAACCTCTCGATCGGGGCCTCCCTGACGCGCATCGTCCACGGCGAGCCCGACGAGGCTCCCGAGGGCTACCTACGTGAGTCCAGACGGACGACCGCGATGGCGCTCTACGTTCAGTGCCAGGACCAAGTTCAGTACGCGTGCGACGCGCTCGATCAGAACATGCAGGCCTACGACGACGCCCTGAGCCAGGGCTACGACCTCGGCCCGGACGCCTTCAAGTACACCGTCGGCGGGATCAGCGGGCAATTCCGACTCGACGCCGAGGGACGGATCCGCTACCAGCCCGTAACCAACGTCCGCATCACCTACGCCAAGGATCTATCCTGGATCGAGATCACCGATCCGGACGGCAAGATCTGGCGCTTCGGCAGCGACGCGGGACTACTCGCGCGTCCAGTCGACGTACTTGGGCTCGGTCAGCCGATCAACGGTGATAACCAAACGACCCGTAACCCAACCCGCCAGACTAAGTGGAACCTGACATCTGTATCAGACGCCACCGGTCGGGAGGTATTCGCGGTCACGTACGTCCCGAGTGCCTTCAGCACCGAGAGCGAGGTCCCGTGTACGGAATCCCAAAGTACCTATCAGTGCATAGGAATCAACACGAAGACCACCACGTGCGCCGAACAGTCCGCTAAACCATCGGCAGGTACCCTCACCGACGAGACCACGGGGACGATCTACCGGACCGACGATCAGCTGACGTGGCTACCGAGCAAAATATCCAATCCGCTTACCGAGCGCTCGATCTCGTTCGGGTACGCGAGCGACCGCGAGGACGTAGGCCAGAGCCTCAACCCCGCGACCTCGTTCGGGCCGGCCAAGCGCCTGACGAGCGTCAGCTACGACGACGGCGACCAGGTGCTCACCAAGAGGCTCGAGCAGGTGTACGCCTCCGCCAAGGACGCCGACGCGTACTACGAGCGCAAGCTCATACTCACCGCGATCGAGGCGCGAGGCGCGGACGGCGAAGTCTACAACCGGGAATCCTTCACCTACGACATGCCGCGCGCCGCGGCTACGAGACGTACTCCCGGCTTACGGCGTTCGTTGACGCCTGGGGCTACCTCAACGCCCTGACCACCCGCAGTGTCGATAACTGGAAGCGCCTGCCGAAAGAGGTATTCTTTACGCACGTTAAGAAGACGGAGAACCTGGACGACGGTTTTATCCGAAATACCGAGGGTTACGCCTCGCAGACCGGCGTGCCCATTGGGTTGTCGAAATTGCCGCTGGCGGCAGGCTCCGAGCACGGTTCGCTCAAGAGTTACACCGACGGCCACGGGGCGGAATTCCGGTACGGGTACGGTCTGCACGAGGTGGCCCGCTTCGTGTCCGTGGAGGACGACTTCGACGAGGACGATCTCACCCGCGAGCTCGCGCTTTACACGTGCGCGATCCGCGACCCGGTCTCGGGGAAGGCCTCGAGCTGCGTGCGGTGCCCGTGCGGGGACGATCCACTCATCGGCTGCGACCCGGTCTCCGCGGCGCAGTGCGCCGTCGATCCGGATCTCACCCAGCAGTCCGGCACGATCGCCTTCGAGCCCGGGAGGGGGTACCGTCTCAAGGTCCGGACGAAGGGCTTCACGATCGGGGACGACCGGTCAGTCAACCCGAACGCCCGCTGCTGCTCCGATCCGAATCGGGGTAACTTCAACAACCAGCAAAAGGCCTCGGTCGAGGTCGTAACCGGGGGGACCATCTACCCGGTCGAGGTCCCTTTCAACGGACCGAATGCCCAGCGGGTCGACCTCGACCTGTTCGATCTCATCCCGAACCTCGCCGACCAGACCACGGCGATCGACATTACCTTTAGGTTGACGCCGAGTACGGGGCCCCGACCCTCGAGGTCTTCGGCTACGAGCTGCCACCCGACCCCGACGGCGGGGTCCTCGGTAAGCGCCTAGTCGGGGGCTTGCGCTTGGAGCAGTTGGAAGTCGTCGACTTAATCAGCGGTCGGTCTGAGACCACAGTTTATGACTATCTACTCCAAGACGGTGAGAAAAGCTCTGGGTTACTACTCCGCGAGCCGACCTTCGGGTATTTCATGCAGGTCATCGGCCTCGCCGAATCCCCCTACGAACGCTGCTTCACAGACGTACGGACAGCGCGTTCCGATAACGCCGTACTTAACGCACAGGGCACGCACGTGGAGTACACCCGAGTCGGCGAACGCCAACTCGGCGTGAAGCGGGGTTCGACGGTACGGACCTATCGCACGCCGCGTTACAGCGTGGCCGGAGCGTTCTCGAATCAAGCCTTCAACGACGGACTCGGACTAGTTTGGACCCCGCTCGACGGCCAGCTCCTCGACGAGAGCAAGTACAGCACCGCCGGCAAACTCGTCGAGCGTAAGACGTACCGGTATACCAACAGTAGCTACTCTACCAACACGCAGGATGAGCCCTTCTACGTGTCGCAGGAGAAGAACTGGCAGTGCCCAGGATCAGCGGTTCCGGGTGATTTTCAGGGGTATTGTAGCCCCCTATCCGGCAGTAGCAACACGATCAGTCACTCGAACGCGATCATTAACAAAAGTTGGACGAACAACGTGGACCGGGTCGACCACTACCGCGACGGCGTCGAGTGGATCACGTCTCATATCTTCTCTTCGCCCAGTATCGGGAGGGACTACAGCTTGCGCCAAAGCACGACGGTGTTGCAGCAGGGGACCGGACTGAAGCGCAGCACGGACTACGACTACGCGATCGACAGCAAGGCCGGTGAGGTCAGTGTACTCGCCCTCGCGAACAACCAGTTAAACCTACTGGAGAAGGTCACCGAGTCGTACGCGCAAGCCGGTTCGGAGCTGGCTCAGGTTTCGGCGAGCGAGACGGTCTTGCGGCCGTTCACGGCGACCGGGGAGCTGTCCGCCGCGTTCACGCCTGGGGCAACGGTGCTGCGGCCTTACCGAAGCCTGCGGTACGGCTCCGATCCCGAAACCTCGATCCTGACGGCGACCTACAACGCGTACACCCCCTTCGGGGCCCCGAGTAGCGTGACCCGCTACGACGACCCCGCCCCGGTCGCGATCGCCTACGACGCGGACCGCCCTACGGAGATTAGCTACCTCAACTACCTCAAGACGGCCACCTACCACGGGACCTCCGCGCGGGCGGAGACGGTGACGGACGAGCGGGCGCAACTCACCCAGTACGCCCACGATGCCATGGGGCGCCTGGAGACCGTGACCGAGCGCGACGGGGACCGCGTCACGAGCTACGGCTACGGCGGCTACTCGCAAGCGGCGAGCGCGACGGGCGGGAAGCGGAACTGGACGGAGAGGACGGTGGCCGTTACGCCAACGGAACGTTCGGCGATCACGGAGCTGAAGACCCGCACCTACTACGACGGGTGGCGCCTCCCGATCCAGACGATCCACGTCGACCAGCTCGACGGCGGGGGCGACCGCGTCGAGGACCTCGCCTACGACGCCCACGGTCGCCCCACGGAAAGATTCGACCCCTTCGCCCGCCGGCCCTCCTCCACGGCGGTGGCCCCCCGGCCGGCCGGCCTGCTCTTCCGCGAACGGTACGTCTACGGGGCCGACCCCCTCGATCGCCTCCGGTACACCGAGCGCCCGTTCTTCGGGACGGTCTACAGGGGGTACGGGGGCGGGGGCGGGGGCGGGAAGTACTTCCGGACCGTGACCGCGGATCACGAGGGCCATACCACCTGGGTCGACACCGACGTGTTCGGACGCGAGCGCGCCCGGGGCTCGCGCGAGACGGACGGCTACCTCGTCGACAACTCGTACGACGGGCTCGGACGCCTCACGGGGGTCCGCCGCGCCGGCCCCGGGGACGCTTCCGCCGCGCAGACGATCGCCTACGGGTACGACGACTTCGGGCGGCTCACCGCGAAGACCGTCCCGGAGGAAGGGCTCACCGCGTACCGTTACGACGCGCGCGACCGCCTGACCGTCGAGCAGACCCCCCGCTCCCGCGCCCTCGGGTTCGCGCGCGGCCACCGGTACGATCCGTACGGGGACCTCGTCGCGACCGGGCAACTCGCCGCCGTGCCGGCGGACGGGGGCGACCTACCGGCCTTCGCGAGAACCGAGTCCACCAACCTATTCGGGCGCACCGCGCGCGCCGCTGACTTCGGGCGGGTCACCGAGCGGTCCGACGCTTACGCGACCGGGGGGGGTGCCTACGCCGTGAGCCACGAGTACGACCCCTACGGCCGCCTCGAGGCGACCGCGACCGCGGACGGGGGTCGCGCGGTCGCCACGGCGCGGATCGCGTACGACCACCTCGACCACGTCACGTCGTACCGCGAGACGGTCGCCCCCCCGGGCGGCGCGGCCGCCGCCGTCGAGCACGAGGGGAGGTACAACCGGTACGGCTACCGCGGGGCCGACGTCTACACCGTCGACGGCGGCGGGTCGACCACGATCACGCGCGCCTACGACAAGGACGGGCTGCTCGCCCGCGAGCGCCTCGGCGATGGCGCCGGGGCGGGGGGGGCGCCGTGGCAGGAGGTCGCTTACAGGTACTACCTCAACGACGAACCCTACGTCATCGGGGACTCCGGGCCGGGTGATGTGCGCTTCCCCGTGGAGCTCGCGGGGTCCGCCGCGGGCGCGTCGGAACCGCTGTTCCACGAGGCCGTATTCCGGGACCGGGCTCACGACACGCTCCCGGCGCGCGCGCGGCGGGACGGGCGGGTGTCGTGGACGTCGACCCGCCTGGGCGGTGGCGTCCCCCTCGACGTCGGGTACGCCTACGACCGCACCCGCGACAACGTGCTGGCCTCCACGTCGACCGCGTGGCGGACGGGGGGCACCTGGGGCGAGCGGGCCTACGTCGGGCTCGGCGCTTACGCGACCGCCTACACGTACGCCCCCGGGCGCGCCGGGCTGCGCAAACTCACGCGGGTCGAGCGGTGGCGCCCGGGCGGCCCCGGGCTCGACGCGGCGGGCGTGCGGGCCGACGCGATCGCGCTGTCCTACGGTGACGCGGACCGTCCGGCCCGCGTGACCGCCGTGGCCGACCTCGCGGGCCCCGGGTCCGCCGAGGGCCTCTACCGCGCGCCGGCGGGTCCCTCGGTCCTCGGCTACGACGCGGCCGGGGCCCTGACGGCGGCCCCGGGGGTGACCTTCGCCTACGATGGGTCCGGCCGCCCGGCCACCGTCGCCGTCGACGGGCGCGCGACCGCGAACTCGAATCTGTTCAACGGCGAGCGCGTCGGGTTCCGCGCCGCGGGCGGGAGCGAGGTTAGACGGTACGGCGGCATAGAGCTGGCGGGCGGGCGGCCGGATCGTTACTACTTCGACAACGGGTACTACGACTTCGCGGAGGCGCGGTTCGTGTACTGCATCAAGGACCACCTGGGGACCCCGCGGGTCTGGTTCACGGACGTCAACGGGGACGGGGTCATTAAAGCGGACGACGACGTGTTGGAGACCCGGACCGCCTACCCGTTCGGGATGTTCGCCTTCGGGAGCAAGGCCGAAGGGTACGAGTCCGACCGGCGGGACTTCACCGGGCACGAACTGGTGGGCGCGACGAACGACCAAGCGTCGCGGTACCAATCCGTCCTCGACGCCGGGGCGCGGACCTACCTCCCGGGGCTGGGGATCTTCGCGCAAGTGGATCCGCTCGCGGATCTGGCGCCGGAGTGGAGTCCGTACCGCTACGGGTTCAACGACCCGGTCAACTACATCGACCCGGACGGCCTGTTCGAGACGAAGGCCGATGCCCAGGCGCACGCCGAGAAGGAGGACATCAAGACCGGCGGGCTCTTCGGCGCCTTCCGCGCGAACAAGATCCGCGAGCAGTCCGACGGGAGCTACGCGATCGAGAACCGTAAGGAGCACACCTCGACCGCGGACGAGGGCGGGGAGCTCGGGGTGATGACCGCGGCGCTGGTCACCCCCAACGACGTGATGGGCGTCGCGACGACCGAGGGCGGGAACATGGAGATGACGCTGCGTTCGGGGGAGACTCAGGAGGTAGAAGCGCTGGGCGGAACTGTTCCTACACCCGGTAGTGGAGCCTCGGGGGGGCTGAGCAGGATCAAAACTGCTATAGGTCCACTGAAGCAGTGGATCAGAGGTCCCAAAGGTTCATTTAGTAAGGCGTTAGGGAAAGTTACGAAGCGTTCTATTAGCTGGGGAGCCTCGCCAGCTAAGAATGGTAAGTACGTGAAGAAGATAGGAAGCCCTGCACTACGTCGTTTAAACCAGTGGGCACGAGGGAAAAGATTACCTCCAGGAAAGCGTTCATGGAGAACGAATGACCCCGGCCACATCCACTTAGATAAGTACAAGCCGAACTAAAAAATGGTAGAGACTATGGTTGTGCGAACGCGAAGTCCGGAGTGGGGGCAAGTAGAGGGTACGTTAGCCGCGTGTGCCAAGGTTCTTGCGGCTAACGCTAACGCCACGCTTCTGATCTACGTAGATGGAGGGTTGTCGACGTCTGACGTGAGCGGCTTGAAGGTGGTGAGGGGATGCTCCGTGCTCGCTTCTGGAAAGTATGATAGCGGCTCTGTTGTTGGTCGCTTTGTGCAGTTGGTTTTACCGTCATATTATGCTTTGGTCGAATTCGAAGATTACTCTAATATTGTTCCGTTTGTAGACGACGTAACCGATCAGCAAGCGGCCTACATAGCAATAATGAGTGAGCCTTTGACTAGCGCGCAACGGCAGCAAATCCAGGCATTGAGTAGTGGTAATCTATTTATTGATTGGGTTCGTAAATCTGATCCATTATTACTCTATATTATTGACACAGATAGTTGCGAATCAAGCACGGGGGTAGTTGACCATATCGAGCTGTCGGAGGAGAGTGCGAGCTACTTCGCCGGAGTGTAAGGTTTGGGGCATCTTCGAAACGACCCAAGCGCGTTGTTCCCATTGGGTCGTGACGATCGCGAGGGCGGCGGCGGTGTAGGGAATAGCCTGCTCGGGTATCACTGTGATACGGTCGGGGCCGGTTTGGGCGATGGGGTGATCAAGGCCGACGACGACGCGTTGGAGACGCGGACCGCCTACCCGTTCGGGATGTTCGCCTTCGGGAGCAAGGCCGAAGGACACGAGTCCGACCGGCGGGACTTCACCGGGCACGAGACCGTCGGGGTCACCGACGATCCCGGCTCGCGGTACCAATCCGTCCTCGACGCCGGGGCGCGGACGTACATCCCGGGCTTGGGGATTTTTGCGAGCCCGGATCCGCTCGCCGATCTGGCGCCGGAGTGGAGCCCGTACCGGTACGGGTTCAACGACCCGGTCAACTACGTCGACCCGGACGGCCTGTTCGAGACCAAGGCCGACGCCGAGCGGCACGCCGAGGACAACGACATCAAGACCGGGGGGCTCTTCGGGGCCTTCCGCGCGAACAAGATCCGCGAGCAGTCCGACGGGAGCTACGCGATCGAGAACCGCCGGGAGCACACCTCGACCGCGGACGAGGGCGGGGAGCTCGGGGTGATGACCGCGGCGTTGGTCACCCCGAACGACGTGATGGGCGTCGCGACGACCGAAGGGGGGAACATGGAGATGACGCTGCGCTCGGGGGAGACTCAAGAGTCCGAACCGACGGCCGGAACTGTCGATGTGGGCGGCCGTGGAGGCGGATCGAAAATCGCAATTAGTGTTGTCAAAAAAGCATTAAAAGAGATTTACAAAGAGCTTGGGACAAAAGGTCCTTTACCGAAGGGGCCTACAGGTAAGTACGGTAGTACAACACGGGGTGATAAAGTTCGAGGATACCGGGTCGATAAGGTAGGACATCCAAAAAGCTCAAATCCTAATGAAAAAGGCCCACATATAAATTGGTGGGACTACACTAAAGGGAAACTGAAATCAGGACGCGGCAGAAAGGGGGCGGAAAGGATCGACTAACATTCTGAGCATGGAGAAGTACAAGATCGATAACTTCAAAAATGAGTCGCCTAACTCGGCGATCCCTTACGTGACTATGTCGGCGGTAGAATCCGCTGATCATGTCCGTCGGATGTGCGGTCAGCTAGGTTTAGACCTGGGGGTTACTTCAGGTCCGCAGGCATACAAGCAACTTTTGTTGCTCATGCCAAATGAGATCGACTACGATGATGAGGCTTCCACACATGTTGTAGCCGCCTGCCTCAGCGAACTAAAAGTAGAGTTAGACTTGCTTTGCTATATAGTTTGGGATCTTGATGGATCCGTCGACATTATATCTTGTGAAGACCTGCTAAAGTACTGGGATGATATCTGGTATGATGCCTCTGATGAGGTTGTAATCCTTCATGTACCTGCTGCGAATGGGGTCCTAATGGTGACGGAACAAGGCTTTGTCCGTATGTCAAAATATACCGACCGGGCTAATAATCTACTGTAGATGCAAAGCGTGGCTTTATGGTGTCGCAATGCACAACTCGCTCGTGTACTTAATATGTTCTAAAAAACCACGTAGCCGCTCCAAAGTACCGGGTAGGTGGCTCGTGCTTGTAGCCTCACCTAATTGCTGAGGAATCCCTGGATCTTACTCTTGGCCACGAAGGCGTCGAGGAGCGACAACACGGTACGCTTTTCCTCGGTGGGGAGGTCTTGGACCTGGCGTAACCGGGCGACGAGCTCGCGCTCGAGGCCCGCGGTAGCGGCGGCGTTGTCGGTCGTTCCGGACATGAGGTAGTCGACGGTCGTCTCGAGCTCGCGCGCCAGGGCGGCGGCGGCCGTCGCGGCGGGCTTGGTCTCCCCGCGCTCGTAGCGGGAGATCTGCGTGAAGTGGATGCCGACGCGCTCGGCGAGCTGCGCCTGCGAGAACTCGCGCCGCTTACGGAGTTTTCTGAGGCGAGCGGGAAAGTCTACGGGCTGTGCGTCGTTCATGGGTAATGCAGTCGTGCGTGCTGTGGTCACCAAATTTAGCGGTTTTGTTGGGTCGGGAGCGGGTTAGGTACGCATGTGTGCACCTAGAATAAACAGTTCGGTTTGTCTATCTACTCATCTTTGCTATGTCTGCTTGTAAGTTTGCAAGTGTTACGCGAGCGCAAAGAAGTTGAGACGGTATGCAGATCCCCGAAATCAAAGCCCGCCTGCCGTTGGAGCGTGTCCTGAGCCACTACGGGCTGCGGCCCGATCGCAACGGCCACCTGCGGTGCCCGTTCCACGACGACCGGACCGCCTCGCTGCAGGTCTTCCCCGCGACCGGGACGGCGTACTGCCACGCGGGCGGGTGCCCGACGACGGGTCACTCGATGGACGCGATCGATTTTATCATGCATAAAGAGGCGTGCTCCAAGCACGAGGCGATCGTGCGGGCCGCGGCCCTGGCGGGGGAGCTGCCCGCCAGCGCGGCAAAACCGGTGGCCGCGCCGGTGAGCGCGAACCGGGCGGCGGGGGACGCGGCGGCACGCCGGGCGGTCCTGCAGCGGGTGTGGGGCTACTACGCGACCGCGCTGGCGAACGCCCCGGCGGCGCGGGAGTACGCCGCGGCGCGCGGGTTAGATGCCGCCGCCCTCGCGGCGGTCGGGACGCCGGCCGGTTACAACTCCGGGCAGCTCCACCACGGCGCCCGGCGCGACGAGGCGCTGATCGCCTCGTGCGTGCGCCACGGGCTGATGGCGGCGACGGGGACGCGGGCGAGCACCGGGGCGCCCGCGTACCGGACCTTCGGTAAAGGAGTGCCTCGCGTTCGCCCTGCGGGAGCGCGACGGGGGCTCGGGGGGTTCTACTACCGGAGCCGGCGCGACGGCGGACCGGGGGGCGGGGGCGCGAAGCACCTCTACCTGCGCGAACGGCGGGGCTTGTACCCGCGGTGGCCGCCGGCGGCGACGCGGCGCCTGCTCGTGTGCGAGAGCGTGATCGACGCGGCGAGCGTCGTGCAGTCCCCCGAGCTGCTCGCCTCGGAGTGGTCGGTGCTCGCGTTGTACGGGACCAACGGTTGGACCGCCGAGCACACCGCGGCCGTTGACGCGATCGAACGCCTCGGGGAGGTGTGCCTGATGCTGGACGCCGACACGGCCGGGCGGCGGGCGACCGCGCTGTACGCAAAAAAAGTGCGCGGGTCGTGGCCGGGGGCACGGGTGACGAGTGTCGAGCTGCCGGAGGGCGCGGACGCGAACGCCGTCCTCGTCGAGGCCGGCGCGGAGGCTCTGGCGCGAGCGATCGCGGGGCGCGGCGAGGTAATCACAGCGCCGACGGTGGCCAGCGCGGGAGAAGCGGAGGTTTTTTCTTCAACTGAGGCCGCGGCCAGCGAAATGAAAGAACCCACGCCGGTGGCCGAGACGGTGGCAAAACCGGTGTCGACGCCAAAGGAGCGAGAAGAGCGCGGCGGGCTCGACGAGGCGAACCCCCACGACCTCGGCTACGGAGGAAAAGCGGCGCGGTACCGGGTGAAGGGCTACCGGCTCGGGCAGTCGGACAGCCTCAAGGTCACCCTACAGATCGCGAAGCCGTGAACACACTTACGCTAAAAGTCGACCTGTACGAGTACCGCGAAGTGGAGCGAGCTTGCCGGTTAGCGGCGGATAGGTTGGGCCTCGACGAGCGAGCGGTAGCCGCGGACATGGAGCGGCTCGCCCGCGAGCTCGAGGGCTACGCACACCGCCGGCGGCGGGGCGGGGCGAGCGAGAAGAAGGCCGTGGCGATCCCGGCCGCGGTACGCAGCGACTGCGTGGCGTTCCTGCGCACACCCGACCTCCTGACCGCGATCGGGGAGCGGATCGGGCGCGCGGGCATCGTCGGGGAGGAAGGAAACCGCTTGCTGCTGTTCGTGGTGGCGAGCTCGTACAAGATGCCGGACACGCTGCACGCCCTGATCCAAGGGAGTAGCGGGAGCGGGAAGACCCGCCTGCTCGACGTGGTGGCCCGGTGCGTGCCGGCCGAGGACCTGCGCCGCTACACGCGCGTGACCGACAACGCGTTTTACAACCAGGCCGAGGATCACTTTAGCCACAAACTGGTCTGCTTCGAGGACCTCGACGGCCCGCGCGAGGAGGCGCAGCTCGCCGTGCGCGAGCTGCAGTCGAACGAGGTGTTGCGCTCGGCGGTGAGCGTGAAGGACGACCGCACGGGGCAGATCACCGGCGGGGAGCGCGTCGTGCGCGGGCCGATCGCCAGTCTGGCGTGCACGACGCGGGGGGAGGTGTACGAGGACAACGTGAGCCGCTCGCTCGTGGTCGCCGTCGACGAGTCGGCCGCGCAGACCGCGCGGGTGATCGCCTACCAGGACGCGCGGGCCGCGGGGTCCTCGAGTCGGAGCGAGCAGGAGCTGCAACAGGGGTTCCTCGCGAACTGCGTGCGGCTCTTGGAGCCCCTGGAGGTCGTCAACCCGTACGCGGGGAGAGTCAAGTTGCCGGCCGGCGCGTACAAGCTGCGCCGCCTGCACGAGCTCTACCTGTCGTTCGTGCGGCAGGTGACGCTGATCAATCAGTACCAGCGCGTCCGGGACGAGCGCGGGCGTTTGGTCGCCGAGGTCGCCGACCTGCGCGCCGCGGCGGGGGTGCTCTTCGAGTCGATCGTGCTGAAGGTCGACGAGCTCGACGGCGGGGTCCGGCAGTTCTACGAGCGGTTGAAGGGGTGGCTGGCGGCCCGGGGCGCGGGGGCGGGGGCGGACTTCACGCAGCGCGAGGTGCGCGCCGCGCTGCACGTGAGCCGGGCGCAGTGCTCGCGCATCTTCGCGCGGCTGCAATCGTGCGAGCGGCTCACGGCGCGCTACGCGGGCAACCTGCGCAAGGTGTGCTACCGGTTGGACGAGCCGGACGACTACGCGCGGTTGCGCGGGGGGATCCAGGCCGAACTGTTCCGCCAGATCGACGGGCTCGAAACATCGAAAAGTGGGCAGGTATGATGAGGGAAGACGCGGGACCGGGGGTGTGCGGAACGGTCGGGAACGATGGTGGAACAATCAAGAAACTGTACGTCAGCGCCTTATGCGAGAAAGGGGCCGATCGTTCCCGTTCCCCCGGAAGGGTGTGTGGGGGTGGCGTAGTGAGATCGTACCGGGTAAAGCGCGTAAACCCGTGAGTCGGCCGCGGACGAGGCCGACGCCGGCCACGGACGCCTACCGGGCGTTGGCGGCCCGGTACGCGCGCTACCGCGAGGGGCACGGCTACCGCGCGGCGAGCGTCCTCATAGACGAGCGCGCCGTCGAGGAGTTCCTCGCGTGGTTGGAGGGCCGGGGGGTGATCGCGATCGAGCGGGTAACGGCGGCGCAGGTCGCCGAATACTGGCGGTACGTACGCACGCGGCCTAAGTACAGGTACACGAAGAAACACGGCGGCGGGACCCTCGCGCCGTCGACGGCGGGCAGCCAGGTCGCCGCGGTGCGCGGGGTGCTCGCGATGCTGCACCACGCGGGCGAACTGGCCCGCGATCCGGCCAGCGGGCTCGACGGCGGACGGGCGGACGCGGGCGAGCGAGTCGGGCGGCCGGCGCTCACGCAGGCCGAGGTGCGGGCGCTGTACGCGGCGAGCGAGTCGCAGGCCGAGCGGGCGGTGCTGAGCCTGGGCTACGGGTGCGGGCTCCGCATCGCGGAGGCCGTGGCCCTCGGGGTGAGCTCGGCCACGCTGTACGGCGGCGGGGCGGGCTCGGTGACCGTCGAGCGGGGCAAGGGCGGGCGGCGGCGCACCGTGCCGCTCTCGGCGGGGGTCCGCGACGACCTAGCGGACTACTACCACGGGGAGCGGGCCGCGCTGGAGGCGTCGAGCGGGACGGTGCGGGCGGCGCTGATGCTCAACGCGCGCGGTAGGCGGATGCAGACGCGGAGCTTCCGGAGGATCCTCGGGGCCCTCGTCGCGCGGGCGATCGCGCGGGGAAGCCTGACGGCCGAGGTGCACGGCAAACGGACCTCGTTCCACGACCTGCGCCACGCGATCGCGACCCACCTGCTCGAGCGGGGCCTGACCCTCGAGCAGGTCCGACGGTTCCTCGGGCACCGCAACCTGGAAACCACCGAGGTGTACACGCACGTCAGCCGGGCGCTGTTGGACGAGCTCGTGCGGCCGTGAGCGATGGGGCGCCAACGCCGAATGGGGCGCCGACGCTACTCGAGTACCTGGCGGCGAGGTACCGGGCCACGGCGGTCCGTAGCCACGCGAACAAGATCGATCGCTACCGGCGTCACATCGGTGAGCGCATCGAGGTAGCCGGCTACGGGGAGATCCTCGACTACATCGGCGTGCTGCGCCGCCGCGGCCTAAGTGCGCGGACCTTGCACCACGAACTCGCGGGGGTCAAGATCTACTACACGTGGTTGTGCGAGGCCGGCGCGCGCGCCGATCACCCGTGCCGCACGCTGCGGCTCGCCGACGCGGTCGACCGGACAGCTCCACCTGGACGAGCTCTACGGACGCACGCAGCTCGAGGCGCTGGCCGCGACCCACCGGGCGGCCCGGGCGCAGGACGGGTACCGCGGTGAGGTCGTCACCGGGCTGCTGATCCACCAGGCGCTCACCGCGGGCGAGGTGACGCGACTGCGTCTCGGGACGTCGACCTGGAGGCGGGGCAGGTGCGCGTGACCGGGGACGGGCGGACGGCCGGGCGGACCCTCGGGCTGCGGGCGCGGCAGGTGCTCGCGCTGTGGGGCTACATCGAGGGCGACCGGGCGCGCTACGTCGCGCTGGCCACCGCGGCCGGTGAGCGGGCGAGCGGTGAGGGTACCGGGTGGCTGTTGTCTAACACGCTCGGCCGGCAGCTCAGCAGCGGACTCGTCAGCGGGATCGTCAACCGGGGGCGCGGGAGAGCCGAGTGGCTGCTGCCGCAGAAGATCCGACAGACCGTGATCGCGGAGCTCGTGTCCGCGGGTCACGAACTCCGCGTCGTGCAGGCGTTCGCCGGGCACCGCGGGGCCTCGACGACCGAGAGGTACCGGCGCACGGGGTCCGAGGAGCTGGCCGAGGCGGTGAGCAAACATCATCCGAGGGGCTGAATCGAACGAGATCTTGAGATCACAATCCGTGATCTCAAGTTGGGAGACATCAAGAAATACCTTTACGACATGCCGGTAGTACTCAGGCTCTATGGCTTTAAGTTCCTGTTTTACAGTGACGAAGGAACCGAACCGCCCCACGTCCACGTTTTGGGTAAAGGCGCTGAGGGCAAATACTGGATACGGCCGGTGCGAAGGGTCTTCGCCAAGGGGTTCACGAAGCAGGACGAGCGCCGGGTCGAACGCGCGATCGCGGGTAACTTGGATCTACTAAACGAGAGTTGGGATGAGTTCTTTAGCTGAAACGATCGAGACCGCGCGGGGCGTAGACATCCGCATCGAGGCGGAGCGGTTCTACGTCCTGCTCGAGGACGGCCGCGAGGTGGGCGTGCCGTACCGGTGGTACTGGCGGCTCGAGGATGCGACCGATCGGCAGCGTCGGCAGTGGAGCTTCATCGCCGATCGCAAGGGCATCGAATGGGAGGCCGTCGACGAACACATCTCGGTGGCCGGCATCATCAAGGGCAATCGCGGTCCGAAGCGACCGAAGGCCAAACGGGCCGTGCGCTAGCGCGCGTCGTCGCCTCCGGCGTCGCACTCCCTCGCTGCACTCGTCCGTGCGAACGCAGTCGAATGGCGTTCGTCGAGTGTGCCTCGGCCACCGTCGCGCCGGGACGCCTCCGCGGCGCTCGCCGGCTCGTCCCTCGCCGGACTCCCTTGCTCCGGGCGCCCGTCACGCCGCCGTCGCTCGGCCCAGCTCCTCACCCGCGGCTCCCGCCCCCGACGGGGCGGCGGACCGGGGGACGAAGTCGCGGCTGACATCGAGGTGAGTCGCCCCCGGCCGACCGCCCCGGCAGTGGCTACGCCGCTTCGGGTCGCAGCGGGCTGCTGGGCCCCCTGGGCTGCGCTTCGCTTGGCGCTGCGCGCGGCACTCGGCTGGCCTTCCTCCGCTGCGCTTCGTCCAGGCCCGTCGCCGCCCGCCCGGCGGGGGCACCCGCAGGGGCCTCCGTTCGCCCCGCTTCGCTCGGCTCCCTGCGGCCCCTTGAACGCCCGCACCAAAAGGCAGGTAAGAGGCAGCGCCTGCGGCGCGGCGTCGCAGTCGGGGGCTCCCTTGTCCGCCCCCGAACCCCCGCCGAACCCGATCGACGCCGGCGAATCAGCGGAGCTGATCCCCCGGCGTCGATCGGGAGATAAATACGTACGTGTAGTCAAGACCGCGGGTGCGCGAGGTCTGCGCGCTGGAGGTGAGTGCGCGCTAACTCTATTTTTTTCTTCAATTGAAGCCCCGCAGGGACCGGCGCCGGCGTGCGGGGCACACGTGCCTCCGGCGGTCAGGTGAAGAAAAAAGGGCGTGCCTACCTTGGTCGCGCTTGATCGAGACGGGCACATACACGTACGGGCTCACGCTACACGCCGAATGGTAGCGGGGATCGCGTGCCACGCGGGAGGCCAAAAGTGCGCAGGGGTCAACAGTGACGGGGTCATTAAAGCGGACGACGACGTGTTGGAGACCCGGACCCACTACCCGTTCGGGATGTTCGCCTTCGGGACCAAGGCCGCGGGACACGAGTCCGACCGGAGGGATTTTACGGGGCACGAACTGGTGGGGGAGACAAGCAATCCGACGTCCCGGTACCAATCCGTCCTCAACATGAAGGCCCGCTACTACATCCCCGGGCTCGCGCTGTTCGCGAGCCCGGACGCCCTCGCGGACGAACCGGAGCAGGTGTTCCGCTCCCCGTACGCGTACGCGTGGAACGATCCGACGAATCTCACCGATCCCGACGGGAACTGTCCGTGGTGTGCGACGGCGCTAATTGGGGGCGGTATTGGTGGAGGTATTGGGTTTGTGGGTTCAGTAATGGCTCAAAGCCTCGATGGTGACGTAGACGTTGGTCAAGCGTTCATCGATGGCGGGGAGGGGGCTTTAGCGGGAGCGGTAGTGGGGTCTGGTGCAGGACTCATCGCCGCAGCTGGTGGTGCAACGGCTGGGGGCACTATGCTGGCAGGCGGTCTTGCAGGAGGAGGAGCAATGGCCGGTGAGGCAGCAGGTCAAGGCGTCGAGATCGCAACCGGCAGACGAGACGAAATGAGCGGAGAAAAGATCGCGGTTTCAGGAGCGGTAGGTTTTGCTGCGGGAGCAACAGGACCAGCGCTCGAGAAATCACTGAGCGTCTTAAGCGCGGCTGCTACTGGGCCGGGTGGATCGGGCGTTACCCGAGCCGTACAAGGAGTTAGCGATGAGGCTGCGAACGGTTCTCTCACGAAGACCGTGACAGCGACAGCTGAAACGGCCGTAAACGCTGTAACAGGCTACTTTAATAGCTTTTTCTCAGAAAACGACGACTCTAGCCAATGACAAGACCATCGGTATCTACAATAGTCGTGTCTATCCTAGCGGTGATTATGAGCTTGATCTGGGCTGTCCCTCTGATCAGGTTCGCTACAGGTTATGAGTCATACAAAACTACGGACTTCACTATGACCGGTAGACTCTTAGAGGTTGAGTTTGTAGATTCTGATGGGATTCAACACGTAATAAAGAATGAACTAGAATATAATAGGAAAATCAATCGTGTACAAGCGTTAGATACACTCACAGTCTTATACGACCAGTCTACAGGAAGATCTACGGTTCGGGAAGTTTTTGGTAATCCGACGCCCATAATGCCCGTCATAATTGTCGCCGTTGCCCTTTTCCTAGGTTGCGTGACACTTATCCGAATAATTAAAGCTAATGCATCATAACTGAGGTCAAACCTAGCGTTCCGGAGGGAGCTAGTAGCTGTGAGTATGAGACATCTCACTTGGATGGTTACCCTAGCTAGTTTAGGGTAACTATTCAGCTATCCCGAGTTGATCTTCCAGGAGGCTCGGGGTCGTCAAGGCCGCGACGATGTCTACGCCCTGCTTGATCGCCGTGGCAATGACCGAACGCAACGCTAGGCACACCTCGGCCCCCTTCACCGAACGCAGGGTCCCGGCGACCTTCATCTTGATCTTCAGCGGCCGCAGCAGTCGCGGGTGCCAGGACATATATCCCGGGGTTGGGGATCTTCGCGCAGGTGGATCCCCTCGCGGACGTCCCGCACAGCATCGGGATGATACCTTACCACTACGCGGCGAACGACCCGGTCAACAACGTCGACCCCGACGGGCTGGATTGGTACCGCAACGACGAGACCGGAGAAGAGTACTGGCAGGAGGGCGACGGCGCGGTCGGTGGGGCGACCCACCTCGGGGCCAACCACGTGATCGAAGGTGCGAACGGGCGGATCTATCACGAGCAGAACGAGGTCGTCGCGTACGAGAGGACGACCGAGGACCCGAGCTCGGGAGCGGGGGAGACGATGGCCGGGGCCGCGACGTTCGCTGCGGGCACTTCTCTTGCAGACGGCCCACTTCCAGTCGGGGAAATTGTCGGTGGAGTTGTGCTTACAGGCGCGGCTATTTATAGTGGGTATCAGTATCTTACTGGACCGGATGCGCTGACTCCCAGCTTTAATGATCCTTACATTCAGAGAGCAAGGGATAACAGCAAAAACGAGCAGCACGGTGATGATGGGCGTGCGTCTTCAAAAGCTGAGAAGCAGGTGGAAGTCCTACGGTAAAAACTAAGGACTGCAACCGGAAGAGCGGCGAAACAGATTAAGGATAAGATAAATAGGATTAATAGGGATGCCGCGAAGAAGCGGAAGGGAGAGAATCACAGTAGGACAAGTAAAGGTTGATCATGATTCCATCGGTAGCCTATAGACACAAGGGACTCGACGGTAGCGTGTTTGGGTCCAGTATATCGGAGGTACTGCAAAGCCTCGGCAGTGATTTAGATTGGACTATACTGAGGTCGGGTAAGGAGGACGGCGGTGAAGTAAACATTGAAGTTCCTGATCATGCACGCTTCTCGTTCAGCCCTGAATCCTGTTATAAGCTTGACGGTATCGAAATAATGTCTTCGAGTATAGCCTTTGAAGGTCTGTCTATTATTGGTGTATCTGTGCAAGATGTCATGAGCAATGAAAACCTACCTGGCATTTATATGGAGGATGAGTTCGTCGACGACGACGATAACTTATTGCAGTGGTTAGAGGTGAAAACATTTTCGCTACTCGTGTATGCTCACAACGGCCGCGTAAAGAGCTTTTCGATATATCCGGATTACGATGAAGATGAGAAACCGGTGTGGCCGGATTGTTCCTAGTAACCTCCGTAGAGCGGCTCTTGGAGGCGTCGTGGAGGAGACTGTACCAGTTCGGGATGTACGCGTTCGGGACCGTGGCCGAGGGGCACGTCCCGGACAGAACGGACTTCACGGGTCATGAGGTCGTTGGGAGCGACCCAACTGATCCATCCACACGGTTCCAAGCGGTGATCGACGCGGGTGCGCGCACGTACATCCCGGGCTTGGGGCTCTTCGCGAGCCCCGATCCGCTCGCCGATCTGGCGCCGGAGTGGAGCCCGTACCGGTACGGGTTCAACGACCCGGTTAACTACGTCGACCCGGACGGCCTGTTCGAGACCAAGGCCGACGCCGAGGCGCACGCCGAGAGGGAGGACATCAAGACCGGCGGGATCTTCGGGGCCTTCCGGGCGAACAAGATCCGCGAGCAGTCCGACGGGAGCTACGCGATCGAGAACCGTAAAGAGCACACCTCGACCGCGGACGAGGGCGGGGAGCTCGGGGTGATGACCGCGGCGCTGGTCACCCCCAACGACGTGATGGGCGTCGCGACGACCGAGGGCGGGAACATGGAGATGACGCTGCGTTCGGGGGAGACTCAGGAGGTAGAAGCGCTGGGCGGAACGGTAGACGTAGGGCGAGGGGGCGCTGGTAAAGCGTCTATTTCGGCGACGAAGAAGGCACTGAGAGAAGTCTACAAACGCCTTGGCATAAAAAAGCCGCTTCCCAAAGGCCAACCGGGCAAATACGGATCACCACAGGCTACAGACGGAACGAAGGGGGGTAGATTAGACCCCAACCATCCCGGTCGAGAACCGGGTCACCCCGAAGCCGGACCTCACGTCAATTGGTGGGATAGGACTATGGGTTGAAAGCGAAGCGGAGGTTCCGCGGAACACCCGGACGCCCGCCCGGCGGCCCAATGGCTTTCCACATTGCTTCCCAAACAATTTGTTGCGCACTACATTGTCGGATCTATGGCCGTAGCGAGCACCGCCGATGGATTCGTCCAGACTCCCGCTTGGCTGATCGACTCGATGGTGGCCGACCTGTTCGCCGATGCCCCACCGGCTGCCGAAAGCGTCGTTCTCGATCCGGGCTGCGGGGAGGGCGATTTCATCGCGGGGGTTCTCCGCTACTGCGACCGCGAGCGCTGTGCTCCACCCCAACTGCTCGGGATCGAGCTGGATTCGAGCCGTGCGGCTTTCGCCAAAACCCGTTTCGCGGACACGCCACAAGTAGAAATCCGACAGCAGGATTTCCTCCGTACTACCTCACTGCCGCCGGCCGACTTCGTGATCGGAAACCCACCCTACGTTTCTCTGACCAACATTGCGCCGCCCGATCGCGCTTTTTTCCGTAGGCGTTTCCGTTCGGCCACGAATCGCTTCGATCTGTACATGCTCTTCTTCGAGCGGGCGCTCGAACTGCTCGAGTCGGGCGGCTGCCTCTCTTTCGTGACACCCGAGAAGTGGCTCAACGTGGGTAGTGCAGCCCGACTCAGACAGCAGCTCGCCGCGTTGCAGCTCGAGCGACTTCGCTTCGTAGCCGAAGATGCGTTCGGCGCCTACGTTACTTACCCACTCGTAACGCAACTCCGCAATACGCTCACGCACTCCGACACGCGCATTGCGACTCGCGCCGGCGAAGCCTACTCGACGAGGTTGTCCAGGGATCCCGAAGCCTGGCCCTCCCTACGCGGTAAGGTAAGCCCTCCCGTACGGGCATCGGCTGCGTCACTCGCCGACCTTTGCCTCCGGATTGGCTGCGGCCCGGCTACCGGTCTCGACGAAGCCTTCCTTCTCGATACGGAGCTAATTCCAGATGACCTCCTAGCCTACGCGCATCCTACCCTTTCGGGAAAACAACTGAACGGTTGCGCGGAGCCGAGTCCGACCCAGTCGTTTTTAATGCCCTACGATCGCGCCGGAAGGCTTCTGCCGGAAACAGAGCTGATCCCGCTCCTAAACCGGCTTTCGCCAAAACGTAGTGCACTCGAAGCGCGTAGTTGTGCCGTGCGTAAACCCTGGTACGCCTACCACGAGACGCCGGCGATGCGGCACCTGCTACGGCCCAAACTTCTCTGCCGCGACATCACCGACGAGCCGAAGTTTTACTTCGACCACTCCGGGACGATCGTACCCAGACACTCTATCTATTACCTCGTCCCGAGGGATGGTATAACGCTCGAAGCGCTGCACGCTGCGGTTTCGAGCGAGCGGTCGAGAGCATGGCTTCGCGCGCACGCGCAGCGCGCGGCGAATGGGTACCTGCGTATCCAGAGTACATTACTTAAGCGTATGCCGGTGGGTGGGGGGGCTGAGAGCGACCGCGCTCGAGGAGAGTTCGAACTGCCTCCGTTAAGCTGCGCTAACACAGTCCAAACGTCGCAGTGAGGAATTCAACGTATAGCTTGTTCGTGGCAAAGCCAAATATGCGGATTCAAGAGATAGGATTACCGTGTCCATCCTTGCAAATCTACAGTGACACTGTAGATTTGCAAGGATGGACATTAGAAGGGATCAGCTAAAAGAGATCGCTGCCGACCTGCTAGAATACCCCGCCGTCGGTATCCTCGGCCCCCGTCAGGTCGGCAAGACCACCTGCGCGAAGCAGTATGCGGACCGCAGTGAGCAAGCCGTCGAATACCTGGATCTTCAGAGTCCTTCCGCCCGACTTCGCCTCGTAGACGCCGAAGGCTACTTCTCAGAGCGAATCGATCGACTGTTGATCCTCGATGAGATCCAGGTGATGCCCGAGCTTTTCGCGATCCTGCGTGCCGTCATCGATGCGCACAGAAGGCCTGGGCGGTTTCTACTCCTCGGCTCTGCCTCCCCTGAGCTCATGCGGGGAAGCTCGGAGTCGCTGGCCGGTCGCATCGCCTACAACGAGCTCATGCCCTTCGGTCGACGAGAACTAGTGCAAACCTCCATCGATTGGCGTGAACACTGGATTGGTGGAGGCTTCCCCACACCAATGCTTTCTATTGTATCGCCGCCGAGGCGCTTGCGTTGGTTCGATAATCTCGTGAGCACGTTCGTTTCGCGCGACCTCGCCGAACTCGGTCAGGCCGCCGATTCTACCGAGCTAGCCCGATTGCTCAGCATGGCAGCCTCCGTACAGGGGGCGATCCTCAACCGGCAGTTGTTCTCGAAGTCGCTCACGGTAAGTGCGCAAACGGTTGATCGGTACCTCAATCTCCTGGAGCGTGGCTTCTTGGTCCGCCGACTGCGCCCCTGGCTTCCGAACACCTCCAAGCGGCTCGTTAAGTCACCGCGGATTTACGTGCGCGATACGGGCCTGCTGCACGCGCTACTAGGCGTGTCCACATACGACCAACTCCGTGGCCACCTAATCGTCGGGGCGAGTTGGGAGGGTTACGTAATCGAAGAAGTGGCAAAGGCGGTAGCCGGCAGGGCCGAACTGTATTTCTACCGTACGGCGGCCGGCGCAGAGCTGGATTTGATCCTCACAAATGGAACAAGGACAGTCGCCGTTGAAGCGAAACTCTCCCGGGCGCCGCGGCTAACGAAAGGCTTTTACCATGCGATCGAGGACGTGAAGCCGGCGCATACGTACGTAGTCGTACCGGAAGGGGAAGGGTATCGCCTGGTAGAGGGGGTGAGTGTGATCGGACTTTCCGAGGTGGTGGCGGAGCTTTCTAAGTGGTTTGTAAATTGATCTTTTCTGGGTGGTTCGATAAAGGCGGGGTCCTTAATTGCAGTTGGCAACTGTAATTTATCTGCTCAACACGGTCATCGAATATCTTACTCCATCACTACCTCCACCGGCTCCACCAACGCCGACTCCAGCCCCCACCCCTCCACCGTAAGCGCCTCCGGCCCACTCACCTCCGCCGAAACCAAACCGCCCTCCAAGAAGAACACCTCCGTCATCACCGTAAACCCATCGTCGGCGATCAGCTCCACCGAAGCCCGGTCGAGCAGGAGATCCACGGTGCCAGGCATAGCTTCATCAAGCTGCAGAGCGCTCACGTACGCCTTCCGCTCCGCCGTATGCCGCGCCGCGAAACCTTCGTAAAAGTCGGAGGTCGCGAGCGCCGAACGGTCCACGAAGTACTCGCCCGCCGCGGCGTCGTAACCGATGCGGAGGGTATCGCCCTCGGCCCCCGCCAGCGAGAGGGTGAAGGGTGGGGGAGCGGCGTCGTCCGCGCCGCTGACGTGGAGGCGCGCCGGGAGGGCGCTCGGCTCGTTTTGCGGAAGCACCGCTGTGGCGGTAGCCCCCGCGGCGTGCTCGATCGTAAACTTCTCCTCCTCGAGCTCGTCGTACGCCGCCACGATTTCGGTACGCAAGCGCATACCCTCCGGCGTTTCGTAGAGGGATAAGCGGCGCGGGGCCGTCATCGCGCTGCGCCAGGTGTCGGTAGGGACGGTCTGACTGTATAGCCAGTTGCTCATCCAACCCACGCCGAGGCGGTAGTTGTCGGCGAGGCGGGCCACGTTGTCCCAGGTTACGAGGGCGTAGTTGTCGGTGCCGTAGTCGAGCCACAGCGGGTCGTTCACGCCGTCGGTGGGGGTAAAGGTCTCGCCGTCGAAATCGCCCACGAGGTAGCTCGTACCCGTGCCGCCGTTCGGGGCGTCGTCCTGGACGGACACGAGGAGTACGTACTTCTCCTCGCCCGGGCGACCTTCGGCCGTGCCCGAGTCCGTGACCTGGATCGGGAACAGATCCGGGCACTCCCAGGGGCGCTTCGGCGACTCTACGGTCGGACGCATATCGCTCTCGCGCGTCCAGTCGATTAGGTTCGGCGAACTGTAAAACGCGATCACGTCGTCGATGGCGAGCGCCATGATCCACCGCTCGCTCGCCTCGTGGTAGATCACCTTCGGGTCGCGGAAATCGGGCACGTCACCGGGGTTGGGGATCACCGGATTGTTCGCGTACTTCTTCCAGGTCTCGCCCTCGTCGAGGGAGTAGGCGATGCCCTGCGACTGGTAGTCCTTGCGCCCGCCCTGCTCGCCGGGCATGTCGTGGTAGGTAAACACGGCCACCATCGGCGGCTCCTCGAGGCTGCCGAGCCCGGAGGTATTCAGCTCGTCGTAGGCGATGCTGCCCGAGAAAATGTAGCCGAGCGAATCGGGGTACAGCGCGATCGGTTTGTGCGTCCAGTGCACCAGATCCTCGCTCACGGCGTGGCCCCAGTGCATCGGCCCCCACACCGTCGAGTCGGGGTAGTGCTGGTAGAACAAGTGAAAGACGCCGTTCACCTGGATCAATCCGTTCGGGTCGTTCATCCACCCGCTCGCCGGCGAAAAGTGCACCTGCGGCCGGTACGCCTCCTGGTAGTACGTGGAGTCGGTTGCTTCCGCAGAACTCGTTGTGGGCGCCTCGGAGCCACCGGTTTTAGCGCAAGCGGTGAGTAGGCAGGTGGCGGCAGCGAACGGGAGGAGTTTGGCGAGCATGGCGGGCAAATTTATGCGTCTGCGGTCGGGGGGAGTGCACCGGCGAGGGTGGCCACGAAGGCGCCGCGGGCACAGGCGGCGCGAAGGCAGGCGGCTTCGTCGGCGCCCACGGTGAAGCGCTCGTGCAGGTACGCGGCCAGGAAGGCGTCTCCGGCCCCCACGGTGTCGACCACTTCGACGCTCGGGGCCTCGGCGCGGGCGGTGCTGCCGTCTTCACGGAGGCTGTAAGCTCCTTTAGCGCCCTCGGTTACGACCACGGTGTCGAGGCCGTAGGCTTCCGCCAAAACGGCGGCCGTATCGCCGTGGAGTCCGCAAACCCGCGCGATGGTGGTGAGTTCGTCTTGGTTGAGCTTCACGATATCGGCCGCCTCGAGCATACGCTCGAGGGATTCGCGCTCGAAGTGGGGCGGACGAAGCGTCGGGTCCATCACGTGGAGTCGCGGCGTGGCGCCGGAGCGCGGCAGGTCGAGCAGGGTGTAGAGCGTGGCACGCGAACGGGCGTCGCGGATGCCGAGGGCGCCGTACACCAGCACCCGACAGGCTTCGACCCGCTCGCGCAGCTCCGGGGTCTCGCGGATATCGTCCCAGGCGCAGGGCGCTACGATGTCGTAGCTCGGCTCGTTGTCGGCGTCGAAGGAGACCTCCACGCGGGAGGTGGCGAGGTCTTGGCGCCGCTGGACGAGCGACATGTCGACGCCGTGCTTCCGACCGGTTGCGATGAGCTCCTCGCCGGTCGCGTCGTCGCCCACCGCGCTGGCGATGGCCACCTCGCTGCCGAGGCTGGCGAGGTGGGTGGCGCAGTTGAAGGGGGCACCGCCGGGGCGCGCGCCGCTCGGGGGTACGTCGACCAGCATTTCGCCGAAAGTGAGAATCGAGGCCGCCATAGGGGAGAGGTTAGGGTTGGGTGAAGGAGTCGTACGTGGCGAGTCCGGCCGAAGCTTTTCGTCCGGGTGGGCCCTACGACAATTCCCGATGGTACGTCAACTTCTAATTCCCTGAGTCATCACCGCCGAGGCTAGATCCTTGACCGCGGTGCCGGTCACCTTCACCTTCCCGCCGAAGGGCAGTGCTTGAGCCTGGTAAACCGTCCGGGCCGGACGCCTATCCTCCGGAAACAGTTGTGCGAAGAGTTCATCGATCGCCGGTAGGTCGGCCAAATCGTCGAAGGCGATGTCGCTGAACACTACGTCCGCTCTGTCAAACCCCGCCTGCTTCAGCGCGGCGAAGAAATTGGCAAAGGCGAGTTTGCCCTCCTCGGACGCGGAGCCCGAAGTGTAGTCTCCTTCCGTGTTTACGGCTAACTGGCCGCTTACGAAGCACATGTTGTTGACGACTACGGCGTGGCTGATGGGGTTGGGCCAGTTTGGTAGACCTACGCCGGTAGTGATGTATTTTTTGGAGCTCATACTCGCTGGTGCAGTTTACGATTAGGGGAGGCTGGTACGTCTAATGCGGCGAAGCCGTTAATGCGGCGAAGCCGTCGAATCGATCGCCAACCGCACCGCCTCCATCTTGTCGTTCGGGATCGTCAGCGCGAGGTTGTAGTGACGAAGCTCCCAGCCCGGCTCCCCCGGTTTTTGCGAAAGCACCCCACTGCCGCGCGCTACCCCCATCCAGCCGTCGAGCAGCTCGTCGAACCAGGCGGTCTGGCCGTCGGCGGAGAGTTGCCAGTAGCGGTCGCGCGGCGTGAAGGCCCAGGCGGTGTCGCGCTCGAAGTAGGGTTGGGCCCAGACGGCCATGGAGTCGCGCGGCCAGCGTTCGGAGGCATCGGTGCCGAGGTAGACGCCCTCGGCGCTCATCGTGCCGAAGAAAGCAGCCTCGTCGGCCACGGCGGCGGCCTGGTGCCAGGCGTCGAGTAGGGCGTCGAGGGAGGCGAGGGTAGCGCTATCGCCGAGGGGGGGACAGTCGCCGTCGCGGCGGCGGGTATCCGTTACGCGCAGGATGCGCCAGGGGGTGCGCGCGTCTTTAGGCTGCTCAAGGAGCGTGATTGCGTTCGTGCCACAGTGGCTCAGCGTGGTGTCGAGGTAGAAGGTGTAGGGCACCCACGCGGTGGCGAGCGGGCCGTCGATGTGGATGTCGGCGCGCCCGAGGCGCTCGTCGGCTTCGCCGGGTTGGTTTTGGGCGACGCTGCGGATGAAGTCGGTAACCGGCATCCGAGCTACCTCCGCGCCGCGCGGACCGACCGTGACGCTCTGCAGCTCGGCGCCGGAGACGAAAAGACGTTTGAGTGTGGTCGAGTCGGCGGCGCGCATGGCGCCGACGAGGGTGTCGAGGGTGGCCTGAACTTGCTCGGCGGTCGATTGCGAGCGGGCGGGGAGCGCCAGGGGGAGGGCTATAGCCAGGGCGAAGAGCGCGCGCATGCCCGGGAAGGTAGCGCGGCGCACGAAGAGCTTACAGCGCGAGAAAGCTGGCGAGGATGCGGGCGCCCACCGGTCCGCTCTTCTCCGTGTGAAACTGCGTGCCGTAAAAGTTTTCGTGCTGGAGTGCAGCAGAGAACGGCCCGGCGTAATCGGTGGTCGCGCAGGTCCACGGACCGACGTCCATGGCGTAGGAGTGCACGTAGTACACGTAGCTGTGCTCCAGATCGGCGGGCAGCCAGTTCGACACTTGGCCGAGGGTGTTCCAGCCCATGTGTGGCACCTTCTCGCGGTGGGCCGTCGGGCGAAACCGCCGCACCGTGGCGTCGACGATGCCGAGGCAGGGGGTATCGTCTTCCTCGCTGTGCTTGGCCATGGCCTGCATGCCGACGCAGATGCCGAGTACCGGTTGTTGGAGCCGCGGGATGGCCTCGTCCAGGCCGTTTTGCCGCAAGGCGTCCATGGAGGCGCGGGCGGCTCCCACGCCGGGGAAGAGGACTTTATCGGCGCGGGCGATGCGGTCGGGGTCGGCGGAGATCTCGGCGCGGTGGCCGAGGCGCCCGAGGGCGTACTGCACGCTCTGGACGTTGCCGGCGCCGTAGTCGATCATGACTAAGTCCATAGATCGGCGAAGCTATACGCGCGATGCTTATCGAATTGATCCGAGTAGCCCTTCAACCTCCTCCTTGAGCACTGGAACGTTCTTTCGAACAACAACATAGAGTCCTGATACAGAAATTGACTCGTAATCATGGACCAATCGATTGCGAAAAAGAACGATTTGAGATATACTCGTAATCTTAATGTTGGGATCCGCTTTCCGTGCGTGATTTATAGCCTCGCCAATGATCGAAAGACATCTTTCTATCCCGCGAATTCTCAATCCGTCGCCTGTAAACTCCGAGAACGGAACCTCTTCAGGAAGGTAAACCTCCACCTCCTCAATCGTGCGGAGGACATCTCTAAGCCGCCTGCGTACTTCTGGACTCATAAATCGAAACGGCGGTATCTTCCAATACTTCACGAGTACTCGGAAGCAGATTGGCTCTGTCTTCCAAGAGGTCTACTGGTCGCTCAAATAACGCGACTAATGCGTTGTACAAACCCATGTACTGGTCCCAGTAGATAAAGGGATCCATTTCGTCCATTGCAACAACAAGGTCAATGTCGCTTGCCGAATTGAATCTGCGGTCATCGAGTACGGAACCGAATACCTTTAAAGAGCTCACTCTGTACTCGCGACATAAGGCAACGATGCGCTCGAGGTATGGCTCTAGGTGTGTCATAAGTGAAGCGTGCTAAGCTAAGGGTTTACGGTGGAGCTGGCCAAAATAGAAGGAGGGCTTCACACATCTGTGTGAAGCCCTCCCTCGAGTCTATGTGGTATCGTTTGACTACGCGTTCACCTCGCCGGCGTAGTGATTGCAACCGAAGTCGGCACCGGTTATAATCTGGGCGTCGGATTCGGCGGTGTGCTGAACCACGGGCAGGATGAACTTCATACCCGAGTTGGACAGCTCATTACAGGCTCCGAAATTGCTCGGCGACTTTACTTCCTTGACGACAGGTGCTTGCGATTCCCAGTGGTTACAGGTGCGGCAGGTGGGTTCCATGGTGTTTGCTTTTGGGTTGTTAGATGCTGTAGGAACTCGATAAGCATCGGTTTGGTTCGAGCTAAGGTGCTGACAGTCAGGTATCTATTCTTAGACTGATTCTACGTTAGCGCATCGTGCTGTGGCTAAATCGCTTAGTGGCGCACCTTCGCGGTGTGCAACTCCCCGACCTCAGTTCCGAGTTAAGCTTCCGCGCCGTGCGTGGCAGCGGGCCGGGCGGACAGCACGTAAACAAAACCTCGACGAAGGTGGAGCTGCGCTGGCGCCCGGCGGACACGCAGGGGTTTACGGCCTCGGATAAGTCGCGCCTTGCGGCAAAACTCGCCCCGCGCCTCACGGGGGACGGCGAGTTGCTACTCACCGACCACAGCACGCGCTCGCAGAGCCGGAACCGGGAGATCGTGACCGAGCGCTTCTACGGGTTGCTGCGCGACGGTTTGCGGCGCGAGAAACGGCGGCGCAAGACGAAGCCCACGCTGGGGTCGAAGAAGCGGCGCTTGGCGGGGAAGAAGCACAGGGGGGAGGTGAAGCGGGGGCGGGGGCGGGTGGGACTGGATTAGAACCGCGCTGGCTACACCCTCAGAGGCTACGATAATTCGCGTAGCTACTGTGTTGGCCAAACGATAGTCGGTATAGAATATTCAACATAATATTAACTAACTGCGATATCCGAATATATCGAATGTATATATGCGGATTATTGAGGCGAAGATGATATTACTCCATAACGGCAATGATAACCCCCTGGACCCCAACCGCCATACCGCCCCACAACCCTCCGGTGGGTGGCTTACTCTCCACTTAAAATCGGCTATGAAACTACATTTTACCCTACTGATCGCAGTTTTGCTGTGCATTCCCGGCATTCTCGCCGCACAAACCCTATCCGGTACGATTACCGACGAGGGAGAAGCAATTATCGGTGCTACCGTCTCGGTCGGTGAGCTCGGTACCGTAACCGACATCGACGGCAACTACGAGATCGCCCTGCCGGGGGCCGGCGAGTACGAGGTCGATTACAGCTACGTGGGCTACGCTACCCAAACGCAAACCGTGACCGTAGCCGACGGAGAGGAGCTAACGCTCGACGTAACGCTCGAAAGCGGGGCCGTCGATCTGGCGGAGCTCGTCGTGGTAGGTTCGCGCACGGCGCCACGCTCCTCGACCACCTCGCCGCTGCCGGTGGATGTATTCAAGGCGGACGATCTCATCTCCACCGGTCAGCCCACCTTCGACAAGGCACTGCAGTACCGCGTACCCTCCTTTAATACGGTACAAACGCCGGTGAACGACGCCACCTCGCTGCTCGACCCCTACGAGATCCGCAACATGGGCCCGAGCCGGACGCTCATCCTCATCAACGGCAAGCGCAAAAACCTCAGCGCGCTGCTCTACACGCAGACCTCCCCCGGGCGCGGCGAGACCGGCTCCGACATCTCCAGCATCCCGACCGACGCCATCAAGCGCGTCGAGATCCTGCGCGACGGTGCCTCCGCCCAGTACGGCTCCGACGCCATCGCCGGGGTCATGAACATCATCCTCAAGGACAGTCCGGAAGACGGCAGCGTGATCCTGCGCAGCGGCATCACGAGTGAGGGCGACGGCGAGCAACTCAGTCTCGCGCTCAACAACGGATCGCCGCTCGGTGAGGACGGATTTATCAACTACACGATCGACTTCTCCAAGCAATTTCTAGCCAACCGCCCGGGGACGGTCGATGCGGCCGGGGAGGCGGGCGACTTCGGTGCGGAGGTCGGCGACGTACAGGCCTTCCTCGACCGGTATCCAGACGCGAACAACGTCAACGGAGTCCCCGAAACGACCGCCTCGAAGTTCGAAGTCAACGCGGGCAAACAGGTATCCGCAACCACCAACGTGTACGGCAACGCCGCGTACGTGTACAAGAAAGTCAACAGCTTCGCCAACTTCCGAACCCCCTACTGGCGGACGCTCGACGACTTCCCCTACCTCGCCGATTTCTTCCCCGACGGTCCGAACGGCGAGTACATCGGCTACGTGCCTACGTTCGAGGGACTCCTCAACGACTACAACGGAACCCTCGGCTTCCGCAGCGAGAAGGACGACTGGCTCTTCGACGTGAGCTTCACCACCGGTGGCAACCAGCAGACCTACAAGGTCAACAACTCCCACAACCGCAACGGGACGCTCAACGCGGACAGCACCTTCACGTACCGCGAGAACAGCCCGATCAACTTCTCCCCCGGCGGCACGCGCTTCGTACACAACGTGGGTAACATCGACGTGACCCGCCGCTTCTCCGACATGTTCGGCATCGCCTTCGGCTCCGAGTTCCGCAACGAGAACTTCACCGTCATCGAGGGTGACCTCGCCTCCTACGAGGACGGAGGTGCCGACTCTTTCGCCGGCAACGATCCGCGCAACTCGGGCACCTTCAACCGCTACAACTTCGGGGGCTACCTCGACGCGGCGGTCGACTTCACCGACGATTTCCTCATCAACGGTACCATCCGCCTCGAAGACTACAGTGACTTCGGAAGCGCCTTCGTGTACAAAGTGAGTACCCGCTACAAGTTCGCCGAGGATAAGGTAACGCTGCGCGGCTCGTACTCGACTGGCTTTAAGGCGCCGACGCTGCACCAGATTCACACGCAGAAGGCGCAGTACGCTTTCATCCCCGGCCAGGGTATCCAGGTCGGTGGCCTCATCAGCAATACGAGTCGCGAGGCTCGCCTGCTCGGGCTGCCTGCCCTCGATCCGGAGAAGTCGAAGAACCTCACCATCGGTGTTGGCCTGCGCCCCGTGCCCGGCCTCAACGTCACGCTCGACTTCTACGACATCCGCGTGGAGGACCGCATTATTCTCTCCACGGAGATCGGAGCCACCGACGCGGGCGATACCCCACTCGACGACTTGCTCGCCGCCAACAACCTCAGCGACCTCAGCTTCTTCGTCAACGGCCTCGATACCCGTACCTCGGGCATCGACTTCGTGGCCAACTACACCGGTTGGGAAGTTGGTCCGGGTCGGGTAGGCGCGAGTCTTTCCGGCAACTACACCCTCCAGAACGAGCGCGTCGGCGACATCAAGAATCCGGCCCTCGTAGCCGGTGCCGGTCAGTCGGTAGCCAACCCGACCCAGGAAGCGCTGTTCTTCACCTCACGTCCGCAGTACAAGGCGATCCTCGGCTTGGACTACGACCTCGACCGCGTGGGTGTCTCCCTGTACAACACGCTGTTCGGACCGACCGAGTTCCGCCAGCAAGGTCTCGACGCCGATCTCTACACCCGCTTCGAGCCCAAGGTCGTCACCGACCTCAGTCTCACCTTCCGGGCCACCGAGCAGGTTACCGTCCAGCTCACCGCCAACAACCTGCTCAACGTGCTGCCCGAGTGGGAGTTCCTGGCCAACAACTCGGACGGTGAAACCAAGCTCAACGACGCTGCCTTCCTGAAGAACCAGTCCAACCTGATCACTTTCAACCAGCGCTACTCGCAGATGACCTACGACGGCTCGCACTTCAGTCAGCTGGGTACGATGTTCCTGGGGCAGGTGAGTTTGCGCTTCTAGATCGAATAGCCTTACGGCAAAACCGGTCCTGCGGGCGTTACTTCTGTATGCCCGAGAGGATTGGTTTTGGCGGTGGGTGCCACTGGTGCACCGAGGCCGTATTTCAGCGCTTGCGTGGGGTAGTGCACGTACAGCAAGGTTGGGCGAGCGGGATCGATGATCCCGCTCGCTTTTCTGAATCTGTGATCGTCCAGTTCGATCCGGAGATTACTTCGATTTTGGAACTCGTCACGGTACACCAGCACACGCACAGTTGTACCTCCGCGCATGCCTTGCGGGGGCGCTACCGTTCGGCGGTCTACGTGGATGTCGACGCGCAGGCGCCCGCCGTTTTATCGGCGATAGCGCTCAATCAACCCGAATTTGACGCACCGATCCGAACGGAGGTAATTCGCCTAGGTGGCTTCCGCGAAAACGTGGAGCGCTACCGAAATTACTACCGGAGTAATCCGGAACGGCCCTTCTGTCGACGCTTTATCGAGCCGAAGCTGGCGGTGGTGCGGGGCATGGAGATGCGCTTTCGTTTACTCAATCCCGAAGCAGATGTTGAGGTGTAGGGCGACCTCACTTTTCCCTACACGCCAGGGATTGGTTCACGCGGAGACGCGGAGGTCACGCGGGGCGCGCGGGGGCAGTTCGTCGTACTTGGCTCCATTAGTTCTACATAAAGCGCTCGGTGCCGGGGGCACGTTAGACGAGCTCCGCTCGTGTGCCCGGGAAACACTAGCTCTCCCGCCCCCGCGTGGCACGAACGGAGCTCGCCTAACGCCACGCTACTGGAGGGCGCCCGGGTGTCGTCGTTACCCGCGCCCGAGCTTCGGGCCGAAGCGCGGTACGCTGGCCGCGTAGGTGGCGTACTCGGGGTAGACCTGGCGCAGGAGCTTCTCTTCGTAAGCCGATTTGAAGTAGAAGAGGACGAATAGCGCGACCGCCACCAACAGCCGCCACCAGCTTCCGGTGGCCACGGCCAGCGCGCAGGCAAAGTAGCAGAGCGAGGCGTAGATGGGGTGGCGTGCCCAGGCGTAGATACCGGTGGTGATGAGCCGGCTGTTGGCTTTCGGACTCGGCCAGGGCGTTAGGGACGTGCCGAGTTGGAGTACGGCGACTACGCCGTAGACGACGCAGCCCGCGGCGATCACCCAGGCGAGGTAGCTCACGGCTCGCGTGAGGCCAGTGCCTTCGGCAGTGTACATTTTCCAGTCTGGGAGGTGGGCGAACGCGAGGGCCACGAAGAGGAGCAGCTGGGTACCGACGAAGAGAAGGTCGCGTTTTGGCGGAAGCCGCATTCGAATTGAATTTTTCTGAATTGGGTAACCGTAGCTTCCCCCCATGCCCTCCGCCGCGATCCCCACCCACGACCAAATGTGGTCCGACATTCTCGAGATTCTCGCCTGCACCGAGGAGCCGATGCGCGCCGTCGACTTCGTGGAGCCGCTCGCCGAGAGATACGGCCTCGACGAGGCCCTCGTCTCCGAAATGTACGAAAGCGGCAACGGGCCGGTGTTCGCCGATCGGATACAGTGGGCACTGAGTTACCTGAACCTCTCGGGGTTTATGTCGAAGCCCAAACGTGGGCAGTTTCTACTGGAGGACGAAAACAGAAAGTGGGCGGACGCAGCCCTGACCGACCTACAAGCAGAAGTCACCGAGCGGTTGAGGCGGCGGGACATCGAGAAAGCGAGGGCGCAGTCCGAAAGTCCAAGCGAAGCAAAGGTGAGCAGTCCCGTTGTCGCCGTAGGGGGAAAGTCGGCTAATCCACAGGAGGAGCTCTACGCTTCCTTCAACCGCCTACGCGATCTCGTTTACGACGACATCCTGCGGACGCTGCGCGAAAAATCACCCGAAGCCTTCGAACGAATCGTCGTCAAGTTGCTCCAGCGCATGGGCTACGGCGGCGAAGTCAAAAACAGCGGCTCGGTTACGCAGTACGGCCACGACGGCGGCATCGACGGGATCATCAAAGAAGACGTCCTCGGCTTCGGTCGCATCTACATCCAGGCCAAACGCTACGCGGAGGGCAACACCGTCGGGCGACCGGAGATCCAGGGCTTCATCGGTGCCCTGGCCGGCGTGGGCGCGTCGAAGGGGGTGTTCATTACCACCTCTTCCTTCTCCCGCGGAGCCCAGGAGTACGCGAGCACCCTCAGCACCGGTACCTCGCTCATCCTCATCTACGGGCAGCAGCTGGCCGCCTATGTCTACGACTACGGCTTCGGTATGAAGTCCGAAGAGCCCCTCGAGATCAAGCGACTCGACACCGACTGGTGGGATGCCTACGGCGTAGCCTCACCCGAACAGCGCACGGACGGCTAACCTTTGCCGACTCGATAGCTTTGGCGCCATGCTCGCACCCGATTCTAGCCTCGCGCACTTTATCGCCGGCCTGCCCAAAGCCGAGCTCCACCTCCACCTCGAGGGCAGCTTCGAGCCGGAGCTCATGTTCGCCATCGCCCGGCGCAACGGCGTGTCGCTGCCCTTCGCCTCCGTCGAGGCGGTGCGTGCCGCCTACCGCTTCAACAACCTCCAGGAGTTCCTCGACATCTACTACGCCGGCGCGGCCGTGCTGCTCGAGGAGCAAGATTTCTACGACCTCACCTGGGCCTACCTCCGGCGGGTGGCCGCCGAGGGGGTCACCCACGTCGAAGTCTTCTTCGACCCCCAAACCCACACCGAGCGCGGGGTCCCCTTCGCCACCGTCATCGAGGGGATTCTCCGCGCGCTGCGCGATGGGGAGTCGCAGCTGCGCGTCACCTCGCACCTCATCCTCTCCTTCCTGCGCCACCTCGACGAGGCCGCCGCCTTCGCCACCCTCGCCGAGGCGGAGCCCTGGCGGGATCAACTCGTCGGCGTCGGACTCGATTCCTCAGAGCTCGGCAACCCGCCCAGCAAGTTTCAACGGGTTTTCGCGAAAGCGCGCGCCGAAGGATACCGCCTCACGGCGCACGCGGGGGAGGAAGGTCCGTCCGAATACATCCGCGAAGCGCTCGACCTCCTCCGCGTCGAGCGGATCGACCACGGCAACCGCTGTCTGGAGGATGATGCGTTGGTGCAGCGTTTGGCTGACGAACGCATCCCGCTGACCCTCTGTCCGCTCTCCAACGTCGCCCTCCAGGTCGTCCCAGACCTCGACGGCTACCCCCTGGTGGAGATGATGGAGCGCGGCCTGCTCGCCACCATCCACTCCGACGACCCCGCCTACTTCGGGGGCTACCTCAACGCCAACTACCTCGCCGTGGCGGAGGCCATACAGCTTTCGCAAAAACAGCTTGTGGAGTTAGCCAAGAATAGCTTTCGGGCGAGTTGGTTGGGGGAGGCTGAAATGGCGGCGGCGCTCGAGCGGGTTGATGCTTATGCGGTCGTACAGAGCCAGCCCTAAAGCCGGCACGAATAAGTTCGGGGCGGCGTAATTTTACCAAATGAGTATTACCCTCAATCTACCAGAAGGCCTCGCTCTATCGGAGGGGGAGCTCAAATGGCAGCTCGCAGTACGTTTTTTCGAGCAGGGCATGATCACGCCCGGGGAGGGAGCCCAAATCGTGGGCGTTTCCAAGCACCAATTTATTACGGGTTTGGGGCGATTTAATGTAAGTGTGTTCCAGGTCGACGAGGATCGACTCGCGTCGTCGAAAGCCTAACCAAAGCGGAGTAAGCGCTCAACCACCGAGGATACCTTGGCGCCCGTATGCACGCCGATCTCAGCGCCAACCTCACTCGTCGTACCGACTTCGGGGAAGGCGCCTTGGCGAAAGTGATCGCCCGCTTCACGCCCAAATCCTACGCGAAGAACGAACACCACTTCTACGAGGGCTCTCGGCCGGACTACTTCTACTACATCCGCACGGGCGTCTGTCGCACCTGCACCCTGAAGTCTCGCCCCGGAGAGGCGCTCACGTGGATTGACGGGGGGCGATTGTGCGATGGGAAGACGGTGCTGTTGGTCTATCACTTTTTGTTTCGGGTACTGCCGGGGTTGACGCCCGCGCTCCCGTCCGGATGATGCTATGCCCACTCTATCTCACCGGGTGCCGCCCGATGTACGGACCGGCGACCGTCCGCCGGCAAGGTCAACGTAAACGTACTGCCCTCGCCGGGTACCGACGCGAGCGTGAGGTTTCCCCCCAGTCGCTCGGCTACCTTGCGCGCGGTGGCTAGGCCGACGCCCGACCCTTCGTACGTATCGGAGGTGTGCAGGCGCTTGAAGAGCTCGAAGACGGTGTCGTGGTACTCGGGCGCGATCCCGATGCCGTTGTCGGCGAAGGTTACGGTGACCCGCTCGGCCCCCGCCGCGATGGCGACGCGCACGCTTGGAAAGGGCGAGCGGTTGTACTTTAGGCCGTTGGTGATGAGGTTGGTGAAAACTTGCCCCAGATGTGCCGCCGGGCCGTACACCGTGGCGTCGCCCACCACCTCCAGCGTGGCGTTTCGCGCGGCGAGCTCGCCGTCGAGCTGCTGCCTGAGCAGCGCGACGAAACCAGCCAGCTGGATCTCTTCGGCGCCCTCGGCGAGGTCGGCATTGATGCGCGAGAAGCGCAGCACCCCACCCACGAGCTCGTTCATCTGCCGGGCGGCCGTCAGGGCGATCCCGATGTACTCACCGACCGCGGGGCGCGCACCGTCGGGCAGGCGGCGGTCGATGAGGTTCAGGAAGCTGGTTACGTTGCGGATGGGGGTTTTGAGGTCGTGGCTCGCGATGTAGGCGAAGCGCTCGAGCTCGGTGTTGGAGCGCTGCAGGTCCTCGGCGTGGCGCCAGAGCTCGGCGCGCTGCGCCTCGATCTCGGCGGTGCGCTCGGCGACCATCCCCTCCAGCACGTCGTGTTGGCGCTGTTTCTTCCGGAGACGCCGCACCAGTTGGTAGAGCGATCCCCCCAGCAAGATCAGCAGCGACACGCAGCACACAAGTACGGCGCGGCGAGTAGTGTCGGAGGCGGCGAGCGCGCGCGCCTCGGCCTGTGCGACGCCGAGCTCGTGGCGCGCGCGACTGGCTTCCTCGTTGGCTTTGACGTTGAGGATGTCGATCGCCTGCGTGGCGCGCAGGAGGCTGTCGGCGAGGTAGTGTGCCTCGGTCTGCGTGCGTAGCGCCAGCTCGAAGCGCCCTTCGGCGTCGTAGATGCGGACCAGCTCGGCGAGCACCTTCTGGCGCAGGTCGGGCTGGGTGCTCGGCGGGAGGTGATCGAGCGCCGGCAGCAACACCGCCGCGGCGTCCGTAGTGCGTCGGCGGCGTAGGTACAAGCGGGCGAAGTCTAGGCGCGCTTCGGCGATGCGGACGGGGTCTTGCCGCTTCACCGTGATGGTCAGCGCGCGCTGCGCGGCGGAGATGGCGGGTTCGTCCGCTCCGGCCTCCAGTAGCGCCCGGGCGTAAGCCATGTGTACGCGGTACGCTTCGCGCATGAGGCTGTCGCCGTGCGGGATGGCCCCGAGCGTGTCTGTCGCCGCCCCGGCCGCACGCAGCGCTTCGTCCACCTCGCCGAGGTCGAGCGAGGCCTGGCTGTACTGCACGAGGGCGTCGACGTAGTCGAAGGGGGAGTAGGAGTTGCGTCGGTACACGGCGGCCGCGGCGGCGAATTCGTCCCGCGCGGCCACGAGCTCGCCCTTTTCACGGTAGGCGAAGCCCCGGAGGTTACGCGCCGAGCCGACCATGTGTAGGGCGTCGGCGGGCAGGTCGTAGTGCAGCAACGAATCGAAGTAAATGAGCGCCGCTTCGTGGTCGGCGAGCGTGTGGTGCAGGGTGCCGAGGGCGAGCGTGAAGAGCGCGCGGCTCGTGACGATCGTATCGCGCAGCCGGAAGACGTCGGTTTGGGCGAGGGCTCGTTTCAGGAGGCGGGTCCGCTGGGGCAGCCGGGCCGAGAGATCCATGGTACGGTAGAGGGTCACCGCCGCGGCGACCCCGTTGTAGGCGGGGAGGCCCCGGTCCAGGATGCGCGCGGCCTCGGCGTAGGCGGCCTCCTCGGCACCGGGGGCACGCACGCCGTTGAGGAAGCGCTCCTCGATGCCGGCGAAGGCCTCGGTCACCGCGTTCATCTCGCGTGTGCGCGCGTCGTGAAACTCCTGCTCCGTTACGCCCGTAGACGCCTGCGCGTACCCCGCTACCGGGCGCGACACCACGCCGGCCAGTAGGAGCGCGAAGCCGATCGACGCAGAGGTTGAGACGAATGGAGGGGACACGCCGTCGAGAGGCCAATTTGCGTGCCAAGCGTGGGGTCGGTTCGGCGTGTCCGCACGGGACAACGGCGGCAAAGTGAGATCAGGTAGGATTGCGTCGGCGCGCTGCGCTAAGGCGCGGCGAACCGGGGGGTGGGGCCGGGCGCGCCTTACGGACGTACCGCCGGGCCCTCCGGATTGAGCAGTACCGGCTCCCCGTAGCCGAGCTCCCGCATCCGCTCGAGCTGCGTAGCCGCATCCCCGACCACCAGCCACACCATCTTATCGGGCTCGATCAGTTCGCCCGCGAGCGCGCGGACGCCGTCGAGGGTCAGGTCCTGAACGGTTGCCTCACGGACTTCCACGTAGTCGTCGGGGTAGCCGTACTCGGTGATCTCCCCGAGCATGGCGAGCTTGGCGCCGGCGGTCTCGAAGGCGCGCGCGTTGCCCTTGATGAGCGAGCTCCGCGTGGTGGCGAGGTCTGCGGCGGAGAAGGTGCTCGGGTAATCGGCGAGGATGGCTTTGATCGCCCGGGCGGCCTCGAGGGTGACGTCGCTGCGCACGCCGGTGGAAACGGCGAACGGACCGACCGCCCGCGAGCCGGCGAAGCCCGAGCCGATACCGTAGGTGTACCCCTTGGCCTCGCGCAGCTCCTGCGTCAAGCGGCTGGCGAATCCGCCGCCGCCGAGAATGTAGTTGCTTACCTCCGCCGGGTAGTACCGCGCGTCGGTGGCGGCGAGGGCGGGGTAGCCGACGCGGATCACCGACTGCTTGGCGTCGGGCACGTCGAAGAAGTAGACCGAGGCGGAGTCGGGGGCACTCGGGGCGGGTAGCTCAGGGAGCGGTACCGCGGGACCTTCCCACTCGCTGCCCAACCGAACGAGCGCCGCGCGGATCCCGCTGGTGTCGACCGCGCCCACGACGTGGAGGGTCGCTGCGCGCGGCGAAACGTTGGACCGGTAGAAGTCGCGCAGGGCGTCCATCGTCATCGCCGCCACCGACGCCCCGGTGCCGCGGGCCTCGCGGGCGCGCGGGTCGTCCTCGCCGTAAAGGAGTTCGCCGAAGGCCTGCGCGGCGATGGCGTTCGGTTCGGCGCGTCGGGCGACGAGCTCCCCGTCGACCTGCTTGCGCACGAGCTCGAGCTCGGCCGGATCCCAACGCGGCTCGAGGATCATCTCGGCCACGATCGCGAGGGTGGAGTCGAAGTTGCGGGCCAGGGTGTTGCCGCGTACGTGAAGTGCGTCCCGGCCGGAGCTTACCCGTACACTCGCCCCGAGGCTCTCGAGTGCGGCCTCGAGCTCGGCCGGGGTGCGGCGGGCCGTTCCGCGGTTCAGGAGCTCGGCCAGGAAATTGGCGGCACCGAGGGCGGAGGTGTCCTCGAGCAGCTGCCCGCCGTCGATACGGAGGTCGAAGTCGACGAGCGGGACCTCCTCGCCGGTGATGCTGACGACCTCCAAGCCATTCTCGAAGCTCAGACGGTCAATGGTCGGTACGCTGGTCTCCAAGGGCTCGGCGTCGTAATCCGGCTCGGCGGTGCGGTCGAACGAGGAGGGGGTGCGCTCGTAGCTCGCCTCGGCCGACGGGTCGACCTCCGCGCCGGCTACAACGCGCTCGATCTCGACGGCGGCGGGGGTCGATCCCTCGGTGGCGAGGGCGAGCCCGTCTTCGGGTACGAAGCTCGTGGCAACGTGAGGTCGCTCGGCCAGGTACGTGTTGTACGCCCGCAGCACATCCTCCGGGGTTACCGCGAGGATGCGGCCGATCTCCTCGCTCGCGTAGCCCGGATCGTCGGCGAAGGTGTTGTACTGCGCCAACTGGAAGGCCTTGCCGAGCACGCTCGAGAGGCCGTTGTAAAACGACGTCTCCTGTCCGGCTTTAATCCGCGCCAGATCGGCGGCGGGGATGCCGTTTTGCCGGAAGGCGGCGAGTGTGGAGTCGACGACCGCGGACACCGCGTCGAGGTCGACACCCTCGAAGCCCTGGACCTCAAGCATCGTCTGGCCGGCGAGCTCCGAAGTGTAATTGTACATCGATACTTCCGCGGCCAGGCCGGCGTCGACGACGAGGGCCTGGTAGAGTGGCGCGTTGCGCCCGTCGCTGAGGTAGTCGGCGAGCACGTCGAGGGCGTAGGCGTCGGGGTGGTACTGCTCCACGGTGGGCCAGGCGCGGGTGAGCTGGGGTAGGGTAGCGAAGTTGTCCTCGTAGGCGAAGCGCACGGTGGAGTCGAGTCGCCCCGACTGCTTCGGGGCGTCGGCGATGGATTCGCCGGCGGGGATTTCGGCGAAGTAGTGCTCCACGAGTTTGCGGGCTTCGGCCGGATCGAAGTCACCGGCCACGACGAGGGTCACGTTGTTGGGCACGTAGTACTTGCGGTAAAACTCCTTGACGTCTTCCAAGGTAGCGGCCTGGAGGTCTTCGAGCGAGCCGATCACCTGCCAGGAGTAGGGGTGGCCGGCGGGGTAGAGCGCGCGGTCGATTACGGACTGCGTGTGGCCGTAGGGCCGGTTGTCGACGCCCTGCCGCTTCTCGTTCTTGACCACCTCCTTCTCCTTGGCGAGCACCGGTTCGGTGACCGTGTTGATGAAGTACCCGAGCTTGTCGGCCTCGGCCCAGAGCATCTTCTCGAGGGCGTTGCGCGGCACGGTCTGGAAGTAATTCGTCTGGTCGCGCGTGGTAAACCCGTTCGCGCCCTCGCCGCCGATGCGGGCGCTCATGGCGTCGAGTCCGCCCTTGCCGAGGTTTTCGGATTCGAGGAACAGCAGGTGCTCGAAGAGGTGGGCGAAGCCGGTGCGACCGGGTTTCTCGCGCGCCGAGCCGACGTGGGCGGCGAGGGCGACGGCCACCACGGGGTCGGAGCGGTCCACGTGCAGCACCACGTCGAGTCCGTTGCCGAGGGTAAATTTCTCGAAAGCGACGTCGAAGTCGCCCGCGCGATCCGCCGCTTGCGCGAAAACGTGGAGCGGCAGTGCGGCGAGAGCCAGGAGGGTGCAAAGGGTGGCGAAGTGCTGGGACACGTGAGGTCGGTTTTAGCGCAAGCTAAGCTGGCGCCTGCCGGCAAAACTCGGCAAGGTCCGGCAGTCGAGATCGCGGCGGCGAGAGATGACGGGCGCCTAGTGTAACTTCCGTCTCAAACACCCAACTTGCGGCGACTTGGAGAGGCCGGCATTAGTGCGGAAAACTTTACGGTAGTGCGGAAGTTGGCATTCGGTACCGTACCTATTACCAATTTCCCAAATGTAGCCGATGCCGGATAAGGTTCGCGAAGCAGAGCATTTCATCGTTGGCATCGGCTCCTCGGCGGGTGGGTTGGATGCGCTTACTACGCTGCTGAAGCACCTCGGCGACCCGATCAACAACGTGTCGATGGTCATCTGCCAGCACGTGAGCCCCGACTTCAAGTCGCGACTCACCGAGCTGCTCCAGCGCCACACGAGCTGGGAGGTCACCGAGGCCCGCGACGAGCGCCCCCTCGAACCCGCGACGATTTACGTTACCCCCCCCAACCACCACATCACCTTCCGCCTCGACGGCATCCGACTCGAGGAGTACCGCGGCGAGAAGCCCGTACCCTCGATCGACCGCCTGTTTCACTCCCTCGCCAACGAGAAGGGGAGCCTGGCCATCGGCGTGGTACTGTCCGGTACGGGGAGCGACGGCTCGCAGGGGATGCGGGAGATCAACGCCGCCGGCGGCTACACCCTCGTGCAGGACCCCGCCGACGCCAAGCACGGCGACATGCCGCGCGCGGTGATCCGGGAGGAGCGCTACGACAAAGTGCTTTTCGCCCAGGACATCCCGCTCGAGATCCGGAGTTACGTCAAAGACTATAGCCTCATCGAGCGGTCGCACAAAAGCGACGGGGGTGAGCACGGGGGGGGGAGCGAGGAGCTCAGCGCCCAGCAGATCGACAAACAGATCTTCAGGCTGCTCGAGAAGCGGACCGGGACCAACTTCGCGAAGTACAAGCCGTCGACCATCTTCCGGCGGATCGACCGACGACTGGACACCCTCGCCCTCGATTCGAAGGGGGAGTACCTCGATTACATCAAGCGGACGCCCAAGGAGCTCAACAAGCTCTTCCAGACGGTACTCATCGGGGTGACGGAGTTTTTCCGCGACCGCAAAGCGTTCGGGGCCCTCGAAAAGCAGCTGCGCCAATACGTCGCCGACCTCGGCGAGCGGCGCAGCATCCGCGTTTGGTCGGTCGGCACGGCCACGGGGGAGGAGGCCTACTCCATCGCGATCATGCTGTGCGAGATCCTCCAGGAGCAGCGCGGCGCGTACAACGTGCAAATTTTCGCGAGCGACCTCGACGAGCGCGCGCTGGCCATAGCCCGGCGGGGCTGTTACCCGCACTCGGCCTTGGAGAAGGTGCCGGACGACCTAAAGGAAAAGTACTTCATCAAGTACGGTGGACACCACGAGGTGAAGAAGGCGATCCGCGGGATGGTGCTGTTCTCGCGCCACGATATCACCGTGGATCCGCCCTTCCTGAAGCTCGACCTCATCGTTTGCCGCAACTTGCTGATCTACTTTAACGCCGGGTTGCAGGAGGAGGTAATCCGTCTCTTTCACTACGCACTCGTGAACGGCGGATCGCTGTTCCTCGGGAAATCCGAGAGCACCTCCCCGCGCGACGACTTTTTCGAGGGCATTTACGACAAGGAGCGGGTGTACAAACGCGTAGACGGGATCGCCTCCCAGCCTTACCGCTCGGGGAGGCTACGCTACGGTGGCTCGCGCGCGGACGGCGGGGAGGAGGAACCCGCGGCTACCGAGCGTAAGTCCCTCCGGGAGCTCGCCCAGGAGGCCTACTTCGATCGGATGCCCCATCCGTACGTAATTATCAACTCCAACCGGGATATCCTCGAGGTTAAGGGAAGCACGCGCTTGTACACGGAGCTCAAGCCGGGGTCGAGTACGCTCAACCTGGTCAAGCTCATCAACGCGGAGCTCAGCCTCGAGCTGCGTGCGCTCATCTCGAAGTCCGAACAGTCCGGCACGCACGAGGCGAGTTACATCGTTAAATTTCGTCTCTTCAAGGAGGTGCATTTCGTGCGCCTACACAGCTACCCGATCGCCTACCGGCCACACGGGCGGATGTGCTACTTGATCGTGTTCGAGCAGGTGGACCGCGATCAGATCGTCTCCAACAAAACGGGAGAGCGCGCCGAGTCGGATAGCGACCAAGTTGTTGCCCTCGAACACGAGCTCGCCACCACGAAAGAGCACCTCGCGCTTTTCACCGAGGAGCTCGAGACCTCGAACGAGGAACTGCAGGGCCTCAACGAGGAACTCCAGTCCACCAACGAGGAGATGAAGTCGGCCAACGAGGAGCTCGAGACCTCGAACGAGGAGCTCCAGTCCACCAACGAGGAGCTCCAGAGGGCGAACCAGGAGCTACGCATCGCCAACGACCAGCTCGCCGAGAAGGAGGAGAAGCTGCGCAGCACGCAGGCCGAGCTCGCCGAGAGCCTGAACCTGTACCACTCGCTGGCCGACAACTTCCCGAACGGGGTCATCAACGTCGTTGATACCAATTACACCCTCACCTTCGCGGCGGGAAAATTACTAGATGTATTCGGGCTTACGCCCGCGAACGTCCAGGGTACCAACGTGCTTCACTTCCTGGATAAGCCGGAGGCCGACAAGCTCGAGTTTATCCTCAAGCGCTCTTTCGCCGGGGAGACGGCCTCGTGTACGGTCAAATTCCGGGACCATTACCTGAACATGAATTCGATTCCGTTGCGCAACGACGCGACGGAGCAGGTTGACCAGGTGCTGTTTACCAGCAACGACATCACCGCCAGCAAGGAGCTCGAACGCTCCTTGGTGCAGGCGAACGCCGAGAAGCAGCGGGTGATCATCCGCGAGCAGGAGGCCCTGCGCGCCGTCGAGCGGCAGCGGACGCTGCTCGGGCAACTGTGCCGCGAGGCCCCGGCGGTGATCGCGGTGGTGCGCGGACCGAAGTTCCTCTACGAACCCGCCACCCCGGTGAACGGTGAGGCTGACCCGGACCGCGAGCTCGTCGGGAAGTCCTTCTACGAGGTTATGCCCGCGCTCAGCGGGAGCAAGGTCGAACGTGCGTTGCGGAGCGGCTACGCCACCGGGGAGACGCGGAAAGTCACCGAGCAGGAGGTGCGTCTCCTGCTCCACCGCGACGGGGAGCAGATCTCCGGCTGTTTTAATATCTCCATCATACCCATCTTCGACGGTGAGAGCGCAGTGGACGGACTGATCTTTTACGCGACCAACGTCACCGAGGTCGTCGAGGCGAAAAACATCATCCAGCAAGACGCTCAGCGCCTCCGCGAGATCATCGATTTGCTTCCGTTGATCGCCTGGACCGAGACCAGCACCGGGGAGGCCACCTTCTTCAACGAGCGGTGGTACAGCTTTACGGGGTCTAACCCCGAGGCCGACCCGGTGGCCGGGCCGATGATGTCCATGGACGCCGAAGACGTGCCCAGCTACGACGCGATCAAGCGCCTCGCGCTCGAACGCCGGGAGCCCTACGAATTCGAGGCCCGCTTTACCTACGCGGCCAACGACACCTACCGCTGGCACCTGCTCCGGGTGGTCCCGGTGCTCGACGACGGCGGGGAGCTCGCCTACTGGATCGGGACCGCCGTGGACACCAACGAGCAGAAGCTCCTCGGCCTCAAGAAAGACGAGTTCCTCAACGTGGCCAGCCACGAGCTCAAGACCCCACTCACCGCCATTCAGGGCTACCACGAGCTCCTCGTCGAAGCCCTGTTGGATGTCGACGGTAAGCTGCCGCAGCTCTACCTCGGCAAGATGGGCAACTCCATCCGGAGGATCAACAAGCTGATCGCCGAGTTGCTGAGCGTCAGCCGCATAGAGACGGGCGACTTTCAACTCGATTTGCGGAAGCGCGACCTCCGGGACGCCGTGCGGGAGGCGGTTGCCGACCTCGACCAGGAGGGCAGCCGCATCCGGGCGGTAGGGGAGGGGGTGTTCGCGGAGTTCGACCAGGATCGCATCGTACAGGCGATCGAGAACCTCGTATCGAATGCGCTCAAGTTCTCCCCTCCGGACTCGGAGGTCGTTATAAACGTCGCACGCGCCGACGGCACAGCGATGGTCGAGGTGATCGACCGGGGGGCGGGGATCAGCGCCGCCGACCAGGCGGATGTATTCAAGCGATATTTCCGCGCCGCGTCGACCCAACAAGTGGAGGGTATGGGCCTCGGGCTTTACATCACCCGCCAAATCATCGAGACGCACGGCGGCACCCTCACCCTCGAGAGTGAACTCGGTAACGGCTCTACGTTCACGATCAAGCTCCCCGCGAGCTAAGCTACTTGCGCCATGAAACGAGTCCTGGTTTGCGAAGACAATCCCGACCTGACGATGCTCATCACCATGGCCCTCGGCCTGGACAACTACCGGGTCGAGTCCCTCGCCTCGATGCGGGGGGTCGTTGAGGAGGTGGTGCGCTTCGATCCCGACGTGATCCTCATGGACTTGCGCATGCCGGACATCGACGGCGAGAGGGCCGTGGAGATGCTGCGCGGTGACGCCCGTACGGCGGACAAACGGGTGATCCTGCTGTCGGCCAACGTCGAAGTCGAGCACATAGCCGCCAAGTTGGACCTCCCTTACCTCAATAAGCCCTTCGAGGTGAAAGCGCTACGGCGCTTAGTGGAGGGGGCGGTGTGAGGCCGAAGGGCTCGGCCGGGCGCGTAGCGCGCGTCGCACTTCTGCGATCCCCCGTGCGTTGGCAGTAGCAACTCTCAATACCGATCTGCGGCCGCTGCGGGCCGCGGATCCCACCCACCTGCGTCTGTGGACGACTCCTTCCCCTTCCTGGGCTACACCGCTTTCGCTCTAGGACTACTCCTCTACGTGCTGGTCATGTTCGACGTGTTCATCACCACGATATCGATGCACGGAAGTGGCCCCATCACGGGTCTTATCCTCAAGGGTGCCCACCGTCTGCTGAGCGCGCCACCCAGCAAGTTGGACGGTGATCGCCCGCGACCCGTGGCCGCGCTGTTCGCGAAGTATTCGAACCTCGCGCTCACGCTCTCCCTGTTTTTCACCTGGTTTAGCCTTTTGTTGTTGGGGCTAACCCTGATGCTCTTCCTGCAGGCCGACGCCGTGCTCACCTCCGACGGGGAGGGTCAGGCGACGCTCTGGCAACGGCTCTACTTCGCGGGGGCCAGCATCACGACCGCGGGCTTCGGCGACTACGTGCCCGGGCGCACGACCTGGCAGTACTACACCGTGCTCATGGCTACGAGCGGCTTGATCGTGTCGAGTCTGGGTGTTTCGTACGTCATCAACATCGTCGGCGCGTCGCTCCAGCAGCGGGCCTGCGCGCGCTTCATCCACGGGCACGGCGGCACGGTCGAATCCATGCTCGCGGCGAGCTGGGACGGGGAGCGCTTCTCGGGGCTCGACTCGGCGCTCACCACCATCGCGCAACAGCTGACGCAACACACGCAGAATCACCTCGCCTACCCGATGGTCCACTACGTCCGCACCAACAAGGTGCGCGATTCCATGCCCACGAACGTGGCGCTGATGGACGAGGTGCTGTCGGTCTTGCTCCTCGAGGTGCCGCAGGAGCACCGGCCTGCCACCGCGTCGCTCATCGTCGCCCGGCGCGCGGTAACCGCCTACCTCGAGAGCATGAACGCCATCTACGTCGACGGCGACGCGGAGAACGACCCTCCGCCGTGGCCAGACCTCTCCTTCGTGCACCGGGATTGGGAGTTCGAAACGACCGGGGGCTACGCGCGGCTCCGGGGCGAGGAGCTGGAAGCCCTACGCGACCGACGTCACCTGTTGAAGTCCGCGATCGAGAGCCAGGGGCTCACCTGGGACGATACCGTTCTGGCGAGGAGCGATCGGGACGTCCGCCTCGACGTCGATCTCGCGCGGCACGCCTTGCGGATCTCCGAGGCCGGTCGCCGATCGCTCAGCGAGGATCGGCGGGCTTCGCGGGAGCACGAGGAGCACGAGGGGGCATCGTAGCTCGGCGGGGGCGGTGATTGGACGGTGGTCTTAAAGTTTTGAACGCCGAGTCGAAAAGTAACGAACAATATATTTCACCGGAGCGTGGGTGGCCAATCTAGTAGAGGCGGTGCATTCGAGCGGTCACGTCGACGAAGCGCGCAAGGCGAGGCTTGCGAAGCTGTCTGAACTGCACCATCCGATTTATGTGAGCTGCTTCGAGGACCGCCGCAAGGCCGCCAAGTCCTTTACGACGTTTGCGGCGCAGACGGAGGTTTGGATTGCGGCAGAGCCAGAGCGGTTGATCCATTTTGACGGCGAGCGCTTTTTGGGGCCGTACCGATAGAATCAACCGTCGAGCAAAGCTTCCAAAATCTCGGCAAACTCCGCCCCATCCCCGAGCTCTGGGTTGCCCTGACCGTCGAACCCCATCGGTACGCCCATCTCCACCCGACGAACGACGCCGTCCCGGTCGACGAATAGATTCCGGGGGTAAAACGTAGCTCCCAGGCAATCGAGGTAGGCTTCCCCCTCCACGACCTGGGTAAAGTCGAAGGGGGTCCGCGCGAGAAAGCGCTCCACCTCCGCCCCCGAATGGTGGGTGATGGCCACGAAATGGACACGGTCTCCGAACCGATTACGGAGCTTGTTGAGGACCGGCAACTCGTCGATGCAGGGTTGGCACTCGATGAACCACAGGTTGACGAGCGTAGGCTTGCCGCGAAGATCGGCGGTGGTCAGGGTGTCCCCCGTTAGCGTACGGAGGGCCGATGCGGGCAGAGCTTTACCGGTGAGCCCCAGCGTGGGATCGGTCGGCCTGCCGAAATTGACCGCCGCGGGGGCACGGCGCGCGTCTGGCGTTTGGGCGAGTAGGGTGACAGCGCTCGCGAGGACCAGGACACAGAGGGTAAAACGGGACATCGCTCGCGAAGCTAACAGGCTACCGCTGCCGGTGGAGGGCCGTTTTAGCGCAAGCGGGCTTGGCGCACCGGGTTCGGGCATGAGGCCTTTAACTTCGCTGATCTAAAGACTCGGTAAAACTCAGCGTGGGTAGGTTCCGCGAGTCGGTTAACCACGTGTTACGCTGAAGCGCGCCGAACCCGGGGGCTAACGCCCCATCCGCACGAGCAACACACTCACGTCCGCCGGACTCACGCCCGAGATCCGACTCGCCTGACCCACCGTTTCGGGGCGCACCTTGGCCAGTTTCTGCCGCGCTTCCGTGCTCAGCGCCTTGACCCCCCCGAAGTCGAAATCTTCGCGGATACGCACGCCCTCGAGGCGGTTCATCTTGTCGACCAGCGCCTGCTCGCGCTCCACGTAGCCGGCGTACTTGAGGCTCGTCTCGGCGAGCGCGCGCGTTTCGGGATCGTAGGGGTGGAGCGCGGCCGCTAGGGTGGGGAGGGCGCCGGTGAGCAGCTCGAGCGTGATGCCGGGGCGCACGAGGAGATCGCCGGCGCGACTGCGTTCTTTCAGTCCCGTCGTGCCCGCGCTTTCGAGCACGGCGTTGATCTGCCCCGGCTCGACCGCGAACTGTTTTAGCGCAAGCGAGATGGCGGCGACGCCGGCTTCCTTGGCGGCTACCTGGGCCATGCGGTCGGCCACGTCCATCCCGAGGGCGGCGGCGCGGGGCGTGAGGCGCAGGTCGGCATTGTCCTGCCGGAGGAGGATGCGGTACTCGGCGCGACTCGTGAACATGCGGTACGGCTCGTCGGTGCCCTTCGAGACGAGGTCGTCGATGAGCACCCCGATGTACGCCTCGGCCCGGCTGAGCACGAAGGGCCCCTCCCCGCGGATGGCGAGGTGGGCGTTGATGCCCGCCATGAGGCCCTGGCAGCCGGCCTCCTCGTAGCCGGTGGTGCCGTTGATCTGTCCGGCGAAATAGAGTCCGCGCACGCGCTTGGTCTCGAGCGTGCGCCGCAGCTGCGTGGGCGGGAAGAAGTCGTACTCGATCGCGTAGCCCGGCCGAAACATCTTCGCTTCCGCAAAACCTTCGATTTTACGGAGAGCTTTGAATTGTACGTCCTCCGGTAGCGAACTCGAGAAGCCGTTGAGGTAGACTTCGCAGGTGCCCCGACCTTCCGGCTCGACGAAGAGCTGGTGGCGGTCGCGGTCGGCGAAACGATCGATCTTATCCTCGATGCTCGGGCAGTAGCGCGGGCCGAGGCCCTGGATGCGGCCGTTGAACATCGGCGAGCGGTCGAAGCCCTCGCGTAAGGTATCGTGCACCGCCGCGCTCGTGTACGCGATGTGGCAGGGGAGCTGCTCGGCGATCGGCGGGGTGTCGGTGTAGGAGAAGCGGCCAGCCGGCTCGTCGCCGTGCTGCACGTCGAGGGCGCCCCAGTCGATGGTGCGGCCGTCGACGCGGGGCGGGGTACCGGTCTTCATGCGGCCCGACTCGAAGCCGAGGGCCTGGAGTTGCTCCGTGAGCCCGGTCGCACTCCGCTCCCCCGCGCGCCCGCCGCCGAACTGGCGTTCGCCGATGTGGATGCGGCCGTTGAGGAAGGTGCCGTTGGTGAGCACGACGGCGCGGCCGCGGATTTCGAGCCCGAGGGCGGTGCGGACGCCGACGCAGGCGCCGTCCTCGACGAGGATCTCCGCGACCATCTCCTGCCAGAAGTCGACGTTCGGGTGGGCTTCCAGCATTTGCCGCCAGAGCTCGGCGAAGCGGTGGCGATCGGACTGTGCCCGCGGGCTCCACATGGCCGGCCCTTTGCTCTTGTTGAGCATCCGGAACTGCACGGCGGTGCGGTCGGCCACGATGCCGGAGTAGCCGCCGAGCGCGTCGATCTCGCGCACGATCTGCCCTTTGGCCACGCCCCCCATGGCGGGGTTGCAGCTCATCTGGGCGATGGTTTGCAGGTTCATCGTGGCGAGCAGCACGCGGCTGCCGAGGTTGGCGGCCGCGACGGCGGCTTCGCAGCCTGCGTGACCGGCGCCGACCACGATGACGTCGTAGGTGGGGAACATAGGAGTAGGGGAACGCTTGTGTAGTGTAAAGGTATGCGGTGGCTATCCTACCATAAAGAGCGAGGCAGCCCGTTGCCGGACTGCCTCGCTCAATTCGTTTTGACGAAAGCCGCTTAGTTACGCGACGCTAGGTCGAAGCGATCTAGGTCCATCACCTTCGCCCAGGCCGCCACGAAGTCCTTAACAAACTTCTCCTTGGCGTCATCGCAGCCGTACACCTCGGCGATCGCGCGCAACTCCGAGTTGGAACCGAAGATGAGGTCGACGCGCGAGCCCGTCCACTTCCTGGTACCGGTAGTGCGGTCGCGACCTTCGAATACCTGCTGATTGTCGGAAGTCGCCTCCCAGGTCGTGCCGAAGTCGAGCAGGTTGGTGAAGAAGTCGTTACTCAACGTCTCCGGACGCTCAGTGAATACACCGTGGTCCGACCCATCGTAGTTGGTGTTGAGCGTGCGCATACCACCCACGAGTACCGTCAGCTCCGGCACGGTGAGCGTGAGGAGCTGCGCGCGGTCGACGAGCATCTCCTCGGCCGTGGCCACGTGGTGCGAACCGAGGTAGTTGCGGAACCCGTCGGCGAGGGGCTCGAGGGCGTCGAAGGAGGGTACGTCCGTCTGCTCCTGGGTGGCGTCGACGCGACCGGGGTGGAAGGGGACACTGACCTCGCGACCGCCATTCTTGGCCGCTTCCTCGACACCGGCGTTTCCAGCCAGCACGATCAAGTCGGCCATCGAAATCTGCTTGCCGCCCTGCTGCGCGCCGTTGAACTCACGCTGGATGTTGCCGAGCGTATCCAGCACCTTGGCCAGTTGGTTCGGGTTGTTGACCTCCCAATCCTTCTGCGGAGCGAGGCGGATGCGGGCACCGTTGGCACCCCCGCGCTTGTCGGAGCCGCGGAAGGTCGAGGCCGAGGCCCAGGCCGTAGACACGAGCTCTGGAATGGAGAGGCCCGCGGCCAATATCATTCGCTTCAACTGCGCGATTTCGGCGTCGCCGACCAATTCGTGCTCCACCTTCGGCAGGGGATCCTGCCAGATGAGCTCTTCCTGCGGTACATCCGGACCGAGGTAGCGGTCGATCGGACCCATGTCGCGGTGCGTCAGCTTGTACCAAGCGCGCGCGAAGGCATCCGCGAAATCCTCCGGATTCTCGTGGAAGCGACGCGAGATCTTTTCGTAGGCCGGATCCTCCCGCATCGAGAGGTCGGTGGTGAGCATGAAGGGCTGGTGCGTCTTGTTGGGGTCGTGCGCGTCGGGTACCGTACCGGCCCCGCCGCCGTCGACGGGTCGCCACTGCCAGGCGCCGGCCGGACTCTTGTACTTCTCCCACTCGAAGCCGAAGAGGTTGTCGAAGTACTTGTTGCTCCACTCGGTCGGCGTGCTCGTCCAGGCGCCTTCGAGGCCGCTGGTAATCGTGTTCTCGCTGTGGCCGCTGCCGAGGGTGTTCTTCCAGCCGGTGCCCTGCTCCTCGATGCTCGCGCCTTCGGGTTCGTGGCTCACGTACTCGCCCGGATCGGCGGCGCCGTGTGTTTTACCGAAAGTGTGACCTCCGGCGATGAGGGCCACCGTCTCCTCGTCGTTCATGGCCATCCGGCCGAAGGTCTCGCGGATGTCGTGCGCGGCCGCCTTCGGATCGGGCACCCCGTCAGGTCCCTGCGGATTCACGTAGATGAGCCCCATGTGCGAGGCGGCGAGCGGATTCTCCAGCTGGCGATCACCCTCGTAGCGCTTCACGCCGAGCCACTCGGTTTCGGGTCCCCAGTACACGTCGTCCGGCTCCCAAACATCCGCCCGGCCGCCGGCGAAACCGAAGGTCTTGAAGCCCATCGATTCGAGGGCCATGTTGCCGGCCAGCACCATGAGGTCACCCCAGGAGAGACTGCGTCCGTACTTCCGCTTGATCGGCCAGAGCAGGAGGCGCGCCTTGTCGAGGTTGGCGTTATCGGGCCAGCTATTAAGCGGTGCGAAACGCTGCATGCCCGCACCGGCGCCACCGCGACCGTCCTGGATCCGGTAGGTACCCGCGCTGTGCCAGGCCATCCGGATCATAAACGGTCCGTAGTGCCCGTAGTCGGCCGGCCACCAGGCCTGCGAGTCGGTCATAAAGTCGCGCAAATCTTGCTTCACCGCTTCGAGGTCGAGCGACTTAAACGCCTCCGCGTAGTCGAAGCCCTCGCCCATCGGGTCGGTGAGCTCGGAGTGGAGGCGTAAAATGTTCAAGTTGAGGCGATTAGGCCACCACTCGCGGTTCGATAAGCCACCCCCCGCGGTGTGTTGGATGGCGCCGCCCATAAAGGGGCACTTGCTCACATCGTCGTTGACGTCCCAGACGGGGGTACCGGCTACTCCTTCGCCGTTCGGTTGCTTGTCTTGCATGGGGGATTGATTTTGTACAAACGTATGCGTCGCCCGCCTAAAGGCTCGCTCGCGGGGCTTGGCTTCACAGGAGAAATATCAATGCGGCTTTCGCCAAAACGTTGTGCGGGTTGCCCGGATTTGACAAACTACGGGCTAGGGTATCGGGCGCTCATTCGGCCTGGATGACGATTTCGACGCGTCGGTTCGCCTGGCGTCCTGTTGCGGTGGAGTTGCTGTCGATCGGTCGGCTTTCGCCAAAACCGCGGGCGGCGGTCTCGACTTCGCCCAGGCCGAAACAATCATCCAGAAAGTCGAGAACAGCTTGCGCTCGCCGCGTTGATAGATCATCGTTGTACCGCTCCGATCCCTGATCGTCTGTGTGTCCGTGCACTTCGAGTCGGTCGAATTCGTACGTCCGCAAGCGGTGGCAGAGGGTATCGAGGGCGAGCAGGGCGCCAGTCGTAAGGGTGTCTGCGTCGGAGGCGAAGAGGGTGGAGGAGGGCAGCGTTACGAGGGGCCGCTCGCCGGGCGGGTAGCAAGCTGCCGAGTCGGTGGCGATGCGCTCGCAGCTCAGCGATAGTTCGTAGATGGTTGGATAGCCGTTGAAATACCAGAGTTTGGCGTCGTGGGCGCCAGCGCTTAGCTGCACGGTGTCAATTTCGAGGCGGCTCTGGTGTGCCCCGTCGTTGTCGACGACGACGGCCGAATCGAGCCAGAGTATTGAGCCATCGTCGGAGCTGAGCCCCAGTTGGTAGCAGCCCGCCTCACGTACTTCCAGGGTGCTGAAGAGCACCATTCCGAATCCGGCCGCTCGATCGATGCCCGGAAAGTAGCCTTCCGTATCGTACGTATTGGGAATGGCGAGTGAGTCGAGACGGAGGTCGGTGAGTACCTCGAGACCCTCAATGTGCGGACCGTATCCTTTAGGAATATCATCGACCTCGAGCCGGTATGCGGTACCGACGAAGGGGGCGAAGGTGTGGGTTTGGGCGAGGGAGTCAGTTAAGCCCGCGTACACTAGGCAGGCGAGCAACACGGGTAAGCGCATAGATGGGATCCGGTTGATGCTCGAAACGAGGTACGCGAATCCAAAATTTCACAGATCGCTACCGCCCGTTTAACCCTGAAAGATGCCGCCGGCCTTTTCCACTTCGCGGCGTATTCCATCGTGGATATCACTCCAGCTTATCACCTCCTCGCGGCGAGCTAGTGCGCGTAGGCAGGCGTACTGGACCACGTTGACGATATCCCCGCCAGCGAGTTCGTAGGCGGCGGCGCGGACGGGGATCTCTGGATCCGTACCGAGTCGTGCCGGCTCCGGTAAAATGGTGCGCCACAGCTGTTCCCGGGCCGCGCGCTGCGGGAAGGGGAATCTTACGACGGTGTTGAAGCGACGCAGGAAGGCAGCGTCGATGTTGGATTTGAAGTTGGAGGCAAGGACGACCAGGCCGGGGTAGTCTTCGATGCGCTGCAGGAGGTAGGAGACGCCCTGATTTGCGTGTCGATCGTTGGAGCTCTTCGTTTCGGTTCGTTTTCCGAAGAGGGCGTCTGCCTCGTCGAAAAAGAGGATGTACTCGCCGCGCCTGGCCCGCTCGAAGAGCTTGGCGAGGTTCTTCTCCATTTCGCCGATCCACTTCGAGACGACCATCGAGAGATCTACCCGCAGCACCGTTCGGCCCGTCTGCTTACCGAGTAGAGTCGCCGTCAGGGTCTTCCCCGTGCCGGGCGGCCCGTAGAATAGCGCCCGGTAGCCGCGTTTCAGCTTGGCGGCCATTTGCCAATCGCTGCGCAAGTGGGTGTCGTAGGCGAGCCAATCTTGGATGTCGCGCAGTCGCTCGTGTACTTCCTTTTCGAGCACGAGATCTTTCCAGTCGAGGTCCGTCGTTAGCGGCCGGGCGGGGAAGTTCGGTCCAAAGCGTGGGGGCTGGCCCGGGCCCACCGTCAGCAAGTGCAGGTACTCTTCGCTGAACATCAGCTTGCCGCTAAAACGGGGTTCGCCGGGCGGTACGACCTCGAGATCGATTACCCCTCGTTGGGCAAACCAGTGGGTTGGCGAGAGTAATTGGGCGACCTCGGCGCGTGCGGCCGGGTCCTCGCCAGCGAGCAGGAAGAGCGCCATCTCCCCCGTCGGTAGCACGTAGCGCCCGTCGCGTGATTTGGTGCCGCCGATGGCGGGGAAGTCCTGCGACTCCGGCAGGGCGGCGGCGATGGTCTCGCCGAGGAGGGCGGGGTTGAGGTGGGGGGCGAGGGCGAGGTGGAGGAGGAGGAGTTCGGGTTGGGAAAGTCTAGCTTTCTTCAGGCTTTCGGCGAGACGATGAGCGCAGAGCGCATCGAAGGAGGGGGCTCGAAGCGGCGTAGAGGCATCGGGGCAGAGCGCCCGAGCGAGGCGCCACTGAATGTATTCGGACAAGGGGATGAAGGAGAAAAAGGGCAGGGCGGGGGCACCCGCACGGGGGGGACGGCCTACGTGGGGTGGCGTATGCCTAGTGAAGGAGTTATTCCTACTGCCTGAATCTATCGACATAGCTTAAATACAAGTAGTCTCAAAAGGAAAACTCCACACCCCCCGACACAACAAAATGCTCCGAGCGCAAAAAGGTAGGAATATCCAGAATGGACTTATGCATCCACTTACTTTGGATCTCATGCTGCACTTCTCCGGAATCCACGTTAAAGTGGAGCTTCATGTAATTTCCGTCGGCTAGCTGCTTCTGGATGGAAAGCAGGATGTCGCCTCTACGAACGAAGTCGTAGATCTCATTGTAGACTTCGTCTCCACCTTGCTGGTACGTACTGTTGCGAATGGGGATACCGGTCGCGATTCTAAGCTTTGCAGCGATGTCCCAGCCGAAGGCTCGGGCGTCGATGCCGCCGCCGGCCGAATCGGCCTGATCGCCGCCGTCGGCGAGAAATTGGTAGAGGCTGGTATCGTTGAACATGGAGAGGGTTACGCCGTGCAGCGTAAAACCAACAATGCCTACTTGCTGCGCTTCGAGGTCGTCGAAGGTGCCCCGTGAACCGCTTACTTTCGTAAATCTACTGCCTGCGAAGACGTTGTAGGACTCCGTCCCGAAACCGAACACGGCGGTTAGATCCTTTCGGTCACTCAACGTAGGTACGCCGTAGCGGATACGTGGCCCAGCTACCTTTTGGGTGCGACCCTGTAGAAACAGGTTGAGCGGTAGCTCAAGGAGTCGAACGCTCGTTTGGGGAAGCGAATCTGCGCCCGGAACGATGGGAAATAGATTCGGTAGGGGGCGCTTGGTTTTTGGCTGAGCAGTGGGTGGCGTCGCCGCCCGCGCGCTCTGCGAGAAGATGTTAGGAGGGGAGAAGCCTAAGATCTCCTTGAGTCTTGGGCGTTCGAATAGGTCCCGGCCGCGCGGCTTGCCGAGATGTAGGGTGTAGTTGCTCAAGGAAGGATTCTCACTTAACGCGGTACTCAAATCTCGCTGAAGAAATCGCTTGTCGAACTTCAGGTGGGGCGGCGTGAGCTGTCTGGTCAGTGGACTCAGTGGACCTTCCGGAGACTGGGCGGTAGATCCATTGGATGCAGCATTCGAACGCGTGACCGCTCCGAAAGCACGTGCCGCACGCCGGCGCGGTCCGGAATGAGATGTGAAAAAGGGGGGGGTGCGGCCCTCCCGCAGCCCTACTGTCCAAGCGCCGAAGCCCGCGAAAAATGGCGCCGACGGCTTGGAATCGACGTGCGCTGTTACTGTGGTTTGAACTTCCTTCATTAGCCCCCTAAGCTAAGTCAGACGAACGAGGCTCGGTGCGGATGTAGGCTTCCCCTAAGCTATTACAGAGGAGTGCGTACGATAGCTGGAGTTCTGGAGGATACGGGAGGGTTGACTGCCGAATCCTTGTGGGCGCCCCGTGGGGGAATTACCTTCCATACTCGTGGACCTAGCCAGCAAACACCGCTCAAAGTCGAGCTCGACTAGAGCTACGCATTCGACGACTCCCTTCTTTCGAAAGCGATCGACCCGCCCCACGACCGTCGCTGCCGTTCAGGCCAAGTTGCGCGTAGCGTCGAAGTTCAGTCCCGCCGAGCGAGAGGCCGATGCCGCGGGAGCCACAGCGACTACGTACGGGGTGGGGCTCCCCCTCGGCGCCTTCCAATGTCGGCACAGCGGCTGCCGAACCGAACGTCGTAGTCGAATTACCGGGGGGTAGCGGAGCTGCCCTACCGAAGAAAACTGCCGTACGCATGGAGCGACTGCTGCGGGCAGACTTCTCGCAGGTCCGTGTTCATACCGATAGCCGTGCTCAACGGAGTGCCGAGGCAATCGGAGCCCTGGCGTATACGCACGGGCGAGACATCTATTTTGGCCCGAACGAGTACCGGCCTCGCTCCCGCACGGGCGATGCGCTGCTCGCGCACGAGCTGACGCACGTTTTGCAGCAGCGAAACCACCTGCGGGGCCCCGCCGTCCAGGCCAAGAGGGGAAAGGCTGAACCTAAAGCAAAGCCGGTCGAAGTTGATCGGCGGCTCATTTCTTGGGACTCTATAAAAAGATTCTTCAATTTCAAGGACGATCCACCAAAGGAGAGTTTCGGCGAGTTGGACAAGAAAATAAAGAAGACCTACACTTTAGGTCCTGGTCTTAAAAACCACAAGGCGGGGAAAGTCAAGATAGAGCAGGCCCTGTACAGCGTGTTTGTCACGATGGTGACCCAGAAGTTGATTCGCGTGAATTTACCCAGCTCCGCCGATGTCGTACTCGAGTTAGGATCTGGGGGCGGAGGATCCGTGGTTTATAACGTAACGTACGTAGATATGAACCTAGTAGTAACCTACGTGGGGCCTGCCCGGCGGGTTAAAAAGCTCAGTTCGACACAGGAGAAAACCTTGGAGAAGCGGCTTGAAAAAGTTGGTATCAAATACAGCAAGATTTATTCAAAAGATCAACAGGCCGTTTATAGAGTCTTGAGTAAACTGTCGGACGTGGAGCTCGAGCAAATTCGAAAATTGACGGTCAGAGGGGTTGCCGATCCAGCAGATATGGCGCACGGGGATGCGGCTGGCGATTATGACCCGAACGAGCACGTTATTAGCCTATTAACCGGACCAGAAGCCGACGATAGTTCGCGGGTGTATGAGGAGGGAGGATCTCTCGAACTTGCGTCCGTTCGGGAGGAAATCATGCTTCATGAGCTTGGGCACGCGATGGACGATCGAGGTGAAAAGAAGTCTAATTTGAGCAGTAGAAAAGCATTTAAGGAGGCCGCAAGGGCCGATAAAATTAAGTTAGGTAATAAGATCAAAGGCGGAATTACTGAGTATAGCAACACGACTGCAAAAGAGCTATTCGCTGAGACGTTCATGATGTTCAAAGCGCGTCCTACCGTGCTCCAAAAGCTAAGGCCAAACCTGTATAAATACATGCGAGCTTTACCGTAGCGCTCGACGCTTACCCCGTGATCTAGTCCTTGGATGGAACCACACGTGCGGCCTCGAGTCTAACACCTTGCTCGCCTAAGAGCGTGTCTAGACATCTCTAGGGTAGAATACCGACACGTATGAATGTAACCGGTAAGCCGCCAGCGCGATCTCGGGGACATGATTACCACATCGTACCTCTCCGACCTCGCAGACGGCGGCCACGTCGGCCGGGAGGCCGACGCCGCGCGGGAGGGCTACTGCCCGCGGATCGTGCGGCGCTCCGACTTCGCAGTCGCCAAAACGCTCGGGGACAAGCGGTTCGGACCGCTGCCGAATCATCAGACCCCTAACTCCTTAAATACGCTCTCAGTTGAATAAATTACGTGGATCGATAGGGTCTATAGATAATAATTATTGATTGATTGTGTATAAATATTATAGTGTTTACATTATTTTGTAAACCATCGCTTTATTATGTTATTCAAATTTAGCGATCGGGGGTCTTGCTATGGATATCATGAATTTCGTATTCTACGTCATAGAAGTGCCATGAGCTAGGGAATGAGAAGAATTTTTGAGATACATGTATAGCTTGTGTAGCTACAGTCATGGCTAATCTTGCGGCGTAAGGACTCTTAGTGCGATTTCCGTCTTGAATGGCATTATGGAGTCTGTTATCGTAAGCATTTTTGAAGCTGAATTTCTTAAGGTTTCCGGTGTTGTAGTTGTACCTTGTCGCTGCAAATTTAGCTAGTACCGTTAGGCCATCCCATTCGTTCCCGAAGTGTAATTTAGCTTTGCGCTCTGACCTCTTTAGTAGTAGTGCAACTGCATACATAGCAGATTCTCCTGTTTTGAAATCAACAATTGTCTTTTTTAACTCCACTCTTCTGGACTTTTTCCACTTTATCATCTTGTAGGCACTCTTTTCTCTTGAAATATCTATACCGTCAATAACCACTGATCTACTCGCTTTGCCGTTCAAGCCTTGGCCATTCTCCTTTAGCTTTTCTTGACTAATCTTCTTCAGCTCCTTACGATGTCCGTAAAAAGATTCAGCCCCGGCAACCCAGGAGTCAATTGGTTTTTTGCCAATCCAAAGACTCACACGATGGTTTTCACGCAATAGGTTTACGGCTAAGAACCCCGGATCGAGATCTGTTTTCTCCGCTACCAAAGCAACAGCAGCAACGAACTTAGGATTCTTCTCTAAAGTAGCATCCAAACTCTTTCTACCCCTCGAGGATGCTCTTTTGCCCCAAGTTTTAGGAGCTTTGTCGGCAAACGTATCGTCTGGCGATTTGTAGAACCCACTTTTAGTGAAGAAGGGCGGTCCAGTCGCTCCTTTTTTCGCGTCAGCTACGTTCTTGTCACTCGCAGTAGTCTTCGGTTTGGGAATGAGTTGTTTCATCGGTTCGATTAGATAATAACTCAGTACCAGTCCACATACACGGTGTCCATTAGCCACGGTAGTCGGATTACCGAAAGAGTCCACGGAAGAGCTTCGAGCAGGAGGTCGTAGCTGCGCCGCTCCACACTGAGCCGCCAAGATTCCCCATCGGTGCGCCGCAAAATGCCCTCCCGCCGCAAGAAGTTTTGGCGCAAGCCTTCCGGACTCGTATTCCCCAGCTTTCCCCAGTGCGCCACGGCCGACGCCAGGAGCCGTTCACCCTCCGCGCGCTCGGACTCGAGTAGGGACACGTGGCGAGGCAGCGTATCCTCCGGTGGCCAGCCACAGAGCAGCTTGTAAAGGACCGATTCCGGTTCGGGCAACTCGGCCGCGCCGGTGGCCAAGTCGTGTAGCAAGTGCACCGCTTTTGCACGTTGCACGAGCTCACCTGCGACGAGCACTCCGACTTCGGTAAAGTAGTGGCTCAGGAAAGGGTGTAGGAGTACGACACCGGCATTCAGCACTGGAATACCCTCACTCAGCTCCTGCTCGACCGCTTTTCGAGTTACCATTTGCGGGCGTTCGTCTTGTACTGTCCGCGCTGAATCTGGCTTTGGCGCGTCATTTGGCATCGGCGGATCTCCGTAAGACTGGGTACCCTCCGCGGTTGTAAACTTCGACTCGGTATTCCGTTCGCGAGCCTGCCGTGCCGAGTCTACGTTGGGCGCGCGATCCGTAGCCGTATCGGAGCCGGCCAGCTCGTTCTGGACCGAGATGCCTAACACTCGGAGCAGGGCGATCTCCCGCGTCCGTTTGTCGAACTGCTCCCTCCCGGACTCAATCTTCAGCGACATGTTGCCGGCGGCCATCTCCGCCTTTACGCCACTCGACCCTTCGCTTGCGAACAGCTGGATCAGCCGCTCGGCGAACGCGGGATTTACCTGTTCTACAAAGCGTCTTCGTGTGGCCTGAGCGTTGCGTAGAATACGCTCGAGTCCAACGGAGGCGGCCGACAATTTCGAAGTCGGCAAGGACCGCAGTCCCTCCGACCCCATCAGCAGCTCCTCCAACTCCCCGAGCGTCGCTACCGGACAGTCCCAGGGCAGTCGACCCCGGAGAAAAAAGTATTCGAGACTCCCCAGCGCCCGCTCCGCCAGCGACCGCCTGTCGCTTTCGCTAAAACTCGTCTCGCGCAGCTGCCGGCGGAGCGTCGACTCCCAAGTTTCCCGGAGGGCGGGGAGGTTGTCGGGATCGATGGTGCCGAGGTCGATCTCGAGGTGGTCGAGGCTTACGTAGGTTCCGGGCGGACAGTGCTCATCCAGTACCCGCTCGAGCGTGGGGAGTAACTCGCTTCGAAACAGCTCGCCGAGCTCCGGGGGCGGCCCGGTGGCCACCTTCGGGTCGGTGTAGCGCCACGGGAGGGTGGCACGCCGAATAACGTGCGTGTTTTTGTTGGGCATCGGCGGGACTAAATTTCGATAAGCATCCGTGCTTCCGAAAAGCAGCCGTTTCCGCGGTTGATGACCGAAGCGTATATCTCGTAGTTGCCGGACTTCCTAAAATTGAAGACGACAGGCGAGGAGGGGGTGTCTTCGATGACGAGAACCAACTCGCGACTGCCCAAAGCTTGCCAGTAGACGACTAGGTCCTCGTCGTCCGCCGGAGCGGTGCTGAGGCGTGCCTCAACGGCGAACCCACTAGTTTCAACTCCAATATTTATCTTATCGAGCGCCGTTTTACACATGGGTTGAGCCTCCGATTCAGGACTACACCGATCGAGCCTGCTGCGCTCGAAGGGTGGAATTTGCGGTACGGGTTCGAGTCGGTCGTGATTCTCGGCAGTGGGTTCGACGCCTTCCACTAAGGCGAGGCTCTCGACTTTTACCTGAAGACCCGCGTGGGAATAGACGTACTGTAGTCGGTACGAGAACCCACCGTACCGGTAGTTGACGGGTATAGTCAGGAGCCACTCGTGGCACTCGAAGGCAGATGTTCGTAGTGCCGGTACACCCGCCAGCTCTTTCTCGTTAGACTCGCTCCTACTCGGCTCACGGTAAGCGAGCGTGAAGGCGGGCGAAGCGTCCGCGCCGACGGCTTGGTCCACTCGGGGGCGCAAAACTTCGGTTCCGAGAAAATTAGTCGCCGCCCGCAGGCTTTCGTTGGTCGGAAACGTGACGTTGGGTGTTAGTCTGCCGAGTCGTTCGGTGAGCTGCTCGGCAATCCCGACGCGCTCTTCAGCGGTAAACGTCTTAAACTCTATATCGCCCCCTCCGGATGCTTCTCCTTGGATAGTGAAGTCTACCCCGTCGGTAACCAAGTTTTCGAGCTGCCGACGCTGAATGGGAATGGGCAGCCAGTGGGGCAAAGCGCTCGTCAGCTCGACACCCCCGCACGGTAGCTCGCAGCCCACCTCGACCGAGCAGTCGGCGGGCCGCTCGATCCCGACCACCGCGGTACACGGTTCGGCGTAGGCATCGGTGACGGTAACCTCCGCGGAACCGACCTCGGAGCTCACCGTCACCTCCGCCCGGCCTGCGGCATCCGGCTCCACGATCGTCGCTTCGGCGCTGCTGGTCAGTTGGTAAGGTGGTTTACCCCCGATCACCGTGAAGACGGTGGTGTAGCTGCGTCGATCCTCGGCGCAGTCGGTACGGAGCACCGTCACCCCGAGTGGCGGGCTCAAGCGTACGGTACGATCGGGCCCCCGGCTTCCCTCCGCGTCCATCAGTCCGAGCGCGATGCCGTCGGTTAGCGTTACCGTTGTACCGTCCACCGGCAAGTCGGTCCAGGTTTCACCGTCGTCCGTGGTGTACCGATAGGGGGGAGTACCGCCGAGTGCACTGAGCCCTACTTCGGCGGAGAGCGTGCCGTTATCGTCGAACGTACCGCAGGTAAGTTGCTCCCAGCTCGCCACGGGCGGTATGGCGGGTAGGGTAAATTGGAGTGGGGCGCACTCCGAGTTGAGTACGTAGGGCAAGAAGAAATCGGCGATCACTTCTCCGGGACGAAGCGCGCCTTCGCGCGCACCGGCCCGGTCGATCAGAACGGCTTCAAACCTACCGTCCGCCGTTTCCTTGACGACGAGCTCTTTGTCGCTTCCGAGTAGACCTTTTATCTCCTTCCCGAGCTGGAGCTTAGGGTCGGGTGCCGCTAGAAATTTTTCGGACGCCGGGCGTGCAGCGGCCATGCCGAGTAAGAACCCCCCAATATCCGGCGCGCGGAACTCATCGGGTAAGCGGGCTCCTTCGAGCCGAATTTGACTGTCGTTTACGAAGCTATCGTTGATGCTAAATACCCGGCGTTCGGGCGTATCACTGCCGTGGTAGATGAGTACGAGCGTACCTCCGATCGGAACGCCGGTACCGTGCTGTAGTCCGGGGTGACGGTTGGCGAAGTTTGCCAGTGTCGTACGCCCAATGAGCTCACCCTTGCGGCGAGCGTACTCCTCCGCCACCTTGGTGATCGCGCCGCGCAAACAGATCGTCGCGATGTTGTGCAGGCGCTCGAGCCACTGTCCGACGGGAAAGACGTCGGGAATCGAAAAGCCTCCACCTAGCCAGGCTCTCAAGGTGTTGGTGATCTCGTGGACCGCCGCGTAGCGCTCGCGCCAGAGTTCGAGCCGGAGGTTACTGAGCTGCGTCGGTAGGAGAGCGTACAGCTCGTTCAACAAGTAGATGAAGAAGGCTGCGTACAGGCCATTTATATCCGTTTCGGAAGCGCCGGCATCCTCGAAGAGCTCCGTAAAGACTTCGGTCATCTTGGCGTAGGGCTCAGCGCCACCGTCCGGACCGATGTAGCCCAAGGAATCGATCTTCTCGTACTGCAACTCGTACAGTGCGCCCACGGTGCCAGGCGAAACCCGGAAATCAGCGGCGTAGTCCCTCAGCAACGGCATTTGTGGCCGAGTCTGTCCGCTCGCACGCCTGAACCTACCGAATGGCGGTCGGTCGTCGCCTATATCGTCCAGCTCTAGGTCGATACCGTAAAGCTCGCGGATCGCCTCGGCCGCGTGGCAGGCAAACTGTTCTCGCAACGTTTGGTACAGGGTTCCTAAATCGTCGAAATCGCAGTCGTCCGTCCCCTCACCTTTGGCGCCCGCGGCCCCGCTACCCGTGCGCAGGGCCACGACGTCGATCGGGAGTCGGTAGCTCTTCTTGAGCTGCAGGATATCCTTTAGTGCCTCCCGGTAATCGAGGCCGAGGTGCCCTTCGACCCGCAAAAAATTATAGTCTTCTAAATCGAGCCGCAGCGGTTCCAGTACCCCCGGATCGGTCGACCAATCCCGAGCACGGTAACCGAGGACCTCGGCACCTCCGCCGAGCGGGTTACGCCCGGCCGCCCAGGTCCGCCAGAGGGCGTCTTGGGTCGTATCCTGCGCGTAGAGGTGCGGGATCGACCGCGCGGAGAGTGCGGCGCTACCGTGCGCACTCGGGGTCGCGCGTACTTCGGGGGCGTTCGTTCGGGTTGGCCAGGCGAAGTTTTGCTTGAGCGCGAGGAGTCGGTCGAAGAGTCGAACGAGTTCGAGCTGCGCCGTGCCGCCGGTCGCGAACAGGGGAGAGTGCAGGAAGTGGTGCCTGCCCTGCGGGTCGAACACGCCGCCGAGGCAGAGGTGCCGAGGGAAACCTCCGGCCGACGGGCGGCAGGCGGTGAGCACGCCGTCGGACCCGATCCGTAGCTCCTCGTAGGCTCGAGCTAGGGTTACGAGGTGATCGTAGCGGTCTTGGAACCCTCCCGCCACCTTGAAACCACTGGCCCCGAGCACGCCGCCCAGACTGTTCCAAAGCTGGGGCATGCTTCGAAACGGATTGCTCGTGTACCGATCTGCCCTGGCCGCCACTAAGGCCGGGCGGAAGGTTTCGTACGCGGCGAGCAAGGCCTCGCGTAGGCGAACGGCAAGTGTCTCCGTCGCGGTCTTGAAGGCCTCGGTTACGTCGCTAGTCGTCGCCAGCTTGGGCAGCGTCCGATTGGCGATCGCGTCCGCCACACCCGGCACACGGGGTATCCGCACGCGGGGTAGACCACTCCGCCCGGAAAGGGCCGCGTGCGCCCCGCCCGCCCCGAGCATCGCGAGGTCTTCGCGCGCGGTGAGCAGCGGCACCACCGTTGCGTGCATGGTGGCACCCCGATCGTCGCAGCCGTTCGGGTCGCAGTTCCGGTTGTCCTCCTCGAAGAGCTCGTAGTAGAGTAACACCACGCTCTGCTCGACCCCGCTCGCCGTCAGTGGCTCCGTGCCCGACTCCCCGTCATCGCCGCTCAACAGTTCGAACAGCTGCGGCATCTCTTCTGCCGAAGCAAATGTTTCGGCGTCGTTCACCGGCGGGGTGTACGGCCGCCGGTGGGTGAGGGCGCCCGGGTCGTCCCAGAGCAGGAGGTGCCCCGCCGAGGTGACGCCGAGTCCGTCGCTGATGAAAACCTGGGCTGCGGTAGGGTCGGTCCGCAGTTCTAATCCACACACGATCCCGATGCCGAGCAGCTGACTGCGCGTCAGCCGTCCCTGCTCGTCGAGGTAGTTGAACACCTGGTTGAGGTGATCATTGCGGAGTACCTGGTTGGCGGCGAAAATCGGATACTGGTCGAAGGCGATCATGGCGGGTGTGTTTTGGCGAAAGCTTAAAAGCGGCCGAGGCGGGTGCGACCGAGTTGCACGGGGGCATCCCCACCGTCTTCTTCGCAGTCGTGAAGGGTGGCCTCGGGGTAGATCGTCACGAGGCTATCGAGCGTAGCTACCAGGTTGGCGAGGGCGTCGGGAAAGGTGTTTGGGTCAGGCTGCGGATCCGGTTTTTCGATCAAGAAGGCGCGCCAGTGCTCGCCGAGCTGCCGCAGTTGTGGATTGTCGACCCAGCAGATGCGAGCGTGCACGTGGGCGGGTAGCTCGCTGCGCACGGTACGTTCGAGTTGGTCGCGGAAGTTGAGGTCGATGAAGCGGCCCGTCCAGTAGGGGAAGACGACCGACACGCGAAAGGAGTAGGGATCTTCGTGCGGGCAGGGGGTAGCGCCCTCGGGCGTGCACACCCGCAGCAGCGCTTCGTCGCCGGCCGGTGCCTCCGTGAGCGGCCGCAGCAGCACGTGCTCGATGAGGTAGAAGCCCTCCACATCCTTCCCATCTGATTCCCCCTCCTCGCTGACTTCGCTTCCACAGAGCGCGAAGTCGCGCAGCGTGCGGGCGTAAAGCGCGATTAGGGCACGGATGCGATTTTGAGCGCTACTCCTACTTTCGAACGTATCGCGGTGCACGAGGCCCGGCCCGCCTGCACCAGCGGTAAGCGAGAGCTCGAAGGCTCCGGCGTCCTCGGTGATGGCGTAGGCCGCGGGGATCCCAACCCGTGACCCTAGGGCTGCGGCTAGCTCCACGGCCGCCGATTGGTCGAGGGTTCCGGCGGAAGTGCTCAAAAGCGGTTCGGCGGCGGAATCGGCGGGGTCGCTGAGGTATACCGTCCAGCCGGTGCCCGTGTCTCTGGTGCGCAGCAGCATGGTTTCCACCCACTCGCAGTGCAGGTCGCGCCGACTCAAGTCATCAATACCGAGCAGGCGGGAGATCCGCCGACTCGCGCCGTCGATGTTGTCGGCCGTACCCCAGAGCTGCGCCGGGTCGTTGGGCCGGTAGTTGAAGGCCTGTCCGCGGTTGCGACCGACGCGGGGCAGATCGGCGAGCAAATCGATCTTATCATCTACTTCCGTAACCGCCGCCGGGGCCGCTTCCGCAAAACGGGCCAGCAAGTGGTCGAGGATCCGGTGGCGCTGCTGCGGGAAGTCCTCCGTCCGCGTGTAGAGCGTACCGTCTTCGGCGGCCTGCTCCGTTGCTGCCGGACTGAGGTAAAGCTCCAGCAGCGCCGCGTCGTCGCGCGGCGCCGCGTCGTCGATCGGCGTGAGCAGCGGTGGCGCCAAGAACCGGGATGGGTAGGCCGAGTCGAGAGTCTTCGTTGGGGAGAGCAATCGGCCTACTCCGGCGAGTTGCATGAGGTAGTCGGCCAGCACCTGCTCGAATACCTGCAGGTAAGCTTTCATCTGCTGGGCCTGCGCCTCGCGTTGCGGGCTGGCATCGGGTGGGAGGCGCTCGCGGCCGATCCCGTAGTTGGCCGGGAAGTCGTTTTGCACCGGGTAGTAAGCGCCCGGGTTCCGGAAGCGGCCGAGCGGGAGCGGGAGCGTTTCGCCGGGTACGACGGCCGCCTCGCTCAGCCGGATAGCACGTAGGTAATCGAGTGTCTCGCGCGATTCGGTATCCTTGGCGGTGTAGGGGATGCCATTCTTGTAAAACACGATGCGCGAGGATTCACGGGCGAGGTTGGGCTGGTGGCCGGTGGGTACGGCCAGCTCCCACCGTTCGGCGGCGGCCAGCGGCTCGCCCGTGGTGCGGTGTGGACCGAGGAGGATCAGGTGTTCGAGCGTCACTACCCCCTCGAGATCCATCAGTAGATTGATGATGTCGGAGGCGTACACGACCTCCCGCAGCTCGGTGGCGGCGAGTTCCTCTGGGCGTACAAAGCCCGGTTGGTCGAGCGCGGACCCCCCGCCGCACTGTACGGTGCGGTCGATGTACGGCCCAGCGTAAATCTCCTCGGTGGTGAGCCCATCGGCCAGGAGCTCGGTGAGGCTGTAGCGCCGCAGGGGCGGATTGAGGTACTCTTCGAGCGCGAGGGCGATTCGGGCGTAGAGCAGCTCGATGTCCGTCTCGTCGCTCACGTGCACGTCGACGCACACCGCAAATGCTGCGGTGGGTACGTTACCGACCGCCACGAAGTCCTCGCACAGGTTGCGGTGCGCGTGCAGGGCGCAACTCACCTCCCGGTGTATCCGCGCTACTTCCGCCTGCTTGCGCAAAAACAACACGATCAGGCCTTCGTGACCTACTGCATCGAGCAGAGCATCGCCGAGGGCGTCGGCGCTCACCTCGATGGCCGGCCGGTCTCCGCGCGGCCGGGCGTCGACGATTTCGATGTGGGCTACCCACGTGGTGGTTTGTTTTGGTTCCTCCAGACTTTCGATTGTTACTCCGCCGCGCCAAAGCTTGCCTTCGTCACGTGGTCGGGTACCCGGTGGGTCGGCGCTCACGACCGGTGCGGCCGGATCGAGCGCAACGCTCACGCGCTCCGGATCGGGGAACGGGCCGTCGCCGCGGAGGTCGATGCGTACCGTCACGCCGCGCAAGGACCGGGTGAGCGGGATCGGATTGGCGGGGTTGAAATCGATTCTTACCTCGCGACTTCGTTCGCCGAGGGCGCCGAATTCCGGGTGGACTTCGAGTTCGAGCAGCACCCGGTAGAGCCCCTGCACGAAAAATCCCGCGCGCTGGGCCGCGGTGCCTTCGGTGAGCGCGGTGAGGCTTAGCGTATCATCTGGATCGGTCGTGCGGAAGAGCCTCGGTCCGTGCTCGGTCTCGATGTGGAGCCACCCGTTGCGCACCCCCCCGACGGCGAGCAGCAGCGCGCGGTAGTCGAGCACGGTGAGCGGCGCGTTCGGCAGGATCTCGTGGGCCGGGTAGAGTCCGTCGTCGTCCGCACAACCGGGCGCGTTCGGGTCGGGGGCGAGCAGGTCGGGAATCGAGAAGGCCGTGCGGTAGTCGAGGTCGCTGAGCGCGTAGCAAAAGGCCTCGAGCGCGGTGATCCCGGGGTCGTGGCTGTTGTGGTCCGTCCACAGCTCCCCGGCGAGCGCGCGGAGGTGCTCGAGCCCTTCCTGGCGGAGGAGCTCGTAGTTCGCCCCGGGGGGTATGACGGCGAGGTCGGTCACGACGCAAGGGTTGTAGGCACGGGGAGGAGATGGATCGTGTGGCTTGTGGCCGAGATGAGGACCGAGGCGGGCGTAGTCGCGACGGCGGTTTCTACCTCGACCCTGCGCTTCGTGCCTCCTTCGGTATAATGGTGAATGAGCTTGACGTTCGTGACGTAATCCACGTAGGGCAGCTCGTCGAGGAAGTTCACCAGATCGGCTTTGTACCAGCGACCTCCGAACCTGACCTCCGCGCCACCGAAGGCCCAGGGGGAGAGTTCGCGGATCAGGTCCCGCTCGGTCTGCTCCCGGTAGTAGGCGGGATTCCCGAGGTTTTCGCGAAAGCTGACCTCGAACTCGACTTGCAAGGTTTCGAGCTCGGGCTGGATGACCTTGAGCCGCACGAAGGGTGAGGTGCGGGCGCACAGGAACTTCTCCACGTCGAGCAGGGTCTGGCGGCGCACGAAGGGGCGGAGCGGGTCGGGAGCGTTGGGCTCTAGCTTTGGTAAGCAGACGAGGGTTACGGCACCGGCGCGCTGCCCGTTACTACCCTCGGTGTGGTTGAGGCACTTCACCCGCGAGAGCTCCGGGAACTGCGCGAGCACGAGCCGCTCGTAGTCCCAGAGCTGGATCGCGCGATCCTTGTGCCGCAGGCGCTCGCTCACGCGCAGCCTGAAGGCGGGATCGGTTTCCGGACCGCGGCCCCCGAAGGCCGGCAGCGGCTGCTCCACGGATTTGAATCCGGGTAGCGGCTCCACGGCCTTGGCGATCGTGCCGGCCGGCAGTGGGGTGGCGAGAAACGCGGGGTCGTTGCCGTGGTCCACGAAGCGCACCGTACCCGCCTGGGCGCGGATACTTACCACCCGGTTGAGGGCGGCCAACTCGCCGCCGACCGATACGCGGAGCCAGTGCAGGCCCGTGGGCAAAACCGTGTGGTCGAGATCCGCGGCGGCGGGTGCGTCGAGGCTCACGATCCCCGTTTGCCGAAAGGCGTTCGTGCGGTCGACGACGACGAGATCGGCGCTCTCCCAGCTGTTGCCGACGAGGTAGTCCCAACCCAGGCTCGACGCGTCGAGCGTCGGGTCGGAGCTGCCGGGCGCGATTTCCACGAGCAGGGTGAGTCGCTCCGGCGGCCGCCAGTCGGCGATGCCGAGGTAAAGAGCGCCGGACTGGGGCAAGGTCGGAAGCAAGCTCCCGCGGGTGACGGTGCGGCGCTCGATGCCGAAGGGGTGAAGGTGGCACCAGTCGGGCGGGGTAGCAGCAGTCGTGAAGCTCAGGGATAGCCCGGTGACGCGTGCGGGGTAGGGGGGCTTCGGGGGGCTCGCCGATTCTCCCTTCGCGAGCTTGAACATTGCCGCGGCATAATCCCGCAGGTACTTTGCGTGCCCGAGGGACCGGTCGAGGGTGAAGCGGAGTTCGCCGGTGGGTTCGCCGCGTGGAGGCGTAATCCTCCCTGGGTTAATGGTGTCCTGCTCCGCGCCAGTGAGCGAGAGCGGTAGCGAACCAGCTCCACCTACCGGTTTCCAGCCCGCTTCGAGTCCGAGTTCCAAGCTTAACGTTGTGTCTTTGCCTAAATCGCCGTAGAACTCCCCACTAACGTATGGTTGCTCCCAGGTAAGCTCGAGCTCGAGCTTGGCCAAGGACCCGCCCAGGCTCCCCCCAGAGGAAATCGCGAACCAAGGACGGTGGCCCGGCTGCACACCGAAGAGCGCGAAGGGTTCGAGGACATCCACCGGTCCGTTCGCGTTGCGGAGACTGAGATCCCGTGAGTTCATGACTTCGACCGTCAGCTCGGGCACCCAGGTCTTAGCGCGGAACCAGTTCGGCGCGTCGCTCGCCACCACGATTTTCAGCACCGGCTCCGCTGTAACGAACTGGTCGGGGTGCGCTTCGTCGACGTGTAGCTCGGGATCGAATCCCGCGATCTGTGGTGCATCGTCGTCTAACGTGAACGAGAGTCGATTATCGGCTTGAGTTTCGGCGGAAGCCGTCGGGTATGTCTTATCGCTTTGGAAGTCGTAAACCGTTTCGTTTGCCCACGCAGGAAGTCCGGATTGAGCCTCGATAGTTCCTTGGAATCCCTGCGGTGCCGACTGGTAATTAACCCTGTACACAAAGGAGTAAATGGCCGACACCTCGATCCACCCTTCTTCCCCCGTCAGAAAACAACGCAGCGGGGGCTTGTCGGAGAGGGGCTCGGCGAAGTCGAGGTGGAGGGTGCGCTTCCCCCCGCGCACGAGCATTTGCGGGCTGCTCAAGGCAAAACCGATCCTGGCCGAGCTTCCTGCCGACCAGGGACCGTTCGGCGCTCCGAGCGCTTCGTGCCGCGATTCGAAAAAAGCAGTGGTCGGCCGGTAAACCGAACGCACGACGGCAACGGTGGCTCTATTCACGATCAGGTCGCCTTCGAGCCCATACGCAACAGGCGTGTTCGTAGCGTCTTTGCCCGCCCGAAACGCGGTTCCGGCCGGCAGAAAGCGCTGGGGTACGCCGCGTTTGAGCGTAAAGAGCACGTGTGCGGCGTTGGCCCGCGCGGCCTGCGGGCGGAGGCGGAGCACGTCGCGGTAGTAGTGCCGCAGGTGCCGACCGGTGAGGCCGTTGAGCTGCTCCTGCCGGCCGCGGAAGAGCCGGAGGAAGGTGAGCCAAAGGGCGTAGTGCGGTTGGTGGTCTGGTGTATCGGCCGTCTCCGTTTCCAAGACGCGGGTTGCCTCCGCGCTAATCCTGCCGGCGATCTCCAGGAGGGCCGTGTAGCTACGCACGAAAAGATTGTAGTTGAGCGCGTCGTAGAGCTGCCTGTAGACTTCGGTCTCCTCGCTGTAGGGCGCTTTGTCTGCATCCGTGCTGCCCACCAACTCAGGCCAGCTTCCGCCGCTGGCACTTAGGGCTTTGGTGCTCGCGAGAGGTTTGGCCCGAAGCCATTCGCGCGCGCGATCGGGGAGTGAGATTGGCGGCGGCGAAGCATCTTCGGGCGGTGGAGACTCGAACCAGTCGAGGCCGAAGTCTGCGGGCGGAAAGAGCGGGATTTGGGTATCCCCACCCGTATGGCCGAAGGTCTCCCTAGCTCCCTGGTAGTACCCGGCGAAGGACCGGAGGTGCAGGTCGGCACGAGCCAACTGGGCTAGCCCCCAACTCCGCAGCGGACTGTCGCTAGGCAGTTGCCTGAGGGCGGCGGTGCACTCCTGAAGCAGGGCGAGGGGTACGGCAAACAGGAGGGCGAAGTGCGCCAGTAGAAATTTGTCGTGGTCTGCGTTATCGATGTCCACGATCCGCGTGCGGACCTCGCCGAGGAACTCCCGGGCCTCCACTACGCCGAGGTCGGCGAGTCGAGCGACGGAGACCGTGGGGTCCGCCGACCAGAAGCTCTCCCAAGTACCCGCCGCCCGGTTGGTTTCGTCGAAGAACTGAAGCTGCGCGCCGTAGCGCCGGGCGAAGAGCAAGAAATCCGCCGGGGTCCGCTCGTCGAGGGGCGCGCTCGTCGGGTCGAGCACGGGCAGCGCGCGGCCGGTCTGAGGGGTCCCTTCCCGTACCAACGGGTTTTTGCGGAAGCAGGCCATTACGGTTGGGTATCGGCTTCGACGAGGTAGAAGGGGAAGACGTAGTTGTAGCGGGAGTTGGCCCCGCGGAGCCGGTACTGGAGCTCGACGGTGAGAAAGCCATTGAGGCTCGGCGTGAGCAGCACGTCTTCGAGGTCGACGCGGGCCTCGTAGAGCGTTACGGCGGTTTCGATGGTGTGCTTCAGGAAGGTGAGCTCCTGCACGCTCGTACCCCCGAACACGCCGTCGACGAGGGCACAACCGAAGCGCGGTCGCATGAGGCGATCGCCGAGGCGGGTAGTGCAGATGAGTTCCAGGGCGCGGTTGACGTCCTCGAGCCCGGAGGTCATGACGACTCCGCCCGCGGCCCGGCTGAAGTTCGGCGGAAAGCTCCAGCCACGACCTAGATAGGCGTCTGAATCGACTTCACTCATTGCGGGGGGTTGGTGTGGGAGGTGAGACTTTAGCTTGGATTAGTTAATGAGGACGGTGGGGGCGCCACCCACGATGGCGCCACCGTGGGCGGTTGGGTCGCCGAGGCGCGCGGCGGGTAGGCCGCCGATGAAGACGGTCGTCGAGCCGAGGGCGATCACGTCGGGGGGACCGGTGCACGTGCACATATCGGTTGCGCGCGCGGCGGGGAGGCCGGCGATGAGCACGGTCGGTGCGCCGGGCGGGAGGATCGGTCCGCCGACGTGTGGATTCGGGGTAGTGAGCGGGCAGACGTGCGGGTCGGTGATGCGGGCGGCGGGGGGCATGAGCTTTTAGTTGATTTGAACGAGTCCACCCTTGAGCGTGAGGGTGGCCGAGCCGCTGACCTCGGCGGTGGCGCCGGACTTGGCGGTGAGCTGGGTTTGGGCATCAATGGCTACCGAGGCGGCCGAGAGACTGAGTTTACCGGTAGCCTCGATGCTGATGTCGGAGGCGCTCTTGAGGCTGATGCCGCTGCTCGACAGGCTCACCTCGTTGCCGTCGGCATCTTTGAGGGTTACCGCGCCCGCGTCGTCGTCGAGACTAAAGGTCCGTCCGTCGGGCGTGGCGAGCGTGAGGGCCGTGGCCTCGTCGTCGAGCTCTACCCGCAGTCCGCTAGCCGTGACGATGCCCGAGACGAAATTGTCGTCAGCCGCTTCGACGGGGGAGGGGTGGGCCGCGCTTTGGAGCGCGCCGAGCACGACGCCCTGGTCGGGGTCGTCGTCGAGGAAGCCGACGAGGACTTCGTCGCCGATGCTCGGCCGGAATGCCAATCCCCGATTTTCTCCCGCTTGGGGTGTGGACCACCGCATCCAGCGACCTTCCTCGCCCGCGGCGTCGACCAGGACCAGGCGGACGCGAATGCGCTGGCGGCCGGCCGGATCGTCGGCGAGCTGGGTGACGACGCCGGACTGCAAGCCGCCCGCCGCGGCGAAGCTACCGCCGGCGCGCGCGGGGTAGAGATCGTGCCGCTCGTGATGCCAGGCCGGATCGATGCCGAGCTGGGCGGTGGTGGTCCAGTCGCCGAGGCCGATGGTGTGGCGGACGCCGGCGACGTAGGCCGGACCGTTGAACCGGTCGCCGAGGCCGGCGAGCTGCAAGCTCGTACCGGGCTGCAGGAGGCCGTTGCCCTGGCACTTCACGGTACCGCGCACGCGAGCGAGCCTGCTGCGCAAGAGCGCCGCCCGCGCCCACGCCTCCAACTCGGTCTCGGCGAGCGTCCCGGCGAAGGTGAGGTCGGGACTCGCCCCGCTGACGTCGGCCAGGGCCTCGCCGTCGAGGTTTCCGGGACCCGGTACCGGCGCCCGGTCCGCCTCACCGGAGATGACGGCCTGCTCGTCGTCGTCCCAGGCGGAAGCGACGACCAGCGCGTGCTGGCCCCTCGCTTCGAGTTCGGCGTCGAAGGCGAGGATTTCGCGCCCGAAGGCCAGCTCGAGTACGGGCGTAGCGTCGGCGCTAACCTCAGTAAAGCGAAGCGTTCCGTTGTCGGCGCTACAGAACAGACCGAGTCGCTCGGCGCGGGTGATTAGGTAATCCCAGTCGGTGGTGCGATACTGAGTGGCGAAAGGGATGGGCGTGCTAGGCTCTAATTCAGCAAACTCCACGGATACGCCGGGGTAGGGCCGGACCAATTCCTCGAAAATCTCCACCTCGTCGACGTCCTCGAACCCACGCGAGCGCGCATCGAGCGTCATCCGGAAGGCGGGATCGCGGCAGGTCGCGGTGAGGAAGCTGCCACCGTCGGGCCGTACCCGCAGACTCTGGCGCGTGACTACCCCGCGGAACAAGGTTTCCTCCTCGCTGTGGTAGCCGGCGCTAATCTCGATCTCGACGCCGGGCACGAAGGTGTCCGAGCTACTTACGGTAAACTCCTGGGCGGCGAGGTCGCCATCCTCCACGAGGATCGTGGCCGTGGGGATGCGATTGAGCGCCGAGTCGATCTCGATCGAGACCACGCCGATCGTCTTCGGCAGCGCCTCCCCGTCGGCGAGCACCGTGAAGGTGATCAGGTCGGTCTGGCGTTCGCCGAGGGGGTTGGGGATGGAGATGGGTAAGGTCACACCGGACGGGTTGAAGGAGGGTTTAGCGGGCGATTGGCGGCACGAGGAGCGTGCGACCGGGGTCGAGGTGCCGGATCGTGTCGAGCTCGTTGGCGACCGCTACGTCGTAGTAGCGCTGCGGATCGCGGTACACGGCCGCCGCGATGTTGGGGAGCGTTTCGCCCCCCTTGACCTGGTGGGCGTGGGTGACGTCGGGTGACATGAGGTTGAGCGCCTTGGAGAACAGATCGTCGGGGACGAACTCCGCCCAGCTCGTCGAGATGACCGCGCGCAGCGGCAGTCCGTTGGAACGGAACATTTTGTAGGTGATCGTATATTCCTTCAGGTAGCAGCGCGCCAGAAAATCGCCGTACTGCACCACGAAGTAGCCGGGGCGGTGGATCGCGGGGCGGAAGGCGGTCAGGACCTTCCACAGCTTTATGTAGGCGACCACGTCGATCTTGGGTCCCGGTAGGGCGCCGGTGCCGTCGAGGAAAATATCGAAGGAGAATGTGCGGGGCTGCATCCCCACGTACCTGCCACCGGCCTGCTGGGTGTTGGTCCCCGTAGTGCAGACATGCTCGAAGGCGGTTTGGACCGCGAAGGTTTCCGGATTGACCGGACAGATGAACGGCGGTAGGGGTAGCCCAACTCCGAGCCCTCCCGACTTCACGGCCTCCGGGCTGACGAAGGGGATGATCTTGAGGTTGGTGAGTGCGAGGGCGGGCATGAGTTGGTTTGGGTGTTCCGATTGGGGATTTAGCGTTCGCGTCGTTTCTCGAGCACGGCGAGCACTTGTTCCACGCAGGCGGCCACAAGGGTTTCGCGCTCGCGGACGGCGGCGGCCGGGCTATCCGGATCGCAGGTTGATTTGCGTTTGTCGGAGTTAGCGTTGACTACCTCCGCGCGCACAACGAGCTCTTTAATTTCTACGGGCATCAGGCAACGATTTTAAATTGGCTGTAGGCGAGCTCCAGGGTTTCGATGAGCAGCTTCCCATCCATCGCGTCGAGGTCGGAGAGCGACCATTTCACCGGCCACACGTTGGTGAGCGCGTAGGTTTGCAGCGGCTGGTGCTCGGCGTTGAGCACCTTCACCCAGGCGTCTACGGGCTCTATGGCGAGGTCCTGCATCGCCGCATCGCACCAAGCGCGCAGGGCTGAGTCTAACAGAAGTCCGCGCTTGAGCACCAAATTCGGGTAGCTCGCGCGAGTAGGTAGCTTGTGCGAGAAGCGGTTTTCGCCGCCCCCCGCGATCGTCTCGACGGTGAGCTCGCGACTCAGTCCGCTCACTTCCTGAAAGGCGACTTCCGCGGCGGCCGATCCGGTGAGTCCGAACTCCACCAAAAAGTGAAAGCCGACGGGGGGGTAGTATGACGTGGGGATCGCCACCGAGCTAGTTGTTCTGGATCGAGAGGCCTTCGTGGGCGAGCTCGATCGTCTCGATCGCTACCTCGTTGCCGTCGGCCTTCAGCTCGGTCGACTGCACCTTGGTGGGCCAGGCATTTTTGATCTTCCAGGTGACGACCGGTTCGTGGGCCTCATTGAGCAGGGAGATGGTGAGGTCGCGCCGCTCGACGGCGTTGAGGCTCACGGTATTCCACCAGGCGTAGTACTCGTTGTCGCTGCGGAAGGTGCCGCGCTTGAGGGTGACGTTGCCGAACTTCTGCATGCCCGGCATCTTGAGCTTGTGGTAGGCCGGACTCGCGCCGTCGCGGTACTCGATGGCCTCGGTCTCGACGTCGAGGCCGGATACTTCCGTAAAACCGATGCGGGTCCCGCCCCAGTCGACTTGGAAGTGGAACTTGGAAAGTGGGTAGAGATCCATGGGGGAACTGTTTTGGCGGAAGCCGTTTTCGCGAAAGGTGAAGGGGGGTTAGGAAACCTGGACGAGTTGCGAGAAGCGCAGGATGATGAATTCGGCGGGGCGACTCGGGGCCACTTTCACGTCGACGATGAGCTTGCCGGCGTTGACGTCGGCGGCCGTCATGGTGGTACCGAGCCCGACGACGACCCGGAAGGCGTCCCGCTCCTTGGCCCCCGCGAGGCCGCCCTGGCGCCAGATGTCGGACAGGAAGTTCTCGATGGCGGTCTGCACTTTTACCCAGGTATTGGCGGTGTTGGGCTCGAAGACGTAGGCGCTCATCGACTTCTCGATCGACTCCTCGATGAAGATGAATAGCCGGCGCACGTTGACGTAGCGCCAGTTGTCGTCGTTGCCGAGTAAGGTGCGTGCGCCCCACACGAGGGTGCCGCGGCCGGGGAAGGCGCGCAGGGCGTTGATGGACTTACCGGTGGCCGCGTCGACGTTGAGGCGGCCGTGATCTTTGTTGTCGAGGTTGATGACCGGCGCGATGACGCCGCTGAGGCCCTCGTTGGCTGGCGCTTTCCAGACGCCGCGGCGGGCGTCGACCCGGGCGTATACACCGGCCACCAGCGCGCTCGGCGGGAGGACGACGCCCTGGCGGCGGATGGCGGATAGGACGTTTTTGTACGTTGGATCGTTGGCGGCTAGGTAAGCGTCGAGCGCTGTTCTCCTGGCGCGTAGATCGTTTCCGAACCGGGTTAGTTCCTCGCGAATACTAAGCTTGACTCCTTCCAGTCGGGTCACGACCGCAGCGACGATCTCCTCCTGTCGCTCTGGGGGTAAGGTGTCGAAACCCGGTTGCGCCGGACCGTAAAGTGCCTCTACATCCGCTTCGGAAGCCGATATCGCACTGTAGTCAACCCCGTTGAGGAGATCCGCCTCGAATGCCGGGTCTAAGTCTCCACCGGGATAGTTATTCGCGGCAAGTAGCGTAGTGATGGTGGGCCTCAGCGGCCCGTTTGCACCGCTACGGTCTTTATGCATCCGCTGACCACTCTTCGCGAGCGCATCGGCATCCTTGCTAGCCGTAGCGTCATCGTCCGCTAGTACCTGGTCATTGGAAAGGTTGGCGTACGCTTTAAGTAAGTCGACAGCGCTTTCGAGGTAGCGCTGTATCTTTTGTTTCCCGCTTTCACTATCGGCGGGAGCCGGTAGGATTCCTCGCTCTGCGACTACGTCGAGTGTTCCGCCCGCGCTTAAATCGGTATTGATGTTCTCAATCTCCGTATAGATACCTCTCAACTTCGTTGGTGCGAGCGCCTGGAGTTCGACTTCGATATTGTCTTCCTTTGTTAGCTTAATAGCGTCTACGCTTGCATTTAGTGGATAGCTGGTGTGGAGGAAGGGGTAGTAGCCGGCACCGTAGCGCAGTCCGTTGGTACCGGTTTTGTCGCGAAAGGCGTCGGTATCCTTCGTATCGTGACGCGTTGCCGTAAGTGCGTGCTTCACGTCTAGAATGGCGAATCGGTCCTTTAGGGCAGCGCACTGGGCCAGCATTTTCTGATGTACGTCCCCGGGCTCATCGACCAATATCGCATCCGGGGCAACCAGTAGGGTCGGCTCGTCGATCTTCGCGATCGCGTCGAGGCCGTTCTCGAAGTGAACGGCGGTAGGCGCTGTGCCCCGCGCCTCCCCGAATCTACCGATCGGCGCGATCCAGCAGTCGCCGCCGCCGTTGTCGAAGTAACCGCGCATGCTCGTGTGCAGGTAGAAGCGAGGGTTGACCTCCACGCTCTTTACCTGGTTGGTTGCGTCGAGCGCCACCTCGACGGATTCCACGGCGGCACCTCCCCCGAAAATCTCCTCGAACTCGAGTAAAGAGCCGATGCGCACCGGAGTGATCAGTGGGTCGTTTTCCTCCGGGCCGAGTACCGACCGGCCATCGCGCTCCGCCCGCTCTACGTACCCGATAAATGCCGGGATCGCGGTGGCAACGGCCGCGATACTCGCCGGAAAAGTGTCTATTTCCTCGACGTAGACGCCGGGGTAAGTCTGGAAGGCCATCGGTGGTGGGTATAAAGTGATTTAGTTGCTTGGGCTGTCGGTGGGGGAGAGGATGAGTTCCGGTCCTTCCTCGACGACGTGGGCGAGAGGTGTTCGGGTCAGTGGGTCGAGTACGACGACACGCACCTTGTAGACCACCGAAGGGTAGTACTTGCTGCCGTTGACGCCCCAGAGGTGGTTGATTTGCTCGAAGGAGAGCGGGACGAGCTCGAGGGTGATGCGGTCGGTGCGCTCGGCGTCGGTGAGGGTAGACTCGGCCGTTGCCGGCGGTTGGAGCGTGGGAGGGTCGGTGAGCGCGAGGGTAGGGTTGGCCCGGCACCACCGCACCAGCTCGGAGACGGCAACGAGGCAACTGCTGTAGTCCGGGTTGCGCGCGGCGAAGAGTACGAAGAGGTTGAGGAACAGCGGCGGCTCCCGCCGCTGGATCGAACCTGGATCGCCGAGATTCGTACGCTGGGTAAAAGGCAAATTCCGGAGCGTAGTCTCCTCGCTCAAGTTGACCAAACTCATCCACAGGTGCGGGTCGGAGTCGTTGCCCCCGGTCGGGGCCGCGCCGACGTCGTCGTGTAGGTGGGTGAGGGCCACATTCAGGCCGGTGCCGCCGCTGACACCGGCCTTCACGCGGAGGAGGGCTTGCTGGATCACTTCCGGAGGAGACTTAAAGGTTTAATAGCGTTCCCAGAGTGCCCCTGGGGAATCGGAGGTCGTGCGTTAAAAGCTTTCGCTAAACTATTGAAAGAAGGTTTGTTTTCTGAGAGTCATTTGTATGATTATATGCACGCCAGTCCTTATACATCCCCGGTTACCGACAGCGCCCGACACACGGCCGTGCACCATTCGGGACTCGGTCGTGTTATCTCCGGTGTATGTCCACCCGCCGCCACACCCTCCTCTTGCTCGCCGCGCTCGCGGTCGCCGGCTTTCGGTTAGCGGCTGGCTCGGGTTCCGTGGAGGAGACGCCGCGGGAGATCCGGGAGCGGGTTGCGCCGGTCAGCGATCGTGCGGGCGAGCCTGCCCCCCCTCAGAAAGAAGCCATGGCTTTCGCCAAAACGCTGCTCGGCCGGCCGTACCGTCCGGGCGGCTGCACGGCCGAAGGGGGCTTCGACTGCTCCGGGCTGGTTAGTTACGTGTACGCGCACGTCGGCCTGGATGTCGGACGCAGCTCGCGCGACCAGGCGCGAACGGGCAAAGCGGTGAGGCCCGCACGGGCGGAGCTCGGCGACATCCTCGTGTTCGCCCAGCCGAAGAGCGGTCGGATCTTCCACGCCGGACTCGTGCTCCACAACGACGCCGATAGCCTCGTGATGCTGCACGCCAACGAGCGCCACGGCGTGCACACCCTCCGGATCGACGATTCGGCGTATTGGTCGACGCGACTTGCCGGCGTGAGGCGCCCGCAAGCCTCCCGCCGCCTACCTTGACCCGCCCCCCGCAAGAGCAACATGCAGTACGAGGTCAAGTCCGACGGTAAGTTCAGGTTTATCGAAAGTGGCGGCGACGGTCCGCCGCTGATGCTGCTGCACGGACTCTTCGGTGCGCTCAGCAACTTCCAGGGCATCCTAGGTGGTTTTAGCGGAAGCTACAACGTGGTGGTGCCGATGCTGCCGATCTACGAGCTGCCGCTGGCGGACACGGGCCTCAAGGGGCTGCTGACCTACCTGACGGAGTTCATCGAGCGGCGGGGCTACCGGGGGATCCACCTGCTGGGCAATTCGCTGGGCGGACACCTGGCGCAGGTCTACGCACTGGCCGACCCCGGGCGCGTGAGCTCGATTACGTTGACGGGGAGCTCCGGGCTCTTCGAGAGCGCGATGGGCAATGGGTTCCCGAAGCGGGGCGACCGGGAGTACATCCGCGGTAAGGTGGGCGACGTGTTCTACGACCCGGCCACGGCGACCGAGGAGCTGGTGGACGAGGTGTTCGACATCACGACCACGCGCGATAAGGCGTTGCGGGTGGTGATGACGGCCAAGAGCGCCGTGCGCCACAACCTCGAGAGCCGCCTGCACGAACTCCACCAACCCGTGCTCCTCGTGTGGGGGCGGCAAGACGAGGTGACCCCGCCCTTCGTAGCCGAAAAGTTTTTGGAGCTGTTGCCGAACGCCAGGCTCGTGTGGCTCGACGAGTGCGGGCACGCCCCCATGATGGAGCACCCGGAGGACTTCAACGCGGTTCTGCGGGCGTTTCTGAGCGAGCAAGTGTCGGCGACAATTCCGTAGGGCCGCGCGGATTGACGAGCGTTTCGCCTAACCTTGCGCGCTTACTCCATACCGGATGCTGTACAACCTACCCTCCCCACTCATCGCGTCGCTACTCTTCGTGCTCATCGCGATCGCGAACGAAGTAGGCATACGCATCGGGGAGTACTACAGGCTCCACTCCGACACCGACCTCAAGTCGCAAACCACCGCCATCCAGGGCGGTATCATCGGTATCCTCGCGCTGCTGCTCGGGTTTACCTTCAACATGTCGCTCAATCGCTTCGACTCGCGTGCCGAGGCCGAACTAACGGAGGCGAATGCCATCGGCACGGCCCTACTGCGCACCGACCTCCTGCCCAAACCCTTCGATGCGGAGGCCCGCGGGACGCTGGACACCTACATCGACCTGCGCTTGGAAGCGAACAAGATCGACCTCACCCACAACGACCTGCGCAAGGAGTACAACGCACGCGCGTCCGTGCTCCAAACCAAACTCTGGGACATCGGCATGGAGGCCGCTAAAAACCACCCCAACCCGGTGCAAACCGGGTACTACGTCCAGTCGATCAACGAAGTGATCGACACGCAGGGCGCACGCAACGCGGTGCTGCAGCGCCACGTGCCGGAGCCCATTTTCTACTTGCTCTTTCTCATTTTCTCTGCAACCGGTTTGCTGACGGGTTACGCGGCCGGGCTCGGTACCTACAAAACGCGCCTCCCGGCGCTGGTGCTGACGGTGCTCATCTGCGTACTCGTGTTTATCATCATCGACCTCGACCGGCCGCGGCGCGGCCTGATCGAGGTGCGGCAGGATAACATGGAGGCCTTGCGGGGGTAAATTATGGCGCTAAGCCTGCCACAACAGCACCACCGTCAGCGCGATCCCCCCCGCCGTAAACCAGAGCCCCCTGCGCAGGATCGTGCCGCCGGGCATGTACATCCAGAAGGCGGTGACCACGAAGAGCAGCAGCGACACCCCGAAGGCGATGTTGAGCACGAAGAGCGGGTCGTCGGTGGTGGCCTTGTGCAGGTGCGTCATTTTCGCCAGCGCGGGCGGGAGCTCCCACTTGAGGTAGTCGGCCTTGCCGGTGAGGCTGTTGTAGTTGCCGTCCTTGAAGTAAGAGAGTTCGCCCTCGGTGCGCTCGATGTTTAGGCGACGGATTTCGAGGGCCTCGCCGATGGCCGCCCCGCCCACTAATCCGGGCGCGACGGTCGTACTTACGTGGGTGGCCCGCTTGAGGAAATTGGTGGAGCGAAAGATGAGCACGGTGCCGCTGATGGCGTAGACGGCCATGATGCCGGCGAGGAAAAAGCCGAGGTAGCGGTGGATGACGCGCGCGGTTTGGGCGCTGGCGAGGGGGCGGGGCATGGGGGGTGGGAGGCGTTTGTGGGCGGGAAAATTCGTGTCTCGGACTTGATTCGCCCGAACTGCCGATCACGGGGGGGGGCGCAGCGATCGCGATGGAGCTATAAGTCGCCAAATCAGGTGTAAAATCAGAGATTCGGCGAGTTATAAAATTACAAGTCGCCAAATCGGACCTGAAACCGGCGATTTGGCGAGTTATAAGCTCTCCTACAGCTCCAAAGCACACCACCCCGCCGCCCGGCCTCCCCAGCGGTACAAGCGTAAATTGGCCGCTACCGCCGCCTCGAGCTCGAGCTGTTGCGCCGCGGATAACCTCGCGTCGGGGTCCAAGCCGAGCTTGCCGGAAGCCTGCGTCCGCGCCGCGTCGAAGCACATCTCACGCATCTTCTCCCGCGCCTCCGTATCCGTCCACTTCGCGAAGACCACGCGCTCGTGATCCGGTACGCACACGGCGAGATCGCCACCCAGGGTTTCCTCCGCCCGCTCCCAGTAGTCCTCCAGGATCAGCATCGAGGTCCGGTACGAGTCCGGACCCACCACCAGACCGCAGGCTACCTCGTTCACCATTCCGTAACCGACGTCCCCGACGGTGGAGAGCAGTCGCTTCAGGTTCTCCCTGGCGAGGTCGAGGAGCTCGTGTGGCGCCGGCTCGCCGAGGGCGGCGTACATCTCCGGCGAGAGCGCCTGGAAGTGGCTCTCCCGGTCTGCGGCGAAGAGCGCCACCAAATCTTCGGTGAGGCGTACGTGCGGTGGTGAGTTGTCGCCCCGCAGCGATTCGCTCGCCGGATCGACCCTCGCGACCCTCACGAACACCTCCTCCCGACGTACCGATCCCGGATCGAAGGGCAGCGGCGGAATGATCTCGTGCGGGTCCACGTCCGTCGCGCCGCAGGCCACCAACAGACTCGGATAAATCACCTCCCCCGAACGCGCCACCATCGACTCCCACCAGGCGAGGGGGGTGGGTAAGCCCTCGTACCCGAAAGGCTTCAACGTGTTGCGGTAGATGCTGTGCAACTCCGTCAACATCGCTACCCAGTGCTCGTACAGGCGCAGTCGGTAGTGCGCCGGAGCGGTGTTCGGCGTGAGAAACTGGATGCCGCGCTCCCGCGAGAATTCAACCACGACGGGGTAGCCTTCCGGACCGATCAGTTTCAGGTGAAGCGCCTCGGCGGGGATGCTGGACAGTTCTTCGCTCTCGTCGACGCGTCCGGTCCAGGCGTCGAACAAGAGGTTCGTGATCACGGTCGCGTAGCCCTCGCAGAGTCGCATCGACCGGTCGACCACCTCCATAAACGCCGAGCGGTACCAGACCGCGTCGTCGGGCAGCCGCTGCCAGAGCGCGAAGAGGTTGCCGCCTAAGTCCTGTGCGTCCTCCTCAAACTGAAACAAGTCGATAAAGCCGATCGGCTCTGGTCTGGGCCGCCTTCGCCAGGGTAGCTCGTCCGGGGCCACATCCCCGATGTAAGCCGCCTCCCCCCAGCCCGGCTCGTCCTCGAACGCCTCCCGGTAGTACGGGAAGTGTTTTGCGAAAGCATCCGGGTTGGCCGCGGAGGGCTCGTCGTACAGCACGAAGAGCGGGTGCCGTAGGTCGTCGCCCGGTCGCCGGAACACCATCGTCACCGCGATTGCGCCACAGTCGCGCGTCAGCTTACGCACGTAGAAATCTTCCTTCGGCTCGCAGGTCCAGCCGTGCTTCGTAGTCAGCTCAATCATGGCAAGCAGACCGTCCACCCGCACTTTTCCCGAAGAGGTACCCACGGTTAGCTCGGGCCAGCCTTGCGGCAAAACGGTGTGTAGCCGCCTACCCTCCGCCGACTGCGACGCTTCCGGAGGAGTACGCTGCGTAGTGGTGTCGGGAGGTGTGTCCGGACGAGCGTGTGCGGAGAAGAAGCTCTTGAACCAGGACATAGCCGCTTGGATTGATCGGGCCCCCTCTGCCTACGGGCAGGATGCCGATAGAAGCGTACGTTGGGCCCTTGTGCGCAAGTGGCTTAGGTTATTCCCAATTCGTGCCAGGTTTGGGCCGCTCGCGGATACCGCCGCTGCCGCGCACCTCACTCGCTCGCGCAGAATGGTTACCCGACAAACCTCTTCGGCATGCCACCGAGTAGCCAACCGAAATTCGTACGCCTTTCTATCGTGGCTTAAATAGCTCAACCAGGGTGCCACAGCAGAGCTATACCGAGTCCGATGCTGGTCTGACACTTACGCTGCAGTCGTATAACAACGCAGTTGAGTGAGTTGCGTAGAAATAGTCCTCGGATTATACACCAACAAAGCCGTATCTACACGCGGCATTCATTCGGCATCTTTAGTGGCACAAGATCTCGCGGCATCAAATCGAAAGCGCACCGATCATGGAAACAGCAACTAGGCTCAAAAGTGCACTCGATCCAAGGTCTCATACTAGCGCGCCATTCTTCGAGCGAAACGGGGCACGGGATACCTTACTTAAATCCCGCAAGGCGAGCTCTCCGTTTTTCAACCATCGCAACGTACAAACGAAGCTAACTATCGGTAGACGGGGCGACAAGTTTGAGCGAGAAGCGGACTCGATAGCTGAAAACGTAGTCCAAAAGAAGGCAGTAGGGAATGTAACGCAAACTGCGTCTCAAACGGATCAAGTAAGTCGTACGACATCGTCACTCGAGAGAAATCTAGCGGGATCGAAGGGACGAGGTGCACCGCTCGATGATCGGACGAGAGCCGGGATGGAAGATAAATTCGGGGTAGACTTCCGGGGTGTCAAGATTCACACGGATAGTGATGCCGTACGGATGAATAAGTCCTTGGGTGCGCAGGCATTCGCGAATGGGAATGATATCTATTTCGATAGTGGGAAGTACAGCCCCAGGAGTAAGGGCGGGATAAGGCTACTCGCTCACGAATTGACTCACGTCGTTCAGCAAGGGGCCTCAAGTAGTGGACACGTCCAAAAAAATGGACCTGATACGGATCCAGACCTATATCTAAACGGACAAAATTATTGGTTTAACAGTATTGGTCAGGCCCGAAATGCTGCTACCCTCAAGTTGAGCGAGTTATCCTTAAACGGTACGGGGCATTATAGGATCGAGCACCATCCCCTCCCCGTTAGGGGCTTGCCGCACTTTCACGTATACAACACGACAAGTAAGAAGGACAGTCACAGGGGACATTTCTTCTACCGAACCGGGCGGCGTAGAAGGCAGTACAAAGTCGATTGGCGTTCCGTGTACAAGGTCGTCGTCGCACTTGGCCTATCTCTGGCCTTAATCGCAGTGATCATTGCCGCCGTATTGGATCCTGAACCTGCGTCAAAATTGGCCTTGGCCGGACTTTCTGTGGCGATGATCGGAATGATACTATCGAGTCTCGAAGGGGATTCCGACGATAATGCAACGTAGCCGAAGGGTCGATAGCCCGGAGTAGCATGGTATCAACTAAAAGTCGTCGTTTTGGTGCTCTATAGGTCATAACACCTCCCGCAGCACCCCCACCGCCCGCTCCAACTCCCCCTCGTCCAGGGAGGCGAACCCGAGCCGCATGCCCCCACGCTCGCACCAACTTGCCGGCGAATCCGCTAGCGTAATTCCCCGCTCGGCACAGCGCCCGCGAAGTCCTTCGAAATCCACCGTCTCCCGAAACCGAATCCACACCGCCATCCCGCCCGTCGGCACGTCAAACTCGATGGCCTCCCCGAACCGCGCACGTAATAGCTCGACCAGCCGGTCGCGCCGCGCGTGGTATACCGGCCGGACCCGGTTCAGGTGCCGCTCCAACGAACCGTCGCGAACGAAGTGCGCCAGCGCACGCTCCAGCACCAGATCCCCCTGCCGGTCCGCCAGGAGGCGTAGGCGCAGCACGGCATCCAGGAAATCCGGCGGACCGTGCATAAACCCCACCCGGAGATTCGGGGCGAGCATCTTCGTAAACGAGCCTACGTACACCACCTGCCCTCCCGCAGCGTCCAGTGCGGCCAGTGGGAGGCGCGGAAGCCGCTCGTAGTGGAAGTCGTAGTCGTAATCGTCTTCCAGAATCGCAAAACCTCGCTCGCGGGCGAGCTCGAGCAGCGCGAGTCGCCGCTCCGGGGCCAAACTCACCGTCGTCGGATACTGGTGGTGGGGCGTGACGTACACCGCGCGTACCTCGGAGAGCCGCGGATGCCGGGCCAGCGCATCCACGTCGAGCCCCCGCGCGTCGAGCGGGATGCCGATGAGCTCCGCGCCGCTCGCCCGTGCGGTTTCGAGCAGCGGGGCGTAACTCAGCTCGGCTGTCGCCAAAACTCCGGGGCGTTTACGTCCGAAGAGTACCCGACACGCGAGCTCGAAGGCGTGCTGACTCCCACGCGTGATCAGCAGTCGCTCCGCGTTACCTACGATCCCTCACGTACGACCGAGGTAGCCCGCGAGTACTTCCCGCAGGCGGATATCGCCCCGGCCGTCCCCGTACCTGAGGAGTGTTTTGCCGGAAGGCGTCTCTAATAACTTCCTGGCCGTGGCGTACAGCGGGCGTAAATCCGCCAGCCTCACGCCGGGCGAACCCTCGGTGAAACGAAGCATCGTAGGGGGCGACGGGGAATGGTCGCAGGGCGTGCGAGACGCGAACGAAAAGCCGGCCCTCGCTCCGGCGGACACCTGGACTGCGCTCGTCCCGTAGGCAGGAACGACGGGCAGCTCACTGCGCACAAACACGCCACTTCCGGCCCGCCCCTCGAGGTAGCCCTGGTCGGCAGCGTCGGCGTAGCCCGCCACCACAGTATTGCGATTGACGCCGAGCTCGCGGGCTAGGGTACGTGTGGCCGGTAGTCGAGCCCCCGGCGCCAGAGCTCCCCACCGAACGTGGCGGATGACGAGGTCGGAAAGCTGCAGGTACACCGGCCGCTCGGCGGTCTTGTCGACGGAGTAGAAGATGTGCGTTGGGGTAGGGTGGACCAGTAAGTAGATCGTAATCGGACCAGTAAGGTAGTCCGATCGGCGGCGAACTTTGTCGTATGAGCTACCAAGACGAGCGGAGTACGGTAAAACGAGTGCCCAGTCGGGGGGCCTACCCACTGCCGGCTTCGGTTGTATCGCTTGGGAAGTAGTCGCGCCGTCGTGATCCCCAACCCTGTTGCCAACACGACCACTTATAGATTGGATCCGCGCGCGGGTGAAGTCCGGACGCACTTTAGAGGGATCGACGCGGCTACGGTGTCCGCAACGGAATCTCCGGCGCCGCTTTCGGGCGTCCGGTTGGGCGGTAGCTCCAGCCCGGGAGCGTCGGTCACGACCGGTGGGGGAGCGAAATCCCACCACGGATAATCAATACCTTCAGCAACATGCGGCGTCGCCTCCACATCGTCCTGGGCCTCTGGCTCCTCGGTGCGGGCGGCGGGGCGGCCCACGCGGCGGCGCAGCCGGGGACGGGTCCGCAGGTTACCGAGCTTCAGCTTGCGGATCCGGGACTCATCCGGCAGGCGATCTACCACCGCGAGATCCTCGAGGACCCAAACTGTGGGCAAACCCTCGGTACGGCCCTGGCCTCCACTTGGCAGCCCACCCGATCGAACCAGTGGCCCGATGCGCTCAACGGCTGCCACTGGTTACGCGAGCGGGTGTGGCTAGCGGGCGCTCCGCGCGACCTCGTCGTCGGGACGGGCTACCACAGTTTCTCGGACCTGTACGTCCTGCTGGGCGACTCCCTCGTAGCGCACTACGCCATGGGCAACGAGCTGCCCCTATCCGAGCGGGCTAACCCCTCGATCTGGGTGAGTGCGTACCGCAACACCGCACCGCTTGCGCTAGATCCCGATAGCGTTTACATGCTCGTATACCGGGCACGCAATCCCTACGGCGCAAACATCTTCGGAAAGAACGCCCCGCTCCGGCTCTCGTTTTACGGTGGATCCGCGCTCGCCGAAGCGGGTGAGTTTCACCAGAAAGCGAGCTACGCGCTCGCGGGCAGCCTGCTGATGTTGCTGCTCTACCACGTACTGCAACTCTTCGTGTACCGCTCGGGTATCAACGCGGTTTTCTGCGGGCTGCTGGCCAGTCTGCTCGTCTACATCTCGTACGAGAACTTCCTGTTTCACGACCTCTTCCGGGGGGAGGTGTTTCGGGAGAGCGTACTGATCGTTTCCGGAGAGCTGTGTCACGTACTGCTCTTCTTACTTACGCGCGTGATCTTCGCCGAGAAGGCACCGGGAACCAAAGCCATCCTCTTGCTCGACGTGCTGATGGGGGCTAAGTTCCTCGAAATGGTCCTGTGGTTCGGGCTCTTTCAGGCGCGCTACGCCGGCTACGAGCAGCTTACTCCCTGGCTCACGCTGATGCCGGATGTGTTTCGGCTCTCGACGATTACGTGCTTGCTCGTCTACTTCGGCACCGTAGCCTGGTTGGCCTTCCGTATCCGCGGTTGGGCCACGCGCGCGATCTTGATCGGCAACGCCGCGCTCACGCTCTCGGTGATCGTGTACGTCGTGCAGGCCTTTTTGCACGATTGGGCCGACTACGCGGTGGTGCAGCTCTTCATGCGCTTGGTGGATCCCCTGCTCAACTACTGCGTCGAGATTGGGATCGTGCTGATGAGCCTGTGCTTCTCGCTGTCGGTGGCGATCCTCACCAAAGAGAGGGAGCGCAGCATCGAGCAGCGCTACGTGCGGCAACTGGCCGATACCGAGATGAGCGCGCTACGCGCGCAGATGAACCCACACTTCCTGTTCAACGGCCTCAACTCGATCAAGCGCTTCGTGATTCAAAACGAACCGGCCGAGGCGGGGGTGTACCTCAGCAAGTTTGCCGGACTGATTCGCCTCGTACTCGAGAACAGCAAGTCGAGCTTGATCCCGCTCGAGCGCGAGCTGGAGACGCTCAACCTCTACATGGAAATGGAGCGACTCCGCTTCGAGACGCAGTTTACCTACGCCATCACCGTCGCCGAGGGGATCGCGCCGAAGGAGGTGGACGTACCGCCGACCCTGCTGCAACCCTACGTCGAGAACGCCATCTGGCACGGGTTGCTGCACCGTCCGCTCCCGGGGGGACACGTCGGGGTGCGCATCGAGGCCGATGGGTCGCAGGGTTACCGGTTCGTCGTCGAAGACAACGGCGTGGGGCGCGCCGCGGCCGCGGAGATGAGGAGTCGCTCGGCCACCACGCGCAAGAGCCTCGGACTCAAGATTACCGCCGACCGACTGCGCCTCCTCCACGAGCGCTACGGCCTGAACACCTCGGTGTCGATTGAGGACCTTTTCGAGGGCGGCGCGGCCGCGGGTACGCGGGTCACGATCACCCTCCAGAAGATCGTACGCGACAGCCCCGTACGACTGCGGGGCGCTACCTACTCCTCCCAGACCTAGAACCCATGAGCACCTCACCGACCCTACGGGCCGTCATCGTCGACGACGAAAAACACTGCATCGACACCCTTACCTGGGAGCTGAACACCTTCTGTCCGGAAGTCGAGATCCTGGCGAGTTTTGGCGAAAGCCTTCTGGCTCTCGAGGCGCTGCCGGGACTGCGTCCCGACGTACTCTTCCTCGACATCGAGATGCCGAAGCTCAACGGGTTCCAGCTGCTCAACCAGCTCGACGGCCTGCGCGGTCACATCATCTTCACCACCGCCTACTCCGAGTACGCCGTGCAGGCCTTCCACTACAACGCCGTCGACTACCTTCTCAAGCCGATCGATACCGACCGGCTCAAGCAGGCACTCGCGAAGGTATCGGTGGGTGCAGCGGTGGCGCGACCGCCCGGAGCGCTGCGGCTGCTCTACGACACGATCGACGAGCTGCGCCGCGACGTGTTGCCGACGCGGCTCTCGCTGCCGACGGCCGACGGCTACGAGTTGCTAAAGATCCGCGACATCATCCGTTGCCAGAGCGATGGATGCTACACGGACTTGTACCTCAAGGGCGGGCGCAAGTTTACCGTCTCGCGTAACCTCAAGCAGCTCGAACGCGCGCTCGAAGCCCACTCCTTCCGGCGGGTGCACCATTCGCACCTGGTCAATTTCAAGTACATCACCCGCTTTTCGCGGCAGGATGGGGGCATCCTCGAGATGAGCGACGGAAGTGAGGTCCTGGTGAGTCGGAGCCGGCGCGAAGCGCTGCTCTCACTTTTGCGGTAGGCGCTGTTGTGCAGTGTCAAAGCCGAATCCTATGAGCCCGCTTCCGCAAAACTTACAACGAGCGCTAAGCCAGAGGTTTGGGGACTTATCTCAAATACGGGCCGTGGGCGGAGGAGATACTTCGGCCGCGGTAAGTGTGTCGACGCGGCGGGCGGGACGCCTGTTCGTGAAGTACGGTGCGGCCCCCGCCGGACTGACGTACGCCGCCGAAGCGGACGGGCTCACGGCGCTCCGTGAAGCGGCAGCCTCCGCGGGGGTAGCCGACCGGATCCTCGTCCCCGAACCGCTCGCCGTTGCGGCTCCGACCGCGGATGCCCCCGGCTACCTCGTGCTGCCCTGGCTGGAGCGCGGCGGGGCGAGTGAGGAGGGCTGGCCGAGTTTTGGCGAAAGCCTCGCGGCCTTGCACCGCCACGGCAGCGAATTGGGTGCGGTGTCGACGCGCGGCCGCTACGGGTGGTCCCGCGACAACTACCTCGGCCCGGAGACGCAGGCGAATAAGTACGCCGATAACTGGGTCGACTTCTACCGCGAGCGGCGGCTCGGCGCCATGGCGGATCGGATGCGCGCGCGGGGGCGGTGGCTGGGGAAATGGGACGGGCCGTTGGCGGCACTCCTGCGCGGGCTCGATGCCCGGCTACCCGCCGACCCACCGCCCGCCCCGCTGCACGGCGACCTCTGGGGCGGGAACGCCGTGGCACTCGCGAACGGACGATTCGCGCTGATCGACCCGGCCGCGTACACCGGGCACCACGAGGTAGACCTCGCGCTGACGGAGCTCTTCGGCGGCTTTCCTCCGGCTTTTTACCGAGGCTATTATGCCGTGACGCCGGAGGCGCCGGACTATGCCGTGCGGCGCGACCTATACCAGCTCTACTACCTCCTTGTGCACCTGGGTATTTCGATGAGTTACGGTGCGCGCGTCGAGTCGGTACTGAGGCGCTACGGTTAGCTACGACGCTACGGGTAGCTCCATGTCAAGCCAAATACTCATCCAACCGGGCTGCCGTAGTTGCCTGAATCTTGGACCGCATGAAGCCGGACCAGCCGAGGAGGGTCCCGGACATACCTAAAGCCTGGCTCGTCCAGCGCCAGAGGTTGAAGTCGTCGTTGTGCTCGACGATCTTGCCGTCGGCGAATAGGAAGGCGGAGGTAACCTCGTTGACGACCGGTCGCTGCTGCGGGCCATAATTGTACTTAGCGGTCCACTTGGCTCCCCCGCGCTCGCCGTCGACCGTGAGGTCGTAGTAGTGCACGTCCGCCCGGGCCGTTGGACTGGCGAGTAGCATGTGCCACATTGCCTTGGCCCGCTCCCCGTGCAGTTTCCCGAAGGCTGGATCTTCGAAGGTTACGCTGTCGGCGTAGCAATCCGTCATCCCCGAGCCGTCATCCCCGAGGCGTCACCGGCGGCGAACGATCCGTAGAACTTTTCGAGGAGAGCGAGGCTCATGCTAGGCAATATAGGCTAAGGTGTTCTAAGCGGTCGTGCGACGCTCAATCTAGGGCCTCTCTGGAGGGAGTTTGGGTGAGCGGTCGGAGGACGAGAAAGCCTGCTCGGGAACCCTAGCGATTCCCCACTAGGCGCGCATCAAAGTCTAGCGGCTCGCTACTCACGACTTCGATGTCTGCGAAGTGAGGATACAGTGGATTTAGCACCACGTTCCACTCGGAGGGAAGAATGGTTGAGGGAACGCGGAGGCCGCCAACGCCCGCCTCGAATCGCTCGTTTCCCAGTAGCTGTGTCGCGGGATCGCGTGCGGGATCACGCCAGGTTTTGGGTAGCTTATCGATGGTGTGCGTCTCCAACGGGAAGTCTTCCGGGAGTTTTAGCGAAAGCACGAATCCATCCTCTTCGGCGATGTGCGGTCGCCGAGCTTGCGCGATAATCTCGAGTAAGGCCAGCGAGAGGTGCTCGGAGGTGTAGAGAGCAAAAACTCCGGTGTTGTTCCACCGGCCGCCGTGGAGATAGGCCCCTCGACCGCTTAAATCTTCGCGGTACTTGCTTTTTGCGACACGGTACAGGATCATCCGTACACGCCGTGCTCGATGCGGCCGAGGATATCTCGCACGAGTCCGCGGCCGTACGCGTCGCTCATGAAACTAGCCGGCGACTTACCGCCAAGCGACGGCTGCTCGTCCTGCATCCATTCCGTGACGTAAGTCGGGTTGCCGAGTACAGCGTGCGCGTACCGTAGCAAGCGCACCGTTTCTATGAGATCGGCCGAGTCTCGCTGATCCAACCGCCCACCATTTTTGATCCGTGCTCTGATCGTTCTCGCGTCTCGGTGAATGAGACGCGGGAGGTCTTCAGGCCCGAGTGCAACGGATTCGAGTAATCTCCCGGCTTCAGCCAGCGTCAGCCCTTCAGCAATCTTTTCGTGGATCCGAAGAGCCCGTACGTCGTCGTGCGCATCCGGCTGAACTAAGGATTGAAGAGTAGCCATTATTGCAATTTGTACCTAAGGTAAGGACATTTTGCAAATCATGCTTACCTCTATTCCAGAACCCCAGCAAACCCCCCAGCCTTAACCATCCGCACCGTCAGGGAATCCGTCCTCGAAACGGTACGCGTCTCGATCGCCACGTCCGTCTTGTTCGTCCGGTAGTGCGCCGCATCCCCATCCCGGTACAGCGTCAACGCGTAGTCGCGTCCGGCCGGCAGGAAGTCGAGCGCGATCGTCACGGTCCGAGCGGTGTCCCCCGTCACGCCCCCCACGAAGTAGCGATCCGCCCCCCGCTCCTGGCGCGCGAGCACCGCGAACTCCCCGAGCTCCCCGTCGATCGGGATCGTCCGCTCCCAGTCCGTGGCGAGCGTCCGGATGAAGGCCATCGCCGGGTGGTACCCCGTCGAGTCCGCCCCGATCCGGTAGTTCTCCGGGATATCGGCCACCATCTGGATCGGCGCGTAGATGAGCACGTAGATGCCGAGCTGCTGCGCGATCGTCGAGAGCACCTCGTCGTCGTCGCTCTTGAAGCCCGTCATCTCGAGATTGAAGATCCCCGGGGTGTAGTCGAACGGTCCGGAGAGGCAACGCGTGTACACCAGCGAGGGCACGTGCGAGGGCTGGTTTACCGCGCTGGTATCGCCGAAGGCATTGTACTCCTGCCCGCGGGCGCCCTCGCGACTGATCGCGTTCGGGAGGGTACGCCGCTCACCGGTGGCTTTGATCGGCTCGTGCGCATTAACGGCCACCTCGTAGGTGAGCGCCTTCTCGAGCGTTTTGCGGTAGTGATTCACCATGTACTGCCCGTGGTGGTACTCGCCTTCCGGCAGGATATTCCCCACGTAGCCGCTCTTCACGATGTGCAGGCCCAGCTCACGCATGAGCGCGAAAGCCGTATCCTGTTGCTTCTCGTACTGCGGCACCGAGGCCGAGGTCTCGTGGTGCATCACGATGTCCACGCCCTTCGATTTGCCGTAGGCCACTACCTCGCGGAGGTCGTAGTCGGGGTAGGGGGTCACGAAGTCGAACACCTCCTCGCGCTTCACCGGGTCCGTCCAAACCTCCCAGCCGGTGTTCCAACCCTCCACGAGGAGTCCGCCGATGTTGTTGTCGGCGCAAAAGTCGATGTAGCGCTTCACGTTGGCGGTGTTGGCCGCGTGGCGGGAGCCCCCGGGAGCGTCGGGGGCGTCGACCAGGTCGCCACCCCCCGAGGCGGTCTGCGAGCTGGCCAGGTCCCAAGTCCCCTGACCGAGGAACATCGCCCACCACACCCCGGCGTAGGTCTGCGGCGTAAACCACGGCAGGCTATCGAGCCCGCTGTCGGGATTTAGGTTGAGGATCAGGTGATTGTCGAGCAGGTCGATCGCGCGGTTCTCGACCAGCACCACGCGCCACGGACTCGTGAACGGCAGGGCGCGCACGGCCTTCGCCTCGCGGCGGCGGGTACCGACGAGGATGCTCTCGAAACCGTCGTCCGTGAGCCCGAGCGTCATCTCCGGATAATCGACGAGCGCGGCCTCGTGGATGCTGAGGTGCGTGCCGCCGTCGAGGCGCATGCTCGCCGGCGTCATGATCGCGTTGTTCGGGACGTTACGCCCGATCATCTCCCGCGCGTTGTCGTACTTGGCCGCGTCGATGGCGCTGCGCTTGGTGAGCTCGAGTCGGTTCTCGTAGCTGTTCCAGTCGCCCGGCCCCCAGTTCACCGTCGGGTCGCCGCTCACGCGAAAACCGCTGTGCTCCTCCAGGACGCGCAGGCTATCGCGCCCGTCCATCTCCGGGAACTCGTAGCGGAACCCGAGTCCGTCGTCGAAGAGCCTGGCCCGCACGGTAAACTTCGCGCCCGAAGCCGGGTGGGAGATCCGCACCTCGTTTTCCCGGAAGGGGGCATCGACCTTCGCGGTTTCCCCCCAGAGGAGGTCGTAGGTTTCGCGGCCCGAGCCGCTCGACGCCTCCTCGAGCACGAACCCGCCCCGCAGCTCGCCGAGCTCGCTCTCGCTAAAGCCGAGGGCGGAGGGCGAGATCAGCGGCTCCCCGTTCTGCGCGAGCGCGTACGTGAGCGAACTGTCCGCCCCGAGGGCGAAGGTGAGGGTGAGGGTGCCGTCGGGACTGTCGATTTGTAAATCCTCCGGGCGCGTGCTCGTGGGCGCTTCCGCAAAACTCGTCAAACCCAGCCCGAGGCCGAGGCTCGCGAGCGCCGAGGATCCGAGCACTAAACGGGACATCTTCATGGTTCCAAACTTACCCAGATCCTTCACTTCGCCTAGCGCGTTACCGCCACCTTAACGGATCGCGCGTCAAGCGCTGAAACGAAGCCCCGCTACGCAGTTCATTCTCGACCGACCCACCATGCCGTTTTGGCCCCGACCCCTCGTTGTCCTCTTTACGCTCTGCTGCCTGGCGGCGTCCTGCGAGCGGGCGGGTACCGCTACCGCGGGCGAGACGGTCGGCGCCGGGGGGGAGGGCGCGATCGAACCGCTGCCTGGGCTGGACACGATGACGAAGCGGCGGGGGATGACTTTCGCGCACGAGGGCTACACCGGCGATAATGGCTACGGCGGGAGCACCGTACCTGCCTCGCTCGATAGCCTTCAGCGAATCGGCGTTAACGCCATCGCGATCGTGCCGTACACCGCTACGGAAAGTCCGCAGACTCCGCACCCTTTCCGCATCATGAACATGCGCGGCGGCGAGACGGACTCGGCCGTGGCGGCCACGATTCGGGAGGCTCACGCCCGTAGCCTAGCCGTACTCCTGAAGCCGCAAATCTGGGTGCGCGGCCCGGAGTGGACGGGTGACATCGGCTTCGAGACGGACGCCGACTGGCGGGCCTTTTTTGGGCACTACGGCGACTGGATCCTGCACTACGCCGAGATCGCCGAGCGGGAGCACGCGGATGCCCTCTGCCTCGGCACCGAGCTGGTGCGCACCACCCTCGAGCGGCCGGCCGACTGGGAGGCGCTCATCGACCGGGTGCGGGCGGTGTACTCGGGTAAGCTCACGTACGCGGCCAACTGGGGCGCTGAGTTCGAGCAACTCGCGTTTTGGCGCAAGCTGGATGCGGTCGGACTGAACGCCTACTACCCGCTGGCTGCGTCCGAGCAGCCGAGCGACGCCCAATTGCTGGCCGGTGCGCGGCGGTGGATGCGCGTGGCCGATTCGATCAGCGCGGCGGCCGAACGACCGCTCTGGCTCACGGAAGTCGGTTACCGCTCGGTGGCGGAAGCCTGGCGCAATCCGCACGCGGCCGCGGATGGGCGGAGTGCGGACGAGGCGTGCCAAGCCCGTTGCTACGCGGCCATGCTCGGCGCGGCGGGCGAGTCGCGGCGGCTCACCGGCATGTTCGTGTGGAAGTGGCCGAGCTACCTCGGGCACGAGGAGGGGGGCAGGCACGGGGGTGGGGTAGGGGCGGGCTTCTATCCCGGTGGCAAGCCGGCGGCGGTGGAGTTGGCGGCGTTTTACGAGGGTTGGGAGTAAGACTCAAACGCTTTAACCTAATCCGGGGAGTCACAGATCTCTGAGCGCTATCGAGACTGCGATAATCCCCAAGATCGTCACGACGATGCCAAGCGCGATTCCCGCGATTCCCAAGCCACGGCCCTTTATCCGACCTTCACTTTTCTTTATACGCGAAAGGGCAACTGCCCCAAAGACCACCGCAAGCGGGCCGAGGATAACCGCTCCAACGAAGATGCCTACGATGGCGCAAACCAGACTTGCTACCGCAAAACCAGTTGTTTTTATGTCGGGGAGCCCATCCTGACGTTCGGCCCGTGCCGCTTGGCGCACCTGCTGGCGAGCCAGACGAATCTCTTTGCGGGTAGTAGGTCTACTCATCGCTGGTGGGGTAGTCGCCAGCTCGATCGGTTGCAGTGTGGTGGGGAGTCTACTGCGACTCGGACCGCTGATGGCCGTCGCCTCCAGGGCAAGAAGAAGGCAGGTCGACAGGAGTAGTACGATTCTTTGCATGAGACGTCGTGGGTCTTGAAGTAGGTTTCTGGTGAGCTTTCTATTTCGCTTCGGCACTAACGTTAGCGGCCCGAATTGATGGCTTCTACGGCACGTCGCTGCTTTCCGTTTCCATCCGCATTAATCGCGATGGTCAGCGCTCCCACCACCACGGTGGCAATCGCAAACCCCGGTCGGATGGTCAGGTTTGGATTGAATACCGTAAAAGTAGTTAGGCCCACCATCAGGAAAGTTGGTATCGTCAGTCCTTTGGCGACCGTCCGTAGGCCCTGCCCCTTGTAGAACAACTGCCTTTGGTCTTGCGGGACACTTAGCAGCTTATAGTCTAAGGCTTCATGTGGGATCCGAAGGCTGCCATCGTAAAAACGGTCTCCGAAGAACCGCTTCTCCAGGCGTAGATCCTTCAGTGGTGTGATCTCCTGACGGGCGACGCGCGTGGGGCGCCCACGCGTGAAAGCATAGATCCTTCCGTCGTTGTAGCGAACGAGCGACACGCTATCTCGTGGGAACAACTTCACCTCTCCCCGCCCACCGTCCTGTCGGATTGTGAGGTAGCGAAAATCGAGCTCGGCGATCTCGCCGGTGAAAACGGGGCCGTGTACTAACTGAATCGTGTCCTGTGCTACACAGAGCGAAGCGAAAACCGCGGCTAGTGCTGAGAGCGCTAATCGTAATCTCATCGTCTGCAAGGATACTTGCGTGACCCCTACTACGATAGTTTTTAAGCGACAATAGCGAACGTAAATTCGCTACTTCCGCGACGCCTCCACGCTCCGCTCCACGAAGCGAATAATCTTACCCGCGATATCCTGCTTCGTAGCCGCCTCGATCCCCTCGAGTCCTGGTGAGGAGTTGACCTCCAACACGAGGGGGCCAGACTTCGACTGTAGCATATCGACACCGGCGACGCCCAGACCCATGGCCTTGGCGGAGATGATGGCCGTCTGCTCTTCCTCCTCCGAAAGCTCGATCAGGTTGGCCGACCCCCCTCGGTGCAGGTTCGAGCGGAACTCACCCTCCTTGCCCTGGCGCTTCATGGCGCCGACCACTTCGCCGTCGACCACGAAGGCGCGGATGTCCGCGCCGCCCGCTTCCTTGATGAATTGCTGGACGATGATGCGCGCCTCCAGGCCGTTGAAAGCCTCCATCACCGAGCTCGCCGCATTCTGCGTTTCGGCGAGCACGACGCCGAGCCCCTGCGTGCCCTCGAGCAATTTGAGGATCACGGGTGCTCCGCCGACCCGCTCCACCACGTGCTCCACGTCCTTGGAGAAGTTAGTGAAGATGGTCTTGGGGAGACCGACACCCGCCCGGGCGAGCAACTGCAGCGAGCGCAGCTTGTCGCGCGAGCGCACGAGCGCCTGCGACTCGACCGCCGTAAAGATCTTCATCATCTCGAACTGCCGGACGACTGAGGTGCCGTAGAAGGTCACGGAAGCACCAACCCGCGGGATGACGGCGTCGACGCCCTCCAGGTACTCCCCGTTGTAGTAGATCTTCGGACTCTTCTTCGCGATCTCGATGTTGCACTTCAGGTGGTCCACGACCAACATCTCGTGACCGAGGGCTTTCCCCGCCTCCACGAGTCGGTGCGTGGAGTAGAGCTTGGGTTGGCGGGAAAGGATGACGATCTTCATGAGCTGGGTTTGGAGGCCTTGTCGGGCTTCGGGTGTTGGTGGTTGTAAGAGAGGTCGAACTTAGCCGGATCGACGATGAACTTGCCCATCAGTAAGCGGCGTCCGATGAGCACGGGGAAGCGCATCTCACCGCGTTCGCTGAGTGAGAGCTCGATCGGGTAATCGCGGTCGTAAAGGCGGATAAGGGTACGAATCACGTAGCGCTCCTCGGCCGTTCCGTTCGAGCTGCGGACCTTTTTCGTGCGGTAATTTTCGAAGAAGAGCTCGCGGTCCTTGTATTCCGGGTGCGATGGGTCGAGCAGGATAAAGGAGATCCCTTTTTTACCACCCCGCTGCTTCACCTGGATATGGTGACAGTGAATCGCGGAGGTGTAGGCCCCCGTGTCGATTTTGATGGGGATGGCACTCAGTCCGAGCTCCGGGAAGTCAGCTTTATCCTTGCGCCCGAGGCGGCGTTTTTTGGGAAGGCGAGCAACTTTCTTCGGCACGGGCGGCAATGTAGTCGAACGAAATTCACTCCCACCAACAACCCTGCGGGGATAGCGGCACAACCTGACTAGATCGTATCGTCTCTAAAGTCTGTGCGATGGGCTCCGAGCTCAAAAGTGTCCGCTTCGCTAAAACGAGCCGTCCGTTTCGAGAGGCAGCCACGAGTTGTTTTAGCGTAAGCGTAGGCGGTGAGCTGCTCGTAATTCTGAGATGGTCCCCCCCCCCGGCCCCCGACAGCTCTGCTTCGCAAAAAGCCAATACGACGATTTTTTAACGCTGGGGAAATTCCAAAACTGGAGAGTTGGTTTACATTTGACTCCGTAGAATTAGTCTAGATAAACTAAAGCTTCCCCCGTGACCCCACGTTTCCTCGCTTCTCTCGCCGTGTGTGCGGTGGCGTTTACCGCCTGCTCCGACGACGGTACCACCGCCCCGCCCGCCCCCGCCTACGAGGTGCCGGACACGTACGCCTTCGACAACGTCAGCTACACCGGGCAGCAGTCCCGCCTCGCACAGCTGGGCGAATTGAAGGCCTACATGCGGACAGCCGCTACCGGCGAGACGCTCGACTCGGTGCGACTCAGCGCCATGTACGCCAATGCCCCGGGCGCGGAGTTCTCGCGGGAGTACGCTAAAGACCTTCGCGAGAAAACAGTTGAGTTCTACCGCGCCGACTTCGACGGCTACCTCGGTCGGCTCGCGACCACAAGCGAGAGCGAGCAGTCCGCCACCGCGGGCACCCCCGGCCGGCTGTCGAGCACCGACGGTGAGAAAACCTACCTCGTCGACGCCAACGGGTTGGAGTGGGCGCAGGCGATCGAGAAAGGTCTGATGGGCGCGACCTTCTACTACCAAGCCACCTCCGTGTACCTCGGTGCGGACAAGATGGCGGCCGACAATACGGTCGTCGAGCCCGGCGAAGGCACCGCGATGCAGCACCACTGGGACGAGGCCTTCGGGTACTTGGGCGTCCCGACCGATTTCCCCGCCTCGACCGACGCGCTCGTTTTCTGGGGCGATTACGCCAACGACCGTGACGCCGACCTCGGGACCAACGCCGCGCTGATGGACGCTCTCGTCCTGGGCCGCGCCGCCATCGGTAACGACGATCTCGCCACCCGCGACGCCGCGATCGCCGACGCACGCGCCGCCTGGGAACTGGTGGCCGTCGGGACAGCCATCCACTACCTCAACCAGGCCCTCGACCACGCCGACGATCCGGCCCTGCGCCTGCACGCCCTCTCCGAGGCGGTTGCCTTCGCGTGGGCACTCCAGTTTAACGAGGCTTCGCGCACGCCCCGCGCCGAGGTGGAGCAGCTGCTCACCGACCTCGCCGGCGCTCCGACCTTCGCCGCGATGGACCTCTGGAGCGTCGACGACGCCGGCATCACCGCCGCGCGCGAGCAACTGGCCAACAACTACGGCCTCAGTGCCGAGGCCGCCGAACTCTAAGCCCCCCGATCAATCGACCCATGACTTTCCCCCGCACCCTCGGCGGCGCGCTGCTCGCCCTGCTCCTCATCTGCTCCGGCTGCAAAGACGATGTTGGCGCCCCGGCCGACTGCCTGAGCGCCACCGAACGCTCGGCCGTGCTCGAGGCTAGCGGTACACGCGCCGCTAACCTCCTCGAAGCGCTCGCGGGAACGCTCGACGCCCTCGACGGCGCGGTCGCGGATCTCGGTCGTGAGCCAAGTAGCGCGAGTCTCAGCGCCACGCATACCGCCCTCACCGAGGTCTACGCCTCGTACCACGCCGTAGAACCCTACGCCCTCCTGCTCGACGCGCCCGGGATCGAGCCGATGCGCTTTGATCCCTTCCCCGTCGACACGACGGTCCTCAACGGGCACGCCGCCGCCGGCGCGCTGCCCGCACCCGGTGACGCGGACTTCGACCGCGGCCTGCCCGCGCTCGAGTACCTGCTGTACGGCCGTTCGGAAGAGGGGGTGGTCGATCGCTTCGCCGCCGATCCGGGGGTACGCTCGCTCGCGGCCGCCCTGATCGCCGAACTCGCAACCGGTGCCTCCGACGCGGCCTCCGCCTGGCGCGACGGCGGTCGCGAAACCTTCGTATCGGCCACCGGCTCCGACGCCGGCAGCGGTTTAGCGCGACTCGTTAATTCGGTAAGCAAGCAGTACGAGGACATGCGCCGCGATAAGCTCGGGCTGCCCTTCGGGGTCTCGCTCGGCTTCCCGTCGCCGGGCGTACTCGAGGCACCCTACTCGGGTGAGTCGCTGCGATACCTGCGCGAGTCGATCGCCGCCTCGGAGGCCGCCGTGCTCGGCGAGGGCACGGCCCCCTCACTCGGGGTCTACGTAGAGACGCTCGGCAACCCCGAGGGCGCGGGGCTCGCCAGCGATCTCGCCGCACAGTACGCCGCGGCAAGTTCGGCGCTCGACGCGGTCGATGACCCCCTACGCGAGGCCATCTCCGACGACCGCGACGACGTGCAGGCCGCCTACAACGCCATCAGTCGCCAGGTCGTCAACCTCAAGACCGACGTCCCCGCCCTCACCTGCGTCGCGATCACCTACGTCGACAACCCGAGCGACAGCGACTAGGTGGCGCTGGCCTTCGTCATAGCCCCGGCCGCCGTCCGCACCACCGCGCCCACCCTGCTCCGCGGCTCGGTGAGCATCTGGCCGCTCGTTACCTTCCGGGTGCTGTTCGGACTGGTGTGCGCGTTCGGGGCGCTGCGCTTCGTGGCCGAGGGCTGGGTGGGGGCGCTGCTGCTGGAGCCGGGCTTCACGTTCGACTTCTACGGCTTCGCGTGGGTGCCGCGACCGGGACCGGTTGCGGCGTACGCGCTGTACGGCATTATCGCGGCCAGCGCGCTGGCGGTGGCCGCGGGCTGGTACTTCCGGCTGGCGGCGGCGCTATTGCTGGTGTCGTTTACTTACGCCGAGCTCCTCGACGCCACCAACTACCTCAACCACTACTACCTCGTGGTGCTGCTGGCGGCTTTGCTGCTGTTCACGCCCGCCCACCGCGCCCTCTCGCTCGACGTGGCGCGGGGGCGGGTCGCGTCCGCGGGGCGGGTGCCCGCCTGGTGCGTGTACGCGCTTATGGCCCAGTTGGCGCTGGTGTACGGGTGCGCGGGGCTGGCCAAGGTGAACGCCGACTGGCTGCTGCGGGCGATGCCGCTGGCGATCTGGCTGCCGGAGCACGCGGACCTCCCCCTTATCGGGGCCTGGCTCGCCGAGCCGTGGGTGGCGCTGGCGGCCAGCTGGGCGGCTTGCCTATACGACCTCACCATCGTCGGCTGGCTGCTGTGGGGGCGCTCGCGGGCCTGGGCCTACGCGGCGGTGGTGGTCTTCCACGGGGCCACGTGGGCGCTGTTCAACATCGGACTCTTCCCGCTCATCATGACGACGGGTACGCTGCTATTCTTTCCGGCCGCGCAGCACGCGCGGGCCTGGGCGTGGATCAAGGTGCAGCTAGGGCAGCCGCTCTCGCTCAGCGGGTCTACGACTACTGTCGCGCCCGCACTCACCGGCCGCGCCGCGCGTTTGCCGCCCTGGACCCTCGGCGCCTTCTTCGCGGTGCAGCTCGCGCTGCCGCTGCGGGCGCTGGCCTACCCCGGTCCGGCCGCCTGGTCGGAGGAGGGCTACCGCTTCGGTTGGCGGGTGATGCTGGTCGAGAAGGTGGGCAGCGCGCGTTTTAGCGTCAGCGATGCGGCCACGGGGCGGCGGGTGGAGGTGGATGCGCTCGACTACCTCACGCCCTACCAGGCCAAGCAGATGGCGATCCAGCCGGACTTCATCTGGCAGTTCGCGCAGCACCTGGGGGAGGTCTATCGGCGTGAGCACGGTTTCACGCGGCCGGCCGTGCGCGTGGAGTCGTTCGTGTCGCTCAACGGTCGGCGGAGTCGCCGGCTCATCGACCCCGCGGTCGACCTGCTCGCGGTGCGTGACGGGCTTGCGCCAAAACCCTGGATCCTCCCCTTCGAATGAGTCGACGCCGCCCTTTCCTGCGCGTCCTCGCGGCGCCTCCCACGTTCGTGACGGTGCTACTCGTGGCGCTGCTGGGCGCGGTCATGCAGCCGGTCGACGCACAGGATTCGCTTCGGTTGCGGGGCGTCGTGCGCGACGGTGCCACCGCCGAGCCGCTCGAACTGGTGAGCGTGCTGCTGAGCGGCGATTCGCTGAACGGCGGCTCGCCGCTCGGGACCACCACCGACGCCGCCGGGCGCTACGCCCTCGCGCTGCCGGCGGCGGTGGGCGGGGACGCCGAAGTGACCTTCCGCTACGTTGGCTACGCGCGGCAGCTCCGCACCGTCGACGCGCTGCTGCGGGACGGCGGCGACGTGGCGCTCGCCCCGGACGGCGTCGTGCTCGAGACGGTGACCGTGCGCGACCGCAGCCGCGGGACCCTCGCCCAGGCCACCCTGCGCGACGTGGACGGGACCGCCATCTACGCCGGTCGCAAGAACGAGCTGATCCTGCCGGAGAACCTGGCCGCCAACCTCGCCACCAACAACGCCCGCGAGGTGTACAAGGGCGTGGCCGGACTCACGGTCTGGGAGAGCGACGCGGGCGGACTTCAGCTGAGCATCGGGGCGCGCGGGCTCGACCCCAACCGCAGCTCGAACTTCAACGTCCGCCAGAACGGCTTCGACATCTCCGCCGACGCGCTGGGCTACCCCGAGAGCTACTACACGCCCCCCGCGCAGGCGCTCGCGCGCATCGAGCTGGTGCGCGGGGCGGCGGGACTGCAGTACGGCACGCAGTTCGGCGGACTGCTCAACTTCAAGCTCAAGGAGGGCGACCCCGACCGACGTTTTAGCGGCAGCAGCGAACAGACGGTGGGCAGCTACGGGCTGTTCAACTCCTTCAACGAGGTGGGCGGCACGGTGGGCAAGGCGAGCTACTACGCCTTCGGGCAGTACAAGCGGGGTGACGCCTGGCGCGACAACGCGGGCTTCGCGCAGGGCACCGGCTACCTCGACGTCCACTACGACGTGACCCCGCGCCTGCGCATCGGGGTGGAGCTGACCCGCATGCACTACCTCGCGCAGCAGGCGGGCGGGCTGCTCGACTTCGAGTTCGCCGTCGACCCGCGCGCCTCGAAGCGCGCACGCAACTACTTCCGCGTCAACTGGGGGCTGGCCGCCCTGCACGTCGACTACGAGATTGGCGCGCGCACCAAGCTCAACGTCCGCACCTTCGCCCTCGACGCGCGGCGCGAGGCGCTGGGCGAGCTGGGCCCGATCAACCGGCCCGACCCGGGGCGCGAGCGCGACCTCGTCGACGGGGCCTACCGCAACTTCGGGCAGGAGGCGCGGCTGCTGCACCGCTACACCCTCGGCGGGCGGCCGGCGACCTTGGTGGTGGGCACGCGGCTGTACAGTGGCCTGACGCGCAACCGCCAGGGCTTAGCTAGTGCGGGTGCCGACGCGGACTTTCGCTTCCTCAACCCCGACAGTCTCGAGCGCTCCGACTACCGCTTCCCGAGCCGCAACTACGCCGCCTTCGCCGAGCACCTCATCGGACTGGGCGGCGGCTGGTCGGTGACCCCGGGCTTGCGCGCCGAGTACATCCGCACCGCCTCCGAGGGGTACTACCGCCGCACGGTGCGGGCGGGCAACACCGTCCTGCTCGACGAGCGCGTTCCTGATGCGCAGCGCAACGCCCGCAGTCTGGTCATTGCCGGACTGGGAATGTCCTACCGCCCCGGCGAGCGCCTTGAGGCCTACGCCAACGGCAGCCAGAACTACCGGGCGATCAACTTCAGCGATCTGGTGGTGGTGAACCCGAACTTGCTGATCGACTCCACCCTCACCGACGAGCGTGGCTACAACCTCGAGCTCGGGCTGCGCGGCACCGGTCCGGAGGGCGCCTGGCGCTTCGACGCGAGCGCGTTTTACCTGCGCTACGCCAACCGGATCGGCCTGCGCGAGGTGCTCGTGCCCGACGCCGTGACCGTGGAGCGAGCGGTGAGCCTGCGCACCAACGTAGGCGCGGCGGACCTCGTGGGCCTAGAGTTCTTTGGCGAAGTAGACGTAGCGCGCCTTGCGGCAAAACCCCGGGCGGGGGATTGGTCGGTGCGGCCGTTCGTCAACCTGAGTTTAATCCGCGGGCGCTACACCTCCGGCGGTCCGGCGGTCGAAGGTCGCGCGGTTGAACTCGTGCCGCCGGTGAGCGGGAAGGTGGGCGTGGACGCCGCCTACCGAAGGTGGCGGGCGCAGTGGCTAACCACCTACGTGCGCGCTCACTTCAGCGACGCGACCAACGCGGTCCGCGTGGCCGACGCGACGCGGGGCACCATCCCGAGCTACACGGTCAGCGACGTGACGGTCAGCTACCGCTGGGGTCGGTGGCGGGTGCAGGCGGGGGTCAACAACGTGCTCGACGCGCGCTACTTCACGCGCCGCGCGAGTGGGTACCCGGGGCCGGGGATCATCCCGGCCGAGGCGCGGGCGGGGTACGTGGGGGTGAGGGTGAGCTGGTAGGGGCGAGCGTCGAGCCCAAGCGAACCGGCGTGCGTTGCGGAAGGCGTCCGGAGTGCCCGCCGCGCGAAGCTTAATTTGCGTGGCCATGATTAAGTGGCTCCAACGCATTGGAATCCCCGTCTGTCGATTCTCAACGCTGCTCTTCCTCGTCGCCCTCTTCGCCATGCCCCAACCCGCCTCCAGTCAGCAAGCGCGCGCCCGCGATCTGGGCATCCCCTTCGAAGGAATTCCCGGGCCCTTCAACGCCATCACCGACGTACCGGGGGTCGAGGTCGGTCACACCACCCTCATCCGGGGAGACGGACCGCTCGTAAAGGGGGAAGGTCCGGTGCGCACCGGCGTAACGGCCGTGCTGCCGCGGGGCCGCAGCTTCGATCCCGTCTACGCCGCCACCTACGCCCTCAACGGAAACGGCGAGATGACCGGCGTACACTGGATCAAAGAGTCCGGCTTCCTCGAAACGCCCATCACGATCACCAACACCTTCAGTGTCGGGGTCGTCCGGGACGCCGTCATCGCCTGGATGGATTCGACCGAACTGAATGCCGATCCGCGGGGTGGACTCTGGTATACCTACCCGCTCGTGGCGGAGACCTACGACATCATGAACGATATTCTCGGACAGCACGTCACCCGCGCCGATGCCTTCGCCGCGCTCGACGCCGCCCGGGGTGGTGCCGTAGCGGAGGGCAACGTCGGGGGTGGGACGGGCATGATCGCCCACCAGTTTAAGGGAGGGATCGGGACGGCTTCCCGGCTGACCGGTAGCGGTCACACACTTGGCGTGCTGGTGCAGGCGAACCACGGCAACCGCGACCGATTCACGGTCGCGGGAGTTCCGGTCGGGCAGGAGATCTCGGATCTGATGCCCAACTACGACGTCGTGGCGCGCGGCTCCATCATCGTGGTCGTCGCCACCGACGCCCCCTTGCTGCCGCAGCAGCTGGACCGGCTGGTGAAGCGCGTGCCGATCGCGATCGGCCGACTCGGTGGCCTGGGGTCAAATGGCTCCGGCGACATCTTCGTCGCCTTCTCCACCGGCAATTCGGGGGCCTGGGCTGCACGTCCGACGGCATCCCTCGAAGCCCTCCCCAATGAGGAGATGAATGCCCTTTTCGAGGCGACGGTCGCCGCTACCGAAGAGGCGATCCTCAACGCCATGGTGGCCGCTGAAACGATGACCGGGCGCGACTCGCTCACGGCCCACGCGCTCCCGCACGAACGCCTCCAGGAAGCGCTCCGCAAGTACAATCGCTACGTTGACCCGGCCAGTCTCCCGCAGGTAGCGGCCTTCGCGGAGGGAGAGGTCGATTCGCTCACCGTGCGGTACAGCGGCGACGGCCGGATTGAGGAGCTTCGGCTGTTCGTAGAGGACGGCAAGCTCTACGCGGATGCCGGTCGCGGTCGTAACCGTGTCGTTCGGCTAACCGATGGGCGTCTAGTCCTCGTTGGAAGCTCCAGAGTATACCTGGAGCCTGGAGCAGCGACCTCGCCAAAGCAGCTGCGCGTGGTGCGCGATGGAGCGTCCTTGGGCAAGCTCGTGCGAGATGCTGACAATTGAGCTTAGGCATTTTCTGATATGCCGAACGGCATCTCGCCATTTCCGGGTTCACAGTGAGTAGAGTAGTCTGATTGTTATGCGTTAGTATGTATTAAATTAACCCGTTGCACGGTTAACTACGCATAGATTATAGGACTAGATAGGTCGTACAATCATCTGGTAGTCAGTATATTGAAGGTGCTTAATCACAATACACGCACCTGCCTCATGCACGACCTCCGCACAATCTACGACCACTTTTTGTAAGCACTTAGCCAAGCCCGTATTGTCGATTCGTCCCATCGGCCCGGAGGTTTGCGGGCATGGCAAACCTATCCCACCTCCCCGATGCCTGGCGTCAATCTGGGCTCTCCCAACGTGCTTTTTGCGAGCGCGAGGACATCAGTCTGGCGACCTTCAGCTACTGGCGCGGCAAAGAACTACGCGGCGAACAGCAGGCCGCCAGCGCGCCGGCCTTTACCGAAGTTATCGTTCAGCCTCAATGCCGCGCTCCCGGCGAGGCGCCCGCCATCGAGATTACCTACCCCGATGGTACTCGCGTGCGCATCCCCACGCCGACGCTGTCATCCCCCGTGCGGTGCTAGCCCTCGCCCCCGGGGTGCGGCTCTACTTCTACACCGGGGTATGCGACATGCGCAAGGGCTACGCCGGGCTGAGTGGCGTGGTTCGCTCGGCCTTCGGTCGTGATCCGGCCGATGGGGCGATCTACTGCTTTTGCAACCGCCGCCGCGACCGCATCAAACTCCTCTGTTTCGAGGGCGACGGGTTCGCCGTCTACTACAAAGTCCTCGCTGAGGGCACCCTCGAAGTACCGCAGCCGTCGTCAAAGGCTCCGTACGCCGCGGTGTCGCCCGAGACACTGCGCCTGATCCTCGGGGGCGTCAAGCTAGCCTCCATCGAGCGGAGAAAGCGCTACCGAAAAGCGGCCTAAGCACCAGTAATTGCTAGCGTTTCAGCTTGGACGACCGAGGGGCGTTTCGTACTTTGAGGGCCGTGGCAACTGACACACTTCTCCTGGCCAAGGACAAGCGAATCGCCCAGCTCGAGGCACAAATCCAAGCGCTCGAACAGGCTAATGAGGCGCTCTTGCGCCAGCTTCACGCCCGTCGCTCGGAGCGGTTCATCCCAGCTGGCGACGAGCAGCTCAATCTGTTCAGCGAGGTTGACGAGCAGATCGACATCGAAGAGCCGGCTAAGTCCACCGAGCCCGAGGCCGTCGTTACAAGGCACCCCGGCCGCAACCCCCTACCGGCACACTTCCCGCTCGAGGTAGAAGTCGTCGCCCCTGGACAGACCGACGCCGAGCGCGGCGAGTACGATGAGGCTAAGCTCGAACGCGAAGGGCACGTGCTCATAGGCTACGAAACTTCAGAGCGCGTTGAGTACCGGCCCGCGCAGTACGTGCGTATCCTCCAAAAGCGACCCACTTACAGATGCCTGGCCACCGGCGAGGTGAGTTGTGCTCACGCCCGCGACCGCGTGCTGGCCCGCTCGATAGCGGACGAAACGCTCGCCGCGGACGTGATCTTGAAGAAGTTTCTCGACCACCAGCCGCTCTACCGGCAGGCCGAGGCGCTCAAGCGCGACTACGACTGGGCTCTGAGTCCCGCCACGATGGGCAAGTGGGTCGAGCGCGTCGCCGCGACCCTCAAGCCGCTGTACAACGCGCTCGTGGACCGGATCATGGCCACGGACTACGTGCAGATGGACGAGTCCGGCATCCGCGTTCTCTCGGCCGACAAGCCCCGAGCGAGTCACCAGGGCTGGATGTGGCTCGTGCGCGATCCGACGACCGAGGCCGTAGCCTTCCGCTACGACAAGAGCCGCGGGTCGAAGCTGCCGGCCTCGGTGCTCGCGGACTTCAGCGGCGTGCTGCAGACCGACGGGTGGGGCCCCTACAAAACGGCCCTCGCAGGACTGCGGGCTAAGGGAGCCGACATACGTCAGATTGGATGCCTAGCCCACATCCGGCGCAAGCTCTTCGAGGCCACCGGCTCCGATCCAAGCGCGAAACAGGCCTTGGGTATCATCCAGCGCATCTACGCCCTCGAAGCTCGGTGGCGAGGTCTGCCGCCTGATCAGCGACTAGCAGAACGCAAAGCCCAACTCACGCCGGTGTTCGCCGAGTTGACTGCTTGGCTAGCGAAGGACCAGCACGCCCCCATCCCGAAGACGCCCCTGGGCAAGGCCATCGGCTACGCCCGCCACCAGTGGCCGTCGCTGAGCGTGGTGCTCGAAGATGGGCGCGTCGAACTCGACAACAATGGCATCGAGAATCAAGTCCGCCCGCTGGCCCTCGGCAGGAAGAATTACCTGTTCGCCGGCAATCACGGGGCGGCCGAGAACATTGCCGTGCTGTACAGTCTGCTATTGAGCTGCAAGGCGGCTGGTGTCAACCCGCGGGCCTGGCTCAACGACACGCTCGCTCGCATCCTACCACACCCAGTCAATCGCGTGGCCGAGCTGCTGCCTAGTAATTTTAGTCCAGAACTTCGGGACGGGGTTGGCTAAGCGGATACCACTTTTTTACCGCCGTCTCCTGCATCGCCGAACATCGTTTCGACGCGCTCGGGAACGTACGCGCCTACCCCAATCCCCCGAAACTCTCCGATCGCGAGGTCATCGCCCTCGCCTGCACCGCGGAGGCCCCCGAGTGTGACTCCGAGAACCCGCTGTTCGCCAAGCTCGCCAGTACCACAGGCTCCCTCGCGCACCGGGGTACACGCCAGCGGTACGACGCCCGTCGCCGGGGGCTCGCCGGCGCCATCGGAGATTGCCTCCGGGAGGCGAGCGCGTTCATCGACGAGCCCGCCGATCACCTCGCCGCGGACTCGATGCCGATCCCGACCGCCGGGGTCGAGCGGGAGCGCCGCTCGCGGGCGTGCCGGCGCGCCGACGTAGACGCGCAGTGCGCGGACAAGGCCTCCCACGCCCCCTCGGGGACCTACGTGCTCGGCTACAAGCTCCACCCAATCGCCACGACGTCGGGCGTTTACGTCGACCACGTCCTGCGGCCCGCCTCTCAACACGACGCCCGCGTGTTCGCCGGACTCGCCGAGTTCCCCTCGGGCGGCGTCCTCCCCGACGACCTCGCGCGGCGCCTGCGGGGGCGCCACGTCCTCGCCGATAGAGCCCACGACGGCGAGCAGTTACGCCTAGGTCTCGCCCGGGAGTCCGGCGGCGCCCTCGAGGCAGCTTACCGTTCTAACGACGGGCGCTGGGAGCCGACCGACCCGTACCACCGGCGGGCGCGCCGCTACATCGAGACGGTCTTCTCGCGGGCGTGCGACGAGGTTCGGGTGAAGCGCAATCTCGCCGAACGCTACGCCGGGCTCGCCGTGCGGGTGGGGACCAAATTGCTCACGCGCACGATCAAACAGTGGGTCAACTACCACACCGGCAAACCCCTCAACCGAACAAAACACTGGCTAGCTTAAATTTCAACCGTGCAACGGGTTAAATTATATAGTTTAACGTTATGCGTTAAGTAAATTTAGGACTCTGTAAAATTAGTGCTGATCACGCATTGTATGCATGCAACATATCGTTTTGACTACCTGGGTTTAGCTGCGGTATCAAGATCAAATTTTATCAGGCATGAAGTACGTATTGTAACACTGCCTGGGTCGCTAAAACAGTGTGGAGATCAAAATAACAGCCATCAATATTTTTCATGGTTATGCACCTATCATATCAATATTATATAAATTGTTAAATCGTAAAAGAGTATGGATTACCTTCAGGAATTTCAATTAATGACTTAGGGTCAGAAATTGGCAGATAAAGGTTTTGGAAGACTGTAGGTCCAAGTATCACGCTGATGATACCACGGAATGTAGAATAAGCTAAACCTGCTAATACAGTAGCCAATAGACTGTCTAATTCGAAGCGTATTTCGCCACTATCTAAATCAGTCGTAGTTACTAGCTTATCAAAATCTTCCACTTGAAATATAAAACTTGCTCCAAATTCGAGAGATTTAAGTTTAGAAATATCTGAGAATGTTATACTAGTATCTACAAATACTCCTAAGCTTTTATCGAATGGCCCAGGAAGAATTTTGACTCCCAGTGTAGTGTCGTAAGGAACGTTTGTAGAATTATCAGGTATTCCTAGCTCAGGCACATCGATTTGGCAACGATGTAACCGATGCGTAACTAGCTGGACAGAAGTAGGATTTGGAAGATCGGTTTCATTATTTAAATCCTTCATAAGCTAATTAGGTTTATTAAAATAATTATGATTGAATTCTAAATTTATACTTAATGTTATGTGCTATGAATGTAGGCTTAGAATAGTTCGACGTTTCAGCAGTATCTGGTATGTTGCCAGGGTTTTGCCATATTGATGAGCTTACAGCAACGTAGTTGATAATCATTCGTGGCGAACGCGTGATCGTTAAGTTCTTAGAAATTGCGTATGCAGGAACAGTTAGTAATTGCTGCTGAAAAAGTTCCTCAAATGCACTAATTGTTTTTAATGTCAGCGATTGGCCTCCTTTCAGCCAGCGATGTACGAGGCTTCGCTGCTTACCAAGCTTTTTTGCTACGTCTGATTGTGTGTATCCAAATTTATCAAGAAGCTCATGAATGCGATCCCGCAAGTCAAACTCGCGATCGACACTCCACTTGATGTGATTTTTAACCGGGCGACCGAGCTGGCGCTCAGAGAAAGGTTTTTCTTGACTCATGATATTTCAAAGATTAGTCCATCTGTCGGGAGAGATAAACTTCCGTCCCGTTTCAGATTGAGTAGGCCGTCAGCTTGAAGTTTGTCCAATTGTATTCCAATGCGTTGGGCAAAATTGAAAGCACTGCGAGTATCTCTCTCTTGCGCCGTGCGGGCAGTTTTAACTCCTCCGTCAAGTAGAACTAGACTGCGTTCTCCAAAACGGACCACATATAGACGAAGCCGGCAGCCATTACTTTGAGAATCGGGAAGCGCAAGAGCTTTGTCCTCATCTCGGAAATAGTATTTTTTAGCCCCTCTTTTAGAAATTTGGTCAATTACGCGTAGTACCGTTTGACGGTCGTTTTCATACTCTCCATCCTCAAAATCCTGCTGCCACTCCTCAAAAATGCAAACTTCGCTAAAAGCGTCGTCTTCACTCTCTTCAAGCCAAACAGAGTAAAGAGTACAAGCAGATTCCGTGCTAAGTACGTCCAGCCTTACAAACATGTTCACTTTTTTGTGAACGGCAAAGCCTTGTGGCTGCCGATTACTGTCAGCTGACAAAGAAAGCAAAACCAATGGTGTAAAACAGATTGTGTCAGCCGTATCCTAAAACAAGCTTTCTACGAAGGCAACTCCGAATCCCCCAAACTCTCCTCCCGCCCCAGATCCGGCGTACCCCCCGTCAGCATCCCTTTGGCAATCTCGAACAAGGTCACCGGCTTCGAGTGCTTCGCCTTCATGTAGCGCACGCGATTCGCGTCCACCACGATGAGCGCCAAGCGGGGATCGTCCGGAGTGCCATCCTTCGCGCCGCCCTCGTCCTCGAACCAGGCTTTCCAGTCCGGCTGGTAAAGCGACTTGATCTTCGCCCGATCCTGCGAGATCGTCGCCTTCCCGCTCACCGACACCCACTCGTAGCTGCCGTTGTCGAGGTAGCCGAGGTTCACGTCGTCATTTTGCTTGAGCTCGCGCACCTTGTCGGAGTTGATGTCGGTCACGAAGTATAAATCGCCGATCCCCGCCTGCGTCTGCGTCGCCATCGGCCGCGTCACGAGCGAGCCGTCCGGCAGGCGCGTCGTCATCATCGCAATCTCCATGTCGCCGATGAGGTCGTAGAGCTCGTCGATCTTCTTGTCGGTGGGTGTCGTTTGTGCCATACCGAAACGCAACCGCGGGTCGGCCCGTCGAGTTTGCCGGGGCTTGCGCCAAAAAGGGTTCCGGCCGGTCGCTAACGCGCCGCCCGCAGTGCCGCTAAGTCCAGTTTGCTCATGCCCATCATCGCCTGCATCGCGGCTCCCCCGTGAACCGGATCGGCGAACGCATCCATCATTCCGCGCGGTAGTACCTGCCAGGAGACGCCGAAGGCATCCACGAGCCAGCCGCACCTGCCCGGGGTGCCGCCGCCGTCGATCAGTCCGTCCCAGATTCGGTTGAGTTCGGCTTGGTCCTCGCACCAAACGACCAGGCTCACCCCTTCGCCAAAGGTGAATTCATGCGCCGCCGAATCGTCCATCAGTCGCACGCTTCCGCCGGCGAAGCCGAGCTCGGCAAACTGCAACTTGCCTTCGTGTTCTCCGCTGGGGAAGGGGGTAGAGGAGCGGATCGTCGCCCCGGGCAACAGCTCCTCGTACCGCGTTAGGGCCGCTTCGGCCTTCCCGAAATTTTCGCGGGTAAAGAGTAGGGCTGGAGTGAGGATCGGCGCGTTTTGCGCATCGACGGTCTCGTCGAGCATCAACTGCCAGGTGAAGCCCCACCGATCTTCGAGCCACCCGTAGTAGGGGCTCCAGTCGTAGCGATCGAGCGCCATGAGGGTTTCGCCGCCGCCGCCGTTCAGGCCCTGCCACAGGCGATCGATCTCGGTCCGCGAGCCCGAACGGACGAGGACGGAGACCGAGGGATTCGGCGCGAATTGCGGTCCGCCGTTGAGCAGCATCAGGGTCAGGTTCTCGAGCTGACAGGTCACGACCGCCGGCGGCACCGATGCGTTTGGGGTAGGGGAGCGTTCGGTGATGGAGGCGTAGGTAAAAACCGACGTGTAGAGCTCGGCAGCCTGCAGGGCCGTTCCGTCGTGCCAGACGCACGGGTAGATCGTTGCTTTCATAATTGTGTGGTTTCAGTTTTCTCGAAAGAGATCATCCGAGACACCCCGAAGCTATCGGTGCAGGCCCCGTAGTACGAACCCCAGAACATATCCTCCATCGGCATCCCCACCGCGCCGCCCTCACTGAGGGCGGCAAAAAGTCGGTCGGCCTCCGCGGCGCTGTCCACGTGCAGCATGACGTGCGCGGCCTCGCCCGGTTCGGCGCTCAGGTCCAGGGAAGCCGGTACATCGGAGTCCATGAGGAGGTGTCCGCCGGTAATGGGCAGCTGCACGTTGAGTACCAGGTTTTTATCGCCTTCCGGCAAAACGGGTCCGCCCTCGTCACCGGGCATGTCGCCGAAGCGCACGATCGGGCCGGTGAACTCGGTACCGAAGACCTCTCGGTAGAAGTTAAAAGCCAGCTCGGTTTCGCGGGGGAAGTTGAGGTAGGTGCTGACTTTTGCCATGGTGGGGCAGAAGGTCGGGCGGGGGTGTGGTACTGGAAAACTTGCTGAACCCGCGATCGACACCGCCGAAATTAGATGGCGCGCGAGCACTCGGAGTTGCCACATCATTTCGATTCGGCAACGGCTCGACGACAAACTTCCGCAAGTCCCTCCGCAAACGGCGTCGGCTTTACCCCAAACCGCCGCTCGAACTTGTCGCTCACGAAGCGGTAGGGGAGCAGCATTTGATCTCTTATGTCGTAGACCTCGCGTAGCTGAGCGTTGAAGGTCGCGAGCCCCCGCCACAACCACTGGGGTAATACACTGAGCTTCGGCTTTGCGGCAAACAGCTGGGCTACCTGCTGTACCGCCTCGCGCGCTGTAAGGCCCGGAGCATCCGTCGGCAGGTGCCACACCTCTCCGTAAGCATCGGGGGTGTTGCCGAGTAGGGCCGTGTGCTTGCCCGCATCCGGGGTATGGGTGTAGTTGTGCTCCACGTCGGCGTCGCCGAGCCACTGCGCGGAATTGCCGGCGGCCAACTTCTTTATTACGAGCTGGTAGAGGGTGCAGTTCTCGACGCCCGGACCGTAGAAGTCCGCCGCCACGGCGACAGCGCACTCGACTTCGCCCGCCGCATGCGCCCGCAGCACCGTTTCGCGGATCCCCTTACGGACCTTCCCCTTCTGCGACGGCGGATCGAGGGGCACCGTTTCGTCGAGGTGGGCGTAGCCCGATTTAGCGTATGGGTACACGCTGTCGAAGTAGGTCAACCTGCATCCCGTTTTAGCGCAAGCGGCCAGGACGTTGGCGATGAGCGTCGGCCAATCGCGCCGCCAAACGGCGATGTCGTACTCGAGACCGGCGGTGAGGTAGGCCACCTCGCAGTCCTGCACCGCGGCGAGTACCTGGGCCGGATCGAGTAGGTCGGTCGGGAGGTGGGCGTAGGCGGTGCCCGACGTGTCGGCCGGCAACGCGTGGGGAGAGCGCGAGCAGCAGCGAACGGCGTTGGTGTAGTCTGCGAGGGCGGTGGCGAGTGGCCGCGCGATGGCACCGCCGGATCCGAAAATAGCTTGCATAGCGTGAGGGGTTTGTGTTTCCACAAAACTCCCCCCGCTTGGCCCGACCGGACGCGGACATATGTCCTAAAAACTAGTCCGCGCCCGCCGTCTTGGCCCGGAAGCGGCTCAGGTGCCGCGGGGCGATCCCGAGCATGTCGGCTACGAAATGCTGTGGGAGGCTGAGCAGAAACCCGGGGTAACGCTCGATCATGTAGTGGTAGCGGGCCTCGGCATCGCCGGCGATCAGGCTCCACACGCGGTCCTCGAAACAGACGAGCGTGTGCTCCAGCAGCGCGACCCAGAAGGCCTGTAGTTGTGGGTGTTCGGCGCGCAGCCGCCGCCAGGCATCGCGGTCGAGCTCGTAAACGACGGTCGCCTCGGTAGCCACGATGTTGTCCTCGCTCGGTTCCTCCTGCGTCAGGCTCGTCATGGCCGTCGTAAACTGCCCCGGGAGTGCGGCCCAGCGGGTGAGTTGCTGGTCGTTGTGGTGGCGGTAGTGGCGTAGGCTACCGGACTCTACGAAGGCAATCTTACGGCACACTTTACCTTCGCGGAGCCAAAAATCTCCCCGTTTGAGCTCCCGACGCGAGAATTCGCGGCGGAACACATCGACGTCGAATTGGAGCGGGCCGACGAGCGCTTCGATGGGTTGGTGGAGGGAGGGCATCAGTTGCGACTGTAGGTGTTAGTAGCCTCGCCGCAAGGCATGATAGTATCATTTGATACTATCACAAGGTATCTCCACTTGCTACAAGCCCGTCGGTGAAGTCGCAAGTGATCCGAAAAGCCGCTACGCCGCGGCGGCCGACCGGCTTCCCCGCATCCGCAAGAACAGCAGCCAAGCCAGACCCACCAACACCGCCGCGCTCACGAGCGGCAGCCGCGCGTCGAGCGCGTTGAGGTACCCGGCGATGATCGGGGGGACGAACTGCCCGAGCGACTGCATGGACTGATTGATGCCGAGGATTTGCCCCTGTTCGCGCGGACCGGCCTGTTCGCTGATGACGCTCGTGAGGTTGGGGGAGGTGATGCCGTAGGCCAGGGCGATGAGGGGGTTGATGGCGTAGAACCACCAGTCGTTTTGCGGAAGCAGCAGGAGGGCGATGGCGACGGCGACCCCGGCGATAGAGAACTGGAGCGCCCTGGAAGGGAGTACCAGGCCCGACATCCGGCGCACGATGAGCCCCTGCGTGATGGCGAGCCAGATGCCTACCCAACCGAACAGAAAGCCGACCTGCCGCTCCCCCCAGCCGAACTCCTGGATAAGGTACACGCTGAAGAATTGAGTGAAGAAGGTGAAGCCGAGCGAGATGAGCAAGACGACCCCGAAGACGGTCCGGAGGTTGGGCGAGCGAAAGGCGGTGGCGATGTTGCGGAATCCGGTGAAGGCGTCGAGGCGACTCTCCCGCCGCTCGCTGAGCGTCTCTGGAAACACCAGCCACACGAGCAGGAGATTGACGACCGTGAGGCCCGCGACGAAAAGGAGGGGTAGGGTGGGGCTGAACCAGCCGACGAGTGTATCGTCGGCCAGCAGGCCGCCGATCGTCGGACCGAGCACGAAGCCGATCCCGAAGGCCGCGCCCACGAGGCCGAAATTTTTGGTCCGTTCGGCCGGAGAACTGACGTCGGCTATGCTCGAAAGGATCACCGCGATGTTGCCACCGGTGAAGCCGGGGAGCATACGGGATGCGAACAACAGCCACAGGATGCGCTCGTGGATCGCGTAGGCGAAGAGCAGGTAGCCCACCAGCGTGCCGAGTAGGGAGATGAGCAAGACCGGTTTGCGGCCGTGCTGATCGGACAGGCTCCCGAGCAGGGGCGCCCCGAAAAACTGAAAGAGCGGGTAGGCCGCAATCAGGAATCCGAACGTGACCGACTTGAAGGTATCGCTTGCTTCCGGACCGAACATCGGTGAGTCCGGCTCGAAGAACAGCACCGGGAGGATCGGGATGATGACCCCGATCCCGAGCATGTCGATGAAGACGGTCAGGATGATGGGGCCTAGTGGCGAGCGGTCCGGCACCGGGGCGGGGGTTGACATGGGCGAACGGCTTGGCGGCAAAGATGCCTTGCCGTACGCACGCGTGCTACTTGCGCAATTGGTAGCGGACCCCTACCGTCCCGTGGAGAACCGCCGTGTTGTTGACGGCGCCTCCGCTGGCGGAGCGCATGAAGTTTGGTCCGAGCTCGACGGCCACGGCGAGCTTATCGGTCAGGGTGTGCTCGTAACGCCCGTAGAAGCTTACGAACGTACGCTCAAAGCGATCCCGGTCGGCCGCGCTGCGACCGAAGGGCAGCAAGGCCTCACCGATCAGTTGCAGTCTCGATTGCTCCGTTTGGCGCAGCGTGTACCCGAGTGAGGTCGTGAGCGGAACGTAGTCCTTGCCGAAGCGCAGACCGTTGCTGAGATCGCCTGCTTCGCCGGGGTGGAATAGGGTTCCCAGACCCAACTCCCAACGACCGTGCGTATAGTTGAGACGAGGCGCAAGGCCCGTGGCGAGGTAGACGGATCCGGCACGCAGGTCGAGCGAGAAACCCCTCGCGGCCGATCTGCCCCCGAGGCGCGCGGGCCGCTCGTAGTCCGGGCGGCGCTTGAAGAGGTATAGCCACCCTATGCTCGCGGTCGAGAATCCGCCGTTGACGTACCCTCCGTCCCAGTTCAGGAGATTGCCACTCGAGTAAATCGGGACACTGACCTTGAGCCAGCTGCGTCCGTTCTTCCCGAGCGTCAGGAAGGAGGCGAGCTTCAGGTTCGCGTACGCGGACCGGGCTTCGAGCGGACTGTCCGGATTCGCGTAGCCGCGGAAATAGCCCTGACTACTCACCTGCAGCTCGCCCCCCAGGTAGAACGGATCACCGATTTTGTGGGCGTACCCCAGGCCGGCGCTCACTCCACCGATGACTTGGCTGCCCACGTTACCCGAGCGCATGTAGCCGCCGCCCACGGCTCCGGTAACGTAGACCGGTCGCTTGCGGAAATCGGAGTGGTAACCGATTAGCCCGCCGTCGCCAACTTTCAGTTGGGCCTGTGCGACCGAGCTGATGAAGACGAGGATGGTCAGGAGAAACAGAACGCGAGTTGACGCCATGTGGAGTGATTACGAGACCGTTGCCTTCTAACGGAGAAAGTCGATTGGATGCTGCTTTCGATTTATGGTTCGCGAGAATTCATTGACCGTAAGGCTGCCCACTAGATTCCGTCTTGGCGAAAGTCTCGCAGCGAGTGGTCGGGCTCCAATGGCCGGACTGGGTGCAGGGCTACGCTCCGAACAAATCCTGTACATACAACTTCCCCAATCTGTCTGTAACACTACCCAAACGATGGACCAAACCTCTACGCTTCTGCACTGGGCCTACGTAGCCGTGATGGCCGCGAGTGCGGTGGGGATTCTCGCGATGGCGCGCAACCCGAAGGGGGTGCCGCAGTATAAGTACCTGGTGCACGTATTCATGGTCGTGTGGTCGGGGCTCGCGTACTCCGCCATCGCGCTCGGGGTGGGTACGGTCGAAGTCGGCGGCGAGACGGTCTACTTCGCGCGCTACGTCGACTGGGTGGTGAGCACGCCGCTGCTGCTGTTCTCGCTCCTGCTGACGGGGAAGTATACGCTCAAGATGGAGGGGACTATCACGGCGGGACTGCTCGGCTCGCAGGTGATCATGGTGCTGACGGGATTGGTCGGTGATCTCTCGCCGGACTCTACCCGCTGGTACTGGTACGGAGCCGGTTGTGTGGCTTTGCTGGTGGTGTTTCGCTTGATGTGGACGGACCTGTACGCGAAGGCGAAAAGTCAGGGACCGGAGCTTACCGCTGCCTACAAAGCGTCGGCGGTTTACCTGAGCGTGCAGTGGATCTTGTACCCGATGGTCTGGGCGCTCGGCACTCCGGGACTCGGGGTGTTGGGCACGCTGCTCACCTCCGTGCTCTTTATTATCCTACCGATTGTATCGAAGGCGGGATTCGCGTTTTACAACTTGGTAAAGCTGCGTGCACTACCGGATCATCTTCATCAGGGCGCGGCGGATCCGGTGCGGTCGAGCGAGCTCAGTGGCAGACGCCAGCCCGGGCGGCGTCAGGCACTTGCTAAGAAGGTGTAGAGCGTTACGCGCTTCACTGTAGATCTCGTAGAGTCAACGAATTAGACCCGCCGATGCAGACGTTTCAGCGGGTGACTGTGTGAAGCGCCACCCTAATAACTATGCTCGTCCATGATCACCTTCCCCCGGAAGGTCCGGTACACGAAGTAAGTGTAGGCGAGCACGAGCGGCCCGCCGATCGCCACCACGACGAGCATGTAGCCCAACGCCCGGTCCGAGGCCGCGGCGTTGTAAATGGTCAGCGTGCCCGCCGGATCGAGCGTACTCGCGCACAGCACCGGGAACAGCCTGATCGCCACCGTCGCCAGGAGGAATACGATGCTCAATCCAGACGAGATAAAGGCCAGCCGGTAGCGCCGTCGCCGCGTGAGCCGCGGCACCGCCAGCACGAAGGCCACGCCCGCGGCGGCGAGGAGTAGCCAGGCGGGGTTTTGCCGGAAAGGCGCCACAATCTCGTCGTGTCGCCAGAGGATGCAGGCGGTGAGGACGCCGAAGGAAACGAGCCAGTTGATCTCCGCGCGGCGGATGAGTAGCGTGAGTCGCGCGAAGAGCCGCCCCTCGGTCTTCATGGAGAGGTACAGGGCACCGTGCAGCACGCAGGCCGCGAGCGTGGCTACCCCAGTGAGCAGGGCGAGCGGATTGAAAAAATCGAGTGTCGAACCGCGGTACACGTGATCGGCGTCGAGCGCCAAACCTTGCAGTACGTTGCCGAGCACCACGCCGAGCGAGAAAGCGAGCCCGATGCTCGTGCTGTAGTAAACGACATCCCAGGTTTTGCGCCACCAGGCCCAGGTCTCCTTCGAGCGAAACTCGATGCTCACCGCCCGCAGGATGATGAAGAACAGGAAAAGCATAAACGGGATATAGAACGCCGAAAACAGCGAAGCGTAGGCCTCCGGAAAGCCGGCAAACAGCGCCCCGCCGCCGATGACGAGCCAGACCTCGTTGCCGTCCCACACCGGACCGATAGCGTTGAGCGCGATGCGGCGGCTCTCCTCTTTGCGCAGGAAGAGGTGTACCGCACCGGCGCCGAAGTCGAAACCGTCGAGCACGGCGTAGCCGGTGAACAGCAGCACCACGACGATAAACCAGAGTACCTCGTATTCAATTCCGAACAGCATCGCACAGGTCGTTTTAGCGTAAGCGTGGCGTTACTTCCCCGAAATGACCCCCGTAACCTCCTCGGTGAGCGGGCGGTGGTCGGGCTCCTCGGCGCCGTTGTCACCGTCGGCGTAGTCATCGTTCGGCCCGTGTTGGATCTTCTTGTTCATGAGGTACACGAAGAGTAAGAAAAGCACGAGGTACACGAGGGTGAAGCCGATCAGCGAGAAGAGCACCTGCTCGGCCACCACCGCCTCGCTGAGTGCGTCGGAGGTTTTCAGCAGGCCGTAAACGACGTAGGGCTGACGACCCATCTCGGCGGCGTACCAGCCGGTCTGGTTGGCGATTTGCGGCAGCAGCACCCCGGCTACCAATCCAACGCCGATGAATTTCGTCAGGTGGCTTTCGCCAAAACCCGCGACGCTCAACTTGCCCCGCGACTGCATCCACGCGCCGGCGAGCAGGAGTCCGATCATGGCCATCCCGCACGCGACCATGATGTGGTAAAACTGGAAGATCGCGTTGGGGGCGTCGGGGAGCTCGTCGGCGGGGTAATCGTTGAGGCCTCGGTACACGTGCGAGGGATCGAGCTCGAGGAGGAGACCCACGCCGCCGGGGATGGACAGGTCGTAGGTCTCGCGGGCGTCGGTGTCCACCCACCCGAGTAGGCCGAGGTCCATCGGACCGGTCTCCCAGTGCCCCTCGATGGCGGCGAGCTTGACGGGTTGGTGTTCGGCCACGACCTCGACCTGGAGGTGTCCGATGGCCGGCTGCACGAAGGCGCAGAGCAGGGCCACCGGGATGGCGATGCGCAGGGCGTTCTGCGAGAGCGCTTCGTGGCGACCCCTCAGGAGGTAGAAGGCGTGCACGCTGATGACGAGCATGGCGCCCGCGAGGAAGGCGCCGTTCCAGACGTGGAGCACGCGCTCGACGCTCGACGGATTGAAGACCATCGCCCAGAAGTCGGTAATCTCGGCCCGTGCGTCGAGTCCTTCGCCCACGATCCGGAAGCCGGCCGGCGTGTGCATCCAGGAGTTGGCCACCACGATCCAGATGGCGGAGAACATGCTACCGAGGAACACGCCGAGCGTGGCGACGAAGTGGACGGGCCGGCTCACGCGGTTCCAACCGAAGAGGAGTACCCCGAGGAAGCCCGATTCGAGGGCGAAGGCGAACACGCCCTCGGCGGCCAGCGCGCTGCCGAAGACGTCGCCGACGTAGCGCGAGTACACCGCCCAGTTGGTGCCGAACTCGAACTCCATGACGATGCCGGTGGCCACGCCGAGCCCGAAGGTGATGGCGAAGATCTTGGTCCAGAACCGCGCGAGCTCGTGGTAGTCGCCGCGCCCGGTCTTGAGGGCGAGTCCTTCGAAGCAGACCATCAGCAGGCCGAGCCCGATGCTGAGCGGCGGGTAGATGTAGTGGAAGGCGATGGTGAAGGCGAACTGGATGCGCGAGAGCACTTCTACGTCCATGGCGGGGAGGCTTGGCTGTGGCCGAAGTTAGGGTTGGCCATCTGGAGCGTGGAGTTCTCACGCTTGTCTGAACTCGGTATGGATTGGGTGGCGCGTAAACGCAAACTGCCCGACCTACTCGATCACGAGCTGTGTAATCGTCCGCAATTTGTCTGGGTCGACTACAACCAATAATCTGCTGCGCGAGAAATCGAGTGTATCTGGATTGCAGACAAGTGTTTGATTGTGAGAAGCTCTCTGGTTGACCGTGATCTGCCACTATACCCCCACAGCACCAAGGCAGCCGGAGCCAGCGCCGCGACCAGCAGCACGGAGCCCTGTGTCCGCTCGGCGGCGGCGTTGTAGGGGGTCCGTGAGGAGACGCGCGCAGCTCCCACCACCTCGAACGAGAACGATAGCACAGAAAAAACTATGAAAATTCAATACCACACGTTCAATCTTCATAGTTTTGTGGGGCATGCCCCAGCAATTAATACCTCGCAACGCCACTGAGTTCGTGCATGAAGCGATGGAGCGTTTCCCAGCGGTCGGAATCGTTGGCCCCCGGCAGTGCGGGAAGTCGACCTTGGTGCGCGACCTTTTGTTTGGCGACCGCGACGACGTGCGCGTGCTCGACCTGGAGCGCCCGCGCGACCTGAGTCGCCTCGAACGCGCCGAGGACTACCTCGAATCGCTCGGCGCGCTGACGGTCGTGCTCGACGAGGTGCAGGTGCGGCCCGAGTTGTTTGCCGTACTCCGACCGCTCATCGACGCCGATCGGCGTCCGGGGCGCTTCGTGTTGCTCGGGTCGGCGAGCCCGGAGCTCGTGCGTGGCGCCAACGAGTCGCTCGCCGGTCGCATCACCTACTACGAGCTGACGCCCCTGCGCCTCACCGAGCTGCCGACGACCGTGAGTCCGCAGCGGCACTGGGTTCGTGGGGGCTACCCCGAATCCCTGTTCGCCGTCGAGGACGAGGGGAGCCTGGCGTGGCGCGACGGTTACCTCGAGACCTACGTAACGAAGGACCTACCGGCGGTCTACCCGCTCGAGCAGCCCGCGGTCATGCGGCGGCTCCTCCGCATGCTCGCCGGCCAGCACGGCGAGCTGCTCAACCTCAGCAACATCGCCCGCGCCCTCGGCGTCGCCCAGCCGACGGTGCGCCGCTACGTCGACTTGCTCACCAGCAGCTTCCTCGTGCGTCAGCTCCCGCCGTACGCGGTCAACGTGAAGAAGCGCCTCGTGAAATCGCCGAAGGCGTACCTCCGCGATTCGGGTCTGCTCCACGCCCTGCTGGACATCGAGACCGTGGGCGCCCTCCGGGATAGTGTCGCCATCGGGGCTTCGTTCGAGGGCTACGTCGTCGAGGAGATTGCGTCGGTCGTCTCGCCCCGCGCGCGCCTGTATTTCTACCGTACGCACTCCGGCAACGAGGTCGACCTCGTCGTCATTGGCCGCAGTGGGCGCATGGCCTGCGTGGAGGTGAAGGTGGGCAGCGCGCCCGTGCTAACGCGCGGCTTCTACAGTGCGCTCGACGATCTCGGCCCGGAAGTCACCTACGTCGTCGCGCAGGTCGACGAGCCGTACCCGAAGGGCGATCGGGTGGAGGTGGTGCCGTTGGGGGTGGTGTTGGAGCGGTTGCGGGGGTGGTGAGCGGGGTGCCGAGTGTCCCTAGCTTGTCCTAAGAAAACTTATGAGAGGTTTGAGAAGCAGGCAAACGCGTAGATTCGTACTGAAGCAGGGCGGTCGTCTTGCCTACGCCACCGGCGATTGCGTGGTCATCGGCGTCGACGTACCGGTAGTCGGGCAGGTGACCACGGCGAGTCCGGACCAACCGTACATCGCCATCGTGCTCGACCTGGACGTGCCGCTCCTGCTCGACGTCGCCCGGGAGGCGAAAATCGCCGACCACGCCGCGGCAGAAGAAAGCAGCTTCTTCGGCCTCTTTCACGCTAGCCTGAGCGAGCGCGCGGTCAACGCCCTGGCCCGGCTCATCGGTTTGCTCGCCACGCCCGGCGCGGTATCCGTGCTCTCGCGGTCGATCATCCGTGAACTTTACTACTGGTTGCTCGTCGGACGGAGCGGCGCCAAGCTCGCCCGCCTCGCCATGCCGGGCGGCTACGTAGACCGGATGGCCTCGGCCATTCGCTACATGCGGGAGGCTTTCCCCGGCTCGGTGCGGCTGGAGGATCTCGCGGGGGGGGGCGCGCATGGGTCCCTCCTCCTTCCGTGCGCACTTCGAAGCCGTTACCCAGCTCGCGCCCATTCAATACTACAAGCGCTTGCGCTGGCTCGAAGCGCGCCGCCTTCTTACGTCGGGCGAGGGGGAGAACGCTCGGGAAGTGGCCTGCCAAGTGGGTTACGAAAGCGCCTCTCAATTCAGTCGGGAGTATGCGCGCGCGTTCGGGATCCCGCCCGGGCGTGACCGTTCGCGTGGTTTGGGTGTTTACGCCGGCTAAGTCTAAACCGCCTGTGTCTACCCAACCCAACAATCCACTCCACGGCATTCGCCTCGCCGACATCCTCGAGCGACTCGTAGCCCACTACGGCTGGGCGGAGCTCGGTGACCGCATTCCGATTCGCTGCTTTACGGATAACCCTTCGATCAAGTCGAGCCTCACGTTCCTGCGGCGCACGCCCTGGGCGCGGGAGCGAGTGGAGGGACTTTACTTGAGGTCAATCGGCAAGTAGCTCGAGGGCAGAGGGCCTACGCGCGCCGCAGGCCGAAATGCTCCACGAAGGGGTCGAAGTCACGATCGACGTAGAGTAGTTGTACGTCTTCATTGCCCGAGCCCCCCCGACCGAAGTCGGGCCACAAAGCGTTCCTACGAAGACGAGCTTGCAAATTCCAAATGTAACACTGCTCTTTCGGCACCTTCCGGTGTGCGCAAGTCAGTGCCCCCGCCCCGCGATCGCGGATCAAAACACTCCCCCATGAACGACCTCACCATCAGCATCGAGCACACCGACGACGGTACCTCGGGTGCCTACTACGTGCCCGGGGAGGGCAGCGAGCGCCTGGCGGCTATGACCTACTTCTACCCCGATCCGAAGACGGTCGTCGTCGAGAAGACCGAAGTCTCCGAGGCTCTTCGCGGCCAGGGAGTGGGGATGACGTTGCTCGGGGAGATCGTCCGTATGGCGCGAGAACGCGGGCTGACGGTGAGTGCGACTTGCGACTACGCGAAACCGCAGCTCGAGCAGCGCGAGAATTTCGCGGACGTTTACCGGGGGTGAGGGCAGCCTGGCGAAGCCTTCGGCGATGCTATCCGCGCCGGGCGCAAAGGACCTAAGTCACATCGTCCGTGGAGATCGCCGTCGCCTCAGCCAGCGGAAGCCCCGGGGCTTCCACCGTCCAACATCTCCTACGCCGCGCTCCGCAAATGGTCGAGACTTTCAAGGCGGGCGCTCGGTAGCTCTATCTGTGTTTGGGTGAGAACACGAGGTGAGTCGGTTGCGAATCCTTTGTACATTATTCCATAGGGGACCTCCCAATTCCTTGTTTTACGGATAACCCTTCGACCAAGTCGAGCCTTACGTTTCTGTGGCGCACGCCCTGGGCGCGGGCGCGGGTGGAAGGTTTGTACCTGCACTCAGGACCTGCCGATCAGGTCGGTCGCAGTTAGGAGGATCGTACCGGTGCGCTCGGCGTCCTTCAGCGTCGCTGCGTTGACTTTGGCTTCTCCGGTAAATAGCGCCAGGTGAACCTCGGATACATGCCCGAGCGCGTTAGCCACGAGCTCCGCACGCCGACGGAGTTTGTCGAGGTGTCGCTTGTTTACGGGACCCCATTTCGCCTCCCCCACGAGCAGCTGCCCCTCGCTGCCGAGGGCCACGACGTCGACTTCCTCCCGGAGTTGCGCATCCCACCAATTGCCGACTCGGACAGGCCGGAAGGGTAGTCTGAGCTCGCTCGCGCGCGCCTCGCGGCGCACGAACTCCCGGCAGATCTCCTCGAACACGGACCCCATGTGGTCGTCGATTTTCTTAGCTACGACCTCTCGCCACAGGTTGGCGGCCGGCACGAGGCCGATACTGCCGGTGTGGATCAGCGGAGCGATGACTCGGTGCCAGAAGGTGAGGTAGGGATCCGTCAGTCGGTAGACCGCTTTCTTCGACCGATTCGGGTTCTTCTCCGTAATCGGCACCACGCGTTCGAGAAGTCCCATCCCCAGGAGCCACTCTATCGGTCGGGAGAGCGCGCCGCCGGAGCGCCCAACCCGGTCGGTGATACCGCTCCAGGTGGTTTGGCCCGTGGCGACGGCTTCGAGGATCGAGTAGTGGACCGCCGCGTCGGCGCTAAAGGCATCCAGTACGTGTTGCGCATCGTCCACCAATCTTCCACTCGGACTGAGCAGTTGCCGCTCGATGTTCTCCGCGAGGGAGCGTTCGGGTTCGAGCAGCGATAGGTGTCCCGGCAGCTGGCCGAAGGTCCCGTACGCTACCAGCACGTCTTTAGCCGACCAGCCGGGCAAGAACCCCCGTGCCTCCACTACTCCGAAAGGAGCGTACACGAAGCGTGCGGTCCGCCGGCCGTAGAGCGGCTGGTCCGCAGCCTCGAGCCGCTTCATGGCCGTGAGGTAAGAACCGCTCAGTACGAGCTTGAGGCGCGATTCCGACCTCCGGTGATCCCAGTGCTTTTGGACGATCGACGTAAGCGCCGGGGCGGCGTCGGAGAGGTAAGGGAACTCGTCGAAAACCACCACCAGTGTATCGTCACCCGCGTGCCCGGCGAGGTACTCGAACAGCTCCTCCCAGGACGTGAAACCTGCCCCCTGTTTCAGCGCAAGCTCGTCGAACTGCTCCCCGAGCACACGACTAAGTGCCGCGAGCTGCTCCGCCTCCGTACGGCGTGTGGCTTGGTAATAGACGCCGCCCACTGCCTTCGCGAACCGCGCGAGGAGATAACTCTTACCTACGCGCCTACGCCCAACGACGAGGGCGAGATCTGCTCCGGGTCGCTCCCACAATCCCGTTAGCTCCTCCCACTCCCGAGTACGGTCAATTACGTCTAATGGCTTGACGAGCATACCCCGAAGGTAAGTTCCAGTGGTGGAACTTCCGCCGGTGGAACTTACCGCTTCCACAAAACCTCCGGCATCTTAGTAGTCTCCGTGCCATCCGGCATGATGTACACGACGTGCCCATCGCGAAAGTCGATCTCCGGTAGGCCGAAGGCGCGATTTTCGGCCTGGGCTTTGGCGACGGCTTCATTCATGATGCGCAAACGCTCCTGGGTTTCGGCGTCGAGCATCCGAGCAAATTCGTTGGCTGGGGGATTCTCGCTCATGAGGGTAGGTTGCGTTCGAAGATTTGTCGTAGGTCGCTAATAAAGGTAAGCTCTAGTCCGTCAAGTTTCTTGGCGACGAGTTGGATGCCCTCTTTCGACGAGTAGTACAGCTCCCACAAGTCGACTTCGTGTCGCAGCTTTTCGAAGTTTGCCATACTACGAGCGAAGCGGCGTCGGATTGCGTCCTCGGGTACGTCGTGCCCACCCTTATGGACTCGCGAGGCTACCCGCCCGACCGCTACGTCCGCGCTTTCGAGAAAGATGTAGAAGAGCTCCACCCGGAATCCGGCCGCCTTCGCGCTCGCCACTACGCCCGCTACGTAACCGCCCGAGAGGGTCGTCTCGATACAGACGCTCTCGCCCCGGGCAAGGTACGCGGCCACCTCCGCTAGGAAAGCGCGCGCCGCTTTGATCAGCGCCTGCGACTCGCCCGCGGCCTCGAACTGGCGGGTGAGCTCGTCTGCATTCAAGAAGGGCAATCCCTGCTTTTGGGCGTACGGAACGGCAAACGTCGACTTGCCGGCACCGTTCGAACCGGCAACGATGAGGAGGGTGGGAGGGACAGGCATAACCGATAAACATAGTCCTCAGCTGCCGGAATGCTACTTTCCGGGCGCGCTAGCTTACCGACGTGAATCGCCCCGCCCTACTCGACTACCCCGAAGCGCTCGCCGCCACCCTGCGCCAGCGCTTCGACTGGGGCGCGGAGTCGGTACCCCTTGCCGAGGCCGGCGGCCGCGTGCTCGCCGCCGACGTATTCGCCGACCGCCCGCAGCCGCCCTTCGATCGCGTGACCATGGACGGCGTCGCCATCGACTACGCTGCCTACGCGCGGGGTCGCCGTGTTTTTCCGATGGCCCGTATTCAGGCCGCCGGCACCGCCCCCCGCCCCCTCACCGATCCGGAGACCTGCATCGAGATCATGACGGGGGCCGCGCTGCCGGCGGGGGCGACGACGGTAGTGCCCTACGAGGTCCTCACGCGGACAGAGCAGGGCGGACGGGTGTCTTTCGAAGTACCCGCGGGGATCAGCGACCACCGAAGTATCCACCGCACCGGTAGCGACCTACCCGCCGGTGCTAAAGTGATTGGGGCCGGTCGCCGACTTTACGGCGCCGAGCTCGCCGCCCTCGCTACCTGCGGCTACGCCGAGGTCCCGGTGCGCCGCCTCCCCCGCACCGCCATCGTCTCCACCGGCGACGAGCTCGTAGACGTGAGCGAGCGGCCGCTTCCCCACCAAATCCGCGGTTCTAACGCCGTGCAGCTCGAGTACCTCTTCGCGACGGCCGGCATCGCTGCTAAGTGCCACCACCTCGACGACGAACCGGGTGAGCTCCGCGCGGGTCTGGCCGCCCTGCTGGCCGACAACGAACTGGTCGTACTCAGCGGCGGCGTGTCGCGTGGCCGCTTCGACCACGTACCCGGTACGCTCGCCGAACTCGGGGTAGGGCCGCTCTTCCACCGCGTCGCCCAACGGCCGGGCAAACCGCTCTGGGTAGGTCGCACCGAGCGCACCATGGTCTTCGGATTGCCCGGCAACCCCGTGTCGACCCTCGCGTGTGCCCTCGCCTACGTCGGACCGTGGTTGCGCGCCAACCTCGGGTTGTCCCCCGGGCACGAGGCGTATTGCCGCCTCGCGGAAGACCTCGCTCCCCCCGGGGGGCTTACCCTCTTTCAGCTCGTGCACCGTGGCTTCGACGCGGACGCGCGGGCCGTCGCCACCCCCGTGACCAACGCCGGCTCCGGCGACGAGGCGAGCGTACTCCGTGCCAGTGGGTTCCTCGTTTTGCCCCGCAACGCAGCCGCCTTTCGGGAGGGAGAAGTCTACCCGTTCATCCCGCTCAATCAACTGCTGAGCTGAGCTGCGCCCGCAGGATCTTCGCTTCCGCAAAACACACCACGTCGCCCACTACCAGATGCCCGGCCCCCGTTTTGCGGCAGCGGCATGCCCCGACTCCGACACGTCTCCCGCCGGAGCCACCGTCGTGCGCGCGGTCGGGGGAGACCCGTTTTGCCGCAGCGCTACCGGCGTATTTCCACCCCGGTGTCGGACGAGGATCTCGGCGGTGCAGCGCGTGCGCCTGAGGATCGCGACGGTGGTGTCGTCGCGAGCGAACACGGAGGGATCCCCGCCCTCGGGTCGCGCGGCGTGCCCCCACGTGATCTGTTCGCTCCGCAAACGCACCTTCCTCTACCTTTTAGGCCGGCGGCGACCGCGACGCGCTCCGGGCGTACCCCGTTCGCGTGGAGGACGACGGATCGGCCTACGTAGGCACCGGAGTACCTGCGTGAGGTTAGCCGCTCGGGTAAGCCGGTTTCCGGAGGGAGCCCCTTAGCTTTCTGCCGTGACAGATGCCCCCCTACTTCGAGCCGCCTACGCCGCCATCGACGCCGCCAACGCGCGCGATCCCCGGAGGGTGAGCGTCGTGCGCAATGGGCGGCAAAGCGAGCAAGCCTACGAACTCGTGTACGGGCAACGCATGAGCGCGGTCCTGGCGAGTTTTGCCGCCGAGCGTAACCTCCCCGCTCCCTCGACGGCCCTGCAACTGGCCGTGCGAGCGCAGCATTTGGAACGTTGGACCCTCCCGCGCGACAGCTACCCGATGGACCGCCCGGGTTACCACCGTTGGCGAACCGAGTTGAAATCGTACCACGCCCGGCGCGCGGCGGAGATTTTGCGGGGACTCGGCTACACTCCGGAGCTGACGGACCGGGTGGGGTTTTTGCTCGAGAAGAAGCGCCTCGGTCGCGATCCGGAGACGCAGACCCTGGAGGACGTGGCTTGTCTGGTTTTCCTCCGCTACTACGCGGCCGATTTTGCGGCGAATCATCCCGACGAGCAGGTTGTACGCATACTGCGGAAGACCTGGGCGAAGATGTCGCCGGACGGCCGGGACGCCGCGCTCGCGTCGGACCTTCCGGCGCACGTGGGTACCCTCGTAGCGCGAGCGCTCGCGGAGGTGCAAGACGGAAGCGCCTGAGGCTACCGTCGGATAGCATGCGACTACGACCGGCTCGGCCTCGCGGGGGGCGAACGCCTGCGTCGTTCGTACCTCACCGCGCTGAGTCGGAAGGCGATGGCGCGGCCGTCGTCACGCAACGTACGCGTTTACCGGGCACGGCGTGTCAACGCTGCCGAGTGTACTGACAAGCACGCGAGTCAGTAATTTTTGCGGAAACAACGGTGGAGAAGATGGTATGGTAAGTTTCGCCGGCTGTCACATTGGTCCCATTGCAGTTGGTAACGCGAATGGGACTAACTTGGTGAGATATGATCTTACGCCCGAGCGATGTCATCTCACGCCAACGCGAGTGGGATACCCTAGCTGCATTCGCCGTGCAACGTAAGGCGGGCTTCGCGCTGGCGATCGGCCGTCGAAGCGCTGGGAGAAGCTACCTGCTGACCCGCCTGGCGGAGTCTGCACACGGAGTGTACCAATACGTGAAGGCGAGAGCTGTCGTCGGAATCGAAACCGACTAGTAAGAGCCTGTCTAAGGACTTGTTGATCGACTGAAAATCGGTCGACTTGGAGCTCTCCGTCGTCTGAAAGCCTCGTGATAGCGCTGCTATCCCTACGTTTTCTCCCTCGATGAACTCCAAATCAACTGCGATCTCGCCAGATCGCAAGTCCTTAGACAGGCTCTAAGTTTTAAGCAGTTCCTGCGCAAATACATCGGAATTAACACAGCTAATATTCTATGCACTAATACTTAGCAAACCCATAAAACGAGCTTCATGCCTTAGCTTATGAACTATAGTAATGTTACGTAGAAAAAATACGTAATCATGAAGTACTTGGGTATGTTTAGATCAATAGCTTATTCCGCCTGCGCGGCCTTACTTTTCGGCGCCTGCGCGGGCGAGCTCACCGAGGAGCTCGATTTGGCGGGTGACTCGACGAAAGCCGACGCCCAACTCGAAGCACGTGCCCTCGGCGACGCCGCCTCCGCCTTCCAGCGCGACCTAGCCCTCCACTACGCGCCCGTGCACCACCAGGACGTAGACGCTACGGGCAAGTATGCGCTCGGCGGCAAATCCGACTACATCACCGCGATCGACTTCGACGGCGACCTCAATGCACGCAACAACTGGGACAACGCCGCAAACGCGCCGCTCCGGGCGTACGGTTACTTCTCGGTGGTCGAGACGGCGACCCACTGGTTCGTCGTCTACGCTTTCTTTCACCCGCGCGACTGGACGGACATTTTCTTCCTCTACTACCTCGATCAGCACGAGAACGACCTCGAGGGCGCCCTCGTAGCCATCGAGAAGGACGGTAGCACTTACGGCAACCTGCAGGCCGCCATCACCGTGTCGCACGCCGACTTTTTCTCCTACCTCCCGGAAGGCAGCCCCCTGCGCGCGAACGAGGAGAGCGTCGACGGCACGCTCCGTTTCGACGGCTTCAGCGGTGGTCGGCACATCGTTACCGCGCAGGAGGCGAAAGGGCACGGCCTGAAGGCGCACCCCTACTTCGAGATCGTGGGCGACGGCATCGTCTACTACCCGAGCCTCACCGAGGCCGAGGTCCCCGAGGGCAACGACGACCGCTCGGTGCGCTACGGGCTGATCGACATCTTCGGCGGGGGCGAGCTGTGGGAACAGCGCTTTAACACGGACCTGCTCGAAGGACCCAACGGCGGCTTCTGGAGCACCGTGGGCAAAGGCGGCGCCAACGTACCCTGGGGCTGGAACGACGGCGACGACAACAGTCCGACCGGCGCCCTCGCCAACGATCCGGCCGAAATTATGGCCAGCTACTTCGGGGGTTGGGGTGAGTTTTCGCGGACGTACACGTTCAACCCTTACGCCGGGATCGGGCGCTAACCGGTGGGGGAGAGTGGGCTCGCTCTAGTCCGGGCTCCTACTCCCCCCGCGGGTACCAGTCTAGTTGCACGACCTCGATGTCGGGATCACCGGCGCTGACGAGCTCCTCGAACTCGGAAACGTCGCTCATCCCCTCCTGCCCGCGGTAGTGGAACGGGTAGACCTTCTTCGGGGCGAAGGCGAGTACGGCGTCGGCGGCATCCGCGACGGGCATGGTGTAGGGAAGGTTCATGGGGACGAAGGCCACGTCGATGTTCTCGAGCGCGCGCATCTCGGGAACGCCCTCGGTATCGCCGGCCACGTACACGCGCTGTCCGGCCAGGGTGAGCACGTAGCCGTTGCCGCGCCCCTTGGTGTGGTAGTCTTTGGCCTCTTCGCGGAGGTTGTACATCGGGACGGCGTCGATCTCGATGCCGTCGATGGCCTCCTTCTCCCCGTTGGCGAGCACGTGGGCGCGATCCTTCAGCGCTTCGTTGAGCTGGTCGGCCACCGCCTGCGGGACCACGAGCTCGGTGTCGTCGGTCACGATCGCGGCGAGGGTCGCCGTATCCAGGTGGTCGCCGTGGATGTCGGTCACCAAAACCACGTCCGGAGCCTCCTGACTGTCGAATACCGCCGCGCCCCCGACGGGGTCGACGTACACCACCCGCTCACCGTCGGAGAGGACCATCGTGGCGTGTTCGATGGGGGTAATCTCGAGCTCGGGCACCGTCGCCGCTTCGGTAACCGGTGCGTCCGGTTCTGCGGCGGTGGTTTCGGGAGCTGGTTTCGACTCGCCACAGGCGGTGGTGAGAAGCAGGTGGGCGGCGAACGGTAGCGTAAGGGACTTCATCGGTGCGAAGATGGAACGGCTGGGCCCGCGCTCGATAGCGCCTTCGCACTAACCTTTTGCAAATGTGTTTGGGGGGTATGGCCAAGGATCACGGACCGAGCATCAAAAACGACGCGAAGTACGAAGCGCTGCGCGCGAAGGGGTACAGCGAGGCGAAGTCGGCCGCCATCGCCAACACCCCGGACTCCGGCGAGCGCGGCGGGCACGCGGAGCCGTACGAGGAGCGCACGAAAAAGGAGCTCTACGAGCAGGCGAGAGACCTCGGCGTCGAGGGGCGCTCGGGTATGTCGAAGGCGGAGTTGATTGCGGCTTTGCGGAAGTAGCTCCGACCTACTGCGCGGTGACGGCGATCAATCCGGACTCCCGCTCGGCCACGAGCTCGAACAACTCCCGCATGCCCGCGTAGGCCTCCGGGGCGAAATACGTCTGTTTGATGGCGAGTAAGGATTGCAGCGTCAGTACGTTTCCCGCGGCCGTGATGCTCGAGTGGTAGCGGCAGCCCTGATCGGGCGTAACGGCCGTGATTGGGGCGGGGAGGTCTGTGGCTACCCTGCCCGCGGGAAGCGTGATGTTCACCTGCCGGGTCTCCACCATCCCGTGGGGGAATTCGATTGGGAAGGTGCGGTTTTCGTTTGCGAACGGATTCTTCTGCCACGTCGAGACTCCCGTCGGGTCGAGAGCCAGCGCACTACCGACATCCGGGAGCGGCTCTCGACTCTTTACGGTTGCTTGGACGGTCCAGCTGAACCCTTTGCCCCGCTGCACCTCCACGTCGCTGAGGATAAAACCGGGCAGCAGATCACCGGCTTCGACATCCAGTACCAAGCGCCCGTGCTCGAGTTGGGTGTACGGAAAGGCCGCGTAGTCGCGTAGCGCCAACTGTACCGTACCGGAGAGGTAGTTATCCTCACCCAGTTTGAGGTGTGCGGCCAGGCCCTGCTGCGAGTACGCGCCCTCCTGCAGCGGCACGAAGCGGTGCCCCTTGCGCTCCACGAGTAGGCCGTCGCCGTTTAGGTTTCGGCTGGGGATCACACCCGACTGAGCGGTCGGATTGGTGGCATCCATGAGCACCAACTGTTCGCCGGCGGCGCCCACGCCTACGATCATGCTGTAAAGGCTTTTGCGGTCGGCGAAGTGTTCGAATACGCGTCCGCGATCGCGCGTATTTAAATAGACCGGGTTTGCCTCCACGCCGAGCGCGCGTAGCAACCCGATGAGCAGTACGTTGACCTCGTCTACGCTCCCGGTGCCTTTATCGAGTACCCGCTTACCGCGCCCGGAAGGGTAGGTGCCGAAATACCCATTCCACCTCACTTTCGTGCCGACCTCCGCCACCGCCCAAGCGAGCTGCTCGGCGCGCAGGGCGGCGGGTTCGAGATCGGGTGCACTCGCGGTAAAACTCGCCGCCCAATCTCTGTACGGGCCGCCGGCTTTGTACGCTTCCTTCAAGCCTTCGGCGTCGCGCAACTGCTTGGCCACCGTCTCCCAGTCGGTAGCGTAATCGACCACGCTCCCGCTTGCATTGGCGTAGCTGCGCAGTTCGAAGAATACCTGGGCGCGGTAGTTATTCGCCGTCGTCATGTAGGGCTCGTCGCCGATGGCGGGGGCGTCGCGGACCGAGAAGCCCATCGTGCGCATCCGCACGCTCCGTCCGATAAAGGCGTTTCCGTTCAGGTTCACCCCGGACTCCTCCCTGTTCTCGATGGGGTGATGCCCGAATACAGTGGCCTTGTACTGTAGTCGCGGGTGGTTGCTAAACGCGTATTCGGCCGCCTGCACCGGGATGTCCTCCTGCAAGAAAACCCGCGGCGGGGCCGTGATGTAACTCGATCGCAAATCGTAGGAGACGTCCAGCACGCTACCGGCCCGCACGTCGGGCAGGCTGAAGGCCGTCTCCACGAGGTACTCGTCGAGGCGGGTCTGGAACACCTGCGAATCGTCTAGCTTCGAGATCTTCACCTCGCCGCTCTCGAAGTTGTAGGTGTAGGCTACGAGATTGCGTATCGACTGTCCGTGCGCTTCGCCCTTCGGCGCGTATACCTGCAGTTTCACCGTGGCGTAGTCGAGCGCCTTTTGGTCGAGGATACGCACCAGGCGGCGGGTCGACGAGTTGAGCTCGGGGGCTCCGGTACCTCCGTCGGTGAAGGTCACGGAAGCCTTCGTATCCTGGGCGATCACGTAGGCGTGCACCGAGCTGTCGGCGGCGTAAGGATTGCCCTTGAACCAGGCGCCGTCCACGCGTCCGACTTTGGGGAGCTCGAGTTGGGCAAACGCTTTGCCGCCGGTGAGTGCGGCCAGCGTGAGGAGTAGGAGGACTGATTTCATATGCTTCAACTGCTGGGGTTCTTAAGTGCCGTCTTTCGATTTCGGGGCGAGCGCGATCAACGACCCGTCGGCACGGTCCACGCTTTCGCGAAAACGGGCCATGGCCGCCGCGTCGGCGGGCGGGTAGGTTCCGGCCGTGACCTCGAGGGATCTGATGACCTCCAGGCCTCCCTCGACGGGTTTTGCCGAAAGGCTGTAGCTGGCGTGCGGACCCTCGAGCAGAACCGTCTCGGGTACCGCCACGAGGCTCGTACCGGGCGGCAACACGTAGCTCACCGTGTCGATATGGAGGTAGCCCAGCTCCACTTCCACGGGGAGCCTCCGCTCGGTGGTGTCGTGGGGCGCCGGGGGAGGGTAAAGGTGGCCGAACGCGGGCAGCACGAAACGCTTGCCGACTCGCCGTGTGAGGTTGGGGAAGCGGGCGGTCTCGCGCATGATCGCCTGCGGGCCTCCGGGCGTACTCCCGATCGCGATCTCCGGGTCTAAGCCGTCGACGTTTACCCGGTAGCCTCGTCGCGCCACGCGGCGGCGTTCCTCGGCGTCGAGGAGGCTCAGGCGGAGGGGCGTTTCCACCTGCGCGCCCGTGAATCGGGTCGTGCGCACGAGCTTGGCGACGCCCAGCGAATCGACGGTGAGGATCGACGAACTCTCACGTCGGTTATCCCCCGGCGCCCGCCCGCCGGTGCGTACGAGTGAGCCGGTACCGTCTTTGACCAACAAGGCGTAGCGGCCGGCGGCTCGCTCGCCGAGGAAACCGGGCGGGGTCGTCTGGCTCGTGCACTCCAACCACACCGTGTCGGTCGCGAACGGCACGGCGAGCACGGCGTGGTTAGCCTGGTTGACGCTCGTGAACCCCGGGTGGCTAATGGCCCGCTCACCGACCCCGATCACGCAGTAGTAAGCGTCCACCCCGGCCGCCCCCAACAGCAGGCGGGTGTAGTTGCTCAGCGCCTTGCAATCGCCGTAGCCGTAGCGGTGCACGTCGGCGGGGGGCATCGGCTTGAAGCCGCCGATGCCGAGTTGGATCGACACGTAGTGCGTCCGCGCTTGCATGTAGGCGTATACGCGTCGAATGCGCTCCAGCGGATCGCTTGTATCGGCAACCAAGGCTTCGATCTCCCGCCTCGCCCCGTCCGGGAGCTCACTGCGGTCGGCGAGCAGTTCCGCCGTCCAGGCACCGAGTCCCGCCCAGGTGGTAAAGTTGCCCTTGGTCCCTTCGAGTCGCCCCTCACGCGGTGCCAGGAGTACGGCCGGACCGCTGCTCAGCGCGTCGGGCGCACCATCCTCATCCCAGTAGGCCGGCAGGTCGCTTACGCTAAAACGAAGGACGCCGCCCGCCTCCTCGCGCTCGATCACGCCATTCGGGTCTATCACCTTGCTGAGAACCTCGTCGCGGGCGCCACCGACCCGGAGCTCGGCGTGTGTAACCGCCACTCCCTCGGGGTAGAGAAACGAGATCGCCGGGATGAAAACGCTCTCCCGCACGCGCCGCAGGGTGCGGGTCCTGTACGTAGCCGGGTAGGCGCTCGGTAGGGGGAGGGTGAGGGATTCGTAGCGGAGGTCCAAGGCGATCGACGTCCCGTCGTAGTAGGCGCGGTCCGACTTGTGCTTCGCGCGCCCGCGCTCCGGCTTCTTCGCCCCGGCCGAATGGACCTCTCCCTCCAGGGCGGCTACCTCCGAGAATTCGTCGTAAGCGACGGCTACGTTGCGGTAGTACGCCGCCGCCTCGCTGTCGTAGACCACTACCTCGCGTACTTCCTCGTAGTCGTAGGCGCCCGGTCCGGTGGCGGTGAGCGTGTGCACTTCAGAGACGATAGTCGCGCGGGGACGGTCGGCGGGGCCAGCAGCGGGTACGCTGACTAGTAGAGCGAGTAGAGCTATCAATACGAGGGACTTACGCTAAGCAGGTAGCGAGGGTGTAAAGTTGCTCACCTGATTCACGTACTCACGACTCGATTGTCGATAGACTATCGCTGATAGAGAAATATATATTATCAAAAACTTGTACTTAACTGGGGAATGAGAAGGTTGCTTGAACAAAGCTAATCGATCTCACTCCTAATCTCAGTATCGAGCCTTCCGACGCGCCGGCGATCAGCTGTAAAGCGTCGATAAGCTCCAGGTGCGCACCTCGCGATCCGTCACTTGGTCGCACTCATCCCGGACGCGGGTTGGAACCCACCCGCACTCACAAACAGAAACTCCGCACCCTCCGCCAGTGCCTCCCCCGCCCAACTTTGCCCCGAAGCCGCTAGGCGATTTAACTTTTCTAAATGCCGGGTGAAGGCCGCCGGACCTACGGATTTCCGATTCCATTTTACCTCCCCCGCGAGCATCCGACCGTCGGCAAGCTTCGCTTCGACGTCTATTCCGACAGACTGACGCAAGCGATCAGCCCCTTCCCACCGCCCCCAAGCTTCGATCATCGTAACCTCCTCGCGCTCCGCGGGTCGGTAGTACGCTTAGTCGACCATGCGTTCGGACTCGTGGCCCGTGTACGTGTCCAACAGTCTATCGATCCTATCGCCCCACACCTGCGCCGGAGTGAAGCGATCCAGCATCGACGTGCTCGGCTCGACGAGCTTTCGGCGAAAGCGAAAGTCGGCGCCGGCGATCGCGTACCGGACGGCCGAATTCGGCCCAGTAACAGCAGGATCTCGCCCGGAGATCGTCGGCGCTCCCAGGCCGCGTTTAGCTCGAAAGCCACTCCGGCGGCGCCGAACTCGCCGTCCCCCAAGCATTGGAACTCATCGAGTATCATGATCCGCTGACCGTCCGATGGTTGGTCGAATACAAGATTGAACACCGTTCTCCACGACGGAAAATCGTTCGGTCGCAGGTCTTCGTCCAACCACAATCCGAACTCCGGAACGAACTGTCGCCGATTGATCCCGGGCGTGACTCGCGAAGCCGTAAAGAGAAAGAAGGGCATCTCCTTCCGGGCGTGGGTCAGGAGGTAGGTCTTACCGACCCTACGCCGACCGGTAACCAGGGCGAGCGCTCGTCCGTCTCGTTTCACCAGCGCCGGTAAAGCGGCTCGTCCGGCCAGGCGATCAACCGGCCAGGCGATCAATCTGAACCTATCCTGTACCCGTGTAGCGGATGTACGGAGACTATAACCGAGCCTGCCATTGAGGTAGCCTGCCACCGTAACGGTAGGCTTGTCGGTAAATTCGTTGTACACCGTTCGAACTCAGTGCGGCAACCGATCCCGCAACAACCCGTACACGAACGTCCCCAGGACCGCCGAGGCGATCACGACCAGCACCGGCCAGTAGCCCGCTCCGACGAGGGTAAACAGCGGTCCCGGGCAGGCGCCCACCAGCGCCCACCCCATGCCGAAGATCGTCCCGCCGATCAAGTAGCGCGGTACGGATCGGGCCTTGTCGGTAAACTCGATTGGCTCTCCGTCAAAATCGCGGATCCCGAAGCGCTCGATCGCCCGAACGGCCGTCAGTCCTACCGCAAGCGCGGAACCGATGATACCGTACATGTGAAACGATTCGAGACTGAACATCTCGTAGATCCGAAACCAGGAAGCCGCCCCCGATTTGAGCATCACGACGCCGAAGAGGACGCCGATAGCGAGGTAGTTGAAGTAGCGCATGCTCAAACGGCGGGTAACAGGAGCGCCCGCAGGATAGCGGGCAGGAAGAAATAAGTCATCGCGAGGCCCCCGAGAAAGAAGCCGACCACCGCGATCAGGCTCGGGAGCTGTAGCTGACTGAGTCCCGTAATGGCGTGTCCGCTCGTGCAACCGCCCGCGTAGCGCGTGCCGAAGCCAATGAGAAACCCACCCACCGCGAGCGTGGCGAGCACCGGGGGACTTGAGGACACCCGATCCCCGAAGAGCCCGACCGGCTGGTACGCGTGTCCGGCGTCGTCGACGCCGAGCGTTTGTAGGCGCTCGACCGTCGCGGGGTTGAGCGGTACGGCAGCATCGCCGTTCAGGAAAGCGACCGCGATCCAGGCGCCGAGCGCCGCACCCAACATCACCGTCAGATTCCAGCGTTGCGATCGCCAGTCGAAATCGAAGAACTTACTCTTCGCCCCGGCGCCACAAATCGCGCACAACGTGCGCAGGTTGGAGGAGGCGCCAAAGGTTTTACCGGACAGCAGGAGGAGCGTCATCACCGCAGCGATGAGCGGCCCGGCCACGTACCAGGGCCAAGGGTCAAGAATCGTTTGCATGCCGGCTAGTTGGTGGCGGGCTCCTGGTCGGCGACCTCGAGCGGGGTGCTCGTGTCGCTGATGGCCTTGTATCCGCCGATTACGTCACGGAAGTTGTGTATGCCGCGACTCTTGAGGATCGAACCGGCGACGAGACTACGATACCCGCTGCCGCAGTGAATGAAGAAGGTAGGCTGGTGCGGGAGCTCAGCGAGGTGATCGTTCAGCTCGCTGAGTGGCGCCAGGTGGGCACCGACCACGTGGCCCTGCTCATACTCCGAGGGTTTACGTACATCGTACACGGGCACCTCCGTCGCTACGCGCGAAAACTCGTCCGCCGTAACCTGCTCCACGACATCGATTTGTTTCCCGCTCGCCTTCCAGGCGGCAAAACCGCCGTCGAGGTACCCGAGCGTCTGGTCGAAGCCGACGCGCGCCAACCGGGTGATCGTTTCTTCCTCCCGGCCCGGGGCGGCCACGAGGAGGATGGGCTGCGCGGTATCCTTGACCAGGGCACCGACCCAGGGCGCGAAACCGCCGTCGATACCGATGAAGATGGACCGCGGGATGTGGCCGGCGGCGAAGTCCGCCTTGCTCCGAACGTCGAGCACGAGCGCGCCACGCTCGTTGGCGACCGCCTCGAAGGCTTCGGGGTCGAGCGCCCGGGTGCCGCGGGTGAGCACGTCGGCGACGTCCTCGTAGCCCTCCCGGTTCATGCGGACGTTCAGGGGGAAGTAGGCCGGGGGAGCGGTGAGGCCGGCCGTGACCTCCCGGATGAACTCCTCCCGCGTCATGTCCGCGCGCAGCGCGTAGTTATCGGCCCTCTGTCCGCCGATGGTGCCGACGGTCTCGGAGCTCATGTTCTTGCCGCAGGCCGAACCGGCGCCGTGGGCCGGGTACACGAGCACGTCGTCGCCGAGCGGCATGAGCTTGTCGCGCAGCGAATCGAAGAGGTAGCTCGCCAGGTCTTCCTGGGTGAGCTCGGCCCCCTTCTGCGAGAGGTCGGGCCGCCCGACGTCGCCGAGGAAGAGGGTGTCGCCGCTGAAGACAGCGTGGTCTTCGCCCCCGGCGTCTTTGAGCAGGTAGGTCGTACTCTCCATCGTGTGCCCCGGGGTGTGCAGGGCGGTGAGCGTGATGTCGCCCACGCGAAACACCTGTCCATCGGTGGCGATGGTGGCGGGGAAGGTGGGGTTGGCGAGGGGGCCGTACACGATCTCGGCGCCGGTGGCCTTCGCGAGCGTAACGTGCCCGCTCACGAAGTCGGCGTGGAAGTGGGTCTCGAAGATGTACTTGATCGTCACCCCGTCCGCGGCGGCGCGGTCGATGTAGGGCTGTACTTCGCGGAGTGGATCGACGATCGCCGCTTCGCGCCCGTTGCGGATGTAGTAGGCGCCCTGCGCGAGGCAGCCGGTGTAAATCTGTTCGATGTGCATGGGCTGGGCTTAACGTGCCGGCAGGGGTGAACTCATCAACGTAAGTGGCCGCACGTAGTTTACCTCTCGTCCGCTAGGCGCAGCAGGAGCTCCGGTTCGTTGGTGGTGATGAGCGCGAACCGCTCACCGAGCAACCAGCGTAGGTCGGCCTCCCCGTCGACCGTCCAGGCGTTGAGCGCGAGCCCGAGCTGTTTGGCCTCGGCGATCCACTCGGGGTGCTCGCGGAAAACCTCGAGGTTGTAATCGAGTCCCCCGATACCGTCGGCGGCGAGCTCGGCGGGCGCTTTGTCGCCCTCGAGGTACTCGGTGTGCGCGTAGGGGGCCGCCTCGCGGATGGCGAGCAACTCATCGTAGTCGAAACTGATGTAGGCGGTGCGGTCCCGCGCGCCGAGCGCTTCGACCAGCGCCACGGTACGCCGAGCGATGTCGACGCCGCGCTCCCGGCCGGCGGGGGAGGGCTTGACCTCGCACACGAGTCGGGTCGACGGGTTTTCGCGCAAGCCTTCCGAAACGTAGCTCCGTAGCGTGGGCAGCGGCTCGCCGTTGGCGAGGGGGGTGGCGGCGAGCCGGGCGTAGGTGCTCGCTTCGATGTCGAGGCCGCCGTACTCGGCGTCGTGCGCGACCACGAGCGAATCGTCGGCCGTGCAGCGAACGTCGAACTCGGATCCGGTGCAGCCGAGCTCGATGGCGGCGCGCAGGGAGGCGAGGGAGTTTTCCGGGAGCTGCCGGGCCTTCCAGGCGCCGCGGTGGGCGACGACCGGGTTGGGGGCAAAAGACGTTTTGCCGAAAGGCTTAGTCGCACAAGCGATCAGGGACGCGGCGAGCAACACCAGGGAGTAGCGAACGGGTGGATACAAAGGACGGTACTTCGCCGAAAATTACTCGGTCGGGAGCATCCCGATCTGCCGGTCGTAATCGTAGCCTTCGGCCTTGCTGAGCTCCTGGGCCACGAGGGTGAGGTAGACGCCGTAGATCACCTTCGAGGCGACGTCGGCGACGGTGTACGTCATCTGCCGCGCCACCACGCCCGTCTCGTTGAAGAAGCCGCCGAAGGCGCCGAGGAGGTGGGGCATGAGGTAGGCGCCCGGGTACAGGAACCACGAGACCAGGAAGAGCACCCAGATGCTGTTGAGGTAGTTACGTGCTTTATCGGGCATGCCCTCGCGCCCTTCGGTAATCACCTTGCGCATGAGCCAGAGCACGTGGATGAAGAACACCGTCGAGATGGCACCCCAGATGAGGAAGAGGGTGAGGTTGGTGACCTCGTAGTACTGACCGATGTACCCGGTCACGATCATGAGCACGCCCGAGAACCAAAACTGGTTGCGGATGCTGCTGAAGCTGCTGCGTTTTAGCGTGACTACGAAAAGGATCTGAAACAGGAGCATCGGCACGTCGATGAGCCAGTTGAGGTAGCGGTAGCCGTTGTTGAAGAGGTCGGCGCCGGGCTTGAGGAAGTAGCGGGCCTGCTCGGTGTCGAACGCGAAGGACGCTCCCCAGCTCTGGGACTGCTCGTAGAGGAGGAGGAACGCGGAGACCATGACCACCACCGAGAGCACGGAGGAGATCCGGTACTTCGGCGCCACCGTTTTTAGCGTGAGCGCGTAGTAGAGCAATCCGGCCAGCATGCACGCGTAGCCGAGGGTGAGGACGTGGGCCACCATCTGGTAGCCCATTTCGTCGTAGCCGGTGGTGATGCCGATGTAGTTCTCGAAGTTTGCGTTGCCGAGCTCTTCCATACAGGGGCTGAGGTGAAATTTTCGAATAAGGTTCACTCAGCGTTCGGATGACCCGTCCTCGTCCCCCGCGTCCGGGACGAAGGCAAACGCGAAGGCGAGCACGCCGATGCGGCCGCAGAACATCAGCACCATCGCGATCACCTTACCGGCTTCGCTGAGTCCCGCGGTGAGTCCGCGGCTCAATCCCACCGTACCGAGCGCCGAGGTGGCCTCGAAGAGCACGTCCTCGAAGGGGCTCGCGGGCTCGGTAAACAGCAGCGCGGTGGCCCCGAAGAAGAGGATCGCGAGGTACAGGGCGAAGGCCGACGTGCTGATGTAGCTGCGGCGCTTGTCGATCACCTCCCCGTTGATGGTGGGCAGCGGGCGGGCGTGCAGTCGGGCCCACACGATGGCGGTGACCGTGACGAAGTGCGTGAGCTTGACCCCGCCCCCGGTACCGCTCGATACGGCGCCGCAGAACATCGCGAACAGGAGCAGCATCGAGAAGCCGCTACCGATCTCGTCGGTGGGTACGACGTTGAAGCCCACGGTGGTCAGGGCCGACCCCGCGGTGTAGAGTGCGGCCAAAACCGGCCTGTCCGCCCCGGCCACACCGGCGTCGAACAACCAGCCCAGGAGGGTGGCCGCCGACAGGATGCCCCCGAAGGCGAGCAGGATCGCTTTGGTGCGTTGGTCCATCGATTTTAGGCCGCCCAGAAGGCGACTTCGCACCTCCGCGATCACCAGGAACCCCATGGACCCCGCCACCGACAGCGACAGTGTGGTGAGGCTCACGAGGGGAGTGTCGGAGTAGGCCTCGAGGTTGTCGGGGAAGGTCGAAAAGCCGGCCGTGCAAAAGCCGGACACGCTGTGGAAGGTGGCGTTGAAGAGGGCTTCACCGAACGTCTGGCCACTGCCGTAAAACCCGGTGGTCAGCAGGGCAACACCGCTCGCCTCGCAAACGAAGACGAAGGTGCCGACCTGTCTGAGGAAATCGAACGGACTGAGGTCGTCGCCCTCGTCGAGCTTATCCCCGAGGAGCTCCCGCGCGCTTTCTTCCCCGCTCCTGAAGGTTTTCGCGGCGTAGTACGTGACCAGGAGCAGGTAGCCTAGGCCGCCGAGCTGGATGAGGAGCAGTACTACCCACTGGCCGAACCACGTGTACGTGTCCGCGAACGTAACGGTGGTCAAGCCCGTGGTCGACAGCGCCGAGACGACGGTGAACAGGTGGTCGAGCCAGTCGGCGGGGGGATCGCCGGCGGGGGCACCGTTGGTCGCGCCCGGCAACGACAGCGTTAGCCAGCCGGCGACGCCCAGGAGCCCGAAGCCCAGCATGATGCTCTGGCGCGGGGAGGCACCCAGCTTGAAGCGGTCCGCGAGGTCGGTCGTGCGAGGGGGGGATGGGGGCGTGGCCATGGTCAGAGGAGTAAGATCCGATTTGCGGGTGCATTGTTGCGGACCCTCCGCGATTGGTGTACGATGGGTTGAACCCCCCGCGCCCGGAGGCTATCCTACCTGGTATGGCCGAGCGTTTCGCGATGACGACCCCGGGGAGCTTCGATTCGTCTGCCGGTCGTCGGCTGGGCGTCGTGCTCGCGATAGGCCTCGGGCTGCTGGGCGTCTTCGCCGCGGCCGAGGGGCTCCGCCCCGGGGCCGGCGATTGGTTTGCGCTCGGGTTTATCCTCTGCGCGGGCTTCCCGCACGGGGCGGGGGATCTGTTCACGCTGCGCCGGCTCGGCGTCGGCGGGCGGGCGGGGGGGCTCCCGACGCTCGCGCTCTACCTGGCGGCGATGGGACTGACCGCAGCGCTCTGGTGGGCCTGGCCCGCGGGCGGCCTGCTGGCCTTCGTGCTCGTATCGCTGCTGCACTTCGGGCAGGATCAGGCGGCGAGTCTGGGTTTGGGGGGGCGCGCACTGTGGGGGTACGCGGTCCCCTGGGGCACCTTCGTGCTCGGTGCACCGTTGGTTTGGCACCCGGATACGCTCCAGCCCGTACTCGCCGAAATGCTCGGGTTCACGCCCCCGGATTATTGGCTCGGTGCCGCGGTCGGCGCCGTGACCGGTATGGGCTCCGTGGCCCTCGCGCTCGCGTTGCGTAACGCGTTCACCGATGCCGGTCCCGGGCTCGCGCGGAGGTGGAGGTGCGAGGTCGTCCTGATCCTCGTCCTGGCCGCCGCCTACCTGATCTTGCCCGGCCTGTGGGGCTTCGCGATCTTCTTTCTCGCGGTTCACGCCACGACCTCGATCGTCAATCAAGTGCAGTGGGAGGGCGCTCCGCTCAACGCCGAGGCCGTGGCCACCTTCCTGCGGCGTGGCCTCCCCTACGCGGTCCTCGCCGTCGTGAGCATTTTGGCGCTCATCGCCGTGGGGCCCGGGCTCGAGTTCGGTCCGGTCTGGCTCGCGCGCTTCTTCATCCTGGTGAGCGTTTTCACCACGCCGCACGCCGCGGTCATCTACCTCGCCGAGGTCGACGCGCGCACGGATTCGACCCCGGGCTGAACTTCGCCCCGCTCCCGGCGCTACTCTTGGGCCATGCCCACCGTCTCCCCCCGACCCTACCAGCTCATCGTCTTCGGCGCCACCGGTTTCACCGGCCAGCTCGTGGCCGCCTACCTCGCCGAGGCCTACGGCACCGACCAGCGGAAATTGCGCTGGGGCATCGGCGGCCGCGACGCGGACAAATTGGCCGACGTGCGCCACGACCTCGGCGACTACGAGCTGCCCACCTTCATCGCCGACAGCCACGAGCCGGCGAGCCTGCACGCCATGTGCACTCAAGCGGACGCGATCTGCTCCACGGTCGGTCCGTACGCGAAGCACGGCGAGGCGTTGGTCGCCGCCTGCGTGGGTGCCGGTACCGACTACTGCGACCTCACCGGTGAGGTCCCCTTCATCCGGCGCATGATCGATCGCCACCACGCGGGGGCGAAGGAAAAAGGGGTGCGGATCGTCAACGCCTGTGGGTTCGATTCGATCCCCTCCGATCTGGGGACCTACTTCCTGCAGCAGCAGGCGCAGTCCAAGCGGGGTGAGTTTTGCGGCAGCGTTCGCATGGCGGTGACCGGGGCGAAGGGGGGCTTCAGCGGCGGCACGTACGCGAGCTTGGTCAACGTTTTGGCGGAAGCCGATACCTCGCCGGAGGTGGCGGGGTGGCTCCGGGACCCGTACGCGCTCAACGGGCCGCAGCCGGCGGGCGGTTGCACGGCCCCGGACGTTCGCGGCGCGGAGTACCGGGCGGAGTTCGACGCCTGGACGGCCCCCTTCGTGATGGCGGGCATCAACACCCGGGTGGTGCGGCGCAGCGTCGCCCTACGCGAGTTCGACTACGGCCGGGACTTCTGCTACCAGGAGATGACGGCCACGGGCAAGGGCCTCCGGGGTCGCCTCGCGGCAAAACTCGCCTCGGCCGGGCTCGGCGCCGTGCTGGGGGCGGCGCCGGGGAGCAAGCTGGCCTCGTTGGTGCAGCGTTTCGCCCCCGAGGTGGGCGAGGGACCGGGCAAGCGGAAGCGGGAGGCGGGCTTCTTCCGGATGACCTTCGTGGGCACGTTCGCGGACGGGGAGACGATGGAGGTCAAGGTGTCGAGCGACCGGGACCCCGGTTACGGGAGCACGTCGCGGATGCTCGGCGAGGCGGCCGTGGCGTTGGCGGAGACGCGGGGCAAGGAGCGGCCCGGGGGGGTGTTGACGCCGAGTGTGGCCCTGGGCGAGGAGTTGTTGGCGCGGCTGCCGGGGCGGGCGGGGGTCCGGTTTGGGTTGGGGAGCCCGAGCCCGAACGGAAGACCGGGGAAACGGCCTGCACTCGAACGTTAACCTCCCGCTAGAAAGCCACGAAGCCACGCTCTTGCAAAACGACGAGCGTCGTCATGGCGGAGAGGGCCGGGGTTACGAGTCCGTTGAGCTCGGTGTCGACGTCGATCCCCTGCCCGAGTGCGGACTGCGCGCAGACGTAGAACTCGACCTGGTGCTCCGAGAGGGTTGCCATGAGCGCCAGGTCGGCCGAGGGGTCGCCGTCCGTGCGGCGCGAGTGGGCTTCGGGGGACAAGGCGAGCGCGGTGGCACCGCCGTGGAGGACGCCGACGAGCTCGACGCTGTCCGCGGGCACGTCGGCGGCGGCGAGGAGGTTACGCAGGCGGGCGAGATACCAGAGGCCGTTGTTGACGCCGTCTTTTCGCTCGTCGCTGGCGAGGTCGAAGACGATGCGGTGTTTCTGGTTGGGATCGGGTCGGAGGGCGGCGTCCGGGGCGGGGTAGACGGTACCGTAGGTGGGGATGAGGGGCGGTTCGCTTTGGGCCACGAGCGACAGTGAAGCTAGAAGAGATAGGAGGAGGGGTAAGCGCATGCTTGTCGGGGTTTAGGATCGGGCATATGTAATACTCAAACTTGATTCGCAGATAAGTATACGCTTGCGTAAAGCCGTAAAAAGGCGGTGTACATAATGCTAACCCGTTTCTGTTATTTATCGATAGACTAGGCGGTTTCGGACTGTTTGTAGCTGAAATTAAAGTACTCTCGCATCTCTCCTAGCTAGATAGCTCCCGTTTAGAATGAAGTATTTTTGTTTGCTGCTCACTGCGGCTCTACTGACGTGCTGCGGTCAAGTTGCCGTAGCTCAAGATCTCCTCATTCACGAGATCGCTCAGCCGAGAGATTCGGCGAATGCAAAGTTTGTCGAGCTGATGAACTCCGCTGAAGACTCGCTCGATGTTAGCGGGTACAAGCTGCGGGGCTTTTTCAACCGGAAGACAACCTCCTCCCTTACGCCGTACACGTTTCCAGAAGGTACCGTTCTAGCTCCTAAGCAGCTATATACCATCGGTCGGGTAGATTCGATCTTTCGGTCTTACTATCCGTGCGGAGCCGACGGGTACTCAACGACGGTAACGGCGAATGGGGACGATGTCTATGCCGTATTCAATAGGGACAGTGTAATCGTAGATATATACGGCCGAAGAGGGGTGGATCCGGATAGCTTGGAATGGCACTTCAAGGAGTCGATTGTCCGCAGGACCGATTTTACTCCCAACTTCGGTAGTTACGATCCGGGGGATTTTGAGATTATAACGCCCGGGTTCCCGTCCGAGGCTACTCCCTGTGAAGAGTTCCCTACCCCATTCCCCGTTACCCTAATTTCGTTTACCGGTCGGCTGGAGCCAGAAGGCGTAGTCCTCGAGTGGTCGACCGCGCAGGAGATCGACAACGATTACTTCGCCTTAGAGCACAGTGACGACAGCGTCGAGTACGCCGAGATCACGAGCGTCCCCGCGGGAGACCCCGCCGGAGACGACTACCGTTACACCTTCGTGGACCCCGCCGCGGGTATCCACTACTTCCGGCTGCGCCAGGTCGACCTAGACGGTACCGTGGACACCACGGCGACCATCAGCGTCCGGGTAGCCGGCAGCGAAGTGGGGTTTGGTCTGGCCGCGAACGTGGTCGACGACGAGTTGGTCGTCTCGCGAGCCTCGGACCGTGCCTTGTTCGTGATCGCCGCGGACGGGCGGTTGGTGGATCGCTTCGAAGGATTAAGCGGGCAAAATCGACTATCCGTACGCGATCTACCGGCCGGTATTTACGTGCTGTCGGATGGGGAAGTGAGTCTTCGTTTTCTGCGGCCGTAGCGCGCTCCGTGCTACCCGCCGATACACGACCGTTCAAGCTCGCGCTTTGAACCGCCCCGGCAGTACGAAAAGAAGAATGTATGCATCTTTATCCGATGCGCCGTCTCCTACTTTTTACCCTCGTGTTTGCCTATTTCGCTAACGCACAGGCCCAACAGGCGACCCACTACGTTTCTCCGACTGGCGACGATGCCGCCGCCGGCACCAGCCCCGCCGCCGCGTGGCGCACCGTGCAGCACGCCATGGACGCGGCGCCCGCCGGCGCGACCGTCGAGATCGCCGACGGTACCTACGTCGAGCGCGTCGAGTGCAACGTGAACGGCACGGAGGAAGCCCCGACCACCTTCCGCGCGGCCACCCCGCGTCAAGCCGTGCTCGACGGGAATTCCACCGGCGACGCCGACGCCGTCCTCGCGCTCCGGAACCGGAGCTACGTCACGATCGAAGGACTCGTCGTCACCAACAACAACCAGCCCGACGCGCAGGGGATCCTCGTCGAGGGCGCCGGCACCGACGTGACGCTGCGCGACAACGAGATCTACGGCATCAACTTCTCGGCGAACGCCGACGACGAGCCGAACGAAAACACCAACGCGCAGCCGCTCATCGTGTACGGAACCGACGGGGAGACGCCGATCAACGACCTCGTGATCGAAGACAACCTGGTGCGCGACTGTCGACCCGGGTACTCCGAAGGGGTAGCCCTCAACGGGAACGTGAAGCGTTTTCGCGTAAGCGGAAATACCGTGCACGATATCCGTAACATCGGAATGGATTTTATCGGCTACGAGGGGACGGCGCCGGCTAGCGACCGGGCTCGCGACGGCTCGGTGACGGATAACTACGTGTACGACTGCCGCTCGCCCTACGCCACGGCGGCCGGCATCTACGTGGACGGGGGGCGGAACATCAGCATCGAGCGCAATCGGGTCACGGGCTGTCAGTGGGGGATCGAGATCGGCGCCGAGGCCGTCGGGAGAGACGCCCGGGAGATTGCCGTCCGCAACAATTTCGTCTACCTGAACGACGACGGCGGACTTCAGATCGGCGGCTTCGACTACCCCAACGGCAGCGGCATCGTCGTCGCGTCCGTGGTGGAGGGCAACAGCTTCTACGCCAACGACGCCGTAGAGGGCGGGGTCGGCGGGGTTACCGGGGAGCTCAGCGTCAGCGCCACCGACGACGTGCGGATCACCGGCAACATCTTCTGGGTCGAAAACCCGGCCGGCCTCGCGCTCTACAACGAGCGGGATAAACTGGACGCGGCACTCGACTACAACCTCTGGTACGCTGCGGGCCCGGTCGAGTTCGAGCTCGGCAGCGATGCGTACGTAGGTTTCGCGGCGTACCAAACCGCGACCGGGCAGGACGGCAACGGAGCATTCGCCGATCCTCAGTTCGTGGATGCCGCCGCCGGCGACCTCCACCTCGCGGAGGGAAGCCCCGCCCGAGACGCCGGCGACCCCGCCTTCTCGGACGAGAAGGCGACCGACTTCGACGGCGATCCGCGCGTCGCGGCCGGCCGCGTGGATGCGGGTGCGGACGAGTACGACGCAACTTCCCCGGTAAGTGACGTCAGCGTACGGCCCGACGTGCGCGCCGTCGTTACGGGAGGCGAGATTCGGCTCATCGGCCTGTCCGAGCCCGCGCAACTCAGCGTTTACGACCGCACGGGCCGGCGGCTGACCGGTTCCTCCGGAAGTACGATCGACGCCCGTACCTGGCTCCCCGGCGTCTATCTCGTCCGCTACACCACGGCGCAGAGCAACGGCACCCTCCCCGTCGTACTCGACTAGCGCGGGGGCGTGCCGAGGATTCGGGCCTCCCAGGGGGCGAGTGCCTCGCCGCGCGGTTGTCCGTCTCCGAGGTTTTCGAGTAGCAACGCTAGTCCCCGTAAGCGCTCGGGCAGGGCCCGCTCGCCGTCGGAGAGGTTGAAGACACACCACAGTCCGGCGCCCCGCCGGAAGAGGAGTATCTCCGGGTCTTCCCCCGCGAGCTCGAAGTCTCCCGCGAGCAGCGCGTCCGACGTTTTGCGGAAGCGGAGCAGCGTGCGGAAGTAGTTGAGTACGGAAGTAGGGTCGTTCTCCTGGGCGGCGGCGTTGAGCTGCGGGTAGTCGGGGTGCACGCGCAGCCAGGGCTCGCCGGTGGTGAAGCCGGCCTGCGGCGAGTCGTCCCATTGCATGGGGTGGCGGGCGTTGTCGCGTCCTTCGGCCGCGATGGTATCGAGCAGCGCCGCCCGCCCCTCGGCGTCGAGGCTTAGGGCGCGCTCGGCGTAGTGGTTGCGCGCCTCGATGTCGTCGATCTGGGCGGAGTTGGTTAGGGGGGGATTGAGCATCCCGAGCTCGTCGCCCTGGTAGAAGCACGGGGTGCCGCGCAGGCAGGCGAGTAGGGTGAGCAGGAGCTTGCTCGAGCGGGCGCGGTAGCGGGGGTCGCGACTTCCGAAGCGGCTCGTCATGCGGGCGTAGTCGTGGTTGCCGAGGGTTTGGGCCAGCCAGCCGCCGGAGGCGAGGCCGTTGTCCCAGCGCCGCAGGATCTCGCGGAGCTCCGGCAAACGGAGCCGTTGGTGCGAGCCGTAGCGGTTAGCGCCCTCCGCGAACGTGAGGGCGAGCGTATCGAAGTGGTAGGCGAGGTCGAGTTGCCGCCGGGCGGGTTCGGTGTAGTCGCCGAGGTTCCGCGCCGTGATGCCGAAGCCCTCGGCCAGCGCCATGCAGTCGTAGTGCTGCAGCACCCGCGCGCGCATCTCGCGGAGGTAGGCGTGTACCGCGGGGCCGTTGGCGTAGTAGCGGGTGGCGATCTCCTCGAAGCTCATTCCCGCCGGCGCGCTCGGCAGCCCCGGCGCCTTGGAGATGAGCGTGATCACGTCCATGCGGAAGCCGTCCACGCCGCGATCGAGCCAAAAGCGCATGGCCGCGTACATCGCCTCTCGCACGTCGGGGTGCTCCCAGTTCAGGTCGGGTTGCTTGCGCGAAAACAGGTGGAGGTAGTACTCGCCAGTGCGCTCGTCGAGGGTCCAGGCCGGACCGCTGAAGAAGCTCGGCCAGTTGTTGGGCGGACCGCCGTCCGGGGCCGGCGGGCGCCAGACGTACCAATCGCGTTTGGGACTCGTTTTGGCGGAAGCCGACTCCCGGAACCAGGCGTGCTCGTCGGAGGAGTGATTGGCCACGAGGTCGAGCACGAGCCGCATGCCGCGCGCGTGCGCGCCGACGAGCAGCTCGTCGAACTCGGCGAGGGTCCCGAAGGCGGGCTGGATGCCGGTGTAGTCGGCCACGTCGTAGCCGTTGTCGTCGTCGGGGCTCGTGAAGACGGGGGAGAGCCAGAGCGTGCCGACCCCGAGGGAGGCGAGGTAGTCGAGCCGCCGGATGATGCCCGGGATGTCGCCGACCCCGTCGCCGTTGCTGTCCTGAAACGAGCGGGGGTAGATTTGGTAGATGGTGGTCTCTTGCCACCAGTTGATGTGGGATCTCACGGGTCGAGTGTATCCATACGGGATCGTTTCTCCGAAGAAACGATTTTCTCGTAGAATGGGTATTCGAGGAAACGTTTCGAATAGCGCTTCACTTCCGGTGTCCGCGTACTCAGTACGCGACTTGACTACGCGCGTCTACGGGGAGGTTTCCGGGCGTTTCATTCTATTCATAAGCGAACGATTACTCCTATTTCCTCGGCCCACCAGTCCGAAATCAGGCATACCCATGAGCATAACGGCGACCGGTAGCCTTTACTACACAGAACAACTCGCTCCCGGATTGACCCGGGTGCAGAGGTTGCCCCCCAGAGTATGTCCACTTCGCGCCTAAAGAGACCACCACAGCAAACCGCCTCAACGTCCGACTCGCTCACCCGCGCTACGCGCGGTCGCCTAAACCGGGCTCCGTCGACGGCCCCGCACGACACCGTCAGCGAGGCCTTCGAGACCGCCGCCCACCAACTCCGCTACGAGGCCGTGCTCGAGGCCGTGAGCCACATGGGGACCGACGTAAGGTTGGAGCGCGGCGACGGCCTCGCGACCGCCCGGCGCGGCGTAGCCTTCGCCAAGGTCTACGCGCTGCCCACCGGGCGGGTCTCCGTCAGACTAGCCGTCGATCCGGCCGTCAACGAGCAGCTTACCCCCTGCACGGACGACGACTGCGAGGGAGCCCTCACCGCCCAGTTCGAGCTCGGAACGAGCGAGCCCATCCGCGGCTGGCAGCTCGGTCTGCTCCGGCAGGCCTACCGCTCGGTCGGCTCGTAGATCTCGATGAGGTAGGTTCCCCAACCCGACAGCGTCAGCAGGTAGGGAGTATCCTTAATGTACGGGAAGTGCGTACCTCCCAACACCTCTCGGGTCGCCTTGCCGGCAAAACGACTCAAGTCTATCTCCGTGAAGACGGCCTTCGAGGCCAGGTTGCAGACGACCAGGATCGTCTCCCCCTCGAACTCGCGTAGGTAGGCCAAGATGCTGCGCTCCTCCGGCTCGAGCATCTCGATGCTGCCGCGGCCGAAGCACTTGTACTGGCGGCGGATCTTGATCAACCGACGCATGCCGTGGAGCATGCTCCGCGGGCGGCGCTCCTGCACGCGGACGTTGATGGTCTCGTAGTGGAACTCGGGGTCGATGATCGTAGGCAGGTACAGGCGTTGGGGGTTAGCGTGACTGAAGCCGGCGTTCGTCTCCGGACTCCACTGCATCGGCGTGCGTACCCCGTCGCGGTCGTTGAGGAACACGTTGTCGCCCATCCCGATCTCGTCGCCGTAGTACAGCACCGGGGTGCCCGGCATCGTAAACAGCATCGTATTCATCAACTGCATCTTGCGACGCGAGCCGTCCATGAGTCGCGATAGGCGCAGCCGGATGCCGAGGTTGATGCGGGCCTCCGGCGTGTAGCAGTAGTAGTCGCGCATGAACTCCCGATCCTCGTCGGTCACCATCTCGAGGGTCAGCTCGTCGTGGTTGCGCAGGAAGGTGGCCCACTGGCAGTTGTCCGGGATCGACGGGGTGGCCTTGAGGATGTTCACGATGTCCGACCGGTCTTCGCGCGCCACGCCCATGTAGAGCCGCGGCATCAGCGGGAAGTGGTAGTTCATGTGGCACTCGTCGCCGTCGCCGAAGTAGGCCGCCGAATCTACCGGCCACATGTTGGCCTCGGCCAGCAGGCAGATTTCGCCGTGAAACTTCTCGTCGAGGTGCGCGCGTAGTTTTTTGAGGTAGTTGTGCGTGGGGGCGAGGTTCTCGCAACTCGTCCCTTCCTCCTCGAAGAGGTAAGGGATGGCGTCGAGCCGGAAGCCGTCCACCCCCAACGAGGCCCAGAAGTCTATCACCTTGAGTACCTCCTCGGTAACCCGGGAATTCTCGTAGTTCAGGTCCGGCTGGTGCGAAAAAAACCGGTGCCAGAAGTACTGTTCGGCCTCCTGGTCCCAGGTCCAGTTCGACTCCTCGAAGTCCTGGAAGATGATGCGCACCCCGTCGTACTTGTCCTTGTCGTCGCTCCACACGTAGAAATCGCGCTCCGGCGAGCCCTTCGGCGCCGTGCGCGCCCGTTGGAACCACTCGTGTTGGTCGGAGGTATGGTTGAGCACCATCTCCATGATGATCTTGAGGTCGCGCTTGTGCGCCTCCCGCACGAGCTCCTTCACGTCGTCCACGTCGCCGTAGTTCGGATTCACGCGGTAGTAGTCCGAGATGTCGTAGCCGTCGTCGCGCAGCGGACTGTCGAAGAAGGGCATCACCCACACCGCCGTAACGCCGAGGTCCTTGATGTAATCGAGCTTCGAGATCAGCCCTTTTAGGTCCCCGTAGCCATCGTCGTTGCTGTCGCAAAAGCTCTTGACGTGGACTTGGTAGATGATGGCGTCCTTGTACCAAAGAGACGGGGCGAGGCTGGTCGACATAGCTGGGCAATATAGGCTTGTCGGAAGGCCGCGTCAACCGCCCTCCCGAGGAGAGTGCAACGTATAATCTCTTCGCCCTACCTAGGGGCAAGATCTTGGTCCGCTCACGGTCAAGACCGCCGATTCACCTCAACGCGCCCATGTTCCCCCTCACCAACGACGCCGTCGTGCTCGGCCTGCTGCTCGCCGTCCTGGCGCTCGTGTTTACCGCGCAGCACCGCTTCCCGGCCGTATTCCGCGTGCTCCCGGCCCTGTTGCTCTGCTACTTCATCCCCGCGCTGCTCAACTGGCCGCTCGGCGTCGTCGACCCCGGCGAGAGCAACCTGTACTTCGTGGCCTCGCGCTACCTGTTGCCGGCCTCCCTCGTGTTGCTCTGCCTCGGTACCGACCTCCGGGGCATCGCGCGCCTCGGTCCGAAGGCCGTCATCATGTTCCTCACCGCCACGCTCGGCATCGTGATCGGTGGCCCGATCGCCCTGCTGCTCTGTACCTGGGCCGTGCCCGATCTCTTCGCCGTACCCCCCGAGCAGCTCTGGCGGGGGCTGGCCACCATCGCCGGTTCCTGGATCGGTGGCGGGGCCAACCAAACGGCCATGCGCGAGATCTACGGAGTCTCCGGCGAGCTGTTCTCCAGCATGGTCGTCGTCGACATCATCGTGGCCAACCTCTGGCTCGCCGTCCTCCTTTACGGCGCCGGCGTCTCCGAGCGCATCGACCGGTGGCTCGGGGCGGATTCGAGCGCCATTCTAGACCTGGAGCGGCGCGTAACCGCCTACCAACAGGAGCTACGCACCCAGCGCGAGGCAGAGCTGGCTGTCGCCAAAACGCACCCCGAGGCTGCCGCCAAAACCCCCACGCGCACCCTCGAGCGCTACCAGCTCTTCGCCATCGCCTTCGGTGGGGTAGCGATCGCGCACTTCCTGGCCGATATCATCGCCCCCTACATGGAGCGTCACGCCGACGTGCTCGCGGGCCTGCGACTGAACAGCCTCACCTCGAGCTTCTTCTGGATGGTGGTGATCGCGACGACGCTCGGGCTCGTCGCTTCCCTCACGCGACTGCGCAAGTTTGAGGGCGCCGGGGCCAGCAACTGGGGCTCTCTGTTCATCTACGTGCTCGTGGCCACGATCGGGATGGAGATGAACATCGGGGAGGCTCTCAAGAATCCGGGGCTGTTTGCCGTGGGCTTGGTTTGGATCCTCGTGCACGTCGGGTTGCTGCTCGGGGTGGCGAAGCTCATTCGCGCGCCGTTCTTCTTCGTGGCCGTGGGCTCGCAGGCCAACGTGGGCGGGGCGGCTTCGGCGCCGGTGGTGGCGCAGGCGTTTTCGCCGACGTTGATGCCGGTGGGGGTGCTGCTCGCCGTACTCGGGTACGCGCTGGGCACCTACGGCGCCATCCTTTGTGCGCAGTTGATGCGAGCGGTGGTGGAGTAGGGCGCGTTGGGCGAGCTCCGCTCGTGGGCCCCGGGAAACAACGGCTCCTCTGTCCCCGCGCGGCACGAGCGGAGCTCGCCTAACGCCGCGCTTCGCACACCGCTCACGGCCCGCTCGCCGTAACCGCACGTTCCAGGCTGCGCCCGAGCCAACGATCGCCCTCTACACCGGTCAGCGCTGCCTCGGGGGCGAGCCCGATCAGTTCGCCGGCTCCGATGGCGGCGCCGAGCAGGGTCGCTTGCTCGCCGACGGCCCTCCGCACGTCGTTTATCCCCGTGGTCTTCCAGTCGAGTAGGTTGCAGGAGACTTGGGCGCAGCGCCGCTCGGGTTGGTACCAACCGATAGCCCGCACCGCGGGGAGGCGGGTCGGGGCGGCCGGACCGGCGGTTCGGATACGGGCGGCGATGCGGCGGGCGACGGCGGGGTCTTCGCCGTCGAGGTCGACGTTGTAGGCGATCAGCAGATCGCGCGCGCCGATCACCGAAGCGCCGGCCGTCGGGTGGGGGAGGGGCGGACCGAAGTCGGGGGCTCCCGCCGCGGTCCGCAACCGCTCCGCGAGCCCGGCGTAGCCCCCCCGCCGCACCCGCGCCAGCGAGTCGAACTCGGCCCGGGTCGCGGAGCGCGCGTAGAGGTACACCGGTACCCCCAGCTCCTCGCCTACGTACCGACCGAGCTCCAGCGCGGCCCCCTCGGCGTGTTTTGGCGAAAGCCCACCTAGGGGCACGAAGGGACAGACGTCGAGCGCGCCGACGAAGGGGTGGGTGCCGCTGTAGTTGTTTAAGTCGACGTTTCGAATGGCTTCGCGCGCGAGTGCCTTGGCGGCTTCGACCACGGATGCGGGTGGACCGACGAAGGTGAATACCGTACGATTTGCGTCGAAGCCCGCGTCTTCGTGGAGCAGCTTCACCCCCGGGGTGGAGGTAATCGCGTGGGCCATGCGCGCGATGCTCGCGCGCTCGCGACCTTCACTCACGTTGGGAATGCACTCGAGTAGCGGGGGAAGCGGCGCCATACGCGCGCAACGTAGCGCCCGTGGCGCGAGTCCCCCTTACCTTTCCTGCCGTATGTACCTAATCACACCCGGGCGATCGTCCGCCTGGCGAATCGCCCTCCTGCTGCTCGCGCCATTTTGGGCCGCGGCGCAGAACGTAATCGTGAGTCCGGAAGTGACCCTACGCAACGACCTCAACTACGAGCTCTTCGCGGGACCGGAGGGGCAGACCGTCCTGTACCGCGACCAGTCGGGAACCGTCACGCTGGAGGCCTTCGGCCCGGAGATGCAGCCCATTTGGGACCGCGAGCTCGAGCTCGACAAATCCCGCCCCGACCCGCTCGGCGCGCTCGCCGTGAACGGGGAGGTAACCGTGTTTTATACGCACCGCAAGGACCGTGGGCTCTACCTCAAGCTGCAACGCTACTCGGACCGCGGGAACCTCTCCGATTCGCTGACCGTGACCGAGCTGGACGGGGATTTTCTGACGCCGAACTACACGCTCTACCGCGATCAGGCTTCCGAGTACGCCGTCTTCGTTCACCAGCGCGACGCGACGACCTACCTCGTGCTTAGCGTCGAGGCGAAATCGGGGCGGGTACGGTACGCGAAGAAGGTGGAGTTCGAAGACGGGGGCGTGCTCGGGCGGGAGGAAGACGAGATCTACATCGACGATTTCGGTTCGGTCTACATCTGGAAACAGATCGACAACCGACGCAGTCGCCTCGAGGACCACACGCTCAAAATCTTGCAGCTCGACCCGGACGGGGAGCCGACGGTCGCTACCGTGGCGCTGCCCGAGTACCTCGTGTACGACCTCACGCTGTCGGTGGATCCGAGGAACAAGAAGGTGGTCGCCGCCGGTTACTACACCGATAACCCCGACGTTGCCACCGGGGTACTCGTGATCAGCCTGGGCTACGAGCTGCGGGGGAGCGCCGAGATCAGCGCCACGCCGTTTACGCCCGAACTCATCGCCTCGGTCGATCAGCGCTCACGCAATCCGGAGGGGATTCCCGACCTGACGGCCCTGGACATGGTGTTCCGACGGGACGGCGGCGTGCTACTGATCGGCGAGCAGCGCAAGACGACCATCCGCTCGGTCGGCTCCGGGCGTAACTACTTCGGGAACTCCCTGAAGACCGACTACCTCTACGAGGACATCGTGCTCTCGTCGGTGAACCCGGACGGTACCCACCACTGGGACGAGGTGCTGCCCAAGAAGCAGTTCAGTCAGGACGACGGCGGGGCCTTCTCCGGTTACTTCCTGGCTACCTCCCCGGAGCGGGTCCGGCTCATCTACAACGACGAGGTCCGCTCGGGCGGCACGGTGAGCGAGTACGTACTCTCCGGGATCGGCGCCATCGAGCGACACAGCCTCATGAACACCGAGTATCAAGACCTGTGGCTGCGGCACGAGGCCGGGGTGCAATTGGGCGCGCGGGCGGTAGTAATCCCGAGCGAACGGCGCGGGCGATTGCGCCTGGTGCGGGTCGCGTTTTAGCGGAAGCGGCACAGGCTTTGCATTAGCTGAGGCAACCATGCGTCTCATGGTCAATAAGCTGAATCCACCATGACGTCCTCCGTCGCCCGCCGCACCCAACATGTCTTCAACAAGGTGAGCCGCGTGCCCGATCTGCTCCACGAGAACGGACCGATCGTAAGTCTGTACACCGATTCCGAGCAGATCCTGCACATGCAGTGTCGCCTGCGCCACAGCGGCATGTTGGTGCTCTTCCCGGTTACGTTCCGCCTCGTGAACGCCTACCTCCTCGGCGAGCGTACGCTCGCCGAAACGGTGGCTAATGCCCCCTGCGGGGAGCTGCTCCTCGTCACTCGGGCGCACAACATCCTCGAGCTCAACAAGGAGACCTTCGATTACAGTCAGCTCAGCTTCGCCCACCAGCGCTACCCGACGATCGGCTACTGCAAGGTGGCCCCGGTCAAGGAGATCCGCGAGCTACTGAGCTCGTGCATGCGCGCCTAAACGCCGCTACTTTGCGGACGTGAAGCCCATCGCAGTCTTCGACAGCGGCCTCGGCGGCCTGAGCGTACTGCGCCACCTGCTCGCCGCTTACCCACACGAAGATTTCGTCTACCTCGCCGACAGTGCGCACGCGCCGTACGGTCCGCGACCGGCGGCGGAGGTCCGCGCGCTCTGCCGCGGGCACGCCGACTACTTCGTCCGCGAGCGGGGCGCCAAGCTCGTCGTTATCGCCTGCAACACCGCTACCGTGGCCGCGGTCGCCGATCTGCGACAGCGCTACCCGGATACCCCCTTCGTCGCCATGGAACCGGCCGTCAAGCCGGCCGCGGCGGCGACGCGTTCGGGGACCATCGGGGTCATGGCCACGGCCGGGACCATCGGCTCGGACAAGTACGCGCGGCTCCTCCACGAATACGGACAGGACGTCCGCGTGCTCGAGGACCCCTGCCTCGGGCTCGTCGATCTCATTGAAGCCGGCCACCTCGACGACGACGTCTTGCGGCGGCGCGTACGGGAGATCGTGCGGCCGATGGTGGCGGCGGGCGCGGATACGATCGTGCTCGGGTGCACGCACTTCCCGTTGGTGGCGGGGGCGATCGGGGGGGCGGCGGGGGAGGGGGTAGCACTCGTGGATCCCGGACCGGCCGTAGCGCGGCAGGTGGGGCGCTTGCTCCGGCGCGGCGGTTTGGCCGACGCTAGGGGGGCGACGGGCGGGAGCCTCGAGCTGCGGACCACGGGGGAGTTGGGTCGCTTCCGCGAAAACGTCGCGCGGGTGCTGGGGGAGAGCTACGGGTTGGTCTTGGCGCATTCAGCGGGGACCGGATAGCGGGGAGCGTCGGTAGATCCCGTGGCCGCTCTCGATACGCCGCTCGCCGCGGCCCGCGGGGTTCCCTACCTCGTGAGCGTGTAATCGTCGAGCTCCACCTCCTCGGCGTCGATGAGCTTGATGAGGTCGAGCGTCGTGACGATCCCCACGATTTTGTGGTCCTCGACCACGGGCAGCGCGTGGAAGCGGTTGAGCGAGAAGAGGTGGGCCGCCACCCCGACGGTGTCGTCGCGCTCGACCTTCGCGAGGCTACCGGTCATGAGGTCGCGCGCGCGGAGTCCGGCTAGCTCGGTGGGGGTTTTCCCGAGCACCTTGAGGAAGTCGCTGCGACTGACGATCCCCTCGAGAGTGCGGTCGGCGGCGACCACGGGGAGGTGCTCGATCTCGTGCCGCTTGAGCAGCTCGACGATCTCGGGGAGGGTACTGGTGGCGACGATGGTGACGAGGTCGGTCGACATGACCTCGGAGACGGGCGTGAGCGGATTCATCGAACGGCGGCTTGGTTGGTGTGGAAGGTAGCGCGCAGTCGCGTTCCGGTCAACAGTCAAAGGCCGTTATTCTCGGGGCCGGGGCCGGGGCCTTACCGAATGCGCTGCTCCTCGGCGGCGCCGGTGGATTCGTGGCGGTAACGCCCCCCGGCAACCTTGCCGAAGGTATAATAGCTGAGTGCGAGGCGCAGGTAATTGGAGCGCCGCTTGTCGTCAAAATCGATATCGGTCGTGAACACCTCCGTGTGGTTCGCGCTGAAGGTCGTGTTCGATGTCCACGCGCCGAGCTCGAGGGCGTGACCGACCTCCCCCCCCCCCCGCAAAGTCTGGCGAAGTGGTGGATTAGGAGTGCCGGCGAAAGTAGCCCCGGAGGCTAAACAGCCCCAGCCATCCACACGCCCCGTGGTCCTGCTCAACTTCGGGCCTCTACCTTACACGGTGTAGGTATTCCGGCGGATCTCGCAGTACTCATCAGCCTACACCCTCGGGGCGACCCCTAAACCGCCTTGCGGTACATCCCCTGCGCCATAGCGCCCCCAACCACCATCCCACCGTCCACGTCGTAGCTGGCGCCGTTGATGAAGCCGGTCTCGTCGGAGGCTAGGTAGCGGATTATGCTCGCGATCTCGACCGGGTGACCCGTGCGCGGGGTCGGGATGTGCGGCCGCTCGTTCTCGAGCGCATCCTCGGGGCCCATGTTGTTGAGAGGCGTGGCGATCTCCCCCGGGCGGACACCGTTGACGGTGATGTTGGTGCCCTTGAGCGCGTAGGCGGCCGACTTGATGAAGCCGCCGAGGGCGTGTTTGGTCATGGTGTAGACGACATCGACCGGGGAGACGATGTGTTCGTGGACGCTCGTGACGACGATGATGCGGCCGGGCGTCTCGCGGGGCTTAGCGATCTCCCCGGTGAGCACCTTGCGGGCCTGCTCCGCGATGGCGTCGATCGTGCTCGCGCCGCCGGCGTGCATGCCGAGCATGTGTTGCGCGGCCCGCTGGCAGGCTAGCACCGCGCCGAAGGTGTTGATGCTGAAGAGCTCCTGCATCTTGGACAGCTCCAGCTCCGGGAAGGCCGTCATGCCCATATCGCCCGCGTTCGAGACGAAGATGTCGAGGCCGCCGAGGTCGGCCACCATCGCGTCGACGGCCGGACCGGCGGCGCTCGGTTGCTCGAGGTCCATGTGGTGGGCGTAGCCGGTGCGCCCGAAGCTCGCGATACCCTGCTTGGTCAGTTCGGCATCCTCGGGGTGGTGGGCGTAGGTGAAGGCTACGTCGCAGCCGGCCTCGGCGAGGGCGAGGGCGGTGTAGCGCCCGATGCCCGTATCGCCGCCGGTGATGATGGCGCGGCGGCGGCGGGTTGCGTCCACGCCGCGGGTGCCGGGGGCGATGTTGGTGCTGAGGAGTTCTTGGAGGGTGGTGACGTCGGACTTCATGCGGCTGGGGGGCTTGAGTTAGGGCTGAGTGTATTCTCTACCTACAAGGTGAGGGGCGGGAAGTCTGTGCGGTCTGAGGCTAGAAATGAGCGTTAATCTTTGCCGGAGGCGGCGAGAAAGCTTCGCTCGCGGCAAAACGAGTGAAACCTGGTGTTGGGTTGGTAGAGAACGGGAGTTCGATCGTAGAGGAAAGAAGCTCACAACACTTAACCTACCTCCAATTCCCCCACCCGCCGCGCCTCGACATCGAACGCGATCCCGACCCTGATCACCTCACGCTCGCCGTCCACGTAGGCCGCCCCGTAACCACGCGCCTCGATTTGCGCGAGCGCCTCGACCGCCGTGCCGCCGAGCTTCAACTCGATGACGTATACGTACCGCGGCACCTCCACCACGATGTCCGCGCGACCGCGGGCGGTCGACACCTCCGAGCGCGTGTAGAGTCCGAGCACCGTGAAGGTCGTGTGCAGAATCGCGTGGACCATCGCCTCGCTCTTCCGCGCCCAGAGTTGGTACGGTACCGCCGCCAGGCTGGCGTCGATGATCTCGATGACGGTGTCGAGGTCGCGGTCCGAAAAGGCCTGGCGCAGCCGCAGGACGCGCGCCACGGGGACCTCCCGCGAACCGAAGCCGTACTCGCCGAGCAGGGCGAGCTGAAACGTCCGGCGGACCTCCTCGTTCGGGTAGTCGAGCTGGTAAAGCTGGAGGTCAGCCTCGACCCGTTTTACCGTAAGGTAGCCGGCCTGAAACAGGATCGCTACCGGATTGAGTCTCTCGAGGTTGAAGCTCGTGAGCTGGGTTTCGTCCACCTCGACCGGCGCCACCTCGTACTCCCCGCCCTGCGTCATCAACTTGGTTACGAAACTCGGGGTCCCGGAGCCTGACCAGAAGTTTTGTAGTTGGCCGTTTTTAAGGAACTGCAGGAGCGACCACGGGTTGTAGACACGCTCGTGGTTCCCCCAGGCATACCCGTTGTACCAGCGCCGCACCTCGTCGCGCGTAAACCCCGTGGCATCCAACTGCTCCGCAAAGTTGTCCTCCAGTTCGGTTTGCGTAATGCCGACCAGCGTATAGGCCTCGGCGCTGAGCGTGAGGTTGACGAGGTTGTTGAGGTCGGAGAACAGCGAAACCTTGGAGAACGCCGAGACGCCCGTGATGAAGACGAGCTCGAGGTACGGGTCGGCCTTTGAGCACGCCGTAGAATCCGCGCAGGGCATCGCGATTTGCCTCGGCGCGGGGGATGTCGTTCAGGTAGTCAATAATCGGCTTGTCGTATTCGTCGATGAGCAAGACCACCCTCCCCGATGCGTGCGTCCCCGCTACCCGTTCGAGCAACTCCCGGAAGGCCTGCTTCAAGGTGAGACTCTCGGGCAGTCGGATGCCGAGCTTGTCCGCCAAACGGAAGATTTCATAACGTAGCGCTCCTGTAACTCCGAGCTCACCGTAGTCCATGCTCGAGAATTTGAACCACAGCACCGGCCTGCGCCTTTCGGCAAAACCCCAGTGCGCCCCCGCCCAGAGCCCCCCGAAGAGCTCCTCGCTCCCGGAGTACAACTCGTTGAGCGTCGAGACCGTGAGCGACTTCCCGAAGCGGCGCGGGCGCGAGAGGAACAGGTAGCGCCCGGTGTCGGCGATGCGGCAGATGCGCTCGGTCTTGTCGACGTAGTGCATGTTGCCCTCGCGCAGGGTGCGGAAGTCCTGGGTGCCGATGGGGTAGATCACGTGGGTGAAGGTAGGGCTGTGCCGGCCCCGCTTACCTTCCCGCCCCCCGTGCACGACCGCAACCGCTACCGCGAGCCGTACGACCTCGACCGACTCGTCCGCGCCGTACCCGAGCTCACCGCCTACCTCCGCACCACCCCCGACGGCCGCCCGACCGTCGACTTCGCCCGGGCCGCCGCCGTACGGCACCTCAACCGCGCCCTGCTGCTGAGCGACTACCAGCTCGCGTTTTACGACCTGCCGCCGGAGGCCCTCTGTCCGGCGGTGCCGAGCCGACTCGATTACGTCCACGTCGTGGCCGATCTACTGCATAGCACCGGAGCCGACCGCAAACCAGTACGAGGCCTCGACATCGGCACCGGCGCCTCCCTCGTCTACCCGATCCTCGGGGTCCGCGAGTACGGCTGGCGCTTCGTCGCGACCGACATCAACGAGACCTCCCTGCGCGCCGCGAAGGCGATCGTAAGTTTCAATCCCAGCTTGCGGGACAAGATCGAACTGCGTCGACAGGCCTCCCCGCGGCAAATCTTTGACGGCGTGCTCCGGCCCGGCGAACGCTTCGATTTCACGATGTGTAACCCCCCGTTTTACGAGAGTGAAGCGGCCGCCCGCAAGGCCGCTCAACTCAAGTGGCGGAAGCTCGGACGGCGGGGGACGGAGACATTCAATTTCGGCGGACAGGGGGCGGAGCTCCACACCGCCGGCGGGGAGCCGCGCTTCCTCGGGGCTACGATCGCGGCCTCGTACCGATTCCGCACGCAGGTCCGGTGGTTTACGACCCTGGTTTCGCAGCGGGCGTACCTCAAGGTCGCCGAGGCCGGCTTTCGCCAAAACCCACCGCGGCGCAGGGAGGTGGTCGCGCTCTCGACCGGGGCGAAGACACGGCAGGTCTTGGCCTGGGGCTGGTGAAGACAGGCGTGGTGGCTGGTAAAGAGGAACGCTCGGGGAGGGTAGTAGAGCCAGGATTACGTCTACCTACGAAATAAATCGTAATAAATTCTTGCGCGACTACGAAATCTCTCGTACCATTGTACGAGAACCATCGTAGTAGCCATGTCCAAACCCGCTCCCACTCCCCCCACCGCCGCCGAGCTCGCCGTGCTGCAACAGCTCTGGGCGCGCGGCCCGCTCAGCGTCAAGGACGTCCACCAGTCGTTCGACTCCGACAAGCCGGTGGTGTACACGACCGTGCTCAAAATCATGCAGGTGATGTACGAACGCGGCCTGCTGACTCGCGAGGCGCAGGGTCGCAAGCACATTTATGCGGCGGCCATCGCTAAGGATGCGACGCAGGATACGCTGCTCGACTCCTTCCTCGACAAAGCCTTCGGGGGCTCCGCCACCGATCTCGTGCTGCGGGCGCTCGGCAAGCACACCCCGAACGCCGCGGAGATCGACGAGCTCAAGGCCTTCCTCTCCAATCTCGAAGACCAGCAAAACCCGTCGCGATGATCGCCAACCTCCTCGACCCAACCCTCGTCAGCGCCCTCGGCTGGACCCTCCTCCACACCCTCTGGCAGGGCGCCGCCTTCGCCCTCGTGCTGGCGTTGCTCCTCATCGCGCTGCGGAGCTACTCCGCGCAGGCGCGCTACGTCGTTTCGGCGGGCTTGCTCGCGGGCCTCTTCCTCACCGTCGGGGCCACCTTCTACCTCCAGTGGTCGGGCAGCCGAACGTTCGAGCCGCACGGTAGCGCGGCTGCCCCGATTAGCGGAGTCGGTACCCCGACCCTGGATTCTCCCGCTGCGCCCAGCACCGCTGGAGACGGGCTGCCGACTGACGTATCCCCCGACAACACCCCCATCTTTACCGCCGGTTTCGTCGACGTCGCCCTCGCGAACTTTCGCAACTACTACGCCCGCCACCTGCCGCTTCTCGTCACGCTCTGGCTCGTTGGCGTCCTCTGCCTCCAGCTGCGGTTTTTGGGCCAACTGGCCTTCGTACAGCGGCTCCGCCACCATGGTACGTCCGTGTTTCCGGCGCACTACCAGACGCGGATCCGCGAGCTCGAGGAGAAACTCCGCATCCGCAAGCGCGTCCGCTACCTGCTGAGCGCCCGCGCCGAGGGGCCGATGGTGGTCGGCTGGCTCAAACCGGCCGTGCTCTTCCCCCGGGCGCTGCTCGCCCAACTCACCGATTCGCAGGTGTACGCGGTCTTGGCCCACGAACTGGCGCACGTGCGGCGCGACGATTTCGCGGTCAACCTCCTCCAGTCCGTGCTCACCAACGTCTTCTTCTTCCACCCCGGCGTCTGGTGGATGAGCGCCCGCGTCGACGACGAGCGCGAGCACTGCTGCGACGATCTCGCCGTGGCGGCCACCGGTCAGGCCTTGCCCTACGCCAAAACCTTGTTGTCGGTCTCCGAACTGGCGCTCGGCCAGTCCACCGCCGTCGCCACGCCTCCCTTGGCCATGGCCCTTACGGGGAAACCATCCCGCCGCAAGCGAAGCGGTTTTGCCGCAAGGCTCAAACGACTCTTCACGCCGAGCGCGGGGGTGGGGACTTACAAGGAGGGTTTCGCGACGGCCTGCATCCTGTTTGGCGTGCTCACGATGAGTGTCGTGCTGACGGGGCAGACGAGTCGGGGCGACACACCGGTGGACGAAACTAGTGTAGTCGCCGATACCCTGCCTGACGGTACCGTGCAGGTTTACAAGAGTAGTCGCGAACTCGAGCGTGCGCTCGAGGCCGTAGGGGGCGAAGCAGAAGGGCTCGATGGTTTGGATGGGCTCGACGCCCTGGACGATCCCGGCCCGAACGATTTCGTCGTGGTCAACCGTACAGATTCTACTGTGGCGCCGCCGCCGCCGCCGCCGCCACCGGCCGCGACGAGTCCCGCCGAGCCACAGGCCCCCGTTGCGCCCCAGGCGCCGCCCGACGTCACCGCACTCTTCGAGGCCATCGGCGAGGGCGACTACACCGCCGCGGAGCGCGCGCTCGACGCCGGTGCGCCGGTCGACGGCTACTCCGACAAAGCGGGCGGCGAGGGCTGGACGCCCCTGCTCCTAGCCGCGAGCGAGAACGAGGCGCCCATCGCCACTCTACTCATCTCCAGAGGCGCCGACATCAACCTTGCCGTGCAGGGCTGGACGCCCCTAATCGAGGCAGCGGACGAAGGTTCGCTCGACGTCCTCGAACTCCTCCTGGAGGAGGGCGCGGAATACAACTACCACGCAGGTCCCGACATGCCGACCGCCCTTACGATGGCGGCTTCCGAAGGGCACCGGGAGTGCTTGTTGTCCCTACTCAGATCCGGGGCCGACGTGAACGGTTTTGGCGAAAGCCTGCCCCCGCTGCTCGTCGCCGCCGAGGAGGATGAGATGGAGATGCTTCGTCTGCTGCTCGACCGCGGTGCCGATCCGAACGTCACCGACCGGGAGGGGCGCACGGCCCTCATGTACGCCGCCGATGAAGGCCTCCGGGGGCCGGCTGCACTGCTCGTTTCCCGCGGAGCGGATCCCGGAATTCGCGACCGCGAAGGTCGCACGGCGCTGGTCCACGCTTACAGCGAGGACAACGAGGAGCTGACCGGCTTCCTGGCGCTCATCACCGATCGCGGCTCCGACTCACTCGCTACGGATGTACACGTCGATATCGACACCGATGCGGACGTGGACGTGGACGAAGGGATGATCGAGCGCCAGGTCGAGCGCGCCATGGAGAATTTCGAGCACTCGCAACGGAACCGTGAGCACGCGGAACGAGACGCCGAGCGCGAGCAGAGCGATCCCCATCGCGAGCTAAACGAATCACTACGCAGGCAAAAAGAGGCCATGCGCGAGCAAAGCAAGTCCATACGCATGCAAACAGAACGGCAGCGCGAGCTGGAGAATGAGGAGCGAAACGAAGCTCGTAACGAGCAGGCGAACGAAGCCCGTGCACGTGCAAGGAGCGCCGAGAACATGGCCCGCCACCTGGCGGAAATGGAGGAGAAATACGGCATCAACGGCGTCGATAGCCTCGCCCTCACCGTGGCCGCCACCGGCAACCGCCGCGAACTCGAAGGCCTGCTCGCCATGGGTGCCAAACCCAATTTTTCCATCGCCAAAACAGCGCCTGAAGTACAGGCTCCCGGCGCCGCCCCCGTCGAAGGCTGGACGGCCGCCCACGCCGCCATCGCGGCCGGTCAACTCCGCGTGCTCAACAGCCTGCTCGACGCCGGCTGGACGCCCGATCAGGACATTCTCCCGTACCAGCTTTCGCTAAAACTCGCCGAGGCCAACGGTCACGACACCATGCTTCAATTTCTGAAGGCTCAGTAAACCCCAACCATGCTTCTTTTTCTCGCTACGGCGCTGGCGCTTGCCGGTAGCCCGCCGGCCACCCCTTTGCCCACCCCCGAGCCGCCCGCCGCTGCCGCCACCGTTACGGGGCGCGTCGTGGATGCGGAGGTGCAGGTCCCGCTCGACTTCGCGACCGTCGCCGTGTACACCCCCGACAGCCTCCTGGTCACGGGGGCGAGCACCGACAGCAGCGGGCGTTTCGCCCTGAGCGTACCCAAGGGGCAGTACCGCCTGCAGGTCGAGTTCATCGGCTACCAGGCCCTCAGCCAAACCGTCCGCGTGACCAAGGATGTGGACGTCGGCGACATCGCCCTCACCGCCGACGCCGTGGCCCTCGACGAGGCGACGGTGACGGCCCAACGCAGTCAGCTTTCGCTAAAACTAGACCGGCAGATCTTCGACGTCGGTGCCGACGTGACCTCCGCCGGCGGCTCCGCCAACGAGGTGCTCGCGAACGTACCCTCGGTCGATGTTTCGCCGGAGGGGGAGGTAAGTTTGCGGGGGAGTAACGGCGTCAAGGTGCTCGTCAACGGGAAGCCGAGCACGCTGGCCGACAACAACGCGCTCGGCAGCATCCCCGCCGCCAACATCGAGCGCGTCGAAATTATGACCTCGCCCTCGGCGCGCTACGAGGCGGCCGGCTCGGGCGGGATCATCAACATCATCCTCAAGGAAAACCTCGAGCGGAGCGTTGGTGGGCAAATTAGCGTGTCGGTAGGAGCCCCAACGGACTACCGACTCGACGGGAGTTTTAGCGCAAGCCAAAATAAATGGACGGTGTTCGGGAACGGCGGGCTGCGGACCTCGAAGTACTTCAGCACCGGGGAGGCGGACCGGATCTCGACGCTCGCGACGGGCGTGCAAAAGTTACGCGAGGACCTGGTCCAGAACCGCCGCGACCTGGCCGGCAACGCCTTCGCCGGCTTCGACTACCGGCCGCGGACGGCGAGTACGCTGAGCGCCAGCTACTCGTACTACTACCAGCTCGACGACGACCTGTCGGACGTTGCGTACACCTACCGCGACGGCGACGACGAGTTGGAGCGGGACTGGCGGCAGCGGCTCGGCTACCGCGAGCCCGGGAAATACCACCAGATCGAAGCTTCTTGGAGTGAGGAGTTGGCGGGGGAGGATACAAAGCTGTTCGTGCTGTTTCAGAACGACTTTTGGATAAGTCCGGAGCAGGAGCGAACGACGATCACGGAGACTTTTCCGCGGGATGAAGTTGCGCTCCTCCTCGAGACCGAGAGTCTCGAGTCGAGCACCGACTACCTCCTGCAGGCCGACTACGAACAGCCGCTCGGCGAGCACGGCAAGCTGGAGGCGGGTCTGCGCGGCGAGACCCGCGTGATCGCGAGCGATTACCTGGCCGAGGAGGTCGAGGACGGTGAGCGGAGCGTGTACCTCGGCTTCGACAACGAGGTGGATTACTTCGAGCGAATCGGCGCGGCCTACCTCCAGTACGCCTACGAGCACGACGGTTGGGGGCTGCAGGCGGGTCTGCGCGACGAGTACACCGCGGTTCGCGTGGAGCAGACCGACGGCGAGGCGGAGATCGTGAAGCGGTACAACAACCTCTTCCCGTCGCTGACGCTGAGTCGCCAGCTGAACGAGGCCATCGGCGTAAACGCGAGTTTCACGAGTCGCATCCGCCGCCCGGGCTTCTGGGCGATCAACCCCTTCGGCGGCCTGTCCAACCCGAACGAGATCGAGCTCGGCAACGCCGACATCAACCCGAGTTACATCGACGCGACCGAGGTGAAGTTGCTCATCAAAAACGAGAAGCTGACCGTGAATCCGTACTTCCGACTCGGCTACGTGCGCGCGCCCTACGACCGCTCGGCGACGCAGGACGAGGGTGGGGTAGTGCGGCTGTTGCTCATCAACCTCGACCGCGAGCAGCAACTGGGCGGCGGTATCACGGCGAGCTACTCCCCGACGCCCGACTGGCAGATCAGCGGCGAGGGGTACCTCTCGCGCTTTCAGATGCGCGGGATGTACGAGGGCGTCGATTTCGCCTCCGACTTCACGATGAAGAGTGCGCAGGTGAGCGTGCGCGGCAAGGTGGTGGCGGGCGTGACGGTGCAGGGGACGTTCGACTACTGGAGTGGGCAGCAATACGCGCAGTTCTTCAACAACCCGGTCACGTCGCTGCAGGCGGGTGCGAGTCGCAAGTTCCTCGACGACCGGCTGCAGGTGAGCTTGAACGTGCGCAATTTATTCGGCCTCCAGAAGTACAGTGGGGGTTCGCAGCGGGCGACGTTTAGCAATACCTACGAGCGCGTGTGGCAGCAGGAGCGCTGGCTGTTGACGGCGGCTTGGGAGTTGGGCAAGGCGGTGGGGAAGCGGGAGGCTCGGGAGCGGATTCGGTGAGAGATAAAAATTAGACTCCGGTCCGTACATGTGAAATCCTTCGCTTAATTCTCCCAAGTGGCGCGTTTTTATGCGTATTTTCGTGCGAAACGTTTCACAAATTGCCGGATCCGTCCATCATCGATCGCCTTCTCGCCGACGCGCTCACGCAGCCGAAAGACTTGCGGACGCTCTACGAACAGAAGCTAACGGAAACCGGACTTCGCAACAAGCACGTGTCGGAGTTGCTCGCCATCGACCGCAACACGCTAAACCCCATCATCGAGGGTACGGCGCAGCAGCCGAAGGTCCAGAATCTCCTTAAGGTCGCAGAGTTTTTGGGGCTCGATTTCGAGGGTATGCTGGCGGCTTTCCTGCGTACAAACCCGAGCAAAGAATTGAAGGATCTAGAGCGGGCCCGCAGGGCGACTTTCCTCACGGCACACTTCGATTTGCCACGCCTCAAGAAAGTCGGCTTCCTGGATCGCGTCGACGACCTCGGTCACATCGAAGAGCGAATCTGTCAGTATTTCTCCATCCCGAACGTCTACGCCTACGAGACGGTACAAGCTCCCCGGCTTTACAGCAAAACGAAGGTCGACGCCGTAAGCCAGATGCGTGAATTCTGGGTCAAATCGGCCTACGGGCACTTCGAGCGTATGCAGAACGACCGACCCTACGATCGGGACTTATTACGGACGGCGATCATCCCGAAGCTCAGGGGCTACACTCGGAACGTGCAGACCGGGCTCATCTCTGTGATTAAGGCGCTGTACAACGTGGGCGTCACCGTGCTCTTCCAACAACACCTAGCCAATACGCAGGTGCGCGGGGCCACGATGGTGGTCAACGGTAAGCCATGCATCGTGATTACCGACCTCAAGCAGAACTACGCGACCATCTGGTTTGCGCTCGTCCACGAGCTCTACCACGTGCTCTACGACCTCGACACCATCAGCTCGTCGCTGGCCTACCACCTCACCGGTGACGATGACCTCTTGCTCATCGAGGACAAAGCAAACGCCTTTGCGCGCGACTTGCTGTTCGCCGACCAACGGGTCCGCTACATCGCGCCGCTGATCCACAACGAACTCGCCGTCGAGCAGTACGCCGAGGAGGCGGGCGTTCACCCGGCCATCGTTTATTCCTTCTACCAGCACTACCAGGCCGAGCGCGGTGAAAACTACTGGCGGGCGTTCAAGCAGCACTTTCCCGATGTGAAGCGACTCACACGCGATCTCAACGTCTGCCTTTGGCGAGAGGACTCTATCGAGGATTCGGCGAACAAGATCAAGAAAGCCCTGGGCCTGACCTAAACCACCGAGTTATGACCAACAAGAAAACGAAAGATCAGCTCAGCGCGGAGGAGCGCGAACGCTTGGAGATGCTGGCCGCCGCCGATGAGGAAACCGCGAAGGGAGCGCAGTACACGCTCGACGAGGGGGGCGGCGTCAAGGCGCAAAAGGAGTTTATCGGCGCGGCGATGGCCGCCGTGGAGGACCCCGAAAAGAAGTATCGCATCTACTACAACGGGATACAGAAGCTACTCCTCCAACACTTGCCGAAGGGGAAGAAATTTGAGAAGCAACGCGGGTGGATCTACGACGAGAAAAACATCTTCTTGAGCCGCGGCAAGGCCAAGAACGCAAGCGGTATTCGCGGTGGCGATGGTCGGATGACGTTTCAACCCGATATGCAGCAAATCCTCGACGAGGTGGTGGCCTGGATTCTTTCCCGCGGCACGATGGTCGACATCTACGATCGGCTCTGGCAGCTCAATGAGCGGATGGGGTATCCGCATCAGTCAAATTTTGTAAAGGCTAAGCCGGGTGCGTCTGTTTCGACTTGAGGCACCCCCAGCTTTCGCAGTAGTGCTACATCATAGGCGTCCTGAAAAGGTGTCGCAAAATTGCGCGTCGCAATTTTGCGACAGTAGCTTTTCACGATGCTAAATCCGTTCAGGGTGGGAGAGAAGTTGACTGGCCAAGAGCTCGTTGACCGCGTGGAGGAGGTAGCCACCATCGAGCGCGTGATGGCCCAGGGAGAAAGATTATTTCTGATCGGTCCGAGACGGTTCGGGAAGACTTCCATCCTCTTGGCCGCCGCCACCCGTGCGCGAGCGAACGGCGTCAAGGTGATCAGCGTAAATGCCGAGGAATTTGTAACCCCGGAAGCGCTAGCGGCCGAACTCATCCGGCAGGGAACAGAACTGCTCGGTGGCTCGGTAGAACGTGGGCTCAGTAAGGCCGTAAAGTTCTTCCGTAGTCTGAGGCCGACCGTAGCCTACGATCCGCTGATGGACAGTTGGAGCGTAGGGGTAAGTCCCGATAAAAGCGGTGGGCTGGAGACGAAAGCGATTACTGAGGTCCTAAACGGACTGGACGCTATGGCGGCGGCGAACGGCGCCCGCGTGGCGGTGGTGATCGACGAGTTTCAGCAGGTAGTCGCAAGCGATGGGGTACCTGGCGAGCGAGCCTTACGGGCGGTCGTGCAACGCCACCAGCACCTGGCGTACGTATTCGCGGGATCGGCTACGACGCTACTCACCGCCATGACCAGCGATCACAATCGACCGTTCTACCGGCTAGGCTCCAAGCTGTTCCTCGGTCCGATACCACGCGTCGATTTCTCGGCGCACCTACGGCGCGGGTTTGCGGCGATTGGTGCGAACCTATCGGAGGCCGTTGCAACACAACTGTTCGAGTACAGCGAGGACGTTCCGTACAACGTCCAACGCCTCGCACACGAAGTCTGGGCGGCGAGTTCGGGTGCGGACACTGAGGCAATTACGGCTGAGGCTGTCGACCAAGCGCTCACACGATTGATCGCCACGGAGACACCAACCTACGGACGGATCGTAAGCCAGTTGACGCCCGCGCAGTTGAAGACGCTCGTTGCGGTTGCCGCCTCGCGGGCGGGCTACGTGCTTACGGCTACGCAGACAGCCAAGCAGTACAAGATTGCCGTTTCGACGCTCCGTCGATCGCTCACGTCGCTAGAGGACAAAGGTTTGCTGCGGCGAGATTTCGGTACCCCGGGGACGGTCTACTACCGCTACGAGGATCCCTTTTTCGCGGCGTACGTCCGGCGGGTGATGCGGGTGTAAGTAGCGGAAGCGACAAAAGGTACGCTTGCAAACGGATTACATATGATTCGTTGCTTACCTCGCAGGTACATGTCCGCCCCCAATCAACAACCCGAACAGCTCGCGCGCGACCGGATCGACGGCAAGTTGTGTGAAGCGGGCTGGGTCGTGCAGGACCTCAACGCCATCGACAGGCACGCCGCCCCCGGGGTCGCCGTGCGCGAGTACGCGACCGATAGCGGGCCGGCGGACTACACGCTGTTCGTGAGCGGTGAGCTGGTCGGCGTGATCGAGGCCAAACGTGCCCGGGAAGGCCACCGGCTCAGTGTCGTGGAGGAGCAGACGGTGCGTTACGGCGACGCCGAGTTTCGGCACCTCGGCCCGCAGTCACTCCCTTTCCTTTTCGAAGCGAACGGCGAAGTCCTCTATTTCACAGATCGTCGCGATCCCAGTCCGCAGGCGCGTGAGCTATTCGCCTTTCCCCGGCCCAGCGTTTTGGCGCAAGCCGGGGCGCGGAGTTTGCGCACCCGCCTGCGCGAAGATCTCCCGGCCCTCGAAGCGCGCGGACTGCGGCCCGCCCAGGTGGTGGCGATCCGGAACCTCGAGGCGAGTTTTGGCGAAAGCCGCCCCCGTGCCCTCATCCAGATGGCGACGGGGGCGGGCAAGACCTACACGGCGGCCACCTTCATTTACCGCTTGCTGAAGTTTGCGCGGGCCAAGCGCATCCTCTTCCTCGTGGATACGCGCAACCTCGGCGCGCAGGCCCGCAAGGAGTTTATCGACTACACCCCGCAGGACGATAACCGGAAGCTGGGCGAACTCTACAACCTGAGCCTGCTGCAGAGCAGCGCCGTGCCCGAGCAGGCCGACGTGGTGATCTCGACGATCCAGCGGGTGTACGCGATGCTGAAGGGGGAGGAGCTCAACGACGGCGCCGACGAGGAGAGCCCGTACGAGAGCAACGTGCTGCGCCGCGAGCCGCCGCCGGTGGTGTACAACGCGGGCGTGCCGCCGGACATGTTCGACTTCATCGTCGTGGACGAGTGCCACCGCTCCATCTACAACCGGTGGCGGCAGGTGCTGGACTACTTCGACGCGTTTATCATCGGTCTGACGGCGACGCCGGATGTCCGTACGTACGCGTTCTTCCAGCAGAACGTCGTGAGCGAGTACAGCTACGAGGAGAGCGTGCGCGACGGGGTGAACGTGCCCTTCGAGGTTTACAAGATCGAAACGCAGGTCACCAAGCACGGCGGGCGCATCGAGGAGGGTTTCGACGTAAGTCGCCGCGACAAACTCACGCGGGCCGAGCGCATGGTGCTCAACGAGGAGGAGCTGGACTACACGGGCAAGCAACTGGATCGGGACGTGGTGAACCTCGACCAGATCCGCACTGTGTTGCGGACCTACAAGGAGCGCCTCCCGGAGATCATGCCGGGGCGGCGGCGGGCCGACGGGACGTACGAGGTGCCGAAGACCCTGATCTTCGCGAAGAGCGACAGCCACGCCGAGGACATCGTGCGTACGGCGCGCGAGGTGTTTGCGGAGCGCAACGAGTTCTGCAAGAAGGTGACCTACAAGATCGACGAGGACCCGCAGGCGCTCATCAACCGCTTCCGCAACGACTACCTCCCGCGCATCGCGGTGACGGTGGACATGATTGCGACGGGGACGGACGTGAAGGCGCTGGAGGTGCTTATCTTTATGCGGGACGTGCGTTCGGCGGGCTACTTCGAGCAGATGAAGGGGCGTGGGGCGCGGAGTATTGATGCGGACCGGATGCGGCTCATTACGCCGGAGGCTTCCGCCAAAACACACTTCGTGATCGTGGATGCGGTGGGGGCGACGCAGTCGAAGAAGACGTACAGTCGGCCGCTCGAACGCCAGCCTAGCATCGCGCTGAAGGAGTTGCTGGCGGCGGTAGCGGTTGGCAATACGGACGAGGATGTTTTCCTGAGCTTAGCCGGACGCCTCGCCAAGCTCCAGCAGCAGCTGACGCCGGAGCAGCGCGCGGAGGTAAGCGAAAAGAGCGGTGGCCGCTCGATGCCAGAGCTGATCGGCGGTTTGCTGGAGGCTTACGACAAGGATGCAGTGACCAGACAAGCTGATGCCATGACCAGCGAAGAATTGACGACAATGGGCGCCGATGAAACCTTGACCACGGACGAACGCCGCGGCTTAGCGCGGCGACTCCTACTGCGCAAAGCTTCGACACCTTTCACGGGTCGACTCAACACCTTTTTGGATGACGCGCGCAAGGTGCACGAGCAGGTCGTGGATACGCACACGGCAGATCGCGTGGAGGAGGCCGGCTGGCAAACGGACGCCGACGATCGTAATCAAGCCGCAGTCAAAGACTTCACCGACTACATCGCCGCCCACCGCGACGAGATCGACGCGCTCACCATCCTGTTTGGCGAGCCCTACCAGCGGCGCGACCTCACGCTGGCGATGATTAAGGAGCTAGCTAATAAGCTGCGCGCCGACCGGCCGACGCTCACGCCGCGGCGCGTTTGGGAGGCCTACGAGGCGCTGGGGGCGGTAGAAGGTGGTCCACCAGAACACACGCACATCGCGCTATTGAGTCTCGTGCGCCACGTCTGCGGCGTGGATGAGGCCTTGACGCCTTTCGGCAAAACCGTGGACCGCCGTTTTCAGACCTGGGTGATGGGCCGGCAGGCGGGTGTGGTGAAATACAGTGAGGACCAGATGTGGTGGCTGCTTGTTTATCCGAACAAACGGTGGTATGTTGCGGACTATGAGTAACAAAAACCTTAGCAAGTGGTAGCTGATCAGATCAAGAAAGACGGAGCTACGTTTACCCCCAGAGCTCTAGCTGAATATTTGGCCGACGAGCTAATAACCACGCTTGGAAGCACCATTGAAACAGGGATTATTAAGGTGTTAGACCCAGCTTGTGGAACTGGAGAACTTTTAGTTGCTATCGGAGCCAAGCTGGATCTACGGGGCGTTCAGTATGAGTTATATGGGTATGACGTAAACTTAGACTACGTGAACAAGGTTTTAGACCGCCTGCCCCGAGCGCGTCTATCACAAGTAGACTTCCTGTCCGACACTCCAGACATGACATTCGATTTAATTATCGCGAACCCTCCTTATGTTAGAACTCAAACGCTAGGAAGTGAAAAAGCGCAATACTTAGCTGAAAAGTACCGCTTGAAAGGGCGTGTGGACTTGTACTACCCATTTATCATAGAGATGACAAAATCTCTAAAGACCGGCGGCACGATAGGTATCATTACTTCAAATCGGTTTATGTTCACAAAAGGCGGCGAAAGTGTGCGGACGTTTTTGTCAAACCACTATTTTTTATCAAAAGTTATAGACCTAGGGGACACCAAGCTATTTCAAAAGGCTGCTGTTTTACCTGCCATAGTTATAGGTAAAAAACGAGCTATTGCGAGTAATAGCGAGATACAAACTCCAAAATTTCTCAAAATTTATGAAAGCGAAAACAAACAAGCACATAACAATAGCAAATATGATTCGATATACGAAATTATTAGGCATGATAAATCTGGCACGTATACCTATAATCACGTTGCATTTGATCAGACGGTTGGAAACATAATTATAAAGCCTAGTACCAGTAACTGGAGCTTTCTCACTCCTCACGAAAAGATATGGACTGATCAAATTGAGCGGGCGCCGTATCGTATTAAGGACTTCGCCAAAGTGAGAGTTGGAATCAAAACAACGGCTGACAACGTATTTATTCGCGACGACTGGGAAACTTTACCCGCAGAACAGTGTCCGGAACCAGAACTAATCCGAACATTGATTTCGCAAAAAGACATAGGGGCTTGGCAGGCACCTTTCAAATCAGAACTACGAGTACTATACACGCATACCCAATCAGGTAAGAGGAAAGTTGCGATTGATCTAGAGCAATTTCCAAAAGCTAAGAATTATCTACTCCAGCATGAGTCTCAACTAAAGGGTCGGAAGTATGTGATTAAAGCGAACCGGAATTGGTTTGAGATTTGGGTACCACAACAGCCTCGTTTGTGGCCAAAACCGAAGCTCGTGTTTCCGGACATCAGTCAAGGTCCTCGGTTCTATTATGATGAAAGCGGAGCGACGGTAAATGGAAACTGCTATTGGATATCTGCTGATGATGTTGACGATCCAAAACTTCTGCTCTTATTTCAAGGAATCGCTAATAGTACAATTCTGGCAACATACCACGATCTTCAGTTCAATAATCGACTCTACGCCGGACGCCGCAGGTATTTTTCGCAATATGTAGAGAATTACCCTATACCTGATCCCCACTCCACCGAGTCCGCAGAAATTATTGACTTAGTACGAATTATTAATGACCAGTCCAAAAATAGAGTAGACATATCATTGAACCTGAAGCTTTTGGACCAAACGGTCAAGAAGGCGTTCGCACTCATTCATAGCTAATAGTAGGATTGTGCGAACACGTACCCTCAATCTTATCAAAGAATGACTTAGGTATAGACCGCTGTGATTTACCATTTACGCCAATGACGTATGAGAAGTAATCTCCCAAACGTACGCCAGGACATATTAATACCCCTTCCACGAAACCAGTACCGCTATTCATAAGAACGATGAGATAGCGAATATCAAAAGTTGTCAATTCGAACTCTGGAATAACTACTATTTCTCTTTCAGGGGTATACCGTCCTAGATCAACTGTAGGTGAGTCTTGAATCTTAATCTCCAGAAGCTGATTTCGGATGTCTGGATACTGACCTTCCAGAGAGTCCGACTCCCCCACACTATACCCAAGCATGTGCAGGATAGTCCGCTCTAAAAGTTGGCCTCGCATCTTAGGTTTCCCAACCGCGATTGCCATTCCAATCAGCGGATCGACTAGTTTAGCTATCATTTCTACCGGAAGTATTTTATCGTCTGGGCCGGGAAAGCGGTTGAACTGCTTTCTTTGGTCGTTAGTGTCTACATTGCTAAGCAACGGCTGAGAACTAATAGTATCGGGCAATACAAGGGAACTATTCGGGAGTGAAAGTATACGCTTCCTTTGCGTACTAGTTATGATGAGCTGATGCTTTATAGTAGGGCGACCGAACGGTCCAAAATGAGTGGTAATATAAATAGGAGACAGTACGACAATTGAACGAATGGAACCATCGACCACTCGAACAACTATATATCTAACGTCACTGTTCGCAAGACTTGTCCCATCCTCGTATATTACTATAGGCTCGTCGGAATCAGGTATACGATTCCAAACCTGTAGATTGTAAGACCTAGCTCCAGTGTGAATGTAAGTATCAATTAGCTCCCTAAGTAGCTTAGGAACACCTTTACCCTTATCGACAACTACTGTGTATTCATCTGCTGCCCGCGGTAGTGGGAACTCCTCTAGCTGGCTAGCGATGAGCTTGCGCAAATTTGAGCCTTTGGTTCGATTTGCGACCTTGTCATTAAATGCTGAGCCGACAAGAGGGGATAACCTCTCTACTATTTGAGGTGATTTAGATATTAGATCTAAACTTGCGGGTGGCGTGCCCCACAAAGGGTTCATGACTGGCTGCTTACTCATTGCAACAGTTGATCTGGTTCGATATGAAGCGCATCAGCTAGCTTAAGAATGTTTAGGAGAGCTACGTTCCGTCGACCAGCCTCGATTGAAGCGATATAAGTTCTGTCTAGGCTAGCAAGATGCGCAAGTTGCATCTGACTTAGTCCTGCGCTTTTGCGCCGCTTTGCAAGCCGACTGCCAAACGCCCTTAGTATATCTCGTTCTGCTTCGCTGTAAGCCATATTTCTGCACCAAATGTGACTCATGGTCCGCGCACCTGCAACGGACTATGAGTCACAATCCTTACGATGTGCCAACGCTGCGGATACCCCGAAAGGCGCTGCGTAACGTGCCCGATGATTCTCCTGCGAGTTTGAAGCGCTCGTCGTATGGTGTCGTGAGTTTGGGAGGATTTGGTTTCAGTTGCGCATCCTGCGCTGCCATTTAGCCGTATCCATTGCTGGCCCAGAATTAGCGGCTTTAGCAAAGTCATATGGGGAAATACATATACTTCATTTCTAGAGATATGCTATCAGTTAATCGGGGAAGACCGTAAAGCCACTAGTCGTATGCCCGCCTCCCCAAATCACCACGGTGGGATTGTACATCGCTGAATGGTCGTATTAAGGGCCAAGCACTGTGCAGCAAGCGCGGCGCCGAACTGGAGGACTCCCTCTTTTAGACAATCACGAGTCTCCTGAGCCTGGAATTCTTCGACGAGCAAGTGTAGGCGACGTGCCGGGTACGCCACCTCCCCAACCCCTACCTTGCTCTTGGCGTTACAAACGGCATCAGCATGTCACTCCCCTCCGACACCTACAAGCGCTTGGCGCAACTAGTTGACGATCAGGAGGATACTGCACCGCTCCTCCTGCGCGAAGACTTCGTCTCCTGTGGGCCCGCCCCCGCGGTTGCTTCGGCACTCACACAACTCGTGGCCGACAACCGCCTCGCTCAACTCCGCGATGATGCCTTTGCCTACGTGGAGCGGTCCAAACGCTCCAACAAGCTAATCCTTCGCCGTACGCTCCAGGATCTAGCGCGGGAGTACGCTAGACGGCGAGGCGTGGAAATCAGGCTGTCGAGCGCTCAGGCAGAGTACAATGCAGGGTCGACACAAGTGCCCAACGGCTGCTACATAGGCGTGAGCCAAGCGATTGAGGGTCGCCTGCAATACGGGCAGCGAACCGTCGAGTATGAGTGCGTTTGAGCCTACCAAAGCGTCGTTCGAGTCTCTCCTACGAGAAAGGGACGACAACGTCGACCTCATCTCCTTCGAGAAGGACTGGCACCTCGTCCGTGTCTTCGGCGCGCTTACGCGGTTCGCTGGCGACAACGACACGCGCTTCGTCTTCACGGGAGGCACGAGCCTAAGTAAGCGTGGGGTGATTTCGCGGTTCTCCGAAGACGCGGACTTCTTAGTCGTCGTGCCTACGGGGCAGATGCCCGGTCGGGGAGCGAGTAGCAAGGCCCGCAAAGCACTCGTCTCCTACGTCGAACAGGAACTGCCCGCCTTCGAAACGAAGCTTAGCCGATCTTTTGACGGGGGGCATCAGCAGCTCCTGGAACTCCTCTACCCTACCGTCTGCACGACGTCGCGCGATGAGAGTGATCTGCGTCCGCACATCCGGCTCGAGATGCGCTACGTCGAGGGCGATGTCGACGCTACTCTCCTTCCGGTGCGCTCGCTGGTCAACGAGACCCTTTCCTTGCCCGCCGAGGTAGCATTAGAAACACTGTCCCCGCTCGTCATTGCCGCCAACAAGCTCGTGGGGCTCGCCTGGCGCGTCATGCGCCGCGGTAGTGGGGACGCGAAGGAGGAAGACCGCAACCTCGTTCGCCATCTGCACGACCTCGCTGCGCTCGAGCAGATCATACAAGATTCGCGAGAACGCTTCAGCGCGCTCGTGGCGGAGGTCATACAAAGCGACCGCCCCCGCTACGCAGAACTCAACATCGTTCCTGAGGATCTCTTGCTAAAGGCCAAGCAACTCATCACGGAGGACGCGCGCTACGAGCAGGAGTACAATCGCTTCGTGACGCGGATGTCGTTCGCGCCGATCTCGAAGCGCCTCCCCGCCGCCGACGCCTTCGCCGCCTACCGCCGCATCGTCGACATCGCCCGCGCCTAGCCCGCGCTGCGTCCCGTAGGTTTTGGCGAAAGCCCCCCCGCCTACCTTCCCCCCATGTCCACCAACCACCTCACGCAAAAAGTCTGGAACTTCGCCACCGTCCTCCGCGACGACGGCGTCTCGTACGGGGACTACCTAGAGCAGATCACCTTCCTACTCTTCCTCAAGATGGCGAACGACCAAATGGGGTGCAGGGGCCCCGCCTGGGAGTAAGAGCAGCCGCCTTACAATCGGAGTCTCCCGCTGCCCACGCTCAAGAATGCCGAGGGCAAGGCCATCCCCGGGGCCGAGCGCTGCGACTGGCCGACGCTGTGTGGCAAGCGCGGCGCCGAACTGGAGGTCTTCTACATCCAGGCGCTGCGCAGTCTGTCGAGCGAGCCGGGGCTCCTCGGGCAGATCTTCGTCAAGTCCCAAAACCAGATCCAGGACCCCGCCAAGCTCGCGCTCCTCGTCAACCTCATCGACGAGCAGCAGTGGACGATGCTCGGGAGTGACGTCAAGGGCGACATCTACGAGGGCCTGCTCAACAAGAACGCCGAGGACGTCAAGAGCGGCGCCGGCCAGTACTTCACGCCCCGCGCCCTCATCCAGGCCATGGTGGACTGCGTGCGTCCCGAACCCGGCAAAACCATTCACGACCCGAGCTGCGGGACGGGCGGCTTCTTCCTAGCCGCCTACGATCACCTCGTCAAGCAGCACGCCCTGAGCCGCGAGCAGAAGCGCGGCCTAAAGGAGGGGACGTTTAGCGGCAACGAGATCGTCCCGGCCACGCGGCGGATGTGCCTGATGAATATGTACTTACACGGTATAGGAGAAATAGACGGCGAGAGTCCCGTGAGCGGCTCGGACGCCCTCATCGCCGAGCCGAGCGCGCGCTACGACTACGTGCTGGCCAATCCCCCCTTCGGGAAGAAGTCCTCGATGACGTTCACGAACGAGGCCGGCGAGGCCGTCCGCGACGACCTCAGCTACGAGCGCCAGGACTTCTGGACGTCCACCTCCAACAAGCAGCTCAACTTCCTCCAGCACATCCGTAGCTGCCTCAAGGTGGACGGGCAGGCGGCCGTGGTCCTCCCCGACAACGTCCTCTTCGAAGGGGGCGCCGGCGAGACCGTCCGCCGACAGCTGATGCAGACGACGAGTCTGCACACCATCCTGCGGCTCCCCACGGGCATCTTCTACGCTAATGGCGTGAAGGCTAACGTGCTGTTCTTCGACAACCGACCCGGTCGCACGGAGCCCTGGACCAAGGAAGTCTGCTTCTACGACTACCGCACCAACGTCCACCACACCCTCAAGCGGATGCCGATGACGCGGGCGCACCTGGATGAGTTCGTGGAGAGCTACGCGCTGCGGGAGAAGGCGTCCTCGCTGTACGATGAGGAGAGGAATCCCGATGGACGGTGGCGAGCGTATTCGTACGCGGAGTTGATCGCGCGGGATAAGGTCAACCTAGATCTCTTCTGGTTGCGGGACAAGTCACTGACCGACCTCGACAACCTACCCCCACCCGAGGTCATCGCCGCGGAGATTATCGAGGAGTTGGAGGCGGCGCTGGAGGCGTTTCGGAACGTGGAGGCGCAGTTGGGGGGCGGGTAGGGAAGGGGCTACTACCCGCCTACCTCCTCGATGCGGACTACGGTCCGCATCCCCAAGGCCTTGAAGACGCGGTCGATCGTCGAGAGCCTGGTGTCCTTGACGCTATTCTCCAGCTTACTGATCTGCGCGCGGCCGACGCCAATAAGCTCGCCAAGGCCCGCTTGGGTTAGGCCCTTTGCTTCGCGAGCGTCACGGATCTTGTAGCCAAGTACGGCGAGTTCGACTTCGGCATGGTACGCTTCACGCTCAGGCGTACCCCGCCCGCCAAACTCGTTGTCGAGTAGCTGATCGTGGGACACAAGGTTCGTGGGTCGGGGCATGGCTCATGGTTTAAAGTATTCAGACCGAAGGCGTTCTGCCCGGTCGATCTCGCTCTTGGGCGTTTTCGCTGACTTCTTTACGAACGCGGAACAGCAGACCATCCTCGCCTAGTCGTCTCCAGTGTTATCGATAAAGGCTAAAATGCGAATGAGCCCGGCGGCGCAGCGTTTGCGGTACTCCCAAAGGTCAGTCCCCCTTAGCTTCTTGAGCAACTTTGGATCCCTGACATCCAGGCGGTTGCTGACATCGATGACGTGGTAGATCCCCCGACGGCAGGTTTCGTCAAGGGAAAGAATTAGGCTGGATACTGCTGGGTAGTAATCGATTGCAAATTTAGACTGCACATCACAAATTTAAATTTCGTCGGGCCTACTGTGGCTACTTCTAATAATGGAGAACGCTAAGAGTAAGCTCCCACCGGGAGCAAATATACGCCAATAGTTCCCGATCAGGAAACATGTTTATGAGCACTACAGGAACATTCCGCACTAACTCGCTCGCTAGTCGACCGTTTTCCAGGCTTGGCGCTCGTATTCTTGGATATCTAGCCATCAGCGAGCCTGACGTGGTAAAGCAGCTTCGACATCCATTTGCTCGAGTTTAAACAGGTCCAGGGCTGTACTTCGGTTCCCCCTCCGTAGCCCAGAGCCCGCCCGAGGCGGATGAATTCGGCACACCAACGGAACCCGTATACGCCATCCCCCCCCTCTCGAGCAATCGAGAGTGAGAGGACACCCGCCTTACTTCAACAGCCGCCCTACCCGCCGCCGGTACCGCTGCACGTACTGCCGCCGCCCCCGCTCTGGCAAGAACGACCGCTCCACCAACGCCTCCACGGCCTCCGTATAGCCCGCCAACCGCGTAAAGACCCGCTCCACCGGTTTTGGCGGAAGCCTTACGGCCTCCGCGAGCGTCCGGAATTGCTGTTGGATGGATCCACTGCGCTGGGCTGCGGGCAGTAAGCCCTCCACCCAAGGCGCGCTTTTTGCCTGGGTAACCCGTACATTGCGCAAGACGTTACCAATAGCATCATGATGCCACTCCATTCAAATACCTATGCGCGCGTGGCGCACCTGGTTGACGACCAGGAGGATACCGCCTGCCTTCTCCTGCGCGAGGACTTTGCGTCGTGCGGCTCCGACGAGGCGGTGGGTACGGCATTAAATCGCCTCGTTACCGACGGTCGACTCGCGCAGCTCCGGGACGACGCCTACGCTTTCGTGGAATGGTCCGACCTTTTCAATAAGGTGATACTGCGGTGCTCCCTCCAGGACCTCGCCCGTGAATATGCTGTACGACGTGGGGCGGAAATCCGACTGTCGAGCGCTCAGGCCGAGTACAATGCTGGTTCCACGCAAGTCCCCAACGGGTGCTACGTTGGTGTTAGCCAGCCGATTGAGGGTCGGTTGCAGTTCAGACAGCGCACCGTGGAGTATGAGTGCGTTTGAGCCTTCGCGGACGTCTTTCGAGCAGCTACTTCGGGTAAGGGAAGACAACGTCGATTTAGTATCCTTCGAGAAGGACTGGCACCTCGTGCAGGTGTTTCGCACCCTGGCACGGTTTGCGGCGACACAAGAGGCCCGATTCGTATTTACTGGCGGCACGAGTCTCAGTAAGCGTGGCCTGATCGCTCGATTCTCGGAAGACGCTGACTTCCTGATCGTCCCTCCGCAAGGCAAACTGCCCTCTCGGACCGTGCGTAGCGAAAGTCGTAAGGCGCTCGTCACCGCTATCATGACGGAACTTCCGGGATATACCGTGAAGATGAGCAGGTCTTTCGACGCTGGGTTCCAACAACTCGTAGAGATTTATTATCCAACCGTGTGTGACGTCTCTCTCGGGGGCAGCCAATTGCGTCCCCACATCAGGTTGGAGATGCGATACACGGAAGGCTCACCTGCTACAACAATGCTGGATGTCCGCTCACTCGTAAACGAGACACTGTCTCAACCCGGGGAAGTCCAATTTGAAGCCCTTGAGCCGATTGTGATCGCAGCGAATAAGCTAGTTGGGCTCGCCTGGCGTGTAGTCCGCCGCGAGAAGGGCGACCTGAAAGAAGAGGACCGCAACCTCGTCCGTCACGTACACGATCTCGCCGCCTTGGAACCACTAATCCTTGCATCCCCAGACGAGTTCAAGGATCTCGTTAAGGAAGTTATGGAGAAGGATCGCCCACGTTACTCCGATCTATCCGTGGAGCCAGACAACTTGTTGCGCCATGCGATCCGCCTTTTCACCGAGGACGGGCGCTACGAAGAGGAGTATAATCGGTTCGTAAGCCGGATGTCCTTCGCCCCGATCCCACAGCGGATCGCTTTCGCGCGGGCCTTCGACGCCTACCTCCGGATCGTCGACGTAGCGCGTGGCTAGGTTGCTGCCCCGAGTTTTGGCGAAAGCCTTCCTCTTTTCTTCTGCCTCGTATCCACTCACTGGGTGAGGGTGCTGGAACTCGACGCGTAACTTAGGGTAGGAGACTGCTAGATACTGTGCACTGTATTTTAGCCAACACCCCCAAGCGCCGCCCCCAAACCCATGACCCGCCTCACCCGCCTACTCACCGTCGCGACGATGCTCCAGGGCCGGAGCCTCCTCACGGCGGCGGTGGTCGCGGAGCGTTTTGGCGTAAGCCTACGGACGGTGTACCGAGACATGCAGCAACTGCGCGAAGCGGGCATCCCCGTACGCGTGGAAGCGGGGCGGGGCTACTCGCTGGCCACGGATTTCGTGCTCCGGCCCCCCGGCCTGACCGCCACCGAAACGGCGGCTCTCCTGACCGCCGAGAAGCTCATGGCCCGCGACAGTGACGAGAGCCTGGTCCGTGCGCACGCCTCCGCGATGGAGAAAATTCACACCGTACTGCCGTGGCAAGAACGGGTACCGGCCCGGGAACTTCGCGATCGGATTGCGGTGCTGCACAACCTGTCCGGCGCACGCTCGAGCCGCTACGCCTCGGTGGTGCACTCCGCGATTCGGGAGCGACGCGTACTGCGTTTCACCTACCACTCGCTGGGGAAGGGCGAAGTGACCGTGCGGGAGGTCGAGCCACTGGCTATCTATCAGTCCAAGACCAACTGGGTGCTGATCGGGTTTTGTCGCTTCCGGCTGGCGGAGCGCGAGTTTCGGCTGGATCGGATACGCGATCTGGTTGCCACCGCGCAGCGCTACGGTGCGCGGGACTTCGAACTCGTCAGCTATTTTTTGGGAAATAGTCCGACTGCGCCCGCACCCCTGACAGCCCCTTGTCAATCGGCCGAGTCTGCTTTGCACCAGCAAACCAAGCAACTCATGCAAACCGTCCAACGACCTCGTCTCCGAATCGTCGGCATCGCCGTACGCACTTCCAACCAAAACGGCGATTCCGCCCGCGACATCCCCGCGCTGTGGCAGCGGTTCACCGCCGAAGACATCGCTTCGCAAATACCTCACGCCTCCGGTCAGGAGGTGTACTGCATCTACACCGACTACACGGGCGACCACACGGCTCCCTACACCTGCGTGCTCGGCCTGGCCGTGTCGGCGGTGCACGAACTTCCCGCTGGCCTGCAGGCCGTGACCCTGGCGGAGGGCGCTTACGCAAAACACGTTGCGCGCGGCAATCTCAACGAAGGGGCTGTGTTTCGGGCCTGGAACCATATCTGGGCCGCTGAGCTGGACAGGGCGTACGTAGCGGATTACGAAGTTTACGGCGCTGCTGCGCGAAACCCCGAGGCGGCCGAAGTCGAGATCTTTGTAGGAGTGCGGTAGGGGTGATTGGCTCGCATAGCGTTACTATTACTACATATTAATCGCTCGCTCCGTGGAAGGAATTCTGTATTTAACTGACGATAAAAACAAGCGGCGCTTCGTCCAGATCGACCTCGATAAGTATGGTGGTGAGCAACTGCAAGACCTGATCGACGGGCTGGTAGCCAAATCCCGAAAAAACGAGGAGTCTGTTTCGCTCGAGGAGGCACTCGCCGAGCTTCGGGAAGCGAATAAATTCGATGAGTAACCATACGGTCCGCTTCAAAAGGTCTGCGCTAAAAGAACTCAAAAAAGCTCCCACGGCCGGAAGTAGCACGAATTACTGAAGCAATCCTAAGCTTGAGTCAAGACCCTCGTCCGCCAGGCTGCAAGAAATTAAAGGGGTATCGAAATCCCTAGCGTATACGCTCTGGTAATTACAGGGTGATTTATACCATATAAAGCCAGATCCTCGTAGTTGAGATTTTGGGGGTCGTGGATCGCAAGGATGCTTATCGATAATTGGACGCAACGGGAATTCAATCAATTGGTGGTACATATAGTGATAACCGTGCGCGGAAAACTTCGACGGACTTCTACATTACGTGTGTTTCACGCCACCCGCTATCTTAAGCTCATCATTTATTGCTATGTTAATTCTTGCACCTATGCGCGTATGCAGGATGATCTGCGTCCTGCTGCTCTTGGTTTACGTACCGACACACCTTGCCGCTCAGTCCTCCGGTAACCCCCTCTTCCCCGGGTGGTACGCCGACCCGGAAGGAGAAATCTTCGGCGATACCTACTGGATCTACCCCACCTACTCCGCCGGTTACTTCGATCAGACCTTCATGGACGCCTTTTCGTCTAAGGACTTGGTCAATTGGACCAAACACGAGCGGGTCATAGATGGGGCTGACGTGTCCTGGGCGGACTACGCGATGTGGGCGCCCTCGATCGAGAAAAAGGATGAGCGCTATTACCTCTTTTTCGGCGCTAACGACATCCAAAATAACAATCAGACCGGTGGTATCGGGGTCGCGGTGAGCGATCGCCCGGAGGGGCCGTTCGTCGACCACATCGGCGAGCCGCTCATCGACGCCTTCCACAATGGCGCCCAGCCCATCGACCAGTACGTTTTCAAAGACACCGACGGACAGTACTACCTCATCTACGGCGGCCACGGCCACTGTAACATCGTCCGCCTCAACGACGAATTCAACGGCATCCTTCCCTTTGCCGATGGAGAACTCTACAAAGAGATCACGCCCGCCGGTTACGTGGAGGGATCGTTCATGTTCGTGCGCGACGGGAAGTACTACTTCATGTGGTCCGAAGGCTTCTGGGGCGCATCGAACTACCGGGTGGCCTACGCGATTTCGGACAATCCCCTCGGCCCGTTCGAGCGGAAGGGGACGATCCTGCGGGAGGACGCGAGCATCGCGAAGGGGGCCGGCCACCACTCGGTGATCCAGCAGCCCGGTGAGGACGAGTACTACATCCTGTACCACCGGCGACCGCTCGACAAAACGGGCGCGAACGACCGACAGGTGTGTATCGAGCACATGTACTTCGAACCCAACGGCGACATCCGCCCCGTGAAACTCACCAACGAAGGCGTGCCCGCAAAACGCATCGGTAGTGGCGACGACGATGATGGCAACGACGACGCTACCAATGGACTCCTGGGTGAATACTTCGACGGCATGAACTTCGAGACCCCCGTACTCTCTCGAGTGGACCGGGCCGTTGACTTCGACTGGGGGAACAGCTCTCCGGACGGTCGCGTGAGCGACGAACGGTTTTCCGTGCGCTGGACCGGGACCATCACCCCGCGCTACTCCGAGGACTATACCTTTTACCTAAACACCGATAACGGTCGCCGCCTGTGGATCGACGGGGAGTTGGTCGTCGATGCGTGGGTAGACGATTGGGATATCGAATACGCCGGTTCGATTCGCCTGGAAGCCGGTCGGAAGTACGCCATCCGGATGGAGTACTTCGAGCACTGGGGGGACGCTTACGCTAAACTGGAGTGGTCGAGTGGGCAACAAGGCCGAGAGGTCGTACCTGCGGCTCAGCTGAGTCCAACGGGTGAAACGAACGGGCGGTCCTCCGAGCTTGCCGGCCCCCTCGCCTTGTTCCCGAATCCGACTTCCCACACCCTGCGCGTTGCGGGTGCGGTTGCCGGCAAGCGCTACGTGCTGTATTCGGCGCTCGGGGAAGAGCTTCGGAGCTACGGCGGGCAGGAGTTGAGTGAGCCCGTGCTCGTCGCCGATTTGCCGAACGGGATGTATTTCCTCCGGGAGACGGAGTCGGGGGTGACCTCGAGGTTCGTTAAGCGGTAGGTAGCCTCGTTCGGTTGGGGCGCGTTTCGTGAGTATTCTACGCTTTTCCCTCAGTAAATTCTTACTCTTGTGCGCACTTCAGCCCTAGTACGAGCTTTACTTCATTCTCGTCACCAAGCCGAGTAGACAATACGCACGCTTGCGCGTTATAGAGCTTACTTAGCCCGTGCGGTATGGACCACCTAAACGACAAGCTAGGCAATCCACCCCTGACGGAGGCGGTATTCACGGTAAAGTGGGCTCTCGCGAACGTAGCACAACAATTCAAGTTCGATGTCGGACTCGAAGAGGCAGTGTACAAGTTGCGCAAGATTAGCATTGAGGAGTACCCCCGTTTCGAAAGACGCTTACCGCCCGGGTTTGCCATTCCGATCACACTCAACTTCGAGCCTTTTTACCGGCTACTCCCCAGTGAAGGCGATTATCCTCAGCTTGAGCTTGGTTCGGGAGTGTTCATCGTTAGAGAACTAGGGGAATCGTACGAATTCGAAGCGTTCGCAGAGCTCGTCAGCACTCAAATAGAGCGGCTCCAGCAGGCTTATACAGATTTGGCCGACCGAGATGCCGTTCTTCAACCGAGACAACTCAATTTCTTTCAGCATAACCGAATAGACCTTAATGAGTGGGACAGATTTAACGGGCGATCACCTGGCACTACAATCGCAAGCTCCTTCATTTCCGACACACTCAACTACGGTGTGGAATCGCCCCTTCGTGAGCTCGACGCCGCGACCCTCTTCAGACAGGAGCTATCTCGTACCTATCAACTGGCCGACGATATCGGTGTCTACACGCTGACGATTAGTGATGCGAGCAACGCTCCTGACCGGCAGGTCGTTGAATGGGAACAAGGCATCACTTTTGAGCTATCAGGCAGTGATTTCGATAGTGAAATTGTCACCAACTGGCTGCGCCGAGCGCACCGAAAGACCCACCAGGCGTTGAAATTGTTACTTTCAGATACTACATTACGAGCGTTCATAGACCCTTCCAACACATGAGCTACACCGCTGAGAAAGCTTGGAAATCGAGAGAAAGCCGTGTCTGGACGACGCAAAACGAGCAGAGCAATTCGCTGACGTTAGATCGTGACGACTGGCCATCGCCTGCAAACCAAGCAATTATTTCTACAATTATATCGTTCGGCGAACTACCGGACGACTGGGATTCTTACGGGGCACTAGCGCCGGATGAGAGTGTTGTTACGTGTGCATATGGTGCTGTGATTGCACTCGATCAGCATAAGATCACGGTTACGCGTGCTACCCCCGGGGCTGGCAACAACATTGAACTCCGCTTCCAATTCGAAGGGGCCCTGGTGAGAGTAGAGATTGACGACGAAGAGTGGCAGGTCGCTATCGAGCGCGTTGGACAGCCTACCCAGTATCAGACCATAGAGCCTTCCGTCGCTAAAAACGTACACGCCCTCCTTACAAGAGTGTAGCGTGAGGTAAAATAAGGCGTGAAGATCCGCGGAGATGATATCCTGTTCCGCCGGGTTAAATCCGCGCATCCCGAGCACTGGGCTGACGGGAAACCATTAGCGCCTGCCTTCGGTTTGGCGAGTGCCAGGCCGAGGAGACTCGACGCATCCGGCCAACCCATCGCGGGGAAGGCCGGCAAGTACGAGCGTGGCTACTCTGTGAACGTCGCCCGATTAAGTTCAGTAACAGAAACACTTGGATCCGCTCCTCACGACTATACCGTAGTTGGCTTTAAGGCAAACGAGCTTATAGCCGCTGGCTTCGAGCTTGAAGCTGATCCTGTAGACGAACGTCACCCCGCTTACGCCCGGACGCTGGTGATTAATCTGGCCCACGCCCTGGTGATTCGAGTGGGAGCCTTTGCGCTCTATCGACAGGAGGGAAAGGATCGCTTATCTGCACTTTGCTATGTAGTAGACCAAACCACAGGGGATTTGGAGGACAAGTACTTCGGTGAGTAGAAGTGAGTCTGAGAGGTGTGACGCGGGAAAACTTCAGGTATTTTGACGCATAATGCCAGGTTGTAAGGCTCGTTCGGCGGGCTGGGACTTACAGGTCTACCTGTCCCGCCCGGCACCCTCCTCACTTCCCGCAATCCCCTCCCCACCCCAACGAAAAGGCGAAGGCGGCAAGGCCTCCGTCCGCCGCCAACTCAGCCACTTGATCGTCCGACCCGCCTTGAGGTGCTTGCCCTCGTAGTGGGTTTGGTGCACGAGCTCCGGGTGGGGTAGGGTAGGCTCGGCGTACACGTCGGCGTGGTCCTCGGTGAGGGCGAAGAATTCGGACTGTACGTCCGCATGGCGGGAGTACTCGTAGAGGGTATCGTCGTCGGTTTTGAGGTGGAGGAGTCCGCCGTGCGCCAACACGCGGGCGTAGTTGACCCAAAAACGCGGCGAGGTGAGGCGGCGATTCTCGGAGCCGGCCTTGAGGAACGGGTCCGGGAAAGTGATCCAGATCTCGGCGACCTCCCCGACGGCGAAGAAGTGGTCGAGGTCCTCGATCCGGGTGCGCAGGAAAGCCACGTTCGGCAACTCCTCGTCGCGGGCCTCGGTGGCGCCGAGGTAGATGCGGGCGCCCTTCACGTCGACGCCGACGAAGTTGCGCCCGGGGTGCGCGCGGGCGAGGGCGAGGGCGTACTCCCCGCGGCCGCAGGCGAGCTCGAGGGTGAGGGGGCGGTCGTTGCGGAAGTGGTCGCGCGCCCAGCGGCCGCGCAGGTCGATGGGTGCGCCGTCCTTGCCCACGACCTCGTGGTGCTGGGGCGCCTTGGCTTCGTAGTAGTTGGCGTAGGTCTGGAGCTGGGCGAAGCGCCAGAGCTTATTGCGGCGAGACATAGGGGCTGGGGTTTGCGGTAAAATTGGCGCTGTCCGACCGGTTTTCGCGAAAGCGGAGCAAGGTTAAGGCAGACGTTAGCTAAGGGTTTTAACCTACCGTTTTGTTAAATTGGCTTCGGCTTAACGCCTTGATACGGGGAGAGTTAAAATGGAGTTAGACCGTTGCGTGACGCTAGCAGGGGGTAGGGCGACCGAGTACGTTTGGTTCGCCAATCAGTTAGAGCGGCACAAAACGCAAACCTCATGAAAAGCTTCTTCACCGCCCTCCTCCTCTCCATCTCCGGCCTCGCTTTCGGACAAGCCGTCGAAGCGCAAGGCGTACCCACGCGGGCCTGGCAAACCCACACGCACGCCCTCACGCTACAGGAAGGCTTCGGGTGGCGCGCGATCGAGAACTCGGCTATCAGAACGCAGTCCGTAGATGGCGTGAGCGGATACGTGAGCAACTACGAGAAAACGACCACTCCGGCCGGGCCGTCTACGACCCTGGCCTACGACTACCGCGTCGGCCGGATCTTCTCGATCGGCGCGGCGGTCGGACACCAAGCTCAGCGACAGGAGCTGTTGCGGGAGTCGGGCTTCGACGGAGCGTTGGAGACCCTCCGTGGGACGGCCAAGGTGAACCGCTTCTTCTTCAGTGGCCGTACGCTGTTTCACTACGGACTGGGCAAGAACTTCGAGTTTTACAGCGGTCTCCGCTTCGGGGTGATACGGCGTACGGTCTCGACGACGGGGGACTTCGCCGACGCGGAGGTGCGGACCGAACTCGGTCTCGGCGAAGACCGGCTGCGTCCCCAAGTAACGCTGATCCCCTTCGGGTTCAAGGCTTACGTCGGCAACCACGTTTACCTCGGTGCGGAGACGATGTTTGGTACGCCACACGTGGTGGCCGCGCAGCTCGGGTACCGCTTCTGATCTACGGTTAGCCTTTCGGCAAAACTCGGACTGCGCTTGCTGGATAACAGCGGGCGCACTTTGCCGTGGAGGAAGGTGCGATCACCGGGATCGCGTGCTCAGGGCTCGGAGCTACCCGCTATGACGTAATCCGCCAGCTCCGCGTACTCCCCCCAATCGACTCGCGTCAGATCGTCGACGATCACTTTCGTGAGCACGCGCGTCTCCCGCCGCCCGCGGAGCATGGCCAACTGGCTCACGGTCCCCTGGCGGTAGTCCGAGTGAAAGCTCCCGTTGACGTGGAACACCTTGGTGCGGCCGCGGCCGCCGCGGCGCCACTGCTCGTGGATGCTGTCGGCCATGGTGGCGTCCCAGAGCATCTGGGCGGCGAACATCGGACTGAGATCCGCCGGGTCGGTACCGCGCTCGCCGGTGGGTTCGTCGTGCCCGGGCACCGCGCCCATTAGTCCGTTAAAACGCGCGAGGTAGGCGGTATCCACGTGGCGCCAGGGCCGGTCGGGCAAGAACGCGCGGGCGGTTTCGGGGAACTGCGCGTAGACCTCCGCGCCGCGCTGCCCGACGACCCGCACGTAGCGGCGCGGGGCGTTGGCGGCGACCACCGCCTGGTTGGCCGCCTTAGCGCGTTCGACCATCGGGTGGTAGGCGGTAACGTAATCCTCCCAGGCGCGGGTATCGGCGACGAGGAGATCGAGCGCGATGAGCCTCGCGAGGTACTCGTCGACAACCGGCTGCACGTCCGTCTCGAACATCTCCAGACTGAGGGCAACGTCGCCGTAGCGCCGCAGGAGGGCGCCGTAGATCGTGTCCTCGAGCACGTGCGCGAGACTGTCGTCGTGCATCTCCCCGAAGAAGATGACGTCGGCCACCCCGAGCGACGAGATGAGGTCGGGGAGCGCGATCTCCTCGCCGGCACGGGTGTCGTAGATCCGCCAGGGGGCTTCGTCCGTAGCCGTACTCTGTGCCGACAGGCGGGCGGTACTAAGGGCGCCTAAAAGTAGGCAGAGGGGGAAAGCGACGAGGCGCATGGGGTGGCGTTGGATGGGTCTCACTGAGGAAATGGGCCGGACGTACAATTGATTAGCGGGTAGGGCCGGAGTGCGTCCTCCCCCGACCACGCCGACCGGGGAACGGAAGCAGCGATTTAGTACCCGTACCCGTTACAAGTAGATACCGCCTTCGATTCGATCAGCAATGACGAAACGCGCCTGGGGTTTCGAAACGCAAGTGCGGTGGACGAAAGTTAAAGTTCGGAATACATCGTTTGACTATCGAGTTTTCGCTCGATATTCAGCAACGTATATACACTTCACCCATTCACTCCCTCCCCTCCATGTCTCTGTCTCCCACCCCGCTTTCTCGCTCTTTAGCCATCGTGCCCTTGCTCGCCGGACTAGCCCTCGTCGGCTGCCAAAAGGAAACGTTGACGACCGACTACGGCTTTGGCGGCACTACCGACTTCTTCTACGGCTACTCGGCTGCAAACAGCGCCGACCACGACACGCTCCCGACCCTGTGGGCTAACTACGGTTCGTCGGGAGCCTTGGACGTGAGCGCTACGGGGCTGCACCTCCTGGACGACGGAACACTCGTGATCGGTGAGACGGACTGGGCGAACGGTAAACTGACGTTAAAGTATCTCGACCGCGAGGGCGAGGTGCTCCGTGTCCGTAAAACAGACGTCGGATCCGCGTACTCGACCTGGGCCTGGGGTAGCGGCAAATCGCTTCGCCTTGGGAACTCGATCGTTATCAGTGTAAACGGATTCCAAGCCCTCCTCGATCTCCAGGCGGGGGAGTTAAAATGGACTGCGGAAGCTCCGGGGTACGGATTCGGGAACTCCGAAGGTATCGTGGCCGTTAACACGCCCTGCCCGGGGGATTACTCCGTCAGTTTGATCGACCCCGCAGACGGCTCCGCCGGTCTGATCGTCGAGTTCCCGGATAACGCAGGTCACCAGATGCCTCACGTCCAGGCCGCATCGCCGACGCTGAGCAAATCGAACGAGGCCTATTTCGCCACGTTGATTCGGTACACTACGGACGGGAGCCAAGCGTCTTCCGCGAAAACGGGTACCTACCTGTCGGTTTACCGAGCCGGTACCGAGGAGCCCGTCTGGGAGCGCAGGGAAAGCGATGAAGTCCAGTACGGTTTCGGCCAACCCGTGTACGCAAACGGTGCAATCGTGCTTGCGCGCTCCGAAGGGCTCGCCGCGTTCGACGTCGAAAACGGTGAGGAGCTGTGGTCGAGCGAAAAGGACCATCCGACGACGGGATCTGGTGACGACTACGCTTCCGTATTCAACGTATTGACCTACGACGCGACGAGCGCTACCGTCTACGCCGCGAGCCACAACGAGATCGTGGCGTTCGACGCAGCTACCGGCGCACGACGGTGGTCGTCGTCCAGCGGTAACGGACAAAACGGCTTGATCCAAATCCAAGCCGTGAACGGGGGACTACTCGCCGCGACTTCTTCGACGGGCACGCACCTATTTGATGCGGCAACGGGCGCGGAGGTGCAGCGCATCCCGAATCTCCTCGGCGTCGAGAACTACGACTACGCCCCCGACATCATTGGAGACCCCGAAAACAGCCGCCTCTACATCTACGACGGTAACGCCGTCTACAGCGTCGAAGCCGAGTTCCCGGTCGCCGGCCAGCAACCCATCGCCAACACCGGCTTCTAATCTTCCTCCCCCCCGCGCATCGGTATCTCGGCATCCACTTCGCCGCCCCTTACCCGGTTCCACAGCTGTCCGAACACCCGGCCGTAGTCGAGGTCCTCGCGCAGCGGCCGCTGCCGGAAGCCCCACTCTTCCCCCGGCGCCGCCGGTGGGAAGAGCTGGAAGGCGAAGAGCGGACTCGCGCCTTCGCCCGGCAGTAGGCCGAAGCGCAGGTCCACCAGCTCGAGCGTGTCGCCGGCGGCCCGGCTCACGGTGTAGTAGCCGTCGCTAAACCAGGTGGCCACTCCCACCGCGCGCTCGGTGCGCAAGTCGTCGATCAACTCCCGGCGGCGGGGGAAGGCCATCAGGCGCTCGGTGTCGAGGCGGAACGGCTCGTCGAGGTAGCCGAGTCTGCCGAGCCGCAGGGTATCCCCCTGGTCGATCGCCACGCTCCAGAGGACGTTCTGGAACAGGGTGGGGGTAGCGATGAAGCGCTCGTAGGGGATGTCGGCCGCGGCGAGGTCGGCGGCCACCTGATTGCGCACCCGCAGCAGGTGGTAGCCGGTAAACGCCAGGTAGCCGGTGCTAAGCAGCACGCCCGCCCAGGTCCAAGCGCGGCGCGCCTTCGTGTCGCGCACGAGCCGACTCGCCGCCAGCAAACAGACCAAGAAGGGGAGCGTGTAGGCCGGATCCACCACCGAGATCGTGTTCCAGGCGACGCGCAGCTCGTCGAAGGGCTGGAGGAGCTGCGTTCCGTAGGTCGTGAAGCAATCCAGCAGCGGGTGGGTGCCGATCCCGAGCGCGAAGAGCATTAGCCAGTGTCGGTAATCGGCGTGCGGGGTGGCCCGCCGCGACCGGTTTTGGCGAAAGCCCCACACCAGCCAGGGCACGACCACCGTCAGGGCGGCTACGAGGGCCGAGTAGACCCACACGCCGGCCAGCGGGGTGGGGGAGGCGTAGCTGCCGAACACGAGGACGAGGTAGACGGCGAGCGTGGCCGGAATACCGTATCGCACCGGCCAGCGCTCCGGGATCTCCCCGGAGGCCGGGTAGAGCGCCTGCACCATCCACGCCAGCAGCGGACTCGCGAGCGCCGCGTAAAACAAGGAATGGGTAACGCAGCGGTGGAAGGCCAGGCCCGTGATCGGGTCGGCGACCAGGGAGGAGGACACGTCCAAATCCGGGATCGTCCCGGCCAGCGCACCCCACCACATGGCGCGGTTGCCGAGTTGCTTTCCGGCCGCTAACTCCCCGACGGCGGCGCCGAGCACGATCTGGGTGAAGGAATCCATCGGGGCGCAAAGTATCGGCGCGGACCTTCCCGAGCGTTCCTTCCGTATCCTAGCGCACCTTGCGCCCCTAAGTTTACCTATGCTCACCCAAGCCGAAGCCGACCTCGAGGTCACCGACGACACCCCGCCCGTCGGCAAAACCTGGAGCGCGCTCTACGTCATCGTCCTCGGCTTCCAGCTCCTCCTGCTCATCGCCTTCGCACTTTTCTCAAGGGCTTACGCCTAATGGCGGCGCTCGACTGGGTCGTGATGGCCGCCACGCTCCTCGGCATCGTCGGGTACGGCGTGTACAAGACTCGGGGCGTCAACACCGCCGAGAGCTACCTGCTCGGCGATCGCGACCTGCGCTGGTGGACGATCGGGTTGTCGATCATGGCCACGCAGGCCTCCGCGATCACCTTTCTCAGCACCCCCGGACAGGCCTACGCCGACGGGATGGGTTTCGCGCAGTTTTACTTCGGACTGCCGCTGGCCATGGTGCTGCTCAGCGTGTTCGTGCTCCCGATCTACTACCGCCTCAAGGTGTACACCGCCTACGAGTTTCTCGAGGGGCGTTTCGACCTGCGTACGCGCACGCTTACCGCCGGACTCTTTTTGCTGCAGCGCGGACTGGCCGCCGGGATCACCATCTACGCGCCCAGCATCATCCTCTCCACGGTGCTCGGGTGGAACCTCGGGGTCACGCTCCTGCTCACCGGCGGCATCGTGATCGCGTACACGGTGGCCGGCGGGACCAAGGCGGTGAGCGTGACCCAGAAGCAGCAGATGATCGTGATCCTCGGCGGGATGTTCCTCGCCGCGGGCTTCATCGTGTACCAATTCCCGCAGGGATTCGGCTTCGGGGACGCACTCAACGTGGCCGGGAAGCTGGGCAAATTGGAGCTCGTCAATTTTCGTTTCGACCCCTCGGATCGCTACAACATCTGGTCGGGACTCCTCGCCGGGACCTTTCTGTTCGTGAGCTACTTCGGTACGGACCAGAGTCAGGTCCAGCGCTACCTCTCCGGCAAATCGCTGGCCGAGAGTCGGCTCGGACTCCTCTTCAACGGCGTCATCAAGGTGCCCATGCAGGTGCTCGTGCTCTTCGTCGGCATCCTCGTGTTCATCTTCTTCCAGTTCGAACGCCCGCCGCTGCACTTCAACCGCGCCAACGTGCAGTTGCTCGAGCGCAGCGCCTACGCCGAGGAGTGGGCTTCCGCCAAAACCGATTACGAGCTCGTGCACGCCGAGAAGGCCCGGGCCGTGGACGCGCTCGCGCAAAACCTCCGGACCGGCGGCGGCACCGGCGAAGCGCCACTCGTGGAGGCCGTCGCCAGACTGCAGGACGACCAGGAGGCCATCCGCCTCCAGGTGGACGAGCTCCTCGCGCGGGTCGATCCCGATCTCGAGACCAACGATCTCGACTACGTTTTCATCACCTACGTGCTCAACTACCTCCCGGTCGGGATCGTCGGGCTCCTGCTCGCCGTGATCTTTTCGGCGGCCATGAGCTCCTCGGCCTCCGAGCTCAACGCGTTGGCTACGACCACCGTCGTGGATATTTACCGGCGGCGCGTCAAGACCGACGGTACCGACCGCCACTACCTGCTCGCCAGCAAGTGGTTCACGGTGGTCTGGGGGGCGGTGGCGCTGTCGTTCGCCGCCTTCGCGAGCCTGTTCGACAACCTCATCGAGGCCGTCAACATCGTGGGCTCGGTCTTTTACGGCGTCATCCTCGGCATCTTCGTGGTCGCCTTTTTCTTTAAGAAGATCGGCGGGCGCGCGGTATTCGCCGCGGCGCTGGTGGCCGAGGCGGTGGTGGTGGCGATCTACTTCGGGAACTACTACGAGCTGATCGACTTTACCTACCTCTGGCTCAATCCCCTAGGCTGCCTGCTTTGCGTGGCGCTGGCCGTGGGGGCACAGACGATCCTACCACAGATTGCGGATTGAGTTTCTGGGTCGAGCACCTAGCTTGCACCCCTTATGAAACAACGCTACACGAGTTTGCTGGCCGCCCTCGCCCTGGTGCTCTCCCTCCCGTTGGCGGCGCAAGCGCAGGACTTCCAGTGGGCCGTCGGCGCCCGGGTGGGGTTTCCGTTCGCCTTTAGCGCCAAGTACTTCCTCAACGAGTCGGATGCGGTAGAGGGAATCCTTGGCTTCAGCCCCTACAGTGGCTACGGTAGCACGAGTGTGGCCGGAGCCTGGCAGCGTCACATCGACCTCGACCTCGACGAGATCGACGGCCTGCGTTGGTACGCCGGGGCCGGAGCGTCAATCCACTTCTGGAACTACCGGAACAACTTCCTTCGGGACTTGGACGGAGAGCGCTACGCCAGTACCTCCCTCGGCGTCTCCGGCTACCTCGGCCTACAGTATGTGTTTGAGGACTTACCCGTCGAAGTCACCGTGGACTGGCGTCCTACCATACTGCTCGGTAATACCCTCCGGTCGGCTTTTGGAGCCGGTTACGGTGGGGTTGCGTTGAGGTACACGCTGGGGAGATAGCTCGCTAACCCACTCCTCTCGTAGCTATGTTACTCCCCACTGACCTCTCCGAGAAGTTCGCACTCATCCAAGACCACTGGCACCCGCGCGTCATCGGGGAGTTCAACGGTCAGCAGGTGCGTATCGCGAAGGGCTTGGGCGAGCTGCCGATGCACCACCACGCCGGTGAGGACGAACTTTTCTTAATTCACCGCGGAGAGCTCACGCTCGCCTTCGCCGACGGGGGCGAGGTGACCTTAAAAGCTGGTCAATTTTACATCGTCCCGCGCGGCGTAGACCACCGACCGATCGCCCGGGAGGAAGTCGAGATCGTACTGTTCGAACCGGCTTCGACCGCGCACACCGGCAACGTGGTGGTGGCCGAGACGCGGACCACGCTCGAACGGATTTAGCGGAAGCCGCTCAGGCCTTCCACTTGATCCCGCAGCCCGCACTCGGGTACTGCTGCTTTGGCGCATCCTCGCCCGCCAGCACCGCGTCGATGGCGTAGCGCAAATCCTTACCCGTGACCGGGACCCCGCTGCCCGGCCGACTCTCGTCGAGCCGCCCGCGGTAGGCCAAGCTCAAGTCGCCATCGAACAGGTAGAGATCAGGCGTGCACGCCGCGTCGTAATCGCGCGCCACGTCCTGACTCTCGTCGTACAGATAAGGAAAGGAGTAGCGGTTGTCGGCGGCGTGCTCGCGCATCCGGTCGGGTGCGTCCGCCGGGTACTTCTCCACGTCGTTGCTCGAGATCGCGAACACGTGCAGGCCCTTGAGCCGGTAGTGATCGGCGATGGCCACCAGCTCTTTCTGCACGTGGATCACGTAGGGACAGTGGTTGCAGATAAACAGCACGAGCACGGCCTTGGCCTTGTCCCCCCGCACCGTCTCGTACAGGTTGAGGTGCTTGCCGCTCACCACGTCGGGGAGCGTAAAATTGGGGGCCTTGGTACCGAGCTCCATCATCGTCGATTCGCGGAGAGCCATGTGCGGGGGAGGTTGTTTGCCGAAAGAACGCCGCGAACCAGAGAAGTTCTCAGCTTTAGCCCGTGAAACAACAACTCCTCGCCGCCGCCCGCCAAGCGCTCGACACCAGCGTGTGTACCCTGCGCGAGCAGCTCGCCGCCCTCGACGACGCTTCCGCGGGCGACACCAAGAGCAGCGCCGGGGATAAATTCGAAACCAGCCGAGAGATGCTCCAGCAGGAGCGCGACCGGCTCGACGCACAGCTCGCGAACGCCCGGACGCAGTTGCTCGCCCTCGAAGTCGCCGAGCGTGCCGCGCCGAGCGATACGGTTCGACTGGGCTCCTGCGTGGAGCTCGTCGGCGGAGAGGCCTACCTCCTCGCTACCGGACTCGGCAAGGTTCGCCTCCCCGACGCTGGCCACGCCTACGTCGTCTCCGCCGAAAGCCCCGTCGGCGCCGCTCTACTCGGCCGTCGGGTGGGGGAGGAGTTCGCCTTTCGAAATAAGCCTATGCGCATCGTGTCGATCGGCTAGACGATCCCCTTCGTCGTCGGTAAACCTTCGTCCTCCAGGTCCACCCGCAACGCCATGCGTACCGCCCGCGCGAACGCCTTGAAGATCGACTCGATCATGTGGTGCGCGTTGTCGCCCGTGCAGCGCACGTTGAGGTTGCAGCGCGCCGCATCCGAGAAGCTCTTGAAGAAGTGACTCACCATCTCGGTCGGCACGTCGCCCACGCGCTCGCGGGCAAACCGCACGTCCCACACCAGCCAGGGCCGCCCGCCGAAGTCCACGCTCACCTGCGCCTCCGCGTCGTCCATCGGCAGCGCGAAGCCGTAGCGCATCAGTCCGCGCTTGTCGCCTAGGCCTCGCGCGAAGGCCTCCCCGAGCGCCAGACCGGTATCCTCGATGGTGTGGTGCTCGTCGATGTGGAGATCGCCCACGGCCTTGATCGCGAGGTCGACGCCCCCGTGCCGCGCGATCTGGTCGAGCATGTGGTCGAAGAAGTGCAGTCCCGTCGAAATGTCCGCGCGCCCCTCGCCGTCGAGGTCGAGCTCCACGCTGATGTCCGTCTCTTTCGTCTTACGCGCGTGCCGCACGCCCCGGGATCGCTTGCGCAAAAACGCGTGGACGTCCGACCAATCGTCCGTCTTCAGCGAAATGACCTCATCGAGGGCGGCCTGCTCCCCACTCACCTCTTCGTTCCCCAGGCCGCTGGCGCCAATCAGGATCCCCCGCGCCCCGAGGTTTCGCGCGAGCGCCATGTCCGTGAGTCGATCGCCGATCACGAAGCTGTTGCCGAGATCGAATTCGCCGTTCGTGTAGTGGGTCAGCAGTCCGGTATTCGGCTTGCGCGTGGGCGCATTATCCCGCGCGAAAGTTCGGTCGATAATTACCTCGTCGAACTCGATCCCTTCGCCCGCGAGCGCGCGCACGATCACCTCCTGTACCGGCCAAAAATCACCCTCCGGGAAGCTGTCCGTGCCCAGACCATCCTGGTTGGTCACCATCACCAACCGGTAGGGCGTCTCGCGCGCGATCCGACCGAGGTGCCGAAACACCCCCGGGTAAAACACGAGCTTGTCCACCGCGTTGAGCTGCTGATCCGGCGGCTCGAGGACCAGGGTTCCGTCGCGGTCGATGAAGAGAATCGGAGTCGCCATGCGGCGAAGATGCGCGTTGGCGACCGAGCGATCTAAGCGTTCGCACTCCGCTCGTACACGTCTTGCAGCTCCGGGTGCTTCGCGAATTGCGCCACCGCGTAGGGGCAGGTCGCCTCCACCACCACGTCGTGCTCCCGTGCCCACTGCACGAGGTTTTGCAGCAGCAGCATACCCACGCCCTCGCCCTGCATGTCGGGCTTCACCTCGGTGTGGTCGACGTTGATGCGCTTCGCGTCGAGGTGGTGGTAGGTCATCCGCGCGAAGGGCTGGGCGTTGCCGCCGTTCTCGCTCGGGACGTAGGCCATGCCGGTGCCGTCGTCGTTGCGCTGGAAGTGAACGTGCAGGGTGGAGCTGGGCATCTTGATTCGTCTTTGGCCTCAAGCAACGCACCGCACCGGGCACATTGTTGGGTCGATTTACCGGCGCCGGTGGTTTACTTGCCGCCATGAGGTCAACCGTGTCCGCCGCCGCCCTGCTCCTCCTCGCCGCTTTCGCGAAAACAACTCCCGGGCTACGCGCCCAGACCAGCAGCGGATTCGAGGGCCCTGACGCCTACATGTCGATCGAACAACTCAGAGCCGGCTACGCGAACGGCGATTTTACCGTCGGCGAGGTGGTCGATTTCTACCTCGAACGCGAACAGGACCTAGACGGCGACTACCACGCCGTGATCGGCGTGAATCCGCGTGTGCAGCAGCAGGCGAAGGCGCTCGACAGCCTCCTCGCGCTCGGCCAAACCGAGGGTGCCCTGTTCGGCGTCCCCGTCTGGCTCAAAGACAACATCGAGACCGCCGACGGTCAGCCGACCACGGCGGGGGCCCGGGTTTTGGCGGAAGCCGACGCGGGGCGCGACAGCGAGGTCGCGCGCCGCCTGCGCGAAGCGGGTGCCGTCGTCCTCGGCAAAACCAACCTGAGCGAGTGGGCCAACTTCCACTCCACGTTCTCCTCCTCGGGCCAGTCGGGCGTCGGCGGCCAAACCCGCAACGCGGTCGACACCACCCGCAGCCCCTGCGGCTCTTCGGCCGGCTCGGCGGTGGCCGTGGCGCTCGGCTACGCCCCCCTGGCCGTCGGGACCGAGACCAACGGCTCCATCGTGTGCCCGGCGCACGCCAACGGCATCGTGGGCATCAAGCCCACCGTCGGCCTGCTCTCGCGCCGGGGGATCATCCCGATCTCCGAGAGCCAGGATACGCCCGGACCGATGGCGCGCTCGGTCGCGGACGCGGCGGCCGGACTCAACGCCATGCAGGGTACTGACGCCGGGGACGACTACACCGCCGCGGCCGCGGCGTACGTCGATCGCGACTACACCGCTTCGCTACGTGGGGCGGGGGCATTACGGGGCAAACGCCTCGGTCTCTTCACCGCGCCCCTCGGCAATCACTTTCGGGTGGATACGCTCGTGCGCCGGACGGTCCGCCGCTTGGAGGCCGCCGGCGCCACCGTCATCGAGATCGACACCCTCGAGCGCGCGGGCCTCGGCTCGCAGAGCTTCGATATCCTCCTCTACGAATTCAAAGACGGCGTCAACGCCTACCTCCGGTCCCTGCCCGCCGACGCCCGCCCCTACGACAGCCTCGGCGCCATCGTGGCGGCCGTGGACGCGAGCCCCGCCGACATGCGCTACTTCGACCACGAGCTGCTCCGGATGGCGAACGCTAAAGGGCCGCTCACCGACTCGGCGTACTTAGCTGCCCGCGAAAACGCGAGTCGGATCGAAGGCGCCGAGGGCATCGACCGCGTGATGGACTCGCTCAACCTCGACGCCCTCATCGCGCCCACCGGCGGCCCGGCCTGGAAGATCGACGGCATCAACGGCGACAACTTTTCGCTCGGTTCTTCCACGCCGGCCGCCGTGGCCGGCTACCCCAATATCACCGTACCGATGGGCGACGTCGAGGGGCTGCCCGTGGGCATGAGCTTTTTCGGTAAGGCCTGGAGCGAGCCGGCGCTCATCGAGGTAGCGAGCGCCTGGGAGGATTTGCGCGCGAAGGGGGAGTAAGTCCCGGGAGCTCAGGCCCGACGCTCGGTCGCCCGCTCGAACTCGCGCTGAGTTTCGGCGGCCTCGGTCCCCATCCACCGGTCCCAGAAGGTAAAGTACAGCCCGTAATTCTTGGTGAAGCGCGTGTGGTGCAGGCTGTGGTGCGTGGCCCCGATCCACTGTTTCCCGAACCAGTGCCGGTAGCTGCCGCGCGGGTAGAGCTCCACGCCCAGGTGGTTCACGATGGCCGAGAGCGTCATCAGCATCAGCCAGAATACCACCACCGCGCCGTGCATCGGCACGAGCATCAGGATCACCGGGATCACGGCCGCCTGCAGGATCGCCTCACCGGGGTCGAAGGCGAAGGAGGTCCAGGCGCTCGTCTCCACCGAGTCGTGGTGCCCGCGGTGCAGCCACGGGTACACGCGCGGGCGGTGCATCCAGCGGTGCAGCCAGTAGTAGTAGGTTTCGTGGAGCGGCATGGCCGCCGCGAGGCTCACCGGCAGCCACCAAAGGGGGTAGGCGCGTACGTCGAGGTACACGCGGAGGTAGCCGCCCTGCCAGGCGCCGAGGAGCACGGCGGTACTCACGCCGAAGATTACCGAGGTCCCGAGCGCGTACCGCAACTCGCGTCGGGTCTGGTCTTTTCGTCGACCCCGTCCGGCGATTTCGAGTCGCCTTCCGTCAAAACGCCCCCCGCTTCCCCCCCGCTTGAACACCCACTCCGCGAAGCCCGCGATCAGGGCGTAGCGCGCGAAAAGCAGGAGGCCGGCTGCCGCGCTGAGCCCGAGCCACGTTTGCCAGTTACTTAAGTCGAGGGAGAGTTCCATGCGTCTTCGCAAAGGTGCGTGTCGAATGCCACACCTACTAGGTGGCGGCGGGGTCCAACCAAAACCTGACTCGGACCTTGTACTCAGCATGCCCAAAGAGTTTGATGTTTTTATCGTCGGTGGCGGTCCGGCCGGACAAACGCTCGCCAACGCTTGCCACGCCGGCGGACTGCGCGTCGGGATCACCGAGAACCGCGGCTACTCCGGAACCTGCGGCCTCCGCGGTTGCGACCCGAAACGCGTGATGGGTACCGCCGTCGAGGCCGTCGACCACGTGGATCGACTCCGCGGTCACGGGGTAAACGGTCGGGTGGACCTCGACTGGACCGAGATGCACGCGTTCGTAGACTCCTTCATCGACGGTAAGCCCGCGCGCGCCCGCCGGGCCCTCGAGGAGGAGGGCATTACCACCTTCACCGATACCGCTTGTTTTACCGGGCCGAAGGCGCTCAAGGTGGGGGAGCACACGGTGGAGGCGAAGCACATCGTGCTCGCTACCGGGCAGCACCCCGCGCCACTCGACATCCCGGGCGACGAGCACGCGCTAACCAGCGACGACTTCCACCGGCTCGACCAGCTCCCCGAGCGCGTTCTCTTCGTCGGCGGCGGTTACATCGGACTGGAGAGCGCGCACATCGCCGCCCGGGCCGGGAGGGAGGTCACCATCCTAAACAACGACGACGATCCCCTCCCCATGTTCGAGACCGATCTTGCCAACTCCCTGCTCAAAGTGACCACGGACGAACTCGGGATCAAACTCGTGCTCAACTGTCGGGCCAAAGCGATCGAGCGAATCGGCACCGGTTTTCGCGTAAGCGCGGAGGATGCGGACGGGCGGAAGCAGCACTTCGAGGTAGACCTCGTCTTCAATACGGCGGGGCGTACGGCGACGTTCGAGAGCCTCGATCTGGAGTCCGCCGGAATCGAAGCGAGTCCGAAGGGGATCCCGGTGGACGAGTACCTCCGGGTGAAGGATCGTCCGAACGTCTACGCCATCGGTGACATCGCGGACTCCGACGGACCGCCCCTGACCCCGGTCGCCGAGCTGGACGCCAAAGCGCTCGCAAAAACGCTCGTCGATGGCGAACTCACCCGACCGGATTACAGCGGACTTTCTACCGCCGTGTACACCCTGCCCGAGTTGGCGATGGTCGGGCTCACCGAGAAGGAAGCCCGCGACAGGGGCTACGAGGTCGAGGTAAAAGCGGACCTCGACGCCACGCACATCTACAACGCCCGCCGCACCAAAGCACGAGCTTGCGCCTACAAAACGATCGTCGACGCCAAAACCGGAAAGCTCCTCGGAGCCCATCTGCTCGGCCCGCACGCCTCCGAAGCGATCAATATTTTCGCCCTCGCCATCCGAGCCGGACTTCAGGCCTCGCTGTTGCGGGACACCCCCTGGGCTTACCCAACCTGGGGAAGCGACGTATCGCGGATGGTCTGACGCTCCCTCGGGAAACGCCCCCCTACAAGGCCAGCGGGGGCACTTTCTCGTTCGCTGGAGGGGGCGAACTAATTCTTTACGACTTTCGACGTGGTGGACCTACCGTCTATCGATACGCGCACGAGATAGGTACCGCTGCTCGAGAGCACGTCGGTGTCTCGGAGCGGAATGCTGTGGGTGCCCCGGGTGAGGGTACCCGTGAAAATCGTTTCGGATTGACCCAAGAGGTTACTTAGGGTTACCGTTGCCCGCTCTGCCCCACGGGTTACGATCCGGATCTCCGAGGAAGCTTGAATCGGGTTGGGAGCGATGCTGATTTCATCCGTTGCACTTCGGCTGTCGAGCTGGTTGACCGACGGGGCCGCGTTCCACCGATTGTTGTAGTAGTACGGCTCGTCGCGGCAGGTATAAAGGTCCGCCGTTTGGTCCCGCCCACCGTTGCTGAAGATAACGTTCGAACACTCGGTATCCGCTAGCGTGTACCTGTACCAACCGTCGCCGGTGGCCTCTAGCTCAGCTCCGGGCCACGCACCCGAGGTAGCCGTGCCTTCCGACCAGGTGTAGATCGAAGTGTAGTCTCGTACGTACACGGTGAGATCGTCGGTCGGCGGATCTCGTAGTGGATCCGTAGCAAACCACTGTCCTTCGTAGTAGTAAGGTTTGTCGCTACACGTTTCTAGATCGGCGGTCTGAGCGCTTCCGTTGTCGCTGAAGATAACGTTCGAGCATTCTCCGGGAACACGCGCCGTTTGCCACGCGCCCTGGGTAACGGTAGCTGTACCCGGCCACGCTCCCGACGTCGCCTGGCCGTCGTCATCCCAAGTGTAGATCGTTCGGAAACCTCGTGCGTACACCTTGAAGGAGGTGTCCGGGTTGGGGGGATTCGGGGGAGGGGGAGGATTAGCATTGCCCCCGGTACTCCAAACGGCGTAATCGCTGCCTGAGGTGCGCAACGCCCAGTCTTCGCCGTTGGGGGTCCAATCTCCTGGGCCCAGTTTCATCGCCAGTGTGCCGCCTCTACCCTCGACGTAAGCGGCGTACAAATCGCTACGCGATTGGTCGATCGTGATCGGGGATCCCGAAAACACCCGTACGCTCTTGCGGATGGCGATCAACTCCTCGATGGCGCTGCGGACGACCGCGCCTCCCCCGAAGAGGTGCGTCCAAAAAACCATGGGGTTGCCCGGGTGGGTCAGGATGTATGCGTACCCCTTGCGCAAGCTGGCTTGATCGCTCGGGAAGACGTAATTCGACCCGCAGCACTGCTGCGCGAGGCCGGTATCGTGGTTGTCTAAAAAAGTAACCGACTTCGAAGGATTTACGCCGATCATTCCCGAAGGATTCCCCGCACCGTCCCTCAAGCCCGAGAAGTCGTTGTTCCTAACGGCGTTCTGCAGACTGACCTTGGTGTTGAAGTCGAAGGCCGAGGAGGACTGTTGCGTTGCGTTAACGAAGTTGTTCGTTTGTACGCGACTACTTTCCAGTAGTTCACCGACCGCGAAATACGGGCTGGTCGCGTCGTTGTACGTCTTGTTGTAGATGGGATTGTAGCCGTGTACGAAATCATAGCGCCACCCGTCGAAGCCGAGGTCGTTCCTGAGGAAATTCATCCACGCGATGATCTCCTCTCGCACCGCCGGGTTTTCGTGGTCGAGGTCCCGGGCGGCGGCGAAGGTCCCGTTGGAGCCGTCGGCTTTGAGGTCACGACCGGGCACGAAATCACCGTTGCGACTAAACTCGACGGGGAAGTCGACGAAGCTCCGCCCCTCGTCGTCTGCCGTGATAAACGTGGTCGGCCAGGCTGGATTCGTGAAGTTGACGGCATCCTGCGATCCCACCCTGTGGTTAATGACCACGTCGCTGAGGACCTTCAGCCCGTCGTCGTGGTAGGCTGAGATCAAGTCACGCAACTGCTGCTCGGTGCCGTAAGCGCTGTTGAAGTCGTACAGCTCCCGCGGCAGGTATCCCTGCGGGGCGGCCGAATTGCTGGGCGGCGGCATCCAGAGCACGTCGATACCGGCACCGACGATAGCGCTCCGGGCGTCAGCTACAACATTATACCAAGTCCGACCGGCGGGTTGGTCCTGTACGTTCCAGTCGAACGCCTGAAACATGACGTCCTCGTCCTGCGCGTACGTGGTGAAACTGAAGGTACAGAGGAGCGAAAACATCAGGAGTGATCCCACTCTATGGCAGCGAAGATTCATAGTTAAATTTTGTATACAAGAAGTAGATCGTCTGAATATATGGTGGAGTCGCCTCTTTTGGTCGATATATATTCAAACGCCGTCAGACTTGCGCCGGGTAGCAATCGCAAATACGTGCCGTCTGTCCGATCCCGGAGGCCCCCAGGCCGTGTCTGACAAACCCTCGCTTACTACCCCTCGCTTACTACGAGCGGCGAGATCTCCTCCTGCGCGTCATCGTACGACGCGAACGATGCTTCCGCATCTCCTTTCGTCACGCGCGCTCCGCTCGGCGGGAGATTCGCTCGCCCTCGCCGCGGCATGAGTTATCAGATACTGCGTACGCCTATCGGACGAGGGAGGCCGATAGGACCCGAACCCAGCTTAAAACGGCGTCTCGTAGAGTGTTCAGACGGGATAGTGGCGTTCTAAATACCACTGCGTATCCCGGGTTTAGGGAGTTCGGAGAAGCTTCATCTACTACACGCCATCGAGGAAGGCGGTGAGCTGCTCCTGCTTGGCCGTAAACGCCGAAAGCGCCTTATCGCTGAGGTGATTGCCGGTCGGTAGGTGGGCGCGCATGTGGTTTATCTGCCGGCCGTTGCGCCAGAACCGAAAGCACACGTGCGGGCCGCTAGAAAGCCCGGTAGAGCCGACGTAGCCGATGACCTGACCTTTCTTCACTTTGCTTCCCACGCGGATCCCGTGGGCGAAATCCTTCATGTGGAGGTACTGCGACTGGTAGGTGCCGTCGTGGCGGATCTTCACGTAGTTACCGTTGGTGCGCGTCTGGTCGCGGGCGATCACCACGCCGTCGCTCACCGAGATAATGGGTGTACCGTAAGCCGCGGCGAAGTCGGTCCCGTAGTGCGGCTTCACGTACTTGAGCACGGGGTGGCGGCGCTTGAGGTCGTAGCTACTCGAAATCCAGCTGCCGGGGGCGGGGTTGAGTAAGAAGGTAGGCTGGGCGGGGGTGCCGTCGGGCCGGAAGAACCCTTCGACGTCGAGCGAGTCGTCGGTGAAGCGAATGGCGTCGCGCTGCTCGCCGTCCACCCGGTAGCGGATGGCTTCGATGTTGCCGTAGCCCAAGATGGAGCCTGCTTCGTCGAGCTTGATGGGGTAGATGAGCTGCACGATGCCGCTGGTGAAGCGAGTGTCGAGGGGCAAATCCCGCCCGAGGGCGCGTCGTACCTGCTCCGAGAGTTCGGGGGCCAGCTCGGCGCGCGCGAGCGTGGCCTCGAGATCGTCCTGGAAATAGAGCGCTAGGTCGCGATACTCGGCCTGCACCTCGTCGCGATTGAGGATGGTGAGCCGTTTGGCGCCCGGTTCCACGCGAGCGAACTCGTGGTCGTTGAGCTCGATGGCGAGGTGGAGCGGCTCGCCGTTGCGGTCGAGGAAGGAGGCTACTCTCCGCCCGGCGAGTGAGGTGTACACGCTGCGTGCGTGCGCCTGCTCCTCGAGCGCGCGGGCCACCTTCCGCTTCATGCCAACCCCTTCGAGTAGGTCGGCCACCGTGGTCGTCGAGTCGGTAATCGTGGTCACTTCGTAATCGGCGAAGCGCTCCAATTCCAAGCCGTAGCGAACGGTTGGTACGATAAGTGTAAAGGAGCTGATGGTACGCTCGTGGCGAAAGCTGAAGCTGGAGAGTGTCCCCACGCAGACCATAGCGCAAAATCCTAACGATGCTGCGAGCAGTTGCGGCGTACGAAAATGGAAGAGCTTCAAGCCTGGGTGGTTTAGAACGTACAGCTGTGTAGACGCCCAGCACGTACGGCTAGATCGTCACAGCCCCGTTATAGGACGCTAAAGTATTAGGACTGTATGGTAATTGCCTTATCAGAGGCCGATTATACCCTTTTTGTGCGGCTCTTTAGCAAGGGATTACCGGTTTTTGTGTAGGCCTCACCCGCGAGCACCCCGCAGAAAGGGTCCGCGCGCAAATCGGTTTACTCTCCTTTACCTTGACCACGTGAAGCGTTACATATTCGGTGGTGTTTTAATTTTTATTATTTTTTATATCGGTATAGGCTACGCACTTTCCACGTTAATTCTACGTGGGGAGCGCCGAACCGTCCCCCGGAGCAACGAAGCGTTGCTCCGGGGGTGGGGCTACGATCAAGACAGCTTGCTTCGCCTCCTGCCCCAACCCCGGGAGGTCGAGTTTGCCTCCAGCACCCCGGAGCTGACCCTGAGGGGCTGGTACATAGCGGGGGCCGATTCTGCTCGCTGCGGACTCGTGTTCGCCCACGGCATTACCGAAAATCGGGCTAACCCACTCAAGTACGCCACGCTACTGCGAAACTGCGGCTGCGCGATGCTGCTCTACGACCACCGGGGTCACGGCGCGTCCGACGGCGACCAGCTCACCGGAGGCTACTACGAGAGCCGCGACGTGCTCGCCGCGCGCGACTACTTGGCCGACGAGGCCCGGCTGCCGCACCGACGCATCGGTCTGGTGGGCGAGAGCTGGGGGGCGGCGGCGGTGCTCCTCGCCGCGGCCCAGTCGGATAGCTTGGCCTTCGTACTGGCCGACTCACCCTACACCAGCTGGCGCGACGCGATCACGCAACGCGCCGACGAGCGGTACGGACCATGGCTCCGGGCCTTCCTGCCCGCAGCGTTCGCCTGGACGAACTGGCGTGCGAGCACCGACGTCGACGCGGCATCCCCGCTCGGGGCGGCGGCGCGCATCCGCGTGCCGACGCTCATCGTCCACTCGACCGCCGACACGATCACGCCCCCCGCCCACTCGGTCGCCATCGGAAAGCAACTCGACCCGGCCGTCGGCGGAACCGTCCTGCTCGACTGGGGCGCGTGGCACGCCCACAACGCCCTGCTCCGACCGGTGGCCTACCGCCGCGTGCTCGATAGCTTCTTCGTCGCGCACCACGTTCCGTTTTGCCGCTAAGGCTGCCTCCAACCCCGGCTTCTCGTAACCCCGGTCCACTTTCCGGCGTAAATCACGCAAAACGCAAGACCGAGATATGAGCAAATTTGACGAAAAGGTAGAGAAGTACGAGGCCCACCTCGAGAAGTACTTCACCGGACACCAAACGGACGGTGAGCTTCTCCGCAAGGTGGCCAAAGGCCTCGGACCGAGTATCTACAACGCCGACTCGGGCCAGGTGGCCTGCGCGCAGAAGCCGGAGCGCGAGTCCATCCGTGAGCGTTTCCTGATGAAGAAGCACGGCCTCACCGACGCGGAAACGGCCGACAGGGCGATCGACGAAGTGTGCCAGCAGTATAAGAACGCCCGGCCCAAGCACCGCGCCGTGTTCTACTACGTGCTCGTCAAAAAACTCGGTCTCGAGGGGAAGTACTAGTGGTCGCGCGGCTCACCGCCCGCTCCCGATCGTCGGGCAGCGGAGGTCGCCGAAGTAGTACATGAGGCTCACGCCCACCGTGGCGTAGGCATCGTTATCGTTGGGGTTGCCGCGCGTTCGCCCGGGCTCGCCGATCTTCTCTTCGGTGATCCCCGGGATGATCAGCGAGGGGTCCGAGAGGAGGATAGCGTCTGCCCCCCGCCCGTTTTGGTCGAGCAGCTCGGCGCCCGGATACACCGTCGAAACGTCGTCGAGGTAATCGGAGAAGAGCTGCCGGGCACTAAACTCGAAATTGAGCGACCACTCGAAGCTGAGGTCTACCTTGAATCCCAGTCCGTAGTTCAAGCCCAAACTCGTGTTGTAGTACTCCTCGCCGGCAAACTGGCCCTCCGTACCGTAATCGCGGAGGTCTACCCAGGTGCCGTCGAGCTCGGCCTGTGGATTGAAACGCGATACGAGTAGGCCGCCGAATACGTAGGGCGTGTAGAAGCGGTCGCGGCTGCCGTGGTTGTACGTCAGAAAATTAAACTCGGCCCCCAGGGCACCGTCGATCACGTCGCTGCGGAAGGAGAGGTTGCGCGCCCGCTCGTAGACGTTGGCCGAGTTGGCGTCCGCCGCTCTGACGCGGGTGTAGCCCCCGGCCAGGCGCACCGCCCACCGGTTCGACAGGTTGTAACGCGCGAGGACGGCGGCCGCCGGACCGGGGCTCCGCAGGCTGTAGTCCGTATTCAGGTCCCCGAAGTACTGACCCATGCCCAGCTGACCCCCCAACTCCCAGCCGTACTGCGCGCGGGCGCTCAACGACGACAAAAACAGAAAAATCAGCAGGAGCGTACGCACGGGCAGTAGAGATTGGAGGAGCGGGGCGGCCACTAAAACGGGCCGTTCCCCGGGGAAGTATGCTAAAAATGGGCCACTTGTTACAATCGGAATCCAAAAACTCGTTGTAAATTCGATGTACCAACATTGAAACTAGCGCGGAGGTCGTCACGTTTCTGTCGGCGTACATTAGCGATACGCAAATTTCAAGTCTTCACACGCGAGGGCCTACACCGGGCAGTCCGTAAATCAATCCAGACACATGATTAAGCAAGTTCTACCTTTTTTCATCGGCGCATTCTTCGTGGCCTCCTGCGGTTCCGAGGGCTCCACCGCCGTCGAGGCCGAAGTCGGGGAGGCCGTAGCCGATGCACCCGCCTCGAGCACGGCTACCACCTACTCCGTGGAGCCGGGCGCGTCCAAAGTCATGTGGATGGGTTCGAAGCTCGTCGGCGATTCGCACAAAGGGACCATCGACGTTCAGGAGGGCGACCTCGAGGTAACCGATGACGAGATCGTGGGCGGTGAGTTCACGCTCGACATGAACAGCCTCACCAACGTGGACATGGCGGGTACCGACGGTCAGGGTAAGCTCGAGGGTCACCTCAAAGGGGAGGATTTCTTCGAGACCGGCGCCTTCCCTACGGCTACCTTCTCCATCGTGAGCGTGGCTCCGATCAGCGGCACGGAAGGCGTAACGCACGAGATCACCGGCAACCTCACCATGAAGGGCGCCACCAAGAGCGTTAAGGTCCCGGCCGCCGTCACGATGACCGCCGACGTGATCGAAGCCAAAACACCGCCGTTCACCATCAACCGGACCGATTGGAACGTGAAGTACGGCTCCGGACTCACCGGCGCGGTGGGTGACAAAGTGATCAACGACGAGGTGGAGCTCACCATCGACCTCAAGGCGAAAAAGGCTTAGTTACGCCCTCACCTTCGTCTTCAGACGCCTCGGCCCGCAACGGCCGGGGCGTTTGTACGTTGAGCCTCACCTTCACGCACCGCTCCGCCATGCCGCTTTCGCCCTGCTTCCCCTTACTCGTCCTGCTCGCGTTCGGAGCCTGTACCCCGGGGCAGGGATCCCGCGCGCAGGAGGTATCCGCCGCCGCCGTGGCGACCGCTCCGTCTCCCGGCGAAGCGCCGCTCGATACGCTGCCGGACGAATCGCTCGCTTGGCTGCCCGAGGGCCACGCAGCGCGGGTCGCCGTACTTACCGGCCGGCTCGATCCAGCCCGGGATACCGGCTTCGAGCTCCTCGCCGACGACTACACGGACGCCGACGGGGCCTACTACGTGCGGCGCTCGACGGCCGCGGCCCTCACGGCCATGCTCGACGCCGCGCGCGGCGACGGCGTGCGACTCCGTGTACGCTCGGCCACCCGCAACTTCGACCGCCAGTCCGAAATTTGGGGCGCAAAATGGCGCGGCGAGCGCCTGCTCGAAGGTGGCGTCAACCTCGCCACCTCCGGTCTGTCCGACAGCGGCAAGGCGCGCCTGATTTTACTTTACTCGTCCATGCCCGGCACCAGCCGGCACCACTGGGGTACCGACGTCGACCTCAACTCCTTCGAGAACGACTACTTCGCCAGCGGTCGGGGCGCCGAGGAGTACGGCTGGCTCGTGGCCCACGCCGCCGACTACGGCTTCTACCAACCGTACACCCCGAAGGGGAGTGGGCGGACCGGCTACGAGGAGGAGCGCTGGCACTGGAGCTACCGCCCGCTGGCCCGCCCGCTGGCCGCGCTTTACCGCGCGGAGGTCGACTACGACGACATCGACGGGTTCGAGGGCTCGAGCGTGGCGCCCCGCGTCGGAGCCATCGAGGACTACGTGTTCGGGTTGCCGGCGTACTTGCAGCCCGCACCCCCCCGTTAATCCCCCTACCACCACGAGCTTTGTCGAGCCAGCGCCCCTCCCTTCCGCCCCACCACTGTTCGGTGAGCGTCCTGCTGGCGCTCGTCCTGATCGGTGTGAGCGTACGGGCTCGGGTGCAGGCGCCGAACTGCGCGCACACCGTCTCCGGCTACGTCTACGACGAGCACGACGACACCCCCCTCGACGCCGCGGCGGTCTACCTCGAAGGGAGTGGCGCCGGGACCTACACCGACGAAACGGGCTACTTCGAGCTCGCGGGTCTGTGCACCGGTACGGATACCCTGCGCGTGACGCACATCGGCTGCCTCCCCGTGGAGATGGCCGTCGAGGTGGGGGAGGGGGCTTCCGCCAAAACGCTCCGCGTAACCCTCGAGCACCACGCCGAGCTGCTCGCGGGGGCCACCGTGCACGCGCACCGCAACCTGACGGGCGTATCCGATCCCGGGGGCTCGCTGAGCGGTGAACAGCTCAACCGCAGCGCCGGCGAAGACTTCGCCACCGTACTGACCTCGCTCCCCGGCGTACGGCAGGTAGGTACGGGTGCCAACGTGGGCCGGCCGCTCGTCGACGGACTCGGCGGTGCTCGCCTGCAGGTGGTGCAGGGGGGGATCGCCCTCGCCACCCAGGACTGGGGCGACGAGCACGCCCTCGAGATCGATCCCTTCGGCACCGAGAACATCCAGCTCGCCCGGGGCGGGGCGACCGTGCGCTACGGGGCCTCCCGCACCGGGGCGACCCTCGTGCTCGACGACCAACCGATGCCGGAGGCCAAAGGACTCCACGGCCAGGCCCTCGGTTTTGGCGGGAGCAACAACAAATCCGTGGGCGCCGGCACCCACGTAGCCCAGCGACTCTCCGAACACTGGGGCTACCGCGCGATGGCCTACGGTACCTCGGCCGGCGACGCTCGGACCCCGGACTACGTGCTCTCGAACACCGGCGAGCGGCGGGCGAGCGGCCACGCGAGGGTGTACTACGCCGACACGACGCTGAAGCTCGACCTCGGGTACCGGGTGTTCGGGCAGGAGACGGGCATCCTGCGGGCCGCCCACGTCGGCAATTTGAGTGACCTCGAACGCGCCCTGGAGAGCGACCGGCCGCTGGTCGTAAATCCGTATACCCGGAAAATCGACGCCCCGCGTCAGGACGTGCTACACCACTGGCTTACGGCCAACGCCGGCTACGCCCTCCACGGCGGGGCCGGACTCACGCTTAGCTACGGCGGCCAGCTCAACCGCCGACGCGAGTACGACGTACGGCGCGGCGGGCGCTCCGCTACCCCCTCGCTCGACCTGAGCCTAACCACACACGATATCCGCGCACAGTACGATCACCGAGCGCTGCCGGGGGATTGGCGCGGCGACGTCGGCGTGCAGAGCAGTGTCGCCACCAACGTCAACGTCGAAGGCACCGGTGTACGTCCGCTCATCCCGTACTACACCTCCGAGACGGTAGGGCTCTACGCCGAGGAGCGCCACCCCGGCGAGCGCTGGTCGCTCGAGACCTCCCTGCGTGCGGACCGCCGCCGTACCCGGGCCGAGTGGTTCGTAGTCTCCTCCGAGCCGGGGGGCTTCACCCGCTACACCTTCGACCGCGCGGAGTGGCTCGGGGCCGCCTCCCTCGGCGCGGCGCGCTACTTCGCCGGCGGTTCGAGCCTGCGGGCCAGACTCGCCCTGAGCTCGCGGAGCCCGAATCCCGCCGAGCGCTTCGCGAACGGTATCCATACCGCCCTCGCCGTGCTCGAGCGGGGCGATACGAGCCTGCGCGTCGAACGCAGCGCGAAAGGGGTACTGGCCTACGGGTTTGAGCCGGGGGCGAGCGCCGGGGGTGGGAAAGTGGATGGCGTGGAGCTCCACGTCTCGGGTTTCGCCCAGGTCGTCGCAGACTTTATCTACCAGCAGGTGGAGGCCGAACCGGAGCTGACGATCCAGGGGGCCTTCCCCGTGTACCTGTACCGACAGGGGGACGCCATCCTAAGCGGCGTGGACGCCGATTTGCACGCTCCGATCGGCCCCCTACGCGCATCGCTGGAGGCGAGCTACCTGCGGGGTACCCTCCGCGGGGGCGGCGGTCCGCTCCCGGACATCGCCCCGCTCCGCCTCGCCGGCGAGCTCGCTTACGCGCATACGAGCAACGGTGTATTCAAGGACTACCGTTTCGCGCTGAACGTAGCCCACGTAGCGGAGCAGCGGCGCTTACCCGCCACGGTGTTACGCGCGGCCCCCCCCGGGTACACCTTACTGGGGGCCGAGCTGAGCGGTCACATTGCCCTCGCCGGAAAAACTTTGGGGGTGCAACTAACTAGCAATAACCTTTTCGACGTTAGTTACCGCGATTACCTCGACCGCTTGCGCTACTACGCCGCCCGCCCCGGGCGCGATGTGCAGCTGCGGTTGCTCTACGATTTTTAAGACATTCTAATCCCAATTCCCATGAACACACACATCAAACCCTTCCTGTTCGCAGCGACGGCCACCGCCCTGCTTCTATCCGCCGCTTGTAATGACGACGACGACGACGGACCGACCGAGCCCGTGAACGAAGAAGAACTCATCACCACGGTCACCGTCAATTACGGCGGCAACAGTACGATGACCTTCCGGGACATCGACGGCCCCGGCGGAGACGATCCCGTTATCACCGGAGCCACCCTCCAAGCGGATACGACCTACCGCCTCACAACCTCCTTCCTCAACGAAAGTGCCACCCCGGCCGAGGACATAACCGCGGAAGTCGAGGAGGAAGGAGCCGAGCACCAGGTATTCTACCGGACCACCGGATTCGACGCCGAGTTCACCTACGAGGACGCGGACTCCTTGCAGCAACCGCTCGGCCTGGTCGTCGACTTCGTCACCGGTGAAGCCGGAACGGGGGAGCTCGAGGTAACCCTCCGTCACCAACCCAATAAGGGGGCCGCCGGAGTCGCCGGTGGCGATATCGCTAACGCGGGGGGCGAAACCGACGTACAGGTCACGTTTCCGGTTACCATCGAATAGCGGAACCCCGCTTTCGTAGGCGTTCGCACAAACTGACGAGCGCGGACTTTTACCTTGGGCGCTCCCCAAGCGAAGTCTACCCCCATGAATGAAATCTTCGAGCGTTACGAGAGGAAGCTCACCGAGCAAGGATTCACTTTCGAACGCACCGATTTTAACCGCCCCTGGGGCGGATTTTTCGTAATCGAGGAAGCGGAGGCCCCGACCTTCATCGAACGTTACTTCCCCGGCACGACGAGCGAGGATCTGATCGGCGGCCGCAAGGTGAGTCCGAAGATCCTCGTCGTCGCGCCGCACAAACGCCTCAGTTGGCAGTACCACCACCGCCGCGAGGAGGTGTGGCGGGTCGTAGACGGACCGGTGGCCGTCGCGCGCGGCAGAGACGACGAGCAGCCCGCCCCCGAGACCTACGAGACGGGCGAGAACATCGTCCTCGCGCAGGGGGAACGCCACCGCCTCATCGGCCTCGACACCTGGGGCATCGTCGCCGAGATCTGGCAGCACACCGTGCCCGGGAAACCGAGCGACGAAGACGATATCGTTCGCCTGCAAGACGACTTCGGTCGTGGGTAGGCCGACACCCGTCAAGCCGGCGAAAGGGCAAGAGTCCGTGTGGGACTACCCACGCCCCCCGCGCCTCGAGGCAACCGGGAAAAGCCTGCGGGTAGATTTCGGCGGCCGAGTACTCGCACAGACGGCCAACGGGTTCCGGGTACTCGAAACCAGCCACCCCCCGGTGTACTACTTTCCCCCGGGCGACGTGGATCTATCGCTCCTGGAACCGAGTAGCGGCTCCACCAACTGTGAATTCAAGGGGCAGGCCGTTTACTACGACGCCACTGTGAACGGCCGAACGGCCGAGCGGGTGGCCTGGAACTACCCCGAGCCCGACGCTGCCTTCGCCGACATCACCGGCTACTTCGCCTTTTACGCCGGCCGCGTCGACGCTTGCTTCGCGGACGGTATCCCCGTGGAGCCGCAGCCCGGCGACTTTTACGGCGGCTGGATCACGCCCGATGCTGCCGGGCCGTTCAAGGGTATTCCCGGCTCCTGGGGCTGGTAGGCCTAAGGGGCTATCTCCCCCGAGATGGCGTAAGCGATGCCGGCGGCGAGGTGCGCTCGGAATGCGGGCAGCGCGTAGGTAGCGTCCATGTGCCCGATGCCGGTGTAGAAAGCGCGGCCGCCGTCGTACTCGTGCCACCACGCGATGGGGTGGAAATCGCCCATGCCGGGTGTGTTTTTGTAGGTGGGCGTAGCGTTGTAGCTGTCCTCGTCTACGGTGAGGAGGTAGTGCAGGCTATCCGCGTTTTCAGCGGTGTACTCGTACCACTCCTCGAAGAGGGTAAGGCTGTCGCCAAAACCCGTCATGCCGCCAAACTCGTTCGGCTCCACGTGGAGTGTCGCCCGCTGGTGATCGGGGTGCGCGACGAACTGGCGCCCGACGAGCCCGCGGTACCAGGCCCAGTCGTACTCGGTATCCGCCGCGGCGTGTACCCCCACGTAGCCGTTACCCGCCCGTATGTAACGTTCGAATGCAGCCTGTTGCGCCGAGTCGAGCACGTCCATGGTGGTGGACATGAATACCACCGCCGCGTAAGGAGCTAGTTTTTCGTCAGTGAAATCGTCCCCATTCTCGGTCCAGTGGCTTGTCCAACCGTACTCCTCACCGAGCAGTCGTACCGCTTCCACGCCCGCCGGGATCGACGTGTGCCGGAAGCCGGTCGTCTTCGAGAAGACGAGCACCGAGGGGGCGGTCTGTGCTACGGTTAGCGAAGCGAACAGCAGGGCGGGAAGGAAACCAGCGAAACGGAGACTCATCGGGGTAAGATAGTTTTTAGGTTCGGTGATGACGTTTCGCCGGCGCGCTCGATAGAATCGCATGAAACCAATCGCATACTATACCCGGCTCTCCCTCTGCGCACTCATCGCCACGCCCCTGCTGTTGAGCGGCTGCAAGAAGGACGAACTGAGCCAAAACGAGCAAACGAACGATCGCCTCGTCGGCGAATGGAGAGTTACCTCGTTCACCAAAGACGGGGAGGAGTTGGTCGGGGCCGGCATCTCCGCCTTCGACATGGAATACAAAAAGGAAGGCGAGACGATCGGAGAGGGGGAGTGGGACGTCGTTTACGCGGACGGCAGTACCCTCCGGCCGAGTGAGGATTACGCCATCAAGGACGACGGAAAGACCTTCGACTTCGACGACACGGAGTACGAGATCGAGGTAACGGACTCACGTCTGGAGCTCGGTGGGAACGATGGTGGTTTCCGGTACGAGATTCGTGCGAAGCGGGACTAAAGTCCGATCGACCACACCCTATACCGGCGGGGCGCGAACGATTGAGTGTCAAACGAAGCGAGCCAACCTCCCCACGGTTAGTGGCACGGGTTGGCTCGCTGATGTACCCGGGCGGGGGTACGGGGAGGAGATCGATGCTTAGCGGACGTCGTCTGCCGCGAGTGCTTGGTCGAAGCCTACAGCCGCGTCGAGCTCACGGCCGGCAAGGCCTCCGAAGGCAGCGGCGAGCGCGCCGATCAGTAGCGCGAAGAAAGCGAACAGCGAAGCCCTCGAGAGCGCTCCGGTAACATCCCCGGCGATTTCCGGAGCGCGCTCTTCCACCGTATTAGCCACGTTGGTAGCGTAAGCTTGGGCGCGGTCGGTAGCGCGGTCGAGACGCTTGTCCCATCCATTTACGATCTGCATCGCCTTGTCTTGGCTGATGTTACGGCGCTCCGCGATCACGTTGGCGACGGCTTCCTTGTCGACGGCACTCGCTACGTTGGAAGCACGATCCTGAAGTTTATTGACGTAGTTGTCGACTATATCACCGGATTGATTTGGATCCTCGGCGGCGTCCTCGGCCGTGTTCGCGGCACTATTCTGAATTCGGTCAACGTCCTCTGCGAGGTTGTCGGGATCGAGCGCGGGCTTGCCGGTGTCCTCGAGCAGTGCGGCGGCCTCCTCCTTGATTTCGTTGAAGCTGATGTCGTAGTCGTCGACTTGGTCGACGATGGTACTGCCTACCGGTTGCGCTACGGCTGCGGCACCCTGGGCTGCAAGTCCGGCGGTACGAGAGAGCGTGCTACCGACGGCGTTGAATAAAGATCCGGCCGCGGAGCCGAGCAACCACGTGGAAAAGATCGCGAACGTAGCCCAGGCGAGCACGCCGTGGATCATGCTATTCGACTTCTTGGGGAAGCCCGCGAGCCGACCGGCGACCCATCCCCCCGCAAAGAGTGCGATCAAGTTGGAAACGCCGAGCCAGATGGCGCTTCCGATACCGAGGCCAGCGAGCGGGTCGGCTTCCTGCGCGGGGTTGATGGTGGCGAAACCGATGGAGAGTCCGAGCAGGTTAAGTAGCAGCAGCGTTGCGATGGCTACGATCGCTCCGGCGAAAACGGCGCCCCAGCTGATACGCTGGAAGGCGGCGTAGGCCGAAGGAGTATCGGCGTAGACGCGCACGTTGTCGCGTTTCTCGACGAGTTTTTCGTTACTAGTATCACGTATTGACATAGCGGTCTGAGTTTAGGTTGTCATTAGATCACGCATGTTTATCGATTTGTTCGAATAGTTTCAATTAGATTGTCTAAATGAATATCAAAGGTAGTGCTATCTGTGTCTTTAAATTGATAATTAAGGAGTTATGAGGCAGGTATGAAATTGCACCGTTACGTATCAATAACTATATTTTTAGCAGAAACACGATATGAAGTAAACAAAATTTTGGTGGATGACTTGGGGGTTGCCCACTCACGCAGCCGACTACCGCGCAGCTCCCTAGCTTTATTCCATGGCACCTAACCCTTATTCGCCCGGTACACTCTCTCTGTTACCGCTCCTGTACGTCGCCTGGGCCGATCGCTCCCTCAATACGGCCGAGGTGCGCCTCTTAAAAAAGAAAGCGGCCAGTTTGCCGTTCCTCACCGCGGACGACCGTCGGCTGCTCGGAGGTTGGAGTAACCCGTACGAGGCGCCCAGCCGGGAGCTCATGCAGCAGTGGGGCATCGTCCTGCACGACGCCGCCGCTACCCTCGACCGCGAAGGGCGTGAGAGCCTCGCCGAGCTCGGGGTATCGATGGCGCGCGCTGCGTTGGCGCACCGGGCGCAACCCGTTTTAGCGGAAGCGGGCACGGTGGTCGCCGGAGACTACGACGCGCTCGAAAGCGACGGCGCGCTCGCCGCCATCCGCGAGCTCGAGGAGATCATCGGCGACGTGGACCGGCGTACCCTGGCGGCGATCCTGCCGACGGACGAAGCCGAGGGCAGCGAGCTGCGCGGCTACACCTTCGACGTGAGCGCCATGACGGCGCTGCTCGACGGCCGCTACGCGAGTACCTACGAGCACATGCGACACACGCTCGCCCAGCCCGAATTCGCGTACCGCCCGATGCCGGTCAAGGAGGACTTCCGCGCGCAGACGCTCGCCTGGACGAAGTCACTCGCCGCCGAGGGGCTAGGCGCGCTCGCGCTGCCCGAGGCTTACGGGGGGGAAGACGATATGGGGCGCTACGCCGCCGTGTTCGATTCGCTCGGCTACCACGAAGGCTCGCTGGCGATCAAGTTCGGGGTTCAGTTCGGGCTGTTCGCCGGCAGCATCGCCAACCTCGGTACCCGGCTACACTTCGACAAGTACCTCGCCGATGCGGGGAGCCTGGCGCTGCCGGGGTGTTTCGCCATGACCGAGACCGGCCACGGCAGCAACGTGCGCGGCCTCGAGACCACCGCTACCTACGACGGGGATACCGGTGAGTTCGCGGTGCACACCCCGCACTGGGGGGCCGGCAAAGAGTACATCGGCAACGCCCTCGACGCCCGTATGGCGAGCGTCTTCTGTCAGCTCATCGTGGGGGGCGAAAACCGGGGCGTACACGCGGTACTCGTGCCCGTGCGCGATCTCGGCGGCGAGTTGCTGCCGGGCATCACCTGTGAGGATTCGGGCTACAAGATGGGCTTGAACGGGGTGGACAACGGTCGGTTCTGGTTTGACCAAGTCCGGGTCCCGCGGGAGAACCTGCTCAATCGCTTCGGCGACGTGAGCGCCGAGGGGGTGTACTCCTCGCCCATCGAAAATCCGGGGAAGCGCTTCTTCACGATGCTCGGCACACTGGTGGGGGGGCGCGTCTGTGTGCCGCGCGCCGGACTCTCGGCCACGAAGGCCGGCCTGGCCATCGCCGTGAATTACGCACTGCGCCGCCGGCAGTTCGCCCCGGCGCCGACGCTCCCCGAAACGCTCCTGCTTGACTACCCGAGTCACCAGCGTCGCCTCATGCCGCTACTCGCCAAAACGTACGCGCTCCATTTCGGGCTCGATCGGTTGCTCGAGGATTACGTCAACCGCACGCCCGACGGCATGCGCGAGCTCGAGAGTCGCGCGGCCGGCATGAAGGCGTACGCTACTTGGTTCACGACCGCGGCCCTGCAGGAGTGCCGCGAGGCCTGCGGTGGGAAAGGCTACCTCTGGAGCAACCGCATCGGTAGGCTCAAGGACGACACCGAGATCTACACCACCTTCGAGGGCGACAACACGGTGCTCTGCTACCTGGTAGCACGCAGCCTACTCACCAAATTTCGTGAGGAGTTCGGCGCCGAAGGCATCTTCGGGGTCCTCCGCATCGTGACGGGGCGGATCACGAGTCAATTTACCGATCTCAACCCGATCGCCGTCCGCAACACGGACGCCGAGCACCTGCGCGATCCAAATTTCCAACTCGCTGCCCTCCGCTTCCGCGAGGAGCGTATGCTCTACTCCCTGGCCCAACGTCTGCGCCGCAAGATCAAAGGGGGCACGCCGAGTGCGGAGGCCTTCGTACACGTACAAACCCACCTGCGGGATCTGGCCCTCGCGTACATCGAGCGACTCGTCTACGAGCGCTTCCGCGAAAACGTATCCCGGCTGGCCGACACCGAGCTACGTACCGCACTCGAGCGGTTACTGGGCCTGTACGGCCTCCACGCTATCGAAGCGCACGCGGGTTGGTTCTTCGAGTACGATTTTCTGAGCTCCGCGAAATCGAAGGCAATCAGGCGGGAGGTGGATAAACTCTGCGGTGAGGTCCGTCAGGACGCCGCCGGTCTGGTCGACGCGTTCGCCATCCCCAACTCCGTACTGGGGGCGAGCGTGTTGAGTTAAGTCCGTGGTGCCCTACCGGAGGTCTGCTATACCCCCTGCTGCAGCGCATCGATCTGCCGCTCCACTTTCGCCGCTTCCGCCGTTTTCCGATCGGCGGCGGTACGGTCGGACTTCGAGAGGGCGAAGGCCTCCTCCAGCAGCTTCGCGTGCTTGTCCTGAAGCTTCTCGAGCTCCGATTTCTTTTTAAATAGGCCGAACATGGAGTGGGGGAGTTTGCATCCTCTAACTCCGAACGCAACGTAAGGTTTGCTGGGCGAGTGCCGTACCGGCCTACTCCACGATCTCGTAATCGATGCTGAGCTTCCTGAACGCCCGGTAGGCGGAGCTAACCACACTGTCTTCCACGATGATCTCGATCTCCGAGCCCTCGAGTAGGATGTTGGTTAGCTCCTGAGCGAGCGAGGGGTCGGTGTGTTCGGCCACCTCCTCCAACGTCTTGGCGATCGCACGGCGATCGGGGCGTGGAGCGGTGCACGAAAGAAGGCGGACATCCATAGGTCGGGGTTTCGGCGGCTCAAAGTAGCTTACCGGTCCGCTTCGCCCAACCCGAGTCTACATGCGCTCCACGATCTACGTACTGGCTACCGTCGCCGCCTTACTATCCGTTACCGCATCGGCGATCGCCCAGGACTCAACCGATTGGCCTAACCTCAGGCGCTACGCCGCCGCCAACGACGCTTTAGGTGTACCCGCGGCCGGTGAGCGGCGGGTGGTGTTTATGGGCAACTCGATCACGGACGCTTGGGCGGACGATGCCCTCGGCATCATCGCCAACAACCCAGCCTACGTGGGGCGAGGTATCAGCGGTCAGACGACGCCCCAGATGCTGGCGCGCTTCCGGCAGGACGTACTCGAGCTGCAACCGGCCGTAGTGGTGATCCTCGCGGGGATCAACGACATCGCGGGCAACACGGGTCCGATGACGCTCGATCAGATCTTGGGCAACCTCGCTTCCATGGCGGAACTCGCCCTCGCGAACGGGGTTCGGGTCGTTCTTTCCTCGGTACTGCCCGCCTTCGATTTCCCCTGGCGGCCCGGCATGCGACCGGCGCAAAAGGTGGTCGAGCTCAACGAGCGGATTGAAGCTTACGCGGTGGAGCACGACCTGGTGTACCTCGACTACTTCAGCGCCATGGCGGATGATCGCCCCGGTCTCCCCCCGGAGCTCGCGAGTGACGGAATCCACCCCACACCAGCCGGCTACCGGATGATGGAACCACTTGCCGAAGCGGCTATCGCCGAGGCACTGGCCAAAAGCTCCACAGATCAAGCTACAGCGATGACGAACGAATCCCCCCGGCGAGCCGGTATGATGCACACGGTGTACTTCTGGCTCAAGCCCGGGTTGAGCGACGAAGAGATAGCGTCTTTCGAAGAAGGGGTACGTAGCCTGGCCAAGGCACCTTCGGTAGTCAAGCTTCTGGCCGGACCACCGGCGGCTACTCCTTCGCGCGGCGTGGTTGACAATACCTTCGACTTCGCGCTGAGCCTTTGGTTCGAGGACGTCACAGGTCACGATGCCTACCAGGTGGATCCTGTCCACCTGAAGTTCGTGGAGGAGCAGGAGGCAAAGTTCGGGGTGGTCAAGGTGTTCGACAACGCGCTCACGGACTGAGGGCCTGTATAATAACTTGCAATCTGGCGAAATCGCAGTTGATCTGGAGCTCATCGAGGAAGAAAACGGAGGGATAGCAACGCTATCATGGGGCTTTCAGACGACGGAAGACTCCAAATCAACCGATTTTTAGTCGATCAGCGAGTTCTAGACAAGCTCTAAGGAAGCGGCTGGCGTAAAACACGACACGCCCGATCTCTATCGAGATCGAGCGCGCGATGTGTGCGATAGCGTAAGTACTGGCTAAAGCACGAAAGGCAGTCGGGGGTAGTGACTATCCTTTGAGTTGCGAGCCGGCCTGGCTCAGCGCCTGTCCGAGGCTAGTAACCGCGGGGTTATCGGCACCAGCTGCTTCGGTTTCGCTACCGAGCTCGGTAAGTAGGTTGCCGACGGCAGCGCCGTCGATCGTCGGGTTGCTGAGTTCGGTCTTGAGCTCCTGCAAGTTGCTTACGATGGTTTCCGTTCCGGGTGTTCCTTCGAGCTTACTGATCCACGCGTCGATGTTGCCGACGGCCGTCTCGGGCGGAAGGTTGGTGAGGCCGCCCGCGTTACGAACCGCGTCGAGCGTTTCGTTCGCGCTCGTCATGCCGGCATCGTCCGCAGGTGCTTCCATGGGGGCTGGCTCCTCGGGCATCGAGTTCGTAGCGGCACCCGGGGTAGTTGTTTCTACGGTGCTGTCGTCGACGGTCTCAGTCGTGGCACTGTCGCCACAGGCCATGACCGCGAGGGGGAGGGCTAATGCAAATAGGTACTTCATAAAAAGGTTGTTGATTGGCGTTTCAGGTTGAGTAGATGGTAACAGAGTGAGTGCAACCGTGTTCAATTCGAGTTATAAACTACGTAATTAAAGGTAGCGCTATTCGCCAAGAAGCTCGGAAGACGAAGTGCTAAGGTTATCACCCAACTGAACCATCTCGGCATTATCACCCGCCATCGCCGCAGTGGCGCCTCCGAGTTCGCTCAACAGTCTACCGACGGCCGGACCGTCGATAGCGTCCGCCGAGAGTAGATCGCGTAGTTCGGTCAGCTTGCGCGAGACATCCTCCCCCTCCGGATCCCCGTCGAGCCGAACGATCCAACCGTCGATCACCGAGACCGCAACGGGGGGCGGCAACTGCGTTACGTCACCCGCGGATTCGATGGCCCCCAGGGTTTGGGCGAGCGTAATCTCGCCGGGTGCCTCCAGCTCGGCGTCCGCCGTACCGATCTTCGGGTCCGCGTCCTCGGCGACCGCTACGAGGGGTTCGGCCGAAGGATCGTTGATGGGTTCCGTGCTCTCGACGGCTACATCGTCGGTCGGCCCCGCGGGGGCGGTGGTATTCGCGTTTTCCGCGCAGGCGACGAGGAACGACAGACCGGTCACAAGTAGAATGGGTAAACGCTGCATGGATTTAAATCTGGGTGCTCGCGTAGTACCCCCGTTTACCGGGGGCGGGTTGCTTAAGCTACCTTTTAGGAGGTAGCCGCGGCCACCCCGTTGCGTGTTTTACGGAAGTGGGTAGCCTGCTTGATCGTGCGGTCGCTGCCCGTATCGGGTGCCTCGTAGGTGCGCTCCTCGATATCGACGAGTAGCTCCCTACCCACGAAATCCTGCGAATCTTGTTCCTTTTCGGCGTCCAAGCCGAGCGCCTGGATAAACTGAGCGAGAATCGGTTTGCCGGCCTCGGAGAGGTAAAAACGCTGCTCCATGAAGCCATCTTCGTTCTCGAGGCGTACGTTGAGGAAAGGGACCCCTTGGTACTCCGACTTCTGGTCGTCTTCTACTTGGGTAACCTTAACGTGCGCGGGGCCAACGTTGAGGAAAGGGCGTTCGGTGGGTTTGATCTTCATCGGTTCGGTTCGTGTTGAATCAGGGGAAGGTCAATTGAAAACAAATTGTTTTAGCTAAAGCGCTCTATTCCTCGAGCTGGTCGGCGGCGGCCGACAACAGCTGCGAGATCTTTTCTACGGCCGCGTCGTCGGCGTTGTCGCGCGCGGCATCGTGGGTTTCTTCCGCGAGGCTGCGCAGGCGCTCGGAGACCGCTTCGGCGTCGATGGTCGGCGCGGCGAGCAGTACCTTGAGCGCGATGAGGTCTTCGACGATGTTCTCCGAGTCGTCCACGTTCGGGTGACCACGCAGGGACTCGATCCACCGGTCGATGGATTCCGTGGCGGCGGCGGCGGGTACCCCGAGGAGTCCGCCCGCCGAAGCGGCCTGCGACTCCTGCTCGGCCGGCGTGATGGTTTGCGCGGGTACGGTCCCCGGGACCTCCTTCTCGGGGCTTATCTTCTGGACGAAGTCATCCACCTCCTCACCGACGGCCTCGGCGGCGGGGGGCGCGGGGTCGCCGAGGTTACCGCAGCCGGCGAGCAACAGCGACAGGGGGAGGGAGAGGCAGAGCGTTTTGATGGCGGACACGCGCGACAGACATTGGTATGGCATCGGCAACGCCGGTGGCCTCCGTTCTTGTTCGTCGCGCGTGACTATTTCGAATCGAGCACGATGGCATCCACGCCGAGCTCGCGCACCAGACGGTTGAACTCCGCCACGCCCGAATCACGCAACTCGTAGTAGATCGCGAGCTCCGCGTCGATCTTGGCGACGATGTCTTCCTGCACCGCGTAAGCGGCGTCGGTCGGCTCGTACTCGCCTTGGGTCATGGAGTTGAGGCTCGCGAGCTTGTTGGTGAGCCGGATGGGGAAGTTGAGCGGATCCTGGCCGGAGCGATTCTGGGTTTGGTAGAGGGCTTCCTCCACCCGGGTGATGGTCGTATCCATACGCTCGCCCAGCTCGACGAGGGGCGCTTTACTCGCGTCGTTGGTATCTACTTTGGCCACGTAGCCGCCCACCTGCTCACGCAGCGCGCGCATCTCGACGATGGCTTCGTGGGCCTCGCTCACCTTCGAGACCACGCTCCGGTGGAAGGCGTAGCGTTCGGCCAGTTGCCGCTCGGCGTCCGGCACGCGCGGGTCGGCGGCGAGGTAGAGGGGGACGGTCTCCACGGTGCCATCCCCGAGCTCCAGGCTAGCGCGGTACTCGCCGGGGGGCACCCGCGGTCCGCCCATGTCGGCCCACCACAAGATCATGCCCTCGAAGTCTTTAGCGTCTTCCCCGCGGGCATTCCAGGTGAAGCGATTCGAACCCCTGTGGGGCGTAAAGCTCTCCTCCCCGGCCCGCTCGTCGGGGTGCGTCGAGAAGGTGCGCAGCGGACTGCCGGCGGTATCCGCGAAGACCAAGCGCACCGTGTCCTTTTCGCCGATCGTATCCGGAAGGTAGTAGCGGAGCGTGACCCCCCCGGGGTGATTGGTGCCCTCGGCGCTGGCGGCGGCGTCTGCCGACTGACTTCCTTCCATCAGGTAGGCCGTGTCGACCGGGAAGAGTACGGGACCGGACAGCGGAACCCCGGGCTGCCCGCGTTCGGACCGGTAGGTTTGTCGACCCGTTTCGGTGAGCGTACGCAGGGGGGAGACATCGTCGAGCATCCACAGCGAGCGGCCCTGGGTGGCCACGATCAGGTCGTCTTCCTTGAGGGCGATGTCCGTGATCGGCACCACCGGCAGATCGAGCTGAAGGGGCTGCCAGCTCGTAGCGCCGTCGTAGCTCACGTACACGCCGCTCTCCGTGCCGGCGTACACGAGCTCGGGGGTGGTACGGTCTACCCGGACCACGCGGGTAAAATGATCCCGGGGGATACCCGCGTCGATGCGGCGCCAGGTGGCGCCGTAGTCGGAGGTATGAAACAGGTACGGCGTGTAGTCCCCGTGCTTGTAGCTCGTCGCGGCGATGTAGCACCCCCCGTCGTTGTGCGGGTCTACGTCGAGCGAGTTGACCATCGTCCACTCGGGCAGGGCGGGGGGCGTGACGTCCTCCCAGGTGGTCCCGGTGTCCCGGCTCACGTGGACGAGCCCGTCGTCGGAGCCCGTCCAGAGCACGCCCTCCACGCGGGGGCTCTCGCCGGCCGCGAAAATGGTGCAGTAGTACTCGACGCTCGTGTTGTCCTGCGTGATCGGCCCGCCGGAGGAGCCGAGCTTCGTCGAGTCGTCGCGGGTTAGATCCGGCGATACGTCGGTCCAGGTTTGCCCGCCGTTCGTGGTTACGTGCAGGTACTGACTGGCCGCGTACAGCTTGTCCGGGTCGTGCGGACTGAAGAACAGCGGGAAGTTCCACTGGAAGCGGTACTTCGGGTCGATCGCGCCGTGCCCCATCGGGTTGTCGGGGTACACGCTCACGACGCGCCTCAACTGCGTGCCGTGATCGACGCGTTCGAGGAAGCCGTCGTAGCAACCCCCGTACACGATTTCGGGATCGTCGGGCTTCGGGGCCAAGTGGCCGCACTCACAGCCCGCGGTCGCTTCCCAGTCGCGCTCGCCGATGGACGATCCCCCGGCGCGGTGCCGGATGCGCACGGTGGAGTTGTCCTGTTGCGCGGCGTAGATGCGGTAAGGCACCGCGTTGTCGGTGGTCACGCGGTAAAACTGAGCGGTGGGCTGGTTGTGGTAGGTCGTCCAGTTCTCCCCCCGATCGGTACTGATCTGCGCGCCCCCGTCGTCGGCCATCGCGAGGATGCGTGGTTGGTCCGGGTTGATCCACAGGTCGTGGTGGTCGGAGTGGGGCGACATCCCCATCGCGAAGGTCTTGCCGCCGTCGCGGGAGTGTCCGTAGGCTACGTTGAGTACGTACACCTGCTCGGCGTCGGTCGGGTGGGCGTAGATGCGCGAGTAGTACCAGGCGCGCTGGCGGAGCTCGCGGTCCTCGTTGGTCTTCTCCCACGTCTCGCCGCCGTCGTCGCTGCGGAACACCCCGCCCGCTTCGGCTTCGACGATCGCCCAGACGCGGTCGCGTTTCGCCGGACTCGGCGCTACGCCGATGATCCCGAGCGTGCCCTCCGGGAGGCCGATTTTGCCGCCGGTCAGCTTCTCCCAAGTATCGCCCGCGTCGGTGCTGCGCCACAGGTCGGAGCCGTCGCCACCGGAGCTGAACCCGTGGGGCGTTCGGCGCGCGCGCCAGGTACTGGCGTACAGGATGCGCGGGTTGTGACCGTCGAAGGCCAGGTCCACCGCGCCCGCATCGGCGTTCGCGAAGAGTACCCGCTCCCAGTTCTCCCCGCCGTCTTTGGAGCGGTATACCCCGCGCTGGGTGCTCGGAGCGTAGAGGTCGCCCATCACGGCCACGTACACCAGGTTCGGATCGGTGGGGTGTACCCGCACCCGCCCGATGTGGCGCGAGCTGTCGAGGCCGAGGCTGCGCCACGTTTTACCGGCGTCCACGCTGCGCCACACGCCGTACCCGTAGCTCACGTTGCCGCGCAGGGTTTGCTCGCCCCCGCCGGCGTAGATCACGTTCGGGTCGGAGGGCGCCACGGCGAGCCCGCCGACCGTACCGCCGAAGTAGCCGTCGCTGATGGGATTCCAGTGCCGCCCGCCGTCTTCGGTGCGCCACACCCCGCCGCCGGCCGTCCCCATGTAAAAAAGGTTCGGTTGGCCGGGCACGCCCGTTACCGCCGAGGCGCGGCCGCCGCGGAACGGACCGAGGTTACGCCAGCTCATCATCCCGAACAGGGAGGTGTCGACGAGGGCCGAATCCACCGCCGCGAGCCCGGGCTTAGGCACCTCGGCCTTGGTACGTTTTCCCTGCCGTTGGGCGAGCAGCGATTCGCTGGCGCTAAAACAGAGGGCGAGCGTGAGGAAGAGTATAATTTGGCGCATACGAGACTCGTGGGGCGGTTTGCGGAAATATAGTAGCGGACGTGGATAGCTGACCGCCCCCCCGGCCCGCTAGCGGTCGTTTGCTTTGAGTAGTCCCTCCAGAACCGAAACCGTATCCCCGTAGCCAACCCTTTCGCTCAGGCATCGAACTCGTGCCGCCTCCACCGACCAGACAGTTAATCCGGGAACGAGTCGTCGGAGTAATGACTCCGGTGTGGCCCCCCAGCCTGCTTTGCGGGCGGGTGGGCGATTTGGCTTCTTTTCGGACTTTCGCCCCGGATCTACCTCAGAAGGAGTACTCCTTTTGACGCGCGTTCAGCGCTCGTGGTTCCGATCTTGAGACCTGATATGCGGGATCGTTCTTCGGCCGGGTTTTGGGTAATCGTGCTGCACCTAATCGTGCCGGTCTTCGGACTGGGCGGCGTTCTCGGTGCGCAGACGGAAGGTCAAGCCCCCTTTTTTAGTCAACGCGCCTACGCGGATTCACTCAACCGAGCGTCCGCCTACCCGGCGGCCGCGGCGGCCTACGGCGCACTCGCGGCGCGTTTTGGCGAAAGCCTCACGGCGCTACGGAATCCGTACGCCGACGTGCAGGGCGACACGCTCACGCAGGAGCAGCTCGCCGATTCGCTGAGCTACTACCGCTCGCGCGAGGTCGAGCAGTGGCAAAACCTGAGCGAGGTCGAGCGGGCCACGCGACTCACCGAGGGGGGACTCGCCGACGCCGCGGCGCGGGGCTCAAGTTGGGCCCGGGGGACCCTGGCCGCCGTGCGCCAGTACAACGCGCAACTCAATGCGGACCTCACCGGAATACTGCGGGAGGGCCGGACTGCGCTCCACCTGCTCGCGCCCTCCGCCGTGACGCGGGAGACGCGCAGCGAGGTCATGCAGAGCATGGCCTCCGCCTTCGTGTTCGCCGGCGAGGTGGACAGCGCGCTCAGCTACGCGGAAACCGTTTTGGATACCCTCCGCGCCTACTACGAGCCCTGCGATTTGCTGATCGGCTACGCGCACAACAACCAGTCGGTACTCTGGGGGTACACCAACGAGTCCCAGAAGCGCATCGAGCACCTACTCCTCGCCCGAAACGTATTCGAGGAGAGCCTGCCGCCGGATCACGCGCACCACATTTTAATCAACAACAACCTGGCCAGCGCCTACCTGTCGTACGGGGACGTCCCGCGGGGCCTAAAAGCGCTCGTCCACGCCGTGGCACTCGGGCGAGCCCGGGGGGTGCGGGACAATTTCTACGCGAGGACCGCCACGCTGTACACCGCGCTGCTCACGAATTTAGGCGACGAGGAAGGCGCCAGGATTTGGGCCCGGGAAGCCTACGAAGCGGAGCGATCTTACCTCCCGCGGGGACACCCACTACTGGTAGAGAATCTTCGCAGGCTAGCCGCCGCAGAGTTCGATAGCGGTGAACCCGTCCGGGCGAAGGCCCTGCTCGACTCCGCCGACGCGGGATCCGCCGACTGGGAGGGAGAAACGGATGTCCACCCGAGCTCCGACCACGTCAGGGGTATAATCGCCTACGAAGAAGGCGACTACGCGGGGGCGGAAAAACTCATCCGACGGTCCCTCGCGCTCCCCTCCGCGGATACGGCCAGCTCGATCTTCGCCATGTCTCGCTTCGTCCTCGGACAGGCCATTTTCGCGCAAGGTCGACGGGAAGAAGGACTGAAGCGCAGTCGGGCGGCCCAGCGGGCCCTCGAGATCATGCTCGACGGTGCTACCAGCTCGACGCTGACGATTCAGGCCGCCGTGCTCGCCCAGGCCTTCGACGAAGTAGATCGGCCGGACTCCGCGGTGCACTACATCCTGGAGGCGGTCGCGAGCACGGGCATCGGAGGGGATAGCGCCGCCTCGGTCGGCATCAACAGCGCGCTCCCCGAGTGCTTTTTCGAGTACCTGCGTATCCGCCGGGCCTACCCGAATTACGACTGGCCCTACGACGCCCGTGCGATCGCCGATTACACCACCAAGTTTTTGGAGCGGCGGACCGCGCAGATCCCGCGCATCGCCTTCCCGGAAAACGACCTGCGGTTCCTGCGTACGATCTACCTCGCCGCGGCCGCGGAAACCGGGGCGGCCTTTCGGCAAAACGAGGAGGCGCCAACCTACGACCGCGCCCGAGCTTACCTCCGCGTGCCGCGCGCGATGAACCTGCGCAACCGCGTGGCCACCGATTCCGCCGCCGCCGGCGCGATGTTGCCCGACAGCACCAAACGCCGCGGCAGTATGCTCCGGCTCAACCTAGCCGCCGCATCGAGCCGACCGGTACCCGAGCTGAGCGCCGACAGACTCGACCGCGAACGGCAACTCGGCCGGGCGCAGCGCGAGCTAGCCGGCTACGAGGCGGCGCTGAGGCAAAATTATCCGGCCTATTTCGCCCTGATGTACCGTCCGCTGTTCGACGTCGTATCCACCGATCCGTCGGCGGGCGGGGATACGGACCTGGCTTTCGGGGCGGGCCACGCGACGGTAACCCTGCAGATCGACGCGGAAGCGGGGCGGCTACTGGCGGCCGCCGAACTCGACGGCGAGCACCGGTGGCGCTCGGTGCCCTTCGGGGCCGAGGACTCCGCACGACTCGAACGTTTCGTGGCGACCGTGGCCTCGGGCGGCTTCGAGGGACTGGCCGTAGATGGGTACGCCCTGTACACGAAGCTGTTGGATTCCCTCGGCTTGGACAGCGCCACGCACCTGCAGATCGCCGCCGAAGGCCCCCTGCTCAAGGTGCCGTTTGCGGCACTACTGACGAGCGCGGTCGAGGAGGGCGCGAGGCCCGATGAGTGGCCTTGGTTGCTCGAGCGCTCCGTCGTCGCGTACGAGGACGTGTACGCCACACCGCGTAAGCTCACCGCCCCCGGACAGTCCCGGACGCTCGCCGTGGCGCCCGTGTTCGACGGCGAGCGACGCGGGGGAGACAGCGGTAGCGCGAGCCTGCGCACCCCCTGGACCCTCGGGCTCGCCGAGTGGTTGGCCACCGAGCAGGGGGCCGATACGCTCATCCGCGTTCAGGCTACCGAGCGCGCGCTGCGCGCGCGCTTCGAAGACTTCGACGTGTTGCACCTCGGTACGCACGGCGTACTCGCGGAGGACGACCCGTTGCAGAGCTACTTCACGCTGAGCGGCGGGGAGAGCGACGCCGCCGACGACGGCCGCATCTACGCCTACGAGATCTACGACGCGCAGGTCGGAGGTCGCCTGGCGGTACTGCCGAGCTGCAACTCCGGCGCCGGGCGGGCGGTCGCCGGAGACGGGGTGTACTCCCTGGCCACGGGCTTGCGGTACGCCGGCTGCGAGGCGGTGGTGCAGAGCCTGTGGTCGGTCGACGACGAGCAAACCAACGCAATCTTGCGACCGTTTTACAGCGACTTGTTCGCCGGACAGCGCATCGACGAATCGCTGGCTCACGCGCAGCGTAGCTACCTGGCGCGGGTCGCTCCGGAGTTGCAGCACCCGTACTACTGGGCCGGGCTGGGTGTACTCGGCAACGCGCGGGAGATCGTCGCACCGCCGCGCCCGGCCTGGGCCTGGGCGCTCCTGGTAGGTGGGCTTCTAGGCCTCAGTGGCGTCGGTATGCGCATGGGGCGTACGCGGGGGGGAGCCTGAGAAGTACGGCGCGGGTATTTTTGATGACCTTTCGCATCCTTAACCGATCTACTGTCGCCGGGGCACCACTAGTCCCGGGCGACAAGCAAAGCCGCTTGCCGTGCACAAGCCCATTCGCTCGTTGCCTACCCGACTCGACGACCACGCGCTCGCCGCGGCGGTACTCGTAGGCGAAGCACGGGCCTTCGATCAACTCTACCGAGAGGTATACCCCATGGCAATCAAAGTGGTAACCGAAGCCGGCGGCCAACCCGCTGACGCCGAGGATCTGTTTCAAGATTCGCTCACCGCCCTGTGGCGCAACCTGCACTCCGGCAACTACACCGTGCGCGAGGGCGTACGGCTCAGCACCTACCTGGTGCAACTGTGCCGCAACCGCTGGATCGACCGAACCCGCAAGGCCTCCTTCCGACGCGAACGCCACGCCGAGGTGCTCCCCGAACGACCCGAGGACGAGGACGCGGTAAGCGACCGAAACCTCCAAATCGAAGAACAAGCGGCGCTCGATGGTCTGCTGGCCCAGCTCACCGGCCGGTGTCGCGAGATCCTCGTGTCGTTCTACCTCGATCGCAAAAGCCTGGCCCAAATCGCCGAGCTTCACGCCCTCACCGAGGCTTCCGCCAAAAACGAGAAGTACCGCTGCATGAAACGCCTGCGCGAGTTGAGCGCGAAGGTGCAAGCCGAACGAAAATAGTGCCGTGATGCAAGACGAAGCAGTATACGAACGCGTTGAGGCCTACGTACTCGGGACGATGGCCGCGGCGGACAGGGTCGAGTTCGAGCGGGAACTGTCCACCGACGAAGACCTGCGTCACGAGGTACTCACCTCGCGCCGCCTGATCCACGGCATCGCCGAGGCGGGGGTGCGCGAGCGCATTGCCGCCGCGGGCCAACGCTACCGAACCGCGGCGCCCGCCGACCGGCCCGCCCTCGACGCCGGCGTGCGAACCAGCGGCGCACGCGTTGTGTCGTTCCGGCGTTGGGGAGCCGTAGCCGCCGGGGTAGCGGCGGTACTGCTCATCGGCCTGTGGGCCTTGTTCCCCCTCCCCGGAGGTGGGGGTAGCGACTTCTTCGAACCCGCCGTCGGCCTACCGACTACGTTGGGCGTGGCCGAGGATCTACAGTTTCAAGACGGTATGGTAAGCTACAAGCTCGGGGAGTACCGCGAGGCGCTCGGGCGCTGGTCGCCGCTGCTCGCGCTCGATCCGGGCAATGACACCCTGCTGTTTTACAGCGGGGTATCCCTCATGGCGCTCGACAGCAACGACCGGGCCGACGCCACCCTCCGGGCGATCGACGAAGATTACCTCGCGGGTCGCGATTACTACCTCGCACTCCTGCGCCACCGGGCGGGCGACACGGAGGACGCCCGAACCTTACTGCGTGGCGTAGCCGAAACCGAAAGCGTGTACGCCGGCCGCGCCCTCGATGTAATCACCCGGCTCGAGGATCGGTAGGAACCCTTCGTTTATTGGAGACCCGCACCGAGTTCGCCGATCTTCTTCGCCGGGGCGGTAGCCCGCACCACGAGCCCGTAGGTATTGTTAAATCCCAGTGCCGGCGCCCACACGAGGCCTGTTTTAGCGAAAGCGGCCCGGAGGTAGGGCTCCACCGCATCGGCGGCGACGAGTGAGTCGACCCGCTCGTCGCCGACCTTGAGCAGCACCTGGAGGGCCGTGCCGCTGTACTCGACGTAGGCGTCGATGTCGCCCGCCCCGAGGGCGGAGAACACGATGTCCGTGCCCGCCAAACCACCCACGCGCTCCACGGTGGCCGGGTGGCGACTCTCGATGAGTTGGGCGAGCAGCTCGGTGAGGATGTACTGCTCCGTGAAGGGCTTGCCGCCGATGCGGAGGCGCGGCCCTCCCGAACCCGGCGCTACGCCGAGTAGCCCGCTGGCCTCGAGCCACGCGCGCGCTACCTCGGCCGGACTGCGCCGCTTCGCGTCCACTTCGTAGTTGAGCTCCAACATGAGGCTGTCGCTGAGTCGGTTGTGCAGCGTAGCCAGCGTGACATCGAGGCCGGGCACGGCATCGAGGGCAGCTTGGCGCACGAGGGGGGCGGCCCGGTAGGGGAGAAACGCCCGCGCGTCGTCGGTGAGCACGCGCAGGTCGTAGGCGCGCACCCGGCCGTCGGTAGAGTAGCCGCTGATCACGTCGACATCGCCCTCGGCGAGCGCCCTGTACATCAGCCCGGGATTGAGGATGCGGGTGCGAAACCGGAGTCCGGGGTAGGCGGCCCGTAGCCGCGGGTAACCGTCCGGCCGCTCGGCGAATTCGGGATCGAACCCCGCGTTGAGCGGCGCGCCCGCATCGAACGATGGCGCGAGGCTCAGACCGATGAACAACACCCCCGCCGCCGCCGCCAGCGCGCGGACCCCGCCGCCGGTCCGCGCGAGCGCGCCGAGCCCTACGTCGAAGCCGATGGCGAGGAGGGCCGCGGGGAGGGCGCCGGCCAGGATCATCTCCGGTCGGTCGAGCGCGATGCCCTGGAAGATCCACTCCCCCAGGCCACCGGCCCCTACGTAGGCGGCCAGTGTGGCCACACCGACGTTGATGACGGCGGCGGTGCGCAGTCCGGCTAGAATCACGGGCGCGGCCAGCGGGAGCTCGACCTGCAGCAGCACCTGGCGGGCGGTAAGTCCGACCCCACGCGCCGAGTCGCGCACCGCCGCATCGACGTTCCGGATGCCCGTGTAGGTATTCTGGACGATGGGCAGCAGGGCGTAGCCGAACAAAGCCACCAGCGCCGGTAGCCAGCCGATGCCGAGCACGGGGATGAGCGCGCCGAGCAGGGCGATGCTCGGCACCGTCTGCAGGGTACTCGCTAAGCCAAGGACGACGCGCGCGACGCGTTTGCTGCGCTGGGCGTAGATACCGAGTGGAATGGCTACGGCCGCCGCCAAAAAGAGCGATACGAGGGTGAGTCCGAGGTGCCCGAGGAGCAGTCCCCCGAGCTGCACGTGCCGCTCGAGCCAGAAGTGCAGCACGTTCACGGGGCTACGAGTTGATTGAGGTAGCTGCGGTAGGCGGGTTCGTCGCCGACGAAGCGAGCTACGAACTCGCTGGCCGGGGCTCCGAGCAGCCGTTGCGGCGTGGCGTCTTGCTCCACGCGCCCGGCGTGCAACACGACCACGCGTTCGGTTAGCGCGAAGGCCTCCTCGACGCTGTGGGTAACGAGGACCACGGTCGCGTCCCGCCAGCTGGGCAGCTCGGACAGGTCGCGCCGGATGGCCCGTCGCGTAATGGGGTCGAGGGCGCCGAAGGGCTCGTCCATGAGGAGTACCGGCGGGTCGGCCGCCAGGGCGCGGGCCAGACCAACGCGCTGTTGCTGTCCGCCGGACAACGCTGCCGGCAGGCGGCTAGCTAGGGTCGGCGCGAGGCGCAGTTGTTCCAGCAGTTCGGCCACCCGGCGCTGAATGCGGTCGGCGGGCCAGTTGAGCAGGGTCGGCACGGTGGCGATGTTGCGGGCCACCGTCCAGTGTGGCATGAGTCCGAAGGCCTGGATCACGTAGCCGAGCCCCCGACGGAGTTCAGCGGGTGCGAGTTGGGTTAGGTCCTGCCCGCGCAGGTAGATACGCCCCGCGCTCGGCTCGTCTAGTCGGTTTAGCAAGCGCAGCACGGTGCTCTTACCGGCGCCGCTCGTGCCGAGGAGGGCCACCTTTTCGCCGCGTCCGATCCGCATGTCGAGCGGATGCAGCGCCGTAAACCCGCCAAATTGCTTACTTACGCCCCGGAGTTCATAGAGTGGGTCCACGGACGAAAGGTAGGCGACAAATCTACCTCAGAATAAAATTTGGCGAATTTACGCGTTTGGTCGAAGGTCGTTCATCCACTACACTACCGCGTTTAGCGAATCCGCTGCCAACTGCGATAGCCTCAAACTATTATCCTTTTTGGTCTTCTTGTAAGCGGTTAACTAGCAGCGAATTACGCCGAAATTTAGGTAACCAAAGGAACGGCCGCGCGTAAGTTTGTCCGGCAGCAAATCCGAATCACGCTGCCGCAAAAACCCCTTCGCCATGCGCGCAGAAACTGCCTTCCGGACACTCGGTGTCCTTACGCTGACCGGTCTCCTGAGCTACGCTATCGTCTTCGGTGAGCCCGAGTCGCCCACCGACCCCCCCTTCGGTCCCGCGACCACCGAGGCGAGCACGACTCCGGCTACCAACAGCTAGCTGGAATCCAGTTCAGGGGACCACTCGAACGTCTACGACCAACGCGCCGGCTCCGCCACTCCCCGGGAGTGTGCGGGGCTTTCGTCATTTTGGACCGAGTTGCACGCAAATGACGTTGTGTAGCGTACATGCTTTCGCAAAAACGCTTTGCACGCTCCCCCTGGTTTCGTTGGGGGCTCGGCGTCTCGGTTTTCCTCACCGCCGTCATCGTGGCGGCCGGATTCATTCTGGCTCCGATGGTGGAGCGTTCTTTGGTGGAGCTCGTGTCCGAGCGATCCAACGGACAGTATACCCTCCGTACCGAGGGGGTCGACCTGTCGCTTTGGCGCGGTCGGCTGGGCGTGCGCGGCGTGCGACTCTCTCCGGACAGTACCGCCGTGGAGCTCCTGGCCCGCCGCGAGGGTGGGGTGGTGCTGTCCGGAGAGGTAGGTCGGCTCGTCATCTCCGGCATAGCGTGGTGGCCGCTACTCACCGACAACCGACTCAAAGCGAGTGGGTTTCAGCTCGATGAGCCCCGTATCGTCGCACGGGCGTACACGCCGGAGGGTACCCCGCTCGCAGATTCCGCCGCCTCGGTAGCTTCGCGGGGGGGTGCGGTGGATACGACCGAACGGCCGATCCAGTTGAGCGCCGCCATCCAACTCGCCAACGTCGAGATCCACCGCGGCACGCTCGAGTGGGAGGTCATCGGGGATTCGACCACCTCCCACCTCTCGGTGGGCGAGGTAGACCTCGAGGTGGATAAGTTTAGGCTCGACAGTCTTACGTTGAATAACCGACCCGACCGCGCGTACGAGCGCTTCGCCGTTCGCCTGGGGAGGTACCGCCACGTGCTGCCCGACAGTTTGCACACCCTGACCGTCGCCTCGGCGAGCTTCTTCTCCGAAGACGGCCGACTCGAACTCGATTCCGTACGGCTTCGCCCGGAGCGACCTGGGTGGGGTTTTCGCGAAAGCCACCCGGGGGTCGCCACCGCGCTGTCGTTGCGCACGGATCGGGTGACCCTACGCGGTTTTGAGCTCGGCAACTTCTTGCGCTACCAGCGTTACCGCGCCCGCACCCTGAGCGTAGAAAATTGCGAGGCGGAGGTGTACGTAGCGGGCGATCGTCAGCGCGGAGACGACGACGGTGCCGCGGCGGTGCGCTACGACTACGATTTCCTGCTCGATACCCTCGAGCTGGCCGACATCAGCCTGCGGTACCGCGCGCGCGATCCCGAAGTGCGTGTGGACTTCGCGGACGCCGACCTGACGCTGCTCGACGTGCGCAACGACCCTAGCCGGGGCGAGGATCCCTTCGCGGTAGCGGACGCCAACCTGCGCTTCAACGACTTCGAGACGATCGGGGAAGACGGCAACGCGCTCCGTATTCTCAGCGGGCGGTTCAACTACGCCGGGCGGCGCCTGGAGATCGACAGTTTCAGCTACCGGCCCGGAGTAGGGTTGGCGCGAAAGGCGAGCACCGTTCGCGGGAGCCTCGGACTGGCCGTGCACCGGGTGGAGGTCGCGGAGCTCGACCTGCCGAGCTTGTTTTGGCTCCGGCAGGTAAAGGCGCGTCAGGTCAGCCTCGATGGCGTACGCGTCGATGCGGTCACGAATCACGATTACCCTAAATCCACGAGGGGGAGAGAACACTTGCTGGTGAAGTTGCAGCACCTCGGCGTGGGCTTGGCCATCGACGAGATCCGGGTGCGTGATGCCCGGGTGAGCTACCGCAGGTTTGGGGGCGACAAGGAGGATGTGACCCTCACCTTCGACGATCTCGCCGCCACGTTTAAATCGGTGGGAACCCTACGCGGGTACGGGCGCGCGTATCCGCAGGCATCGGCTGCGATCACGGCTAACTTCCAGCGGATCGTCCCGCTTCGGGTGGAGCTCACGTGGCCCAACGGTCGTGGTGTCCCCTACGGACTGAGCGGGCGGGTGGGGGCGGTGGACGTTGCGCGGCTCAACGGCTTCCTCGGACCGATGGCCGGGATGCGCGCCAAGAGCGGCCGGCTCGAGGCCATGCGCTTCGAGTTCGCCGTCGATAGCGAACGGGGCCGCGGTTCACTACACGCCCACTACGCCGAGCTCAAGATCGAAATGCTCGATGGGTCGCACGGGAACGAGGGCCGGGGGGTCGTGTCCGCCCTCGCCAATCTCGTAGCCGTGAAGAACGACAACCGGCGTGGTCGAGACGAGCGGGTCGGGACGGTAGCCGAACTGCTCCCCGCCGAGGACAGCATGTTCGCCCACTGGTGGCAGCTGGTGCGCAGCGGTATCTACGGGGTTATGCTCTCCGAGCTCGGGCAGAAGCGGCTCGATAAATCGCGGGCCGAACCGGCTCGTCCGCAGTGACGAACCCTATTTTCCTCGTCGCTCACCGGTTGCGAGCGGCGGGCGAATCACATTTTGGCGCTCCGTGTACCTTTCGGCATGTGTCGACTCCTGCGTTTTAGCTTGACTGCCCCCGTGTTCGTGGCTGCTCTGATGGTGCTGGCCTACGGTACCCTCGGCTGCCAGAGTATCGATACGCGACTCGATCTGCCCCTGCTCAGCGAGCAGGCCATCATCCCGATCCCCGTCGCCGTCGACGATGCGGAGGGCAACGTATTCCTGAGTGAGTTGAAGGGGATGCACTTTTACGGGGGGGCCGACAGCCTGGCCCCTCAGCTCGGGCAGCGACTCGTTGCCTCCCCGGACACCGCCGGCGTCGCGCCGACCGACGACCTGGCCTGGCTGGCCGCCGCGGGGCTCGGGAAGGCTACCGTAGTGAAGAGCGTACGGGACGAGGATGGCGCCCAGGGTGCGGGGTCGCTCAACCTGCGGCCGGATGCATCGCTGCCGGAGGAGGGCTACCGCCTAGAGGTACAGCCCGACCGGGTAGACGTCTACGCGAGCGCGGGAGCCGGATTTTTCTACGGCCTGCAAACCCTGCGGCAGCTTTACGAGCGCGCCGCCCCCGAAGACGGCCGACTTGCTTGCGGCACGATTACCGACTCGCCACGCTACGCTTTTCGCGGCGTGATGCTCGATATCGCTCGCCACTTTCACGGGCCGGAGGAGCTGCGTCGGGTAATCGATCTCATGGCACGGTACAAGCTGAATATATTCCACCTGCACCTGTCCGACGACCAGGGGTGGCGGATCGAGATCAAGGCCTACCCGAAGCTAACGAGCTACGGCGCCACGACCCAGGTGGGCGGCGGCGGCGGCGGCTTTCTCACCCAGGCCGAATACTCGGCGATCGTGGCCTACGCCGCCGCGCGCTACATCACCATCGTGCCGGAGATCGACATGCCGGGTCACACCAACGCCGCACTGGCGTCCTACCCGGAGCTCACCTGCGACGGTAAAGCCCCGGAGCTCTACGAGGGCATCGAGGTCGGGTTTTCCACGTTTTGCATCGGCAAACCGGAAGTGACCGAGTTCGTCACCAAGGTGTTCAGCGAGCTCGCCGCCATCACCCCCGGTCCGTACATCCACATGGGGGGCGACGAGAGTCACGCTACCGACTCACTGGACTACCGCGCGTTTTTCGAGGAGGTAACGCCCGTCGTCCGTGGCCTCGGCAAGCGTCCGATCGGTTGGGACGAGGTGGTTACCGCCGGGGTAAATCCCACGGTCATCGCGCAGTGGTGGGCCTCCGAGGAGAATGCGCAGCTCGCCGTGGAGCGCGGCCACAAGGTTATCGTCTCACCCGCTACAAAGGCCTATCTCGACATGCAGTACGATTCCACCTCCCGGATCGGCCTGCACTGGGCGGCCTACGTACCGGTGGATTCGGCCTACAGCTGGGATCCGGCGAAGATGCTCCCGCAGATCGTGGAGGAGGACATACTCGGCGTCGAATCGCCGCTCTGGACGGAGACCGCTATTACCCGAGACGATCTCGACTACCTCATGTTTCCGCGGATGCTCGGCTACGCCGAGATCGGTTGGTCACCCGCCGAGCGTCGGGATTGGGAGGAGTACAAGGGGCGCCTCGCCACCGAGGGCGTCGAGCTCGACGCGATGGGGGTAGAGTTTTACCGGAGTGATCGTGTCGAGTGGAGCAAGAAAAAAGAGGTCCAGGCCGACTAGCGAGTCGCGCGCGCTGGGCCGCTGCCTTACTTTGCGTGCGCGAACGACTCCACGAGAGCATCCCCGGGGCGAGCCTATGGCTCGTTCCTAATTCCCAGAAGCGAGGAGCTCCGGCCGAAGAGTTAGTCTCCTTCGGTTCCACGTGGTGATACGTTTGGCAACCAAGATCGTCGGCCTCCTTGCCACCTGGCGGGGAGGCCGCTTTTTTGAACTAAAGTCCGGCCTTGTCGGCTACCCGCTACCCGCACCCGTCGCGCGGACGTTCCAAGCCGTACGTGCAGCGTGACGATAATGTATTTCCGGCGCCCGCTGCGGAGCTTCGTCCCGGGCTTCGCCACTACCGATCCGAGCTTCGGATCGGACCGCGACGTATCCCCGTGCGGTTGGTCGAACGCGTCGAGCTGGCCGCCGCGGGCTGGGTAGTCGTCGTCGAGATGCAATCTCAACTGGGCGTTACGTACGACGAGGTGCTCGTGGCCCGCCGTGGGCTGCGCCCGCTGCGGCGCACGGCCACCCAGGAGGGCGTAAGCCTCGAGCTTACCTACACGGACGAGGCGGTCCGGGGTGAGGTGGTCGTGAGGGACGAACGCCGCCGGGTAGCGGCTCCCCTACCCGGCCGGTTGTTCTCCGACGGGGCCGCCGAGGGGCTTACCGTAGCTGCCTTGCCGCTCGCACTCGATTGCGCTGGGCCGATCTGGCGCTTCGATGCGCAGTTACTACGCGCGAAGGCGGGCCGGCTGCGGGTCTTGCGAAAGCAACTCACCCGGACACCCGAAGGGGTGGCGGAGGCGTTCGTGGTGGAGCTCACCGACTCGGACTCGGAGCTGCTGCCCGACCCGGCGCGTTCGCTCTACCACGTCGAGTGTGGCGCGGCGCGGCGGGTGCTGCGGGTGCAAACCTCCCTCGGCGGTGGGCAGCAAATGGATCAACGCCTCGTAGCCGAGGAATAAGCAGCGCATGCCCCGAATCATCCCCTGGCTCCTCGCATTCGTACTCGGTCTGGGTTGGTTCTTCACCGTCTACCCCGAGTGGTTGCCCGGGCGCCAGCTCGCGTTAGACGTAGGCCTCGCGCTTACCCCCCGCCAGCGGATGCTGCGCACGTGGGCGGCGGCAGGGTTCGACAGCTCCAGCCTCGGTCGGCAGTGGTCGGCCGCCGGGCAACGCGCCCTAGACAGCGCCGAATCCCGCGCGCTCCCCCTCGCCGAGCTCGTTTACTTCGGCCTCGGGCCGCGTGCCTTCGGCTACGAGTTTACGGTGGAAGCGGGACGGGCGTTGGTGGTCGAAGTGTCTCCGGAACTCTCCGCGGGCGAACCACTCGTGGAGCTCTACCGGCGCGAGCTACGCAGCGATACGCTCGCCCACCGATTGGTCGAGGCGATGCCGGCCGACCGCGACAGCCTCCGCGTGGAGGTCGACGAGGCCACTACCTACGTATTGCGCGTCGAGGCTCCGCCACTGGCGACGGGCCGGGTGAAAATCGCAGCCGGTACCGATCCTCAGCTCGGTACCTTCCCCGTGTACGGGGCTACCCAAACGAGTGTAAAAAGTGTGTGGGGGGATCCGCGCGGTGGGGGCAAGCGTCGCCACGAGGGTATAGATATTTTCCACCCGAAGGGCACGCCGCTGGTCGCCGCCCACGATGGTCTCATCGCGCGCGTGCGCAATCGGGGCCTCGGCGGCAAACAGGTCTGGCTGCAGCTCCCCGGTCGCGGACTCTCCCTGTACTACGCGCATCTCGACAGCCAGTACGTACGGCCGGCGCAGCTCGTGCGAGCCGGAGACACGCTCGGTACGGTAGGCAACACGGGCAACGCCCGCACCACGCCGCCGCACCTACACTTCGGCATCTACGGGAGTCGCGGTGCCGTCGATCCGCTGCCGTGGGTGAGTGCGCCCGTGTGGCCCGACGAGTTTCCTCCCCCCCAAGATTCTACGCTGGTGGCCGGCGGTGCCAGAACAAAGCGGCCCACCGCACTCCTGTCGATTCCGGCCGGTGAGAGAAAGGGCACGCGCCTTGCGGCAAAACAGTACGTCCAGCTTCTGGCGAGCTGCCGGAACTGGGTAGAGGTCCGGCTGCCCGCCGGCGAACGGGGGTGGGTGGAGGCCAGTGGTTTAGAGTCCCTCGAGCAGCCCCTACGGGAAACCCTCCCCGAATCTACGTCCGGGGAGGGTTACGTGCTTTACGCCGCGGCCTTCGCCGACCGGCGGTACCCGAGCGGGGTGGTCGACGGCACGCCGCGCGTTTTAGCGAAAGCGGGGAACTGGAGACTGGTGGCTACGCTAGCTCGGCCTCCGGGCTGGCTGCGCATTCAAACGCCCGCCGGAGGTAGCTGAGTTGTACGCCGGAGAGTACCTCGAAGCTCTCGAGCTCGAACTGGTGCTGCACGCGCGAGGAGCCGCCGAGCCCGCTGGCGGCATCGAGATCGGAGACGTCACACCCCTCGCCCAGGGCTACTCCGATGCGTATACCGCCATCGCTCAGGGGCTTTACCACGGCGAATTGCTGTCCCTTGTTGGAGAAGGTGGCGTAGTTGCGACAGACCCGCTCCGTGACATCGCCGAGCATCTGGATGCTGTCGCGGATCCCGCGGTAGCGTTGCAGGTGTGCGGCACGCGTGAAGCCGTCTTCGAACTCGCGCTCGACCTCGGAGCGGCGACTCGAAGCACGCTTCGGGGCCTGCGCGACGGGGAGTATCCTGGGCGCGCGACCAAATCTAGAAGTCGCTGCAACCCGAAAGTCACGTTCGGAGGAAGCGGAGGATGTAGTACTAGGATTAGGGCGCATAAAAGATTGTAGTTGGAATATTCTGCTTGAGCCAATAGTATAGGCAATAAGTTGGGAACATCCAAATTGAAGATTGCGCCGCCTACGGTGAGCTGATTCCGTGCGACAACTCCCCCGGGCGTCCGATGTTGCGGCAGTATGTTAGATTACGATGTAATTGTGATCGGCTCGGGGGCCGGGGGCTCGGCCGTAGCCAGAAACCTCGCCGATACCGGAAAGACGATTTTGATTCTCGAGCGCGGCGACTTCCTGCCCCGCGAGAAGAGAAACTGGGACCCGGATTACATCTTCGGAGAGCGCGGCTACCAGATCGAGGAGAAGTGGTACGACCACGCCAGGGAGGCGCTCTTCTCCCCGCAAGCTTTCTACCGGGTAGGGGGCAACACCAAGGTGTACGGCGCGGTACTGCAGCGCATGCGCGCCGAGGATTTCGGGGAACAGCGCTGGCCGGACGGCGTCAGTCCGGCCTGGCCGATCGACTACGCCGAGTACGAGCCCTACTACACGCGGGCCGAGGACTGGTACTGCATCCACGGCAAGTTGGGTGAGGACCCGACCGAGCCGTACCACAGCGGCCCGTTCCCGTTCGAGCCGATGCCGCACGAGCCACGCATCCAGCGGGCGGCCGACGACCTGGAGAAGCAAGGCCTCAGGCCGATCCACTCGACGCTCTCCCTGAATCGCGATCCGGAGCAACCCGACCGGCGGCCCTGCATTCGCTGCTCCACCTGCGATCCGTACCCCTGCATGCTGCACGCCAAGCAAGACGCGGAGACGGCCGGTGTACGACCGGCGCTGCGCCACGACAACGTAGAGCTGTGGACGAACGCCTACGTGAGCAAGGTGAGCGGTGAGGGACGCAAGCTCGACTGCGTTCACGTTAGCGTAGAAGGCAGAGACTACGAGCTGCGCGCCGGGATCGTCGTGATCAGTTGCGGCGCGGTCAACTCTTCGGCCCTCTTGCTGCGTTCCGAGATCCGAGACCGGAGCGGCTTACTCGGTAGAAACCTGATGAAGCATAATCACTCCGGACTGACCGCGGTGAGCAAGCAGCGTAACGACACCGTGTTTCAGAAAACGCTCGGGTTTCACGACTATTACCACCGGGGGCCGAAGGAGGGTCAAAATTACGGACTCGGGGCGGTGCAGCTAACCGGTAAAGCCCCCTGGCAGCGACTACAGAGTTTTGCGGACAGCGACCTGACGCAGGAGACTTCGGAGTACCTGGCCGATCACGCCATCGATTGGTGGCTTACCACCGACGATTTGCCCGACCCGAACAACCGGGTCCGTTTGCATTCGAACGGGGGCCCGGCGCTCGACTTCCGCCCCAACAACCGCCTGCCGCACAACGAACTCATCGAAGCCTGGACGACGCACCTGCGCGCGACCGGCGACTACCTTTTCATGTGTCGGACGATGGGACTCGAGATCGTCTGGCACCAGGCCGGTACCATGCTCTTCGGTGAGGATCCGGCGAAGAGCGTGCTCGACGTAAATTGCCGACTGCACGGCTACGACAATTGCTACGTGGCGGACTCCAGCTTTATGCCGGGGATGGGTGCGGTCAACTTAACCCTCACCATCATCGCCAACGCGATTCGCGTGAGCGATCAAATACGTAAAGGCATGGGCTACGCGCTCGCGGTAAACGCCGAGACCCATTCGGGTGAGCAAGTACCACGCGCTGGGACGGTGGTGGGCACCGGGAGCCAGTCGCTCAAAGCGCGAGAGGTGCTCGCAACATCGGTGTAGTCGCTCGGGTGAGCTCGTTCGGAAACCAGAAAAGCCCCCTACCGCATGCGGTAGAAGGCTTTTTCTTGCTTAGGAGTTTCGCTGTCGAAACCTCAGCCGTACTAGGTGCTAGTTACGGTCTGGAGTTGCTTCTTCGAGCTCTTCGTTGGCGTCCTCAAGCTTGTCTGTGGCCTTGCCCAGGTCTTCGCCTGCGTCCTCAACGGCGTCGTCGTCGAGGCTAGGATCTGCTTCGAGGTCGTCCAGGTCGCCGGAGGCGTCCTCGATGATCATGTCGGCTTCCTCTACGTCCTCGGTTACGGTCTCCACGGATGCGTCCGGGGTGATGACTTCCTCCTCGGTGCCGAATTCGACGGCGTCATCGGTTTCCTCGATTACTTCCTCGGTGCCGTACTCGACTGCGTCGCCGGTCTCTTCGATGGCGTCCTCGGTTACGTCGGTACCGTAGTCGACAGCGTCCTCAGTTTCTTCGACTGCATCTTCGGTTACGTCGCTGCCGTAGTCAATGGCCTTGTCGGTGGTCTCCTCGATCGGCTCCTCCATAACGGGTGCCTCCTGCATGGTGGCGTCGTCGGTGGCTGGCTGCTCGAGCGTTTGCTCAGTTTGGGCGTTTGCGCTGATGGCGAGGCCGAGGAGAGCTGCGGATAGGATTGGGAACTTCTTCATGGTGTTCGTTTTTAAAGTTTGCTTTCAGGTCGGTTAAATGCTCGGCGTCAGTTTGTCGCTGTTGCATGCTAGGTATACATCACGAGCCCCCCCTTCGGTTGCCATCGCCCGCTGTTAAGCCCCATTAACAGCGGCTTCTCACCCAGTTTCTGGTAGGGTTTTGGCCTTTTTGGCCCGGGTCGAGTTTTCTGGCATTCCTTAAAAAAGTAGACCCCCCACCGCTTACGCGACAGAGGGTCTCAACCAGTCTCATACAATTCTGGGGGCCGGTGGCCAGCGTTAAAGCTTAACGCGGCGGTCGGCCGGGGTTATCCTAGTTAGGACTGTTCGGATCGGGCTCGGTCGCCGGCTCCGCCATCGGATCGTCGACGGGCTCCTCCGAGGCATCGTAGTCGTTAAACTCGGTTGCATCGGGGGTGGTAGTCGCGTCGGGGGTGGAGTAGTCGGGCTCGGTGGCGTCGGGAGAGCTGTAGTCGGGAGAGCTGTAGTCGGGCTCGTTGACATCCATTCCATCTGACGGAGCAACATTCGGATCGGCTAGCGACGAAGTATCGCTCGTCGAGTAGTCGGTGTCGTCGTAGGTAGCGCGATCGGAAGCCTCCGGGGTAGTCGTCTCGATTACGTCGGTGTCGGTATCGTCACCGTAAGAGTCTGAGTCGGTCTGCGCCGAGGCACCTAGCGCGAGCATGCAGCATGCAGCGGCGGATAAGATTACTTTCTTCATGGTCTGGGGGTTAAGTGAAGTAGAGCAGGGCCGATAGAAAGCTTTGTGGTGATTTCGAAAGACATATTAAGAATATAACCCATTGATAGCTAAGAAGCTGTACGGTGAGTTGTCGTCCTTCCGACTTCTGCAACCCATACAGGGTAGAGCGCCGTAAGGGTTGCCCGGCCCGGTTGAAAATTTCAAAAGGCCCCGGATTGCCGTAGCAATTCGAGGCCTTTCGGCAAAACGCAATGTGCTTCGGATGCTTAGTTCGGCACGTCGGAGCTCTCTTCCATCTCCTCCATTTGGGGCTCCTCCGGCATTGCAGTCGGATCGGCTTCCTCCATGTCGGTGGCTTCCTTCTCCATTTTCTTGTCGGCCTTCATTTGCTGCTTAGCGGCTTTCTTCTCGGCCTTCATGGCTTTCTTGGCCTCCTTGTCGTCGTCTTTGGCGGCAGCGTCGCCGTCCATGTCGGCTGCTCCGTCCTCGGTGATCTCGGCACCGCGATCCTCCATCTCGATCGAGGAATTCTCGAACGTCTCACCGGGGAGCGTATCGATGGCGGTGGCGTTGTTTTGTACTTGACCGTTGGTGGTCTGTACGGCCTCGTCTGCGGCCTGCGCGTAGGTGCTCAGCGTTAGGGCTGCGAACGCGAGGGCGGTTAAAATTAGCTTTTTCATACGTGGGGTTTGCTTTACGAATCGCAAAAGTGGCGCAGGTCGTTCAGATTACCCCTCGCCGTCCTTGTTAACCCTAACCGAATAGGTAGCTCGACGGCGGTTCCGCGCGCGCCTGAACGGCTTCCGCTAGCACCGAATCTGGATCTGGCGCCCATCGCGCACGCAACCGGAGTGCGGGTCCTCGGGTGGAGGGGGCGGGGATAAACTCGCCCGGTGTTTTGCGGGAGCGAATTTTGGAGCCTGCGGCCGACCCCGATCGTACGCCACCGAGCGGGGGTATGGAGTCTCGCCTAACTCGCGGAGGGGCCCCGGCCCGGGTGACTAGCTCTCGGTCGCGATCGAGCTTTGCCTCAGGTGGTCCGCGGCCATCGGGCCGCGGGATTTGATGTAGTTGATGACCGCCCGGGAGGTACGCCGGCGGATGTCCGACTCGGTGGTTTCGCGGCTGCCCCGCAGCTCGTAGCGAAATTTAAACTCCGCGTAATCCTTGTGGAGGCCGACCACGCGCAGGGAGTGGCTGCCGGGGACGATGAGCTCGGAGAAGGGTTCGAGCGCTTCGATTAAGCTCGCCTCGAAGTTATCCACGGTATCGATGCCCGTGAGTGCCACCTCGAAAGAGATATTCAGGCGACGCTTCATGCGCCGGGTGTAGTTGACGAGCTCGCCGCTGAACACCTTGCTGTTGGGAACGAGGATGAGGTCCTGGTCCTCGCTGATCAAAACGACCTTGGTGAGCGTGAGCGTCTCGATGCGGCCTTTGATGTTGGTGTGACTCGCGTTGTCCTGACCGAGGCTGATGTAGTCCCCGACCGATATCTGGCGGGCGAAGCTCATGATGAGTCCGGTCAGAACCTCGTTGATGACATCGCGGGTAACGATGGCGATGGCCGCCGCGATGATGGAGAGCGTGGTGAAGACCGTGCGCAGGTCGAGGCCGTAGAGCGCGATGACGCCGGCGAAAACGACGAAGCCCGTGAGGATGTAGTAGACGTTGCGTAGGCCGAGGAGGATCGTATCATCCTCATTTTGACGCAGCTGCTGGTGGCGCCGGTAGAAGACGCCGAAGACGCCGAGGATCACGTTGAGCGTGAGCAGGATCGAAACGAACCGCAGCAGGGGCCGGAGGCGGGCGAGTAACTCGGGGGCCGGCTCGTCGATGACGCGCCAGACCTCGGCGAGCGTGATGACCGCGAGCAACAGTAGGATTTTGCCGAGGAGGCGCCAGCGAAGTTTCATGCGATAGAAGAGGTTTCCCTAGTGCAGCTAGCGTGCCAACTGCTTCGTGTTTTGGGTCTCCGCCCGCTCGAGCGTGTGTGGGTACTCCGAGAGCGCTCGCGTCAGGGCGCTTAGCGCGAGCTCGAGGTCGGATACGTTGAGTACGTAGGCGATGCGGATCTCCCGTTTCCCCCGGTCGGGGGTGGAGTAGAAGCCCGCACCCGGCGCGAGCATGACCGTGTGGTTTTCGTGGGTAAACGATTCGAGCAGCCACCTCGCGAACGCCTCCGCATCCGGTACGGGCAGCTCCACGAAGCAGTAGAAGGCGCCCCGCGGCAGGTAGCAGCGTACGCCGGGTATGGCGGTGAGCCCACGGTAGAGGACCCGCCGCCGGCGATCGTACTCGGCGAGGGCTTGCGGGAGGTAGTCGCTCTCGGTTTCGAGGATGCGTTGGCAGAGTACCTGACCGAGCGTGGGCGGGCAGAGGCGAAAGCGGGCCAGGCGGGTGATGGCCAGCATTAGGTCCTGGTCGCGGCTGGCGATGCTGCCGATACGCGCGCCACAAGCGGAGAAACGCTTCGATACCGAATCGATGACGACCGCCCGCCGGTAGAGCGCGGGGACGGTGAGCGCGGAGGTAAACGTGAGGCCGTCGTACACGAACTCGCGGTACACCTCGTCGACGATCACGTAGAGATCGTGTCGGGTGGCCACTTCGCCGATCGCCCGCAGGTCGGCTGCACCGTAGACCTGGCCGGTCGGATTGCTCGGGTTGCACAGGAGGATGGCGCGCGTGCGCGGGGTCACCGCCGCCTCGAGGGCAGCGGGGGAGGGGAGGGCGAAATCGTCTTCCAGGGAGGTCGCTACCGGATTGACGCGCACGCCGCAGAGCTGCAGAAAGCCGTTGTAGAGGGCGTAAAAGGGCTCGGGTACCACCACCTCGTCGCCGGGGTCGGTGATCGCGTTGAGGGCTAACCAGATGCCCTCGCTCGCGCCGGTGGTGACGTTGATGTCGTCGACGCTCAGCTCGACGTCCCACCGGGCGTAGTAGTCGACGAGCGCCCGCCGGTAGCTCTCGAGCCCGCGCGCCGGACCGTAGGCGAGGGTCTCGGGCTCGTACTCGTGCAGCGCCCGCCAGGCCTCGGGCGGGGTCGGTAAGTCGGGCTGACCGATGTTGAGGTGCAAGACGCGGATACCACGGGCGGCGGCGGCCTCGGCCTGGTCCTCGAGTTCTCGGATGGGGGAGCGGTAAGCGTCGCGGGCGCGTGCTGCAATACGGGGCATTCTGCGAAGCTACGGTGCGCCGCCCCGGGCGTGCCATATTTGCCGCCAAACCCATTGCATGCGCCTCCGTATCGCCGTCCAGAAATCCGGGCGGCTCTCCGAATCCTCCCTCGCTCTACTCAAAGAGTCGGGCATCCGCATCCAGCGCGGTAAAAACGCCCTCATCGCACCGGCCGTCAACTTCGAGCTCGACGTACTCTACCTCCGGGACGACGACATCCCCGAGTACGTGGAAGACGGCACGGCCGACTGCGGGATACTCGGCGAGAACGTGGTGGCCGAGGCCGGCGTCGACGTAGCCAGCGAGCGGCGGCTCGGCTTCGCGGGTTGTCGCCTGAGCTTGGCCGTGCCGCGGGGTACGGCCTACCCGGGCGTCGAATTCTTCGACGGGAAAAAGGTGGCCACCAGCTATCCCGTTATCCTGGGCAAGTACTTCGATCGGCGGGGGGTCAAAGCCGAAATCCACGAGATCTCCGGATCGGTCGAGATCGCACCTAACATCGGGCTCGCCGACGGTATCTGCGACATCGTCTCGACCGGATCCACGCTCTTCTCCAACGGCCTGGTCGAGGTCGAGCAGGTGATGCAATCGGAGGCGGTGCTCATCTCGGACCAGAGGCTCGGCGGCCGTAAACGCGAGATCCTCGACGCGCTGCTCTTCCGCATGGCCGCCGTGCAGCGGGCGCAGGACAGTAAGTACATCGTGATGAACGTACCCGCCGACCGCGTCGACGAGGTGGTGGCGATCCTGCCCGGCATCAAGAGTCCGACGGTCTTCCCGCTGGCCGACCCCGCCTGGCGCGCGGTGCATTCCGTGGTGGAGGAGGGGGCGTTCTGGGAGGTCATCGATCAGGTCCGTGCCGCCGGCGCGGAGGGTCTCGTCGTTTTGCCGATCCAGAAGATGGTCCGTTAACAACCACCGCCGCGGTTCCGGCCTTTCTCTACCCGCATGCATATTTTACGTCATCCCGGGCGGGCGGAAGCCGTCGAGGCCCTCCGGCGCCCCACCCAAGACTTGCGCGCGCTCACCGAGCGGGTCGAACCCATCTTCGAGCGCGTCGCCCGGGAGGGCGACCGCGCCGTGCGCACCTACACCGAACTCTTCGACAAGGTGACCCTCGACGCCTTCGAGGTCCCGCGCGAGCGCCTCGAGACCCTCGCCGCGGAGCTCGACCCCGAGCTGCAGTCGGCTATCAATTTGGCGGCGGCCAACATCGAGGCCTTTCACAATACCCAGCACCGCTACGAGGCCCCCATCGAGACGATGCCCGGCGTCAAGGTGTGGCGCCGCCCGATCCCCATCCAGCGGGTCGGACTCTACGCGCCGGGGGGCTCGGCCCCCCTGTTCAGCTCCGTCCTCATGCTCGGCGTACCGGCACGCCTGGCCAGCTGCGAGGAGATCATCCTCTGCACCCCCCCGGATGCCGACGGAAATTTACGCCCGGTTATGGCGGCGGCCGCCCTCACGGCCGGGGTGCACCGCGTGTTCCTCATCGGCGGCGCGCAGGCCATCGCCGCCATGGCGCTCGGCACGAAGACGGTGCCGCGCGTCGACAAAATCTTCGGTCCCGGCAATCAGTACGTGACCGCCGCCAAGCAGTTGGCCACCCTGCGGGGCTGTGCCATCGACATGCCGGCCGGCCCCTCGGAGGTGCTCATCGTCGCCGACGATTCCGCCCCGGTGGCCAACGTAGCGGCCGACCTACTCAGTCAGGCCGAACACGGCCCCGACTCCCAGGTCGTGCTGCTCACCACCTCCGCGCGTCTGCTCGCGGAGGTAGAGGCGGAGCTCGAACGGCAACTCGCCACGCTCCCCCGGGCCGAAACCGCGCGAGCGGCGCTCGACAACAGCGTGGTTATTCAGACCGAATCGCTCGAGGAGGCCATGTCACTCAGCAACGCCTACGCCCCCGAGCACCTCATCCTCTCCGTCGAGGACGCCGCGTACGCCGCGCGCGCCGTACAGCACGCCGGTTCCGTTTTCCTCGGACACTACACCCCGGAATCGGTCGGCGACTACGCCTCCGGAACGAACCACACCCTCCCTACGGATGGATTCGCCCGTGCTTACTCCGGGGTCTCCCTCGACAGCTTCGTGCGGAAGGTGACCTTCCAGCAGCTCACCCGCAAGGGGCTCGAGGCAATCGGGCGGGCGGTCGTCGTTTTGGCGGAAGCCGAAGGACTCCACGCGCACGCCCGCGCCGTGGAGCGCCGAATCAACACCAAAAGCTAACCTTATGTCCGCCACGAGCACAGCCCCCCTGCCGGCCGAATTCGTCTCGCAAACTTGCTATTACCTGTTCAAACAGCTACACAAGATCCGGGTGGCATTCGGGCGGTGCGGGGAGTCCGAAATTTGGAGTCGCCCCAACGAGCACACCCTCGCGCCGGCCAATCAGCTCATTCACCTCACGGGCAACCTGCGGCAGTGGGTGCTCAGCGGCATCGGCGACGCGCCGGACACCCGCAACCGCGACGCAGAGTTCGCGGCGCGCAGCGGAGGTTCGAAGGCCGAGATCTTGGCTGTCTTCGAGGAGGTCGTCCGGGAGAGCATCGAGGTCATCCGCGGTGTCCGACCGGCGGGACTCCTGAGGCCGGTCGAGATACAGGGCCACGTCACCACGGTGACCGGCGCCCTCGTGCACGTGACCGAGCATTTCAGCTACCACACCGGTCAACTCATCTTCTACGTGAAGCAGCTTCACCCCGAGCCCTTCGACTTTTACGCGGATTTCGACCTCAACGCCCTCGGCCACTAACCTCGCACTATGCTAGTCGCGCCGCTATCCACCACCTTCGCCGCCTACGCCGAGCTCGTCGCGCAGGGCTCCTTCGTGGCCGCCATCTCGGAGTACTACGGGGAGGACATCGTCCAGTTCGAGAACAACGACGAGCCGACCGTCGGTCGTGAGGCCATCTTGGCCGCGGAGCGCGCCGCCGAAAAGCGCGTGCAATCGGCCAGGATCAGCATCCACGACGCGGTCGTCGACGAGGCCCAGCAGCTCGTCTGGGGGGAGATGCGGATCCAATTCACCAGCAACGAAGGCGTGGAGCAGAAGCTGCGCGAAGCCTTCCGCCAGCGTTGGCGCGACGGCCGGATCGTGGAGCAGCGCTTCTACTACAAAGGCTTCGTCAACGTCCCGCCCGATGCCGAGTAACGACCTCCGCTCCCTCGTGCGGCCGCATTTGCTTTCGCTAAAACCGTACGCAAGCGCCCGGAGCGAGTTCAGCGGGCAGGCCGAAGTGTACCTCGACGCCAACGAAAACCCCTTCGAGACACCGCACAACCGCTACCCCGACCCGCTCCAGCGCGCGCTCAAGGCAAAACTCGCCGCGCTGCACGGGGTGAACGCCGACCAAATCTTCGTCGGTAACGGCAGCGACGAGGCCATCGACCTGCTGATGCGGCTGGTGGGGCGGCCGGGTACCGACCGGATCGTGCAGTTGCCGCCGACCTACGGGATGTACGCCGTGAGCGCGGCGATCAACGACCTCGAAGTCGTCGACGTGCCGCTTACCGAAGCGTGGCAACCCGACGTGCCCGCGGTTTTAGCGCAAGCGGATGGAGAACGCAATAAGCTACTCTTTCTGTGCTCGCCGAATAATCCGACGGGCAACGACTACGCGCCGGAGCGCGTGGAGGCGTTAGTCGCGCAGTGGCCGGGGATCGTGGTCATCGACCAGGCCTACGCGCAGTTTTCGCGGCAGCGGACCTACACGTACCTGCTCGACGACCACCCGTGCCTGATCGTGATGCAGACCTTGAGCAAGGCCTACGGGCTCGCCGGCGCCCGACTCGGGCTCGCCTTCGCCAACCCGGAGCTGATCGGCTGGCTCAACGCCATCAAACCCCCGTACAACGTGAGCTCGCTCGCGCAGGCGGCGGCGGCGGCGGCGCTCGACGGGCAGGACGCCGTCGACGAGCAGGTGCGTACGCTCCTCGCCGAGCGGGATCGGCTGGTGCGGGAGCTCGCCGAGCTGCCGATGATCGAGCGGGTGTACCCGAGCGACACCAACTTCGTTTTCACGCGTTGTTCGGACGCCGACGCCCATTACGCGCGGCTCGTGCGGCGCGGCATCGTGGTGCGCAACCAAACCAGCAAGCTCGGCGGGGTAGGGCACCTGCGTTTTACCGTCGGCCGGCCCGAAGAGAATGCCCGGCTTCTGACCGCGCTACGGGATAAAAACTAGTTCGACATCGACTCACCCCTCGCCACGCCACCCCCCATCCACCCGATCACGCACGTGGAGCTGCCCGATCCGACGCGGGTGACGCTCGGCAACGGCGCCCAACTCTGCATCGTGGACGCGAGCGCGCAGCCGGTGGTCAAGCTCGAGGTCCTCTTCGAGGCCGGCCGCTGGCACGAGCACCGGGCGAGCGTTTCGCAGGCGGTGAACGCGCTCTGGCGCGAGGGGACGGAGGATATCTCGGGAGCGGATGCCGCCGAGCGGATCGATTTCTACGGGGCCACGCTGCAGGGCTTTAGCTCGCTCGATTATTCCGGCTTCACGCTGTACGTGCTCGAGAAGTTCCTGCCCGAGGTGCTGCCGCTCGTGTTCGATTTGGTGATCGCGCCGGATTTCCCGCGCCGCGAGCTGGAAACCTTCGTCGAGCGGGCGATCGCCCAGCTCCGCATCAATGCCGATAAGCCCGACGTGCAGTCGTACCGCCTGCTCACCGAGGCGCTGTTCGGCGTGAGCCACCCCTACGGCTACAACAGTACCGAGGCGAGTCTGCGCTCCCTCACGCGGGCCGATCTGCAGCGGCACCACCGCCTCCACTACCGAGCCGGCAACGCGATCGCCTTCGCGAGCGGCAAAGTTTCGGAGGCGAGCCGCGCTTGCATCGCCGAGCAGCTGGAGCGCTTGCCCGCGGGCAGCAGCATCGCCAACGACAACGTCCCTCACCCGCTGCCCGGGAGGGAGTTTCGCCTGGGACTACCGCGGAGCCTGCAGAGCGCCATCCGGCTCGGCCGGCCGGTGGGCGGTCGGAGCGATCCGGACTACCCCGGCCTTTTCGTGCTCAACACGGTGCTCGGCGGTTACTTCGGGAGTCGACTCATGACGGAGTTGCGCGAGGAACGCGGCCTCACCTACAACATCGACTCGAGCATCGACACCATGCGCTTCGGGGCGTACCTCAGCGTCAGCGCCGAAGTCGCGGGCGAGCAGGTAGCCGAAGCGCTCGCGGCCATCCGCGAGGAGATGGACTCGCTGCGCGGGGCGTTGATCGACGCCGAGGAGCTCGAGATGGTGCGCGCCTACCTGATGGGCTCTTACCTGAGCATGGTCGACGGACCGATCAACACCGCCGAGTCGGTGCGGACGCTCCTCACCGAGGATGCCCAACTGAGCTATTTCGCGCGCCTCGTCGAAACCACCCGAACGATTACGGCCACCGAGCTGCGGCACTTGGCGCGCGAGTACCTGAATCCGGAGGAGTGGATCGAGGTGGTGGTCGGACCTTAGCGACCGACCCGCTCGCGGGCGGGCTACTCTTCTTTCTCCGCTCCCTCCTCCACGAGGCTCGCGGTCAGGTCGTTGAGCGCCCTAACCTTATCGTCGAAGCTGCCCTTGAGCCGATCGCGAATCGTTTTGAGGTTGCCGAGCAGCTGGTTCACGTCCTGCGGCAACACCTCCTCGAGCACTTGCCGCATGCGCTTGGCGAGGGTCGGACTGGTACCGTTGGTCGAGATCGCGATCTTCAGGCTCCCGCGTGTCACGATGCTGCCGAGGTAAAAGTCGCAGAGGGCCGGCGTATCGGCCACGTTGACGAGCACGCCGGCCGTTTTGCAGGCGGTGCGCACCTGTTGGTTGAGCTCCGGAAAATTGGTCGCCGCCACCGCGAGGTCGTAGCCGACCACATCGGTGGGATCGAACTCGCGGCGCTCGATCCTTACCCGGTGGTTCGGCAACCGCGCGAGCAGCTCCTCGATCTCGGGATTCACCCAGGGCGCCACCACGGTGATCACCGCGTCCGGCGAGCTCTTGAGGATGAAGCTCATCTTCTCGTAGCCTACCTCGCCGGCGCCCACGATGAGGGTGCGCAGCTCGTGCAGCTTCAAAAAAATCGGGTAGAGGGGGTTTGCCCCGGGGGTATTATCGGCCATAGGGGCGAAAGGTCCTAGCTTGCCAAGGTAGGCCGCCGGGGCGGCGGCAGACAACCACCGCGACGTATGCACCACAAACACCCCCAAATCGCCCGGCGGGCCCTCGGCCACTACGCGCGCACCGAGTTCGCCCTGGTGGGAACGCTCTGCCGACGCATCAACGACCTGATGCTCGACTGGCAGGCGCGCCTCACCGGGGAGGCGCGGGTGGTGGTGGTCCGCGGTAGATCCGAGCGGGATCCGCACGGCGACGTGCGCCAGGTGGGGCACAAGCGCCTCGAGGGCGATCGACCGGACTGGAACGATTACGACGACCGCGTCTACGCCGGGGATTACGACCTCGCCCTCGTCAACGGCAACCACCATCCGGCCGCCCGCCAACTCGTGTTCGTGAACGCCGAAAAAGCCGGTACCCTCGAACGCCGCCGCGAGCAGCTCACCGACGTAGCCGCGGTAATCCTCGATCCGGATCAGGCGATCCCGACCTGGCTGGCCGGGCACCTCGCCGCTACCGACCAGTCCCCGATCGTCTGCGGCGGAGCCGAAGTCGAAGCGCGCGTGTTTCCACTCGTAGCGTCGGCCTTGCGGAAAAACCGCCCCCGGCTGCGCGCGCTCGTCCTCGCCGGAGGTCGGTCGCAGCGCATGGGGCAGGATAAGGCGTCTTTGGCTTACCGGAACGGCCAAACCGAGCTCGCGCGGTTGACTGACCTGTGCGTTACCCTCGGACTCGAAACCTACATCTCCGTCAGCGATCCGGGCGCCGATCCACTGCCCGGCGTACCTACCATCGTCGATCGATTTCTGGGCTTGGGGCCGATGGGGGCCATCGCCTCGGCGCTCCTCACCGAGCCGGACGCGGCCTGGTTGGTGCTCGCCTGCGATCTACCCCTCCTCAACCGGGACACGCTCGAGGCTTTAATCGCGGCCCGAGACACCCGCCGCCACGCTACCGCCGCCCGCGCGGCCGCCCGGCCCTGGCCCGAACCGCTCATCGCCATCTACGAGCCGCGCGCCTACAAGCGCTTCCTCGACCTACTGAGCCTCGGCTACGCCTGCCCGCGCAAGCTGCTCATCAACGGCGACACCGCCGAACTCGTGCTCGCGGACGTGCAACCGCTCTACAACGCGAATACGCCGGAGCAGCGCGACGAAGCGCTCCGGCTCCTCGGCGCTACACCTCCACGAGCGCCTGCATGAGCGACTGCAAGCCGTCGGGCATCGCCTTCCCGAGCTCGTCGCGCAGTTGACGGGTGGCGCCGATCGCCATGCCCGCGCTCGACACGGCCACCTTGAGGGCACCCCGCGTGAGGATGCTGCCGAGGGCGAAATCGCTCTCGTCCGGATCGTCGGCCACGTTGATGAGGAGTCGGTGGGCGCGGAGTTGCGAGATGCGACGCGCGTTGTCGGCCTTCGACTCCCGCGCGATCAGGGCGACGTCGTGCGAACGGATGTCGCGCTCCGTCAGTCCGCGCCGAGCGAGTATCACGCGGTGCTCGCCCACTTCGGTGAGCAGTTCGCCGAACGCGGGATCGATGGTGCGCGATACGACGGTAACCTGGGCCGAGGGACTGCTGGCCAAAATGAGCCGAAGCCGCAACAGTGCCGCCGCACCGCCCCCGAGCACGAGCGTCCGCAGACGGTGCAACTTGAGGAAGGCCGGGAAAAGCGGGTTCGTGAGCGCCACCGAGGTCTCGAGTCCGACTCCGGAATCCCGCGGATCCTCCACGAAGTCGAGCAACGAAGGGACGCTCAGCGGGGCCACGGTCGGCAAGCTCACGGGGACAGCGGTTGGTGGTGTTTCGATGATCTGGTTCATGAGCGGTCGTTGGGGCTTTCCGCCGCGGCGATGGCCTCGTAAGCGGGGTTTAGGTACTCGAAGTCCCGGTGCACGCCCACTACCTCACCGATGACGATGAGTCCCGGACTGCGAAGTCCCGCGGCGGCAACGCGTTCCACGATGGTGCTCACCGCGCCCACCACGTGGCGCTCGCGGGGGGTTGAGCCGCGCTCTACGACTAATACGGGGACGTTCCCCCGGCCGGCCGCGGCGAACACCGCCGCTATCTCGGCGAGTCGGCGCATACCCATTAGGATTACCGCGGTGGCCTCGGTTTTGGCGGCAGCCAGCACATCCGTACTCAGGCTACCGTCGCGCGTGGTGGCGGTCAGTACCCAGAAACTCTCGCTCGTGCCGCGCAGCGTCACGGGCACCCCCTGCAGCTCGGGCACGCTGATGCAGCTGCTGATACCGGGCACCACGGCGGTCGGGATGCCGAGCGCCGCGAGGTAGGTGAGCTCCTCGTGGCCGCGCCCGAACACGAAGGGGTCGCCGCCCTTGAGCCGAACGACGTGCCCGTGGCTGAGGGCGTGCTGGGCGAGGAGGAGGTTGATCTCGTCTTGCGAGTAGCGGTGGTTGGCGGCGCGCTTACCCACGTCGACCCGCAACGCGGAAGCCGGCGCGAAGGCCAGGATTTCGGGGGTTACGAGCGCGTCGTAGAGCACGACATCGGCTCGCTCTAATGCGCGAAGCCCTTTAAGTGTCAGCAGCTCGGGATCGCCGGGGCCGGCGCCCACCAGGGTTACGAATGGAGTATTCATGATTGGGAGTTCTGGGGGCTTAGGCGTTGTAGTAGCTGGCTACCACGGGTTCGTCGGGGGCGTTTGCCCGGAGCTGTGCTTCGCGCTCGGCGATCACCTGCGCGAAGAAGGTTTTCCCGTCCGCGAGGTAGCTGTCGGCAAACTCCTCGGTCGGCTTGTAAGTCTTCATCCGCAGGACGTGGCGCTCGAATGCACCCTCGCCCGCGTCGTCGCTGAGTCCCGCGATCGTGCCGGTACTCACGTACAGCCGGTCGAAATCCTCGAGGATGCGCGCCTGCGTATTGCAGTGCACGTCGGTGCCGAGCAGCAGCGCTTTGGCGCCGGTTACGAAGGCGGTGTAGGTGTGGTAGATCGCGTCCTCCCAGAGCCCCTCCGCGATCGCTTCCCCGGCCCACTCGATGCGCTCGCGCTGGTCGCCGATAATGGCGCCCACCATGTCGTAGGCGACGCCGGCGCACTCGCCCACGCCGATGGCCTGCACGTAGTCGCTGTCCTGCCCCCAGTCGTGGGCGAGCTCCGGACCGGCATCCTTGAGGGAGGCGAGCGGCTTGAGCATGTCGTAGAAGTACGGCTTGCCCCGGCGGCGGAAGTAGGCGTCGAAGCGCTCCTGCTCGTCGGTACGGTTAGCGAGGAAATCGCGCAGGATAAACCGAAGTGCGTCGGGGGTGCGCTTGGTGGGAAGCTTGATCACCCGCTCGGCCACCCAGCCCACGCCCGCGGCGTCGACGCCGCCGCCGAGCACCACCTGCATGGCCGGAATGACCAGCGGCGCCCGCTTGATGGAGCTGCCGTGCAGTCCGACACTCGCCGCCATGTGCTGGCCGCAGGCGTTCATGCAGCCGCTGATCTTAATGGTGAAGTGGCGGTCGTGCACGAGCTCGGGGAACTCGTCGCGCACGACGTCCTCGAGGACCTCGGCCGCGCCGGTGCTGTTGGTTACGCCGAGGTTGCAGGTGTCGGTGCCGGGGCAGGCGGTTACGTCGGCGGTGGAATTCGCGCCCGACAGGCCGAGGTCGAGCGATTTCAACGCGCGGTAGAGGTGGGGGAGGGCTTCGGCGCGCACGTAGCGCAGCAGCAGTCCCTGCTGCACGGTAATGCGCACGTCGTCGGCGGCGTAGCGGCGCACGACCTCGGCGAGGAGCCGAGCGCGGTTAGCGTCTAGATTACCGAGGGGTACGCGGATGTTTACGCCGTGAAAGCCCGCCTGCTTCTGCTCGAATACGTTGGTGGCCTGCCAGGTCAAGAAGCCGGGCTCCCGCGTACCGGGTTCGCCTTCCGGCAAAACGGGGGGTGCCGGAATCGCGGTCGGGGCGATGGTGCGGTCCACCCACACGGTTTGCTCGGTGAGTCCGGCGCGCTCCGCGGCCACGAGCTCGAGGAAGGCTTCGAGTCCGAGCGCTTTCACGAGGTACTTCATGCGTGCCTTCATGCGCTTCTCGCGCTCGCCGTAGCGGTCGAACACCCGGATGGCGGCCTGCATGAAGGGGAGGATCTCCTCCTCGGGCATAAACTCCGTGACCAGCTGCGCGGGGATGCTCTGGGCGCCGAGCCCGCCCGCCACCACGACCTTGAAGCCGCGAATTTCGTCGCCGTCCTCGGCCACGCGCAGCCGCGGGATGAACCCGAAATCGTGGAAGTAGGTGAAGGCAGTGTCGTGTTCGGTCGCCGAAAACGCGATCTTGATCTTGCGGCCCATGGCCTGACTCACCGGGTTGCGCAAGAAGTGTTCGAAGGTGGCCTGTACGTAGGGCGTCACGTCGAAAGCTTCGTCGGGGTCGATACCGGCGCGCGGACTGGCCGTGACGTTGCGAACGGTGTTACCGCAGGCCTCCCGGGCGGTCACGCCTACGGCGGTGAGATCCTCCCAAACCCCCACGCTATCCTCCAGCTTCACGTAGTGAAACTGTACGTTCTGCCGGGTAGTGAAGTGGAGGTTGCCGTTGGTGTAGTGCTCGGAGGCATTGGCGAGGGCTACGAGTTGGCGCGCGGTGAGTTTCCCGAAAGGGATCTTCGTGCGGAACATGTGGACGCCGAGTTGCCGCTGACCGTACACGCCGCGGGTGAGGCGGTAGTGCTTGAAGCGGTCTTCGTCGATCTCGCCGGCCTTAAAGCGGCCGATCTTGGTTTTCAGTTCTTCGATGTCGCGCAGGGCGGCGGCGGTTGGATGGCTCATAAAATCTTGAATCGATACGGGTAGAGAGAAAGGTGGATAGTTGGGGTAGGAAAAACAAAAGCCCCCCGGAGCGTGGTGCTCCGGGGGGCTTTTGGGTGCCTAGGCGTTCTTACGGGAAGATGCTACCAGGTACTGTACGCCAGTTCGGAGACCGAGGTCACGCGACAGAGACAGCACATACAGCAGCAGGAAAGCTTCACGTAGGTAATTTGCTAATTAGGCGCAAGGTGGGTTGAAAAATGTTTTGGCGCAAGCGAATTGGGAAATTAATTGAGGTCTGAACTTAGAATTAAGTTGAATCGAGGCAGGAAGACGGCTCAGGCTAGCCACTATTCAACGGTCGGCTACAGGCGGTTTGCCGGGCTCAGGTCTCGGAGAATACTCCTGTTTAAATATTTGGTCTATAAAAAGATATCCGCCCAAAGGTGGTTAGGGCCAGACGATATGCCGCTTGGCGTACGTCTTTAGGAAAGGATCTTCGAAAACCACCCTAGATGTCTTACCGCTTTGGTGTACGCGCCGCAGGATACTTTTATCGATCAGACCCTCGACTGCTCTCCTGAGCGTGGACACCGCTACGCCGTAGCGCCGAGCGGAAGCCGTACTCGTAAAACCTGTGCCGTCGGACGTAGCCACGGCGTGTAGCGCGCGTTTCTGATTGTTGGAGAGGAGGTCGACGAGCGTCGCGTACTGAGGATCTTCGAGGTCTAGGATGGCGTCTAGCGCCGCGTTCACCTCCTCGGTTCCCACCGTTTTTCTTTTCGAATAAAACACAGACTCCTCCCAGCACTGACTGGCCAGAAGCTGAACGCTGTAGGGTACATCGGCGGCGAGGTCGAGGATAGCTTCGACCGCCTCGTCGGTGATCGTTTTCCCCGCGCGCGCAAACGCGTGAGCGATGTGCGCGCCGAAATCTGTGCGGGGGACGGGACCGAGGTGAAGGCGCGAGCCTAAGCGGTAGAAGGGGCGCCCGTGCTCGGAGGTCATCGCCGTAAGCATGGCGGTAGCCGATCCCGCGAACACGTAGCCTACGTGCCTGTGCGTCTGAATGGCCGCTCGCAGTCTCGCTTCGGCATCGATCCCTTCGCTTTCTACAACCTTCTGGAACTCGTCGATCACTACGGCCACCGGATCGGTTAGCTCGCCGGCGAGACGGTCTATGCTGTCGAGCGCCTCCGTTAGGTACAAAGAGTCGTGAGCCAGCTGTCCGGGAGATACTTTTATCGACCAATTGTCGGTGAGCGGATCGTAATTGATGGATGGCCGCAGCGCCTTGAAGGCCAGCCCTACCTGCTCGGGAGCCTTGCGAAACGGGGATTTAATTCGCTTGGCGGCCTGTACCATCAACCCGGTTGCCAACGCACTGCCTCCGGGAAACCGCTCCGCATTGACGCGAATGACGATCCCGCCTAACTCCTCCGATTGGGCGGCCGCGGTAGCGATGATCGAGGTTTTTCCAAACCGCCGCGGACCGATAAGAAATAGTCGAGTACGCCCTCGCATGGCCCGGAGTACCGTCTGGGTCTCTCGCTCGCGGTCAACGAGTTCCGCGCCGACAACTTCGCGTCCGAACTGAAAGGGATCGACCACTGTGGAAAGGTATGCGCATAATTGCGCATCGCATAATTGCGCATCGCAAATGTGCACATGTAAACCCCCTGATATACTTAAGCTCCGGGCTCGAAATGCCGCCAACCCTGCGCGGGGATCTTGTGCAACTTACCCCCTTTGGTGGAGAGCTTTAAACCGTCCTCGGCGGGCACGATCTCGCCGGCGACGTAAATATCGGGCAGGTATTTGATCTTTTCGATATCCTTCGGATCGATGGTGAAGAGCAACTCGTAATCTTCGCCGCCGCTGAGCGCCGTAGTAATAGGGTCGAGCTTGAAATCAAGGGCCTTGAGCTGGGCGTCGGGGTGGATCGGGACGCCGGATTCCTCGATGAGGGCACCGACGCTACTCTGCCGGCAGATGTGGTAGAGCTCACTGGCCAGCCCGTCGGAGATGTCGATCATGCTCGTGGGCACGAGGTTGGTTTTGGCGAAAGCCTCGATGATGTCGCGGCGGGCCTCGGGCTTGAGTTGTGCGCCCACGAGCACGGTGGCCTCGTCGAGCTCGGGCTGGACCCGCGGGTCGTCGAGGTAGAGCTGCTTCTCGCGCTCGAGGATCTGGAGGCCGAGGTAGGCGGCGCCGAGGTGACCGGTGATGCAGATGAGGTCGCCCACTCGGGCGCCACTGCGGTAGGCGATGCGCTCGGGCAGGGCCTCGCCGACGGCGGTGACGCTGATGGTGAGCCCCTTCGGACTGGAGGTGGTGTCGCCGCCCACGAGGTCGACGCCGTAGTGGCGGCAGGCGGCGTAAATGCCCTCGTAGAGTTCGTCGACGGCCTCGACGCTGATGCGCGAGCTGAGGGTAAGCGAGACGGTGATCTGCTTCGGTACCGCGTTCATGGCGTATACGTCCGAGAGGTTCACGACCACCGCCTTGTAGCCCAGGTGCTTGAGGGGGTGGTACATGAGGTCGAAGTGGATGCCCTCGACGAGCAGATCGGTGCTGATGACGGTGGCCGGACCGCTGTCGCCGTAGCGGATCACCGCCGCGTCGTCGCCCACGCCCTTGATGGTTGAGGGATTTTTGGGCGTGTAGTCGGCGGTAATTTTGTCGATGAGTCCGAACTCGCCGAGCGTACTTATCTCGGTGCGGGTGTTGCCCGTAGCGTCGGTCGGGGTCGACGTAGAATCTGAGGAGATGGCCATGGAGGCGAACAACGCACGGGAGCTAGAAAAGTGTGAGGCGTTGACGGTGGGGACGCCGCCGGTCGAATTTGCGAGGGTAGGGGAGCACGAGATCGCCTACCTACTGCACAACCCGCGGGCGGGGGGCGTGCCGCTCGTATTTGTACACGGCTTCAGCATGTCGGTGCGCTTCTGGGAGCTGGCCATGCTGCCGGAGATCGAGGCGGACCGCCGCTGGGTGAGCGTGAGCCTGCCCTTCCACTTTCCGAGTCGCTACCACGGCGATGCGGGGGAGGCGAAGCTCACCGACGGAGGCCTGTTCGCCTGCCTGGATGCAGCCATCCGGGCCGCGATGGGGGAGCGACCAGTGCAGGTTATCGGTCATTCCGTAGGCGGTTGTGCGGCCCTGCTCTTCGCCATGGAGGCCCCCGAGCGCTGCCTGGGGGCGATGAGCATCGGCGGCTTCGCGGACGGTCACGCGATGGGGCCGGCGGAGGTACTCCAGTGGTTGGCCCTGCGGCCTGCCGTGGGGCGACGGCTCTTCGCTACCGGCTGGTGGCTACTGCGGAGTACGCAGGCCAGTCTGCGCGCAGGCGTGCTCTCCTACGCGGCCGACCGGGCGGCCGTAGAAGCCTACCCGCCCTTCGAGCCGACCCTCGAGCTCCTGCTACCCGATGTACGGGCGCACGACCCCGACGAGCTGTTCGTCGTGGTGCGCTGGATGGCCGATACCGATATTCGCGATCGACTCGTCAAGGTCCGCGTGCCGGTATGGGTACTGGCCGGCGAGAGCGATCCGGTGGTGGATTTCGGTCCGCAGGCACAGGTGGCTGAGGGGATCGTTGACGCCAAGCTGCACACCTTCCCGGGCGCCGGCCATTTGCTCTTCGCCGAGCGCACCGAGGGATTTAATACGTTGTTGCTCCGGTTCGTGTCCGCTTCCGCTAAAACATGATCTCCTCATCGTCGGTATTCACGCGCGACTGCAGGATCTCCCCGCCGCCAAAGCCGGAATCGGTAAACGGCGAGTCGCCGCCGCCCGGGCGGAAGTCGTTGAAGTCGATCGCCTCCCAGTTGTCGAACTTAGCTTGCTCGGAGACCCAGCGCAGCTGTACGTCCTTGAGCTCGCCGTGGCGGTTTTTAGCCACAATAATCTTGGCTACCCCTTTAAGCGAGTTGCCCTCCGCATCCTGGTCTATGTCGTAGTACTCGGGGCGGTAGATGAAGTTGACCATATCCGCATCCTGCTCGATGGCGCCCGATTCACGAAGATCCGAAAGCATCGGTCGCTTATCCCCCCCGCGCTGCTCCACGGCCCGCGAGAGCTGCGAAAGCGCGATCACCGGCACACCGACTTCCTTCGCGAGCTGTTTGAGGTTGCGACTGATCGTCGAGATCTCCTGCTCGCGGTTGGTGTTTTTGCCCTGGCTACTCCCGCTCATCAGCTGGAGGTAGTCGATGATGATGAGCTGGATGTCGTGCTGCATCTTGAGTCGCCGGCACTTGGCGCGCAGCTCGAAGATGTTGATGGCCGGGGTGTCGTCGATGAAGATGGGGGCCGACGAAAGTCGCTCGATGCCCTGCTGCAATTTGTCCCACTCCGAATCGTCGAGCTGGCCGGAGCGCATCTGGTGTCCGCCGACGCCGGCCTCCATGGAGAGGAGTCGCTGCACGAGCTGGACGTTGGCCATTTCTAATGAGAAAATCGCCACGCCTTTCTGGAAGTCCATCGCGGCGTTGCGGGCGATGCTGAGCACGAATGCGGTGTTGTGAGTTACCGTTCCATCCCCGAGGAGGAAGCGGTGATTACCGTCGATCGTGAATCCGTAGTAATCGTCGACGCCGTCCTCCTCGAGGGTGAGGCAGGAGTGGGTCCAATCTTGGTTGCTCGCCCAGGGCGCGGCGCGTTTGCGCGCGATCCGTACGGGAATATCGTCGACGTCTCCGTTGAAGCGAACGCGCCAGACGGTGTCCTCGAAGCCCGTGCTAGCGATGGACGCCCGTTTCGATTTGAGGGAGGTGCGGTAGCCGAGCGTGTCGCAGAGGTACTTGATCTGGCGGGCGAGCGCTTCGTTGGTTTGGGTGATCTCGTAAGTCTCGCCGTGACCGCGGTTCAGGTACCCATCGCTGTCGATAAGTCCGGCCAAGAGCTGCACGCGAATGCTTCGACTGTTCGCGAGGTACTCGCGGGGGATGTGCTTGTTGCCGAGAACCCCGAGGGTGCGTAAATCCGCCTGCAGCGAATCGAGCCGATTGTTGCCTTTGTAGCCTCGTGTAACCCGGTACCCTGGGCAGCGGTCGGCGTCGCGCACCGAGATAGCTGAGCCGCGGGTTTTCGCGAAAGCGGTGAGGTAGTCGACTATTTCCTCATCTTGCGTGTAGACGGTCGATGCAGCCGACTTCCCGTCGCCGAGCCATAATCCGAGGAAGTAAGGATCGACATTGACATCCCGGTAGGGAAATTCCACCGGGACTTTGTATCCCTTGTGATCGTTGCGCCACTTGGGCGCTTTATTCAGGTAGTCACGTACCTCTATATCCGTAATCCTACCCCGCGGCTCGCTTAACCGGTCGGCACGCGACTCACGCACCGTGAGGATATGGCTCTCGTTGACGCGGTAGTCCTCACCGTAAGTCTGGCGCACCCAGTACATCCTCTCCCGGCCACGAGCAAGCGAGCCAACCCGCCGTGGAGTGGAATCGTCGCCCATGAGGAGATCGCCCACGTTTATTTCTTCGACGCGCTTAACGCGCCCGTCGTACATCATTACTGGAGTGCCTATACCGAGGCATTTCCCCATGCCGGGCCGCGCCGCAATGATGATCAAATCCGAGGGCTGCCAACCGTTGGTGAGCTTATCGAGATCGGTGAAGCCGGTCGGTACGCCGGTGAGCCCGTCGCCCGATTTATCGCGAATCTCCTCGAGCATCCGCAGGGCCTTCGGACCGAGCTCGCCGATGGATTCGACGCCGCGCGAGAGCTTTTCCTCGGTGATCTTGAAGATCCCCTTCTCGGCCTCGTCGAGGAGGTCGAACACGTCGTTCGTCTCGTCGTAGGCATCGCGGAGGATGCCGTTGGAAACCTTGATGAGCTCGCGCGCGATCGCCTTTTGCGCGATGATGCGCGAGTGGTACTCCACGTTGGCCGCCGAGCCTACCCGATTGGAGAGTTGCACGAGCCGGTAGGGGCCGCCGGCCTTGTCGAGCTCGCCCGCCTTGCGGAGCTGGTCGTTGACCGTGATCAGGTCGATGGCCGTGTTGTTCTCGAAGAGCGTGAGCATCGCCCGGTAGATCGCCTGGTGCCCCTCGGAGTAGAAAGACTCCGGCTGCAGGATATCGAGCACGATGGCCAGCGCGTCCTTGTCCAGCATCAGGGCTCCCAACACGACCTCCTCCACGTCGGTGGCCTGGGGCTGCACCTTGCCGTAAGCAAGACCCGGATCGGTGGTTCGACGCGTGAAGTCGGCGGGTGAACCGATGCGGGGGCTTGGGCGGTCGGGCATGCGAGGGTGATGTTTGGCGGTCTGGGCAGGGGGGGTCTGCCAAGGTACCGAGTCGCCGGCGACTCGCGGCTACCGAGTTGTCGCCAGTCCGCTGTCGAGAAGCTGTGGCGAAAAATTTTGCTTCCGCAAAACGCTACCCGCATGGGGGGATTTTGGGGCCTGAGAGTCCGTGTTTAGGCCGGTATCTTTCCCCAACCCCTCACCCGCCCACGTCGGCTAATTTTTCGCGGACCGCCTCTACGTTGGCCGCTGCGCGCTCGATCTCGACGCGGGTTTCCTCTTGCTCCTGGCCGTTTTTGACGATGTTGGTTTCGGCGCGCCCGATGGCTTCTTTCGCCCGCTCTATGTCGCGTTCGTAACCCGCTAGGTCGCGCTCGAGGTTGCGCAGCTTGCGCTCGATCTTGTTGAGCTTCTTCTGCTCGTCCTCGAGCTCCTGGTTGATGGCGGCTCGGCGCACCCCGAGCGCGTACTCCTGCATCAACGCGATCGCGTTCTCGACCGCGCTCGTCGAACCCGATTTCGAGTCGAGAAACTGAGAGTCCTTCAGCTCCACCCAAACGAGTACCTGTACGTCATCCCCCCGCTCCTCGAAATCGGCGTACACGTTCAGGGGATCCGAGCCCCCCACCGAGCTGATCACTAGTGCTTCGTTCTTGTATTTCTCGGGCCGGGAGCGACGCGGTTTACCGCCGTACTCGCGCATCAGGTCGCTCCACAGCGAGGCGGCCAGGCGGTCGTCGGCACCCTCCACGGTCGTGACGAGCGCGGGGTAGCTGCCCTTACTCATGGAGTGCAGCTCGAAGTCGACCTCCTGGGCCGTAACCGCCGAGCGCGTCGCGAATAGACTCAAGAATAAAAGCGGGAAAGCAGTAAAGCTTGAAGTCATGATGGATAATCGGCATACGTTAAGGCGCTCAGCTTTTGCCGGCCGGACGAAAGGTAAATCACCCTTGTGCACGATGTTTGCCAGCTCAGGTAGTGTTGAAGTCCCAGACGCACAAATTTATTCATCCCAACGGAGGCGCCACGCTTTTGCCGCGCAGCCCTGCGCTGAGGTGGTACCTGCTGGGGGTGGTTTTGGCGGCAGCCGTACTCTCAACGGCGGCGCAGAGCAAAGTGCAACGCGAAGCGGCGGATATGGCGGATAAGCGACAGTACGTGGACGCCGTACGCACGCTCGAGCTGGCGATGCTCGACGGGGATACCTCCGAGACGCTCCTCTTCGACCTCGCCGAATACTACCGTAAAGTGGGTAACCTGCGCATGGCGACTTCGCTGTGGAAGCCGCTCGTCGACAAAGCGCAACCACGGCCCTGGCACCTGCTGGAGGTGTCGAGTATGCTCATCGAGCAGGGGCGCTTCACCGACGCCGAGCCCTACCTGCGGCGCTTCGAGGAGCTGAAGCCGAAAGATCCCCGGGCGGAGCGACTTCGGGAGAAGGCCCGGGCGCACCGGACCATCGTGCCGCGGTACCCGAACGCCCGGCTCGACACCTTCGTACACAACACCCCCGCCGACGACGGTTTCCCGGTGGTGGACGAGGGGGGTAGGATCATGTGGTCGGCCGAACGCGCCGGCGCCAAACGAACCAGCGGCTGGACGGGGCGGCCGATGGTCGGACTCTACACCGCCAAGGAGGAGCTCGGAGAGCCCGGGAACTTCGGACCCGCTAAGCGAATAGACGAATCCTTCAACCGGGGCCGGCGCAACGTAGCGAGCCCCTGCCTGTCGGCAAACGGCGATACGCTCTACTTCTCGAGCAACGCCGAGGAACTCAACAACGCGGGCGAGCACAACATGCAGCTCTTCTACGCGGGGCGGCGGGCGGAAGACGGGAACATCGGTCGCCCGTACAGGGTTCCCCACCAGCCGAGCAACGCCAATTGCCTGCACCCCTGCCTGAGCGCCGACGGCCGGTGGTTGTACTACGCGGCCGACGCGGGCGATTCGGAGGGGGGACTCGACCTGTACCGGATCGCCGTACGACCGGACGGCAGCTGGGGGCAGCCACAAAACTTGGGCAACACCGTCAATACCGAAAGGCACGACGCTTTCCCCGTAGCCGCTAAGGACGGATCGCTCTACTTCGCCTCGAAGGGGCACACCGGGATGGGTGGCTTCGATCTGTTCGTGACGCGGGAGCTGCCCTCCGGGGAGTGGAGCCCGCCGATGAACCTCGGCGAGCCCGTCAATTCTAAATTCGACGAGACGAACTGGGTACCCGTAAGTAAGCGCTTCGGGTACCTCGTGAGCAACCGGGTGGGGGGGGATGACGACATCTACGAGGTACGCTGGTAGCCCGCGCTAGGCGGCGAAGCGTAGCGCGTTCCAAGGCAGTAGGCGGTCGTGCAGCTCCGTCCACTGACGCAAGATGCCGCGGCGGAGTTCGTAGCGGTAGCGCAACAGCCGGTGCGGTTCGGCGGCGCCGACGAGCTCCTGCAGATCCGGATTAAAAAGAAGGGTCTCGGCGGCGGTGCGCGCCATCGCGAGATTACGCCCTTGCTTCCGTGGGTGGTGCGAGAGTAAGGTGGTCTCGTACCGCATGCCCTTCCGGTGGGCGGGGGGCAGTACGTGGTCGATCTGCGCGAAGAGGGCGGCGTAATCGTCGAGCCAACCCTCGTAGCAGATCAGCGGACTGAAGTTGAGGTCCACCTCGTAGCCCGCCTGCAACAAGCACGGAATGGTGGCTAGCCGCTCGCCGATGCTCGGTGCCGTCGGCTCGAGGATACGCCGCGTCGGCTCGGGGAGCACGCTCAAACGTACGCGCACTTTACCGGACTGCACCGGCACCTCCGTCCAGAGTGCCTCCCGGGTGTACTTCAGGGAGAAGGCCCCCTTGGCGCGCGGGTGCTCGCTGAAGAACCGGATGACGCGCGCCCAGTCCGTTGCCTGCCAGTGCAGCCCGAGGTCGGTAGCGGCCGCGAAGTCGTAGGTGTAGTAGCGCTCGTCGGTCCGGTTCGGGAGGCGCGGCCAGGGTTGCGAACAGATGTGCCGGTGCACCGCCTGCAGGATCTCCTCTACGTTGGCTGCGACCACCAGCCCGTCGCCGAGCTCGGCGTTGACGTGGCAGTAGCTCGTCCGACAGGCCACGAGGCAACCGCGCACCAAGTGCGGGGTAATAAAATCTACGGCTCGACCGCTCGGGCGAGTCTGGAGCGAGGTGTTGCGGGTGGGGAGGGCGGTGTTCACTGCGGTAGGTTTCTAGTGCGCTTATAAAACAATTTGTGTTGTAAATAGGATCCTGCTTCTAAGTTGCTTGACCGTGATCTGACCGTGTTCTTCCATGCGGATAATTCATGCTTTTTGGCGGGTGAGCTTCCCCACGGCCCCCGCGTCTCCGCGTTTGGGAAAGAGGTTCTCGCGGAGACGCGGAGGCCACGCGGAGGACCCGGAGCGGTAGGGATCGCTTACATTTCCCCCGACACTCGAATCAACTGCATTCTCGTGTGCCGTCGCGTTGGCCATCGCGCTCATCGCGAGTGAGCCGATCAAGGGGCAAGCAGTTCGATCCCCTTGATCCCCTCGAGCGGTGGGCACCGGACGGCGCCTTAAATTCCTTACCGGAGTTCCGAGAGGCCCTCGCTATCGCCAACCGGCCGGTGGCTAACCGGAGCGTTGCCGCAACGCACGGCACCCACCCGGTGCGCAGCCGCAGCACGGGGGAGCATCCCGATCGGTCCGTTCGTTAACACCCTCGGCGCGCCCGCGGCGGCGGTGCCCACGGTGAATAGCGACGGCAACCAGCACGCTCCGAACGGGAGCCTTTGACTAGGCAACTACGTGGACGGGCTACAGTCGATGCTGGGGAGTTTGCGCACGGCCCCCCTAATCGATTCCGGTCGCGCTACCGTTCGGATCGAACTTCACACCACAAACCGATCGACTGCTTCACGGGGGCGTTGGACCAGACCCCGTCAGACTGCTTAAAGTAGGTAAGCCCCTTGCTCATCTTCACGGAAAACATCGTCCAGTACCCGTCCTTTGCCGAGTCGAGCGCCTCTATGCAAACGAAGAAATCGCCGTTTCCCGAAATGTCCAGGTCGGCCAAATCGAGCACGAAGGGTTCATCCTTCAGTGAGGAATCCACGGTCAGGAAGATGCGTTGCCGGTTGAGGATCTCCCCGGGCGTCCCGGTGTCACCGCGCCGCACGTTAACTTCGTACTGCATGGTGTCGTGACTCACCGAGGGGATGTGCACGCCGATTTGCTTGAGTCGCCAGTCGCCTTTCACGCGCATGAGGTTACCGACCTCCATGCCGCGATCGCTGCCCTCCGAAACACGAAACTGGGCGTAGGAGCCGGTATTTCCGTCGGGATTACCGAGTGTCCGGTCCCTGCGCAGGCGGAGTTCTTCGGCCGAGACTTCGGCCGCGCTCAACTCGTATTTCGCTTCCGCTAAAACCACCGGGCAAGCTTCGCCGCCGCGCAGCTCCCCGAGCGTGAGGGTTCGGTCGGTGAACCCGATGCAGCTAAAGGTGACGGGCGTACCGTCCGCGGTTTGTTTTAGCGAAAGCGAAAAGGTGCCGTCGGGGTTGCTTACCGTACCGGTACCGGCGGCGGGAACGTACACGTTGGCGTAGGCGATGGGTTCGCCGTCCGGGTCGGTTAGGCTGCAGGTGAGGTCCTGCGCGCGCTTGGACCAGGCAACCGCTTAGTACGACCAGCGTGAGGGTGGCTTTCAACATCTGGGGTTCTGTAGTAAAACGAATAGTTACGGGCGGCGCTCGATTTAGGGAGATATGCCTTCGTTCCCACGGTAGGTGAGGTCCGAACTTATGTTTTCTAATTGAATTCCAGCGTCGCTACCGACACCGGCAGATCGCTTACCGGCAGTCAGGATAGGTACGCGCACCGCCGAATTCGTCAAACGGGCGTCGCGCCGAACGCTTCGTGCCCGCTCCCGGTCAGTGTGGGCTGTTCGACGTAATCAGCTATCCGCGAAAACTGCTCGCAGCTGCGTTGCGGTCGCTCGCACCTATGTACGATTCGGCTTTAGTTGCCGATATATCGTATGTGCGCAATGATGCCAGCGACCCAAGCCCTAACCTTGCTCCAGCTAAGAACTCCCTACGAACAATCTAGTCCTATGCTTCGAGCCCTCCCCGTACGACTCTTTGGTTTCTTGTCGATCCTGAGCCTAGCCTCTAGCTGCGCGTCTTACCACGACCTCGTCAACTTCAACGACACCGAGCTCCCGGAAGGAGGTCCCCAGGCGATCGCGAACGCCTCACCGCTCCTCGTGCAGGAGAATGACCTACTGCGCATCACCGTGAGCAGTGCCGACCTCTTGGCCTCTGCGCCGTTCAACAACGAACCCGCGGAAGGCGGCAACACGCCGCAGGGGCAAATCCAGAGGCAAACCCTCGAGTTATTTTCCGGCTACTACGTCGATGAAGATGGCTTTATCGATTTTCCGGTTATCGGGCAAGTACAAGTAACGGGAAAGACACTCGAAGAGGTTAAAGGATACCTGCGCGCCGAAATAGAGAGGTACCTCAAGGAGCCGGTCGTCACCGTCCGTTTCATCAACTTCAAGGTGACCGTACTCGGTTCCGTCCAACGGCCCGGGGTGGTGCGGGCGAGCAATCCGCGTCTGACGCTGCTCGAGGCGCTCGGCGAGGTGGGTGACCTCACTGACTACGCCGACCGTTCGGAGATACTCGTGGTACGAGAGGGGGAGGGGGAGCGCTCTTACGAATACCTCGATTTACACTCCGACGAAATATTTGGGTCGCCGTACTTCTACTTGAAGCAAAATGACCTGATTTACGTTCGACCTAATTCGACGCGAACGGCTGCAGTGGCGGAGCGCGGACAACGCGTTGCGCAGTACGGGACCGTAGTTTTAGCTGCTGCGACCCTGGTTGCTACAATTCTGAATAATAATCGTAATAGAGGTGACTAGTTTTATTTCGTTGACCGCATTTTGAACGTATATCGATAGTGGTGCCTATAGTCATTGCGCTATCGCTAGGGAGATTTTGGGGGATGACGCTGTCGAAAATCTAGGGCCGAGGTCCACCCGGGAGATCAGCTCGGCGTTATCGGCGTCCAGTATTGGCATTTGCCGAGCGGATATACGTGTTTTCGGGAAGAGCGGCTCGGCCGCAGCCATGCTAGAACACGGGCTTCCGATCGTAATCACCGGCGGGCGGGTGGCTGAAGTTGAGTTACCCCCCGAGCTAGCGTCGAAGGTCTGTACCACCTCGGACGATCCCTCCGGAGTCGATCGGGGTTCATTGCCTTACCCGAGGTTGCCTGATGCCGCTGGTCTGATGCTGCGGTTGTTCGCTGCCGCAGGAGCTTAGGCGCCGAAGCCGACGTCGGTCAACTCGGTTTTGGTCGCGCCGCACGGTCGCGGCAGTCAATCTCGTACATTGAACCACCTTATTAAAACCTTGCTGGCGGGACAGCTACCGCCGGAGGAGCATTGGGACGAAGGTTACCCCAGCTGGCTGAGCCCGCTCGCACCCCTGCATTTTACCCCGCTCCCCGTGATTCGGCGCGCCGCGCAGTGGCTCGCCGAATCTAGCCGGCTACCGCCGACCGCTCCGATGGTTGACCTCGGCTCGGGGGCAGGTAAATTTTGCCTCGTCGCCGCGCTACTCCATCCGGAAGTCGACTGGGTAGGCTTAGAACGGCGGGCGGTTCTGGTACGCGAGGCGGAACGCTGGCGTGCGGCCTTCGGGATCACGAATTGCCACTTCGAGAAGACCGATGCCGCAGCCGCCCCGCTCGGTCGCTTTGCGGGGGCCTACGCCTTCAACCCTTTCTTCGAACACGTGGATACCGGCGGCCGGATCGCCGACGATACCGAATTCAGTGTGGCGGCGTACCGGGGGTCCTGTGCCGCCTTACGGCAAAACTTAGCCGCCACGCCCCCCGGTTTCCGCGTGGTTAGCTACTTCTGCCACGGGCGAGAGATCCCGACGCGTTTCGAACGCATCTGGGAGGCGGAAGACGGGAAACTCGTTGGCTGGCGAGGGTAGTTACAGCGAGAGTAATATATCCATCATGCCGAACAGCACCTCGTCCCTGTCCCAGTGCCGATCGCGGAAGTAGTAGCGCGCGGTAGCTTCCTCCCACTCGAATTTGTCCAACTCCCGTGGGTAAAACAGGTCGACGCACTTGGCCTCCACCCGTTGTACTACGGTGTGTACGGTATCCCTTAGCCGCAGACTGAAAGTGTAGCTCAGTCGGTGCCGGATGCGATCCCGCCCCCGGCCGGAGGCACCCGTGCGACGCACCTTGGCGTCGGTAAGCGGACCGACTTCGAAGCCTACCCAGTTGTCTGGAGCGAGGACGGCGAGGACGGATCCGTCCTCGCGTACGAGCTCGAATTCCGGAAAGTCGCGCGTTAGATCTACGCGGCGCCGCTCCATACCGAGTAGGTTGGCGAGCGATCCCTGCTCGCGGTCGGTGGCCACCCCGCTCGCGCTCAGGTCGAGCAGGAGGGTGTCGGGGCTGCGGTTGTAGAGCGAGAGGAAGGGAATGCCCTCGGGCGACCAAAAATCGAAACTGATGTCGACGAGCGAATCGCGGTGGGTCGGTTGGCCTTCCACCACGAGGCGGGCGTCCGGTGTTTCCGCGCGAAACAGTTCGTAGCGGGGACTACAAGCCGTTAACCCACTGGTAATTAAGGTGAGTACGAGAAGTTTTGGCGGAAGCCTGGCGAGCGCGATCATCCGTCCAAATAACTCGGTGGCTCACAGCCCGGTGGCTGCTACGGTGACGTTTAGGATAGATTTAATATTCTATTTCGGTTTCGTTAGCGATCGATCCGTATCAAACCTGCCGTTATCCGGTCCGCCGCACATATCTACTCTTATTGCGGTTGAGACAGGAGATGAGTATTCGCATAGGAGGTAGTTTACGGGGCCGAGTTTCCGCCTTGATATCTACCGGGGTCCTGCTGCTCAGTCCCCTCGCTACGCTGCTGCGGGCTCAGGCCGAGGTGCCGCCGTTACGTGCGGGCGAGGGTACGGTCGAAGGCGCGTTGTTAGACGAGGAAACTGCCGAGCCCCTCGGATTCGCGAACGTCGCGGCTTACCGGTTGCCGGGCGATAGCCTGGTCGCCGGGGGGACAACCGACTTTGACGGCGCCTTCGCGCTCGGTGGGTTGCCTTACGGGAACTACCGCGTCGAGCTCAGCTTCATCGGCTACACCAGCGCGGACCGCGAGATTACCCTGAGCGCCGCCGAACCGGTGGCGTCGTTGGGGCAGGTGGCGATCGCGGTGGGGGGCCAGGAGCTGACCGAAGCCGTGGTTACCGCCGAACGCGCCGTAATGGAGCTCGGACTCGACCGCAAGGTCTTCAACGTCGAAAAGAACATCGCTGCCGCCGGCGGCTCCGGGGAAGATTTGCTCCGCAATATCCCCAGTATCACGGTCGACCTCGACGGTAACGTCAGCCTGCGGGGCAGTGGCAACGTGCGCTTTCTCATCAACGGCCGCCCGAGCGGGCTGGTCGGTTCGGATCCGGCTACCTTCCTGAAATCCTTGACCGCCGCTAACATCGAGCGGGTCGAGGTCATCACCAACCCGGGCGCGCAGTTCGATCCGGAGGGGACGGCTGGCCTCATCAACATCGTGCTCAAGCGCGTGCAGGAGGATGGCTTCAACACGAGCGTTACGCTCAATCTCGGTACCGGCAACAAGATCGACGGCAACGTGGAGGCCAACTGGCGCAAAGGGCGGTTCAACTCCTTCGCCGGGGTAAGCGGGCGCTACGACGAGCGCGTTTTTCGCGGTTTCCGCGACCAACGCACCTCCCTGGCGGATACCGCCTTCTCCGGCTACTTCAAGTTCGATGGCTTACGCCAAAACGAGTCGTTAACGGCCAAAATCGGGACCGAGTACGCGGTCTCCGAACGGGGCACCATCCAAGTTCAGGGAACGCGGCAGTGGAGCAGCGGTACCTCGACCAACGCGAGGCGGGTGGACTTTCGCGACGCCGAGGGCGTGCTCGCCCGCACCAGCAACCGCGATGAACGCGAACCTGAGGTCGAACGGGAGTACGAGGTGCGCGCCGACTTTCGGACCGACTTCAAAGGTAAGGAGGGTCGAACGCTGAGCGCGGCTTTGCAAACCAGCTATTCGGGAGAGTTGGAGACCGAGAACTACTTCGAGGAAGTGGTGAACCGGGATGGCGAGCTGTTGTACACCAATCGCCAGAATGCGCCGGTCGATGAGGAGCGGCGCGAATACCTCGCGCAGGCGGACTTCTCCGAGCCATTTAACGAAAGTTGGCAGCTCGACGTGGGCTGGCGCTCGACCCGGGAGCGGTTGCGTACGGATGCAGCGTTCAACGACTTCGACGTCGTAGCCGACGCGTTTGAACGCGTAGACAGTGCCAGCACCCTGTTCGATTACGATGAGGACGTGCACGCGCTCTACTCCACGCTCGGGGGTGAAGCGGGCAAATTTAGCTTTAGCGGGGGCTTTCGGGCTGAGTTAGCGCTCACCGAGGGGCGGCTCGTCGAACCGGAGGCGCGGGCGTTTACGAACGACTACTTTCAGGTCTACCCGAGCGTGTTCGTCGGCTACGACCTCAAAGAAGGACGCACCCTGCAGGCGAGCTACTCGCGGCGTGTGAATCGACCGCGCTCGCGAGAGCTAAACCCGTTCGTGGACCGCGGCGACCGGTACAACCTGAGAAGCGGTAATCCGGCGTTGCGGCCGGAGTTCATCAACAGTTACGAACTCAACTTGCAGCAGCGCTACGGGCGGGGGACGCTGACGGCGGGTACCTACTTCCGCGAGACGATCGACCAGATCGCACGTCTGACCGAGCGGGTCTCGGACACCGTGCAGCTCAATACGCGCGGCAACGTAGCCCTCGGGCGGGACTACGGTGTGGAGTTGATCCTCACGTTTCGGGCGCTCGAGAAGCTCGAGTTTACGGCGAGCGGGAATGCCTACTACACGCAAATCCGGGGCGATGCTTCCGATCGGTCTCGGACCGTAGTCGTGGATGCCGACGGTTATCTCTTCGACGGGCGGCTACAGGCGAGCTACGAATTCCCGTGGGGCGTAGAGAGCCAGGCAACTTACTTCTACCGGAGCCCGGGAGTAACTCCCCAGGGTACGATAGAGACCATTCAAAGCCTCGATCTCGGCTTTCGTAAGTCTATCCTAAACGACCGCGGAGCGATTACGCTTAGGGTAAGCGACCTCTTCAATACCCGCCGCTACCGCTTCACGAACCAAGTCGCGGGGGTGACCACCCGCAGCCAATTTCAGCGGGAGAGTCGGATCGCTTACGTCGGTTTCCAGTATCGGTTCGGAGCTAACGCCGAGCGGGACCGGGAACGCGACGAGCGCGGTGGCGGAAGAGACGACGGTGGCGGGGAGGACTTTTGAGCCGCGAGAACGGGTCCGGTATCGCCGGGGGTCTAGGGATGCATTCGGAAGATTCGCAATGTATTAGCGTGGAATACACGTTCGGATTGGCGGGGCGCCGGAGCGCTACGGACGAGATTACCATAATCCGCGTATGCGTGCCGTTCGATCTGAGCCTAGTATTGCACAGAGAATCGCGGACGGACGCATATTGATTTCGTAATCGACTAATTTACAGACGTATAGCTGCGGGATAGCGTGCGGAAGTCCAGGTGCGTCGGGGTAAATAAGGGTGTTACTACCCCCAAAACCCTTTTTAGCTCCAGCGAACAGGAACAATCGAATTTTCTACGTGCGTTCACGGTCCTTAATCCTTGTCTTGAGTTTTGCGACGGTAGTATGTTCTGGATCTGAGTTCGAAAATTCTTACTTGCCAATAGGTCGTCTGTTGTCCAGTCGTGCCGCCCCGGAAAGCTTGCGGTTCAACGGTACGCCCCTTTCTTTGCAGGTAGTAAATCGTCCATGTTGACTTCATTCTTTAACATTTTTTCGAGGCGGCCTAGCCTGGCGGATTTCTCCTTTCTTAGGGTGGATTTACACAGTCACCTGTTGCCCGGTATCGACGATGGGGCAAAGGACGTGCAGCAGACCCTCGCGATGGTTAACGCCCTGAGCGACCGGGGTTTCTCGACGCTCTGGACGACGCCCCACGTGATGGTCGATTTCTACGGGAACGACGCCGAGCGGATAGGGGCCACCCTGAGGGACACGAGGGTGACCCTGTCGGGGCACGGCGTCGGGGTGGACTTCAACGCTTCCGGGGAGTACTTCCTCGACGAAGGATTCGGTCGAATACTCGAAGCGGGGGAAATTCTCCCGTTGCCGGGTAACCGAGTCCTGGTGGAATGGTCGATGGTGGCCGCGCCGGTTGGCCTCGAACGCCAGATCAAACGCCTGGTCGCGGCAGGGTACAAGCCCGTCATCGCCCACCCCGAACGTTACGGATACTGGCAGCGACAGCCGGGGCGTTGGCGAGAGCTCCGCCTACTTGGTTGCGAGCTACAGCTCAACCTGCTTTCGCTCGTGGGCGGCTACGGGGACGGCGCCACGAAGTGCGCCATGGCGCTCCTCGACTCCAAAGCCTTCGCGTTCGCGGCTACCGATAGCCATAGCTTAGGCGATATTGAGCGACTCGACAAAGTGCTCGCCAACCGTTCGTTAGCCCGTGCGATCCAATCCACCCAGTTTTTAAACAGCGCACTGGCGTAAATCTAGCTTCCCGCATGCTTCCACTCTCGCCAGTAAGCACGCGGTGCTCTTCCTTACCCGGTCTCTCCACAGATAGCAACTACGAATGACAGCTTACGAACGCAGTTTGCGGGTTGAATCAGATAATTTTGCACCCGATCTTTCCAAGGATTTCGACTTAGCTTCCTTCGGTAGGAGGTTGCTTCGCAACTGGTATTGGTTTGTAATATCGCTGGCGCTCGCCATTGGGGCCGCCTGGCTGTATCTGCGCTACACCGTTCCGACTTATGAGGCGCAGGCCAAGGTGCTGATCAAAGACGAGGAGACCGGTATGGGCATCTCGCCCGAGGCCCTCGGTGAGGAGCTCGGCTTCGAGACGGCCTACAAGGTCGAAAACGAGATCCAGGTCTTTACCTCAAAGCAGTTAATGCGCCAGGTAGTGGACTCGATGAACCTCAACATCGTGTACAGCTACGAGGGTAGGGTAAAGACCACCGACCTGTACCAGCCGGAGGGGTTTCGGGCCGAGCTCGCGGATTCTATTTACTACGATGAGCGCATTCCCGCGGAGTACGGGGAGATCGAGCTACAGCTACGACCGAACGGTGATGTATATCAGGTGCGCGGGGAGCGCGATACGGTCCGCATGGATCCCGGTAAGCTTTTACAAATCGGCAACCGGTACTTCGTTTTCCGAAAGTTACCTGAGTTTACACCGCCGCGGCGAAATTACTTGTTCACCGTCAGGTGGCTCGACCCACAAAAGGTGGCTTCATCCTACACCGATCGACTATCCGTGGAGCAACTCGGGAAATCGAATGTCGTAGCCCTCGCCCTCACCGACACCGACCCCGCCCGTGCTGAACAGGTCCTCAACTCCCTAGTCGCCTACTACGATCGGGGCATCGTCGACGAAAGCGCGCGTCAGGGGGCGCTGACCCTCGATTTCATCGATGAGCGGTTGGAGTATGTCCGCGCCGAGCTATTCGATGTCGAGGGCCGGATGGAGGTCTACAAGCGCGATCGGAGTCTGTCCGTAGGCGTAGAGGGGACGGCTGTCGACTATTTGACGCGGCTGAATGCTTCCGACGAGCAACTCGCCGAACTCTCGGTCCGCCGGGAGATCATCGACGAGATCCTGCGGATCATCAGTGACCCCGAGAACGAGTTCGAAAGCATTCCGATCTCGTCGGAGATCATAGACGGTCCGCTCGCGAGTCTGATTCAGAATTACAACGAGCTCATCTTCCTGCGTTCGCAGAAACTCGAGTCCGCCACCGAGCTCAATCCCGCCGTAGCTACCTTCTCCGAACAGCTGAACAGCCTCCGCAGCACCGTTGCCAGAAGTTTGCGCAGCCTCAGCCAGGAGACCTTGGAGCGGGAGAATAGGATCCGCGAACGTATTGCCCCCCTCGAGGAAAACCTAACGAGTATACCGGCGAGCGAGCGTAAGCTCATCGAGCTCACCCGCGAGCAGAAGATCAAGGAAACCCTTTACGTCTTCCTCTCTCAGCGCTGGGAGGAGACGGCGATCACGGTAGCCGCTAAGGTGGGTAACACGAGGATCATCGAACCCGCGGAAGTGGACCCGGGCGCATCGTCGCCCAAACCGGTGCCCACGTACGCCTTCGCGTTCGTGCTCGCGTTCCTGATGCCCGCGACCGTCTTGGGTCTCCGCGAACTGATCGACGACCGGGTGCAGACCGTGGACGAGATCAAAGCGGCCACCGTGACCCCGGTGCTAGGGTCTATCATTAGGGGGAGGGCGACGAAAGGGTTGGCGGTATCGGCTAGCAGTCGCTCCGCCACCACCGAGATGTTTAGACTCTTGCGGACCAACCTCCAGTTCCTGCTCGGCAAAGCGAACTCCTCGGTGATCATCGTTACCTCGGGGTCGAGCGGCGAGGGCAAGAGCTACATTACGGCGAACTTGGGGGCGGCCGCCGCACTCTCGAAGCAACGCGTGCTCATCGTGGAAGCCGACTTGCGTAGACCTTCGCTCATCAGGGAGGTTTTCGGTCCGCAAACCACTAAGGCTAAAGCCGGGCTCATCGACATCCTCACGGGGTCGGCTAAGCTCGCGGACGTGGTTCAGTCGACCAACCTGCCTACGTTACACGTTTTGAGTAGCGGTCGGGTCGGATCGGAGGCGGGGGAGCTCCTCATGGCCGGCGGTAGACTACAGGCGGTCATCGACGAGATGCGGGCCAACTACGACTTGGTAATCCTGGATACCGCACCCGTTGGACTCGTAACCGACGCTCTGCTGCTCAGAGGCGCCGTAGACGCCACGCTTTACATCGTTCGCTACGGGTACACCCCCCGCAGCTCCTTGGAAATGATCGAGGACCTATCTCAATCCGGTAAGCTGCCCAAGCCAGCGATCATCCTCAACGCGGTGAAGCCTACTAGAGGAAGCACATATGGAACCGGACACGGTTACTACCAAAAGAATTAAAGCTTCTCTGAAAAGTCTGCGCCAGTCGAAGTGGGGATCCAAGATCCCCGATCGAGCCACTCTTACCTACTGGGGAAAGGAGATCACGCGCTTCTTCTCCTGGCAGTTGGCCATCACGGCGCTCAACCTCCTCACGGGTATCCTGGTGGTCCGCTACCTACCTAAAGAACAGTACGCTTACTACACCATCGTGTTCGCTACCCTAGCCATCTTCGCCAACGTCTCCAACTCGGGCATCGAGGCGGGTATGAACGCTATCGCGGGTAATATCTGGCAGGACCGTCGCAAGATGGGGGAGCTCGTCCACACCGCGTTGGCCTACCGGATAACGGTGGCTTCGGTGCTCTCGGTTCCGATGCTGATCTACTGCGCCTGGCAGCTCAAGTTGGTTGACGCTCCCTGGTGGGTGGTCGGGACGCTTCTCTGCCTCATGGTCGTGGGCGGTATCGGGCAACTGCAAGCCTCCATGTACAAGGTGCCCATCGTGTACGCGAAGGCTATCAACTCGATGCAGCGCATCGAATTTAAAGCCTCTCTCTACAAAATTATCATGGTCGTTGGCGCGGGTTTGTTCTACGCCAACGCCAGTACGCTCATCGCGACGGCGGTATTCAGTTTCCTCTATAAGTTCAAAAAATTTCGGGACAGGGCCCTGTTGTATATCGAGCCGGCCGCTGAAGTCAACCAAGAGATGAAGGGCACTATGGTGTCTCTATTCAAATCTAGTGTACTGGGCAACTTGTATTGGGCCGTCCAGGGTCAAATCACCATTCTACTCTGTTCCATCTTTGCGACCACGGCCAACGTAGCCGAAATCGGTGCGCTCGCGAAGTTCGCTCTGATCTTCGCGATCCTCAACGTCTTCTCGGGCAGCTACCTGTTTCCGCGGGTTTCGAAGGCGCGCACTCCGCGCGGCTTGCTGAAGATGTCGGGCGTAGTGCTGATGGTTTACGCGACTGCCGCGGCCGGGTTCCTACTCTTTACGGCATGGCAACCCCAGCTCCTGCTCAAGGTGCTCGGCGAACAGTATTACAATCTGCAACCCCTGCTGCTGCTCTACATCGGGGTTTCGATCCTCGGCATCTTCCAGGTACAGATGTACTCGCTCTGCGCCGTGCGGGGTTGGCTTCGCAACTTCACCTACTACGTGCCGGTGATCCTGCTCACGCAGCTCGGGCTCGTCTACGCGCTCGACCTGACCCAACTCCGCAACATCATCCTCTTCGAGGGCTGCGTGTCGATCGTCGGGTTCCTATTCAACGCCTCGATGTACGCCACCGAGTTTTTAAAGTACCGACGGGAATACCGAGTCGAAGCGTCCCAAACGCAACTATCGTAGTCGCATGAACCACGATCTCCCTCGACATACAGCGCACTCCGACCGGATCCTCAGGCGATTTTTCTGGGTGTACTTCGTGCTGCTCCTGACCGAGGGGGCGCTGCGGAAGTGGTTTCTCCCGAGCCTGTCCACGCCGCTACTCATCGTGCGCGATCCCGTGGCTATCGCCACCATCGGTTACGCGGTCTACCGCAACCGTTTTCCGGTTAATCCCTATCTGTTGGTCATTGCGCTGGCCGCGGTGGTCTCCTTCGTGTACACCATGTTCATCGGGCACGCGAACCTACCGATCGCGATTTTCGGCTTCCGGATCTACGTCATCCACCTGCCCGTTGTGTTCATTTTCGCGCAGGCGTTACGCCCGGCGGACGTTGTGCGCGTGGGGCGCGTCCTGCTGTGGATCTCGCTGCCGTGCGCCCTGCTGATCGTCACCCAGCTTTACTCCCCGCAGTCGGCCTGGGTGAACCGAGGGGTGGGGGGGGATTTGGAGGGTTCCGGCTTCACCGGCGCGCTCGGCTTCTACCGGCCCAGCGGTCTGTTCTCGTTTACGAACGGAAACGCCTTTCAGTTCGGACTCACGTTCGCGTTCGCCGTGTCGCTCTGGCTCGACCGTAAATCGGCTACTCTGCTCGCGCTCGTGCTCGGTACCGCCGGGACACTGTTGGCCATGCCGGTGTCCGTCTCGCGCGCCTACCTGTTCGGGTGCGTCATCACGCTCCTATTCGGGTTTCTCACCTCGCTCACGAGCGCTAAAGCCCTCGGGCGGGTTACGCTGGCCGGTGGGGGACTGTTCGTGCTCCTGCTCGCGCTGAGCCAGACGCCAACCTTCGAGGACGCGAGCCGCATCATGGAGGCGCGCTTCTCGAACGCGAGCGAGCTCGAGGGCGGGCTCAAGGGGACGCTCGTCAACCGCTACCTCGGTGAGATGGTGTACGCCTTCGACGTCGCCCAGCGCTACGGCTGGGGCGGCGCCGGCATCGGGCTAGGTACGAACGTAGGTTCTCAGCTCGCGCTCGGTACGGTGGTCTACTCGGTCGCGGAAGACGAGTGGGGTAGGGTCCTCGGCGAAATGGGCGTCACGCTCGGCCTCATGGTCATTCTCGCGCGTTGCGCCCTCGCGGTCCACCTCGGCATACTCGCGCTCAACGCAGTGCGACGCAACAACAATCCCCTCCCGTGGATGCTCTTCAGCTTCGCGTTTCTCCTCATCATCAAGGCGAACCTAGGTCAACCCGTTGCGCTCGGGTTCACGGCCTTGACCATCGTGCTCCTGATTGCCTCGCTTAAGACTCCTCACCCAAGAATCACTTCCCCCAGATGACATCTATTACGCTAATTGGAAACTACAGGCTTCACGGTCAGGAGAGCATGCTGCGCTTCGCGAACGCCTTAGCCGCCGGGCTGACCGCCGAATCGGCACTCGACGTACGGTTGTGGCAGCCCGTTGAGGTGTTCGGCCGGTTTGCGGCCGATGCGACGGTTGGGGTTGGCAAATGGCTCGGCTACATCGATACTCACCTGCTCTCGCCGGTGATCTTCCGACTGCGGCGGCTATTCTCGCCGAGCGATTTGTACCACGTTTGTGACCACTCGAACGCCTACTATTTAGCTGTTTTGCCGAAAGGCAGGCGGAGCATCACCTGTCACGACGTTATCGCCATCGAGGCCGCTCAGGGCGATACCGATTCCACCGTAGTACCCTCCCGTTTCGGGCGCGTACTACAGCGTTACGTCCTCAGGCATTTGAGGAGGGCCAGGCGGGTAGCCTGCGTTTCTCGGCATACGTTAGACCGACTCGTGGCCGTGACCGGCAATACCGACCTCGTTGCTTCGGGCGACTACCGGGTTATCTACAACTCGTTCACCACCGCTTTCAAACCCGTCCAATCGCCGAGCGGCGGCTTGCAAGCCTACGGCCTAGCGGGGGGGCGCCCGTACCTATTCCATATCGGATCAGGGCACACGCGCAAGAACCGCAAGATGCTGATCCAGATGCTCGATTTGGTGCGCGACGAGTACCCCGATCTCGTGGTTTGCTACGCCGGCAAACCTCTGGGTGACGACATACTCGGACTCGCCGCTCAGCTCGGGCTGAGCGATAGGGTAGTCTACGCGGGCAAACCGACCAACGAGCAACTCGAAGAGCTGTTCGGAGCTTGCGCGGCCTTCGTGTTTCCCTCGTTCGCGGAGGGGTTCGGCATGCCTATCATCGAGGCACAGGCCTGCGGAGCGCCGGTACTACTGAGTGATCGCGTACCCATGCCCGAAGTAGCTGGCCGGGGGGCGATCCTAGCCTCCCCCACTGATCCCGTAAGCTTTGCCGACGCTCTCCGAGCGCTGCAGCGCGATGGGGTACGCGATGAGTTGATTCGACTCGGCTTCGAGAACATCGGCCGGTTTGAGTTGGACAATATTATAAAGCAGTACCGCGACTTCATCCTTCGCGTTCCCTCGGAGGCGCCCCGCGCTACCGCCTTCCCCGCCACCGAGCCCCTGCGACATGCCTCCTAAAGCGACCATCTTATTCCCCGTGCAGAGCCTGTACCCGGCGCAGAACGGCGGACCCGACAATACCGTCTACTGGCTCGCTAAGGCGCTGGCCAAGGACGGATTCTCGCCCGTGCTCGCCAGCACGGATATCGGTCTGCCCGAAGAGGTAGAGCGTGGGCGCTGGTTGGAGACCGACTACGGGCGCGTGGTGTACTCGCGCAACCCGCACTTCTACGTGCCCGCGGTCACCGTCGCCCGCGCGCTGAGCGTTTTGGCGAAAGCCGACGTGCTGCACCTTTCGCTGATGAGCTACCCGGCGGCCTGGGGGCCGGCCATCGTCAACGCGCTCGTGACCCGCAAGCCGATCGTTTGGTCGATCCGGGGCGAGCTAGATCCGATCATGCTGTTGCGTTCGCCGCGCAAAAAAGACGCGGTCCTGTGGCTCATCCGGAGACTGTTGCGCAGCAAACAAGCGCCCATCTACTTCCACACGACCTGCGAGGCGGAGACGGAGTACGTACGCAACAACTTCGGACAGCTGGCGCGCATCATCGAGATCCCGAACTACATGGAGCTGCCCGAGCTCGTGGAGCACCCGACCGCCCCACCTCCGGCCGGCGCGGGAGCCGACGCGGCGGGGAGCTACCTCATTTTCGTGGGGCGGATCGACAAGAAGAAAGCGATCGAAAACCTCATCGCCGCCCTGCCGCTCTCGCCGGCCTTCGTGAGCAGCGATTGGGACTTACGCATCGTGGGCGACGCCGACAACGCGTACGGTCACGGCCTGCGCGCGCGGGTGGAGGAGCTCGGACTCGGAGACCGCGTTCGCTTCCTCGGGCACCGTTCGGGGGTCGAAAAACAGGCGCTGCTGGCTGGCGCGCGGGGACTCGTTATGCCCTCGCACACCGAGAACTTCGGCATCGTGGTCTCCGAAGCGTTGGCGCAGGGAACGCCGGCCATCGCCTCCACGGGTACGCCCTGGGCGATCCTCGAGCAGTACGGCGCGGGCTGGTGGTCGGACAATACCCCCGGGCCGCTGGCTAGGGCGATCGAGGAGCTCGTTGCCCAAGACGAGACCGCGCGCACCGAGATGCGCAAGCGGGCGCTCGAGTTGGTGCGCGACGAGTTCGACATCTACAACCATATAGATCAGTGGCGAGCCGCCTACGCGCGCGTGCTCGAAAGCTGACCCACACGGATCTATGATGCATACGACAACGACTTACCAAGCGCTGGATACATTCCGCCTCCCCGCCGATTTCCGGGGTCGGCCGGGCTGGTACGTACAGCTTTGGTGGATAGTACAGGCCCTGCTCTTCCGGCCTTCGCCTCAGTTCATGTACGGTTGGCGGCGGTGGTTGCTCCGTGCGTTCGGGGCGCGTATCGGGGAGCACGTGATCGTACGGCCGAGCGTGAGTACGCAGTTTCCTTGGAAGGTGGAGATCGGCGATAACGCTTGGATCGGGGACGACGTGGGGCTCTACAGCTTAGGCCCGATCACGATCGGCTCCAACGCCGTGGTGAGCCAAAAAAGCTACCTCTGTACGGGGAGCCACGACCCATCGGATCCTTCTTTTCCCATTTACGCGCAACCGATCGTGGTTGAGGCCGAATGCTGGATCGCCACCGACGTTTTCGTCGGACCGGGCGTCACGATCGGCCGCGGTACCCTCGTCGGCGCGCGTTCCTCCGTTTACCGCGATCTGCCCGCCGGCAAGGTCTGCACCGGCAACCCGGCGCGTGTCCTACGCGATCGCACCACGTCAAGCAACAGCGAGTGAGAGTTCTAATCTACGGCATCAACTACGCACCCGAGCTCACCGGTATCGGGAAGTACACCGGCGAAATGGCCGCCGACCTCGCCGAACGCGGTGCGGAGGTGGAGGTGATTACCGCACCGCCGTATTACCCGCACTGGCGCGTACAGGAGCCCTACCCGAGTACCAAGTGGATCACCGAGAGACGCGACGGTGTGACCGTGCACCGCTGCCCGCTCTACGTGCCCGAGGAGGTGAGCGGTACCAAGCGCATCTTACACGAGGTCACCTTCGTGCTTAGCTCGCTGCGCTTCTGGATCCCGCGCCTATTCCGCCGCTACGACGTCATCATCGCCGTGAGTCCGCCCTTCCACCTCGGCGCTCTGCCGCTGTTGCACCAAGCTATCCACGGTACGCCGATCGTTAACCACATCCAAGATCTGCAGGTCGACGCCGCACGCGACTTGGGGATGATCAAAAATCAGGCCCTGCTCGGGGTCCTCGAGCGTTTCGAGCGTTGGCTACTGCGTTCCGTAAACCGCGTTTCCTCGATCAGCGAGGGGATGTTAAGTCGCCTTGCGGCAAAACGGGTTCCCGAGGAAAACCTAATCTCCTTCCCGAACTGGGTTGATTCGCGTAAGGTCTATCCCGTCTCGAAGGACAAATCGCTTCGCTCGAAGTTCGGTATCGCGGAGGGTACGAAAGTGGTGCTGTACGCGGGCAACCTCGGTGAGAAGCAGGGGATCGACGCTATCCCGCGGGTGGCGGCCGCCCTGCGCGACCGCGAGGACATCCTCTTTCTCGTGGTGGGGGAAGGGGGCATGAAATTACAGCTTGTTGACATATGTCGGCAAGCAGGCCTTGACAACGTTCGCTTTGAACCGCTCCAGCCCATCGAGCAGTTATCAGCTATGCTAGCCTCGGCCGACGTGCACCTCGTTTTGCAGAAGCGTGCAGCGGGTGATCTGGTTATGCCCTCTAAGTTGACGAACATCGTGGCCGTAGGTGGACATGCTATAGTGACGGCGGAGGAGGGTACGACCTTATACAAGGTCGTCAAAGAGTGGAAAGCCGGTACCGTGGTAGAACCGGAGGACGACCGTGCGCTTGCCGCCGCGATTTTGCGAGCGGTCGACGGGGAAGGAAGAGAGGATAGCAGCGGAGTAGAAGCTTTCGCCAAAACACTAGATCGTGATCAAACACTCTCCTCATTCCACGAAAAGCTCCAGGAACTATCATATGTCATATAGTTGAATTTACTAATATGATATATGTGTAGCCTACCGCACACAACTTTCTACCGATCCGCATTATGTTGAGCCTTATTGTATCCTATTAGGGCATGCGATACAGAGAGTTAACAGCTTAGATACATACCGATGAAAACTTCAGTCTCCGAGCAGACCCTAATCTACCAGGAATCAACGCGTCCGCTAGACGTTCAGGACACGCCACACCGGCGGGACTTGATCTGGATGGATTTGGTCTGCCTCAACGCGAGTTTGCTCATAGCGCTCGTGCTCGCCTACGGCAGCTACGTAGTAGAGATCAAGTATTGGCAATGGTTTTTGCTGTTCCTACTCCCCAATGTGGCCTGGGGACTGATTTCGGTATACAATCAAGCTTACAGTTGGTACGAGCGTAGATTTCTCCAGGACGAGATCTACAACGTCATCAAGATTATCGTCATTCACTTCGCCGTGGTATCGGTCCTCTACTACAACAGTAATTTGATTGAAACCAAACGGTCTTTTTTATTAGTTGCCTATCTGTTGTTTACCGTTACTACGGTCGTGTCTAGGGCAATCAATAGGAATCAGTCGAATAGGTTTATTAAGCCGTTTAAATACATCGTCGTCGGCGGTAAGCCGCACAACGTAAGGACGCTCCTGCAGGGATTCCAGTATGCGTTCGGCGGTAAAGCGGAGCTCGTCGGTAGATTTGGAAATACGCCCATGCCGCTCGTGGACACCATTGGTGCCTACAGTGATCTGCGCAATTACATTCTGACCAATCAGACCATCAAAAAGGTGGTCTTCATCTACAGTCCGCTATCGATCGAGGAGGAGCGTGAGATCATTGCGATCTGCCAACGTCGCTTCATCGACATCGAGGTCCTACCACGTGAGACCAATCTGTTGCCAGGTGGCTTCAAGCTGCAGCGCCACGGTAGCATGCCGATTCTCACGGTCAAAGAGGAGCCGCTGACTCGGCTAGCCAACAAGATCGCGAAGCGCGCCTTCGATTTGATCGTGAGTGGTCTGGTGATCCTATTCGTCTTCCCCTGGCTCATGCCCATCGTTGCGCTGTGCATCGTGCTCGAGTCGAAGGGGGGGGTATTCTTCTGCCAGGAGCGAAGTGGCTACCTCAATGAGCCATTCCAAATGATCAAGTTCCGTACGATGGTCATCAACGAGGACAGCGATTCGAAGCAGGCTCAACGCGGTGATGCTCGCGTGACGAAAGTTGGGGCATTCTTACGTAAAACGAGTTTGGATGAGTTTCCTCAATTTTGGAATGTGTTTAAGGGAGATATGTCTATCGTAGGTCCGCGGCCGCACATGCTGCAGCACACCACACAGTATTCTAAGTTTATCGAGACGTACCTCATTCGCCATAAGATCAAGCCGGGTATTACCGGTTGGGCTCAGGTCAACGGTTCTAGGGGTCCGACCGCGGAGGTCGAGGACATGAGAAGGAGGGTGGATTTAGACGTATGGTACCTGTCCCACTGGTCGCTGGCACTCGACATTCGGTGCGTTATCCAAACTGTCATCAATGCGGTACGGGGAGAAGAGAACGCCCTGTAGCTACAAGAGGTAGATGCGATTTAAGTTTTCGGAAACAGCTCCGTCTCAACTATTTCGCAAATGCAATGACCCAACAGCATGTGCAGCTCCTGGATACGCGGGGTATCGGTACTCGGCATATTGAGCAACAAATCGCAATACTTAGCTAGCTCGCCGCCACCTTCTCCGGTAAAGCCAATAGTTTTTCCACCGATTTCCCGCGTCGCACGCAGTGCTTTTACGACATTCATTGAGTTTCCCGAAGTGCTCATCGCGATAACGATATCGCCCGGGGCAACCTTAGCTCGTACTAGCCGCTCGTAAATTTGGTCGTAACCATAGTCGTTCCCAACCGCGGTGATGTAGCTTGTGTTGACGTGTAGCGCCTCGGAATAAAGCGGCGGTCGGTCGTAGTAGAAACGTCCTGAAAATTCAGCTGACAGGTGCTGCGCGTCAGCCGCCGAACCACCGTTTCCGCACCAAAGTACCTTCTTCTTATTCCGAAACGCTTCTGTGCACCAGCGGGCAGCCGTCTCAACGAGCTCCAGTAGCGCGACGTTTGCCAAAACCGACTGCTTTAATTCGATCGACCTCCGAATTCTAGCTTGTATCAGTCCTGTTTGCATATAACGAAAGTAGTAAAAGTGTGCGTGCCTATCCTGTAGTGAAGTTTGTAGCCGTACTGTTGCGATTCAATCCATCACTGAAATTTGCGGAAATCCATTAGATCCAAAGAAAATATTGACCCTTCATGTAACATGATCTTTATGGTAGCGGTGACATATAGGTGCTTGAAGGATAGCGAATTATACCGCGCTCTAGTTGTGCAAGTTGTAATAGAACGGTTTGTAGGACTTTGCTTGTGAATATTTTTATACTATTAATAATAGTATTATATTTCATGTACAAACTCTGGTTTTATCTTATCTATGTCCTATGATACTACTACAACAAGATTATTAAGCAAATTCGCTATTTCAAATTACCGTTAATATAAGTATATATTTCACTAGCTATATTATTATATATTATATTGCATTTTATACAATATAACTAACCGATAGAAGGTGTATTTAAGGTACGTTGTTGGCACTTTACTGATATCTACGAATTAAACATTACAAGGTTAATCTTTCTTATATCACTGGATTAGTTAATTTATACCTAATCAGATATCTCGGCATTCTGCATCAAATCATCGGAATAATAAGAATTCGGTCGTATTAAGCAGGATATTTGACTATGTTCGCCATCTTAAATTACTCTCCAACGCTAAATTTTGATATATGTACGTATTCAGCCGCAAGGTGGTCGAATATCTATTTGAGTTAAGCTATCGAGCTGCATATCTTTGGGCGCCTGGCTCCGAACGATGTTTAGCTGGGTTCGTAAATCATAATTTGATTGGAATCTAAAAAAATCGTTTCGGGAATTAAGTGGACTAGTATCCAAATGATATTGGATATGGCTTTTCGCTTCTCCGTAAAGTTCGTTTTAGCTACGCTTTTAATCCCGGAACAGTTCGGTCTTATAGGCATGTGTACGGTTTTTATTGCTTTCGCCAACTCGCTTTCCGAGTTAGGCATGAGCGCGGCCCTCATCCAAAAAGAGGAGAACGCCGAAGCAGAGATCCTCTACCCAACAGCATTCACTACATCAATTATATCGGGTGTAGTATTCTACTTAATTCTATCAGTAGCAATCACACCTTTAGCTTCCTACTTCTACGAAGAGCCGAAGCTCAACTACCTTATACCTATTCTGAGTTTAGGCGTTCTTCTGCGGCCGCTTGGAATCATACCCGTAGTGGAGCATTCGAGGAAACTCAACTTTAAAGAGATGGCCAATATTTATAATTTATCGAGTTTCATAGCTGGAGCAGTTGCGATAGTAGGAGCCTATTTGGGACTCGGAGTGTGGGCGTTAGTTATCAACATTGTTCTAGCTGCGTCTTTACCTATACCGTTATTGTGGAGATCCATAGATTGGAAACCTAAACTTCTCGTCAATAGAGAGCATTTTACGGAAATATTCAGCTTCGGAATTTATACTTCCGGAACATCAATCATAAGTTCTATAACTTATAATATAGATAATCTTTTTATAGGTAAGCTTCTTGGGGCGGGGCCATTGGGTGCTTACACGCTCTCATTTTCGCTAACCGAGCAGGTACGTCAAGCCGTAAGTAGTATCTTGAATAAAGTAATGTACCCCGTATTCGGGCAGAAGCAAAAAAATATTGAACTCTTAAGAAATTATTTTATTACCATAATTAGGATAAATGCGATGATGATTTATCCAATAATGATATTCCTAGTGCTATTTTCGAGAGAAATTATCATCGGAATCTTCGGCGAGCGCTGGGAGGATGCAGTGGAACCTCTACAGATACTGGCTGTAGCGATGATGGTGCATCTACTCGTTAACTCCTTCACCTCTTTACTGCGTGGTATCGGTAAACCGGAGATAGAATTATATGTTATGTCGGGTCTGACACTTTTCGTACTCGTGCCCGGTATGGTGCTCGGCATACATCTATACGGTTTGGTGGGTGCTTCGCTTGCTATCTTGGCGCACAAATTTTCCCTCGTCGTCGTCGGTCTATTTGTACTAGTTAAATATATTGATCTTAAAGTCATTGAAGTTTTTAATGCCGTAAAATATACGTTTGTTAGTCTATTGATTGCAGTCATATGTGTAATAGTTGCATCTAGATATGTTTTTGAAAATATATTTTTTGAAATGTTCTTATTTTGTATTGGTTATTTAATTCCGATTTACGCATTCGAAAGAGCATATCTTGATAAGCTCCGGTCGTTTATCAAAAAGTAATGACAATGTCTACAATAAGGTCAGTGGCCTCGCACTACAAGAATTACGTCGTTCCCAAGTGGTTCAGTAAGAGCCCGTTTACGAGTAGCTTGTACTATCTACTCTTTTCGAAGAAGTTTCAACGAGAGCAACAAGCTGTACTTACGGGAAAAGTCACGCACGCGAGAGAGCTGAAGATCGACCGTTCTAACATCTACACGCTTATTCGCAACACACACCGATTGGAGAAGGGCCTGCTGATGAAGACGCGTAGACCTGTCTTCGCGATGGACTACATTGAGGAAACAGTAGTAGCGTTCGAGCATCTTTGGGATCCGTCCAAAATGGCGTCCGACAAGCAATTCCAGTGGTTCTACGATGTCTTGAATAACTATTTCGAAGTAGTCGAAGCCAACGAGCATTTGAAAGTGCTGAAGAGGCGGTTTTACGATAAAGCCGAATCATACGGCTTAGTCGAGGGCGATAGCAGGAGAAGATCTGTACCCTATAAGCGTATCGCCGAGCAGCGGCCTCCTATATCTTACGAGGATTTCTACGCGCTTACGAGATACCGAAGATCGGTTCGTTGGTTTTTGGATAAGCAACCGCCACGTGAGCTCATCGATAAGGCGATATTGGCCGCAGTCCAATCTCCTAGCGCGTGCAATCGTCAACCGTTCCAGTATCGAATTGTTGACGATGAAGATCTTCTTAAGCAAGTCGCGCCTTTACCCGGTGGAATTAAGGGGTACGTTGAGGGAATCAAGACATTCATCGTAATCGTAGGTAATCTAGACGCCTACTTCGACGAAAGGGATAGGCACGTTATCTACATCGACGCTTCCCTCGCGAATATGGCTTTGATGTTTGCCTTCGAAACGCTCGGCCTCAGCAGCTGTCCTATCAACTGGCCAGATATCGAGGACCTCGAGCGGAAAATGGAAACCGTCCTCAAACTAAACAAAGGACAGCGACCTCTTATGTGCCTCGCGGTTGGTTACCCGGATCCAGACGGCCTCGTAGCTTTCTCCGAAAAAAGGTCCCTAGACGTTATCCGAACCTACAATTAAAGCAAGATGAAGATTCAAATCGACGGTACCAACATCAAGAATAAAGGCGCCGAGCTCATGCTGTACTGTGTCCTCGAGCAAATCGAGCGGCTGCACCCGGAGGCGCTTGTGTACTGGAATGACGATTCGATGATGGGTAACGCTTCGTCGATCGCTACCTCACTGAAATTTAAAAAGAGTGGTTGGCAAAGGATCGCGCAAATCGTACGTCCTTTCAAAGCGCAGGGTATCCTCCGTCGGCTGAACCTCCCCCACGAAGCATTGACGAACCTCCACGCTATATCCGACGTAGACTTAGTGCTCGACGCGTCAGGGTTTCATTATTCCGATCAATTTAAGATTCAGCCTAAATACGTAACCGCTAAACGAAAATACTACCGAGATCTTAAAAATAACAAAACAAAACTTATATTTCTGCCACAGGCTTTCGGCCCTTTTGAAACTAACGAAGGAAAGGAGCTCGCTAAATTAGTGGTAGAAAACGGGAAGCTAGTATTTGCTAGAGATCACGTATCATTCGGTTATCTCGTCTCCGCGTCTGAGAACAGCGTTAATCACGTTCTGGAATATCCGGATATTACTATAATGTCAAGCTACGAAATTCCCGATAAATACAAGTATTTGAAGGGTAAAGTTTGCATTATTCCGAACAAAAGGATGGTTGATAAAGGTGGTCTGACGTTTGATGCCTATCTGCAGTTTTTAATCGGTATTTTAGCTGTTTTAGAGGATCGTGGTGAAGAGGTCTTTCTCTTAAATCACGAAGGCGCCGAAGACCTACAGCTTTGCAAGGATATACAACGGGCGAGCTCGTCCGGTGTGGATGTCGTGTCAGGGCTGGGAGCAAGGCAAATCAAAGGATTGATCTCAATCAGTAGGTTCGTCATTAGTTCCCGCTTTCACGGTGTGGCGAGTGCCCTGAGCACTAGTGTTCCCTGTCTTGCAACCAGCTGGAGCCACAAGTACGAGGAGTTGTTCAAGACTTTTAATCTGAGCAATCGCTTACTCGACGTCGCCGACATACAAGCCAGCATTAAAATTATCAATCGTTCTTTGGAGGAAGAAAATCTCCGTAGTACAAAGCGGACGCTTGACCTGGCGTCGAAACGACTTAAAGATAAAAATGCCGAAATGTGGAATCTCGTGTGGGAGACCTCTGGCCTTAATGCTAACTTGAGCTAGTAATCTCGTGTGATCCGTGGGTCCAATACTCCGTGTAGACTAAATCGTTAGTAGAATGCCCCTGAAGATTCTCTGTTTTCTTGCCTCCAAATACTTTTACGGAAAGGAAAGGTCTAACATAGAAGTATATAGCCTGCTCAATGAACAGGATGATTATCAGCTGAAAGTGGTCTACAACGAAGGAGCAGACGATAAGCTTAAGAGTTATCTAAGTATATTCGATACAGTCCCCCTCAAATTCCCTGATCGATCTATCGCTAAATACAAGTACCTGAAATACGGATACACGTCGCTCCGCCTAAATTCTAAAATACTCACTATTCTAGTAAGATTTAGGCCAGATTACATCTTTGTAAACGATGAGCGAACTTTCTACGATATAGGTCCTTCTGTTTATTTTTTTGGAGGAAAGGTGGTTTACAGAATTGGTGACGAACCAGCTTTTCCTCAATTGTCTAACTATAAATTTAACGCGTGGATTTGGAAATCTATTGTCCTTAGGAAGACCGATACGTTCGTGTATATCTCCGAATACATAAAAGGAACAGTTAAGGCTACCGGAAGAGATAGTGGCAAAGACGTGGTAATTTACAATTATCCGCCCAGACGAAAACAGGTCGCTAAACGTGCAAATAATAAATACATCTCTAATAGCCGACCGGTGGTTGGTTATTTAGGCCAAGTTATGCAGAGCAAGGGCGTGCATCTGTTTGTAGACGCCGCGATCGAGATAGCGAGAAAGTATGAAGATGTCAGTTTTTACGTAGCAGGGCCTCTCGACTATTACGTGGAATACGCTGAAAACTTAGTGCGTAAAGTAAGTGGTGCCGGTTTTACGGATCGTATTGTATTTTTAGGTAGTATTGATGACGTACAAACTTTTTTCGGAAAAATCGATGTCCTCGTAACTCCATCCCTCAAAGAGGAACCGCTTGGGAACGTAATAGTCGAAGCCAAGAAGTATAGTACCCCATCGATTATTTTTAAGTCTGGAGGTATGCCAGAATTGATCACTCACGGGATCGATGGTTTCGTATGTGAAGACTCCACGTCGGTAAGCATCGAGCGCGGAATCGAATACTATCTACAGGATGCGTCCCTCATCGAATTACACGGGCAGAACGCCAAGGATTCTATCGAAGAGCTGCAAATCGATTATCCGAACTTTAGCCGGAAGTGGCTTGCCGTATTTAATTCTTAACTAGGAAGTAACCAAGCTCCGCAGTAGGGTCGTGCAACGGTCAAGTTACAGTAAACCCATTCTGCTATTACGTCCACGCAGTGCTCCTATCCTTACCAATGATTACCCAATGAATTATCACGATGCCGCTCGCCAAGGACTCGTGGAAGTCCTTCGGGAACTTGTCGCGCGGGGCCTCAGCCCTAACCTACCGGATGACCACGGTTTTTCACCGCTTATGATCGCGGCGTACAACAACCAAACCGCTGCCGTCGACTTCCTCCTAGCAAACGGGGCTAAACCAGATCTTCGGGACACCCGTGGTAACACCCCTCTGATGGGTATGGCCTTCAAAGGTTACCTCGGTCCAACGAAAGCGTTACTCGCCCACGGGGCAGCACCCAATGCTCGTAACGCCACCGGGATGACCGCCCTCATGATGAGCGCTACGTTCGGCCAGGTCGAGCTGGCAAAACTATTATTGCAGGCGGGAGCCGATGTTACGCTCCGGGATGTTGGGGGCAAAAGCGCGACCGACTACGCTTCCGCTGCCGGTCACACGGATATAGTGGCTCTACTCGACTAGCCTAAGTGTCTTCGGAGAAGCTCAAGCGTCCTATCCCAAACCAAAAATGCTTCTTTGGTGTAGTTCCGCACGAGGGTGAGAGCAGCACAGGTGCGGGAAGTTATAGCTCTACTTTCAGCGAAAGATTTAAGTCCTATGAATGCTTCACGTTCCGCCGAAGCGCCTGCCGAGCCGACTTCGACCGATGAATTCCCCATACTCGGTACCGATCACCTCGAGTTCTACGTCGGCAACGCAAAGCAGGCGGCCACTTACTACCAAGCCACCTTCGGCTACCGACTGGTCGCCTACCGCGGGCCCGAAATTGGTGAACGCGACACGGTTAGCTACGTGCTTCAGCAGGGGGAAATTCGTCTGGTACTCACGGGGGCCGTCAAGCCGAATCATCCGGTGGCCAATTTCGTCGCCAAACACGGCGACGGCGTCCGGGTCCTCGCGCTCCAGGTAGAAGACGCTCGCGCAGCTTACGCCCGGGCCACGCAACGAGGCGCAGAGTCTGTTTTCGTACCCGAGGAGAGGGCCGACGTGGGGGGGAGGGTCGTGGTGGCTAGCATCAAGACCTACGGGGATACGATTCATACCTTCGTGGAACGCAGTGACTACACCGGGCCTTTCCTGCCGGGGTACATTGAAGCGTCTAGCCCGTTTCCCGTGGAGCCGGTCGGCCTGCGCCACGTCGACCACTGCGTCGGCAACGTCGAGCTCGGGGGTATGGACAGGTGGGTCGAGTTTTACCGTAAGGTGCTCGGCTTCGAACTGCTCATTACTTTCGACGACAGCGACATCTCAACGGACTACACCGCCCTGATGAGTAAGGTGGTGGCGAGCGGAAACGGTAGAATCAAGTTTCCTATCAACGAGCCCGCGCCGGGGAAGAGGAAATCCCAGATCGAGGAATACCTCGACTTCTTCCGGGGGCCCGGCGTGCAACACATCGCACTGGCCACCGACGACATCACGGGAACGGTGGATGCGCTACGCCGCCGCGGGGTTGATTTCCTGAGGGTACCCGACAATTACTACGACGACTTGCTCGGTCGCGTTGGCGACGTCGACGAGTCGCTCGCGGAGCTGCGCCGACTCAACATCCTGGTCGATAAGGATGAGGATGGTTACCTCCTACAAATCTTCACTCGGCCCGTACAGGATAGACCCACCGTGTTCTACGAGATCATCCAGCGGCGGGGCGCCAAGAGCTTCGGGAAGGGCAACTTCAAAGCCCTTTTCGAGGCGATCGAGCGGGAGCAGGAACTGCGTGGCACACTCTGAGTCACGGTTCCCCCCCCCGCGTTCGCCAAGCTTGCGCAAAAACGTGGAATGCGTGGCCTGCCGCGCGGGTGGTCCGCTCGACCTCGGCTTGCGACCAGACTCGTGTCTTGGCGAAAGCGACGAAGCGGCGCCACTGATCGAGGCCGGTATCGCGCTGAAAAGTATAGAACGGGAACGGGGCAAACCTGCCCAACTGAGGCGAGCTCAGTAAGCGCTTAAGGATTAGGCTACCCCCGAGGGACGAGCCCTCGATAACGTAGGTTACGCCGACCGCTTCGGGCAGACCGGACTCGGTGAACGCGCCGGAGAGCGGCCGTTCCGGAACGGATTCGAGGTTGTCGACCCGCTCTTCTCCGAGTGCGGGCAGCCTCGATACGTAGTTGTATCCGTCACCCCATCGCGTACCGTGAAGCAACGGCTCGAGGGTCCCGAAAGCTCTTCGTTGCCACTGGATCACGCTGCGGTAGTCCTGCGCGGTAAGCGTACCGTCGAGAATGGCCCGCGAGGTCTCTAGGGATTCGAGTGCATCGTGGGCGGCCTTCGTGTCGGTACGTAGCGCCTGGAGGAGGGTAGGAGTGTGGCCGTGATTATCCAGCATCACTACCTCTAGGCGGAGACTCGGTGTCCTCCCGGGTTAGGCCGAGGGTGAAGAAAAAGGTGGCTCCGCGACCCAGCTCGGAATCCACCCACAACTTGCCGTTGTGCTTCCTGATGACGTTCGACACGAGCGCTAAACCAATTCCGGACCCCTGGATTCGGGGATCGTCGTTCATGCGGGTAAAGAGGTCGAAAATCTGTTCCGCGTGCTTCGGATCTAAGCCCATGCCGTTGTCGCGCACGAAGTAAGCGACCCCGCCCGCGGAATCTTCGTGTGCGACGGTGCCCACTTTGATCAGTGTGTTCTGTCGGTCGAGGCTGTACTTGATGGCGTTACCGAGTAGGTTCGCGAAGACGACGGTGAGCAGTTGGGGATCGCCGAATGCGGTAGGCAGATTCTCCTGTACTTCGAACTGGACGTTTCGTTTCTGGACCTCCTGTTGAGCCAGCATCAACTGCTCGAGCTCCTCTATGCTGGCGTGTACGAGCCCGGCTACGTCAACGTCCTGCACGTTTAGACTGCTTCTGCCGAGGCGGCTCAGTTCGAGCAGCTCCGTCATAAACTTCTCCATGCGCTCCGCGCTCTTCTCGATGGTCGCAATCAGCTCGAGCGCATTTCCGTCCAGCTGTTCGGCGTAGTCCTCCCGCAGGATTTGCGAGAACCCCTTCACCACCCGAACGGGAGCTCCTAGGTCATGACTCACCGTAAAGGTGAACGCCTCCATACTGTCGTAGGCGGCGGCAAGCTCGCCGTTGAGCGTCTGAATCTCCTGAAACCGGCGCACCACCACGTCTTTGAGGTGGGCGCGCAGGGTGAGGGCCGCGTCTTCGTCTTCGGGGGTCCAAGCCTCGCAGTGCTTGGCTATTTGCTCGATGTAGCTCGAGAAGCTCTTACGCGGACTGAACCGACGCGTCCCGCTTTGGGTCGCGACCAGGACCTTCGTCGGGTTCCCGCCCCAGGTAACCGTGCGCACGATCTCGGGTCGGAACCAGACGATGTAGTCCGCTTGCGCACGGTCGATCCAAACCAATAGGAGTCCGGCTACGCTCGGCAGGAGCGCACCGCCGCCCGGGTACTGCGCCGCGAGAGAATCGACGCGGTAGGTGGTCGAGCCACCGCTTCGTTCCGTTACCCACTCGGTGAGCTCGATGACCTCATCCCGGCTCGGCGTATCTCCGACCAGCCGGATCTCCCCGCCGAAGCTCACGGCGGCACCCGTGGTCCCTCTGATCGTGTCGAGCACGTTGACCTCGGCGGCGGCTAGGCCTTCCACCAGCGAGTTCGCCGACTCGATCTCCAGACTGAGTTGCGTTTGCAGCCTACTCATCTCGAGCGTTCGATCCCTCAGCCTACGTGCGGCCTGCGCGCTGAGCTGGCCGCTGAAAACGTGCCCCAGGAAGCGGAGGTGCGAGCGGGCATGGTAGTTGAGCCAGCGGGGACTGTGGTGATGCATCGCGAAAAGGCCCCAGAGCCTGCCGTCTAGTACGATGGCAACGCTCATCGTTGCGGCTACCCCCATGTTAATGAGGTATTCGCGGTGTATCGGACTGAGTCCACGGGCGCTAACCAAACTCAAATCGAGGTCCGAATCATCACCAACGGCGGGATCCTGTAGGAGCTTCGCCGGACGCTCCCGGACGTTGGCGAGTATACGGACCTGGTTGCGGAGGTACAGGTCCCGAGCCTGTTGTGGGATGTCGGAAGCCGGAAAGCGGAGTCCTTGGAAAGGCGTAAGGCCCTCCGTCAAGGCCTCGGCCACGACCTCCCCGTTGCGGTTGCCGTCAAACCGATAGATGAGTACCCGATCGTACCCCGTACTCTCCCGAAGCACCTTCGCCGTTTCGGCGAAGAGTAGCTCGTAGTCGGTGATCGACTGAATGCGCTGAATCGCGCGGCCGAAGCGATTGAGTAGAACGGACTGGCGCTCGGACTGGTGCGAGGGCTCAATCTCTAGAATGAGCTGCGAGGGGCTCGCCAGGTTGGCGACCAGGTGCATCTCCCGCTGTGCTCCATCGACTCCGAACGTTACCGAGTACGGGTTGAGCAGTTCGACTGCCCCTCCTTGGAGTCCACGCCGCAACGCCGCTAGATCGGTTGCGCTCAGTAGCTCGTCGAGCGTTGCCCCCAGTAAGTCCGTAGCCTCAACACCGACAAATTTACGCGCGTTGTCGCTGGCGTGCGTAATGCTGAACGAGGTGGGATCAACGCCGAGAACGCACGCGTAATCCTGGACCACCAAAATGCGGTGAAGTGGTTCTACGTCGCAGTTGGAAAGATCGACGGCCTGCGAGTACGCCTCCAACATCGAGGCTTCCGTGGCACTTTCGGCGCGGGTATCCTCGTGTTCGGGGCCCTTCTCCATGACTAAGGTTGAACGGCGTAACAAGACAGCCACTTGGGGAACACGGAATGTGTTCTGTAAGGTTCACTTGCCCTAACCTAAGGCGGTATACTTCGTTTTTTGGTCCCGATCGAGCTAAAGCTCTTTGCGTAGTCGGGCTACGGGGATCCCCAGTTGTTCGCGGTACTTGGCCACGGTACGCCGGGCGATATTGTAGCCCTTCTCGCAGAGCATGGTCTTGAGCTTCTCGTCGCTCAGCGGCTTGCGCTTCGCCTCTACCGCGATGATGTCCTTGAGGATCTTCTTTACCTCGAGGGTGGAGACCTCCTCGCCGTCGGCGGTTTGTAGCGACTCGGAGAAGAAGTCTTTGAGGCGCTTGGTGCCGTACTCGGTCTGCACGAACTTGGAGTTGGCCACCCGACTCACCGTCGAGATGTCGAGTCCCGTCACGTCGGCGATGTCCTTGAGGATCATCGGCCGCAGGCGCCGGTCGTCACCCGTCAGGAAGTACTCGTACTGGTACTGCATGATGGTGTACATCGTCTTGTACATCGTATCCTGACGCTGGCGGATCGCGTCGATAAACCACTTCGCCGAGTCGATCTTCTGCTTGATGAAGAGAACGGCATCCTTGTTCTTCTTGGCCCCCAGCGTTTGCTTCCCGCGACCTTTGGCTTTTTGGTGGTCCTTGTAGGTCGTGAGCATCTCCCGGTAGTGGTCCGACACGCGCAGCTCGGGTGCGTTGCGCGAGTTGAGCGTCAGCTCCAGCTCCCCGTCGCGGTTCTCGATGATGAAGTCGGGGATCACGTACATCGACGAGCGGCTCGAGCTGGTCGAGAAACCGGAGGCCGGCTTCGGGTTGAGCTTGAGGATCTCGTCGATCGTGTCGCGCAGATCGTCCTCGCAGATGCTGAGGCCGCGCAGTAGTTTCTGGTAGTGCTTCTTGGTGAACTCCTCGAAGTAGTCCTTGATTATTCGGCGGGCGAGCTTGAGGCGCGAGAGCTCGAGGTCGTCGAGGTGGCCCGCGTCTGCCAGTAGGGTGTCGATCTGAATGAGGAGGCACTCCTGTAGGTTGCGAGCACCCACGCCGGGTGGGTCGAAGCGCTGGACCTTAGCCAGCGTCGAAAGAACTTCCTCACGGTTGGTGATTACGTTTTGCGAAAATACGAGGTCGTCGACGATGGCCTCCGGATCGCGGCGGAGGTACCCGTCGTCGTCGATGGAACCGACTACCTGCTTGGCCACCGTCACCTGGCGCTCGTCGGCTAGGTCGAGCATGCCGATCTGCTCCTCGAGGTAGTCGTGAAAGGTATCGAGGGTTGCGATCGGGATGGCCCGATCCTCCTCGTCGGTGCTGTTGCTACGCACGTCGTAGATCGAGCGGTCGTCGTCCATCACCTCGTTGAGGAAGCCCTCGTCCACATCCTCCATGCTGGGCGTCTCGTCGAAATCTTGGTCCTCCCCGTTCTCCGCCTCCATCTCGTCGGCGTATACCTCCGCGAACTCCTCTTCCTCCTCGTCACTCTCCTCGAGCGCCGGATTCGCCTCGAGCTCCTCCTTGATGCGCTGGTCCAAGGTCGCCGTCGGAATCTGCAGCAGCTTCATCAGCTGGATTTGCTGCGGCGACAGCTTCTGCATCATCTTCTGGGCGAGAGACTGCTTCATCATGGCGTTCGGTGCTTTGGTAGGGGCGGCGGAGTAAGTAGGAGGTTCGGGGGGGCAGGCCGTTCAAGTTACAGGGTATGGCGCAGAGGAGTCAATAGGAAAACCGGTTCTGGCAGCATGTTTGTGCGCGGCGAGCTTCTGTACGGATGTATTCAATTAATATGCCACAAAATTTAATATGTAAACACAAGAGAAACAGAATTTAATGTCGCAATCTGTACGTCGAAACAGAAGTCTTACGAAACCTCGGTGAGCCCGGGCTGCTTCCGATCTTTCAAAATCTCTGGCGCTTTCGCACCAAAACAGCCCGTAGCCGAGGCGAAAGTTCCGAACTTCCGGATTAGGGGATCACCTCCACATCCAGCAGGTTGGCCTCGAGGATCCGCTTCTCCTCGTAGGATTTCCGCTGGCTGATGCCGCCGGTGATGTACCTCTCCGCCACGAGGCTCGCGATGGGCGCGGCCCACGTGCCGCCGAAGCCGGCGTTTTCGACGAAAACGGCGATGGCGATCTTCGGATCGACGCGCGGACCGAAGCCGAAAAATACGGAGTGGTCCGGGCCGTGCGGGTTTTGCGAGGTCCCCGTTTTGCCGACGAACTCGATCCCCGGTATACGCGCCCGGGGTGCCGTACCGTAGGCCACCGCGCCCGCCATGCCGGCGATCACCCGCTCGATGTCCGCCACGTCAAACGGCAGCCGCTCGGCCGGTACGCTCAGGTTGGTGTCGAGCTCTACGCCGTTGTACAGAAGCCCGCGCACGATGTGGGGTTTGCGGTACGTACCCCGTGCCGCTAGGGTGGCGGCCAGTGAGGCCATCTGCACGGTCGTCATCTGGATCTCCCCCTGGCCGATCCCGGTCGACATCGTCATCGCCGAGCGCCAACCGCCCCGCTCCTTCGGGTAGATACGGTCGTAGTACTCGGTCGAGGGCATCGAGCCGGAGGCTTCCAGGGGGAAATCGATGCCGGTCCGCTGGCCGATCTTGAGGGCTCGCCACTGCTCGTTGAGCTTCGCCAGACCTTCGCCGGCGTCCGTGCGACCGAAATCGTCCACCACCTTGCGGTAAGCCTGCCAGAAGTAGGCGTTGCAGCTGTGCGCCAGCGCCTCACTCACGTTGTGCACGTAGGGGTGATCGTGGCACCCGTACAGCCGGCGTCCGATCCGGTACCCCCTGTAGCAAGCCACGCCCTCGTCCGGGTCCCACAGCCCGGTCTCGATCGAGCCGAGGGCCATCGTCGTCTTGAAGATCGAACCCGGCGGGTACTGCGCTACCGTCGCGCGATTGAAAAACGGCTTCAGCGTGTCGGCCAGCAGCTCCGTAAAGTTCATACCGCGCTCCCGCCCTATGGCCAGCGAATTCGGGTCGTAGGTAGGGGCCGAAACGAAGGCCAGGACCTCGCCCGTGCTCGGGTCGATGGCGACGACCGCGCCGAGCTTGTTGCGCATCAACTCCTCGGCGTAGCCCTGGATGTCGAGGTCGATAGACGTGAGCAGGTCGATGCCCGAGGTGGCCACCGAATCCTGCTCGCCGTCCTGGTAGGCACCCACCGGGCGCCCGAGGTTGTCTTTGAGTAGGTATTCGACCCCCTTCGTGCCCCGGAGGAGCTCTTCGTACTGGCGCTCGAGTCCCGTGGCGCCGATGTAGTCACCCGCGGTATACACCCCCGGGTTCGCGTCTACGGCACGCTGGTCTACCTCGCGGATGTAGCCGAGCAGGTGGGCCCCGTAGGGCTGCGGGTAGCTGCGGTTATTACGAAGTTGGGTGTAGAAGCCCGGGAACTCGTGTAAGTTTTCTCGGAAGAGGGCGTACGCCTCCGGGGAGATCTTGTCGCGAAACACGTAGGGCACCGACTTCGACCACCGGGCGCTGCGCCAGTCCTTGTCGAAGGCCTCCAAAAATTCATCCCGCTCGATGTCGAGCAGCTGGCAAAACTTCGCCGTGTCCATCGCCGGATCCACGCGGCGCGCGATGACCATCAGGTCGTAGACCGGGTTATTATTTACGAGCAACCTGCCGTTGCGGTCGTAGATCAGTCCGCGACTCGGGAAGATCGTATGCTTGTCGATGGCCGTGGCCTCCGCGCGACTCCGGTACGTCGGATCGCCCACCTGAATCCAGAAGGCCTGCCCGAGCATGATGACCCCGACCACCACGAAGATGATCTGGACCGGGAGTTGGCGGGCGCTGGAGGGATCGGACATAAGGGACTTAGACGCGCGGATCGAAGACGACCATGTACACGAGCACGAGGATCATGCTTACGCAAAAACTCCCCAGCGCCCGCAGGATGATCTGCGAGAAGTAAACGAACGTGAAGACCTCGATCGCGAAGAAGGTGAACGTGTGCACCGCCATGAGGATGGCCGCGTAGCCCAGGAACCAGCGCCAGCCAAACTGCGCGCGGGTAGGGCTCTGCCCGATCGAATACCCCTCGCGGGGCTCCACGATCGCGAGCGCGGCACCCCGGGAGAAAGCGGTAACGAGCAGGGCTCCGGTGTGCACGCCGTAGGTGCCCAGCGGCACGTCCACCGACGTGCCGAGCGCGAAGGCCACGAAGAGTACGAGCGGCGTGGGCATACCCAAGGGCAGCAGCAGGACGACGAGCGGGTAGAGTAGGGGCTGGAGGTAGAGCGCCCACTCCTCGCCCATGCCCACGCGCGCGAGTACGAGCACCTGGAGGGCCGCGAGTAAGATGAACCGGCCCAAACCGGCGAGTACGGGGTTACCGGACATCGGCGGTCGCGTTTTCGAAGGTGAGGCGCGGCGATTCGTCGAAACGGCGCACGAGGTAGCCGTAGTCGAGCCGCGACGGGTCGTGACCTAAGCGCACGCGCACGTCGTAAAAATCGGAACCCGGGTCGAGCCAGAAGGTGTCGACTATGCCCACCTGCAGTCCGCGAGGGAAGATGGCCGAGAAGCCACTCGTCTGAACCGTATCGCCCATCGTGAGCTCCGCGTGGCGCGGGATCTCCTCGAGGAACACCTCCCGCGGATCGTCGCCGTGCCAGCGCAAGATCCCGAAGTAGCCGGCCTGGCGGAGTGCGGCGGAGATGCGGGATTCGGAGTGTAGTAAGCTCAATACTTCGCTGTAGCGCTCACCCACGTTGCGCGTCACGCCGACGATCGAGCGTCCGGAAATCACACCCATCCTCGTGTGTACGCCATCCCTACTGCCCCGATCAATCGTGAGCGTGTTATTGGTCCGTCCCACGCTGTTGCGCACCACGCGAACCGGTACGAGTGCGAAGCTTGAATCGACATAATTTTTCGCCACCGAATCCGGGATGGCGCTCGGCTGCAGCAGCAACTCGAGCCTGAGACGCGCATTCTCCGCGGCCAGCGAGTCGGCCACCTCGCGCAGCGACACGAAGTCGCTCCACTCGTCCACCCGCTCGGCCACCGTCCCCGAGGCCAGGCTTGCGGAGTGGAGCCAGATCTCCCGCTGCGAATCGTTGTAGCGAACGATCAGCAGGGCGCACACGCTCTCCAGCACCACGAAGGTGAACAGGCCTCCGAAGCGGAGGAAGAAGGCGAATAGGTCCTGCATTGGGGGGAGGGCGTAGCACTGACGTTTACTCATTGCTCCCCCACATGTTTCGTGCCGAGCAACCCCGGCCCCCACCGCGCGTTGTCCCTCCTTAGCCTATGCCCACCTTCCCCGCCGAGCGCCACACCCTCCCGAATGGCCTCACCCTTTTGCTCAGCCCCAACCCCGCCGAGCCCCGCATCTACACGCAGGTCGTGGTGCGGGCCGGCTCCAAGCACGATCCCGACGGATCGACCGGGCTCGCGCACTACCTCGAGCACATGCTCTTCAAGGGGACGGATCGTCTCGGCTCGGCCGATTGGGCCGCCGAGGAGCCCTTGTTGCAGGAGATCGCCCGTGCCTACGAGCAGCACCGCGCTACCGAGAATCCGGTTGAGCGCCGCGTCCTCTACCGCGAGATCGATGAGCTCAGTCAGCGGGCCGCCGAGTACGCGCTGCCCGGTGAATACGACCGGATCATCGCGCAGATGGGCGCGCGGGGCACCAATGCCTACACCTGGGTCGACCAAACGGTGTTCCTCAACGACATCCCCGCCAACGAGCTGAGCCGGTGGATGGACCTCGAGTCCGAGCGCTTCTCCCGCCTCGTACTCCGCCTCTTCCACACCGAGCTCGAAACGGTGTACGAGGAGTTTAACATCTCGCAGGATAAGGACGTGCGCAAGGTGATGCGCGCCGCCAACGAGTCGCTCTTCGCCCCACATCCGTATGGCACGCACACCGTCATCGGCAAGGGCGAGCACCTCAAGGCGCCGAGCCACTTCGACATCTACGAGTTCTTCAAGAGCCACTACGTGCCGGGCAACATGGCCGTGGTGCTGGCCGGGGATTTCGATCCACGAGCTGCCCTCGCGCTCGCGGGCAAAACCTTTGGCACTTGGGAGTCGCGCCCGGTACCCGTTTTCCAGGCGCCGACGCCCGCGCCGACGCAGGCCGTAACGCGTGAGGTGTTCGGCCAGGAAGCACCGTCGGTGATGCTGCACTGGCGCGTACCGAGTGCCGCCGATCCGGCCTCGGCCATCGCGAAGGTGACTACCGGGATGCTCTTCAACCAGCAGGCGGGCCTCTTCGATCAGGAGTTGCTCCAGGCGCAGCGCCTACTCTCCGCCTCAGCTTCGCTCACGGAGATGACGGAGCACTCGATGATCCGCTGCGTGGCTCAGCCCCGCCCGGGGCAAAGTTTGGAGGAGGCCCGCGAGCTGCTCCTCGCGCAGGTCGAGCGACTGCGCACCGGCGATGTACCCAGCTGGTTGCTCCCCGCCGTCGTCGTCGATCACGAGCTGGCCATGCAGCGCAGCGCGCAGAGCAATCAGAGTCGCGCCGGCATGCTCACCTCCTCCTTCGTGCACCGCGTCGAGCTCGATACGGCCCTCAACTTGACGGCGCGCCTCCGGGCGGTTACCCTCGAGCAGGTACGGGCTTACGCCAAAACGCACCTCCGTCCCGCCGACTGCGTCACCGTCTACAAGCGGCAGGGCGAGGATACCGACGTGCTCAAGGTCGAAAAACCGGAGATCACGCCGGTCCCCCTCAACACGGACCGCTTCTCCGGTTTTGCCGAAAGGCTGCTCACCGAGGATCCGCGGGCGATCGAGGCGCGCTTCTCCGACCTCGGAGCCCTCGTGAGTCAAACCCCGATCCGACCGGGGCTCGACCTGCACCACCTGCCCAACGCGGAGAACCAACTCTTCGAGTTACTCTACATCTTCGATTTCGGAACGCGCGCCGACCGGCTGCTGCAGTTGGCCACCTCGTACCTCGCTTACCTGGGGACGCCGACCCTCGCGCACGCCGACGTGCAGGTCGCTTTCTACCGCCTCGGCCTGGAGTGGCAGATCCACGCCACCGGCCACCGGGTGTACGTGGGCGTGAGCGGCCTCGACGGGAAGCTGCCGGATGGGCTGGAGCTACTCGACACCCTCCTGCGCGATTGCCAGCCCGACGCCGAGCGGTGGGCGAAGCTCGTCGACGACGTGGAGCAGAAGCGTCGCAACCAGCGGAGCAACAAGCAGATCGTGCTGCGCAAAGCGATGAATCAGTTCGGGCGCTACGGTGAAGATTCGCCGATGGCCGGTCAGCCGAGCGTCTCCGAGCTGCGCGCTACCTCACCGGCTGACGTAGTGGCCCGCATCCACAAGCTCGCCGATACGCAGCACACCGCCTTTTACTACGGCCCGCGTTCCGTAGAAAAGGTGGTGAAGCTGTTGGAGCAAAAGCACCCCACGTCCGAGACGCCGCGCCTTCCGCTGTCGACACCCGACTTCTCGCTCCGCTTGCCGCGCGAGGACGAGGTGCAGTTTGTGGACTTTCCGATGGTCCAGGTCGAGGTACTCGCCCTGCGGCACGTCCGCGCGGGCTTCGACCCGCACCTCTGGATGCTCGGGGAGTGGTTCAACCAGTACTACGGGCTCGGCCTGAGCTCGGTGGTGTTCCAGGAGCTGCGCGAGAGTCGCGCCCTCGCGTACTCCACCTACGCCTACGCGGAGGCGCCGCAGCGCGCCATTGACGACCACTACTTGCAGGCCTTCATCGGCACCCAGCCCGACAAGCTCACCGAAGCCCTAACCGCCCTCGGGGGCCTACTCCGCGATTGGCGTTGGAACGCGAGTTCGGCCGCGCAGGTGCGCCAGGGTATCCTCCAGCAAATGCGCACGGAGCGCGACCTGCGGCAAAGTCAGTACTGGCTTTGGCGTCAGGGGCTCGACCGGGGTGTGCCGGCCGCCAACCCCCGCCGGTGGTTGTACGAGGCGATCACCGAGGCAAAAACGGAGGATTTGGAGCAGGCCTTTCGAGCCTTCGAGGGGGCGCCGACGCGTTACTTGGTGCTCGGCGAGCGCTCACGGATTGATTTTAAGGAGCTGGGGCGTTTTGGGAAGGTGCGGGAGTTGAGTTTGGATGAGGTGTTTGGGTTTAATCTGAAATGAAACGATCTGAGGATTCCCGGGAATCTCTTTGCAAATTTTTTTATGTGATAGGATTTCTAAATTACGTACGAATGACCTCTACTACAGCTAGTAAACTGTCGTAAACTTGTGTAGCTGATCTAGCTATTAACCATTTAACTACTACGTATAGTGAAAATCCCCCCCCCCACAGGGCATTTGCCCTTTCCGTGCTGCTTGGCCTTGGCTTAGCGTCTTGCGAATCTGATCGACCGAGCCAGGTCACGTTGCAACCGAAGTCGTCCGTAGAGGCTAAAGAGACGGTGGCCAGCGCCATGTCTACGCTCATTGACGATCCCGAAGTACTAGCGCTCGTTACGAAGGAGTGCCTCAAACAGCGCAGCGGTGAGCTGGAGGTACTTTACGTAACTCTTAAAGACCAAGTGCTTGGCGACGGCGCCACGGTTGCAGAGCACCTTGCAGAAGCTGACTCGGAGAAATCGGTAGCGTACTTCTCTCGAGACATTGTGTTCGAGGACCCATTGCTAGCTATTGGCTTGTACCAGCCGCTAAGCATAGCCGATGACCGTATTGCCCAGGCTGCACAGTCCATCGATAGGGTATATGCATTTGAGGGGGAACCGGCTTCGAACTTAATATACTACGTTGGTGGTGACCAGCTAATCAACGAATCGGGTGAGGAAGGGGACGAACCAGTGCTCTATGTTAGTGAGACTGACAGAGTCCGCCTCGACCAGGATGCAGCTGATAACGTGATTAGCATTACGAAGATCGCCGAGTTCGAAGGTAATGCGTACTACTACGCGAAATATCCTGCGCCCATGCACATCGATGATTACATCGCAAAGTATGGTGAACCAAAGTCTGCGCCGATAGTAGGACGATCACCTATACGAGCTCGGCTTCCCGCCTGGTACGATATTGTCCAACGAGTTCTATATAAAGATTTCAAAGATGATCTGTTCAATAGTAAGATGGAACTTCGTGTAAGAATGATTGGCAAAGCGGCTGGAGTAATTACGCACGAATTCGACTTAAAGAGAAAGCAGAAAAATGATTGGATCTTCTTAGATGACCAAGCGCCGACTATTCGGTGGAAGGAGGACCTTGCCAATGGTGATGAAGGCCATAGAGTGAAATACCACTTCAGCGATTTTGATGGCGGTACAGGTAACAGTAAGTGGAGCGTTGAATATACAGCTAAAATTAAGCCAGATGATTCTAGTACGGAACAGACAGTGACCGTTAAAGGCGAATTCGGTGCCGGTACTGATGACGAAATGGGTGAAGGATATGAGTACTTCACGAATTGGGTTGAGCCAAGTACTTGGGGAAATCAACATAAGTCAGGAAGTAATTTTGAATTCTGGATAAACATTGCAGAAGATTAGCCTATAAGGGCTACCTTATTCGAGCGCTATCTTTTCGTAATAAGCGAGGAGATAGCGCTCTTTTTTAACACTACTACAGCCAAATTGTGTGCAGGAGAATTGTTGCTATAATCCTACTAAGTAGCCTCCCTTTACTAAGTTGGGCTCAGGTTAACCTACAAACTTTTGTTGGAAGGGGGGTTTCCGATGCAGGTGACCTTCCAGGAGTGAACCTCTCTGTTTCAATAGGATACGAGCTTAAAAGTAGTTTTGCGTTGCAACTAAGTTACAGAGCCTCCCATTTTGGAAGCGCCCGATTTAGCGAAGATGAGTTGCAAAACATCGAAAACCTGTTTATCAGAGACAGGTGGTACGAGAACTATCCAGGCCTAGTACTCCCGAGTGACTTCGATATAGCGGGTATTGAATTACTCCCACAAACTAATTTTACTCGCGCATCGGCGCTCACGATAGGTATTAACCGTGTAAATACGATTCTGAAGAAGAGGAATATATCTATATTTACTAGCGTTGGAGTTGGCCTAGAGCGCACGTATCGCACGTACATCGCACAGATAAGACCAATCACTATCGACGATGATTTTAGAGGTACACTTACTGCTCCACATATTGATGCCCATATGTCTCCTGTGCTGTCGGTGGATCTTGCGCTAACTTATCGTCATCAAGCTTGGCTAATGGGGCCTTATTTTTCGATAAATTTTTCGAGTATTAATTGGACTCGATCGTATGGGGTTTTTCTGCGCGTGTCTCCCCGCCGGGCCACTGAGCAGGAGGAGTAGCTACTATTAGTGCAGGTACTGCGAGTCGCTTGTTAGAGCGTCGACCACGCGCTGCGCCAACTCAGATTCAAAGCTTTGTTTGAAGGCGTAGTAAGAGCTTTGGGATGTGCATGCTGGGTGTTGGAGTTAGACCACGCGCGTGCTCGTTAGGATGCAATAGGGGGAAGAGTTTCGCGCGGAGACGCGGAAGCTCCGCGGGAGCATGTCCTACCGGCCCGGCAATTCCGTTCGTTAGCGGCAGTGTGGCGTTAGGCGAGCTCCGCTCGTGCCACGCGCTGTCAGGAAGGCTCGTCGGGTCGCGGGAGAGGTGCACACGAGCGGAGCTCGCCCAACGTGCCCCGTACCGCTATTCAGGCAGGTGAGAGTTTTGCCCGGAGGTGCAGATGCCGAACAGTCCGGTATGCCAGACTGCCCCCGCGCGCCCCGCGTGACCTCCGCGTCTCCGCGTAAACCCCGTCAGAAGAGAACCCTACGCAATAAGCCCCTTAACCACCTCCCGAGCCAACTCCGATTCAAACCCTCGCTTAAAAGCATAATTCAATAAATCCCCCCGCCGCTCAAAATCACTTTTGGTGGCATCCTGCTTCGCATGGCGCTTCCGCAAAACATCCTCCAGTGTCTTGCGATAGTCCTCCTCTTCAATTTCGCTAAGCCCCGCCCGAATGCAGTAAGCGCTCACATCCCGCTGCTTCAACTCCCGCTCGATCCGCAACCGCCCCCAAGCCTTCATCCGGAACTTACCACGTGCAAAGCTGCGCGCAAAACGCTCCTCGTCGACGAAACGATCCTCGATGAGCTTCGCCATCACCTGGTCCACGTCGGCCGCATAGAGGCCGAGGTCGAAAAGTTTGCGCCGCACCTCCTGGTGGCAGCGGTCCTGGTAGGCGCAGTAGCGCTCCGCCTTGTCGAGCGCCTGTTCGGGCGTAAGGCGCTCGGCCCCGAGCCTGCGTTTGCGCTGCCAGGCGCTCACGACGGACCTTTCGTCACCCGCCCCGCGTCCGCGAAGTAGTCCGTTAGTCCGAGCTTCGGTGCGGCTTCCGCAAAAACTTCCTGCACGTCGACGGGGATGGGGAGCTGCACGGCCTGCCAGCCGCAGGCCTGCGCGGCGGCTACGTTTTCGGCGAGATCGTCGATGAAGAGGAGGGATCCGGGGGGCAGGCCGATGTCCTGCTGCACCGTCGTGTAGATCGCTGAATCGGGTTTGGCTAGGCCGAGCTCGTGGGAGTAGTACACCCTGTCGAACAGCCCTTCGAAGTCCGCTTCGCCCAGCTCAGCTACGTGCTTGCGGACCCACTCGATGTGGGTTTGGTTCGTGTTCGACAGGACGTAGATCGGTAGCCGTTCGCGCAGGGCCCGGAGTAGACTAAAGCGATGTTCACCGATGCCGACGAGGATGGTGTTCCAGTGATCGGTGACTTGTTTTGGCGAAAGCCGGCCTTCGACCTGTTGTACGATGGCTTCGTGGAACGCGTCCTGGGTAAGCTGCCCTTTTTCGTAGGCGCTCCAGAGGTTTTCGGCGGAAGCCCAGTCTCGGAAGGCGGTGTATCCGTCGCCGAGCAAGGTTCGCCAACCGCGCTCGGTGGCGGGGACGTCGAGGTCGACGATTACGTTGCCGAGGTCAAATACGACGGCCTGTACGGCCTCCCAGTCGATGAAGCTCGGCTGCCAGGTACGTGGGGTAGGGGACATGTATTAGCTTTGCGGGAGTTATGGCGCGAAGCTAGCGGTTGAGCCGCGGCGGCGTCGTACTGGCTCCTTAGCTCAGTGGTTAGAGCAGTCGGCTCATAACCGATTGGTCGTTGGTTCAAGTCCAACAGGAGCTACTTTTTACCATCAACCCCCGAACACGTGCCAGCAGGATTTCATAAGCCCGGAGAGGGTCCAGACCGCCCGAGCCGTGACCGCGAGGACGCAAACGGCGAAGAGCGCGAGCGTAGGGACAAGGGAGACGACCGCGAAGCACGTGCGCCGCGCGATGCGTACCCGGAGCGTGAGCCCCGGGACGCTCCCGAAGATCGCGGCGCGCCACGCGGCTTCGAACCACCGGCGCCCCGGCGCGTCGAGGATCGCCCACCCCGGCGCGACTCTGGCGACCGGCCACCGCGGCGGGACTTTAACGACCGTCCGCCCCGTCGAAATTTCGACGATCACTCGTCGAGTCGGAACTTCGAGGAACGACCGCCGCGCCGGGATTACGACCGCCGTCCGCCCCGCCGCGATTACGATGACCGGAGTCCCCGCCGCGACTACGACGACCGCCCTCCGAGGCGGAACTTCGATGACCGGGGTCCGCGTCGCGACTACGACGACCGCCCTCCGAGGCGCGATTACGACGATCGTGCTCCGCGCCGCGATTACGACGATCGCCCTACGCGCGGTGAGTACCGGGACGACCGTTCGCGCCGCGACTACGACGAGCGTGCACCCCGCCGCGGTTACGACGAACGGCGTGACGATCGTCCGCCTCAGCGCCGTGATCGTTTCGATGACCAAGGATCCAGCGGCATCGGCCGCGGCTACGGCAATCGCCACCCGGGTGCGCGTTCGAATGAGGACCGGCAGGACGGACGCCGGAGCTTCGGGCCGCCGCCGCCGCGGGAGCGACCGGATTATCGCGAACGGACGGACGCACGTGAGTCTTATTCCCGGGAGCAATACAGTCCGCGCGACCGGTTTCGTCCGAGTCCGCAGCGGCGGGACGATCGTGGGTTTGAGGACGACCGCGGGTTTCGGGATAGCCGAGACTTTAGGTCCAGGCGCGATCCGGCGGTACCGCCCCGGCGGGATCGCAGGGAAGGTCCGCGCCCCGGTACGGCCCCCGGAGGTAAGGAGAAGCGACGCTTTCAGCCGCCACCGCCGCCGAAGTTCGGCGAGGTGGATCTCAACGAGCCCATCCGACTCAACAAGTACATCGCCCGCTCGACGCAGCACTCGCGCCGTGAAGCGGACGAACTCGTGAAGCGCGGTCGAGTAACGGTGAACGGCGAGATCGTAGGACCCGGCCGGATGATCGGCCCCGAGGACGTGGTGTTGCTCGACGAAAAGCCGGTTGAGCGCCGCGACCACCTCGTGTACATCCTCATCAACAAGCCGAAGGATGTCGTCTCCGACACTGAGCCGAGCGGAGACGAGGAGAATGCCGCCCGTACGCTGGCCGATGTATTGCGCTTCGACGGAGCGGATCAGTTGCACCCCATCCACGCGCTCCGCGACGACATGCTCGGGCTGCAGCTGGTTACCAACGACCCGCAGCTCGACGAGCACTTCGAGCGCAATCCACCGCTCGAGACCTTTACGCTCCGCCTGACTGCGCCCGGCACCGCCGAGCTACTCGTTAAGCTGCTGCCGGAGGAAGGTTCTGCGGAAGCGAAGGAGAAGCGGCGTATTCACGCTGCCGAGTACTTGGATGAGGAGATGGGAAAGCTCTCGATTGTTGTGCGCGGAGCGTTCCCCGCGGAGGCTTTAGCCGAAGCGGGCGTCGAGTTCGACAAGGTTGACCGGTTGCACTTCGCGGGACTCACCAAAAAGGATTTGCCGCGCGGCCACTGGCGTTTTCTGGGGGAGCGTGAGGTAACTTGGGTGAGTATGTTTCAGCAGTAGGGCAGAGGGAGACTAAGCTTCTTTTCGTAGCCTCGCGAGTTTTGTGGGCGTTGGAGTTTTACCCTGGTGTATAAGGTTAAGGCCGTAGTACCTTTAAGAATATGACGCCACGTGAGGCTATTCAGATCGCTAAGCAATTCGTACGGGAGGCTTACCCGGAACAGGAGCTGCAACAGGTCCTACTCGAAGAGATCCGCATGAACGACGAGCGCGGACGCTGGTACGTAACCATTGGTTACGACTCTTTCTTTCCCTGAACAGCGGCAGCTTCCCGTCGATAGAGCGTAAGCTTCGAACCGCAGGTCGCGGCGGATCACGAAACCTCCACAAGCGTACTTGAAATGATCGACATCGAAAGTTTCGTGGGGCTACACAAACTTCAGCTGCCTGAGACTCTCAATGCGAAGATCAAGTTGTTAAAGCAGTATGATCTAATTCAGCAAAGTGAGGCGGGTGGTTGGGACATCTTCAATTTCGCAGCCTTGCTATATGCTCGTCGGTTGAGACACTTTCCGTCGCTAACTCGTAAGGCACTACGGGTCATTCGGTATACAGGTAAGAATAACACAGCTACTCACCATGAGCAGGAGGGCCGGATGGGTTATGCCGTTGCGTTCGAGCGAATCATAAAATACGTTGAGAAACAACTTCCTAGGGAGTCGATTGATCGTGCGCTTCGAAAAGATGAGCCAATGTATCCGGCTGTTGCGATACGCGAACTGCTTGCTAATACCTTGATTCATCAAGACTTCAATCTAAGAGGTATGGGGCCTTTACTAGAGATTTACGACAATCGAATTGAATTTACCAATCCCGGAGAGCCTCTTATCGACACAGATCGCTTTTTGGATTCTCCTGCTCGCTCCCGCAATGAGATCCTCGCCAAGCAAATGCGTCTCATCGGCATCTGCGAGGAAAGGGGGTCCGGCATCGATAAGGTGGTGAACGCTACGGAAATTCATCAGCCCCCCTCTCCCAAGTTTCAGGTCACCGCTGAGGCCACGGTCGCGACGCTATTTGCCCCTAAGCCACTAGCTGATATGGACAGTGAGGAGCGGATACGCGCCTGTTACATGCACGCATCCCTCAAGCACGTAGAGCAAGACTACATGACGAATGCTAGCCTTCGAGCCCGCTTTAAACTGAGTGCTAAAGAAAGTGCGGTGGCATCCCGTGTGATCGGTGAAACACTCGATGACGGGAAGATCAAGTTGTACGATCCGACTGTGGGCTATAAGGCTCGGAAGTACTCCCCGTACTGGGCGTAAGCCCACTCTTGTATAGATGAATTTGTTTGCAGGTTGCTTGCAGAAACGGCCTGTCGACGCTCTTACCGCCGCGACCTATACTATTTAAATAATTGATTGTTAGATGGTTGTGGTACAAAAAATTTGTTTGCAGGTTGTTTTCACGAGACGTAAATAACTCAGTTTGTCCGTGCAGAATCTGTGCAAAGCCCGATTGCCTGCCTCTTGCTAACACTCACTCCAACCCGTCCATATTTCCTCCCCCCTTCACTCGCCGCATTTCCTTCCCCAACTGAAGGTTCAAGCTGAACAGCGGCTCACATTGGCGCCGAATCCGCAGGCTTGTATAGGTGTTTTTGGCAGGTTCGCGTATGCACTAACGTGTTTGGTGTGCGCCTCTAAGATTTCATGCGGCTATGTAGCCGCTAACCCAGTCGGCAGCGGTGAGCTATTAGTGGCTTTGTTCGATGAGCTTTCAGAAGTGCGTCGTTTGACATCGTTGCTCCACTAGTAAACATCGGAGTAGCCGACAGTAGCTCGCGGTAATATTGCATCCAAGGCGCGGAGAGGTTGGTGTAATCGGCGGGAAAGAAGGCACGGACCTTGAGTCGGGTCATTATAGGGTTGTCGTCGAGCATGTTGACTGAAAACACGATTTGTCTGCCACTAAAGTTGGTGGGGCACGACTATAGACGTAGCCGTAATGTCGGGGGGTTAGCGGCGGCGTGTTTGGGGGCAATGAATTCACTATTTCGACACTCTCACCCCCAAAATAATCCCCGTCGACCAGCCCAACTCCACGAGAGCTAAATCCCCACGCTCCCGCAACGTCCGCCGCAAAGCCGCCGCCTTGTCCGCGTGCCCCGGCGGCCAGTTCGGCTGCTCGTCCATGTCGTCGATCACGTAGAAGCCGCCTAGCTTGAGGAGGTGAATCGCCTCGCCGAGGTGGTTGTACTTGCCCGCCCAGGTGTCGGCGAAAATGAGGTCGTAGGACTCTGGCGACTGCTCGCCGATAACCGCCGCTCCGTCGGCGCACACGAGTCGCACGCGCTCGTCGCCCCCGAAGTAGCGCTCCGCGATCTGGATGAGCGCAGGGTCATTGTCCACCGACAGAACGGTCGACCCCCGATCCATCGCCTCGGTCATGTACGCTAGCGTGAGCGAGATGCCGGTGCCGAGCTCCAGGAAATTGCCGCCGGGCTTCGAAGCGATCAGCACCCGCAACAGTGCGCCGATCCCGGTGTCGCTGCCCATCGTAAAGCCAATGCGTTCGCCTTCCGCGAGTAGGGCCGGGTAGTGGCGGGGAGTCACGTTCGTCACGGCCTAAAGCTGGTCGTTTTTAGTTCGGGCAAACAGCCGCTTCGTATCGATAGCCCCCTCGTAGAGTGCCTTGCCGACGATGGCGGCCGCGCAGCCGGCATCGTCTACTTCCTCGAGGTCTTCCACCGAGCGGATGCCGCCGGAGGCCACGAGCTCGATGCCCGGGCGATCGCGCAGGATCTCGCGGTAGAGGTCGGTCGCCGGACCGGCCATCATACCGTCCCTACTCACGTCGGTGCAGATGAAGCGCCTCGCTCCGGCCCGCACGTAGTCCGCCAGAAAGCTGTGCCAGCCGAGGGCACTCTTCTCGAGCCAGCCGTGGGTGGCGATGCGGCCGTCTGAGAGGTCCATGCCGAGGATGATTACTTCCGGTCCGTACTGTTCGAGCCAGCGCAACACGGTGGCCGGTTCCTTGACGGCGATGCTGCCGGCGGTGACTTGTTTGGCACCAGCATCTAAGACGCGCTCCAGCTCGTGACTCGTTTTTACCCCCCCGCCGAAGTCGATGTGCAGCGCGGTTTCGCTCGCGATGCGCTCGAGCCAGTGCAGGTTAACCACTTTGCTCGCCTTGGCACCGTCGAGGTCTACGAGGTGCAGGTGGGTAAAGCCGGCCCGCTCGAAACCTTTCGCTACGGCCAGCGGATCGTCGCTGTAGGTGGTCTGCTTCGCGTAGTCACCTCCGGTCAGGCGCACGGCCTTGCCGGAGATCATGTCGATGGCGGGGATGACGGTCATGGGGCGGAAGGTAGCCGTCAGCCGCCCGCTACCTCGAGGCCCATCCAGTCCAATTCGCGGGCGAGCTCGACCCGTCCGTCGACGCGCAGCTCCAGGTCTCCCCGGGCGCGTAGACTCTCCGTCACCTTGCCCCCCATGCCCTCGGTGGGTACGGGGCTCACGAGCTCGGTGCCCGGTCCGTGGTGCGCGACGACGCGCAGGCGCTGCCGCCCGCGCGCAAAATCGAGCACCACACGCTCCCGGTCGTGCTCCACGCGGAGCTCGGCCCCCCCGTAGGTGGTGAAGGGCCACCAGTCGCCCCCGTGGTAGAGTCCGGCGATGAATCCCTCGAAGGCTCCGGTGATCCAGGGGACTACGCCGGAGCTGACGAGTAGGCAGCTCGGGACCCCGTCGCCGACGAAGTGGTTCGTTTGTAGCCACAGCCAGGAGCGCGGGAAGGAGCTGCCCCAATCCTTCTCGATGTAGCCCGCGGCGTGCGGACTCAACAAAAGCTCCCGATCGCCAATTCGTACCCGACCGCTCACGGCGTGGTGCATACTCACCACCCCGTGCTTACACTGCATGCCGGGGGCAAACGCGAAGGGACCCATGGCGCCGGGCGCGTACCAACGGTCCGGAAACGGCGTGTTTTCGCGAAAGCGGAGCTCCATGCTGGCACCGGGTACCTCGACTCGTACGCCGTGATCGCTGAAGCGATTGCCCGCTAGGCTCAGGCCGAAACCCGTTTTAGCGTAAGCGAACTCGCTCGACTCGAAGCGGTGGTAGGCGGCGGTGTGCTCGACACCGTCGAGGAGCTGGACGAAGGCGTGACCCGCGCCGGCCGCGTCGTAGCTCACTCCGGGGATGAGGGCGAAGGCCAGGTCCTGAGCCACGTCGACCACCTTGACGTAGTAACCCTCGAAATAGCTCCGTCGCTTGCTTGCGCCCTGGAAGCGTTCGGGCTGCCATATGTTGGCTACACGTCGGAACATGCGCACAACCTACCTGACCCTAGGCCAAACCGGTACCTTTGCGCGTCGATGTCGGCACCGCTTGACAAATCCGAGGCAGATAAGGTGTTCGAGCTGGAGCTGATGCCCCACCTCAACGCGCTCTCGGCGTTTGCCTACCGATTGACGCAAGATCCGGACGATGCGGCCGACCTCGTGCAGAACACCTACCTCAAGGCCTACCGCTACATCGCGCGTTACGACCGGGGGTCGAACGCCAAGGCCTGGCTGTTTCGAATCCTCAAGAACGGCTTCATCAACGAGTACCGCCGGCGGCAAAACCTGCCGGCGACCGTCGATTACGATGAGGTTATCTCCCTGCAGGAAGACGAAGGCACCGGCGTGCCCGTGTACCTCGACCTGCGCCACGAGCTGTTCGCGCACCTGCTCGGCGACGAAGTGACCCGGGCGATCAACGGGTTGCCCGTCAACTTCCGACTCGTATTACTACTTTGCGACATAGAAGGCTTCACCTACGAGGAGATCGCCCGCATCACGGACGTACCCATCGGTACGGTTCGGTCCCGGCTTTTTCGGGCGCGCAATTTGCTCAAGGAAAGTCTCAGCGACTACGCCCAACGCCAGGGGATCCGCGATAAGCGAATCCGGTAGGTCAGCCGCGAGCCCCCAGGAGTACATAGGAATTACAGGAATCAACTCCGCCCGCATGCCCGTCTGCTTCGCCACTTCGACCCCGCTACTCATCGATTCCATCAAAGCCCGCGTGCGGGCCGCCCGCGTTGTCAAAGCGGAGAAGGAGACCACCGGAAAAGCAGCGGCCGCGAGCTAGTGCCTCGGTAGAAGGCAGGTAGTCGCGGCCGCTCGCCGTGTCAATAAAGTGAGAGTACGGTTTGGGAATTCAGGTTGTACTAAAGCCTAAACGAACGGCCGCGGCGAGTCGCTGCTTCGATGTCGAATTTATTTTCGACTCCGCTGGTTACTCGAGCACACGCACCCCGGTCGCCGTAAAAGCGATCTCCTCGGCCGGTTCGGTGATCGCCTCGATCTCCGCTTGCGACTTGCCCGCATCCCCGGCGTAGTGACGCAACTCCTCCACCGATTGCACCTGGCGCTTCGCCACCCCGGTAATGGCCACCTCGTGGCCGCCCAAGTCCTTCGGCATAAAGAAGCCGTAGTCCTCGAAGCGCACCGTCATGGCCGGGTGGTCCCCGTCCTGCGCCACCATCGTCATCCAGCAACCCTTCACCTGGCAGACCTCCTCCACCCGGCCGCGCACCGTACCCGCCAGGCTATCGCTCGCGGCCAGCTGACTCAAAAATTCGGGGTAGGGAGTTGCCTTCTCCGCGCGTTTCACCACCTCGGTACCGTACTGATCGCCGGCCGCGGCGCTGTCGCTAAAACCCTTCGCACCCGGGCTGGCCGCCGTGCGTGTATCGGAGCAGGCGGTAGCTAAGCCGAATACGAGGATCCAGAGGGTGGAACTGAAATTGCAATTCATCCGACGCGCTTTGTGACGAAGGTAGCTCACGCTGGCGCGCCGGCAATACACCGCTTACTTTCGGTGTTGAACCTTCCGCAAACGCAGCCACCGCGCCTATCGTCGACCGCTACGCTCAACTCCGCCCACCGACACCTTTCAAGTAGCCTTCGATGAGATTCACGCTGATTTGTTTAGCCCTATTCGGATTTTCCGCCTTCGCTAGTGCGCAGGGCACGCGTTGCCTCTCGGGCGACTGTACCGACGGCTCGGGCTACGGGATCCTCTCCAACGGCGACCGCTACGAGGGCACCTGGGTCGGCAACCTCATGGACGGACAGGGGGAGTACACCTATACCTCCGGCGCGACCTACACCGGCGATTTTCGCAGGGGCAAGATGCACGGCGAGGGGGTGATGCGCTACCCCGATGGTACCTACTACACGGGCGATTGGCGTGATAACAAAAAGCATGGAACCGGCCGACTCGTGAAGATCAGCGGCGAGACCATCGCCGGCACCTGGGCCAACGGCAGCAAGGTGGCCGCTCCCGCAAAACCGACTGAGTCGGATCCCTTTGGGGAGCGAGATCTAAAGGATTGCAACACCGACTTTTGCGCCAGCGGGGAAGGCCGCTATACTTACCGCGATGGTGCCGTGTACGAGGGTGAGTTTGTGGACGGCGAGCCGATCGGCAGGGGCAAGGTGCGCTACGCGAACGGGGATCGTTACGCCGGGGGGTGGAAGGGGAACGCGCCCCACGGCAAGGGGAGCTACAGCTTCCACAGCGGCAAGAAGGTCGCGGGTAACTGGGAGGACGGGCGCCTCATCAGTCGCGCTTACGAAAACAGCAACGTAGTACTCGCCTCGAACACCGACGTGCGCGAAAAGGCCGCCGACGGCGAGCCCACTATGTACGCCGTCATTGTGGGCATCGGCGCCTACAGCGCTATGCAGACCCTCAACTACACCGACGACGACGCCTACCAGATGTACGCGTTCCTGAAGAGTCCGGAGGGTGGGGCGCTCCCGGACGAGCAGCTCGAAGTGCTGGTCGACGAGCGCGCCACCCGGGCCAACATCGAGCGTGCGCTGACCGAAAAGCTCGACCAGGCCGACGCCGACGACGTAGTCGTGTTTTACTTCTCCGGTCACGGCGTCGATGGCTACTTCGTACCGGTCGACTACGACGGCGTGCACAACCTGCTCTCGCACGAGCGCGTGGAGCAACTACTCGAAGGCTCCGCCGCCAAGCACAAGCTCGTGTTGGCGGATGCGTGCCACAGCGGGGGACTACTCGCCGCGCGCGCGGCGAGCACCTCCGCCACCCGCCTCTACGCCGCCTTCACCGAGAGCAGGGGCGGGACCGCCCTGCTGCTCTCGAGCCGCAGTGAGGAGGTCAGTCTCGAGGCCAACGGATTGCGCTCCGGCGTCTTCTCCCACTTCGTGATGCGCGGCATGCGTGGCGAGGCCGACCGGGACGCCAACCGCGTCGTGACCGTCGACGAACTCTTCGACTACACCTACGAGCGCGTACGCAGCTACACGGGGGGGCGACAGACGCCGGTACTCACCGGGGAGTTCGACTCCAGTATGCCCGTTGCGGTGCTTAGGTAAATTAGGTACGGGCGCGTAGTAGTCGCGCGATCGAAATGGGATGAGGTTGTCCCTGATTGGCGAATTCTGCATACTTTCGCGCCCCGTTGCAAAAAGCAACACTTTACCAACCTCTATCTACTTATGACTCAATACGAAGTCACGTTCATCGTCGATCCGGTGCTGTCGGGCGATGAATCGAAATCGACAGTTCAGACCTACCAAGACCTTATTACCGACAAAGATGGCAAGATCGTCAACGTCGATAGTATCGGTCTCCGCAGTCTTGCCTACCCGATCAACAAGCGCACCACCGGCGTCTACTACTGCGTCGAATTTCAGGCTCCTGGGTCGGTACTCGACCAGCTCGAACTCGCCATGCTCCGCGATGAGCGCGTGATGCGCTTTCTGACCGTGAAGCTCGACAAGTACGGGGTGAAGTACAACGACGACAAGCGCAACGGCAGGATCGGCCGCAAGCGCGAGCAAGTTTCCGACGAGATCCAGGAGGAGAGAGAGAAGGAAGATACGCTCAGGGGCACCGGAGCCGCTCCGGCCAAAGGGGCTAGGCCTGCACCGAATCCGGTAAGGGAAGCCCCGCAACCGGTGCCTACCGCCGATACCATTCCCGCGGCAAAGCCGGTCGAGGCCGTTGCGGATAGGACGGCCGATGCCGCGCCCCCCGTTAAGCAGTAACCCAGCGTACTGAGCAAAGCGGTTTTTATTCCTCCCTTTTCCACTTTTACAACGACGATGCCCCATGGCAACCCGCGACGACATTAAATTTTTGTCCAATCCCAAGATCGGACGCAAGCGTAAGAAGTACTGCCGCTTCACGAAGTACGGCATCAAGTACATCGACTATAAAGATCCCGACTTCCTCACCCAGTTCCTCAACGAGCAGGGCAAGATCCTCCCCCGCCGCATTACCGGCAACTCGCTCAAATGGCAGCGCCGTGTATCGACCGCGATCAAGCGCGCGCGCCAGTTGGCCTACCTCCCTTTCGTCACCGACCAGCTCAAGTAAGCTGTCCTCAAAACGTCTTTAGACCATGGATATCATACTCCTGGAGAACATCAATAAGGTAGGGGACAAGCACGAGGTCGTGTCTGTGAAGCCTGGCTTCGCCCGCAATTTTCTGATCCCACGCGGTAAGGCGCTGATCGCCAACGGCTCCAACCGCAAGCGACTCGAACACTTACGCAGTCTCGACGAGGCGCGCGAGGGGGCTCGCCTCAGCGAGTACCGTGAGATCGCGACCAAGCTCAAGGATGCGACCGTTCGTATCCCGATGAAGGCGGGGGCGAACGGCAAGATCTTCGGTTCGGTAACGAACGTGCAGATCGCGCAGGCGCTGCGCGAGCAATTCGACGTCGACCTCGAGCGCCGTAAGATCGAGGTGCCCGAAGAGGTAAAAGCCCTCGGTACGTACTCGGCGGTACTCAACCTCCACAAGGAGGTGCAGTCGTCCGTTTCCTTCGAATTGGTGGAGGACTAGTCCCCCCGGATTACCACCCTACGAAGGGATTCTTCCGAATCGTTCCTCGGTCAAACGCCCCGCTTTTGCTCCTGTGCAAGAGTGGGGCGTTCTCGTTTCGGGGCACCATCCCGTACAGCCGGGCCTGAGTGCGTAGGGCGGCTAAACCGGCTTCCAACCGAGCTCGCCGCCCTTCGTTTTCAGCCAGTCGTCGGCTCGGTCATAATCCGGCATGGCTCCGTAAACTAGGGTCCAAAAGCGATCCGAGTGATTCATCTCGATGCGGTGGGCGAGCTCGTGCACGATAACCGCGCGCAAACAGTCTTCAGGCGCGGCCAGTAGGCGAGAACTCAGCGAGATGGTTCCTCTCCCGGAGCAGCTGCCCCAACGCGAGCGGGTAGGGGAGAGCTTGAGTCGACCCACCTCAACCCGGAAGTGTGCTTGGTTGACCTGCTCAATCAAAGTTACAACCTCCGGTGTGGCCTGATTTGCGGCGATGCGGTAAAGTAGCTTTTCGACGAGTTCGCTCCGCTGCTTCGCGGGGGTATCCTCGGGCAGCCGTACGCGTACCAATCCGGGTTGGAGTAGGCGCGCAGACGCACCTCGCAGGGCTGCCTCCTCAAGCCGGATTTGGTAATGATAGGGGCCCAGCGCCCACGATTCACCGTGGTTGAACCGGTGCGTTTGGTGTGCCGCCGCCAGCGCGGGACGCCTCGCGACGGCATCCGCGAGCCAAGTCTTAAACTCCAACGTGCGGGTACGGACCTCCTCGGCGGAGGTTTGGTTAGGCATACGGAGGTAGGCCTTGCGCTGCGTAAGGCTGTAGCGCGTGTTGCGCCGTGCTTCCAAGCGAATTTCGAAGGGCACCTCGCAAGCCGTAAGCGTAGCGGTACCCTGCTCGATGATGACGGGTTCTGGCGAAAGCCTCGTCTTTCTTCGGTTAGCCATGCGAGGCTTCGAAATCCTGCATGGTCTGAGTGAGCGCCTCGACGCCCGCGAGATCCATAGCGTTGTACATCGAAGCGCGGAAGCCGCCCACCGAGCGGTGACCTTTGAGCGCGTCGATGCGGCGCTCCTTGCAGAGGTCGAGGAAGGGTTGCGTGAGGGCGCCGTCGAGCACGTCGAAGGTGGCGTTCATGTGCGAGCGATCCTCCTTGGCCACCGTACCCCCGAAGAGCGGGTTGCGATCGATCTCGCCGTAGATGGCGTCGAACTTAACCTTGTTGTTGCGCTGCATGCCCTCGACGCCCCCGTTCTCCTTGACCCAGCGCATGGTGAGCATGCTTACGTAGACGGGGAAAACCGGCGGCGTATTGAACATGGAGTCCGCCTTGATGTGTGAGCGGTAGTCGATCATGCTCGGGAGCTGCCGATCGACTTTACCGAGGAGATCCTTGCGCACGTAAACGAGGGTGACGCCGGCCGGCCCCATGTTCTTCTGGGCGCCCGCGTAGACGACGCCGAACCGGTCGGTCGGGATGGGGCGACTGAAGATGTCGGAAGACATATCCGCCACGAGCGGAAGCGGTGTTTCGGGAAACTCCTGCAGCTGAGTTCCGAAGA